>CAWJGP010000006.1:0-244652 GCA_963842535.1 uncultured Actinomycetota bacterium
AGCGACCCCTTCGTGAACCCCATCTTCGGCGAGCGCGAGGAGCCCGCGACCATCCCCGAGGTCCAGGGCACCGGCCAGGACGACGTCGATGCAGTCGTCGCGTCGCTGTCCCGACTCGACGACCTTCCGGTGGCCGAGCACGTCGCCGTCTTCGAGCGGGCCCACGAGTCGTTGCGGCGTACCCTCGTCGGCGCCGGCCAGGACAACGGCGTCGACTCCCGGGCAGCCGACCGGGACTGATCGTGCCGCCTCGGCGACTCCGGCTGGACGCCGAACTGGTACGCCGGGGGCTGGCCCGCTCACGGGAGCACGCCACGGAGCTGATCGCCGCGGGGAGGGTCAGCGTCAACAAGGCAGTGGCGACCAAGCCCGCGACGGGCGTGACCACCGACTCCGACCTCGTCGTCCGCGAGGACTCATCCAACCCTGACTTCGCCAGCCGGGGTGGCCACAAGCTCGTCGGCGCGCTCGAGGCCTTCAAGCCGGCCGGCCTGCAGGTGAGCGGCCGTCGCTGCCTGGACGCCGGAGCCTCCACCGGCGGGTTCACCGACGTGCTGCTCCGGGAGGGCGCGCAGGAGGTGGTGGCCGTGGACGTTGGCTACGGCCAGCTGGTCTGGGCCCTGCGCAACGACCCGCGGGTGCGCGTGCTCGACCGCACCAACGTCCGCGAGATCGACACCGAGCTGATCGGGGGTCCGGTGGACCTGGTCGTCGGTGACCTCTCGTTCATCTCCCTGGGCCTCGTGCTCGATGCACTGATCTCCGTGACCGTCCCCGACGGGGACCTCGTGCTGATGGTCAAGCCGCAGTTCGAGGTGGGCAAGGACCGGCTCGGCAAGGGTGGGGTGGTCCGCGACCTCGGCCACCGTGCCGACGCGGTGACGGCCATCGCCGAGTCCGGTGGACGCCGGGGCTGGGGGGCGCGAGCCGTCACGACCAGCCCGCTGCCCGGGCCGTCGGGGAACGTCGAGTTCTTCCTGTGGCTCCGGGCGGGTCCGCCGGAGATCGGACGGGACGCGGTCGAGGCGGAGGTGGCCCGTTCCGCGTCGTTGGGGGTGCCGGGTGAGAAGGTGAACCCGTGACCAGCCCGACCCCGGATGCCGTGCGGCGCATCCTCCTGCTGACCCACACGGGTCGCGAGGACGCGCGCGAGGTGGCGCGCGCCGTGGTGTCGTCCCTGTCCGGCCACGGGCTCACCGTGCGGATGCTGGAGGACGAGGCCAAGGAGCTGGAGCTCCCGGCCGGCCACGGCGTCGAGACCGTGACAGCCGCAGATGCGGGGCCGACGGAGTGCGAGCTGGCCCTGGTCATCGGCGGCGACGGGACCATCCTGCGCGCCGCGGAGCTGACCCACGGGACGTCCACGCCACTGCTCGGCGTCAACCTCGGTCACGTCGGCTTCCTCGCCGAGGCCGAGAGCGAGGACGTCGAGAAGATGATCGAGCTGGTCGTCGAGCGGAAGTACTCCAGCGAGGAGCGGCTGACCCTCGACGTGTCGGTCTACCGCGACAAGGAGCTCGTCGAGACCACCTGGGCGCTGAACGAGGCCAGCGTCGAGAAGGCAGCCCGGCAACGCATGCTCGAGGTGGTCGTCGAGGTCGACGGGCGGCCACTGAGCAGGTTCGGCTGCGACGGAGTGGTCTGCGCGACGCCGACAGGATCGACGGCGTACAACTTCAGCGCCGGCGGACCGATCGTGTGGCCGGGCGTGGAGGCACTGCTGATGGTGCCGATCAGCGCGCACGCCCTGTTCGCCCGGCCGATGGTGGTGGCCCCGACGTCGGTGCTCGCCGTCGAGGTGCTGGCGCAGACCGAGGGCGCGGGTGTGCTCTGGTGCGACGGACGGCGCACCGTCGACCTGCCGCCCGGGGCCCGGATCGAGGTACGCCGAGGGCAGAACCCGGTGCGGCTGGTGCGGCTCCACGAGGCGCCCTTCACCGACCGTCTGGTGGCCAAGTTCGGCCTGCCGGTCGAGGGCTGGCGTGGTGCCGCTGCCGAGCGACGCCGGCGCATCGACAGTCCCACCGCGGAGCACTGAGGTGATCGAGGAGATCCGGATCAGCTCGCTCGGGGTGATCGACGAGTCGGTCCTCGAGCTCGGTGAGGGACTCACGGTGATCACCGGCGAGACCGGGGCCGGAAAGACCATGCTGGTCACGGCTCTCGGGCTGCTGCTCGGGGGTCGCGCCGACACAGGCGCCGTGCGCACTGGTGCGCGAGCCGCACGCGTGGAGGGTCTGGTCCGGGCCGACCCCGAGCTCGCGGCGATCGCCGACGAGCACGGCGGTGAGGTCGAGGCCGGACAGCTGCTGCTGGGTCGCCAGGTCTCGGCCGAGGGTCGGTCCCGCGCCTTCCTCGGTGGCGCATCGGTCCCGGCATCAGCGCTGGCGCGCGTGGGTGACGCGCTCGTGGCGGTGCACGGCCAGTCAGACCAGCACCGGCTGCTCAAGCCCGAGGCGCAACGCGACGCCCTCGACGCCTACGCGGGTGCCCCGCTGACGGAGGTCCTCGGGCGCTACCGCGACTCGTTCCACCGCCTGCGCGTGGTCGAGGAGGAGCTGCGGGAGGTCCTCGGCTCGGCGCGGGAGCGAGCGCGTGAGGCGGACGTGCTCCGGCTCGGCCTGGAGGAGATCGGGGCGGTCGACCCGCAGCCCGGTGAGGAGGCGTCGCTTGCGACCGAGGAGTCGCGGCTGGGGTACGCCGACACGTTGCGCACCGCAGCGGAGAGCGCTCGCGAGGCGCTGTCCTCCGACCGGGACTCGCCCGACGCGCTCGGTGCGCTGGCTGGCGCACGCCGGGCGCTGGAGAGCGTCCGCGAGCACGACCCCGAGGTGGCCGGGCTCGCCGACCGGGTCGCCGAGGTCAGCTATCTGCTGGCCGACGTGGCGGCCGACGTGGCGTCGTACTCCACCAGTGTGGAGACCGACCCAGCCCGTCTCGCTGCCGTGTCCGAGAGGCGTTCGGCGCTGAGCGCGCTCACCAGGAAGTACGGCGAGACGGTCGATGAGGTCCTCGAGTGGTCACGGGTCTCGGCGGAGCGGTTGTTCAGCCTGGACGGCTCCGACGAGCGCATCGAGGAGCTCCGCGCCGAACGGGAGCAGTTGCGCAGCGCGTTGGCCGACCACGCCGGTGAGCTCTCACGCCAACGAGCCGGGGCCGGTGAGCGACTGGCGGGCGTGGTCACCGGCGAGCTGCACCAGCTGTCGATGCCACACGCCCGGTTCGACGTCCGGCTCGACCGGGTCGCGGACGAGTCGGGCCTGGAGATCGACGGAGGACGCTGGCGGTTCACGGCCACCGGCGTCGACGACGTCGAACTGCTCCTCGCGGCGAACACCGGCTCCGAGCAGCGGGCGCTCTCCAAGGGCGCCTCCGGTGGTGAGCTCTCGCGGGTGATGCTGGCCATCGAGGTCGCACTCGCCGACACCAGACCCGTCCCCACCTTCGTCTTCGACGAGGTGGACGCCGGCGTCGGTGGGCGCGCGGCAGTCGAGATCGGGCGCCGGTTGGCAGCTCTGGCCAGGTCGGCCCAGGTGCTCGTGGTGACGCACCTGCCCCAGGTCGCTGCGTTCGCGGACTGCCATGTCGTCGTACGCAAGTCCAGCGACGGAAGCGTCACCACCTCGGGCCTCGACACGCTCGACGACGCCGGGCGGGTGCAGGAGCTCTCCCGGATGCTCGCCGGCATGGAGGAGTCGGACACGGCGATGGCGCACGCCCAGGAGCTGCTCGGCATGGCGAGGTCGGCACGTCGCCCGGCCTCACGCCGCTGACTCAGCCGGACGTCCCGGCTCTTGACGTGACCACCATCACTTCGTAAGGTGTCCTAACCGTTTAGCCATAACGTTTAGGAGCCCCGTGAAGCGTCGACCCACACTGCGCGAGGTCTCGGCGGCCAGCGGCCTCTCGCTCTTCACGGTGTCGCGCGCGCTCAGCAACTCGGAGGGAGTCTCCGAACAGAGCAGGGCTCTGGTGCAGCAGGCAGCGAGAGAGCTCGGCTACGTACCCAACCGCGCCGCCCAGGAGCTCCGCCGCAACACGCGCAGCTCGGTGGCCGTGATCACAGCGAGCACCTCGAACTACTACTACATCGACCTGATGGCCGGTGTGCAGCGCACGTTGCGTGCCTCCGGCAGGTCAGCGGTGATTGCGGACGTCGCGATCGAGGGGGTCTACGACAGTGCCGTGGAGGACGCCATCGTCCAAGAGCTCATCCAGTCACGGACCGCCGGCGTCATCTCCACGCTGACGCTGACCTCGGAGAACGCGAAGCTGTTGCGCGAGTGGGACATCCCGATGGTGTTCGTCGACTCCGACGCGCCGGTTGACCAAACCGACGTCGCTGCGATCCGCACCGACAACTTCTCAGCCAGCCTCAGCGTGGGGGAGCACCTCTCCAGCCATGGCTACGGGCGTTGGCTCTTCCTGGCCTACCCGCCGCGTTGGTCAACCAGACGCGAGCGTGAGCGCGGCATCCGCCATGCGGCGGCGACGCATGGGGCCGAGCTGGAGCTCGTGGAGAGCGAGAACGACACGGTTTCCGCACGTACCGCGTTGACGTCGCACCTCGAGTCCGTCGCGGAGTTGCCCGACGTGGTGATCGCAAGCAACATCCCGATGCTGCACGGAGCGCTGCAGGTCTTTGCCGAACGCGGACTGCGGGTGCCTCAGGACATCGCGCTCGTGGGGTACGACGAGTTCCCCTGGGCGGGGATGCTGCGCCCACCGCTCACGGTTCTCAACGAGGACAGCGAGGCGATCGGTGTCAGCGCGGCGGAGATCCTCACCCGGATCATCGATGAGCAGATCCGTGACGAGCGTGAAGGCCGACCGCCAACCCCCAGGTACGAGGAAGACGACCGACGGGAGGTGGGCTCCTCCCTGATCATCCGGGAGTCATGCGGCTGTTGACCCTCAGGCCTGATCGGGAAGTCCCGACGGCCGCATGTCCCGCGCTCGAATCGCGCGAGGCATGCGACGCGCCCGGGTCTATGCGTCAAACGAAAACACACACACCACAAGTACGACTGTTCGACAGCGGTCAGAGGCTCACGAACAGCCGACCGAACAAGGAGACCACGTGAAGATGCATTTCACCAAGCACGCTGCGGTGTCGCTCATTGCCCTGAGCAGCCTCGCGCTGGCCGGATGCTCAGCCGTCAGCTCGGGCGACGAGCAGAGCGAGGGCCCAAAGACGATCGAGAAGATCGGGCTGATGGTCCAGGACATGTCGAACCCGTTCTTCTCGGCCATGGACAAAGGGGCGAAGGACGCAGCGAAGAAGATCGGCGCATCCGAGAACACCCAGGACGCCCAGCTGGACCTGAGCAACCAGAACAACCAGATCGATGCATTTATCCAGCAGGGGATGGACCTGATCGTGGTCAGTGCGGTGGACCAGGACGGGATCGAGCCCGCGATCCTCCGAGCCAAGAAGGCCGGCATCATCGTGATCGCTGTGGACACCCCGGCCAAGGGGGCGGACGCCGTCATCATGACGAACGCCGTACAAGCCGGGGAGAAGTCCTGCACCTTCCTGTTCGAGCAAATGGGGGGCAAGGGCAACGTCCTGCTTGTCGACGGAACGCCGATCCAGACCATCATCGACCGGATCCAGGGTTGCAAGACGGTGGCCAAGAAGTTCCCCGGCATCAAGATCGTGGGACAGCAAGCCTCGAAGAACGATCGCGCCTCGGGCCTCGCGGTGACCACCGACATGTTGACCGCGAACAAGACCGTTCAGGGGATCTTCGGCATGAACGACCCTTCGGCGCTGGGTGCTGTCCTTGCCGTCGAGCAGGCAAAGCGAAACTCCCAGATCAAGGTGACTGGCGTGGACGGCAGCCCGGAGGCTGTCTCTGAGCTGAAGCGCGCAGGTTCGCCGTTCATCGGTACGGCGACTCAGAACCCGGCCGAGATGGTGAGGCAGGCCGTCGAGGTCGCTCAGCAGATCGTCAAGGGCGAGGAGCCGGAGGAAACGACGGTCCTCATTCCCAGTGAGCTCGTCACGCGCGAGAACGTCGGCGAGTACGCCGGCTGGTGACGCCGTGGTGGGGGACCTGTTCCAGGTCCCCCACCACTGCTGCAACGCAGAGGAGGAGGACTGATGATGTCGACCGATGTATTGACCGGACCTGACCGGCCGCTTCTCAGCCTGGAGGGCGTGACCAAGACCTTCGGTGCGACGCGTGCCCTCGACGGGGTGGACTTCGACCTGAGAGCAGGAGAAGTGCACGCCCTGATGGGAGAGAACGGCGCGGGCAAGTCCACGTTGATGAAGATTCTGGCCGGCAACGTCCAGCGCGATGCGGGCCGTGTCCTGATCGACGGCATCGAGGTCGAGATCACCTCGCCGGCGGACGCTGCCGCTCACGGGATAGCAATCATCCATCAGGAGCTGAGCACGGTTCCGGCGATGACGGTTGCGGAGAATCTCGCCCTGGGTCGAGAACCCCGCAAGCGGTGGGGCGGGCTGGACCGAGCCGCACTGCAGCAGCAGGCGCGCGCGAAGCTGGCCGTCGTCGGTGCCCGGATAGATCCGCGTCGTCGCCTTGGCGAACTCAGCGTCGGCATGCAGCAGATGGTGGAGATTGCGCGTGCAGTCAGTGAGAACGCACGCATCCTCGTGATGGACGAGCCCACCGCCGCCTTGTCGCTCACCGAGGCAAGGCAGCTCTATGAGGTCATCGACCAACGTCGAGACGCGGGCGTCGGCATCGTCTACATCTCACACCGCATGGAGGAGGTCTGGCAGCTTGCGGACCGGGTCACGGTCTTCCGTGACGGTGCGCTCGTGGCCACTCGGGAGCGCGACGAGATCAGCCCTTCGGACGTGGTCCGCCTGATGGTGGGGCGACCCTTGAACGACCTCTACAGCCCTGAACGTGGACAGGCAGCTGAACCGGTGCTGGAGCTCGACGGACTCACTGGTCGCGACGTCGGCCCTGTCGACCTCGTGGTCCACGCAGGCGAGGTCGTAGCCCTGGCGGGGCTGATCGGTTCCGGCCGCAGCGAGCTGGCGCGGCTTGTCTTCGGCGCGGACCGTACGACGTCCGGGTCCGTGCGCGTCCGCGGCGTCGAGGTCCGGCACGAGAATCCCAGTCAGGCGATTGCCTCCGGAATTGCGATGCTGCCGGAGAACCGCAAGGAGCAGGGCCTCTTCCTCGACCACAGCGTGGAGAACAACATCTCGATCAGCTCGTTGGCGATGTTCAGTCGTGCCGGGGTGCTGCGCCGTTCCGCGATCGCGGATCGGGTGTCCGACCACATGAAACAACTGCGCATCCGGGCCAACGCCCGCAAGCTGCCGGTGCGATCACTCTCGGGGGGCAACCAGCAGAAAGTGGCGATCTCTCGGTGGCTGCTACGCGACACCGAGGTGATGATCCTCGACGAGCCCACGCGCGGCGTCGACATCGGCGCCAAGAGCGAGATCTACGACGTCGTCAATCAGATGCGTCGCCAAGGACGCGCCGTCTTGATCGTCTCTTCCGACCTGCCCGAAGCCATTGGCATCAGCGACCGGCTGCTCGTGATGCGTGGCGGCGTGATCGTGGCCCAGATGGAGTCGGCCACGGCAACCGAGGAGGGCGTCATGGCAGCCGCCACCGGAACAGAGCGCACGACCCCAGGAGCAGTCTCATGACAGATACCAGCACCGACGCCCTCGTTGTCCCGGCGGACGAACCCCCGCGCGAGCGGGTCCCCTTCGCCACCTGGTGGGATCGCGTGGGCATCTTCGTCGTGCTCGTCGTCCTGACCGGGCTGATGGCCGCCATTGCGCCCAACTTCGCGACGGTGGACAACCTGCTCAACATCGCGCGCTCGATCTCCATCAACGCGATCCTGGCCGCAGGTCTGACCTTCGTCATCCTGACCGCGGGGATCGACCTGTCGGTCGGCTCGATCATTGCCGTGTCCGGGGTGGTCGCCGTACTGGCTGCAACCAACGGTGTGCCTGCTCCAGTTGCGATTCTCGCCGGCGTCGCCGCTGGTGCCGTCGCAGGTTTGGTCAACGGGTGGCTGACGGCCTACCTCTCCCTCGCGGCGTTCATCGTCACGCTCGGGACGATGACGTTCCTGCGGGGTCTGGGCTACACCATGACTGACGGGCAACCGATCGTCTCCAATGCGTTGAACTTCCGAATGATCGGCAACGGCTACCTGTTTGGCATTCCTATCCCGGTCATCATCATGGTCGTTGTCTACGCGGCTTCGTGGTTCGTGCTGGAACGCACCCTGTATGGCCGTCACGTCTACGCCGTGGGCGGCAACGCCGAGGCGGCCCGGCTGGCAGGAGTGCGGGTCAAGCGCGTGGTCATGTCGGTCTACGTCATCGGCGGTGCCTGCGCCGGACTTGCCGGCGTGATCTTCGCGGCCCGAGTGGTCTCGGCCCAGCCCACGGCCGGGACCGGGTACGAACTCGATGCCATCGCCGCAGTGGTTCTCGGTGGGACCAGTCTGGCCGGAGGACGTGGCCGCATTGCGGGGACCCTGATCGGTTCCATCATCCTCGGTGTGCTGAGCACTGGCCTGATCTTGATGAACGTGCAGTTCTTCACCCAGCTCCTGATCAAGGGATTCGTCATCGTCCTCGCCGTTGCGATCGACAGTCTCAAGCAACGCCCGCCGGGGACCGGGGTGCGCCCGTGGACACGCCGCCCACCTGGGGAATCCAGCCCGGTGGCCGGCTGATCGTCGGGAGAACCTCGATCGACACTTTCGATTCCGCACAAACCTTCCGCTGACGCTTGAGGAGTCCGCTGTGCCAATTCACGTCCACGTCACCGACCCGATCCCCGGTCGGCGCTCTCACGAACCCGTCGAGATCCTGGTCCCACGATCGCTCGACGGCGACCGCTGGGTCGTCCGCACGTCGACGGGCGAGCACCTTCCGGCCCAGCGGATGCGCGGGCACGGCAGCGAGGAGACCTGCTTCCTGGTCTCCTTGTCCTTCGAGGGAACCGAAGAGCTCGAGCTGCTTCCTTCAGAAGGCGACGAGCAGCTCGCGGGACAGGAGATCTCGGAACTGACCCCGGTGGAGCAGGACGCGGTCGTGCGCCTGGATACCGGCTACTTCGACCTCGAGCTGTGCCGTGGCACGGGTCAGGGCACGGGGTCTGCCAAGTGGGGGTTGCGGCACTTTGCTCGGCTGGAGGAAGGCGTCGACCTCCTGCGGTCCGGCGACAACGCCATCGGCGGGTTCTACGGGCCCTTCTTCACTCCGGAGAACGGTTTGATCAACCCTCCGGAGCACACGGTCGCGCGGGTCGAGGTCATCGAGCGTGGCCCCGTGCAGCACCACTACCGGCTCTCCGGGGTGGTCCCGGACGGGCTCCTCGACGAGCTCAAGGGCAAACGGTTCTCGATCGACTGGCGGTTCACCTACGGCTCGCCGTTCTTCGAACGCGTCTACGACGTCGATCCGTTCCGTACGACGATCAACGGCCGTTCGGTAACCGACAAGATCACGGTGGGCGATGAGTTCGAGAGCGGAAGGGGCTCGTTGGTCTTCGACCGCTTCGCGGCATCCGGCGGGACGCGCTACCGCGAGGGTGACCCGTACGCCGAGCTGCTCGTGGAGGCGGTCGCCGCGACGATGTCCGCCCCGGGCCCACGCGGCGCGAAGTTCGAGAAGTTTCGGTCCCTCCTGGATGAAGACCTGGAGTCCGCTCACTGGGACTTGTACTGGCGGCTCTTCTGTTCCTGGGAGGAGGCTCTCGAGCGAGGCGAACTCGAAGAACGGCTGCGCGACGTACGGACCCAAGCGCACGTCCTGGCGGATGTGCCGGACCGCCGATGGGTGCTGACCGAGGAGGCAGTGGACGTCTCAAGACACCTGGACCAGACGATCTTTCCCGGACCGGCGACCAAGACCGTCGAGTTCAGCTCCGCCGAGCCCAGGGCCATGATCTGGTGGACCTCGAATCCCTCGGGTGCGTTCCAGATCGTGCAGCGACCTCAGTCCGGCTGGGTCAACTGGGGGACCAACGGGGAGAACGAATGCCCGGAACTGCCGGTCGGGACGACCATCAAGACCGCCTACGGGGACCTCGCGAACCGGTGGCAACAGGTCGCTGCTCAGCTTGAGACGGCACCATCGGTCGAGGTCGAGCTCGCCTAACAAAGGACGCAGCACTCCGGGCACTCTTGCCCATGATCCGGCGCGAGACCCCGACACGCTCCTCAAATGCCGGCCCGAGGCACAAGCCGCCGCCAATCGTTGGTAGGCTCGAACCCCGTGGAGGAATGCACACTCAGCCTGTCCCTGGACTCGTCTCCGGTCGCGACACGACCCCACGGGGAGCCCTGTTGGTAGCGCCGCAGCAGACCAAGCACGTCTTCGTCACCGGCGGCGTCGCCTCGTCCCTCGGCAAGGGGCTGACCGCCTCCAGCCTCGGCAGGCTGCTCCGCTCGCGGGGACTGCGGGTCACCATGCAGAAGCTCGACCCCTACCTCAACGTCGACCCCGGGACGATGAACCCGTTCCAGCACGGCGAGGTGTTCGTCACCAACGACGGGGCCGAGACCGACCTCGACATCGGTCACTACGAGCGGTTCCTGGACACCGACCTGGGGCAGATCGCCAACGTCACGACCGGTCAGGTCTACTCGTCGGTGATCGCCAAGGAGCGGCGCGGAGACTATCTCGGCGACACGGTCCAGGTGATCCCGCACATCACCAACGAGATCAAGGAACGCGTCCTCGCGATGGGGGGTGACGACATCGACGTGGTGATCACCGAGGTGGGCGGCACCGTCGGCGACATCGAGTCGCTGCCGTTCCTCGAGGCCGCGCGCCAGGTCCGCCACGACGTCGGCCGCGACAACGTCTTCTTCCTGCACGTCTCCCTGGTGCCGTGGATCGGGCCTTCGGGCGAGCTCAAGACGAAGCCGACGCAGCACTCCGTCGCCGCTCTGCGCTCCATCGGCATCCAGCCGGACGCGATCGTGTGTCGCGCCGACCGGGAGATCCCGGCCTCGGTGAAGCGCAAGATCTCGCTGATGTGCGACGTGGACGAGGAGGCCGTGGTCACCGCTGCCGACGCTCCGTCGATCTACGACATCCCCAAGGTGCTGCACCGCGAGGGCCTCGACGCCTATCTCGTACGCCGCCTCAACCTGCCCTTCCGCGACGTCGACTGGACGCTTTGGGACGACCTGCTGCAGCGGGTGCACCACCCCAACGAGGAGGTGACCGTCGCCCTCGTCGGCAAGTACATCGACCTGCCCGACGCCTACCTCTCGGTCGTCGAGGCGCTTCGCGCAGGCGGCTTCGCGCACGAGGCGCGGGTCAACATCGAGTGGGTGCCCTCCGACGAGTGCGAGACCCCTGAAGGGGCCGCACGCCGGCTGGGCGACGTCGACGCCATCTGCGTCCCCGGTGGCTTCGGCATCCGGGGGATCGAGGGCAAGCTCGGTGCGCTGACCTACGCGAGGACCCAGAAGATCCCCACGCTCGGGCTGTGCCTGGGTCTGCAGTGCATGGTGATCGAGTTCGCCCGGCAGTCGGGCCTGGACAAGGCCGCCTCCACCGAGTTCGACCCGGAGTGCCTCGAGCCGGTGATCGCGACGATGGCCGAGCAGCACGCCTACGTGGACGGTGCCGGTGACCTCGGCGGGACGATGCGGCTGGGGCTCTACCCGGCCGACCTCAAGGAGGGATCCGTCGTGCGCGCGGCGTACGGCCAGGCCCACGTCGAGGAGCGGCACCGTCACCGCTACGAGGTGAACAACTCCTACCGTGAGCAGCTCGAGACCGCCGGGCTGGTGTTCTCCGGGACGTCACCGGACAACAACCTGGTGGAGTTCGTCGAGCTCCCGGCCGACGTACATCCCTACTACGTCTCCACGCAGGCACACCCCGAGCTGCGCTCGCGACCGACCCGGCCGCACCCGCTGTTCGCCGGGCTGGTCGAGGCCGCGATCCAGCGGCAGCGGGAGCTGTTGATCCCGATCGACGAGAGCGCCCTTCGTCGTCGCTGGGTGGCCGACGGCGCGGAGGAGTTCGTGGGCGACCCGGAACTCGATCGGGCGTGACCGACCCCGGGATAGCAGACGTTCCGGACGCCTGGCCGGTGCTCGACTCGCGTGAGATCCACCGGGACTCCTGGGTCGTGGTCGTTCGCGAGGACGTCGTCCAGCGCCCCGGACACCCCGAGGAGACCTTCGCCCGGCTCGTGGTCGAGCACCCGGGCGCCGTGGTGGTGCTCGCGGTCGACGACGAGCAGCGCGTCTGTTGCATCCGGCAGTACCGCCATGCCGGTGCCGCCACGTTCATCGAGCTCCCCGCCGGCATCCTCGACGCCGAGGGCGAGGATCCGCAGCTCACCGCGGCGCGTGAGCTGCGCGAGGAGGTGGAGCTTCAGGCCGAGGACTGGCGACGCCTGCTGACGCTGTACCCGTCGGCCGGGATCACCAACGAGCTGCACTACATCTACCTGGCCCGCGGGCTCTCGCATTCCGGTCGGGGCGACTTCGAGCTCCGCGCCGAGGAGGCCGAGCTCGAGGTGGTCTGGGTTCCCTTCGAGGAGCTGCTGGACGCCGTACTGGATGAGCGCGTGCGTGAGGGCCCGTTGGCGGCCGCTGTCCTGGCGTACGACGTGCTGCGCCGTCGCGACCGGCTCTGAGAGCCAGAACACCGGGCGCTCGCTGACTCGAACGCCCGGCATCGTCACCTCCCGCTGACGACTCACTCGCCGGCGGCGACCTGGTGGATCTCGTCGGCCACGAGGCCGTGGGCTTCCTTGTGCACGAGGTTCGCGGCCTCGGCGTCCGGGGCGTCCACGAGGCAGAAGATCTGGCCTTCCGCCTCGTCGACCCAGTAGCGCAAGTAGTGCACGCCGTACTCGTCCTGCGTCTGAAGGTCGGCCGCGTGAGCGGTCGCGACCTCGTCGAGCGTGACCGGGTTGCCGAGGCGGTGCACGTCCATGAAGAGTGCCATCTGACTTCTCCTTCGATCGGGCTTGGGTAGCGCCAGTCAAGCCCGGCGACGGCCCTCCCACATCGGGAGTTGTCCCCAAGTTGCGCGGCGGGCTACCCAGTCTTGGGCGAGGACGGCTTCACGATGCCGCGCCGGACTGCGGCCGCCGCGGCGCGCGCACGGCTCGGCTCGCCCAGCTTGGTCAGCACCGAGGAGACATGGTGGCCGACCGTCTTGGGGGACAGGACCAGCGCCTCTGCGATGCCGGCGTTGGAGAGGCCCTCGACGAGCAGGGCGAGCACGTCGAGCTCGCGAGCCGTGAGACCCGCCTCGTCGGAGCCGTCGGTCGACCGCGGCCCGCGAGGCACCGACTGCCCGGCAGCCCGGCGATCCCGGATGACGGCGGCACGGACAGCGGTCGCGCCGACCTCGTCCAGGATCTGCAGTGCCCGACGCGCGGACTCGAGGTCGGGCAGGCGGGCGAGGCTCAGCGCCACCCACTGCGGCGAGCCGATGTCGGTCCACGCGGCCGCTGCCTCGCGCCATTCCCCGGCCAGCATCAGACGGAAGGGCTCCGCCACCGGCACCGGGGTCACGCGCGGCGCCCCGGCCACCGCGAGCCACCAGGCAAGCTCGCCCAGCTCCCACGCTTCCGGTCGGCCTACTGCGGTGTCCCAGGCCGCGTCCACGGTGGCCGGTATCTCCTTGACGCGGTCGGCCAACCAGGCGGCCTCAGCGGCCGCCGCGGCAGCGGGAACCATCCGCTGGGTCTCGTTGGTACGGGCGGCGAGCGCCGAGGCCTCGGCCAGCAGTTCGACGCCACCGGTGCCGCGGCGCAGTGCAACCTGGGCCGCCACCACCGTGGCCGGGATGCGGACCACCCCGGACAGGTGCGGGAGCGACAGCAGCCACCTGCACTCCTCGGCGGCTGCGTCGAGGTGCCCCTGCTCGGCCAGCGAGCGAGCTCGCCACGCACCCATGTACTGCACCCACGAGTCGAGATCGCGCTCGACGCAGTACGCGATCCCTGCCCGGAGCACCCGGTCTGCGTCAGGGAATCTGCGAACCATGACCGCAGAGCTGGCCAGGTTGGTGAAGGCCCGGGCCGCGTGCTCGTGGGCATCGGTGGCGATGGCGAGGTCCAGGCTCTGCTCGAGCAAGCTGACGCCGCCAACGTAGTCGTCGTCGGCCATGGTCTTCGCGGTTCCGAGATTGTTGAGAGCGTGGATCTCCACGTCGCGATCGCCGACACGGCGAGCCAGGTCCAGCGCCCGGCCACCCCATTCCATCGCCTCCTCGGTCTTGGACTCCACCATCGCCAGCTGTGCCTTGTTGCTGTAGGCCATGCCCAGCTCGGCATCCTCGCCCAGTGGCTCGAGGGCGCGAATCGCCTGCTCGGCCCACACACGTGCCTCCTCGTTCCGACCGAGGAACCAGGAGATGCGTGAGAGCCAGCGCTGGGCAACGCCCCGGGCCTGGGCATCAGCAGCCAGGTCGAGTGCCTCACGGCGGGCAGCGTGCGCCTGCTCCAGCTCCCCGGTCAGGTAACACTCGTAGGACAGCACCGAGCACAGCTCGAAGCGAACCGGGTCATCGGCCGCGTGGGATCGCAGACACAGCCGGTAGAGCTCTGCGGACTCACGGTGTGCCCCCAGCCGGGCTGCCCGGGCGGCGGCGCGCGGGCCGTGTCGTCGTACGGCGTCATGGTCACCGCAAGCCGCGGCGTGGAAGGCCATCCGTCGGTCGTCGGCCTCGCCCGTGGCAGCGAGCGCCCCGAGCGCCGCGGCGTGCAGTTGCACCAGCGCCGACGGGAGCAGCGTCTCGGCGACCGCCATCCGGGCGAGGGCATGCCTGAAGTCCCACCGGTGGCCGTCCCCGACCAGCAGCCCTGAGGTGACGCACTCGTCGACCGCGGCCGGGGGTCTGCCCGAGACCTCGGCTAGGAGGGCGAGGTCTGCGGCCTGGCCGAGGACCGACGCGGCAGCGAGCACCTGACGCCCGTCGGGGGAGAGGCGGGACACGCGCGCGAGCACGGCGTCCCGAACCGTGGTGGGCAGCCGAGTCTCTCCGCCAGCCAGCACCTCGGTCACATAGAACGGGTTGCCAGCGGTCCTGGCGAACAGCCGGTCGGCGTCCATGTCCGAACCGGAGTCCGTGGCAAGCCTCCGTACGCCGGCCGGGCTCAGCGGAGGCACCCCCATCCTGACCACGGCAGCCGAGGTCGTCAGATCACCCAGGGTCACCGCGAGTGGGTGGCCGGCCGTCACCTCCTCCTCGCGGTAGGCCGCTACGACGAGGACCGGCAGCGCATCCATGCGGCGACCGAGGTAGCGCAGCAGGTCGAGCGTGGACCCGTCCGCCCAGTGCACGTCGTCCAGGATCAGCAGCGTCGGTGCCGAGGCAAGCAGCTCCCGGATCCGCCGGAACAGGGACAGCCGGTCGACCTGTTCCTCACCCTCCACCAGGCTGACCAGCTGCGGCACGGCGTCGAGCACCGGGCCCAGGGCCGCGGGAGTGGTCAGGTCGTCGCACGTTCCTCGGCGCACCGTTACGTCGGGAACGGTCTGGATGACGTCACGGCAGAACGCGTCCATCAGGGAGGTCTTGCCGACTCCCGCCTCGCCGGCGACGAAGACGAGGTGGCCGTGCCCGCTCACGGAGTCGTCAAGCAGGTGGCGGAGTCCGAGCAACAGGGACTCGCGCTCGAACAGCATCAAGTCATTCAAGCGGTGGCGGAGTCCGCGGTCCAGACGCGGCACTCCCGGAGGTGGTTGACGAGCGAGCGCCACGCGCGTCTCGAAACCACCTGAGGGGCGCGTGGTGGGATGGCACGGTGACGAGTGAACGAATCCAGGCCCTGCTCCGGGAGCACGGCGTCGTCGACGGGCACAACGACCTGCTGTGGGTCGCACGTGAGAAGGCCGGGTACGACTTCGACCGGCTCGAGCTCACCGACACCGATGCCTGCCAGGCTCTGGGCGCGCACACGGACCTGCCCCGGCTTCGAGCGGGCGGGGTCGGTGCCCAGTTCTGGTCGGTCTTCGTGCCGGCCACGCTGACCGGTGGCGCAGCCGTCACCGCCACCCTGGAGCAGATCGACGGGGCGCACACCATGATCAGCAGGTACGCCGACCAGCTGGCTCTGGCGACCACTGTGGAGGACGTCGAACGGGCCTGGAAGCAGGGCCGGATCGCCAGCCTGATGGGCGCCGAGGGCGGCCACCAGATCGACGAGTCACTGGGCACCCTGCGGATGCTGCACCACCTCGGCGTGCGCTACCTGACGCTGACCCACGACGACAACGTCCCCTGGGCCGACTCGGCCACCGACGAGCCCGTCCTCGGCGGGCTCTCCGACTTCGGTCGCGAGGTGGTCGCCGAGATGAACCGTATCGGCATGCTGGTCGACCTCAGCCACGTCAGTGCCGACGTCATGCGGCAGGCGCTCGACGTCTCGACTGCGCCGGTCATCTTCTCCCACTCCTCGGCCCGCGACGTGTGCAACCACCCGCGCAACGTGCCCGACGACGTGCTCGCGCGGCTCGCCGGCAACGGCGGCCTGTGCATGGTCACGTTCGTGCCGCAGTTCGTGAACCAGGACGTGTGCGACTGGAACGAGCAGGCGATCGCGGTGGCCCAGGAGGCGGGGATCGACACGCGCGACGACGATGCCGAGGACGCCTTCATCGAGCGCTACCGCCGCGAGCACCCGGCACCCACCGCCACCCTGGACGACGTCGTCACCCATCTCGAGCACGTCCGCGAGGTCGCCGGGGTCGAGCACATCGGGCTCGGTGGCGACTACGACGGCGTGGGTCAGCTCCCCGTCGGGCTCGAGGACGTGACCGGCTACCCACGGCTGCTGGCCGCGCTCGCCGAGCGGGGCTGGTCCGACGACGACCTCGCCCGGCTCACCTGTCGCAACGTGCTGCGCGCCATGGGCGACGCGGGGCTCACGACGGCCGGGGAGGCTCGCTCGGGCGCCAGCGCCAACGCATAGAGTGGCTCGGGTCGCCCCGACGGTGTGGCGGCGCCACGATCACGTGGCCGTTTCACAACAAGGGAGCGATCGTGCGGATCGGCGTACCGAAGGAAGTCAAGAACCACGAGTACCGGGTTGCCATCACCCCCATCGGGGTGCACGAGCTGGTGGCCCACGGCCACGAGGTGCTCGTCCAGAAGGATGGCGGGGTCGGCTCGCAGATCGACGACGCAGAGTACGTCGCCGCGGGCGCGACCATCATCGACGCGGCCGACGACGTGTGGGCCGAGGCCGACATGGTGCTCAAGGTCAAGGAGCCGGTCGCCGAGGAGTACCACCGCATGCGCGAGGGCCTGGTGCTGTTCACCTACCTCCACCTGGCCGCTGACCAACCGCTGACCGAGGAGCTGACGAAGCGCAAGGTCACCGGGATCGCCTACGAGACCGTGCAGCTGCCGTCCGGTTCGCTGCCGCTGCTCTACCCGATGTCGGAGGTCGCCGGCTGCTTGGCGCCGCAGGTCGGTGCGCATGCACTCCTGAAGGCCCAGGGTGGCCGGGGCGTCCTGCTCGGAGGTGTCGGTGGTGTCGCCAACGCCAAAGTCGTGGTGATCGGTGCCGGGGTGTCAGGTCAGAACGCCGCCAACATCGCCCTCGGCATGGGCGCGGACGTCACCATGCTCGACACCGACCTGGACAAGCTGCGGATGTCCTTCTGGCGCTACGACAACAAGGTGCACGGCCTGGCGTCCTCGCAGCTGGCCATCCAGCAGCATGTGCTCGAGGCCGACATGGTGATCGGCGCGGTGCTGATCCCGGGCGCGAAGGCCCCCAAGCTGGTCAGCAACGAGCTGGTCTCGGGGATGAAGCCGGGGTCGGTGCTGGTCGACATCGCCGTGGACCAGGGTGGATGTTTCGAGGACACCCACGCGACCACGCATGACGACCCGACGTACACCGTGCACAACTCGGTGTTCTACTGCGTCGCCAACATGCCGGGCGCCGTACCGAACACCTCGACCTACGCGCTCACCAACGCGACCATGCCGTACGCCGTCTCGCTCGCGAACAAGGGTTGGGAGCAAGCCTGCCGCGACGACAAGTCGCTCGCTCTCGGCCTGAACACCCACGCCGGCCAGATCACCAACGGACCCGTCGCGGAGGCACACGGCCTGGAGTCGGTGGCGCTCGACGCCGTCCTCGGATGACCCCCAGATGACAGAGACCGAACCGATCCGGTGACCACGGATGGCGAGCGGGCGCCGGGGCCCAGCGCCCTCACCCGTGCCGTCAGGACCTACCTCGACCACCTGGTGGTCGAACGTGGCCTGGCGGAGAACTCGGTGAAGTCCTACCGCCGCGACCTGCGTCGCTACCTGGGCTACCTCGGCGCCGTCGGCGTCACCGAGCTCGACCAGGTCACCGAGCAGACGGTCAGCGGTTTCCTGATGGCCCTGCGGGAGGGGAACAGCGAGCACCAACCGCTCAGCGCGACCTCGGCAGGCCGGACCGTGGTGGCCGTTCGCGGGTTCCACAAGTTCGCGGTCAAGGACGGACTGGCGATCTCCGACCCCTCCGTGGGGGTGCGACCGCCGGCGCCGGCCAAACGCCTGCCCAAGGCCATCGCGCTGGACGACGTCGAGAAGCTCCTCGAGGCTGCCGGCGCTCCCGGCACCGTCCTCGCGCTGCGCGACCGCGCGCTGCTCGAGGTCCTCTACGGGACCGGCGCCCGCATCTCCGAGGCCGTGGGGCTGGACATCGACGACCTCGAGCTCGACCTGGACGACGCCAGTGGCAGCACGGTGCTGCTGCGCGGCAAGGGCTCCAAGGAACGAATCGTCCCCGTGGGGAGCTTTGCGCGCGACGCGGTGCAGGCGTACGTCGTCCGGGGGCGCCCCGAGCTGCTCGCGGTGGGTGGCTCCAGGGCCACGACCACCGAGCGGGCAGGGGCGATGTTCCTCAACGCCCGCGGGGGCCGTCTCTCGCGGCAGAGCGCCTGGGCAGTCATCGTCAAGGCCGCGGAGCGGGCCGGCATCACGGCGGAGGTCTCGCCGCACACGCTGCGGCACTCGTTCGCCACCCACTTGCTCGAGGGCGGCGCCGACGTGCGCGTCGTACAGGAGCTGCTCGGCCACGCCTCCGTGACCACCACGCAGGTCTACACCCTGGTCACGGTGGACAACCTGCGCGAGGTGTACGCCGCCGCGCATCCCCGGGCGCTCCAATGACGCCCGATCGACCTCGCCAGGGACGCGTCCGTCGTGCACAGGTTTGTACACAGGGCTAACAGAAGTTGTGCACGCACGGCGAGGCGCTACACACATTGCGTCCCCAGATTCGCATGATGGATGCCAAGCGTTCGCCTTCGACTGCACAGGTGCATAGAGTCGCGCGGGCGACGTGGCGGTAAGTCGACAAAGGTGCGGCGATCCGGGTCAACCGATTCGGGTCGCTGGAAGCAGAGGGAGACGACATGAGCGGTGCCAGCGGGTTCGGGCCAGAGTTCGGAAGCACAGCATCCGAGATGCCCCCGTTGGCAAGACCTCCCGCACCACCGGCGCCCGAGGGGAATGCCAGCATTCTCGATCGGTTCCGGTTCCATCCGACGCAGCGCGTCGAGCAGTCTCCGGTCGTGGACGAGGTGGCCACCGACGTCGTCACCGAGGTCGAGGTAGAGGCTGAGGTCGAGGCTCCCGCGGAAGTCGTCCTCGGGCCCACCGGCCGGCCGACGCCGTTCTTCCCGGAGCCGCGGCCCGTGACCCTGCCGCGCAAGGCCCGCGTGATCTCGATGTGCAACCAGAAGGGTGGTGTCGGCAAGACCACGACGACCATCAACCTGGGCGCCTCGCTCGCGGAGTACGGCCGGAAGGTGCTCCTGGTCGACTTCGACCCGCAGGGTTCGCTCTCGGTCGGTCTCGGGCTCAGCCCGCACCAGATGGACCTGACCATCTACAACCTGCTGATGCAGAAGGACGTCACCCTCGAGGAGGTGGTGGTCCCCAGCGGCGTGCCCGGGATGGACCTGCTGCCCTCCAACATCGACCTGTCAGCAGCCGAGGTGCAGCTGGTCCACGAGGTGGCCCGCGAGCAGACGCTTCAGCGCGTGCTGGCCCCGGCCATCGACCAGTACGACGTCATCCTGATCGACTGCCAGCCGTCCCTCGGGCTGCTCACCGTCAACGCACTCACCGCCTCCGACGGAGTGATCGTGCCGCTTGAGTGCGAGTACTTCGCGCTGCGCGGCGTGGCCCTGCTCAAGACGACCATCGACAAGGTCCAGGAACGGCTGAACCCGAGGCTGAACGTCGACGGCGTTCTCGGGACGATGTTCGACGGTCGCACCCTGCACAGCCGTGAGGTCATGCAGCGCCTCGTCGAGGCGTGGGGGGACACCGTCTTCCACACCGTGATCCGGCGCACGATCAAGTTCTCCGACTCCACCGTCGCCGGTGAGCCGATCACCAGCTATGCCTCGACGTCCGGTGGCGCCGAGTCCTACCGGCAGCTCGCGAAGGAGGTGCTGGTCCGGTGTCTCGACGCGTGAGCCTTCCTGCAGCCGACGACCTCTTCCGCGGGAACCACCAGAACGTCGCGGCCCGTGAGATGGCCGTGGTGCCCGACCAGAACGGGTCGGTCGCCACCGAGACCGCTGCGGAGACCGCCGCGCGCAGGTCGAGCGGGCGGGTGCGGCACGACGAGAAGATGACTGTCTACGTCACCGCCGACGAGCTGCTCGACATCGAGCACGCGCGCCTGTCGCTGCGCCGCCACCAGGGCCTGGCTGTCGACCGCGGCCGGCTGGTCCGCGAGGCGCTCGCGATCGTTCTGGAGGACCTCGAGGACAACGGCGACGACAGCGTGCTGGTGCAGCGTCTTGTCGGCCGATGACGGGTCTCGCAGTCGAGGCACCTGAAGAGGCAGCGGTCGGTGGGTTCGACGTACACCTGGACAACTTCGAGGGACCGTTCGACCTGCTGCTGAGCCTGATCAGCAAGCACAAGATGGACGTCACCGAGGTGGCGCTCTCCACGGTGACCGACGAGTTCATCGCGCACATCAAGCTGGCCGGTGACCGCACGGTCAAGAGCGAAGCGAGCGGGCCGGGCGAGAAGACACCGTGGGACCTGGAGCAGACGACGTCGTTCCTCCTGGTCGCCTCCACCCTGCTGGACCTGAAGGCAGCGCGGCTGCTGCCCCAAGGTGATGTGGAGGACGAGGAGGACCTCGCCCTGTTGGAGGCTCGCGACCTGCTGTTCGCCCGACTGTTGCAGTACAAGGTGTTCAAGCAGATCGCCGGGATCATCGACCAGCGGATGAACGGCGAGGCCCTGCGGCACGCCCGTTCGGTGGGGCTGGAGGAGCGCTTCGCGACGCTGCTCCCCGAGGTGCTGATCGGGCTGGGGCTCGACGAGTTCGCCGGCCTGGCCGCCAAGGCGCTCGAGCCCAAGCCGGAGCCCGAGATGATCGGGCTCTCCCATATCCACGCCCCGGCTGTGAGCGTGCGCGAGCAGGCCACGGTCGTGATCGGACGCCTGCGTGGCAGCGGGACGATGACCTTCCGTGCACTTGCCGCCGACGCGCCCGACATGATGACGCGCGTGGCGCGGTTCCTCGCGTTGCTGGAGCTGTTCCGTGAGGGCGTCGTCTCCTTCGACCAGATGACCCCGCTCGGCGAGCTGAGCATCCGCTGGACCGGCAGCGACGACGCCGAGATCGAGATCACCGACGAGTTCGACGGTGCCCCACCAGAGCCTGACCCAGAGCCGTCCGAGGAGGACGCGTGACCACCGAGATCTTCGAAGAGACCGCGAGCGTGACGGAGAGCGACACCCTCGAGGTCCCCGTCGCCGAGCTGCGGCCTGCGCTGGAGGCCGTGCTGATGGTCGCCGACCAGCCGCTCGACGACTCCACCCTGGCCAGCGCGGTCGGCTACCCCGTCGTCCAGGTCGCCGAGGCCCTGGACGCCCTGGCGAGGGAGTACGACGAGTCGGGGCGCGGCTTCGAGCTGCGCAACGTCGCCGGTGGCTGGCGCTACTACACCCGCGAGGACTTCGCCCAGGTCGTGGAGAAGTTCGTGCTCGAGGGCCAGCAGGCCCGGCTGACCCAGGCGGCGCTCGAGACGCTGGCAGTGGTCGCCTACAAGCAGCCGGTCAGCCGCAGCCGTGTCTCCGCGATCCGTGGCGTCAACGTCGACGGCGTGATGCGCACCCTGCTCAACCGCGGGCTGGTCGAGGAGGCCGGCACCGACCACGAGACCGGTGCGCACCTCTACCGGACCTCCAGCTACTTCCTCGAGCGCATCGGGGTCACCTCGATCGAGGACCTGCCCGAGCTCGCCCCCTTCCTGCCCGGCGTCGACGACTTCGACGACGAGCCCGAGGTGGCTGCGCCCGAGCGCGAGGCTGCGGCTCCAACTACCGTGGACGAATGAGGCAGATCGAGACCGACGACGAGGGTCTGGTCCGGCTGCAGAAGCTGCTCGCGCAGTCGGGGGTGGCGAGCAGGCGCAAGTGCGAGGAGCTGATGCTCGCCGGCGAGGTCGAGGTCGACGACGAGGTGGTCACCCGGCTCGGGACCAAGGTCGACCCGCGCACGGCACGCATCCGCGTCCAGGGTCGCCGGCTGCCGCCGATCAGCGACCACGTCTACCTCGTGCTGAACAAGCCGCGAGGGGTCGTCTCCACGATGTCGGACCCGCAGGGTCGCCCGACGCTCACCGACTATGTCGCCGACCGGCCCGAGCGTCTCTTCCACGTTGGTCGGCTCGACACCGACACCGAGGGCCTGATCCTGCTCACCAACGACGGTGACTTCGCCCACCGGATGGCGCACCCGTCGTACGAGGTGGACAAGACGTACGTCGCCGAGGTGGACGGGGTGGTCAAGAAGGCCACGCTCCAGCAGCTTCGGGACGGCGTGACCCTCGAGGACGGACCGGTGCAGGTCAGCGCGGCGAAGATGCGCTCCAGCCACGGTGAGCGCTCGCTGGTGGAGCTGACCATCCACGAGGGCCGCAACCGGATCGTGCGACGGCTGCTGGAGCACGTCGGCCATCCCGTCCGGCAGCTCACCCGCACCCAGATCGGTCCGGTGCGGCTGTCCGGGCTGAACCAGGGCAACCTGCGCGAGCTCGACGAGAAGGAGATCGGCACCTTGCTGGACGCTGCCGGCTTGTAGGCTCGGGTGCGCCCCCAACCCAGTTCGCGGGAGCCCCCAGCCCAGGAGGAAGCGTGTCCGTCCGCGCCGTGCGTGGTGCCACCCAGCTCGAGACCGACACCCGTGACCACATGCTCGACCGCGTGGCCGAGATGGTGCGTGGCGTGATGGAGGCCAACGAGCTCGACGTCGAGGACTTCATCAGCATCATCTTCACGGCGACCTCCGACCTGCACGCCGAGTTCCCGGCGTACGCCGCCCGCCAGCTCGGCTTCGACGATGTTCCGCTGATCTGCGCGCGCGAGCTCGAGATCGACGCCTCGATGCCGATGGTGGTGCGGATGATGGCGCACGTGGAGTCGGACCTCACCCGCAGCGAGATCACCCACGTCTATCTGCACGGCGCTGCGGCGCTGCGCCGCGACCTGAACCGCGTCCGGGCGGTGCCCGATGACTAAGGCACTCGTCGGGCCCATCCATGTGGTCGGCGCCGGGCTCCTCGGCACCTCGGTCGGTCTCGCCGCCTGCCGCGCCGGCATCGAGGTGTGGCTGACCGACATCAACCACGAGCACGTCCGCACGGCGAGTGGGCTGGGTGCGGGGACTCCGGCACCGCCTGAAGGTGCTGCGCAGCTCACCGTCGTCGCCGTCCCGCCCGACCACATCGCCGAAGCCGTCGTCGAGGCGCTCGAGCGCGGGGGAGTGGTGACCGACGTCGGCAGCGTGAAGAGCCTGCCGCTGACGCAGGTAGCCGACCATGTCAGCGAGAGCAAGCTCGCGAGATACGTCGGCAGCCACCCGATGGCCGGCAGTGAGAGGTCGGGGCCGCTCGCGGCGACCGCGGTGCTGTTCGACGGCCGTCCGTGGGCGATCACGCCGCACGTTCACTCGTCCCAGAGCGCGGTCGCGCTCGTCGAGGCGCTGGCCCAGCTGTGCGGCGCCGAGCCGGTCCGGCTCTCGCCGGTGGAGCACGACCGGGCTGTCGCCCGTACGTCGCACCTGCCGCACCTGCTCGCCGTGCTCACCGCCGGGCAGCTCGCCGAGGCGCAGCCCGACCACCTCTCCCTCTCCGGCCAGGGGGTGCGCGATGTGACCCGGATCGCCGCGGGCGACCCGGACATGTGGTCCCAGATCCTGCGCGCCAACCACGCTGCGGTGGCGGAGATCCTGCGCGACGTGCAGGTCGACCTCGCGCGGCTCGTCGACGTCCTGGGTGCCGATGACCCGGAGACGCTGACGGAGATCCTCACCAGGGGTGTCACCGGCACGCGTGCCATCCCCGGGAAGCACGGCGGGCCGGCGCTGGCGACCGCGTCCGTCTTCGTCTCCGTGCCCGACAACCCCGGCGAGCTGGCCCGGTTGTTCGCCGATGTCGGTGAGATCGGGGTCAACATCGAGGACCTCTACATCGACCACGACCCCGGTCGTCCGGTCGGCCTGGTCGAGCTGGTGGTGCAGGACACAGCCGCTGAGTCCCTGCGGCACTCTCTCGACACAAGGGATTGGCTCACCCACAGGTAAGGTTGGCGTTTGCACCAGCCCCGCCGGGGGAGTCGAGACAGCGGGAGCTCAGCGCAGTGCCCAACACGGGATCCATCTCCGGGATCAGCAGCGTCGTCGTGGCGATGGACGGACCCTCGGGGTCCGGCAAGTCGAGCACGGCTCGAGGCGTGGCGACACGCCTGGGTCTGCGCTACCTCGACACCGGCGCCCAGTTCCGCGCGGTCACCTCCTGGATGCTCGACCACGGGATCGACTTCGACGACCCGAAGGCCATCGCGGCCCGCGCAGGAGACCCGGAGATCATGTCGGGCACAGACCCGCAGCACCCCACGATCACCATCGACGGCAAGGACGTCGCAGTCGCGATCCGCACGCAGGCCGTCACCGACCACGTGAGCGCGGTCGCTGCCGTGCCGGAGGTGCGTCAGTGGCTGCTGGAGCTGCAGCGCTCGATCATCGGCGACGGCGGGATCGTCGTCGAGGGCCGCGACATCGGCTCGGTGGTGGCTCCCGACGCGGAGGTGAAGCTGTTCCTGACGGCTGACCCGTCGGCGCGCGCGGAGCGTCGTACGGCGGAGAACGGCGCCGGCTCGGTCGAGGCGACCGAGGCCGACCTGTTGCGCCGCGACAAGATCGACAGCGGCCGGAGCGCAGCGCCGCTGCTGATGGCCGACGGCGCCATCCATCTCGACACCACGCCCTACTCGCTCGACGAGGTCGTGCAGCAGGTCGTCGACATCGTCGACCAGGCAGTGGGTGCGTCCTCGGGACCACCCGCCTCACCCGGGTCGACAGGATGAGCCGGCCATGACCGACGCTCTCCGCATCGATGGTGGAGAGCTGCCCTCCACTGCCGGCGTGCGCGCACCGCGCACGAGGATGCTCACCGCAGGGCGCCCCTTCGCCCAGGCACTGCTGCGCAGGTGGTACGACCTCGAGCTCCACGGGGCCGAGAACGTGCCGACCGGACCGGTGGTGATGGCTGCCAACCACGTCGGCTGGATCGACGGTCCCCTTCTCGCGATCTGCTCACCGCGGCCGGTGCACGCGCTGACCAAGCAGGAGATGTTCTCCCACGGGATGGGCGGTTTCCTGCTGGCCTCCGGCCAGATCCCGCTCGACCGGTTCCGGGTCGACGTCCAGGCGATCCGCATCGCGGTGCGGGCGCTGCAGGAAGGGCTCGCCGTCGGTGTCTTCCCCGAGGGGACGAGGGGTGCCGGCGACATGACGTCTCCGCGAGCCGGTGCGGCCTACCTGGGCCTGGTCACCGGTGCGCCCGTGGTACCGGTGTCGTTCCTCGGCACCAGGATGCCTGGTGGCAGCGACGGCTCCATTCCTCCGCGAGGCAGCCGCATCGCGATGACCTTCGGTGACCCGGTCCGGCTGGAGGGCCGGCCGTGGCCACGCACGCAGCACGAGGTGGACCAGGCCGCCCAGGTCGTCACCGCGGCGATCCTCACGACCATCCGAGAGGCCGAGCAGAACACGGGCATGACCTTGCCCGGCCCGCTCGGTCCCAAGCGCGAGAAGAAGAGATCATGAGCAGCCCCATCGAATCCGAGACCGCCAACGTGCGCGTCCCCATCCTGGCGGTCGTCGGCCGTCCCAACGTGGGCAAGTCGACGTTGGTCAACCGCATCATCGGCCGCCGGGAGGCAGTGGTCGAGGACAAGCCCGGCGTCACCCGCGACCGGGTGTCCTACGACGCCAACTGGAACGGCCGGGCCTTCACCGTGGTCGACACCGGCGGCTGGGACCCGGACGCGAAGGGGCTCGCGGAGAGCATCCGCGCCCAGGCCGAGATCGCCGTCAACATCGCAGATGCGGTGATGTTCGTCGTTGACGCCGGCGTCGGGGTCACCGACCACGACGAGGCTGTCGTCCGCATCCTGCGCAAGTCCGGCAAGCCCGTCGTACTCGCGGCGAACAAGGTGGACGACCAGCGGGCCGAGGCCGAGGCCTACGGGCTGTGGAACCTCGGGCTGGGGGAGCCGATCCCGGTCTCCGCGCTGCACGGACGTGGTTCGGGGGACCTGCTCGACGCCGTACTCGCTGCCCTGCCGGAGAGCCCGCCCGAGGACTTCGAGCCCGTCGGTGGTCCACGCCGGATCGCGATCATCGGGCGCCCCAACGTGGGCAAGTCCTCGCTGCTGAACAAGCTCGCGGGCGAGAACCGGGTGGTCGTCGACGACGCATCCGGTACGACGGTCGACCCGGTCGACGAGCTCGTGGAGCTCGGTGGCAAGACCTGGCGGTTCATCGACACCGCCGGCATCCGCAAGCGGGTGAAGACCGCCTCGGGGCACGAGTACTACGCCTCGCTCCGCACGGAGACCGCGATCGAGCGCGCCGAGGTCACCGTGCTCGTCATCGACGGCTCGCAGTCGATCTCCGAGCAGGACATGCGGATCATCCAGACGGTGCGCGACTCCGGTCGTGCTCTGGTGATCGCGTTCAACAAGTGGGACCTCGTCGACGACGAGCGCCGCTACTACCTCGACCGTGAGGTGGAGCGCGACCTCGTCCAGGTGCAGTGGGCCCCTCGGATCAACGTGACTGCCCGCACGGGCTGGCACATCGACCGCATCGTCCCGGCCCTGGAGAAGGCCCTCGAGGGCTGGGAGACCCGGGTCACCACCGGCCAGCTGAACTCGTTCCTCGGTCGCCTCGTCGCCGAGCACCCGCACCCCGTCCGCGGTGGCAAGCAGCCCAAGGTGCTGTTCGGCACCCAGGCCACCACCGCACCGCCGACGTTCGTGCTATTCACCAGCGGCAAGCTCGACGCCGGCTACGAGCGCTTCATCGAGCGCCGCCTGCGCGAGGAGTTCGGCTTCGTCGGAACCCCCATCTCCCTCCAGGTGCGACCCCGGGAGAAGCGCAAGCGATAGGGCCGGTCGAGCCGCGACAAACTAGGTGGTCGAGCAGCGAACGAAGTGAGCGGATAGTCGAGACCACGCAGCGCAAGCCGGAAGCACTGTTCCTCCCCAAGCCGGTTTTGTCCGGGTTACCGTGAAGCATGCGCCGCACCCGCCTCGCCCTCGCCGGACTTCTCCTGGCCGCGCTGCTGCCAGCTCTTTCCGGCTCGACGGGCCCGGCCGGAGCCGCAGCGGTGCCGCCCTGGTTCGCCAACTGCCGGATCTTCCCGAGCAACAACTTCTGGAACAAGGACATCAGCACGCTCGGCGTCCATCGGCTGAGCTCGATGTGGCTCGGAAAGATGTCCACCAGTCGCAAGCTGCATCCCGACTTCGGCCCGTCGTTCGGCGATGGCCCGGACTACGGCATCCCCATCACCGTCGTACAGCCCAGTCATCCGAAGGTGAACGTCGCCTTCGACTACGCGAGCGAGAGTGACCGCGTGCCGTACCCGCTCGGCGCGGACACCCGCATCGAGGGCGGCCGCAACTCGGGCGGCGACATGCACTCGGTGGTGATCGAGCAGCAGCCCACGGGCAGCTGCCGTCTCTACGAGACCTGGAACACCCGCGAGAGCAACGGCAGCTGGACCGCCGGCTCGGGTGCCACCTGGAACATGAGCTCCAACAACCTGCGCCCCGATGGCTGGACCTCCGCTGACGCAGCGGGTCTGCCCATCCTGCCGGGTCTCTTGCGTTGGAACGAGGTGAAGGCCGGCAAGGTCGAGCACGCGATCCGGTTCACCACCAACGTCACCAGCAGGCACCACCTCTGGCCGGCACGCCACGACGCCGGCTCGCAGGCGAGCTGGGCCTACCCGCCCATGGGTGCGCGGTTCCGCCTGAAACCTGGGTTCAGCACCACCGGCTACAGCGCGTACGCCCGCACGGTGATCACCGCGATGAAGCGCTACGGCCTGGTGCTCGCCGACAACGGGTCCCCCTGGTTCTTCCAGGGCGAGCAGAACGCGGCCTGGCCACCGAGCCTGATCGAGGAGCTCAAGCGCATCCCGGCCAACCAGTTCGTCGCCGTCGAGACCTCCGGTCTGCGGATCAGCGCCAACTCCGGCCAGAGCCGCTAGGCCGATTCGAAGGCGTCTCCAGCGCTGCGGTAGGGTTCCATTCGCCTCGCAGGTCGACCGCTGACCGGGGGCTTCGGGCTGTGGCGCAGCTTGGTAGCGCACTTGACTGGGGGTCAAGGGGTCGCAGGTTCAAATCCTGTCAGCCCGACCGTGTGATGTCTCAGGACATCGGAAACTGCCGGACCTGCAACTGTGGGTCCGGCAGTGGTCATTTCCGGGGTCTTCTGGTGGGTCCTTTGGGGGCTCCGGTCGGCTGGTAGTCGATGTGGGGGTTCAAGACGAGCTCGCGGAGGAGTTCGCCGGTGACCGGGTTGACGACCCTGATCTGGAGGTCCTGGACGAGCAGGATGACGCAGGTTCCCTCGTAGGTTCGGCCCACTCCGATGTGGTGCAGCCGGCCACCGTGTCGGAGGGTGACCGAGCCGGCTTTGTCGACGCGGTCGTGACGGACCCGGTCGTGGGTGTCGGGGTCGCGGGAGTCCCCGGGCATCGCTTTCGGCATGGTGTTGTAGCGGGCTGCGGGGGTCGCGCGCTGCGGCAGCGAGCGATGTGGTCGGCGGTGGTTGTACTCATCGAGGAAGGCGTCGATGAGGGCCTGGAGCTGGTCGATCGTGGTCGGTTGGACGGGTTGGGCGCGCAGCCATTTCTTGAGGGTTTGCTGGAAGCGCTCGACCTTGCCGCAGGTGGTGGGGTGGGCTGGTCGGGAGTTCTTCTGGACCACGTGCAGGCGCCTGAGTTCGCTCTCGAAGGTGTTGCGTCCGCCGCGGCCGCCGGCGAATCGTGCCGTGTAGACCATGCCGTTGTCGGTCAGGGTGGAGGCCGGGATGCCGTGCTGACCTGCGGTTTCGCGGAAGGTTCGGGTGACGATCGGCCCGGTGATCTGGGTGTGCGCGGTCACGTGCAAGGCATAGCGGGTGCAGTCGTCGAGCCAGCTGATGATCTCGGCGTCGGCGCCGGTGGCCAGGCGGTAGTGGGTGAAGTCGGACTGCCAGGTCTGGTTAGGCATCGCTGCCTGGAACCGGATGTAGGAGGACTTGGGTCGCTTCCTCGGCTCAGGGGTCACGAGTCCGGCGCGGGCGAGGTGACGGCTGATGGTTGACCTGGAGACTGCGACGCCGTGGTGGTGCTCGAGGTGCCAGGCGATGGTGTCGGGGCCGGCGTCGAGCCCTGCGGTGCTCAGCTGTTCTCGGAGTTGGAGGATCTGCGCGGCTACTCCAGGCTCGAGGGCGCCTGGTGAGGACTTCGGCCGACGAGATTTCGGTTCGAAGGCGGCCTCGCCCTCAGCGTTGTAGCGGGCGATCAGCTTGGAGACCCAGCCCTTGGAGACACCGTAAGACTTCGCGACCTCGGCT
Organism: uncultured Actinomycetota bacterium; assembly: GCA_963842535.1. Classification (GTDB taxonomy): domain Bacteria; phylum Actinomycetota; class Actinomycetes; order Propionibacteriales; family Nocardioidaceae; genus Marmoricola. The sequence goes on from CAWJGP010000006.1 coordinate 29,910, forward strand.
TGGGTGCGGCCCTCGATGATGACGGCGGTGATGACCAGTCTGGCTTTCGACATGGCCGAGCATCGAACCCGCGGCCGGGTTTCCTATGTCTTGAGACATGGGTTTCCTATGTCCTGAACCAGCACACTGTCAGCCCGACCGAAGAACCGCCTCTGACCTGCGGAAATGCGGAGCAGAGGCGGTTCTGCATTTGAACCCGAAGGCGCTATTCCCCACTTATTCCCGAAGTATTCGGGCCGCGCTCCGGACCAGCGGCGGCCAGCTCCTCTAGGACGTGCGCGACGTCAGCGGCGATCGCCGGCTTGGAGATGTAGAACTCGCGGGTGATTGCGGGGGAGGAGTGGCCGAGCTGTTGGGAGGCGGTCTCGGCGTCGACCCGCTCCGAGATCAGGGTCGCCACCGTCTTGCGGAAGGTGTGGGGCGTGACCCAGTCGAGTCCAGTGTCCTTGCGGATCTGCCGCCACCGGCGCTCGACGTTGTTGACCTGCTGCCAGGTGCCATTACGGGTCGGGAAAACTGCGTCGTTCGGGCTCTCTCGACCTGCCGCGCGACGGCGCTCGAGCACCACGGTGGCAAAGTCCGGTAGCACGACCGTCCGCACGCTGGAGTCCGACTTCGGGCTGGCCTTGCGATAGGTGCCCTTGCCCGGCGCGGTCTTGATCGTCCCGTTGATAGTGAGGTTCGGGCGGTCGGCATCGAGCGCGACGTCGGCCCAGCGCAGGGCGAGGACCTCACCGATCCGCGCTCCGGTCGCGAGCATCAGATCGATGATGTCCGCCATGTCGCTGGACGCTTTTGGTCCCGGACGCTGCTTTGCCGTCCACGCACGAAGAGCCTCCCGGACGGCGTTCAGGTCCTCGAGGGTCAGCGACCGGGTCTCGGACTTCTCCCGATGGATGCGAGACGTCTGCTGGACCGGGTTCACGGCGAGCGCGTCGTGACGGACTGCCATCCCCAACATCGCGCCCATCACCACCTTGGTCTTCCGTTGACGGCTCGCGCTCGTGGCCCGAAGTCGGACGAGGAACAGGTCCAGCCGACTGGTCGTCACCTCCCGAAGACGGAGGCCACCGAGCTCAGGGATGACGACCTTGGTCAGCACGCGCTCGTACTCGTTGATCGTGGTGGTCTCGATCCGGTCCTCGTCGCGCAGGTACTTGAGCCACAGGACTGCGAGCTTCGCGATGGTGGTGTCGGCGTTGATCGCCTGCTGCGTCGGCGTCGCCCGGTCGACCAGCTTCTCGCGTAGCGCACGCTCTGCGGCCGCGACCGTGGTGCCGGTTGCCGTGACTTCTCGTGTCACGCCGTCCTTGTCCCGGATCCGGGTGCGTGCGCGGTACGCACCCTCACGAACCTTGGTGGTGCGGATCACGCCCCAGGTGCCCAGCGATGTTGTCGGCCGTCCGCGTCCCATGTCGCAGCCCTTTCAGCGCGGCCGACTGGCCCGGGACAACGAGACGCCTTGTGCTGCTCGCTGCTCGGGGACGGACGGCGTGTCGTCGAAGCTCTCGACGTGCTCGGCGACCCAGGCGTCCAGGTCGGAGCGGCGGTAGCGCAGGCAGCCGCCGAGTTTGACCGCACGCGGACCGAAGCCGGCCCGCCGCGTCCGCCACGTGTACAGCGTCGCCTTCGGGATCGAAAGGTACGCCGCCGCCTGGTCGATGGTGAGGATGCCGCCCTCCACGTTGGTGTCGATCGTCGTGCTCATCATGTGCTCCTTCGTCGTGACGAGAACAGGTTTGTCCTCGTGACTGAAGGTGTGCACCGGAAACCGGCCTACCTGTGGAGAACCCCGGGTGAAGTGACGCCATGGAGGCTCAACTCTCGCCGCGTCGAGAAGTTCCTCGGGAGGTCGAGAACACCTTGGCTACGAGCGGCTCGGGCGTGATCTGCCGTGATCTAGTTTGCTGTGGCTTGATCTCTTAGCCAGAGGCCACAGGTTCAAATCCCGGCCCACCACCCATCGAGGGGTTTTCCTGCGGGAATTCAGAGCGAACCGCGGGGTGAATCCAGGTGAACCACATGGCGGGCAATCTTGCGGGGGTGGTATTGCCCCACTATGACCTGGCCAGCCGCCACACCTGCGCGAGACGCCGGTCTCGCGCTCGGAGACCCGTCACAGAGTCCTGACTGCCTCGTCAACTCCTGGACGGAACAAGGGTCACCGGAGCGCGGGGCCGACGCTGACAACTCTCCGCCTTTGGCATGTGGGTCGGAGGCTGCGCGGATTCTGGGGCAGCACGCCTCGTTCGACGTCCATGTCGGTCTCCGCGCGGCCGCGGTCTCGTGGCCGACCGGAATGGCGGACGCGAGCTCGTCGCCGTGGTCACTGCGTGGTCCGGTATGTGCTGCGTCGCCTTGGGCCCGCAGCTGCCAGCGCACATCCGCGCCCGGCTGCCGGTCGCGGACGGCGGGAAGCTCGACCGCGGAGGTGACGCCGGCTGGTCCCGCCTTCGGCCTTCGAGGACGTCGATCTGCTTGCCCGGTCTTGTGCCCGCTTCACACTGTTGGTCGGCTTGGACGCGGTGCAGTCCGATGCTGATTTGCTCGAGTTCGGAGGGACTCGCTTACCGCGGTCGACTCGTCACGTGGGCCGGGGAGGAACTGGGCACCGAGCTAGAGGTCGCCACGCTGTTCGGCCATCCGACGCCAAGAAGGATCGCCGCCGTGCTGGGGGACCGAGCGTGACCTGGCCGCGGACCCACGGACCCAGGTGTCGACCGCTTTCGTCGCCGGGTCGGTGGTGGCACCCGCGCTGATCAGGGAGGGCCGGCCGATCTGCTCTCCCTGCCACACGGTGAGCTGGAGCAGCTGTGCTCCCCGTCGGTCAGCCAGGTCCGCGGCAAGGGCCGCGGCGGCCACCCCAGTAGCTGCGTCCTCGACGATGCCGGCGTCCGCGGGGAACTGCCGGGCAACGACGTGCTCCTCCAGGCCGTCGAGATGTGGCGCAAACAGATAGACCCCCGTTACGCCGAACTCCGCGCACAGCGCCGACAGTGCCGCTGTCCGCACGGCGGCGCCCCGCAGCCCGACCAGGCTGACCGGCACCATGAGCTTGGGCCGCGCCACCGAGGCAGATCGGATCCCGGCCTCGTTGGTCGCGGCTCCCGGGGGCAACGACAAGGCTTCGGCGACGGTGTCGGCGACGTCGAGCCACGGGCCCAGAAAACGCAGCGGTTGGGAGACGGCCACCGAGACGGGTTCGGGCGGATGGCTCCGCCAGGAGATGCCCACCGGCCCGGCAGCCGTGGCCACGCTGAGGCTCCCGCCCCTAGCCCCGCCCGCCAGAGTGCCAGTGCCGACGAGCGAGGTGACCGCGGCGATCGTCCCGTGCACGCACATGTCGGTCTCGCCGGCAGGGACGAAGAACCGGAGACGTAGGTCCGGGCCGCTGCTCGAGACCGAAGTGACCTCGGTCGCCGACTCCGCCGCCAGTCGCTGCAGCGTCTGCGCGGGATGCCCGGCTGCGTCGCGGACGACCAGGCAGGGGTTCCCCCCGTGGTCACCGGCGCCGAAGACGGACCACTCCTCGACCAGCAGCGACGTGGCGTTCATGCCGGGACCTCGACGGCGGTGGCGATCAGGCCGTCCGTGACGGTGAACCGACCGTAGAGGACGGGCCCGACACCGCGTAGCATCCCTAGCGGGAGTACGGTCGCCCGGAAGCTTCCCCTGGACGGGTCCACCTCGACCTCGACGTCGTGGAATTCCAGCAGTTGCCGGGTCAGGGGGAACTGGGCCTTGTAGGCCGCCTCCTTGGCGCAGAAGACGAGTCTTTCCCACCACGGCTCGGCGCAGGGCAGGGCGGCGCGCTCGGCTGGGGTCAGCACCCGGTCCACGACCTCTCTGGGCAGGGCAAGTGCGGGTTCGACGTCGCATCCGATCGACCGCAGCCGGGAGCCCTCGGCGACCGCGACGGCCACATGGGTGCTGCAGTGCGTGATGCTGCCCACGCAACCGGCCGGCCAGCGGGGCAGCCGATCCGGGCCGGCGGGCAGCGCGACCCCGGGCCGTCCGAGCTCACGTGGCTCATCACGTCGCCTCGATGATCGCAGGCCGGACGGCGAACCAGCGGTTGGCGACGGGGCTGAACATCCACAACAGCCCTCCTACGACAGCTAGTACGTGCACCACGCGACTGGTGGCGAAGACCCACTCCAGCGGAGAGAAGTCGAGGGTGGCGAGTGTGGTGCCATCGACGAGCCACCCGGCTGGCCCTACGAACAGCGAGCCTAGGCCCGTCATCCCGAGCAGGACTGCCAGGGTCCAGCGGGCCGGGTCGGACCCGTCCCGCATGCGCTCGCTGAGGAGCACGGCCAGGCCGAAGACCACGCTACGCATGGCGAGGTAGGCCAGCAGCTCACGAGTGCCGAGCCCGGGCCCGGCGTACGCGTGGGCGATCGCAAGCCCGGTCGCGCAGACGCCGGTCATGACCGCGAGCAGACACAGACCGTGAGCGTGGCGTACGGCGAGGGGAGGGGTCGGCTTCATGCCTCAACGCTGAAGCACGGTGGCGGCCCCCACGATGGGGCTAGCTGGTCATTGCGATGTCGGCCGCGAGCCGCTCCGTGCCGCTCCGGGGCCGCTTTCCGTCGCCGCTAGCGTGGGTGACGAACCGGCATGGGCCCTGTCAATGTCTGATGATCGGTCGCGCGTCCAGGTTCTGGACGCGCTCGGAGTCGGGCCACCCAGGCTTCTTGTCTCGTTTTGCCAAGCTCATGTTGCCTAATCTTAGGTGCCAATTGGGCCCCAGCAGGACGCTCAGTGACCGCGTTATGCCGGTGCTGGTCGTTGATACTTCCGGGACCACGTAATCCCGTGTGAGTCCGTAGTTACCCCGGCGGGAGGAGCTCGTTTCCCGCGTTTACGTATCCCGCGTCCATGAAGGTGTTGTACATGGCCACGTAGTTGGCTTGCCATCCGATCGGGTTGTTCAGCATCCGACAGTCGAACTTGGTCGTCAGCCACACGGGCATCTTCTTGTTGGCTATCTCGCGCGCCCATGACGCGTAACTGTCCGTATTGTTTTCTGTCGCGCTGGGCATCTCGAGGTCGAGCAGATCGTCGGTGCCGAAGAACTTGGCATCCCAACTGGTCGATTTCATGCCTTCCACCGCCGCCATCGTCGATGGATCGCCGAACGATGCCCACTGCTGATCGACTGCAGCGGACTTTCCGTACGCCCAGAGGCCCACACTAAGCGGAGCCAAGGGGGGGACCCAGCCGAGTATGTCCTCGGCAGCGGAAGCCAACTTCGCGTTCTTGTGGGCCTGAAGTGCCGCCGGGAGTTCTGGGAGCTCGACGGGCTGCGACTTCGGGGTCGCGGCGTTGAACTTGGGGTCCTTGACGCGCTGACGCGCAAGTGTTGCGTTTCGCGCTGCGATCCCGCGGAGTCGACGGTTTTCGGCAATCCGCTTGGTGGCGCACGCGATTGCGTTGAATTGGCAGGATCGACGGGCACGGCTGCGCGCTGCTCCCGAGTCCCATCTATTTGAGCGCCACGGCGAGCGGGCCCGGCCGCCACACTTGCTGGAGTCGAGAACGCAGGTGGGGCTGGTGGTCTTGGGGCGCTGGACGTCGCCGAGGATGTAGAACAGTCCGCTCGGGTCTGAGGCGGTGGCTGGGCTGTTGTTCGCGTAGGCGTAGCCGTTCATCTGCTGCGGGTCGGATGGGTCGAAGACCGCGTCCACCGAGAGGAACCGACCCAGCTGCGCGTCGTACTCTCGAGCTCCCAGCCGGGCGAGGCCGGTGTCGGGGTTCAGGGAGCCGTTCACGAAGCCTCTGGGGCCTCCGCGCCAGGTTGGCGAACCGGTACGCGGGTTGCCGAAGAGGTCCATGCGTCGCACGTCCATCGCGGTTCGATCTGTGGCCTTGACCGCAACCTGGGAGGTGCCGTGCTGGTCGCCGGCGAGATAGGTGAGCCCTTCGGCCTTGGTTCGTGTCCCGATTCCTGGGTAGTGACGTCGCCCCTTGGCGAGTCCCGTGGTGGTGTTCAGGGCCAGCTCCCCGTCGGAAACGTAGAGGGTGATCTGGTCCGGGTCACGCCGGAGAAGGACGGCGCCGTTGGCGTCGTAGATGTAGCTGGTCACCTTCTCACCGGTGCGGACCTCGGCTAGCTCGCCTGACTCGGCCCAGACCAGTTGCTGCGGGTCGCCGGTCGGGTTGGGGCGGGTCTCGGTGTGACCGGACTCGTCGTAGCCGTAGGAGGAGGTCGAGGAGGACGAGCCGTGGGTGGTCGTCGTCGAGGTCACGGTGTGGGGCTGCTGGGCGTCTGCCCCGGGCGCGGGGTAGTCGTAGGTGGTGGTGCGGGCGGCCGCTCCCGCGATCCCCTTGTTGGTCATGTGCGTGCGGTTGCCTGCGACGTCGTAGGCATAGGTCTGCCAGTAGGGGGCCGGCCCGCCGATAGTCGCATCGCTGGCGGTGTCAGCGCATCCCGTCACCTGGGTCCACACTTCTGTCACCCGTCGGAGGTAGTCGTAGTGGTAGCACTGTGTGTCTGCGACGTAACCCGCGGCGTGGTCCACGATCTTGGTGACGTTGCCGGCAGGGTCGTAGTCGTAGGCGAGCTTGTGTGCGGTGGTGCTTCCATCGAGAACGCGGGTCAGTTGCTGCGAGGTGACCCGTCGGGTGGTCGGGTCGTAGGTCATCCATCGGGTGAGCTGCTGTGAGACCTGTCCTGCGGTCGGCTTCGGACCGAGCCTCATGTTCGACACGTCGCCCAGCTCGGTGTAGGCGGTGGAATCGACGTATGTCGTGGCGCCCACCAGACGGTTGGGCATGCCGAACGAGTTGTAGGTTGTGCTGACTGTCTCGGCTGCGAGGTCGCCGAGCTGCGGTAGTCGTCTGCTGGCCAAGCTTCCTTCAGTCTTGTAGGCGTAGGTGGTCGTGTAGGTGCCGGCCAGGGCCTGCATGCCCGAGACGGTGGGGATGGTCACCGACGTTGCCATTGGGCGGCCGGCGGCGTCCAACTCGTCCGTGGCTGTGACATAGGCGTTGCCGTTGTCGAAGCGGGTGGCAGAGGTCAACACTCCCTTTCCGCCGCTCAGTGTGTCGTAGGCGAACTGGGACAGCATGGTTCCAGTCTCGGATCCGAGTCTCGTCTCCGTCACTCGGCCCAGCTTGTCGTACGACGTCGCGATCGTCTGTCCTCGCGCGTCCGTGGTGGTGAGCACCTGCCCTGCGTCGTCGTAGGTGGCGGTCGCCATGCCCGAGTCCGGGTCGTCGGTCTCGATCTTCCTCCCGAGGAAGTCGTAGTCGTATCGCCAGACGTTGCCCGCCGGATCCGTGACAGTTCGCAGCTCACCGCGACGGGTGTACTGGTACGTCGTTGCGTCCGGATCACCCGTCGCGGAGCGATCGTGGTACTGGAGTCGCGAGGTCGTCCGGCCTTGCGCATTTGTGACTGACTTCGTGACGATGCCGCCCGAGGGAGGGATGACTGTCACCGAGTCGCCACTGTAGCGAGTGGTGGTCCGCCACTTCTCGTCGTTGTTCGCTATCTGCAGGCTGTCTGTCGGCCGTCCGGCTCCGTCGTAGACGGTGACCGTCGAGGACGGCACGGCTCCGGCGTCGGGCTTGTAGAAGGCGGTGTCCGGGGCGGCGTCGTTGTAGTAGGACTCGTCTGTCCTGACAACCAGGCCGCGGGAGTCGTACGTCGTGTTGGTCAGAGTTCGGCCACCGGCGCTGGTCGGGCTGTCCTGCTGGGTTTGGCGCGGGCGGAGCAGGCCGTCGAACAGCTCGTATCTGGTCGTGGTGTTGCCGTTTGCCATCAGCGTCTCGGTGCTCACCCAGTTGGGGCCGCCGCTGGTTCGGAGTCCGTATCCAAAGCGTACGTTGGGCGAGCCGTCGGCCGAGGTGCGGCCGGGCAGGAAGACGGAGACGATGCGGCCCAAGGCGTCGTAGTTCTTAGTCGTCACCCGCTCGTTCGGGTCGAGCGACTTAGTATCCGCACCCCAAGCCGGATCGACCGTGGTCCTCGTCACGTGTTGCAGCGGGTTCGTGACGACCGTGGCGGTGGTCAGTCCCTTGGTCTGCTCGTACTCCGATGTCGTGGTTCGAGACAGAGAGTCGGTCTGGCTGGTGTTCCGACCGTAGTGGTCGTAAGCAGCCGATGTGGTGACGTACGCCGGGGTTCCTCCCGTGTAGGACTTGACCGTCTGCGTCCGGGTCGAGAGTCCGCGGGTTGGCGGGTCCAGCAAGTCGTGGCCGTCGTAGAAGGTGCGGCTCTCGGCCTCGATCGCCGCCACCGCCGGGTCACCTGCCTGACAGGGTCCCGTCTCGACGACGCTGTGCCGGCTCAGGTTGACCAGGTTGATTCCTGTGTTCAGCGCATAGTCGTTGGTCGTGCAGTGCTCATCGCCGGTGACCGCGGTGTCACCGTGGGCGTCGATCTCTGTCACGTTTCCGTGTGTGTCGTAGGTCCGGTCCGTGCGCACGGAACGGTCAGCGCCGGAGCCGAGGCGGACACGCGCCACGCTCCTGCTCTGCTCGACTTGGTGTGCCTTGAGCGTCGTGCCGAGGACCGTTTGTGTGGCGGTGAGCCGCGACCAGGGCGTGCTGATCGCGCCCGAGACCTCCGTCTCCGTGTCCCCCAGGTAGTTGATCTGCTCGTGCTGGAAGCCGGCGTACTCCGGCAGGTCATCGCTCTCGGCACCCGCCGAGTTCGTGATCTTCCTCGGCTCCGTGCCGCCCGCCCGATTCAGTCGGTCACCGTCCATACCGCGGAAGAACTGTTGTTGTGACTTGAGCAGCTTGCTGTCCGGGTCCTGCGCGGGATCTCCGTGGCGGACGACGACCTGCTCGTATCCACGCCAGTCCGACCAGCTGCGCTCCTTGATGTCCACCAGTGGGTCGTCGTTCCACGCCCAGGCAGCACCGCCGACGTAGTCGTATCGGGTGACGTGCGTCGACGCCTCGGTGAGGTTGTCCATCTCGTTGACCTGCGCCACCACGTACTTGTTGAACCAGTCGTCATCAGGCTCAGTGACCGGCGGCATGGCCCACCGGACCGGGAAGCACCGCTTGGTGTTGGACTCGGCCGCCGGGAGCGCGCCGGCAGTGCAGTCGGTAGGCGCGTAGACGGCGCTGATCCTGCCGCCCGTCTCGGTGTCGATTGCAGTCAGTCGTGGCTTGTTCATCTTGGGGAGGCCATCGGTCGCAGTGTTCACGCGGTTGGGCTTCATCGTGCCCGTGAAGGTGATCGGCGGCAGCTCGAGGGCCGTAGGCTTCGCCAGTCCCTTCTGTCGCACCTGGTTCAGCCACAGGCCGGCATTCGTGCCGTCACCGGGATCGGGCCAGGTGTGGCTCACTGTCCACTGATCGACCTGACGGGGGTTGCCGTCTGCATGGAGGATCTCGGTGGTGATGCGGCTGAGGCGCTTCGTGGTCCAGAAGGACGGCGAGTACTGGGCCGTGCTGCAGGTCTGGCCCGTGCAGTCCAAGTCCCAGGGGACGTCCGGCCAGCTTGCAGAGGTGTGCTGAGCGCAGTCTTTTCCCGGGACACACCGGTCACCGGGCTCGAGCACGACCTTGGCAGGCACTTCGTCGTAGTCGTGCCCTGTCCGGGTGCCATAGTGCACCTCTGCCAACACACCGCCACGGACGTAGGTGGCAGTCGTCTTGCCCAGATTCTGGCCGTACTTGTTGGTCTCCTGGGAGTAGAAGTAGCTCATCGAGTTCCCGTGGACGTCCACGACGTAGTCGAGGTTCCATCGGTAGGCCTGGGTGCAGGCTGCCTCCTGGAAGTTGCTCGCGAAACAGGGCTCCCCGCTGTCGTTGCCGAAGACGGGAACGGTCCATGCCGAGTTCGTGGGCCTGTTGCCCGGCGCCCAGCCCGGCAACCGGTTGAGGCCGAAGTAGTACTTGGTGCCGTCCGGCTTCGTCAGGATCCAGTGCTCCCCGTTGTCGTCGCCGTTGGTGGCTCCGGTGACGTGTTCGACACGAGTGCCGTCGTCCTTCTCCGGGCGCCACTTGTTGTCTCCGGCTTTCACGAGCGCGCCAGTTGCTGCCAGGCCGACGGCCGTTGCGTTCTCTGTCTCCCAGCAGAGGTCGCCGGTCTTGGTCTGGCCGTTCGTGCCGCCTAGATCCGTGGCGCAGGGCTTGTAGGAGCGTTCGATGTAACCGGGCCACAGGTCCCAACCTTCGCCCACCCATGACGGCTGATTGTTCTGGGCTACGACGCGCCCGTCCACGGACTGCGAGGAGTACGACAGGCTCAGGTCCGGCTCGAGACCCCCTGCCGCCGGTGGTACGCGCAGGGGGTACTCCCATGAGAATCCGCCGCTGTTGAGGTCGGCCTGCCACCGTCCGCTGCTCTGGAGTGGTGTTGCCTTGAAGTCGCCGGTCGAGCCCGTCGTGGCAGCGCTGAGGGCGAATGTGCCTGTCGCGCCCGCTGGGTCGACAAGCGCGGTCAGCACATGCTTGTCCAGGTCGTTGCGGAGGGTTCTCGCCGCTCCCTGCGCTTCGTCGAGTGGTACCGCCTGAAGTCGGCTGGCCCAGCCAGCGCCGTAGGCGCCGTTGAACGCGGAGTAGTCAATGGTCAGGCGAGTCGGCGCGAGCTCCTGGGTGCCGACCACGCTCGTGAGGGAAAGCAGGACCCCCGGAACACCTTGCTTGATTGCCTCGCTGTGGGAATGCACGCGGATGCGGACACTCGTTCTTGGTGCGCGCTGTTCTTGCTCCACGGACACCGGAAGAGACCCGATCTCGACGAGCTCAGGTGCCGTCGCCGTGCCTCCGCGTGTCTGGCTTCCGCGTCCGATCGGAAGGACTGAGACTGCGCCCTCAGGCCAGTCCACCGCCGCCCTCGGACGTGGTGACGTGGGCATGCCGAGGTTCCGCCGAGGCCCTGGCCGCACCTTGTGCACGGGCACGCTGCGAAACGACTTGGGCTTCTCGAACTGCGGCTGCAACTGTGCCCCGGCAGTCCATGCGGGCGCGCTGTCCGCTGGGATCACCTGGGCGAGCCCAGCGACGACGACAACGACGGTGAGACGGCATGCCTGTGTCACGAAGTACCGAGCCATGAGCTGGTGGCCTGCTTTCAGTGGGGCGTGAGCGGCTGGGCCCAACGAGCGGTCTGCAAACTGCCGGCGCCAACATCCCGGGTCGTGCGCCCGTCGAGCGCAAACCGCGCAGAGGAGTGAGAGCCGACGCTCAGGCATGGGTGCTCAGCATGCCTAGTCAAATTGCGACAGATGTCTGGTCTCATGGGGTTCATGTCCGGGGTCCACGCTGGGGAGCGTGCATCGATGCGGCCGCGCATGTAGACACACCGGCCATCGGGTCCTTGGAGTGGTTTCCCAACCGGCTCGAATCAGGACCGGCCACGAGCACTACTGCTGATCAGACGCAGGTGCGATCGACCGACGCTTTCGAGGCATCTGTGTGACCCTGCCGGGTGCCTACCCTGCATCGAGAGCCACGCAAACCGACAAACAGTCCCCAGTAATCGGACATGTTGCCGTCGCAGCCTAGTCAAGGGAGATCTGTGTCTGGAGGCTGTGCAAGCCGTATCAGTCTGGCTCGGGCGAATGCTCGTCTTGTGCGACCGCGAACCAAATCAGGAGAGACGTTGCCTCGCCCTTCTTCCGTCATGCTGGCCTTTGGGGCCGCCGCCCTTTCGAGCACGATCCTGATCAGCGTCGCGCAGCCGATCGCCGCCCTCCCATTGACGGTGGCGCCTGATGCGCGCGGCCAGGCAGCCGCCGCCGGCTCGCCGACGCTGCTTGAGCGCGGCAGCGCGGCATGGGCGAACGCGGAGGCTAAGAGAACCGGTAAGCGTCAGCTCGTCACCGACGCGCTCTCGGAGACCGAGACCGTGTACGCCAACCCGGACGGCACGACCACGACCGAGTTCACGGCCCTGCCCACGCGGGTGAGGTCGGGGTCAAACGCCTGGGTCAGGCCGGACGCCGACCTGATCCGACGTAGCGAAGGGACCGTCGGCCCGAAAGCGGCGGCGGTTGAGTTCGGGTTCTCCGGCGGCGGCGACGTCGCACCGCTGGTGCGACACGTTCAGGACGGCGCGTCCGTGGAGCTCTTCTGGCCGGGCCCGTTGCCGCGTCCGCGGCTCGACGGCACCAAGGCCACCTACGCCAACGTGCTGCCGGGGGTCGACCTGGTGCTCGTCGCGTCGACGGTGGGATACGCCCAGCGGTTTGTGGTGAAGACACCCGAGGCGGCCCGCAACCCGCGGCTGTCGCGACTCCGTTTCTCGTTGCGGACCGACGATGCCGCCCTCGTCCGCAAGCAGGGCGGGATCATCGAGGCGCGAGCGAAGGACGGCTCGCGGGTGTTCGTCACACCCCCTGCCACCATGTGGGACGCCGCAGGGGACAGCCAGCCCGTGCCCGTCGGCGTCTCGGTGAGCCCGAACGGGGTCACGCTGCGGCCGGACCTCGACTTCCTACGCGCCGCCGACACGGTCTACCCCGTCACTATCGATCCCGACACCAGCCCCGGCCTGTGGGGCTTGGGCATGGTCTCGTCGGGCTACCCGAACCAGGCGTATTGGCAGGGTGGCTCCGACGGCGTCGCTAAGGTCGGCAACTGTGCCGGCTGGTACGGATGCAACGGTGCCAACGCCCACCGCTCGTACTTCCAGTGGAACACCGCGTCGCTCAGCGGCAAACGAATCCTCGCCGCCGAGGTCAACGCGCTGAACATCTACTCGCCTTCGTGTGCCGCAAGGCCGGTGGAGGCCTTGGCCACCCGCCCACTTGCCTCCGCCGGCACCACGTGGAACAGCAAGCCGGGCGAGCTGGTGAGCCTGGGCGTGCATAACGTCGCCCACGGCTACAACGGCAGCTGTCAGGCCGATTGGGTGGGGTGGAACGCGCTCGCGGGTTTTCCGCTCGATGGCTCCGGTGTGCGCCGCGCCGACGCCGAGGCCACCATCGTCCTGCGCGCTCCGCTGGCACAGGAGGGCGACTCCCTGTTATGGAAGAAGTTCGACCGGAATCCGAAGCTCACAGTCACCTACAACACCAAGCCGAATTCGCCCCAGCAGGTGCAGGTCGAAGGTAAGGCCTGCGCGGTCGGCGCCAACCGGCCCAGTGTCAACCCCCTCCAGACCAGCGGTGCGCCCAGAGGCGTGAAGTTGAGCGCGCGGATCTCCGACCCCGACGGGGGGAACGTCAGGGCCTACTACCAGTGGGCCTCGATGACGGGAGACCTCATCTGGCAGCGCTTCTCCACTACCGCGGCGTCGGGGTCCGGCCTCGCCGTCGACGTTCCGGTCGAGCATGTGGAGCATGGCACCACGTACAAGTGGCGCGTGCTCGGGAACGACTTCACGGAGGACGGTCCGGTCACCCAGTGGTGCGAGGTCACCATCGATCGTATCCGTCCGGGCGACGCGGCCGTGGCTTCTGTCGATGGGCTCTACCCTGAGTGTCTGTTTCCGGACGAGGAGACGGACGACCACTGCAGCCATAGGGGCGGTGCCGGCCGGACCGGAATCTTCAAGTTTACCGGCGACTCGGACGTGCGTTCGTTCGAGTTCACGATCGAGGACGAAGCAGGAAGCCTCGAACGCGGCACTGTCGCCGCCGCGGATGGCGTGGCCGCATCGGCGAGGGTTACGCCGCCTGGCGAAGGCAGCAACCGGCTGCTGGTGTGGGCAGTGGACGCTGCGGGCAACCGGTCCGCCAAACCGAAGACCTACTGGCTGAAGGTGGGCGCAGGGGCAGGACCGGTCGGATTGTGGCACCTCGACGGGCTTGGCGAGAGTGTGGCTCCGGACTCCACGGTGAACCGACGCGACGCCGCCATCGACCGCTCGGCGAATCCCTGGGTGCACGGCCGGCTTGGTGACGCTCTTCGGTTCTCGGGCGCCAACGGCGTCGCCATGGGCACGTCAGCACCTGTGCGCACGGACGGCTCCTTCACCGTCTCGGCGTGGGTCAAGCTGACCGCCGCCGACGACAACGTCGGCGTGGCATTGAGCCAGAACGGGGCGTCCAACTCCAACTTCCAGCTCTTCTACGGCGGGTCGGCGCTTGGCAAGAAATGGGTCTTCGGGATGCGCAACAGCCCGACGGACGCCAACGCGATCAGGGTTCTCTCCGGCCCCGCGATCGCTGGACGCTGGACCCACATCGCCGGGGTGTTCAACGCTGACAGCCGCACTCTTCGGCTGTACGTCGACGGCGTCAGCCAGGGCGTCGCGACCTTCACGGGGACCCCATGGAATGCCTCAGGACCACTGCAGGTCGGGCGGAACCAGTCGGCCGGGAGCTACATCAACATGTTCCGCGGCGACGTGGACGAGGTCCGGGTCTACGACCGGACCCTCTACGCCGCCGATGTCCACGACCTCGCCGTGGTCGCGCCAGCGACCCTGGAGTTGCGCCTCCCACTGGACGAGAGCGATGGCGGCACCGGGCCGGACGTATCGGGACATTACCGGAACGTCACCATGTCGGGCGACCACTCGTGGGTGCGCAGCAAGCACGACGACCCATCCGCGGACATGGGTCAGGCGTTGCGTCTCGAGGGAGGCTATGCCACCACGAAGTCGGTGGTGAGGACGGACTCGAGCTACACGGTGAACGCCTGGGTCAAGCTCGATTCCATCTGTGACGACCCCGATGATCTCTGCTGGGACGACGCTGGGACTGCAAACCAGGTCGTGGTCGAGCAACGTGGTACGCAGGCCAATGCCTTCGAGCTGAGTTACGACGGGAGCCAAAAGCGGTGGCAAGTAACCGGGACCGGCATTGCAGGAGCAGCCGGGCCAGTCGTCACGAGCGTTCACAAGGCCGACGCGAACGAGTGGACCCTGCTGACCGGCGTCTACAACCAGGCCGCGGGCATGCTCCAGCTCTACGTGGACGGCGACTTCCAGAATGAGACGGCGTTTGTCGCGGGGCCGTCGTCTGGCAGTTTCCGCATCGGCTCTGAGTCCCACCCGATCAGCGGCGCCGTCGACGAGGTCCGGGCATGGGCGGGCGCGCGGACGGAACACCAGATCCGTGACAGCTACGCCGATCCGGCCCCCGTCAGCGACCCTCTGCACACAGGCCAGCTCACCCGGTTCAACGCCGGGTCCTTCCACCTCGTGACCACGGGGGCCGCGCCTTCGGCTGCCCACTACGACCGAGCTCTCGGGTTTCCGGTGAGTGTCGACACACCGGGGACTAGGACCATCTACTCGTGCCGCCAGGGGGAGAGAGACTACTTCCTCAGCAAGGACGAGGCTTGCGAAGGGAAGACCCGACTCGGTGTCATCGGAGGCTTCTATGACAAGCCAGGACAGGATGCGTTGCCGGTCTATCGGTGCTGGGTCCCGAACAGTCATCACTTCGCCTCGCGAGACCCGGCCTGCGAAGGACAGACGACCGAGTTCCTGCTCGGATACACCGAGCCCCTCTGGCATCTCATCCGCTACGTCAACAGTGGGTCGCCCTACGATCAGGTCAGTTCGGCCGGCTACATGCCCGCGCGCTACCAAGCGGAGTGGAGTCTCGGCATCGCCTCGGTCGTCGACCGTGGCGAGGAGACGGTTCCGCTCAGGATGTGCAGTGACCCTGCCGACGGACGTCGTTTCAGCTCGCTCGAGCAGGGCTGCGAAGGTGGACAGTTCGTCACGAACCTCGGGTTCGTGTGGACGTCGCCACCGGACGGTGTCGTCGGGACAAAGTTGCTCTTCCGTTGTGCGGCCGCAGACGGCGAGCGCTTCGACAACTCAGTGCCGTTCGAGGACGGTCTGGAACCCGAGCTGGACTGTGGTTCCGCCGCAACGTTCGATCGCTCCCTCGGCTACGTCATCGCCCCTCACTGAACGGTGCGGACCATCACTTGGGGACATGACGTCTGCCTGCCGGGCGGGGAAGTGGTCCCGCGTGAACGTCCCATGTTTCGCAAGACGTTCATAGTCCTGAAACCGCAATCTGGCGAGCCTCCACCTGCCACCCATGCACCCGCACCCACTTGGGTGCACGTCCAATCCGACCGCCCAGCGAACCTGCATCTGGAGACCTGGAGGGTCTCAATGTCAAGCAGAATCGAACTGTCCGACGGGCAGCGTGACCAGGTCGAACCCAGGATGCGGCCATGAACCCGATAGGACGACGGCGTGACGCGCGAACCACCCGGCTGCCCGAGTGGCTCGTTGCCGCCTCACACGGCGTGTGGCAGGTCACGCCGACGGAGCGATCCTGGGTGCCGTACTCCGTGCGGCACGCCCACGAGGTAGGTGCTCCCATGACAGCCTGCGGGCAGGTCGTCGCCGGCTGGGAATTGGTCTGGGACATCCCTTTCGATGCCGACGACTCGGGAGCCTGCGAACTGTGCTCCGAACGAGTTCCCACAGCTTCGAGCGCCACACATGGGCATGAAGCAGACAGCGCCGGCAAGGACGGCGCCCACGATGTAACTCCCCTGCGGATCGTGTACCGGTGAATCAGGACCAGAGGCCCTCCGAGGCGACGAACCTGCGAGTGGTCGTCATCGATGACTCCAGAGACTTTCGCCACCTCATGCGCACGGTTCTAGACCACTCCCAGGGCTTTAAGTGCGTTGGCGAAGCTGGTAGTGGCCTCGAGGGGCTGCTTGTGGTTCGAGCGCATGATCCGGACGTGGTTCTGATCGAGCTGGCCATGCCGATCATCGGCGGTCGCCAGGTCTTGCCTCTGATCCGCGAGTTTTGTCCAGAAGCGGTTTTGGTTCTCACGTCGGCCTATGTCTCGGGAAGGCTTGGGGGTCGCGTCTTCTCCTTCAGCGATGAGGCAATCCTCCTGGGTGCGGACGGCTTCATCCACAAGGGCCCACGCATGAGCGCGATGATGGCCTGTTTGGTAACCGTGCTCAACAGCACTGGCCGTTGGCCTTCGCCCGGTGGGGCATCGACGACATTCTCCTGCTAGCGAGTCCGCCGCCGGTGGGTCGCCTTACCAGCGCCGAGGCAGCATTACGCGATCACCGGCCACGGGCCAGCGGATCCATTTGGCGCGCTTCTTCCCCGACAAGTGTGCGGGACGGAGGCCACGCTCAAGCGATCTCGCGACGGCACCTCGCGAGGGTTCTCCCGACCGTGGATGCGATTTCTTGACCGGTCCACAGCAGCACGGCGAGCCAGACTGGCATCAGTTCGTCCTCCGGGATACCTGACATCTGAGCCGAGCCACCGATGATTGATGTGCGCTGTCCGACCATCAAGTAGCTCTTGCCCCAGCTGACCGGGCTTGCCTCGCCGATGTTCGCGAAGGCCGTCTCGTTGAGGTCGGCGAGGAGGGGCTAGGCCCACAAGTGCCGTTGAGTGGATCGCCACACGCACTGGTTGTCACGGATGCGCTGCGGTGATGTTCGTTGTGGGAGCCCACCTGAACCCCATCGGCGCCGAGCCGGGCGGATGGCGTGGAAGCTCAGCGCGGGGTAGGCGCCCTGTCGTCGCCTACTGGAGTCGTTTGACGTAGCGATGCGCGGCCACGCTGATTCGGCTCGGTGCAAGGTGGTCGAATCGCCCCGTGTCCACCCAGTCGTGTCGTTCATAGAACCGTCGCGCCCGTCCGTTTTCAGGCACCACTGCGAGCCATGCCCTTTCGTGGCCACCGCACCGGATCTGTCGCTCGGCCTCGCCCAAGAGGTTGGCTGCGATGGGGCTACCACGGTGGCTGGGGTCGACGTAGAGCTGGGTGAGTTCGTCGGTGCGCACCATCACGAAACCCGCGACGACGCAGCTCCGGACGCCGACGGTGGTGCGGTTGACATACCGTTTCGCGTGCGTCTTGAAGTATGCGGTCGTGCGGGCGGCGACCAAGTCGTCGGGCACGCGCCCGAGGTGGGCCTCTCGCCAGCCCCTCTCCCAGATCTCGACAACCGCCGCCACGTCGTCGTGCCTGGCTGGACGCGTCCGCGGCGAACCCTCGACACTCACTTTTCCGATACCGCTGCCATCGCGGCCAGTACGGTCTCGCGCACGAGTCGCGGCGCTTGCCGTTCGGTGATTTCGCCGCGATGCAGGGCTGACGAGGCGCCGTGGACGATGCTTTGGATCATCGCCACCTGCCAGTGCAGTGGCATATCGACGCGGAAGACGCCGGCACGGCGCCCGCGGCGCAGCAGGCGTTGCATGCGTCGCACCGGCTGCTGGTGGGCCGTGTGGATCTGGTCCGTCGAAAGGGCCTGGTTCGCAGCGACCACCAGTGCGCCGTAGCGATGGGTGAGCAGCCAGGAGGCGTCGAGCAGCCGCGCGAGGGCGTCGCGGGGGTCCCCCTCGACGTCGATCGTCTCGAGGGCATCCTCGGTGTGCTTCATCGCTCGATCTACGACATGGGAGACAAGGCTTGCGCGAGACGGGAAATGCCCATAGAGCGTGACTCGGCCGACTCCAGCGGCCTGCGCAATCTCGTTGATGCTCGCGCCGGGATCCTGCGCCAGGCACTTCGTCGCTGCGTCCAGGATGGACGCGATGTTCTGCCGGGCGTCAGCCCGCTTCGGCGTCGCCGTGCGCATCCCGCTGGTGGCCACTTGGTTCTCCCCGCAACTCGATTTCACGCTACTCGACTGCAACTTGTACATCATTGTACAGGTTGTGCTAGCGTTTAACTCGAACACATCCGTACAACTTAGGAGTCCCCGAATGAAGCCAGGGTACGAGCACCTCGCCGCACCAACGCCGGCCTATGCCCGCCGGTGGCGGGCGCTGGGCCTACTTGGCGCGGCCCAGCTGATGCTGATCCTTGATGTCACGGTGGTGGTGGTGGCACTGCCTAGCATGGCCACGGACCTAGGACTGGATAGAACGGCCGTCACCTGGGTGGTCAGCGCCTACACGCTGACGTTCGGCGGCCTGATGTTGCTAGGTGGTCGTGTGGCCGACCTGTACGGCGCCGGCCGGCTGGTACTGACCGGCCTTGCTATCTTCACTGCGGGCTCGCTGCTCGCCGGCACCGCCAGCGGCGCTGGCATGCTGATCGCAGGTCGGATCACGCAGGGTTTGGGTGCCGCGCTGATGTCGCCCGCGGCCTTGTCGGTCGTCGTCCGGCTCTTCGACGGTGAGGAACGTAACCGTGCACTCGGGCTCTGGTCTGCCCTCGGCGGGGTGGGCGCTGCCCTAGGTGTGCTACTCGGCGGTTTGGCCACGGCTGGGCCAGGATGGCCATGGATCTTCTGGATCAACGTGCCAGTCGGCGTGGTCGTGCTGGTGGCGCTGGCTCGGGTGTTGCCACCCCTCCCCGCGGGCCCTCGGCGCGACCGGCTCGACCTCGTGGGTGCCGCGATCGTTACCGGCGCGACTGCCGCTGTCATCGTGGCGTTTATCGGCGCCGGGGATCGCGGCTGGACCAGCGGCTTGACCCTGGGCCTGGTGGGACTCGGCGCGCTCTTGTACGCCGCTCTGGGTGTGCACTTGAGCACGACCAGGAGCCCGCTAGTCTCGCCTGCCTTGCTCACCCGGCGTCCGGTGATTGGCGGCGCGGTCGTGCTGTTTGTTGGGACCGGGCTGATGGTGTCGGTCTTCTTCCTGGGCACTTTTGCCCTGCAGGAGGTCCTTGGCTACGGGCCACTGCTTACCGGGCTGCTCTTCTTGCCGGTCGCACTCGGCACCATGGCCGGCGCGCAGATGGCTGGGCGGCTGCTCGGCCGCCTCGGCGCCCGCCCTCTCGGTGTGGGTGGACTAGGGATCGCCGCAGCCGGACTTTTCACCGCCGCCTTAGCCGGGGGGACCACCGGCATTGTGACCGCTCTCACGGTCGGCTCTGTGGGCCTTGGAGCGCTTTTCGTGGTCGCCTCGGCGACCGCATTGGGTCGGGTCGAGCCCGAGAACGCGGGCGTTGCGTCAGGGCTGCTCAGCACCGCGCATGAGCTCGGAGCGTCTTTGGGTGCCGCAGTGATGTCCGGCGTGACTGCGACCGGTTTGATCACTGGCTCGGCGGCCGGGTTCGAGCGCGGGTTTCTGGTTGCCGCTGCCGTGGCGGCGGCAAGTGCAATCCTTGTGTCACCGCTTCTTCCGGTGCGGCTTCGGCCGTGAGGCGGAGACCCAGTAGGGCAGGTAACGCCGCCCCGGTGCGCGCGCCGGCCCCCGGCCCCGAACTGGTGGACACCGATGCCCCAATGGGAACAGTGCGTTCTTGGGCGCTCATTGGGGCCGGTCACGGGGTGATGCTGCGACGGGTCGAACCCGCCGACAGCCTTGGTGTTTTCGCGGTGCACAGGGACCCGCGGGTCTATGTGTTCGACCCGCACGAGGCTCATCCTGACCTCTCCCACACTGAGCGCTTCCTGGACCCGATGATCGATCATTGGTCCGCGCATGGGTTCGGCTATTGGACTGTCCTCCTCGCTGACGAAATGTGGCCCGACGGGACACGCGGTTTGTTCCCCGGCGACGTCGGGTACAAGATCGCCGGGCTTGGCGGCATTCAGCACCACAAGGTCGCCGATCAGCCGGTCCTCAACGTCTACTTTCGGTTCGCCCCGGAGGTGCAGGGACGAGGTCTGGCGACCACGGTCCTACAGCACGCAATCGACGTTGCGTCACATGTCGCTCCTGATGTCGATCTTGTGATCCGGACCCGCCCCGCGAACGTTGCCGCGAGGCGGGTCGCCGAGCGTGCTGGGTTCATCGACGAGGGCCTCGAGCCAGGTGACCCCGCCATGCAGTTACTACGACTGCCTGGGCTCGAGCATTGACGCTCCGGATTTCGAAGCCCTCGAACGGGGGCGAACCACGCACGTGCGTGCTGCCTACGTGGAACGTTCTTCGGGGCCAGTGAACGTCGGGTCGCACGCTGAAGGTCGCTCATGCTGCCGACTGAACACCTCGCGGCCTTTGCGCTCATAACCGCTGTGTTGATCACGACTCCCGGACCGAGCGTGCTCTTCACCGTTGGCCGAGCTTGAGCGTGGGCCGGCGCGCGGCTCTGCTGACAGTGCTCGGCGGTGCCGCCGGTGTCGACCTGCAAATCGTCGCGGTCGCGTTCGGTCTGGGCGCGCTGGTCGCGTCCTCGATCACCCGCTCAGCGTGATCAAACTCGCCGGCGCTGCCTACATGATCTATCTGGGCGTGCAGCCCATCCAACACCGTCGGGTGGACAACCAGGCCGCGGCAACCAGGCCCGCGCTGACCTCCACCCGCAAGGTCCTGCGCGACGGACTTATCGTCGCGTCACCAATCCCAAGACCAACGTGTTCCTGGCCGCGACCCTGCCCCAGTTCGTCGACCCCAGCGCCGGACATGTCTCCCTCCAGATGCTCCTTCTCGGCATCGTTGTGCCAGCCATCACTCTGACCTCTGCCGGCACGTGGGCACTGAGCGCAGGCACGGCACGGAGGTCGTACGCTAAGTCGCCGCGGCGACTCGAGGGCATGGGCGGCACAGGCGGTCTCGCGATGATACTCATCGGCGCGAGACTGACCGTCATTGGCCGTCATTGGCCGTCATTGGCCGCAAAGACTGAACCGCCCCAGCGACGACTCGACCATCCGCCCGAAGCAGGGCCACTGACGGCGTTGAGGCGGGAACAAGACTTGACCCCCAGGACGACGGCCCTTTTCGCCGTGAGGTCCGGACCCAGGCATCACAGCCGGTGAATGAGAAAGGTGGACACCTCAGTTCCCACCCGAAGCCCCTTCAGGATTAGTGACCCACGTCAAGGTGCCGTGAGCCTCTGTGCGGGCTGCGGCGCCGGCTGCGTGATCACCGGATGCCGGGCGGAAGACGCGGAGACTACCTCCCATCGCTCCCCGGATCGGATCGACAAGTTGGAACCGGATGCTCTACCGCGAACTGGGCGACCTCTGCGCGACGGCCTTTGTCTTCGGGCCGGACAGCTCGAGTGCGACTGCGCCAAGCACCAAGGAGGCTCCGAGGAACGCGCCGACCCAGAGCGGCTCGTTCAGCATGGTTGCGCCGATCGCGGCGCCGACAAGCGGCGTAACGTAGGCATAGGTGCTGACCAGCGGCGGCGGTGCGGTCTCCAGTAGGCGTGTGTAGAGCATGAATCCGATGACTGAATCGAAAACCAGCAGCAACACCACCGCCGCGGCTGAGGTCCAGCTGAGGTTCAACCACCGAGCCGGGTCGAGTTCACCGAGCCACAGCGCGATCAGCAACAACACGTGCCACCGGCAAGCAATTGCACTGCGTTAGCGACAATCCGATCGACCGGACGCTCAACGTTTGCCGAGAGCAGGGTTCCCGCTGCCCACAGGATCGGGGCGACACAGAAGGACGCGACTGCCCACGGTGCGCCGCCGATCGCACTGTTGGGTGCCGTCAGGACCACGATCACGATGCCGCAGAACCCCACTGCGAGGCGCACCCAAGACGCGACCGGAACATGGAGCCCGATCAACCCGCTCAGGCCGACCACCCACAGCGGGATCGCCGCGGCGAGGATGGCCCCGAGGCTGGCGGTCACCCCGGTCAGCGCCACGATGGCGAGCCCCTGTCCGCCCACCAGGAGCAGCACGCCGGCGCCCGCCAGGTTCTGCAGCTGCTTGCGCGCGGGCCGGCGACGTCCACATGCGGCTCCCGCGAGCGCGACCCCAGCGACCATGAGGATCAGAGCCGCTCCACCGACCGGCGGCACCGTGTCGACCATCAACTTCATAGCCGGGATCGCCGAACCCCAGCACACGTATAGCGCGAGCAGCAGGAGCACCGGGCGATCGGGGCTGGCCGCCGCCGTTGATCCCACCCGCCCAGTGATGTTCGAGCCTCGCCAGAGTCTCACGGTGCGATTCCTCGGTTTGACAGCATGCTGTTAAAACTATTGACAGCACACTGTCGGTTGTGAGCACGTCCAAAGGCGGAGATGACCTGGCCGAGTTGTACCGGCTGCTCATCGCCGACATATACGAGCTCGCCGGCGCATCACGCCGGGCAAGTGAGGCGCTGGCCCGCGAGGTCGGACAGACGACTGCGCGGTGGAACGTCCTGAGCGTCGTCTCCGACGGACCCCGTTCGGTGGCGGCCACCGCGAGGCGTCTCGGGCTCGCGCGCCAGAGCGTCCAGCGCGTCGCAAACGAGCTGGTGAGCGCGGGAGCGCTGCGCCGCGAGGCAGATCCGGCCGACGCCCGCGCCCCGCTCCTAGCGCTCACCGACGCCGGGCGCGAGGTGCTCGCCGCATCGGTGGCCTCCTCCGACGCCGACCGCCACCGGCTGCTGGCGTGCGCGCGCGTCTCGCCCGACGAGTTGCGCGCGGCGCGCGAGACCCTGCGACGCCTGATTAGGGCCCTCGCTGACCCCGCGGCACACCCACGGACGGATCGGGCGCTTGGCCACGCGGACCACGTCACCTCCGGGCCCCGCGCCGCGCAGCAGTCGCCGGCGAGGAAGCGGTCGGCAACCACGGGTGCAACCAGGACGCAACGAGACGGCGCGTAGTCCGAAGTGATCCCCTTGGCCGTGGTGGCCCTCGGCCGAGGGTGATCCGGTGACGCTCGGAGGCGTACGTCGTCTCGGTGCGGCCGACGCCGGTGATGACCTCATCGGCGTTCAGCAAGCTCCCTTGCTCCGGGGGCGAGGGTAGCCAGCCCTCCGGCAGCCATTTGTCGGGCCGATGACTCCGCCGGTGCCAATAACCGGTTCGGCGATGATGTCGGCCCGTCCTTGGCGCCGATCTGTTCTAGGTGGGCCGACACCGCGACATGGGTCGTCGGTGGGGTGCGGTCCGGTGACGAAAGAGTCGGTACGTTACCTCTCGCGGTTGTTTCTTCAACCCGGCGATGCTGGTGCCAAAGGGCATCCAGGCCGTGCTAGGCGGCGTTGCGGCCAAGCTGATCTCGACGAACGCGAGTGACAGTCGACCAGCTAGGTGCGGCCGAAGGACGGGTGGGCTCAGGGCCACCCATCGTTGTGCCGACGCCATCGAGAAAGTTGCTCTCTCTCTGTCTCTGTCTCTGTCTCGCTGACCGACATGGACTGCACTCGCTCCGGTTAAGCCCCCACGCCGACGACCTGCGAGTTCTGCGCCCCGGCAGGCATGCGATTGACGAGATTCGCCGCGCAAAGTCGGTCGCATGAACGCTCGTGCTCCACCGAACACTGCGGGAGTGTTCGTTGTGTCGGGGACACCATCCGGTGCAGTGAACTGGTTCGGACGGGGTGCGCAATGTTAGGCGGGCATCGAAGATTGCTGGCGGAAGGTGGCCGGGCTGACCCCGTAGTGGCGCTTGAAGGCCGTACTGAAGGTGAATGGGCTGACATAGCCGATTTTCTCGGCCACCCGGAAGACCGGGCTGTCGTCATGTTTCAGTAGGTCGGCGGCGAGCGCCATCCGCCAAGACGTGAGGTAGGTCATCGGCGGTTCGCCCACGGCTTCCCCGAAGCGGCGCGAGAAACCTGCTCGTGACATCCCAACCCGTGCAGCCAACGTCGACACGGTCCAAGGCTGAGCGGTTTCTGCGTGCATCAGATCGAGCGCGTTGCGGACGACTGAATCCCCGCCAGCGCGTAGCCATCCAGGTGGGTCGACGTTCGGCAGCGCGGCCCAATGGCGGATCGCCGTGACCGACAAGGCGTCGAGGAGCCGATCCAGCAGGCTGGCTTGTCCGATGCCTTCACCATGAATCTCGTCAGACAGGATTTGGACCAGTCTTCCGTGCTCGTCACCTTTGCGGAGCACCAGCGAGGACGGCAGGACTCTGAGAAGTGTAGATCCTGCCTCGCCCGCGCTGGGGTATGTGCCCACCAGCATGGTGTCGGTGCCTTCCGGGTCGTTGCCCCAAGTGCGCACCCCGTGATGCAAGGGCAGATCAAGGTTGGCTCCGGCCGGCGTTTCGCACCGCCCTCCGGGATAAATAACGGCCTGCGGCTTGCGGGTGATGGAGTCGGCGAACAGGTAGGGAGTCGGCCTTGCGATCAGGAGCAAGTCTCCTGCTCCGAGCCTGATGGGCCCACTGTCATCGGGTGCGAAGTAGGCGGACCCAGAGGTGACCGCCACGATCGAGAGGGGTGCCTCGTCTTCTACCCGTACCGCCCACGGCGGCGACATGGTCACTCGCAGCAGGAAAGCGCCCTGGGCTCGAGGCACGTCTAGGAGGGCTGTTAAGGGGTCCATGAACGAAAATGATAGATGAATTCGAATGAACGTGCGCGAATAGTCGATGGATCGTCGCCCAGCGATGCTGTGTGCTGATCTCATGACTACCTCAGCGCACACCAAGACAAACCCGACCGTCGCCGTGGTGGGCGGCACCGGACGCACAGGACGCCGCGTAGCGCGGCGCCTTCACTCGCGCGGCGTCGCCGTACGCATCGGCTCCCGAGCTGGTATGCCTCCCTTTCACTGGGACCAGCCCGAGACGTGGGCGCCGGTACTTGACAACTGCACGGCCGCCTATGTGGCCTACGGGCCCGACGTTGCCACCCCCGGTGCTGTCGACGCCCTGGGCGCCTTCGCGGAGCAAGCTCGCCGTAGCCGAGTCAGCCAGGTGGTCTTCCTCTCCGGGCGCGGCGAACTCGAGGCTCAACGGGCCGAGGACGCGGTGCGGACCGGCGGGGTTCCTACCGCAGTGCTCCGCTGCAGCGTGTTCGCCCAGAACTTCAGTGAGCACTTCCTCCACGAATCGGTCCTCAGTGGCGCGTTCTCGTTCCCTGCCGGCAACGTGGCTGAACCCTTCCTTGATATCGAGGACCTTGCCGACGTCGCCGAGCGGCTGTTGACTGCCGAAGGGCCTGCGGAAGTCACCATGGAACTGACCGGACCACGCCTGCTCACTTTCGCCGACGCAGCCGAGGAACTGTCGGCGGCTCTGGGTCGACCGGTGACCTATCAGCCGGTGACTATCCCCCAGTTCGTCGACGGCGCGTTTGAAGCGGGAGTTCCTCGAGAGGAGGCCGAGGGTCTCGGTGCGGTGTTCGCGCAGATCTTCGATGGCCGTAACGCGTACACCACCGACACGGCGGAGCAAATCTTGGGGCGACCGGCGGGGGACTTCTGGGACTACGCCACTCGCGCAGCCGCTTCCGGCGCCTGGAGTACCCAGGGTGCGTCCGAGGAGGTGTTCGCATGACCAAGTATGCCGCAGACGTTTCCATGCAAGCACGCCGACAGGGGGGTGGTGCCCCGGCGTGGATCATGCTGGCCGCCAGCGTCGGCGCCGCCGTCAACACCGGCGTGTTCGTCGCGTTCTCGTTCTTCATCATGCCTGCCGTGCGCGACCTGTCGTCTGGGGCGGGAATCGAGGCCATGCAGGCGTTGAACCGCTTCGCCCCTGCACCCTTCACGATCGTGGGGTTCGGTACCGCTGTTCTCTGCGTCGTGGTCATGGCATACGGGGCCCGGACATGGCGCACGGCGTCGGGACGGTGGCTGCTCGGCGGTGCCGTGCTCTATCTGATCGCGGCGATTGTGGTCACATTTGCCGCGAGTGTGCCGATCAGCTACACGATCGACACGCTCGACCCCTCCAGTACGAACGCAGGAGCGCGCTGGGATGAGCTGTACACGCAGTGGATCTGGGCGAACCACCTCCGAGCGTTGGGCTCCCTCGGCGCGGCTGTCGCCCTCGTCACCGGGCTCCGTTCTCAGCGCTGAACACTCTGCCGGCCCGGTCGTCGTACCAATCGAGAGCACGATGCCAGGGCCTCACCCTTCTGGAAGTGGAACGACCAGGTCGGCACGGGCATCGACGAGTTCGCCGGAGCCGCCGGCGCGACTACCTCGGAAGAAGTCATTGAGCAGCGCGATCACGTCCTGTCCCACTCGCAGATGGGTGACGTCTCTACCGACCTGGACGACCTCGCCGCAGACCTCGATGCCCGGGACGAACGGCGGCGGCAGGAAGTCGAAGTACCCGCGGCGCAGAAGTGTGTCGACGAATCCCACCCCGGCATAGCTGACACAAACAACGACTTCCTCGGCGCCTGGTTGCGGCGGATCGACCTCTCGGATCCGAAGGACCTCGGGGGGCGTAAGCGGTAACGATTGCGGCGTTCATGGTGCCCACTTCCCTTCGGAGAGTGGATGCTACGCGCCACGGCGCGAGGTGTTCGAGGACTTGCCGATCGGCGACGCTGTATAGGGCCCGCGTCTGCTTGGCCCGGGGATCCCTACTCGGCTCCTCGTTTGCTCTGGTGACCTGCCCGTGACGTTGCCGATGCGGAGACGAGGGCGCGGCTACCACGAGAGCTTCGGCCTTCATCGACCTGCTCTAACCGGCAGGAGCCTCACCTTGGGTTGCCCTTAGACCGAGTCTCTGCAAGGTCTCGATGAGAAGCGCGACGCTTGCTATTGCCGATTGAGGAACGCGAGAAGTTCCTTGGACACTTCGTCTGGCGACTCCTCAGGCATGAAGTGACCGCCCTTTATCGCCCGCCCTTCGACGGTCTCAGCCCAGCCGCGCCAGACCTCGAGCGGGTCATACCAGGTCTCCACGGCGCCATCGCTGGCCCATAACCCAAGCAACGGGGGCAGCCATCTTAACTCTCCGAAGTCCGCCTGATCATTGTTCAACGTCGGGGGACCCCGCTGCCCGGTACTGCTCGCAAATTGCGCTGAAGTCGCTCCCTGAACCTGAATTGCTCTGTGTACAGGGAGCGCAGCTCGTCGGTGAAACACGATGAGTCGCTGGACCAACTCTCAAGCATGGGTTGACGATGAGCTCGGGTTCGTGTCGGATGAGTGACTCTGGCAGGGGCTGTCGGCAGCTACAAACGACGAGACCCAGTACCCAAGACTGAAGTCCTTGTCCGCGTGGGTAAACGCGTGCCCGTCGGGGCGATGTCGAGGACTGCAATATTTTGGATGGTGTCTGGGTGAGCCCGCGGTGCGGGCGATTCGCCGTGTCGCCCAGGCAGACCAACTCCGTCTCAGCCGTCGGATTTCTGGGCGACCACGCCGCAGCGTCCCTGGTTGTAGCTCACTGCCAGGCTGGGGTGGTGATCAGCCGTCTCGGCCGTCGTGATACGCAGCGGTGTATGGGTCAGGACCGACTCGGCCGGGATCGTGACACGATAACCATCGTCCACGGTGTCGAGGGTGATGTCGCTACCCAGGCCGAAGTCGCAGTCGACCGTCTCGCCCTCGGGGATGCCCTGCTGGACCGGGAGCGGGATCACGTCGAGCGTCCGACCGTCGGTTGTCTTCATGGCGATGGGGTGCGTGTAGTCGACGTCGGCGGTCACCCCCTGTGCGGCCAGGGCTCGTTCCAGGCCGTCGGCGTCTTCGAGGCGGTTGATGGTGACGGAGATGTCGCCGTCTGCCTCTCGGTGCACGGCGAATGCTGGGGACGAACCTCCAACCGCCAGGCCGATAGCCATCGCCGCAACAGCCGACGCCGCTACGCCACCGAAGGCAAGCGTCCGCTTGCGCTGCTGCGCGGGGCGACGATCCGTGACGACCGCGCGGAGCTCCGTGAGGAGGGCGGTCTCGAAGCGGTCGAGATCGCCCTCTGGTCCTGTCGATGGTGTCGTGGTCATGTCATGCCTCCAAGAGGTGGGGGAACGGGATGTGTGCTTGGACTCGCTTGCGGGCGCGGTGAAGTCGTACGCGCGCCGTGCCGGGCTTGATTCCCAGTGCGGCCGCGGCGTCGATGACCTCGAGACCATCGACGGCGACCAACTCGAGGAGAGCGCGGTCACGTTCAGGGAGGGTCGCGATCGCGTCGTACAGGGCGCGGAGCTCCCGCTCGGCATCGAGGCGCTCCTCGATGCGGGCGAGCGAGTCGGGGTCGAGCAGTCGACGCGCGGCGATCCGACGTGTGGCCTTCTGCTCGCTGGCGCGTCGCCGCACCTCCGACGCCACCACCCGTCTGGCAATGCCGTGCAACCACGCGGCAGGCACGCCGCGGTCCGGTCGGTACGACTTCGCAGCATCTATGGCGGCGAGGAAGACGTCGCTGGTCAAGTCGGCCGCGAGGTGCGGGTCGGGGACACGTCGAGCCACGAACCTCCGGATCGCCGGCAGGTGCTCACGGTAAAACGCCTCAAGCGCCGCCGGGTCGGTGCCGATCGCGTGAATGGCCGGAGCGTCGTGATCCATACCTTCTATTGGCAGGGACGGAGGGGCGCGTTACAAGCATGTGGCAAGCGACGCGTCACAAAGGCGCCGTTCGTGCCAGTCGCTACGGGCATCAGAGCTGCTCGGGCAAGACGCCGCTCTTCGAGCGATGCCCGGCATCGGGTCGTCGAACTCGCTGTGCAAGGTGCACGCATGCCGCGCTTCTCCAGAACCCGTTGAGCACACGGCGACTTGGTCGGCCCGCTCTCGTGGCCGATTTCTGCGGTTCAGCGTTACCAAGCTGGTGACGCGGTCCTCCCAAACCGCCGTTCCCACGTATACGAGCTCGCCGGCGCATCACGCCGGGCGAGCGAGGCGCTGGCGCGCGAGGTGGGACAAACGACTGCGCGGTGAAACGTGCTGAGCGTCGTCCCCGAGAAGCCCCATTCGGTGGCGTCCGCCGTGAGGCGTCTCGGGCTCGCGCGCCAGAGCGTCCAGCCGGTCGCAAACGACCTGGTGGGCGCGGGGGCACTGCGCCGCGAGGCCGACCCGACCGACCCCAGGGGTGTGGTCGTGGATCTGGTGACCAAGCGGGGCGCCGAGGCATATGGTCGAAAGGCAGGCTCAGGCCCATCGGGCCGCAGTGCCGAAGGTGATACCGCAGGTGCAGACGAGACATCCAATGACGCCCCACAGTGTGAGCTGGACCATGCCGACGGCCAGCCCCGCGGCCATGGCACCGACCGGGACTAGACCCAAGAACAGTGCCGCGCGTTCGGCGCCGAGGCGGGCCAGTCCCGAATACCAGGCGACAAAGGCCAAGGCGGTCACGATCACCGCCAGCCAAACCAGGGCGGCAAACTCTTCCACGCTCGGGATCTGTGCGACATCCGTTGGCTCCAGTCCAGAGGACAGCGCCAGGATTGGTACGGCCATCAAGGATCCGTAGGCGGACATCCGGAGCGGACCGAGTCGCGCGAGCAGGGGGAGCGCCATGAGCGTAAAGCTGAGCTCACAACCGAGAACGGCGACGGCGAGAACGATGCCCGTCGTCGAGGCATGGCCGGTGCCTTCGATGAGCACCACTCCCGCGGTCACGACAACCGCGCTGACGAGAACGCGCAAGGGTGGCCGTTGGCGTCGCCGCACACCTCCGGCGATCGCGATGACGACCGGTGCCGTGCCGAGGATGGATCCGATAAGGGTGGGGTCAGCTTCCTCGGCAGCCGCAAGCAAAACGATGTTGAAGCCCGCCATCCCGATCGCGGCCAACCCACACAGGTACCAGAACTCGGTGGCCGTCGGTCGCACCCATGGCAGCCGACGGACCCGCATGACGCCAACCAGCAATAATCCGGCCAGGAGGTATCGCCCTGCCTGACCCGCGAGTGCCGGATAGCCGGTGAGAACTCCGGACACCGCGACCGAACTTCCCACCAAGAGTGTCGCAGCCGCGCACAGTCCGGCCCCGGCCGTGATCTGTTGACTCGACACGCCCGTCGCACTCAATGGTCTCTGCCCTGCTCGGGCACGGGTCGTCGAGCATGAGACGGTGCGCGGTCGGCTGCGAACCGCGCGGGTGGAGGCCCGTCAGTTGTGGCGACGGTTGCAGGTCTGATCCTGCGCGCGATGGTGACGGAGCCAGAAGCGATGGCCACGAGGAGAGCCGCGACTTGGAATACAGAGCCTGCGACAACGGTCGGACTCGCGTTCAGAACGTCCACCAGCCCACCCGTGATGACTCCGCCGATGATCATGAACGCTGGCACAAGTACGCCGGCTATGGGTGTCCAGCGTCCGGGAGCCAGTGCTACGGCTCCCGCGGCGGCGACAAGAAGTACCGGTCCGGGGGGTACAGGTGGGAACATGTCGGGAGCCAATGTGAACACGAGCATCAGCGCGGCGGCCGCAAGCAGCAGGGTCACGACATTGATCCATCGTGGGTCGGACAGGTGGCGCATTCGATGGCGCGCGCACGGCGTCGGCCACCAGAGACCGGGACCCATCAGGTCACGGCTCAGGACGAAGGCCGGCTCAGGTCGCCCCGTGGCCAACTTCGGATGATCGGCGAAGTCGGGGTGGCCGGGCGCATGCACCAAGTTGCCAGCGCGCGTCACGGATGCGTAGGCGCCGACCGCGGCTACGGGTGCTGGCAGGGCTCAGACCGAGCTGGGCAAGGCGACGTTCGGGGCGGGCTCTCACCCGAGTCCACGGGGCACCTCCCCGCCGCGCCACGTCGGGAGCGCCCTGGCGCCCACACACACGTCGTAGGCTGCCTCGGCGAGCAGGACGGTCGAGTCCAAGGTGGGCAGTGGAGAGACGTCCGGTCCAAGAAGCAGCGGGATCTCGGTGCACACGAGTGCCACCGCGTCGCAACCGCGCAGCTCCAGCTTGCGGATGACCTCGACGTATGTCCGGCGTGAGGTTTCGGTGAATGTGCCGTGGACCAGCTCGCCGAAGATGATGTCGTCGATCAGCTTGCGGTCGTCCCCGTCCGGTGTCACCGCGACGATGCCCCGAGCACTGAGCGCGTCGGGATACAGTGGGCCAATCATAGTGAAGCGCGTCCCCAGTACGCCGACACGTCGGCAACCCTGGACTTCGGCCCGGTCAGCCACCACCTCAGGCAAGTGCAGGCCGGGGATCGCGAGGTCTCCACCAGGGCGTTCGAGGGCGAGGTGCGCCGTGTTGTCGGCGCAGGCAAAGAAGTCGGCCCCAGCTGCGGCGAGCCGATCCACGCTGCGGGCCAGGATGGCCCGCACTGCCCCGTGATCTCCGCTGTCCCACGCAGGCATGCTGCGACCGAAGGCGATGCAGTCCAGCGTCACGTCGGGATGCTCAAACCCGCCCAACTGTGTGAAGCCGCGAGCGCAGAAGGTTCGAAAGCAGTGGGAGGCGCCTTCCCAACTGTGGCCCAAGATGCCGAAGTGCTTCATGCCCAGATCATGCAGGAAACGAGAAGACGGCACACCGTGCAAGCATCTCGTAGGCATGCCGCCCATCCGGATCTGGGCCAAGGAACCGTTGACGCTCTTGCTCCCGGCCGGGCGCCGACTCAGCACGACGCGCCCCGTCCCCGCTGATGTCTCCGTGCTCGTGGAAGGCCCCGCTGTGATGTGGCCGCGCGAAACGGCCCCGCGGGTCGGAGCTGAGGCTGTGGGAGAATTTGGGCGTCGTCGCTGGCATCCTCGGACCCGCGAGGATTCGGCCGCAATCACGCTAAAGCGAACAGCGTTGTTCATGTTATGGTGGGACGCATCGAGCCTGATCCGGTGCGGTGGTCGCGCCTCAGTGCGAGGACAGACTTCCAGCCGAACCCCAGCCATCGGAGG
Source organism: uncultured Actinomycetota bacterium (assembly GCA_963842535.1). Classification (GTDB taxonomy): domain Bacteria; phylum Actinomycetota; class Actinomycetes; order Propionibacteriales; family Nocardioidaceae; genus Marmoricola. Next base: position 62,131 of record CAWJGP010000006.1, read on the forward strand.
ACGCAAGCATGGCGCTGACGATCGAGTTGGGCGGCCCGGGCATGGGTGAGATGCGGCTGACTTCGGATGCTGTCTGGGAAAATCGTGGCTAGCCTGCACGTCCTGGCTTATCCGCACGAGTATCTGCTGCACACACGTCTCCGGGGCTGGTTCCGTCGCGGCCGAGCATCGACTTGGAGCTGCTGACCTCGTTGCTGGAGGATCCTCGTTGGTACCCCGATCTGCTCGGTCCCACCGCGCGTGTCGGTGACGCTCCATAACTGAGCAGTCATGACGCTCGCAAAGTGGGCTGGTCTGGCTAGTGTGCCGTGTTCTCGGCTCGGGCGGAGGGCAGTGTGTCGATCCCTGTGTTGCGGAGCCGGTGGGATGAGCCCTTCAGGGTGATGACCTCGACGTGGTGGACGATGCGGTCGATCATCGCGGCGGCGACGACCGGGTCGCCGAACACGTCGCCCTAGCGGGCGAAGGGCAGGTTCGAGGTGAGGATCAGTGATGCGTGTTCGTAGCGGGATGAGACGAGCCGGAAGAACAGGTTCGCGGCGTCTTGCTCGAAGGGAGGTAGCCGACCACGTCGACGATCAGCAGCCCGTAGCGGCGTAGCCGGGCGAGCTCGTCAGCGAGCCTTCCGGCGCCGTGTGCGGCCTGGAGCCGGGTGACCCACTCGGTCGCGATGGCGAAGAGGACTCGGTGGCCGGTCACGACGCCTCCTCGATGCCGGTGTCCCCATCGACGTTCAGGTCGACACCGAACGCGGTGTTGTAGACCGCGAGATCCGGGAGGACGACCTCGGCCACCGCGTAATCCGCGGAGCGATGGCGGGGTTTGCTGAACGCCTCCCGCAGCCGTGCGGCGGTGGTGACGTGGACTGGATCGGTGATCGAGAGCGCGGTGCCCCACGACCGCCGGTGCTGGGCGACCAGACGGCCACCGAGGTGCACGAGCACCTGGTCCAGGTCGGCGACGATGTCGACCATCCGGCCGATCGCGATCGGGTCCACGGAGTAGTCGTTTGCCGAACACGCGGACGTAGTAGTCGCGGGGCAGCCGGATCCGCAGCCGCAACCCGACCGGCGGTGCCAGTGGCGGCAGGCTCAGCATCGCGGCCTTGTCGGTGTCGAGCAGGTCGACCGGTCGGGCCTTCAACGCCCGGACCATGCGGGAGTTCGCCTTCGGTAGCCAGCCACCCATCTAGGTGTTGAAGTCGGCCGGGCCGGCGAAGTCCCGCCCGGGCAGGAACGAGATCTCGAAGTAGCCGTTCATCCGCTCGACCCCGCCTTTGGACTCCGGATCATGCGCCTTGAGCTGATGGATCCTGGTGGCCAGCGCACCACAGAACTCACCGACCCCGGCAGCGAAACGGTTGCGCCGTCCGATGCCGGACTCGTTGTCCCAGATCAGCCGACGCGGGACCGCCCCGAGCTGGGTGGCCAGCAGCAGACACATCCCCGACAGGAGGTCCGCGGTCGTCCGGGAGGGGATCATCACCGCGGTGATGAACTTCGAGAACGACGCGACTATCACCAGCACCGGCAACATCACCCGTGTGCCGTCACCGATGGGGATCTTGGTTCGGGGAGCCACAGATCGCACTGCATCTGATCGCCGGGGTGATACACGATCCGGTCGGCCGGATCGCTCGGCGCGTACTCGACCCGGATGGCAGCGACGTTCTGACGGAACCACGACGCCGAACCCGTCCAGCCGACCCGCTCGGCGATCACCGTGGCCGGCATCGCCCATGTGCCGGCCAGCAGTTGCCGTACCTGCTGCTCGTACGGCGCGAAACTCGTCACCACCGGGGCCCGCGAGTAGGCCGGTGGCTAGCACGCCACCATGCATTGTCGCCGGGGACAGTCAGCGACCATCTGTCGGTATTGTCGCGCTCTGGCCTCCTCGCACCCGTCAGGGACGGGCGCCGCGTGCTGTACTCCTGGACACCGCTGGCTTGCGAGCTGGTGGAGGGTGGGCCCAGGGCTTGGCATGGCCACGACCTGTCCGGATGAAGAGCTCAGTCCTTGGGCTGGATGCCGCACGAGTCACTGGCGCGGTGGTTCAGCGCTGCGACAGTGTGTGCTCGGCGAGACAGGGAGCCAAGGATTCCGGACGGATGCTGCCACGCGCCTTGTTCACCCGATCGGGGGACGGCATCGTCAAGCCCTGTCCACCGGAACCGTGCGCTGGTGCCACCTGTGCGCGCGGTGCTGTTTGACCACGCCGACCCGGCAGTCGGGCGCGGGTCTCGCCTGCGGGACGGGAAGGATTGACGTGATGGACGTTTCCATTTGGAGCTTGATCATCGGTTGCTTCTGCCTCAGCGTCATCGCTGGCGCCGGAGTCTTTCAGGCGCTGTTTGTGATGCCGGCGTACTTCGGGTCACCACCGGAATCCCTGGCGGCGATGCAGAACGACAAGTCGTTCGTGTTCTGGATACCACTGCAGTTGGTGACGCTTCTCTCCCTGATCGTCGCCCTGTTCTCAAGTGAGGGCGATGAACGTCTGACCGCGATCTGGGTGTCGGTCGCCTGCTACGTGGTGTGTTGGGCGATCACCGGAATCTTCTTCATCCCCGGTGTCGTCGCCTTCAACAAGGTCGACACTGCGGGCCCGCCTTCGCCGGAGCTAGCCGAACGTGGCCGCCGATGGCTCCAACGATCGTGGGGACGGCACGTCCTCACCGTGGGCGCCGCCGGGGCCTTGCTCATCGCACTGGCGCAGTAACACGCCCATAGTCATGGCCGCGGACAACATCCAGCGGCAGCCAAGGAACGGAGAAACAGCAGTGTCCAAGTCGATTCTCGACATGTCAGTTTCGCTCGACGGGTACATCGCCGACCCGAACGACTACCTCGGAGGAACGGACGGCGAACGGCTGCACAAGTGGGCCAGCGCGATGAACGACGCCGGTGATCCGGCTGAGCCGGTCGCAGAGTTCGAAGCCGAATGGAACTCATGCGGTGCAGTCCTGGCGGGTCGACGCACCGTCGAGCTCATGGATCACTGGGGAGGCGACCACGGCGGCTCTCCGATCTTCGTTCCCAGTCACCGCCCACCCCCGCCAGCAGCTCGTTGGGGCTACCCGCTGGTGACCTACGTGAGCGACGGTATCGAGAGCGCGATGGCGCAGGCGAAGGCCGCCGCTGGAGGCCGCGATGTTCAGGTGCGTGGCGCCTACACCGGGCAACGGGCACTGGAGGCCGGCGTCCTCGACGAGGTGCAGATCCACCAGGTCCCGGTGCTCCTCGGTGCAGGACATCGGCTGTTCGGCATCTTGCCCTCGGAGATCGAGCTGGACATCGTCCGGGTGATCGACACGCTCCAAGCGACCCACATTCGCTACCGCGTCCGCCGCTGACATGCACCCTCGGCTTGACCCCACGGGTTGAACGCCGCGGAGCTCGCAGTGCATTCCATTCTGTCCCAACGCCCGTCAAGACCCACGCAAGGAAGCGGCACGGCCGCCACTAACCACTATCGAAGGGGAACCGATGAGGGAAATCATCAGCTCGACGTTCGTCAGCTTGGACGGAGTCGTCAACCACATGGACAAGTGGCATTTCGACTACGTCGACGACGAGTCGAACGCACTGGCTCTGGAGCAGCTCCGTGCCGCGGACGCAATGCTGATGGGCCGCAAGACGTACGAGGTGTACGCCGGCGCTTGGCCGGGTAGGGACGGCGAATATGCAGACACGATCAACGCCGTGCCCAAGTACGTCGCCTCCACGACCCTGACCGACCCTGCCTGGCACGGGGCTGAGGTCCTCGACGGAGACCTTGTCGAGGCGGTGCGCACGCTGCGCGCTGACGAGGGGGCGTCAATCCTGATGCACGGTTATGGCCCGGTCGCCCAGGTTCTCCTGCAGGCAGACCTCCTGACCGAGCTCAACTTGTGGGTCCACCCACACCTGGCCGGAGTTGGTGAAACGGGTGATCTGCTCATCCACCAGGGCCTCAACAAGAAGTTTGAGCTGTCCGCCACCCGGACCCTCGACTCCGGGGTGGTTGTTCTGACGCTGCGGAATCCCGACGCATGAGCCTGGCTGGAAGGAGCCCCGGCATGTCCGCACATTCGGTTCAGAAGGCAAGCGGTGGGTTCAGCGTTCATCGTCATCTTCCCGCCGCGGCTGATCGAGTATATGCCGCTTTCGTGCAGCCCGCGAAGCTCGAGCAGTGGTTCGTCGTACCCGGCTACGTCACCCCTGCCGATCGGATGCGAGTCGACCCCCGGCCGGGCGGACGGATGGAAGCGGTCATGATCTGCGCCGCGGATGGATCGGAGATCCCCTTCGGGTTCGAGTACGCCGAGCTCAACCCTCCTCACGCTGTCGTCCTTCGATTCGAGAACCCGCAGGAGTTGGTCACCGTCACCCTCGTCGACAACCCGAGCGGAGGTGTGGACCTCACCTACGCGTTCGTCAGTTGGCCTGGGCCGACGGACGAGTTGGCATCTCGCCGCGGCGTGGAGGGAATGCTCGACCACATGGAGGCAGCGATCAGCCGCGGCGCCATCTAGCAACGCCGTCAACCGCGTGACCAGCCGTCTCTGGGGCCCCAGAGACCTACGAACCGGAGAAATTCCTATGGACCTCAGCGGACTGACCAAGAAGCTGGCCCGCGAACCTGGGGCCGCGGTGCCGCGAGCCCTGGAGCACGAGCGAGTGCGGGCTCACGCCCTCACCCGCGACGACCTAGAGGCAGACGTGGCCGGCATCAACATCAGCCTCGACCTCATTCGGCGCACGCGTGGCGGGTCATGGCCGAGCGAGCCGGTCACCCTCGAAGGCAACTATGTGGACCTCGTCTGGCACGAGGCGGAGTTTCGTGACGGCAAGTCCTACACCTACGTGCTCACGAACCCCGACCATGGGTACATCGGCTGCCTGTACCTGTACCCGCTTGGAGTACGACGCCCCCTGACGGCTGAGATGCTCCATCACGATGTAGACGTGAGCTGGTGGGTCACTCCTGCAGCTTACGAGGCGGGCCTGTATGCAGCTACTGCCCATGCTGTCGGGCGCTGGATCGGCAACGAACTCCCGTTCACAGCGCCGTTCTACTCCAACATCGAGCTTCCTCGCTGATCGGGGAACTCACGTGTACGCACGAACGGCCGTCTGAGCAACGGATTCACAGCCGCCTGCACCAGTGGGCCAGCACGATCAACGACGACGGTGATCCGTCCTGAGCCCTCATGACCGCCACTTGCGACACCGACCACCTGCGAGACCGACCAACTTAGGGGAATGCCCGTGCCCGAACCTACTGCCACGCCCGCGGCCGACCAGACGGTCGCGCGCGTCGTGAACCCCTACGCCGTGCTCCGTTGGCTGGTGCTCGCCACCTTCGTGGTGATCCTCAACGAGACGATCATGGTCAACGCGATCCCGCGGCTCATGGTCGAGCTCGACGTCAGCGCCCGCAGCGCGCAGTGGCTCTCCACCGCGTTCATGTTGACCATGGCCGTCGTCATCCCGGTCACCGGCTGGTTCCTGCAGCGGGTCACCACCCGCCGGGCCTTCGCTACCGCCATGACCGTCTTCCTGGTCGGTACGGCGGTGTGCGCGGCTGCTCCGGTCTTCTGGATGCTGGTCGCGGGCCGGGTCGTGCAGGCCGCTGGCACCGCGGTGATGCTGCCGCTGCTGATGACCACGCTGATGACGATCGTGCCGCTGCACGACCGCGGCCGGGTGATGGGCAACGTGATGCTCGCGATCTCGGTCGCCCCTGCGTTGGGCCCGGCCGTGGCCGGCGTGGTGCTGCAGTTCGCCTCGTGGCGCTGGCTCTTCGGGCTCGTCTTGCCGATCGCCGTCGTCGTCACGTACTTTTCTCTGCGCGGGCTGACCGACGTGGGGGAGACCCGCCCGGCACGTCTCGACGTCCCCAGCGTGCTGCTGGCAGCCGCCGGCTTCGGCACCCTCGTCTTCGGCCTGAGCCGGATCGGCGCCGCGGTGCCCTCGGCTGTCCCGGCCTCCGGCCTGATCGTCGTCGGTCTCGTCGTCGTCGGAGTCTTCGTGCTGCGGCAGCTGTCGCTCCAGCGTCGTGACGTGCCGCTGCTCGACCTGCGGGTCCTGAACCACCGCCCCTACGCGGTCGGCGTGACCATCCAGGCGGTGTCGTTCCTGGCGATGATGGGCGCGATGATCCTGCTGCCGCTCTACCTGCAGGAGCTGCGTGGCCTGAGCCCGCTCGAGACCGGCCTGCTGGTGGCCCCAGGGGGCATCGCGATGGGTCTCCTCGGCCCGCGTGTGGGACGCGCCTTCGACCGGTTCGGCGCCCGGCCGCTGGTCGTGCCCGGGTCGCTCGGCGTCGTCGTCGCGCTGACCATGCTGAGCAGGCTCGGCGAGACCACGCCGTACGCGTTCGTCCTCGGCGCGCACGTGCTGATGATGGTGAGTCTGGCGGCGCTGTTCACGCCGGTCTTCACCCTCAGCCTGGGCGTGCTGCCGGTCCACCTCTACTCGCACGGCTCGTCGTTCCTCGGCACCACCCAGCAGGTCTTCGCTGCGATCGGGACCGCGGTGTCGGTGACGGTGCTGTCGTCGCGGTCCCACGCGCTGCTCGACGGCGGCGCGCCTCCGGCAGCCGCCTTTGTGGGCGGCGTGCAGTGGGCGTTCGGTGCCGCCGCGATCATCGCGGTGGGTGTCGCGGCGCTGGTGTTCCTGCTGCCGGGCCGGGTCCTTGACCACGAGGAGCACTCCGACGAGCCACCTGGAGTCGCCCAGACGGGCGGTGTAGACCATCCGGCGCGTTAGCATTTCGGTGGGCAGCTTCCTGGTCACTCGCAGCCTCGATCGACCGATGGAGCATGAGTGAGGAGGTGTAGCCAGGCTGCCCGGTCCGCCGCACGCGACCCGGACATAGAAGGCGGAACCGCCACGCGCATAGCCCACGGGGTACCTGGTGGCTGCCGATGACGGGCGCAGCATGATCCGCAAGGCAGCCGCACCCGGCGTCCTCGGGTGGGTTGCGACCAGGAGCACCACCGACTTCGGGTGCGCAATCCCACGTCGATCACGACTGACGAGCGCGGACGGTTCTTCGGGTGTTCACACTCCTGCGTGAAACCCGGCTGCGCTGCTCCACCTGGCTGAGTCGGAGTAGCGTCGCATTGGGTTGTGGGAGATCGCATGCAGTTGTCGAAGCGTTGAACGAGGGCACGTGGGGAAATCCTGGTGAACGTTGCAGTAGGGCGCCTGCAGCCGTGTTGATCCGACCCGACGGATGTGGCTTGGGTTCGGAGCCTGCGGCTTTGAGGAGGCGCCGACTTGCTGGGTCGGCCCGGCGGCGGGCCCACGCCAGGATGACCTACCGCGATCGCTCGGCCCGGGTGATGCTGCACGAGATAGCAAGAAGATGGCCGCTGACGAGACCCACGGTCTCCAGGTCAGTCGGGTGTCGATGGCTAGACCGATCCACCGCCGCGCCCATCGGGTGGTTACGTCAGTCGCTTCAGGTAGCGGTGGGCGGGGACGCTAATTTCGCCTGGCGCGACGTGCTCAAAGTCGCCCATGTCGATCCAGCCGTGGCGTTCGTAGAACTTCCGCGCCGTCCCATTGTCGGCCACCACGGCCAACCATGCGGAGTTGTGGCCTGCTGACCTGATCTGGTGCTCACACTCAGTAAGCAGGGCGGACGCGACGTCCGCGCCGCGGTGGCTGACGTCGACGTACAGCTGCTCGACCTCGTCATCTAGCACCATCATAAATCCGACGACTACACCCCCGACGAGAGCAACCGTGGTGCGGTCCACCTGCCCCCTCGTCCGCGTTCGGAAGTACGTGGGCGTGCGGGCGACGACCAGTTCCTCGGGAACGCGCCCGAGGTGAGCCTCGCGCCAGCCCAGTTCCCAGATTTCGACAATCGCCGGAGCGTCGTCGTTCCGCGCCGGACGCAGCCGGGGAACCACGTCGACGTTCACGTCCGATGCACCGCCGCGAGCGCGGACAGAACGGTCTCGCGCACCAGTCGCGGTGCCTGACGATTGCTGATCTCGCCGCGGTGAAGGGCGGCCGACGCGCCGTGCACGATGCTTTGAATCGTCGCCACCTGCCATGCCAGCGGCATGTCAGTACGAAAGACGCCGGCGCGCCGTCCGCGGCGCACCAGGCGATTCACTCGCAGGGTCGGATGCGAGTGGGCCTCAATCATCTGGTCGGACGAGAGATTCTGTTCCCCCGCGATCACCAGTGCGCCGTAGCGATGTGTGAGCGTCCAGGTGGCATCGAGCAACCGCCCAAGCGCATCGACGGGATCGCCGTCGATGTCGATCGTCTTCAGGGCAGCTTCGGTGTTCGTCATCGCCCGGTCCACCACCTGCGAGACCAGGGCCGCGCGAGACTCGAAGTGGCCGTAGAGCGTGACTCGTCCAACCCCCGCGGCTCGGGCAATCTCGTTGATGCTCGCGTCCGGATCGCGGGCCAAGCACTCCGTCGCTGCCTCCAGAATGGAGGCGATGTTCTTCCTCGCGTCCGCCCGCTTCGGCGTCGGTGCACGCACACCACTCGTCGTCATAGTTCTCCTTCCGACTCGTCCGTCAGGCCATCGCCGATGGTAACCAGAACACCACTGTACAGGTTGTGTTACCGTGGTTATCTCGTACGTCTACGTACGACTTAGGAGATCCCATGTCATCCGGATATCAAGCCTCCGCAGCCACGACCACCCATCCACGCCGCTGGCGGGCCCTCGGGTTTTTGGGAGCAGCCCAGTTGATGCTCATCCTCGACGTCACAGTCGTGGCTGTGGCCCTGCCCGCCATGGCCGTCGACCTCGGTCTGGACCGGGAGGTACTGACGTGGGTGGTCAGCGCCTACACGCTGACCTTCGGTGGCCTGATGCTCCTGGGTGGTCGCGCGGCGGACTTGTACGGCGCCGGGCGGCTGGTGCTGATCGGGCTCGCCGTCTTCACGGCTGGCTCCCTGCTCGCCGGCGCGGCCGCGGGTGGCGGCACCTTGATCGCGGGACGTGTGGCCCAGGGCCTCGGTGCCGCGCTGATGTCGCCCGCGGCTTTATCGGTGGTCGTCCGCCTCTTCGACGGTGAGGAGCGCAACCGGGCGCTTGGTATCTGGTCTGCGCTCGGCGGGGTGGGGGCAGCCCTCGGTGTGCTTCTCGGTGGTGTGGTCACGGAGGGCCCCGGCTGGCCATGGATCTTCTGGATCAACGTTCCCGTCGGCGTGGGCGTGGCGGTGGCCCTGGCCCGGATGCTGCCGTCGCTTCCAGCAGCAGGTCGGCGCGATCCGCTTGACGTGTTGGGAGCCGCGATCGTCACCGGCGCAACCGCAGCGGTCATCGTGGCGTTCATCGGCGCCGGCGACCGCGGATGGACCAGTGGCGTCACCCTGAGTCTGGTCGCCCTGGGTGTCCTCCTCTACGCCGCACTGGGCGTGCGTCTCCGCACCGCCTCGTACCCCCTCGTCCCCCCGGGTTTGCTGACCCGGCGGCCGGTCGTCGGAGGCACGGTCGTGCTGTTCTTCGCAACCGGGCTGATGGTCTCGGTCTTCTTTCTGGGCACATTCGCGCTGCAGGAGGTGTTCGGGCACGGGCCGCTGCTCACCGGCCTCCTCTTCTTGCCCGTCGCGCTCGGGACCATGACGGGCGCGCAATCGGCCGGACGGCTGCTTGGCCGTTTGGGCGCGCGGGCTCTCGGGGTGGGCGGCATGGGGGTCGCTGCGGCAGGGCTGCTCACCGCTGCCCTGTCCGGAGGGACTCCTGGCACCGTCATCGCCTTGACTGTCGGCTCGGTGGGCCTGGGCGCGCTGTTCGTGGTCGCGGCGGCGACGGCCCTGACCCAGGTTGAGCCGGAGAACGCCGGTGTCGCGTCAGGGGTTCTCAGCACCGCACACGAGCTCGGCGCGTCGCTGGGAGTCGCAGTGATGTCGGGAGTGACCGCAACCAGCCTGCTATCCGGGTCGGCAGACGGGATCCAACGCGGCTTCCTGGTGGCTGCGGTCGTGGCGATCGCAGCGGCAGCGCTGGCGTCCCCGCTCCTCCCGTCGCGGACTCCGTCGTGAGGCGGCAGCTCAACGCCGAGAGGGACGCGACCCGGAGCGCGGCGACCTCTAGCGGCCACGTCGAGCACGCAGTTCTACCTGCAGAGGTGCGGTGGCCTTGGGCGCGGATTGAGACCGACCAGGGAGCGGTGTTGCGACGTATCGACGCGGTCGACGCCACAGGTGTGCTTCAGGTGCATGGGGACCCGCGTGTCTACGTGCATGACCCGAACGAGACGCACCCTGGCCTCGCCCACACCCAGGCTTTCTTGGCCCCGATGATCACCCATTGGCGCGAGCACGGTTTTGGTTACTGGACCCTCCTCGTCCCGGCCGCCACCTGGCCGGACGGCACCGCGAGTCATCAGGCCGAGGATGCTGGTCGAAGGATCGCCGGTCTCGGGGGCGTCCAGCACCACACAATGGCCGGCCGGCCTGTCCTCAACGTGTACTTTCGCTTCGCTCCGGAGGTACAGGGTCGCGGCCTGGCAGGCACGGTCCTCGACTGCGCGTCCATGACCGCGAGGCACGTCGCGCCGGACCTGGACATCGTGGTACGCACTCGCCCTGGGAATGGCGCTGCTCGGCGGGTCGCCGAACGAGCTGGGTATGTTGACGAAGGTCTCGAATCAGGCGATCCGACCATGCGGGTGCTGCGCCTACGCGCCACTTGAACGGCCCTGGCGCGCGGTGGGCTCCAGGGGTCGCCGCCGATGGACCGGGTCGACACTCGGCCCCATCGCTTCTGGGAGCGCCGAAGGGTCGTTTCCATGTGGGTCGGCTTTGAGTTCAAGGGCTCTCCACTCTTCGACGAGTACGCCGGGAGCGGTTGGGGACTGAATGGATTGGTCCTCTGACGCGTCCTAGGGGCATGACGTCACCGGACTTCACCGAGTTCTACGCCGAGCACCGGCACCGTTGCCTGCAGGCGGCGGTGGCGCTCCGCGTCCGACCTGGCGAAGCCGAGGACGCCGTCGCTGAGGCGTTCGCTCGCGCGTACGCCTCGTGGCGGAAGGTGAGGTCGCTCGACTCGCCGTCCGCCTGGGTGGTCCGTACAGCCACCGTCCTGTGGCTAGGCATTGCCCCCGGCACGGTGACGTCGATCGACCCCAGGAGATCCAGTCATGAACGACATCGACCACCTCATCAGGGACCTGTGTCGCGACCTCACCTTGGATACCTCACCTTCCGAAGTCACTCGCCGCGGCCGACAGCGTGCCATGCGCCGAAGGATCGGTGCAGTGCACATCGGCGTGACTGCGCTCGCCCTGGGAGCTGTGGGCGTGGCCGCGACGACGGGCGACGGCGGGAACCCTCGCCCGATGGCGGAGGCCTCCCGCCGCTGGGGCTCCGTCTGATTCCCCAGTGCCTACGGCGGACCTTCGATGGGGCACCAGCCCGATCCTGCTTGTCTCTGCAGAGGTAGCGGCCGCGGACGCGGCCTGCCTACCAGAAGACGGCGTCCAGGGGCAGCCTGGGTGGGAGGAGTTGGGTGCGGCCGGCCCTGTCGCCGCGCGAGACTTCGCCGGCAACCGGGTACTGGTGTACGTCGCTGGGAGTCTTCACGGCTACTGCATCATCGACGGCACCGACCCGCAGACCTCCGCGGTAAGCCTCATCCAGGCACCGGAGCTCATCCCGGACCTCGGCGATGACGTCATGAGTGTCGCCGAGGGCCTTTCCTGGCAGGACCCCGACCCCGACGCCGGACAGACCACGGTCATTCAGGTGGGGCGCGTCGCTGAGGAGGTGCAGCGTGTGCAGGTAACTGCGGGCGACGTGACTGCCGAAGGGGTCGGGATGGACGGCTTCTTCATCGCGAGGATCCAGTACGCCGACGCTGGCGAACTGGCGGGCAGATCACGGCGTACGGCGGTGGGGGAGGGGTCCTCGCCGAGGAACCGATCCGGCTCAACTGAACTTGAGCCCGGCCGCAGGCCGCGCGCCGTCCGTCTGGCGGTCCGCGGCCTGGGGCTGTGCATGAGACGGGAGATTGCAGCCGACGCCGCAGAAGTCGAAGATATCCGATGCGTTGAGCCTTGAGAGGATGTTTACTCGGCCACAGCCACTGCGAAATGGGGTCGACCGACCCCGCCCTGAATCCGTCGCCAGGCCGCGTGCGCGCGCGCTCGGCGCCCGCCAGGGAACGTTCCGTTCTGGTAGGTGCTTCTCGGTTCATGCGGAGATCGACGCCCGGCGATAGGTGAGTGGGCTGATGCCGTAGTGGCGCTTGAAGGCGGTGCTGAAGGTGAATGGGCTGGTGTAGCCGATCTTCTCGGCCACGCGGAAGACGGGGTGGTCCTCTCGTCGTAGGAGATCCGCGGCGAGCGCCAGTCGCCAGGAGGTGAGGTAGGTCATGGGTGGTTCGCCAACGGCTTCTCCGAAGCGGCGGGAGAACCCGGCGCGAGACATGCCGACCCGTTCGGCCAGGGACGCAACGGTCCAGGGGTGAGCGGTCTGATCGTGCATCAGTTCTAGCGCGTCGCGTACGACTGGGTCGTTGGCGGCGCGCAGCCATCCCGGCGTGTCGGCGCCGGGCAGGGTGGCCCAGTGGCGGATCGCCGCCACCGACAAGGCATCGAGCAGGCGATCGAGCAAGCTGGCCTGGCCGACCCCTTCGCCAGGGATCTCCTCCGACAGAACTTTGACGAGTCTCTCGTGCGCGTCGCCCGCGCGTAGGACAATGGCGGGTGGCAGGACGCTCAGCAGACGGGAGCCTGCTTCGCCCGTGCTCGGGTAGGTACCGACCAGCATCGTGTCCCGTCCGTCCGGGTCGTTGCCCCAAGTGCGCACGCCGTGGAGCAGTGGCAGTTCGAGGTTGGTGCCGGCAGGCGTCTCGCACCCTCCACCGGGGTGGATCACGGCCTGCGGCGGGCGGGTGAGGCTGTCGCCAAACAGGTAGGGCTCTGGCCTTGCGATCAGCAGCATGTCTCCTGCGCGTAGCCGGACGGGGTCGCCGTCGTCAGGCACATAGCAGGCCGATCCGGCGGTGACCGCCACGACCGAGAGCGGCGCCTCATCCTGCACCCGCACCGCCCAGGGCGGCGACATGGTCACTCGGAGCAGAAATGCGCCCTGGGCGCGGGGGGCATCCAGTAATGCCGTGAGGGGATCCACGCGCACCAGTGTAGACGAATTCGCATGAAGCTGAGCGAATCATGGATGGATAGTCGCAGACAGTCAGGCTGTACTGATCGCATGACTACTTCATCGAATGATCCAGCCCACCCGACCATCGCCGTCCTGGGCGGCACCGGACGCACGGGTCGCCGAGTCGCCGATCGACTCCGTTCCCGAGGCGTCGATGTCCGCGTCGGCTCCCGTACTGGCGCGTTGCCGTTCTATTGGGAGAAGCCCGAGACGTGGGCGCCGCTACTGGACGGCTCCACCGCCGCCTACATCGCATATGGACCCGACCTCACCCACCCCGGTGCTGTCGAGACCCTCGGCGCGTTCGCCGAGCAAGCCGGTCGGAGCCGACTCAGGCAGTTGGTACTCCTGTCCGGGCGAGGTGAAGTCGAGGCTCAACGAGCCGAGGAAGTGGTGCGCGCCGCCGGGGTCCCGACAGCAGCCCTGCGATGCAGCGTGTTCGCGCAGAACTTCAGCGAGCACTTCCTCCACGAATCGGTTCTCGACGGCGTGTTCGCCTTCCCCGGGGGCAACGTGGCCGAACCCTTCCTCGATATCGAAGACCTCGCCGACGTCGCCGCCATGCTGTTGACTGACGACGGCCCGTGGGAGGTGACTCTCGAACTGACAGGCCCCCGACTGCTCACCTTCGCCGAGGCCGCGAAGGACCTGTCTGCGGCTATTGGCCGGCCGGTGACCTACCAGCCCGTCAGTATCGCCGAGTTCGTCGAGGGAGCCAGTGAGGCGGGAGTTCCTCGAGACGAGGCTGAGGGCCTGGGTGCGGTGTTCACCCAGATCTTTGATGGTCGCAACGAGTCCATCACCGATACGGTCGAACGCGTGCTGGGGCGCCCAGCGGGCGACTTCGCCGCCTACGCACGTCGCACGGCGGCAACCGGGGTCTGGAGCCGGCATGACACCTCAGAGACGGTGGCCTCGTGACGAACCCGACAGGAGTGCCCACGCGGGCACGGCGAGCATCATCAGCCTCAGAGTGGGCCACCATGGCGGCCAGTGTCGGCGCCGCCGTCAACGCCGGAGTCTTTTTTGCTTTCTCATTCTTCATCATGCCAGCGGTGCGCGACCTGCCGGCAGCACAGGGAATCGAGGCCATGCAGGCCTTGAACCGTTTCGCCGTCGCACCGTTCACGTTGATCGGGTTGGGGACGGCCCTGCTCTGCATCGTCGTGATCGCACACGGGGCCAGAATCTGGCGAACGACCCGGGGACGCTGGATGCTTGGCGGCGCCGCGACCTATCTGATCGCCGCGATCGTGATCACGTTCGCCGCCAACGTGCCGATCAGCTACACGATCGACACGCTCGACGCCTCCGGACTCGACGCGCCAAGGCGATGGGCTGACCTCTACCCCGACTGGGTCTGGGCCAATCACCTGCGAGCTCTGGGCTCCCTCGTTGCCGCCATCGCCCTCGCCATCGGGCTTCGTGGGCACACTGCTAGACCTTGAGGGGGTTCGACGCAGCAAGCCGGGCCAACTCAGGCGCTGTCCGCTCAGAGTTGCCTCGGGTTACGTGGAGACTCTGGTGTCCATGGCACCGAGGCGAGCCGGGGGCGACGGAACTCGATGGTCCGGATGAGGAGGCCACCGAGGAGCGTCGCGGTTGTGCACGGCGCTGCCCAATCGCGGTCCCTCGCTACTCGCGGCCCGGTAGAAGCGCGGGCCGCTGGATCAGCGGCACCGTGGGTGGCGAGGCCGAGTCGGAGCGCGCGGTCGTCCCACTGCCTGGGGGACGGTGCTCACGTTGAACGCGAGTGCAGGGGACAATGAGGTGTTCGCCGGGATGTCTTCGGTTTCGTCGCCGCAATTGAGCTACCGGGTGGACCTAGGTGACGCAACCGTGCGCCCGGTCCCGAGGCTCCAGCCCGGCGGGGCGACTACCTGGAAGGCACCGGTGGTGACCAGCGAGCGGCGCCGGGCGCGGAGCCTGGATGGCACCGAGATCCCGTATTTCCTGTTCCATCGAAGCGACCTGACCCTGGACGAGCCGCGGTCCACGATCTTGTACGGCAAGGAGGCTTCACGATCCCGGCGCTCAACCACTTCCGGCCAGCGTTCTCAACCTGGCTCGCTGCCGTTGGCGTGGTTGCTATCGCCAACCTCCGCGGTGGGGGCGAGTTCGACAATTCTTGGTATGAGGGAGGTCGAGGACGCCGCAAGCAGAATGTCTTCGACGACTGCCGCCGTCGCCGAGCACCTCATCGCCCTCGGCGTCACCACTTCCGGCCAGTTGGCGCTTCACGGGGTAGCAGTGGTGGTCTCACCGTCGCGGCGCTCATGACGCAGAGACCCGAACTCGCAGCCGTTTCGCTTTCCGCAGTAGGACTCATGGACATGCTCCGGTTCCACCGCTTCACCATTGGTGCCGCCTGGGTCAATGAGTACGGGTCTCCCGACGACCACGGCGACTTCGCCGTTCTGCGCAGCTACTCACCGGTCCACAACCTCCGGACCCGGGTGTCACTGCGGGCAACTCTGGTGCTCGTGGGCGAGGGTGACGATCGCGTTGTCCCGGCGCACAGCTTCAAGTTCACCGCGGCGGCGCAACACGCCCAGAGTGGTGTCGCGCCCGTGCGCATCCGGATCGAGGCCTCGACCGGGCACTCGCACGGGAAGCCCACTGCGGCGGTCGTCGCGGAGAACGCCGACCTGCTTGCGTTCGCGGCTACACACACGGGACTCCGGCCCTCTGCCTGAGACCATCAGCTGCAGGGGCTCGAACGGCGCGAGCCACGGGCCGCAGAGCCAGCCACCTCAACTCATACTCGTCCTCATTGCGCTACGCCCGACGTTGCGCACCGCACCGGTTCAACTGCCACCTCGCCGTCCCGCGCTCGATCCTCGGACGTGGCTCCAAGCATTGCGGACGGATCCGCCCGCGAGTTGCTGGTCGCGCGCGGGACCGGCGCTAGTGTCGGTGTTTCATTGTCCGCTCGCTGCCCATCACCATGGTTGTCGGACAGCGTTCGCAGCAGCTGAATGCCGAGCGCCTGCGGGAGGCGTTTCCCGAGGGTGCCGGTCGGCAGGGCAGCAGAGCAGGGTGTCATCGGAGCCACTTGCTAGATAGGAAGTTCTCGTGGACGACATGTTCGAGATCTCACTCGCGGAATTGCGTGAACGGCGAAGTGCCAAGTGGATCTCGTACCCCGAACACGTGCTCCCGCTCCCCGTGGCTGAGATGGACGTTCGCTTGGCGGTGCCGATCGCGGATGAACTCCAGCGCGCTATCGCTCAGTCCGATACGGGCTAGGCGGGTGACATCGGAATTTTGGCTGCGGCGTTCACTCACCTCGCCCAGGAACGGTGGGCTTGGCAGACCGCCGATGCTTGTTTCGAGACCTGCGCTGACGTAGCCACCGGAGCGACAGAGCTACTGCGACTGCTTGCACCCGGGAAACCGGTCATACTTACGCCGCCCGTCTACCCGCCGTTCTACTCCTGGATTGCTGCCGCTGGCGCTCGACCGCTGGAAGTGCCCCTGCAGAGGAGCGAAGGGCGGTACTGCCTCGATCTCACCGGCATTGAGGAGGCCTTCCGGGCTGGGCACGAGTCCTCCTGTTCTGCCATCCCCACAACCCCACCGGTCACGTAGCGCCTCGCGAACACCTGAGTCAGTTGGCTGCCCTGGCTGCCGAGCATGGAGCGATCGTGATTTCCGATGAGATCCATGCCCCTTTCGTCATGCCCGGCGCGGAGTTCACGCCGTTCCTTGCCGTCGACGAGAACGCTGCTCAGACGAGAATCGCACTGCATAGTGCGTCGCAGGCCTGGAATCTCGCGGGTCTCAAGTGTGCGCTGATCATGACGACGGAGGCCGAGCTGATGCCGACTCCACTGCCGCATGAACTCCCTTGGGGTGTCGGACATCTGGGTCTGAGAGCCGCGGAGGCCGCCTATCGCAACGGAGGGCCCTGGTTGGACGACCTCTTGCGCTGCCTGCAAGGCAACGCGAAGCTGTTCAAAGCTCTGGTCTCCGAGTCGCTGCCGGGGGCTCGGTTCGATCCTCCTGAAGCGAGCTACTTGGCGTGGCTGGACTTTACGAGGGGCGAGTTTCCGGGGTCGCCCGCGGCACATTTTCGGGACGCCGCCCATGTGGCCCTCAGCGAGGGAGCTGATTTCGGGACTGGCGGGGCCGGTTGTGTGCGCCTCAACTTCGCCTGTTCGTGGGCTGTCATTTCGACCGCCGTCACACGAATTTCCGCCGCATCTCCCGCGATGATTCGCGAACGCGTCTGAGGGAGCAATGGGCAAGCACAAGAACTACGCTGGTCATCGATGGGCACTTGACGGGCAGCGGGCCCGTTCGCTATCGAATGGGCCGCAGCGCCGTCGTCACCGCGGCCGCGGTATGGCGTGCCCATCGCGGTCGTCACCGTGCGCCGGCGGCTCTCTCGTGATGATCTGGAACTGGCCGAACGGGTACCGTCTGAGCTCTCGGTCCCACGGGTCGGTGACGTGCTCGAACTCTGCGGATCCAGCAAGCACTGCCTCTGCGCCCCGCAACGTCTCGGGTAGGAGGAGAGCGTCGAGCCAGGGGGCGTTGTGGCTGGGCATGAGATGGCGAATGTCGTCGAACGACGCCATCAATCTGCGGTAGCTGTCCACGAGATCAGGCAGGCTGGCGCCGTCGAGCTGCGTCCAGACTGGCCCCTCGAGCAGGATGTCCCCGCAGAACAGGATGCCGCGGCGGCGGTCGAGCAGACATAAGTGATCGGGTGCTTCCCCCGGGGTGTGGATGACGTCCAGCCACGTGCCGCCCAGGTCGATGCGGTCCCCGTCCTGCAGCCATCGCTCTACCGGAAACGGAGGCAGCGACCCGTCGCCGGGATCGAGTTGAGGCGGCATGGACCTGGTCAACAGATGACACGCCAGAATCTCGTTCATGCGCTGCTCGCGAGCGACGCCGTGCTCGGCGACCTTGTGCGAGCGAGCGTGATCGAACATGGCTATGCGGTCGAATTGGTGGTTGCCGCCCAGGTGATCAATGTGGGTGTGCGTGTTGACGACGAGGACAGGCAGGTCCGTCAACGCATCGACCACGCGTCTCAGATCCCCGATCCCGCAGCCCGTGTCGATGAGGGCGGCACGCTGTTCGCCCAGGAGAAGACTGGAGACAGGCTCCTCGAAGTGCCCGGGCTCGTGGATTGCGAAGAGATTGGGTGCAACCTCGTAGACATCGAACCACCCGTCACCGGCCGGTAGCTTGGTGAAACTTTCGAAGCCACGCATGGTGTCAGGCTACGTCGCGTCGCCGTACCAGCCACAGGGCAAGCATGGGGAGCAGCAGCAGGTAACCGGCCACCATGCCTGCCGCTGGACCGCCTGTCATGGTGTCCAGTACGCCAGGCGTGGCATCTCCGCCGGTCTGCACACCTACGATGGAACCGACCAATGAACCAGTCGCGGTGCCGGGCAGTACCGTGGTGAACGCCTCGATCGGTCCGAGGAGTGTGCCGACTCCGCGCAGCAGGTTCTCGACCACGAGTGCCCAGACCAGTCCGAGCCCGACCGAAAGGGCCGGACCGCGCGCCACAGTGCCGATGAGGAACCCTGCCAGCGCCCACATCTCGAGCACCAGGAACCCGGCTCCCAAAGACTCCAGCGTCGGGGCGAGCGAGGGCCAGACAACCGATTCTTTCTCGAGCGCCGCGATCAGCAGAGAGAGCCCCAAGTCGACGGCCAGCGAGGCGGCTACGACCCACACCACGAACACCGTCAGCGCAGCGAACGAGCCGGTTGTGGCAGCCATCCGCGAGGGGCCCTGGGTGAACACAGTCTTCCAGGTACCCCACCCGTAGCCGTTTCCGGCCACGATGGCGCCCAGCACGAGCATGAGAGCGCCGCCGAACATCGGCATCCCTTGGACGAGGACGTTGGGGACGTTGGCGGGTAGCACCTCGGCGAGCAGGGCGTCGGCGCTGGTTCGTTCGTTGGCGAAGCCAGTCTCGCCGGTGGCGTAGGAGAGGTAGTCGAACAGGTATCCGAACATCACGCTCAGGGCGAGCCAGGCGCCGATCGTGACCCAGACAGCGGGCCATTTCCACAGCCGCAGTAATTCGGCGCGAGTGCTCGCCACCAAGGCGTTCATGACGCGTCCTCCAGTCCATCGAGATCCATGGTCATCTCAAAGAAGACGGACTCCAGTGTCCGCTCGACGGTGCCGATCTCGTGGACATCGACCCCGCCCGCCACTAGCGCACGGGCAAGTTCCGGGGCGAGGTCCGGTGCCACGTCGAGCAGGATCCGCTCGCCGTCGAGACGCGCGCTGGCACTGCCTGCTATCCGCCTCGCCACCGTGAGCGCTCTGTCAACGGGTTGGCCCCGCACACTGAGCGTCACCCCGCCACGCAAGGCCGCGACGGTGGCCTCCTTGAGCAGCCGGCCCCGGTTGATGACCCCGACTCGGTCGCAGACTTCCTGCACCTCGTCGAGCAGGTGGCTCGACAGCAGCACGGTCTGGCCGTCGCGGGACAGTTCCACAATCAGTCGTCGCATATCCGCCATGCCCGCCGGATCGAGCCCGTTGGTGGGCTCGTCGAGCACGATCAGGTCTGGGCTGCCCATCAGCGCGGACGCCACCCCGAGCCGTTGCTTCATTCCTAGCGAGTAGGACTTGAAGTGGTCGTCACCGCGTTCTGTCAGGTCCACTCGGTCCAGGGCGGCCGCGACCGTGGACTCGGGCAGGGCGCGGTAGTGTGCCATCACCCTCAGGTTGTCGCGGCCGCTGAGATATGGGTAGAACCCCGGTCCCTCGATGAGCGCGCCGATCCGTTCCATGGCCTCGGATCGACCCGCCGGTAGGCCCAGGACAGTGGCCGATCCGGACGTCGGCCTGATCAGTCCTAACAGCATGCGCAAGGTAGTGGTCTTTCCGGCGCCGTTGGGTCCGAGGAAGCCGTAGACCTCTCCGCGCTGCACGGTCATGTCGACGCGGTCGACGGCCAAGCGGCCGCCGTACCTCTTGGTCAGTTCGTTGCTTTCCACGACAGTTTCGTTCATGGGTTGACTCTGGCCGAGATCACGCGGAAGAACATCGGCCACCTGGCTGACTCGGCTGGTGGGCGGGGCGAAGACGTCGCGACCCACCCGTCGGAGAGACAAGACTGCCAGCATTTCGGACAGCCCCGCATCGTTGCCTTCCGATGGCTGAGCGCGGCTGATGTAGTTGAGCCCGTTGACAGCCACTCCGGTAGGCCTCTGAGTCGAGCGCACTGCAAAGACTGAAGCCTCGAGAGGCCGCCCTGCGTAAGCACACGTGCCGGTGGCCCGCTCGAACAGAACAGTCAGGACTGGCCTCAAACCCGGCCAACCGGACGGGGGCGGGCGTGTAGGCCCGTCGGCGTCGAGAGAAGGGGAGTCGCCATGGCGGACCGCGAGTACTGACAGATACGTCCCTCCGGGCGATCCGCTGCACGGTGTCCCCCCGTCGGAGAGTGGTGGATCGCCTGGAGGGACCCACCTCTCTCCGAAGGGGGACGCGTCTCTGAGGAGAAGGGCTATCCCATTGCCGTCGGTCGAATCCGGGATGGCGGAGTCACGGGCCCTACTCGGCGCAGAGCTGGTGTCCCAGGCTGGTGACCAGCTAGCCAAAGTTGCGGTGACCATCCTGGTCTTCGACCGAACCGGATCTGCGAGTCTGGCTGCAGGGGCGTACGCCGTCACCTTCTTGCCCGCACTGGCCGGCGGTCTGGGTCTGGCCCGGCTTGCCGACATGTGGCCGCGCCGTGAAGTCCTGATCGCTGGCTTCGTTGCGCAGGGCGCCACCATTGCCTCGGCGGTACTCGCCGGCGCCGGCACGTTCTGGATCTTCGTGCTCTACCTGTGCACTCAATTGCTTGGCTCAGTGACCAACGCCGCCCAATCGGCCCTCTACCGCGACGTGATCCCCATCGAAGGGGACGATCAGTTCCTGGCGTTCCAAGAACAACGCGCCATCGTGGCGAACCTGACCATGCTGGTGGGATTGGGCGCCGGTGGCGTACTCGTGGCGCTCACCAGTCCGAGCCTAGCGCTGGCCGTGGACGCGACGTCCTTCGGCGTCGCCGCAGTCCTTGTCGGCGCTCTCCTGCGCTTCAGACCTGCGCACGCGCCAGCAGCGATCGGCCGAGCCAACCGATCCCGCGTCTGGGCAACACTGCTACGGCATCGCCGTCGACGAACTATGCTTGGCATGGCAGCCTTAGTCGGCTTTGCGGTCGTGCCGGAGGGCCTCGCGGCGCCAATCGCCTCGGAGTTCAACAGCGATGTCGGGCCGGGACTCATCCTTGCCGCGGACCCGTGCGGCTTCACCCTGGGTGTGCTGCTTGTCAGACGCTTCGTTCCTCCGGCGGGTCGCGAGCGAGTCGTCGGCCCCTTGGCCGTCGCCTCCGTGCTGGTGTTGACAGTGGTGCCGGCGGCAACATCGCTGGTCGCCGTGCTTTTGACGATCGCACTCTCCGGAACCGCCGGTGCCTACCTGGTTACGGTCAACAGCCTTTTCGCGAACGAGACCGGATCGGCCACCCGCGCCAGTGAGATCGGCGCCTACCGAATGGTGCTCCGAGTGGCGCAGGGGTTGGGCGTGATCCTGGGGGGAGTGTTGGCCGACCAGGTGGGCGCGCTCTGGGCCGTAGGGATTGCCGGGTTCGCTGGCACCGTGCTGGCTACGGGCCTGAGTCGAGCCTGGCGCGCCTCATCTCCCAGGTGAACCAAGACGTGCTCCCGTCCCCCGTGCTCTCGATCCTGGAGTTCTCACGTTGACGTGAGTGGCCTGGCCGAGCGGCACCCTTGGCTCAGTTGGAGAGGTCACTGGCGGCGATGTAGTCGAAGCGGGCAGCGCGATCATTTGCGCGGTAGACCCGCGGAGTGACGCCGTACTTGGCAGTGAACGCCTGGCGAAGTGTCTCGGCGCTCGTGAAGCCACAGCGTCGCGCGATATCGCTGATGGGTCGCTCAGTGGCGACGAGCAACGTGGTCGCGAGCTCGAGGCGGATGCGGCGGACCGCAGAGCCTGGCGTCTCATCGAGGTGGGCACGGAACAGTCGCGACAATTGTCGCGGGCTGATGTTGACCCGCTTGGCGAGCGCCGTGGTGCTGAGGTTGTCGGCAGGACGCTCCAATGCGTAGCCGATGGCGTCGCGTAGCATGGCGTGGCCAGGATGTGGGAAAGTCGTGAACATGCTCAGCTGATCTTGGTTCCCGGAACGCTGCAGGTAAGTCACCATGGCCATCGACACCTGGCGCGCCAGCTCGGCACCGTTGTCCTCCTCGATCAGCGCCAACGTGAGGTCGAGCGAGGCGATGACGCCCCCCGAGGTCGTGACCCTGCCCTCTCGGACAAAGATGCTGCGTGAGTCGACGATCACTTGTGGATAGTGCTTGGCCAGCGTTTCGGCGAACTGCCAGTGCGTAGTAGCCCGATGTCCATCTAAGAGCCCCGCCGCCGCCAGCAAGGTCGCGCCGGTGCCGACCGAGACGACTCGACGAGCTCGCCGGGCCAGTCGCCGGACATGCTTGATCATCTCCAGGTCGTCGGCGGCGACTGTGTGCCCGGTGCCTCCCGAAACGACGATGGTGTCGCAAGCACGGATGTCGGATATGGCCGCGTGTGCGCGCAGGGTCAGGCCGGAGTCGCACCGCACGTCAGCGCCCTCGGCGCTCACCAGCACCACGTCATACCGGTTGAGGGCACCGAGTTGCGAGGCGAGGCCGAGCGCCGTGGTCACGCAAGCGACATCGGTTAGTTCTGCCCCGTCATACGCCACGACGACGACGGGGAGCGAGGATACGGGTCCGGCCCCGTCGGGCCCCACCTCTTGAAGCGGGATCTCGAGCATCCTGCGCCTGCCGTCGAGGAGCGCCGGGCGCTCCCAGGGCTTTGCCGCGGGAACTTCGTCAGAGGACAGCCGTGTGCCTTGCTGCGACGTGGTAGCTCTCGATCGTCGAGTCACACCAACTGATGGCGACATTGGCATCTTCCGTTTCATCAAGCTCATTTCCGGAGCAGCACGCTGGTTGTTTGCGGAGTGGTGAGTTGCAGCCCCTTAACACTTGGGTTTGGTAGCTGGCACGCTTCTTGGGGTGTATGAGACTTGGTCCCTCGCAGAAGTTTCACTTGGAGCGGGCGCACGGCCGGCTACTCGGTCAGCGCGGACAAGACGGCCTTGGTGATCTCCTGTTGTCCGTCCAGGTTTGGATGTACGCCGTCGTCGCCTTGGAGAGCGGGGTCGGCGGGGATTCCGAATACCTCGACAAGGTCGATGACGGGGTCCTCGTCGATCTGGTGGATTTCGCTGGCTAGGGCGACGATGTCCGCGTTGCGCCAGGTGGAGTTGCCGAACCGGAACGGCTGGTGGGCGTCGACCCGTGCCTCATTCACGCTGGCCGGGGTCATCCAGGCCCACGCGGTTCCTGTCAGCTCACGGGCGATCCGACGGAGCTCGCGCAGATTAGCGACTGTCTCCGCTCGCGAGACTTGAGTCTTGGACGCCTGGGGGCCGACGCGCGTGACGTCGTTGCCGCCGAGGGCGCAGATGACCAAGTCCGGCTTCACCGCGAGGGTGGCGGGCCAACGCCGCAGCACCATGGCGGAGGTGTGGGCAGAAAGGCCGGCGTTGATCACCGAGACTCCGTCGTCGCCGCGACGCACCTGCAGCATTCGGTGCAGGATCTCGGCCCACGACTGCCAGTCGTCGGTCAAGCTGTCGCCAACGGCCAGAATACGCTGCCCGGCGCTCACGGGAAGGGCATCGACCATGTGGGCGACGTCGGGGTCGGCGAGTAGGTCCGCCGCGGCGGCGTTGGTGGCGTCGGCGAAGGAACGGCGCTGGGCTTCGTACTCGTCGGCTGTGAGACCGAAGATACTCGGGAGTGCCGCAGCCAGGCCCGGGAGGTAGCCGTAGAGCTTGTCGAGGTGAGTGTGTTGGAGCCAGTTGGTCACGCGTGTGTCGGTGGTCATGACGCCTCCTGGGGTGCGGCGGGTGCTGTGTAGGACGGGGCGGCGGCGATGAGGCCACCGTCGATGACGATCGTGGCGCCGGTGATGAAGGTCGATTCGGGGCTGCTGAGCCACACGACGGCCGCGGCGACTTCCTCCGGTAGCCCCAGTCGGCCGGCGGGAACCGCGTTGGCGACGGCGGCTCGGGCAGCGCCTCCCGCGCGCTCGAGCCGCTCAGTGTGGATCGGCCCAGGGGCCAGCATGTTGACGCGCACACCCTGGGCCGCGTAGTCGAGTGCGGCCGTCGCGGTAAGACCACTCAGCGCGTGCTTTGCTGCGACGTAGCCCGCAAGGCCACGTACGCCGCGCAGGCTGGCGGTGGAACCGATGTTGACGATCGCGCCCCCACCAGAGGCAACGATCGCAGGGACCTCGGCCCGCAGGCACAAGAAGGTGCCGCGCAAGGAGACCGCGAGCGCTTGATCGAAGTCCGTTGGACTGATCTCGGCCAGCGGGGCTGGTGCGACGCCGTGCGCTGCGGCTCCATTGACCGCAATGTCCAGTCGCCCGCGCCATGACAGAACTTGGTCCACCATGGCGGCGGTCTGGGTCGGGCTCGTGACGTCGGTCGGCAGCACGACCGCCTCGCCGCCAAGGTCGAGGATCTGTCTGCGCACGTCGTCGAGGGAGCGCGCGTCCCGTGCGACAAGTGCTACGGCGGCGCCCCCCAACGCAAGCGCCTTTGCGGTGGCCGCCCCGATGCCGCGGCTGGCGCCGGTGACCAGGGCCACTCGCTCCTCCAGCGGCCTAGTCGGGTCACTGGTTGATCCGGGCCCGGTCACGATTCACCTCGCCGCGGATGTGTGGGGACTCCGGCAGGAGGTGTGCACAGAGCACTGAAGTGCATAGCGGCCAACTGCCACGTGTGGTCGTGGGACCAGAGCTGGGTGACCCGGAACTGCCCGTCGTTGGGCTGCCCCCGATAGCTGCCGCGCTGGGTGTAGGTGCCGATCACCACTGCAGTCGATCCGAATTCGCGGACGGTGGGCTCGATCCACTCCAGCGACGCGGTCACCATGTCCCCACTCGTGTAGCGGGCCAGCCACTGTTGCCGGTCGAGGACGAAGCCGAACGGACCCACCAGGACGAAGTCCTCGTGGGCCAGGTCGGCCAGGGTCTCTGTGTCACCCGCTACCTCCGCAGCTACCCATGCCCGTTGGGGTTCCTCAAGGTTTGTGGTTCCTGTGCTGACTTCCTGACGTTCCATGTCCGGGTGCCCCTTTCTGATCGGCGGGTCTGTCCGCCCAGCCTCCGGCGACGGACTCCACAAGGCATCGGCCAACTGGCCGACCTGGCGTTGAGGCCCGGTTTCTGCGTTGCTGCCCCGGTGGGGTTCTGTAGGACGAGCGGGCCGGCCATTCCGCGATCGACTGCCTGGGATCGCCATCGGCGCCGTCGCATCCTGTGGCCCGCAATGACGGGGGCCGGGTGGTTGATGCTTCGCGCCACACGCGTTGCGAACCTGGGCTCTATTCACAAACGAAAGGCGTATCCCATGGCCACGATGTCCTCGTCCCCAACCACTTCTTGCACGCATCCCGGTGTCCACCCCGCCGTTCCTGCGGCCGCGTTCGTTGCATTGTTCGTGGCGAGCGTGGCAGTTGCCCCGCTGACCGGTCACGGCACGATGCCTCCTCCGGACGCACAGGTCGGGGTCATCCAGAACTGGTTCGCTGGGGGTGGGGCGGCCCGCTACTCGGGATCATTGCTGATGCTTTCCGGGGCTGCCTGGGCTGTGTTCGTGACATTCCTGTCAATGCGCGTGGGTGTGTTCGCGCCGGGCGCGCCGGGTCCTTTGCTCGCCCGGACGGGAGGAGTGCTGGCGGCGACGACGCTGTCCGGTTCCGGGGCGGTGGTCGCCGCTTTGGCCGGCTCGCAGGGGACGCACTCCGCTGAGGTGACCAGTGCCTTGGCGCGCCTGGCCTTCGTCCTGGGTGGGCCGTTGCACACGCTCACGGTGGGTGTGACGGTCCTCGGACTCGCGCTTACCGCGTGGTTCGCCGGGATGGCGTCGCGACGTACTGCTGCGGTCGGGTTCGGGATCTCGGCGCTGGCCGCCGCTTCCATGTTGGCTCTGCTTTCGGACGGACTCGTCTTCTTCGTGCCGCTCGGACGGTTCTCGGCCATCGCGTGGTTGCTCGTGATGGTGGCGCGCCTGCCTCGAAGCCGGAAAGCGGGCCCGTCCGGTGACTGACACCCAGGAGGGCATTGCCAGTGCTCGGCGTGGCATGCCCGGTACCGATCTGATCGGCTGGGCCGAGAGCGTGTTGGCCATGACGTTGGTCGGCAGCTCCGTTGCTGCCTCCAGCCTCCTGGTCTCCTACCCGGTCCTGACAGGGCAGGCCGCGCGCTACGGGTTGGCAGCCTTTCTCCTCTTCGCCTTAGGCTCGCGGACCGGACGTCTGGTCCGACCAACCCGCCGCGAGCTGGGCAGGATCTTCGTGCTGGCTACACTCGGGCTCGGGGGTTTCAACGTGTTCCTGATCCTCGCCCTCCGGGCCTCCGATCCAGCGCGCGTCGGGGTTGTGGTCGGCGCCGTGCCACTCGTCCTGGCGGTGCTGGGACCACTGCAACGACGAGACCCTTTGCGGCTTCCGCTCTTGGTGGCAGCTCTGGCAGCGGTCGTTGGCACAGGACTGGTCCACGGTGCCGGTCAGAGTTCCTGGAACGGGTTGGTGATGGCTGTGGGTGCACTGCTTGGCGAGGTCGCCTTCACGCTGATCGCCGTGCCGCTCCTTCCCCGGCTGGGTGCGGTAACGGTCTCGACGGCGGGGTGCGCGATCGCCGCTACCCAGCTCGCTTGTCTCGCACCTCTCTGGCACGGCAGCGGCTGGGGCCGCCGACCGGAACCTGCCGAAGCGCTCGCGATCGTCTTCCTCGCCGTCGCGGTGACAGCGATCGCGTTCGTGCTCTGGTACGACGCCCTCGCGCGCATCGGTGCCGAGGCAGCGGGACTCAGCGCAGGGTTGGTGCCCGTGAGCGCGGTCATCGGATCCTGGGCGATCGGAGCAGTGTCCTTGGAGGCCGCCCAGCTGGTCGGCACTGGCGTCATCTCCGCGGCCGTCCTCATGGGTTTGGTGGCCTCACGAGGCGACAGGAGACAATTGCTACCTGGACCCGAATCCGTTACTGCGTCGTCGGGCCAGCCCTGATGACGTCGCGTCAGGTCGGTCTTGCCGCGGCAGGTCGCGGTCGAGTCCACCAGTTGTCGTTGTCACTCCTGGCCTTCGATCCGCCGAGCCGCGGCGAGGGCTGCCAGTCCCGCGCGGTTCGAGATCCCCACCTTGGCGTAGATGTGGGACAGGTGGGTCTTGACCGTGCTGCGTCCCATGAAGAGTCGCTGCCCAATCTCGGGGTTGGTGAGTCCCTCGACCACCAGTCCCACGACCTCCCTCTCCGTGGGTGTGAGGCTCGACCACCCGGAGATCGGCCGAGTATGCGCCCCTCGGCCTCGGGTGGCGACTGCCACGGCCTCCTCCAAGGACCAGGACGCGCCCTCGCCCCAGGCCACCTCGAAAGGCTCCTCGCCAAGACCACTTCGTACGGCCGCGAGCAGCCGCTCGTGCACAGCTTGGCCTGCTCTCGGACGCGGGTAACCCAGCTCGCCGCGGGCCGCGTCGCTGGCAGCGAGCAGACGGGCAGCGATGGCGTGTCGTTGGGCCAGCAAGGCGGAAGCGGCCAAGCCGTCGAGACTGTCGACGTAGAAGCTGCGCAGTCCGTATTGCCGTTTTAGTGCCAAGGCTCGGTGTCGCAGATCGTAGGCGTGGGCTGGATCTCGTTCCGCAGCCAGGCGCGCCTGCTCGTCCCAGGCCTCGGCCAGAACTTGCGGTGCATCGCAGGACCGCGCGGCTGTCTCCGCCTCAACAGCCAGGGCCAGCGCCTCCTCGTTGCGCCCCAGACCGCGCATGACGGCGGCCATCGGCATCAGGCATCGGATCGCGGACCAGGCAAACGTTCCGCGTTGCCGCAGACCACGCTCGAGCCAGGCCTGCGCTTGGACCAGATCGCCCTCCCAGAGACTCAGCTGCCCGCAGGTGTACATGTAGGCCACGGCATCCACGTCGGGCAGCTCGTCGATAGCGTCCACCACGGGCTCCATGAGCCGATGTCCCGAGACGAGATCACCCGACATGCCCAAGGCGAGGGCTACGTTGGCAGCGAGCGTGCCGCGCAGGTAGTGGTTGCCCAATGGCTCGATCATTGCCAGCATGTTGTGGCCGGTGAGAACGGCCTGGGTGACGTCTCCGCAAAACATTTGCGCGTACTGCTCTACTCCTTGCGCGAGACCCGCGCAGAACCGGTCACTGCGCTCGATGCTGCGCTGGTAGGCAGGTTGAGACAGTCGCAGGGCTTCGTCGTGGCGGTCGCGGCTGATGAAGGAGTACCCGGCCACACAGGCTGCGAAGTCTCGTCCGAACTCCTCCCCGACATTCCCAGCGAGCTGCTCCGCTTCACGGGCCTTGGTCGCACAGGCTTCAGCATCGATGAAGAACAAGGGGTAGCTCGACAAGGCAAGGGTGCGCGCCTGCGTCACCTGATCCTCGACCTCGATGCTTAGCTCGAGGGCCCGCTCTACGTGGTCCTGGATCTGCCCGGCTTGGCCTGCGACGATGGCGAGCATCGCCAGCCCGCTATGAAGCTTGGCCAGGAGAGCCGGATCCGTCCTGTTCAGTTCGATCGCGCGGTGCAGGAAGAAGAGTCCCTCGTGGGCTTGGCCCCGGATGAACCACTGTCGCGCAAGAGCGGCAGCCAGTTCACCGCTGCACCCAGCAGCCGACCGGTTCGCCGAGAGTCCCCACGACAGAGCGGCATGCAGGTTCTCTCGCTCTCGGTCCAGTGTCTCTCGCACGAGGTCCTGATCACGATCCAGCTGGGCGATGGCCTCGCCAGCGAGGCTTGCGTAGTAGTCGAGGTGCCGGTCGCGGATCGTCTCGATCTCGCTCGCGTCCCGAAGCTTCGACTCGGCATATTGCCGCACGGTGTCGAGAAGCCGGTACCTGACCCGAACTCCATCGGGGACCAAGACGACTAGGGACTTGTCGACCAGCTGTCGCAGAACCGCGATCACCTCGCCCTCCAGACCATCACCCCCCGCCTCCTCACGGCTGGCCAGGATCGCGTCGGCCGCCTCCTCCGTGAAGCTGCCGGCGAAGACAGCTAGTCCCCTCACCACCTCCTTCTCCCGAGGCTCCAGCAGGTCGTGGGACCAGTCCATCGAGGCGCGAAGAGCCTGATGTCTAGGGATCGCCCTCCTGGGGCCGCCACCCAGCAAGCGAAGACTGTTATCGAGCCCGAGCGCGACCTGATGCGGCGTCAAGGACGGTACCCAGCCTGCAGCCAACTCGATTCCCAGCGGCATCCCTTCGAGTCGCAGGCAGATGTGCTCGATCTCATCCGTGAACGGGTTGAGATCGAACGTAGGGTCGCCCCTGCTCGCGCGATCCAGGAAGAGCTGGACGGACTCGTCGAGGGTGAGCGGCGGAACCCGGTAGACGGTCTCGCCCGGCACCCCGAGAGGTTCACGGCTGGTCGCGACGATGCCCACGCGCGGCGCGGTTGCCGCGATGCGCTCGGCCAAGTCCGCCGCTGAGCCGATGAGGTGCTCGCAGGTGTCCAGGCAGATCAGGAGTGAGCGATCACGCATGTGACGGACGAGCCTGTCGAGTCCGTCGTCTGGTTCGACCCACACGCCAAGGGTCTCGGCAACCGAGGTGACCACCATCTCGGCGTCTGTCACTGATCCCAGGTCGACCCACCAGACACCGTCCTCCCAGGGCCCTACAGCCGACTCGACCAGGCGTCGCGCCAATCGGGTCTTCCCGCATCCTCCCGCACCAGTGAGTGTCAGCAGGCGACGTGAACTCAGGATCCCGACGAGATCCGCGAGCTCACCTGCGCGGCCAACGAATGGTGACAACTCATGCCGCAGGTTTCCAAGCACCGTTGGCGCTCGGGACTGCTCCGAAGGATCGTGTTCAGTCATCTCCACGAAAGTGTCCCACCGCACGCTCGGGCCGCCCATGAGTGGTCGGCCTGAACGCACCCGTCACGCGGGACCAGTGCAGATCTCGGCCGCCTTCACCCAGATGTGTCAGTGTGAGGGACGATTCATACCGACAGGCAGTCGACTCCTACATCGGGCTCAACGTCGGCCAAATCCGTCTGGCGAAGCTGAGCCCCGTAGACGTTGAGCGGATGGAACGGGAAATCCGCCAACGTGGCTTGTCAGCCAATACCGCAAGGCTTGTCCACCGTGTCCTTCGCTCGTCCCTGGCTGTGACAGAGCCTCACGGCGTGGTCTACCGCAACGTCGCCGGCGTCGCAGCGGGACCCAAGCGCGACGATCGTGCCAAGACCGAAGACCTTCTGACTGTCGACGACGCCGATGCCGTCATGCGCGCCGCGGACCCTGATCGCCTTCGGTTCGCTCGCCGTACTTCTCCTGACCCTTGGACTACGCAAGGGCGAGGCCCTCGCCCTGCGCTGGGAACAGATGGACATCGACGCCCCTGAGCCGAGCCTCAGCATCGAGTCCACGTTGTCCCGCGTCGCTAGCAAGGGTCTCGTGCTCGGCCCGACGAAGACCAACGGCAGTGCGGGCACCATCCCGCTCGTCGAGCCCGCCCTCTCCGCGCTGCGCAAGCACCGAAAGCAGCAGAGCACGGAGAGGCTCGCAGCAAACGTGTGGATCGATCCCGGCATCGTGTTTTGCAACACCCATCGGCACCTGGACCGACCCACGAAACGCGCTACGCACATGGCACCGATGGACCGAGACCGCGGGGCTGGGGAAGCGCCGGATGCACGCATCACGCCACACCTGCGCCACCTTGATGCTGAGCAACGGTGTTCCGCTCGAAGTGGTGTCAGCTGTCCTCAGACACGCCTCCATCCGCATGACCGCCGATGCCTACGCCCGGGTGGCGGCCGACGCGAAGCGGAAGGCGCTCGGTCGACGGGTAGACGCATCGTGAATCTCAGCTCCCGGCCGCGCGTCACCAGCCCATGAGGGCGGGTTTTGTAGCTCTTTTCGCGGATCGCTCCACGCGCTGCTGGCACCGGGTTGTGTCGACGAGGCAGACCGGGGTTGTGCTAATCCTCGAGGACGCCAGGGACCAGCACCAGCCGGATAGTTCGCGGTCGATGGCGACGTTGGCGACCACGTGTCGCTTGCTGCGGGCTCGGAAGGTGTCCAAGCGCGCGTCAGTGCTCAAGCAGCACTGGCTCACCTCTGCGGTGTTCCTGCTGTTGGCGCCTACCGCCTGGTGGGTACTCCGGTCGACCGGGTTCGGACTGCGGGTGCACGCGGTCTGCGAGAACTTCGAGGCCGCGGACGTTGTCGGTATCCACATCAACCGCACGCGGTACCTCGCGCTGGGCGTCGGCTCCCGACCCAAGGGTGCCACACAGTCGCCCAGAGCACAGTGGGCGATCAGCTTGAGCGCGGCAGGCTCAGCGGTGCCATTCAGCGCCACCGTTTACCCCAGCACCGCCGGCACCTCGGCGACCTGGGTGCCTGGCGTCCCGCCGGCCAGGATCGTCACCCGTCCGGCGGCCGCGGCGGGGGTCGAGCCCAGCACCGGGCCGTACAAGTATGCGACGAGGTCAAAGTCCGAGTCGAAGGTTGGAATGAGGGCGAACGGGAGGACTGCCCAGAGATACTCAGATGACATCGCCGCCCGTCGAGACCAGAAGTCAGTGGTCCCGTTGGGGTCTTCTGACCCCAACCGCTCCACAACCGTTGCCGCACTGGCCAAACCGCTTTCCGCTCCTAGCTGTGCGCTGCGTGTGAGAGTCGGGCGTCTTTCGGGACGATGTCGTCCTCGCGGTAGGACAGGGATCGGGAAGATACGGGGCAATCACCAGTCCGAAATCCGCCAGTAACCCCGGACGTCTTCGATCTAGGGTCGAGATTGGACAAGCCTCAACCGACCCCTTCAGGAGAAGACATCTTGCACCGACAACTCGACCCCAAAGTGCTGTACTTCGGGACTCCGGTCGTTCTTGTATCTACCCTCAACCCGGATATGACCGCCAATCTGGCGCCGATGTCGTCGGCGTGGTGGTTGGGACGGTCCTGCATGCTCGGACTCGACTCGACCTCGCGGACCCCGCACAATCTGTTGCGCACCGGCGAGTGCGTGCTGAATCTCTGCGACTCGACCATGGTGTCCGCGGTCGACCGGCTGGCGATGCTTACCGGCACCCCGCAACTGCCAGCGCACAAGGCAGAGAAGGGTTTTCGATACGAGCCGGACAAGTTCGCTGCCGCGAGGCTCGCCCCGGTTGACTCGTCGCAGGTGGCGCCGCCACGGGTGCAGGAGTCACCGATTCAGCTAGAAGCAAGGTTGGTCTCCACGCGCCCGTTCGGGGCACCTCACGCTGAGGCCTACGCGATCGAGGTCGAGGTGGTGGCCACTCATGTCCGCGACACCTTGCTCGCTGGCCAACGCCCCGGCCACATCGACCCGGTGGGCTGGGACCCGTTGATCATGAAGTTCACCGAGTTCTTCGGCCTCGGACAGAACCTCCAGGCGTCCCGGCTGGCCGTCGGCTTCGGTCTCGAGCACGAACTGGACCGCCGCTGATGCGTGTCGCGATCGCGCAGCCGGAGCTGGACTACGACAGCCCGTCAACCAACGTCCCCCGACTCGCCGGATATGTGCAGGCGGCCGCTGCGTGCGCGGCCGACGTGATCGTGCTGCCCGAGTGTCCGCGCCTGGGCTGGTTGGCGCGGACGACGGAGGAGCTGGCTGAGACAGTGCCCGGTCCCTACACCGCCCAGTTGAGCAGCTGGGCGACCACGCATCGGATCTCGATCGTCAGTGGAATCGAGGAACGCTCAGGCGGTCACGTGCACAACAGCGCCGTGCTGGTCGATCCCAACGGCCGACTGTTGTTGCACCATCGCAAGATCGATGAGCTCGACATCGGCCTCAATCTGTACCAGCCAGGAGACCGGCTCGCGGTTGGCCAACTCGATGGCATCACCGTCGGGGTGAGCATCTGCGCAGATAGCTGGCACGAGCAGGTGGTCCCGACCCTTGCATTGATGGGCGCCACCATGATCTTCAGCCCGTGCGCATGGGCCATCGAATCGGGGCGAGAAGACGAGAACACAGCTTGGTTGGAGAATCGCTATCTCACCCACGCCGCCAAACACGGCATGACGTTCTTCGCCGCCAACAGCGTGGGCAGCATCGAGTACGGTCCCTGGGCTGGCCGGGCGCTGCACGGTGACAGCATGGCGGTCGGACCGGCCGGTGTCTTGGCCCGCGGTAGGCGTCGCGAGGCCGACCTGCTCATCGTCGACCTGTCATAGCCAGAAACGGAGGCGGGGCGTCACCGGCTGAGATGCGGAACCCTTAAGGCAGGTGCATTCGCCGTTGTTGGCCGGGAGCCGCGGAAGCCAAGATCAAGGCGATCGCCACATCGATGCGGATTGCGAGCACGTGACTAAGGCGTTAGGCGCGGCTCGCCCGTGGCGCTACGAAGGGTGGACGCCGGTGAGTGATTGATTAGCGATGCAGGTCCAAGGATCAACGAGTTGTCGCGAGCCGTCCGCCCCGGCCGACGAGTGCTCGACCTGGGTGCGGGAACGGGCAAGCTCACTGCCAAGCTCTGCGCGCTCGGCGCCGAAGTGACCGCGGTCGAGCGCGACCCGGCAATGCTCTCCGAGTTGCGCCGCAGGTCGCGCAGGGATCTCGCGCAGTCCTCTGACAGGACGAGATGAGCTGGCTGACGGACACCGCGATGGGAATCAGGACCAGAGTCGAGACGACCAGCCCGGGGTGGGCGTCCGCCTCCAGGAGGGCATTGGAATGGCCGAGTGCCGCAACCGGCTCGGCGAAGCTCACCGACCGCAGGTAACCGACCGCAGGTGATGGAGAGCCCGAGCCGAGCAACCACCAGCACGAACATCGCCCCCCAGCCCGGACGCGAAGTCGTCAAATGCCCACGTGGTCGCGCTTCAGCAACACGAGCCCGACCAGGCGAATGACCAGTCGGGCAGCCTTGAGGCGCACGTCTCGACAATTGCCGAGCTGGACAGCGTCTTGGCGAGGCAGCCGTTGCGAAGAAACTCGCGAGTGCGGTATCAACGGCCATCTCGCGGTGTCCGATTTCCGCGAGCACATCGTATTGGTCGACCCGCCCTGCGAGTTCGAGCCTCGCCTCGGTCGAGTCCGCGGCCGGACAGTTCTCCGGCCACCTGGACTCTGGGCAATCCTGAGGGCACACGAATTAGGCGCCTCGCGCACGCGCGGCGCTACTACTAGTCGCACAGGACGTGCCCTGGGTTCGGTCACGTCGCTCACCTCCGTTCTCATGTTGCCTGACGCTGTTGCTCGGCCCGGCCACGTTGATGAGGATGGCCCCGGAGACGGCCGCCGCGATTCCGGCAGCCATCAGCGGAGTGAGCCGGTCGCCGAACAGCAGCCAGCCGCCGAGAGTGACGTCAACAGCGCCGATGCCGTTCCACAGCATGTAGGTCGTGCTCGCGGGCATCACCTGCATCACCCGACTGAGCAAGATGAACGCGGCACCGTAGGCGAGATAGCCGAGCACCGCCGGCACGGCGAGCACCAGCCCATGCGAACGCTTGAGGAACACGATCCCGACGAGCTCGAGGGCTATCGCACCGGTGAGGTAGACCCGGGCACAACTCGGCCCCAGACCGTCGACGCCCCGGCTCACGCCGGCTCACCCAGGTGGATGGCGACGGTCCCTGCGACGACCAAGGCCATACCCAGGTAGGTGGCCCAGTGCATCCGGTGGCCGCACCAAAGTCGGTCGGTGACCGCTAGCAGGGCGGCTGCTGCGCCGCCCCAGATGGCGTACAGCACGCCGAGTGGTAGTCGCTCCATCAGCACGGCGAGCAGGAACAAGGCGAAGCCGTAGGTGAGGACGAACCCCACGGAAGCGAGCGGTCGCCGGAAGCCCGCAGACGCCTTGGCGAACAGGGTGCCGGCCACTCCGCTGACGACAGCCACGCCGAGCAGGGCGTAGGTCATTGCCGGGCGGGGATGCCGGCCACCCGGCACCGCTGGAGGACAGCGTCGGTGAACTCGCCGGTCGAGGCGGTACCGCCGAGGTCGCGGGTTCGGACCCCGGCGGCGAGGGCCGACTCGAAGCTCGCGGTCAGCGAGGCTGCTGCCGCGGCTTGGCCGAGGTGGTCGAGCATCATCGCCGCAGCCCACATCTGGCCCACCGGGTTCGCGACGCCCTGTCCGGCGATGTCGGGCGCCGAACCGTGCACGGGCTCGAACATGGAGGGGTAGCGACCGCGGCGGGTTCAGGTTCGCGCTCGGCGCGACACCGATGGACCCGGCGACGGCGGCGGCGAGGTCGGAAAGGATGTCGCCGAACAGGTTCGAGGCGACGATGACGTCGATGCTGTGCGGCTTCAGCACCAGGCGTGCGGCGAGCGCGTCGATGAGCACCTTCTCCAGTGCGACGCCCGAGCCTTCTGGCGGCGACCTCTTCGACGACCTCGTCCCAGAACGGCATCGTGTGGATGATCCCGTTGGACTTGGTTGCCGAGACGAGGTGCCCCTGGCGTGCAGAAGCCAGCTCGACGGCGTACTGGGCGACGCGTTCGACTCCGGTGCGCGTGAACACGGCTTCCTGGATGGCGGCCTCGTCTGGTCGGCCCCGGTGCATGCGTCCGCCGATTTCGGAGTACTCGCCCTCGACGTTCTCGCGGACGACGACCAGGTCGAGCTGCTCGACCCCGGTCAAGGGGGAGGTGACGCCGGGCAGGATGCGGATCGGGCCGCAGGTTGACGTACTGGTCGAACTCGCGGCGGATGGGGATGAGCAGGCCCCACAGGGTCACGTCGTCGGGGATGTCCGGTGCGCCGACGGCGCCGAGAAGGGTGGCGTCGCCGGTGGCGAGCTGGTCGATGCCGTCGACCGGCATCATGCGGCCGTGGCGGCGGTAGTGGTCCGAACCCCAATCTCGGTGGCGCCACGCGACGCTGAAGCCGAGGGCGGGGCCGAGGGCGTCTACGCAGGCCATGGCTGCGGGCATGACCTCGAGCCCGATGCCGTCGCCGGCGATGACGTCAACGGTGTAGGTGTGCTCGCTCATGGGGTGGCTCCTGTCTGGGGCGGCAGCTGACGCAGGTGCGACCTGGTCTGCGCGGTGGGGATGGCTTGGGTGGGGCTGGATGGTGGTCGGGGAGAGATCAGCGGCGTACAGGGACGGAGATGTACTTGGTCTGCAAGTACTCCTCGATGCCGAGGCGTCCGCCCTCACGGCCCAGCCCGGACTGCTTGACGCCTCCGAAGGGTGCGGAGGGTGTGGACACGATGCCGGTGTTGAGCCCGACCATGCCGACCTCGAGCTGCTCGCTGACGTTGAGGGCTCGGTCGATGTCGCGGGTGATGACGTAGCCCACCAGGCCCCACTCGGTCGTCGTTGGCGCGCGCGATGGCCTCATCGAGGTCGGTGAAGGTCGCGATGGCGGCCAGGGGGCCGAAGATCTCGGTGCCGTTCAGTGCGCTGTGGGCGGCGACGTCGGTGATCACGGTCGGTTGCACGAAGTAGCCGGCGTCCTGTGTGGCGCCCTGCCCGCCCGTGACAAGCCGTGCACCGTGTGTCGAGGGCGTCACGTGTCAGGTCGTGGACCTTGTCGCGTGCCGCCTTGTCGATCAGGGGCCCGACCTCGACGCCCTCGACGAGACCGTCGCCGACCGCGAGGGCGGCCATTCGTTCGGCGAGGCGGGTCGCTGAACTCCTCGGCGACTGACTGC
This sequence comes from uncultured Actinomycetota bacterium, assembly GCA_963842535.1. Taxonomy (GTDB): domain Bacteria; phylum Actinomycetota; class Actinomycetes; order Propionibacteriales; family Nocardioidaceae; genus Marmoricola. Next base: position 99,000 of record CAWJGP010000006.1, read on the forward strand.
GTGGACCAAAAACCGGTTGGCTGCCGTGCAGGCCTCGCCCATGTTGCGCATCTTCGCTGCGAAAGCCGCGTCGACCGCGACGTCGAGGTCGGCGTCGGCGATGACGAGGAACGGGGCGTTGCCACCGAGCTCCATCGAGGTGCGCACGACGTTGCGGGCAGCCTGGCCTAGCAGCAGTTTGCCTACCCCGGTCGATCCGGTGAAGGACAGCTTGCGGATGATGCCGCTGTCGAGCATCGGCTCGACTATCTCGCCGGCCCGGCTGGTCGGGAGCACGTTCAGCACCCCGGCTGGAAGGCCCGCATCCATGAGGAGCTGGGCGAGGGCCAGTGACGACAGCGGCGTCTGGGGCGCGGGCTTGAGGATGCTGGTGCAGCCGGCCGCGATCGCGGGCCCGACCTTGCGTGCACCCATCGCCAAGGGGAAGTTCCACGGCACGATGAGCAGGCACGGCCCCACGGGCTGCTTGAGCTGGACGTTGCGGGCGGCGCCGTCTGGCCGATGGCTGTAGCCGCCGTCGATACGGACCGCTTCTTCGGCGAACCACCGAATCAGGTCCGCGGCGTAAGCGACCTCCCCGCGGGCCTCTGCCAGCGGCTTGCCCATCTCCAGAGTCATCACCTCGGCCAAGAGCTCAGTGCGCTCGACCATCAACCCGTAGGCGCGGTACAGGATCTCCGAACGGGTACGTGCCGGTGTCTTGGCCCAGTCGGCCTGAGCGTCGGCGGCCGCACGCAACGCACGCTGGGCGTCGCCAACGTCCGCGTCAGCAACCTCGGCGATGACCTCCTCGGTGGCCGGGTTGATAACCTGCATCGTCCCCCCCGAGGACGGCGTCCACTGCCCACCGATGAGGAGGTCACGCGGGACGCTCTCGATGGCAGAGCGGCGCCGCTCAGACGTCGTGGGCGCCGTAGAGGTGGTGGTGGTCGCAGTGGGGGCGGTCATGGCGGTTCGCTTCCTTGGTGTCGGCGTGCGGGATGTGGGGTGCGGGGTGCCGCCGGCTCAGCCGACCGTTTGCGGTGGTGGCGTCAGTCGGTGGTGTCGAAGGCCCGGTCGACGGCGTCGGCGAAGTCGGCCATGGCGGTGAACTCCAGGGCGTAGCTCCACTCCTCCGAGGGTTCGGGGGTGGCGCCCCAGCCGGGCCGGTCGTGGCGGCGGTTGATCCACACCGAGGGAAGCCCTTCGCGCTTGGCCGGGACATGGTCGTGGAACAGGCTCTGGGCGACATGGAGGAGCTCTGAGCCATCCACTCCGAGATCGGGCAGGGTCGTGTCCAGGGACCGGAAGTGGTTCTCGGCCGGCTTGTAGGCGCCCACGTCCTGGGCGGTGATGACGGCAGCGAAATCACCGTTCAGGTGCTTGTTGCTGCCAGCGAAGCCATCGCGGTGCACGTTGGACAAGATGATGAGCTGGTACCGCTTGGCGAGGCGAGCGAGAGCTTCGGCCGAGTCAGGAAACGCGGGCCAGTCCGGTACAGAGCTTCCCAAGTGTTGCGCCCATTCGTCGCTGACCGGTTTGCCGAGACCTTCACCGGTGCGACGGAAGGCGGTGGCGAGGACCTCGGAGTACAGGGCGGTGGGCGTCTCGCGCTCCACGGCGGCTTCGTTGTCGGAGTAGGCGAGCAGGAGGTCCTCATCGCTGAGATCGAGGCCCTGGTCGCGAGCCCAGGGTGAGAGGACGGCTGCGATGCCGGCCTCCCAGTCGATGAGGGTGCCGTAGCAGTCGAAGCTGAGCGCCTTGTAGCGGGTCAGGTCCAGATCGGTCATCGTTGTGCTCCTTGTTTGTCTGGTGTCGGTGCCGGTTGCGGGTGACTATGTGTCGGGGTCAGGCGAAGGCGGCGGCCACGGCCTCGTGGGTCAGTTCGCCGCCACGAGTGTTCAGCCCACGGGCGAACCCGGGGTCCGCGGAGAGGGCCTTGTCCACGCCGTGGTTCGCGAGCCGTCGCACGTAGGGAAGCGTGGCGTTGGTCAGCGCTCGCGTCGAGGTCTGTGGGACGGCGCCGGGCATGTTGGCGACGCAGTAGTGCACGATGCCGTCGACCTCATAGGTCGGGGCGTCGTAGGTCGTGGGTCGGGAGGTCTCGAAGCAGCCTCCCTGGTCGATGGCCACGTCGATGAGCAGCGCCGTGGGCTTGAGCTTGGCGAGGTCGTCTCGGGAGACCAGCTTAGGAGCCGCGGCGCCCGGAACCAGCACGGCACCGATGACGACGTCCGCTTTAGCGATCTGCATGAGCAGGGTTGCCGGGTCGGAGGCCAGGACGCGGGCTGTGTTGCCGAAGAGGTCTTCGAGCTCTCGCACCCGACGCGGTGAGACGTCAAGGACGGTGACGTCGGCGCGCATGCCGACAGCCAGCGAAGCGGCCTGGGTGCCCACGACGCCGCCGCCGAGGACGACGACCTCGGCCGGGGCGACGCCCGGTGAGCCGCCGAGCAGCAGGCCCGGGCCGCCGTAGGGGTGCATCAGGTACTGCCCAGCTGCGTGCGCCGCGAGACGTCCAGCGATCTCGCTCATCGGGGTGAGCAGCGGCAGCCCGCCGCGTTCGTCTTCGACGGTTTCGTAGGCGATGCCGGTGACCTTCGCTTCCAGGAGGGCGCCGGTCAATGGCCGGTCGGCCGCAAGGTGCAGGTAGGTGAACAGCGTCGTGTCCTCCTGCAGGAACTGGCACTCCGAAGCGATGGGCTCCTTGACCTTGACGGCCAGCTCGGCGCCCCAGGCGTCCGAGGTGTCCACGAGCTTGGCGCCAGCCTGCTCGTAGGCGGCGTCGCTGATGCCGGCGCCGACCCCGGCCCCGGTTTCGACGAGTACTTCGTGCCCGTCGTTGACCAGCGTGGTGACGCCTGCCTCAGTCAGGCCGACTCGGCGTTCGGCGGGCTTGGTCTCCTTGATGAGGCCGATGCGCATGGGGTGTCCCTTCGGGGGATGGTGCTCGTGGGCGGGGTGGCCGGGGTGGGTAGTGCCGGGGTGGGTGGTGCCGGGTGACTCTGAGGGTGTGGCGCTCAGGCGGAGTAGGTGTCCAGGGCGTGAGTGATGGTCTCTACGATGAGCGTGAGCTCGTGCTCGGTGGTCACGAACGGCGGGCAGATCTGCAGGGTGTTGTCGTGGATGGTGCGAATCAGGACACCGGCCTCGGTGCAGGCCTGGGCGACCGCGTCACCGGAAACGCCGTCACGCAGACGGATGCCAGCCATGAACGCGGCCGCCGCCCGAACCTCGTCGACGAGGTCGTGGGTGCGCAGCGGTGCGACCTCCTCCGCCAGCACCGTCTCCAGGTGCGCGGCACGACCGACGAGGCCCTCGTTCTCGATGACGTCGAGGTTGGCTTCGGCCACGACACAGGCGGTTGCGTGCCCGGCGTAGGTCAGACCGTGGCGGAACATCGGGGCGTCACCGCCGGCGGGGCCGGCAAAGAAGCGGTCGGCGACCGCGGGCGCGACCAGGACCCCACCGAGTGGTGCGTATCCCGAGGTGATGCCCTTGGCCATCGTGACCAGGTCAGGGGTGATGCCGTACCGCTCGGAGGCGAACATGGCTCCTGCCCGACCGAAACCGGTGATGACCTCGTCGGCGATGAGCAGGATGTTGTTGTCCCGGGCCAGTTTGGCCAAACCGGTCAGGTAACCCTCCGCTGGCCCGACGACGCCTCCGGTACCGATGACGGGCTCAGCGATGATGGCGGCCACGTTCTGTGGACCGATCTCCGCGAGCTGGGCGATGACCTCCTCGATGTTGTTGGTCGAGATGCGTGCGGTCTCCGGGACCAGGGAGTCGCTGCCGTAGCCGTCTCGGTTGTACTGCAACCCGGCGATGCTGGTGCCGAAGGCGTGCAGGCCGTGGTAGGCGCCGTGCCGGGACAGGATGGTCTTCTTGTGCTGCCGGCCCTCCAGCTGCCAGTGCCGGCGGGCGAGCTTGCAGGCCAGATCGACCGAGTCCGAGCCTCCGCTGGTCAACATCACCTTCGCCCCGGGGGTAGGGCCGAGCGCGGTCAGGCGGTCGGCCAGGCGCAGCGCTGGCTCGTTCGCGAAGCGTCCGAACGTGTGGTAGGTCTCCAGCTTGCACATCTGCTCGTAGGCGGCCCGTGCGATCTCCTCGCGGCCGTGGCCGACGTTGGCATGCCACAGGCTCGCAGTGGCGTCGAGCAGGCGCTGACCGGTGGAGGTGGTCAGCCAGGCGCCGTCGCCGCCGGTGATCACCAAGCGGCTCGCACGGGCTGTCGGCATGTGGGCCTGGGGGTTCCACAGCGCCTCGCCGACCGGGGTACCAGCGGCGTTCCCAGCGGATGTCCCTGCGGGGGCTACTGTCGCGGTGCCTGCTGTGAGGGTCTCGTTCATGGGTAAACTGTAGAACAGTTCAACTGTAGTGCGCAACCCCGGGTTTCTGCGTATGCTGAGTGCCATGACAGCTCTAGACGGACTTGTCCTGCGGCGCTCGACCACCGCCCAGCAGGTCGCTGACGCCTTGTCCGAGCGCATCTTGGCCGGTGCCTTCGGCCCAGGTGACCGGTTGCGTGAAAGTGCTATCGCCTCCGAACTGGGCGTGGCCCGCAACACCATCCGCGAGGCGGTGCGCATCCTCGAGCTGGGCGGCCTGGTGCGCTATGAGGTCAACCGTGGCGCGGTCGTCATCTCCCCGACTCCGGAGAACGTCGATGCCCTGTACACCGCCCGGGAACGGCTGGAGTGTGCGGCAGTGGCGCGGAGCACCGGGAATGACCAGCTCACCGGCATCGTCGCGGCCTTCGACGCCCTGGTCGCGGCAGCCGACTCTCACGAGGTGCGAAGCATCGTCGAGCACGACCTTGCGTTCCACTCCGCGATCGTCGCGCTGCTGGGCAGCTCCCGGCTCGATGCGTTCTACGCCGAGTTGACACGCGAGCTGCGGTTCTACCTGATCGTCCTCTCCGTGGAGGACCGCGAGTTCGAGAACCCGGGCGTCATCGTGGCCGAGCACCAAGCAATCCTCACCGCGATCCGCTCCGAGGACAGTCACCGAGCAGTGGCAGAGGTCCGGGCCCACATCGAGACGAACGCGCAGCGCCTCAAGGAGATCCTGTCCGAACGCGAGTGAGACACCCAGCCCGCTCAGAGGCCGTCTGAAGCCGGGCCAGACGTTCGGCCCGGCCGCGGGCCGCAAGGAGGTGGTGAGGCATGGCCTCGGAGATCCAGCGCTGTGTCGACGCCATCGGCGAGCTGCTTGAGCTTCCCGTCTCGCTGACCGACGTCCACTTGAACTCGCTGCGTTTCAGCCCGCACCCCGAGGACCTGATCGATGAGGTGCGCCGAGACTCCCTGCTGATGCGTCACACCGCACCGTGGGTGCGCGACTGGTTCGCCGGGTACGGGGTTGGGCGAACCACGAAACCGGTCCGCGTTGAGCCACACCCCGAGCGGGACACCATGAGCCGCGTCGTCGTGCCGGTCCAGCACCGCGGGGTCCAGCTCGGCCTTCTGTGCGTCCTGGATCCTGACCGCACATGTGCGGGCCCGGAGCTGGCGTCCATCGCCGACGTGCTCACCGAGCTCGCAGCGCTGATGTACGACGAGGAGGCTGACCGGCTGCAGGTCTCTCGGCTGGTCCACGACCTCATCGCCGGCAGCGCCAGCGCCAGCGCCCGCGCCCGTGCCCTCAAGGACCTCCACGACGCGACCGGGGTCACCAGTGAGGACGAGTACGTGGTCGTCACGATCAGCGGAGTGCAGGGACCCCAGACCGCCGTGACCCCGGACGGCTCCCCCCACAAGCCTCACACGGTTCGCGCCCGGGTCGGCATCGCCTGGACGCCGGCGCCAAAGATCCTGCAGAGCGCCGCGGCAGCTGAGCATCACGTGGTGCTGCTACCCGCCACCACTCGCGGCCCCGGTGCCGGTGGAGGCGACCTCGACCGGGTCATCGACGTCGCGCGCAGCTGCTGCGGCAGCCCGGTCACCGGGCTCGGGCAGCCCTACCCGTTGGCGCAGGCTGCCCAGTCGTACCGGCAAGCCGAGGCCGCGATGTCAGCAGCAGCAAGGCTCGACCAGCTGCCCGCCCAGGTGGCGTACGCCGACCTGGGTGCCCATCGGATCCTCTCCACCTGCTCCGATACGGACCTTCACAGCGCCATCGACCCACTGACCCGGATGCTCATCGACTCTGGCGACGAGGAGCTCCTAGCCACTCTGGCCGCCTACCTCGACAGTGGCTGCGACGCCGCCGCCACGGCCGTTCACATCCACGTGCACCGCGGCACGCTCTACTACCGCCTGCGCAAGGCCGAGTCCGTGACAGGTCTCGACCTCACCCGTGGACCGGACCGGCTCACACTCCACCTCGGACTCCTTGCCCACCAGTGGCTCACCAGCCCATGCCGACCCGGCCACGAGACTCCGGTTCGCCTCCTCGCCCTCTGACGAGCCGCAGGCTCCGGAGCCCAGAAAGAACTTCAGGGGACTCAGCCGCCACGCATGTCCTACGTGGCCCTTGAACAACTGTCGAGAACCAGCGAGCAGACGCTGAACACCCGTACATCGCCACGTGAGCCGTCTCACACCTAGCGTCGCAGGACACCAAGTTTTCACCTCGTCGCGCCCCAAGGAGTGCCCCGTGGTCACCACCCATCTGCTCGACGCAACACTGATCGACGGCACCGGCCGCGACCCTGTAGAAGGGGCCTGGCTGCGCCTGGAGGACAACCGCATCGCAGCGATCGGACAGGGTCCTCTGGCCACCGGGACGAGCACCAGTGGTCGCGTCATCGACTGCGCAGGTCGGACCGTGCTGCCCGGTCTCATCGACTGCCACACCCATCTGGCCGCAGGTGACTACTTGAACCAGGTCCACCTGCTGTCCAAGCCGGTGCTCGCGGCCCGGACGTTCAACGCCATCCGTCAGACCCTTGAGAGTGGCTTCACCACGGTCCGTGACGCCGGCTTCACCGACTACGGCTTCAAGCACGCTGTCGCTCAAGGTCTGGTTCCGGGACCACGGATGCTGCTCGCCACCGGACCCATCAGTCAAACCGGCGGACACAGCGACTTCCGCACCGCCGAGGAGGACACCCTGCGGCGCCCTGACGGTCTCTACCACCCTGGCGTCGTCGCCGACGGCGTCGACGAGGTCCGCAAGGCAGCACGCGAGATCTTGCGCCGCGGCGCCGACCAGATCAAGGTGATGGCCTCCGGAGGCTGCACCTCACCCACCGACGACGTCGACCACCCACAGTTCACCCACGACGAACTCGGCGCCATCGTCTACGAAGCGCAAGTGCGCGACACCTACGTCATGGCGCACGCCTACACACCCGCATCGATCCGCAACTGCATCGAGGCCGGCATCAGCAGCATCGAGCACGGAAACGGCATCGACGAGCAGACCGCGGTGATGATGCGTGAGCACGGCACCTACGCGGTACCCACCATCGCCACCTACGAGATGCTTGCCGCCGACGGCGCCGCCGGCGGGATGCCCGCCGACCAGGTCGACCAGGTCAAGAAGGTCCTCGCCAAGGCATACGACGCACTGGAGCTGCTGCTCGCGACGGGCGTCAACATCGCCTCAGGCTCTGACGTGCTGGGCCCCCACCAGCACCTCAAGGCCTACGAGCTCGAGCTCAAGGCCCGCGTCCTCGGCCCCATGGGGGCCGTGGTCGCCGCCACGAAGACGTCTGCCCAGCTCCTCGGGCTCGGCGACCGCATCGGCACCCTCGAGGAGGGCAAGCTCGCCGACCTCGTCATCTTCGACGGTGACCCCCTAGCCGACATCACGGCCTTGCAGGACACCTCACGCGTGCACGTGGTGATGACCGGCGGCACCAGCGCCATCGACCGCACCCAACCCTGACCTGTCCCACCCCGAACAAGGCGGCGACAACGCAGTCGTGCCGACATGCAAGTTCACCTACCCGCACCCACCGAATGAGATGAAGATGGCAAACACTGTGAAAGCGCACGCATCCTCGACTGCTCCCGTCGACGAAGTTAGTAGCCCGGAAGCTAGGCGGGCCTACGTCGCCTCCGGCATCGGCTGGGGCCTGGACGGCCTGACCTGGACGATGTACGGGTTCGCCCTCACCGCGATCATCCCCGTGCTCGGCATCAGCGCAGGCGCCGTCGGCTGGATCACCGCCGCCAGCATCGTCGCCTCCGCCTTCGGTGGCGCCGTCGCAGGCTCACTCGCCGACCGCTTCGGCCGGGTCCGCGTCCTGACCTGGGTCATCCTCGGCTACTGCCTCTTCACCGGGCTGACCGCAACCTCCCAGAACGTCGAGCAGTTCGTGATGTGGCGCATCCTCGAAGGTGTTGCGTTCGGCGCCGAATGGGCGGTCGGCGCCGCGCTGGTCTCTGAGTACGCCCCCAGCGCGAAACGCTCACGTATCCTTTCGGCCATTCACAGCTGCTACGCCATCGGATGGGCAGTCTCCACTGGGCTGTACCTGTGGTTGTTCTCCGTCGTCGACAACGACATCGCCTGGCGGTACCTGTTCCTCGTGGGCGTCATCCCCGGCATGGTCGCCTTCTGGATCCGTCTCAAGGTCAAGGACCGTGTCCCGGTGGGCGAGAACCGCAACGACCACGAGCCGACCGAGGCTGGTGTCGCAGCCCAGCGGCTCCCGTTGCTGCAGCTGTTCGCGCCGAACCAGCGCCGCACCACCATCCTCGCCGTCCTTCTCGGCGTCGGAGTCCAGGGCATCTACTACTCCGTGTTCGTCTTCCTGCCCCTGTTCCTGCGCGACGAGCGTGGTCTCAGTGTGGTCGGCACCGCGACCTACACGTGGGTCGTCATCGCCGGCTCGTTCCTCGGATACCTCCTCTCCGGACACATCCACGACGCCATCGGCCGACGCCCCGCGTTCGCGCTGTTCTTCCTCGCAGCCGTCGCCAGCATCGCGGTATTCGTGCTCACCCCCGCTGCGAGTCCTGGGGTTGCCTACTTGGTGTGCTTCGCGCTCGGCTTCTTCGCCTCCGGCCAGGCCGGCGGACTCGGTGCCTACCTCGCAGAGCTGTTCCCGACCCGCATGCGCGCCTCCGGGCAAGGACTGGCCTACAACGCCGGGCGAGGCATCGCCGCGTTTGGTCCACTGTGCGTCGGCCTGTTCACCGAGACGATCGGGCTCGGCAACGCGATCCTCATCGTGGGCGCCTGCGGCGCCGTCATCGCCCTGGCCGCTGTGGCGCTGCTTCCGGAGACCAAGGGCAAGGACATCTTGGCTGCGGACCTCCAGCGCACGTGACCGCTGAGGAACGGGCTTGGCCGCTGCGCCGTCGCAACCCTGGGCTGGCGCGGGGGCCGGACTCGCCTCGAGCGGGCTGGTGCCAAGCCAGCCCTCCGTTTTTGGCGGAAGGTCGCGGTGACATGGGTCTGGTGATCCGGGTGTGGTCAGTGGCGTGCAGGGCGTAGCGGGTGCAGTCGTCGAGCCAGGATGCATAGGTTGATCATTAAGATCCGCCCGGCCGCACCTGTCCTAGCACCTCACGGGCCTGGCCACCGCTGATTGGGATGATGTCCATCGGGCAGGCGGAAAGCACGACCGTTAGATCGCGCTCAGCTCGCAGTTCGACGAAAGTACCGGCCGTGGCAGTGGACGGCTCGAACCTGATCGCCCCGGTCTCGCCGATCAGCGAATTCTGAAACAGGTTGAAGGGGTCGGGGAGACCATCAGGGGGCTCTATCCCGAGGTCTGAAAGCGCAGCGGTGAGGTTGTCGGCACAGTTTGCGTGCCCAGGCGCTCCGAGCTGCGCATAGCGGAACCGGTCGCACGCGGGCGTGGTCATGTCATGCACGCCCTCAGTGGTATCGGCCACGAGTGTCACGATCGGCTCCCGCCTGCGCGTGACCAACTGACTGCCTACCCCGGCACGGATGCTCCTCAGTGCGGCACGAGAGTGGCTCATAGACGCGTGTTGGGTCACATCGCCCAAGGCGAAGAAGTCGACGACCTGGCCACCTAGCTGTTGACTACGCGCAGGTGATGGCCTGCTGGAACCTGAAGTGTGCCGACACCGCCTCCAACTATGACCTTCTCTTTCGAGTCGTTCATGACGCCACCTCACCGTCTGTTGGTCGATCATCTGACCTCACTGACAGGGTGCCAGCGTCGACATCGCAGCACCGATCGCACGGTCCGCGGCGGAACTGAGCGGTACTACACGCGGGTTGCCGACAGGTTGAGCTTTGCGCACCAGCGGGGTGCCGACACGGCGTCGCACGCGATGATGGTCGAGATCCTGCGCGGCGTCGACGCGGACAAAGCGCCTCGAGTCCACCAGCGCAGCGTGAGGCTCAACCCCGGTGCAGGTCGCGAGCCTGGCCGATCACCTGGACCGTCTTCTCCACAGTCTTCAACCCGCCGACGAGCGACACCCGCAATACGGTGTCGTGACTGCGATTTTACAGGAAGCGGTGAGGCGTGAGCCAGTCGACAAAGGTCAGCGCGCGCTGAGGTCTGCGAGCGTTGGCCTCCGCTGGGCGGACGAACCCATCGATGCGGATCCGTGGGGCCGGCGGAGGCCCCCGCACACGACAAAGGCAGGAAACATGCGTTTCCTGCCACTTCCAAGGTATAGCGCACTGGGGGGCTTGCGGCAAGGCCCGGGTCGTGCTGCAGAATCACCGGCCGAAGCCAGGACGGGCCTCCTATCGGCCCGACCTCGGGTCGCCGAAGGGCGGGAGCCGCTGGCTCAGACGCAACCTTTCTAAGTGGGGTATTGATGATTGACGTAATCGTTGCCGGCGCCGGACCGACTGGGTTGATGCTGGCCGGCGAGTTGAGGCTGCAAGGCGCTCACACGCTCGTGCTGGAAAAGGACTCGGAGCCGCCGGGGCATGTCCGTGCTCTCGGCCTGCACGTGCGCAGCATCGAGGTCATGGCCCAGCGTGGGCTTCTGGAACGGTTCCTCGAACTGGGTCAGAAGTACCCGCTCGGCGGATTCTTCGCCGGCATCCTCAGGCCCGCCCCGGACGAGTTGGACACCGCCCATGGCTACGTCCTGGGCATGCGGCAGCCGACCACCGAGCGTCTCCTGGCCGAGCGCGTCATCGAGCTCGGGGTTGAGATCCGGCGCGGCCGCGAGCTGGTCGGGCTGAGCCAGGATGAGGACGGGGTCACCATCGCGTTGGACGACGGCACGCAGTTGCGTTCGCGCTACCTCGTCGGCTGCGACGGCGGACGCAGCACCGTGCGCAAGCTGCTCGGCGTCGGCTTCCCAGGCGAGCCCGCCAAGATCGAGTCCCTGTTGGGCGAAATGGAGGTGACCATGCCAGAGGAGGAGCTGACTGCAGTGGTTGCCGAGATCCGTGAGACCCACAAGGGGTTCGGTGTCGGACCCTCCGGAGGGGGGCTGTACCGCGTGGTCGTGCCCGCCGAGCGGGTGGTCGAGGACCGCACGGTACCGCCGACCCTGGAGGAGGTCAAGGAGCGGCTGCGGGTCTTCGCGGGCACCGACTTCGGCGTGCACTCACCGCGATGGCTGTCGCGATTCGGCGATGCGACCAGGTTGGCTGAGCGGTACCGGGTCGGCCGGGTGTTGTTGGCCGGTGACGCGGCGCACGTCCACCCTCCGTTGGGCGGGCAGGGCCTCAACCTCGGGGTTCAGGACTCCTTCAACCTTGGCTGGAAACTCGCAGCGGAGGTCGCTGGCTGGGCGCCAGATGGGCTGTTGGACAGCTATGAGAGTGAAAGGCGCCCAGTCGCGGCAGACGTGCTGGACAACACTCGCGCGCAGTCCGAACTGATGTCCACCGAGCCGGGCGCGCAGGCGCTGCGACGTTTGTTCTCGGAACTGATGAACTTCGAGGAGGTGAACCGGTACCTGATCGAGAAGATCGTCGCGATCGGGATCCGTTACGACTTCGGCGAGGGACAGGCACTGCTCGGTCGGCGCCTACGCGACATCACGCTGAAGAGAGGTCGTCTGTACGAGTTGATGCACGACGGTCGCGGGCTGCTGCTCGACCAGACCGGCCGACTCTCGGTCGAGGGCTGGGCAGATCGGGTCGATCACGTCGTCGACGTCAGCGAGGAACTCGACGCGCCTGCGGTACTGCTGCGGCCGGACGGTCACGTGGCATGGGTGGGTGAAGACCAGCAGGACCTGGTCGGCCAGTTGCCCAAGTGGTTCGGACCCAGGGTCAACTGAACGCGTCTTCGACGGGAATTGTTTGGTGCGGGGCCGTGGGGTAAGGCAAGCCACCCGGCGTGGCAAAAAGACGCGGTAGATCGGCTCACCATGCAGGAAGTTCGCCAGTTCCAGCGAGAAGGTCACGCACGCGATGTCGATCACTCGGCAGCGTGGTAGCGGAGACCACCAGGACTCGTCGCGGTTGCTTCATGGGTCCGCACCACACGGCGGGGAGTTGCGGACAAGAGCGTGTCCGACAGACATGCTTCCCAAGATATTGGACATGATCAGCGATCGTGCATGCGCCGTGGCATACCGCGGCCACAAGGTGGTCGCCATGACCAACACACCTGCCCCGACCCACATGGACGCCTTGGCTGCAGTGCCGCGGCCTGGATGGCGACCGCTTGCTCGGCACTACCTCGGGATGGTTCTGGCGATGGTCGTCGGGATGCTGGTCCTCGGTTGGCTGCGGAGCGCGGCCGACCTGACCGTGCCCTTCGAGAAGCAGCCGGGAACCTCCTACGTTCTGATGGCCATCGACATGTCGGTCGGAATGGCCGTCTGGATGCGTTTTCGCGGTCACGGCTGGGCCAGCACATTCGAGATGTGCGCGGCCATGTTCGTGCCCATGGTCATCCTGCCGCTGGTTCGGGCAGGAGCGATGGACGCTATGACGTTCATGATGGCTGCCCACGTGGTGATGCCGCTCGCGATGCTGGTTGTGCTTGTCCGCCGACGTGACGAGTACGCCCACTGCTGACCACTGGATCGTCCACCTTCCGCACTCCGCCCGAAAGGCGAGCCATGTCTACAGTCGTGATTCCGCTCTACGACGGCTTCACCGCCCTTGACGTCGTCGGCCCCTACCAGATGCTCGCGTTCACCCCCGGTATTCACGTGCAGCTGGCCGCCACGACGACCGGTCCCGTCCGGGACGACCAGGGGACGCTGAGCCTCGAGGCGACGGTGACGCTGGCCGACGTGATGCGACCGGAGGTGGTCGTGGTGCCCGGCGGGCCAGGGACCGTTGATGCCCTCGCCGGGCTGTTGCCGGGGTGGTTGCGAGCCGTCCACGCCAACACCCGCTGGACGACCTCGGTGTGCTCTGGGTCGATCATCCTCGCGGCTGCTGGTCTGCTGAGCGGGCTTCACGCGACCACCCACTACCGCCACCTGGAAACGTTGGCGATGTTCGGCGCTATCCCGACCCAGAGGCGGGTCGTCGAGGAACCAGATGCACGCATCATCACTGCTGCCGGCGTCTCCAGCGGGATCGACATGGGCCTGCGGCTGGTGGAGCTCCTCTCGGGCCGCAGCATCGCGGAGACGATCCAGCTGTGGACGGAGTATGACCCGCAGCCACCCTTCGACAGCGGTTCTCCACACAAGGCCTCCGCCATTGTTCTCGATCGTGCCGCCGCCTACGAACTGGCTGCGCGGCGCCAGCCCACCGCCGCACGGTCCGTCGACGGACCATAGGGATACCTGAGATGCGAAACCTACTCAAGAGGCTCTTCCTGAGCATTGCGATCATGCTGGTCGGACTCATGGCGATGGCCGGGGTCGCGGCAGTAGGCATCCGTGGTGCAGCTGACGACATCTACACCGCGCCGGCTTCGCGCTCGACGGTCACCCGAACGGACTTCCCTGCCCCGGTCTACGACGCCGCCAAGCCAACCGTTGCGGTGGTCCTGGGCGCCGAGGGAACCAACGTCGCCGACTCCCTGGCCCCCTACGAGGTGTTCGCGACCACGGGCGCATTCAACGTGTACACGGTTGCTGCCGGGGCGGACTCAGTCCCTTTGACCGGCGGTCTGGACGTGCTGCCCGACGTAACGTTCGACCAGCTCGATGACATGGTCGGCGGAAGTCCGGATGTCATTGTCGTCCCCCAGATTCACACGACCGGCGATGCCAAGGCCGACTCGGTTGTGGCCTGGCTGCGTCGACAGGCCGATACGGCGGATCCGATCTTCATGAGCGTGTGTGTCGGAGCCAAAGTGCTGGCTGCGACGGGCCTTCTCGAAGGTCGTCCCGCAACCTCAAACTGGCTCGCCCTGATTGGGCTTCGACGAAGTCACCCCTCCGTCGATTGGCGCGATGGGGTGCGGTTTGTCGACGACGGCAACGTGATCACCACCGCAGCGGTGCTGTCCGGGGTCGACGGCGCACTCCGTGTGGTGGAGCGTTTCCTCGGGGCGAGGGTGGCAGCCCGCATCTCGGACCGTGTGAATTGGGAAGGATATGTGCCGGGCGGCACATTGGCGATCCCGCGGAACCGGCCAGGCCCCAGCGATGTGGTGGCACTTCTCAGCGCTTCCTATCGTTGGGACCGTCCTCGAGTCGGGGTTTGGCTGACGGACGGCGTGGGCGAGATCGAACTCGCATCGGCCTTTCGGCCATACACCGAGATGTCATTCCTGGCCAACTTGGTGGCTGTGAGCGAAGACGGCGGGCCGGTCCGGTCCCGACACGGGTTAATCTTCGTGCCGAGAGCAACCCTGACCTCTGTGGCGGCGACCCTTGACCGGGTCCTGGTCCCTGGAGGCGACGCGTCCCGCAACCGCGTGGACCTCGTTGGGGTGGCCTCCAACGTGGACGTGGTCTACCTCCACGAGGACGGCGGGTTCCCGTTCGATGGGGCCCTCACCGACATCGCCCGCACCTACGACACCGCGACGGCGCGCTGGGTCGCCAAGTCACTGCAGTACCCCATGATCTCACTCTCCCCGGGCAGTAGCGGGTGGCCCTGGACTGCGACGCTCCGCGCCCTCGTGATCGGCCTGGTCCCGATCGGCGCTGCACTGGCCCTGGTGCGCCTGCGCCGCACACGACGAGTCCGCGCGCTACGCAACGACCCGTTGACTCGAGTCGCCAAGCCGTTGCCGATCGTCGACGAATCGGGGGTAAGCCCTGGGGCACCCTGATAGGCCGTTCGTCCGCCGGATGCCGGGGGAATCGGGCCACACGGAGAACGCCTGAGCGGGTGGCAAGCCTCCGATCAATGCGACACCTACAACCGTTGAGGAACGCCGGTCGAAACTACCCTCGAGAGGACTTTCGTGAGCAACATGTTCGACATCTCCCTGGCGGAGTTGCGTGCACGGAGAAGTGCGAAGTGGACCAGCTTCCCCGAACACGTACTGCCGCTCCCGGTGGCCGAGATGGATGTCCGGTTGGCCCCGCCAATCGCTCATGAGCTGCACCGGGCTATCGCGGACTCCGATACGGGCTACGCCGGTGACATTGGAGGCTTGACAAGTGCGTTCACGCACTTTGCCCATGAACGCTGGGGATGGCAGGTCGCCGATGCGACTTTCAGGACTTGCGCGGACGTTGCCACCGGAGCGACGGAGCTGTTGCGGCTGCTGGCACCGGGGGGCCAGGTCGTTGTCACCCCGCCGGTCTACCCGCCCTTCTACTCGTGGATAGCTGCAGCTGGGGCCCGACCGCTGGAGGTGCCACTGCAGCGGACCGAGGGACGGTTCAGCCTTGACCTCACCAGAATTGAGGAGGCGTTTAGGGGGGGAGCGCGGGTTCTCCTGCTCTGCCATCCACACAACCCCACCGGTCATGTGGTCCCTCGCGAGGATCTGAGCCGACTAGCCGATTTGGCCGCGGAGCATGGAGCGATCGTCGTTTCCGATGAGATCCATGCCCCCCTTGTCATGCCTGGCACCGACTTCACGCCGTTCCTCGCGGTTAACGAGAACGCGGCTCGCACCGGAATCGCATTGCACAGTGCGTCCAAGGCCTGGAATCTCGCGGGTCTCAAGTGTGCGTTAATCGTGACGACGGCGGCGGGGCTGATGCCGACGCCCCTGCCGCATGAGCTCTCCTGGGGCGTGGGACATCTGGGTCTCAGAGCTGCGGAAGTCGCCTATCGCGATGGAGAGCCCTGGTTGGACGATCTCTTGCTATCCCTGACGCGCAACTCGAACCAACTTCGAACCCTGATCTCCGCGTCGCTGCCGGCGGTTAGCTTCTACCCGCCTGAAGCGAGCTACTTGGCCTGGATTGACTTCACGAAGTGTGGGTTGCCGGGGTCGCCGGCGAGGTTTCTTCGGGATGCCGCGGACGTGGCCCTGGGCGATGGAGCCGACTTCGGGACCGGTGGGGTTGGGTATGTGCGTCTCAACTTCGCCTGTTCGCCCGCTGTCCTCTCGGCGGCGATCACCCGAATTGCGGCCGCGGCCCACGATGACTGGCGACTGCGGTAGCAACGCCATGCGGTCATGCGGGTTGCCGTGTCATCCACGCCAGGCAACGGCTACCGCGCGACCATGGCCATGGTCCCTGTCGAAAGGACGAGCGATCGCGCCTCTCCGTCGGGCCCCAGCGATATCCCGGGACAGGATATTCACCTCTGGAACGACCACACCGGTCCCGCCGCAGTCCCGCGCGGGCAAGTGCGAAGGCACCCAAACTAGTCAAGCCAGATGCCTCGAGGCGAAAGCTTTCGACTACCGCCCAGGCTCTCGACACGACAGGGTCAGGCGTGGACTTGACGTCCGGGCTGTGCTGCCCCGGGGCGACCGTGCATGCAACTACCCCAGTGCGCTGGCGTGCCGATTTGATAAAGCACGAAGTCACCGAAGAGTTCTGTGGGTCAGGTCCAACCCATTGGCATGCCAAAACCCGCGGCATAGATGCCTGTGTGCCGATCATGTTCGCCAACGAAAGGGAGTGCAAGCTAATGAGTGACGCTGGAACTGGTCCCGGGGTAATCACCAACGATGGCTGCCCCGTTGACGTCTATGCTGCTTTGTCGCCGCGCCACGAGGCTGACCTGGTCAGGGCTCTCGTCACACCAGGGGCTTCCGTCCTGGAGCTAGGCGTAGGAACAGGTCTGTTGGCGGAGCCTCTGGCTGCGAGTGGACTACGTGTCGTTGGGGTGGATGACTCGCCGGAGATGTTGTCGTATCTGGAGCGAGCGGAGCCGGTCCTGGCGAAGATCGAACACCTCGAGCTTGACGAGCGATTCGACGTTGTCCTTCTCGCCAGTCACCTCGTCAACACTGCCGACGAAGCGGAGCGACGACTCTTTATCGCGACCGCGGCACGCCACTGCAAGCCCGGGGGGCATGTCGTCGCTGAATGGCACACACCTACGTGGTTCGACGGCCTGGTAAGCGGTCGAGTAACGCGTAGGACCGTGGGCGACTTCGCGGTGTCGCTTGAAGTGAAGGGTCTGGTTGAAGGTCTGCTGACGGCCACAGTTGCCTACGAGCGTCGCAGCCGCAGATGGACCCAAGATTTTCAGGCCCGACGGCTGACTCGCGCGGACCTGAGCGCGGCATTCGACCGCTCCGGACTGCTGCTGGGGGAAGCGTTGACCGACGACGAAAGCTGGGTGGTAGCTCGGCCAGCATGACCGCACGTGTGGCAGCTGGTCGCAGGCGAAGACGAAGACTGGCCATCAGGCGGGAACATTGTAGGAACGCGTGGGCGGACATCTGGGTCACACTTGAAATGTTGGGGTGACGAGATCTAATCCACTGACCTGGGTGATGGTCCAACCGCTCCACGGACGGTTGGTTGCTGAAGTCAGTGCGCGGCCTGTGCTGGTTGTGCTGGTGCATCCATCCCTCTAGCGCATGCCGACGCTCGGTCTCGGACTGGCAGCGACGGGCGTAGGCGGCATCGTCTGTCATGGTCCTGAAAGCGCTCCACCATCTCGTTGGTCCGCGCGCTAGGGCCGTGTGAACTTCGGCCCGATCGACAGGGCCCCGCACGCGACTCGCCACAGCACGGACCGATACGCCGGACTGTTGTCGGGCACTGCGCGCTCGATGATGACGTCGCGCTCGGCGATCCACTCGACCGCGGCGTAGAACGCGGGTGGCGGTGATGCGTCGCCTTGCGTGGAGGGTGCGCGCTCATCTTTCGGCAGTGTCCGATATCTTGGGAAACATGTCTGTCAGACATGCAGGGCCGTTGCCCTCAAAGCCGTACGGTGGACTGGTGAACCGAGAACGACGGGTCTTGATGGTCGGCTACCACGCATCCGAGCTACTCGACATTGCCTGCGTCACCTCGGCGCTGGAACTGGCGAATTTCCTGCACGGTGAGGCCGCCTACCGTGTCTCCTTGGCGACGCCGGGCGGGGCACCAATCCACACCAGTTGCGGGCTCACGCTGCAAGCCAAGGAACCCCTGGAACGCGTGGTCGGCCCGTTGGACACCATCATCGTCTCCGGTGGCATCGGGTACGTGGACGCGATGGACGACGGCCGCGTCGTCGCCCACGTGCGCCGGCTGGCCAAGGAATCGCGACGGGTCGCGTCGGTGTGCACCGGAGCGGGCGTCCTCGCCGCGGCCGGTCTGCTCGACGGACGCCGAGCCGCCACCCACTGGTACCACGCGAGCTACCTCGCCACGCGGTTCCCGCAGGTACGCTTCGACGGTGACCCGATCTACATTCTCGACGGCCCGGTAGCCACCTCGGCGGGCGTGACGGCGGCCTTGGACTTGACGCTGTCGTTCATCGAAGCCGACATGGGTGCCGACCTGGCCCGTGAAGTATCAAGGCACCTGGTTGCGTATCTGCAGCGTCCCGGCAACCAGGCGCAGATGAGCATGTTCATCGCGCCACCAGCCGCACAGCGGTCGTTGGTGAGAGACACCATCGAGTACGTCACGAGCCACCTCGCCGACGACCTGTCTGCGGTCTTGTTGGCGGCGCGGGCAGGCGTCAGCGAGCGCCATCTTTCTCGATTGTTCCTTGGGGAGGTAAATCTCACGCCGAGCCGCTTCGTACGACGGATGCGCACGGAAGCGGCAGCAAATCTCCTGATCACGACCGATCTCACGATGGAGACCATTGCCCAACGCTGCGGCCTCGGCAGCGCAGAAGCACTTCGCCAGGCCTTCCAGGCACGCTACGGCGTCTCGCCTTCGCACTACCGCCAGACACAGAGCAGATGCCTGCCGTTGTGGGTCCAACCTTCAGCCTGATGGCCGAAGGGACGTGGACGCGACGCTGACAGAGCTGGCTGACTGCGCCGGTTGCGCGTCGGGGCCTATCGACGGCTAGGTCTTGTCTCCAAATCCCTGGCCTCCTGAGCGCCGCGCTGGCGCGCTTGGCAAAGATCTGGAACTGGCCGAAAAAGTATCGCCGGAGCTGGCGGCCCCCGGGTCGGTGATGAACGCGTACTCGGCCCGGGTGACGTCCCTGGTAGAGGGGTAGTTCCTGCGGCTGCTCGTCGTGTTGTCGATGACGTAGATGGCCATCGTGCAACGGTCAGTGAGACCTAGCGATAGAGACTCACAGATAGGACACGATGCACGATGGCCTTGGGCAATGCTGCACTACTCGAGGTGCTCGAAGCCATGCAGGCTGGTGGTGTTGAGGACCGAGTTCGCACCGCGGCTCAGACGAACCGCAGGACTAACAAGGTGTACGCAGAACACCATCGTGATGCCGGGGCTCCTCACCGCCGTGATCGAGAAGGTGCGCTCCGAGCATCTTGCGTACTCCCGCGAAGAGATGACTCTGGGCGCGACATCCGTGGCGACCCCTGTGTTCGCTGCCGACGGAACGTTCGTGGCGGCTTTGGCGATCGTTGCACGATCCTCAACGAACTTAACCCCACTCGGACCAGCTGTGCGAACTGCGGCACTGGGAATTGGTCGACGTCTAGCTCCACTCCCGGCCCCTACACAACGTTAGCGCCGGCAAGTATCGGCAGGGCCGATCCCCCCAAGGCGCCGCTAGCAGGATGGCAAAGGTTCGTGAAGACTTATCCGTGGTGCTGCATCGGCCCGGTCTGACCCCGGTCAATGTATGACCATGGTGTCCTGCGTTCGATTGGTCGGCCGATGCCGGTGCAGCATCGTGAAACGCACCGGCCAGACGGATCTGACCTGATAGGACCTTGGACTAGAAGCCCCGTCACAGACCTGTCGCCCGTCCGGCCGGTGCGCCTCATCCGTCAGAACAGCCCTCACGGAGGAGTGAATCCCAGCCATGACAACCACCAATGAGACTGTCACCGTGATCGGCGGCGTCGACACCCACAAACACACCCACTACGCAGCAGCGATTGTTGACCAGGGCCGGCTACTTGGTCATCAAGAGTCACAGCGAACGACGCCGGCTACCAGTCGCTGTTGACCTGGTTGCGCGGACATGGGAGCTCGAGGCGATCGGTGTCGAGAGCACCGGCTCATGTGGGGCAACGCTGACCAAGGCGCTGACCAAGGCCGGTGAACGAGTCGTCCAGGTGAATCGACCCGACAGGATTGTTTTAGACGCATGGACGGCAACTCTGACCGGCTCGACGCCGAGCAGATAGCCCGCGCAGTCCTCGGCCATGTCTCTACCGCGACCCCGAAGACCAAATCCGGTGTCGTCGAGGTCATCCGGACCCTACGCGTCACCCTCACAAGTGCGGTCAAGGCCCGCACCAACGCCTTCAACACGCAGTGGGGCGTGATGATCGGTGCTCCCTCCCCGCTGCGAGACGAGCTGGTCGTGCTGACCAAACGACCCTGGTCAACCGATGCCTCGCCCTGCGGCCCGAGACCAGTGATCTCATCACGCAAGCCGGGACGACACGAACCTCCCGTCGATCCCGGCTGAGAAAGCGGTCACGGTGTCGATGCTGAGCATCGGATGTCGCAGTCAAGACTTGACAAGTGAGCCTATCGCCGATAGGTTTTCGATTGTCGATAGGTAATCGATCGGCGATAGGTCTTAGGGAGGATTGTCATGAACTACTTCTTCGCCAGCCCCGAGATGGCACGCGCTGAGATGGCCGAACGACTCCGGCCGGCTCGTCGTGCACCACTCGTGCGCGAGGCCACCGCGCTCAAGGGTCTCCGGCACCGACTCATGGTCGGGCTCCGCCGACCGAGCCTGGTGGTCACGCCCACGCGCCGACCCCGGAGCGCCTGACCCACGTGTCGACCGCCTCACCGCCACTCAGCCCTCGGGAGATGTCCGTGGCCTTGTCCACCGAAGACCCCCGCCGTAAACGGCGCGATGCCAAGATCGCCGACATCGTGGACGCCGCGTGGTCTCTGGCGGAACGCGACGGCCTGGGAGCGATCTCGCTGCGTGATCTCGCCGCTGCGGTCGGCCTTCGACAACCCTCCCTCTACATCTACTTCGACTCCAAGCTCGCCCTCTACGACTCGATGTTCGCTGACGGCTATCAACAACTGCTGCGCTACCTCGACGATCGCGACTATGCCGGTGACCCCCGCGACTCGCTCGTCGACTTCGTCCGGGACGTGCTGCTGTTCGCCAGCATGAAGGGCGTCCGTCACCAGCTGATGTTCCAACGGACGATCCCCGGCTTCGAGCCGTCGGCCGATGCCTACGCGCACTCGCTGGAGTTCTCAAGCCGTGCCATCGCCCTGTGCGAGTGCGCAGGGATCAAGGACGCAGTCGACGTTGACCTGTTTACTGCCCTGATGAGCGGGATGGCCAGCCAGCAGGTGGCCAACGATCCCGGCGGGCACCGCTGGGCTGACCACGCTGAACGCGCGGTGGACATGCTCCTGGCGGTGGCCCGGCAACCCACCCGCAAACCCCGCAAGCCCAAGCCCTGACACCCCAGTTCTCGGTGACCCGAAAGGAAAGCCCATGCGTCAAGAGCTGAGCACCGACACTGTCGATCGCTACATCGAGGCCACCCCCGAGGCGTTGTATGCCGTCATCTCAGACGTCACCCGCACCCCGGAGCTGTCGCCCGAGATTGTCGCGTGCACCTGGATCGCGCCAGCCACCGGCCCACAGGTGGGGGCGCGCTTCAAAGCCATCAACCACGCCGGCCGCGGTCCCGACTGGCCCAACAAGCCGGTGGTCGTCACCGCCGACCCGGGCCGTGAGTTCGCCTTTGCGCGTACCGAGAGGTTCGCTGGCACCGTGGAGTGGCGCTATCGCTTCGTCCGCGAAGGCGCCGGAACCAGGGTGCACGAGTCCTACAGCGTCACCAAGGATCTGACCATCGTCGGATGGCTGATCATCGGCGGCCTTTACGGACTCAAGGACCGTCGCGCCGACCTGCACGCGGGGATGACTGAGACACTCGAGCGGCTCGCGCACCTCACCGAACCGGCTACCAGCGAGCTCTGAGCCACAAGCACTGGCCCTAGGTCTTGCGGTGCAGCGACCGTGCGCACCGCGGCCCGGGCGGACGTCCTACTGCTCGTCGAGGTGCGTGCAGAGACGTGCCCGCCGCACTCGCACCATCGGGTGTGAGCGTGTCTCACCCGGAGGCAAGACTCGACGGGCACGCATGGGACGCGTACCCCTTGGGACGCACAAGATGCACCTGACCGCGGCATGACAGTGTGTTGGGACCCGGAAGGAGACTCGCGTGGACTGGCTGCGAGAGCTGGACTGGTCGAAGTTGGTCACACCCACTTCGTCGCCTTCCTCGCCGTGGGTGCGTGGCTGCCGTTGGCGCTCGCGTTCGCTGCCGATGCGCTCTGGAGTGGATCCGAGCGGGCCAGCCTGGCCCGGCTGGCCAAACCGTCGCACTCGGCGCGTCTCGACGTGGCGTACATGCTGGTGATCGACCTGCCCCGGTTGGCGCTATTCGGAGTGATCACCCCCGTCGCGGTGGTCAACTACGTCTTCATTCGCTTCATCCCGCGCGACCTCTTTCCCTGGGAGCGGCTCGGCACGGGACTGTTGTCCATCATCGTGACCTCGGTGGTGGTGCTGGTGGTCGTCGACCTGCTCGACTACTGGACCCATCGGGTGATGCATCGCTCGCGCATCCTCTGGCCGTTCCACGAGGTCCACCACACTGCGACTGAGATGACCCTGTTGACCGGTGTCCGCGTCACGCTCACCGAGCGCCACCTCACCGATCTGGTGCGGGCCGCCGTACTCGTCCTCCTGGGGTTCACGGTGCCGGTGATCGCCATGGTCCTGATCGTGCGCAGCGTCGTGGACGTGCTGCAGCACTCCAACCTCGCCTGGACCTACGGGCCGCTCGGCTACGTGATAGCCAGCCCCGCCAACCACCGTCTGCACCACTCGGTGGACGGGGTGGACTGGGACACAAACTACGGAAACCTCCTGTCGATCTGGGACCACCTCTTCGGCACCGCGAACCCGACCATGCAGTCGGTCAACTCCACGGCGACGACGCGGCGCCTTCCCGGCCTGGGGATCCCCGAGGGGGTGCCCACAGCCGCCCGAGGTGTGTGGCTCTGGCCGGTGCTCAGCGACGTCTACCTCTGGACCCGGCTCGTCCGCGGTGGGTGGCGACGCCAGCGGGCAGAGGTGAGTCGACCAAGGGGACCTGGCGGCGCCCTCGGGAGCGTCGCTGAGCGATGATCAGCAGTTGGAGACCATCAGGCACCAACCTCCGGGTTGGTCGACTCTGGCATCTGACCAGGCTGGGCCTCGGGGTCCGTTTCGGGAAAGTCGTTCGGGTCGGCCGGTGATCCTGGCTGGTCGTCAGGCCCAACGGCGGGATCACCAGAAGGGACGACATCGGGGTTCTGCTCGGGTTCGTTCGGTGTGGTTGTCATGGTCTGCCCGTACCCGTGATGTCCTCAGTCACTCGCTGTGGGGAGCTGCTGTCTCACAGCCCGGCATCGGTTTCCGGGTCGCCCGCAGGATTCTTGTTCGGGTCCGGCATCACCGGGTCCCCCTGGGGTCGACTTGGGCTCCCATCGGGAAGCTCGTCGGGCTCGATGTTGGGGTCGTGTGTCGGATCGCCGGGTGTCGATGTCATGCACTGATCGGTACCCCGGCGGCTCAGGTGCATTCATCGTCACCGCAGCAGTCGAGGCAGTCGCTCACGGCTGGGCGTCGGGTTCCGACCGGGAGGCGTGCGTGGCGAGACGGCCGGCGGCGTCCACGAGGAGCGGCTCGAGGGAGTCGTCGTGGGCGGCGGCGAGGGCCTCGAGCGTACGGCGCATGCGCGGGTCCCAGAAGGTCTCGATGTGCCGCGCGACAGCCTCGGCGGCCTGCGTAGCCGGCAGGTGCGCGAACTGACGGGCGATGTCGTTGCCCATGCGCGCCTCGGCGGGAACGTTCACGGTGGGGTGCTCATGCGTGTGTCTCCGCGGGCTGGCGGGCCTCGGCGACAGCGTGGTCGCCGCGGGCGTTGGCGACGCCGACCTGCACGGCGGTGACCTTGTACTCGGGGCAGTTGGTGGCCCAGTCGGAGTTCTCGGTCGTCACGACGTTGGCGCCGGTCACCGGGTGGTGGAAGGTCGTGTAGACGACGCCCGCCGGCATCCGCTCCGACACCTGGGCGCGCAGCGTCGTCGACCCGACGCGGCTGGACAGGTCGACCAGGTCGCCGGTCGAGATGCCGCGCACCTCGGCGTCGGCCGGGTGGATCTCGAGTACGTCCTCGGGGTGCCAGGTGTTGTTGGCGGTACGACGCGTCTGGGCGCCGACGTTGTACTGGCTGAGGATCCGGCCGGTGGTGAGGATCAGCGGGAACTTACGCGTCGACCGTTCGGTGGTCGGTACGAAAACGGTCTCGATCAGCCTGCCCTTGCCGCGCACGAACTCGTCGATGTGCATGATCGGCGTCCCGGTCGAGGCGGTGTCGTAGACCGGCCACTGCATCGAGCCGAGCTCGTCGAGCCGAGCGAACGAGACGCCGGCGAACGTCGGAGTCGTCGCGGCGATCTCGTCCATGATCTCCGACGCTGCGGCGTAGGACATGTCGTAGCCCATCGCACGGCCGATCGCGCAGGTGATCTCCCACTCGTCCATGCCCACCTTCGAGTCGAAGACGGGACGGACGCGGTTGATCCGGCGCTCGGCGTTGGTGAACGTGCCGTCCTTCTCCAGGAACGACGTTCCCGGCAGGAAGACGTGCGCGAAGCGGGCGGTCTCGTTGAGGAACAGGTCCTGGACGACGACGAGGTCCATCGCGCGCAGCGCCGCCTCGACGTGCTGGGTGTTGGGGTCGGACTGGGCGATGTCCTCGCCCTGGACGTAGAGCCCGAGGAACTCGCCGGCCAGCGCGGCGTCGAACATGTTGGGGATCCGCAGGCCGGGCTCGGGGTCGAGGGTCAGACCCCAGAGGCTCTCGTAGATGCCGCGGACGTCGTCCTGCGAGACGTGGCGGTATCCAGGGAACTCATGCGGGAACGAGCCCATGTCGCAGGAGCCTTGGACGTTGTTCTGCCCGCGCAGCGGGTTCACACCCACGCCCTCGCGGCCGATGTTGCCGGTGACCATGGCCAGGTTGGCCATGCCCATCACCATCGTCGAGCCCTGCGAGTGCTCGGTGACGCCGAGCCCGTAGTAGATCGCGCCATTGCCGGCAGAGCCGTAGAGCCGGGCGGCCGCACGCAGCTGCTCGGGATCGACGCCAGTCGCCTCAGCCATCGCCTCGGGGGAGTTGGTGGGGTCCGCGATGAAGGCGAGGTAGTCGTCGGCGTCCTCGCAGCGCTCGCGCACGAAGTTCTCGTCGTGGAGGCCCTCGGTGACGATCACGTGGGCCATCGCGTTCACGAAGGCGACGTTGGAGCCAGGCAGGAGGGGCAGGTGGTAGGACGCCTCGACGTGCGGGCTGCGGACGAGATCGATGCGCCGCGGGTCCGCGACGATCAGCTGGGCCCCCGCGCGCAGCCGCTTCTTCATCCGCGAGGCGAAGACCGGGTGGGCGTCGGTGGGGTTCGCGCCGATCAGCAGTATCACGTCGGCTTGCTCGACCGAGCGGAAGTCCTGGGTGCCTGCCGAGGTGCCGAACGTCTGTTTGAGGCCGTAGCCCGTGGGGGAGTGGCAGACCCGCGCGCAGGTGTCGATGTTGTTGTTGCCGAACGCCGCCCGCACCATCTTCTGGACGACGTAGACCTCCTCATTGGTGCACCGGCTCGACGAGATGCCGCCGATCGCACCGACGCCGTGCTCCGCCTGGATGGCCTTGAAGCCCTCGGCGACGCGGGCGATCGCCTCGTCCCACGAGACCGGACGCCACTCGTCGTCGATGGTGTCGCGCACCATCGGGGACATCTGGCGGTCCTTGTGCGCGGCGTACCCGTAGGCGAAGCGCCCCTTCACGCAGCTGTGACCCTCGTTGGCACCGCCGTTCTTCGACGGCGTCATCCGGACCACCTGCGCGTCCGCGCCCTCGCCCTTGACCTCGGCACGGAACGAGCAGCCGACACCGCAGTAGGCACACGTGGTCTCGACCGAGCGGGTGGGCATGCCGAGCTCGACGACCGAGTGCTCCTGCAACGCGGAGGTCGGGCAGGCCTGCACGCAGGCGCCGCACGAGACGCACTCGGAGGACAGGAAGTCGGTGCCGCCCGAGCTGATCTTCGAGTCGAACCCGCGACCCTCCACGGTGAGCGCGAAGGTGCCCTGGATGTCGCTGCAGGCCCGCACGCAGCGGGAGCAGACGATGCACGACGAGGAGTCGAAGGAGAAGTAGGGGTTGCTCGCGTCGACAGTGCCAGGGTGGGCGACCTGGTCGCGCGACTGGGGTCGGCCGTAGCGCACCTCGGCGGAGCCCACGGTCGCGGCCAGGGCCTGGATCTCGCAGTTGCCGCGGGCGCAGCCGTCGCAGTCCTCGGGGTGGTCGGAGAGGTAGAGCTCCATCACGTTGCGGCGCAGCTCGCGCACCGTCTCGGTCTGCGTGCTGACGACCATGCCGTCGGCGCACGGCGTCGTGCAGGAGGCGGGCACGCCCTTGGCGCCGTCGACCTCGACCAGGCACATCCGGCACGAGCCGAAGGCCTGCAGCGAGTCGGTGGCGCACAGCTTGGGGATGGGTACGCCGGCCTCGGTGGCGGCGCGGAGGACCGACGTCCCGGCCGGTACCTCGACCTGCCGACCGTCGATCGTCACGGTCACCTGGTCGGCGTCGCGGATCGCCGGAGTGCCGAAGTCGACCTCGGGATCCCAGATGCTCTGGTTCTCGATGAGCGTCATACGGGTGCTCCGCTTCGCTTGGTTTCGTGGGGCTCGAAGTCCTCGGGGAAGTGCCTGATCGCGCTCTGGACGGGCATCGGCGTCAGCCCGCCCATCGCGCACAGTGACCCCTTGGTCATGGTGTCGCACAGGTCGTCGAGCAGCACCAGGTTGGCGCCGACTTCCTGGCCGGCGATGATCCGGTCGATGGTCTCCACGCCGCGGGTGGACCCCACGCGGCACGGCGTGCACTTGCCGCACGACTCGATCGAGCAGAACTCCATCGCGAAGCGCGCCATCCGGGCCATGTCGACGGTCTCGTCGAAGACCACGATGCCGCCGTGCCCGAGCATGGCGCCGGACTCGGCCAGTGCCTCGTAGTCCATCGAGACGTCGAAGCCGGTCGCCGGCACGTAGGCGCCGAGCGGGCCACCGACCTGCGCCGCCCGCACTGGACGGCCGGACAGCGAGCCGCCGCCGTACTCCTCGACGAGCTCGCGCAGGCTCACCCCGAAGGGCAGCTCCACGATGCCGCCCTGCTTGATGTTGCCCGCGAGCTGGAAGACCTGGGTGCCGCGCGAGCGCCCGGTGCCGAGCTCGGCGTACGCCGCACCGCCGTCGGCCAGGATCATCGGCACCGCGCACAGCGTCAGCACGTTGTTGACCGCGGTCGGCCGGCCCCAGAGGCCCTTGATGGCGGGGATGGGCGGCTTGGCCCGCACCTCGCCGCGGCGCCCCTCGAGGCTCTCCAGCATCGAGGACTCCTCGCCGCAGATGTAGGCGCCTGCGCCGACACGGACGTGCAGGTCGAAGGCGAGTCCGGAGCCGAGGACGTCCTGGCCGAGGTAGCCGTGGGTGTACGCCGCGTCGATCGCGCGCCGCAGTGCGGCGATGGCGTGCGGGTACTCCGAGCGCACGTAGACGTAGCCCTCGCTCGCGCCGACGGCGTGGGCCGCGATCGTCATCCCCTCGACGAGGGTGAACGGGTCGCCCTCGACGACCATCCGGTCCGCGAAGGTCCCGGAGTCGCCCTCGTCGAAGTTACAGGCCACGAACTTCAGGTCGGAGGCCGCCTCCAGGACGGTCTTCCACTTGATGCCGGCCGGGAAGCCGGCGCCGCCGCGACCGCGGAGCCCGGAGTCAGTGACCTCCTGGACGACCTCGGCGGGGGAGAGAGCAAGCGCCCGACGCAGCCCGACCCAGCCGCCGTGAGCCTCGTAGTCGGCGATCGAGGCCGGGTCGACCAGCCCGACCCGCGCGAAGCTCACTCTGCGCTGCGAGGTCAGCCATGGGTGCTCGTCGACCAGTCCGATGTCAGCTGCCTCGCCCGCAAGGACAGCAGCGACGTCGTCGGGGGTCACGTTGGCGTAGCCGACCCGGCCCGCGTCGGTGTCGAGCTCGACCAGCGGCTCCAGCCAGAGCATGCCGCGCGACCCGTTGCGGACGACCTGCGCCCCAGCCGCCTCGAAGGCCGCGGCCACGTCATCGGCCCCGACCGAGACTGCTGCGGCGTCAGCGGGGACGAGCACCCGGCCGGTGGGTGCCCTCAACGCCACCCCTCCGTCAGTGCGTCCAGGCGGTCGGCCGACAGCCGGCCGTGGATGCGGCCGTCCAGGGTGCCGGACGGCCCGAGCGCGCAGTTGCCGAGGCAGAAGACCTCCGCGACCTCGACGCCTTCACCGAGCCCGCCCGCGCGCGCCCGCGTGGCTTCGTACAGTGCTTCGGCCCCGACTGCCTGGCACGCCTCACCGCGGCACAGGGTGACGGTGTGCGCAGCCGGTGGTTCGGTGCGGAGATCGTGGTAGAAGCTCACCACCCCATGCACCTCCGCGACCGAGAGGTTCAGCACGGCGGCGATCGTCTCCACGTCCTCACGCGCGACATAGCCGAGCTCCTCCACCACGTCGTTGAGGACAGGCATCAGGGGACCGCGGTCCGAGAGGTGCGCCGAGGCGATGGCAGTGACCAGCGCGGTCCTGTCGGTCGTGGACGCGGTCGTCATCAAGCGGCTCCGGGGAGTGTGGCGGTCGTCACACCATATTACTTCGGGCTGCTTGACCGGGTAGCCGACGAGCGCGCGGCAAGCCAGCAGCTCCGGCGCGAGGCTCAGCCTCAGTCCTGAGCGGCGACGAGCCTCTGGGCCAGCGGTTCGAGACCTGCCATCAGCTCGCCGAGCTCGGCCGTCTCCAGGACCTCGTACGGCGCGACGGCGAGCTCGTCGGTGAGTGCCTCGACACGGTCCTTGGCCTGCCGGCCGGCAGGGGTGAACGTCGCCTCGTCCAGGACGAGTCCCCGATCCCTCATCTTGTCGATCAGGTCGGTCAGCTGCGCGGAGGGGAGGTGGTGGATCCGACCGAAAGTCGTAGCCGGGATTCCCATGTCGAGGGCGAGCAGGACGTGGGCCTCGAGACCGCCGATGCCCTCTGCCATGAGAGCGGAGACGTGCCCGTCGCCGCGGTGCTCGCGCAGCAGTGAGGCGGCGTGGAAGAGGCGGGCAACCGGCTCCTCCGGCAGCGGGAGCGTGAGCAGGGCGGCGTACATGGGGCGACCCTCGGGTCGGGCGCTGGTCGCTGCCTTGGTGAGGAGCTCGACGGCTCGCGTGAAGCCTGAGGTGTCGACGAGGTCGCCGAGGATCCGGCGCAGCGCCTTGACGCAGCCCTCCTGGCGGGCCGCGATCGCCGCCTCAGGTGTGGTCGTGTTCCAGACCTTCGGGATGTGGCGGGCCACCTCACCCGGGGCAAAGCTGTAGAAGAGCGCGTGGACGACCTCAGCGGGTACAGAGCTACCGAGCGGGGCGGCCCGCCCGGCGAAGTAGGTGTCCCAGTAGTTGGTGAACCCCCCCAGGGCGAACATCGCCTCGTTGGGTTCGTCAGCTGAGTAGGGGATGACCCCGATCGGCTCGACGAGGTCGAACATCCTGCGGGCCAGTGCGATGACCTGTCCCATGGTGTGCTCCTTCGTCCGAGGCCGGGTTCGTCGTACCGACCAGTGAGGCGAGCCGAAGTCATCGGAGGGTCACGATCGTCATGTCCAGTGAGCGGATAGTCGAGACAGTGCTCCGTGAGCCGCTGAGCAGCGGCTGGCTGGGGCTTGCCAACGGCTCAAGTACTTGGGCGTCGTCTCCGGGTTGGGAGGAGCAGCGGACCCTTCACGTGGTGGTTCCGGAGAGCAACCACTCATTGAGCTGGTCGACGCTCATGTCTCCTTCATCGACCAGCCGGTTTGCCAGGAGCCAATGGCGAGTCCGGTCTTTCTCGAACGGCCCGAAGTTGATGACGTAGTTGGCGAGCATCGCGACGTCTTCCTCGAGGCTGTTGTCAGGAACCTCGGACGCTCCCGGTGCGCAGTTCGCGAACGTGTTGGATTGGTGATGCAGAAACGTTCCGCTCGGGAGTAGCTCACAGAGTTTTGCGTACTGCTGGGTCTCGAGTATCCAGTAGTGCCAGATATCGTCGATTTCCTGGGATACAGGAATGTTTCCGTGCGAAAGATGCGCAATGCTCAGGAACTTCAGAGCCTCTTCGATCCTGATCGCAACCTCTGGGTCCGGCACACCGGCCAACTTGGCCCGAAAGTAGCAATGCATCTGCGGACTCAGAAAGGTGTCCGTCAGCTCCTGATTCGAGATCATGTCACCCCGCGGGGAGAAACTCCTGAGAACGACCTCGCGCCCAAGTGACTACAGCACCTGCTTGTTGACGCAACAGGTCCCACCGTCGGGCTTGCAGCACCCAGCCTGGGCGCGCAACGCGAACCGCTCCTCAACCACGCCGTGGTCGCGAAGGTGCTCGAAGACTTTCCAGTCCACCTGCAATGACTGGACCAGCACCACAGTCCGTTCCTTGGTCACGACTTTGATCGTCTCAGGCCCGACTTTCCCCTCAGCCTCCGACATTTTCCCCACCCCTCGTATCAACGGTCCGTGAGTGCCACGCATGCGCACAGAGATTCAACGCATTTTCAGACTAACGACCATCAGCGAAGGGCCGCAAGAGCCAGGACTGCTTCGGCAAAGCGTCGCGGGAATGCCTATTCGGAGCCGGCCACGAGCGCGACGAGACGGGCTCACCTGCCTTCTTGGACGGCAACGGAGATGGTGACGCTGCGACGTGGCTCTCGACCGACTTCCCACGAACGGCGCAGCGCCAACGTGAGGCTTGCTTCGCCCGGCTTGGCTGCGGTCACCACGAACCGTCGTCGCCCGGCTGCTCCGGCGCCGCCTGTCCCGGGTTCGAATTCACTGTGCACCTGCCCCAGGACGCCAGACGGTTCAGAAGTCGCGTCTTGCCACTCGAACCCCGTCGTACCGTTCTCCTCGAGCTCGACCACCAGTTCGTCACCGACCCGCAGATCGACCTGCTCTGGCGAATCTGAGTCCTCGCCGACCACCACTGTGGACATCTCGCTCCTTTCGGATCGCACTGCGAAAACGCCATGCCACTGGGTGTTGCAGTCCTCCGTGGAGCGAGTCTACTTTCGTTTTACGAGCCGCCACAGACGTCGACGGATCGTAATCTAACGAATAGGGGTGGGATGATGGACAACGCGGAGATTGCGGAGGAATTGTCGACCCAGAAGGCTCGCTGGAAGGTCAAGAAGAATCCCAAGCGCGTCCTCACCGACGCCGAGCTGAGCGTCAGGTGTGGCTTCAAGCCCGACCTGCGTGCGATGGCCGCACTGCGTCAGCAGCCCGACGTCCCGCTGGAGTCTGTCGCTCCTGGCTTCACAGCATCGGACGCGGCAACACGACCTCGGGTTGTCGACTGGCGCAACTACAACGGCCGCAACGCCGTCACACCGGTCAAGGACCAGGGCCAGTGCGGGTCGTGCGTCGCCTTTGCCGTCGCCGCCGTGCTCGAGTCACGTGTGCGGATGGAGCACGGGTTCACAGCGAACCTGTCCGAAGCCGACCTCTTCTACTGTGGCGGCAGGCTGTGCGCCGACGGTTGGTGGCCGGGACCTGCGCTTTCGCGGGCGCAGAACGTCGGAGTCCCGCTGGAACGCAGCTTTCCCTACGTCGACACGAACACGCCATGCACGCAGGTGTGGGACCGGGCGCTGATGTCGGTCTTCGCCGGTGGCCAGGTTTCCTACCTCAACGCCGAGAGCCGCAAGAACTACCTGGCCAACGTCGGCCCGATGGTCGGCTGCTTCGACGTCTTCCAGGACTTCAACGCCTACGGCAGCGGCGTCTACCACCACGTCACCGGCAACTTCCGCGGTGGCCACTGCGTCGAGATCATCGGGTACGACGACAACCAGTCGTGCTGGATCTGCAAGAACTCGTGGGGCAGCTGGTGGGGTGACAACGGCTTCTTCCGGATCGGGTACGGCGAGTGCAACATCGACAGCGAGGGCTTCCTCGGCATCGGTGGCAACCCGTTCTTCGGCACCTCGAACGTCGCCCTCGGCGCCGAGCTGAAGCCACGGGACTTCACCGGCAAGTTCGCATCCACAACCCAGTCGTCCATCCTGCGCTACCGGCCGGCGCAGTACAGCTGGGAGCTGATCAACGTGCAGGCCGGGGCCCTCAAGGTCAAGGAGGTCAGCGACACCTCCGGGTTCGGTCAGGTCGGCGACGGAAGGCCGTTCTGGACCGGGGACTTCACCGGGGACGGGAAGACCGACATCCTCTTCTACTTCCCGGGTGACATGAACTGGTGGCTCGGCGCGTACGACGGGACGAAGCTCAACTGGACTCTGGCGGGGAACACCAAGGGCTTCGGTCAGGTGGGCGACGGACGGCCGATCTGGACCGGGGACTTCACCGGGGACGGGAAGACCGACATCCTCTTCTACTTCCCCGGTGACATGAACTGGTGGCTCGGCGCGTACGACGGGACCAAGCTCAACTGGACCCTGGCCGGCAACACCAAGGGCTTCGGTCAGGTCGGCGACGGACGCCCCTTCTGGACCGGGGACTTCACCGGGGACGGCAAGACCGACATCCTCTTCTACTATCCCGGGGACATGAACTGGTGGCTCGGGCAGTTCAACGGGACCACCCTGAGCTGGACGCTCGCCGGCAACACCAAGGGGTTCGGTCAGATCTGGGACGGCAGGCCGTTCTGGACCGGAAGGTTCACGTCGCCCTCGAGGACCGACATGCTGTTCTACTTCCCCGGTGACGAGAACTGGTGGCTGGGCACGTTCAACGGCACCGCCATGTCCTGGAAGCTGCTGACCAACACCCATGGGTTCGGACAGGTGTGGGACGGCAGGCCGTTCTGGATAGGCGACTACACCGGCGACGGACTGTCCGACATCTTGTTCTACTTCCCCGGGGACAGGAACTGGTGGCTCGGGCACGTCAGCGGTGGCCAGCTGCGTTGGGATCACGCCGGGAACACCGCCGGGTTCGGTCAGGTCTGGGACGGACGGCCCTTCTGGACCGGAGACTTCAGCGGCGACGGCAAGCAGGACATGATGTTCTTCTATCCCGGTGACGCCAATTGGTGGCTCGGTTCCAGCCAGGGCACGTCGTTGGCGTGGACCCGGCCAGGCAACACGTTGGAAGCACCAGCCTGGGCATAGCGCCGCGGGTCCCACAGGAGACCGTTGTCAGGGACACGCGCCGATGAGCACGTTCAACCTCGCGACGTCCGCCTGGCTGACGTCTCAGCTGCCCCCGCGCGACCGGGCGTCGTGCTCGTGCTGGGCGGCCAGCCGGATGGGTGCGTTCAGGGCGCCGTAGCCGTCGTACCCGCCGCGACGCTGCACCACCTCGAAGAAGACGCTGCCGATCGTCTCGGTGTAGAAGTGCGTGAAGTCGCCGTGCTCGTCGCGGTCGTAGAGAACGCCGAGCTCCTGCAGCTCGCTCGCCTGCCCGTCCTCGAGATCGAACCGGGCGGCAAGGTCGTCGTAGTAGTTCGCGGGAATGGGGAGCGGCCGGAGGCCACGGGACCGGGCAGCGCGGGCCACGGCCATCGTGTCCGTGCTCGAGAACGCCACGTGCTGGGGGAAACCGTGGGGATGGTCGAACGCCAGTGGCGCCACGTTCAGGGCGAGCCGCACGGCCCCGTCGTGGCTGCGCACCACGTGGCTGCGGACCAGCCCGCTGGGCGCGGCCACCTCCTGGCTGGTCCCGGGCTGCAGGGAGAGAACGCTGCTGTAGAACAGCACCGCCTCGTCGAAGTTCTGCCAGTGGTGGGCCAGGTTGATGTGGTCGATCCCCGTGATCAGCGCCTCCTCAGGGACCTCCTGCCCACCCACGAACTCCGGCACCCAGGTGGTGTCGCCTGCGGCGAGGCCGGCGAGGAACACCTCGGTGCCGTCGGGTCCCCGGAAGGCGTCGAGGTCCTGCTCGTTGGCGAGACTCCTGCGGAACACCGACGGCGCTTCGAGCAGCCGTGCCCGGGCCGCCGACGCGGCAGGGTCTGCGACCTCGAAGCCCACGGCGGCCAGGGTCGGCGCCCAGTCCCTCGCCTGCTGCTCGTTGCACACCACCCGGGCGCGCCCATGCGTCCAGAGACGCACGGGCTTGCTCCGGTGGTGTCCGCGGAAGGTGAAGCCGAGCTGTTCCAGCAGGACATCGATGTCGCCGGCGTCCTCTGACTTGACCTCGACGAAGTCGAAGGAGGCGGGCTGGCCGGTGTCGGGGAGCCGGGCGGGGGAGTCCGGCCGCTCGGTCGTGATGGGGAGCCGGGCCACCTGGTCCTCGAGCCAGATCAGCGAGCGTTTGGCCTGCTTCGCCGTCCGCAGGATCTCGGTCTGGCGGAACGTGTCGTTGAAGACCTCGAGGGACATCGGCCCGGCGTATCCGGCGGCGAGGACGTGCCCCACGAACTGCGGAAGGTCGAAGGAGCCCTCACCGGGGAAGAGCCGGTGGTGCCGACTCCAGGACAGCGCATCCATCGTCAGCGCGGGCGCGTCCGCGAGCTGGAGGAAGAAGATCTTCTCGCCGGGGATCCGCTCGATGTCCGCGGGGTCGTGACCGCGCGACAGGATGTGGAAGCTGTCCAGGCAGACGCCGACGGAGGGGTGGTCTGCCAGCTCCACGATGCGCCACGCGCGCCGGTAGTCGTCGACGAAGCGTCCCCAGGCCAGTGCCTCGTAGGCGAGCCGAACCCCGTGCGCTGCTGCCTCGTCGCCCAGCCGCCGCAGCTGGGCGGCGGATGCGGCGTCGTCGTCGACGGTGGCCGTCGCGACATTGCTGCACACCAGCATGGTGTCGATACCCAGGCGCTGCATGAGCCGGAACTTGGCGCGCGCCCGGTGCAGCACCTGGGTGAACAGCTCCTCGCTGACTCCCTCGGCGTCACGGAAGGGCTGGTAGAGGTCCAGGGAGAGGCCGAGACGGGCGGCAAGGGCGGCGATCTCCTCCGGGCTGGTGCGCGACGCGACCAGGTCGGGCTCGAAGATCTCCACCCCGTCGAAGCCCGCCTCGGCGATGCCGAGCAGCTTGTCGGTCAGGGTCCCGCTCACGCAGACGGTGGCGATCGAGGTGCGCAGCGTCACTGCCCCGTCTCCTTCGTACGACGGCCCGGTGGGTCGACCTCGAGCAACCGGGCAGGGTTCACCACCATCATCTGGTGGAGGTCAGCCTCGGTGGCCCCGCCGGCCAACAGCATCGGGGCGATCCGCCGGGGGATGTTCTCCATGTGCCAGTTCGGCGCCTCCCTGGCTCTCCAGGAAGGCGGAGTCACCCGGCTGAAGAAGGCGGCGTCGTGCGAGAGGACCATCCGGTCGGCGTACCCCTGGGACAGGAGTGCCAGGACCGTCCTGACCCGCGCCTCGTCGGGCAGCACGTGCTCCATGCCGAACCGGTCCATGCCGATGGTGGCACCGGCGTCCATCAGCTCGCGGAGGTAGTCGAGATCCTCGCTGTCGCCACTGTGGCCGATGACCATCCGCTCTGGCGAGACGCCGCGGTCGCGGAGAAATGCCAGCTGGTCCCTGCCGTTCTGCGAGGGGGCGTGGGTGTGCGTGGTGAGCGGGACCCCGGTCTGCTGGTGGGCCTCGGCCGCGGCGCTCATCACCCGTCGTACGTCAGGAGTCAGGCCGGGTCGGTCGGTCACCACCTTGAGCATGCCCGCCCGCACACCGGTGCCGGCGATGCCCTGCTCGATGTCGCTCACGAAGTACTCGACCAGCGGGTCCGGACCGTCGATCAGCAGCCGCGGCCCGTGCGTCGAGAAGAAGGTCGGGAGCACGTCGGCGGTGTAGTAGCCCGTGGACGCCACCAGGTTGACCCGCGTCCGCGCGGCGATCGTGCGAACGCGCGCAACATCGCGGCCAAGGCCCAGGACCGTCAGGTCGACCACGGTGCGCACCCCGAGGTCCCAGAGGCGCTCCAGTCCCTCCACCGCTGCCTCCATCACGGCAGACTCGGACCACTCGGGATGGGGGAAGTTCAGGTCCAGCTCCGGGTGACCCACGACGAGATGCTCGTGAATCAGTGTCGTCCCGAGCTCTGCGGCGACGACAGGTCCCCGGAAGGTCTGAACTTCCCCCGCCGGCGTCACTCGGCCGTGCCCCGGATGCCCTCGTAGACGGCGAGCTGCTCCTCGTTGAAGTTCTCCTTCAGGTAGGTGTCGACCTGCGTGCGGAACGCATCGACGTCGACGTCGTCGACCACCGTGAGCGCGTCGCCGGACTTCCACTCGTCGAGCTTCTTCGTCTCGTCGTCCGTGACACAGCCCGGGACCTGCTCGACGGCAGCATCGACGGCTGCCTGGAGAGCGTCCTTCTGCTCCTGCGAAAGGTCGTTCCAGACCTCGCCGATGATCACGAGGTTGGAGTTGGCCTGGTGCGAGGAGAGGCTGATGAAGTCCTGGACCTCGTCGAGGCTGATCGCGTCGATGTTGACGATGGGGTTCTCCTGCCCGTCGACGGTGCCCTGCTGGAGGGCCAGGAACAGCTCCTCGTAGGCGACCTCGGTGGCAGCTGCACCCAGGGCCTTCGCGTTCATCAGGAACTGGGGCGAGTTCGGGAAGCGCATCCGCAGTCCCTTGAGGTCGCCCGGCTCACGGATCGCCTTGTTCGCCGTGAAGTGCCGCATGCCGGCCGACCAGGCCCCGAGCGTCTCGATCCCGGCCTCCTCCGCGAACCCGTTGACGAGCTCGGCCGCCGCGTCGCTCTCGAAGTAGCGGGCGAGGTGGTCGCCGTCGTCGAAGGCGTAGGCAGCGTCCAGGACACTGATCGGCTCGTACACCGCGCCCAGCGCCGAGGCGCCCTGGATGTCCATGTCGATGTCACCCGAGCTGACCGATGCGATCCGGTCCGCGTCACCGCCCAGCTGGCTGGCCGCGAAGATCTTGACGG
Source organism: uncultured Actinomycetota bacterium (assembly GCA_963842535.1). Taxonomy (GTDB): domain Bacteria; phylum Actinomycetota; class Actinomycetes; order Propionibacteriales; family Nocardioidaceae; genus Marmoricola. Next base: position 136,206 of record CAWJGP010000006.1, read on the forward strand.
TCACGCCGACGTCGGCCTTCTCGACCTCGTCCGCGATCACCTGCGCTCCGCACCGGTGCTGGGGCTGGGTCTCGGTGTAGCTGTGGGCCAGCGTGATCTCGACGTCACCACCACCATCGCCGCCACCTCCGCCCTTGTCGTCCTCGCCACACGCTGCGAGGAGCATGAGGGGAGCCAGGGTCCCCGCCGCGAGGGCCAGGCCCCGTCGTTTCCTTGGAGTTGCCATTACTGGTTCCTTTCTCCGGAGGTGTCCCGAGCTGGACTCGTGCCGTCGTGCGTCTTGCTGCCCTCGACCTCGACCATGTCGTCGAAGTCGCGTTCCATCGCCTTGCGGTCGGCCGGACGGCCGGTGAACAGCTCGAAGGCGTCGGCCGCCTGGTGCACGGCCATGCCGGCGCCGCTCAGGGTCCGGCAGCCGCGGGCGGTCGCGGCCTGGAGCAGTGGCGTCACGAGCGGGCGGTAGACGATGTCGGCGACCCACAGGTCGGGTCGCAGGAGGTCGGCGTCCACAGGCATGCCTGGGTGGGCGGCCATCCCGACCGGGGTCGCGTTGACCAGCCCGGAGGCGTCCGTCAGCGCGTCCTTCAGCTCGGCTGGGTCGATGCTCGGAGTGTCCACGTCCGGCCCCAGCCGCTCGGCTGAGTCGGCCAGGGCCTTGGCTCGGCCCGCGTCGGGATCGCACACCAGGATCCGCTTTGCGCCCAGCTCGACCAGGGCATGGGCGACTGCCGTCCCGGCCCCACCGGCGCCGAGCAGCACGACCTCGTCGAGCGAGCCACCGGACAGTCCCTCGCGGAACGAGTGCCCGAAGCCGGTGACGTCGGTGTTGTGGCCGACGGTCTCCCCGTCCACGAGCAGGACGGTGTTGAGCGCGCCGATCGCCTCGGCCTGCGGGGCGATCCGGTCCATCAACGGGACCATCGCCTGCTTGATGGGATAGGTGACGTTGAGCCCGTCGAAACCGAACTCGATGGCGAACTCGAGCAAGGTCCGGAGGTGGTCCTCGGTGACCTGGTGGTCGGCCAGGTCGATGATCTTGTAGACGTAGCGGATGCCCTGGCGTTCGGCCTCGCGTTCGTGCATCTCCGGGGTCAGGGAGGGCTTGACGCCCTGCCCCAGGAGACCGGTCAGGATCGAGCGGCGAGGCGCAGCGAGCTCCGGAGTGGTCACAGGCCCAGCTCCCTCGGCAGGTAGAGGATCGCGTCGGGCCAGAAGATGATGCCGAAGCACAGCAGGACCAGGGGGATCATGAACGGCACCGATCCCCAGAACACCTCGGACATCGTCGCCTTCGCGATGGCCTGGAGCACGAAGATGACGGTCCCGACGGGTGGGGTGAGCAGGCCGATCATCTGGGACAGGATCATCAGGACGCCGAGCGCGATCGGGTCGACGTCGTACGACGCACTGATCGGCAGCAGGATCGGGACCGTCAGGGTCAGCACCGCAATGGCGTCCAGCGCGGTGCCCAGGACCATGGAGAGCACGAAGACCAGCAGCATGAACACGGTGGCGTCAGTGGTCAGTCCCAGCACCCACTCGGAGATCTGCTGCGGCACCTGCTCGCGCGCGAAGATGTAGCCGAGCAGGTTGGCCGAGGCGACGATCAGCATGATCGCGCCGGTGGTCACCGTGGCCTCGACGAGCACCTTGGGCAGGTCTCCCAGGCGCAGCGTCCCGTAGGCGAAGCCGAGCAACGCGATGTACGCCGCTCCGACGGCAGCCGCCTCCGTCGGTGTGAACAGGCCGCCGAGGATCCCGCCGAGGATGACGACCGGGGCTCCCAGCGGAGCGATCACCCGTCGGCCGGTCACCCAGACCCGCGCCCAGGTGAACTCGGTGCGCACGATGTTGTCGTCGCGGCGTACCCAGAAGAACACGACGATGCACAGCCCCAGTGCCATCAGCAGGGCTGGTACGACGGAGGCGGCGAACAGGGCGCCCGTCGAGACCGCCGCGAGGCCGGCGTAGATGACGGCCGGGAATGCTCGGCGGCATCACCGGCGCGATCAGCGAGGCCGAACCGACGATGCCCAGGGCGAACTTCCTGGAGTAGCCGCTGCGTAGCATGATCGGGATCTGCAGCTTCCCCAGGGCAGCCGCGTCGGCCACCGCCGACCCGCTCATCCAGGAGAACCCCAGGCTTACCCCGATGCTGACGTAGCCGAGCCCTCCGCGGACCCGCCCCAACAACGCGAGCGCGAAGTCGAAGAGCCGGTCGGCGATGCCGGCTCGGTTGGCCAGGCATCCCAGCAGGATGAAGAGGGGTACGGCGAGCAGCGGGAAGCTCGCCGTCGAGTTGGCCACCAGCCGCAGTGCCAGGCCCAGCGACTGGTCGGTCGTGATCATGTAGAGCAGCGACGGGCCGATGAAGGCGAACGCGACCGGCACCCGGATGACGAGCAGCAGTGTGATCAGCAGGCACAGGACGAGAAGGCTCATGAGGTGGGCACTTCCGGCAGCTCGTCGTACGTCGGCTCCGGGACACCGAGCACGGCGTACTTCACGGCTGCGACGCTGGCCCGGACCGTCGTACTGACGAAGCCGATCATCGAGAGGCCGTAGAGCCACGACATCGGCATCCGCATGGCTGGCGACTTCGAGGATGCCCTGGTCCATGGTGAGCGACAGGGCCTCGGCCGTGAGGCCCACACCGACCGCGGCCACGACGAGGCAGCTGAGCACCCGTACGACGCGACGAACGAGCGGGTTCCGAACGGCGTCGACCATCTCGATGGCGATGTGTGAGTCGCTGCTGACCAGAACACCCGCGACGACGAAGGTCAGCCAGACCAGCGAGAACCGCGCGAGCTCGCCCGTCCAGGACCATCCGTCGAAGGGGAGGTAGCGCTGCAGGGCCTGGACCAGCACCAGGAAGAAGATGAGCAGGAGCGCGAGGACGCCGATCCCCAGCTCGATCGCGGTCAGCGCGCGGATCGAGCGCGAGAGCCACCTCGGCGGATCAGTGAACAACGACTTCAAGACGTCCCCTGGGTGCGCGTGACGGTCGTCACGAGCCGAAGGTAGGAAGTGCGCGACGGTCGTGACAAGGGGTTGCCATCTAGTTGCCAGAACCTGTTCCATGGGCGCTGTGTCCGGTCCCACGATCTACGACGTCGCGCGAGCGGCCGGAGTCGCCACGTCCACCGTGTCCCGCAGCTTCTCCACGCCGAACCGGGTGAACGCGCGCACCCGGGAGCGCGTGCTGGCCGTGGCGCTCGAGCTCGGCTACCGGCCGAACCCCCACGCCCGCGCGCTGATGTCAGGACGGCACCACACCATCGCGATGGTGGTCTCGGACATCACCAACCCGCACTACTTCGAGCTCATCCGGGGCGCCGAGCTTCGCGCCAAGGCCTCGGAGTACACCCTCGTCCTCGTCAACGCCGAGGAGTCCCCGCGCATCGAGTACGACCAGATCCAGCGACTGGTGCCCTCGGTGGACGGCTTCGTCCTGGCTGCGAGCCGGCTGCCGGACGAGAACCTGCAGCAGATCGCCGGCCAGCGGCCGGTCGTGCTGATGAACCGCCAGCTCAACGGCCTGCCCAGCGTGGTGCTCGACCACGTGATGGGCTGTCACCAGATCATCGAGCACCTCGCGTCCTTCGGCCACCGCGAGCTGGTCTATCTCGCGGGACCGCGGAACTCCTGGATGGCCGCGACCCGGTGGACCGCTCTCAGATCGGCAGCGGACGAGCTCGGGATGAAGGCCCAGCGCATCGGCCCGTTCACGCCGAAGGTCTCTCAGGGCGGCGCCGGCCGCGGACGGGGCGCTGAACTCTGGCGGCACCGCGATCGTGGCGCACAACGACCTGCTGGCGATCGGCGTCGTCCAGCGGCTCGCCGAGCGTGCTGTCCGGGTCCCCGAGGACGTCAGCGTCGTCGGCTTCGACAACATCTTCGCCGCGGACCTGTGCACCCCCAGCCTGACGACTCTGGGAGGGGCGCATGCGGACGTCGGCCGAGCGGCAGTCGAGATCCTCCTCGACGCAGTCGGTCCAGCACGAGTCGAGGCCGCCCCGCCGCAGGTCGTGCTCCCGACCGAGCTGGTGCTGCGCAACTCCACTGGTCCGCGCGGTCGCTCGCGGCGGTCCACCCGGCGCAGCCCTGCACTGGACTGAGCGCGCTCAGGAGCCCACCGCGCGGGCAAGCGCAGTGGCGAGCGTTCAGCGATGGCCCTTCATGATGACCTTGGCCACGCTCTCGAGCTCGTCGGCGAGGTCGTCGTACGACATGTAGCCCATGCCCGCCTGCAGGAGGGCCCCGTTGAAGGCATAGGCGACCGTGGACAACACGTCGGCCTCGACGTCGGGGCCCAATGCTTCCCGGAAACGCCGCAGGAAGATGCTGCCGATGTCCAGTCGCAGTCGAGCCACTTCCGGATCCTGGCCGAGCAGGCTCTTGGTCACGGCCGCTGCGAGAGCCGGCCGGGCCGCGATCATGTCGGCGAGCTGGCGGGTGGCCTCCTGCAGCCTCGTGACGCGCCCGCGGCCCCGCAGGGGCGGGTACGGCTGCTCGTCGAGCCGCCGCCAGAACAGCTCGGCGAAGAGATGGTCCTTGGACGCGACGTAGGTGTACGCCGTCGCGGTGGAGACACCAGCGCGGTCGGCCACCATCCGGATGCTCATCGCCTCGTGGCCGATCTCGTCCAGCAGCTCCTCGGCGGCGGCGTAGATCTTGCCCAGTGTCGCTACCTGACGGGCGTTGAGCCGCTGCCGGGGAAGGGCAGACACCTGACTGGACACCCCTGCAGCCTAGGATTCGCTGCGTCGTTTGCGCAATCCGGCAGTTGGCCGAGAGCGCTAACCCGTTCTAGGTTGGACACGTGTCCAATCAAGTGTCGCCCTACCAGTCACTGACGCGTGAGCAGCTCGCGGTCCTCGTCCCCGAGCTGCTGCTGTGCGGACAGCTGATCGACCGGTCCGGGATGGTCTGGTGCATCTCCGCTTTCGGACGTGAGGAGATGGCGCAGATCGCGATCGAGGAGTGGATGGCTGCGAGCCCTATCTACACCAGGAGGATGCAGAAGGCGCTCGGCTTCGAGGGCGACGACGTGGTGACGATCTTCAAGGGGCTCCAGCTCGACATCGGAGCGCCGCCGCAGTTCATGGACTTCCGCTACCAGGTCACCGACCCCTGGCACGGTTCCTTCCACCTCGACCACTGTGGCGCTCTCATGGATGTCGAGCCCATGGGCGACGACTATGTGCTGTCGATGTGCCACGACATCGAGGACCCGACCTTCGACGCGACCGCGGTCGCGACGAACCCCAAGGCCCAGGTCCGGCCGGTGCACCGGCCACCTCGCCGGCCGTCCGCGCGCACGCCGCACTGTGAGTGGACGGTCATCATCGACGAGTCCTACCCCGAGGTCTCCGAGTCCGAGGGATGCCGCGCGCTGAAGGGATCCCACGCCGCATCGACGGAGCTGTCCCCGATCGACCGCGGCGACGAGGGGCAGGCCGACTACTCGGGAGCTCTGGTCTCCGATCTCCAGTTCGAGAGGTTCTCCAAGTCGGCACTGGTGCGGATCGCCGAGGAGGTCTGCGTCCAGCAGCACCTGCTCAACCTGGGCTTCGTGGCAGCCGTGCACGATCGCGTCGCGCCCGAGGAGGCCCGTGCGATCTGCGAGAAGCAGCTCGTCGGCATCGCCGGAGTGAGCGCCGAACGCATCCACCAGGCACTCGACCTGCCGGCAGGGGCCGAGGGGGCCCTGGAGGTGCTGCGGCTGCATCCACTGCTCAACCCCAGGCAGTACGTCGGCGCGTCGGTCGACACGGAGCTCACGGTGCGAGCCTCCGCCGCACACCAGGACGGAGGCTGGATCACCTTGTGCGGTCCGGATTCCGTGCGGCCGCTCCAGGCCGCCGTACGCGCCGTCGACCCGCACCTCGACGTCGAGGTGGACGGCTCTGCGATCGACTGGGTCGCGCGTGTCACAGCGCTCGAGGATCCCGCAGAAGAGTTCGACGAGGTCGCCATCACTCGCATCAGCACGGGCTCGACCTTCGAGTTCGAGCCCAGGTACGCCCTCCCGATCACCCCGGTCTGACCAGTCGAAGCGAGAGGGTTGCCAGGGTGGCGCGCCGACGCATATCTTGGACATGTGTCCAGTCAAGTGTACGAATGCTCGTGACCACCACCCGCACGGGCGAGAAGACCCCACTGGTCTTCGATCCCTACGACTACGTCTTCCAGGACGACCCTTACCCCGTGTATGCACGGCTGCGCGACGAGGACCCGCTGCACCACAACGAGCAGCACGACTTCTGGGTGCTTTCCCGCCACGCCGACATCCACTACGCCGTCCGCACCGAGACCGTGTTCTCCAACGCCATGGGCGTCTCCCTCGACAAGAGCGCGTGGAACCCGAACGCGCACAAGGTGATGTCGTTCCTGGCGATGGACCCTCCGCGGCAGAACCGGCTACGTTCGCTGGTCTCGCGTGGCTTCACGCCCCGGCGAGTGATGGGCCTCGAGCCGAGCATCCAGCGAATCACCGACCGCTACCTCGACACTGCGCTGCAGCAGGACGGGTTCGACTGGATCAGCGACTTCGCGGGCAAGCTCCCGATGGACGTCATCTCCGAGATGATGGGCGTTCCGGAGCCGGACCGCGACGAGATACGCCGACTGGCCGATCTGGTCGTGCACCGCGAGGACGGCGTGTTCGACGTCCCCGCTGCTGGAGTGGACGCGTCCCTGACCCTGGTCGGCTACTACGCCGAGATGCTCGCGCAGCGCAGGAAGCAGCCGACCGACGACCTCACCAGCGCGCTCCTCGCCGCGGAGCTCGACGGCGACCGGCTCACCGAGGAGGAGATCATCGCGTTCCTGTTCCTGATGGTCGTGGCCGGCAACGAGACCACCACCAAGCTCCTTGGGAACGCGCTGTTCCACCTCTCCAGCCATCCCGAGCAACGGGACGCCGTCTTCACCGGCGAGGAGGACCTCGTCGAGCCGTGGATCGAGGAGACGCTGCGGTTCGACACCTCCAGCCAGATGGTGGCCCGGCACCTGCTCGAGGACGTGGCATTGCACGGCAAGGTCGCGCCCAAGGGCTCGAAGCTGCTCCTGCTGCTCGGATCGGCGAACCGGGACGACCGTGTCTTCGACCGGCCCGACGAGTTCGACATCGGCCGCGAGCAGTCCCAGGTGAGTCAGCTGCTCAGCTTCGGCGGCGGCCGCCACTTCTGCCTCGGCGCGCACCTGGCGCGGCTGGAGGCGCGGGTCGCCCTGCGTGAGCTGGTCCGTCGTACGACGAGCATCGAGGTCGACCACGACCGGGCCGAGCGAGTGCACTCGACCAACGTGCGCGGGTTCGCCAAGATGCCCGTCACGGCACGGGCGAGGTAGCCGTGGCGAACAAGTACCCGAGACCGGACCGACGTCCCGCGGTGATCACTGGAGCGTCCTCCGGCATCGGTGCGGCGACCGCGCTGACGTTCGCGGCCGCGGGATACCCCGTTGCGCTGGGCGCGCGCCGTACCGACAAGTGCGAGGAGCTCGCCGCCGCCATCCGCGAGCAGGGGGGCGAGGCGACGGCGGTGACCCTCGACCTCACCGACGAGGCTTCGGTGACGGCGTTCGCGAAGACCGTCCAGGACCAGCTCGGGGAGATCGAGACCGTGATCTCCAACGCCGGCGCCGTGGCACCGGGCGTCACCCACGAGGTCGACACGGCGCGCTTCGCCCACGAGATCGACCTCAACCTCAACGGGGCCCACAGGTTGGTGCGCGCCTTCGTCCCGCCCATGGTCGAACGACGTCGCGGCGACATCGTCTTCGTGTCCTCCGATGTCGCCGTCCGCCCCCGCCCGTTCATGTCGTCCTACTCGGCCGGGAAGTGGGGCCTCGAGGGCATGGCCCAGGCCCTGCAGATGGAGCTCGAAGGCACGGGCGTCCGCGCGAGCATCGTCCGGCCGGGTCCGACCTGGAGCGAGATGGGCAACGACTGGGATGCCGAGCAGGCAGCCACCGTGCTCAACCACTGGGTCCGGTTCGGCCTGGCCCGGCACCCGCACTTCCTGAAGCCACAGGCGCTCGCCGACGCGATCGCGGCGATCGTCGCCGCGCCGCGCGGTGTGCACCTCAACCTGGTCGAGGTCAGCCCCGAAGCCCCCATCTCCGACCCTCCCGTGGAGGAATGATGTCGACTTCTCTCTCCGAGATCCCCGAGGTCTCCTACGCCGTCGCGGACGACGGCTACGGCCACCTCGCCGAGCTGCGAACCGACCCGATCGGCCTGCTCCAGCGGGTGCGCGACGAGTGCGGTGCGATCGGCCGGTTCCGGCTGGCCGAGCGCGACGTCGTCCTGGTCAGTGGCGCCGAGGCCAACGAGGCCTTCTTCCGGGCGCCGGACTCGGTGCTCGACCAGGGGGAGGCCTACCCGTTCATGACGCCGATCTTCGGCAAGGGCGTGGTCTTCGACGCGTCCCCCGAGGAGCGACAGCAGATGCTCAAGAACCAGGCGCTGCGTGGCGACATGATGCGTGGGCATGCCGCGACCATCGCGGCCGAGGTCCACCGGATGGTCGCCGACTGGGGGAGCGAGGGCGAGATCGACCTGCTCGACTGGTTCGCCGAGCTGACGATCTACACCACGTCGGCATGCCTGATCGGCAAGCCGTTCCGCGAGGAGCTCGACGGCAGCTTCGCGCAGTACTACCACGACCTGGAGAAGGGCACCGACGCGATCGCCTACGTCGACGCGTACGCCGACATCGAGAGCTTCCACCAGCGAGACGCCGCTCGCCTCAAGCTGGTCGAGCTGGTGCAGGACATCATGGAGAGGCGCACGGTCCGTGGGAAGGTCGCCCGCGAGGACCGGGACCTGCTCGATGTGCTGATGTCGCTGAAGAAGGAGGACGGCAGCGAGCACTACAGCGCCGACGTGATCACCGGCATGTTCATCTCGATGATGTTCGCGGGCCATCACACCTCGTCCGGCACGGCCGCCTGGGGCCTGATCGAGATGCTCCGGCACCCCGAGGCGATGAAGGACGTCGTTGCCGAGCTCGACGACCTGTACGCCGACGGGTCGGCCGTGTCCTTCCAGGCGCTGAGGGCGATCCCGCGGCTGGAGGCCGTGCTCAAGGAGACGCTGCGGCTGCACCCACCGCTGATCATCCTGCTGCGCATCGTCAGGGACGAGATCGAGCTGGGCGGGCATGTCATTCCGGTGGGGACGATGGTCGGCGCCACACCCAAGGTGTCCAACCGGCTCCCCGAGGACTTCCCGGAGCCCGAGCTGTTCGATCCCGGTCGCTACCTCGACCCGCGGCAGGAGGACCTGGTCAACCGATGGACCTGGATCCCGTTCGGCGCCGGCAAGCACCGCTGCGTCGGGTCGGCGTTCGCGATGATGCAGCTCAAGGCGATCTTCTCGGTGATCCTGCGCGACTACGAGTTCGAGCTGGCGCAGCCTTCCGGGAGCTATCGCGACGACGTCTCCAAGATGGTCATCCAGCTGGAGCAACCCTGCCGGGTCAAGTACCGCCGCCGCGAAGGGCGGTAGCCGATGTTGGTGCTCGCCGACCTCGGCCTCTGCCAGGGACACCAGATGTGCCGGGGAGAGGCGCCCGATGTCTTCGGTTTCGACGAGGACAGCGACCAGGTCGTCGTACGCAATGAGCATCCGGACGAGTCGTTGCGGCCGCAGGTGCTGGACGCCGTCAAGTACTGCCCGGCGATGGCACTCGCCATCGAGGAAGAGTGAGGAAGCACAGATGAGCAAGTTCACCCGCGCCCAGCTCGACGAGTTCTGGTCGGGCTGGCTCGAGGCCAACCGCGAGGCCGAGCGTCTCGGCGACTGGGGCACCCTCGCGGACCACTACGTCGAGAACGCCACCTACGGCTGGATGTACACCCCCGACGAGCACTTCATGGCGGTCGGGCGCGAGGAGATCCGGAACTACGCGTTGGGCACCGAGATGGCCGGCCTGGACGGCTGGCACTACGACTACATGGCCACCGTCACGGACGAGACGACGGGGATGATCGTCGGCTTCTGGAAGCAACGGGCAGGGATCAATGACGACGAGGGCAAGGAGTACGAGATCCTCGGCATCGGCGGTTCGTGGTTCGGTGTCGACATCGACCCTGCCGACGGGGAGCTCAGGTTCGCCTGGCAGCGCGACTGGTTCGACCTGGGTTCGACGGCGACCACGTTCCTCGCGCTCGCAGGCTCCGGCAAGGCACCGCAACCCCTGCTGGACCGGATGAAGCTTGACGGGATGAAGCAGCCCGGTCACTACCACCTGCGCGACCTGCCCTCGAGCGTCTGGCCGCCACCGGTGGAGCGCGGAGAACACCTGACGCAGGACCAAGCGCAGAGCGGCGCCACGTCGTGAGCGTTCCCCCGGCCAGGCAGCTGATCAACGGCAAGCTGGTCGCTGCCAGTGACGACGCGTCGTACCCGATCCTCAACCCGGCCACCGGGCAGGAGATCGGCAGCGCCCCCGACGGCACCGCCGAGGACGTCGAGGCGGCCATCGACGCGGCGCGTTCCGCCTTCGACGAGACCGACTGGTCCACCAACACCGAGCTCCGGATCCGTGGGCTCCGGCAGCTCCACCAGGCGCTCGTCGACAACGCCGAGCAGATGCGGGCCCTGACCACCGCCGAGGCCGGGGCTCCTGCGTTCCTCACAGCGGGTCCGCAGTACGACGTCCCGGTCGAGTCTCTGCGGTGGATGATCGACCTGGCCGAGTCCTACGAGTGGGAGGTCGACCTCGGTGTCGCCGAGCCGATGGGCATCCCCACCCGGCGCACCCTGCGCCGTGAACCGGTGGGCGTCGTCGCCGCGATCACACCGTGGAACTTTCCGAACCAGATCAACCTCGCCAAGATCGGTCCTGCGCTGGCCGCAGGCTGCACCGTCGTACTGAAGCCGGCTCCGGACACGCCATGGGTCGCCTGCGAGCTCGGTCGTCTGGTCGCCGAGCACACCGACCTTCCGCCCGGGGTGTTCAACGTGGTCACGCCACGTGACAACACGGTCGGGGCGCAGCTGACCACCGACCCCCGGGTCGACCTGGTCTCCTTCACCGGGTCGACCCAGACCGGCCGCGCGATCATGGCCGCCGCCGCTCCCACGCTGAAGCGGGTCTTCCTCGAGCTGGGCGGCAAGTCCGCCGCGATCGTGCTCGACGACGCCGACCTCCCGGCTGCGGTCGGCACGACGGCGTTCTCGGTCGCGATTCACGCGGGCCAGGGCTGCGCGCTCACCACCCGACTGCTGGTGCCCCGGGAGCGGTACGACGAGGCCGTTCAGGTGGCAGCCGACACGATGGCCAGCATGGGCGCCAACGACCCGACCGACCCGGGAACGGTCTGCGGCCCGGTGATCTCCGGAGTGCAGCGTGACCGGGTGCAAGGCCTACCTCGATCTCGTCGCCGAGGAAGGGGGCACTTTCGCCGCCGGTGGCGACGTGGAGACCAAGGTCGGTGAGCTGGCGGGCGGGTTCTGGATCCAGCCCACGGTGATCGCCGGCCTCGACAACACGAGTCGGCTGGCACAGGAGGAGATCTTCGGACCCGTCCTCGTGGTGATCCCCCACGACGGGGACGACGACGCCGTGCGCATCGCCAACGAGTCCGACTACGGTCTCTCCGGCTCCGTGGACTCCGGCTCGCTCGAACGCGCGAAGAGTGTCGCCGCGCGGATCCGCACCGGAACCATCGCCGTCAACGGTGGGGTCTGGTTCAACGGCGACGCGCCGTTCGGCGGCTACAAGCAGTCCGGCATCGGCCGGGAGATGGGCGTCGCCGGGCTCGAGGAGTACCTCGAGACCAAGGTCGTCGCAGAGCCTGCCTGACCCGAAGCCCCCAGGATCCACCACGTCACGCACGACCCACGAAGGAGAGCAGAGCATGCGGTTCAAGGACAAGGTCGCGGTGGTGACCGGCGCGGCCCAGGGCATCGGCGAGGCCTACGCGCGAGGACTGGCGTCCGAGGGCGCTGCTGTCGTCGTGGCCGACCTGAACGTGGAGTCGGGTGAGCGCGTCGCCAAGGAGATCCAGTCGTCCGGCGGACGCGCGATCTTCGTGGAGACCGACGTCAGCTCGGCCGAGAGCGCGAACGCGATGGCCGAGCGGGTCGTCGAGGAGTACGGCGGCCTCGACCTGCTGGTCAACAACGCCGCGATCTACGGCGACATGCAGTTCGACCTGCTGCTCACCGTCGACTGGGACTACTACCGCACGTTCATGTCGGTGAACATGGACGGCGCGCTGGTGATGACCCGCGCCTGCTACAAGCACATGCAGGCACGGGGAGGCGGCGCCATCGTCAACCAGAGCTCCACGGCGGCGTACCTGTACTCCGGCTTCTACGGCTTGGCCAAGACGGGCGTGAACGGCCTGACCCTGCAGCTGGCCCACGAGCTCGGTGGTATGCGGATCCGCGTCAACGCCATCGCGCCGGGACCGACCGACACCGAGGCCACCCGCACCCAGGCAGGTGACGCAGCCAAGGACATCGTCAAGGGCCTGGCGATCAAGCGCATGGGGCAGCCCGAGGACATGGTCGGCACCTGCCTCTTCCTGCTCTCCGACGAGGCTTCCTGGGTGACCGGGCAGATCCTGGCCGTGGACGGAGGACAGGTGTTCCGCCCGTGAGCCTGGCGATCGGGTTCGTGGGGCTGGGCAACATCGGCAAGCCGATGGCGCTGCGGCTAGCGGGAGCGGCAGGGGTCGACCTGGTGGTGTACGACGTGGCGCCGGAGCCGGTGGCCGAGCTCGAGGCAGCGGGTGCCGAGGTCGCGGCCAACGTGGCTGATCTGGCGGCCGCGGTCGACATCCTCTGCGTGATGGTCCGCGACGACGACCAGGTGCGCGAGGTGCTCGGAGAGGTGCTGGGTGTTGCCGGGGACCGGCTCACGGTCGCCATCCACTCGACCATCGGCCCGGGCACCCCGGCCGATCTCGAGGACACCGCCATCCGGCACGGGGTCAAGCTCGTGGATGCGCCGGTCAGCGGCGGGGCGATGGGCGCGGCTGACGGGACGCTCGCGATCCCGGTCGGTGGCAGCGAAGCAGCGTTCGAAGCAGTGCGTCCTGCGCTGGAGCTGATGGGCTCGGTCGTCGTACACGCAGGCCCGATCGGCGCCGGGACGAAGCTCAAGCTGGCCCGCAACCTGATCCACTTCGTGGCCTTCACCGCGGTCACCGAGGCCCAGCGGCTGGCCGAGGCGGCCGGCCTGGACCTGAAGACGCTGGGCGAGGTGGTGCGCCACACCGACGCGATCACCGGCGGGCCTGGCGCGATCATGCACCGCGGGACGACGGCCCAGCTGGACCGCGACGACTTCTGGTTCGATGTCTTCGACCATGTTCGTGGACTGGGGGAGAAGGACCTGCGTTTCGCGATCCAGCTCGCCGACACGCTCGGGGTCGAAGTGCCGCTCGCCGAGCTCGCCGTCGAGCGTCTCGGTCCGGGGCTCGGGTTGCCCACCACCCAGAGGCTGGAGGACAGATGAGCAAGTTCGACGATCTGCCGGAGACTCGTCGCCGTGGGCTCGAGAAGATGGAGACGGTCTACGGCTTCGACATGTCCGACGGCGAGGGGGACTTCTTCGGCTACACCGCCGATCATCTGTTCGCCGAGATCTGGAACCGTCCAGGGCTCAGCGATCGCGATCGTCGGCTGATCCTGATCGGCATGTTGGCGGGACAGGGGGCTGCCGACGTGCTGGGGATCCAAGTGCAGGCGGCGTACGCCAACGGAGAGCTTGACGACCTCGCCCTGCGCGAGATCGTCATCTTCGTGTGTCACTACGCGGGCTGGCCCAACGGGGCGCGCCTGAACTCGATCGTCGAGGAGACCATCGCCAAGGCGCGCCGGGCACGCGAGAGCGAACAGCGCTCCGAGTGATGCTGGCCGAGCAGGTAAGGGCCTGGTCGCTTGCCCTACTCACGGTTTCGGGCGACCCTCACCTGTTCGCCCGAGATCGTGCGGTTCGGTCCGTCGCGCTATCGGGGGGTCAACACACAGAACTCGTTGCCGTCGGGATCGGCCATCACCACCCAGCTGGCGTCACCCTGGCCGATGTCGACTCGGGTCGCGCCGAGGGAGACGAGACGCTCGACCTCAGCGCGCTGGTCACCGTCGGCAGGTGGTGCGAGGTCGAAGTGCAGCCGGTTCTTCCCGGTCTTGGGGTCGAACGGCGGACCGCCCCAGGTGATCTTCGGACCGCCGTGCGGTGAGCGGATCGCGGTCTCCTGGTCCTGGTCCCAGACCAACGGCCAGCCCAGCGCTTCGCTCCAGAAGTAGCCCACGGCCTGCGAGCCGTCGCAGGCGAGCGCTCCGACGAACCCGCAGTCCGCGAGGAAGCTGTTGCCCGGCTCGATGACGCAGAACTCGTTGCCCTCGGGGTCAGCCAGCACCACATGCTCCTCCTCTGGACCCTGACCGATGTCGATGCGCCGACCACCGAGCTCGAGCGCCCTCGCCACCGTCCCCTCCTGGTCCTCGAGCGACGCGCTCGTCAGGTCGAAGTGCATCTGGTTCTTGCTGGCCTTCTGCTCCTGGGTGGGAAGAAAGCCGATGCGGAAGCCGGTGTCATCGCTCGGCAGGAGCACGACGCCGTCGTGACCGTGGTCGGCCAGCTCCCAGCCGAGGAGGTCGGCCCAGAACCGCCCGACACGGAGCGGGTCGTTGGCATCGAAGCACAGGGCGACGAGGTGAGAAGTCATCCTGCTCCCCATCTCCGATCTGGTGGCGCTACTGGAGGCCGGCGCGGACAGAGGTGATGCGCTGGGTGTTGAAGCCGAGCCAGTGCATCCGGCCCACGTAGCGCGCGTGCTCGACCTTGAGGCAGCGGTCCATGATCACCGTGACGCCACCGTCCTCAGCAATCTGCGCCCCCTCGGCGTTGATCACGCCGAACTGGCACCAGATGGCGTCAGCGCCGATCGCCACGGCTTCGCGCGCGATCTCGGGCAGGGCATCCGGTGCGCGGAAGACGTTCACGATGTCCACGTGTTCGGGTACGTCGGCCAGGCTCGGGTAGCAGGTCTGACCGAGGATCTCCGTCTCGCGAGGGTTCACGGGGATGACCTGGTAACCGTGGCGCCTGAGGTAGTAGCCAACGAAGTAGCTGGCCCGCAGGGGGTTGTTCGAGAGGCCCACGATCGCGATCGTCTTCGCCGCGTGGAGCACACGCTGGATCGTCAACGGGTCCTGGTACTGCTTGAGATCGGTCATGCCGTCGTCACCTTGTCTCCCACAGCCGCGGCGACGCGCTCGAACCCCTGCTCCAGGTCCCACAGCAGGTCCTCGACCGACTCGAGGCCGACGGAGAGTCGCACGGTTCCCGGCCCGACTCCGGCCGCGCTCAGTTCCTCCTCGCTCAGCTGGCGATGGGTCGTGCTCGCCGGATGGATGATCAGGCTCTTCGCGTCGCCCACGTTCGCCAGGTGCGACCAGAGAGTCACCCCGCCGATGAGCGCAAGGCCGCCGGCGTTCCCGCCCGCACACTCGAACGAGAACACTGCACCGGCGCCACGCGGCAGGTACTTCTCCGCGAGCGGTCGGTACTTGCTCGCCGGGAGGTCTGCATACGTCACGTTCGACGCGAGCTCGTGCGACTCGAGGAAGGCAGCAACTGCCCGCGCGTTGGCGACGTGCCGGTCCATCCGCATCGACAGCGTCTCGATGCCCAGGAGGAACAGGAAGGCGTTGAACGGCGAGAGCGCGGCGCCGAGGTCGCGCAGGGTCTCGGCCCGAAGCTTCATCAGGTAGCCGTAGGTCCCGAACGTCTCGTGGAACTGCAGGCCGTGGTACGCCGGCGACGGATCCGCCACCACCGGGAACCGCCCGTTGGACCAGTTGAACGTGCCGGCCTCGACCACGACGCCGCCGATGCTGGTGCCGTGACCGCCGAGGAACTTGGTCGCCGAGTGGATCACGATGTCGGCACCCCAGTCGATCGGCCGGCACAGGTACGGCGTCGCGAAGGTGTTGTCCACCACCAGGGGCAGCTCGTGCTCGTGCGCGATCGATGCCAGGACCTCGATGTCCAGCACGTTCCCGCCCGGGTTGCCGATGGTCTCGCCGAAGAACGCCTTCGTGTTCGCCTTGACCGCCTGGCGCCACGCGTCGGTGTCGTCGGGATCGACCCACGTGACCTCGATGCTCAGCTTGCGGAGCAGGTGCTTGAACTGGTTCACCGACCCGCCGTACAGGGCCGAGGAGGACACGATGTGGTCACCCGGCTCCAGCAACGTGAACAGCGCCGCCGCTTGCGCGGCGAGCCCGCTCGCGAACGCCACGGCACCGGCGCCGCCCTCGAGGTTGGCCACCCGCTCCTCGAACACCGCGACCGTGGGGTTCATGATGCGCGAGTAGGTGTTGCCGTACTCCTGCAGGTTGAAGTACGCCGCCGCCGACTCCGGGTCCTCGAACACATAGCTGGTCGTCTGGAAGATCGGCACCGCCCGGGCACCCGTGTTCGGGTCCGGTCGTTGCCCCGCATGCAGCTGGCGTGTCTCGAACCCGAAGGCGTGGTCGTCCTCGGCGCGAGCGGGCTGGTCGGTCACTGGAACCTCTTCCGTGGTGTCATTCGGCGGCCCAGTCAGCGGTACTGCCTGCGGCCAGGAACTGGCGGATCAGTGGCGTCTGGCGTGCTTCCTCGAGCAGGAAGCAGTCGTGCCCGTACGGCGCCTCGATCACGTGCAGCTCGACCGGCTTGTCGAGGGTGTGGAGTGCCTCGTCGAGCTCCCTCGACGCCTTGGGCGGGTAGAGCCAGTCGGAGCTGAACGCGATCAGCAGCGTGCGCGCCGAGACGTCCTCGAGCGCCCGGACGAGTGACCCACCGCCGTGCTGACGGGCGAGGTCGAAGTACGTCAGCGCGCGCGAGGTGTAGAGGTAGGTGTTGGCGTCGAACCTCTTGACGAACGACTCCGCCTGGTGGTCGAGGTAGCTCTCCACCTCGAACTCGGGCTCGGTGATCGTGTAGCGGATGTCGTCGGAGAACTGCAGCCGACGGCCGAACTTGTCGTCCAGCGCGGGTGCGGACAGGTAGGTGATGTGCCCGACCATGCGCGCCACCCCCATGCCGGCGTCGGGCTGCTGGCCCGTGTCGTAGTAGTGGCCGCCCTGCCAGGCCGGGTCACGCCTGATCGCCTCACGTGCGATCGCGTTCCAGGCCATGCCCTGCGGGTGGAGGGCATGCGTGCTGGCGATCGCCACCACGGCATCGACCTGGTCCGGAAACAGGATCGCCCACTCCATCGCCTGCATGCCGCCGAGTGAGCCACCGGCGACGGCCGCCAGTCGCTCGATGCCGAGGACGTCGAGGAACGCCCGTTGCGTGCGCACCATGTCGGCGACCGTGATCACCGGGAAGTCCGACCCGTAGGGCCTACCGGTCGCCGGATCGACCGACGACGGCCCCGTCGACCCGCGGCAGCCGCCGAGCAGGTTCGTGGAGACCACGAAGTAGTGGTCGGTGTCGAAGGCCTTGCCGGGCCCGATCATCCCGTCCCACCAGCCGAGCCCCTTGGGGGCCGAGCCGTCGCGCTCCTCGGCCGCGAACCCGTCGCGGGTGCTCTCGTCGGTCGGTGCCTCCGAGACACCGGCCGCATGGGCGTCACCGCTGAGCGCGTGGCAGACGAGGATGACGTTGTCGCGCCCGGGGGAGAGGGCGCCGTACGTCTCGTAGGCCACCCGGACCGGGTGCAGGTCTCGCCCGCAGTCGAGCTGCACGGGCTCCGGAAGATCGAGGTAGCGCGTCTCGACGGTGCCCACAGAACCGGCCGGGGGTGTCGAGGTGGCCGCCATGTGCGCGATGCTAGCCGGTACCGGTTCAGCCGGTCCGCTATATTGTCCGGTATCCGTATCAGGATTGTAGAGAAAAGACCGAGAAGGGGACACGCAACATGACCACCACGACCGACAACGGCGTCAACGTCCAGGCACTGCTCGACGCACGCGAGGTGCTGAAGGGCGCTCCGGAGGCCGCCCAGTTCACCTGGAAGGCCACCTCCGAGTGGCAGAACGGCGTCCACACCACCACCAAGATCCAGAACTTCTTCGGTCTCGGCGAGGAGCAGAACCACAAGCACGAGACGGTCCTCGAGGCCGACCACCCCGAGGTCTTCGCGGCTCCGGACGACGCGATCACGCCGATCGAGTACCTCCTCGTCGGGCTGACCAGCTGCCTGACCGCCGGCGTGGCCTCCGTGGCGCAGAACCGGGGCATCCAGCTGCGCTCGGTCGCGTGCGACGATCGAGGGCAACCACGACATCCGCGGGATCCTCGGCGCCGACAGTGACGTCCGCAACGGCTTCAACGACATCAAGGTCACCTTCAACATCGACGCCGACGCGTCGCCGCAGGAGATCGAGGCATTGGTGGCCCAGTCCCAGAAGCGTTCCGCCGTGTTCGACGCGCTCACGAACCCCACAGACGTGACAGTCGAGGTTGTCTGAACGCGGAGCAGTCGAGCGCGTCACCACGGTCGTCATCGGTGCCGGCCATGCGGGCCTCGCCGCCAGCCACTTCCTCAGCAGCAGGTCGATCGACCACGTCGTGCTCGAGCGCGGCGAGGTGGCGAACTCCTGGCGCCACGAGCGGTGGGAGTCGCTGCGGCTGCTGACTCCCAACTGGCAGAGCCGCCTTCCGGACCATCGGTACGACGGACCGGATCCTGACGGCTACATGACCGTGGACGAGGTGGTCGAGTTCATCGACCGCTTCGCCACGGTCTCGGGTGCCCCTGTCCGGACCGGCACGGAGGTCACGTCGGTAGGACGGACGGGCGACGAGTACGACGTGACGACGAACCGCGGCGATCTCCGCTGCCTGACAGTGGTGATCGCGAGCGGTGCCTGCAACAGGCCATGGGTTCCGAGACTGAGCGAGGCAGTGCCTGCGTCCGTCCAGCAGCTGACCCCGTTCGACTACCGCAACCCTGCCCAGCTCCCCGACGGTGGCGTGCTCGTGGTGGGCGCGTCGGCGACCGGGGTGCAGCTCGCGGCAGAGATCAGGCAGTCGGGACGGCCGGTGACCCTCTCGGTCGGGGAGCACGTGCGCCTGCCCCGCACCTACCGCGGTCGCGACGTGCTGTGGTGGATGGAGGCGTCGGGTGTGTGGGACGAGCGCTACGACGAGGTCGACGATCTCAACCGAGCCAGGAGCCTGCCGTCGCCGCAGCTGGTCGGGACCTCCGAGCGGGCCACGCTCGATCTCAACACGCTCGCGGACTCGGGTGTCGAGCTGGTGGGCCGCTGGGCCGCCGTCCGGGATGGCCAGGCGTTGTTCTCCGGTGGATTGCGGAACGTGTTCTCGCTGGCTGACCTCAAGATGCAGCGCCTGTTGGACAACTTCGACGACTGGGCCACTGAGCACGGGCACGACGCCGAACTCGACCCTCCCGAGCGTTTCGAATCGACGCGCGTGCCCGAGTCGAAGCGCCTGCAGATCGACCTGCACAGCGGCGAGATCAGCGCAGTCTTCTGGGCGACCGGTTATCTGCCCGACTACTCGTGGCTCGGCCTGCCCGTGGTCGACACGAAAGGACAGCTGCGTCACGAAGGCGGAGTGGTCGACAGTCCGGGCCTGTACGCACTCGGACTGCCCGTGCTGCGGCGTCGCAAGTCCACGTTCATCCACGGCATCGAGGACGACGCGCGCGACATCATCGATCACCTCGCGGGATACCTGGCCGGTCGCCGCTGAAGACCGCTCGGTCAGGCGGCACGTGGGGACCAACGCCGCGGACCCGGACCGACGCGGTGGGAGGATGCGTGCATGGGCGGTTCTCCGCACGAGCAGGTTGCGCACGGTCGCGAGGCACTCCGCGCGGGGGACGCGATCGGCGCACGAGCGGCGTTCCAGGAATCCATGGCCACAGGAACCTCGGGGGTCGCGCTCGAGGGGATGTCGGCTGCGTCGTACGTGCTGCTGGAGTTTCCTCGCAGCATCGACGAGATGGAGCAGGCGTATGCCGCGTTCCGCTCCGAGCACGATGGACCGGGCGCGGTCAGGACTGCCCGCACATTGGGCTACCTGCACGGAACCACCAGCGGGGACTGGGCGATCGCAGGCGGCTGGATCGCGCGGGCGAAGACCCTCCTGGTCGAGCAGCCAGATTCTTCTGAGCGAGGCTGGGTCGCCCTCACGGAAGGCATGTTCGAGCCAGTCCGGACACGCAAGGAACAGCACTACGCCGACGCGTTGCTGGTGGGCCGGAGCGAAGGGGATGCCCATCTCGTGTTCGCCACCTTGGCCTATCTCGGCGCGAGTCTTGTGTACGACGACCGGGTCGCGGAAGGCATGGCATTGCTTGATGAGGCCTTGGCTGCCGTCGCGGGTGGCGAAGTCGATGACTTCATCGTTCTGGAGGAGATCTTCTGTCAGTTGTTCTCGGCCTGCGAGCGCTCGCAGGACGTACGGCGCGCCGAGCAATGGATCCGGGTCGGCGAGACGATTGCGGAACGTCGTCGACTGCCGGCCGTCTCGGCGTACTGCCGCACCCACTACGGCGGCATCCTCACGGCGGCGGGACGCTGGCCCGAGGCTGACGATGCGCTCACCGAGGCTGTTCGGCTGTGGGCACTCGGTCGGCGCACCCTGAAAGCCGGGGCTCTTGTGCGACTGGCGGACCTACGGGTGAAGCAAGGACGCCTGGAGGAGGCCGAGCGACTCCTCGACGGCCTGAGCAACGACCCGGAGGCGACGTTGCCTCTCGCGTCGCTACAGCTGGCTCGCGGAGAGCACGCTGTCGCCAGGGAAACCATCGAACGTGCCCTCCAGAACGCCGAACCGGGGAGCAGCAGCGTGCTGCCGCTCCTCGGCCTTCTCGTCGACGTCCACCTTGCGGGTGACGACGTGGCCGCCGCGCAGACCACTGTCGACGTGCTGACGACATGCGCCGAAGCACATCCGAGTGCGTACGCCGCGGCGGTGCTCGCCCTCGCGCGCGGCCGAAGTGCACTCGCAGCAGGGACAGGTGACCCGCGGGCGTTGCTTCGCGACGCCCTGGTCGGCTTCGCCGGCGCACAGCTGCCGCTCGAAGCGGCCCTGTGCCGCCTCGACCTGGCTCGGGTCTTCGGGCAGGAGACACCCGAGGTGGCGATCGCGGAAGCCCGGATCGCGCTCGCCGAGTTCGAACGGCTCCCGGCGGCGAGACAGGTGGATGCCGCCCAGTCGTTGCTCCGTCGGCTCGGCGCTCGGGTGAGCCCCGCCCGGTCGGGCGGCGATGACATCCTCACGCGACGTGAGAGAGATGTGCTGACGCTGCTGGGCGAGGGCCTGAGCAACCCCGAGATCGCCGAACGGCTCTTCATCAGCCGCAAGACCGTCGAGCACCACGTCGGCAATGTCCTGGACAAGCTCGGACTGCGCAACCGGTCGGAGGCAGCTGCGTACGCAGTTCGAGCCGGGTCGATGGGCAAGGCCGACTGGACGCGCCGGGAAATAGGGGAGTTCCCGGATCCCTCCGCGTGTTCCGCACGCCACTGTGGCGGGACACCACTCGAGGAGCTCCCATGAAACTGACATACGACGCCATCGTCGTCGGCGCACGTTGCGCCGGCTCGCCGACCGCCATGCTGCTGGCCCGTCAGGGGCACCGTGTGTTGCTGGTCGACCGAGCCACCTTTCCGAGCGACACCATCTCTACCCATGTCGTCCACGCGCCGGGAGTGGCTGCCCTGTCACGTTGGGGCCTGCTGGATCAGGTCATCGGCACCGGCTGCCCGCCGATCGACACCTACTCCTACGACTTCGGCCCGTTCACGATCCGGGGTGCGGCCCGACCTGTTGAGGGCCAGAGCAGCGGCTACGCCCCACGGCGCACCGTCCTGGACAAGATCCTCCTCGACGCTGCCACAGCCTCGGGTGTCGACGTGCGGGAGGGCTTCCACGTCGACTCGGTCCTGACCGCGGAAGGCACCGTCGTCGGCATCACCGGCCATGCCGATGACGGCGAGCGCGTTGAGGCAACGGCTCGCATCGTCATCGGGGCGGACGGGAAGAACAGCCACCTCGCGAAGGCAGTCACCGCCTCGGAGTACGAGACTCGACCTCGACTCCAGTACTCGTACTACACCTACTTCCGCGACCTGCCGACCGACGGGATGGAGGTCTACATCCGCCCCGACCGAGGTTTCGCGGCCGCACCCACCAACGACGGGCTCACCATGGTCGTGGTCGGCTGGCCCTACGCCGAAGCCGCGGCGTACAAGGCCGATGTCGAGGAGAACTACCTCAAGACGCTCGAGCTGGCGCCGAGCTTCGCCGAGCGGGTCCGCGCCGCGACCCGGACCGCGCCGTTCCTGGGCGGAGCCGTGCCCGGCTTCTTCCGTACGCCGTTCGGCGTTGGCTGGGCACTCGTGGGTGACGCCGGCTACAACAAGGATCCGATCACGGCGCAGGGCATCAGTGACGCCTTCCTCGACGCCGAGCGCTGCTCGACCGCCGTACACAGGTGGCTCATCGGTGAGGCGACCTACGACACAGCCATGACGTCCTGGCAACAGACGCGCGACACGGGCGCCATGCCCATCTACGAGTTCACCAACCAGCTGGCCACCCTGGAGCCGCCGCCTCCGGAGATGCAGCAGCTCCTCGGAGCGGTGTACGGCAGTGAAGAGGCGATGGACGGCTTCGTCAGCGTCGTCGCAGGGACCGTCTCCCCGGTGGAGTTCTTCTCACCCGAGAACATCGGCCGCATCATGCAGATTGCTCCACGTCCGGCTGCCGTCCTCTAGGCAGTCCTTGCCCCTCAAGGACGCCGGCGGCGTCCCGGCGCACGGCAACCAGCGCTCGGAGTGGGATGCCGGCTGCCGATTCGACTTCGAGAACCCTGAACACAGATGACCGGACCGTTGGCTACGTGTCGGGGCCGGACTGCTTCGCCAGCGCCAGCAGAACCGTTCCCGACCCTGACGCACACCACCGGCCCGCATCCGATCGAGTGCATCTCGGGCGAGGCCCGGAGCAGAGGCATCGCCCAGCGCCACCGCCACCTCCACCTGCGCCCACCTGGCTTCGTAGTGGCCGAGTGGCGGGCCCTCTCTGAGCGCCCGCTCCACCAGCGGCACTGCCTGGTCGGGTGCACCCACCGACACCAACACCAGCGCGGCCCGAGCCGCGGCCCAGCAGGCAAACAGCCCCAGGTGCTCGGAGAACTCGAGCGAGCTCCGGAAGGCCCGCAGCGCCTCATCCAGCTCGCCGCGATGCTGTGCCGCCAGGCCGACGGCGCGCCAGGCCGTGGCGGTCCACCCCCGGTGCGCGATCCGCGTGGCAATGGCGAGTGCCTCCGCCGCTTCGGTGGCGGCCTCGTCGACGCGTCCGAGCGCCGCAAGCGCCTCCGCGCGGTGCCACAGGGCGTACGCCTGCCCCTCCGGGTGACCCAACGTCCGCGCCAGCTCCAGCGCGGACGTAACGTGCGGGAGGCCCTGCTCGGCAAGCCCGGCGAACACCAGGGCGTGACCCCCGGTCGAGCGGGGAGTCACCACGCGGACCAGGTCGCCGGAGTCCTCGAAGAGGTCAGCGGCATGTCGCAACGCGGCCTCGCCGCCACGGACGTCACCCTCGAGGAACTGGGCCATCGCCCGGGCGTCGAGGATCCGCGCCATGCCGTTCGTGTCGCCGAGCCGCTCGTACAGCGCAAGCGCCTCCGAAGCTCGATCGGACGAGCGCTCGCTGCGCTCGAGGTTCATGTCGAGCACCGAGGCGACCTCCAGAGCGCGTGCCCGGATCGGCGCATCGTCTCCGGCCTCCACGACCGCGAGTTCCGCCAGCTGTGCCGCACGCACGATGTCGTCCGCTCCCGAGGAGAGCATGGCGAGCCGCGCCAGGATCCGGGCGCGAGGCGGCCCCGAGTCATGTGCGGCGAGGGCGGACCGCAGGTCCTCCTTCGCGCCGGGGATGTCACCGAGGCGATGCCTCGCCTGGCCACGGGTTTCGTGGAGCGTTGCCGTCATCGGGGTAGTCGGCGCGAGCTCCAGCGCGGCCGTCGCCAGCTGTATCGCTTCGTCGTCGGCGTAGGTGTCGAGTGCTCGTTGCGCTGCCCGTGCGAAGGCATCAACTGCCCGGCGCACATCGCCTGCCTCCCGCAGATGATGAGCCAACCGCAACGGGTCGTCCTCCGACTGGAGTGCCCGACCCAGACTTGTGTGAAGCCTGGCCCTTTCGACGACGTCGAGTCCGGATGCCACGACCTCACTCACCATGTCGTGGCTGGTGGCCCAACCCTGTTCGCCAAGCCGCACCAGTTCCCTGCGGAACAGTCGTGAGAGCGAGTCCAGCACCTCTTGCTCTGCCGCCCCGGTGGCTGTGGCCAGCATTGACACGCTGGCCTCCCGCGCGAGCAGCGACAGCAGAGCCAGGAGCTCTCGATCCCTCTCGGGCTGAGCCGCCACGCGTGCGAGGATCGCGAGTTGCTGTCCCTCACGCGCGAGGGCAGCCGCCCGGCGCGGTGCATCGGCGCCGGCTGACTGCCAGCGGCCGTCGCTCGGGGACACCATCAGTCCCTCCGCGGCCAGGGCCCGCAGCACCTCCGCCACCGCCATCGGCGTCGGGTCCGTGTGGCGGCACAGGGCCTCGACCACCCCGGCGTCCTCCACCAGGTCGTGGAGCGCCTCCTCCGCCAGAGCACCCAGCTCAATGCGGAGTGCCACCTCAGCGCGGCGGAGAAACAAGCCCACCTCTCCGTCGTCAACGACCTCGTCAGGTCGAAACGCCACCACGGTGCGCAGGCCCTCGATGCGTGCGCTGGCAGCCTCGAGAAAGCCGAGGCTGCTCGGGTCACACCACTGGAGGTCGTCGATCGCCACGACTACGGCAGCTGTTTCCAGGAGGCGGAGCGAGGCCTCGTGGACCAGGATGCGGCGGCTCTCGGGGTCGGGGTCAGCGCCCCCATGGCCCTCGAGCTCGGGCAACAGCCACGCGAGGGCCGAGGCCATCGGAGCCGGCAGCCCGTCGACGTACGCGATGTCCTGTGCCACGACCTCTCGGAGAAGAGTGCGGAGAAGGGTCCAGGGCTCGGAGCTCTCGGGGAGGTAGGCACGCGCACGGACAATGGGCACGACTCGTGCCAGCTGGTCGAGGAGACGGGACTTCCCGGAACCCGAAGCCCCAGCCACCGTCACGACTACGCCGCGTCCGGCGCTTGCCGTCAGTGCCCGACGGATGAGCTCGAGCTCCCTGTCTCGCCCGACGAAGTTGAGCTCAGCGAAACCCCGGCCTCGTCGACGGTGTGCTGGGACGTCCGGCGCCGGGAGTCGCTGGAGCAGGCGCTGGTGAAGAGCACTGGCTTCTGCCGAGGGATCGACCCCCAGCTCGTCGGCCAGCGCCAGGCGGTACTCCTCGAAGACCATCAGTGCGCCCGCACCGTTGCCCGCCGCTGACAGGGCCTCCATCAGCGTGACGACGGCGACCTCGCTCAGCGGCTCTGCTTCCGCCGCACGGTTGGCGAGCTCGACCGCGGTTTCGACCGCACCCTCCTCGATCGCCAGAGCGGCCGCCTGTTCGAGGGCCCACTGGCGGCTCCGGAAGAGCCTGGCGCGATAGTCGACAGCCCAGTCGTGGTAGGCCTCCTCGGGCAGCGGATCGCCCTGCCACAGGGAAAGGGCGTCACGCAGCTGCGCCAAGGACTGCGCCCCCTCGCCCAGCACGACCAGGAACCTCTCGGTGTCGACCCAGCAGGCAGGGCTCCCCGCGAGCGTGTAGCCGCCTTGTCCCGTGATGACCACCGACGAGTCACCCAGCGCGCGGCGGGCGCGGTTGACCAGCACCTGGAGATTCGCGACCGGATCCGACGGCAGCCGGTCGGGCCACAGCGCCTCGGCCAACGAGTCGTTGCTGACGAACCTTCCCTGCGAGCAGGCCAGCACCTTCACCAGCGTGCGCACCTTGCGTCCCGTGAACGCCGCCGACGGGATCTCCACGCCATCTCGGAGTGCCGCGAACCGACCGAGCAGTCGGATCTCCAGGTGTCCGGCTTCCGTCACGGACTCATCATCGCCAACCGCAAGGAAACCGCAAGGAGCGCTTCCTAGGTTTGTGATCGCCGCCGCTGGGGCGGTCGTTCCGAACTCAGAGGAGTGGACATGAGCACCGAGCAGAGCACCGAGCAGGTCATCGAACAGCGCGACTTCGCCAACCCGGACGAGATCCGCGCCTTCGACCGAGGGCAGGCCGAGATTCTCAGGATCGGCGGCATGGAGATCGGTCGGCTGGTGCTCTCGCCCGGCTGGCGCTGGTCCGAGCACGTCAAGCCCATTGCGGGCACTGAGCTCTGCGAGGCTCCGCACTTCCAGTACCACGTCGCTGGGACGTTGAGGGTTCGTACCGCTGATGGTCAGGAGTTCGACGCGACCCCGGGCCAGGTGACCTCCTTGC
Source organism: uncultured Actinomycetota bacterium (assembly GCA_963842535.1). Classification (GTDB taxonomy): domain Bacteria; phylum Actinomycetota; class Actinomycetes; order Propionibacteriales; family Nocardioidaceae; genus Marmoricola. Next base: position 162,563 of record CAWJGP010000006.1, read on the forward strand.
CGGCTGGGCACGACGCCTGGGTCGTCGGTGACGAGGACGTCGTCGTGGTCGACTGGTTCGGCGCCAGTCACTACGCGGAACAGCCCCGATGACTGTTGTGGACAACGCTTCCACGGCCACCGCGGTGGCCCGGTTCGCCGAGGCCTTCGACCGGCACGACGTGGACGCGGTGATGGCAGCCATGACCGAGGACTGTGTCTTCGAGACGACAGCTCCTCCCGACGGGGAGCGGCACGTTGGCCAGGACGCCGTGCGAGCCGCATGGACGGCGTTCTTCCTCGAGTCCGCGGACGCGTCGTTCGAGACCGAGGAAGAGATCGTCTGTGGGGACCGGGTCATCGTGCTGTGGCGCTACACCTGGGAGGGCGGCCACGTGCGCGGGGTGGACGCCTTCCGGGTCCGAGACGGCCTCGTGGCCGAGAAGGCCTCCTACGTCAAGGGCTAGTCGAGGGGTTAGGTTCGGGGAGGGAAGAAAGCCGCCCTACCGAACCAAGGAGACGCGATGAGCGACACGAGCACAGCCGGACCGGTCTACCGAGCGGTCAACCCCGCCACGGGCGAGGTCGTCGAGACCTTCGAGTACTCGACCGATGAGGAGATCGAGGCGGCGCTCGCCGCCACGCACGCGGCGTACGACGCCTGGCGGGACGTGCCGATCGCGGAGCGCGCCAAGATCGTCAAGCGGATCGGTGAGCTGTTCGTCGAGCGACGGGCGGAGCTGGCCGTGCTCGCGACGGAGGAGATGGGCAAGCCGCTGGGGGAGTCCCGCGGCGAGGCGAAGTACTGCGGCGAGATCTTCGACTACTTCGCGACTGAGGGCCCCGAGCTCGCGGCCGACCAGCCGATCAAGACCTTCTCCGGGGGCAAGGCCATGGTCCAGCGGCTCCCGATCGGGCCGCTGCTGGGGATCATGCCGTGGAACTACCCCTACTACCAGATCGCGCGGTTCGCGGCGCCCAACCTGATGCTGGGGAACACCATCGTGCTCAAGCATGCGGAGTCGGTCCCGAGGTGTGCGCTCGCGGTGGAGCAGCTGATGGCCGATGCCGGCCTGCCTGAGGGCGCCTACGTGAACGTGTTCGCCACCCACGGCCAGATCGAGCAGATCATCGCGGACCCGCGCATCGCAGGGGTCTCGCTGACCGGCTCGGAGCGGGCAGGTGCGGCGGTCGCCTCGATCGCCGGGAAGAACCTCAAGAAGTGCGTGCTCGAGCTCGGCGGTTCCGATCCCTACGTCATCCTGGACACCGACGACGTCGCCGCGGCTGCCGACCTTGCCTGGGAGACCCGGATCAGCAACACCGGCCAGGCGTGCAACTCCAACAAGCGGATGATCGTGATGGACGACGTCTTCGACGGCTTCGTCGCCCGACTCACCGAGCGTGCCAAGGACCTGCGTCCGGCAGACCCGACCGAACGGGGCGAGGGCATCTTCGCCCCGCTCTCCTCGCGGGCCGCAGCCGAGACGCTGGCCGAGCAGGTCGAGGACGCCGTGAGCAAGGGCGCGACGCTGCACGCGGGAGGCGTCCTGGGTGAGGGACCGGCGGCGTACTACTCCCCGGCCGTGCTGACCGGGATCACCGAGGACATGCGCGCCTACCGTGAGGAGCTCTTCGGACCGGTCGCAGTCGTCTACTCGGTCTCCAGCGACGACGAGGCACTCACCCTGGCCAACGACAGCGTCTACGGCCTCGGCGGAGCCGTGTTCAGCTCTGACACCGAGCGCGCCACGAAGGTCGCCGCGCGACTCGAGGTGGGCATGTCCAACGTGAACACCCCGGCGGGGGAGGGCGCCGAGGTGCCCTTCGGCGGCGTCAAGCGCAGCGGGTTCGGACGTGAGCTCGGTCCGCTCGGCATGGACGAGTTCGTGAACAAGCGGATGTTCTACGTGGCCGACCAAGGCTGAACGGTCGACAACCCAGGGAACGGGCGGGGCTGCTGGCGCGTCACAGTGGAGCAACCTCCACCGCTCGGCAACCTGGGAGGGCCGCCATGAGCAACCGCCTGAGGCATCCAGATCGAAGAACGAGCATCACGTCGTCCCTCGCGCTGGTGCTGCTGCTGGTCGCCGGGTGCGGCAGCGGGACGTCCGGAGCGGCGTCCGGTGCACCGAGACCGACAAGTCCGGAGGAATCGATGACCACGGATCTGCCAGCATCCCCCGGTCCTGGGGTTCTCGAGTGTGGTGCGCCGTTCGAACCGACGACGGGAGGGGAGCTCACGGTGACCGGCCGCTTCCCGGCGGCTGTCTCACCCGACGAGCAGGTGGTCTCGGGGAGTGTGGAAGTCGCCGCGAAGCAAGGCGAAGCCGGTGGCGTGGTCACGCCTCAGGCAGAGGCCTTCCTCGTCCGTGACGGTCTCGTTGCCACTCTGCCCGTGCCGCAGGACTCGATCGGCATGACGCTGGATCTTGCCGACGGCAAGGTCGAGCGGATGCCTGCGACGGCGAGCCTGGCCGCTTGCTCGGGAGACGGCGCCCTCGGGACCGGCACCTATGACCTCTACGTGCGGGTGGTGCTGAACCATGACGACGGCTCGCGGACGGACTCGCTCGGCGGTCCCTACCCGGTCGAGGTGCGCTGACGACAGGACGCCCAGGGCCGGTGCGGCCCTGGGCGTCCTGCGTGGTGTTGCTGATGCTGTCGATCAGCCGGTGACGATGCTGACGCCGTAGCGAGCAGCGACCTTGTTCCAGGTCTCGGCGTACGACGTGGAACCGTTGCCGGCGATCACATGGCCACGGATCCAGGCACCGCGCGAGTCCTTCGCGTAGAACGGTGAGCCGGAGTCGCCACCCTGCGAGAGAACCCCGCCGGTGAAGGCGATGACAGGCGACTTGCACCCGGTCTGCGTGCACACCTGGGCGTTGGTGCTGACTGCCGTGTGGCCGCAGTTCTCACCGGTCGTCCGACCGCTGTGGCAGTAGTTGTTGAAGCCGACCGATGCGGCCCCTGCGGCCACCACCGGGATGCTCGAGCTGCTGGTGACGCCACCGGTGAAGATCCGACCAGCGTAGGACTGGCCGTTCAGGAGCTCCATGTCCAGCCCTGCCTGGCCGAGAGATGCCAGGGCCCGGTTCGTGACCGTGCCGAAGTAGCGCAGGTTGGACTCCGTGTTCACGCGCGTCCCGATGGCGTAGCAGTGCCCGGCGCTGACCATCCAGCGGCTGCCGGAGGCGTTCGTCACGGTGTACCCGGCCGAACACAGGGCGTTCGAGGCCAGCAGGCCACCGCCGCCGTAGAACGAGGGCGAGTCGTCGCGACGGTGGAACAGGTCGGAGACCTTCTGCTTGTTGACCTTCACCTTGACGGTGGCAGCGGCGGTGCCCCTGGTCGTCGGGCTCTTGGCGCTCGTCGACTTGGTGAGCGAAGCAACGACATCAGCCGGAGCGTTGGTGTCCATCACGATCTGGCCCGTGGTCGCGTCTGCGTAGGTGCCGAACGTGTACTTCCCGCCGTGCTTGGCGACGTAGCTCCGGACCCGGGACTGAATGGTCGCGAGCGCGTCCTTGGACGCAGCCGTGGTGGCGTTTGCCGCCGCGAGGTCCGGACGGTTGGCGTGCGGTGCAGGCTGTGTCCGGGCGACCTTCTCCTTCCCCTTGGGGTCCGACGGCTGCGCCTGCGCCGGTCCGCTCACGGCGAGCAGGCTGGACACTGCAGCGGCCGTTGCGATCAGCATGGCGGCCTTCTTGTTCGAGATACGCATGGGGTTTCCTCCTGTGTTGGCACGACGCGGGGTCGTGATTACCAACAGGAGAGGACTCGGGTTCCACCCAGATACCCCGGGACGTCGGTGGGGTTGCTCGACGGACGAGAGGTATCACGAGCATTCCCAGCAATCTCCTCTCCGCAACGGCTCCGAACTACTTCTGCAAGGTTCGGCCGAGGACCAGGAGGTGCGTGATGGCAAGCACAGCGACCATGGGTGCCCTCTGGGCACCTCGTACGGAGCACGAACCGACGTGCGCCTGTGGACAGGCACTGGACTGCTCCCACGCGGCTCATTGCCCGCGCTGCGGTGTCACGCTGCGAGCATGATCGCGCGCTAGTTGCCGAGTGGAGCGACCACTGTCAGGTCAGGACGCTTGCTCGCTGGCGTTGTCGGTGATCCACATGTCGATCAGCCCCCTGAAGTGGGCGACGAACTGGTCCTGCTCGTGGGCCGGGTAGGTCGCCTGCACCGTCTGCCGCAGCAGCCGGTCGAAGTCGTCGGAGGACACCCAGTCCCAGACCTGTTCGTCGAGGTGCGGCAGGTGTTCCGCGCACCACTCCCAGTACCTCTCGCTGTCGAAGTACTCGTCGGCCATCGCCAGGTAGGCCCGCATCTTCTGCTCGTAGGACAGCTCCGGGTCGTCGGCAACCGCGAAGTAGCGGGCGGTCTCGAGGTCCACGTTGGCCTTCCGCCCGGTCACCACGCAGTAGGTCGACCAGCGCACCAGTGCCTTGATCGCCCATGGGAAGTAGTAGTGCAGCGAGGTCAGCGCCACGTCCGGGCACGCGTTGGCGTAGTCGATCGGGTAGACCTCGTCGCCCACGACCAGCATCTCGGCTGAGTTGAACTCCCACTGGAAGAACGCGTTGACGATCCGGCTGACCGCAGCCGTCTGCCAGCCGGCCTCTTCGGAGAGGAAGTCGTGGGACACGGCGTAGCGGTTGTGCATCGGCTGGTCGGGCCGGAAGTCCATCACCATGGTTTCCGGGCCGATGGACAGGGCGCGGGCGAAGTGCTCGAAGTCGATCGTCGCCTGGAGGTGCATCAGCATCTCTCCGGACTCGTCGTACGCGCGGTGCAGGTCACCGCGGTCGTTGATGCGGGAGACGCCACGCCAGCCGCCCCCGTCGAACGGCTTCATGTAGAGCGGGTAGCCCAGCTCGTCGGCGATCTGGTCGAGGTCGAAGGACTCGTTGTACTTCTCCGCGGTGTACGCCCAGCGCACGTTGTCCACCGGGTTCTTGTAGGGCACCAGCGTGGTGGGCGGCACCTTCAGGCCCAGCCGCACCATCGCGCAGTAGGCACTGTGCTTCTCCATCGACTGGAAGGTGAAGGGACTGTTCAGCAGGTAGGTGCCGTTGACCAGCGAAGCCTTCTTCAGCCACTCACGCGGGTGGTAGTACCAGTGGGCCAGCCGGTCGATGACCAGCGGTGTCCGCACGGGGTCGTCGAGCCGGAACGGCTCGATCGTCAGCCGTTCGCTGGTGACGGTGTGCGTCGCACCATCGTGGGTGACCGGCCCGACCATCCTCTGGATGGTCTCGAATGCCTGGGGCCAGTCCTCCTCGGCCCCGAGCAGTAGCCCGATCAAGTGGTTGCTCACCCGCGTCCTCCACTTCCGGCCCGCCCGGGCCTCCAGCCGATATCGCTTCGACCTTGCCGTAGCACTCGCCGGATGTCCACGATGGCCTCGTGAAGAAGACAATCGATCGTTGGTACTCCGACAGGCTGCAGCAGGATTTCAACGTGGCACGGTGGGGCCACTTCGGCGTACCGGTGCTGGTGTTCCCGACCGCCGGCGGCGACGCCGAGGAGATCGAGCGCCACCACCTCGTGGACGCCTGCGCGGGGCTGCTCGAGGCCGGGCGCGTGAAGATCTACTCCTGCGACTCGGTCGCCGGCAGGGCGATCGCGACCGCCACCGGGAGCCCGGAGTACCGGATGTGGCTGCTCAACCAGTTCCACCAGGCCGTGCGCCACGAGGTCGTCCCGGCGATCCAGGCCGACATGGGCGGCTCCGCTCAGCGGATCGTCACCGCCGGCGCCTCGATCGGCGCGTTCAACGCGGTCGCGCTGCTGTGCCGGTTCCCGGACGCGTTCGAGGCCGCGATCGGGATGAGCGGGACCTACCGGGTCCAGCGGTTCCTCGAGGGCCGCTGGTCCGAGGACCTCTTCTTCTCCTCCCCGCTCGACTTCCTCCCCGGCCTCGACGGCGACCAGCTCGAGCTCCTCCAGCAGCGCCGGGTGATCCTCGCCTCCGGCGAGGGCGCACACGAGGACATCGGCGAGTCCTGGGCCGTGGCCGACGTGCTCGGAAAGAAGGGCGTGCCGAACCGCGTCGACTCCTGGGGTCCGGAGACCATCCACGACTGGCCGACGTGGTGGCGGATGCTGCCGCAGTACCTCGAGGAGATCTGTTAGCCAGAGCAGGGTCGCGCCCAGCCGCTCGAGGAGCAGCGCCTCGGCCACGCAGGCCGAGGCGAAGTCAGCGAGGTGAAGGCTCTCGTTCGGGCCGTGGGCCCGGGTGTCGGGGTCCTCGACACCGGTGATCAGGATCTCCGCATCGGGGAAGGCAGCAGCGAACGGTGCCACGAACGCGATGGACCCGCCGACGCCGATCTCGACGACCGGCTCACCGAACGCGTCGGAGTACGCCGACCTCGCCGCCGCGTAGGCCGGACCCGTCGTGTCCGCGGCGTACGGCGCCACCGGCGTGCCGGCAGTCACCGTGACCTCTGCACCCCACGGGGCGTGCGTGCGCAGGTGCTCGACCAGGGCCTCGCTGGCCGCCACCGGGTCGTCGCCGGGCGCGATCCGGAGGGTGAGCCTGGCCCGTGCCGAGGGCACCAGCAGCAGCCCGGCGTCGTCGACAGGTGGCGCGTCGATCGCGACGACGGACAGCGCGGGAGCCTTCCAGAGCCGTGAGGTCAGCGAGCCGGTGCCCACCAGGGCAACGCCGTCGAGGATGCCCGCGTCGGCGCGGAACTGCGCCTCGGTCAGGTCCAGCGGGTCGGCGGTCCCACGCCCCAGCCCCTCGACGGCCACGTCGCCGGCGTCGGTGTGGCAGGTGGCGAGCAGCCGCGTCAGTGCCATCAACGCGTCCGGTGTCGGACCGCCGTAGACCCCGTTGTGCAGCGCATGACGCAGGGTGCGCACCTGCACGACGACGTTGACGCCGCCGCGCAGCGACGTGGTCAGGGCGGGTACGCCGACCCGCCAGTTCGTGGAGTCGGCGAGCACCAGCACGTCGGCGTCCAGCCGCTCCCTGTGCTCGGCGAGCAGGGCGGGCAGCGTCGGGGAGCCGATCTCCTCCTCCCCGTCGATGAGGACGGCGACGACGACGCCGGGCTCCGCGCCGAGTGCACGCACCGCAGCACAGTGCACCGCGATTCCGGCCTTGTCGTCGGCCGCGCCGCGTCCGTAGAGCCGACCTTCGCGCTCGACCGGCTCGAACGGCTCGCTGTCCCACTCGCCGGGGTCGCCTACAGGCTGCACGTCGTGGTGGGCGTACAACAGCACCGTCGGTGCGCCGGGAGGGCCGGGCCGGTAGCCGATCACCGCAGGGAGCCCACCGTCGGCGGTGGTGATGTCGATGTCGGTCAGGCCTGCCTCGGCGAGCTGCCGGGCGACGTCTTCCGCACTTGCCTGAAGATGCGGCCGCGCGGCCGGATCCGCCGAGACCGACGGGATGCGGACGAGGCGCTCCAGGTCCGCCCGGACAGTCGGAAGGACGGACTCGACGGCGTCGCGGATCTGGTCCGCGTTGCGCATCACTCGGCGTGCATCTGGAAGTCGGCGGCGAACCGCTCGGTCATCTCGATGACCCGCTGCAGCTCGGGGTGCCGGACCATCATGATGCCGTCGCCGATGGTGCTGGCGCGCCAGTCACGCCGGGGAGCGCCGATCGGAAGCAGGTCCATCAGCACCACGTCCCCGCCGTACTCCGCCATCAGCTGGTCCATCCCGGTGATGGCGGTGATCCTGCCGGAACCACGCGCGCGCTTGCTGACCATGCCGACGTTGTACTGATGGCTGAGCGCGGGCATCCGGCCGTGCACGACCGCCTCCGCCCACCCGACGTACAGGTCGCCGTCGGTGTTGAAGTTCATCATGTCGACGACCCGCACGCCCGGCGGCCGGGCGCCGATCTCCCCGAAGACCACCTCGCCGTCCTCTTTGCGGTACCACTCCAGATGGGTGAAGCCGGTCTGGAAGCCAAGCGCGGCCAGGACCTGCCGGCCCATGGCCAGGCCGTCCTGGAGGTGGCGGCACGTTCAGGTCGCGGAACGAGATCGCCGCCGGGCTGACCCACTCGTGCATGCGCATCTGCAACGGACGCGGGCGGTACCAGAGCACATGCTCGAAGAGGATGTTCCCGTTCGCGCACACGGTGTCGTGGGTGAACTCCTCGGCGTCGACGAACTCCTCGACGCTGACCTCCGGCACGTGGCGCAGCATCGGCAGCACCTCGGCGAGCTCGGCAGCCGAGTCCACCCGGTAGGTGTCGGCGGAGCCGGCGCCCGCGATCGGTTTCACGATGAGGGGGTAGCCGATCTGCTCGGCGGCCTCCCAGACCTGCGCGACGCTGGTGGCGCGGAAGTGCCAGGGCGTGCGGATGCCGGCGGCGTCGAGACGGCGCTTCATCTCCTCCTTGTCCCGGAACGGCAAGGTCTGCTCGACGGTCATCCCGGGCAGCCCGAACGTCTCCCGGATCCGGGCCGCAAGAAGCATGTACGGCTCCCAGAGACACTCCACCTGGTCGATCCGCACATGCCTGGGACAGGCCGTGCAGCGCGGCCATCACGGCACCCTCGTCGGAGAGCGAGACGTGCTCGTAGTGGGCCAGCGCGTTGCGCGCGGCATCCGGCACGGCGTGCGGGGGCTGGTCGCCGACCCCGATCACCGTCGCACCCACCGCGGCCAGACCGCGCGTGAAGTAGCTCATCTCGATGGGGTAGCCCGGAGAGAGCATCACAACATTGGTGTCGGACCCGTTCACAGGGCCTCCACCAGCTCGATCCGGACTCCGCCGATGATGCGTCGAAGAGCTTCGCGCACCACCTCGGTGTCGGTGTCCCGGACCATCACGTAGCCCTCGCCCAGGTAGTCAGAAGCGGCCGGCTGGCCGGGCTCGGGCAACCGGGACTCCACCACGAGGTGACCGATCTGCTGCTGGAGCTCGTCGAGCCCGTGTACGGCGCGCACCCGCCCCCTGCCGAGACCTCGCAGGTACGCCGTGCCGCTGGCGTAGCGACGCTCGGGTGGGTCGAACCGGTCGAGCACCACCAGCTCTGCCCAGGCCTGGAAGAGGTCGAAGTCGTGGGAGTGGCCGTGCATGGAGGTCAGCTGGGCCCCGGGAGGACGCGCCGCAACCTCCGAGACCGCCACGGAGCCGTCGGGCCGGCGGAACCACTCCATGTGGGTGAGTGCGTCGCGTACGCCGAGCGCACGCAGCGCGGCCGGGCCGATCTGGTGGATGCCGGCGTACTCGGGTCCGGAGATGTCGCGCGGGAGCATCACCGTCCACTGGATCCAGGGGTTGCGCAGGACCTCGAGCGGCGGTGGCTGGTAGTCGGCGATCGAGGACCACACCGTGTCGCCGCCGATCGTGACGCTGTCGAACGTGTGCTCCTCGCCGACCAGGAACTCCTCGAGGAGTGCTGGCTGCTCGGCACTGGGCGGCACGCTGTGCAGCCAGCCTGCGAGCGACTCGGCGTCGTCGAGGCGGTACGTCGCCTGCGAGCCGGCACCGGCCGGCGGCTTGGCGACCAACGGGAAGCCGACCTCCCGCGCGAAGGCGGTGGCCTCGGCGTCACCGGTGACCAGAGCATGCGCGGCGCACGGCACACCGGCTTCGCGCAGCACGGTCTTCATCCGCGACTTGTCGCGCACGTTGTGGGCTGTCTGCTCGTCCATGCCCTCGATGCCCATGCCCTCGCGCACCTGGGCAAGTGGCACCTGGAGCTGTTCTAGCGCACCGACGAGGCGCTCCACCCGGCCGATCTGGCCACTCAGTCCGGTCACCGCCGCAGCGATCTGGCGCGGGTCGAGGGCGTTCTCGACCCGCCAGTGCCCGGACAGCTTTTCGCGCAGCTGTGGCTGGATCCGTTCGAGCGGGTCGCAGGTGATCAACCCGAGCCGGACACCGGGGAGCACGGCCGCGTCGGCGACGAAACGTGCGGTCGCTTCCATCATGTAGGGCGCGACGAAGGCTGCGACGACCATGACCGCACCCTAGTAGCGCCAAGGCCACACGGACAGGCCGCGCGATCGGAGCCCCGCTAGCATGACTGGCGTGCGAGTGGTCTTCGTAGAACCGTCATTCCCCAGGAACCAACGCGAGTTCGTCCGGGCCCTGGCCTCGGTCGGTGCCGAGGTGATCGGCATCGGCGAGTCGCCCGAGGGGGCTCTCGACGACGAGCTCCGCGGCTGGATGCGGCACTACCACCAGGTGTCCAGCGTGGTCGACGTCGGTGCGATGACCGACGCGGTGCGGTGGATCCAGGACCGTGCCTGGGTGGACCGGCTCGAGTCCACGATCGAGGCGCACATCCTGGCAGTGGCCCAGGTGCGCGAGACCTGCACCATTCCCGGGACGTCCCTGCGCACGGCGTACCTGTGCCGCGACAAGCCCTCGATGAAGGACGCGCTGCGCGCCGTCGGAGTGCCGACAGCCGCGTCGACTGCGGCCGACAACGCCGAGCAGGTCCAGGAGTTCGCGAACGCCGTCGGGTTCCCGCTCATCCTCAAGCCGCGCAGCGGCGCCGGGGCAGCGGACACCACGCGGGTGGACGACCACGCCCAGCTCGGCCAGGTGCTGGCGTCCTTCGGCGCCAAGGGGGTCGACTCGATCGCGGTGGAGGAGTTCGTCGAGGGGCATGAAGGCTTCTACGACACCCTGTCCATCGACGGTTCGGCCGCGGCCGACTTCGTGTGCCACTACTTCCCCAACGTGCTCGAGGCGATGCGGACCCGCTGGATCTCCCCGCAGTTCATCTCCACGAACCGGGTCGAGTCGGTGGCCGACTACCAGCAGCTGCGCGAGATGGGTGAACGTGTGGTCGAGGCGCTCGGGATCGGGACGAGCGCGACGCACATGGAGTGGTTCTTCGGACCCAAGGGGCTGAGGTTCTCCGAGATCGGCTGTCGCCCGCCGGGCGTCGGCGCCTGGGACCTGTACTCCGCCGGCAACGACCTCGACCTGTACGTCGAGTGGGCGAACGCGATCGTGCACGGCACGGTCTCCACCAAGCCCTCGCGACAGTTCTCCACCGGGATCGTCGCCCTGCGGCCCGAACGCGACGGACAGATCAGCGGCTACTCCGGGGTCGAGGCGATCCAGGAACGCCACGGAGAGTGGGTCCTCGACGCCCACCTGCCCAACCCCGGGACGCCGACCCAGTCACCCGAGGCCGGGTACATGGCCAACGCCTACGTCCGGATGCGGCACCCCGACTTCGACACACTCCGTCAGATGCTTGACGACGTCGGCCGGACCGTCACCGTGCACGCCACGTGAGCAGCCGGGAGATCACCCTGCTGGGGCCCCAGCCCCGTTCGAACCTGCAGCGAGCCTTCGGGGACCTCGACCCAGAGGCACTGGTGGCCATCGTGACGGCGGGATGGCAGGAACGCGAGGTCGACGACGCCGAGCTGCGGGAGCTGGTGGGCCTTCCGACCGTGAACCTGGCTCTGCACGCGCGCTGGTTGGCGGTGCACGAGGAGGACCGCGAGTACGCGCATGCCGAGCGCGAGCATGAGGCTGCCCTGGCCGAGCTGCGCCAGCTCTACCTCGTGCAGCTCGACCACGCGCTGAGTGCGGCGTACGACGTGGCGCGTCGCTCCGACGCCAGGCCCCGGCTGCGCGACCGGGCGCTCACCGACTCGCTGCGCGTCGTACAGCTGCTGGACGAGCAGCACATGGAACGGATCGGTGACTTCCACCAGGCCTTCTACGACGCCTGGCGCCCGCAGGAGCGACCGGCCGTGGCCCGGCAGCGGGACGAGATCCAGCACGTCCTCGAGAGCTCGTCGGCGTTGGCGATCGCCGGCGGGCACGTCGGTGAGCTCGCCAGAGTGCTGCACCTGTTCCATCTCGCGCCGCACCTGCCCACTCGCGTCGTGGCCTGGTCGGCGGGGGCGATGGCGCTGACCGAGCGTGTGGTGCTGTTCCACGACTTCGTCCCACACGGGGTCGCCCAGACCGAGGTGTACGGCAGAGGCATCGGCGTGGTTCACGGGGTCGTGGCGCTGCCTCACGCCCGGCGTCGTCTGCGGGTGGGGGACCCGATCCGGATGTCGGTGCTGGCCCGCCGGTTCGCGCCCGACCGCTGTCTGGTGCTCGACGACAACACCCGGGTGCCGCTCGACGACGACGGCGGGCTGCCTGCGGACGCGCGGGTGCTGGACCTCGAGGGACACGTCGCCACGCTCGAGGCGGCATGACCTCCGCCCCGAAGCGCAAGCTGGCGATCAACCGGCTCAGGGACCGCAAGCCACTGGACGAGGGTGCCGTCGACAGGTTCCTGGCCCGCAACGAGGTGCCCATCGTCGAGGGGGCTCGCTGCACGTTCCTGTATCGCGGCGACGCCGACGATGTCCGGCTCGTCCAGCGCGTCGTCGGGCTGCCCGAACAGCTGCCCATGCGCAGGCTGCACGGCACGGACCTGTGGTACCTCGTGCTCGAGCTGCCCGAGGGATCGAGGGTCAACTACCAGCTCGAGGTACGCCGCGGAGAGGAGGTTGAGCGGCTCAACGACCCGCTCAACCCGAAGCTCTCCTACAGCCCCGTGGGCACGTCCTCGGTGTGCTTCGGTCACGGCTACGAGACACCGGAGTGGACGCAGCCCGACCCGTCGGCACGGCAGGGCACGCTCGAGGAGATCGAGGTGCCGAGCCGGGCGCTGCGCCGCGACTGCAAGGTGACGTTGTACCTGCCGGCACGGTTCCGCCGTACGTCGACGTACCCGCTGCTGGTCGTCCACGACGGCCCGGACTTCCTGCAGTACGCCGCAGCCAAGACCGTGCTGGACAACCTGATCGACCGCTTCGAGGTCGCCGAGACCGTGGTCGCCTTCCTGCACCCGAGGGACCGGTTGACCGAGTACACGAACTCGACCGCGCACTCCAGGTTCCTGACCCAGGAGCTGGTGCCGCGTCTGGAGACCCAGCTCCCGTTGATGGGCAGGCCGTCGGGCCGGTGCCTGATGGGCTCGAGCCTGGGAGGCGTCGCCTCGCTGTCTGCAGCAGTGAAGTCCCCGGGGACCTACGGGTCGCTGATCTTGATGTCGGGCTCCTTCGTGTTCACCGACATCGGCAACGACCACGGCGGCGGCCCGGTCTTCGACCCGGTGGTCAAGTTCGTCAACAGATACCGGGCGAAGCCGACGCGGGTAGCGGACCGGGTCTTCATGAGCTGTGGTGTCTACGAACCGCTGATCGCGCCGAACCGCTCGATGGTGCCGACGTTGGAGTCCACCGGGATGACCACTCGCTTCGTCGAGACCCGTGACGGGCACAACTGGGAGAACTGGCGAGACACCATGCGCGACGCACTGTCCTGGGTCTACCCGGGCGCTCAGAAGTTCGTCTACGAGTGAGCGGGATGTGACGCGACTCCCAAGGCGTAGAGCTGCGGCCGGAGGGGTAGGAAACCCGCCATGCGCATGAAGGCCTGCTCGGCGACAGTGGCTCTGCTCCTTGCCCTGTCGGCCTGCAGCTCCGGCGAACCCGAGAGCAAGCCCGGTGGCCGCAAGAGCTCGGACCAGCCTGCCGGAGTCGAGCGCGACACCTCCGTCGTCGAGCCTGCCTGGCGCCTGGACATCGACCCCGTCGGTCAACCGGAGATCGAGGACGGGGTCGCCGTGGTCCTGGCCACGGCCGCCGGCCGCAGTCTGCAGCTGGTCGCCGTGGACGTGGCGACGGGCAAGAAGCTCTGGTCGAAGCCATGGAGCCCGGGCTGGCTCCCGAACGGGTACTCCGTGCAACCGACGACGATGCACTCGAAGAGCGGCAAGGCGGTGACCGTGTTCTCGGTGCCCCCGCGCAACCTCCGTGCCGTGTCGGAAGACATGTGGCGGCTCCCGCTGGTCGTGGTCGACCTGGCCACGGGCAAGGAGCTCCACCGCACCGATCCGGTCGAGTTGCTGACCCCGCCTGTCGAGTGTGCCGATGAGACGGACGCCTGTTTCGACCTGCGCGACCGCAAGGGCGGCGTACGGCTGGATCTCGACACCGGACGGCTTGCGCCGGACCCCGCGGGCACTCCGGAGGGCGCCCGGGGCATCGACGTCGGAGGGCTCTTCGCCACCAGCGTCCGGCCCGGTGAGGAGATCGGCGTTGCGCGCCAGGGAAAGACCCTGTGGTCGCGCCCGATCGGCCAGGTGATGGGACGGACCGTCTCCAGCGACACTGGGTGGAGCTTCGCCCACGACGAAGAGGCCGACCGCTACGTCGGCTGGATGCGGGCCGCCCTGCCCGCGGAGACCCGCGAGCTGGCCCAGGCGGGCGCGGCCTTCAGCTATGACATCGGAGTGCTGCGGCTGGTGGCGTTCGAGGGAGCCGACGGGAAGGTCGTGTGGTCGCGCAACGGCGCCGAGCACACCTGTCTCGGCATCCACACCGACAAGCCCAGGGTGCGCTGCGTGTTCACGGGAGTTGTCACCTACTCCGCCAAGGGTGAGCTGACGAAGGTCCAGAACGGTTCGGCCGTGCTCGAGGGGTTCGACTCGGAGACCGGCAAGACGACCTGGTCGTTGCCGATGGCGAACAGCGCCGTCGGCGACCTCATCGACGACCGCGACCAGAAGGTGGCTCTCGGTGACACCGCCCTGGTCGAGACCGGCGAGGGGCCGCGCCTGGTCGACCTCGCCACCGGCAAGACCGCCGCACCCGCCGATGACGAGGTGTTCGTGTGCGCGTCCGCGAACACCGTTTTCCAGTACGCCATGCCGTTCTTCTCCAACGGTGATCCGGTCACCCGCCGCTACGGTGGGCCGCTGTACCGCCCGTGCGGGGCCGACGGTGCCGATGCGTCCGCCTACACCGTGGCCGCACTCACGGACAGCCGCGACAAGCCGGAGGACGGGCGGTACGTGCTGTCGAGCCGTGAGGGCCTGCTCGGATTCGAATCACCGTAGGTCCGGGGGAACGGCCAGCGTCGCCGGGCTACGACGTCACAGCATCCATACCGCGAGGGATCCGACTGCCTCGAGACCCAGGTCAAGAGCCACGGTCAGCTCCTCACCGCGCTCATAACCGACCAGGGGCGGGCCGTTGGCAACAGTGGTCGCCGTTCGCAGACACTCGACCCACGCCGCCCGCAGATTTCCCGTGGTGTCGAAGACATGCTGATCCCCAGCGGGCGCAGAGGTATCGAGGCCGCGGGAGTTTCGGCCGACTCCCGCGGCCTCGCCTCTGCTGGCCGCTACTCGTACCCGTTCATGGGCCCCGCGGCCGAGGTCATCACGTCCTCGATCCCGGTGTGGCGATCTCTGAGTCCGTGGGCACCATCGTGCGACGAGCGGAGTCCCGGCCGCATGAGTCCCGCGCCCCGTCGGCTGTCCCGTGTTTGCCCGTCCGCGCGTGGGACGTCACTCACGGGTGTCTGGGATCACGGCGAATGGACGGGCAGTCGAGCTTCGACAATCGTCCCCGTCCCAGGTCCCGGATAGATCGTGCAGATGCCCCCCATCTCGCTGGCACGCTCGCGCATCGAGTTGAGCCCAACCCCCGCGCGGTAGGCCCCGGGCAGGCCGATCCCGTCGTCGGTCACCTCGATCTGAAGTGCCTCGCCGCGCGTGATCCGGATGCGGCACCTGTGCGCGTGGGCATGCCTGGCGACATTGGTGAGTGCCTCGAGGACGATCCGGTACGTCGCCACCTCGACGGCCGCGGGCAGTGGCTCAAGGTTCGGCGATGCCTCGAGTGTCACCTCCAACCGGCTGCCGTCCTCACCGAGGCCCGAGAAAGCTTCCGCTCGCTCCTGGATGGCGGACACCAAGCCGATCTGGTCGAGGACCGGAGGTCGGAGGTCGTCGACCAGGCGACGTACGTCGTCGATCACCATCTGCTGGCTGTGCACCAGATCGCTGAGCAGGTCGGCCGCAGCATTGGGGTCCGTCGCCATCAGCTGGCGCGCCACCTCCAGCCGCATGCGCCCGGCAGCAAGCATCGGACCGAGCCCGTCGTGTATGTCGCGACGCAACCGCCGCCGTTCCTCCTCGCGGGTGCTGATCGCGCGCTCCAGGGATCGCTGGAGCCGGCTGGCGAGCAGGACGTTCTCGGCGGTGATGCCGACCTGCTGCCCCAAGAGCTCGAGGAGCTTCTGGTCCGCTGGTCCGAACGGCTCCGATCGCGTACCCGACCCGAGGTAGAGCCGCCCGACCTCCTCACCGTGCACCGTGAGCGCCACCGCCTGGACCGCGGCAGGTGCTTCACCATGGGTCGCCCGGTCATCGACGCCGTCCGGCCCGAGAACCTCGATCGCGACGTAGGGCAGGCGCAACGCGTTCGCGACGGTCTCCGCGATCCCCGCTAGGACGGCGTCGGCTGGAACCTTCGACTGCAGCTGGTCACCGAGCTGCCCGATCACCTCGTAGGGATCGTCACGAGCGCCGAAGACCAGACGGCTGATCCGGCGCTTGAGCCGGACGCGCAAGGTCTGGAAGAACAACGCGGCAACCAGTGCCGTCCCCAGGATGACATTGAGTGTCGCCGCATCGGTCAGCCGGGCCGGGTGGTCGCTCAGAGTGGTCAGCAGCGCCGCTCCGACTGCGGCCGGCAGAACCACGAGAACGGTCGTCAGGGTCCCATACACGAGCGACCGCTTGACCAGGATCTGCAGGTCGAAGATGCCGTACTGGAGCACTGCCACACCCAGGGCCACCGGCAGCGTCACGAAGACGACGACGAGCCAGTCATAGGGAACGATGGTGTCCCCGAAGAAGTCCGGGATCTGGCCCAGGCCGAGGTAGAGCCCAGCGCAAAGGAGCAGCGTGTAGACGATCAGCCGAAAGCGACGGCGCTCCGCATCATCCGCGGCATGGCGGTACTGCCACCAGACGATGCCGGTGACCAGCACGGGGACGATGCGGGCCGAGGGTGCGGAGATGGTGAGCCAGTCGCCGAGCCGGCCGAGGCTGCCTGACGCGGCTGAGGTCCCGAGCAGGGGCCCAAACGCCACGTGCCCGAAGTAGAGCACGAACGGCACGGCGTACACGGTCGTCAGCCGGGCTGGGCGGGCGCGCAACGGCGGGACCGGCCGCGGGAAGGAAAGGGCGAACTGCAGGATGGCGCCCCAGAGGAGGGCGTTGGCGATGTCGCCCACCACGAAGTGCCAGAGCCGCGGCCCCTCGGCCAGGTCGATCACCTGGATCCCGAACGGCCACGACGTGGCGCCCCACGGCAGCAGGACGGCCATGGCGAACAGCGCCTGCGCGGCCCAGTCGCGGGGTCGTTTCAGGAACACGAACGTGCCGACTGCCCAAAGAACCAGCACCAGCGGGAGCACGAGGGCGTGCGCCGACACTCGCTCGGACCACGGGAAGGGCCCCAGAGAGATGTCTACGCGACAGGTTTCGCCATCCTGCGCGACGGTGTAGGTCACCTGACCGTCGGGCGCTGGACGGTCGACCTGGTTCTCGACCCACGCCTGGATGCTGCGCCCGTCGATGTGGGTCACGACGTCGTCCTTCCGGAGCGGAGCGTCGCAGGTGCTAGGCCCCAACGTGGGGACCCCCGTGGTCTCCAGGACCTGCACGCCACTAGATGACCAGTCGCTCGGATAGGTCATGGTTCCGTCTGCCGGGCTGGTGCCGCGGGCCAGTACCAGCCACGCGACGGGCGGGACCACGACGAGGACGAGGACGACGGTCGCGAAGAGCCTGCTGCGACGTCGTGCCCGGCGGTCGGCGCGCCCTTGGGCGGCGAGGGCCGCGGGGACGACGACGTGGGGTGGGGTGGCGTCCATCACCACCTCCCTCGTGCCGAGTCCCAGGGAAAACGGGACACTGCTCCCATGACAGCGGGACTCTCCCAAGTCCAGCATGACGTACATGAGCACTTTCGATCAGTGCCGAGCCTACGGCCCCAGAATGTCGAGTCCCTGCGCTCGGCCGCAGGTTGTCGCGCGCGGAGGACTCGACGGCTGGAGCGCCGTCGTGTGCCGACCTCCTGTCGTGGGTGGCGAGTCCGGATGAGTGAGGCGCCCCGCAACGGCACCTTTCTGGACACCGCGGAGAGCGGCTGGGATGGTGCACAGATGGAGCCCATTCGAGTGCTCATCGTGGACGACCACGAGATTTTCCGTGCCGGGCTGCGGACGTTGCTCGACGCCCAGCCCGACATCGAGGTCCTCGCGGACGTGGGGTCGGCGAAGGAGGCGATCGTCCTTGCGCCCGATCTCCAGCCCGACGTGATCGTGATGGACATCAACATGCCCGAAGTGGACGGAGTCGAGGCAACTCGCAGGATCCACAACGAGAGTCCCAACATCGGCGTACTCATGCTGACCATGCAGGAGGACGACGACTCGTTGGTCGCGGCGATCGAGGCCGGCGCACGTGGCTACCTTCTCAAGTCAGACGGGTCCAAGGAGATCATCGACGCCGTCCGGTCCGGTGGCGGCCCTGCCTACTTCGGCTCTGGCGTGGCGCAGCGTGTCCTTGCGTCCTTCTCCCAGCCGCGGGAGCCGGCCGACATCTTCCCCGAGCTGACCGCTCGCGAGCGCGAGCTGCTCCGGCTCATCGCCGAGGGCGTGAGCAACCAGACGATCGCCCGTGACCTGCACCTCAGCCCCAAGACGGTTCGCAACCACGTGTCCAACATCTACGCCAAGCTGCAGGTCGCGGATCGGGCAGAGGCCATCGTCCATGCCCGAAAGGCCAGGTTGACCGACAGCTGAGCCGGTCTTCGGTCCGGTCCGGCACTGGGCCCGGTTACCGGCCGGGTCGCAGCCGCCGACCAGCTGGTGTGGACCGACGGTGCCACGACTTGGCTTCGGTCAGTCGCACGCGGAGCTGCTCGTACTCCACCTGCTCTTCCTCGGAGTAGATCGGGGTGCCGGGAGCAAACTGATTGCACGAGGCGATCCCGCCGGTGCGCCCTGCCGCCAGCGACCGTTCCCGCTCCACTGTGGTGCCGTGATCGCGGTTCGGGTCATCCTCGCTCGAGCCGATGAGCTCGAGCATCCGCGTCAGGTCGCGCAGGTCGTCCGGGTGCTCCACGAGGCCCTGCCTCTCGGCGTACCGGAACCAGGCGCCAGCGATGCAGTCCGCCTGGTTCTCGTGTCCGACGCCCTGATTGGGGTTGTCGGGAGACGGTACGTCGTGCGCCTGTTGCATGGCGTGCCCGAACTCGTGGGCCAGCCCGACAACGGCGCCGGCGTCACCCACCTGGGAGTAGAACTCCCACAGCTGGTCCTGACCGATGTAGATGGTGTTGTCGGGCGGGCAGTACTCGAAGGAGCGGGCCGTGTACCGCCCGTCGCAGCGGCTGTTCCCGCTCTCGCCCTTTGCGACGAATCGCAGCTTCACGCCGAACAGTCGCGGCTGGTAGGTGTCGAGGCCGAAGCCGAGAACGAGCCGCCAGGCCTCGTCCAGGAACTGGTCCATCTCGTCGTACTGGTAGCAGTCCTCCATGGATGCGCAGTCGAACTTTGCGGGGCTCGCCTCAGCAGGGCCGGGCGTGGCCAGGGTCGAGGTGACCGCGAGCGCGAGACCGATGACTCCACCCCAGATGCGATTCCGTCTCATCGCTGAACCTCCAGGTGCGACGGGTCGTCTGGCAGCGCCAGGACCTCCTCCAGGTGCATGCATCTCTCGGCGAGGTGTCGGGCGCGCGACGTGCGCGTCTCGATCTCGTCGGCGAGACTTCGGGCGGCTTCCTCTGCCTCGGCCAGCTGCGTCCGGGCTGCCTCGACCTGCACGCGGGTCTCGGTGGTTGATCGGTCGTGGTACTCGCGGACGGCGAGGTTCAACGCCAGCTGTGCCTCGTTGAGGGTGTGGTCGATGCGGTGCCGCAGTACGCGTCCCGCCTCGGCGACCTGAACCTTCAGCCAGCGGGTGGCCTGAACCCTCGCCTGGCCGTCCTGCCGCGTCTGGCGCCCGACACG
Source organism: uncultured Actinomycetota bacterium (assembly GCA_963842535.1). Taxonomy (GTDB): domain Bacteria; phylum Actinomycetota; class Actinomycetes; order Propionibacteriales; family Nocardioidaceae; genus Marmoricola. Next base: position 182,385 of record CAWJGP010000006.1, read on the forward strand.
CAGGAACCCGAGGCCGATGACCCCTCCGACCAGCGCGACCGGGACAGCCATGACGGAGGCGACGCTGCTGAGCATCGTCAGGCTCTGCCGTCCGGAGTTGAACTGCCCCATGTTCGCGAACATCTCGGTGCGGCCGTCGAGGTGCGCTTGCGAGACGTCGACGAGCCGCATCCTCACGTGACTGGGCGCAAGGTTGCGCCTGACACCGCCCGGCAGCAGCTCCGAGAAGCGGTCTCCGAGGAAGCTGTGCGCGACGGACTCGAGACGGGCGCACATCTCAGCGTCGACCGCTGCGGACAGCTGATGCAGGTCGGCGATGAGAAGCTGGGGCAATACCTCGCTCACTCCTGCCACATCCTGCTGGATCGCCTGATCGTGCTTCTGCTCCAGCTGCACCATGGTTCGCGAAGCGCGCTCGGTCATGTCGGCGCGAAGCCTGCTGAGCTCGAACCCCAGACGAGGCAGCCACGTCATCGCCGCGTGGATGGCCTCTGCAGTTGCGGCCTCCGCTTGGCGCATCTCGTCGGTCGCGGCTTCCGTCGTGCCCTGGTTCGCGACGGTCGTGGCGAGTACGGCGGCCGCGGTGGTCCGGACCAGAGCGAGCGTCTCCCGGACCGGCCCCTTCGGCATGCATCCGGCACCGAGCCATCCCATGAGTCCGTCCCGAACTGCGTCCGGGTCCTCGTCCGGCAGTACCTTCACCGACCAGGTGGCGTTGTCGTCCATGCCGGAACCGAGAAGAGTCTGGTCGACCTGCGCCGCGTCCACCCAGCTCGGGGACTGCCCGGCCTCCGTCACCAACAGCACTGCGCGACGAACCCGGGCGCCCGCCTGATGCAGGAACGCCACCTCTGCCGCGCTCAACGGGGCAACAGCTCTCTTGACGTAGGCAAATGAGGTGACGTCAGTGAGGCTGGCCCACGGATCAACCGTTGCGCCGGACCGGTTGAGGTCAGGCAGGTGGACGATGGACACCCACGAGAGCACCGGCGCTGGCACCGCGACCTCGAGCTGGAGCAAGGCCCGCGACGACGACGCATCAAGGTCGGAGGGGGCGACCGGGCTCCCGTCGTCCCGAAGCGGAACCGTCAGGTCCGTCGAGTCCGAGGTCAGGGTCAGCGTTGGGTTGGCGGCGAAGCGGTACGTGGTGTGCACGCGGGGCAGTCGCGCCAGAGTCGCCACCAGCCCGGGCCGTCCGACGAGCGCAGCTATCGTCTCGACCGCGTGCTGCCCACTCTCGCTGGCAACGACCAAGCGACCGAGCAGCGACGAGGTCAGCGCCCTCACGTCACTACGAAGGTCCACTGCGGTGGCGAGCCCGGAGGTCTCGCCGGCCAACATCAGGGCCTCGTTGACCACCGGGCCGAGCTGTGTGCCGAGGTCCGGCCGGATGACTTGCTCAGTTGAGGACATCTGCGTAGTCCGATCGATGATTGTGGATGACTGGTCTGCCGGGCTCCTGGATCCGGAGGCTCGTGGCCGGCTCTGCGAGCCGGAGCTGGCAGGACCGGACCACCGTGCGTGCCACCTCCGCGGTGCGAGGTGCCGAGCGACTCGCCTCGGCTTGCCACCTGGCGGCCCTGCGAAGGTGTCCGGCCCGGTCCATCCCGGTCCTGACCGGCAACAGGTAGGTCGCCCGCAGGTCTGCGAGCATCTGTTTGTCCAGCTGGGTGAGGCCCGACAGTGCCGAGTCCAGCGCCCACCGTTCCCGGAGGACATGACACTCGGGGGAGAGGGCAACGTGCTCGAGGTCGTCCTGGAGCCGCGCCGACCAGGCCGAGTCATCCACGTCCGAGGACACGGTGGATGCCGCGTCGAGCGCATCAGCGGTCCGCCTCGCCACGGCGTACCGCTCGGCGAACTCCAGCGCACTCACGGTGTCCAGGCAACGACCGGGCTCGAGCAGGGGCTCGACGACGATCTGGCCCGCCGCTTGCGGATGCGTCGACTCGACGGTGCTTCGAAGCGCCTCGAGGGAAGAGGCTCGAGTTCCGCGCGGGTCGGTGAGGACCACGATCACCTCGGCCACGCCGAGACCCCAGGCGAGTGCGCACTGCCGGAGGAGTTCGACCTCATCGGCACGCAGGTCCTCGTGGGCGACGTGCACCAGCACGTCCGGGCACAACTCCCGAACCGCGTCGAGGAGTTGGGGCCGGGCGGCCGGCGCTGCATCAGGCACCTCGACGACGCGACGACCCTCGAGGAAGGTCGAGTCTGCGCGAGTCGAGGTTGCCCACTCCTGCACCTGGTCGCCGCCGCTGAACACCTCGACCCGTCGCTGTTCGGCAGAGAAGGCTCGAGCACCAACCGCCATCCCGAGCAGGCCATTGACGAGGCCGGTCTTTCCTGCGCCTCTGCGGCCGGTGACGACAAGAGTCAGGTCCGAGGTCATGCGCTGCCGCGCCGCGTCCAGACGTGGTCGGGCTGAGTGCGGACCGGTCGAGGCGATCACGAGCATTGCTTCCACCAGTGAGCGGGGGTCTTGGCTCATTCTGGGTCGCCGCCTTCACCACTTCTGATGGCAGCCGACCTCAACGCGTCGTTCGGCAGAAGGTCGGAACGCACCGACTGCATGGGCGCATCAGTGCGCTCCGTGAGGGCTGGCTCCCCGGGCGCCGGGGCGTTCTGGGCAGCCTTGACGTTCTGGTACGGAAGCGGCACGAGTGCGCCCGGGTCCAGCTCCAGTTCACTGAAGAGCTCGAGGTGCAGCTTCCACGCCAGCGCGCCTTTGGTCTCGGCGGACAGTGACGGCGCCTGGTTGATTGCCTCGATCATCTTGTCGTGCAGCTCCTGGACGCTCGCTTGGTCGTAGCCCTGTTGCCGTTGAGCGACGGCCCACTCCTTCCAGTGCCGGTCCAGTGCGGCGTGGACCGCGGCCGGTAGCAGCACGGTCTCTGCGTGGCTGCGGCTGTAGCCGTCCTCCTCGCGCAGGAACGATGTCGGCCCTATGTGCGCCGACTGCACGACGCGACCTGTGACGCCGTAGTCGCCCCGCACCTCGGACGCGTGCCGATGCTCCTGGACCGCTAGCGGAACCACGCCAGGCGCTCCACGCTCGCCGACAAGTCCATCCGCTCGCGCGTGCGTCGAGGTCTCTCGTGCCGACCACTGCTCCTCCGGGTCATGCTCCGAAAGACCGAGCTCCGTGCGCAGCTCGGCGAAGATGTCGCGAGCCGGATCGTCCGGAACCTGGCCTGCGGCCTGGTGCGTTGCCACCTCCTCGGACTGTTCGAGCCTCTCCTCGTTCGCGACCCGTTGGGTTCGCTCCTGGGCGAGCCGCTGGGCCTGCCGCTGAGCTTGTTCGGCTGCCTGCTTCTCGGCTTGCTCGGCGGCTTGTTCGGCTGCCTGCTTCTCGGCTTGCTCGGCGGCTTGTTCGGCTGCCTGCTTCTCGGCTTGCTCGGCGGCTTGTTCGGCTGCCTGCTTCTCGGCTTGCTCGGCGGCTTGTTCGGCTGCCTGCTTCTCGGCTTGTTCGGCGGCTTGTTCGGCTGCCTGCTTCTCGGCTTGTTCGGCGGCTTGTTCGGCTGCCTGCTTCTCGGCTTGTTCGGCGGCTTGTTCGGCTGCCTGCTTCTCGGCTTGTTCGGCGGCTTGTTCGGCTGCCTGCTTCTCGGCTTGTTCGGCGGCTTGTTCGGCTGCCTGCTTCTCGGCTTGTTCGGCGGCTTGTTCGGCTGCCTGCTTCTCGGCTTGCTCGGCGGCTTGTTCGGCTGCCTGCTTCTCGGCTTGTTCGGCGGCTTGTTCGGCTGCCTGCTTCTCGGCTTGTTCGGCGGCTTGTTCGGCTGCCTGCTTCTCGGCTTGCTCGGCGGCTTGTTCGGCTGCCTGCTTCTCGGCTTGTTCGGCGGCTTGTTCGGCTGCCTGCTTCTCGGCTTGCTCGGCGGCTTGTTCGGCTGCCTGCTTCTCGGCTTGTTCGGCGGCTTGTTCGGCTGCCTGCTTCTCGGCTTGTTCGGCGGCTTGTTCGGCTGCCTGCTTCTCGGCTTGCTCGGCGGCTTGTTCGGCTGCCTGCTTCTCGGCTTGCTCGGCGGCTTGTTCGGCTGCCTGCTTCTCGGCTTGCTCGGCGGCTTGTTCGGCTGCCTGCTTCTCGGCTTGCTCGGCGGCTTGTTCGGCTGCCTGCTTCTCGGCCTGCTCCGCGGCTTGGTCAATGCGCTCGACTGGCTGGACTGCCTCGACTGGCTGGACCGGCTCGACGTTGGAGTGCAGGAACGGCTGGTCGCCGACAGGCGACGTGGCTGGTGCCGCCACCGGTTCGACCCTGTCGGCCGGCTGGGTCGGCGCCCCTGCCTGGGGAGCGGGTGCCGGGCTGCTGGTGGCCGCAGGTGCGGTTTGCTGCTGCTCGAGCAGCGACGTCTGGCTGCCTTGCTGGGCGGCGAACGCCCCCGCGGCGACGTGCTGATTTGCGCTCTGTGCCGCACTGACCTGTGCCTGCTGCGCTGCCGCGGCGACGGTCGCCTGCGTCTCAGCCTGGGCCGCCAGCTGCTGCTGGATCTGGTTCTGGTGGGCTAGTTCCTGTTGCTGCTGTGCCCACTCGTCGTTCATGTCCATGGCTCGTGCCTCCTGTTTCTTTCCCGGGGTCGGGCGTTCACTGCAGGTACTTCGTGGGGATGCCGAGGGGCAGACCGACCGGCAAGCCGAGCTCGCCGGTGCCGATCTCGCAAAGGCTCGCGACGGTGATGGTTGCCGATTCGACGGCATCCATCCCGCCGTTCGGTCCCAAGGATGGGTCCCGCATGACCAGGGGGATCTCGTCGCCGTTGGGCGTGGCAAGCGAGACCGTCAACACGTAGCTCCCCAACGGGATGTCCTCGATCACCGCATCATGACCAAGCACGGCGGAACCGTTGATCAGCTCGCCCACCGTGCGCGTCCTGTCGAAGGGCTTGGCCTCCGAGCCGTCGAGCAACGGCCCCACCGGGGCGAAGCTGAAAGTGACTTCGAGGTCCTCGCGCAGGGCATGGAGCGGCTGCGCAACTTCCTCCCCGTCCCACCACTCCTCGACCTGCACGCTGCCACCGAAGAAGTCGTCATAGCTGGCACCCGCGGTCTGGGGGATCTGGCCCGATATCCCCAGGACCAGGTCCAGCCTGGCGCCGCCGCTTGCCGGGAGCTCGACGGCACCTGCGTCGGGATCCTTGGGGGTCAACACAGCGCGGACCTCCTGACCCTCGTAGCTGAGCGTGGCGACGGCGACCAGGTCGTAACTGCCTCGCGGGAGCTTGGTTGTGTAGTGCCCCTTGCCGTCGGTCATGGTCTTGGCGTGCTTGCCGCCGAGCCTCTCGTCCCCGGAGCTCAGCAGGATTTCCGTGTTGGCCATGGGCTGACCGTGGTTGTCGCGCACCGTCCCCGCGATGACGTTGCTGTCTCGGTGCTTCAGCCAGATCCCGGTCCCCACGGCCAGGAGCGCCAGCGCGACGGTCCCCACGAGGAGGTGTCGCCACGTCATCGGCTTGCGTGGTCGAGTCGGCAGGCGGAGCCCGGAGGTGTGCACCACCGGATCGCTCTCCCGGGCGTGCAGCACCTCGCCGGCGCCGAGCGCCACGGCGGCCTTCGGGTCGTCGAGGGTGCGTACGAGTCGGTGGCTGCCAGGCGGAAGCCGGCGGGACAGGGCCTCCCGCACCAGCGGAAGCTTGCTGGACCCACCCGCGAGATAGATGCCAGCAAGCTGGTCGCACGTCGAGCCCGCAAGGTTCACCGTGCGCAGGAACTCCGAGACGGTCGCGTTGATGTCCTCCCCGGCGACGGCTCGCAGGTCGGCGCGGGTCAGCGCTGCGCCTTGAGGCAGCCCAGGCGCGGTGAGGGCTGAGTTCTCCCTCGTGGCCAGTTCCTCCTTGGCCCGGCGCACCTCACGCGCCAGCGCCGGGCGATCAAGCTTGGTGATGACCGAACCACTGTCGGTCAAGTCCGGGCCGGCTGACGGCGGCACCGTTGCGCAAGGGGAGTTGGTCCTTTCGACCTGAGCTGCGGCGAGGCCGAATCGGCCCAGCGTCACCTCCAGCAACCGCTCGTCGATGTCCTCCCCGCCGAGGGGGTCCACGCCGCCGGGCCGTCCGATCAGCTGGAAGCCGGTCGGCATGGCCGTCAGGACGGCCGCGTCGAAGGTGCCGCCTCCGAGGTCGTAGACAGCGATGGATCGTCCTACGGGCACCCCGTCGTGCCGGGCAAAGTAGGCCGCGGCCGCCTCCGGCTCGGTCACCAGCACCACGTCGCCGAGACCGGCCCTGGTCGCGGCGTCCCGGAGGACCGACTGGCGGGTCCTGCCCCAGCGGGCCGGATAGGTGAGCGTGACCTGTGCCGGCGGCGTACCGCCCCGCTGCCGCCTGGCCTCGGCTGCCGCAACGAGCAGGACCGCGGCCACCACCTCGACGACGGGGATCTCCCGTCCGCCGAGGAGCATGGTGGCCTGCCCGACACTCCTTTTGGGAGCAGGGTCGTAGCGATCCGGTCGCACTGCGGCCTGGCGCTGCGCCTCCAAGCCGACCAGCAGGCTGCCGTCGTCTTCGGCGAAGACGCCGGAGGGCATCCGGGTGGCGTGTTCGGGTCCGAAGCCGACCGCTACCGAGCCGTGCTCGGACACGATCGCGGCGCAGGTGTTGGTGGTTCCAAAGTCGACGGCCAGGTACCAGGTGGACATGGGACGCTCCTGTTTCGTGAAGTGATGGAATCCGGTGTGGTCCAGCCGGTCGATCGGAAGGACCACACCTCCGGACTACTCGGTTGTGGAGTCACCGAACGCCTGCTGGCACGGCTCCTCGGACTTGCTGAGTGCTGCTTCCGCAGCCTTGAAGTCCTCCGCGAAGTAGGCGTTCCAGGCTTCGAAGAGAGCGGAGGCACAGCTGCCAACCATCTGCAGGGTTGCGGTCGCCTCGGCGGTTGCGGCGTTGCTGGTCTTCAGGTCCTTCTTGGTCTGCTCCAGCTCCGACTGCTTGGCTGCCACCGAGTCCTTCGCCTTTCTGAGCGACTGACTCAGGCCATCGGCTCGGGTCTTCGTCTCACCGAGGTGCTGGTGGGTCGTCAGCGCGAACCCACCGAGTGCGAGAACGAGGACCGCCAGCACGGCGAGCAGTCCTCGCACGCGGCTCGGGAGCGACATCAGAGCCGATGTCGACCTGGGCGGCTCGCTGTGGAAGCCGTTCATGGGCGGCTGTCCATTGGGGGCGTAGCCGGGTGAGGGGTAGCCACCCGGCGGCTGTCCGTAGTCGTACCCCTGGTGTGTTGGCTGGGGCGGCACAAGGACCTGCGTGCCTGCTGACTCGTTGCGGTTCGGGAAGTAGGGATCAGACATGGTGGCGCTCTCCTTGAATCGTCATTCGGTCTCTTGGGTGCGACCGATGTGACGAGTCTTGGCGGGCAGGCGTCCCGGGGTCATGAGTCCCGCGTCCTCACTTGCGCAGAGCGCTGCTCCCATGAATTGCGGGACTCGCGCCCCTGTTGGGCCCAGTAAGTCCCGCGCGCAGGAGCGGTGGGGGCGGCAGGACGGGACCGCATGGTTGACGGCAGGAGACCTTGACTTCCGCGATACGGAAGATAGCATCCGGGATGCGAATGTTTACGGGAGGCCGAACATGACAGACGTTGCCCGCGGCGGGGTCGAGCCGGCCGACGAGCTGGCCGAGGCACTGACTGCCGAGCTCGACGAGCGCCTGCTCGGAGCCGACACCGCACTGGCCGAGCAGTTCCCCGGTGACACTCCCGATCGCCAGCCGGTGCACACGGTCTACGTGCCGGCCGACCGCTTCGCCGAGGACCTCGCGGACACTTGGGGCCGGGCTGCGACTGCCGTGGTCGACCAGCACGGCGACCTGTTCGCTGAGCTGGTCGCGGGTGCTGACCAGGTCGACCTGGTCCGCGCGAAGCTGGCCTCCGAACCGATCGAGGATCTCCGGATCGACTTCGAGGACGGCTACGGAGATCGCGGCGACGACGCGGAGGATGCCGACACCCTGCGGGCGGCCGCCGCGCTGGCTCGAGCGACCCAGGCGGGCACCGCGCCCCCGTTCCACGGCATCCGGTTCAAGAGCCTGGAGGCGCCCACTCGGCGACGGGGGATCCGCACCCTGACGCTGTTTCTGGCGACCCTTCTCGAGGAGGGTGGCTCGCTCGACGGCTTCGTGGTGACCCTGCCCAAGATCACCAGCGTCGAGCAGGTCGAGGCGATGGTCGAGTTGACTGCTCGGCTCGAGCAGACGCTGGGAATGACCCCCCGCAGCCTGCTCTTCGAGCTGCAGATCGAGACGCCCCAGTCGATCCTGGGTCCGGACGGCACCGCCCTGGTGGCGCGGATGATCCACGCCGGCGACCGTCGCGTCACGGCACTGCACTACGGCACCTACGACTACTCGGCATTCTGTGGAATCCCGGCCGCCTACCAGAGCATGGAACACCCTGTTGCCGACCACGCGAAGCTGGTGATGCAGGCCGCCGCGGCAGGCACCGGTGTTCGCCTGTCCGACGGGTCGACCAATGTCCTGCCCGTCGGTGACGAGGCCGACGTACGACGCGGCTGGGAGCTCCATGCGCGGTTGGTACGGCGCTCCCTGGAGCGCGGTTACAACCAGGGGTGGGATCTGCATCCGGCCCAGCTGCCGAGCCGGTTCGCCGCGACGTACGCCTTCTTCCGCGAGGGGTTCGGCGAGGCCGCCCAGCGCCTGCGCAACTACGTGGAGCAGACCGGCTCGAGCGTCATGGACGAGCCCGCCACCGCACGGGCACTCTCCGACTTCATCGCCCGCGGCATCGACTGCGGCGCCCTCTCGGCCTCGGAGGTCGAGTCCGGCACCGGTCTCGACGTGGGCACGCTCACCGCGCTCGCGCGGCCTAGACGTCTGTGAGCCAGATCACTCCAGACCGTTGACGTGAGGCCATCGGTCGGCCTAGTGTTTCCACACCACGGTATTTCTTTTCCATCTGACGGAATACTCACCCGATACCGTGACCGGCCTGGCCGGTGGAACACGGAGAAGGGGCCGCAGATGAGCATCGTGCTCGGAGCCAACCAGTACGGCAAGGCAGAGAACCGGGTCGTCCGGATCTATCGCGACACCGACCGCCACGAGATCCGGGACCTCAACGTCTCCACCTCGTTGCGCGGCGACTTCGCGGACGCACACACCGTGGGCGACCAGATCAACGTGCTGCCGACCGACACCCAGAAGAACACCTCCTTCGCCTACGCGAAGGAGCACGGGATCAGCTCGCCGGAGGACTACGCGGTTGCTCTCGGTCGGCACTTCCTCGATGCCGCGCCGCCGGCGACCAGTTCCCAGATCAGGGTCGAGGAGTACGCCTGGGACCGGATCCAGGTCGACGGCGAGGGGCATGCCCACTCGTTCGTACGGCGCGGTACCGAGACCCGCACCTGCGTCGTCACCGTCGAGGGTCGCGGCGACGACCAGCAGGTCTGGGTGGTCTCCGGCTTCGAGGACCTGACGGTGCTCAAGTCCACCGGCTCGGAGTTCAAGGGCTTCCTGGTCGACGAGTACACGACGCTCCAGGAGACCGACGACCGCGTGATGGCCACCTCGCTGACCGCCCGTTGGCGCTACGAGGGCACCTCCGCGGTGCGCGAGACCGACTGGAACGCGGCGTACGAGGACATCAAGCGGATCATGCTGGCGGCGTACGCCACGACGTACAGCCGGGCTCTCCAGGAGACGCTCTACGCGATGGGGGGTGCCGTGCTCGAGTCCCATCCCCAGGTGGCGGAGGTCCGCTTCTCGGCTCCCAACAAGCACCACTTCCTCTATGACCTGGCCCCGTTCGGGCTGGAGAACAACGGCGAGGTGTTCATCGCGGCAGACCGGCCCTACGGCCTGATCGAGGCGAGTGTCTCCCGGGACGACTCCTCTGAAGCAGGTCTTGCCTGGCAGGCGGTGCCGGGATTCGTCTGACCATGCAGCTCCCCAGGGTCCGGCCGAGGTCCGGTCGCTGGCACAGGTTTCCCCCAGCCCGACACCGAGTGCGGGCCGAGAACAACACGTATCGATTGATGGCACGAGGAGAAGAGGCGACATGAGCACAGCCACCACGACGGCGAAGAAGCGCTCGAAACACCCTGTCGACGAGGTCCTGCCCCCGCAGAAGCTCGCCGTCTACGGCTTGCAGCACGTGATGGCGTTCTACGCCGGAGCGGTGATCGTCCCGATCCTGCTCGCGGGTGCGATCGGGCTGAACGAGGAGCAGTTGATCCACCTGATCAACGCAGACCTCTTCACCTGTGGCATCGCGTCGATCCTGCAGTCGGTGGGTGTCTGGAAGATCGGTGTGCGACTGCCGCTGCTCCAGGGCGTCACGTTCACCGCGGTGACACCGATGATCATCATCGGACTCGACCGTGGGTCGGGCACCGAGGGTCTTGTCTACATCTACGGCGCGGTCATCGTCGCGGGACTGTTCACGCTGCTGGTCGCTCCGTTCTTCTCCCAGCTGGTCAGGTTCTTCCCCCCGGTCGTGACCGGAACCGTCATCACCATCATCGGCATCACGCTGATCCCGGTGGCCGCTTTCGATGCCGGCGGCGGTCAGTTCGCCTTCTTCAACCCGGACCTGGTGCCGGCGCACCTGAAGTTCGGCAGCTACACCAACCTCGCACTGGCGACGTTCACGATCCTGATGATCCTGCTCATCACGCGATTCGCCCGCGGGTTCCTGGCCACGGTGGCCGTGCTCGCCGGTCTGGTCATCGGAACGCTCGTCGCGGCCATGGTGAGTGACGGATCGGGTGGCAAGGTTGCCAAGTTCACCTCCGTGTCGGGCGCGGACTGGGTCGGGTTCACCGGTCCGTTCCACTTCGGTACGCCGAAGTTCGCACTCGTCCCGATCCTGCTGATGATCGTGGTCATGCTGATCACCGCGGTCGAGACGATCGGTGACGTGTATGCAACCGGACAGATCGTCGAGAAGCCGATCGCCAAGAAGGACATTGCCGCAGCGTTGCGTGCGGACGGTCTCGCGACGTTCCTCGGCGGCGTGATGAACTCGTTCCCCTACACCTGCTTCGCCGAGAATGTGGGGCTGGTGCGGCTGACCCGGGTGAAGAGTCGCTGGGTGGTGGCCACCGCCGGCGGCATCATGATCCTGCTCGGCCTGCTGCCGAAGGCAGGCGCGATCGTGGCGAGCATCCCGCCCTCCGTGCTCGGTGGCGCCGCTCTGGTCATGTTCGGAACGGTGGCCGCGGTCGGGATCCAGACGCTGGGGCGGGTGGACTTCAACAGCCACCGCAACGTCGTGGTCGTCGCGGTCAGCATCGCCATCGCGATGATCCCGGTGGGCCTGCCGCAGATCGACGGCACCTCGGCCTTCCTCGTCCAGTTCCCGCCGAACGTCCAGGCATTCCTGAACTCGGGCATCACGACCGGCAGCATCGCCGCGATCCTGCTGAACCTGCTGCTGAACTACTTCGGCGGTCGTCGCGATGACGAGTCCGTGGTCCGCGACCGCCTGTCGGTCCAGCAGCTCAACGCCATGGAGCGGGACACGTTCGTGGCGACGGTCGCCCCGGCGTACCAGGGCGACGAGGGGATCGCCGAGGCTGTGGCCGGACGACGTCCGTTCGCCGACGGCAACGCGGTGCGCGCCACGCTGCAGGACGAGCTGTTCTCGTTGCCGCCGGAGCGCCAGTCCGCATTGATGCGGGCGTACCCGTCGCTGGCGGGTGAGGCGCTGCTTGCGGGCGACCTGGAGGAGAACTCCATGCTGGACCAGGCGTCTGCCGGGTTGACCTTCCTCAGCGAGGAGGAGCAGGCGGCGTTCAACGAGGTCACGCGGGCCTACAGCGAGAAGTTCGGGTTCCCGCTCATCATCGCGGCGCGCGAGCTGAGCTCGGAGCAGGTGCTCGAGCAGGCCTGGCAGCGGCTGGACAACTCGCCAACGCAGGAGCACGTCGCCGCGCTGCTGGAGATCGCCAAGATCGCCAACCACCGGCTCGAGGACGCCGTCGAGGACACCACCCCGATGGGCTCCATGCGCGCGGCCAGCCTGCAGCGGCTGCACTAGCAGCGGAGGCCGGGCGCGACGCGCCCGGCCCCGCTGGCTCATGCTGGAGGCGTTTCCACAACCGCAATGAGGGGCGACCGTGTCAGAGCTCGCAGAATTCAACGAGGCGCCAGTCGACGACCTCCGACCTCGCCTGCTCTCCTTGACCGCAGCCGGGGCCTGGGCCGACGGGCTGCTCGCCGGCCGGCCGTACGACGACCTGGACGCAGTCCTGGCCACCTCGGACGCGATCGTGGCCGGGCTCGACGAGACGCAGATCGACGAGGCCCTGGCCGGCCACCCGCGGATCGGCGAGCGGGCGCAGGGCCTCGACGAGGAGTCGGCCGCGCGGTCGGCCAGGGAACAGTCGGCGATGTCGCAGGCAGACGCCGACGTCCAGGAGGCCATCACCGAGGGCAACGCCGACTACGAGGAGAGATTCGGACGGATCTACCTGGTGGCAGCAGCCGGGCGCAGCGCGGACGAGCTCTTGAGGCTGCTGCACGAGCGACTCGACAACGACCCGGCAACCGAGCTCGACGTGGTGCGCGGGGAGCTCGCGCGCATCTCCAGAATCCGTCTGACCAGTGAACTACGTCCGGAGGACCAGTGACCATCTCCACCCACGTCCTGAATGCCGTCGAAGGGGCTCCTGCAGAGGGCATGGCGCTGCGGCTCGAGCGGGCCGACGGCGTACTCGTCGGCACGGGACACACCAACGCGGACGGGCGTTGTCCCGAGCTGACCGAGGGGCTCGAACTCGAGGCGGGGGTCCACCGGCTGCGCTTCGACACCGGCGCCTGGTTCGCCGAGAGGGACACCGCCACCTTCTACCCGACGGTGGAGATCACCTTCGAGGTCACCGACCCGGACGCGCACTACCACGTGCCGCTGTTGCTGAGCCCGTTCGCGTTCTCCACCTACCGAGGGAGCTGATCGGCGATGTCCTCGCCCGATCTGGTCCTCATCGAGGGCGGAACCGTGGTCACCATGGATGGCTCCATGGATGGCTCCATGGAGGTCAGGGCCGGCGGGACGGGAGCCGAGCACGCTCCGGGCCATGTGCTGGTGCGCAATGGCCGGATCGAGAGTGTGGGAGCCGGCCCAGCGGACGGGATCTCCGACGCCGACCGGGCGATCGCCCGGCACGTCGACGCAAGCGGCTGCCTGGTCACGCCGGGGCTGGTCAACACCCACCACCACCTCTACCAGTGGGTGACCCGCGGGCTCGCGGTCGACGCCGGGCTTTTCGAGTGGCTGACACGGCTCTACCCGGTCTGGAGCCAGATCGACGAGGACATCACCGGCGCTGCGGCGGCTGCCGCACTCGGGTGGCTGGCACGCACAGGTTGTACGACGACGATGGATCACCACTACGTCTTCCCCACGGACGGTGGCGACTTGCTGGGTGCCGAGATCGAGGCGGCCCGGAGAGTCGGTCTGCGGTTCCTGCCCACTCGTGGATCGATGGATCTAGGCCAGTCCCGGGGTGGGCTCCCGCCCGACAACGTCGTGCAGGACCTCGACACCATCCTCAAGGAGACGGCGGCAGCCGTCGCCACCCATCATGATCCCGGCCCCGACTCGATGCTCCGCATCGGCATCGCTCCGTGCTCGCCGTTCTCGGTCACCGCAGAGTTGCTGGTGGAGTCGGCGGCGCTCGCTCGTGAGCTCGGGGTTCGCCTGCACACCCACCTTGCCGAGACCCAGGACGAGGAGGCCTACTGCCGCGAGCGCGTCTCGATGTCGCCGGTGGACTACCTCGCCTCGCTGGGCTGGCTCGGTGACGACGTCTGGTTCGCTCATGGGATCCACTTCGACGATGCCGGCATCGCTGCGCTTGCCTCGAGTGGCACGGGTGTGGCGCACTGTCCCTCCTCCAACGCGCGGTTGGGGGCGGGGGTCTGCCGGCTGAGCGACCTGCGCCAGGCGGGCGTGCCGGTCGGCCTCGGCGTCGATGGTGCTGCCAGCAACGAGTCGTCCTCGCTGGTCGAGGAGGTCAGGCGCGCGCTGCTGTTCGCCCGTGCGCGTGGAGGTCCGGAGTCGCTCACGGTCCGTGACGCACTGCAAGCGGCCACGATCGGTGGTGCTCGCGTGCTCGGCTGGGACGACCAGGTCGGTTCGCTCGAGGTGGGCAAGCAGGCCGACCTCGCCGTGTGGCGGATCGACACTCTGCCGCACGCCGACGTCGTCGACCCGGTTGCGGCCCTGGTGCTGGGCAGCCCGTCACCGCTCGAGCTGCTGCTGGTCGCCGGGCGTCCGGTGGTGGAGCAGGACCGGCTGGTCAGGGTCGATGAGGACACCCTGCGCGTCGACGCCGTACGCCAGCACGAGCGGCTGATGACCCGCGCGGGCCTGATCGGGGGATAGGTCCTGTCGGCTTGACCAGCCCCGGCCGGCCGGAGTAATATTTCGCGTAGTGAAAAGATATTTCCACATCATGGAAGTGGTACCGATGCAAGACCATGGCCTCAGCTACCTCGCGAACTGCTCGATGCTGTTCACCGAGCACCAGCTGCTCGAGCGTCCCCAGGCTGCCAAGGACGCCGGCTTCGACGCCGTCGAGTTCTGGTGGCCCTGGCCGGAGCAACCGGTCCCGGGCGATGCCGACGTCTCCGGCTTCGTCTCGGCTGTGACCGACGCCGGGGTCCAGCTGGTCGGGCTGAACTTCTTCGCGGGGGACCTGGCCGGGGCTGACGCCGGAGTCCTCTCCATCCCGGACCGCGCCGGCCAGTTCCGCGACAACATCGACGTCGCGGTCGGGATCGGTGAGCAGCTCGGCGTCTCGGCGTTCAACGCGCTCTACGGCAACCGGGTCGAGGGCGTCACGCCCGACGAGCAGGACGCCCTCGGCCGCGAGATGCTCGGACGTGCAGCAGACGCGGCGGCCGCGATCGGCGCAACCGTGCTGGTGGAGCCGGTCAGCGGACCGAAGCCCTACCCGCTGCGCACCGCGGCCGACGCCGCGGGCGTGGTCCTCGCAGTACGGGACGACGGGCACCAGAACGTCGGGTTCCTCTGCGACCTGTTCCACCTCGCCAACAACGGCGACGACGTGGCGTCAGCGATCACGGCCTACGCCGACATCACTGCGCACGTGCAGATCGCGGACTGCCCGGGCCGGGGCGAACCAGGCAGCGGTGAGCTCGACCTCGACAACCTGCTCGGCGACCTCGCAGCGCGCGGGTACGACGGGTGGGTGGGGCTCGAGTACAAGCCGACCTCCACGACCGACGCCGGCCTCGCGTGGCTACCGCGTGCACGTCGGTCCGCAAACCAGCCCGCGTGAACACCCTGACTCAGCAACCAGAACGAGCACTAGGAGCACACAGATGACCACCATCGCCTTCATCGGCCTCGGCGTCATGGGACAGCCCATGTCGGTCCACCTCCAGAACGCGGGCTTCGACGTCTGCGGAGTGAACCTCTCGCCCGAGCGCACCAAGCCACTCGTCGAGGCCGGTGGTCGCGCCGCGACGTCGATCGCCGAAGCGGTCAAGGACGCCGACGTCGTGGCCGTGATGGTGCCCGACTCGCCGGACGTCGAGCAGGTACTCGCCGGCGAGGGTGGGGTCTTCGACAACGCCCCGGACGGCGCGCTGATCATCGACTTCTCCAGCATCCGGCCCGATGTGGCCGCGTCGCTGGCGGAGCAGGCGCGTGAGAAGGGCTTCCGGATGCTGGATGCCCCGGTCTCGGGGGGCGAGGCGGGCGCCGTCAACGCGGCACTGTCGATCATGGTCGGCGGGCAGGCAGAGGACTTCGCGGAGGCCGAGCAGATCTTCGACGCCGTCGGCAAGACGATCGTGCACGTCGGACCGTGGGGCTCGGGGCAGACGGTGAAGGCGGCCAACCAGCTGATCGTCGCGGTCAACATCGAGGTGCTCGCCGAGGCGCTGGTGTTCCTCGAGGCCTATGGGGTCGACACCGAGGCTGCCCTCGAGGTGCTCGGCGGCGGGCTGGCGGGCTCCAAGGTGCTCGAGCAGAAGAAGCCCAACATGCTCGGACGGAAGTTCGACCCGGGCTTCCGGATCGACCTGCACCACAAGGACATGGGCATCGTCACCTCGGCGGCCAGGGAGGCCGGTGTGGTGATCCCGATGGGCGCCCTGGCGGCCCAGCTGATGGCCTCCGCGCGCGCCAACGGCGACGGCGGACTCGACCACTCGGCGCTGCTGCGCGGCGTGGAGCGGCTCTCCGGCCGCACCACCAGCTGAATCCAACAGACCACACGAGCAGGAGAAACACAGATGGCACGCATGACAGCCGCCGAGGCGGCAGTGGAGATCTTGAAGAAGGAAGGTGTCAGTCACCTCTTCGGTCTGCCGGGAGCGGCGATCAACCCGTTCTACAAGGCGATGGAGACCCTGGGCGGACTGCACCACACGCTGGCGCGTCACGTCGAGGGCGCGTCGCACATGGCCGAGGGCTACACCCGGGCCACCGCAGGAAACATCGGCGTGTGCGTCGGCACGAGTGGTCCGGCCGGGACGGACATGATCACCGGCCTGTACTCCGCCAGCGCTGACTCGATCCCGATCCTGTGCATCACCGGGCAGGCCCCGGTGGCCAAGCTGCACAAGGAGGACTTCCAGGCAGTCGACATCGCCACGATCGCGGGTCCGCTGACCAAGATGGCGGTCACCGTCCTGGAGCCGGCCCAGGTGCCGGGAACCTTCCAGAAGGCATTCCACCTGATGCGCTCGGGCCGGCCCGGTCCGGTGCTGATCGACCTGCCCATCGACGTCCAGATGGCCGAGATCGAGTTCGACGTCGACACCTACGCGCCGCTGCCGGCGTACAAGCCCACTGCCACGCGACCCCAGGTGGAGAAGGCGTTCGACATGCTCGTGGCGGCCGAGCGACCGCTGCTGGTCTCGGGTGGCGGCGTGGTCAACGCGGACGCCGCTGACCTGCTGGTGGAGCTCGCCGAGCTGACCGGTGTCCCGGTAGTCCCCACCCTGATGGGCTGGGGCACGATCCCGGACGACCACCCGCTGTACGCCGGCATGGTCGGCCTGCAGACCTCGCAGCGCTACGGCAACGCCACCATGCTCGCCTCCGACTTCGTGCTCGGGATCGGCAACCGGTGGGCCAACCGGCACACCGGGGGAGTGGAGACCTATACCCGGGGCCGCAAGTTCGTGCACGTCGACATCGAGCCGACGCAGATCGGCCGGGTGTTCGCACCTGACTTCGGCATCGTCTCCGACGCGAAGGCAGCGCTCGAGCTCTTCGTCGAGGTCGCGCGGGAACGCGAGGCCGCCGGCACCCTGCCGGACCGCAGCGTCTGGGCGCAGGAGTGCCAGGAGCGCAAGCGGACGATGTGGCGCAAGACCAGCTTCGACAACGCGCCCATCAAGCCACAGCGTGTCTACCAGGAGATGAACCGCGCCTTCGGCAAGGAGGCCCGCTACGTCAGCACCATCGGCCTCTCCCAGATCCAGGCTGCCCAGCTGCTGCACGTCTACAAGCCACGGCACTGGATCAACGCCGGCCAGGCCGGGCCACTCGGGTGGACCGTGCCTGCCGCGCTGGGTGTCGCAACGGCCGACCCGGAAGGAACTGTGGTCGCGCTGTCGGGCGACTACGACTTCCAGTTCATGGTCGAGGAGCTCGCTGTCGGGGCGCAGTTCAACATCCCCTACATCCACGTGCTCGTGAACAACGCCTACCTCGGGCTGATCCGCCAGTCACAGCGCGGTTTCAAGATGGACTACTGCGTGCAGCTGTCCTTCGACAACATCAACGCACCCGAGGTCAACGGCTACGGCGTGGACCACGTCAAGGTGGTCGAGGGGCTGGGCTGCAAGGCGATCAGGGTCTTCGAACCCGAGGAGATCCTGCCCGCGCTGGAGCAGGCCAAGAAGATGCTGGTCGAGCACCGCGTGCCCGTCGTCGTCGAGGTGATCCTGGAGCGGGTCACGAACGTCTCGATGGGCCTGGAGATCGACAACATCACCGAGTTCGAAGAGCTCGCGGAGTCCGGCGTGGATGCCCCGACGGCCCTCTACGCCAACCTCGACTGACACAGTCGTCCCGATGTCTCGCGTCCTCCTGGCCCCCGACAAGTTCAAGGGCACCCTCACCGCAGCGGCGGTCGCCGACCACCTGGTCGCCGGCATCCGCTCGGTGCGGCCCGAGGTCGAGGTCGTCATCGTGCCCGTCTCCGACGGCGGTGACGGTTTGCTCGACGCGTTGGCCCGAGCCGGGTTCACGCAGGTGCCGGTGCGGGCATCAGGACCGACGGGTGTGCCCGGCGACACGTCGTACGTCCGGCGGGGCAAGGAGGCGGTGATCGAGATGGCCGAGATCTGCGGCCTGGGTCGCCTTCCCGACGGAGAGCTCGCCCCGGCGACTGCAAGCAGCGGTGGCGTCGGTGAGGTGGTCAAAGAGGCCCTCGACGCAGGCTGCACCGAGCTCCTGATCGGCGTCGGTGGGAGTGCCTCCACCGACGGGGGAGCGGGCATGGTGCGGGCCCTCGGCGCGCGCGTCCTGGACGCGGACGGCGACGAGCTCGACGAGGGTGGGGAGGCGCTGGGCAGGGTTGCGCAGCTGGACCTCACCGGACTCGATCCGCGGCTGGCTGAGGCCACCATCTCGCTCGCGTGCGACGTGGACAACCCACTCACAGGTCCCACCGGTGCGGCCGCGGTCTACGGACCGCAGAAGGGAGCCGGCCCGGAGCTGGTCGCCACCCTCGACCGGGCGCTGTCCACATGGGCAGACGTCGTCGCCGCCACCACTGGTCGCGACCTGCGCGAGACGCCTGGAGCGGGGGCAGCAGGTGGGATCGGGTTCGGGGCCGTGGCCGTGCTGGGTGCGGAGCTTCGCCCGGGAGCCGCCCTGGTCCAGCAGCTGACCGGTCTCGAGGAGGCGCTGGTCGGCGTCGACCTGGTGATCACCGGGGAGGGCTCACTGGACGAGCAGACGTTGAGCGGCAAGGCGCCCGCCGGGGTGGCAGATGCGGCGAGGCGAGCGGGGGTGCCGGTCGTCGCGGTGGCCGGCCAGTGCCTGCTCGACAGCGATGCCCTGGCCGGTGCCGGGTTCCGCGCCGCCTATGCACTCACCGCCGAGGCGAGCACTCCCGAGGAGTCCTTCGACGCACCCGGCCCACTGCTGGAGCGACTCGGCGCGCGGATCGCGATGCAGGAGCTCGAGCGATGAGTCTGTCGCCGTCGACGATGATCGAGGACATGACCACCATCGACCTGACAGTGCGGGCCCGACGAGCCGTCGTGGACGGGACCGAGATCTCCTGCACGGTCGCCGTGGCCGACGGCCGGATCGTCTCGGTGTCGTCGTACGACGCCCGCATCGACTCGGCGGAGACCGTCGAGCTGGCCGAGGACGAGGTGCTGCTGCCGGGGCTGGTCGACACGCACGTGCACGTCAACGAACCCGGCCGCACCGAGTGGGAAGGGTTCGCCTCCGCGACGCGGGCCGCTGCCGCCGGCGGTGTCACGACGATCATCGACATGCCGCTGAACTCGGTCCCGCCGACGACCACCCTGGACGCGTTGCGCGTCAAGCAGGACGTGGCGCGCGACCAGATCGCTGTGGACGTCGGCTTCTGGGGCGGCGCCGTCCCCGGCAATCTGAAGGACCTGGCCGCGCTGCACGAGGCCGGGGTGTTCGGCTTCAAGAGCTTCCTGATCCACTCCGGAGTGGACGAGTTTCCGCACCTCGCCGAGGAGGAGTTCGCCGACGCCATGGACGAGGTCGCCCGGCTGGGGGCGCTGATGCTGGTGCACGCCGAGGACGGACGGCTGATCGAGGACGGACTGGCGGCCGGACCGTCGTACGCCGGGTTCCTGGCCTCCCGACCTCCCGCCGCCGAGTCCGCCGCGATCGAGCAGGTGATCGCGCAGGCTCGTCGCACCGGGGCAAGCACCCACCTGCTCCACCTGAGCAGCGCCCAGGCGCTCCCAGCCCTGCACGAAGCACGATCGGCAGGGGTCGACCTGACGATCGAGACGTGTCCGCACTACCTGGTCTTCAGCGCCGAGGAGGTCGGGGACGGGGCGACGGAGTTCAAGTGCTGCCCGCCCATCCGCGAGGCCGGCAACAGAGAGGCGCTGTGGTCCGGGCTGGGCGTCGGCGACATCGACCTCGTCGTCTCCGACCACTCGCCCAGCACGACCGAGCTCAAGTGGGCACCCGGCGGCCCTGCGGCTGGTGACTTCGGGCTGGCCTGGGGCGGGATCGCCTCGATCCAGGTCTCCCTGCCCGCGGTGTGGACCGCCGCGCGCGCCCACGGTTTCGGCCTCCCGGACGTCGTCCGGTGGATGGCGCGCACCCCTGCCGACCGGGTGGGGCTGGCTCACAAGGGACGCATCGAGGTCGGCGCCGACGCCGACCTGACGGTGCTGGCGCCCGACGAGGAGTTCTCGGTCGACGTCGCCGCCCTGTCGCACAAGAACCCGGTGTCGGCGTACGCAGGCAGGCGACTGGCTGGCGTGGTACGACGAACCTGGCTCCGCGGCACACCCGTGGCACCGGATGGGCCATCGCACGGCAGGTTCCTGGAGAGAGGACGACGATGAGCAACTACTACGCACCACAGGGGGGCCTCCCGCCCCAGACCCGGCTGACCACCGACCGTTCGCGCTTCAACGAGGCGTACGTCGTGCTGCCCCGGGGATCGCTGACCGACATCGTCACCAGCTGGCTGCCGTTCTGGACGGAGACCAGGCTCTGGGTGCTGGCCCGCCCGCTGTCGGGCTTCGCCGAGACCTTCAGCCAGTACCTCGTGGAGGTGTCCGCCGGTGGCGGCAGCGACCGACCGGAGACCGACCCCGATGCCGAGGCGGTGATCTTCGTGCTGGAGGGCGCCCTCCAGCTGACCGTCGAGGGGGAGGAGCACCTGCTGGAGGCGGGGGGCTACGCCTACCTTCCGCCGGCCTGCACGTGGACCGCACATCAGACCGGGTCCGGAGCGGCGCGGTTCCACTGGCTGCGCAAGAGCTACCAGCGGGTGGACGGGATCGAGGTTCCCGACGCGTTCGTGACGAACGAGCGCGACGTCGAGCCGGTCGAGATGCCGGGGACGAAGGGCGCCTGGACCACCACCCGCTTCGTGGACCAGGCCGACCTGCGCCACGACATGCACGTGAACATCGTCAACTTCGAGCCGGGCGGGGTCATCCCCTTCCCCGAGACGCACGTGATGGAGCACGGCATCTACATCCTCGAGGGCAAGGCGATGTACCTCCTCAACGAGGACTGGGTCGAGGTCGAGGAGGGCGACTTCCTGTGGCTGCGGGCGTTCTGCCCCCAGGCCTGCTACGCGGGGGGTCCCGGGAAGTTCCGCTACCTGCTCTACAAGGACGTCAACCGGCACATGCCGCTGCGGGCCGGGCTCTGAGGAGCGCGGCGACGCGACGGTAATACCGGATCGTGGAAAAAGATTTCCGAAAAGGGCTTCCCTAGCGAGGAGTGGGCTGCCTAAGATCACAGGCGAGGCGGACAATGAGTGACGTGGGTCACGACGGGAGGCGACGACGGTGAGCACAACTGAGGTGCAGGTCAACGGCCAGAGCGAGAGCCTGGGCGTCACCCCGCACGTGTCCGCGCTCGACTGGCTCCGCAGCCAGGGCCTGACCGGCGCCAAGGAAGGTTGCGCGGAGGGTGAGTGCGGCGCCTGCGCCATCATGGTCGCCCGCCCGTCCACGACCGGGGACGGCACCACCGAGTGGGTCTCGATCAACGCCTGCCTGATCCCTGCGGCGGGCCTGGCCGGCCAGGAGGTCGTCACCTCCGAAGGTCTCGGCACCACCACCGAGCTGCACCCGGTGCAGCGCGAGATGGCGGTCCGAGGCGGTTCGCAGTGTGGCTACTGCACGCCGGGCTTCATCTGCAGCATGGCTGCGGAGTTCTACCGGGCCGGGCGGGGCCAGGCGCACCAGCCGGCGGGCAACTCCACCAACGGGAGTGCGGCCGATCCGGGCCAGCCGGGTGCCGACACCGCCGCCGAGCACGGTGCCAACGGCTTCGACCTGCACGCGCTGAGCGGCAACCTCTGCCGCTGCACCGGCTACCGGCCGATCAAGGACGCTGCCTATGCGCTCGGCGACCCCACAGCCGGCGACCTGTTCGCGGCCCGGCGTGACCAGCCGCCACCTGTCGCGAGCCCGACGACCATCACCGCCGAGACCGCCGAGTTCGTGCGTCCGGCGGACCTCGCCACGGCGCTGCAGCTGCTGACCGAGCGCCCCGAGGCGCTGGTGGTGGCCGGGTCGACGGACTGGGGTGTGGAGGTCAACATCCGCGGCGTCCGCGCACCGCTCGTCGTCGCCATCGAGCAGCTTCCCGAGCTGCGTGGGCTGAGCATCGGGGACGACGTGATCAGGCTCGGCGCCGCGCTGACGCTGACCGAGATCGAGCGGCAGGTCGGTGGGGAGATCCCCCTGCTGGCGGAGATGCTCCCGCAGTTCGCCTCACGGCTGATCCGCAACGGCGCCACGCTGGGCGGGAACCTCGGCACGGGTTCGCCGATCGGTGACGCGCCACCAGCGTTGCTCGCACTTGACGCCGAGCTGGTGCTGGTCTCGACGGCTGGGGAGCGCGTCGTCGCGCTCGCCGACTACTACACCGGCTACCGGAAGAGCGTCCGTGCCGCCGACGAGCTGATCAAGGAGATCCGGATCCCGTTGCCGCTGGCCGGGCTGACCGCGTTCCACAAGATCGCCAAGCGCCGGTTCGACGACATCTCCAGCGTGGCGGTGGCCTTCGCGCTCGACGTGTCCGACGGCGTCGTACGCCGCGCCAGGATCGGGCTGGGTGGCGTCGCAGCGACCCCGATCCGCGCCCGGGAGACCGAGGCCGCCCTGGTCGACAAGCCCTGGTCCGCGGAGACCGTCCGGGAAGCGGCGGCCGTGATGAGCGAGGAAGGCACCCCGATCGACGACCATCGGGCCAGCGGGTCCTACCGCGCCGCGATGCTCGGACAGTCACTGCTCAAGCTGCACGCCCAGCACCCGAGTCCGCAGAGTCCTTCCACCGAGGGAGTTCCGGCATGAGCCATCTTTCGCAGCGCCCCGACGTGGGCGAGGTGGGCAGGGCGATCGAGCACGAGTCCGCCGCCCTGCACGTCACCGGGAAGGCGCTCTACACCGATGACCTGGTCATGCGCACCAAGGACGTCCTGCATGCGTGGCCGGTGCAGGCGACCCTCGCCAAGGCACGCATCACCCGGATGGATGTCGAGCCGGCGTACACCGTCCCCGGCGTGGTGCGGGTCCTCACCGCGGCTGACGTGCCCGGGGTCAACGATGCCGGAGTGAAGCACGACGAGCCGCTCTTCCCCGACCAGGTGAACTTCTTCGGCCACGCCGTGTGCTGGGTCCTCGGCGAGACGCTCGAGGCTGCCCGCCTGGGTGCGAGCGCGGTCGAGGTGGACTACGAGCCGTTGCCGGCGTTGATCAACGTCAAGGAGGCGATCGCGGCTCACGAGTTCCAGGGCGCTCAGCCCACCGTCGAGCGCGGCGACCTCGCGGCCGGACTCGACGCCGCGACCCACGTGTTCAGCGGCGACTTCGAGTTCGCCGGCCAGGAGCACTTCTACCTCGAGACCAACTGCGCCCTGGCGCACGTCGACGAGGGCGGGCAGGTGTTCGTGCAGAGCAGCACCCAGCACCCCTCGGAGACCCAGGAGATCGTGGCCCACGTCCTGGGGCTGCGCAACCACGAGGTGACCGTGCAGTGCCTCCGGATGGGCGGCGGCTTCGGTGGCAAGGAGATGCAGCCCCACGGCTTCGCCGCGATCGCCGCCCTCGGCAGCATCCTCACCGGGCGGCCGGTCCGGCTGCGGCTGAACCGCACCCAGGACCTCACGATGACCGGCAAGCGGCACGGCTTCCACGCGCGGTGGCGAGTGGGCTTCGACGACGACGGGCACCTCACGGCACTCGAGGCGACGCTGACCGCCGATGGTGGCTGGAGCCTGGACCTGTCCGAACCGGTGCTGGCCAGGGCGCTGTGCCACATCGACAACACCTACTGGATCCCGAACATCCGGGTGAACGGCCGGATCGCGAAGACCAACAAGACCTCGCAGACGGCCTTCCGGGGGTTCGGTGGACCGCAGGGGATGATCGTGATCGAGGACATCCTCGGTCGCTGTGCACCCCTGCTCGGGATCGACCCGGTCGAGCTGCGGCGTCGCAACTTCTACCGCGAGCAAGGTGAGGCGCAGACCACGCCGTACGGCCAGCCGGTGCGTCACCCCGAGCGGATCCACGCCGTCTGGGAACAGGTGCGGAAGTCCTCCGAGATGGAACGACGTCGCGAGGAGATCGCCCAGTTCAACGCCTCGCAGCGAGCACACCAAGCGCGCGTTGGCGATCACGGCCGTCAAGTTCGGGATCTCGTTCAACCTGACCGCGTTCAACCAGGCGGGCGCGCTCGTGCACGTCTACAAGGACGGCTCGGTGCTGATCAACCACGGCGGCACCGAGATGGGCCAGGGGCTGCACACGAAGATGCTGCAGGTCGCGGCGACCACGCTCGGCGTACCCCTCAGCAAGGTGCGGCTCGCCCCGACACGCACCGACAAGGTCCCCAACACCTCGGCAACGGCTGCGTCCTCCGGAGCCGACCTCAACGGCGGTGCGATCAAGAACGCCTGCGAGCAGATCCGCGGCCGGCTCGAGCAGGTGGCTGCCGCTGGGCCTGGGGGTGCCCGCGCCCGACGTCCGGTTCGTGAACGGCGAGGCGGTGGGCCTGGGCAAGTCGGGTCCGGGGCTCACCTGGGAGCAGGTCGTGCACACGGCGTACTTCCAGCGCGTGCAGCTGTTCGCGGCCGGCTACTACCGCACCGAGGGACTGCACTGGGACTCCTCGGTGATGCAGGGCTCGCCGTTCAAGTACTTCGCCTACGGCGCCGCTGCCAGCGAGGTCGAGGTGGACGGATTCACCGGGGCCTACACCCTCCGCCGGGTCGACATCGTGCACGACGTCGGCGACAGCCTCTCGCCGCTGATCGACCTCGGTCAGATCGAGGGCGGCTTCGTCCAGGGCGCCGGCTGGCTGACCCTGGAGGACCTGCGCTGGGACGAGGGCGACGGCCCGTCGCGCGGCCGGCTCTCCACCCAGGCGGCGAGCACCTACAAGCTGCCCAGCTTCTCCGAGATGCCCCCTGACTTCCGGGTGACGCTGCTCGACCGGGCCCACGAGGAAGGTGCGGTCTACGGCTCCAAGGCGGTCGGCGAGCCGCCGCTGATGCTGGCGTTCTCGGTGCGCGAGGCTCTGCGCGAAGCGGCGGCGGCGTTCGGGCCGGAGGGCACAAGCGTCGACCTGGGCTCGCCGGCCACGCCCGAGGCGGTCTGGTGGGCGCTCACCGAGGCTCGGCGAGGTCACGACGAGGGCCACCTGGTCGAGGGCTTCCCGGGCGCACAGCCGGACCAGCCGGACCCGGACGCCCCGGTCCGGCGGCCCGAGTCCGAGGTCGCCGGCCTGGCCGCTCGCGCTGCTGACGGACGTCTAGGGAGCACGGCCATGGACTGGGTGGCAGGCCGTCGAGCGACTGCGATCCCGCGGTGAGGCGGGGGTGCTGGTGACCGTCGTCGCGGTGCGCGGGCACTCGCCGCGGGAGTCGGGCGCCAAGATGGTCGTGGCTGCGCACGAGACGTGGGGATCGGTCGGTGGCGGCAACCTCGAGGCCACCGCGGTCGAGCGGGCCCGCGAGCTGCTCGGCGATCCTGCCGCGGCGCCGACGATGTTCACCTCCAGGCTCTCCGACAAGGCACCGGTGGGACATGGCGTCCAGTGCTGCGGAGGTGAGGTGACCCTCCTGCTCGAACCGCTGGCAGTGCTGCCGGCGGTGGCGATCTTCGGGGTCGGTCACGTCGGTCTGGAGCTGGCCCGGATCCTGGCCCGGCACAACCTGGCGCTGCACCTGGTCGACTCCCGGCCCGAGCAGCTCTCCGACGAGGTGCTCGCCGTCCTCGACGACGCCGTCGCCCGGGTGCACACGCACCACGTCCCGGTGCTGCCCGAGCTGGTCCTGGCCGAGCTGCCCGTCGGCACCCACGTGCTGGTGATGACGCACGACCATGCCGAGGACGCCGCGCTCATCGATGCCGCGCTGCGCACCAGTCACCTCGGCTCGATCGGCCTGATCGGGTCCTCGGCGAAGTGGAGCCGGTTCCGCGCCAAGCTCGCCGACGAGGGTCATGACGAGCAGACGATTGCCCGGATCACCACGCCCATCGGGATCACGGACCTGGCCGGCAAGGAGCCGGCCACGATCGCGGTCAGCGTCGCCGCGTCCTTGCTGCAGGAGTTCGAGCGCGCGGCCCAGCGCCGTACGTCGACGCCGTCGCCAGAGCGCGATCCCGCCCCTGGCCTCGAGCGATGACGCTCTTCCGGGGCACGTTCCTGGACACCCCCGACAATCCCTTCGCCGGCGGGACCCTGCGCGCCGAGGTCGACGGCGCCATGCTCGTGCGCGACGGGGTGATCCTCGAGCGTGGCAGCTTCGCCGAGCTCCGTCGTACCCATCCGGACGAGGAGGTCGTCGACCTGACCGACGGGTTGGTGCTGCCCGGGTTCGTCGACGCCCACGTGCACTTCCCCCAGGTCCGGATGATCGGCGCCCTGGGGATGCCACTGCTCGACTGGCTCGAGCGAAGCGCGCTTCCCGAGGAGGCGCTGCTGGCCGACCCCGACTACGCCGAGCGGGGTCGCCGGCGATTTCCTCGACGGGCTGGCGGCGGCCGGCACCACCACGGCGCTGGTCTTCGGTGCCCACTTCGCGCCCGCGGTGGACGTCCTCTTCGCGCAGGCTGCGCAGAGGGGGCTGCGGATCACCAGCGGACTGGTGGTCAGCGACCGGATCCTGCGGCCCGACCTGCTCACCTCGGCCCAGAAGGGGTACGACGAGGGTCGCGGCGCTCGCGGAGCGCTGGCACGGCATCGGGGCGCAACCGGTACGCCGTGATCCCGCGGTTCTCGCTGTCCTGCACCGAGGAGATGCTCGCGTCCTGCGCGACGCTCCAGGCCGACGTGGACGGGTTCGATGTTCACCTCCCACATCAACGAGAACCTCGCGGAGGTGGCCGCGGTCTGCGACCTGTTCGCGGAGTGCGACGACTACCTCACGAGCTACTCCAGGCACGGGCTGGTCGGCAGCAGCAGCGTCTACGCGCACAACGTCCATGCGACTCCCGGCGAGCTCGAGCTCATGGCCGCGCGCGGGGCCAGCGTCGCGCACTGTCCGACGAGCAACTCCGCGCTCGGCAGCGGGCTGTTCCCGCTTCGCGAGCACGTGGACCACGGCGTACCGGTCGCCCTCGGCTCCGACGTCGGCGCAGGGACCGGCTTCTCGCTGCTCAAGGAAGGGTTGCAGGCGTACTTCATGCAGCAGCTGCTCGGTGACCGCGGTCTGGCCCTGACCTCCGCGCACCTGCTCCATCTGGCGACCGCGGCCGGCGCCGAGGCACTGGGTCTGTCCGAGGAGGTCGGGATGTTCTCGCTGGGCAAGCAGTTCGACGCGCTCTGGCTACGGCCTGCGCCCGGCACCACGCTGGACGTCGGGCTGCGCCACGCAGCAGGCCCGGAGGAGGCCCTGGCCAGGACCTTCGCGCTCGGCACGAGCGCCGACATCGAAGCCGTGTTCGTGGGAGGTGAACCGCTCGCGGCACCTCTCGTCGCGACGGGTCGACCGCAGGCGGTGTGACCCGGATCAAACTTGGGTGAAGTTGGCATACTAGGCGCACCGCTGACGGTAGACTTCCGTCATGCGGAACGAACTTACCAATATTCATCCGTAGTTGCCCTTGCCCACCCAGTCCCACTGAAGGAGCGTCATGGCCACACAGGTCAGCGACGACCCCGTTGCCAAGGGTTCCGGCGGAGTCCAGTCTCTCGACCGGGCGTTCGCGATCCTGGAGGCGATGGCTGATGCCGGGGGCGTCATCGGTCTCTCCCAGCTGGCCGAGAAGGCCGACCTGCCGCTGGCCACGATCCACCGGCTGGTCCGCACCCTGGTCAACCTGGGTTACGTCCGGCAGGAGGACTCGCGTCAGTACTCCCTCGGCGCCCAGCTGATGCGCCTGTCCGACACGGCCTCGAAACGAGTGGGTGTCTGGACCCGTCCGGCGATGAGCGCAGCAGTGGCCGAGCTCGGTGAGTCGGTGAACCTGGCCATCCTCGACGCCGACGAGATCGTCTATGTGGCGCAGGTCCAGCCGTCGTCGAACTTCATGAGGATGTTCACCGAGGTCGGGTTCCGCACCGCGCCCCACGCAACCGCGGTCGGCAAGGCGATCCTGGCCAGCTACCCCGACGAGGATGTGGTCGCACTGCTCGGGCGCACCGGGATGCAACGCCACACCGACCACACCCTGGTGACGCCGCAGGAATTCCTGGACGAGCTGGCCGAGGTACGCCGGGCCGGCTATGCCGTCGACGAGGGCGAGCAGGAGATCGGCGTCCGCTGCGTCGGCGTCGCCGTACCCGATGCTCCGCAGCCGATGGCCTTGTCCATGTCGGGCCCCCTGGCCAGGGTGACCGACCAGGTCGTCGAGCGCGCCCACCAGGTGCTGGGCGAAGCGGCCTCCGAGATCTCCGCGGTCTTGAGCAGGTCCGGGTCTCGCGACTCAGGCTCCGCCTCCTAGCCCCACACCTCCTGCGCGGTCTCGACGACCAGGCGCAGCTTGGCGATCTCTTCCTCCTGGGTGAGGTCGTTGCCCTCGACGGTGGAGGAGAAGCCGCACTGGGGTGAGAGGCAGAGCTGCTCGAGAGGGACGTACTTGGCGGCTTCGTCGATGCGCCGCTTGAGGTCGTCCTTGCTCTCCAGCTTGGGGGACTTGGTGGTCACCAGCCCGAGCACGACCTGCTTGCCCTCGGGCACGAACCGCAGTGGTTCGAAGCCGCCGGAGCGCTCGTCGTCGTACTCCAGGAAGAAGCCGTCCACGTCGAGCTCGCTGAACAGTGCCTCGGCCACGAAGTCATAGCTGCCGGAGGCAGCCCACGACGAGCGGTAGTTGCCGCGGCACATGTGCGTCGTGACCGCCATGCCCTCGGGACGGTCCGCGATCGCGGCGTTGATCTGCCGGATGTAGCGCTCGTGCTGGTGTTCGGCGTCGCGACCCTGCGCGGAGACGTTGGCGCGCTGCTCGGGGTCGTTGAGGTAGGCCAGGCTGGTGTCGTCGAGCTGCAGGTAGCGGCAGCCGCGCTCGGCCATCAGCCGCACCTGGTTGGCGTACGCCGCCGACAGGTCGTCCCAGAACTGGTCCTCCTCGGGGTAGACCGACGGATCGATCGCGGCCGTGCCGCCGCGGTAGTGGACCATGCTCGGCGACGGGATCGTCAGCTTCGGGGTCATCTGCTCCGGTGCGACCGAGGCGAGGAAGTCGTAGGCCTCACCGAAGATCGGCCGGTCGAGGCGGACCGGGCCGTCGACCACCAGGCCGGCCGAGGTGAAGTCGAGGTCGCCATCTGCGTTGTGGAAGTGGACCTCGAGCTGCTCCTCGGTGCGGTGCACGCCTTCGAGCTGGTAGATGAAGTCCATGTGCCACGACGTACGACGGAACTCGCCGTCGGTGACCGTCGCGAGGCCGGCTTCACGCTGCAGGTCGACGACCTCGGTGATGGCCACGTCCTCGACCTCGGCCAGCTCGGCATCAGTGACCTCTCCCGCGGCGTGACCGGCGCGGGCGTCGAGGAGACGGCGGGGCCGCAGCAGGCTGCCTACGTGATCGGCGCGGAACGGTGGATTGACGCGGTCGGTCACGTGACTCTCCTCAGGCGGTCCAGACGGGTGCGATCTCCTTACGGTAGCCGCGGCCGAACAGGCTGAGGAGGGCCAGCACGGGCTTCGGGACGGTCCCGGCAACTGCTGCACGTTCCTCCGGCGTGGCCCCGTCGGTGACCCACGCAAAGAAGCGACCTGACCGGGGCAGGCTCTGCGCCCGGGCGAACTTGCGAGCCATCTCCTTGATCGCCGGACTCTCGGTGTTGGCCTGGTAGATCGGCTCGATCTCCTGCTCCTCGTGGTCGAGGTGGTCGACGGTGACCTTGCGCAGCCGCTGGATCGCGGACAGCGCGGCCGCCACCTCCTCGGATCCCGGCTTCATCCGGAGGGCCAGGATCGCGCCGTGCGCCTCGCCGAGCGCTGCTGCCATGGTCTCGTGCTCGGAGTCCATCTGCGCCAGCATCTCGCGGGTCACGCCGACCTGCTCGAGGGCTGGCCAGGCGATCTCGTGCTCACCGGTGTGGTGTGCGGTGAGCTCGTCGTTGAAGTTGTCCCAGGCCTTGCCCAGGGCCTCTGCCCGGGCGGCATCACCGGCAGGGAAGGCCTCGAGCGCCTTCTCGAACCGGTCGAGGTCGCGACGGATCGCTGCGTGGATCACCTTGTTCATGCTCATGGTCGCCATGCCAGCGAATGCTAGTGCCGCACCCCGACGACAGCCCGGGACGCAGTCGACTGGCCCAGACCGGTCGCCTGGTGTCCGGACTTCACAGCTTGCGGAGCCGCACCCACCGCACCGAGTGGTCGTGGCCCTTGCGCAGCACCAGGGTCGCGCGCGAGCGGGTGGGCAGCACGTTCGCCTGGAGGTTGGGGCCGTTGATCTCGTCCCAGATCCGGTTGGCCTCGTTGACGGCCTGGTCGTGGGAGAGCGAGGCGTACTGGGCGAAGTACGACGCGGGGTCGCGGAAAGCGGTCTCCCGCAGGCGCAGGAACCGGTCGGTGTACCACCGGCGGATGTCGCTGGTCGCCGCGTCCACGTAGACCGAGAAGTCGAAGAAGTCGCTGACTGCGAGGCCGGCGCGCCCATCGGGCCGCACCCTCGTCGCCTGCAGGACGTTGAGGCCCTCGATCACCACGATGTCCGGCCGGGAGACGACGACCTTCTCGTCGGGCACGACGTCGTAGACGAGGTGCGAGTAGGTCGGTGCCTCGACCTCGTCCTTGCCGGACTTGATGTCGATGACGAACTTCAGCAGCGCCTTGCGGTCGTAGGACTCCGGGAAGCCCTTGCGGTGCAGCAGACCGCGGCGACGCAGCTCGGCGTTGGGCAGCAGGAACCCGTCGGTGGTGACCAGGGAGACGCGCGGGTGCTCGGGCCAGTGCGCGAGCATCTGCTGCAGCACGCGCGCGGTCGTGGACTTGCCGACAGCCACCGATCCGGCCAGGCCGATCACGAACGGCGTGCGCGGCGGCTGCGGCTGGTGGAGGAACTCCTCCTGGCTGCGGTGCAGGTTTCCCGCGGCCTTCACCCTCAGACTGAGGAGCGCGGACAGCGGCAGGTAGACCTGCTGCACCTCGTCGAGATCGAGCTCGTCCCCGAGGCCGCGGACCCGGTCGATCTCCTCGGGGGAGAGGGGCTGCTCGGTGGCCGTGCCGAGCGCGGCCCAGGCCTCCCGCTCGAGCTCGAGGTACGGCGAGGGCTCGCTCGCGTGCGCGCCGTTGGCCATGCGCGTCACCCTAGACTGGCGCGTATGTGCGGAATCGTGGGGTACGTCGGCGACAAGCAGGCCCGTGACGTCGTCATCGAGGGCCTGCGGCGCCTGGAGTACCGCGGTTACGACTCCGCCGGGATCGCCCTGGTCGACGACGGGACGATCGTCTCGGACAAGCGGGCCGGCAAGCTGGCCAACCTGGAGAAGGCGATCGAGGAGTCCCCGCTCCCGCCGTCGACGACCGGCATCGGGCACACGCGGTGGGCCACGCACGGCGCACCCAACGACACGAACGCGCACCCGCACCTTGGTCAGAACGGCCGGGCGGCCGTCGTACACAACGGGATCATCGAGAACTTCGCCCGGCTCCGCGACGAGCTCGAGCGGCAGGGACACGACCTGCGCTCGGAGACCGACACCGAGGTCGCTGCACACCTGCTCGAGGTCGCGCTCGAGGAGAGCGGCGACCTCACCGTCGCCATGCAGACGGTCTGCCGGCGTCTGGAGGGCGCGTTCACTCTTGTCGCCGTCGACGCGCAGGACCCCAGCCGCGTCGTGGCGGCGCGGCGCAACTCGCCGCTGGTGGTCGGGCTGGGCGACGGCGAGAACTTCGTCGGCTCCGACGTGGCCGCGTTCATCGAGCACACCCGCGAGGCGCTCGAGCTCGGGCAGGACCAGGTGGTGACGATCACCCGGGACGACGTCACCGTGACCGACTTCGCGGGTGAGCCGGCGAAGGGCAGGGAGTACCACGTCGACTGGGACCTCTCCGCTGCCGAGAAGGACGGCTACGACTGGTTCATGCGCAAGGAGATCTTCGAGCAGCCGCGGGCCGTTGGCGACGCGCTGCTGGGTCGCCACGACGGTGCCGGGCGGCTACAGCTCGACGAGGTGCGGATCACCGAGGACGAGCTGCGCGACATCGACAAGATCGTCATCATCGGCTGCGGTACGGCGAACTACGCCGGGCTGGTCGCCAAGTACGCCATCGAGCACTGGACCCGGATCCCGTGCGAGGTCGAGCTCTCGCACGAGTTCCGCTATCGCGACCCGGTGCTGACCCGCAACACCCTCGTCGTCGCGATCAGCCAGTCGGGGGAGACCGCCGACACGTTGATGGCGATCCGTTATGCCCGCGAGCAGCGGGCGAAGGTGCTGGCCATCTGCAACACCAACGGCTCGACGATCCCGCGCGAGTCGGATGCCGTGATCTACACCCACGCCGGGCCGGAGATCGGCGTCGCCTCGACCAAGGGCTTCCTGACCCAGCTCATCGCGTGCTACCTGCTCGGCCTCTATCTCGCGCAGGTCCGTGGCACGAAGTACGGCGACGAGATCGCGGCCGTGGTCCGCGAGCTGGAGAAGATGCCGTCGCACGTGCAGGGGATCCTCGACGCCGCCGAGTCGGTGTACGCACTGGCTCGCGAGCACGCCGGCACCAGGTCGGTGCTCTTCCTCGGCCGGCACGCAGGCTTCCCGGTCGCGCTCGAGGGCGCGCTGAAGCTGAAGGAGCTCGCCTACATCCACGCGGAGGGGTTCGCCGCGGGCGAGCTCAAGCACGGTCCGATCGCGCTGATCGAGGAGGGCCTGCCGGTGTTCTGCATCGTGCCGCCCCGCGGGCGCGACCAGCTGCACGACAAGATGATCAGCGCGATCCAGGAGATCCGGGCCCGTGGTGCGCTGACGCTCGTGCTGGCCGAGGAGGGCGACACCGACGTTGCGCCGTACGCCGACCACACGATCACCCTGCCCGTCGTACCCACCCTGCTGCAGCCGATCGTGGCCACCGTCCCGCTCCAGCTCTTCGCCTGCGAGCTGGCCACGGTGATGGGCCACGACGTCGACCAGCCGCGCAACCTGGCCAAGTCGGTCACCGTCGAGTGACGCCAGAGTGATCGTCGGCGTGGGCACCGACCTCGTCGAGATCGCCCGCCTCGAACAAGCCCTGGAACGCACACCGACCTTGCGCGAACGGGTGTTCACCACTGCCGAGGCGAGCCTTCCTCTGGAGTCGCTCGCGGCCCGGTTCGCGGCGAAGGAGGCGCTGGCCAAGGCCCTCGGGGCACCTGGTGGTCTCTCCTGGCAGGACGCGGAGGTGGTTGTCGACGACGGTGGCCGGCCCGGCTTCGAGCTTCGTGGAGCAGTCGCCGCGAAGGCCGAGGAGCTGGGCGTCGACCGCGTGCACCTCTCCCTCTCCCACGACGGCGGCATCGCGGTCGCGTTCGTCGTACTCGAGTCCTGACATGCCGCTCGCTGCGTTCGAGTCGTTCACCGGCGAGCACTTCGCGCTTGCTGGCGCTGTTCGCGGTGGGAGCCGTGGCGCTGGTGCTGCTCGGTCGCGCGCAGCGGGGTCAGGACTCCTCGCGGGTGACCTGCTGGGTGCTCGCGTCGGGAGTGTTTGTTGCGGCGGTGCCCAACCAGGTCTACGTCCTTCTCCCGGGCAACTTCAGCGCTGGGTCGTCACTGCCCGTGGAGCTGTGTGACCTCGCCTGGATGACCGCGATCTGGGCGCTGCTGACGGGACACCGACTGGCGACAGCGATGACCTACTACTGGGGGCTGACGCTGACCGTGCAGGGCATCGTGACCCCGTCGCTCGGTCACGTGTTCCCGGATCCGGAGTACTTCGTGTTCTGGGCGAAGCATCTGCTGGTGGTCTGGTCGGCGCTCTACCTCACCCTCGGCCTCGGGCGTGGACCTAGCTGGCGGGACTACCGCCTGACTGTGGCCGTCACCGCTGCGTGGGCAGTGGTGGTCTACGGCATCGACGTGGCCTTCGACGCCAACTACGGCTACCTCGTCAGCAAGCCCGACTCCGCCTCCCTGCTCGACGCGTTCGGGCCCTGGCCGGCCTACCTCCTGGTCTCGATGGGCATCCTGGTCGCCGGCTGGGCCCTGATCACCTGGCCCTGGCCCAACCCCCCGCACAGTCGTGTGCCCCAGGACGCGGCATAGCGCGTCCTCAGGCACACGACCGGTCCAGGCCGAGGGCGATCAGGTCCGCGACGAGCATTTCTGGTTCGTCTCGAAGCTCGCGGGCGGAACAGCGGACGACCACCCGGCCGGGAGTGACCAGCCGGCGTTGGCGGGCGAGGTCGTCCTCCCAGTGCTCGGTCTCCATGTGGAACGCGCCGTCGATCTCGAGCACCAGCGTGACCCCGTGGGGAAGCAGCCACTCACAGTCGGTGAAGCGCATTCGTCCCGCGCTGTCCCGCCTGCGCACCTGTCGTCGCGGTTTCGGGATGCCGAACCGCCTGCAGACCCGGCCGACGTCCAGCTCAGCCATCGAGTGCGCTCCACCTTCGATCTCGGCAAGCGCCGCCCGGAACACCTTGGCCCGGCGCAGAGGTCGCATCAGCTCGAGCTGTCGGCGCAGGCTCTCGGTGGTCGACAGCCGCTGCTGGATGACGGCCGCGAGCAGGCCCTGAGCAGTGCGCGACGAACGTTCGTATCCCGCGAACAGCAAGGCTGCAGGCTCGACGCGACAGAGGGGCAGCTCCCCGTAGGGGTCACGCATCGCCGTCAATGGCCGACGGGTGCGGAAGAACGTGATCCCTTCGACCGGATCGAAGGCGAGCTCGTCGTCGACGAGGACGGTGATGTCGTCGCGGTGCCAGTTCTTCAGCCCATGCCACTCGAGTGCGGTCAGGCCGCCGACCAGGGCAGTACCTCCTGCGTGGAGTACGCCGAGCCACACCTGTTCACGCCAACCGAGCGGGCCGGTGAACACACTCACAACGGTGTTCGAACGGACTGACCATCGCCCGGCAGCAACTTGGTTGCGGACACGGTCGGCGTCGTACCCGAGTGCATTGAGCTGACGTCGGGCAACCAGCCCGCACTGGTGAGCCGCCAGTGAGCTGATGGAGATGCGATCCATCGGCGAAGGGTGCACCGAAACGTGATGCGGCGCTTCGACGATCCACAACCCTCCCAGTCGTGTGCCCCAGGACGCGGCATAGCGCGTCCTCAGGCACACGACCGATAACTTGGGCCGCATGCGCAGAGCACACACGGTCGAGCAGGTGCGGGCGGCGGAGGCGGCGCTGATGGCCGAGCTCCCCGAAGGTGCCCTGATGCAGCGTGCGGCCACTGGGCTGTCGGTCGCGATCACCGATCTGCTGGGGACCGTCTACGCCAGCCGGGTGCTGTTGCTCGTCGGGGCCGGGGACAACGGCGGCGACGCACTGTGGGCCGGGGCGATGCTCGCGCGACGAGGGGTGTCGGTCGAGGCGGTGCTGCTCTCGTCGAAGGTGCACGTCGCCGGCCTCGAGGCGTTTCGTGCGAGTGGTGGCCGCACGGTTGGGGTTGCCGACGCGCGAGAGCCCGATGTGGTCGTCGACGGGATCGTGGGCATCGGTGGGCGACCCGGCCTGCGCGATGACGCACAGGCTGCGCTGGCCCGCTTTCCCGGCGTACCCGTCGTGGCCGTCGACGTGCCGTCCGGGGTCGACGTGGACAACGGCACACTCGACGGGGCGCACGTGCGGGCCGACCTGACGGTGACCTTCGGAACCCACAAGATCGCGCATCTCGTCGACCCGGCTGCTCTGGCCTGCGGAGTGGTGCACCTTGTCGACATCGGCCTCGACCTGCCGGAGGCGCCTGTCGAGGCGTTGCAACCCGTCGACGTCGCCGCGATGCTGCCGGTGCCGACTGCCTTTCGACCAGAAGTACACCCGCGGAGTGGTCGGCGTACGCGCCGGTTCGCAGACCTATCCCGGGGCCGCGGTGCTGTGCACCTCGGGCGCGGTGACAGGACTTGCGGGAATGGTGCGGTACGTCGGGTCCGCTGCCGATGCGGTGCGGGCGCGGCACCCGGAGATCGTCACCTCCGAGGGCCGGGTGCAGGCGTGGGTGGTCGGCTCCGGCGGCGACGCTGACGCCGAGGAGGCGCTGGCCGCAGCGTTGGCCGATGGCGTGCCGACAGTCGTTGACGCCGATGCGCTGACCCACGTCGAGAAGGGCGACCCAGGCGTCGTACTCACCCCTCATGCGGGTGAGCTCGCGCGCATGCTCCGCGTCGAGCGCGAGGCGGTCGAGGCCGACCAGCTCGACTTTGCGCGCCGGACTGCCGAGGAGTACGACGCGGTGGTGCTCCTCAAGGGCCGACGCACCCTGATCGCGAGGCCGGATGGCCGGACCCGAGTGACCACCAGCGGGGTGCCGTGGCTGGCCGTCGCCGGCGCAGGGGACGTGCTCGCCGGAGTGATCGGATCGCTGCTCGCCGCCGGCCTGGATCCGTGGGACGCGGCATCAGCCGGGTCGTGGCTGCACGGCGCCGCAGCCGCACTCGCAAGTGGTGGTGGACCGCTGACGGCAGGTGCCGTGGCGGACGCGGTCCCGGAGGTCGTGCGGAACCTGCTCGGCTGAATGGGAGGATGTCCCGGACATGACTGCCCCGCCGAGTCCGCACGCCCAGGTCGTCATCGACCTCGGCGCGATCCGGCACAACGTGCAGCGGCTGCGGGAACTCGTCTGGGGAGACCTGGTTTCGACCGGCTCGAGCGACGGCGGCCAGGTCATGGTCGTGGTCAAGGCCGACGGGTACGGCCACGGGATGGTGCCTGTCGCGCGGGCTGCGCGTGCGGCCGGAGCGGAGTGGCTCGGTGTGGCGACCGGAGCCGAGGCGCTCGCCCTGCGTGAGGCCGGGGACACCGGCCGGGTGCTGTGCTGGCTGGCCGCGCCGGGCGCCGACTTCACCCAGCTGGTCGAGGGCGGCGTCGACATCACGGCCAGCTCGGTCAGCCAGCTCCACGAGATCGCCGACTCGGCCCGCGAGGCAGGTCATCTCGCGTGGGTGCAGCTGAAGTTCGACACCGGCCTGTCTCGGGGAGGGTCGCCGCGAAGCGAGTGGCCGGCGCTGGTGCAGGCGGCCCGTGCTGCCGAGCAGGACGGCACGATCCGGGTGACTGGCGCGTGGTCGCACCTCGCCTGCTCCGACGAGCCCGACCACCCGGCGAACGCCGCCCAGTCGTCCGCCTTCGACGATGCGCTGGCGATGGTCGCCGAGGCCGGCCTCGATCCTGAAGTGCGTCACCTGGCCAACTCCGCCGGCGCGATCCTGCACCCCGCGACGCGACATGACCTGGTGCGGCTGGGGATCTCCGCCTACGGGCTGAGTCCGGCTCCGCATGTCAGGTCCGAAGAGCAGCTCGGGCTGGTCCCGGCCATGACGGTGCGCGGGTCCGTCGTACTCACCAAGGAGCTCGTGGCCGGCGCCGGCGTCTCCTACGGACACACCTTCGTGGCGAGCGAGCCGATGCGGGTGGCGCTCGTGCCGATGGGGTACGGCGACGGCATCCCGCGGCACGCCTCGTCCACGGCCGAGGTGTTCGTCGGAGGAGCGCGGAGCCGCGTGCTCGGGCGGATCTGCATGGACCAGTTCGTCGTCGAGGCCAACGACGCGCAGGCCGGCGACGAGGTCGTGCTGTTCGGCGACGGGTCACACGGGGAGCCGACGGCGACGGACTGGGCACGCTGGTGCGGCACGATCAACTACGAGATCGTCACCCGCATGGGTGGCCGGCAGACCCGCGTCTGGGTCGGGGAAGAGTCCAGGTGAGCACACGACGTTCCCTGGCGTACGCCGCGGGCGGTCTCGGCGCGGCAGCGTTGGCCGCCGTCGCGACGGGAGTCGTGGTCGAGCGCCGGGTGGTGAAGGCGCGGCGCGCGGGCGGGGCCGAGGCCGACCGGCTCGGGTGCGCTGCACTCGGACCCGGTCGCCGTCACCTGCGAGGACGGACTGGTGCTGCATGCGGAGGTCGACGAGGTGGCGCCGTACGCGAACGGGGGCCGGCCGCACCGCAGGACGCTGACCCTCGTGTTCGTGCACGGCTACGCGCTCAACCTCGACTGCTGGCACTTCCAGCGCG
The DNA here is from genome assembly GCA_963842535.1 of uncultured Actinomycetota bacterium. GTDB lineage: Bacteria > Actinomycetota > Actinomycetes > Propionibacteriales > Nocardioidaceae > Marmoricola. The sequence goes on from CAWJGP010000006.1 coordinate 220,625, forward strand.
AGGCCTTCCGCGGCAAGCACCGGATGGTCTTCTACGACCAGCGCTCCCACGGACGCTCCGACCGGTCGGACCGTGAGCACGCGAACATCGACCAGCTCGGCGACGACCTCGCCCGGGTCATCGCACAGCTGGCGCCGCGGGGTGACGTCATCCTGGTCGGCCACTCGATGGGCGGGATGTCGATGATTGCCTTCGCGGAGCGACACCCCGAGATGTTCGCCAAGCGGGTCAAGGGCTGCGCCCTCATCTCCACCACCGCCGGAGGGCTGCACCCGCACCGCGTGATCAGCCGGTGGATCCCCGACCGGTTCGGTCAGGTGATGGCACCGCGCGTCATCGCCGCGCTCGCGAAGGCGCCCGAGCTGGTGGACTCTGCTCGCCGGTCCGGGTCCAACATCGGGTTCCTGGTCGCGGACATGTTCGCGTTCGGTGGCAAGGACGTCCCGGCCGCGCAGGTGGAGTTCCTCGACGAGATGCTGGCGGGTACGTCGTTCGACGTGCTGGCCGAGTTCTTCCCGAACTTCTCCCAGCTCGACAAGTTCGAGCACCTCGCCACCTTCGGCGGGGTGCCGACGGCGATCATCTGCGGCACCAAGGACAAGCTCACCTCGATCGGGCACAGCCGCAAGATGGCCAAGCACATGCCGAAGGCGCAGCTCGTCGAGTGCGAGGGCGCCGGTCACATGGTGATCTTCGAGGCCCACGAACAGGTCAACGCGACGCTGCAGGAACTCGTGACGGCCGCCTCCAGATGAGCGACGACACCACCACCATCGAAGTGGTCGACGGGTCCCACGCCGAGGACGTGCTCAGCGTCGTCCACGAGGCCTTCTCGAACCGACCCGATCTCGATCCTCCCGCCACCGCGCTCGACGAGACCGTCGACTCGGTCCGCGAGGCGCTCGAGGCCCACGGCGGCTTGTTGGTGGAGCACGACGGAACACCTGTGGGGGCGCTGCTCTTCGAGCCGAGGGGCCGGTTGCTCGGGCTGCGCCGGGTCGGCGTACTCGCACAGGTGCGGGGTTACGGCGTCGCCGCCCAGATGGCGTCGCGTGCCCGAGAGATCGCCCAGGAGCTCGGCTTCACCGGCCTCGAGCTCGAGGCGCGCGTGGAGCTGCCGCGACGATCAACTTCTGGCGCAACCTCGGGTACGTCGAGTCGGACCGCAACGGCAACCGCCTCACCATGCTGCGGATGCTGCCGATCACCGAGGAGCTCCCGACGCCAGAGGACACTCGCGCCTTCGGTGAGCACCTCGCCGCTCGGCTCGAACCCGGCGACCTGGTGATCCTCACCGGAGACCTCGGCGCCGGCAAGACGACCCTGACGCAGGGGATCGGGGAGGGGCTCGGCGTACGAGGGGCGATCACCTCCCCGACCTTCGTCATCGCGCGAGTCCATCCCTCCGTCTCGGACGGCCCTGCCCTGGTACACGTGGACGCCTACCGCCTCGGCGGCTCCGCGGAGCTGGACGACCTCGACCTCGACACCGACATCGACGAGGCAGTCACGGTCGTCGAGTGGGGCGAGGGACTGGCCGAGTCCCTGTCCGGCGACCGTCTGGAACTCAGCCTCAAACGCACAGCCGACGACGAGCGCACCATCACCCTCACCCCCGTCGGCCCCCGCTGGCGCGAGCTCGACCTCGGATCGGTGGGCTCGCTCACCAGCGGATGAACCCAGGTGGTCGAGCAGCGAGCGAAGCGAGCGGATAGTCGAGACCACGTTCCGTACGTCGAAAGGCAGCCCGGACCCGTACGTCGGTTGAGCCTGTCGAAACCAAGCACTGACCAAGTGGTTTCGAGACGCTCGCTGGCGCTCGCTCCTCAACCACCGAGGCACGGTGAGACCAGGTGGTCGAGCAGCGAGCGAAGCGAGCGGATAGTCGAGACCAGGCTCCGTACGCCGAAAAGCAGCCCGGACCGTACGTCGGTTGAGCTTGTCGAAACCAAGCAACGTACGCGCCGTACCGCTGGTCAGTGGTTTCGAGATGCTCGCTGGCGCTCGCTCCTCAACCACCGAGGCACGGTGAGACCAGGTGGTCGAGCAGCGAGCGAAGCGAGCGGATAGTCGAGACCACGGCTCCGTACGCCGAAAAGCAGCCCGGACCGTACGTCGGTTGAGCCTGTCGAAACCAAGCAACGCCGTACGCTGATCAAGTGGTTTCGAGACGCTCGCTGGCGCTCGCTCCTCAACCACCGAGGCACGGTGAGACCAGGTGGTCGAGCAGCGAGCGAAGCGAGCGGATAGTCGAGACCACGTTCCGTACGTCGAAAAGCAGCCGCACCCGTACGTCGGTTGAGCCTGTCGAAACCAAGCCCCACCCTACAGTGGTTTCGAGACGCTCGCTGGCGCTCGCTCCTCAACCACCGAGGGACGGGAGACCAGGTGGTCGAGCAGCGAGCGAAGCGAGCGGATAGTCGAGACCAGGCTCCGTACGCCGAAAAGCAGCCCGGACCCTACGTCGGTTGAGCTGTCGAAACCAAGCAACGACGGCCGTACCCTGATCACGTGGTTTCGAGACGCTCGCTGGCGCTCCCTCCTCAACCACCGAGACACGGTGAGTAACCAGGTGGTCGAGCAGCGAGCGAAGCGAGTGGATAGTCGAGACCACGCCTCCGTACGCCGAAAACAGCCGCACCCACGTCGGTTGAACTGTCGAAACGAAGCGACGTACGCGCCGTACCGCTGATCGAAGCGGTTTCGAGACGCTGGTGACGTCCCGCTGAGTGGTGGAGTTTCTCGACACCGTGCGGGTCAGTGGTTCTGATCATGCCGTCATGAGTTCGGGCTTGGCTACCTCCTTCGAGTTGGTCTTGGTCACTAGCTCCATGGAGGCCTCGGAGAGGTAGCGGCGATCGGAGCTGACCTGCCATTCGTCGTGGGCCTCGACCAGCACTGCGCCGGCCAGGCGGAGCAGTGCTTCGGGGTTGGGGAAGACCCCGACCACGTCGGTGCGACGTTTGACTTCCTTGTTGAGCCGCTCGAGCGGGTTGGTCGACCAGATCTTCTTCCAGTGCGCGACCGGGAAAGCGGTGAACGCGAGCAGGTCATCGTGGGCATCGCGGAGCATCGCCTCGACCTTGGGCAGGTTCTTGCCGAGCATCGCCGCGATGACCTCGAACTGTTCGTGGACGTGCTCGGCGTCGGGTTGAGCGAAGATCGTTCGGATCGCAGCAGCGACCATCTCCTGGTTCCCTTTGGGCACGATCGCGAGCACGTTGCGCATGAAATGCACCCGGCAGCGTTGCCAGGACGCACCGATGAACACCGAGCTGATCGCTGCCTTCAGCCCGGTATGGGCATCAGAGATGACTAGCTGGACCCCGCCGAGCCCGCGGGCCTTCAGTGAGCGCAGGAACGCAGTCCAGAACGCGCCGTCCTCGCTGTCGCCGACGTCGAACCCGAGGACCTCACGCCGCCCGTCGGCGGTGACACCGGTGGCGATCACCACGGCCTGGGACACCACCCGCCGGTTCACCCTGGCCTTGCAGTAGGTCGCGTCGAGGAACACATAGGGGTAGGCAACCTCGGCCAGGGACCGGTCGCGGAACGCGCCGACCTCCTCGTCGAGGTCCGCACAGATCCGGGAGACCTCGGACTTGGAGATCCCGGTGTCAGCACCCAGGGCCTTGACCAGATCGTCGACCTTCCTAGTCGAGACCCCGTGCAGATAGGCCTCCATCACCACCGCGAACAACGCCTGGTCCACCCGCCGACGTCGCTCCAGCAGCGAGGGGAAGAACGACCCACTGCGGAGCTTGGGAATCCTGAGCTCGAGGTCACCCGCGGTCGTGGTCAACGTCCGCGACCGGCTCCCGTTGCGCTGCGCAGTGCGCTGATCGGTCCGTTCCCAGGGGCCAGCGCCAATGACGCTGGTGAGCTCGGCGTCGATCAACGCCTGGTAGATCGTCTGGGCTGCGGTGCGGACCCGGTCCTCAACACCACCAGCCTGCATGGCTTCGAGCACCTCGAGTAGTGCAACATTGTCCAAGGCCATCGTGCATCGTGTCTTTCTGTGAGTTCTATCGCTAGGTCTCACTGACCGTTGCACGATGGCCGCCTACGTCATCGACAACACGACGAGCAGCCGCAGGAACTACACCACTCCCGGGGACGTCACCGCGCACGCCGTACGCCGGACGGTGGCGCGACCCAGGTGGTCGAGCAGCGAGCGAAGCGAGTGGATCAGTCGAGACCACACGCCGTACGCCGAACAGCAGACCCGGACCCCCACGTCGGTTGAGCCTGTCGAAACCAAGCAACGAGCCCCGACCGCTGGTCGAGTGGTTTCGAGACGCTCGCTGGCGCTCGCTCCTCAACCACCGAGGACGGGTGTACCACAAGGTGGTCGAGCAGCGAGCGAAGCGAGTGGTCAGTCGAGACCACACGGCCGTACGCCGAACAGCCGCCCGGACCCACACGTCGGTTGAGCCTGTCGAAACCCCAGGTGGTCGAGCAGCGAGCGAAGCGAGGGATCAGTCGAGACCACGCGCCGTAGGCCGAAAGCCAGCCGCACCCCACGTCGGTTGAGCTTGTCGAAACCAAGCAACGGACTGCGCCGTGGATCCGCGGCACTGCTGGTCGAGTGGTTTCGAGACGCTCGCTGGCGCTCGCTCCTCAACCACCGAGGAGAGGCTGGGCCGCGCGAGTCCACGACCACGACAGACGACATGGGATCGTCGAGAATTCCCTTCCACACAAGGCGAAACTCGACCAGTTACTGTCAGTGCTCGATGCTTGAATTCATCCATGAGCACCCAGCAACTCGACCGGTCCCACCCGGTCACCGAGTTCGCCACACGATGCTCTGCACGGCTCGACCAGCTCGCCGAGGTCTCCACCTGGACCATGCGCCCCGAGGAACAACGCCAGGCACTGGCCGACCTCGCCAAGGTCGAAACCCAGATCACCGCCATGCGGCTCAAAGTCCTCGGTGAGGCCGAACGTTCCGGTGCCACCGCCGCACACGCAGCCGCTACCGCCGCGGACTGGGTCGCGGTGGAAACCCGGCAGACCCGGATCGCGGCACGCTCCGACCTCAACCTCACCCACGCCCTCGACCACTACCCGACCCTCTCGGCAGCCCTCGGTGCAGGGAGGGCGAACATCGCCCAGGCCCGGACGATCGTCAAAGCACTCGACCGGCTCCCGACCACCGGCGAGTTCGCGGTCTCCAGGAGCAACGCCAGCGGGCCGAGGAGCACCTGGTCGCTCTGGCTCAGGTGCACGACGCGAAGGCGCTGCAGGTTCTCGGCCGGCACCTGTTCGAGGTGGTCGCTCCCGACCTCGCCGAGAAGTACGACGGGAAGGCGCTCGAGGCCGAGGAAGCAGCCGCCCTGCGGCGCACCAGCCTGGAGCTGCGTGAGGACGACGAAGGCACCTGCCACGGCAAGTTCCGCATCCCCGCCCTGCACGGGCAGATGCTGCGCAAGATGATCCTTGCGCTCACCTCACCCGCCAGGAACACCAACACCCACACCGACACCGACCTGCGCGACCAGCTGCCCACCCCGGTCAAGCACGGCATCGCGTTCTGCCAGCTCCTCGAAGCCATCCCCGCCAAGTCCCTGCCGACAGCGGGTGGGTGCTCGGCCACCATCGTCGTGACGATGACGTTGGACCAGCTGCTCGCCGACCTAGAGGCTGCCGGGGTCGCCACCCTGGACACCGGCGGCCAGATCACCGCCGCCGAAGCCCGCCGCCTCGCCTGCGCCGCAGGGATCATCCCCGCCGTGCTCGGCGGCCGATCCGAGGTCCTCGACATCGGCCGCCAACGCCGCTTCCACACCAAAGCCCAACGCCTCGCCATGACCCTCCGCGACCAAGGCTGCACCGCCATCGACTGCGACCGGCCACCGGCGATGACCCACGCCCACCACGACATCCCCTGGTCCCAAGGCGGAGCCACCAACCTGGAGAACGGCCGCCTCCTGTGCGGCCACCATCACCGACGCATCCACGACCACCGCTACCAAACAACCCGCCATGCGAACGGCAAGGTCAGCTTCCACCGGCGCACGTAGGAAGCTCGGCACGACCGACCCTCACGATGGTTTCGACAAGCTCAACCGACGTGTGGGCTCAGGTGTGCCGTTCGACTCACGGAAGTGGTCTCGACTGATCACTCGCTTCGCTCGCTGCTCGACCACCCTGGGGTTTCGACAAGCTCAACCGACGTGTGGGCTCAGGTGTGCGTTCGGCTCACGGAAGTGGTCTCGACTGACCGCTCGCTTCGCTCGCTGCTCGACCACCTTGTGGTGCGGATCCCGTCCGGCTCACGGAAGTGGTCTCGACTGATCACTCGCTTCGCTCGCTGCTCGACCACCTTGTGGTTTCGGGAAGCGCGTCAGCCGGGTGGGGGGGAGGTTGGGGGGGTTAGGAGGCGGCGGCGTACTGCTCGTTCCAGCTGCTTGCGCACCTGGCGCAGGGTGGGGCCCCCTGTCCCCGAGGGGTACGGCGGGACTATCGCCACGCTGATCGCGACCAGGTCGGTGTAGGCGTCCTGTCTCATCCGGGTGACCAGGCGCTGGGCGGCGCTCTGTCCGCGTGCCAGCAGCCCGGCGGCCACGAAGGCGCCGAACCCGCCGGTCGCCAGCAGCGGTGTCACCCAGGAGGTTCCGTTGATGTCGGTGACTGCGAAGAACGCGGCCACGAGGCCGAGCGCGATGACCGCGAGGATGACCTGGGGCAGGAACGAACGGACCGCCCGGACCAGGTAGCGGGTGTTGGTGAGCCGCGCGTAGGGCCGGATCAGCGTGGTCGGGTCCTGGCCGAGCACCAGCAGCTGGTACCACTGCCGCACCTGCTCGTAGAGCAGAGCCCGCATCTGTGGGTCCCGCGACCAGGCATCGTCAGCGGCGACGTCTCCCCACGCCTCGAGGCTTCCGGAGATCCCGGCCGCGGAGAGCGGATGGATCAGGTCGGGGCCGAGCCGCCCGAGCATCCGGGTCAGCTCGTGTCGGCGTTCCTCGCCCAGCAAGAACGCCGGGGAGGCCGCGGTCACCTCGCCGTCGGCGGTCCACGCAGGCTCTGGCGCCAAGCCCCAGTAGCACTCCGCCACACCCCGGCCGAGCAGGTAGGCGTTCGCGAGGTGCTCGCCGCGCTGGGTCAGCTGGTCCTGGATACGGCCGTCCCAGTCGAGGAAGAACTCGGCGATGGGCCCCCACGTGGTGCCCGTGCCGTCACCCGTGTCGGCCAGCGACGCCTCACCCGCGGCAGTGAACGGAGGCAGGACCTCGGTCAGCTCGCTCTCGAACTCCTGAGCCCCCTCGAGCTCGATCTGCCGCACCAGGGAGAACAAGGCCCTCACCGACTCGCGGCGCGATGCAGACCCGGTGCGCTGGGAGCGCAGCGGCAGCACGTCACCGGGTACGGCGGGCAGCGGCGCCGCAGCGGGACGTGGCCCGTGAGGCCAGTTGCGGCCACGCACCTCGGCGACGGCCCAGCCCAGTCGCAAGGCGGTGGCCACCGTCTCCGTGGTGCCGGTCATCTGCGTCTCCCGCGAGCGCTGGCGGCCGTGGGCCGCGACAAGTGACGTCACGCTACCGCGCCAGGACCGGCGATCCGTCGAGGCTCACCACCCACAGATGGAGGCGTTGACGCGGGAAGACACCAATCCCTAGGTTCAAGACACAGTCCGCGGGCAGGGAGGACGGCGACATGGGGATCTTCACCCGAGGCTTCGGCGGTCGCCGCGAACCCGAAGCCGTCTCGCTCCCGCCGGGCCAGTACCTCACCGACGGCTTCCCGGTCCTCTCCGCCGGGCCCACCCAGTACGTCGAGCCGGAGGACTGGTCGTTCACGATCACCACCGAGACCGACGAGCAGCAGACCTGGTCCTGGGACGACCTGATGGCGCTGCCCAACGAGGACGTCGAGGTCGACATCCACTGCGTCACCCGCTGGTCCAAGCTCGGAGACCCGCTGGCGCGGAGTGCCCGTCGACGCGTTCTTCGAGGACCTCGAGAGCACCGGCGACTACGTGATGGCCCACTCCTACGGCGGCTACACCACCAACCTGCCGCTGGAGGACCTGCTCGACGGCAAGGCCTGGGTGGTCCACGAGTACGACGACGGGCCGATCCCCGCGGAGCACGGCGGCCCGGTGCGCCTGCTGGTGCCGCACCTGTACTTCTGGAAGTCCGCGAAGTGGCTCAACGGCTTCACCATGCTGGCCAGCGACGAGCCCGGCTTCTGGGAGGGCTTCGGCTACCACAACTACGGGGATCCGTGGCGCGAGGAGCGGTACGCCGGTGACTGAGCTCGCCGATGCGGACCCGCGCCTGGGCGCGCGGTCCGCGGCCGACCTGGTTCCCTGCCCGGCTCGTCGGGCTGCGGTCGGAGACCCGGACGGCGCGGACCCTGACCTTCGAGGTGCCCGGTTGGCCGGGCCACCAGGCGGGTCAGCACGTCGACGTACGACTGACGGCGGCCGACGGTTACTCGCCCAGCGTGCCTACTCGATCTCCGCGCCCGCAGACGGCGACAAGGTCTCCATCACCGTGCAACAGGTCGGGGACGGCGAGGTGTCGCCGTACCTCGTGGAGGTGATGGAGCTCGGCGACCAGCTCGAGGTCCGGGGCCCGATCGGCGGCTGGTTCGTCTGGTCACCCAGCCCGAGGCGCCGGTCGAGCAGCCGGTGCTGCTGGTGGGCGGCGGATCGGGCGTCGTACCCCTGATGGCGATGCTCCGCGAGCGCGCTCAATCCGCCAGCCGAGCCCCGTTCCGGCTGGTGTACTCCGTCCGCGACCCCGACCAGGTGCTGTACGCCGACGAGCTCGCGGAGCGCGCCGCCGGTGACGAAGGCGTCGTCGTCGACCTGATCTACACCCGCGCCTCACCCGAGGGCGCCACCCGCCCACCTGGCCGGATCACCGCGGCCGACCTCGCCACACCGCCAGAAGCGATGTGGCCCGACCAACCGCCGCCGCGGGCCTACGTGTGCGGCCCGACTGCCTTCGTGGAACACACGATCGGCAGGCTTCTCGAGCTCGGCTACACCAACCACAGCATCCGCGCAGAACGCTTCGGACCCACAGGAGCCTGACATGAGTGAACACTCCCCCAGCACTGCGCTCGACGGCAGCGCAGCGGCCGGTCCGTTCGCCGAGGTCTTCGGAGTCGACGTCAGCACGGCGACGGTGACCTGCGGTGGCTGCCGGTCAGCGGCGGCCTTCGCCGAGCAGCAGGCATTCCTCGGCGGCCCCGGCACCGTGCTGCGCTGCCGTGGCTGCGACCACGTCCTGGCAAGGGTGGTGCAGACGCCGACCGAGCTCTGGCTCGATCTCAGCGGATGCTCGTCCTGGCGGTTCCCGCTCGCATAGCGAGGTCTCAGCCCTGTGCCGAGGCCCAGCGAGCACACGCAGGGCCCGGAGGGTGTTCACCGGCTCGGGCTTCCCTGGTCCTCGCCGAGCTCGATCGGCATCGCGCCGGGGTGGGAGATCTCCAGTGCCCACCGGCCGTCGTCGTCGCGCTTGGAGGCGACCAGGGCGACCGCCTCGGCCATCCGCTCGTCGGGTACGACGCCGGCGCTGCGCAGGTGGTCCAGCCCCCGCAGCACGTCGTAGTGCCACCAGGCCGGGAAGGCGAAGCGGGTCCAGTCGGAGTCGCTCTTGCGATCACGCTGGATCGCCTCGCCCGTCGACAGCCTGCGGAAGAGCCGGCGCGCCAGCAGGTACCCCTGCCCACGGACACGCGCCGCTGTGACCTCCGGTCCGCCCGAGCCGGACCGCTCCCACTCCAGGAGCGCCTCCACGACGCAGATCGTGGTGTTGAACGACGACCGCGTCGAGCCGTACTCCGCCTCACAGTTCCAGCCGCCGTCGGCCAGCTGCTCACCGAGCAGCCGCTCGACGAGCCCCTCGACGTCCTGACCGAAGTAGGCGCCGACCATGGCGACCTGCCCGTTGATGCACGGCTCGATCTCGCCGTCGAAGAAGGCGTTGTCATCGCACTCCTCCGGGCCGGCGCCCCGCCAGGTCACGTTGTCGCGGACGAGGTCGACAGCCCTACGCACCTGTTCGCTCGAAGGGTCCGCGCCCAGGTCGCGCAGCAGCATGAGGACGTGCATGGTCGAGTCGTTCCCCGGGTTCCAGGCCGTGCCCGCCCACGACCCGTCGGTCCCCTGCATGGCCAGCAGTCGGGCCGCCATACCCTCCGTCGCGACCCGCCCTCGCTCGGCCGCGACATCGTCCTCTGTGGCGCCGACCAGGTCTCGCAGCACCTGCCAGCGGATCGCGGGGTCGGAGTCGAGCAGCCATTCCGTCACCGCAGGGTTCGGTGCTTGGGCTGGGTTGGCGGTCATCGGCTGGTCTCCTGCCTCTAGGGCGATGCGATTCCCTCCACCATGGCGCTGGAGGCAAGCAGGTCGAGACCGAGGGCCTCCGAGAGCAGCTTGGTGGCCAGCTGGCCGCGCACACTGTTGCCGGCGGGATCCAGGGGCGGCGAGAACGTGGCGAGGCCGCCCTTGCCCGGCGCGATCGTGACGATGCCGCCGCTGACCCCGCTCTTGGCGGGCAGACCCGACCTCGTAGAGCCAGTCACCCGAGCGCTCGTAGAGCCCGGCGGTCAGCATCAGCGCCAAGGTACGACGGCACGTGTCCTGGCTGACCACGCGACGGTGCGTGACCGGGTTGACCCCCCCGTCGGCGAGCGTCGCACCCATCAGCGCAAGGTCCTCGGCGGTCACCAGCAGGGAGCCTTGCCGGGTGTAGACGTCCGTCGCCTCGTCGGGGTCGAAGTAGATGCGCCGATGTCCGACGAGCAGCCGGGCCATGGCCTCGTTGCGATCGTTCGTCGCGCGCTCGGAGTCGAGCACCTCCTCGTCGAGCTCGAGGTCGCGGCCGGCGAAGCGCGACAACCCCTCGCGCAGGAAGGCCCACTTGAGCTCGGCGGTGCGGCCGGGGACCAGGCTCGTCGTCGCGATGGCGCCGGAGTTCACCAGCGGGTTCGTCAGTCCGTCCGCGGCCAGCTCCACCGCCATCACCGAGTCGAAGGGCAGGCCCGTGGCGTTGACGCCCGAGGCGCTCGCGCACCTCTCGGTGACCGAGCGCCTCGCAGACCAGCGCGAAGACGAACGGCTTGGCGACGCTCTGGATCGTGAACGGGTGCGTGCTGTCCCCGACACCGGCGCACGACCCAGCACTCCGGCGACGGCGATCCCGAAAAGGTCCGGGGAAGCCTGCGCGAGGGCCGGGATGTAGTCGGCAACGACGCCGTCGTCGTCGTGCGCGATAAGCTGCGGTGGGCAGCCGCGAGCAGGCTCGCGCACCGTCTCGAGGTCGGGCAGCTCTCCCGTCGAGACCTTCACCTCGGTCTCGCCGGGCGTGCTCTCGTGGACCGGCAGGCGCGGCGCCGTACCCGCACGTCCGATCGGCGTCGTCTCGGTCATGGTCTCGCAGCCACCACACCCTGCATGTTGCCCGACCTGGGCCGTCGAGTCCTCACCCGGCACTGATGAGCCTGGCCGGCCCGGGTTCGCTCGCCCGTCCCGGGTGAGGCTGCACGGTCACGTCGCTCATAGCGTGGTGGTGCCGAGTGACCAAGGAGCAGCCATGGCCGGGCAGGCGTGAAGCCAGCAGTACGTCGCTGGGGCGGGCGTGCCATCGGGCTGACGGTGACCGGTATCGGCCTGTACGTCGTCGCGCCGAGTCTGTTCGCGCTGCTGGACCAATGGCCCGACCTGGAGACGGTGCGGCCGTTCTGGTTCGTCTTCCTCGTGCTGCTCGAGGCAGGAAGCATGGCCGCGCTGTGGTTCCTCGTGCGGATCACCCTGCCCACGACGAGCTGGCTCGTGGCGGCCAGCTCGCAGCTGGCGGGGAACGCCGCGGGCAAGGTGATGCCTGGCGGGAACGCGACCGGCAGCGTCGTACAGGCGAGCATGCTGGTGCGCGGTGGCCAGCCCTCCGGCGCCGTGGCGGCAGCCATGGGGAGCATCGGCCTGCTGACCACCGGAATGCTGCTCGCGCTGCCGCTGCTGACCGTCCCCGCCGTGATCATCCGTCCGCCTCCGGCCCGCCAGCTGCAGCTCGGTCTGGTGGTCTCGCTGGTGATGGCCCTCTTGTTGGTCGCGCTGGGGTTCGCCCTGCTGAAGTGGGACAGCTTCGTCCACGCCGTGGGTCGAGGGGCGGGCCAGGTGCTGCACCTGGTGCGCCGCCGCATCTCGGTGTCCTCCGTCGCGGCCACAGTGACCGCCCAGCGCGACAACGTCGCTGCAGCCTTCACGGGGCACTGGATCCGGGCGCTGTCGTTCGCGGCCGCGAACCGGATGCTCGACTACGCCGCCCTGGTCGCGTCGTTGTACGCCGTGGGTGCGCGGGCACGTCCGTCGATGGTGCTGCTCGCCTACGTCATCGCGCTGGGACTGACCCTCATCCCGATCACACCCGGCGGGCTGGGATTCGTCGAGGCCGGCCTCACCACGATCCTCGTCCTGGCCGGGGTCTCGACCGACCAGGCAGTGCTCGGGACGTTGCTCTACCGGCTGGTCTCCTTCTGGCTGCCCATCCCGGTCGGGGCGCTGGCCTGGGCCGGGTGGCGGCTGCACCCATCCACGACGGCCCCGGCTGGCTGACGAACGAGCCACGGCAGGGCGGTCGAGGCGTTTCGAGACCGCCAGGAGCCCAAATCGCTCGGTCTATCCGGTTTGGGCCGAGAGAAAGGCGGTGCAGGATGTGGTCGGTGGGGCTGAAGCGGGCCTAGAGTCGATACCAGAGACCGGGTGCAAACGCGGTCTCGCGTTGTGTTTGCCAACTCTGGCTCGGGCGCTCGGGGGGACAGAGACCCTGTAAGCAGTGCCTGCGCCGGGACCCATCGAGGGGGTACCACGCATGGTCGACCCAAGAGCGTCGTACGTCCCCGAGCAGGTGCCGTCTCCCGCGCCGCAGGTGGCGTCTGCTCCGCCTCGTGCGACGAAGAGGGCCGCGGGGCTCGGCAGTGCTGACGCGATGGGCGTGCCGGGCACGCGCACGGTGCCGGACGCACCCCGGTTGCCCCGTCTCTACCTCCCGCGGCCGCGTCTGTGGGCCCAGCTGGACAAGGCACCCGTCGACGGAGTGACGCTTCTCGTGGCACCGGCCGGCGCGGGAAAGACCCTCGGCGTCGGAGGCTGGTTGCGGACCACCGCCGTCATATCGAGCGCCAGGTGGATTCACGCGGACAGCTCCTGGAACGTACGACGACTCTTCGACGTCATCGACAACCCCATCGACAGGGAGACGACCCCGACTGGTGCCGAGGTGCTGCCCCCGCTCGTCGTCGTGGACGACGCCCACCTGCTGCCCAGCTCCACGGTTCGCGCCCTCGACGAACGCCTCAGCGCCGCTCCCGAGACCATGCGGCTGCTGTTGCTGTCCCGGTGGGATCTCCCGCTGTCCCGGTTGGTGCCGGCGCTGCTGGGAAACTACTCCGTCCTGCGCGGGGACCTACTGCGACTCAGCGAGGCCGAGTGCGCCACCCTGGTTGCCGATCACGGCAGGACCGACAACGGGGAGGTCGTCCGGGCGATCACCGAGCGCACCCAGGGATGGGCCGCGGCCGTGGTGCTGGCCGCTCGAGCGATCAGCGCCACCCCTGATCCCGTAGCAGCGGCACGTCGCTACTCGCGCAGCGGCACGAGCGCGGTCGACCAGCTGATGAGCGAGGTGTTCATCGCGCTGCACCCCCGCGAGCGCCATCTCCTGCTGTGCCTGGCGGGGGAAGAGACGGTCACCGGTGACACGGCGGCCCACCTCACCCACGACCAAGGCGCCGGAGAGCTGCTCGCTGCTCTCGAGAACACCGGGCTCCTGGTCACGCGACTGCTCGACTCCCCACACGCGCACGCCCCCGCGGCCGGACCACCCGCCTGGCCGCACACTGATCCGGAGCGGTCGGAGCGCTATCGCATCCACCCGTTGCTCGCGGAGGTTGTCCGCCGGCGCATCGTGGCCGGAGGGGTCGCGGTCGCGCAGGCACAGGGCACCGTCCGCAGGGCCGTTCGCCTCGACGCGGCGCGCGGCGACCTGAGCAAGGTGCTGACTCGACTCGTGGCGCTCAACGAACCCGCCGAGGCCGCCTCCGTGGTGGCCGAGCACGGACCGACTCTGCTCATGCAGGGCCCGGGCACCGCTATCGCCGACTTCGCACACCGCTTCCCTACGCAGGTGGAGGACAATCCCGACGTCTGGTTCACCATGGCGCTGGAGCGCTGGTTCAGGGACGACATCGCTACAGCCGCACACTGGTTCGACCGGCGCTCACTGCACCTGCGCGAGCAGGGCGGCGATGAGGACCCGGGCGTGGAGATGGCGTGCATCCGACTGTTCCGTGCCCTGCTGGGGTCTGAGCCGGTCGCCGATGCAGCCGCGCACGCACACAGCGTGGCGCCACGCGCCGTGCGCACGAGTCGCCCTCAGCCACTGCTCCCGCTGCTGCTGACTGTTCTCGGCATGGTCCGGGCGCACCTCGGGCAGCTGCGACAGGCCGAGATCAACCTCACCGCGGGCGTCGCCCTGAGCAGGGCCCACGGCATGGTTCCCCTGAATCTGTCGGGGCTCTCGCACCTCGCGCTGACGCTGTACATGCAGGGCCGTGAACGAGCAAGCATCGAGGTGGCCAACGAGGTGCTCCTCGCACCAGCTCCCGGCGAGCGGTGGCTGCCCCGCTTCTCACTCGACCGTGCCCAGATCGTGCACGACCTCGCCACGATGAGCGACCTGCCCAACCTCATGTCGCAAGGCATCCCCGTCACCGACGACGCTCACGAACCCACCGTGCACTCGGGCGATGCGCTCACCCAGTTCTGGGCACGCATCCGCCAGTGTCGCCTCGCGCTGGCTGCCGGGTCCGTGGTCACTGCCGAGCAGCTGCTGCAGGTGCCGGCCCCTGGCCTTCCCGTCCCCGAGCACGTGCTCGTCAACCTGCTCATCGAGCGCGGTTTCCTGGCCAGCATGGGCGCGGACGGGCAGACCCTGCGATCCCTGGCGGACGAGCTGAGCGGGCTGCGCGCACCAGGCGAAGCCGCCCTTCTCGAGGGACTGAGCCACGAGCTCGGGGGCGACCGCAAGGCCGCGCTCGCGGCGTACACCAGGCCGAGGCGCACGTGACCTACGCCCAACCGGCCACGCAGAGCCCTCGCCCTGGCATGCGCCGCGCAGCTCCTCGACGCGCTCGGGTCAGCGCGACCAGGCCCTCGAGCGCCTCCGCGAGGCAGCAACCATCACCGAGGTACGACGCAACGCCGTGCCGTTCCTGGGCTGGAGCAGCCAGGGAACGCCCATCGGACCCTGCTCGACAGGCTGCTCGAGGACGCTCCGACGGACTGGATCGACGACCTGGCCGAGCTGGCACGCAATAAGCCCAACATCGCCACGGTGATGGCCCACGACGGCCAGCCTGCGCGAGCGCGTCCCGAGCCGCTGATCGCGCCATGGCGCCCAGCCTCAGCGCCCGCGAACGTGATGTCCTCAACGAGCTGGCGCGGGGCGCGACGTACGCCGACATCGCAGCCAGCCTCTTCGTCTCGGAGAACACCGTGAAGACCCACGTCTCCAGCCTCTACGGCAAGCTGGCGCAACTCGGCGCAGCGAGGCCCTCGCCGCGGCCCGCAACCAGCACCTGCTCTGACCTGGCGAAACGCTCTTCCATCCGCCCGCCCGAGGACTGGCGTGCACCAGAATGGCGGACATGTGGGAGTCGGCGATGTGGGGGCTGCTCGGGGGCAGCACGCTCGTCGTCGGAGCGGTCATCGGAATCTGGTCCGAGTGGTACGCCCAAGGTCATCGGCCTGGTGATGTCGTTCGGAGCAGGAGTGCTCATCGCCTCGGTGGCCTACGAGCTCGTCGACGATGCCGCCCATGTCGGGACCTTCGCCGCGACGGCCGGTGGGCTGGCGGCCGGGAGCCTGATGTTCTTCCTGGGCGACGTGCTCATCGAACGGGCCGGCGCGAAGGACAGGAAGAGGTCGACCGGCCCCGCGGCGGGCGCGGCTGCGGCCTCCGGAAGTGCGCTGGCGCTGGGCGCCCTGCTCGACGGCATCCCCGAGTCGGCTGCCATCGGGGTGACCATCCTCGAGGGCGGCTCTCCCAGCATCGCGTTCATCGCGGCGGTCGCGTTGTCCAACCTGCCGGAGGGGCTTTCCTCGGCGAGCGGGATGAAGGCCGCGGGCAAGTCGGTGCGCCACATCCTGCTCCTCTGGACCGGGATCGCCGTCGCCTCAGCGCTGGCGGCGGGCCTCGGCTTCGTCACCCTGGAAGGAGCCTCGGACGGCACCATCGCGTTCGTGATGACCTTTGCCGCCGGAGCCATCTTGTCGATGTTGGCCTCCACCATGCTGCCGGAGGCCGCGCGTGACGGCGGACCGGTGGTCGGCCTGGTCACCGCCGCCGGGTTCCTCGCAGCCGTGCTCCTCGACCGGCTGTGACCAGCGGCGGTTCCTTCAGTCTGGCTGGCCAGCTGTGCCGCCGGCGAACACCGTCTCCCAGTCGTTCGCCATGCTGACCACGGTCCAGCCCAGCCGAGCGCCGACGTCGGTGATCGACTCGGACTCGGCGAAGGTCTGCGCGGTGCTGACGTAGCTGAACTCCCGCTCCTCGTCGTCGTGGTTGACGAGCAGCGCCAGCGTGGGGCCCTCCCCCGTCGCCGCCCACTCGAGCATCTCCCGGTCGCCGCCCGAGTTCCCGGCCGCGAGGATGGGCCGGCGGCCGAGCTGGGTCTGGATGTTGGACACCTTGGGCGCACCCTCGTTGGCGGCACCCAGCAGGCGCGTGGACCGGCGCAGGACCGGGCGGTCGTCGTCGTCGGAGTAGTCGTACTCGATGAGCGTCCCGACGACCGCTTCCGGCGGTACGCCGTAGAGATCCTGGCTGACGGCCCGCACGAACTCGGTGCCGCCGCCGGTGACGATCATGACGGCGAAGTCGAGACGGCGGAGCTCCGCCAGCAGCTCCAGCATCGGCTGGTAGGTGTTGGTCCGCAGCGGCCGGTTCAGCACCGCGTGTGTCGCAGTGGCCATGAACTCGCGCACCTGGGCGGTGAAGGCGTCCGGCGTGACCCCTGCGCAGAGCCCCGCCAGCGCCAACGCGATGCGTTCGAGGCCGATCTCGCCGATGGCTGCGGCGTCGCCGGAGAGCAGGGCAGCGAACTCCGGCTTCTGGGCGAGGCTCGGATCCTTGCCGACGGCGGTCTTCAGCACGTCGATGAAGAAGTCGAACTGCACGTAGGTCGGTTTCTCGCACCACAGCGTGCCGTCGTTGTCGAGACACGCGACCCGTTTCTCGACCGGCACCTGCGCGGCCTCGTCGAGGAAGGCCAAGACGGCGTCCCGGGTGGGTCCGGGCCGCCACGAGGGCAGCGCTGAGTCGTGATCGGTCATGGGGTGCTCTCCTTGGTCGTCGTGGCCCCGGGGCGGCGTACGCACCGGAAACCGAGGTGGCTCATGCCGGTGTCCACCATCTGTGGCCGGCGGGCGGCGGGTCGGTAGCGCAGGCAGTAGGAGTCGGCGCAGAGGTGCGACCCGCCCTTGATGACCTTGCGTCCGATGCGGAACTGCGGCTGCGCCGGGTCATAGCTCGCCTCGACCTCACCGCCGCGCGGGTTCGTCGGCGCACAGCAGGCCGATGCAGCGTCATCCGGATGCCGGCTGGTCCACCAGTCCTCGGTCCACTCCCACACGTTGCCTGCCATGTCGTACAGGCCATGGCCGTTCGCGGGAAAGCTCGCCACCGGTGAGGTGCGGGTCCAGCCGCTCTCCTTGGTGCTGCGCCAGGGGAAGTCGGGGCCGTCCCAGGTGTTGGCCATGATCTGTCCGTCCGGCCGGGCAACATCGCCCCAGGTGAAGGTGGCACCGTCGAGTCCTCCGCGTGCGGCGTACTCCCACTCCGCCTCGGTCGGCAGGTCGGCGCCGGCCCAGTCGACGTAGGCGCGGGCGTCCTCGTGTGCGACGTGGACGACCGGGTGGTCGCCACGTCGTTTCACCGAGCTGCCCGGCCCTTCGGGCTGGTGCCAGCAGGCTCCCGGGGTCCATCGCCACCACTGGCTGATGTGGCGCAGGTCAACAGGGCCCGTCGTCGGCGTGAACACCATCGACCCCGGCTGCAGGTTCTCCGGTGGAGCGCCCGGGAAGTCAGCCGGGTCGAGGGGACGTTCGGCCACGGTTCGGTAGCGAGTCGCTCGAACGAACGCGGCGAACTCCTCGTTGGTGACCGGGACCCTGTCGATCGAGAACGGGTCAACGCGGACGTGATGGGTCGGCGCCTCCTCCGGGTAGTGCCGGTCCGAGCCCATCAGGAACGTGCCACCAGGGAGGTGGACCGCAGGGTCGGTGGCAGGAGCGCGGGATCGCTCCCTGGTTGCCTTCGCGGACATGTTGGCCTACGCGCTCGCGACGCCGGCCTTGAGCTTCTCCAGCACCTTGTCGATGTTGAAGCTCGCCGGCTCCTGGCGTGGAGGGAACTCGGCCAGCGTCTGCAGCATCTGGGCGACGTACATCTGCGCAGGCACGAAGGCCCAGATGTGGTCCAGCACCCAGTCGTAGTAGGTGTTCGAGGTGATGTCGGCCCGTTCGTACGGATCGGTCTTCAGGTTGAACAGCTTGGGGAAGCGCAGCTCGACAAAGGGCTCCGCCCAGATGCTCAGTGTCCCGGTGGCGCGCTGCTCCAGGAACACGAACTTCCAGTTGTCATAGCGCAGGGCCGTGAGGTCACCGTCGTCGGAGACGTAGAAGAAGTGTTGGCGTGGGCTCTTCTCGACGGCGCCGGTCACGTAGTCGAGCTGGTTGTGCCCGTCGAGGTGCACCTTGTACGTCGTGCCGGCGAGATCGGTGCCGGCCTTGAGCCGTTCGGCGACGTCGGTGTCCCCGGCAGCGGCGAGCAGGGTCACGAACCAGTCGTTGTGGCTGACGATCCCGTTGAGCACCTCTCCGGCCGGGATGTGCCCTGGCCAGCGAACCATGGCGGGAACGCGGTAGGCACCCTCCCAGTTGGAGTTCTTCTCGTTGCGGAACGGCGTCATCCCAGCGTCCGGCCAGCTGTTCATGTGTGGCCCGTTGTCGGTGGAGTACATGACGATCGTGTTCTCGGCGAGTCCGCTCTCGTCGAGGTAGTCGAGCACCGATCCCACCAGCTCGTCGTGGTCGCACATCGTGTCGTGGTACTCCGACTGCCAGCGACCGGCCTTGCCGCGGCTGCCGTCCTTGACGTGGGTCCGGAAGTGCATGTGCGTGGTGTTCAGCCAGAGGAAGAACGGCTTGTCGCTCTCCTTGGCATCGGTCATGAACCGCAGCGCCTCCGGGAGGATCTCGTCGTCGATGGTCTTCATCCGCTCCTTGGTGAGCGGACCGGTGTCCTCGATGCGTTGGGTACCGTCTTCGTTGGCCCAGGAGTGCATCACGCCGCGGGGGCCGAAGTTCTTGCGGAAGTCCGGGAAGTCCTCCTCGGTGGGGTAGTCGTCGAGCTCGGGCTCCTCCTCGGCGTTGAGGTGGTAGAGGTTGCCGAAGAACTCGTCGAAGCCGTGCGCGGTGGGCAGGAACTCGTCCCGGTCGCCGAAGTGGTTCTTGCCGAACTGGCCGGTCGCGTAGCCCAGCGACTTCAGCGCGGTGGCGATCGTCGGGTCCTCCGCGCGGAGACCGACGTCGGCCCCCGGCATGCCCACCTTGGTCAGGCCGGTGCGGTAGGGGTTCTGTCCGGTGATGAACGCCGCCCGGCCCGCCGTACAGCTCTGCTCGCCGTAGTAGTCGGTGAACCGGACACCCTCGGCTGGCGATGCGGTCGATGTTCGGCGTGCGATAGCCCATCAGGCCGTCGCTGTAGCAGCTCAGGTTGCTGATGCCGATGTCGTCACCCCAGATGATCAGGATGTTGGGCTGCTCGGACACGTGATCCTCCTGGTGCTCTGGCATCTGCTTTTCGTGCAATCGAACGTAGGCCGCGACTCGGTGACCCCGCCTCACCCGTCTCGGGGGAGTGGTGTCATCGCACTACCCGTGACACGGCCGGCAGCGCAACGACGAGCTCGCTGCAGTCCAAGGGGCTAGCCCTGGGCCCGGCGTACGCAGCGGAAACCGAGATGGGACGTCGTGTCCCGGATGCCGTGTCCCTGGCGGGCAGCGGGCCGGTAGCGCTGGCAGTACGACGGGGAGCACAGGTGCGAGCCACCCTTGGTCACCCGCCGGTCCTCCTCGTGGAGCGGGGACTGACCGCAGCACGGTGACTCATGGTCCCCGGAAGCATCCTGCTGCGGGCCTGTCGTGTCCCTCGTGAGGCCGGCGTGAGACTCCGTCCACTCAGATCGAGTCCACTCCCACACGTTGCCCACCATGTCGTGGAGCCCGTAGCCGTTGGGTGGGTAGAGACCGACTGGTGTCGTACGCGGATGGCCGTCGGGATCCTCACGCTTCCACGGGAACTGTCCCGCCCACGTGTTGGCCAGGCGGCGCCCACCAGGGGACAGCTCGTCACCCCAGGCGTACTCCGCGCCACGCAGCCCACCTCGCGCCGCGTGCTCCCACTCCACCTCGGTTGGCAGGTCCTTGCCCGCCCAGCGGACATAGGCCATCGCGTCCTCCCACCCCACATGGACGACGGGGTGGTCGAGCAGCTCGGTGTAGGGCTGGTCGGGCCGCTGCGGATGGCGCCAGGTCGCGCCCGGCTGCCATCGCCACCACTGCGTCCAGTCGCGCAGGTCGACGGGACCGGGCGTCTGGGTGAACATCTGCGACCCGGGCACCAGCAGCTCAGGGTCGGCGCCCGGGAAGTCCGCAGGGTCGAGCGGCAGCTCCGGAACCGTCACGTGCCCGGTGTCCTCGACGAACTCCGCGAACTCACTGTTGGTCACCGGAGTCACGTCGAACCAGACGTCGCCCACCTCGACCACGACCGACGGACGCTCCTCGAGGTAGAAGCGGACGCTGCCCACCTCGCCCGGCCCCCCCGTGACCAGCACCGACGCGGAGACGAGGGCGGAATCCTCGGTCATCGCGACAGGGTCCGTGCTCGGCCGCAGATCTCCAGCGGGCCACGTCTCATGGGGTCATCCTCCCGATCGGCGCCGCCATGCTATCGACGCTAGTCCGGGATCGTGACGACGTCGACGATGGTGATGCCCAACGAGCTCAGGAAGTTGAGCACCCCCTGAAGCTCCTGCTGGTCCGCCACGTCACCGGTGAGCGTGGTCTGGGTGCGCTGAACCGGCGTCAGCTGGGGAAACGCGCTGAGCAGCTCGTCGGTCACCTCGTCGTCGAGGCGGATGCGCACTCTGGTCATGGGTCCTCCCTGGTCACAGTCCGCCGAGACCCTTGCCGAAGATCACCACGCCGATGACCAGCAGCAGAAGCGACATCACGACCGCGTTGTTCTGGGTGAGCCAGTCGCGGAGCTCATCGAGCGGCTTCGCCATCTGCTTGCGAGCCACCAGGTAGCCAAGCACCGGAACGGCCACGGTGCTCGAGGCGATCACGACGAAGACCGTGATCGCCACGGCGGTCTGCTCCCCCGTGAGTGCCGCTCCACCGATGCTGAGCCCACCGGCCAGGCACAGGGTCAGGTTCTTCGGGTTGACAGCAGCGAGCAGCGCAGCCAGTCCCACGGCCCGCACCGGGGTCATCTGGTCGATCGAGGACATCCAACCGGGAAGACTGGCCTGCTCCGCGTCAGTCGGTCGCCTGCGCCACTGCATGACTCCGAGAGCGATCGCCGCGAGGCCCAGCAGCATCTTGAGCCAGGCGACGATCGCAGACGGTTGGGAACCGTCCCCGGAGCCCGCCGGGTCCACGAGCAGAGCCACCAGTGTCACCACGATGCTGACCCCGGCCACCCACCCGACCAGGAAGCCCAGACTGGTGGCCCGTGCACGCGGGCTGAGCAGCATCAGGATCACCGCGATGATCGGCACCGGCGAGATGGCGACCCCGAGGGCAACAGGCAGGATGTCGCCGATGACCGCACCCATGTGCTGGGCTCCTCCCTGCCGATGGCTCGAGGTTCGGCCGTCACGCTAGGCGAAATGGCGGTCGCGTCCATCACCTTTATCGGGGGAACTCGCAGGGTTGCGGAGACCATTAGCGTTCCGGAACATCAACTGTCCATGACCGGCGACGGAGGTGGAGCGTGGCGCGGCTGCTCCTGGGCTCCTTCGACGGTTTCCAGAGGACCTGGGTCCGCGGTGACGTCGTAGCCGGTCTGACGGTCTGGGCGGTGCTCGTCCCGGAGTCGCTGGCCTACGCGACGATCGCCGGTGTCCCTCCTGTCGTCGGACTGTATGCCGCCGTACCCGCACTGGTGCTGTACGCCCTCCTCGGCAGCTCACGCCACCTGGTGGTGTCCCCCATGTCGGCCACGGCTGCCCTGTCGGCCGGAACCATCGGCACCTTCGCCCACGGCACGACGGAGTACGTCGCATTCACTGCTGCCTTGGCGATCTGCATGGGGGTCGCCGCGATGGTGGCGGGCGTTCTCCGCCTCGGCTTCCTGGCCTCGATGATCTCCGAGCCCGTGCTCAAGGGGTTCATCATCGGTCTGGCGCTGACCATCCTGGTCGGCCAGCTGCCCAAGCTGTTCGGCGTGGAGAAGGGCGAGGGCAACTTCTTCGAGAAGCTCTGGGACCTGATCACCTCCCTGGGAGACACCAGCCTGATCAGCCTGGCGACCGGCTTGCTCAGCCTCGCTCTCCTGGCGGGTCTGCGCCACTGGGCCCCTAGGGTCCCCGGTTCACTCGTGGTGGTCGCGATCGCGGTGGTGGTGGTCACGATCTTCGACCTCGGTGACCACGGCCTCGACCTGGTCGGCACGATCACCTCCGGTCTCCCCTCGGTGGGCCTGCCCGACGCCGCCCCGCACGACTATCTGGACCTTGCCGGGCCAGCCGTTGGTGTGATGCTGGTCGGCTTCGCGGAAGGCCTCGGAGCCGCCAAGACGTACGCCGTGAAAGCCGGCTACGACGTCGACAGCAACCGCGAGCTCGTCGGTCTCGGGGCAGCCAACCTCGGCGCCGGACTGGCCAGCGGCATGGTCGTGAACGGCAGCCTCTCGAAGACAGCCGTCAACGGTGGAGCGGGCGCACGATCACAGCTCTCCGGAGTCGTCGCATCGATGCTCACGGTGGTCACGCTGCTCTTCCTCACCGGCCTGTTCGAGCAGCTCCCGGAGGCGACTCTCGCGGCAGTGGTGATCATGGCCGTCGTCGAGCTGATCGACGTGGCGTCGCTGCGCCATCTCTACCAGGTGCAGAGCGGGCGGCTGGCTGCGATCTACCCCTACATCGGTCGCGCCGACTTCATCGCCGCGATCGCGGCGCTCCTGGGAGTCCTCTTCCTGGACACCCTGCCCGGGCTCGCGATCGGCATCGCCGTCTCACTGGTGCTGCTGGTCGCCCACACCTCGCGGCCACACGTCGCTGTCCTCGGCCGTGTCCCGGGCGCACCCGGTCTCTGGGTCGAGGCTGACCGCCACCCCGAGGCCGAGCGCGTCGACGGGTTCCTGGTCGTCCGGGTCGAGGGTCAGCTGTTCTTCGGCAACGCCGACTATGTTCGCGAACAGGTCCGCTCCCGTCGTCGAGGACGGCGTCAAGGTGGTCGTGCATCGACGGGGAGACCTCCCCGTCCCTCGACGTGTCCGCCGTGGACATGCTGGTGCAGCTGCGGAGCGACCTCGACCGGCGCGATGTCCAGCTGGCGCTCGCGCACGGGATCGGCCAGGTGCGCGACGTACTCGACCATGCGGCGGCCGACCATGAGCCGATGCTCTTCTCGACGATCGACCAGGCCATCGCATCGTTGCCCCGTTGACCAACTCACCCGCATCGGGGGAGTTCCGAGGCCCCTGCGCTGCGAATGTGGGTGGTACAGACCTCAGCAGTCACCACCCGAGGAGCAGCCATGGCCACACTGACCGTCTGGAAGTTCGACACGGCGCAGGGCGCCGAGGCCGCCGTACAGACCCTGGAGCGGCTCGCCACGGAGGAGGTGATCGTGATCCACGACGCGGCCACCGTCTCCTGGGAGCCCGGGAGCAAGAAGCCGAAGACACGCGAGCTGAACAACCTGACCGGCGCGGTG
>CAWJGP010000007.1:0-17996 GCA_963842535.1 uncultured Actinomycetota bacterium
CGGGCTAGCCGGCGTCCTTGATCTCGCAGATGACTTCGCCGTTGGTGACGCCCGAGCCCACCTCTGCCTTGAGGCCGCTCACGGTGCCGGCCTTGTGCGCCTTGATCGGCTGCTCCATCTTCATCGCCTCGAGCACGACGATGACGTCACCCTCCTCGACGGTCGCGCCCTCCTCGACGGTGACCTTGACGATGGTTCCCTGCATCGGCGAGGCGACGGAGTCACCCGATGCCGCGGCGCCGGCCTTCTTGCCGCTCCTGCGCTTCGGCTTCTTGGCACCACCGGCAGCGCCGCCCCCCATGGCGGCCAGGCCGGCGGGCAGTACGACCTCGAGCCGGCGACCGCCGACCTCGACGGTGACCTTGTTCCGCTCGTCGGGCTCGTCGGCGTCGGCGCTCGCCCCGGCGTACGGCGTGATCTGGTTGTCGAACTCGGTCTCGATCCACTGCGTGTAGACCTGGAACTCCTCGGGCTTCTCGACCGGGGTGCCGATGAAGGCCGGGTCGGACACCACGGCCGCGTGGAACGGGATCACTGTCGGCATGCCGTCGACGCGGAACTCAGCCAGCGCGCGGCGCGAGCGCTCGAGCGCCTGCGTGCGGTCGCGCCCGGTCACGATCAGCTTGGCGATCAGCGAGTCGAACGCGCCCGGAATGGTCTCGCCCTCCTCGTAGCCGCCGTCGACGCGGATGCCGGGGCCGGACGGCGGCGCCCAGGCGGTCAGGGTGCCGGGGGCGGGCATGAAGTTCGCTCCGCCGTCCTCAGCGTTGATCCGGTACTCGATGGAGTGGCCGCTGACCTTCGGGTCGTCGTACCCCAGCTCCTCGCCGGCGGCGATGCGGAACATCTCACGGACGAGGTCGAGGCCGGTCACCTCCTCGGAGACGCAGTGCTCCACCTGGAGGCGGGTGTTCACCTCGAGGAAGGAGATGGTGCCGTCCTCGGCGATCAGGAACTCGCAGGTGCCGGCGCCGACGTACTTCGCCTCGCGCAGGATCGCCTTGGAGCTCTCGTACAGGCGGCCGACCTGGTCATCGGTCAGGAACGGGGCCGGCGCCTCCTCGACGAGCTTCTGGTTGCGACGCTGCAGGGAGCAGTCCCGGGTGGAGACCACCACGACATTGCCGTGCTGGTCGGCCAGGCACTGGGTCTCGACGTGGCGCGGCTTGTCCAGGAACTTCTCGACGAGGCACTCGCCTCGACCGAAGGCGCTGACGGCCTCGCGGACGGCGGACTCGAAGGCGTCGGGGATCTCCTCGATCGTGCGGGCGACCTTGAGGCCACGACCACCACCGCCGAAGACTGCCTTGATCGCGACGGGAAGGCCGTTCTCCTTCGCGAACGCGACGATCTCGTCGGCGTCCTTGACGGGGTCCTTGGTGCCGGGGGCCAAGGGGGCGTTCGCCTGCTCGGCGATGTGCTTGGCCTTCGCCTTGTCGCCGAGGTTCTCGATCGCCTCGGGCGGCGGGCCGATCCAGACGAGCCCGGCGTCGATGACGGCCTGGGCGAAGTCGCGGTTCTCGGCGAGGAAGCCGTAGCCCGGGTGCACGGAGTCGGCACCGGACTTCTCGGCGGCCGCGATGATCTTCTCGATGTCGAGGTAGGAGTCGGCCGGGGTGGCGCCGCCCAGCGAGTGGGCCTCGTCGGCCAGCCGCACGAACAGCGCGTCCCGGTCGGGGTCGGCGTAGACCGCGACGCTCTCGATGCCTGCGTCCTTGCACGCCCTGATGACCCGGACTGCGATCTCGCCCCGGTTGGCGATCAGGACCTTCTGCAGCGGCTTGACGTCCGTGGACTGGTCGGGCACGACTCTCCTCGGGGGCTCCGGTTGTCTCCTCGGGGAGACTACTGCGCCGCGCTCGGGCCGCTCGACCGGTCCCGGTTGCTGGTTTCCCCGGCCGGCCGGGGAAACCTGACGTTGTGCACCGAAGTAACACCCGACAACGACCGGTTTGGGTCGACCACCCCACCCGCTTTGTCGAGTAGATATGCGGAGAGCCAACGAGCGGGCCGGCTGAGGGCGGGCTCTTGTCAGGATCGAAGGCCACCCACCCACCCACCCACCGAAGCCCTCAGGATGCTTCGCGACCAGCTTCTCGAGACAAGGAAGTGAGCCGGTCACCGCTCAGGTCCCGATGCCGCTACGACGAAGGGGCTCATCGGCGTCTTCTGGGCTCGACGGTGGGGGCGCCCGCCCGAGCATTCCGGCAGGGGACCCGGGCCGCTCGACCGGCCCGACCGGTGACCCGAGGTGCCGCGGTCGGGCCTCAGTCGCCGGCCACCAAGAATTTCTGAGTTTGGACTTGCCCGTCCTGGGATTTCCCTGTAGAATCGAACACAAGTTCGATCCATCGAGATGCCAGCGGTCAGCCCCGACCGTCTGGTTCGCCCGTTCAAATGGGCGCGCTGGATCGACACCTGAGATGTGTTGGCTGTTGTTGCCTGCAGGAGGTGCCGGGGTGAGCTCGACGTTCGATCGTGCTGCTGTGCATCCGGTGCTCGGGTGCGTCGACAGCTTGGCCAGTGCGCTCAAGGAGGCCGCGGATGTCCCGGTGGCGTTCATGTCGCCCGCGGACAAGCGGACCGCGCTGCTGGGACTGGCGCAGGTGGAGGCACAGCTCGCCGGGCTCCGGATGCGGCTGATGGCGGTCTCCGACGATGTCGCTCTGGCCGAGGGTGCACGTGACATCGCCGCGCTGATCAGCCACGAGACTCGAGGTGACTTCGGCAGCAACCGGCGTGACCTGGCGCTGGCCGAGGCCCTGGACCGACGGTGGTGCGTCGTCGCCGCCGCCCTCGGTGAGGGTGATCTCAACGTGGCGCAGGCCCTGGTGATCACCCGTGCCCTCGACGAGCTGCCCTCCGACAAGCTTCCGGTCGAGGTGCTCGCGGCCGCAGAGGCGCACCTGGTCGCCCAGGCGGCCCACTTCGGTCCACGTGAGCTGCGGATCCTGGGTCGGCGGATCCTGGACATCGTCGCTCCCGAGATCGGTGAGCAGCACGACGCCGAGCAGCTCGCGAAGGAGGAACGGCGAGCCGAGCGACGCACCAGCCTCGTCTCCACACGGCTCGGCGACGGCACCACCCGGATCACCATCAACGTCCCCGACGCGGTCGCGACCCGGCTCAACACGTATCTCGAGGCGTTCACCTCACCGCGGCACCAGGGGATCGGGGAGGCCGACCGGATCCCGGTCGACCGCAAGCGCGGCCACGCGTTCTGCTCCCTGCTCGAAGCCCTGCGACCCCAAGCGGATCCCCGCCCACGGCGGGGACGCGACCACGCTGATCGTGACGGTGTCGCTGGAGGAGCTGCGCAAGGAGCTCGGCACCGGCGAGCTCGGCCCCGCAGAGAAGCTCACCGCGGCAGAGGTACGCCGCCTCGCCTGCACCGCCCAGATCATCCCGGCCGTGCTCGACGGGAAGTCCGAGGTCCTCGACCTCGGCCGCTCCTCACGACTGTTCCGACCCGCCCAACGCAAGGCGATGATCATCCGCGACCGCGAGTGCCGCGCCGAGGGCTGCACCATCCCGGCCGCATGGTGCGAGGCCCATCACTGGGGGACACCCTGGGCCCAGGGCGGGCGCACCGACCTGAAGGACGGCGTTCTGTTGTGTTCGTGGCATCACCACCGCGCCCACGACCCGACCTACGACGCCACCCGGATGCCCAACGGAGACGTGCGGTTCAGCAGACGGACATAGGTCAGGGTGACCTCTAGCGGGTGTCCCATTCGGTCAGCGGTGGCGGAACTCGTCCACGAATCGCCGGAAGAGCCCACCGCTGAACGGCAAGCTTGGCGGGCGCTGTTGAACGCACGGATGCGATCGGCTGGTCGTGGTCGGTGCGCACGATCGTGTCGACAATCTGATCCCCGGTATGGGTGTCCGAACCCTCTATCTCGGGGACGAACCCTGCCAGGACTCCGTCGCGCATCACCTGGCCTCGAAAGGCCGTGCCATCGAGTCCCGGACGGCCTCCCGCTCGTCCGGGAGCCTGATCTTCACTCCGACCCGGTTGACCCCCGCCATCGCCAAGTCGGCGTCCGTGCCGCGCTCGCGTAGGGCATCGACGACGAGGCATGCCTTGTTTCGTCCATGCTGGACAGTTGCACCGTTCGTGCGGTGGACGGACCGCCGAAGGGTCGATAGCGTGAAACTGGCGAAACGCTCTTGGGGATTTGGACGGCTCGTCTCGGGCAAGTCGCCGTGGGTTCTTGACTCATTGGGAATCGGTTGACGTCGAACCGGATGGGGGTCTGTCGTGGAACGTTTTTTCTACCGCCGCGGTGACAGGATCACCATCACCGAGATGGAGAACGTAGTCGCAGTACAGCGATCGAGGGGCGACGAGCGGGACATCGGGGCCCTGCCGGAGCCGGTGGCGGGGACGGGAGCCACAGATCCGGTTCTTGAGATCGACGCCGAGGAAGCTCGGGGATTCGCTGGTGCCGGTTGGGCATTCATCCGCCCCGAGCCCGACATGGCCGCGGTGCGTGACTCGAGCGAGATCCCCGATGGCGTGGACCACGTGGGTGGGGTGTTTCAACAGGCGGACGGGCACGTCCTGGTGGGCACCCGCGCACTGACCGTGCAGCTGGATCCCACGCTGGACCCGGACCAGGCTCGAGCCCGGCTGGAGGAGGCGGGGCTCACCGTGGTCCGGGAGCTCCGGTTCGCGCCGAACCAGTTCGAGGCCGAGGTAGCCGCAGGGGCTGACGTGATCGACGTCGCGAACACGCTGCAGGAGTCGGAAGACACGGTGTACGCCGAGCCGACCTTCGTGGAGTTCATCGGTCAACGGATGACTCCGACCGACCCGACGTATGCGCAGCAGTGGCATCTGGACAACACGGGTGCGGGTGGGGGAACCGCGGGCGCCGACATCTCCGCGGAACAGGCCTGGGACTTCGCCCGCGGCGCGGGAGTTCGGCTGGCGCTGATCGACAACGGCTTCGATGTGACTCACGGCGACCTGAGTGGCGGGATCGCGCCCCAGTCGGGCTTCTTCGACAACCGGTCCAACTTCCAGCAGTCGCTGACCAACTACCCGGACGGCGATCACGGCACCTTCTGCGCAGGTATGGCGGCGGCGCGTCACAACAACGGGGTCGACGGGTGCGGGTCCGCTCCGGAGGCTGACCTGATCCTGGTCGCCTCGCTCGGTGACCAGGTGGGCACCCAGGCGACGCTGGCGCGAGCTGTCGCCTACGCGGCCGACCCCACCATGGAGGTCGCAGGTGACGACCCGGCCAACGGCGCCGACGTCATCGTGTCCAGTCTGGGCCCCAACGGCGCGAACTGGGCGCTTACTACCGTGATGGACAACGCCATCAGGTTCGTGGCCACCCGTGGCAGAAAGGGTCTGGGTACGCCAATCTTCTGGGCCAGCAGCAATGGCGCCAACGTCGACATCGCCCTCGACCAGGTCGTGTCCCACCCCGATGTGATCGCCGTCGGCCGTTCCAGGAACAACGACAGGGAGGACAACAGCGCCCGAGGCAACGAGCTCGATTTCCTGGCGCCGGGCGTGAGCGTGGTAAGTACGGCTTCGGGTGGCGGCACCAGGACAGACACGGGCACCAGTTTTGCCGCTCCCCTGGCCGCCGGGGTCGGAGCACTTGTTTTGAGTGTCAATCCCGGGCTGACGGCTGTCGAAGTGTGCGACATCATGCGGCTGACCTGCGACAAGGTGGGCGGTGCGACGTACGACACCAACGGGCACAACCTGGACTACGGGTACGGCCGGGTGAACGCGTTCCGGGCCGTGATCCAGTCAATGCAGTCGCGATACAGCAACGGCGTGCAGGATCGCGACTACGACGGCGACCGGATCGGGGAGATCCGAGTCGAGAGCCCGTGGGGGATCGGGACGCTCGAGCTGAAGGGCGGCAGCCTGACCTCGCAGGCGATGGCACCCAACGGCTCACGGTTCGGCGGCTGGCTGCTGAACACCGCGGACAACTGGTTCCCGCTATCGGGCGACTTCGACGGCGACGGCAGGTCCGAGCTCTTCGTGTTCAGCCCCTGGGGAGTCGGGGTGCTGAACGTCTCGGGCGGTACCTACACGGCGGCCATGCTGAAGCCCAATGGCACCCGGTTCGGCGAATGGTTGCTCAACACCGCGGACAACAGGTTCGGCCCGGTAGGGGACTTCGACGGAGACGGTCAAGCCGAGATCTTGGTGCGCAGCCCGTGGGGGATCGCACTGCTCAAGCTCTCCGGTGACACGTTCGACACCGTCATGATGGCCCGAAACGGCACCCGGTTCGGCGAATGGTTGCTCAACACCGCGGACAACAGGTTCGGCCCGGTGGGAGACTTCGACGGAGACAGTCGAGCTGAGATGCTGGTGCACAGCCCCTGGGGGCTAGGGATGCTCGGACTTTCCGGTGACACGTTCGCTGCTCCGATGATGGCTCCGAACGGGACACGGTTCGGTGGCTGGCTGCTCAACACCGCGGACAACTGGTTCGGACCGGTCGGGGACCTGGACGCCGACGGCCGAGACGAGACCATGGTCGGCAGCCCGTGGGGGCTAGGCATGCTCGAGCTCGGGGGGGACACCCTCTCCGCCCGCATGATGGCACCCAACGGCACCCGCTTCGGTGGCTGGCTGCTCAACACCTTCGACAACCGGATCTGGGCGGCCGCCGACTTCGACGGCGACCGGACCGACGAGCTGCTCATCACAAGCCCTTGGGGCATCGGAGTGCTGCAGCTGAACGGCTCGAGCCTAGACAGTGTCATGCTGGAGCCCAACGGCACCCGGTTCGGCGGGTGGCTGCTCAATACCGCTGACAACGTCTTCCACGAGTTCCAGGACCTCACCGGTAGCTCCCGTGCCGACATCCTGGTGGAGAGCCCCTGGGGAATCGGAATCTTCGCGCTCAACGGGTCCACGTTCTCGGTGCCAGCCATGGCTCCGAACGGCACCCGCTTCGGGGGCTGGTTGCTCAACACTCACGACAATCTGTTCTGAACCTCCTTGGCCTGCGCCCCTAACCGGGTCCGCTTCCGGGAATCCGGTGCTGCATCCTGCATGGTCGGCATGACGGTTTGTACGCCGCAGCGGTTCCCTGATCGGAACTGTTGCTCGGCGACCAGCCCACTGAGCCGCTGCGGCGCATCGATTAGCAGCGACCTCGTTGATGGTCCTCCCGCTGGGTAGGGTGCGGCGCATGGCGACGCCCGGACGAGCTCAGGCGGGGCTGCCGTTCGACCCGATCGACGAGGCGGCGCGGCAGTGGGCGCTGCACTGGGAGGGCGTCCCGCAGATGCACGCGGTGACCTCGCTGATGCGGGTCCAGCAGCTGGTGCTCGGACGGCTGGACGCTCTGCTCAAGCCTCTCGGACTCACCTTCGCGCGCTACGAGGCGCTCGTGCTGCTCACCTTCTCCTCCCGCGGGTCGCTGCCGCTGGGCAAGATGGGGCAGCGGCTTCAGGTGCATCCCACCTCGGTCACCTCGATCGTCGACCGACTCGAGGGCTCCGGGCTCGTCGTACGACGTCGGCATCCGGAGGACGGTCGCGGCGTTCTGGCCGAGATCACCGAGAGCGGCCGCGAGGTGGTGGAGCGGGCGACCGCCGAGCTGGTGGGCGCCGACTTCGGCCTGGGTGCGCTCGACGACGCCGGGCTGCGCGAGCTCTCCTCGCTGTTGCGACCCGTCCGGAAGTCTGCAGGCGACTTCTGATGGGTGGCCGCCGGTGACCGACTCGGATGCCGTACGACGGGTCGCGCTCGCGTTGCCGAGAGCGTACGAGGTGATGGTTCGTGGCCGGTGGAAGTTCCGGGTGAAGCAGATCGTCTTCGTCGCGTTCTCGCCGGACGAGCACGAGATGGGCTTCGGCTTCCCGAAGACCGACCGTGACGGACTCATCGCCTCGGCGCCGGACACCTTCTTCCTGCCGGGCACGGGGGACCTGCGCTACCAGTGGGTGTGCGCCCACCTCCCGAGACTGGCGGAGGACGAGATGCGAGAGCTCGTCGTCGACGCCTGGCGGATGTGCGTCCCGGCGATGCTGCACGAGCTGCCGGAGCTGCCGAGCCCGGCGGCTCGGGTCTGGGACCTCGTCGACCGGCAGGAATGGGGTGAGGTGCGCCCGCTGCTCCACCCCTACCTGCACTTCCGCGACGGTCCGCACGAGGTCCGCGGCCGGAGCCAGGTACTGAGTCACCTCGCTGACCGGCCGACCCCGAAGCCACCCACCGAGGTCGCGGTGCGCGACGGCCAGCTCTACCGCTGGGTGCGGGACCGGACCTCGCCCGCTAGGAGATAGGTAGTAGGACGTCCTACTATTAGCCCCATGAACGCACGCGAGCGCTGGCAGGACCGCTACCAGAAGTCACGGGTACGCGACGTCGACTTCACGACGCTGTCGCAGATGGAGGTCGAGCCGGCCTACGGCCCCACCGAGTCCCAGGCCGAAGGTCTGCCGGAGGGACAGTGGCCCGGCGAGTTCCCCTACACCCGTGGGCTGTATGCCACCGGCTACCGCGGTCGCACCTGGACGATCCGCCAGTTCGCCGGCTTCGGCAACGCCCAGCAGACCAACGAGCGCTACAAGATGATCCTGGGCCGCGGAGGCGGCGGACTCTCCGTCGCCTTCGACATGCCCACGTTGATGGGCCGCGACTCCGACGACCCGCGCAGCCTCGGGGAGGTCGGCCACTGCGGCGTCGCGATCGACTCGGCCGCCGACATGGACGTGCTCTTCGACGAGATCGCGCTGGACGAGGTCACCACGTCGATGACGATCAGCGGTCCCGCCGTCCCGGTGTTCTGCATGTACCTCGTGGCTGCCGAGCGCCAGGGCGCCGACACCAGCAAGCTCAACGGCACCCTGCAGACCGACATCTTCAAGGAGTACATCGCCCAGAAGGAGTGGCTCTTCGGTCCCGAGCCGCACCTCAAGCTGATCGGCGACCTGATGGAGTACTGCGGCCAGAACATCCCGGCGTACAAGCCCCTCAGCGTCTCCGGCTACCACATCCGCGAGGCCGGTTCGACCGCCGCGCAGGAGCTGGCGTTCACGCTGGCGGACGGGTTCGGCTACATCGAGCTCGGTCTCTCGCGCGGGCTGGACATCGACGACTTCGCTCCCGGGCTGAGCTTCTTCTTCGACAGCCACCTGGACTTCTTCGAGGAGATCGCCAAGTTCCGTGCGGCTCGCCGCATCTGGGCACGCTGGGTGCGCGACGTCTACGGCGCCAAGACCGAGAAGGCCCAGTGGATGCGGTTCCACACGCAGACCGCGGGCGTCTCGCTCACCGCCCAGCAGCCTTACAACAACGTCGTGCGCACCGGCATCGAGGCGCTCGCGGCGGTGCTCGGCGGCACCAACTCGCTGCACACCAACGCTCTCGACGAGGTGCTGGCGCTGCCAAGCGAGCAGGCCGCGGAGATCGCGCTCCGCACCCAGCAGGTGATCATGGAAGAGACCGGCGTGGTCAACGTCGCGGACCCGCTCGGTGGCTCCTGGTACGTCGAGGCGCTCACCGACAAGCTCGAGGCCGAGGCCAACGCGATCTTCGACAAGATCCTGGAGATGGGCGGCTCCTCGTTGCGCCATGACCAGACCGAAGGGCTGGCCAAGTCCGCCCGTGACGGTGGCGACCCGGTCACCCAGGGACTCCTGCGTGGCATCGAGGACGGCTGGTTCATGGCAGAGATCGCCGATGCGGCGTTCGCCTACCAGATCGCCCTCGAGAAGGGCGAGAAGAAGGTCGTGGGCGTCAACTGCCACACGGACTCGGTGACCAACGAGCTGGAGATCCTGCGGGTGTCCCACGAGGTCGAGACCGAGCAGGTGCGGGTCCTCGAAGCGCGTCGGGCCGAACGCGACGAGTCGGCGATCGCAGCCGCCATCGCGGAGATGCTCAGCGCCGCTCGCGAAGACCGCAACATGATCCCGTCGATGCTGGACGCCTGCCGTGCCGAGGCCACCCTCGGCGAGATCTGCGACGCCTTGCGCGAGGAGTGGGGCGAATACCGGGAGCAGGCCCGCTTCTGAGCGCCGTGAAGCCCCGTGCGATGGGGGTCGAGGAGGAGCTGGTGCTCATCGACCCGGAGTCGCGCCGTCCCACCCCCCGGTCAGACCGGGCGGAGGCGGCGGACGACTCCAGCACCGAGGTGGCGCTGGAGCTGTTCCGTCACCAGCTCGAGACGTCCACCCCGCCTCTCCAGGACGCGAACGAGCTGGAGCAGGCGCTGTTGCGCGGCAGGCGCGCGATGGGCGAGGCCGCCGCCGCAGCAGGGGCGAGGGCGGTGGCCGTCGGCTCGCCTCCCCTGGGCCCCGAGGACGGCGAGTTCACCCGCAAGCCGCGCTACCTCCGCTTCGAGGGCGAGTTCGGCCTGGTCGCGCGTGAGGCGCAGGTGTGCGGGATGCACGTCCATGTGACCGTGGCCGACGACGCCGAGGGTGTCCGGGTGATCGACGGGATCCGCCCATGGCTTCCCTTCCTGACCGCGATCAGCGCGAACTCGCCGTACTGGCAGGGCCACGACACCGGCCATGCCAGCTGGCGGTCGCTGGTCTGGGGTCGGTGGTCCTCCTCAGGCGCCCGTGAGCCGTTCGGCGACGTCGAGACCTACCGCGAGGTCGCGCAGCGCACCATCGCCTGGGGCGGGGCGATGGACTCCGGGATGCTCTACTTCGACGCCCGGCTGTCCGAGAGCTTCCCGACGGTCGAGGTGCGGGTGGCCGACGTCTGCCTCGACGTGGAGGACGCCGTGCTCATCGCGGTGCTGACGCGGGCCTTGGCCGACTCGTTCGCGGCCAAGGATGCAGAGCCCTGGCGCTCGGACCTGTTGCGGGTGGCTGGCTGGCGGGCGGCGCGCTACGGCATCGGGGGAGACCTCGTCCATCCGGTGCTGACCAGACTGACCCCTCCACGCGAGGTCTTCGCCGGGCTCCTCGGCCAGGTCGGGGAGTACCTCGAGGAGCGCGGTGAGCGTGACCTGGTCGAGGAGCGGTTCGAGCGGCTGCTCTCCCGGGGGAACGGGGCCGTCCGCCAGCGTCGCAAGCTCGAGGAGACCCAGGACCTGCGCGCTGTCGTCGACGACCTCGCGGACGCCACCGAGTCCACGTGGGCGTGAGCCTCAGGTCGTGGTCGCTCTGGCGAAGGCCTCGGGCGTCGTGGGCAGGGTGAACTCGAAGCAGCTGCCGACGCCATCGGGGTTCGCGGTCGCCCGGATGGTGCCGCCGTGCCGCTCCACGATGCGCTTGCAGATGGCGAGGCCGAGGCCGGTGCCCTGGTAGCCCTCGGTCGCACGATGGAAGGTCTCGAAGATGCGGTCGCGCTGCACGAACGGGACTCCGATGCCGTTGTCCCGGACCATGACGCGCGCCCAGCCCTCGTCGACGGGCTCGGCCTCGATCAGGACGCGGGGCGTGACTCCGAGGGCGACGTACTTGAACGCGTTGCCGACCAGGTTGTCGAGCACCTGACGCAGGAGCACCTTGTCGGCCCAGACGTCGAGGAGGTCGCCGGCGACGATCTCACCGCCGGCCCGCGGGCGGTCGCGGGTGCCGGAGATGTGCTTGACCAGGTTGCGCAACGGAACCGGCTCGCACTCCAGGGCCTGGTCGCGGGACACCGAGTGCGCCAGCAGTGCCGAGATGAAGCCACGCGCCTGCTCCACGCCGGCCCGGATGTGCTGGACCATGGAGACCCCCCTGGCCGCGTCCGGGGTGTCCATGGCGACGAGGTCCTCCTCCAGCGCCTCTGCCCACCCGTCGATCACGCTGAGCGGGTTGTTCAGGTCATGGGCGACCGTGCCGGCGAAGGACACCAGGGACTCGCGGTAGTTGCTGGCCGCCGTCACGTCGCGGATGACGATCATCGCCCGCACCGGGGCGTCCTTCGGGGTGGCCACCGGGAACGCCGAGACCTCCAGCACGCGGAAGACACCGAACTCGTCGATGTGGTGGATCTCCTCGGCGTCGACGACCTCGCCCTGCATCGCCCGGATGTAGGGGTTGTCCGGGTCCTCGAGCTTCCTGCCGTCGGGGTGGTAGGCCTGCCCCTTGCGCTCCTCCGGCCCGGGAACGCGTTCGAGCGGTTCCGGCGGGCGGGTGCCGAATGCCGTCAGCAGCGCGGCGTTGGCGTGTACGACGCGTCCGCCCTCCTCGATGATCGCGATCCCGTCGTCGAGGTGCGACATCACCATGTCGAGCTCGTCGGCCCGCATCGCCAGGTTGGCCTCGGACTTCTCGAGGGTGCTGATCGTCTCGGTGACCTGTTGCCGGATCAGCGAGATCGTCATGCCGGTGACCATCAGGACGACCACGAAGAGCTGCGCGAGCAGCGCCCGGGTGTCGGGGGCGGTCACGTTGGAGAGCGGGCCGAGGCCCTGGATCGTCATGAACACGGTGGCCACGCCGGTGATCAGGCAGTGCACTGCCGTGATCACGGGGTTGAACCGGATGGCCGTCCACACGACGGTGAGGCTCAGGATGTACGTCGACGGGATCTCCGGGTTGCGCCAGAAGCCCAGGAAGATCAGCGCGGTCACGAGCTCGATGCCCAGCAGGTGGATCACGTCGCGCCTGCGTACCTCGGTGACGAGCGGGAGGCCCTGGTCGCGTCGCTGAGCCAGCCAGCCGCCCAGCAGCAGTCCGAAGACGCCGATGGTGGCCATGGCGGAGGCCTGTCGCCCGAACCGCCCGACCAGCATGTCCAGGCTCTCGTTGTCAAAGATGATCGCGCCGATGACTGAGCGCGTCACCGCGGTGGCGAGCGCGGCAACGGTGACCGCCCCCAGGATCCAGCCGAACTGCCCCAGCCGAGTGAACGGCTCCCGGCCCCCGGTTCCCCAGATGCCCGGGACGAACCGTCGGATCAGCCAGAGCACCAGCACTGTCTGGGCCACGACCGAGAGCGACAGGATGGTGCGTGCCACCCCACCCTCGGTGAGGGCGAGCACCACGATCCCGGCGATCGACATCAGAGTCAGGTCGATGGGCAGCAGCCGGCGGTTGCTGCTGGCCAGCCAGGCGAGCGCGACTCCCGCTGCGGGCCACACCAGCCCGACCTTCTCGGGCTGGACCACGACCGCCCGTCCCAGGAAGCTGGTGACGACGAATGCGATCAGGAAGAGCGCCGTGCGCGGCAGCGCAGGCACACGTGACCCTTGCAATTCTCCCGTCCCCACGGGTGTCAGTATCGTCATCAGGGACCTCGTGTGTGAGCGAATTCGACCAGTTGGAACGATGGAGTCATGAGTCAGCAACCTTTTTCCCGACCCGGCGCGGTCGACCTGTCCGGATTGCAGGGAAGTGTCGCGTCTGCGCCCGGCGGCAACGGTGCCGATCCGCAGTCCAGTGCCGCCTACGCGGTCCAGATCACCGAGCAGAACTTCCAGGAAGTCCTGGAGGGCTCACGCACGGCCCCGGTGATGCTGGCCTTCGAGAGCCCGTCCCGCTCGCCCGAGAGCGTGCAGCTGGCCGACGCGATGCAGACCCTGTCGAACGAGTTCGAAGGACGGTTCCTGCTCGGTCGCGTCGACATCGACGCGGTGCCGCAGATCGCCCAGGCGATGCAGATCCCGTCAGTGCCCCTCGTGGTGCTCGTGGCCCAAGGACGACCGATGCCGCTGCTGCAGAACCTGGCGCCGCTCGAGGAGCTGCGTCAGGCCATCACCCAGGTGCTGCAGCAGCTGACTGCCGGCGGGGTCACCGGCCGGCACCAGCCACGCACGGGCGGCGGGGTGGTCGACGAGGAGACCGGTGAGGAGCAGCTGGACCCGCGCTACGCGCCGGCCCAGGACGCCCTCGAACGAGGTGACATCGACGCCGCGGTCGCGGAGTACCAGAAGCTCGTCGACGCCAACCCCGCGGACGCGGAGGCCGCAGCCGGCCTGGCCATGGCCAAGCTGCTCCAGCGCACGGAGGGTGTGGACCTCAACGAGGCGAGGGCGGCAGCCGCGGAACGGCCCGACGACGTGGAGGCCCAGACGATGGTGGCCGACCTCGATCTGCTCGGGGGGCACGTCGAGGACGCCTTCGACCGACTGGTCGGCCTGGTGCGGCGTACGACGGACGCGGACCGCGACGCTGCACGGACCCACCTGATCGCGCTCTTCGGCGCGGTCGGCAACGACGACGCCCGGGTGATCCGCGCCCGACGAGACCTCGCCTCCGCCCTGTTCTGATCCCTGGTCCGGAAACCTCACAGCCATCCCTTCGGCGCTGTGCGGCAACCGTTACCCGGGCGAAGCGCTCCTCGCGGGGCCGTGAAACATCGGCTGCCTAGCGTCCCTTCGCATCCGATCCGCACCAGCGGGTCCCGATGCGAGGAGGGCCGATGGCCGTCACCACGCCTGAGACCGTCACCCCCGAACAGCGCTCAGACGTCCACGCGCCAGTTGCGATCGAGCATGCCCCCGGTCGCTGGATCACGCACTGGGACCCCGAGGACGAGGCGTTCTGGGAGGGCGGGGGCCGCACGATCGCGCGTCGCAACCTGGTCTTCTCCATCCTCGCCGAGCACCTCGGCTTCTCGGTGTGGGTGCTCTGGAGCATCGTGGTCACCTACCTGCCGCAGGCGGGTTTCGCCCTGACCGTGGGTCAGACCTTCTGGCTGATCTCGCTGCCGCCGCTCGTCGGCGCCACCCTGCGACTGCCCTACACCTTCGCTGTCGGCCTGTTCGGCGGCCGCAACTGGACGATCGTCTCCGCTCTGCTGCTGATCGTCCCGGCCGCCGGTCTCGCCTGGGCGGTGAACGACCCGGCTACGCCGTACTGGGCCATGCTGCTGATCGCGGCAACGGCGGGCCTCGGCGGCGGCAACTTCGCCTCCTCGATGACGAACATCACCTACTTCTTCCCCGAGCGTGAGCAGGGATGGGCACTGGGCCTGAACGCGGCCGGCGGCAACATCGGAGTCGCTGTCGTCCAGGCGCCGGTGATCGTGGCCGCGATCGTCGTGGCCGGCGGTGGGCTGCACCTGTGGCGTGCCGGGGCGATGTGGATTCCGCTGGCGCTGCTGGCGGCGGTGCTCGCGTGGCGCTGCATGGACAACCTGACCGAGGCGAAGTCCGACTTCGCCTCCAGCGCCATCGTGGCCAGGCGCAGCCAGACCTGGGTGATGTCGGTGCTCTACGTCGGCACCTTCGGTTCCTTCATGGGGTTCGCCTTCGCCTTCCCGACGCTGATCAAGACCCAGTTCCCCGAGATCGAAGTCGCCAACTTCGCGTTCCTCGGCGCGTTGGTCGGCTCGCTCGCGCGGCCGCTCGGCGGCAGGCTCAGCGACCGCATCGGTGGCGCCCGGGTCACCGCTGCGAGCTTCGTGGCGATGGGAGCCGGTGTGCTGTGGGCAGTGTCGGCCGTGCGGAGCCACGACTTCGGCAGCTTCCTCGCGGCGTTCATGCTGCTGTTCGTCGCGACCGGCGTGGGCAACGGGTCGACCTACCGGATGATCCCCGCGATCTTCAGCGCCAGCACGCCCGACCACCGCACGGCTCGTCGCCAGGGCGCCGCCGCGATCGGCATCATCTCCGCCATCGGCGCCTACGGCGGCTTCCTGGTGCCGCAGACCTTCCGGCTGTCGGTCGAGCACTACGGCTCGATCATCCCGGCGCTCTACGTCTACGTCGGG
This sequence comes from uncultured Actinomycetota bacterium, assembly GCA_963842535.1. GTDB lineage: Bacteria > Actinomycetota > Actinomycetes > Propionibacteriales > Nocardioidaceae > Marmoricola. The sequence continues at coordinate 15,602 of CAWJGP010000007.1, forward strand.
GTCTACGCCGTCATGCTCGCCATCACCTGGATGTTCTACCTGCGGCGTGGGGCGGCCATGTCGAAGGTCGGTGTCTAGCGTCGTGGAGCGGTCGGTGGCCACGCACTGTCCCTACTGCGCGCTCCAGTGCGGGATGACGGTCGCCGTGGGTTCGGCGGGCGACGTCGAGATCGCTCCCCGCGACTTCCCGACCAACCGTGGCGGGCTGTGTCAGAAGGGCTGGACGGCCGCCGGCGTCCTGACCACCTCTGACCGGCTGACCACGCCGCTGGTCCGGGGTGCCGACGGGGAGCTGGCTGCGGCGACCTGGGAGGACGCACTGAAGTTCGTCGCCGGGAGGCTGCTCTCGATCCAGGCTGAGCACGGCCGGGACGCCGTGGGCGTCTTCGGTGGCGGTGGCCTGACCAACGAGAAGGCCTACCAGCTCGGCAAGTTCGCCCGGGTCGTGCTGGGCACCCGGCACATCGACTACAACGGCCGGTTCTGCATGTCGTCCGCCGCCGCAGCATGCAACCGGTCGTTCGGCATCGACCGCGGGCTCCCGTTCCCGGTCGAGGACATCGACCGCGCGGACGCCGTACTGCTGCTCGGCAGCAACGTCGCGGACACGATGCCGCCGTTCGTGCAGCACCTCTCCGCCGCCCGGCGGGCGGGCGGACTGGTTGTCGTTGACCCTCGCGTCTCGGCGACGGCAGCGCTGACCGAGGACGGTTCGGGACTCCATCTCCAGGCGCTTCCGGGCACGGATCTCCCACTCCTGTTGGGGATTCTGCACATCGTGGTTGCCGAGGGCTGGACGGATGAGGACTACCTGGCTCGTCGTACGACCGGCTGGGACGACGTACGACGGTCGGTGGCCGCCTGGTGGCCGGCCCGCGTCGCCGCCACCACCGGTGTGTCCGAGGGCGACCTGCGCGAAGCAGCCCGCATTCTGGGCGATGCCTCCCCGCATCGCGGTGGCTCGGGCGCGATGGTGCTGACCGGACGCGGCGCCGAGCAGCACGCTGACGGGACAGACACGGTGACAGCTGCGATCAATCTCGCACTGGCGCTGGGCCTTCCCGGCCGGCCCGCGTCCGGCTACGGCTGCCTGACCGGGCAGGGCAACGGGCAGGGTGGCCGGGAGCACGGACAGAAGTCCGACCAGCTGCCCGGCTACCGGAACATCGAGGACGCGGACGACCGCCGGCACGTCGCTTCCGTCTGGGGCGTGGAGCCGGATTCCCTTCCAGGCAAGGGCGTTCCGGCCGTCGAGCTGCTCGGAAAGCTCGGTGGTGAGGTGCGCGCCCTGATGGTGCACGGCAGCAACCCGGTGGTGAGTGCGCCGGACGCCACGGCTGTGCGGCGCAGGCTCGCCGACCTCGATCTGCTCGTGGTCTGCGACTTCGTGCCCAGCGAGACCACGGAGCTTGCCGATGTCGTCCTTCCGGTGACCCAGTGGGTCGAGGAGGAAGGCACGATGACCAGCCTCGAGGGCCGTGTGCTGCGCCGTCGCCAGCTCCTCGCGCCGGCCGGCTCGGTGCGCAGCGAACTCGAGATCCTGGCCGACCTGGCCCGGCTGCTCGACAGTCCGGTGACGTTCGACCGTGCGCCCGATGTTGTGTTCGACGAGCTCGCCCGGGCCAGCGCCGGCGGGCGTGCGGACTACTCGGGCCTCAGCCATGCCGCACTCGACGACGACCGGCCGCGCTACTGGCCGGTGGCCCCCGCGTCGACGCCGCGTCTCTTCGCCGAGTCCTTCGCACACCTGGACGGCCTGGCCCGGATGGTGCCCGTCGTTGCGAGCCATCCTGCCGACGACCTTCGCGACGATGCACCGGTCTACCTCGTCACGGGCCGCGTGCTGGCGCAGTACCAGTCCGGTGCGCAGACCCGACGCGTCGCGGCACTCAACCGCACCGCACCCGACTCGTTCGTCGAGCTGCACCCGCAGCTTGCCCTCAGGCTCGGCATCGACGGCGGCGACCCGGTGCGCGTCACCTCCTCGCGCGGCGGGGCCACCGCGCCCGCCCGCGTCACCCGCAACATCCGGCCGGACACGGTGTTCATGCCGTTCCACTGGGGCGGTGAGGCCCTCGTCAACTCGGTGACCAACGACGCCTGCGACCCGGTCTCCGGCATGCCTGAGTTCAAGGTGTGTGCGGTCTCCGTGGCGGCTGCCTACGACGTCGAGCAGGTTCTCGGTCACCCGATCGGGGAACCGGCATGAGGCAGCGGGTCGTGGTCGTCGGTGCCGGCATGGTCGGTCACCGCTTCGTCGAGGAGCTCGTCGCGCGCGATCGCGAGCACCGGTTCGACGTCCACCTGATCGGGGCCGAGGAGTACGAGCCGTACAACCGGATCCTGCTCACCGAGGTGCTCGCCCGCCGATGCGACGTGGCCGCGCTGACGCTGC
>CAWJGP010000008.1:0-620798 GCA_963842535.1 uncultured Actinomycetota bacterium
TCGCCGGCCCGGCCAGCGATGAAGTCATTCCACGCGTGCCCGTCAGGCGATCAGGGCCTGGAGTGCCGTAGATGTCCTTCGCAGTCGCTGCGGGAGCGAGTGCCGCCATGAGCACGCCGATGAGGGCCAGATTGATGACGAGGTAGGCCGCCGAGGGGCTTGAGCCTCACCGCGGCATTATTCCTCGGCGTCCTTGGTGCCCTGGGCGTCGTATCCCTCTTGATAGCTGCGGCGGCAGGGAGCGAGTTCTGGTCCGACGAAAGAGACGAGCAGCTCATCACTGCCGTGCTGTTCGCCGTCATCGCGGCGGGGGCCTTCGGGTCCTCATCATGGATCAGAGACCGTGGCTGGGAGCGGCCCTCGCCGTCGTCGGCAGCCTGCTGATGGCGCTGATCCTCTTCTGGGCGATCCTGCCCCTCGTACTGGGTCCCGTCTTCGCGGTGGTTGCTGTTCTTCGAGCGCGTGTGTTCAGTACCGCCGGCGCCGCATCGCCGGGTCGGGCGACTGCGTAGCGTCAGCCGATCCCTCGCCACTCGTGGTGGATGATGCGCCGGCCAAAAGGCTTGGCTGGCGGCGCCAGGTCCAGCCTTGGTGACGCCGGGTCCTTCAGCGAAGCCTTCGCTGCTCTCGTTTGGTCTTCACCTTGTCAACGGCCTCCCGGATCCGGCGCTGGTTCTCCGGCGTCTGAGCCACGCTGTAGAGCTTCTTGGCCACGCCGATCGCGGCGGCACTTCTCAACAGCTTCATGCAGTAGGTCTACCGGTTGAGACCAAGCGACTTGGTCTCAGCGAGCTTCAATGCGCCGAGCCCTGCACTCGATTCGGCCAAGGCCCGTCCGCCCAAGCGACTGTCGAGCCCCGGGGCGTCAGGCACCCGAATCGCGGCTAAGACACATTCGTGGCCCTCTCAGGTTCCTCACGTCCAGGCTGCCCGGTCTGCAGGGCCATCTGCCACGGGAGCCCCAAGTGGCGGTGACCACACGGGGCTCATCAAACTCGAAAAATGCGCCTAGGAAGACGCTAATCTGGCGAAATGGGTCTGTTCTCGCGCAAGGATCGAACTGAAGGGTCCAGTTTCTGGAAGTACGCGGCAGACGTCATGATCCCGGGTGAGCGACGGGTCGCCTACGCGCACCTGGCGGGCCGCGACGTACAGCGTGAGCTGCGGGGTGAGCCGACCGCATTGGGACGGCCGCGCGGGAGTGCAGGGGGTAGCCTCCAGGTTCCCTGGGAGTCTGGGGCAATGGCGGTGGAATGACGCAGTGACCCGGGTGGGCCGGTCGCCTCGTGAGCGAACTGGCACGGCGGCTTGTCGGGGCGCTTTACTGCGCCCGTTCCGCCACGCAGGATGGCGGGGGCTTGAAAGAAACCGGGTGCTCGATGTCGAGGAGCCTGGCAGCCGTTCGACGTACGTGCGAGAAGCAACTCCGCAAGCAACCAGTAGGAGTGATCAAGGATGCCTCGTTTCATGGGATTCGTGAGGATGGAAGAGAACATCGGTACGCCGCCACAGGCGCTGTTCGAGGCGATGGACGCCTACATCGGCGAACGTGCCGAGAAGGGTGTGTTCCTCGACGGCGGCGGTCTGTACGGGACCGAGGACGCGGTGAACTTCGTGGTCCGCCAGGGCGAGGTCAGCCGGGTCGACGGGCCGTACGCCGAGGCCAAGGAGGTCGTCGGCGGCTGGGCCATCATGGAGTACGAGACCTCGAGGAGGCCGTGGCCGATCAGCGCGAGTTCGCCGAGCTGCACGCGAAGTACTGGCCCGAGGTCACCGTGATCTCGACCATGCGCCAGATCTCCACGGGCCCGGAGGCGCCCGGCGACTGAACAGGGCTCACTACGCTGGCAGCGTGCCGGCAGAGACCAGAACGGATGACCCGACCGGGGCCATCTTCGCCGCGTGGCGGGCCGAGTCGGCCCGCCTCGTCGGCGCTCTGACCCGAATGACTCGGGACGTGGACCTCGCCGAGGACCTGGCGCAGGACGCACTCGTGGCCGCGCTCGAGCAGTGGCCCACAACCGGCGTCCCGGAGAACCCGGTCGCCTGGCTGATGACCATCGCGAAGCGGCGCGGCATCGACCACTTCCGGCGCGCCGACAGCCTGCGCCGCAAGATCGCGGAGCTCGGACACGCCCATAGGGGAGAGGAGGAAGAGATGCCCGACCTCGACGGCCAGGTCGACTACATCGAGGACGACGTCCTGCGGCTCATCTTCTTGTCCTGCCATCCCTCCCTAACTCGCCGAGTCCCGGGCCGCGCTGACACTGCGTCTGGTCGGAGGACTCACCACCGTCGAGATCGCCCGCGGGTTCCTGGCCACCGAATCCACCATGGGCCAGCGCATCTCGCGAGCCAAGAAGACACTTTCCGCGGCTCACGCCGAGTTCGAGCTGCCCACGGGGCCTGAGCGGACCAGGCGCCTCGACGACGTCATGGCCGTGATCTACCTGATCTTCAACGAGGGCTACACGGCCACCGCTGGCGAGGACTGGATGCGGCCCGACCTGGCGGGCGAGGCGATGAGGCTCGCGCGCATGCTGGCCGCAGCTCGCTCCCGACGAGCCCGAGGTGCTCGGACTGCAGGCGCTGCTGGAGATCCAGGGCTCGCGGATGGACGCCCGGCTGGGTGAGCACGGTGAGCCGGTCCTGTTGGAGGCCCAGGACCGGACGCGGTGGGACCAGTTGCTGATCCAGCGCGGACTGGCCGCCCTGCAGCAGGCCGAGTTGCTCGCCGGGCGTGGGAAGCCGGTCGGGAGGTACTTCCTGCAGGCCTCGATCGCCGCCCAGCACGCCCGCGCAGAGCGTGCCGAGGACACGGATTGGCGCCGGATCGCGGCTCTGTACGACGTCTTGGCCGACGCCGCGCCGGGACCGGTCGTCGAAGTGAACCGGGCAGTCGCGTACGGGCGGGCGTTCGGTCCGGACGCGGGGCTTGCCGTGCTGGAGCGGCTGGATGCAGGCGCGCTCGGCGACTCGCCGCTCGTGCCGAGTGTGCACGGAGACTTGCTCGAACGGGCCGGGCTGCACTCGCAGGCGAGCGAGGCGTTCACCGAGGCGGCCGCGCGCACGCAAGAACGAGAGCGAGCGCGCACTCCTGCACCGCCGGGCCGAGCCTGAACCTGATGCGCGCGTCGAAGTCGACGTGACCCGCGTCAGAAGGGCGACGAGCGGCGGCCTACAGGCTGCAGCTCTGCGCATGGATCTCGGTCCGTCGGGGTCAGCTCGGGGCACTGCGATGGCGCTAACCCCGCGACCTGATTCCTACGCGGCGGTATGACGTTGACGAAGGCGTCGCCTCGAGACGTGCTGGCTCTGTTCCGTGGGCTGCACACTGCTCGCTTGGCGGAGCGTCCTGGCATGATGCCGATTTGGATGGTGCAGTCCTGATCGGTGGTGTCCTCGTCGCCGGACTGGTGATCTTCCTGGTTGGTGCTGTCGCATGGCGCTTGGACTACCAGCGGGCGCCGCAGGAGGCGCTGCCCGTGATCCATCGGGACCGCGGGCGCCGGGCTTGGATCCACACTTGGATGATCGTGGCGATGGTCGTTACTCCCGCTGGACTGGTGGGCTTCACCTTGTCCTCGGCGGAGCCCATCGCCATGGTGCTGGCGGGGATGGCAACCGCGGTTTACGTGACAGGCGGGATCTGCTGGATCGTCGCTCTGGCCTTCCGGCTCACCGTGGTGCCGTGGGCCGCCGAGCGGGCGACGGCCGGTCACGTGCCCGAGGGGTTCGCGGCCTACGACCAGTGGGCAGGCGCGCTGTACGTCGTTCACATGCTCACCGCCTACGTGGGATCAGCCATGCTGGGTATGGCCGTGCTGGCCTCTCACACCCTCCCGGCGTGGCTGGGCTGGACCGGTGTCTTGTGGGGTCTCGCCTTCGCCGTGGGGTTCGTGGCGACCCGCTTCGCGGGGCCGTTCAATCCACCGTTCTGGTCCCACCTCTATACGGGAGCCGTCGGGTTGGTCCTTCTGTCGGGCTGAACTCGCCCGGTGTCGGCCGCGTGGCGTGGGTCCAGCCAGGGCGGCTCGCAGCGTGTGAACCAAGTCTGGAGTCAACAGCAGGCAGAACCGTATGTTCTCCGAGGCTGACTCCGCTTCAGGCATTCGTAGCGTCGAGCAGTTTCGATAGCAGTCGTCGGAGTTCGCGGTGTCCGCGCTCGCCGAGGATCTCGGTAACCTGCTCCTCGAGACCCTCGATGGTTTGGCGACCGGCGGCTACCGCGCCTCGGCCCCGCTTGGTGAGCACGATGAGCTTGGCCCTGCCGTCGTTGGGGTCGGGACGACGTACGACGTACCCCATGTCGACCAGCTCATCGACGAGTTCGGCCATGGACTGAGGGGTCATGCTGGCCTTGCGTGCGAGCTCGGTGAGCCGGGAGCCGTCCATAGAGATCTGGGCGAAGACGGCGGAATGCTTGGGCTTCTGTGGATAGCCGGCACCGACCACGCCGTCGACGATCTTGAAGCCCAACAGGCTGTAGGCCTGGCCCAGCATCGAGACGGTGTTCAGGTCCTTCGCCATTGACAACTCCGAATCCGAAGAGTATTCAGGTTACCTGAATAGTTTCTAGCACACTCCGCTCGAAGCGTTGGCTTCTAGGCAAGAGGAGCGATCACCATGACGCAGATTGAAGCGGGCACGTTGTCTGCCACCACAGTTCCCCTCTGGGTGAGCCGCGCCGGGGCGCTCTGCGTGGCGGCCGGCATTCTCGGAGCCGTCAGCGGCATCTTCTTGTCGGTATCTCCGGCCCAGGTGTCCGAGGACATGTTCAGCTATCCGCTCACCGCGGGCGGGTTCACGGTCATCCAGATCTGGTTCTTCGTCCAGCATCTTGGTCTGCTCGCTGGCATCGCGGCACTCGCCCGGGCGGCGGTCATGGCCCCGGGCCGCAGCGCACGCTGGGGCACCGGCCTCGCTGCCTCGGGCATGGCCCTGCTCGCGGTCACCGAGCTGATCGCCATCACGGCACGCAACTCGACCTACCCCGGCGAGGGCACCGCCCTTCTCGACGTGCTCTACGGGATTTCTAGCGTGGCATGTGGAGTGGGACTGATCCTGGCCGGAATCGCGGTCCGCAACGGGCGACGCTGGACCGGATGGCGCGCGCTCGTGGTGCTGGTCGCCGGCATCTTCGTGTTCGTGCCGATGATGCCTGCACTGATGGGACCGTTCATTCTCGCGCGAGTGGCAATCACGGTCTGGATGTTGCTGTTCGCGGCTCTCGGCTATGCGCTCTGGAAGGCCGACGAGCGATGAGCACCACTGGAGGACCGGCGGCACGCGAGATGCCCATCATTCACCGGATCTTCCGGCGTCAGTTCGCCGAGGTTCGGGCGCTGGTACAGGAGGTGCCGTCAGCCGAAGCGACGCGGGTGAGCGCCGTCGCCAACCACCTCGGATTCCTGCTCGACGGCCTACACATGCATCACACCACCGAAGACGATCTGATCTGGCCCAAGCTGCTCGACCGCGCGGGGCTCGACGCACCGCTTGTGATCCGGATGGAGGAGCAGCACCAGCAGATCGACAGGTCGGTCGCCGAGGTGCGTGCGGCGGTGTCGGCGTGGCGATCGGGTCCGACCCCGACCACGTCCGCCGGGCTTGCTGAGCGCATCGGTGAGTTCCTCGTCGTCCTCGAAGCCCATCTCGACGAGGAGGAGCAGGTCGTCGTACCGCTGATCGATCGGCACCTGACCGAGGCCGAGTGGCAGGACGTCGGAGAGCGCGGCTTCGAGAAGTTCACCCCGGCTCAGCGGTGGATCGCCACCGGGCAGATGGTCGAGGTGGCGACGCCTAAAGAGGTGGCGATGATGTTCAGCCAGCTGCCGCCACCGGTGAAGGTGCTCTGGCACCTGATCGGCAAACGCAAGTACCGCAGGTACATCACGCCGGTCCGCGGCGGGCAGCTCCTGTGAACCGGGGAAGGCCGTGACAAGGGCGGCCGCCGTCTGTTCCCTCGTGCTCGGGTTGGGCTTCGGCCTCCCAGGTGCGTACGGCACCTGGTTCTACGCACGGCACGGCGAGGTGTGGAAGTTCCTCGGCTTCCCCACGTACGGCAACGGGCCCTTCGAGCGCTGGGGATTGCCGACCAGCGTCGCACTGCTGCTCGGGTTCGTGGCCGTATGCGCCGCCGAGGTCGTGGTGGCGGTCCTGCTGTGGCGCGACGCCACGACCGCTCTGTGGCTGGCGCTGGCACTCCTGCCTGTCGAGCTCGTGTTCTGGATCGGCTTCGCCCTTCCATTCGGACCGCTTCTGGGACTGGCGCGCACTGCACTGGTGGTCGCCGTCCTGGTGTCCGGAGACTGAGGCCCATTACCTCGGAGTGCGGTGCGTCGACCGAGTTCCAGCGCCAGGGCCTACGCCCGAAACCTAGCTTGCTGGCAGCGCGTCCCCATGTCGCGTCATTCTGGGTGAAAGGGTGATGGGATCAGAGGCTCGCCGCCGCGGCGGGTCGGCCGCAGTAAGACCGATGACACTCCACGGGTGCGCGGGAGGTCGGCGCGGGTTTGAGTCAGTCGGCGATCGGCGGTCGCAGCCAGACGTAACCCCAGGGGTCGAGGTGCAAGGAGCTGTGCTCCTTGCCGGTGATCACGTCGTGTCCCGAGACGTCCTGGAGGGTGACCGGCTCCCCCGTCACGTTGGTGATGCTGAGCAGCTCGTCGGGGGTCGCCGGCGGCACGGCGTACGGCGAAGACGCGGTCGTCGAGGTCTTCCACCTGCTGGTCGCCGTACGGCGTGAAGGCGGGCTGCGACCTGCGGCTCCTGAGCATGGCCGCCATTCCGTCGAAGATTGCCCGTCGACGTGGGTTCTCCGCCAGCTCCAGCAGGAGCTGGTCGGCGTCGAGCACGGCGCGGTTGATCCGCCGGTTGATGCCGGTGCCGTGCATGCCCTCGTGGTCCGCGCGCGAGCCGAACAGTGAGTGGTAGTAGACCGCTGGCACTCCGACGACCGAGAACAGGATGCTGTGTGCGGCGAGTGCCTTGGCGACCACGATCTCGTCGGAGTCGACCTCCTCGGGCGCAGCGAGGGCATCCAGGAAGTTCAGGTTGAGCTCGTAGACCGTCTCGTGGCCGGGGGCCGTCGCCGCCATCGACACCCGGCCGCCGTGCGCGATCGTCCGGTCGACGAGTGCCTGCCGCTCGGCGTCGTCGAGGATGCCCTCGGTGGGCCGCAGGCCGATCCCGTCGTGGCTGGCGAGGAAGTTGAACCAGGTGGCGGTCTCGCTGACGGGACCGATCCGCTTGGCCCACGTCGTCAGCTTGGCCGTGCTGCCCGAGACGAACGAGTGCAGGACCAGGGGCGGCAGCGCGAACTGGTAGACCATGTGCGCCTCGTCGGACCGGTTTCCGTAGTAGGCGATGTTCTCCGCGTGCGGGACGTTCGTCTCGGTGAGCAGCTGGGTGCCCGGTGCGATCTCGTCCACGAGCAGACGCCACAGCTTGACGATCGCGTGCGTCTGCGGCAGGTGGATGCAGGTGGTCCCGGACTCCTTCCAGAGGAACCCGATGGCGTCGAGCCGGATGCCCGAAGCGCCTCGCTCGAGGTAGCCGAGGAGCACGTCGGTGAGCTCGAGCAGAGCTTCAGGGGTGTTCACGTTGACGTCGACCTGGTCGGGTCCGAACGTCGTCCACACCGATGCCGTCGACCCGTCGGGACGGGCGTAGTGATGGTGCAGCGGGAAGACCCGAGGACGGACCACGAGGGAGGTGTCGAAGGAGGGGTCCTCCTCGATGAAGTAGCCGTCATACGCCGGGTCGCCGGCGAGCCAGCCCTCGAACCACTGGCTGCTCGCGGACACATGGTTCGCGACGAAGTCGAAGAACAGGCCGTGGTCGCCGGCCAGCATCGCTACGTCGTCCCAGCTGCCGAGTGCGGGGTTGATCCTGCGGTGGTCCACGACGGCGAACCCGTCGTCCGAGGTCCACGGGAACATCGGCAGCAGGTGTACGTCGCTGACGATGTCGGCCACCTGGTCGCGCAGCACCTGCGCGAGGGTGTGCAGCGGTGTCTCGCCGTCGCGGCGGATTGCGTCGCCGTAGGTGATCAGGTAGGTGGTCGCCTCGCTCGGCTTCACGGGAGTACGCCGGACCCGCGAGGCGTAGCGCTCCGCGAGAGCGAGCATCTTGTCGACCACGTCGTCGGCGCGGTCGCCGTACAGCAGCCGCAGGTGCGGCTCCATCGCCCCAGCAAGCGCCTCCCTGTTCACCGGGACTCCTCGAGGGCAGCACCCGCGGCGTGCCGGTCGAACGGAGTCGTCGCCGGCGGGTCCTTGAGCAGGCTGCGCGTCGTCTCGAGACCCCAGTCGTCGAGCTCGCTGATTCTGTCGGAGCTGGACCTGAGCCCGCCGAAGGCGGCCACGGTCTCTGCCCAACGCTCCCTCTGCGAGTACGACGGACGCGCCACCAGGCAGTCCGGGTCGTTGACCCAGAACCGGCCGTGCTGCCAGGCGCGCGCGGCGAGCGACATCCGGCCGCGCAGACCGTCGGAGCCGTCGTCTCCTCCCTCGTGGAACGTGTCGGGAGAGACCCTCATCGCGTCGACGAGACCGACACTCGGCAGGATCGGTGCGCCGCAACCGACGAGATAGGCGTCGTCACCGGCGGCCTCCCGCAGCAGCCGCAGGCCCGAGCGGTACGCCGCGACCGGTGACATGTCCTCGTGCCGCGCACCGGGCACCGCCCCGCCGTAGAGGAAGTCGAGCTTGAAGTAGTCGATCCCGAGGTCACGCAGACCCCGCATCGCCTCGAAGAGGTGCTCACGCACGCCCGGGTGCGTCAGGTCGAGTCCGCGCAGCTCCTGGCCCCAGTTGCGACCGGCGTCGCCGAGCAGCCACTCGGGGTGCTCCCTCGCGACGGTCGTATCAGCTCCCACGAGGAACGGCGCCAGCCAGATGCCGACGCGACGCCCGGTCGCCCGGATCTCGTCGACGACCCTGTCCAGTGAGGGGAAGCCGTCCGAGGGTTTGAGGTGCTCGCCGAGACCGGCGCTCCAGCCGTCATCGATCTGGATCACGTCGACCGGGATGTCTCGCGCGCTCAGCTCAGCGGCGTTCTCCAGGATGTCGTCGGCGGTGACCTTCTCGAAGTAGCGGTACCAGGAGCACCAGACCGTGGGTGAGGAGAGCCGGCCGACTCCTGCTCGTGCGGCGAAGGCATCGCCGAAGTCCCCCAGGGCTTCGAGCGGGTCTCGGGATCGGGTTGCCACCAGGTCCCGCTCGGCGGTGACCACGACGCGGTCACCGACCCGCGTCGCGTGGATCGAGGTCACGTCGTCCTCGGCGGTCTCGTCGCCGTACAGGCGCGCCGGTTCGCCGGTGCCGGGGTCGACGACGAGCAGCCCCTCGCCCTGCCAGCCTGTCGGCGGCAGCGGTGTGCCCGGGCGGAACCGCATCGTGTGCTGCCACGGCAGGTCGGGTCGGTGCGCGTCACCCGGGGCGAGCCAGGTCGTCGGGCTCCAGCTCTGCCAGCCCTCGGCGTAGACCCGCACGGAGACCGGATCGACCACGATCTCGTCGACCGTGCGGAAGCCCGTCACCCGGCCACCTCCGGCTTCGGCACCGCGACCGGAGCGCCACCCTGCTCGGCGGACTCGGTTGCAGCCAGCATCAGCCGAACCGTGGTGGCCGCATGCGCCGCGGAGTTCTCCGGCTCTCGGTCCTCGGCGACCGCGTTCATCAGCTCGCCCATGGTCCCCGCGAAGCCGTCGACGAACCACGCACCAGGCACCTCGTAGTCGACGGTGTGGCCCGGCTGGTCCACAGACAACCGGTCCGAGCCCAGCAGCACGCTTCCCCGGATCGTGCCCTCCGTGCCGTGGATCCAGAACGGAGCGGACGGGGTCTCGGTGACCACGTTGCCGGCGATGCGCAGCGTCGCGGTCGCCCCGCTGTCCGCGGTCAGGTTGATCGTGGCCGACCAAGGGTTGCGAGACTCCACCGGTTGGCCAGGGACGCGCGAGTCACTCGCCTGGACCGTCACGACCGACGCAGGGTCGAGCCAGCAGTGCGTGATGTCGACCCAGTGGTTGAGGTAGTCCGTGAGCAGCATGTGGTCGAGGTCGTCGAACGGCGTCCCGACCAGCGGGGGCAGCGGCTTGTCGTGCAGGTGCGTCACGCCGACGACATCACCGACGGCGCCGGCGCGCAGCAACCGAGTAGCGAGTCGCCAGGGTGGGGCCCATCGGCCGTTCTGGTTGGCTGCGACGCGTACGCCGCTGGCCCGTGCGCGTTGCAGGACCGACTCGAGCGCGGCGAGCTCCTCCGGCGTACCTGCCAGCGGCTTCTGGACGAGGACGTGCTTGCCTGCCTCGACCGCCGCCTCGACCCACCGGACCCGGCCCTCGGTCGGCGTCGCGATGTCGACGAAGCGAACATCGCGGGTCCGCCAGCAGCTCGTCGGGCGACGAGTACACCCGCCCGACGAAGGGGAAGCGGTCACGCACTCCGGCGGTCGTCTCGGGGTTGCGGCTCCAGACGCCGGCCACCCCGACGCCGTACTGCTCGTAGGCAGGCAGGTGCGCCGACTGCGCGATCGTGCCGCAGCCCAGGATCGCCACGCCGCCCGGATCCGGAGGGAGGCTCGGTCGCGGGTCGAGCTCACCCAGCGGTTCGACCAGACCGCCGCTCGTCCTCACGTCCATCACCGCGGGGCTGCGTCGAATCGGAGAACCGTCTGGAGCACGTCCGGGTCGCCAGCGTCGAGTCGTTCGAAGGCCGACGACACGTCGCGCACCTCGACCAGGTCGGTGACCAGCCTGATGACGTCGACGTGACCGGCGAGCACCTGCTGCATGAAGGTCGTGACCAGCCTTCGCTGGTCCCACCTCGCTCCGAGAGCGAGCGGGGTGCCGGAGATCTGGCTGGCGACGAGGCGGACGCGGTTGTGGTGGAACTCCTCGCCGAGCCGGAGGTCCTGCGCACCGCCCTGGTAGAAGCCGGAGGCGACGACGGTCCCCTCGACCACGACGCTCCGCGTCGCCTCGTGCAGGGCGCGGTAGCTCCCGCTGAGCTCGATGGCGGAGTCGGCCCCGGCACCGCCGGTCAGCCCCCGCACGGTGGCACCTGCTCCCCCGGGCACGGTGGCGGACACCACGTCCTGGGCGCCGAACTCGGCGGCGACCCGGAGGCGCGAGTCGAAGCCGTCGACGCCGATGACCCGGGCCCCGGCGAGGTTGGACAACCTGGTCGCCAGCAGGCCGATCACGCCCTGGCCGAACACGACGACGTTGTCACCGAGCCGGACGTCAGCAGCGAGCACGGCATTGAGCGCGATCGCGCCGACCCGCGCGAAGGTGCCCTTCAGTCCGTCCTCGGGCCGCTCGACGGTGCGGCCCCGCACCATTGCGGCCGGCACGACCGCATCGCTGCGGTGGCCCCAGATGCCGTAGACCAGGTCCCCGACGGCCACGCCGTCGACGTCGTGGCCGACCTCGGTCACCTCTCCCATCTCGGAGTAGCCCCACCCGGAAACCGGGTAGGCGAACGTCGGCTCTCCCTCCTTGAAGAGCCGCGCGTCCGCATCCCACTCCTTCGTGAGGTAGGGGTTGGTCCCCCGGTACGCGGTGAGCTCGGTGCCGGCCGAGATCCCGGAGTACCAGGTGCGCACGCGGACCCCGTCCGGGGTGAGCTCCTGCTGAGCGCACTCCACCAGGGCGACGTCTCGAGGCGCGTTGAACTGCACGATCTGCGGCAAGGCGAGACCTCTAACCCTTCTCGGCACCAGCGGTGAGGCCGCCGGTCAGCCAACGCTCGCCGATGAAGAACAGCACGATGATCGGCAGGGTGAGGATGACCGAACCTGCCATCAGCACCGTAGTCGGGACCTCGATGCTCCCGGACAGCTGTGAGAGGCCCAGCGAAACGGTCCAGTTCTCGCGCCGTTCGACCAGGAAGAGCAGTGCGAAGAGGAACTCGTTCCACGCGATCATGAAGACGAAGAGCGCGTTCGACACGATCGCCGGCACTGCCAGCGGCAGGCTGATGTGCCACATCGCCTGGAGCCGGGAACACCCGTCGATCGCCGCCGCCTCCTCGAGGCTGGCCGGGATCGTGTCGAAGTAGTTGCGCAGCATGTAGATGGAGACCGCGGCCACCTGGGCGACGTACACGATGAGCAGACCGACCAGTGAGCCACGCAGTCCGATCCGGGTGTAGAACACGAACAGCGGGACGGCCAGCAGGATGCTCGGGAAGAAGTACACCGCCAGGAAGAGCGCCGAGATCTTGTCCCGACCGAAGAACTGCAGCCGGCTGACGGCGTACGCACCCGGCACGGACACCAGCAGCGCCAGCACCATCGTGCCGATGGCGACGAGCATGCTGTTCTTGATGAAGTTCAAGAAGCCCTGACCGCCGGCGTCCACCGACTTGAGCACGTCGCCGTAGGTGGAGAGATCCCAGTCTCCGGGCGAGACCCAGAGCGATCCCGGGTTCTGCAGCACTCCCTCGAGAGGGCGGAACGAGAGCAGCACCATGTAGTAGAAGGGGAACAGCGACACCACGAGGAACACCACGATGACCAGCGGGCGGAGCATCGCGAACAGTCGGTCCTCCACGTGGCTGCGCGACCAGGTGGTTGTTCCGGCACTCATGCCTGCTCCTCCCTGCGACCGAAGAACTTCAGGTAGAGCGTGACGACCACGGCGAGAATCGCTGCCAGGACGAGTGCCTGCGCCGCCGCTGCGCCGATGTCACCGCGCGCGGTGAGGTACCTGAAGACCCGGACACTGACGACCTCGGTGCCGGCGCCACCACCGGTCAGCAGGTAGATGTCGTCGAAGTTGTTGAAGGTCCAGATGAAGCGCAGCACGCTCAGCACTGCGATCGTCGGTGCCAGCTGCGGCAGGATGATGTGGCGGAACCGCTGCGTCACGGTGGCGCCGTCAAGCAGGGCAGCCTCCTCGTAGGTCCCCGGGATCGCCTCCATCCGGGCAGTCGAGGAACAGGAACGCGAACGGGAACGACCGCCAGGCCTCGAACGCGATCACCGTGAGCAGAGCCGTGGGCACACCGATGTCCAGGCCCAGGATCGAGATGGTGTCCTCACGTGAGCTGAGGAACGCGATCGGTTCCTTCCAGCCGAGGATCTCCTGTCCCCAGTGGTTGACGAGGCCGTACTGCGGGTTCAGCAGGGTCGACCACACGAAGGTCGCGGCCACCACCGGGGCGACGTACGGCAGCAGCAGGACGGCCCGCACCAGCCCGCGACCCTTGAACGGCTTGCGAAGCGCCAGGGCGGCGATCAGGCCGATGCCGATGGCCAGCGCCGTGCCACCGACCGAGTAGATCAGCGTCGTGGTCAGCGCGGTCACGAAGCCGTCGGACTGCAGGACGTTGGTGAAGTTGTCCAGGCTGTAGTCGCCGATCAGGGTGGTGCTGCGCAGGTTCAGCAGCCGGACGTTCTGGAACGCCAGCGAGATGGTCCAGATGATCGGCAGGACCACCATCACCACGACGATCACGAACGTCGGCGTGATCAGCGCGAGACCGGTGCGAGCGTCCTGCTTCACCCGCGAAGAACGTTCGCTCCGGGCGGGCCGCCGCCGACCGGGCGGTTGTCCGCCCGGTCGGTCGGCGACGGGCGCCTGGGTGCCCGACGAGGTCACTGCACTGATTCAGCGATCGAGCGCACCGACTCCGCGACCTTCTTCGCAGCCTCGTCCGCGGGCGTCCCGGTGGTCACCTCGTTGACGGCTGTGGCGACTGGGTGCTCGCCCTGGACGGCACCGAGGATGTTGCCCTGTCCCTGCGGGATCGCCCAGCGGGCCAGCTCGGTGGTGCCGTTCGTCAGCACGTCGAGAACCTCCTGGGGGTAGAAGTCCGACAGCGGAGCCTTGGTGTCGACCCCTGCCGGGAGCGTGCCCCACTTCTCGGAGTACTCCTTCGGGTTCTCCTTGGTGCCGAGCCTGACCGGCACCTTGCCCTCGGGGGCGATGGCGATCCACGGGATGTAGCCGTCGCCGAACATGTACTCGACGAACTCCTTGGCCGGGTCCGTGGAGGAGTCTGCCGTGACCACCCAGGAGGTGACCTCACCGAACAGCGCCGGGTCACCGCCACTGGATCCCTCGATCGTGGTCACCACGCCGGTGTTCTTGGCGAGGTACGCCGGGTCCTTCTTGCACTCGGGGCAGTTCGGCTTCGCGTCGTTGCGCAGGCCAGCCATCTCGTCGAGGACGAAGGTCGACCAGATGAACATCGCCGCCTGCCCGGCGAAGTACGACGCCCGGGTCGTGTCGACGTCCTGGCCGCCCTTCACCGAGTAGTTCGAGACGAGGTCACCGTAGAACTCGAACGCCTCGACGCACTCCGGGCTGTCGAGGAGGATCTTGGCGTCCTCGTCGACCATCTCGCAGCCGTTGCCCAGGGCGACCTGTTCGAAGGTCTGCTCGGTGAACGCGTCTCCGGGCGCGTTGGCACCAACGAAGCCGGCCATGTCACCGCTGTCGAGCTTCTCCGCAGCGGCGAGGATCGAGTCGTAGGAGCTGGGCTCGGCCAGGCCGGCCTTGTCGAAGAGGTCCTTGCGGTAGAAGAGCAGCTGCAGCCAGGACTCGCTGGGGACAGCGAGCCGGGTGTCGCCGTCGCTGGTCAGCTCGACCGCGCGCTCGGAGAACGTCGACTCGTCCAGGGTGCCCATGAGGTCACCGACGGCGTCGGTGTCGACCAGCTCGTTCGCGGAGAGCGTGCGCACCTGCGGGAGGGAGATCCCTCCGATCACGTCGGGGAGATCGCCCGCGGCTGCCGACGAGGTGAGCAGCTGGTCGAACTGGTCCTCGGCCACGGCCACCAGCTCGACCTTGACGCCGCTCTCCTTGGTGAAGCTGTCGACGATCGCCTGCGTCGCCGCGACCCGGTCGGGGAGGTCCTCCTGGATCCAGACCTTGATGGACTTCGCGTCGCCGCTGCCGTCCCCGTCGCCGGAGTCGTCACTGCCTCCACAGGCGGCGAGCGAGCAGGACAGGGTCAAGGCTCCAGCGACTGCGAGTGCTCGGTGATGCCACCTGGTCATGAGTTCCTCCGTAGTGTGACCGCGATCATATGTCTAACAGTTCAGCAAAAGATGTCTATCCGTCAAGCATTAGTTGCAATCTTCTGGTCACAACTCGGTACGCTTCACCCATGCCCACCGGACCCGGAGACGTCTTCGAGCTGATTCGTCGTGCGCGCGCCATCACCCGGGGCGAGCTGCTCGACACGACCGGGTTGTCCCGGATGACGGTCGCCCAGCGCATCGACGCTCTCCTCGGCGCGGGCCTGATCATCGAAGGCCCGACCGGCGACGCGACCGGGGGACGACGGCCGAGGAGCCTCAGCTTCAACGCCTCGCACTCGCTGGTGCTCACCGCAGCCGTCGACACCACGCACACCCGGGTGGCCCTGACCGACCTCAGCGGCGAGATCCTTGCCAGCGAGGACGTCGACGTCGCGGTGGAGAGCGGCCCCTCGTCCACCCTCGACGCCATCGCCTCCACGACGGGGCACCTGCTCAAGGAGACGCACACCGAGCTGGAGCGGATCTGCGGCATGGGGGTCAGCGTCCCCGGCCCGGTTGATCCGGAGACAGGACGTCCCAGCCAGCCGCCGATCATGCCCGGCTGGGACGCCTACCCGATCGCCGACCACCTCCAGGTCACCCTGCCGGGGGTTCCGGTGCTGGCCGCCAACGACGCGGACGCGGCCGCCGTCGGGGAGCATGCGGCCGGGTTCCCGAACGCCCGCGCGCTGTGCCTGATCAAGGTCTCCACGGGCATCGGCACCGGCATCGTCATCGACGGGAAGGCCTATCGCGGAGCCGACGGCGGCGCCGGAGACATCGGGCACGTACGCCTTCACGACGACGTCCGCGCGGTCTGCCAGTGCGGCGCGACTGGTTGCCTCGCGGCGCTGGCCGGCGGCCGGGCAGTCGCCCGGCAGCTCACCGAGCTGGGTGTGCCGGCGCGGTCCGGCCGCGACGTAGGCGCCCTGCTGGCCAAGGGCGACACCCAGGCAGCGCGGGTGGTCCAGGACGCCGGCCGTCTGATCGGCGAGGTGATGGCCACCGTGGTCTCGGTCCTGAACCCCGAGGTGGTGGTCGTCGGCGGCGACATGGCGTCGGCTCCGCTCCTCGCCGGGATCCGCGAGACGCTCTACCGGGTGTCCCTCCCCCGCGCGACCCGGCACCTGTCGCTGCAGCTCGGCTCCCTCGGGGAGAACGCCGCCGTTGTCGGCTTGACCCGGCTGGTCGTCGACGAGCAGTTCTCCGTCGCCGCGGTGAACGCCCGGTTCAGCAGCTGACCCGGTCGCCGGTCAGGGCCGGACCTTCTCCAGCCTGGTCAGCTTGAAGTCCTGGTTGCCGGCCACTCCCGGTGCCGTGTTCGCGTCGTCCTGACAGACGAACACTCCCTCCGGGAAGTCGCGGCCCAGCGCGCTAGCGGTGGCTGTGATGCCGTCGGTGTGCGAGCAGCCGTCTGCCTCGTCGCCATTGACGATCCGGAAGGACGACTGGTAGCTGCCCGACTCGCGGTCGTAGCTGCTGAAGTACGACGGCTCGGCGCCCTGGCCCTGCGAGGAGGTCAGGATCAGCCCTCTGCCGTCACCGTCGTCGACCAGGGTGACCCCCTCGACGTCGGCGAGGTGGTGGCCCTCGGGTTGCAGACCGTCGACCAGCGTCCGTGTCGCGCCACCGGCGGGGTCGGCGTCGTACTTCCAGAGTCCGACGTTCTCCTCCGCCATGTAGAGCGACCCGTTGTCATCGTCGACGACGCAGCCCTCGGCCTCCGAGCCGACCTTGAACGAACGCACCAGGTCGAGCGACAGCTCACCCGACCCGTTGTCCTCGAGTGCGAACTGGCGCACGCCACCCGAGATGAAGACCATGAAGACCGACAGCTGGCCCTCGGGGTTCTGGTAGAGGCAGACGCCCTCGCCGCCGCCGGTGTCGAGGGGTTCACCGTCGGGCGTGATCGGTGAGAGCTGGCGTGATCTCCGGTCCACGGCGTACAGGCGCACACCGCTGTTGGCTGCGGCGACCACGTCGGCAGGTCCCGTGGCTAGGAGTACGTCGTGCCGGATGTCGACGTTGCCCCAGAACTTGGTCGGGCTCTCGATCCGCTGCACGAGGGTGCCGTCCAGGTTGTAGGTCTCCAGGGCACCCTGCTTGTCGTTGCCGATCACCAGCGACGCCGACGGGTCCTGCGAGTTCACCCAGATGGCCGGGTCGTCAGCCGAGTCGCCGGAGTGCTGCGTTGGCTCGGTCTCTACGTCGGCAGGAGCCTGGACCAGACCCACCGGGTCGGTCTGCTTCCGGCGACTCTCGTCCTCGCCGCCGCAGCCGGAGACCAACGTGGCCGTGATGGCCAGGAGGGCGAGTGTCCCGCTGACACTCCTCACAGGTCAGAGCTCGGACTGCACGCCGGCCAGCAGCTGGCGGGCCATCACGATGCGCTGCACCTGGTTGGTGCCCTCGTAGATCTGGGTGATCTTGGCGTCGCGCATCATCCGCTCGACGGGGTAGTCGCGGGTGTAGCCGTAGCCACCGAGCACCTGGACCGCGTTGGTGGTGACCTCCATCGCCACGTCGGAGGCGAAGCACTTGGCCGCGGCGCCGAAGAAGGTCAGGTCCTTGTCGCCGCGCTCGGAGCGGCCGGCGGCGGCGTACGTGATCTGGCGCGCGGCCTCCACCTTCATGCCCATGTCCGCGAGCATGAACTGAAGTCCCTGGAACTCCGCGATCGCCTTGCCGAACTGCTGGCGTTCCTTCGCATAGCCCAGCGCATAGTCGAGCGCACCCTGCGCGACGCCGACCGCCTGGGCCGCGATGGTGACGCGGGTGTGGTCGAGGGTCTTCATCGCGGTGGAGAAGCCGGTGCCCTCCGCGCCGATCATCCGCTCCGCCGGGATCCGGACGTTGTCGAGATAGACCTCGCGGGTGGGTGAGCCCTTGATGCCGAGCTTGTTCTCCTTCGCGCCGAAGGAGACGCCCTCATCCGCCTTCTCCACAACGAACGCGGAGACACCCTTGCTCCGGGCGTCGGGGTCGGTGACCGCCATCACCGTGTAGTACTCCGACTCACCGGCATTCGTGATCCAGCGCTTCACCCCGTTGAGCACCCAGTGGTCGCCGTCCCTGACCGCCTTGGCCTTCATGTTGAGCGCGTCCGAGCCGGCGTCGGGCTCGGAGAGGCAGTAGGAGAAACCGCCCTCGCCCGCGGCGAGCTTGGTGAGGTACTGCTTCTTGAGCTCCTCCGACCCGGAGATCTGCACCGGGAGCGAGCCGAGCTTGTTCACCGCAGGGATCAGCGAGGAGCTCACGCACACCCGTGCCACCTCCTCGATCACCAGCACCGTGGCCAGGGCGTCGGCCCCGGCGCCGCCATACTCCTCAGGTACGTGCGGGGCGTGGAAGTCCGCGGCCAGCAGGGCCTTGGCGGCCTCCTCCGGGTAGCGCGCCTCCTCGTCCACCGCCGCCGCGAACGGGGCGATCTTCGCCTCCGCGACGGCACGGACGGCCTCACGGATGGCCTGGTGCTCCTCGGACAGGGCGTACAGGGGGAAGTCAGTCATGCCACGAGCCTAAATCGCTCAGCTCGGGGCGCGACCGGAGGGCGTCACGATCCCGGCCTGACGTGCCCCGTCCACGGTCTCCCGAAGGGTGTCCATCACGTCGTGGCGCGGGACCCAGCCGAGGGCCTCCCGGGCGCGGGAGGTGTCCATCACGACGGGGATCCGCGCGGTCTGGATCCAGGCCGCCTGCGACGGCATCGCGGGAAGTCGCTTCACCAGCTCGGCGGTGACGTCGACAGCGATGTCGGGCACCGGGATGGAGCGCCAACCGAGCTCCCGAGCCAGGTCGCTCATCGTGAACTCACCGTCGGCGGCCAGGTTGTAGTAGCCCGGAGCACCTTGGCCCTCGACCGCCTTCACCAGTGCGTCAGCGACGTCATCGGCGTGCACGAGCTGCATCGGAGTGCCGGGATCCAGGATCACCGGACCTGGCTTGGGCAGCATGTCGATGATGTTGCGAAGCACCGGCGGCAGCGAGGCCGGCGTGCCGATGTAGGGAACGTTCGTGACCAGAGCCGGGGAGTCGGGTCCGCCGACGATCGAGGGTCGGAAGACGTACGCCTCGACGCCGCTCCCCTCGAGTGCCTCCTGGAGCGTGGCCTCGAGCTCGGCCTTCTGCGCGGAGTAGTAGAAGTCCTCGGTGCCGGCGGGGCCGAGGTCCTCGTGGAGCGGGAGCGGGTTGGACTCGTGGAAGCCGTACGCCGCCACGGAGGACGTGTAGACGAGGCGCTTGGCCCCCGAGACCGCGGTGGCCTCGAAGACGTTGCGTGACCCCGTGAGGTTGATCTCGCGACTCTGCTTCGGGTCACCGAAGATCAGGAACGCCAGGTGCACCACGACGTCGACGCCGTCGACCAGCCGGTCGACGGCCTCGCGGTCGAGGACGTCGCCCTGGACGTACGTCGTCTTGCTGAGTCCTTGAGCCTCGGGGGCGAAGGGGCGCCGAGCCATCCCGCGGACCTCGGCGACCTTGTCCGAGTGCTCGAGCGCTCGCAGGAAGGCGATGCCGATCTCCCCGGTCGGTCCGGTGACCGCCACGGTCAGGCCGCGCTCCGCCTGTGCCGGCTTGCTCGTGCGGCTCTCGTTCATGCGGCGCTCCTCGTCGGCTGGTCGGCTCCGGCCAACCTAACGGCAGCATGGGCGGAGGAGACTGCCGAGGTGCTGTCGCGCAGTAGCGTGGAGGCATGGCTGACTGGCAGGACCTCGGGGCTGTCGACTTCATGCTCGACGAGTGCACGACGTGGGCAGTGGTGGGACTGTCCGGCGACACCAGCCGTACGGCGTACCGGATCGCCGCCCTGCTGCAGGAACGTGGCAAGAAGATCGTGCCGATCCACCCGGACGCACCGACGGTGCACGGTCAGCAGGGTTACGCAACGCTCGCCGACGTGCCGTTCGAGATCGACGTGGTCGACGTCTTCCGCCGGTCGGATGCTGCTGGTCAGTTCGCGGACGAGGCCGTGGCGATCGGCGCCAAGGGCGTGTGGTTCCAGCTCGGGGTCGTCGACGAGGCGGCCTACGACCGCACCATCGCGGCCGGCCTGCCGATGGTGATGGACACGTGTCCCGCCATCGAGTGGCGCAGGCGGTCCAGTGGCTGAGCTGCCACCGGGTCGCGACCTCGTCCTCCGCTCGGGTCCTGGCATCCCCGACGGGGTCGTGGTGCCTGCCGCGGAGATCGTGGAGCAGTTCTCCAGGTCGTCCGGACCGGGCGGGCAGTCGGTGAACACCACCGACAGCCGGGTCGAGGTCGTCTTCGACGTGGCTGTCTCGACGGCACTCACTGACGCGATGCGTGCGCGCGCTCTGGGCAACCTCGGCTCGGATCGCATCGTGGTCACGGCCTCCGAGCACCGGTCACAGCACCGGAACCGCGTGGCCGCCCGCCAACGGCTGGCCGACCGGCTCCGCAAGGCGCTCGCGCCGCCGCCGCTTCCCCGGGTGCCGACCAAGCCGACCAAGGGCTCGCAACGACGCCGGATCGAGGGCAAGAAGCGTCGGTCGCAGATCAAGTCGATGCGCGGACGAGTCCGCGACCACTGAGCCTCACTCGACCGTCAGGATGCGGGCGCCGCTGCCCTCCTCGGACAGGTGGTCCTCGTCGTTGCGCAGCGAACATGACTTCAGCGACAGGCAGCCACAGCCGATGCACTCGTCCAGGGTGTCGCGGAGCTTCTGCAGCTGGGCGATCCGTTGGTCGAGGTCGGTGCGCCAGCCCTTGGAGAGGCGGGTCCAGTCGCGCTTCGTCGGGGTCCGCCCCGAGGGCAGAGTCTCCAGCGCACCCCGGATCTCCGCGAGCGGGACGCCAACACGTTGCGACGTACGGATGAAGGCGACCCGGCGCAAGGCGTCCCTGCCGTAGCGGCGCTGGTTCCCCGTCGTACGCCCACTCGCGATCAGGCCCTCGCGCTCGTAGAAGTGCAGCGCGGAGATGGCGACGCCCGATCGCTCCGAGAGCTCGCCCGGGGTCAACAGGCGTGTCTTGTCCATTTGACCTCAACCATAGTTGAGGTTGTTGGCTTTCACCATGACGATGACGACCCCGGTTCGGCCGCCGGAGCGCGCCCTGGACAGTGACCACCGTGCGATCACCCTCGGCCTGCTCGCGCTCGTGACGATGTTCGCCTTCGAGGCGGTGGCGGTCAGCCTCGCCATGCCCAGCGTCGCTCGCGAGCTGAACGGCGAGACGCTCTACCCCATCGCCGTGGTGGGGTTGCTCACCGCCGCCATCGTCGGCATGGTCGTCGGCGGGATCTGGAGCGATGCGCGCGGGCCGGGCATGCCCCTCACGCTGGGTGGCCTCGGGTTCGTCGCCGGCCTGCTCGTCTCCGGGTTCGCGGGGACGATGGAGATCTTCGTCGCGGGTCGTCTGCTCCAGGGCCTCGGCTGCGGCGCGGCGATGACGGCGATGTACGTCGCAGTTGCGGACGCCTACCCGGCCCGCCTCCGGACCCGGGTGTTCTCGCTGTTCGCCACCGCCTGGGTGGTGCCCTCGATCGCCGGGCCCTTCGTCGCCGGCGCGCTGGTCGACCTCTTCGGCTGGCGGTCGGTGTTCCTGGTCGTTGCCGGGTTCGCACTGTTCAGCACGCTCACCGTGCACGCCGCCATGGGCCGTCGCCTGGTGGTGCGTGACTCGCCGATGGTCTGGGGCCGACGGCCGGTCTACGCCGTTGCAGCGGCACTCGGGGTGCTCGCGCTGCACCTCGCGGGCCACGGCACCGGGCTTCGCACGGCCGTCCTCCTCGTCGGCGGCCTGGTGGTCGTCGGGCTGTCCATGGGAGCGCTGCTGCCACGAGGTACGGCGCGGGGAGAGGCTGGCCTTCCGGCGGTGGTTGCCGCGCGCGGTGTCTTCGGGGGTGCGTTCCTGTGCGTCGAGATGTTCCTGCCACTGGTGCTGCAGGACGAGAGCGGGCTGAGCCCGACCGTGACGGGTCTGGTGATGATGGTGGGTGCGCTCGGCTGGACCGCCGGTTCGTCGTACGCCGGGAAGCACGGTCGACCGGAGACCTTCGACGGCCTGCTCCGTGCCGGGGCGCTGACCCTGCTCGGTGGCGCGGCGGTCACCCTCGGACTGGTCCCGATCGACCACCTCCCGGTCGCAGCGGCAGCCCTCGCGACGGTCGGGTTCACCGCGATGGCAGTCGGCATGGGTCTGGCCACTCCGCTGATGTCCACGCTGGCCCTCGACCTCTCACCTGCAGGACGCGAAGGCGAGAGCGGCGCAGCCATCCAGATGAGCGATGCGCTCGGTCAGAGCATCGCCGCCGGTCTGGTGGGGGCCGTCTTCGCCCGGTGGTTCCTGCTCGACCAGGACACGTCGTACCTCGCCGGCTTCGGTCTTGCCGCCCTGCTCGCGGTCCTGGCCATCGTGCTCACCCGTCGCTGCATGAACCCTCAGCGCGGCTGAACGGCTGAGTCTGCTCAGAAGCCGAGCTTGTGCTCGGCCTCGCCGCGCACGGCCTTGCCCTTCTCCTGGGCGGTCGCCCGCAGTTCCTCCTGGAAGTCGAGCATCTTCTGCTGCAGGTCGGGGTCGCCCGCGGCCAGGATGCGTACGGCGAGCAGGCCGGCGTTGCGAGCGTTGCCCACCGCCACGGTGGCGACCGGGACACCTGCGGGCATCTGCACGATGGAGAGCAGGGAGTCCATCCCGTCGAGGTACTTCAACGGCACGGGTACTCCGATGACCGGCAGCGGCGTCACCGCGGCGAGCATGCCGGGCAGGTGGGCCGCTCCCCCGGCGCCCGCGATGATCACCCGCAGTCCGCGACCGGCGGCCTCGCGCCCGTAGGTCAGCATCTCCTCGGGCATCCGGTGGGCCGAGACCACGTCGGCCTCGAAGGCGATGTCGAACTCCTCGCACGCCTGCGCCGCGGCCTTCATCACCGGCCAGTCCGAGTCGGAGCCCATCACGATGCCCACGTGCACCTGTGCCGTCATTCGCTCTCCTCACCGAGGTCGCCTGCGAACCATGCTGCCGCATGACGGGCGCGTTCGAGGCAGTCCTCGAGATCGTCGCCGTAGGCGTTCACGTGGCCGACCTTGCGGCCGGGGCGCAGCTCCTTGCCGTAGAGGTGCACCCGCAGCCGGGGATCACGCGCCATCGCGTGCGGGTAGCCGTCGTAGAGATGCCCGGTCTGGCCGGCGCCGCCGAGGATGTTGACCATCACCGTCCACGGAGCCCGCGCCTCGGGTGACCCAAGTGGGAGGTCGAGGACGGCGCGCAGGTGGTTCTCGAACTGGCTGGTGACCGACCCGTCCTGGGTCCAGTGACCGGTGTTGTGCGGACGCATGGCCAGCTCGTTCACCAGGACCGTTCCGTCCCGCGTCTCGAACAGCTCGACCGCGAGGATGCCGGTCACGTTCAGCTCACCCGCGATCCGCATCGCGATCTGCTGGGCACGCACGGCGAGGTCGGGGTCGAGGTCGGGTGCTGGTGCGATCACCTCGTGGCAGATGCCGTCGCGCTGGGTCGACGCCACGACCGGCCAGGCGGCGACCTGGCCGGAGGGAGAACGGGCCACCAGGGCGGAGAGCTCGCGCCGGAAGTCCACCCGCTCCTCCGCGAGGATGGTCGCGCCCGACTCGAACGCGGCGGCGCAGTCCTCGGGGCCGTCGACGAACCAGACGCCCTTCCCGTCGTACCCGCCGCGGGTGGTCTTCAGCACGCAGGGCCAACCCCCCGAAGAACTGGCGAACGCCTCCACTTCGGCGACCGAGGAGACGATTGCGTTGCGCGGGCACGGCACGCCGAGCTCGGCCAGACGGGATCGCATGACGCCCTTGTCCTGCGCGTGCACGAGCGCCTCGGGACCGGGCCGCACAGCGAGGTCGGACTCGAGAGCGTGCAGGTGGTCGGTGGGCACGTGCTCGTGGTCGAAGGTGACCACTTCGCAGCCGGCCGTCACCTGGCGCAGGGTGGCGAGGTCGGTGTAGTCACCCACCGTGTGATCGGGGATCACCTGCGCGGCACTCACGCCGGGGGCTTCCGCCAGAAGCCGCAGCGGGATGCCGAGGGCTGCTGCGGGCTCGGCCATCATCCTGGCCAGCTGACCGCCGCCGATCACGGCAACGGTGGGAGCCGGCGTGGGAGTCACGGGCTGACCCTATCGAGCGCCCCGGGGGCCTCGGTGAAGGCATACTCAAGCCATGACCGCGGAGTCGGAGCGCACGACCTACGTCCTGATCGACGGGGAGAACATCGATGCGACGCTCGGCGCGTCGATCTTCGGTCGCCGACCGCACCCGAACGAGCGGCCTCGCTGGGAACGGATCCTGACCTTCGCCGAGACCACCTGGGGCCAGCCGGCGAAGGGCCTGTTCTTCCTTGCGGTCAAGGACGACCTGCCGATGAGCTTCATCCAGGCGCTGGTGAGCATCGGCTACCGGCCGATCCCGCTCTCGGGCGGGCCGACGGACAAGGTCGTCGACATCGCGATCCAGCGGACGCTCACCGAGCTCGAGAACCGCGACGCCGACCTGATGCTGGTCAGCAACGACGGCGACTTCCTGCCGCAGATGGAGCGGCTGCTCGACGGCCGCCGGATGGGGCTGCTCGCCTTCCGGGAGTTCAAGAACAGCGGCTTCACCGCGCTGATCGATCGGGGTCTGGAGTTCTTCGACCTCGAGTACGACGTCTTGGCGTTCAACGAGCGGCTGCCCCGGCTGCGGATCATCCCGATCGACGAGTTCGACCCGGTCGACTTCCTCTGATCGGACGCTGAGCAGCCAGTCAGCGCTCGTGGGTGCGGCGTACGGCGACGGGCTCGAGGTCGCCGAAACCGCGCACCGGCCTGGCCGGCAGCACCCGCGTGTCGTAGTCCTTGTCGTCGAGCCGCTCGGCCGTGTGCAGGTCGGTGATCACCCGGTTGCGCCGGGCCACCCCGACCAGCCTCGCCGCGAGGTTCACGGCGGGGCCGTAGACGTCTCCCATGCGGAGTACGACGGGACCGGTGACCACGCCGACCCGAACGTCGGGGAGCCGCTGGTCGCCACCGATCACCTTGACGATGTCCCAGGCGATCTCGACCCCGTCCTCCGGAGTCAGGGCCATGAACAGGACCGAGTCACCCAGGGTCTTCACGACCCGGCCCCGGTGCAGGGACACCACGTCGTGGCTGCGTCCCTCGAAGACCTCCACCAGGTCGCCGATCTCGTCCTCGTCGAGCCTGTTGGTGAGGGCGCTGAAGCTGACCAGGTCGGCGAAGCCGACCGTCGCCTCGGCAACCTGCTCGTCGGCGGCGCCGTCGAGGCTCTCGACCCGGGTCACCGCGGCCACCAGGTGGCGACGCCATACGTAGTTCAGCAGGGCCTCGAAGTCGGGACCGATCGTCTCCACCAGCCGCAGCGCCTCGTCGCGCTTGGAGCCCGCTGCCCCGGACTTGTCGAGCTGGGCAGCGAGGGTGGCGACCTCCCACTCGGCGAGCTTGTCCATCGTCTGTCCGACCGCTCGGGTCATCCGGACGACGGTGTCGAAGTCGAGCTTGCCCTCCTTCACGATCGACGCGACCCGGATCAGCGCGGCGGCGTCGGCGCTGCTGAAGGCAATGGCGCCGTCGGCCTGGGGAAAGCCGAGGGCCCGCCACAACCGCGTTGCCTGCTGGACGCTCAGTCCGGCGCGGTCGGCCACTTCCTCCCCGGTCAGCTCGGGGACTGCGCCGACGATCGCCCGCTCGAGGTCCTCAGGAGCCGTCATCAGATCTGGGTGGGGTCCGGTCGGTCCGGTGGTAGAGCTCGTCGCTCACGGTGAGCTGGGCCTCCTCGACCCTGCGGGATGTCCCGCAGCTCGACCCGGCCGAGCTCGCTGGCGTCGGAGACCACCAGCGTGCCGCAGCCGAAGAACCGGTCGATCAGGCTCTTCTCGTAGGAGATGTCGCTGATCCGGTTCAGCGGGATGTCGTGCCCGCGGCGGGTGAACACACCTGTGCGGGTGATCAGCCGCCGGCTCGTGAACGTGTACGTCGTGAGCAGCCACCGCAGGAACGGCGCCACCGTGAACCACCCGATGAGCACCGCTGCGATCCCCCAGGTCACCCAGCGCCAGGCGGCCGCCTGGTCGCCACTCGGGAGGCTGGAGAGATACCCAGCCAGGCCCGCCACGATGATCAGGACCACCGCTGGGAGCAGCAGCACCTTCACGTGCGTGCGGGTGCTGAGGATGATGTGCTCACCCTCGTTCAGGATCCTGCGCGATACGACCACAGCGAGATCATGCCACGGCGGCGCCGGCCCCAGCCCGTTCTTACCGCGCCCTCACGTAGACCACGTCGCCCGCACCGAGATGCTCCTCCCCGGCCTCAGTGCGTACGACGAGCCGCCCGTTCGGGTCCACGTCGACGGCCTGGCCGACCACCTCGCCGCCCGGGACCGCGACCCGCACCTCCTGGCCGGGGGTGCGACACAGCTCGAGATAGGCAGCCCGCAGGTCCCCGCCCGCCCGCCACTCGTCGTACCGGGCGGCCAGCTCCTCGACCAGAGCCGCCAGCAGCGCCGACCGGTCCACCGCGCCCCCGGTGAGGATCGAGAGCGAGGTCGCCTCCGGCACCGGGAGCTCGTCGGCCGACTGGGTGCAGTTGATGCCGACCCCGACCACCGCGGCAGCGGAACCGCCGTGCTCGACCCGCTCCAGCAGGATGCCGCCGAGCTTGTGGCCGTCGGCGAGCACGTCGTTGGGCCACTTCAGCTCGACCTCGACGCCCGTGACCCGGCGTACCGCTGCCGCAGACGCGACCCCGGTCAGCAGCGGGAGCCACGGCCAGCTCTCGGCTGAGATGTCGCCGGGCACGAGCAGGAACGACACGGTCACGGACGTGCGGGCCGGGGTCACCCACTCGCGGCCGAGTCGCCCGCGGCCGGCGGTCTGGTGCTCGGCCACCAGGACGAGACCTTCCTGCTCTCCCGCCCGGAAGCGCTCGGCGACATCTGCGTTGGTGGACGCGGTCTCGTCGACCACCTCCACCCGCCATCGGGAGTCGACCCCGGTCGGCATCGATCGGTGGGCGGCTGTCCTCGTGATCGCTCATGCCCACTAGATTGGCGCAGGAACGAGTCGGCGGCCAGCCCGAGGGCCCTGACGACCGAGGTCGAGGAGTCGAGCACGTGAGCGCAGCACCCGGCGAAGGCACCGACGTCCCGAAGGACATCGACATCCACACCACCGAGGGCAAGCTGGCCGACCTCGACCGGCGCATCGACGAGGCCGTGCATGCGGGCTCGACCAAGGCCGTCGAGAAGCAGCACGCCAAGGGCAAGTGGACCGCACGGGAGCGCATCGAACACCTCTTCGACGACGGCTCGTTCGTCGAGCTCGACGAGCTCGCGCGGCACCGCTCGGTGGCGTTCGGGCTGGAGAAGAACCGCCCCTACGGCGACGGTGTGATCACCGGCTTCGGCACCATCGACGGCCGCCAGGCCTGCGTGTTCTCGCAGGACTTCACCGTGTTCGGTGGCTCGCTGGGCGAGGTCTACGGCGAGAAGATCTGCAAGGTCATGGACCTCGCCATCAAGACCGGCTGCCCGATCATCGGCATCAACGAGGGCGCCGGCGCCCGCATCCAGGAGGGTGTGGTCTCGCTCGGCCTGTACGGCGAGATCTTCAAGCGCAACGTGCACGCCAGCGGCGTGATCCCGCAGATCAGCCTGATCATGGGCTCCTGCGCCGGAGGTCACGTCTACTCCCCCGCCGTCACCGACTTCACGATCATGGTCGACGGCACCTCGAACATGTTCATCACCGGTCCCGACGTCATCAAGACGGTCACCGGCGAAGACGTGTCCATGGAGGAGCTCGGCGGCGCCCGGACCCACAACACCAAGTCCGGCAACGCCCACTACATGGGTAGCGACGAGGAGGACGCGCTCGAGTACACCAAGGCGCTGCTGTCCTACCTGCCGCAGAACAACCTCGACGACCCGCCGGTGTACCACGAGGCCGCCGACATGGAGATCACCGACGAGGACCGTGCCCTCGACTCGGTGATCCCCGACTCGCCCAACCAGCCCTACGACATGAGGACGGTGATCGAGGGAATCGTGGACACTGATGAGAACGGTGAGGGCGAGTTCCTCGAGGTGATGCCGCTCTTCGCGCCGAACATCGTGATCGGCTACGGCCGCGTCGAGGGCAAGTCGGTCGGTGTCGTGGCCAACCAGCCGATGCAGTTCGCCGGCACCCTCGACATCGACGCCTCGGAGAAGGCAGCGCGCTTCGTGCGCACCTGCGACGCGTTCAACATCCCGGTCCTGACCTTCGTCGACGTCCCCGGCTTCCTGCCCGGTACCGACCAGGAGTGGAACGGCATCATCCGGCGCGGCGCGAAGCTGATCTACGCCTACGCCGAGGCGACCGTCCCGTTGGTCACGATCATCACCCGCAAGGCCTATGGCGGGGCGTACGACGTGATGGGGTCCAAGCACCTCGGTGCCGACATCAACCTCGCCTGGCCGACCGCGCAGATCGCCGTGATGGGTGCCCAGGGCGCCGCCAACATCCTGCACCGCAAGGAGCTGGCCAAGGTCGAGAAGGACGGCGGCGACGTCGAGCAGCGACGGGCCGAGCTGATCACGGACTACGAGGACACGCTCGCCAACCCCTACATCGCTGCCGAGCGCGGCTACATCGACGCAGTGATCACCCCCCACGAGACCCGGATCGAGATCGTCCGCGCGCTGCGGTTGCTCGCGTCCAAGCGCGAGACGCTGCCGCCCAAGAAGCACGGGAACATCCCGCTGTGACAGACACTCCTGAGCAGGAGCAGCCCCTCCTCCGCATCGTCAAGGGCGACCCGACCCCGGAAGAGGTCGCGGCTCTCGTCGCGGTCGTGTCCGCGATGGCCGCTGGCGCTCAGGCAGCCGGAGCCGAGGACCGACCCAAGCCGGAGTGGGGCGCCCACCACCGCAAGGTGCGCAGCACCCACCGACACGGCGCGGGCGCCTGGCGTGCCTCGGCGCGCTGAAGCCCACATGCCAACTCCCCCTCAGCTGATCCTCGCCTCGGCCTCCCCTGCCCGGCTCAAGACCCTGCAGAGCGCCGGGCTGTCCCCCGAGGTCGTGGTCAGCGGGGTCGACGAGTCGACCGTCGAGGTGACGGCGCCGGCCGACTACACGCTCAAGCTGGCCCAGCTCAAGGCGGTTGCCGTCGCGTCGAACCAGAAGCGGGCGATCGTCATCGGCTGCGACTCGGTGCTGGCGCTGGACGGCGAGATCCTCGGCAAGCCCGCGAGCGACGAGGAGGCGATCGCGCGCTGGAAGCAGATGCGCGGCCGGGCCGGCGTACTGCACACCGGGCACTGCGTGATCGACACCCATCGCGAGGTGTGGCTGGCGCGGTCGGCAGCGACCCAGGTGCGCTTCGCGCAGGTCTCGGACGAGGAGATCGAGGCGTACGTCGCCACCGGCGAGCCGTCAGCGGTGGCCGGGGCCTTCACTCTCGACGGGCTCGGCGGGGCCTTCGTGTCCGGTGTGACCGGCGACCCCCACAACGTCGTGGGGATCAGCCTCCCACTGCTCCGGCTGATGCTCGAGGAGCTCGGCTTCGTCTGGACGGAGTTCTGGGCCCGCTGACCCAGGATCCAGCTCAGCCTCGAGCTCAGGCCCCGGCTCGACCACGATGGCGTGGAGCAGGCCGCCGCCCTTGTGCCGCTTGAACACGAACCTGCGGAACGCCCAGAACCGGACAGCCATGCCGAGGACGGCGCCCACGACATTGGCCGAGATGTTGTCGGCGAGCGCGGAGTCCCAGTCGATGACGTTGCGCGTGATCCACAGACAACCCATCGGGATCAGGAACGACGTCAGGTTGACGAGGACGAAGTTGAGCGCGCCGCCATACGGTCCAGCCGGCTGCCGGTTCTTGAAGGCATAGCGCCGGCTGCCGTAGAAGCTGATCCCCATGCCCACGCAGTTCGCGAGGAACCACGACGTGACCGGCCAGCCGTTCAGGACGCCCGGCCTGGAGATGCCGGTGATGCCGTGCACCAGAACGTTGAACAGCACCACGGCAACGATCGTGGCGACGATGTTGACCGCAGAGAACTTCGCTGCCTCGCCGCCGATGCGTCGCAGTCGCGATCCCATACCTGCAGGCTAGGTGAGGAACAGGCAGGATGAGCGCATGCGCGGCCTGATCCTCGCCGGTGGAACCGGCTCACGACTCCACCCGGTGACGCTCGGCATCAGCAAACAGCTGGTCCCGGTCTACGACAAGCCGATGATCTACTACCCGCTCAGCACCCTGATGCTGGCCGGCATCCGCGACATCCTGCTGATCACCACGCCCCACGAGGCCGAGTCGTTCGAGCGGTTGCTGGGCGACGGGTCCAGGTTCGGCATCTCGATCACCTACGCCCAGCAGCCGAGCCCCGACGGCCTGGCGCAGGCGTTCACGATCGGGGCCGACTTCATCGGCACCGAGCCGAGCGCGCTGATCCTCGGCGACAACCTGTTCTACGGGCAGGGCTTCGGCCGGCAGCTCGACCGGTTCAGCGACGTCGAGGGTGCCACGGTGTTCGCCTACCGGGTCTCGGATCCGAGCTCGTACGGCGTCGTGGAGTTCGACGACTCCGGGCGGGCCATCTCCCTGGAGGAGAAGCCGGAGAACCCCCGGAGCAGCTTCGCCGTACCCGGCCTCTACTTCTACGACAACGACGTGATCGAGATCGCCCGCAACCTCGAGCCATCGGCCCGCGGCGAGTACGAGATCACCGACATCAGCCAGCACTACCTCGAGCAGGGTCGCCTCAACGTGGAGGTGCTCGAGCGCGGGTTCGCCTGGCTGGACACCGGGACCTTCGACTCGCTCTCGGACGCGGGCAACTTCATCCGCACGATCGAGCACCGCCAGGGGCTCAAGGTGGGGGCGCCGGAGGAGGTCGCCTGGCGGCAGGGCTTCCTGACCGACGACGAGCTGCGTGAGCGGGCCGAGCCACTGCTGAAGTCGGGCTACGGGGAGTACTTACTGCAGCTCCTCGAGCCCGAGCACTTCTGAGGCAGCGCTCGCCCAGCGCTCCTCCCACGGCCCGATCGGGGCGATGCCGACTGCATGCAGCTTGTCGTGGCCGAGCACGGAGTACGCCGGTCGCGGCGCCGGCCGCACGAAGCTCGCGGAGTCGGTCGGCGTGACCACGTCGGGCGGCAGCCCGGCGCTCTCGACCACGCGGCGGGCGAAGTCGAACCACGATGTCTCGCCGGTCGACGTCGCGTGCCAGGTGCCGGCCGGGGCCTCGGCCTCGACCAACCGGACGATCAGCTCGGCGACGTCAGCGGTCCACGTGGGCTGACCGAACTGGTCGTCCACGACGCTGACTGAGCCCTTCTCACGTGCGACTCGGGAGATCGTGCGCGGGAAGCACGCCCCGTTGGCGCCGTACAGCCACGCCGTGCGCACCACCAGGTGATGCTCCGGGGCGGCCGCTCGCACGGCGGCCTCGCCGGCCGCCTTGGTCCGCCCGTACGCCGAAGCCGGGTCGGGCGGCGCGTCCTCGTCGTACGGCGTCCGCGCCGTGCCGTCGAAGACGTAGTCCGTGCTGACCTGCACGATGCGACGACCGTGCCGAGCAGCCGCCCGGGCCAGCACACCCGGCGCCACGGCGTTGATCTCGTGGGCCTCGGCCTCGCTGTCCTCCGCGTCGTCGACAGCCGTCCAGGCGGCGCAGTTGACCACCACGTCGTGCGCAGCGACCGCCTCGGCGACCGCTGCCTCGTCGAAGAGGTCCAGGTCACCGCGGTCGACGGCTGTGTGCGAGATGTCGTGGCCCTCGAGCGCGCGCAGGACGTCTGTTCCCAGCATTCCGCGCGCCCCGGTCACCAGCCATCCCACAGCGAGAGGGTAGCGACCCGCTAGCCTGCCTCGATGGAGGTCCGCGAGCTCTCGATCCCCGGCGCGTTCGAGGTGACCCCCGTCAAGCACGCCGACGACCGGGGCACGTTCCTGGAGTGGTTCCGCGAGGACGTCTTCACCCAGGTCGTCGGCCACCCCCTCCACCTGGCCCAGGCCAACTGCTCGGTCTCGCAGGCGGGCACGCTGCGGGGCATCCACTTCGCCGAGCTGCCGCCTAGCCAGGCCAAGTTCGTCACCTGCGTCAGCGGCGCCGCCTTCGACGTCGCGGTCGACCTGCGCCTCGGCTCCACGTCGTACGGCCAGTGGGACGCAGTGCTTCTCGACGACCAGGAGCGCAAGGCCGTCTACCTTCCCGAGGGGCTGGGGCACGCGTTCCTGGCCCTGGAGGACCACACGGTCGTCAACTACCTGTGCTCGACCCCCTATGCCCCCGGCCGCGAGCACGCGATCCATCCCTTCGACCCCGAGATCGCCATCCAGTGGCCGACCGAGGACCGTCACGGCACCGGGATCACCCCCCTGCTCTCCCCCAAGGACGACGCCGCCCCCTCGTTGGCAGAGGTTCGCGGGACCGGACTGCTCCCGTCGTACGTCGAGGCCCTCGCCTTCACCCGGTCCCTCGGCGGTCCGCTGTAATTCGCCGACCGGTCAGCGGATGCACGCTGAAACACGGCGACCGGTCACTCGATGCACACTCCCGAGGCCCCGGCGTACACGGATTGACCGGTCGGCACTTCTGAGCGTGCAGGGAGTGACCGGTCGGCGAATTAGAGGAGACCTGCGCGGGCCTTGAGGGGCTCCCACCAGGTGCGGTTCGCGCGGTACCACTCGACTGTGTCCGCGAGACCCTGCTCGAACGGCACCTGCGGTTGGTAGCCCAGCTCGTGGCTGATCTTGGTGATGTCGACCGAGTAGCGGAGGTCGTGGCCCAGGCGGTCGGTGACCTGCTTGACCTGGTCCCAGTCGGTGCCGGTGGCCTCGAGGAGGAGGCCGGTCAGCTCCTTGTTGGACAGCTCGGTGCCGCCGCCGATGTTGTAGGTCTCACCGGGCCGGCCACCCTCGAGCACGAGCTGGATGCCGCGGCAGTGATCGTCGACGTGCAGCCAGTCGCGCACGTTGGCGCCCTCGCCGTACAGCGGCACCTGTGCGCCGTCGATCAGGTTGGTCACGAACAGCGGGATGACCTTCTCGGGGAACTGGTAGGGCCCGTAGTTGTTCGAGCAGCGGGTGATGCAGACCGGAAGGCCGTGGGTGCGGTGGTAGGCCCGGGCGAAGAGGTCGCTGGAGGCCTTGGACGCCGAGTACGGCGAGTTGGGCAGCAGCGGCTGTTCCTCGTCCCAGCTGCCCTGCTCGATGGACCCGTAGACCTCGTCGGTCGAGACGTGCACGAACCTCTCGATCTCGTGGGCGCGCGCGGAGTCGAGCAGGTTCTGGGTCCCGACGACGTTGGTCATCACGAACTCCGCAGCGCCGAGGATCGACCGATCCACGTGGCTCTCGGCCGCGAAGTGCACGACCGCGTCGACCTCGCTCATCAGCCGGTCGACGGTGGGCCGGTCGAGGATGTCTCCCTCGACGAACTGCAGCCGCTTGTCGCCCGCCACCGGTGCGATGTTCGCAATGTTGCCTGCGTAGGTGAGCCTGTCGAGAACGACCACGGTCTCCGGCTCCACACCGCCCCAGGCTCCGGTCAGCACGGAGCGGACGTAGTGGCTGCCGATGAACCCGGCTCCGCCCGTGACCAGGACTCTCATCTGTTGCCCTTCTGTTGCAGAAGCGCCTGCTGGCCGCGCATCGAGGTGAGCGTCTCCGCGATCCCCGCGACCATCGGTGTCCGCGCCAGGGACGAGGTCCATGGCCAGGCCACCGAGCGCAGGCGCAGGTCACGGACCTGGAACTGGGCGCTGGGCGAGGTGCCGAGGACTACAGGTGGGCGCTTCCGGGTGATCCGGCGCAGGTCGCCGAGCAGGGCTCCGATCGTGGTGGACCGCTCGCTCGCCAGCACCTTGAGGGCCCGTCTGCCGCGGGTCGTCACCGCGTCCAGACCCGCTATGGCCATGGCCGCTGCGTCGTCCACGAACAGGTAGTCGCGCATCGTGTCCAGCGAGACGTACACGCTCAGCGGCTGGCGGTTGAGCTGGGCGCGACACAGCTGGGAGACAAGCCCCTGGGGCTTGTTCAGGTCCTGGCCGGGGCCGTAGAGGTTCGAGAGCCTGCCGACGAGCAGCGCCGCCCCGGTGCGTACGGCGAACTCGGTCGCGATCTCCTCCGAGCGCAGCTTGGCCATGCCGTACGACGAGATCGGTGACGGCTCCGTGCGCTCGGTGAAAGGAGCACCGGACGACCCGGCGTACACCCCGCCGGCAGAGGAGGCGAGGAAGAACCCGCGCCCTGTCGTCTCGGCACCGGGATCCCAGCCGGCGAGGAAATCCCCCAGGACTGCGATCTCTGCCTCGAGCTCCTCGGCGCTGCTGCCGATCACGCCCGCGCCGGCGCACCAGTAGACCTCCCACTGCGTCGGGAGCGATGCCGCCTCCTGAAGGAGTGCCGCGACCGAGGCGTCGTGGTCGCCCCACGGCACCGATGTCGTGCGCACCTCGCGGCCCAGGGTCTCCAGCCGCCGGCACACGGCGCTGCCGAGCAGCCCGCCGGCGCCGATCACCCAGGCGGTGCGCCCGCCCAGCCCGTCGGCCACCAGCTCAGGGCCGCTGTCGTGGCCGGCCAAGGGGACCGTCCGCGGGGTCCTGGGTGATCAGGTAGAGGGGCTTGCCCATCGCCATGTTGACGGCGACTCCGACGTACTCCGCGATCACGCCTAGCGAGAACAGGATCGCGCCGGTGGAGATCAGGATGACCACGATCAGCGAGGTCCAGCCCTCGGTGGGCGCGGGGTGCACCAGCTGTCGGTAGGCCACGAACGCGGCGATGAGCAGGCCGACCAGGGCGAAGACGATGCCGAGCACGCTGACCAGGCGGAGACCGCGCGTGCCGCCCGTGAGGACCATCCGCCAGAAGTGCGAGAGCAGCGTGCGTCGCGAGTATCCCGAGCGGCGCTCCTCGCCCTCCGTGCGCAGCTCGACCGGGGCGGTCGCCGTGCCTCCAGCCACCCAGGCGAGGGCGACGTCGAGGTAGACACCGGCGCCGGCGTACGCCGCCACGCTGCGGCCCACCTCACCGAGGATCAGCCGGAAGCTGTGGAACGACGATGCGTCTGAACCTCCGCTGAGCGCGCTGACCATCCGCTTGGCCCCGCGGGAGGCGGCGTTGCGCACGGAGCCGTGCGGGGGCGGGTTGGTCGGCTTGGCATAGATGACGCTGGCCTGCTCGGTCAGCGCGACGTCGAGCATGGCGCCGATGTACGCCGGGTCGTGCTGGCCGTCCTCGTCGATGGTGACGATCCAGTCCCCGCCCGACGACGACATCCCGGCCAGCGTCGCGGCGTGCTGGCCGAAGTTGCGGCTGAGCCAGATGGCCCGCACGAAGGGGTACGCCGCCTGCATCTCGCGCAGCACGCGAGCGGAGTCGTCCGGGCCGCAGTCGTGGACCAGGAGCACCTCGGCCACCCGGAAGGGCACGCCGCCCGGGGTGGCGACGTGCTCGGTGAGTGGGACGAGGTCGGCGATGACCGACGGCAGCTGGTGTTCGGCCTGGTAGATCGGGATGACGACCGAGACGAGGTGCTCGCCCGCGGGTGACGCGGATTCGGCTGGCACGCGCCCGACTATAGTCACGATCGTCCCGGCCGGGAGGGTGATGGATGGAGAGCGTGCCGCGAGTGTCGCCCCGAGTGTCAGTGGTGATCCCGGCCTTCGAGAACGAGCACTACATCCGCGCGACCGTGGAGTCGGTGCTCGCGCAGACCTACCAGGACTTCGAGCTGGTCATCGCCGACCACAGCTCCGCTGACCGCACCTGGGAGATCCTGCA
This sequence comes from uncultured Actinomycetota bacterium, assembly GCA_963842535.1. Taxonomy (GTDB): domain Bacteria; phylum Actinomycetota; class Actinomycetes; order Propionibacteriales; family Nocardioidaceae; genus Marmoricola. The sequence continues at coordinate 35,809 of CAWJGP010000008.1, forward strand.
GGACTTCGCCGGAGACGAGCGGGTCCGCCTGCTGCGCACCCCGGCGGGTGGCGGCGCGGAGCGCAACTGGAACGCCGTGACCGAGGCAGCGCGCGGCGAGCTGGTGAAGCTCGTCTGCGGCGATGACCTGCTGTCGCCCGGGTCCCTCACCGCCCAGGTGGCGGCCTTCGACGCGCAGGACTCAGGCGTCGTGATGGTGGCGTCGGCCCGCGACATCATCGACGCCTCCGACCGGCCGGTCGTCAGCGCGCACGGGCTCGGCGGGCTCTCCGGCCGGGTGCCCGGACGTGAGGCGATCCGCCACTCCGTGCTTCGCGGGGCCAACATCTTCGGTGAGCCGTGCTGCGTGCTGATTCGTCGTACGACGCTCGAGTCGGTGGGCGGCTGGCACGCGAACCCGGGGTACATGATCGACCAGGCGACGTACTGCCGGGTGCTGATGCACGGAGACCTGGCGATCGCACCGGGCTCGCTGGCTGCGTTCCGACTCAATGCCGGTCAGTGGAGCGTGAAGCTCGCTCGCGAGCAGGCAAAGTCAGCGGCCGAGATGCACCGGCAGATCGCCGAGCTTGAGCCCGGTCTGCTGAGCCCCCTCGACGTCCGCCGGGGGAACGCCCGCGCGATGCTGCGCGAGCTCCAGCGGCGGCTGGTCTACGTCTACCTCCGGCGCCGGATGCAGCCGGACACGCCGCACGGGTGAGCTGGCCGCTCACCCCGGCTTGACGGCGACCAGGCAGAACTCGTTGTAGACGAAGGCCCTTCCCGTCCAGCGCGGGAACGGAAAACTGAACCATGGTTGCGGTTCCAGCCCGACAGAGCGCGCGAGCTCAGCGAGGTCGTCGCCCGTGGTGAACACCACGTGCGTCGAGTCACTGGCATAGCCACGTTCCTGGGGACACACGAAGAACACCCTGCCGCCCGGGCGCAGGTAGGGCAGGTAGTCGCGCAGCAACGCGCGTGCGTCGGCGGCGGTCATGTGCTCGATCACGTGCGCCAGCAGGATGCCGTCGAAGGCATCGGGGACGCGCAGCTCGCTGGCCTCCCACTCGGCCACAGTCAGCGCTGTGACGCCGCGGTCACGGGCCACGGCGACCGCGTGGGTGTTGTGGTCGACGCCGACCGACCCGGGGTCGAGGGTCTCGAGGTTGCGACCGATCCCGCAGCCGACGTCGATCGTGCGGCCGAGGCGCTGGCGGCGGAGGTTCCAGCGGTACGGCGCCTGGACGTTCAGCGCCCGCTTCCACCACACCTGCTGCTTGGCCTGCAGCCTGCGCGCGTAGTCCTCACCCGAGGTGTCGCCGGGGACGGTCATTCGACGGGAAGACCAAGACCGCGTGCGATGAGCATGCGCTGGACCTCCGAGGTGCCCTCGCCGATCTCGAGGACCTTGGCGTCGCGGTAGAACCGGGCCACGGGGTACTCCTCCATGAAGCCGTAGCCCCCGAAGACCTGGGTGGCGATCCGGGTGGCCGTCACCGCCGACTCGGTGGCGTAGAGCTTGGCGATCGCGGCAGCGTGCTTGAACTCCTTCATCGGCTTGCCGGCGTCCCTCATCCACGCGGCCCGGTAGGTCAGCTGCCGGCTCGCGGCGAGCATCACCTCCAGGTCGGCGATCTGGAAGGCCACCCCCTGCTTGCGCCCGATGGGCACTCCGAACGTGGTCCGCTCCCCGGCGTACTGCAGGCTCGCGTCCACGCACGCCTGGATGCAGCCGACTGCGAGGGCGGCGATGGCGACCCGGCCGTCATCGAGGATCGCGAGGAACTGGGCGAAGCCGCGGCCCCGCTCCCCCAGCAGGTTGGACTCGGGCACCCGGGCGTCGCTGAAGCTCAGCGGGTGGGTGTCCGAGGCGTGCCAGCCGAGCTTGTCGTAGGCCTTCTCGGCGGTGAAGCCCTCGGTTCCGCTGGGGACGATGATCGTGGAGACCTCGGCCTTGCCGTCCTCACGCTCGCCAGTCTTCGCGGTGACCGTCACCAGGCTGGTGATCTCCGAGCCCGAGTTGGTGATGAACTGCTTGCTGCCGTTGATCACCCACTCGCCGTCACGCAGCTCGGCCTTGGTCTTGGTGGCGCCCGCGTCGGAGCCGGCTCCGGGCTCGGTCAGGCCGAAGCCGGCCAGCTTGCGTCCCTCGACCAGGTCGGGCAGCCAGGTGTCCTTCTGCTCGTCGGTGCCGAAGGTCAGGATCGGGTTGATGCCGAGCCCGACAGCCGCCTCCAGGGTGATCCCCATCGACTGGTCGACCCGGCCGAGCTCCTCGATGGCGACGCACAGGCTGGTGAAGTCACCGTCGGCCCCGCCGTACTGCTCCGGTGCGTTCAGCCCGAACAGCCCCAGCTGGCCCATCTTCTGCACCACGTCGACCGGGAAATGGTGGTCCCGGTCCCACTGGGCTGCGTGCGGAGCGATCTCCTTCTCCGCGAAGTCGCGGACCGTACGACGGAACTGTTCGTGGTCCTCGGAGAGCTCGAAGGTCATGCCCAGACAATACGACTCAGTTCGGGCTCTAGACTCGGGTGGTGACTTTGATGAGTTCAAAGGCGAGCTCGCTGTCGGATGTCACTTCTTCCGACTCAGCGCTGCGCCGATTCCTGCACGGGTTGCCCGGTGTCGACCAGGTGGGCGCCGAGCAGCGCGCCGCCGGCCTAGGGACCCGCTCCATCAAGACCTCGGCCAAGGAGTTCGCCATCGACCTGGCGATCCGGATGGTCGACCTCACCACCCTCGAGGGCGCCGACACGCCGGGCAAGGTGCGGGCACTGGCCTCCAAGGCGATGCGCCCGGACCCGGCCGACCAGACCTGTCCCCAGGTGGCCGCCGTCTGCGTCTACCCCGACATGGTCCCCTACGCGAAGGAGACGCTCGGGCTCCTCCGGCGTACACATCGCCTCGGTCGCCACCGCCTTCCCGAGCGGCCGTGCGGCGATGGACATCAAGCTCGCGGACGTCAAGGACGCGGTCGACGCCGGCGCCGACGAGATCGACATGGTGATCGACCGCGGCGCCTTCCTGTCCGGGCGCTACATGGAGGTCTACGAGGAGATCGTCGCGGTCCGCGAGGCCTGCGCCCGTTCTGATGGAAGGGGGGCCCACCTGAAGGTGATCTTCGAGACCGGCGAACTGCAGACCTACGACAATGTACGACGCGCCAGCTGGCTCGCGATGATGGCCGGCGGCCACTTCATCAAGACCTCCACCGGCAAGATCCAGCCCGCCGCGACGCTGCCAGTGACCCTGGTGATGCTCGAGGCGGTCCGGGACTACCGCGAGGCCACCGGACAGATGGTCGGCGTGAAGCCGGCCGGCGGCATCCGCACCTCCAAGGACGCGATCAAGTACCTCGTGACCGTCAACGAGATCGCCGGCCCGGACTGGCTGGACCCCGACTGGTTCCGCTTCGGTGCCTCCACGCTGCTCAACGACCTGCTGATGCAGCGGACCAAGATGGCAGAAGGCCGCTACTCCGGCCCCGACTACTTCACCCTGGATTGATCACCGATGGCCAAGAACACTTTCGAGTACGCACCGGCTCCCGAGTCCCGCTCGGTGGTCGACATCAAGTCCTCCTACGGGCTGTTCATCAACGGCGAGTTCGTCGACGGCAGCGGTAAGTCGTTCAAGACGATCTCCCCCAGCACCGAGGAGGTGCTCGCCGAGGTCGCCGAGGCCGACCAGAGCGACGTCGACGCAGCGGTGAAGGCGGCCCGTCGCGCCTACACACGCGTGTGGTCGCGGATGAGCGGTGCCGAGCGCAGCAAGTACCTCTTCCGGATCGCCCGGATCATCCAGGAGCGTGCGCGCGAGATCGCCGTGCTCGAGTCGATCGACAACGGCAAGCCGATCAAGGAGTCCCGCGACGTCGACATCCCGACAGCCGCGGCCCACTTCTTCTACTACGCCGGTTGGGCCGACAAGCTCGAGCACGCAGGCTACGGACCGGACCCGCAGCCACTGGGCGTCGCCGGGCAGGTGATCCCGTGGAACTTCCCGTTCCTGATGCTCGCCTGGAAGATCGCCCCCGCCCTGGCCACGGGGAACACCGTCGTACTCAAGCCGGCGGAGACGACGCCGCTGACCGCCCTGTTGTTCGCCGAGATCTGCCAGCAGGCCGACCTGCCGCCGGGAGTCGTCAACATCCTCACCGGCGCCGGCGCGACCGGGCAGGCGATCGTGTCCCACCCGGATGTGGACAAGGTCGCGTTCACCGGTTCCACCGACGTCGGCCGGGCCATCGCCAAGGCAGTGGCCGGCTCGAAGAAGAAGGTCACCCTCGAGCTCGGCGGCAAGGCCGCCAACATCGTCTTCGACGACGCCCCGGTCGACCAGGCCGTCGAGGGGATCGTCAACGGCATCTTCTTCAACCAGGGCCACGTGTGTTGCGCAGGCTCGCGTCTGCTGGTGCAGGAGTCGGTCGCCGAGGACGTGCTCGACGCGCCTCAAGCGCCGGATGGGCACGCTGCGCGTGGGTGACCCCCTCGACAAGAACACCGACATCGGTGCGATCAACAGTGCCGAGCAGCTCGCCAAGATCCGCGAGCTCTCCGACATCGGCGAGGCCGAGGGCGCCGGTCGCTGGTCACCCAAGTGCGACCTGCCCGACCACGGGTTCTGGTTCCCGCCGACGATCTTCACCGGCGTCACCGCCGCGCACCGGATCGCGCGCGAGGAGATCTTCGGCCCGGTCCTGTCGGTGATCACCTTCCGGACGCCGAAGGAGGCCGTCGAGAAGGCCAACAACACGCCGTACGGGCTCTCCGCGGGCATCTGGAGCGACAAGGGCTCGCGCACGCTGTGGATGGCCAGCCAGCTGCGGGCCGGCGTGGTGTGGTCCAACACGTTCAACCGGTTCGACCCGGCCAGCCCGTTCGGCGGCTACAAGGAGTCGGGCTACGGCCGCGAGGGCGGCCGCCACGGACTCGAGGGGTATCTGAAATGACGAGGATCGACGTCAGGAAGACCTACAAGCTCTACATCGGCGGGGCCTTCCCCCGCTCGGAGTCGGGCCGCTCCTACGTCGTCAACGACGCCAAGGGCAGGTTCTGGGCCAACGCCTCGCATGCGTCCCGCAAGGACGCCCGTGACGCCGTGAAGGCGGCCAGGGCGGCCTTCGGAGGCTGGTCCTCGCGCACGGCGTACAACCGCGGCCAGGTGGTCTACCGGATCGCCGAGGTGCTCGAGGACCGTCGCGACCAGTTCGAGTCCGAGCTGCGCACTGCCGAGGGCGTCACGGCGGCGAAGGCGCGCACCTACGTGGACGCCTCGATCGACCGGTTGGTCTGGTACGCCGGATGGGCGGACAAGATCGCCCAGGTCACCGGCGGTGCCAACCAGGTCGCCGGGCCGTACTTCAACCACACCGCGCCCGAGCCCAGCGGCGTCATCGCCGTGGTCGCACCAGCCGGACCGCTGCTCGGGCTGGTCAGCGTCGTCGCGCCGGTCATCGTCACGGGCAACACCGCCGTGGTGATCGCGAGCGAGCCGCACCCGCTGACCGCGATCACGCTCGCCGAGGTGATGGCCACCTCCGACGTCCCGGGCGGCGTGGTGAACATCCTGACCGGCCCGCAGGCCGAGATCGCCCCGTGGCTGGCATCGCACATGGACGTCAACGGCATCGACCTCACCGGCGTCGGCAACACCGAGCTCGCCCGCAAGCTCGAGGTGGACGCGGCCGAGAACCTCAAGCGGGTCCGCCGCGCCGGCCTCGAGGACCTGCTGGCGCCCCCGGAGCTGGACCGGATGACCCGGTTCCAGGAGGCCAAGACCGTCTGGCACCCGATCGGGGTCTGACCGCCACCGGGCGTCATACGAATCGTGGCCTTGAGCGCTCCGTCCGTATGACGTCCCGGGGAGCTGGCGTCCTAGTCTGGGTCGATGCGCGCGAGGGTGATCGTCCTGGCCGGGCCCTCCGGTTCCGGCAAGTCGCACCTCGCCGACCGCCTGCGGCTACCCGTGCTCCGGCTGGACGACTTCTACAAGGACGGTGACGACCCGACCCTGCCGCACCTCGACCTGGCGGGTGGCGAGCCCATCGTCGACTGGGACCATCCCACGTCCTGGAACGCCGAGGACGCCGTGGCGGCGGTCGAGGAGCTGTGCCGGACGGGTTCGACCGACGCGCCGGTCTACGACATCGCGACGAGTGGACGGATCGGTCACCGGGTCCTGAACCTGACCGGCTCGGCGTACTTCGTGGCCGAGGGGATCTTCGCCCAGGAGATCGTCACCGAGTGCCGGCGTCGCGACCTGCTCGCGGACGCGGTGTGCGTGACCCAGCACCCCGTGGTCACGTTCGTACGCCGCCTCACCCGCGACCTGCGCGAGCACCGCAAGCCGCCGTTCTACCTGCTCCGCCGCGGCCTGCACCTGCTCATCGAGCAACGCGCCCTGGTCTCACGCGCGGAGCGGCTGGGCTGTCGCGTCGTCTCGCCCGACACCGCCTTCCGCGAGATCACCGGGCTGGTGCGGCTGGGCGCCACGCCCTCATAGAGCCTGCGAGCTCAGCCCAGCGGCGCGAACAGGTCCACGGGGTTGCCGTCCCAGGCGTCCTTCAGCCCCTCCGCTCCCGCGTCAACGAGCTCGGCGTAGGCCGCGTCCACCTCCGCGGGCGACTCGCAGGCGAAGGCGATCGCCATCCGGTGGCCGCCGCTGGGCGGTGTCCAGGACTCGTGGAAGGACAGGATCGTGTCGCGGGTGTCGAAGGCGAGGGAGACAGCCATGTCGGCGACGACCATCTCGATGACTGCCGGTGTGAGCTTCATGCGGCTGACGCTAGTGAGTGGCTCAGGCGGCGTCTTGGACGGATCGGACACGTTCGCTGCGCAGCTCGGTCGACGTAGCCCGCCCACTGAGCCAACCTGCGACCAGGCACTGACAAGGGCTAGCGCAGCCCCAGCTCGGCGTACCCGGGCTTGATCACGTCGTCGATGATCCGCAGCCGCTGCTCGAAGTGCGAGAACGCCGACTTCATCGCGTTCACGGTCACCCATCGGAGGTCGGCCAGGTCCCAGCCGAAGGCGTCGACCAGGGCAGTCATCTCGCGCGTCATCGAGGTGCCACTCATCAGCCGGTTGTCGGTGTTGACCGTCACCCGGAACCGCTGCTGCGCCAACAGGCCGATCGGGTGCTCGGCGATGGACGCAGCGGCACCGGTCTGCACGTTGGAGTGCGGGCACAGCTCGAGCGGGATGCGCTTGTCGCGGACGTACTGCGCCAGCCGGCCGAGCCTCGGGGCGCCGTCGTCATCGATGGTGATGTCGTCGATGATGCGTACGCCGTGACCGAGACGGTCGGCGCCGCACCACTGGATCGCCTGCCAGATCGACGGCAGCCCGAACGCCTCGCCCGCGTGGATGGTGAAGTGGGCGTTCTCCCGCTGCAGGTACTCGAACGCGTCGAGGTGCCGGGTGGGCGGGTAGCCCGCCTCCGCGCCCGCGATGTCGAAGCCGACCACGCCGTCGTCGCGATGCTGTACGGCGAGCTCGGCGATCTCCCGCGACCGTGCCTGGTGGCGCATCGCGGTGAGCAGCTGCTTGACGACGATGCCGCCCGGTGAGCCGTTGCTCGTTGAACCTGCCTGGGCCATCCCCTCGTCGAAGCCGAGCTGGACCGCCTGGACCACTTCCTCGAGGGTGAGGCCGTCGTTCAGGTGCTGCTCGGGGGCGTAGCGGACCTCGGCGTAGACCACGCCGTCGGCCGCCAGGTCCTCCACGCACTCGCGGGCCACGCGGGTGATGTGGTCGGCGCGCTGCATCACGGCCACCGTGTGGTCGAACGTCTCGAGGTAGCGCACCAGCGACCCGCTGTCGGCAGACTCGCGGAACCATCGCCCGAGGGAGTCCGCGTCGTCGGCAGGCAGCGTGTGACCGGCCTCGCGGGCGAGCTCCACGATCGTGGCGGGCCGCAGCCCTCCGTCGAGGTGATCGTGCAGCAGCACCTTGGGTACAACCCGAATGAGGTCCGGGTTCAGGTCCTGGGTGAGCGGGGTAGGTTCGGCCACGACTTCATCCAAGCAGAGGAGAGCGCATGCGCGTGTTCAGCTCGTTCGAGGAGATCGAGAAAGCCGCCGGTGAGGAGATCGGTACGACGGACTGGGTCGAGATCACGCAGGACCGCGTCGACAAGTTCGCCGATGCGACCGGTGACCACCAGTGGATCCATGTCGACGTGGAGAAGGCGAAGGACGGCCCGTTCGGCGGCACCATCGCTCACGGCTACCTGACGCTTGCGCTGGTGCCGTGGCTGGGCAGCCAGGTGTTCTCGCTCGAGACGCCGGGCGCCAAGCTGAACTACGGCGTCAACAAGGTGCGCTTTCCCAACCCGGTTCGCGTCGGCTCACGGGTGCGCGCCAAGGTCGCGGTCGGCGAGGTCACCGACATCCCAGCTGGCAAGCAGCTGACGCTGAAGTACGTCGTCGAGATCGAGGACCAGGACAAGCCCGCCTGCGTGGCCGAGACCGTCGTACTGCTTCTAGAGGGCTGAGCCTCAGCCGATTTCGACGATCCCGAGCCGAGGTCCAGGGCCTCGGGTCGCCGAACATCCGACGACCATCTGCTCAAGTCGTGGGATGTCTACCTCGACTGTAACCGCACTAGCTGATCCGGTCGAGAACGATCGGCGTCCTTTCGTACGCCGACCCCGCACCTGTTGGCGTCACGTCGTACCCACCCTCGAGGGACGCCAGCGCCCGCTCGAAACGCTCCGGTTCGTCGGTGTGCAGGGTCAGCAGCGGCTGACCTGACGTGACCTCGTCACCCGGGCGGGCGTGCCACTCGACACCGGCGCCCGCCTGGACCTCAGCGCCCTGCGTGGCGCGGCCGGCGCCCAGTCGCCAGGCGGCGAGACCCACGGCCATCGCGTCGAGCCTGGTGAGTACGCCGGAAGCCGGGGCCGTGACGACATGGGTCTCCTTCGCCGTCGGGAGCTCGGCAGCGGGATCCCCGCCCTGTGCCGCGATCATCCGTCGCCAGGCGTCCATCGCTCCGCCGGAGGCGAGCACCTCCCCAGGATCCAGATCGGTCCGTCCCGCCCCTTCCAGCATCTCCCGGGCCAGTGCGACGGTGAGCTCGACGACGTCGGCCGGTCCACCGCCGGCGAGGACCTCGACGGACTCGCGCACCTCCAGGGCGTTGCCTGCGGTGTAGCCGAGCGGGGTGGACATGTCGGTGAGCAGGGCGACCGTGCGGACGCCAGCGTCGTTGCCCAGCGCCACCATCGTCGAGGCCAGCTCACGCGCTCGTTCGAGGTCCTTCATGAAGGCGCCGGTGCCCACCTTCACGTCGAGCACCAGCGCGCCGGTCCCCTCGGCGATCTTCTTGCTCATGATCGAGGATGCGATCAACGGGATCGCCTCGACGGTCCCGGTCACGTCACGCAGCGCGTAGAGCTTCTTGTCGGCCGGCGCCAGCCCCGACCCGGCCGCGCAGATGACCGCGCCCACGTCCTCGAGCTGGGCGAGCATCGCCTCGTTGGACAGCGCGGCCTGCCACCCGGGGATCGACTCCAGCTTGTCCAGCGTGCCGCCGGTGTGGCCCAGGCCGCGCCCCGAGAGCTGGGGTACGGCGACCCCGCACGCCGCGACCAGTGGCGCCAGCGGCAGCGTGATCTTGTCGCCGACCCCGCCGGTGGAGTGCTTGTCGGCGGTCGGCCGGGAGAGCGAGGAGAAGTCCATCCGCTCACCACTGGCGATCATCGCGTTGGTCCAGCCAGAGATCTCGCGGCGGTTCATCCCGTTGAGCAGGATGGCCATCGCGAGCGCGGACATCTGCTCGTCGGCCACCTCGCCCCGCGTGTAGGCGTCGATCACCCAGTCGATCTGGCTGTCGCTCAGCTCGGCTCCGTCGCGCTTGGCGATGATCACCTCGACTGCGTCGTGCGCTGCCATCAGACCCCTTCGCTCATCGTTCGACCACCTTGCACGGTGACCCTACGGAACCCCCGGAGCACGAACGTGCCCCGGCTCTCCGGCTCGCCGGCCAGGCCCAGGTCGGGGAACCTCGCGAACAGCGCGTCCAGCGACTCGACCAGCTCCATCCGGGCGAGCGGAGCACCCAGGCAGAAGTGCACGCCGGCGCCGAAGGCGAGGTGCGGGTTCGGGTCGCGCGCCGGGTCGAAGCTGTCCGCCTCCGCGAAGACGGCGGCGTCGCGGTTGGCGGCCCCGAGCAGTGCGGAGATCTTCTGGCCCTCCTCGATCGTCACGCCCGCGACCTCCACGGACTCTGTCGCCGTCCGCTCGAAGAGCTGGAGCGCAGAGTCGAACCGCAGCATCTCCTCGACAGTGGTTGCCAGGTCGGGCCCGGGGTGCAGGCCGCGCGAGAGCAGGGCGACCAGGCCGTTGCCGAAGACGTTCACCGAGGCCTCGTGGCCGGCGTTGAGCAGCAGCACGACGGCCGCGACCAGCTCGTCGTCGCTCAGTCCGGCTGCCAGCAGGTCGGTGGTGAGGTCCTCACCGGGTTCGGTGCGTCGCCGGTCGAGGTGCTCGCGCACGTGGTCGGCGAACTGACCCGCGGCCGCCACCGCGTCGTCGACCACCTCCTGCGAGGGCGACGGCTCGTACATCCGCACGATCGCCTGCGACCAGCCGCGCAGCGCCGGCACGTCCGCGCCGGAGAGCCCGATCAGCTCGGCGATGACCAGGACGGGCAGCGGCTCGGCGTACTCCCCGATGACGTCGAAGCCCGACGGGTCCACCTCGGAGAGCAGCGACTCGGCCAAAGACTGCACGCGCGGACGCAGCCGCTCGACGTGCCCGCGGTTGAAAGCGCCGGCGACCGCGCGCCGCAGCCGGGTGTGCTCGGGAGGCTCGTTCTCCATCATCTGGTTGCGGTGGAGCAGGTTGAACGGCTCCAGGTAGGCGGCCGGCTCACGGTCGCGCCAGATGCGGCCGAGTCGACGGTTGCGCAATACCGACCCCGCGGCTGCGTGCGAGAAGGTGAGCCAGCTGCCGCTCGGTTCGTGCCAGGCCACCTGGTGTCGACTGCGCTCGCGCGCGAAGTGGGGGTAGGGGTCCGCGACGACGTCGGCCGCGCTCAGGTCAATCGAGGTCGTGGGGGCCGAAGGCATCCGGCAGCACCTCGTCCATGCGGCGTACGCCCGAGACGGTGAGCAGCAGCAGCTCGGGCCCGCCGTTCTCGATCAGCAGCTGGCGGCAGCGCCCGCACGGCATGATCACCTCGGACCTGCCGTTGACGCAGACCGCGTGGGTCAGCCGGCCGCCGCCGGTGATGTGCAGCTGGGAGACCATCCCGCACTCCGCGCACAGAGCGACGCCGTACGCCGCGTTCTCCACGTTGCAGCCGGCCACGACCCGGCCGTCGTCGACGAGCGCGGCAGCGCCCACCGGGAAGTTCGAGTACGGCGCGTAGGCATGGGTCATCGCCTCCCGGGCCGCGTCGAGCAGGACGTCCCAGTCGAACTCCTGATCGGAGCCTCGCTCGGACTCTGGCACGGTCACCCTGCCTGGCCGCGGCGATATCGCACGCCGTCGGCCTTGGGCATTCGTAGTCGCTGCGAGGCCAGGGACAGCACGAGCAAGGTGGTGAGGTAGGGCGTCATGCCGGTGAAGTCGCCTGGAATCTCGTCGGTGGTCAGGTAGAGCACGATCAGGCCCACGCCGATGACCAGGCTGGACACCGCCTGGAACCTGCTGCTGCCGCGGTAGGTGAGCCAGGCCGCCAGCAGCACCAGGATCACCCCGATCAGCAGCAGGAGTGCGTGCACGGACTCACCGCCGCTGCGCAGCCGCAACGCGTCGGTGTAGCCGAAGAGGCCGGCGCCGAGCAGCAGGCCACCGGGCCTCCAGTTGCCGAAGATCATCGCGGCGAGGCCGATGTAGCCGCGTCCGCCGGTCTGACCGTCGCGGTAGACCGAGGCGTCCTCCACGAGGAAGGCGCCACCCAGTCCGGCGCAGGCGCCGGAGATGATGACCGCGATGTACTTGTACTTGTAGACGTTGACGCCGAGGGTCTCCGCGGCCGTGGGGCTCTCGCCGCACGATCGGACCCGCAGCCCGAAGGTGGTCCGCCAGAGCAGCCACCAGGTCAGCACGAAGAGCGCCAGGCCCAGCACGGTGAGCATGGACAACCGCGTGGCGAAGCCGCCCACGACTGCGGCCAGGTCGGAGATGAAGAACCATCCCTTGTCCTCGATGCCCTTGGCAGCATCGGCAAGACCGGGGATGTCGAAGGTCGGCAGCGGTTTCACCGGCGGGGACTGGGTAGGGCCACCACCGGGCTTCCCGGTGAACGCGATGTCGGCGAGATACTGAGCAGCGCCGAGCGCGATGATGTTGATGGCCACGCCGGACACGATGTGGTCCACACCGAAGCCCACGCAGGCGATCGCGTGCAGGAGACCGGCCAGGGCGCCGAAGAACAGCGCGAAGGCGACACCTGCCCACATCCCCCACTGGTAGCCCGCGAACCCGGCGCCGAAGGTGCCCATGATCAGCATGCCCTCGAGCCCGATGTTGACCACGCCCGAGCGCTCGGACCACAGGCCGCCGAGACCGGCGAGTGCGATCGGCATGGCGGCGCGGATCGCCGCCCGGATCGTGCCGGACGAGGCGACGTCATCTGCGCCGGTGATCACCCGCAGGGTCGCCAGCAGCACGATCACGCCGGCGATCGCGAGCAATATCCACGGCCAGGTGAACCGGAACTTGTCCCCGGACGGTGCTGCGGGCGTCTCGACCGGAGCCGATGCAGCGGGAGCCACCATCTCAGCTCACCCCCTCGGGTGCCGGGGCCGCAGTCCTCGACTCGGCCAGCTGCTGGGCGACCTTGCGTTGCTCGGCAGCGGTGTTGACGCGTCGTACGACTTCGTAGGCGATCACCACGGAGAGCACGATCACGCCCTGGATGATGTTCACGATCTCGTCGGAGACACCGGCCCGGATCTGCAAGGGGTTGGACTGCTCGTTGAGGAACGCGAAGAGCAGGGCACCGAAACCGATCCCGATCGGGTGGTTGCGACCGAGCAGAGCGACGGCGATGCCGGCGAAGCCCAGGCCGGGCTGGAACGTGACGCCGTAGGAGTAGGAGTCGCCGAACAGCAGCGGCATCCCGATCAGGCCGGCGATCGCGCCACTGATCAGCATCGAGTAGACGGTCATCCGGCCGACGCTGATGCCTGCCGCCACAGCAGCCGACTCGGACTGACCGGTGGCCCGCAGGTTGAAGCCGAAGCGGGTGCGTCCGAGCAGCAGCCAGTAGAAGAGTCCGGCGAGAACGGCAAGCAGCGCCATCGTGTAGATGTTGTTGGTGGCATTGGGGATGAGGTCGAACCCCTTCAGCCTGCTGCTCTCCGGGATCGGCGTCGTGGTGATGTTGTTGCTCCCCCCGACCGCTACCTTGCGGAGCAGGAAGGCCACCACAGCAGTGGCGATCGCGTTGAGCATGATCGTGGAGATCACCTCACTGACGCCCCGCGTGACCCGCAGCAGGCCTGCGATCCCGGCCCACATCGCGCCCACACACATCGCCACGAACACCGCGAGGATGATGTTGAGGAAGCCCGGCAGCCAGGCCTCACCCGCCACCCAGGCCGCGACGAACGCGGCGATGCGGTACTGGCCGTCGACACCGATGTTGAACAGGTTCATCCGGAAGCCGACCGCCGCCGCGAGTGCGGAGAGGTACAGCACCGAGCCTGAGTTGATGATGTTCACCATGTTGCGTGGCCCGGGGACGCTGAAGATCGTGTCCCAGACCGCGCCGACCGGGTCGCCGGCGGCCAGCAGGATGATCGTGGTGACGAGGAGCGCGAACACGATCGCGAGGAAGGGCGCGGCGACGGTCAGCGCGAGCTGTCTCGGGTCGAACTTCATGATGCCGACACCTCCGCTCCGGTCATCGCGGCACCCAGCTCCTGCGGGGTGACCGTCTGCGGGTCGACCTCGCCCACGAGACGGCCACGCAGCATCACCTGGATCGTGTCGGAGAGCCCGATCAGCTCGTCGAGGTCGGCGGAGATCAGCAGGACTGCGAGCCCGTTGCGACGAGCGTCCTTGATGTGGTCCCAGATCGCCGCCTGGGCGCCGACGTCGACACCGCGTGTCGGGTGCGCGGCGATCAGCAGGATCGGGTCACCGCTCATCTCGCGGCCCACGATCAGCTTCTGCTGGTTGCCGCCCGACAAGGCCCTGGCGGTGGTGTCGATGGACGGCGTGCGCACGTCGTACGACGCCACGATCCGCTCGGTGTCCTTGCGGGAGCTCCTCTTGTCGATGAACGGGCCGTTCATGCACTCCTCGGAGTTCTGGTGGCCCAGGATGCGGTTCTCCCACAGGGGCGCGTCGAGCAGCACACCGTGGCGGTGCCGGTCGGCAGGGATGAACCCGATCCCGGCCTCGCGGCGCTCGGCGGTGGGCCACTTCGACATCTCGCGACCACTGAGCTCGATCGAGCCGGTGGCCTTGCGCATCCCGATGATCGCCTCCACGAGCTCGGCCTGCCCGTTGCCCTCGACGCCGGCGATGCCGAGCACCTCGCCGCTGCGGATGGTGAGGTCGACGGCGGTGAGCAGGTCACGTCCGCCGAACGCGTCGGGCAGGCTGAGGTCGGCGACCTTCAGCACCACCTTGTCGGTCACCGTGGAGGTCTCGGTGCTCGGCGAGGGCAGCTCCGAGCCGACCATCAGCTCGGCCAGCTCCCGAGCCGTGGTCTCGTGGGGGTCAACGGTGGAGATCGTCGTACCCCGTCGCATGACCGTGACGTCGTCGGCGACGGAGAGCACCTCGTCGAGCTTGTGGGAGATGAAGACCACGGTGATGCCCTCGGCCTTGAGGCCGCGGAGGTTGTCGAAGAGCTCGTCGACCTCCTGGGGCACGAGGACGGCCGTCGGCTCGTCGAGGATGATCGTGCGGGCTCCGCGGAAGAGCACCTTGAGGATCTCCACCCGCTGCCGGTCGCCGACCCCGAGGTGCTCGACCAGCCGGTCCGGGTCGAGATCGAACCCGTAGGCCTGGGCGAGCTCATGGATCCGGTCGCGTGCACGGTCACCGCTGCCGTGCAGCTTCTCCGCGCCGAGGACGACGTTCTCCAGCACGGTCAGGTTGTCCGCGAGCATGAAGTGCTGGAAGACCATGCCGATGCCCGCTGCGATCGCATCTGACGGCGAGCCGAAGGTGACCTCGCGCCCGTCGACCGCGATGGTGCCGCCATCGGGCTTCTGCACGCCGTACAGGATCTTCATCAGCGTGGACTTGCCTGCGCCGTTCTCACCCACGAGCGCATGCACGGTGCCGCGGCGGACGGCGAGGTTGACGTTGTCGTTGGCGATCACGCCCGGGAAGCGTTTGCCGATCCCGGTGAGTTCGACCGCGATGTCGCCCTGGGGGACGGGGTCGCTGTGGCGTCGATGTCAGCTCCTCCTCACAGCCCGCTCCACGGTCTCGACAGACCATGAGCCCGGGACGCACGCTACCGCGTCCGTCCCGGGCTCACGCTAGTCCTGTTACGCGTCAGCGCAGCAGGGTCATTCCGAGGGAACCTCGATCTCCCCTGAGATGATCTTCTCCTTGAACTCGTCGATCTGGGCGGCGATGTCGTCGACCTGACCGCCGGTCTTGGAGTAGTCCACACCGCCGGCCTCGAGGTCGAAGACGATCGGGCCACTCTGGGTGTCGTCGTCCACGAAGCTCTTGATGTAGTCGTAGACCGCGACGTCGACCTTCTTCAGCATCGAGGTCATCACCACCGGCTGCAGGTCCGGCGGCACGGTGTTGTACTGGTCGGAGTCGACACCGATGCCGAGGCCCTTGGCGGCCTTGGCAGCCTGGAACACACCCAGGCCCGAGCCACCCGCGGCGTGGAAGACCACGTCAGCGCCACCGTCGAACATGCCCTCGGCGGCGGTCCGGCCCTTGGCCGGGTCACCGAATCCGGAGAAGTCCGGCGGCTGGGTCAGGTAGGTCGACTGGATCTTGATGTTCGGGTCGACCGCTTCGACGCCGGCCTTGAACCCCGCCTCGAACTTCTTGATCAGCGGGACGTTGACGCCACCGACGAATCCGACGCTCTTCTTCTTGGACTTCAACGCGGCTGCGACGCCGACGAGGAAGGAGCCTTCGTGCTCGGTGAACACCAGGTTGGCGACGTTGTCGCCCTTGGCGTCCTCACTGTCGATGAGACCGAACTGAGTGTCGGGGAACTGCGGCGCGACCTTGGTGACGGCCGGTGCATAGGCGAAGCCCACGGCGATCACCGGGTTGAAACCGGCCTCGGCCATCTGGATCAGTCGCTCTTCACGTGCCGACTCCGGCTCACCGTCCGCTGCCTCGGACTCCTGCGGTTCCACATCGAACTCGGTCTTGGCCTTGTCCAGGCCAGCTGCCGCAGCGTCGTTGAAGGACTGGTCACCACGGCCACCGACGTCGTACGCCAGCCCGACCTTGACTTTGTCTCCCCCGCCGGTGTCGGTCTTGGCGTCACCGCTCTCGGGGTCGTCGCCGCAGCCCGCGAGTAGCAGCGACAACGCTGCGATGGCTACTGAGATCTTGCTTAGCTTGCGCAAGATTCCTCCTCATGGTTGGTATCGCACCGCGAAGACACGGAGCCGATTCATCGGCACCCTAGTGCGGGCGCGACTCCGCGGAGTAGAGGTGGAGGTCCATTTTCAGGTTCGTTACAAGGTAGTGACCAAGGCGGCTAGTCCAGCGGCGCTGCGAACGCGGTCAGCGGTCTACTCAGCGGGCGGTGAGCGCGTGGATGGCCGCGGCCGCCAGCACCTTCGCCGCGATCGGCACGGCCCGCTCGTCCACCCTCAGGTCACCCTGGTGCAGGTCGTACGTCGGGCCGCCGGGGGTGCGGGTGCCCAGCCGGGCCATCGCACCCGGCACGCTGTCGAGGTACCACGCGAAGTCCTCGCCGCCCAGACTCTGCGAGGTGGCGACGTGACCCTCCTCGCCGAGGATGGCCTCCACTGCGTGGCCGAGCAGCACGGTGGAGCGGTGCTCGTTGACCACGGGGGGCACGCCGCGGACGTAGGTGACGGTCGGCACCACACCGTACGGCTCGACGATCTGGTCGATCGTGTCCCGGATCAGCTCCTCGGCGTCGACCCAGGCGACGGCGTCGAGCATCCGGACGGTGCCACCCGCGCGGCCGGTCGCCGGGATGACGTTGACCGCGGACCCGGCGCGAACCATGCCCCACACGACGCTGACCCCGGCGCGCGGGTCGAGCCGGCGGGACAGGACGGCGGGTAGCTCGGTGACCAGCTTGCCCAGCGCGAAGGTGAGGTCCTCGGTGAGGTGTGGTCGCGACGTGTGCCCGCCCTTTCCGGAGAGCAGCACGTCGAGGTGGTCGGCGGCGCCCGTCAGCGGACCCTCGCGCAGGCCCACCGTGCCGACGTCGAGGCCGGGGTCGGCGTGCAGCCCGAAGATCCGTGAGACGCCGTCCAGGGCGCCCGCCTCGATCGCCATCAGGGCGCCCCCCGGCATGATCTCCTCGGCCGGCTGGAAGACCAGCCGGACGCGGCCAGGGAGCTCGTCGGCGATGGCTGCGAGCGCCAGCCCTGCGCCGACCAACGAGGAGGCGTGGACGTCGTGCCCGCAGGCGTGGGCGACACCCGCGACGGTGCTCGCCCAGGGGTCGTCGGTCCGGTCCTCGACGGGGAGCGCGTCGAGGTCGGCACGCAGCGCGACGACGGGCCCGGGACCCGAGCCGATGTCCACGAGAAGACCGTTGCGCGGCAGTGCCCGTGGCGTGAGGCCGGCCTCGTCGAGCCGCTTGGCGATGACCGTCGAGGTCCGTTCCTCGGCCCAGGACAGCTCCGGGTGCGCATGCAGGTCACGACGGAGCTCGATCAGCTCCGGAGCAAGCAGGTCGACCTCGGACCGGGCTCGGGCAAGGTGGGGAATGATGGGCGAAGTCGACACAACCGACAAGATTACCGGTCTCCGGCTCCTCCCGAGGACGCCTGTCCGAACAGGGCGCGAGTCAGTCCTCGTCCTCCCGGTCCCCGTCATTCCGATCTTCGTCGTACGCCGCCACGAGGCGGTCGGCGGCCAGTGGTGCTGTCAGCTCGCCGGCGAGCAGCTCACGTCGTACGTCGTCACGGATCGCGCGCACCCCGGGTGAGCGCCGGAGCCGTTGGGCGAGCACGTCGCGCACGATCGCCCAGGTGAACTCCAGCTGCTGCTCGGCTCGCTTGTCGGCGAGGCCTTGCTCCCCCAGCGAGTCGCGGTGCCCGAGCACCCGTTCCCAGACCTTGTCCACGTCGGTGCCGTGCAGGCCGGAGCAGGTGAGCACCGGCGGCACCCAGCCGTCGCCGGAGGAGTGCACCAGTCGCAGTGCGCCGGCCAGCTCCTTGGCCGCGGACTCCGCCTCGGCCGCGCGGTCGCCGTCAGCCTTGTTCACCGCGATCACGTCGGCGATCTCGAGGATCCCCTTCTTGATGCCCTGGAGCTGGTCGCCGGTGCGCGCGATGGTCAGGAACAGGAACGTGTCGACCATGCCCGCGACGGTGACCTCCGACTGGCCGACTCCCACCGTCTCCACGAGGATCACGTCGTACCCGGCAGCCTCGAGCACGATCATCGCCTGGGTGGTCGCCCGGGCGACGCCGCCGAGCGTCCCCGCTGTCGGGGACGGGCGGATGTAGGCGTCGGGGTTGGCCGAGAGCTTCGCCATCCGGGTCTTGTCGCCGAGCACGGACCCGCCGGTGCGCACCGAGGACGGGTCGACCGCGAGCACCCCCACCGTCTTGCCCTGCCCGGTGAGGTGCTCGCCGAGGGTCTCGATGAACGTCGACTTGCCGACGCCGGGAACTCCGGAGATCCCCACCCTGACTGTTCCGGGGTCACTGGAGGTCAGCTCCGTCAGCAGCTCGCGTGCGGTCGCCTGGTGGTCCGGGCGGGCCGACTCGACCAGCGTGATCGCCCGGGACACCGAGGCGCGCTTTCCCGCGCGGACTCCCTCGACGAGCTCGTCGACGTCGTAGGCGGCCATCAGGCGGTCGCGTGGCCCAGCTGTGCGGAGAGCTTGTCGAGCAGCTCGAGCGCAGCCACGGCGATGACCGTGCCCGGCCCGAACACGGCGGCGGCACCCATCTCCTTCAGCGTGGGTACGTCGTCGGGCGGGATCACACCACCGACCACGATCATCACGTCCTCGCCACCGAGGTCGGCAAGGGCCTCCTTGAGCGCGGGGACCAGGGTGAGGTGACCGGCGGCCAGCGAGTTCACCCCGACGATGTGCACGTCCGCGTCGACCGCCTGCTGGGCGACCTCCTCGGGCGTGGAGAAGAGCGGACCCACGTCGACGTCGAAGCCCATGTCGGCGAAGGCGGTGACGATGACCTTCTGCCCGCGGTCGTGGCCGTCCTGGCCCATCTTGGCGACCAGGATGCGCGGCCGACGTCCTTCGTCCTCGGCGAACTGCTCGGTGGCGGCGAGCACCTTCTCCATGGCCTCGTTCGACCCTGACTCGCGCTTGTACACACCCGAGATCGTACGGATCACGGCACGGTGCCGGCCGTAGACCTTCTCGAGCGCATCGGAGATCTCACCGACTGTCGCCTTGGCGCGCGCGGCGTCCACCCCGAGCGCCAGCAGGTTGCCGTCGAGCGAGCCGTGCACGTGTCCGTCCTCGGCCGACCTGGTGAGCGCGTTCAGCGTGCGCTCGACCTCCTCCGAGTCGCGTTCCTCGCGCAGCCGCTCGAGCTTGGCCAGCTGCTGCTTGTAGACGCTCGCGTTGTCCACGCGGAGTACGTCCAGCTGGTCTTCGTCGGCGAGCCGGTAGGTGTTCACCCCGACCAGCTTCTGGGCGCCCGAGTCGAGCCGCGCCTGGGTGCGGGCGGCCGCCTCCTCGATGCGCATCTTCGGCAGCCCCTCCTCGATCGCCTTGGCCATGCCGCCGTGCTGCTCGGCCTCCTGGATGTGCGCCCAGGCGCGCTCGGCGAGATCGTGGGTGAGCCGCTCGACGTAGTAGGAGCCGGCCCAGGGGTCGATGGTGCCCGTCGTTCCCGACTCCTGCTGCAGCAGGAGCTGGGTGTTGCGTGCGATCCGCGCAGAGAAGTCGGTCGGCAGCGCGATCGCCTCGTCGAGGGCGTTGGTGTGCAGCGACTGGGTGTGGCCCTGAGTCGCGGCCATCGCCTCGATGCAGGTGCGCTGGACGTTGTTGAACACGTCCTGCGCAGTCAGCGACCAGCCGGAGGTCTGGCTGTGGGTGCGCAGCGAGAGCGACTTCGGGTTCTGCGGCTCGAACTGGCTGACCAGCCGGGCCCAGAGGGCGCGTGCCGCCCGCATCTTGGCGACCTCCATGAAGAAGTTCATCCCGATGGCCCAGAAGAAGCTCAGCCGAGGGGCGAACTCGTCGATGGTCAGGCCCGCGTCCAGCCCCGCGCGGATGTACTCGACACCGTCGGCGAGCGTGTAGGCGAGCTCGAGGTCGGCCGTCGCCCCGGCCTCCTGGATGTGGTAGCCCGAGATCGAGATCGAGTTGAACCGCGGCATCTTCTGGGAGGTGTAGCCGAAGATGTCGCTGATGATCCGCATGCTCGGCTGCGGCGGGTAGATGTAGGTGTTGCGGACCATGAACTCCTTGAGGATGTCGTTCTGGATGGTCCCCGTGAGCTGTTCCGGCTTCACCCCCTGTTCCTCCGCGGCCGCGATGTAGAGCGCGAGCACCGGCAGCACCGCGCCGTTCATCGTCATGCTGACGCTCATCTCGTCGAGGGGGATGCCCTCGAAGAGCGTGCGGGCGTCGTAGATGGAGTCGATCGCGACACCGGCCATCCCGACGTCGCCCTTGACCCGTGGGTGGTCGGAGTCGTAGCCACGGTGGGTCGCCAGGTCAAAGGCGACGCTCAGCCCCTTCTGGCCAGCGGCCAGGTTGCGGCGGTAGAACGCGTTGGACTCCTCGGCGGTGGAGAACCCGGCGTACTGGCGGACGGTCCACGGCTGGGTGGTGTACATCGTCGGGTAGGGGCCTCGTAGGAACGGCGCGAGCCCTGGATAGGTGTCCAGTGCGTCCAGACCCTCGAGGTGCTCGGGGCCGTAGACGGGCAGGATGCCGATGCCCTCGGGCGACTCCCACGTCTCCCCCTCGACGCGCTCCTTCGAGGTGACCTCGCCCGCAAGGGGCAGGTCGGCGAAGCTCTCCGGGATGCTCATGCCAGCTTCTCCCTCGTCCGGTGGAGGAAGTCGAGCGCATCCACGCCCATCGCGCAGGTGTCGTCGACCTCGACGCCGTCGACTCCCTTGCCTGCCAGGATCACCCACTCGGCACCAGCCTCGCGGAGCGTTTCGACGAGGTCGGCGCCCCACTCGGCGTACGCCTTGTCGTTGCCGACCAGGCAGACCACTGACTGGCCGCCGTCAGGTCCCTGGTAGTCGTTGAGGACGGCCTCGAGGTCGTCGTGGTGTCCCCCGTTGATCACGTCGATGCCGCCGGCCGCGAACAGGTTCGTGGCGAAGGTGGCGCGGGCCGTGTGCGCCGCGATCGGGCCCATCGTAGCCAGAAACACCTTGTCCTTCGCCGGCTCGTCGCGGAGCTCCTCGAAGTGCTCTCCGTAGGGGCGGACGGGCACTGCTCCCTCGGCGTACGGCGTGCGCTCGGGCAGGGTCTCGTGCAGGTTCGGGAACTCTGTCAGCCCGGTCAGCGGGCGCTTCCGCGTGGCGATCTGCCCGTCGCGCTCGGTCACCACGTCGTCGATCCGTGACTGCAGGGACCCGTCCTCGAGAGCCTCCAGCACCCCACCCGAGGACTCGATGCGCCCGAGCTCCTCCCACCCGGCAACGGCGAGGTCGTCGGTGAGCTTCTCCACCGCGAAGGCGCCACCTGCTGGGTCGGCGACCTTGGCGACGTGGGACTCCTCGACCAGCAGGGTCGAGGTGTTGCGGGCGATCCGGCGGGCGAAGGCGTCAGGCAGGCCCAGCCGCGCGTCGAACGGCAGCACGGTCACCGCGTCCGCGCCACCGACGCCGGCCGCGAAGGCAGCGACGCAGGTGCGCAGCATGTTCACCCAGGGGTCGTACTTGGTCATCATCGGTCGCGACGTGACCACGTGCAGCGTCATGTTGCGGCGGTCCTCCGACGCGCCGCTCAGCTCGAGCATCCGCGCCCACAACCGGCGTACGGCGCGCAGCCGCGCGATCGTCACGAACTGCTCGTCGCTGGCGGCGAGCCGGAACTCCATCAGCCCGGCTGCCTCGTCGACCGGGACTCCGGCCGCCTCGAGCGCGCGCAGGTAGTGGGCACCGAGCGCCAGCACGTAGCCGAGCTCCTGCACATCGGAAGCCCCGAGGTCATGGACCGCCGTCCCGTCGACCACCAGTGCCCGGCAGCCCAGCTTCTGGGCGAGTTCAGCGGAGTCGGCCACTAGGTGGTCGAGCAGCGAGCGAAGCGAGTGATCAGTCGAGACCACGCCGCGCACGTGCGCACCGACCGGATCAACCCCCAGATTGGTGCCCTCGGCGAGTTGGGTGCCCTCAGCCAAGGCCGCGAACGCATTGGCTGCTCCCAGCGGGTCCGACGGGGCGTCGAGCACGACCGGGGCGACGTCGAGCAGCACGTTCTTCAGCACGTCTGGCAGGTCGGAGACGTCGATGCCGGAGGCACCCACCTGTACCCAGAGCGAGGTGACCCCGTTCTCCAGGTCAGTGAGCGCGGCCGTGTTCGATGCCTTGGCGTCGGGGTCGGCCAGGAGTGCGCGCACGTCCCAGCCGTCGCCGCGGGCTGGGGGCCGGACCGGCTCGGGCAGGTCGGCGACCAGGGCGGGAGTGCCGAGAGGGGTGATCGAGATGCCATCGAGCGTGGTGCTGGCGAGCTTGGTCCAGACGGCGCTGTCGGGGTCGTCGTCGCTCAGCCGGCGCGCCTTGCGGAGCACGGCCGCGGCACTCTTCTCCCACTCGCTCACGTCGTGCTCCTGCCCTTCATCGAGGGACAGGTGCGCATCACTGCTCATGGGCGAAGGATATGGACCGCTGTCGGTGAGCGATAGCGACTGTGAAATACCCGACCTCGTCTCACCCAGCGCCCGCTCGCCTAGGGTCGGGGTCGTGATCCTGGGTGAGGAGCTGGCGCTTCGGGTTCCGGTGCGCGGGGACCGGGAACGGTGGCTGGAGCTGCTGCACGACCCTGAGCAGCTGCGCTACGGCATGCCGGCGGTCGTGCCGGTGCCGGACAGCTTCGAGCAGCTCGACAAGCGGGTGACCGAGGCTGCCGAGCGGTTCGAAGCCCTGCAGCCGGGCACCCTGGCGGTGGTCGCTGCCGAGGACCCAGACCACTTCCTGGGCACCGTGGGCTGGAACTTCCACCTGCCGCCGGCGCTCCGCATCGCCGACATCGGGTACGCCGTGCACCCGGACGCGCGCGGCCAGGGGGTTGCGACCCGATCCATCCGCACGCTCACCCGGTGGCTGACCGAGGACGCCGACGGACCACGCCTCGCCCGGGTTCAGCTCGACCACAGCGTGGAGAACAACGCCTCGTGCCGGGCGGCGCTCGCAGCCGGGTTCGAACGCGAGGGCATCCGACGCGGTTACCTGCCACTGCGCGACCCGGAGGCTCCCGGAGGCTCGCGCCGCCACGATGTCTGCCTGCACGGCCTTGCCTTCGGCGACTGAGGCCCACCCGACAGCCAGCCCAGCAGCAGCGCAGCCGTTCACTCCCCGCTCACATCGCGGACACTCGGGCGACACGGGGCTGAGCGACGCTGGCCGCATGCGCATCGCACTCGTGACCGAGCAGTTCGCACCCAGCACGGCGCCGTCGGCACACGTCACCCGTGAGGTGGTGTCCCGCCTGACCGACGGCGGGCACGACGTCGTCGTCTTCGCAGGCGGGCGTGGCCAGGCGACCTTCCGCGGGGCCCGGCTCTTCTGGGCCAGCCGGATGACCCCGGTGTCGGCCATCCGCGAGGCGCTGGTGCTCTCCCAGCCGGACGTGGTCCACCTGATCGACCCGCACCGGCTCGGCATCAAGGTCGCCGAGGCGGCCGACCGGCTCGGCGTACCGACCGTCGTGCTGCACCCGCGCACCTGGAAGCCGGGCGTCGACCTCGCCGACCACCACCCCGGCCTGCGCGACGAGGAGCTGCACGACCGCTGGGCGCGGCTCCACTCCCCCGACGGCGGCCGGCTCGTCGTCGGGTACGTCGGCCCGCTCGAGCGCACGAAGGTGCTCAACCGGCTGACCATGGTCGCCCGGCTGCCCGGGGTGCGCCTGGTCGCGCTCGGCGACGGCCCGGGCGCTGAGGGCCTGCGTGCCGCGGGAGCCAAGGTGATCCCGCACCCGCCGAGCCTCGAGCGCGCCCAGTGCGTGGCCTCCTTCGACGTGCTGCTCCAGCCGCGGAAGAAGGAGATCTACGCCCCCACCGTGCACGAGGCCCTCGCCAGCGGGGTGCCGGTGGTGGCCTACGACAGCGGCACCGCCTCGGACGCCGTGCGGCACGAGCACAACGGGCTGCTGGTCGACACCGACCGCGGCGGCAAGTCCTTCGCCCGAGCAGTGGCCAGGCTCGCCGCCAGCCCCGACCTGCGGTTCACCCTCGCCGCGGCCGCTCGCCAGTCCGTCTCGGGGCGCACCTGGGACGACGCGGTCGCCGAGCTGGTGGACGAGCACTACCCCGCCGCCCTCAAGCGCGGCACTGTGGCCATCGGCTGACCGCCGCCGACATCTCCGTGGGGCTGCCCGGGAACGTACGCCGGGAGTGTTAGCGTCCACGCATCTTGCCTGGTCGGTCCGTCGGCAGAGCCACGCCGCGGACACCAGCGATCGAGTCGAACCCCGGAGGACTCCAGGTCATGGGAAAAGCCGCAGCAGCATGGTCCGCTCTCCAGGAGGGAGGGCCGCGCGAGCTCATCAGCCGCACCAGGTCATGGGGCGCGCGCGCCTTGGACCCGGGTGCGGAACAGAGCACTCCGCCGGCTGCTCCGCCCGCGCCTGCCGCCCCAACCGGGAAGAACGCAGCGAACGTCGGGTTCGCCCAGGCCATCCAGTTCTTCAAGGCGCGGCACGCCAACTACGAGAAGCTCGCCGACGCGATCGCGCCCCATCTCGATCCTGACGGGGTGCTCTTCGACATCGGCGCGAACATCGGCTACTTCAGCATGGTGGTCGGCGACCGCACCGGCTTCCGCGGCTCTGCGCACCTCTTCGAGCCCATCCCGCACCTCGCCCAGTTCTGCTTCCGGAGCCTGGTCGATGCCGAGTTCTCGATCGCGGTGCACCAGTACGGCCTCAGCGACAGCGACGGCCACGTGGACATCTTCATCGACACCAAGGGCAACTTCGGCTGGAACACCATGATCGGTGAGCGCGCCACCGCCATGACTCCCCAGCGGATCACCGTGCGCCGCTTCGACGGGATCGGCCTCACCGTCGTCCCGTCGGTGATCAAGATCGACGTCGAGGGCGCCGAGTACCTCGTGCTGCGGGGTCTGCTGCCTGCGCTGAGGAGCTGGGAGAAGCGTCCTCCGATCCTGTGCGAGATCGGGTGGGGCGCCCAGGGGCACCCGGCCTGGAAGGACGAGCTGGAGGTCTTCGAGGAGCTCAAGCAGCTCGGCTACCGCCCGACCAGCCTGGAGGGCGAGCCGGTGGTGCTCGAGGAGATCGACAAGACCTGCGACGTCATGTTCCTTCCAGGCTGACCCCCCTTCTAGACCACGTGTGGCGCGCCCCCTAGTCTCTGTGAATGCCACTCGTGGACGGTCTCCGTCGCTACCTCGGCGACCCTGTCGCGTCGTGGCGCACCGGCAGTCCGCAGAGCCAGGGGCTCACCCTCGCCACGCTCCTGCTCGGCGTAGCGCTCTGCTTCGTGGTGTCGGTCCTCGAGTACTCCCTGATGCCGATGACGACGTACTACATCTGGCTGCTGCTCGGGATGCTGCTCCTCCGGTACCGGCCACTGCTGGTGCTCTCGCTCGTGACAGGTGCCGCGGCCGTGGCCGCGGTTCTGCTCGACCCACCGATGAACGCCGCCCGGATCACGTCCATCGTCACGTTGCTGATCTCCCTCGCCCTGATCCTGTACGCCTCCAGCCGCCAGCAGAGCGGCCTGCCCGGGCCGGTCAGCGAGGCCATGCTGACCGACCTGCGGGACATGCTGCAGTCCCAGGGCAAGATCCCTGAGCTGCCCGAGGGCTGGCGGTCGCAGTCGGCGATGCTGGCCGCGAACGACGTCGGGTACGGCGGCGACTTCCTGGTCGCGAACCTCCACGACGAGGGACGTCGCCTGGAGCTGATCCTCGTCGACGTCGTCGGAAAAGGGGTCGGGGCGGCCTCACGTGCGCTGCAGTTCGGTGGCGCGCTCGGCGGGCTGATCGGCGCCCTGCCACCGCGGCAGCTGTTCGCCGCCGCCAACGACTTCTTGCTGCGACAGCACTCCGACGAGACCTTCGCGACGGCCGTGCACGTCCTCCTCGACCTCGAGACCGGCGACTACCAGCTGATCAGCGCCGGGCACCCGCCGGTCCTCGTGTGGTCGCGGGCAGCCGGTGAGTGGGCAGTCGACGAGGCACGGGGTACGGCGCTCGGGATCATGGCGAACCCTGAGCTGCACACGACAGGCGGGCGGCTCGAACAGGGCGACGCGCTGCTGTTCTACACCGACGGCGTGGTCGAGACCCGCACGTCGCATCTCGACGACGGCGTCGCCTGGCTGCAGCAGCAGGCGTCACGCGCGATCGCCCCGGGGTTCGAGGGCGCGGCGCAGCGCATCATCCAGAGCGTGAGCCAGGGCGACGACGACCGTGCAGTGCTGATCCTCGACCACGCAGCCCAGTCGGCGAAACGCACTGCAGAGTTCGCCGGCTGAGCCCCTAGACCGCGGTGCGGCCGTCGTCGTCCTTGTTGCGCACGCCGATCTTGTTGCCCAGCCACACCAGCGGGTCGTACTTGCGGTCGACGACGCGCTCCTTCATCGGGATGATCGCGTTGTCGGTGATCTTGATGCCCTCGGGGCAGACCTCGGTGCAGCACTTGGTGATGTTGCACATCCCCAGGCCGGCCGCTCCCTGGGCGAGCTCCCGGCGGTCATGGGTGTCCAGCGGGTGCATGTCGAGCTCGGCGTACCGCAGGAAGAAGCGCGGTCCGGCGAACGCCGGCTTGTTCTCCTCGTGGTCGCGTACGACGTGGCAGACGTTCTGGCACAGGAAGCACTCAATGCACTTGCGGAACTCCTGCCCGCGCTCGACGTCGACCTGCGCCATCCGCCGCTTGCCGTCCTCGTCCCTGGGCGGCGGGGCGAAGGCCGGCAGCTCCTTGGCCTTCTCGTAGTTGTAGGACACGTCGGTGACCAGGTCGCGGACGATGGGGAAGGTGCGCAACGGCGTGACCGTGATCGTCTCGGACTCGTCGAAGTCGGAGAGTCTGCTCATGCACAGCAGGCGCGGCTTGCCGTTGATCTCGGCGCTGCACGACCCGCACTTGCCGGCCTTGCAGTTCCATCGCACCGCGAGGTCGCCCGCCTGCGTGGCCTGGACCCGGTGCAGTGCGTCCAGGACCACCTCGCCCTCGGAGACCTCCACGGAGTAGTCGGTGAGCTCACCGGCGTACTTGTTGCCCCGCCACACCTTCATCTTCAGCTCGTAACCCATGCCTACTCCTTGCTCGCGACGGGCGCGGGATCGAAGAACGTCTTCAGCTCGTCGGGCATCACCGGCAGCGACTGGTGCTCCAGCTCGACCCCGTCACCACTGCTGTTGAGCGCGAGCACGAGGTTCTTCGTGCCCCACTCGTCGTTCGGCCCGGGGTAGTCGTCGCGGGTGTGGCCGCCGCGGGACTCCTGGCGCTCCAGGGCGGCCTTGGCGATGCACTCGGAGACGATCAACATGTTGCGCAGGTCCATCGCCAGGTGCCAGCCCGGGTTGTACTGCCGATGGCCCTCGACGGCGAGCTGCGCGGCCCGCGCCTTGAGTGCCTCGATCTGCTCCAGGGACCGCGTCAGCTCCTCCTCGGTCCGGATGATGCCGACCAGGTCCTGCATGGTCTCCTGGAGGTCCTGCTGGATCGTGTAGGGGTTCTCGCGACCGCTGGTGTCCTCGAACGGCGCGAGCGCGTAGTTCTCGGCAGCGAGGACGTCCTCGTGCGCCACAGTCAGGTCCCCCGCCTGCTCGGCGTGGGCCGCGGCCGCCTCGCCGGCCCGCCGGCCGAAGACGAGGAGGTCCGACAGCGAGTTGCCGCCCAACCGGTTCGAGCCATGCATCCCACCGGAGCACTCCCCCACTGCGTACAGCCCGGGCACGCCACTGAGCTCCGTGTCAGCGTCCACCTCGACCCCGCCCATCACGTAGTGGCAGGTGGGACCGATCTCCATCGGCTCGGCGGTGATGTCGACGTCTGCGAGCTCCTTGAACTGGTGGTACATCGAGGGCAGCCGGCGCCGGATGAACTCCGGGTCGCGGCGCGAGGCGATGTCCAGGAAGATCCCGCCGTGCGGTGACCCCCGGCCGGCCTTGATCTCGGAGTTGATCGCCCGGGCGACCTCGTCGCGCGGGAGCAGCTCGGGCGGACGACGGTTGGCCTTCTTGTCGTCGTACCAGCGGTCCGCCTCCTCCTCGGTGTCGGCGGTCTCGCTCTTGAAGAACTCCGGGATGTAGTCGAACATGAACCGCTTGCCCTCGGAGTTCTTCAGGATGCCGCCGTCGCCACGCACCGACTCGGTGACCAGCAGCCCCTTCACCGAGGGGGGCCAGACCATGCCCGTCGGGTGGAACTGCACGAACTCCATGTTGATCAGCCTCGCTCCGGCGCGCAGGGCCAGCGCGTGCCCGTCGCCGGTGTACTCCCACGAGTTCGACGTGACCTGGTAGGACTTCCCGATCCCACCGGTCGCCAGGATCACCGACGGCGACTCGAAGACCACGAACCGGCCGGTCTCGCGCCAGTAGGCGAACGCGCCGGAGATCTGGTCAACCCCATCAGACGACGGAGTCTTCAGCAGCTCGGTGACCGTGCACTCCATGAACACATCGATCCCGAGGGCCACGGCCC
This sequence comes from uncultured Actinomycetota bacterium, assembly GCA_963842535.1. GTDB lineage: Bacteria > Actinomycetota > Actinomycetes > Propionibacteriales > Nocardioidaceae > Marmoricola. Next base: position 64,743 of record CAWJGP010000008.1, read on the forward strand.
GCTGCTGCAGGGTGCGGATCATCTCCAGCCCGGTGCGGTCGCCGACGTGGGCGAGCCGGGCGTAGCGGTGCCCGCCGAAGTCGCGCTGGGAGATCAGGCCGTCCTCGGTGCGGTCGAAGAGTGCGCCCCAGTCCTCGAGCTCCATCACCCGCTCGGGCGCCTCCTGGGCGTGCAGCTGTGCCATCCGCCAGTTGTTGAGCATCTTCCCGCCACGCATCGTGTCGCGGAAGTGCACCTCCCAGTTGTCCTCCGGGTAGGCGTTGCCCATCGAGGCCGCGATGCCGCCCTCGGCCATCACCGTGTGAGCCTTGCCCAGCAGCGACTTGCAGACGATCGCGGTGCGGGCCCCTGCGTCGTGTGCTGCGATCGCTGCTCGCAGGCCGGCCCCGCCCGCGCCGACCACGACCACGTCGTAGGAATGCGTCTCCAGCCCGTGGCCGACAGCCTCGTCGGAGGACATGCGGTTGCCAGTCATCGGGTGTCGATCTGTCATTTAGAAGAACCTCAGGTCGTTGATCGTGTTCGTCGACAACAGCAGGACGTAGAGGTCGGCGATGGCCACGGAGAACAGCGAGAGCCAGGCGTAGCGCGCGTGGTTGGCATTGTGCTTGGAGACCCAGGTCCAGAGCCGGTAGCGGATCGGGTGCTTGCTGAAGTGCCGCAGGCGGCCGCCGACCGCGTGCCGGCACGAGTGGCAGGACAGCGTGTACATCCAGATGAAGTAGATGTTCACCAGGAAGACGACGGTGCCGAGGCCCATGTGGCCCCACTCCCCGTGCTCGTCGCGGAAGGCCAGCACCGTGTCGAAGCTGAGGATCAGGGCGACCACCACGGCGGCGTACCAGAACCAGCGGTGCAGGTTGTTCAGGATCAGCGGCAGCCGGGTCTCGCCGCTGTAGGACATGTGCGGCTCGGCGACACCGCACGCCGGCGGGCTGAGCCAGAAGGAGCGGTAGTACGCCTTGCGGTAGTAGTAACACGTCATCCGGAAGCCCAGGGGAAAGATCAGGATGATCAGCGCGGCCGAGAGCGGCCACCACGCGAACGGCTGGCCGAAGTCGGAGGCGCCCTCGACGCAGTCACCCAGGCAGGGAGAGTAGAACGGGGACAGGTAAGGCTTGGCGTAGTAGTGCGAGCCCTGGAAGGCGCGGATCGTGGCGTAGATGACGAACGCGGTGAACACGAGGAAGGTGGTCAGCGGGTACAGCCACCACCGGTCGGCGCGCATGGTCCGTTCCTCGATACGTGCTCGAGTCCGTCCCCGTACGCCTGCGTCCGTCGACGCCATCGCCACCTCCGCAGCCCTCGGTTTTGGTCACCCCGCGTGACCCAGACCACTCTTGCCGCAAGGCACGAGAAAGCGAAAGGGGCGCGCAGACATATGTCACATCCCCCGGAGTCTTCGGTACCTGTAGCAGAGGGATACGGTGACCATTGTGGCAACTGCGACTCTCGTCAAGGACAGCAGGTCGACTCGATCGACCATTGCACTGAAGCTCCTCATGGCCGTCAGCGGCATCATCTTCATCGGGTTCGTGCTCGCGCACATGTACGGCAACCTCAAGGCCTTCGCCGGTCACGACGCCTACAACGAGTACGCGCACCACCTGCGTGAGTTCGGCGAGCCGATGCTTCCGCGCACCGGTTTCCTCTGGGTTCTCCGGGTTGCGCTGCTCGCCTCGCTCGTCGTGCACGTCGCCGCCGCCGTCGCACTCTGGCGCCGGGCCAGCAAGGCCCGACCGATCAAGTACGTGATGAAGAAGAACAACCACTCGACCTGGGCCTCGCACCTGATGCGCTGGGGCGGGGTCACGCTGCTGCTGTTCATCGTCTGGCACCTGCTGAACTTCACCATCGGGAAGGTCAACGTCACCGGTGGCTCGACCAACGACCCCTACGACCTGCTCGTCGACTCGTTCTCGACGTGGTGGCTGACGCTGATCTACCTGTTCGCGATGGCGATGCTCGGCGCTCACCTGCACCACGGCATCTGGAGCTCGCTCCAGACCCTGGGCCTCACCAACAACGAGCACGCCCGCACCCGGGCCAAGGTGTTCGGCTTCGTGCTGGCGCTCATCATCACGATCGGTTTCTCACTCGTTCCGATCTTCGTCCTCGCCGGCGTCATCGACTAGGGGGTCAGTACACCCATGACAGACATGCCCGACACCACGACAGCTGCCGAGCCGTCGCACGCCGCGGAGAGCGAGCAGGAGACCGACGACGCCGCCGGCTACTACGTCCACGGGGACCCGATCCAGGACGGCAAGGCGCCCGGCGGCCCCATCGACGAGCGCTGGAACACCCGACAGTTCGAGGCGCGGATCGCCAACCCGGCCAACCGTCGTCGCCTCTCGGTGATCGTGGTCGGCACCGGCCTGGCCGGCGCCTCCGCAGCCGCCACGCTCGGCGAGGCCGGCTACGTGGTGAAGTCGTTCTGCTACCAGGACTCACCTCGCCGCGCCCACTCGATCGCGGCCCAGGGCGGCATCAACGCGGCCAAGAACTACAAGGGCGACGGTGACTCGGTCTACCGGCTCTTCTACGACACCATCAAGGGCGGCGACTACCGCTCACGCGAGTCGAACGTCTACCGCCTGGCCCAGGTGAGCGTGAACATCATCGACCAGTGCGTCGCCCAGGGCGTCCCGTTCGCCCGCGAGTACGGCGGCCTGCTGGACAACCGCTCCTTCGGTGGCGTCCAGGTCTCGCGCACCTTCTACGCCCGCGGCCAGACCGGCCAGCAGCTGCTGATCGGCGCCTACCAGGCTCTCGAGCGCCAGGTCGCCGCCGGAACGGTGAAGACCTACACCCGCCACGAGATGGTCGAGCTGATCGTCGTCGACGGCCGCGCCCGCGGCATCATCGTGCGCGACCTGATCACCGGTGAGCTGGAGACCTATTTCGCCGACGTGGTCGTCCTGGCCAGCGGTGGCTACGGCAACGTCTTCTTCCTCTCCACCAACGCCATGGGGTCCAACGTCACGGCGACCTGGCGTGCCCACCGCAAGGGCGCCTACATGGCCAACCCCTGCTACACCCAGATCCACCCGACCTGCATCCCGGTCTCCGGGCCGCACCAGTCCAAGCTCACCTTGATGAGCGAGTCGCTGCGCAACGACGGCCGCATCTGGGTGCCCAAGGACGCCAAGCACGCCCAGACGAACCCGAAGGACATCCCCGAGGAGGACCGCGACTACTACCTGGAGCGGATCTACCCGTCGTTCGGAAACCTGGTCCCGCGCGACATCGCCTCTCGCCAGGCGAAGAACATGTGCGACGAGGGTCGCGGCGTCGGGCCGGAGGTCGACGGCGTACGACGTGGTGTCTACCTCGACTTCGCCGAGGCCATCGGGCGACTCGGCCGCAAGGCGATCGAGGACAAGTACGGCAACCTCTTCGACATGTACGCCCAGATCACGGGCGAGGACCCCTACGAGGTGCCGATGCGGATCTACCCCGCTGTGCACTACGTCATGGGCGGCCTGTGGGTCGACTACGACCTGCAGTCCTCGATCCCCGGCCTGTTCGTCACCGGCGAGGCCAACTTCTCCGACCACGGCGCCAACCGCCTCGGCGCGTCGGCCCTGATGCAGGGACTCGCCGACGGCTACTTCGTGCTGCCGAACACGATCCGCGACTACCTCGCCGAGGGTCCCTTCGACAAGGTCCCCGAGGACCACCCCGCAGTGGTCGAGGCCCAGCAGGCTGTGCAGACAAGAGTCGACCACTTCCTGAACAACAACGGCACCCGGAGCGTGGACTCCTACCACCGCGAGCTCGGCAACATCATGTGGGAGTACTGCGGGATGGAGCGCACCGCGGAGGGGCTGCGGAAGGCGGTCGACCTGATCCGCTCGCTGCGGGACGACTTCTGGCGCAACGTGAAGGTCCTCGGAACCTCGGAGAGCCTCAACCAGTCACTCGAGCGCGCCGGCCGCGTGGCCGACTTCTTCGAGCTCGGCGAGCTGATGTGCATCGACGCCCTGAACCGGCGCGAGTCCTGCGGCGGCCACTTCCGGGCCGAGTCCCAGACCGAGGACGGCGAGGCGCTACGCCACGACGACCAGTACGCCTACGTGGCGGCCTGGGAGTGGGCCGGCGAGGCGGACTCACACGAGACCGGGAAGCCCATCCTGCACAAGGAGAACCTGACCTATGAGTTCGTCGAGATGAAGCAGCGGAGCTACAAGTGAATCTGACTCTCAAGATCTGGCGCCAGCCCGACGCCGCCGCCGAGGGTGCCATGCACACCTACGAGGTCGAGGACATCTCCGAGGACATGTCCTTCCTCGAGATGCTCGACGTGCTCAACGAGCGGCTGAACGCCGAGGGCGAGGAGCCGGTCGCGTTCGACTCCGACTGCCGCGAGGGCATCTGCGGCATGTGCGGGTTGATGATCAACGGCGAGGCCCACGGTCCCCAGGTCACCACGACCTGCCAGCTGCACATGCGCTCGTTCACCGACGGCGAGACCATCACGATCGAGCCCTGGCGGGCCGACGCGTTCCCCGTGATCAGGGACCTGTGCGTCGACCGTCGCGCGTTCGATCGGATCATCCAGCAGGGTGGCTACATCTCCGTCAACACCGGCGCCGCACCCGACGCGCACGCGACGCCCGTGCCCAAGGACAACGCCGACCGCGCCTTCGACGCGGCGACCTGCATCGGCTGCGGGGCCTGCGTCGCGGCTTGTCCCAACGGCTCGGCCTCGCTGTTCGTCGGCGCGAAGATCACCCACCTCGGCGAGCTGCCGCAGGGCCAGGCCGAGCGCGACGCCCGCGTGGTCAGCATGGTCGGCCAGCACGACCACGAAGGCTTCGGCGGCTGCACCAACATCGGTGAGTGCACGGCTGCGTGTCCCAAGGAGATCCCGCTCGACGTGATCTCCCAGCTGAACCGGGACCTCAGGACGGCTATCCGGCACGGACACTGATTCCGCTATTCGGACTATTCATTACAAAAGCCTCATAAATGAGGCCTAGCACCTACCCTCCCTTCCATGGGGGATATCCGCGCGCGGCCGAAATCGGCCCCGAGATGGGCGTCGAGACTGGCGCTGTGCGCTGCCGTGTTCCTCATCGGTGGTGGCTCGGTGCACGCAGGGAATCCAGCCGCTTCGGCGGTGCCCGCCTCCCGCGACGACGCCGGTGCCACCACCGACTCCCGGGTGCTGGCTGCGAGGGTCGCGGCACGCACCGCGACGACCCGTACGACGCCCCGGTGGGCCGGCTCGGTCAACACCAACGACCAGGCGGCGGTCAACGCGGCGTACATGAGCCAGTTCCACCCCGGCTTGAACGTCCCCACCGGTTGGGCAGGTAGCGACAGCCGCTGCATCGCCGGCAGCCAGGCGTCCGGATCGCGCAGCTCCACCCTGCGCGCCCTCAACTTCACCCGCTCGCTGGCGGGACTGGCCCCGGTCACCTTCTCGACGGACCTGAACTCACGCTCCCAGCAGACCGCCCTGCTGATGTCGGCCAACAACGCGCTCAGCCACAAACCGCCGTCGTCGTGGCGGTGCTACACGGCCGTGGCCGGAGCCAACGCCGGGAAGTCCAACCTGGCCCTCTCCTACCCCTCGATCACCTCGTCGGGCGTCGTGGCGCAGTACCTCGAGGACGCGGGCAGCACCAACCGCCACGCCGGGCACCGCAGGTGGCTGCTGAACCCCTTCTCCACGACGATGGGGTCGGGCTCCACGAAAACTGCCAACGCGATCACCGTGATCGGGCCGACGTCGGCGTCCAAGCCAAACCCCGCTGTCGTCCCCTGGCCCACCGCCGGCTGGTTCCCGAACACGCTCGAGCCGTCCGGTCGCTGGTCCCTCTCGCTGGGCGACCGTGCCCTGAGCTTCCGCTGGGCGTCGGTGCGGGTGTGGCGCAACGGCAAGCTGATCACTGCCACCAAGAACCCGGTCGTCGACGGTTACGCACAGCCGACGCTCGTGTGGCAGGTCCCGGCGAACCTGGCCCGTTCGGGCACGTTCAAGGTCGAGGTGAGCTCCATCCGGGCGACGGCCAAGAGCACGCGCTACACCCGCACCTACACCGTACGGATGTTCACGCCGGGCAACTGACGCCCGCGACGGCCCCATCAGTCAGACGGAGCCGTCAGAGGGAGTCGCCGAGCTCGAACGCGTGCGTCGGCTTCCAGCCCGTGGCGTCGTCGTGGAGGTACATCCACATCTCCTGCACCTCGAACGCAGCGTCGAAGTCCTGGAGGTCGGTGAACGCCTGCTCGAGCTGCTCGTCGCTGAGGTGGTGCGCGACCGTGACGTGCGGGTGGTAGGGAAACAGGCGCTCGATGGCCAGCGGCCCCTGCCGTACGCCGATCGCGAGCTGTTCACACTGGCTGATCCCCTCGACCACCCCGACGAAGACCACCGGGGAGACCGGCTGGAAGGTGCCGGTCCCGCGGAGGTGGACCCGGAACGGCATCAGCTCCGCGGCGACCATCGCCAGGTGCGACACGACCGCATCGACGTCCCCGTCGGCCACCTCGTGCGGGGGCAGCAACGTGATGTGGGTCGGGATGTAGCGCGCGGCATCGTCGCCCGCCGCGATGCGGTACTCCTGGAGCTCGGTTCCCCATGGGTCGGGAACGGCGACAGAGACGCCGATGGTGGGCATTCGCCGACCTTACCTAGCCGGTCCAGTGACTGAGATGGTCACCTGGGCACGAACCCGACGCGGTCGTAGACGTCGGCGAGGGTCCGCCTGGCCACCTCGCCGGCGGTGGCCGCACCCGCGCTGAGCACACGCTGCAGCTCGGACCGGTCGTCGAGCAGCTCCAGCGTGCGGTTGCGGAACGGGGTCACGAACTCGACCACCACGTCGGCCAGGTCACCCTTGAGCTCGCCGTACCCCTTCCCGTCGTACGACGTGACGAGGTCCTCGATGCTGCGCCCGCTGAGGGCCGAGTAGATCGTGAGCAGGTTGGAGACGCCTGGCTTCTCCTCGGGGTCGAAGCGGATCTCGGACCCTGAGTCGGTCACGGCCGAGCGGATCTTCTTGGCCGAGACCTTGGGGTCGTCGAGCATCTCCACGATCCCGGTGATGCTCGAGTTGGACTTCGACATCTTGATCGCCGGGTTCTGCAGGTCGAGGATCTTCGCGGTCGACTTGAGGATGTAGGGCTCCGGCAGTCGGAAGGTCTTCTTGTAGCGGTGGTTGAAGCGCTGCGCGAGGTCGCGGGTCAGCTCGAGGTGCTGGCGCTGGTCCTCCCCCACCGGGACGTACTCCGGCCGGTAGAGCAGGATGTCGGCCGCCTGCAGGACCGGATAGGTGAACAGCCCGACGGAGGCGGCTCCCTCGCCGTCCTTGGCTGACTTGTCCTTGAACTGCGTCATCCGCCGCGCTTCACCGAACCCGGTCAGGCACTCCAGCACCCGGGTGAGCTCCGAGTGCTGGGGCAGGTGCGACTGCACGAAGATCGCCGAGCGCTCCGGGTCGATGCCCATGGCGATCAGCTGCGCCGCCGCGACCAGGGTGCGCTCGCGCAGCTGCTTCGGTTCCGGCCCTGGTTCGAGCGCGTGCAGGTCCGCGATGAAGAAGAACGGCTGGTGTGTCTCCTGAAGATCCACCCACTGCCGCAGCGCGCCCAGGTAGTTCCCGAAGTGGAACGAGTCGCTGGTGGGCTGGATGCCGGACAGGACGCGCGGGAGGGCTGGCTTCTCAGCCGGGGTCTGCTGGGACATGGCGGCCATTGTTCCAGCAGCAGTGGGCGGACCCGACACGGGTTTGCCCCGGCACAATGAGCGGCATGCCCGACGCACACAGCATCGTCCCGACCCTCACCGACGGCGTCGTCGTACTGCGTGCTCCCACCGACGAGGACATCGACGGTTCCGTGGAGCAGTGCCAGGACCAGCTGAGCCAGCAGTGGACCAGGGTGCCGTCGCCGTACACCCGCGACGACGCGCGCAGGTACCTGCGGCACATCATCCCCGGTGGCTGGGAGACCGAGCGCGAGTGGGGGTTCGTCGTGGAGGCGCGCGACGACGACGGCGTGCCGCGCTTCGCCGGCACCATCTCGCTGCGCAACGAGGGCGACGGACGCGCGGAGATCGCCTACGGATCTCATCCGTGGGTGCGCGGACGCGGCGTGATGGAGCGAGCCCTGCGGCTCCTCCTCGACTGGGGCTTCGCCGAGCGCGACCTGCAGACAGTGATCTGGCTGGCCCGCCGGGGCAACTGGGCCTCTCGCCGCCTGGCCTGGAAGCTGGGCTTCAGCGTCGACGGAACACTGCGCCAGTGGCTCCCCCAGCGCGACGGTCTCGCCGACGCGTGGGCGGGCACGTTGCGTCGCGGCGAAGCAATGGCGCCGCGCACGGAGTGGCTCCGCACGCCGACGATCACGGGCGCCTCCGTGGTGCTGCGCGCCTCGGTGGACGCTGACATCCCGCGAGTCATCGAGGCAACCAACGACCCGTGGCTGCAGCGGTACAGCCAGAGCATCCGCGAGCACGCGCCGCACGACGAGGGCACGGTCCGCGCCCGGGACCTCGACCACCTCGAGGAGAGCGCGGTGGGCTTGTCGATCAGCTGGACGATCGCGGATGCCCCGACCGATGCCTTCCTCGGCTCGATGGTCATCTATCGCATCCATCCGGGTCGCGAGGCGGAGGTCGGCTACTGGACGCACCCCGATGCGCGTGGACGCGGCGTGGCCACCGAGGCCTGTCGGCTCGCCGTACGGCACGCCTTCATCGACGCCGAGGACGGCGGGATGGGGCTGCACCGGCTGGCGGCGTACGCGTCCGAGGACAACCCCGCCTCCCAGCGGATCCTCGAGCGCACCGGCTTCACCCGCATCGGGCTCGAACGGCGCAGCACGCTGCTGCCGGACGGCAGCTACGTCGACACAGCGGTGTACGACCAGCTGGCCGAGGAGTACTCCAGGGTCTAGGCGGTACGACGGTGCAGGGCGGCCGATGCCAGCAGCACCAGCAACCCGGCCGCCGCCAGCCCGGCCCCGACCCAGCTCGCCGAGGTGTAGCCGAACCCGGCGGCCACCACGAGACCACCCAGCCACGCACCGAGGGCGTTGGCGATGTTGAGGGAGGCGTGGTTCATCGCGGCGCCGATGGTCTGCGCACTGCCCGCGACCTGCATCAGCCGCATCTGCAGGTTCACCACGAGCACCGAGGTGACCATGCTGAGCGTGAAGACTGTCAGCACGCCGGCCACGAAGAACTGCGAGGTCCAGGTGAACAGCACGAGCGTCAGCGACATCGCTACCGAGGAGGCCAGCAGCGAACGGAAGATCGACCAGTCAGCGAGCCGGCCACCGAGCGGCGTACCGAGCACCATGCCGACCCCGAAGGCAAGCAGGTACAGCGGAACCACGCCCTCGGAGAGCCCGGCGACGTCGGTGACCGTGGGGGCGATGTAGGTGTACATCGCGAACATGCCGCCGAAGCCGATCGCCCCGGCGAGCAGGGTCAGCAGCACCTGCGGATCCTTGAAGGCGCTCAGCTCGTTGCGGCCGGTCGCCTCGCGGTTCCCCGCCACGTGCGGGACCAGCCAGAGCACCAGGGCTGCGGTGATCGCGGCGAGCACCGTCACCAGCCAGTACGCCGACCGCCAGCCCGCGTGCTGGCCGAGCCACGTGGCAGCCGGGACACCGGCGACGTTGGAGACGGCCAGCCCGAGCATCACCCTGCTGACCGCGCGGCCACGACGCTCGGGAGTGACCAGGTCGGCGGCCACGAGCGAGGCGACGCCGAAGTAGGCGCCGTGCGGCAGTCCGGCGAAGAAGCGAGCGAGGGTGAGCGAGGTGAAGCCGGTCGCCAGCGCGCTCGCTGCGTTGCCGATCAGGAAGACCAGCATCAGCCCGATCAGCAGCTCGCGTCGCGGCAGCCGGGCGCCGAAGACGGCGATCAGGGGCGCGCCGACCACGACCCCGATGGCGTACGCCGAGATCACGTAGCCGGCGGTCGGGATGGACACATCGACCCCGGAGGCAAGCTGGGGCAGCAGTCCCATCGAGACGAACTCGGTGGTGCCGATGGCGAAGCCGCCCATCGCCAGCGCGACCAGCGCGAACCCGATCTGGAGTGGTGACCCTCGGCGGGCAGCCTCATGCCTCCGCGCGCGCCCGCTCAGCGCAATCGCGTCCGGGGTCTCGTCGATGCTCGTGGTCACCCCTTCTGCAACGCGGAGGCGCCGCCCGGATTCCCGGACGGCGCCAACGAGTGCTGTTACCTACGTCTCTAGTTGAGTGACGCGAGCAGGTCGTTGAACGTCTTGGACGGCCGCATCACCGCGGAGGTCTTCTCGGCGTCCGGGCGGTAGTAGCCGCCGATGTCGGCCGGGGAGCCCTGCACCGAGATCAGCTCCTCGGCGATCTTGTCCTGGTTCTCGGAGAGCTGATCGGCGAGGGGGGCGAACGCCTCGGCCAGCGTGCTGTCGTCGGTCTGCTTGGCGATCTCCTGGGCCCAGTAGAGGGCGAGGTAGAAGTGGCTGCCCCGGTTGTCGATGGTGCCCAGCTTGCGGCCGGGCGACTTGTTCTCGTCCAGGAAGGTGCCGGTCGCGCGGTCCAGGGTCTCGCCGAGCACCTTGGAGTGAGCGTTTCCGGTGGCCTCGGCGTACTTGCCGAAGCTCTCCGACAGCGCCAGGAACTCGCCCAGGCTGTCCCAGCGCAGGTAGTTCTCCTTGACCAGCTGCTGCACGTGCTTGGGCGCCGAGCCGCCGGCGCCGGTCTCGAACAGGCCACCTCCGTTGATCAGGGGTACGACGGAGAGCATCTTCGCGCTGGTGCCGAGCTCGAGGATCGGGAACAGGTCGGTCAGGTAGTCGCGCAGCACGTTGCCGGTCACCGAGATGGTGTCCTCGCCCTTGCGGATCCGGTCGATCGAGAACTTGATCGCGTCCTCGGGCTTCATGATCTGGATGTCCAGGCCGTCGAGGTCGTGCTCAGGGAGATACTCGTTGACCTTCGCGATCAGGTTGGCATCGTGCGCCCGTGACTCGTCGAGCCAGAAGATCGCCGGCTGGCCGGTCGCGCGGGCGCGGGTCACGGCGAGCTTGACCCAGTCGCGGATCGGCACGTCCTTGGTCTGGCAGGCACGCCAGATGTCACCGGGCGAGACCTGATGCTCGATCAGCACCTTGTCGTCCTGGTCGACGACGCGGACGGTGCCGGCCTCGGCGATCTCGAAGGTCTTGTCGTGGCTGCCGTACTCCTCGGCCGCGCGGGCCATCAGGCCCACGTTGGCGACCGAACCCATCGTCGCGGGGTCGAACTGTCCATGCTCGCGGCAGTCGTCGATGACGACCTGGTAGATCCCGGCATAGCTGCTGTCGGGGATCACGGCCAGGGTGTCGGCCTCCTGGCCCTTGGGATCCCACATGTGCCCCGAGGTGCGGATCATCGCGGGCATGCTCGCGTCCACGATCACGTCGCTGGGGACGTGCAGGTTGGTGATCCCCTTGCGGTCGTCGACCATGGCCAGCTCAGGACCCTCGTCGATCCCCTGCTTGACGGCGTCGATGATCCCCTGGCCCTTCCCGCCGAGCTTCTCGGCACCCGACAGGATGCCGGCGAGGCCGTTGCTCGGGTCGAGTCCGGCCTCGAGCAGGACGTCGCCGTGCTCGGCGAAGAGCGCCGGGAAGAACGCCTGTACGGCGTGGCCGAAGATGATCGGGTCGGAAACCTTCATCATCGTGGCCTTGAGGTGGAGCGAGAACAGCACGTCGTCGGCCTTGGCCCGCTCGACCTGCTCACGGAGGAACGACTGCAGCGCCGCGGTGTTCATGAAGGTCCCGTCCACGACCTCACCGGCCTCGACCGGCACCGACTCCTTGAGCACCTCGGTGCCCTCATCGGTCGTGAGCTCGATGCGGAGTGAGCCCTCTTTCTCGATGACCGTGGACTGCTCGTTGGACCGGAAGTCGTCGGAGTCCATGTGCGCGACGTTGGTCTTCGACTCCGGGCTCCAGTCACCCATCGAGTGCGGGTGCTTGCGCGCGTAGCTCTTCACCGACTCGGGTGCGCGGCGGTCGGAGTTGCCCTCGCGCAGCACCGGGTTGACCGCGCTGCCCTTGGCCTTGTCGTAGCGCGCGCGGGCGTCCTTCTCCTCGTCGGACTGCGGGTTGTCCGGGTACTCCGGCAGCTCGAAGCCCTGCTCCTGGAGCTCGGCGATGGCTGCCTTGAGCTGCGGCGTGGAGGCACTGATGTTGGGCAGCTTGACGATGTTGGCCTCGGGGGTCTTGGCCAGCGCGCCCAGCTCGCCGAGGTCGTCGGAGACGCGCTGGTCCTCGGGGAGCAGGTCCCCGAGGCTGGCCAGGATCCGGGCGGCCAGGGAGATGTCGCGGGTCGCGACCGAGACATCGGCCTTGGCGGCGTACGCCTCGATGATCGGGAGGAACGAGTACGTCGCCAGGAGGGGCGCCTCGTCGGTGAGGGTGTAGATGATCTTCGACTCGGTCACGTGTGACTCCTGCGCGTCAGTTCGGGGATTTATCTTCACATCAAGATACCGCACGGGCTCGACGGTCGATCCGTCGCCAGCCTGTCAGGGGACCGTCGCCGCCACAACCGCCGCTGATCGGCCGCCCACGTATCTCCGGTACCCGTCTCTGCCTCTCCCTGGTGTAGCCCACGAACGGAGACACCCGATGAACCGCATGACCCCTGCCCTGGCCCGCCTGCTGGTCGCCGGACGCGAGGAGAAGTTCGAGCCGACGGCCGAGCCCACTGCCGCGCCGACCGAGACGGTCCGGATCCCCCAGCAGCGTCGTGGGGGCGGGCGGCACGTGCGCACCCGTCCGCGGACCGGGGTGCGCGTACCGCGACGCTGACGGCGCTGCTAGCGTCGGCCGGGTCAGACCTCGTCGCTACCAGGAGTCGTCGTGAGCCCTGCAAACTCGCCCTTGAAGGTCGCCGTCACCGGCGCCGCCGGCCAGATCGGCTACAGCCTGCTGTTCCGTCTCGCGAGCGGTTCGCTCCTCGGGTCGGACCGACCCATCGAGCTGCGCCTGCTCGAGATCGAGCCCGCGCTCAAGTCGCTCGAGGGCGTCGTGATGGAGCTCGACGACTGCGCGTTCCCGACGCTCGCCGGAGTGGAGATCGGCGCGGATGCCAACAAGGTCTTCGACGGCGTCAACCTCGCCCTCCTGGTCGGTGCCCGGCCCCGTGGACCCGGCATGGAGCGCGCTGACCTCCTCGAGGCCAACGGCGCGATCTTCACCGCCCAGGGCAAGGCGCTCAACGAGGTCGCCGCCGACGACATCCGCATCGGCGTGACCGGCAACCCGGCCAACACCAACGCGCTCATCGCGATGACGAACGCCCCCGACATCGCCAACGAGCGCTTCTCCGCGCTCACCCGGCTCGACCACAACCGGGCCATCTCGCAGCTGGCGCGCAAGACCGGCGCCTCGGTCACCGAGATCAAGCAGATGACGATCTGGGGCAACCACTCCGCGACGCAGTACCCGGACATCTTCCACGCGGAGGTCAGCGGCAAGAACGCCGCCGAGGTCGTCAACGACCAGGGCTGGCTGGAGAACGACTTCATCCCGACCGTCGCCAAGCGCGGCGCCGCGATCATCGAGGCGCGGGGCTCGTCCTCCGCAGCGTCGGCCGCGTCCGCCACCATCGACGCCGCCCGCGACTGGCTCTCCGGCTCCGCCGAGGACGACTGGGTGTCCATGGCGGTCGTCTCCGACGGCTCCTACGACGTACCCGAGGGCCTGATCTCCTCCTTCCCGGTCACCACGAGCAACGGCGACTGGGAGATCGTCCAGGGACTCGAGATCGACGACTTCTCCCGCGCCCGGATCGACGCCTCCACCAAGGAGCTCGCCGAGGAGCGCGACGCGGTCAAGGACCTCGGCCTGATCTGAACCTCGCCGACCGGTCAGTCGATGTACGCCGGAGCACGCCGAGCGGTCAGTCGATGTACGCCGGAGCACGCCGAGCGGTCACTTCATGTCCAGTCATCGTGCGCGGATCGACCGGTGAGCGTCGTACGGCGCGCATCCAGTGACCGGTCAGCGTCGTACAGCGTGCATCCAGTGACCGGTCGGCGAATTACTAGCCGGGCTGGTTGGGGATCACGCTGGCGAGCACGATCATGGCGGTGCCGACCCCGCCCAGCATGAGTACGTCGACCCACCGGTTGCGGCGTACTCGGAGCATCCCGGCGTCACGGTCACGCAGGAGTGCGCGGGCCAGCGCACCGAGGAGTAGGGCCAGGCCGATCAGGCCGACACCTCGACGCCACGGGCCCACTGCGACGACCACCAGGCCGACGAGGCTGGTTGCCACGACGATCAGGTAGACCATCCCGCCCACGGTGGACGGGATGCGGCGTGGCTCGTCGGGTGAGCTCACGATTCGAGGGCTGCCTCGGCGCGCTCGACCACGTTGGACAGGAGCATCGCCCGCGTCATCGGGCCGACACCGCCGGGGTTCGGCGAGACCCACGCAGCGACGTCCCAGACGGCAGGGTCCACGTCGCCGGCGAGCTTGCCGTCGACACGCGAGACGCCGACGTCGAGCACGGCCGCGCCGGGCTTGACCATGTCGGCGGTGACGATCGAGGGCACACCGGCCGCAGCCACGACGATGTCGGCCTGGCGCACGTGGGCCGCGAGGTCGCGCGTGCCGGTGTGGCACAGCGTCACCGTGGCGTTCTCCGTACGACGCGTGAGCAGCAGGCCGAGCGGGCGGCCGACGGTCACGCCACGACCCACGACCACGACGTCCGCGCCGTTGATCTCCACGCCGTGCCGGCGCAGCAGCGTCACGATGCCGAACGGCGTGCACGGCAGGGGCGCCGGCTTGCCCAGCACCAGCCAGCCGAGGTTGACCGGGTGCAGGCCGTCGGCGTCCTTCGCCGGGTCGATCTCACCGAGTACGGCGTTCTCGTCCACGCCCTTCGGCAGTGGCAGCTGCACGATGTAGCCGGTGCAGGCCGGGTTGTCGTTGAGGCGCCGTACGGCGGCCAGGATGTCGTCCTGAGAGGCGGTGCCGGGCAGGTCCTCGCGGATCGACTCGATCCCGACCTCGGCACAGTCCTTGTGCTTGCCGTTGACGTACCACGTCGAGCCCGGGTCGTCGCCGACCAGGATCGTGCCCAGTCCTGGGGTGACACCGAGCTCGCGGAGCTTGGTCACTCGCTCGGTCAGCTCGGCCTTGATGGCCTTGGCCGTGGCGGTCCCGTCCAGCGTCTGCGCAGTCACGTCGTGCATCCTCCCTGAAACCTGGCCTAGTGCGCGAAGTGGCGGGTGCCGGTGAAGTACATCGTCACTCCGGCCTGCTTCGCCGCCTCGATGGTCAGCTCGTCGCGCACCGACCCACCCGGTTGCACGATCGCGCTGACGCCCGCCTCGATCAGGATCTGCGGCCCGTCCTCGAACGGGAAGAACGCGTCCGACGCCGCCACCGAGCCGCTGGCCCGGTCCCCGGCGCGGCTGACTGCCAGCCGGCACGAGTCGACCCGGTTGACCTGGCCCATGCCGATGCCGACCGAGGCACCGCCCTTGGCGAGCAGGATCGCGTTGGACTTCGCAGCCCGGCACGCCTTCCAGGCGAACGCGAGGTCCGCCAGCGTCTCGTCCGAGGCCGCCTCGCCGGACGCGAGCGTCCAGGTCGACGGGTCGTCGCCCTCGGCGTCGATCGCGTCGCGCACCTGCATCAGCAGTCCGCCCGAGATCGGCCGGGTCTCGGCAGCCCCACCCGAGTGCACGGGATGGCAGACGAGGAGTCGCACGTTCTTCTTGCCCTGGAGGATCTCCACCGCCCCGTCGTCGTACGCCGGAGCGACGACGACCTCGGTGAACACCTCGGCCACCTGCTTCGCCATCTCCACCGTGACCGGCCGGTTCACCGCGATCACGCCGCCGAACGCCGAGACCGGGTCGCACTCATGGGCCTTGCGGTGCGCGTCGGCGACGTCAGCCCCCACGGCGATGCCGCACGGGTTGGCGTGCTTGATGATCGCGACAGCCGGCTCCTCGAAGTCGTACGCCGCCCGCCGGGCCGCGTCGGCGTCCACGTAGTTGTTGTAGGACATCTCCTTGCCGTGCAGCTGTTCGGCCTGCGCCAACCCCGGGCGACCGAAGCCCTGGCCGTACAGGGCGGCCGGCTGGTGCGGGTTCTCGCCATAGCGGAGCACCGCCGACCGGTCCCAGGTGGCACCGATCCAGGCCGGGAAGCCAGTGCCCTCGGAGCTGTCGACGAGTACGTTGCCCATCCAGCTGGCCACGTGCACGTCGTACGTCGCGGTGTGCACGAACGCCTCGGCGGCCAGCGCCCGGCGCTGCTCGAGGGTGAACCCACCGGCCTGCACGGCCTCGAGCACGTCGCCGTAGCGCTCGGGCGAGGTCACGATCGCGACCGACGGGTGGTTCTTCGCGGCGGCGCGCACCATCGCGGGGCCGCCGATGTCGATCTGCTCGACGCACTCGTCAGGGGAGGCGCCCGACATCACCGTCTGCGTGAACGGGTAGAGGTTGGACACCACCAGGTCGAACGGCGCGATCCCCAGCTCGGAGAGCTGCGCGACGTGGGTGGGCAGACGACGGTCGGCCAGGATCCCGGCGTGCACCTTGGGGTGCAGCGTCTTCACCCGGCCGTCGAGGCACTCCGGGAAGCCGGTGAGGTCCTCGACCTTGGTCACGGGGAGGCCGAGGTCGTCGATCAGCTTGGCCGACCCGCCGGTGGAGACCAGCTCGACGCCGGCGTCGTGCAGGCCGCGCACGAGGTCCTCGAGGCCGGCCTTGTCATAGACGGAGACCAGCGCTCGCTTCAGTGGGCTCTTTCCATTTTCGGGGGTGTCCTGGGTGGGCTCAGCTGTGCCCTGTGACATTTCTTGGGTCATGCGCCGATCCGCACCTTCCTGTCGGTGATCGTGAAGCCCTCGCGGGCCATCCGGCCCACGGTGTCGACGAGCATCCCGCGCTCGGCGACCTTGATGCGTTCGTGCAGCGACTCGACGTCGTCAGCGTCCTCCACGGGCACGGTCGTCTGCGCGATGATCGGCCCGGTGTCCACGCCCTCGTCGACGACGAAGAGAGTCGCGCCGGTGACCTTGACCCCGTAGGCGAGCGCGTCCGCCGGGCCCGTCGTACCGGGGAAGGAGGGGCACAGAGCCGGGTGTGTGTTCACGACCCGGCCGGCGAACCGGCCGAGGAACTCGGGTCCGACGAGCTTCATGAACCCGGCGAGGACGACGAGGTCGGGCTCGAAGGCCGCGACGGTGTCGGTCAGGGTGCTGTCCCAGTGTCCGCGGCTGGTGAACGCGGCCACCTTGCGCACGAACGTCGGGACGGCGGCCTTGTCGGCCCGCACCAGTCCCTCGGTGCCGTCCCGGTCGGCGCCGACTGCCACCACCTGGGCGCCGTACGCCGGGTCCTCGCACGCGTCGAGCAGTGCCTGGAGGTTGGTGCCGGCGCCGGAGACGAGTACGACGAGACGGGTTGCGGGCACCGGCACAGGCTAACCGGGATCAAGCGCGGCGCTGCCACCAGGCAGTGACCACGCCCGCGACCAGCCCACCGAGGCTCATCGCCATCACCGCGGCCACCAGCACCTCCCCCAGGGGAGCGCCGATGTCGGCCATCCGGCCGGTGCCCATCGGACCGCCAGAGAGCGCGATCGCCAGGGTGGTCAGGACTGCCGCGCCGAAGCCGCAGCCGAAGCCGCGCAGCGCGGCGGAGTCGTACGACGTGACCCGGTAAGCACGCTGCGCGAGGACCGCGCCCACGGCGCCGACGACCACTGGCACCGCAAGCAGGCCAGCCGCCCACTCGGGGGTGGCCCCGTCGCCGGGCAGGGCCGCGAGCAACGGGAAGGCGGGGACCGGTCCGAGCGCGACGACGGTGGGCGACACCACCGTCCCGGTGCCGATCGCGAAGCCCGGCCCCAGGAGGTAGGCGCTGCCGAACAGGACCGCGTTGGGCGCGACCGCGACCGTCGCGAGCGCGTACATCACGTAGTCGCCCGGCCCGAGCTGCAGCTCGGACATCACCGTGGCCGCCTCGTTGAGCCCTGTGACGAGGGCAGCGGCCACCAGCACCGAGGACGCGACGACGAGCAGCAGGAACGACGCGGCGGCGCCGTACGCGATCGACCGGATCCAGCCGGGCACGCGCTCGACCCAGCCGCGGAGGTGACCCGTCCCGGAGGCGATGCCGAGCGTCCCAGCAGTCCCCGAGAGCAGCAGCGAGCCCACGATGGCCCGCCCGAGGCTGGGGCTGGCCGAGTCCTGCGCGGCGATCACGCAGGTGACCACCGCTATCACGACGTAGATGCCGGTGAGGATCGTTGCCGCCAGCAGCACGGCCCGGTCGTCCTCGGGCGGCTCCGAGGTCGCCGCCGCCCAGCGCCCGGAGCGGTAGACGACCATCGCGATCAGCGCGGTCAGGGTGAGCGGCACGATCCCGAGAGGTACGCCGGACAGGGTCAGCTGCGCTCCATGGCCCACCAGCCACGCGTCCGCACCGACCCGGAGAGCGTCAGTGGTCTGGCCGTGCGCTCCGGCGTCGGCCAGGAACCAGCCGATGACGGCTACGCCCATGCAGGTGACCATCGCGGTGCCGGCAGCACCCAGGGCCGCGAGGGCGGCCGACACGGTGAGCGGTCGCCCCTCTGGCTCCGCGCCGGGCGTCGACCCGGAGGGGCGTCTGGAGAGGAGGCGGGACAGACGTCCGTAGACCCCAAGTGGACGTCCGGACGAGCCCGCGGAGGTCGGTCGGCTCAGCAGATCAGTCATCGCTGTCCCATCCTGACCCAGGACGTCGGGTAGGCCGGAGAGGCACGCGGGTAGCCTCGGCCTGTCATGCCCAAGCTTTCTGACGATCTTCTCGCCGAGTTCGACGCGTTCTACCTCGGCAGCCGCCGCCGGCTGGTTCTCGAGACCTACGCCCTGACGGGCGACCTCGCCGCTTCCCGGAACGCGGTCGGCGACGCCTTCGTGGCTGCCCGTCACCACTGGCGCAAGGTGGGCCGGCTGCCGGACCCGGAGGAATGGGTCCGACCACGTGCCTGGGCGATGGCCCAGCGGCGGCACGTGGCCCGGTTGTGGCGCCGGGAGAAGGGGCTGACCGAGGAGCAGAAGAGCGTGCTCGACGCTCTGCACCGGCTCCCGGACCAGCAGCGCAAGGTGCTCCTGCTCAGCCACCTGGCGGGCCTGAACGTCGCGGAGGTCGGCCGCGAGCTCGGTGAGACGCCGGCCCAGGTGGAGCATCTCCTCGCGGTCGCGACCAAGTCGTTCCGCCGCAGGACCGGCCGCACGACGGAGGCCGCTGAGGCATTATCCGGGTCAGGCGACGGGGTGCTGAACGCGATCGAGTCGCTGGCGCCGATCGCCGAGGCCGCGGCACTCCCCCAGCCCGTCGCGATCCACCGCGGTGGCACCCGCCGCCGGCGGCTGCACGCAGTGGTCGGCGTCGCCGCACTCCTCGCCTTCACCCTCGTCTGCGGCACCTTCGTCGTTCGTGGCGGCGTCGATCAGCCCGCGTCCGCGGCGCCGGAGCGCACGCCGAGGCCGGTGACCGAGGCGATGATGCTGACCCCCGCGCAGGTACAGCCGCTGGCACCTCGCGAGCCGTGGCAGCTGCTCGACACCTCCGACAACACCTCGGGCACCGGCATCAACACGGTCTGCCAGGCCACCCGGTTCGCCGACCCTCAGGGCCGCGGGACGTTCGTCCGCACGTTCGCCGCCACCGGCGTACCCCGGCGCAACCTGCTCCAGACCGTCGAGATCTCGCGCACCCCCGAGGCCGCCGGCGCGGCGTACAAGACCACGTTGGGCTGGTTCGCGGGCTGCAGCGAGGCCCGGCTGCAGCTGCTCGGATCCTTCCGGGTGCGCGGGCTCGGTGAGGAGGCGCAGATGCTGAAGCTGCGCATCCCCAACGACGTACGCCGCACCTACGTCGTCGGGCTCGCCCGCACCGGCTTGCTGACTGTCTCGATGGTCCTGGAGACCCTCAACGGCCGACCCGTCGAGATCGCCCGCGCCGTGACGGCACTCACCGAGGCCGTGCGCAACGTGTGCGGCGCCGACCCGTCCGGTCCGTGCCCGGTCGCGGTCCGGGCCGCGCCGGTGCTGCCTCCACCCTCGGGCGAGACGCCGGGCACCCTGGCCGCCGCCGACCTGCCGGTAGTCGGCCGGGTCAACCGGCCCTGGGTCGGGACCCAGCCGGTGCCTGCGCGCCCCAACATCGCGGCGACCACCTGCGACAAGACCAACTTCCTCAAGGCCGGCGCGCCCGCGGCCGCGACCAGGACGTTCCTGATCCCGCAGGCGAGGGTGTCCAAGCGCTTCGGCATCACCGAGACCTATGGCGCGTTCGCCACCCCGGCCCGGGCACGCGCTGTCGTGCGCGGCATCTTGACCGACATGGCGACCTGCGAGAAGCGCGACCTCGGCGCCGAGGTCAGCAGCCAGGTTGTCCAGCCCGACGGGTACCGAGGGTCGGAGTACGCCCTGTGGCGCCTCGACAGCGAGATCAACAAGACCGCCTCCGTGGGGTTCTGGATGGGTGTGGCGCGGGTGGGCAGGTACGTTGCGCAGGTGAACTTCACGCCGGTCGGGAACAACGACATCGACGAGGTCACCTTCCAGGCGCTGATCTCGCGGGCACGCGACCGGCTCTTCGAGCTGACCGTCACCACACCATCGCAGGGCCCATCAGCGACCCCATCAACGGGCCCATGAGCGGCTTCGAGCTGGAAGAGGGGCTGGTCTACCTCGACGGCAACTCGCTGGGCCCACCTCCCGCGGGCGTGGCGGAACGGCTGCAGGACGTGGTCCACCGGGAGTGGGGCAAGGGACTCATCCGCTCCTGGAACACCGCCAACTGGATCGAGCTGAGCCACCGGGTCGCCGCCAGGATCGCCCCGCTGATCGGGGTGCAGCCGGTCGACGTACACGTCGGCGACAGCACGAGCGTGACCCTGTTCAAGACCATGGTCGCCGCCGCGCGGATGCGTCCCGACCGGCACGTGCTGGTCGTGGAGCCGTCCACCTTCCCGACGAACGGTTACATCGCCGCGGGTGTCGCCGACCTGATGGGTCTGGAGCTGCGCTGGTGCGACCCCGCGGACCCGCTGGCCGCGGTGGACGAGGACGTGGCGCTGCTCAGCCTGACCCACGTCGACTTCCGGACCGGGGCGATGTTCGACCTGGCCGGCATCACCGCCGGCGCGCAGGCACGCGGCGCGCTGATGCAGTGGGACCTGTGTCATTCGACCGGCGCGATGCCGATCGACCTCACCGGCGCCGGTGCTGACATCGCCGTCGGCTGTACCTACAAGTACCTCAACGGTGGCCCCGGCTCCCCGGCGTTCGTCTGGGTGGCGCCCGAGCACCAGGCCGATGCCCGGCAGCCGATCACCGGCTGGATGGGGCACGCGAACCCGTTCGCGATGGCGCGCACCCACACCCCGGTCGCGGGCATCGGCAGCTTCGCCTCCGGTACGCCGCCGGTGCTGGCGCTCTCCGCCCTCGAGGCGGCCCTCGAGGCGTTCGACGAGGTCAGCGTGGACGAGCTGCGGATCAGGTCGCTCGAGCTCACCGACCAGTTCATGGCAGCTGTCGAGGAGCGGCTCCCCGGCGTCTTCGAGATCGTCACCCCGCGCGAGCACGCGCGCCGCGGCAGCCAGGTCTCCCTGCGCCACGACCAGGCGTACGGCGTGGTCCAGGCGCTGATCGCGCGAGACGTCGTCGGCGACTTCCGCGACCCCGACATCGCCCGCTTCGGCTTCGCCCCGCTCTACAACACCACCAACGACGTCCGGCTGGCCGTCGAGCGGCTCGAGGCCGTGATGGCGAACGAGGAGTACGCCGACCCGGCGTACTCCTCGCGCAATGCTGTTACTTAGTCACAGGAGTTGACAAGTTTCACCGGTCGACCGGTGATTCCGGTCGTTGTACACCGAAACTTCACCCCACAACGTCAGGTTTCCCCGGCCGACCGGGGAAACCTGCAGCCGACCTGACTTAGAGGCTCTCGAGGCCCTGCCCTTCAAGGATGGCCCGCATCAGCGAGGCTGTCTCGGAGGGCGTCTTGCCGACCTTGACCCCGGCCGCCTCGAGGGCTTCCTTCTTCGCCTGGGCGGTGCCCGAGGAGCCGGAGACGATCGCGCCGGCGTGGCCCATCGTCTTGCCCTCGGGGGCGGTGAAGCCGGCCACGTAGCCGACGACCGGCTTGGTCACGTGGTCGCGGATGTAGTCCGCGGCCCGCTCCTCGGCGTCGCCACCGATCTCGCCGATCATCACGATCGCCTTGGTGTCCGGGTCGTTCTCGAAGGCCTCGAGGGCGTCGATGTGCGAGGTGCCGATGACGGGGTCACCGCCGATGCCGATGGCGGTGGTGAAGCCGTAGTCCTTCAGCTCGAACATCATCTGGTAGGTCAGCGTGCCCGACTTCGAGACCAGGCCCACCGGGCCCTTGCCCGCGATGGTGTGCGGGGTGATGCCGGCGAGCGACTCCTCCGGGGTGATGATCCCCGGGCAGTTGGGCCCGATCATCCGGGTGCCCCCCTGGTTGCTGAGCCCATCCAGGTAGGCCCAGACCTCGGCCGAGTCCTGCACCGGCACGCCCTCGGTGATCACCACGAGCAGGCCGATGCCCGCGTCGATGGCCTCGATGCACGCGTCCTTGGTGAAGGCCGGCGGCACGAAGACGACGGAGACGTCGGCTCCGGTCTCCGCCATCGCCTCCTTGACGCTCCCGAAGACGGGGAGGTCCTTGCCGCCGAGCTCGACCGACGTACCGGCCTTGCGGGCGTTGACGCCGCCGACGATGTTGGAGCCGGCCTCGACCATGAGGGTGGTGTGCTTGGAGCCCATGCCACCGGTCATGCCCTGGACGATGATCCTGGAGTCCTTGTTCAGGTAGATCGACATACTTCTCTCCGTCTCAGGCGCTGTGTTGTTCGGAATGGGCCAGCTCGGCGGCCTTGTCGGCCGCGCCGTCCATGGTGTCCACCAGCGTCACCAGGGGGTGGTTGGCCTCGTCGAGGATCCGGCGCCCCTCCGCCACGTTGTTCCCGTCGAGGCGTACGACGAGCGGCTTGGTCGCCTCGTCGCCGAGGATGTCGAGGGCACCGACGATGCCGTTCGCCACCTCGTCACAAGCGGTGATGCCGCCGAAGACGTTGACGAAGACCGACTTGACCTGCTCGTCGTGGAGGATCACGTCGAGGCCGTTGGCCATCACCTCGGCGTTGGCGCCACCGCCGATGTCGAGGAAGTTGGCCGGGGTGACCCCGCCGTGCTTCTCGCCGGCGTACGCGACGACGTCCAGCGTGGACATGACCAGTCCGGCGCCGTTGCCGATGATGCCGACCGAGCCATCGAGCTTGACGTAGTTCAGGCCCTTCGCCTTGGCCTTGGCCTCCAGCGGGTCGGCCGCGTCCTTGTCCTCGAACGCGGCGTGGTCCTCGTGACGGAACTCCGCGTTCTCGTCGAGGGAGACCTTGCCGTCGAGCGCCTCGAGCTTGTCGCCCTCCAGTCTCGCCAAGGGGTTGACCTCGACCAGCGTGGCGTCCTCCTCGACGAAGACCGTCCACAGCTGCTGGACGAGCGAGATCGCCTGGTCACGGAGCTCGGCGGGGAACTCGGCCTCGTCGACGATCGCGGTCGCCTTGGCCTCGTCCACGCCGGTGCCTGCGTTGATCGGGATCTTCTTGACCGCGTCGGGGTTGGTCTTGGCGACCTCCTCGATCTCCACGCCACCCTCGACCGAGGCGATGCACAGGTAGGACCGGTTGGAGCGGTCGAGCAGGAAGGAGAAGTAGTACTCGTCCTCGATCGACTCGGCCGGGACCACGAGCACGCGGTTGACCGTGAGCCCCTTGATCTCCATGCCGAGGATGTTCGAGGCGTGCTCCTCGGCTTCCTCGGGGGACTTGGCCAGCTTCACGCCGCCTGCCTTGCCACGGCCGCCGGCCTTGACCTGCGCCTTGACGACCACCGTGCCACCGATCTCCTCGGCGGCGGCGCGGGCGTCGGCTGCTGTCTCGACGGTCTTGCCGAGGGTCACCGGCACACCATGCTTGGCGAAGAGCTCCTTCGCTTGGTACTCCATCAGGTCCACGGGTCAACCGCTCCTTATTGGCACTCGTCGGGTCCGTACGTCGGTCCGGGCACGCCCAGATTCCAGCGGGCGTCCGCTGCGCCTGACCTTAGTCCCGAACGGCAGGCACCTTCCACGTAGGGTGCCTGCGTGAAACGCATCGAGACGCAGGTCACCCCGCGGGTCTCGCCTCCGGTCACCCTCGCGGTCACCGAGTACGGCGACCGGTCCGCGTCGACCCACGTGCTCCTGGTGCACGGCTTCCCGGACGACCAGCAGATGTGGGAGCCGGTCGTGGCCGCGCTGCCCGACGAGTGGCACGTGATCACCTATGACGTGCGCGGGTCCGGCCGCTCGACCCGACCGTTGGGCCGCGCCTCCTACCGCACCGAGGTGCTGGTCGAGGACCTGATCGCCGTGCTCGACGCGACCTTGCCCGCCAGTGAGCGGGTCCACCTGGTCGGCCACGACTGGGGCTCGGTGGCCATGTGGGACGCGGTCGCCGCCGAGACCTGGGACCCCCGGCTCGAGGGTCGGCTGGCGTCGTACACCTCGGCCAGCGGACCACCGCTGGACCACCTGGCCAGCATGTCGGGAGGCTGGCGCGGGCAGCTGCGGATGCTGCCCCAGACCCTGCACAGCTGGTACGTCTGGCTGTTCCTGGTGCCCTGGCTGCCCGAGCGCGTGTGGGCACACTTCCAGTGGCTCGTCCGCCGGACCGCGCGCCGCCTGGACCCGACGATCGATCTGCTGCCGTGGGGACCCGACGTACGCCGCAACTCCCGCTACAGCCTGAACCTCTACCGGGCCAACGTCGTCTCCAGGCTCAGACGCCCTCTCCCCTGGCGTACGTCGATCCCGGTGCTGCTCGTCGTCGCGACGAAGGACGCCTGGCTCACCCCGGTCTCCGTGGCCGGGCTGGAGGCACGCTGCCGCGACCTGACCCGGGTGGAGGTCAACGAGGGCCACTGGCTGCCGCGGGCACGTCCGGTCGAGTTCGCCGACCTGGTCGCCGATTTCGTACGCCGCCACGGACGCCCAACGTGACCCTGGGCGCGCCTGCCTCGTTGTAGTGGCATGCCCACCCCACACACCGCACGGCTCACCGCTGCCCTGACGACCGCCGCCCTGGCAACTGCCGGTCTCACGCTGGCCGGTGGCCACCAGGCCGCAGCGGCGGCCGCGGACACCACCCCGGGCTACAGCCTGGTTGCGCTGACCGTGCCGGTGAAGGTGGGCCCGAACAACGACCAGGCCTGCACGATCGACGCCGACCTCTACCTCCCGGATGGCACCAGCACCAGCCGCAAGGTCCCCGCGATCCTGGCCACCCACGGCTTCGGCGGCGACAAGGCCGACGACAACCAGACCGCCATCGGCAAGGGCTTCGTCGGCCAGGGCTACGCCGTGCTCAGCTACTCCGGTCTCGGGTTCGGCAAGACCACCTGCAAGATCTCGCTCGATGACCCGTCGTGGGACGGGAAGGCCGGCAAGCAGCTGGTCGACGTCCTCGCCGGCAAGAGGGCCTACAACGTCGCCGGCTCGAGCACCCCGACGTACCTGAGGACCATCGCGACCGAGAGCACCGGCGACCCCCGCGTCGGCATGATCGGCGGCTCCTACGGCGGCCAGATCCAGTACGCCGTCGCCATGCAGGACCCGCGGATCGACGCGATCATCCCGATCATCACCTGGAACGACCTCAACTACTCCCTCGCACCCGGACGGGTCGCGAAGAAGCAGTGGATCGACCTGTTCTTCGGCGCCGGCATCATCTCCGGTGCCGGCAACGCGAGCGCCGACCCGGACACGATGGCCGGCTGCCCCAACTTCACCGACCAGGCCTGCGTCGGCGCCACCCACCTGAACACCGTCGGCTACGCGGACCCCGACACCGAAGCGCTGGCGAGGCACGCCTCGGTGGCCTCCTACGTGAAGCAGGTCAAGGCACCGACGCTGATCGTGCAAGGCCAGAAGGACACCCTGTTCAACCTCAACGAGGCTGTGGCGACCTACGGGTCACTGCGCGCCCAGGGCACGCCGGTGAAGATGGTCTGGCAGTCCTGGGGCCACTCCGGCTCCAGCCCGGTCCCCGGTGAGCTCGACTTCGGCGCCGCCTCGCTGCGCGACTCCTACCTCGGCAACCGGTTCCTGAACTGGATGAACCACTACGTGCGCGGCCAGAGCTCAGCCTCGACCGGTCCGCGGTTCGAGTACTTCCGCGACTGGGTGCCCTACGACACCGACCCGAAGTACGCCGGCAAGGCGATCGCAGCGGCGTACAAGCAGAGCAGCACCGTGTCCTGGACACCGACGGACACCCTCTACTTCACCGGCAACGACGGGCTCACCGCCTCCAAGAGCGCGGTCGTCCCCGGCTCCGCTTCCTACGCGAACTCCCCCGGCGCGCCCACGTCGTACTCCGAGACCTCCGGGCTCGAGGGCGACACCGTCGACAACCCGCCCAGCGACGGACCCGGCACCTTCGCCGCGTTCACCTCGCCCGTCCTCAAGGCACCCGCCGAGGTCGTCGGCTCCCCGGTCGTGAACCTGCACCTCAGCGCTCCCGCCGCCGCCCAGACCCAGGCCGGCGGTCCGTCCGGACAGCTGGTGCTCTTCGCCAAGGTGTATGACGTGGCGCCGGACGGCACGAAGGTGCTGAAGAACCGGATGGTCGCGCCGATGCGCGTCGCCGACGTGAGCAAGACGGTCACGTTGAGGCTGCCGGGCATCGTGCACCGGTTCGCGACCGGTCACCGGATCCAGGTGGTCGTCGCGGCGAGCGACTCCGCCTATGCGGGCAACACCGTCACGCAACCGGTGACGATCGGCACCAGCCCGCTGGCGCCGAGCACCCTGGGGCTCCCGCTGACCAGCAAGCTCGTCTTCTGATCCAACTTCTGAGCCGAGCGCGGCTCAGTCGGGGAAGCGTTCCCTCACCCAGCCGGTGATCTCGCCGGTGGTCGCTCCCGGGGTGAAGATCTTTGCGACGCCGATCTCCTCCAGGGGAGCGACGTCCTCCTCGGGGACGATGCCGCCGCCGAAGACCACGATGTCGCCCGCGTCGCGCTCCTCGAGCAGCGCGATCAGCTTGCGGAACAGCGTCATGTGCGCCCCGGAGAGCACCGAGAGCCCGATCAGGTCGGCGTCCTCCTGGATCGCGGTCTCGACGATCTGTTCCGGGGTCTGGTGCAGGCCGGTGTAGATGACCTCGTGGCCGGCGTCGCGCAGGGCACGGGCGACCACCTTGGCGCCCCGGTCGTGGCCGTCCAGTCCGGGCTTGGCCACCACGATGCGCAACATGGCTGCAGGTTAACCGGTGGCTCCGGCGGACGTGACGACGAGCACAGCCTGAAGCCGTTTCCTCAGGGAGACCGCCTCGTTGTTTAGTCACAGCCTGCTCGGGGCAATTTCGTTTGTCGTGACCCTGCCGTTATCGTGGCGGGTCGTCTCGGAAACAGACCAATGATGAGGAACTGCATGGGGAACCACCGGGCAGACCGCCGCAGCAGCAATCGCCCTGCTGCTGGTCGGGCACCGGTGCCGGGTCACCATCGCGCGGACAAACCAGGACGAACCAGGCGACTTGTCCGGCTTCGCCGCCTACCGGCCATCCCCACCATCGTCGGGATCACCGCCCTCGCCGCGGCCGGCGTGGGCGCCGTGACCGTCGAGCACGCACCCACGGCGCCGAACACGTTCCAGCTCTCCTCCCACGGCCAGCACCTCACCGGCACCGACGCCATCGGCTTCGTCGGCGGTCCCCGCGAGCGGGCGATCAGCCGTGACTCCGAACGCCAGGCCCTCCAGGATGCCGCCGACGCGGAGCTCAAGGCTGCCGCGGAGCAGCAGGCCGCCGAGCGCAACGCAGCGCTGAAGTCCCTCGGCAAGGCCGCCGAGGCTCGCGCCGGCGAGATCGCCAAGAACCAGTGGCAGCTACCGGTCACCGGCTACCGCCTCACCGCCCGGTTCGGCATGTCCGGGGGCATGTGGTCGAGCAACCACACCGGCCTCGACATGGCGGCGCCCTCGGGCACCCCGATCAAGGCAGTGGCCAACGGCGTCATCACCGAGACCGGCTCGGCCGGGGCCTACGGCAACCAGACCATCCAGACCCTCGCCGACGGCACCGAGATCTGGTACTGCCACCAGACCTCCATCGGCGTCACAGTGGGTGAGCAGGTCATCGGTGGCCAGCAGATCGGGACTGTCGGCAGCACCGGCAACTCGACCGGACCCCACCTGCACATCGAGGTCCGCCCCGGCGCCGGCGACCCGGTCGACCCCTACCAGGCCTTCATCTTCCACGGCGTCACCCCGTAATTCTCATCCGGTAGTCCTCACCCGGGCGGACGCTTGAACTCGACGGTCCGCGGACCATCACCCGGGCCGCCGATCATCGGGCCTCCGAACCGTCCCTGATCGGCATTGCCGCTCGGCACCGTCGCCTCGAGGTCGGCCAGCACCACGGTCGTCCCGCGGCTCAGGCCCTTGGTGATGCTCGCGCGGCGGGTGCCCACCACGCCGACGGTCACCGCTGCCGGCTTCACGTTGCCCCCTGAAAGCACCTGCACCGTTGCCCGGCCACCGGCCCGGCTGATGGCCGAGACCGGTACCGTCACCGCGTCCTTGGCCGATCCGATGACGATCGAGACCGAGGCGGTGGTGCCCTCGGCGACGGCCTTGGTCGACGACAGCGGCCACGCCACGCCTGCCCAGCCGGCGCGGACGCAGCCTGCCGAATGCGAGCCGGAGTCGATTGCCCCACCGTGCCAGCCCCATGCGCGCGTGTCCCTTCGCCGGCGACCGTTTCTCGGTCGACCTGGGAGGACGGTCGCGTGCGGTGCTGGGGTGGGCCTCGCCATCACCTGTGCGGACCCTGTGAGCCGGGCTACAGCTTCTCCACCGGCGCGTAGCGCAGCAGCAGCCGCTTGACGCCCTCGGTGCCGAAGTCGATCGACGCGACTGCGTTGTCGCCGGCGCCTTCGAGCGCCACGACAGTGCCGAGCCCGAAGCTGTCGTGCTGCACCCGGTCGCCCGGGTCGAGCGACGGGATCGGCCGGCCGGCCTTGGCCTTCTTGGCGGCGTCCGACCGCGCGGTCGCCGTACCGAAGCGGCGCTGTGGACCGCCGCCGGCGGCCTGGGGCATGGCGTAGGAGGGCCGGTTCCACGACGACATCGCGGCCTCGGTGCGGCGCCAGTCGATGAGGTCGATCGGCAGCTCGTCGATGAACCGCGACGCCGGGTTGTGCTGGGGAGCTCCCCACGCGGAGCGAACGACCGCGCGGGAGACGTAGAGGCGCTCGCGGGCACGGGTGACTCCCACGTAGGCCAGCCGGCGCTCCTCCTCCAGCTCGGGCTTGTCGCCCAGCGACCTCATGTGCGGGAAGACGCCGTCCTCTAGGCCGGTCAGGAACACCACCGGGAACTCCAGGCCCTTCGCGGTGTGAAGAGTCATCAACGTCACCACACCGGGCGGCGCACCCTCCTCTTCGTCGGGTGCGTCGGGGATCTGGTCGGAGTCAGCGACCAGCGCCACGCGTTCCAGGAAGTCGATCAGGCCGGGTGGCTCCGCCGGGGTGCCGTCCTCGGCGACGTCTGCGGGGTCGGCGGAGGGTCCGACCTGCGGGTCGTCGGCGAACTCGCGGGCCACCGCCACGAGCTCGGCGAGGTTCTCCACGCGGGTCTCGTCCTGCGGGTCCTCGGAGTCCTCGAGCTCCTTGAGGTAGCCGCTGCGCGTCAGCGCCTGCTCGAGGACGACGTCGACGCGTTCGCCGGCCGCCACCATCGACTGGAGCTGCTCGATCAGGTCGACGAAGCCGCGGATCGAGTTCAGCGACCTGACGGCCAGTCCCGGGGCGTCCTCCGCGCGCTGCAGCGCCTCCCAGAACGTGATCCGGTCGCGCTGTGCCAGCCCCTCGATGCAGGCCTCGGCGCGCTCGCCGATGCCTCGCTTGGGGGTGTTCAGAACCCGGCGCAGCGACACCGAGTCGTCGGGGTTCGCGAGCACGCGCAGGTAGGCCAGCGCGTCGCGCACCTCACGCCGCTCGTAGAACCGGACGCCGCCCACCACGCGGTAGGGCATGCCGACACGGATGAAGACCTCCTCGAAGACACGTGACTGCGCGTTGGTCCGGTAGAAGACCGCCACGTCCCCGGCGCGGGCCTTGCCGTCATCGGTGAGCTTGTCGATCTCCTCGGCCACGAACCTGGCCTCGTCGCGCTCGTCGTCGCCGACGTAGCCGACGATGCCCTCCCCGGGGCCGGCGTCGGACCAGAGGTTCTTCGGCTTGCGCGCCTCGTTGCGGCTGATCACGGCATTGGCGGCGGTGAGGATGGTCTGGGTGGAGCGGTAGTTCTGCTCCAGCATCACCGTGCGCGCGTTGGGGAAGTCGAGCTCGAAGTCCATGATGTTGCGGATGTTGGCCCCGCGGAACGCGTAGATCGACTGGTCGGCGTCCCCGACGACCATCAGCTCGGCAGGTTCCACCGAGTCCGTCGGCGCCTCGGCCGTGGAGATCTCCTCGAGGCTGTTCGCGCACAGCTCGTGGATCAGGGCGTACTGCGCGTGGTTGGTGTCCTGGTACTCGTCAACGAGCACGTGCCGGAACCTCCGTCGCCAGTTCTCACGAACATCAGGAAACGCGCGGAACAGGTGCACGGTCATCATCAGCAGGTCGTCGAAGTCGAGCGCGTTGGCCTGGCGGAGGCGGCGCTGGTACTCGGCGTACGCCGCTGCGTAGGTCTCCTCCTGGCCGTTGCGGGCGTCATTGGCGGCTTCCTCGTGGTCCTGCAGCTCGTTCTTGGCGTTGCTGACCCAGTTGAGGATCGCCCGTGGCGGGTAGCGCTTCACGTCGAGGTCCTGGTCGCGGCAGACCAGCGTCATCAGCCGCTTGGAGTCCGCCGCGTCGTAGATCGTGAAGCTCGACTTGAAGCCGAATTTGTCGATCTCCTTGCGGAGGATCCGCACGCACGCCGAGTGGAACGTGCTCACCCACATGATCTTGGCGCGGCCCCCGACCAGCTCCTGCACTCGCTCGCGCATCTCGGCGGCAGCCTTGTTGGTGAAGGTGATCGCCAGGATCGAGCCGGGGTGGGCGCCCCGCTCGGAGATCAGCCAGGCGATCCGGCGGGTCAGCACGCGGGTCTTGCCCGACCCGGCTCCGGCCACGACCAGCAGCGGCGCACCCTCGTGTACGACGGCCTCACGCTGCGGCTCGTTGAGCCCCTCGAGGAGCTCCTCGCGCGTGGGTCGACGGCGTCGGCCGGAGCCCGAATTCTCCTGGGACCCGTCCTCGGGCGTCGCCTCGGCGGAGGGAAGACCGGGGAGGGGGAACTGCGTGCTCATGTCTGGGTCAACACTACGTGCGACCCAGGACAAGGATCAGCGCACCACTCCCCACGCGTTGGCGATGCCCTCGCCGTAGAACCCGTTGCGCGCCGTCGTACCCACACACGTTGCGGTGAAGCTGGCGTCGCGCCCCTCGTCGAGGTAGTCAACGGTCGGCGGGACCGGGCACGGGCGGTTCATCGCGGTCCTGAGCAGCAGCGTGCGCACGGAGTCGGGGTTCATCCCGAATCCGGTGCGGGTCTTGCGACCGTGCCTGCCGATCGCCAGCGCGGCGACACCAGTGACGTGCGGGCTGGCCATCGAGGTGCCCTGCAGGAACTGGTAGTACCCACACGGTCCGGCAGCCGGGCAGTCCTTCTGGACACCCAGCGCCACACCGGCAGGAGTGACGTCCCCGTTCGCATCGATGTTGCCGGCGGCCAGCATCACGTTCCGCGGAGCCGTCGAGAGGATCAGGTTCTCGTTGGTGCGGAAGTTCGGCGTACCGAAGTAGTCGCGGAACCAGCCGCCAGGACCCGAGATCTCGACCTCACCGGAGCTGGGCGCGCTGGTGTAGTTCGAGTAGTCGGCCTTGTTCCCGGACGGACCCAGCGCCGTGACCCCGAGGACGTGCGGTCCCTCGACCGGCAGCGACTTGCAGGTCGCATTGTCGATCACACGCGTGCGCGACGTGTTCGCCGGGAAGTCGGGGCTGGTGTCGTCAGCGTGCGGGTTGGCGAGGTCGTTGTGCTCGTTTCCGGCAGAGTTCACGAGCGTGACGCCCCGACGGTGTGCGTAGTCCAGTGCTCGGCTGACCGCCGCGATGATGGTGCGCTGCTCTGCCTGTTCGTCGGGAGAGTCCGCTGGGTTCGACCGACAGTTGAACAGCCACGGGTCCACGTAGAAGGACATGTTCACGACGTTCAGGCGGATCTGACCGGCGTACGTGAGCGCGTCGACGACGGACTGCAGGAAGAAGAAGCCGCTGTCCTGGCCGGCCCGCACGTTCACGATCTTCACCTTCGGCGCTACCCCGCTGACCCCCAGGCCGTTGGCGGCCGCAGCGATGGTGCCGGCGACGTGGGTGCCGTGGCCCTGGTCGTCCCAGTTGTTGGGGTCCACACAGCCGCGGAACTCACAGGGGCCGTCGACCACCTGGCCGAGCTCGTCGAACGGCAGGTCGGTGACGAAGTTGCGCGAAGCCGCATTGTCGAAGTTGGGGCCGATGTCCGGGTGGCTGCCGTCGACCCCGGTGTCGATGACGCCGACCCGCACCTTGGGGTTGCCCAGCGTCTTGCCGTGCGCGAGGTCGGCTCGGATCATCAGCATCCCCCAGAGCTGGCCGTCGAGTGGGTCAGCGGCTGCGGCGGCGGCCTTCGCGGTCGACCTCTTCGGCGCACTGAGCGTGCTCGCCTTCTGGCCGGCAGCGAGCGCGGCTGCATTCTCCTTCTCGACGGCGTTCTTCTGAGCGGGATCCTTGGGCCCGGCCGCAGGACCGTCGGGGACCTCACCGATGACGCGATCACCCGCCACTCCTTCGACGCCGGAGATCGCAGAGGCGTGCTCCCGGAAGGCGGCGTCGTCGCTGCGTACGCCGACCACACCGACGTCGCTGTTGACCGAGGTCACTTCGTCACCTCGAGCGCGCAGCTTCGCGGCTACGGCACTGGCACCCCCGGCCGTCTTCGCCAGCACCACGTAGCTGGCCGACTCGCCGCTACCTGCCGCGGCGGCCGTCGAGGAGCTGGGGCCGGCACCCGCGGGTGCAGCCAGAGCCGAGGAGACGAGGGCGGCCGCAGCGACTGCGACGACCCCCTTGCTGAGTGCGCGTGTGGGTCGCATGCTGCTGTCCTTCCACTGCCCGAGAGTGTCGTCACGTGCTCTCGAACCTAGGTCAGCCCCGGACGGTTGGGAAGGGCGGAGCATGTTCCCGGCCCTGGAGAAGGCGCTAGACCGACGCGCGCCACCACGGATCGACGGGCAGCTCCTGGTCCGGCTCGAACCGGCCGCCCGGTGCGGGCAGCGCGAGCTGGACTCCTGCCGCGGCGGCCTCGCGGACCACCCCCTCGACCGGGTCCGACCACTCGTGGAAGGCCAGGTCGAACGTTGCCCAGTGGATCGGCAGGAGGGCGTGGCCGCGCAGCTCGCGGTGGGCACGCACCGCCTCCTCCGGATCCATGTGTACGTCGGGCCAGCGGGCGTCGTAGGCACCGATCGGCAGCATGGTCAGCTCGAACGGGCCGTGGCGCTCGCCGATCTCCGCGAACGCCGGGGTATAGCCGGAATCGCCGCCGAAGAACATCCGGCGCTCCTTCCCCGCGACGACCCAGCTGGCCCAGAGCGTGGTGTTGCTGCCCAGGCTGCGGCCGGAGAAGTGCCTCGCCTCCGTGCAGGTGAAGGTCAGTCCGCCAACCGGGTGCGACTCCTCCCAGTCGAGCTCGACGATGCGCGCGTCCGGGACGCCCCAGCCCCGCAGGTGCTGGCCGACGCCGAGCGGGACCACGAACGGGAACTCGTTGCCGTCGGCGGCGCTGCTCGAGACCAGCCAGTCGATGGTCGCGGTGTCGAGGTGGTCATAGTGGTCGTGCGAGATCAGCACGGCGTCGAGCCTGGGCAGGTCCGCGAGCGGCATCGGCACCGGGTGGTTGCGCCGCGGGCCGATCTTCCTCGACGGCGAGACCCGGTCGCTCCAGACCGGGTCGGTGAGCACCCAGTGGCCCTCGATCTCGAGCAGCACGGTGGCATGACCCAGCCAGGTGGCCACCAGCTCCCCGGCCCGCTCGGGAAGATCGGGTCTCTCCAACCGGACGGGTCGCCCCGGCTTGCCGCGGCTGCCCTTGGTGGCGAACTCCGCGGCGATGCCTGCCTGCCCGCCCTCGGGTGCGACGGTCGCTGGCAGCTTGTTGTGGAACAGCCCGTCTGCGAACTGGGGCGAGCCGGTGTAGTCGAGCCGCCGGTTCCCCGCGCCCAGTGAGCGTCGTACGCCCCGGGCGGCGGTGAGCAGCGACGGCACGAACGCCAGCGCAGCCAGTACAGGGATGCGGGCTCGGCTCACCCTGTCAGTGTCCCCCGAGGGCGAAGTGAGGACGAAACCAGGTGCGACGTCAGACGCGACTGCTCTTCTGGCGCCGGGGCAGGTGGCCGTGCATCACACCGACCATCCGCGGACCGGCAAGACGACTCTCCAGCCGACGGGCGTTGCGCTTGAGCGGCTGGGCGACGTACTCCCCGAGGATCACGCCGGAGGCAAGGGCGATCGTGGTGGCAGCAGCGGCCGAGAGCTGCAGGATGCCGAAGGCGTCGCCGGCCGACATCGAGCTCAGACCGCGGTAGATCAGCAGACCGGGCAGCATCGGGACGAGTGCGGGGACGACCACGACGAGCGGAGGTACGCCGACCTTCCCGGCGATGGTGAAGCTGACCACGCCGATCACGATCGCGCCACAGGCGGCGGCCCACGGCATCGACTGCCCCGGGTCCAGCACCGCGAGGAAGGCGAGGTGGCCGAGCAGGGTGGTCATCGCGACGGCCGGGAGGGCTCGCAGCGGCGCGTAGCAGGTGAACGCGAAGGCGCTCGCGGCCACGATCGCGCCGACCAGCACCAGCGGGACCTCCGCCAGCCCCGACGTGCCCGGCCGGACCGACATCAGGTTGACCCCGAACGCCGGAGCCAGCGCGAGGCCGGCCGACACTCCGGCGATCAGACCGGCAGTGGCGAGCATCGCCTCGATGATCCGCGCGCCGGCGGTGAGGTAGAAGCCGCTGAGCGCGTCCTGGATCGCGCCCATGAACCCGATGCCGGAGAGCAGCAGCACGATGCTCGCGGTGATGACCAGCGAGGTGTCCACCCCGAGCTCGAGCCAGGCCGTGCCGAGCGCCAGCAGCGTCGCCAGCATCCCGCCCGCGATCTGCTGGTAGAACATCGGCCAGCGCTGCCGGTTCATGATCCGGGTGAGCATCGTGATGGCGACACCGGCGAGCAGCGCCACCGCCGTCACGATCACGCCGCCCCCCAGGATCAGCGCGACGCCACCGCCCAGGACGCCGGAGCCGAGCACCACGGCCCAGCGCGGCAGCCAGTGGCCGGTGGAGTTCACCCGGGCGACCCTGGCGCGCGCCTCCGGCACCGTCACCCGGTCTGTCAGGACGTCCATCACCAGCTCGTGGGTGCGGGTCAGGTCGTCGTAGTCGATGTCGCGCTGGTTGACGTTGCGGGTCAGCAGCACCGGCATCTCGTCCGGGTCCTCCTGGTAGCTCATCCGCAGCAGCGTGAAGGTGACGTCGATGTCGGCGTTGCGCAGGCCGTAGTGGCGGGTGATCCCCAGCATCGTCGCTGTCACGTCGGCGGCGCCGGCCCCCGAGGAGAGCAGGATCTCACCGATCCGGAGCGCGAGATCGAGGATCTTGTAGGTCTCGCGGGAGTCAGTCACCACCAGCCCATTTTGGGACCTGCCGACACCGGATCCTGACCGCACACGCGCCGGGGGTGAGGCGACTCACAGAGCTCAGATCCAGCCCATTCTGCGCGCGGTCGCGGCTGCCTCGTGGCGGTTGGTGGCGCCCAGCTTGGCCACTGCGCTGGAGAGGTAGTTGCGCACCGTTCCCGGCGAGAGGTGCACCAGTCGCGCGATGTCCTCGACCGGCGCTCCGCCGGCTGCTGCCTCGAGCACGTCGGCTTCGCGAGGGGTGAGTGGTGAGTCGCCGGCCGCGATGGCCTCGGCCGCCAGCTCGGGATCCACGTGCCGCCCGCCGGCGTGCACGATCCGGACCACCTGGGCCAGCGTGGCGGCCGACGTCGTCTTCGGCAGGAAGCCCCTCACCCCACTGGCGAGGGCGCGCTTGAGGTAGCCGGGCCGGCCGTGGCTGGTGACGATCAGGCAGCCGCACTCCGGCAGCGTCCGGCCGAGCTCCTCGGCCACGGTGATGCCGTCCTGGTCGGGCATCTGCAGGTCGAGCACTGCCACGTCCGGAGCGGTCGCCTTGGCTGCAGCGAGGGCGTCGGCTCCGTTGGCGGCCTCGGCGACGACCTCGATGTCGTCCTCGAGGTCGAGCATCTGAGCGAGGGCACTCCGGATCAGGTTCTCGTCGTCGGCGAGCAGCACGCGGATCACTGGCCCTCCCCCGTGGGCGTGTTCACGGCGGCGAGCTGGACCCGTACGACGAACACGTCGCCCTGGTGGTCGCTGGTGATCCTCGCCCCGGACGGTGCGAGCTGCTCGGCCAGCCCGACGAGACCGGTGCCGCCTGTTCCTGCATTCAGCCGCGGCCGGGAGGTGGCGGTCGCACCGTCGTTGGTGATCACGACCACGCCACCGTCGTACCGGATGTCCACGCGGGTCGCCGTCGAGTGACGCAGCACGTTGGTCACCGCCTCGCGAATGACCCGAGCCACGGGCTCGTGCCACGCGGAGGGCAGGTCGGCGAGGTCGGCCGTCGCCTCGATGCCCGCGGACTGCAGCAGCGAGACCGCGCCGTTGACCTCGGCATGCAGGTCGAGGGGCCGGTAGCCGCGTGCCAGCTCGCGTGCCTCCCGCAGCGCCTCGTGCGCGGTCTCGCGGACCTCGAGGATGTGCTGCGGGGCGCGCGGGTCACCGCGCTCGGCGAGGGTGGCGGCGAGCTCGGCCTGGACCGCAATCGTGGAGAGCTGGCGACCGAGCACGTCATGCACGTCACGGGAGAAGCGCAGGCGTTCCTCGGCAACAGCCAACGCCGCCTGGGTCTGCTTGCTGCGGTCGAGCTCGCTGACCA
The DNA here is from genome assembly GCA_963842535.1 of uncultured Actinomycetota bacterium. Classification (GTDB taxonomy): domain Bacteria; phylum Actinomycetota; class Actinomycetes; order Propionibacteriales; family Nocardioidaceae; genus Marmoricola. The sequence continues at coordinate 101,862 of CAWJGP010000008.1, forward strand.
CCTCGAACAGCCACATCGAGCTCTGCACCGTGAAGACCAGGAAGGCCGCGACCCCGACAGCGAACGCGGCATACCCGAGGTTGCCGGTGGGCAGCAGGACGAACAGCGGGCACGCCAGGTAGAGGATCACCTGGCTGGCTCTGTCCCGCAGGCCGCCCGCTCCCCAGGCGAATGCGGCCACGATGACGAGTGTGGCCGCGAACTGCGCCTTCTCGGGCAGGAGGAACACCAGGGCGTCGGCGACGGCGGCCACCAACAGCAGCAGGCCGAGCTGTGGCCACGGCACCGGCTCGCGGTCGGGGTAGAGCCGGATGGCCTCACGCAGCGCCAAGGTCCCCACCGCCCCGAGCACCAGCGCGCCGACGAGCAGGCTCACGCCCTCCACCGGTTCGCTCAGCACGTTCGCAGCGCTGATCGCGACGAGGACGAGCATCAGCCAGAAGACGAGGTAGAGGGACCCGATCGTGTACATCCGGACGCGCTCGACCTGCGACCGACCCTTGAGGCTGAGGGAGCGGACGCTCAACACGGTCCTGCGCCTTCCATGTGTCGATCCTGTCAGGTCGCTCAGGGCTGATCACTCAAGAACGTGGCTCCCACTGCATCGACTTCCGGGCCAGCCAGACAGCGACGATCGTCCAGGCGGCGAGCACCCCGAGCGCTGCTGCGGAGTGGCTCCAGGTCTCCCAGAAGTCGAACCTGGTCGCGGACCCCAGCTCTGCCGGGCGACCGAACCACACGACGCGCAGCAGGTCGCTCACCGCTGAGCCGGGCAGGAGGCTGAGCCAGTCCTGCGCCGACTCGGGCAGGGCCGGCCGCAGCAGGCCCACGGTGCCGAGCAGGACCACGGGCATGCTCGTCATCTGGGCCGCCTCCGCAGTCCGGGTCCAGGACGCGGTCCACAGCGCAAGGGAGGCGAACGCGGCGGAAGCCATCAGTACGACGACCAGGAGCAGCAACGGGTTGACCGGGAACGGCAACCCGTTCGCCATCGCGACGGCAACCGTCAGCACACTCACCACGAGCATGATCGCGACTCCGGGCAGCGCCATCGACAACACCAGCTCGACGTCGCGGACCTCCCCGGTGCGCAGCCGCTTGAGCACCAGCTCGTCGCGCCGGGACACGAACATGGAGAGCAGGTTGTAGTAGATGGGGAACATCAGCGCCATCAAGAATGAGGAGGCGATGATGCCGCTCGCGGCGTCCACGTCGCCGCGGTCGCCGAGGAACATCAGGCCGAGCGGCAGGAGCGGCATCACGAGCGCGTAGGTCATGGTGAGGCGGTTCCGGATCACCAGCGTGGCGTTGGTGCGCGCGAGCTGGGTGACGCGACGGGTCGCCGGGGCGAGGTCGAGGGTGCTCATCGGTCGCTTCCTTCCAGGATGAGGTCGTCCGTGGTTTCGTCAGCCCCGTGTTCATCAGCGATGCCGAGGAACACCGACTCGAGGCTGGCGGTGCGGGCGACGAGCCGGTCCAGCCGGACGTCGTACTCCTCGGCCCAGCGGAGCAGCGCGGTGAGCTGGGACTGCAGGTCGTCGACGTGCAACACCGTCCGGTCCAGGTCGTGGCTCACCGTCGTTCCGGGCAGGTCGGGCAGGTTCGCGCCGGGCGCCGAGAAGGAGATCTCGGAAGGGTGGTCGGCGACGATCTGGGCCGGGCTGCCCGAGCGGACGATCTCGCCGGCCCGCATGATCGAGAGGTCGTCGGCCAGCGCCTCGGCCTCCTCGAGGTAGTGCGTGGTGAGCAGCACCGTCGCACCCTCGCCGCGCAGGTCGCGGATCAGGCCCCACACCTTGCGCCGGCTCTCCGGGTCGAGACCGGTGGTGGGCTCGTCGAGCATCACCACGTCGGGGCGACCCATCAGCGAGCAGGCCAGGTCCACCCGGCGCTGTTCGCCTCCGGACAGCGCGCGCATCTTCGTGCCGGCCCGGTCCTCGAGGTCGAGCATTGCCAAGGACTCCTCGATCGACCGCGCGTCGGAGACGGTGGCGGCCCACATCCGCAGGGTCTCGGCGACGCTCAGGTCCGCGACGAAGCCGCTGTGCTGGAGGAGCACCCCGGTGCGGCGGCGTACGGCGGCACGCTCCTTGATCGGGTCCATCCCGAGCACCCGCACCTCCCCGGCGCTGGCCCGGGCAAGGCCCTCGATCACTTCAAGGGTCGAGGTCTTCCCGGCGCCGTTGACGCCGAGCAGTGCGTGGATCGTCCCGGGATCGATGCTCAGGTCGATGCCGCGGACGGCCTCGAAGGCACTGTTCCCGGACCCGTAGGTGCGCCGCAGCCCACGAACAGTGATGGCAGATTCGTTCATGCCCCCAGCATTCGCCATCCGACGATGCGCCAGTAGTGCGCCGCGTCACCGGTGCAGGCGCGATCCGCACGACTTCACACTGACAAATGTCATACGCAAGGGTGGTCGAGCAGCGTGCGCGACTACGACGAGTCGACCGCGAGCAACGCCCAGTGACGCAGTGACCACGCGCCGAATCAGTGCGTCAGCAGTACTTCCAGAGCCCGCGCGGAGCCTGCTGCGCCGACGACTGTGCGGCCCGGTAGGACGCGACCCGCTTGAAGGCCTTGTTGTTGTAGACGTAGACCCTCGCGCCACCACGAAGGATCATCTGCCTGTCGACGTCGAGCTTGCGCTTGACGATGTAGCGCAGGAGGCGTCCGTAGCGATCGACCCGCGCCTGGGTCGAGTCGGAGATCAGGCGGACGCGCGTGCCCACTGGCAACATCCCCCGCAACACGGTCGTCGCGGCATCGCCGTAGCACTGGCCTGCGCCGCTCACCTCCGGGGAGTTGATGCCCATCAGGCGCACGTACTTCTGTCTCCCCTTCAGCCGCACGACCACGGTGTCGCCGTCGACGACGCGAACGATCCGGGCGCGCTGCCGGAGGGTCTTGCCTGAGTTGGACTGCCCGGGCGTGGACTGTGCCGGCTTCGGCTTCCCGGTCGAGCACGGGCACGGCAGTGAGTCGCAGGCGATCCCGTCGTCGTCGGCGTCGAGGCGGTGCGGGTCTCCGGGCGTGAGGTACTTCTGCGCCTGCGCCTGGGTGTTGAAGTCGGAGCAGTCGTAGTCGACCGCGTGCGCCGAAGGGACGTTGAGGATCAGCCCGGCGAGCAGTACGCCGAGGGCGGAGATGAGGCTGACGATACGACGCATCGGGATCCAGTTCCGAGAAGTGGTGGGACACGCACATCAGACGCCATGTGGAGCATCCGCGCGCCGGAATCGTCGTACTGGCCACCTCTCGGGACGAATTCGCCCCCGATGGCTAGTCCACCGACCAGCGAACCGTCTTCGGGGCGCCCGGCCCGACCGAGAACTCGATCTGCGTGATCGCCGTCTCCCGTGGGACCTCGAAGACCATGAACCCGCGAATCCGCTTCCCGGGCTCTAGGCGGATCTCGGCCGGCAGCACCCGCCCCGCCCTGACCTTGGTGAACTCGGCTGCGTCCCGGTAGGAGGCGGTCCCAGCACGGAGGACCACGCTGGTGCCCGGCTCCGAGATCCAGGCCCGGTCGCCCTGGTTGCGGATGGCCAGCTCGACCGCCATCAGCACCTGGCCCTGGGCACTGCGCATCCCGGGAGACATCGACTGGGTGACGACAAGCTTCGAGGCGCTGACATCGAGGTTGGGCCGGCTCGCTCCCCCGGAGACGCTCTGGTTCGTCCCCAGGGGCTCGGCGGGGGCGACGAGCCCGCTGATGGTCTCGCTGCTCAGGGCTTTGAAACGCTCCAGCACATCCAGCCGGAGCCCCAGCAGCACGATGGCGGCAACGACCACGACCCCGAGGAGGGTCCTCGCGAGACCCCAACGTCGTGATCCGTGCCGTGACGGCGGTCGCGCAGGTCGGCTCTTGTCCTTGACCGTCACGCGCGGAACCAGCGCGGTCGCCGAGCGGAGTGAGTGGGCGAGGAGCTCGGCCGTGGCCGCCACTTCTTCCTCCTCCATCAGCCTGGGACGCGACTCCAGGAGGGTGACCAGGTTCTGTGTCGAGCAGAGCATCAGCTCGTCCGCCCAGCCGAACACCGGCTGCAGCCGGGCGAAGCAGAGCACCGGCTTGACCGTCTCCGGGTCGAGCTCGGGGAGGAGCTCCCTGACCGCGGCAGCGGCGGACGAGGCACTGGCAACGGCCTTCATCCTCCGGCGACCGTTCTGACGGAGTACGCCGGCCCGCACATCGAGGTGTCCGGTCCACGCCTTGGTGTCGATGACGAAGATGCCCTGGGGGCCGACCACCACATGGTCGATGTTGGCGAACCGACGGCCCGGCCAGCGCACGTCGTGGAAGACGCGCCAGTCGCGGGCGGACAGCTCGGCCAGCGCAAGCGCCGTGGCCTCCTCGCCGGCAGCGCCACGCTCGTAGGCGTCGGCGTCGCGGAGCAGCCGGTCGGCGATCTCTCGCTTCCTCAGCGCCACGGCGCGTGCAGATTCACCCGCCACGGTTCCCTCGATTCGAAATACGACGTAAGGGGAGATTACGAGCGTGTCGCTCCCCTGTCCACGAAACGGGATAACTCGGACATCAGGGACTCGTCAGTCCGGAATTCGGCCCGACCCGTCCACCAGGTCTCGCACCCATGCAGCCAGCTCGTCGTCGAAGCCACCCGCCGGCGCCTGCCAGCTCCAGTTGCCCACGTCGGTCCCAGGGGTGTTCATCCGGCTGCCACTGTCCAGCCCCAGCAGGTCCTGCGCGGGGACCACCACCAGGCGGGCGGTCGAGGACATCGCCAGGCGGATCAGCGCCGCCGGCATCGGCTCCTCCGGCTCCGGCAGCATCGACCGCACCCGCTCACGCGATGCCTGGTCGAGCTCGGTCCACCAGCCGAGCGTGGTGTCGTTGTCGTGGGTCCCGGTGTAGACGACGCTCTGCTCCCCGTGGCGCTCCGGCAGGTACGGGTTGTCGCTGTCGCCGTCGAAGGCGAACTGGAGCACCTTCATCCCCGGCAGCCCGGCCTCCGCCCGCAACGCGTCCACCTCGGGCGTGATGACTCCGAGGTCCTCGGCGACCAGCGTCCCGGGTCCGGCAGTCTCGACCAGCGCAGCCACGACCTCGTGGCCGGGGCCGGTGACCCAGTAGCCCTCCCGCGCGGTGGCCGCCTCGACGGGCACGTGCCACGCTGCCTCGAACCCGCGGAAGTGGTCGATGCGCACGAGGTCGAAGAGCTCTCGCTGCCGCGCGATCCGGCGGCGCCACCAGGCGAACCCGTCGGTGGCCATCCGCTTCCAGTCGTAGTGCGGGTTGTTCCAACGCTGGCCGTCCACCGCGAAGTAGTCGGGCGGGCAGCCGGACACGGTGAGGGGTTGCCCTTGGCCGTCGAGCTGGAACAGGTCCCTCGAGGCCCAGACATCGGCACTGTCGTGGGACACGAAGATCGGCAGGTCGCCGAAGAACAGCACGCCGCGTTCGGCGGCGTACGACCTGAGCTCGCGCCACTGCATCGCGAACAGCCACTGGTCGAACCTGAGCGCCAGCGTCTGCTCGGCGTGCGGCGCGAGAACCTCGGCCACCCGGTCTGGGTCGCGGTCCCGCAGGCCCTGCTCCCACGTGGGCCACGGCGCATGGCCGGCCAGGTCGCGCAGGGTCATGAACTCGACGTACGGGTCCAGCCAGTGGTCGTTCTCGTGGCACCACGCGACGAACGTCGCCAGCTGCTCGGCGTCCAACATGTCCGGGCCGACGAGGCCTCGCTCGGCCGCCAGCTCGCGGCTGACCAGCTCGGGGTTCCCGGCCATGGTGGAGAGGGCGTTGTACGGCGAGCCGTCCTCCTCGTGCGTCGGCACCAGCGGGAGCACCTGCCAGACCGAGCAGCCAGCGGCTGCGAGGAAGTCGACGAAGCGGTAGGCCTCGGGGCCGAGATCACCCTGTCCTCTTGTCGACGGTCGCGGCAGCGACGTGACGTGCAGGAGCACCCCGGCCCGTCGTACGTCCAACGGACGCTGGTCCTTTGATGCACTCATGTCCCACTCCCTCCGCATAACCGACGGTCGCCCGCCCCGGCCGAATTGCTTACTCTGGCATCACCGGGCTCGCCACTATCGGGGGAGGCGTCTCATGAGCTACGAGTTCTACGTGACAGCGGAAGGCACCAAGGCCGGCAAGTTCGCCGGGGAGTCGGTCCACGCGGCACACGAGGACAAGATCGCCGGCGTCGCGTTCCACTACAGCGTCGAGTCGCCGCGCGACGGCAAGAGCGGCATGTCCACCGGCCGGCGGATCCACCACCCGGTCGCCTTCGTGAAGGAGTGGGGTGCGGCCACGCCGCAGTTCTTCCACGCCCTGTGCACCAACGAGCTGCTCAAGTCGGTGCTCTTCGAGTTCGTCAAGGAGGACGAGCACGGCGAGGAGTACGTCTTCCACACGATCAAGCTGAGCAACGTCAACGTCCGCGAGATCGAGCCGTACGTCGATCCAGCCGGCGGCGCCGATTCCTCGGAGGCCGGAGCGCTGAAGACCCGGCCGCTGGAGAAGATCTCGCTGTCCTTCCAGCGGATCGAGCTGGAGAACATGGACGGCAAGACCTCGGCCGCCGACGAGTGGCGCGGGCGCTGACCGTCATCTGCCGCGGGCCCTAGAGTCTGCCCGTGAAGATCATCGCCGCGCTGTGGAACCCGGACCCGTCCGCCCTGCTCGGTGACGACATCCGGGAGGACCTCCGGCGGGCCGGGGCCACCAGGCTCCAGGTCAACCTCGATGACGGCCACATCCCCGACGGCGTGCTCCGGCTACGGGCGTTCGACGCTCCGGTCACCGGTGTCGTCTCGGTCTGGACCTCCGGCCCCGCCGACGACATTCTCGCGACGCTCCACCCATCCGCCGAAGGCCTCGTGGCCTGGGAAGTGGAGGAGCGCGTCCCGCTCCCCCCGCCTGCACTGCCGAGTGGACAGCGCGCGGACGGCCTCGCCCAGATCGCCTTCCTGCGCAGGCCCGCCGAGCTCGCGTACGACGCCTGGCGCGAGCACTGGCAGGGCCCGCACACCCAGATCGCGATCGACACGCAGGGAACCTTCGGCTACGTGCAGAACCGGGTGACCGGCACACTCACCGGCGACACCCCGCACGTCGATGCGATCGTCGAGGAGCTGTTCCCGACCGAGGCGATGCACGACATCCACGCCTACTACGGCAGCGACGGCGACCAGGCCGAGCTGCACCGACGGATGACGCAGCTGATGGAGAGCGTCTCCGCCATGGGCGCCGACCGTGACCTCGACCTGGTGGCGACCAGCCGCTACGTCTTCGAGCTGTAGCTCAGCCCGACGGCGCTGCCATGGGGCGAGACATCCTCGGATTTCCCCGCAACCACTCGGTCATCTCTGCCATGTTGGCTTCACAGACGTCGTATCGGGGTTGATAAGTGGTCGATCTGCCAGAGTCGGGAAAGCTTCTCAAGGGCGTTGACCACGTCCTAGCGAGTCAGCAGTCTGCGGTTGCCAAACACATCGCGAGGGTCCGTCGCAGCAAACCAGACGCGTCGCCGGCCGAGGTGATCAAGCGACTCGAGAGGCAGCTGTTGGCCAGCGTCACGGCGAGTGGCGCAGCGGTCGGAGCAGCGGCAGCGGCCCCCGGGTTCGGGACCGCTGCGGCACTGACGCTCAGTGCCGGCGAATCCGGAGCGTTCCTCGAGGCGGCGGCGCTGTACACCTTGGCGTTGGCCGATGTCCACGGGGTGCACATCTCGGACCTGGAACGACGACGCAGCTTGTTCCTGGCGATCATGCTCGGTGAGAGCGGAAACCAGGCGATCAGCTCCGTCGCCGAACGCACCGGCAAGCACTGGGCACGGCAGCTCGTGCAGCGGATCCCGACCTCCCAGATCAAGGCGATCAACAAGGTTCTCGGACACAACTTCGTCACCAAGTACGGGACGAAGCAAGGACTGGTGGTCCTGGGTCGCATCGTGCCCTTCGGCATCGGCGCCGTCATCGGAGGTAGTGCGAATGCGGCGATGGCGCAAGCCGTGATCCGCTCCGCCCGACGCGCGTTCGGTCCTGCCCCCACCACCTGGCGAGACGCAGATTTGAACGCCATCGAAGCGCCCGTGGAAATCGCTGTTGTCGAGTCAGTCGTCGTTGCCGAACCATCCCCGATCGCGTCGCAGACGCCGAAGGCACGCACGTCAAGGACAGGCTTCAGCCGCCAGCCGCATGCGATCGAGGCAGCACGCACGTTCCTGATCAAGTGCGCTGACCAGCGCAACGGCGACCTCCCGACCTACGGCGAAGTGGCCGCCGAATACGGCGGAGTCGCTCGCGGAGTGGGCCCAGTGCTGAACAGCGTTCGACGCGACTGCGGGGCTGCGGGCGAGCCGGATCTGAGCGCGTTGGTCGTCGACAAGGCAACCGGACTGCCGGGGAGCTTCGAGGACGACGTGGTCGTGGCTGGAGAGCCCAACGAAAGGCGCTGGCGTGAGGAACTGCAGCGGATCCGGAGCCACCGCTGGGCGTAGGGCTCGAGCTAGCCCCGGGCCGCGCCGTACCCGAGAAGTGCTGCGAGACCGAGAGCGCTCCGAGGCGCGTAGGGACCTCGCCACAGCCCGCCTGGCGCGGCGGCGTACGCCTCGTCCTGCCACGGCTGCTCGTGCCGCGGGCCGCCGTCCGTGTGCAGGTCGTGGACCAGCAGTGCCGCCATCAGCACGTTGGAGGTCGAGGGCTCGAACACCTCGACACCGAAGCGGTGCGCCCCGGCGTACGCCGCCGCGAGAGCGCGGTTCTTCAGCACCGACTTGGTCCGCGTGGGTGGCGCGACGTTCATCGACACGGTCGCGCCCTGGTGTCGCGCGACGGTCGCGCGCCAACGCTGCAGCCGCTTGGCGAGCGCGTAGTTCGGTCCCTGCTGCGGCACCATCGAGTCGTTGATGCCCGGGTCGGAGCCCGGGGCGTAGTTGCGACGCAGCAGCCGCCCACCCGAGAGCGCCCGCAGGGGGCGAGCCAAGGTCTTGGCGCGACCGGAGCGGCCGTCGTACGCGCGGGTCGAGTGCTCCACTGCCTCACCGGGTACGGCGAACACGTCGGTGGGCGTGGCCAGGAACGCCAGCGCCACGTCGTCGCGGCCCTGCTGCAGCCGACGGCTCAGCTCGTCGACCGCCATCGACACCCGCGTGTTCGTAGCCCCGTCGGCATAGACGTAGTTGCCCAGCGCGAGCGTCCCCGGCTGCTCCTTCAGCCACGCCTCGACGGCCGGGATCTCGTTGAGCAGGTCGATGCCAGCGACCTGGTCGAGCCCGTCGTCGCTCGCGCCCGGCGGGACAGGCACGACCATCGTCCCGGCGCCCTCACGAGCCAGGGTCAGCACCCGGTCCCAGATTGCCGGTCGATCGAGGTCGACGGCCGCGACCCGAGCACCCCAGCGCATCAGTGAGGGCAGCGGCCCCATCTCCGAACCGGCGCCGAGCACGGCAACGGTGTGCCCCTCCAGCCGCAGCCAGTCGGGGTTTGCCAATACCTGCTCGATCGCATCGGCGACCGTCGGTTCGACGATCCCGGCCGCAACCCAGTCAGCGATCCGGCGGCGGATCTCGTCGCCGCGCAGCCGCTCACCGCGGTACGGCAGCACCAGCTCGCGCACCGGCTCGCCCTCCCCCTTGACCTCGGCGCCCTCGATCGCGCGGCCGCTGTCGGGCCACTCGGTGAGGCGGTGCTCGCCCGAGCCGTCGAGCACGCGCATCTGCTTGTGCAAGGACTCCAGTCCGCCCTGGGCGATCGAGACGGCTGCGTCCTGCGTCTCCAGCCCGGCCTCCACCAGCCGGCGGAAGTGCACGAGGTACTCGCTCCGCCAAGCGGTCGTCTGCTCGGCCGCGCGAGCTCCGGTGGGATCGGCCGACCTGAGCGCGTCGGCAACGACGGTGCGCCCCACCGACGACGTACTCCTCTGCCCGTCCTCATCGGCAGGGAACACCAGACCAAGCTGTTCTTCGGTAGCCATTCGGCCATCCTGCATCAGGTCGGGTGGGTCAGCGAGCCTCGGCCAGCACCGATCCCAGCTGCTCCACCATCCACTCGAGGTCGTCCTGCTCGACCACGAGCGGCGGGGCCAGCCGGATCGTGGACCCATGGGTGTCCTTGACGAGCACTCCCTTGGCCAGCATCGCCTCGCACAACTCCCGGCCGCTCATCAGGCCGGGCTCGACATCGATGCCAGCCCACAGGCCACGGGTCCGCACCTCCACGACGCCGTCACCGACGAGCTTCTGCAGCCCCGCCTCGAGGACTCCGGCCAGCTCGCGGGCGCGTTCCTGGATCTCGCCGGTCTCGAGCAGCTTCACCACGGCGTGCCCCACGGCCGCACCCAGCGGGTTGCCGCCGAAGGTGGACCCGTGGTTGCCGGGATGGAGTACGCCGAGCACCTCGTCCGACGACACGACGGCAGAGACAGGGACGATCCCGCCGCCGAGCGCCTTCCCCAGCACGTACATGTCCGGGACGACACCCTCGATCTCACAGGCAAAGGTGGTCCCCGTCCGGCCGAGCCCAGACTGGATCTCGTCGGCGATGAACAGCACATCCAGCTCGGTGCACATCTCGCGAACGGCCGCGAGGTAGCCGGGCGGCGGGACGATGACGCCGGCCTCACCCTGGATCGGTTCGAGCAGGACGGCCACCGTCTCCTCGTCGATCGCGTCCCGCATCGCGTCGGCGTCGCCGTACGGCACGATCCGGAAGCCCGGGGTGAACGGCCCGAAGCCCTCCCGCGCGAGCGGGTCGGTCGAGAAGCTGACGATGGTCGTGGTGCGGCCGTGGAAGTTGTCGGCCGCGACGACGATGTTGGCCTGGTTGGCCGGCAGGCCCTTGAGGTCGTACCCCCACTTGCGGGCCACCTTGATCGCGGTCTCCACCGCCTCCGCGCCGGTGTTCATCGGCAGCACCCGCTCCATGCCGGCGAGGTTGGCGAGGTCGCGGCAGAACGGGCCGAGCTGGTCGTTGTGGAACGCGCGGCTGGTCAGCGTCACTCGCTCGAGCTGGTCCCGTGCGGCCTGGAGCAGTCCGGGGTGCCGGTGCCCGAAGTTGAGGGCGGAGTAGCCCGCGAGGCAGTCGAGATAGCGCCGCCCGTCGACGTCGGTCACCCACGCGCCCTCCGCCTCGGCCAGCACGACCTGCAGCGGGTAGTAGTTGTGCGCGACGAAGCGGTCTGCGAGATGCAGGTGCTCCTCGGTGCGCGGAGCGGGCGCGTGCTTTCCACGGGACTGGCGAGACATGTGCCCACCATGCCGTGAACTACGGGTAAGACAAACTCCGCCTCACGACTCGAGGATGGAGCGACCCGGTTCTCCGGCCAGCCCACGCGGGACGCGCGGTAGCTGGTGATCCCGACCGAGATGTGGGATCGCCTGGTCTCTTCGCTACCCCTTGGCAAGAAGGACTACGAACGTCACGCAGGGGTCGTTGCCCTGCTGTCGCTGGCCGCTGGATTGCCACCAGTCGAGGCAGTACGCCGCCGCGGCCCAGCCATCCTCAGCGAGGCGGGCTGGCGAGAGGGCACGGGCGGGATGAGCGAGTGGGCCGCCCATGAATCAGCACGTCCCACCCTGGACGCACTGGAGACAGCCGGGCGCTATTCCTGGCGGGACAAAGGGGGCATCGAACAGTCTGCGCGACAGCTCGCACGCGTGGCACTCACGTCCGCCTGCTGAAGCGGATGTCGCCGTTGGGCATCCGGCTGGTGTCGTAGGTCGGGTCGTGCGCCCGGTGGTGATGCCACGAACACAACAGGACGCCGTCCTTGAGGTCGGTGCGGCCGCCCTGGGCCCAGGGTCTGCCCCAGTGATGGGCCTCGCACCACGCGGCGGGGATGGTGCAGCCCTCGGCGCGGCACTCGCGGTCGCGGATGATCATCGCCTTGCGTTGGGCGGGTCGGAACAGTCGGGAGGTGCGGCCCAGGTCGAGGACCTCGGACTTCCCATCGAGCACGGCCGGGATGATCTGGGCGGTGCAGGCGAGGCGGCGTACCTCGCCGGCGGTGAGCTTCTCTGCGGGGCCGAGCTCGCCGGTGCCGAGCTCCTTGCGCAGCTCCTCCAGCGAGATCGTCACGATCAGCGTGGTCGCGTCCCCGCCGTGGGCCGGGACCCGTTTCGGGTCGCAGGGCTTCGAGCAGGGCGCAGAACGCCTGGCCGCGCTTGCGGTCGACCGGGATCCGGTCGGCCTCCCCGATCCCCTGGTGCCGCGGTGAGGTGAACGCCTCGAGGTACGTGTTGAGCCGGGTCGCGACGGCGTCGGGGACGTTGATGGTGATCCGGGTGGTGCCGTCACCGAGCCGTGTGGAGACCAGGCTGGTGCGTCGCTCGGCGCGCCGTTCCTCCTTCGCGAGCTGCTCGGCCTCGTGCTGCTCACCGATCTCGGGAGCGACGATGTCCAGGATCCGCCGACCCAGGATCCGCAGCTCACGTGGACCGAAGTCGGCCGCCTGGGCGACCAGGTGCGCTTCGGCGGCCGCGAGCACCTCGACCGGAAGCTTCTCGGCCGGCAGCTCGTCGAGGGCACGGGTGATCACCAGGGCCTGCGCCACATTGAGATCACCTCGACCCAGAGCGGCAGCAACCTGGTTCCAGCGCCGGTCCAGGGCCTCGGCCAGCGCCAGGTCACGCCGGTTCGCACCGAAGTCACCGCGGGTCTCGTGGGAAAGCAAAGCGGCCACGTCGCGCGCGCCCTCGGCCAGAGCGACGTCGTCGGCCACAGCCATCAGCCGCAGTCTCAACGCCGTCAGCCGCGAATCCAGCCGGGCCAGGCGCAGCAACGCAGTCCGCTTGTCAGCGGGGTCCATGAACACGACCTGCACATCGGTCGTCTCCTTGAGCGCATCTTCGATGGCGTCGGCACAGGCGAGCACCGGATGCACAGCACGATCGAACGTCGAGCTCACCCCGGCACCTCCTGCAGGCAACAACAGCCAACACATCTCAGGTGTCGACCCAGCGCGCCCATTTGAACGGGCGAACCAGACGGTCGGGGCTGACCGCTGGCATCTCGATGGATCGAACTTGTGTTCGATTCTACAGGACGATTGCCAGCTCGCGCAAGAGCGATTTCATCATTCGCCGTAGATTCCACGCCGCCGGCGTACCCAGGTCGCGCAGGCCTGGGTCGACCCCCGCCGTACGCCCGCGCACGCCGGCCGCACCTCAGCCGCGACCTCCTCGCCGTCCGCGTCATACGTCCGCAGGTGCGGAGCCAGCCTCATCGCGTTGAGGAAGATCTCGCAGTCGCAGAAGCCACCCATGCACCCGAGGCGGCGCTCCAGGCCGGTCGAGCTGCGGGAGGGTGCACCCGACTCGCCGAGCACCGACAGACAGAATTTTCTGGTGAGGTAGTCGTATCCGGTGCTCGCCGTTCGTAGTGAGGACAAGAGACAGTCCGACACCCAAGGAGAACCCCATGCGCACCCTGATCGTCACCGCCTTCGTCTCGCTCGACGGCGTCATGGAGGCCCCCGGCGGAGAGCCCGGCTACCGCAACAGCGGCTGGACCTTCAAGGACATCAAGCACGTCGACGAGTCCTACGAGATCAAGGGTCGCGAGCAGGAGGAGGCCGGGGCCATGATGATGGGCCGGGTCAGCTACGAGGCGTTCGCCCCGGTCTGGCCAGACCTCGACTACTTCACGACGTACAACGCGCTGCCGAAGTACGTCGTCTCGACCACCCTCCAGGAATCCGACCTGGTCACGAACTGGGGCGAGACCCACATCCTCCGCTCGGCCGACGACGTGGCCGCTCTCAAGGAGACCGATGGCGGGTCGATCATCATTCACGGCAGCGCCCGCCTGGGTGCCAGCCTCGCCGACGCCGGTCTGGTCGATCGCTACCACCTGCTGGTCTTTCCGACCCTGCTCGGCGCCGGCAAGCGCCTGTTCAGCAGCACCGACAAGGACAAGCAGATGCTGAAGGTGGTCGAGAGCGAGTCCTACTCGAACGGCCTGCAGAAGCTGGTGTACGACGTCGTCAGGTGAGCCTGACCGGTCCTGACCACCTCCTCCGCCGGGAACTATTTCGGTCCTCCGGTGCGACAGTGAGGTCATGACAGCCTTCCGGCGCCCGGACACAGCTTCCGGAGCGACGAGCGAGCAGGACGACAGCGTCCTGGTCGCGAGGGTGGTCGAGGCCGACAGCGGGGCACTGAAGGAGCTGTACGAACGGCACGCCCCCTGGTTGCAGGCCCGGCTGATGCGCCGGTGCAACGACCGCGAGGTCGTTGCGGATGTCCTGCAGGACACGTTCGTCGCGCTGTGGAAGGACGCTCGCGCGTTCCGCGGCGACGGGGAGGTCGCGGGCTGGTTGTGGGGCATCGCGTTCCGACGGCTGGTCTCGAGGCTGCGCTCCCGCAAGGACGTCCTGCTCATGCCGGAGTGGGACTCACCGGCACTCGGCCAAGTGCCGGCCGCGGAGGACGAGGTCCTGCTCGGCGTGGAGTACGGCGACCTCGCGGGCGCTCTGCGACGCCTCTCCCCCGAGTTCCGCTCGGTCGTCCAGGCGGTTGTCCTGGACGGGCTGACCACGAAGGAGGCCGGGCGACTGCTCGGCGTCCGGGAGAACACCGTCAAGACCCGGCTGCACCGGGCCAAGGCACAGCTGCGCGGCTCCCTGGCAGAGGCCGCCCTCGACGAAAGATGGAGGTGAAGCGGCGATGACCACCCAGACCTGGCACGCCGACCGCGACCTGCTGGCGGCGTACGTCGCCGGAGCGCTCGATCCGGTCAACGGCGCATCAGTCGAGCAACACCTGGAGCGCTGCGCCGACTGCCGGGCGAACATCCGTCCCCTGGCCGACGCACCGATGCTGGACCGTGCCTGGTCCGCGATCCTCGAGACCGTCGAGACGCCGGAGCTGCCGCTCCCAGCTCGCCTTGCCAAGCGACTCGGTGTCACCGAGCCGACCTCGATCCTGCTCGGCGCGACGGCGTCCTTGCGGACTGCCTGGATCAGCAGCGCCTTCGTGGCGCTGGGGTTCGCGGTGGCCGCGGTGTACTGGTCGGGCGGTGGCGCCCTGGCGCCCTTCCTGCTCGTCGCCCCGCTCGTGCCGGTGCTCGGCGTCGCCGCCGCCTACGGACCGCACGAGGACCCGTTGGAGTCGCTGATCGTGACAGCGCCGTACGGCCGCACGCGCCTGATCCTGCTCCGCACGCTCGGCGTGCTCGTCTCGATGCTCCCGTTCGCGATCGGCGCCGGCCTCTTCGTCCCCGGACCCGTGTGGCTCGCCCTCGCCTGGCTGGGGCCGGCGCTCGCGCTCGTCCCCGTGATGATGGCGTTGTCCAGCTTCGTCGGCCCGCGCATCGGTGCCGCTGCCGTGACGATCGGGTGGTGCGCAGTGGTGCTGCCGTCGGTCCGCGTGGTCTCGCCGACGTGGCCGGTCGAGGCCAACCAGCAGCTCGTGTACGCCGCCCTCGCCGCCGTCTCCGCGGTCGTGCTGTTCGTCAGGTCTCGTCAGGACCGTCAGATCGGAGCAGTGCTGTGAACGCCATCGATCTTCGTGGGGTGACCAAGTCCTACGGTCACACCCGTGCCCTGGCAGGCGTCGACCTCGCCTTCGACCACGGCGTCACCGGCCTACTCGGACCCAACGGGGCCGGCAAGACGACGCTGCTCCGGATCGTCGCCACCTCGATCGCGGCCGACTCGGGCACGGTCCGCCTGCTCGGCCGCGACCCGCACGGCTCGCAGGGCGAGGTGACGGCCATTCGTCGCGAGCTCGGCTACCTGCCCCAGGAACTCGGCTACCCCAGCGACATGACCGCCTTCGGCTTCGTGGAGTACGTCGCCGTGCTGAAGGAGTGGAACGACCGCCGGCAGCGGACGCGGGAGGTACGCCGGGCACTCGACCTGGTCGGTCTCTCCGACCTCGCCGCCAAGAAGGTCTCGAAGCTGTCGGGCGGTCAGAAGCGCCGGGTCGGACTCGCCCAGGCGCTCATCGGCGAACCGCGGATCCTCGTGCTCGACGAGCCCACGACCGGCCTCGACCCGGTCCAGCGGGCCGACCTCCGGCGCACCCTGTCGGTGGCCGGTGGACGGAGCGCCGTACTCCTCTCCACGCACCAGACCGAGGACGTCGCCGCACTCTGCGAGCGCGTGATCGTGCTGGCCGAGGGGGGCGTCCGGTTCGACGGAGCCGTCGACGACCTCGTCGCCGCGGCGGGGGGCCAGGTCTGGCTCGCGGACGAACCCGGGCCCGACTCCGTCGTCAGCTGGCGCACCGGCAGTGGGCGACACCATGTGGTGGGCGGTCGACCGCCACCGGGTGCGGTCCCGGCGGAGCCAACCCTCGAGGACGCCTACCTCCTCATGCTCGGCACCGACGCGCGAGCCGCCCGCGCAGCACCGGCTTGACGCCGCGTCTTCCCTTCACCTCATCCCGTCCCACACCCTTGGAGTAGCCATGACTGACTTCGCCCTGCCCACAACCGCCCCGGCCAGCCTGCGGACCATGGCCGGCATCGAGGCCCGGCGCCTCGCGCGCCACCCTGCGTTCATCGTCGGCGTCGTGCTCGCGTTCGTCGTGCTGGTGCTGATGTACGTCCTCGACGACGCGCCCCACCTGGGCGACCTGCTGTCGATGCCGGTGATTCCGGCGTTCTTCATCGGTCTGACCAGCCTGGTCGCGACCGCCCGGCTGACCCGCTCCACCGAGGCGACGGCCGAGGCCATCGGCACGGCTCCAGGGTCCGAGGCTCGCCGTACGACCGCCCTCGCGCTGGCCTGCCTGGTGCCCTTTGCTGCCGGCGCGCTGTGGATCGCGGTTCAGCTCGCGATGGCGTCCACGCGTGGGGTGCACCCCTACGAGTGGTGGTTCGGCACCATGCCCGACTGGCAGGTGTGGACCATTCTGGTCGCGCTCGGTCCCGTGGCCTGCCTCGGCGGCGGGCTCCTCGGCGTACTCACCGGACGGTGGCTGCGGTTCCCCGGTGCGGCCGCTGTGGTGGTGGTCGCAGTCGTGGCGATCGACATGGTCGGACAGCTGCCCGTCGCCGGGGACGACTCGTCGCAGCTCCGGCTCTGGGTGCCGTGGGCGATGTTCCACTCCGGGTCCGAGACCGACGGGACCGCAACCTTGTTCGCCGGCAACCCCGGCTTCTACCTGGTCTACCTGCTCTGCCTGTGCGCCGCCGCGGCGCTCGCCGCCATCTGGCACGACCGCGCTGCCCGCACCGGCCGGCTGCGCGCCGCCATCGCCGCTGTGGTCGTCCTCGGACTCGCCTCGCTGGCCCTGGCGATGACCACCGGCAACGACGACAACCGTGCCTCGAAGCCGGTGTCGTACAAGGTGACCGGCTGATGCTCGTCGGTTGGTACCTGCGCCGCGCCATCCCCTGGATGGCGCTGCTCGGGTGCTGTGCCGCGGCACTGCTTCTGGTGCTCGCGCTGGAGCGATGGCCCTCGACCGCCCTGGTCCTGCTCCCCGGCCTCCTCGCCGGCTGCGCCGCCGCCGCTGCGTTCTGCTTCGACGAGGTCTCCCTCGCGGTCGTCGAGGTCACCCCCCGCGGTGCTGCCTGGCGGCGTACGGCGCGACTGGCGGTGGCCGCTGTCCCGCTCCTCGTGTGGAGCTTGGCGGTGATGGTGCGCCCCGGCGACCTGCCTCTCGACCGCTCGGCCTGGCTGGTGGTCGGGTTCGCCACCATCGGCCTCAGCGTCGGCCTGGCCGCGCTCGCCTCGCGACGGGCGGTCGCCAACCCGGGTGGACCGTTGGCCCCCGCGGTGGTACTCGCCGTGATCAGTCCCGTGGTGATCGCAGCCTTCCTTGACTGGGACTCCCTCTACCCGATCGGCGACTTCGCCTCCGGCGTACTCACCTTCTGGCTGGCAGTCGCCGGCGCGGGAGCCGTGGCGTGCCTGGTTGCACTGCGCCCGGGGTTGCGCGCGTAGCTCACCAGCGCCGCACTATTGCCTGCTCGGCGCGCACCACGCGCGTGAGTGGCCGTCGGCGGAGCACTCGATGGAGTTCGCGTATGACCTCCTCGAGAACTACCGCACCGACGCCCGAGCCCGCAGGGTGGTGCAGCGCTCCCGGACGATCATCGTCCCCGTCGTCAACGTCGACGGCTTCAACATCTCGCGCAACGCAGCACCGCTCGGCGACTTCAGCCAGTTCGACTACGAGATGAAGCGCAAGAACTGCCAGGTCTCGGCCCAGACGCCGGCGCAATACCTTGGCGGCACCTGCGCCGACAACCCGGCCGGACGGCTGCGGGGCACGGACCTGAACCGCAACTACCCCGGCTTCTGGGGCGGCGGCGGCGCGAGCCCGACCTGGTCGAGCGACACCTACCGCGGCGACGGGCCGGGATCGGAGCCGGAGACCGACAACATCCGCAAGCTCATCTCCGGGCGTCAGGTGACCAACCTGATCACCAACCACACCTACTCCAACCTCGTGCTGCGGCCGCCGGCCATCAGGGCGACCGGGTTCAGCCCGGACGAGCCCGCCTACCGCCAGCTCGGCGCGGACATGACCGAGGCCAACGGCTACGCCAACTGGGCCTCGTTCCAGCTCTACGACACCTCCGGGTCGGTCGAGGACTGGAGCTACTGGAACACCGGCGGGCTCGGGTTCACCTTCGAGATCGGACCCACCGAGTTCCACCCGCCGTTCCAGACCGGAGTGGTCGCGGAGTACGTCGGACTGCCGCCCGCCGCGGGCGCGGAGTACGGCGGCAACCGCGAGGCGTACTACGTGATGGCCGATGCGACCGTCGACTCGGCGCTGCACTCCACGATCGTCGGCAACACCTCGCCGAACCGGAAGCTGACGGTGAGCAAGTCGTTCATCTCGGCCACCTCGCCGGTGATCAACGCCGACGGCTCGACTGGTCCGCCGCGCTACTACCGGGACGACCTGGCCTCGTCGTACGACACCGAGGGCGGCAACTTCCGCTGGGCGGTCAACCCGTCGACCCGACCGGTGGTGGTCGGTCGCTATGGCCGCGAGCCGCAGGGTCCGCCGCAGGCGAGCCAGCCGTTGACCAACCCGGCAGGTACGCCGGCCGAGGGCGCCTACGAGACCGCCACCTTCACGGTCGAGGGGCCGCCGACGTACGACAACGGCACCGCTCGCGTGGTGATCCAGTGGCCGAACGCGCAGGTCGACTGGGACGTCGAGGTGTACGACGCCCGCGGCCGCCTGGTCGCCCAGGCCGCCAGCCTGGCCGACCCCGAGTCGGCGGTGCTGATCGACCCGGTGCCGGGCACGTACACGATCCGGCTGGTCAACTACGAGGGCGGCGCCACCTCCGACTGGACGGGCCGCGTCGACTACGCCTCCCCCACACCGGGCACGTACTCCGGCCTCAAGGAAGCGTGGAACCTCACCTGCACCAACCGAAACGGCAAGGTGCTCTCCACGCGCGAGGTCACTGTCGACCGCGGCCAGACCGCGCGCGTCGGTGACCCCTGCGCGAGGAAGCGGGGCTAGGTAGCGAAGGCAGTCGACCGAGTGACTTCCTTGCGGCTCACGTCCGCCTGTTGAGGCGGATGTCTCCGTTGGGCATCCGGCTGGTGTCGTAGGTCGGGTCGTGGGCGCGGTGGTGGTGCCACGAACACAACAGAACGCCGTCCTTGAGATCGGTGCGGCCGCCCTGGGCCCAGGGTCTGCCCCAGTGATGGGCCTCGCACCAGGCGGCCGGGATGGTGCAGCCCTCGGCGCGGCACTCGCGGTCGCGGATGATCATCGCCTTGCGTTGGGCGGGTCGGAACAGTCGGGAGGAGCGGCCCAGGTCGAGGACCTCGGACTTCCCGTCGAGCACGGCCGGGATGATCTGGGCGGTGCAGGCCAGGCGGCGTACCTCTGCCGCGGTGAGCTTCTCTGCGGGACCGAGCTCGCCGGTGCCGAGCTCCTTGCGCAGCTCCTCCAGCGACACCGTCACGATCAACGTGGTCGCGTCCCCGCCATGAGCCGGCAGCCGCTTCGGGTCGCAGGCTTCGAGCAGGGAGCAGAACGCCTGGCCGCGCTTGCGGTCGACCGGGATCCGGTCGGCCTCCCCGATCCCCTGGTGCCGCGGTGAGGTGAACGCCTCGAGGTAGGTGTGCAGCCGGGTCGCGACCGCGTCAGGGACGTTGATGGTGATCCGGGTGGTGCCGTCACCGAGCCGTGTGGAGACCAGGCTGGTGCGTCGCTCGGCGCGCCGTTCCTCCTTCGCGAGCTGCTCGGCCTCGTGCTGCTCACCGATCTCGGGAGCGACGATGTCCAGGATCCGCCGACCCAGCATCCGCAGCTCACGTGGACCGAACTCGGCCGCCTGGGCGACCAGGTGCGCTTCGGCGGCCGCGAGCACCTCGACCGGAAGCTTGTCGGCCGGCAGCTCGTCGAGGGCACGGGTGATCACCAGGGCCTGCGCCACGTTGAGATCACCCTCGACCGAGGGCGGCGGCAACGACGGTTCCAGCGCCGGTCCAGGGCCTCGGCCAGCGCCAGGTCACGCCGGTTCGCACCGAAGTCACCGCGGGTCTCGTGGGTAAGCAGAGCGGCCACGTCGCGCGCGCCCTCGGCCAGAGCGACGTCGTCGGCCACGGCCATCAGCCGCAGTCTCAACGCCGTCAGCCGCGAATCCAGCCGGGCCAGACGCAGCAACGCAGTCCGCTTGTCAGCGGGGTCCATGAACACGACCTGCACCTCGGTCGTCTCCTTGAGCGCATCTTCGATCACGTCGGCACAGGCGAGCACCGGATGCACAGCACGATCGAACGTCGAGCTCACCCCGGCACCTCCTGCAGGCAACAACAGCCAACACATCTCAGGTGTCGACCCAGCGCGCCCATTGAACGGGCGAACCAGACAGTCGGGGCTGACCGCTGGCATCTCGATGGATCGAACTTGTGTTCGATTCTACAGGAATCTCGACCGATCTGCAAGCACTGATCTCAGTGCCCACCAGGCCTGTGGACGACGAGATGCGCCACGGCCTCGACGCATCGATCATCTGACCATGACTCGTGACACCGCATCCTTCGACCGCATCGACCACCGGCTGCACGACCAGCTCGTGGTGCTCGTCCTGGAGCACGGCCCACAACGCCTCGAGTGGTTGACGCGACGAGCACGCCGCGATCTCCGCGACGCTCGCATCGACGAGCAGGCGGTCATCGACGCGATCATGCCGTCGACGGTGCTGGTGCCACGGCCCACCGGCGAGATCGACCACGCCCTCGCGCTGCTGGAGGGCCAGGTCCTCACCCATCGAGTACGGGCGCCGCTTCGAGGGCGTACCGACCTGTGGCTCGGCATGGGCGTCCAGCCGTTGCTCAACCTCGCGACGTTTCGGCCGCTGCAGCTGGCTGACGGGTCGGGCGGGGTATGCCGCGCGGAACCCGGCTACGACGCGCTCATTGGCCCACCTGGATGGTTGCCTGAAGTGGACCGCCACCAGCTGGTCGGCCTGCGGATCGTCGACCAGCAGCTCGTTGTCGAGCAGGTGCACGAGGAGGATCTCCCCGCGCCCGAGGAGCAGCTGCGGGTGCGACAGATGATGTCGTCGATCTACGCGCGGGAGAACTTTCTGCAGAGCGGCGACGATCTCTCCACTCGACCGGCGGAAGTCGCTCGCACGATTTCCTTGGCCCTGCTGGAGGACCCCGAGCTGTTCGCCACGCCGTACCCGCCCCTGGACGAGCTGCTGCACAATCCCCTGAACCGCGACGTCGATCTCGATCACTGGCGCTGGGTCGCTGTCAGCCAGCAGTGCGAGACAGTCGGCTTCTGGCTGGACGGCATCCCTACCAGCCTGCACATCGAACTCACCGCGCGAGCGCGGACATACGGCATGACGGACGCCCAGTTCATCGTGGCGCTGCTCAGCACCCTGGCGTGGCGCACACCCTTCGCAGAGGACCTGGAGCCGTGGTCGGACTGGGACCCGGACCAGCGTTTGGCCCGGATCTCCGCCCTGCCGACGAACCCCACGGACGAGTGAGGTCAGGCCGGGGCGCGCGCGCCCCGGCCCTCGTGGCTTCCCTCAGGCGGTGCGGTCCACCGCGTAGAAGGCCCGGATCTCCTCTGCCAGCACGTCCGGAACCTCGAGCGACGCGAAGTGACCGCCGCGGGGCTGCTCGGTCCACGAGACGATGTTGGTGTTGTCGCGCTCCGCGAACGGTCGCATCGACTTGAAGTCGTCGGCGAACACGGTGACGCCGATCGGGCCCTCGTTGACGCTCGCCTCGACGTCCCGCTCGGTGTGGTGGTAGCGAACCGAACCTGCGGACGTGTTCGTCAGCCAGTAGAGGCTGACCTGGGTGAGCACCTGGTCGCGGGTCATCAGGCTGGTGCCGTTGCCGAAGTTCTCGAACAGCTCGTTGTAGGCGAGCTGGCCCACGGGTGAGTCGCTGAGCGCAGCGGCGATGGTCTGGGGCCGCGACGCGTTCATCTGCGCGTAGCCGTTGACCGTCTGGAACCAGCCGGCGAACTCGAGCGCGGCGTAGTCGGCCGGGCCCATCTTCTCGAACTCCGCAGGGTCACCCGACGGGAACGAGAACAGCTGCAGGACGTGGGCGCCGAGGAACCCTGCCGGGTTCAGCCTGGCGAGCTCGCGGGAGACCATGGCGCCGCCGTCGGACCCGTGGGCGCCGTACGACTCGTAGCCGAGGCCGCGCATCAGCGTGTCCCACAGACCGGCGACGCGCGCCATCGTCCACGCGCCGTCCACGTCCGGGGTGCTGAAGCCCATGCCCGGCATGCTGGGTACGACGACGTGGAAGGCGTCCTCGGCCCGCCCGCCGTACGCCTCGGGGTCGGTCAGCGGCCCGATCACGTCCAGGTAGTCGACGAACGAGCCCGGGTAGGTGTGGGCGAGCACGATCGGCGTCGCGTCCTCGTGCCGCGACCGGACGTGGACGAAGTGGATGGTCTGGCCGTCGATCTCGGTGAGGTATTGCGGGAACTCGTTC
This sequence comes from uncultured Actinomycetota bacterium, assembly GCA_963842535.1. Taxonomy (GTDB): domain Bacteria; phylum Actinomycetota; class Actinomycetes; order Propionibacteriales; family Nocardioidaceae; genus Marmoricola. Next base: position 124,729 of record CAWJGP010000008.1, read on the forward strand.
ATCCGCGCCTCCTGTTGCCGCCAGTCGAACCCGGTGCGCCAGTGGTCGACCATGTCGCGCAGGTAGGAGACCGGAGTGCCGTGCTCCCAACCGTCGCCGGGGATCTCGGTCGCGAAGCGGGTGCGCTCGAGGCGGGTCTGCAGGTCGTCGAGGGCGGCTTGCGGGATCGCGACCTCGAAGGGCCGGATCGTGAGGGCGGTGGTCTGCTGGGTGCTCTTGTTGTTGGTCATGCGGAGACGCTAGAACTGGTTCCGGCACGGTTCGTTCCGGATATTCGTGCTCCCCATCACGAGTTTTCGGAGGCTGGATGCTGGAGACCTCGGCCCGCCTGCTCGCCCTCCTCGGGCTGCTGCAGACGCGGCGCAGCTGGGCCGGCGCGGAGCTCGCGGACCGCATCGACGTGGGCGAGCGGACGCTGCGCAAGGACATCGAGCGGCTGCGCGAGCTGGGCTACCCGATCGACTCGGTGCGCGGCCCCGCCGGCGGCTACCGGCTCGGCGATCACGGCCGGCTGCCGCCGCTGTTGATGAGCGACGACGAAGCCGTGGCGGTGGCCGTGGGCCTGGGCGTCGCCAAGTCCGTGCCGGGGATCGAGGAGACGAGCACGCTCGCGCTCGCGAAGCTGGAGCAGATCCTGCCGGACCCCCTGCGCCGCCGGATCCGGGCGCTGCACGACAACACCGACATCGGTCCGGCCAACACCTCGACCAACGTCGAGACACCGCCGGTCGACCCGGCCCTGCTCGCCGACCTGGCCGCCGCCGTACGCGACCACGAGGCGATCCGCTTCTTCTACGGCGACGCCCAGCGCCCGTCGAGGCGGAGCCGTACCGGCTGGTCAGCTGGCAGCAGCACTGGTACGTCGTGGCGCGGCGCCGGCCCGACGACGAGTGGCAGGCCTACCGCGCGGACTGGATGACCCTCCGCGTCCCCGGAGGAGGCCGGTTCACGCCCAGGCCGCTCGACGGCGGCGACTACGCGGCGTTCGTGCTCCGCGACGTCGCCTCGACGGGCTGGAAGGTGCACGCCCGCATCGCCGTGGACGCCCCAGCCGAGGACGTGCTGTCCCGCATCAACCCCACCGTCGGCGTGGTCGAGACCGTGGACGAGACGCACTGCGTCCTGGTCACCGGCGCCGACACCCTGGAGACCGTGGCGGTCTGGATCGGCATGCTCGGCCTCGACTTCCACGTCACCGAGCCGCCGGAGCTGGTCGAGCACCTCCGGGTGCTGGGTGAGAAGTACGCCCGCGCTCTTCCGGGTCAGCTCACGGACAAGCTCAGCAGGGTGCGAAGCTTGACCGCCAGGAACTGACCATCTTTTCGAGGGGCACGGAACGCCCGGCCCGAGGTCGCTGGCCACAGACCTTCCGGCCAGAGTCGAGAAACTGGAAGCGCTCCATTCCCGTTGCATCCATCTGCGTCAGCAAGTAGCTACCCAATGACTGCAGCATGTCCTGAGCATCTTGCAGGTTCGCACCGACCAGAGCCGGCATCTGGAAGGTCTCGACAACTGGGGGTTCCTCGGCCTCCGGCTCGACGTTCGCCTTCTTGGTCGGTTCGGCAGCGGCCTCGTCCGTTGACTCTGCCTTCTTCTCGGAGCCTTCGGGCTCTCGCCGCACGTCCGGTCCACGATGAGGCGGGGAGCGGAGCCAATCGTCTTCCCAGCAGCCGGTTCCTGTTCGCAGACGGTCCAGGCGGATTCATTCACCACACCGAAGGCGCCTCCACCGACGACCTCGACCTCCTCGAAAGCCAGGCTTGATGTCACTGAGTGCGACATCCAAAGGCCGGGTGGCCACATCCGGCATCTCGGCGGGTTCACTTCCACCGCACCCAGCGAGAGTCAGTAGGAGACGCACATATGGCACCTACCGAGCCTGCAACCCAGCGCGGTCGAATCGGCTGGTGCGTACGACGGAAGCGTGGTGCGGAAGGGTGTTGTGAAACGAGCATGAGATTCGGTCCCGAGATTGTGAGTGAGTGCGGCTGGAGCCGCTGGCGCACGCAACATACGAAGACCGCCGCATCACGGCCAATCTGTCTCACACCTCAGCGAAAGCGTGTGAAATGGGCCTAGACCAGCCTCCAGGCGCTCGGTGGCTACTCACCGGGTCTCGACGTCAACGTCACCGAGCCACCCAAACGGGTCGAGCAACTCCAGGTGCCCGGTGACCGATACGCCCGCTCGACCACTGACGCGAGCCGCCGTGATCCACTGACCCTGGGCCTGTGCTGCTCTTGGCCGGCCACCCGCCGAGCGTTCGACGACCATTGAGACGAAGGACGAACGCATGCGGATCGGCACCTGGAACCTGGAGGGGCGTGGACGGATGCCCATCGCGTCCTGATGGGCGAAATGGACTGCGACATCTGGTTGCTCACCGAGGTGAGCGAGCGCCTGTCGATGGCCGGCTATCACCTCCATCGGGCCAGGCGGTGATGGCGCCGAGACGACGTGGGCCGGCCGTCCTGTCGCGACGGCCTCTGAGACCATGCCCGACCCTCACCCAGCGAGCGTGATGGCGCGGGTGGACGATCTGACGGTGTGCAGCTCGATCCTCCCCTGGAGGGGGTGCGGCGGAAGGCATTCCCTGGGTTGGCGCTCGGCACGTTGACCGGACCGAGGCGACGCTGAGTGACCTCGACCTCGCGTTGCCACGGTCCGCGCTCGTCTGGGGAGGCGACTGGAACCACGCCATGTCCGGGAGGGAGTGGGTCGGGAGCATGGGCGGGCGGCCCTTCTATTCGATCTCCTCGAACGGACGTGGCATGCAGGTACCCACTGCCGACTTCCCCCCAGGATCGAAGGGTTGCTCTCCATCGACCACATCGGGCTCACCGGAGACCTCACGGGTCAGGATGCAACCCGCTTCATGCGCAGGATCCCGACGGCCGGCAGCTCTCCGACCACGATGGCTACGTCCTCACCCTCGTGGTCCGCCAAGGATCCGTGGCGTCTTCTGCGGAACCGGAGAAACTCTGTGCAACGGCAGAGCGCGAACACAGCAACTGGTGATGCTCGCACAGATCCGACGATGGCCCAGCTGGGCGCGCTCGCCAGCTGGAAATGGCCGGGGGCGCACGATCTAACCCATAGGCTGACGCCCACTGAAGGAGGGCTTGTGACACGGCAATTCAGGTCGTGGGGGCGGTGATCACTCGAGACGGTTTCATGCTCTGCGCGCAGCGCGGGCACCAGGGGGCACTAGCCGGGCTCTGGGAGTTCCCTGGGGGCAAGATCGAGCTGGGTGAGACGCCGCGCGAAGCGTTGGAGCGCGAGATCGACGAGGAGCTGCACTGCATAGTGGAGGTCGGGGACGGAAGTCACGACGACCATCCATGAGTACGAGTTCGGCGTGGTCACCCTGACGACCTTCTATGCGAGCTGGTCGACAGGCACTCCCGCTGACCGAGCACGCCAACATCAGGTGGCTGCGCACCGAGACTTGACTCGCTCGAGTGGGCGCCAGCCGACTCCCTGCCGTCGAACTGCTTGAAGCGGATCTCTCGAATGAGCGCTCGAGATCGACTGGACCAACCAGTTCGCGCTCGACATAGAGTTTGGCTACGTCGGTACTGCAGTCGACGGTCCGCGGCACTACAACCCAGCTGGTCCTCAACCAGGCGGCAGCACCGTCGAGCACGCGCTCGTCGAGGAACTCGATCGCTGCCGCGCGTTCACGTTCTCGGTCGCGTTCATCTCGCCTGGCGCGATCGCCCAGCTGAAGCAGCATCTCTGGACTTCAGGGCACCGGGCGCATCGTCACGTCGGACTTCCTCGGCTTCAATCATCCGCAGGCATTTGCCGAACTGCTTAACTCTGAGCGCACACACGGGCATCGACGTGCGCCGCCACACCGGCAGCGGGCTTCCATCCGAAGGGCTACATCTTCGAGCGCGGACGCAGCGTGACCGCGATGATTGGCAGTTCGAACTTGACCAGCAGCGCGCTGTCGCACAATCACGAATGGAACCTGAAGGTGTCCGCGGCAGCGGGAGCGACCTCGCCGACCAGCTCAGCGAGTCTTGCTCGACGAACAGGTCGCTGCCTCGGAGCCGCTCACGCAGGAGTGGATCGACGAGTACGCGGCGACCTATGTCGCTCCGCCGCGTCGCGCACAGCCCAGCACAGGGTCGGACTCGAACCGCCGGCGCGCCGAGCTGATCAGCCGAACGCATGCAGCAGGACGCGCTGCTTGCCCTCGACTTCGTGCGGAGCCAAGGCGCCGAGCGCGCGATCATCATCTCGGCGACCGGCACGGGCAAGACGATCCTCTCGGCGCTCGACGTCCGCATGCCGTCGACGCCGAGCGACTGCTCTTCGTCGTCCATCGCGAGCAGATCCTCGACCGGACGATTCAGCGAGTACCGACGAGTGCTCGGTGGAACGGCGAGCGACTACGGCAAGCTGACGGGCTCGCACAAGCAGCGCGACCGACGCTATGTCTTCGCGACCATCCAGACTCTGTCCAAGACCGAACGTTCTCGACCGTTCGCCCCCGATGCTTTCGACTACGTGATCATCGACGAGGCACACCGAGCCGGCGCAGCCACGTATCAGCGGGTCATCGAGCACTTCGACCCGAAGTTCCTCCTGGGCATGACTGCGACACCCGAGCGCACCGACGGCTTCAACGTCTTTGAGCTGTTCCACTACAACGTCCCGTACGAGATCCGGCTCAACCATGCGCTCGAGGCGGAGATGCTCTGCCCCTTCCACTACTACGGCGTCGCTGACATCACATACGACGATGGCACCACGACCACGGACGAGACTGACCTCAAGCTGCTGATCACGCCGGAACGAGTCGATCACCTGCTCGAGGCGATCGAGCTGTATGGCCAGGCCGGCGTCCGCCCCGCGGACTGATCTTCTGCAGCCGCAAGGAGGAGGCGCATGCGCTCTCGGCGCGAGCTCAACCAGCGCGACCTCCGCGGCAAACGACTTCGCACCGTCGCGCTCACGGGCGACGACCCGGTCGACGCGCGCGAAGCGCGGGTCGCCGAGCTGGAGGCGGGCGAACTCGACTACATCCTGACCGTCGACATCTTCAACGAGGGCGTCGACATTCCGACCGTCAACCAGGTCATCATGCTGCGGCAGACGCAGTCCGCGATCGTCTTCGTCCAGCAGCTTGGGTCGTGGACTCCGGTTGGCCGACGGCAAGGACTACCTCGTCGTCATCGACTTCATCGGCAACTACGCCAACAACTTCCTGATCCCGATCGCGCTCTTCGGCGACGAGTCGCTCAACCGGGAGTCGCTGCGAGAGCGCCTGAATGAAACCGTCGAGGCTGGGGCCCTGCCGGGCCTGTCCAGCGTGAGCTTCGACGAGATCTCACGCGAGCGGATCCTGAGCGTCGATCGCCGAGCACCGAAGCTCGACAGCATGGCGAACCTCAAGACCGCACTACTGGCGATGCAGAACCGCGTCGGCGGCGTACCCGCGCTCTGGGACTTCCTCAGATTCGAGTCCGTTGACCCGATGCTCCTGGCCACCAAGAGGGAGCACTATCCCGCGCTTGTTGCAGGCACTCCTTCGCGAACGGCGACTCTCAGTTCCTACGAGGGCAAGCCGGGCGCTTGGCTCTGCTGTCCCACGAGGTGCTGGCTGCCAAGCGCCTGCACGAGTTGGTCCTGCTCGAGACCCTGCTCGCTCGTCGGAGACACGACGTTTGATGCAGATCGCGGCGACAGTTCGGGCGAGCTGGCATTGCCTCGGCGAGCGATCTCCAGTGTCGACAGCGATCGACACGTTGACTCTCCGTGGCTACACGCAAGTCGACATGAAGCGCTACGGCGTCGGAATCGTCGAGCGGGCCGAGGAGTCTGTTCAGCTGACGCAGTGCATGCTCGGACGAGTATTGCAGTGCATCGAGCGCTTCGCGCACGCAGTCGAGATCTCCTGAAGACGGGCAAGCAGCTGACCGCAGGACCGCTACTGACGGACGGCCCGTTCACCCCTGGGATGCAGTACTCGCGACGCGACGCTGCTCGGCTTCTGGGCTGGCCACGCAGCGAACGCGTCGACCATCTACGGCTACAAGACCGACACGAGGCGCTCGGCGTGTGCACGATCTTCGTCACGCTTCACAAGTCGGATGATGTCGGTGCGAGCACGGCCTACGAGGACGCGCTCCTCGACAGGTCAACCATGAGGTGGTTCTCCAAGAACAATCGCACCCTGCGAAGCAGGGACGTCAGCCGATAGTCGAGGGCCAGGTCGATCTGCACGTCTTCGTGCAAGAAGGACGATGCCGAGGGCAGCGACCACTACTACCTCGGCAGGGCGAGGGCTCGACGCCGCTAAAGAGACAACGATGCCTGGCACGTGGGCAAGACCTGCCAGTCGTGACGATGACGCTGAAGTTCGACAAGCCGATCAAGCAGGGTCTCTTCGACTACTTCCATCCTGCGCCGGTCGCTTAGACGGTCGAGTGGCACTCGCGCTAGCTCTAGCGCCTGTCGATCATTGGACTCAATGCCTGCCTGCGATCAGATGAACTCGCTGAGAACTGCCAAGAAATGTCGCATGGTTGCCAAGTCAGCTTCAGAGGGGGCGTCGCTGCTGAAGTGCATCATGCTGTTCCGAACGGCACGAACCTCACCCAGCCTCTCAAGAAAGATCTTGCGTTCTAGGTCCCACGGAATCTTCTTCCAGTTGTCTGGCACCTCGATCAGCCGCTCGATCTCGCTAAATGTCAGGTCCTCCGGACCAGAAATGTCACGGCCCTCGTCACCTTCGAACCGGGCAGCCCGATAGTCCTCGATGGGAAACTTGGAACGGCGGAGCCACGACCTAAGCCTCCGCTCGACTTCTCCGATCAGGAAGAATGGGGCAGCCAGAGCCCCGAACTCGTTAGTAACGTCGGCTGCTGTGACGATTCCAACGCCCATACGTCCCTGATCTTCGACGAATACGAAACCGACGTCTGCAATGGTGGGGAGTAGGGGCAGCAGGTCGTCAGTGAGAATTTACCGTGTTCACGGCCACCGAGGCATCCGCCACCTTCGAGGGTGTCCCCACCATTCGGCTCCGTCCTACGGACTCCCAGGTAACAGCCCGGCTGATGTGACGCGGCGAACTGCCGACTGCAAGCTGAGAGAAGTCATGCAGTGCCATAAGAGTGAGCGCCTTGCTCAGTTCAGCGTCTGATTCGACCTGGAGCAGCCCTTGCTGAGCGCACTGCAGAGAATCGACTCGGAGGTACTTTTCTTCCAGGTCCTCGGCCACTTCTTCGGGGACGGCTTCACCTTGGGACTCTGGGGATGCTGCGACAGGCAACACGGTCACCCAGTTGTCGATATATCCGATGCTGAAGTCGGGCTCGGTCCTGAGTCCCCGCTGCCTCAGAGAGCGTCGCACTTGCATGCGCACGCGCGAACCTCGGCCCTTGGCGTCCCAATAGCTGATCAATCCCCGGATCGTTATTCGGACCGGATCAGTTGTATTGGCACGTTTTTGAGCGTCGGCAAGAAAAGAGTCCCGGTCCATGGCGTCCTGGTCTTCGTCGGGGCGGCCCCTGAGCCATCCCGACGAAGCTAGCGGAGATCAGCTACAGCCGCTCGTACTCCCGCAGCCCTCGCACACGAAGCAGCTACCAGCCGGCCGCATCTTCGTCCCGCACGTCATGCACAGCGGGGAGTCGACCGCGGTGCCGGTGATCTTCTCGAAGAGCTCGGCGGAGGTGTGGGCCTCGCCACTCCTGCCTTCGCCGGGACCTCGCGGGCTTCGGCGCCGTGGGTGTCCTTGGTCTCGAGCCCTCGTCGCGGTCGTCGTGGTCACCTGAGTGGTCTCGACTATCCGCTCGCTTCGCTCGCTGCTCGACCACCTTGTCGGCGGCCGGCGTCTCCTCGATGAGCTCGGCGACCTCGACGGCGATCAGCTCCTCGGCTCCGCCGGTCTCCTCGAGGGGCTCGTAGGAGCCCGTCTCGAGGTGGCGCTGGCGCTCCTCGGCGGAGTAGATGCCGAGCATCGAGCGGTCCTCGAAGGACAGGTAGTCCAGGGCGAGCCTGCGGAAGACGTAGTCCATCAGGGACTGCGACATCCGGATGTCCGGGTCGTCGGTCATGCCCGAGGGCTCGAAGCGCAGGTTGGTGAACTTCGAGACGTAGGTCTCGAGCGGGACGCCGTACTGCAGGCCGATGGAGACCGCGATCGAGAAGGCGTCCATCACGCCGGCCAGGGTGGAGCCCTGCTTGCCGAGCTTGAGGAAGACCTCGCCGAGCTCGCCGTCGTCGTGCGCACCCGAGGTCATGTAGCCCTCGGCGCCGCCGACGGTGAAGCTCGTCGTACGCGAGGCACGCGACTTCGGGAGGCGCTTGCGGAACGGCTTGTGCACCTCGACGAGCTTCTCGACGACCGCAGGAGCGTCGTCGAGCGAGATGGCCCTGGTCCTTCTTCGCCGAGTCGGACTTGCCGTCGGAGAGCGGCTGGCCGACCTTGCAGTTGTCGCGGTAGACGGCCGTCGCCTTGAGGCCGAGCTTCCAGGACTGCAGGTAGATGTCCTCGATCTCCTCGACCGTGGCGGTCTCCGGCAGGTTCACCGTCTTGGAGATCGCGCCGGAGAGGAACGGCTGGCAGGCCGCCATCATCCGCACGTGGCCCATCGGCTTCAGCGCCCGGGCGCCCATCGCGCAGTCGAAGACCTCGTAGTGCTCCGGCTTGAGGCCGGGGGCGTCGATGACGTGGCCCTTCTCGGCGATGAACTCGACGATCGCCTCGATGGTCTCCTCGGCGTACCCCATCTTGCGCAGCGCCCGCGGGATCGTCTGGTTCACGATCTGCATCGAGCCGCCGCCGACGAGCTTCTTGAACTTGACCAGCGAGAAGTCCGGCTCGATGCCGGTGGTGTCGCAGTCCATCATGAAGCCGATGGTGCCGGTGGGTGCGAGCACGGAGGCCTGCGCGTTGCGGAAGCCGTTCTTCTCACCGAGCTTCTGTACGTCGGCCCAGGCCTGCGTGGCCAGCTTGTGTACGCCGGAGTCGTGCACGCCGAGCGTCCGGATCACGTCGTTCGCGGCCTGGTGCTTGCGCATCACCCGCTTGTGCGCGTCGGCGTTGCGGGCGTAGCCGGTGTAGGGACCGACCACCGAAGCCAGCTCGGCCGAGCGCTTGTAGGACTGGCCGGTCATCAGCGAGGTGATCGTGGCCGCCATCGCGCGACCGCCGTCGGAGTCGTAGCCGAGACCCATCGCCATCAGCAGCGCGCCGAGGTTGGCGTAGCCGATGCCGAGCTGGCGGTAGTCGCGGGTGGTGTCGCCGATCGCCTCGGTCGGGAAGTCCGCGAAGCAGATGGAGATGTCCATCGCGGTGATGATGAAGTCCACCGCCTTCGCGAACAGCGGCGCGTCGAAGGTGTCGTCGTCCTTGAGGAACTTCAGCAGGTTCAGCGACGCCAGGTTGCACGAGGAGTTGTCGAGCGACATGTATTCGGAGCACGGGTTGGACGCGGTGATCCGGCCGGTCTCGGGGTTGGTGTGCCAGTCGTTGATCGTGTCGTCGTACTGCAGACCCGGGTCGGCACAGGCCCACGCGGCCTGGCTGATCTTGGTGAACAGCTCGCGGGCGTCGACGGTCTCGATGACCTCGCCGGTGCCGCGGGAACGCAGCCCGAAGTCGGTGCCGTCCTCGACCGCGCGCATGAACTCGTCGCTGACGCGGACGGAGTTGTTGGCGTTCTGGTACTGCACCGAGGTGATGTCGGTGCCGCCGAGGTCCATGTCGAAGCCCGCGTCACGCAGCGCGCGGATCTTGTCCTCTTCCTTGGCCTTGGTCTCGACGAACTCGACGATGTCGGGGTGGTCGACGTCGAGGACGACCATCTTGGCCGCGCGACGCGTGGCGCCACCGGACTTGATGGTGCCCGCGGAGGCGTCGGCGCCGCGCATGAAGGAGACCGGGCCGCTCGCCGTACCGCCGCTGGAGAGCAGCTCCTTGGAGGAGCGGATGCGGGAGAGGTTCAGGCCGGCGCCGGAGCCGCCCTTGAAGATGAAGCCCTCTTCCTTGTACCAGTTCAGGATCGAGTCCATCGAGTCGTCGACGGAGAGGATGAAGCACGCGGACACCTGCTGGGGAGAGGCGGTGCCGACGTTGAACCAGACCGGGGAGTTGAACGAGAAGTACTGGTTGACCAGCAGCCAGGTCAGCTCGTGCTCGAAGAGCTCGGCGTCCTTCTCAGAAGCGAAGTAGCCGTTGTCGATGCCGGCCTTGGTGTAGGTCTTCACGACGCGGTCGATCAGCTGCTTGAGGCTCCACTCGCGGGCGTCGGTGCCGACTGCGCCGCGGAAGTACTTGGTGGTGACGATCGTGGAGGCGTTGACGCTCCAGGTGTCGGGGAACTCGACACCGCGCTGCTCGAAGACGACCGCGCCGGTCTTCCAGTTCTGCTGGACGACGTCGCGTCGCTCCCAGGTGAGCTCGTCGTAGGGGTGCACACCCTCGGTCGAGAAGACCCGCTCGATCTTCAGACCCTTCTTGTTCGGGTGCGTGCTGCGCCGGTCCCGCTCACCGTTTCGGTCATGTTCCCCTACTCCCTGTTGGTTGTCTGCGTCCTGCTCGTCGTACCAACTGCTGTCATGCGTGCTACCTGATTGGTAGCCCGGCGCGCGGCTTCCCCACCACGCGCCGGGCGATCTGTGGTCAGCCCGTCGGCTGAGGTTGTGGCTCCGCCGCCACCTGGGGTCGTTCAGCCGCAACATGGCGATCTCGGTCTCGAAGTCCTCGGCGGACTCGAAGGCGCGGTAGACACTCGCGAACCGGAGGTAGGCGACCTCGTCGAGCTCGCGGAGCGGCCCGAGGATGGCCAGCCCGATCTCGTTGGCCGGGACCTCGGCGAAGCCGACGCTGCGCAGGCTGTCCTCGACCGACTGGCCCAGGCGAGCGAGGTCGTCCTCGGAGACCGGCCGGCCCTTGCAGGCCTTGCGTACGCCGGCGATGGCCTTCTCGCGCGTGAACGGCTCGGAGGTGCCGCTGCGCTTGATCACGGTCAGCTGCATCTGCTCCACGGTGGTCCAGCGCTTCTCGCAGGCCGGGCACGAGCGGCGTCGACGGATCGACGCGCCGTCATCGGCGACCCGGGAGTCGAGCACCCGGGTGTCGGTGCTGCGGCAGAACGGACAGTGCATCTCGGGCCTCCTCTCCTGAGGTACAACCTGTGCGTTGAGCTGTGGATTCCGGTGGATAAGGTGGAATTTCCTGTGTGGAACCCCACCATCCTGTGGAACTAGATGTGGATAACTACATCGGTGTAACTACTACATGTAGTGGTGACAGTACGCCTGCGCCTCCGGGCGTGCAAGGCCTCTTTGCAATCGAATCCGGCGTACCTCGGGTATGAACGCATCACCGCAGGTCAGAGGCCGATCGGGTGCCGAAAATAGTCATTTCGGGTGGTGTGTCGAGAGGGCGTTTCGGGCCTGATCGACCACCCGGCGGACGGTCTGACGGATGTCAGCCTGTGGACGAGCGAGTTGGTCCAGAATGAGGCCCGTGGGCAGGCATTCGGGTGAGCACGTGACCGAGACGGCGTACGTCGCACCCAAGCCGCCGCGGGCCAAGATTCTCGCTCCTGGCGCTGATCCTGACGGCCACCCTGGTGGCCTGGGGAGTGCTCGTCTATGCCGCCATCGACTTCGGCGGCGAGGTGCGGTCGGGCGAGCCGGACGCGTGGATGTTCCTGGGGGTCGCCACCGTCGGCGCGGCCGCGTGCCTGTTCGTGACACTGATCCTCGGGGGTCGGATCCTCAGGCTGATCAAGAACGAGCCCGCTCCCCCTCGACCGCAAGGTGGGCGGCGCGCGGCCCGCTGAACCAATGGGTGGTCGAGCAGTCGGCGGGCACGATCACCCGATCTCGTCCAACGTGGTCAGGCAGAACGGGTGTCCCGCTGGGTCCGCGAACACCAGACAGTGCTCGCTGTTGGGCTGGAAGTCCATCCTGACGGCTCCCGCCTTCAGGACGCGTTGCTCGGTCGCGATCAGGTCGTCCACCAGGAAGTCGAGGTGGAGCAGCGCCTTGCCCATGGGGCCTGGCCATTCGGGAGCCTGGTAGTCCTCGACCGTCTGAAGGTCTATCCGCCCACCTGGACTGATCACGGTCGCCCAGGCGGGGTGCGAGTAGGTGACCTCGCCACCGGTGATCTGCGCGTAGAAGTCGGCGAGAGCGCGCGCATCGGGGCAGTTCACCGTCATCGAGCTCAGCCGGATTGCGTCGGACATGTCTTCCCCCAAAGTGCTCGTCTGGTGGCAGGCGACCAGCCCATGCGCAGATGTTCTCAGACTCCGCGCGGGCTCAACGGCTCGTCGCCGCAGAACTGTCGGTGCCGCGCCGTAGTGTCCGGAGTGTGAGTCGACCATGAGCAAGCTCGATGCCCAGAGGGCGATGCGGGAGGCCAAGTACGCCCGCGACAGTGCCAGCGGGCCCACCCGCCGCGAAGCCGCTGCGGCTGCATCCGGAAAGCCAGTCGAACCAGTCGCCAAGCCGAGCAGGCCGGCCGCTGTCCCTCGCCAGTCCGCGGCTGCCGCCGTCGGCGACCGACCTGTGTGGGCACCGGTCGATGAACGGCAGGAAGTGCACGCGCGAGGCTGGTCACGACGAGAAGAGCCACCGCTACGGCTGAGGTCAGGCGCGGTCCTTCAGGCGTCGTACGAACTTCAGGCCCGACCAGACGTCGTCGATCGCACAGACCTTGACGTCGACTACTCCGGCAGCCAGGCCGATGTCGCGTACGACGTTCTCGTCGATGTCCGTGTCGACCTTCGCGGCCTTCTTGGGCCAGCAGACCCAGATCATCCCCGCCGTCTTCGTGCGCTCGATCAGCTGCGGCATCCGGCGTTCCAGCTTCGCGGCGCTGGTGTGGAAGGTGAGGCTGATGTCGAGCTGGCGCGGCAGTCTCCTCGTCGTGGGTGCGTCAAGGTCGAACGTCTCGGGCGCTCCGTCGAGGTAGACGACGTGCTCCGGCTTGACCCCGAGCTTGCGCTCCAGCGGGGTGCCTGAGTAGCCAGCCATGTCGCCTCCCTCCTTGGTTGTCCACAGGTGTCGCTCGCGGTGTAGCCAGCGCGCCCAAGGGGTAGTTAACTCCCAAGTCTCGGGACGAAAGCAAGGAGTTGGCGATGCGCACGTCTGCGCCGCGGCTGGCTGCGGTGTTCGCCGCTGCCGGGCTGCTGCTCAGCGGCTGCGGCGGTTCGCCCGAGCCGAGTCCGTTGCCGAAGCCGTCGAAGAGCTCATCGCCTTCCGCTTCGGCGACGCCCACTCCCCCGGTGATGCCGGCTGCTGCGAAGGCGAAGACGGATAGCGGGGTGCGCGAATTTGCTGAGGCACTTCGTCTCCGTGTTCAACTACGCAGCTTCAACCGGCGACCGCTGTTCAACTCCGACGCATCTATCGATGCACGAGGTGTAAGCGCTTGCGACCGCGTCATCGAACAGATCGAGGACGCTATCGCGCCGGTGGATCAATCACCGGCGACGGCTGGTCAGTGCTCAGTCTAAGCGTCGTGCCCGATCTGCCCATCAGTCGCAAGTACGTGGATCTGCTCGTCGCTGCAATCGCCTCAGACGGTCGTATCTAGCGCGGGTGCAGAGCCCAAGCAGTTCCCAGGCGGCAAGCCAGCACCGTCAACCATGCGTTTTGGCTTGGCAGGTCGACGGTTGGTCCGTCAGCGATCTGCGGATCCGTCCAGTGATTCGGGCACCGTCTGGTCCTCTGCGATCACTCGCGGCGCTCCCGCTCGTTGCGCTCCCACCAGACAGCGTCGAGCGGCCGCGTGCACAGGAGGTGTCGCCGGTGGCGGTGACTTCTTCAACGCAGGCTTGACGTGCGATCCGAGCATCTCGAGACGCCAGTGAGGTCACTGGCAGCCGCGCAACGGAGTCTCGGGCCGAACGACCAAGTACGAGTGGCGCACAATCCCTGCGACGGCGGTCGAGAGAATCGGCGACCGGGGCTCCGGTGTGCCCGTCCAGATACTTGCCCTCCGGGCGAGCAGCATCTATCGTCTCTGGCAGGTCGCGCCCGCCGCCTGCCGGAGCCCGATCGGCACTCGTGTGCTCGGGCAGATGGACCTCCTCCGGCTGGTGCTCCACCCCAAGTGACCGAGGCGATGATCCTGCAGGCCTTCCGACGAATCCCGCTTCCCTCACTCCGCTCGCAGAGCCAGCCGGCCAACAAGACGCTGATCAACTTCGACACGATCTTCTTCACTCAGGCCGAGCCGCTGACGCGGCAGGTGACGCTGCTCGGGCAGAGCGTGCGGCTCGAGATCAGGCCGAGCCGGTTCGAGTGGGTGCACGGGGACGGGACCACCGAGACCACGAGGACCCCAGGCGCTCCGTACCCGGCGAAGACGATCGTCTACCGCTACGCCGACGCGCACACCACGGTGGCCCACCGGGTGGTGGTGACGTGGAGTGCGGAGTACTCACTCAACGGCGGGCCACTGCAACCGGTCAACGGGACCGTGACCACCACCGGACCGGCCACCCCACTGCGGGTCGCCGAGGCGAGCCCGGCCTTGAGCGGCAGCGGTCACTGAGACCTGACCCGCACGCGGTGTGACTGCGCTAGGTTCCGGGAATGCCCAGCCTGAAGACATCAACCAAGCTGAAGCTCGCCTACGTCGGGATCGCGGCCGCCGACACCTGGCTCTCCGGGCGGCCCGAGCGGCCGGCTCATTTCGCGCGGTTCCTGACCAAGCCACTGCTGATGCCCACGCTCGCCGCCTCGCTGGCCACCAACCCGCGCGCCGCCGACTCACCGCTCCGCACCAGCACCCTTGCGGCGCAGGTCGGCGGCTGGGGTGGTGACGTCGCCCTGCTCGGCGAGGGGACGCGGCCATTCCTGGCCGGCGCGGGTTCGTTCGCGGTCGGTCACGCGGCGTACCTGACCGGGTTCGTCCGACAGCGCAGCCACGAGCCGATCGCGGAGACGTTCGGGGCGCGCGCGGTCGCCGGCTCCTGGGCAGCCACGGCGCCGGTGATGGCTTTGATGGCCCGCAAGCGGTACCCCGAGCTGGGCGGGCCGATCTTCGGCTACGCCACCGTGCTTGCTGCCGTGGTCGCGAGGGCCACGCACCTCGACCCGACCCTCTCCGCCTCTTCGCGACGGCTGACGGCTGCCGGTGCCGGGCTGTTCATGCTCTCGGACACTTTGCTGGGCGTCCGCAAGTTCGTGCTGAAGGATCCACCACCGGCGCTGGAGACCGCCGTGATGGCGACGTACACGGCAGCGCAGTTCTTGCTGAGCGAGGGCGCGGCGCGAGCCTGACCGGGACGTCATACGGATGGAGCGCTTGAGGCCACGATTCGTATGACGTCCGGGAGCCAGCAGGACGAGGACAGACGAGTGGGGTGGGACCGAGTGTGCGTCGGTCCCACCCCACCTCTTCCCCGTACCAACAGACTCGGGTCGAGTGAGCCAGTGGTACGTGTGTCGGCCCGTCTGGAGGAACGGGCCGAGTCCTCAGCCGCGGGGCACGGCCAGCTTCTGGCCCTCGGCGATCTGACCGCCGGGGAGGGAGTTGAGCTCCTGGATCCGGTGCACCATCGCGCGGATCTCGCCGGGCTCGGCGAGCTCGGCGGCGATGCCGTAGAGCGTGTCACCGGGAGCGACCTCGACGATGCGGACCGGCTCGGGCGTGCCGCCGGTCAGCGTGGCCGTGGCCCAGCCGCTCATCGGGATCATCAGCGCGACCGCGATGGCGAGGAACGCGAGCACCAGCACCATGCGCCCACGACGGGTCAGTCGCACGGCGGTGCGAGCCGGCCTGGGTGCCGCGGCACGGACGCGGCGGGCGCGGGGCAGGTGAGCCACGGGCGCCGAGTCAGGGACCGGCTGGCCGTAGTCGAGGTCGAACACCGTCTCGAAGTCCGGCTCGACCTGGCCGTCACGCTGTGCCGAGGACCGGGCAGCGGACGAGCGCGTCGAAGCGGGAGTCCACCTCGGACTCGGGCGTGATCCGCGGACTTGCAATGCTGAGTGTGCTCATCGGTCAACCTCTTTCGGGGAAGTGCCCGGCCGGTGTGGCCGAGCGAAGGGTTGCGACCCCTGCTGTGTGTTGATCGAAGTCTGTCGGCGACCACTGACAAGTTCTGTCGACGACCGGTCGCTCATACGTTCGATCGAACACATGTACGACGTTAGAGCACACGTTCGAACGAATCAAGGACCGGATCGAACAAATGTTCGTACGATCCGGTCCCCGACCATCGAGTGACCGCTCGGCGTCCAGGGCGTACACCGATTGACCGGTCAGCGTCCTACAGCGTGCGTCGAGTGACCGGTCGGCGAATTACGGCGTGCCTGGGTCAGGTCCTCGGTGCTGGCCAGGCGGCGGCCGAGGAGGCCGAAGGCGAACATCACCGGGAGTGCCGCGCTGCCCATCGAGGTGAACTGCAGGATCACCAGGGCCAGCGGGATGATCAGGAGCAGGAGCACGGCCGGCAACCTCGGCCGGAAGCGCTTCACGAGCAGTGTCCCGCCGAGCACGGTCGAGCAGAGCAGGGTGAGCAGCAGCCCGGGCAGGGTGACGACCCACGCCACCGAGAAGAACCACGCCTCGATGCCGTCGCCCTCGTAGTTCCCGGTCCATTGCGTCCAGTAGTCGAGGAACACCGCCACCGTGGCCACGACGTACGCCGCCAGGGTCGCCCGCCACGCCCACTTCTCGAACCCCTCCGGCTGCCGGCGACGGTGGACGACGAAGGCGCACAGGGTGAATGCGGCGAACACGGGGAGCCAGATCTTGCCGTAGGTGACGTAGACGAGGTCCGGGTCCGCCCAGTCCAGCAGGGGCGCGAGCCATTCGGCGGCGGGTTCGGCCCACGCGGCCGTCGTGGCGAGCTCGAGGTCCTCCTTCCCGTCGGCCGTGGCGAACCGGGACAGCGCATGCAGCTGACCCACGACCAGGCCCACCCAGGCCATCACCCACGCGAACCGGCCGATCCGGGCGCTCTCTCGATCCAGCATGACTACCTCCTGAGGAGTTCGGACCTCGATCGTGCGACGCGCGGGCACCCCGGGTCGTCAGCCCTGATGTCGGTCCCGGTCTCCACCCACGGTTGGACGCGCCCGGTGTCGCGTCGCCGTAGGCTCCCGTTGTGGAAGCACACGTCCGCCCCGGTTGGCGCGATGCCTGGCTGCCTGCAGCCCTGCTCGTGCTGGGGGCCGTGGAGCTCGCGACCCTGGGCACCGACGGCTGGATCCCCTCGGTGGGGCTGGAGGCTGTGTCCGCCGCGATCCTCGTCATGCGACGTGTCCTGGCCGCCGTCGTCGCGCCGGCATCGATCATGGTGGTTCTGCTCATTCCCCTGACCGGCACGGCCGTGGACGAAGCGGCGACGCCGATCCTCTTCATCGTCGTGGCCATCTTCAGCCTCGGTCGCTGCACGGGGCTCCGGACCGGCATCCCCGTGCTCACCGGCACCCTGCTGGTCACGCTGGGGGTGACGGCGGGCTTCGAACCCAGCCAGACGTACTGGACGGACGTGATGTTCATCGTCTCGCTGGGCGTGCCGCCGTACTTCTTCGGCCGCATCGTCCGTCGCCTCGACGAGCAGGGTCGTCTGCTCGTCGCGCAGCAGGACACGATCAGGGAGCAGGCGGTGCAGGCCGAACGAGACCGGATCGCCCGCGAGCTGCACGACGTGATCGCGCACTCGATCAGCGCCATGGTGGTGCAGACGGCCGCTGCGCAGGACCTGTTGCGCAGCCGGCCGGAGCGCGCCGCCCAGCTGCTGGACTCGGTCACCGACACCGGTCGGGCGGCCCTGGCCGAGACCGGGCGGCTGCTGCACCTGGTCCGCGACGAGGAGGGTGAGATGGGGCTGAGCCCGGCGCCGTCGATCTACGACCTCCCCAACCTGGTCCAGTCCTTCTGCGACGGCGGGGACTTCGACGTCGAGGCGGAGCTGACGATGCCAGGGGCGCCGCTGCCCAGCGGTGTCGACGTCTCGACCTACCGGGTGGTGCAGGAGGCCCTGACCAACGCCTCGAAGCACGGCGCCGGCCGGGCGTGCCTGCGAGTCTTGGCGAGCGACCACCAGGTGCAGATCAGCTGCACCAACCCCGTCGGTACGACGAACGGTGGCGGTTCGGGTCTCGGGCTCCGCGGGATGGCCGAGCGCGTCGACCTGCTCGGCGGCCGGATGGACACGGGCACCACTGCGGACGGCGACTTCGCCGTGGACGTGACGCTCCCGGTCACCACGGTGACGACATGACTCGCGTCGTGGTCGCCGACGACCAGGAGCTCGTGCGTTCCGGACTCCAGCTGGTCCTCGAGGCCCGCGGCTGCGAGGTCGTGGGTACGGCGGCCGACGGGCGCGAGGCCCTCGACGTCGTACGACGGACCGAGCCGGACGTGACCCTGATGGACATCCGGATGCCCGTGATGGACGGCATCCAGGCCACCCGCGAGCTGACCGAGTCGGGATCGCCGAGCAAGGTGCTCGTACTCACCACCTATGACCTCGACCGCTACGTCTACGAGGCCCTCGACGCCGGAGCCGCAGGGTTCCTGCTCAAGACGACACCACCTGACCGCCTCGTCGAGGGCATCCACACGGTCTGCGCCGGCGAGTCACTGCTGGCGCCAACGCTGACGCGGAGGTTGATCGAGGAGTACCTCCGCCACCCGCCGTCCACCGGCGAGGAGCAGCGCGCGCTCGCCGAGCTGACCGAGCGCGAGCACCAGGTGCTCGTGCTGATGGCGCGCGGGCTGTCCAACGACGACATCGCGGGTCGACTGGTGATCGCCCAGGCAACGGTGAAGACGCACGTCAACCGGGTGCTGGCCAAGCTCGGCGTGACCAGCCGGGTGCAGGCAGTGGTGCTCGCCTACCAGTTCGGCGTGGTGCGGCCGGGCGGGTAGGACGCGCGACACGCGGTTCGAACATGTGTTTGAAGTGACCCCTGTTTCTGGACTACCTTGCCCTTATGGCGACTCGCGACGATGCACCCCACGACAAGGACCCCCAGAAGCTCCCCGTCTCCGACCGCGGTCCCGGGCGTGGCCGCAACACCGTCTCGGAGATGCCGGACGCCGCCCCCGACGCCACCGGCCTGACTCCCCGCCAGCAGCGCATCCTCAACGTGCTGCGCGAGTCGATCGAGAAGCGTGGCTACCCGCCGAGCATCCGTGAGATCGGCGAGCTGGTCGGGCTCACCAGCTCCTCCAGCGTGGCCCACCAGCTGCGCGTCCTCGAGGCCAAGGGCTTCATCAAGCGCGACCCCAACCGTCCCCGTGCGCTCGAGGTGTTCATCCCCGAGCTGATGGCTGCCCGGCGCGCGATCGCCTCCGCAGACGAGGGCGGCTATGACCAGACCGGCCTCGGCGACGCGCTGCCCACCCCCACGATGGTCCCGATGGTGGGCCGGATCGCCGCCGGCGGGCCGATCCTCGCCGAGGAGCGCATCGAGGAGATCTTCCCGCTGCCCAAGAGCCTGGTCGGCGACGGCACCCTGTTCCTGCTCGAGGTCTCTGGAGACTCGATGGTGGACGCGGCCATCTGCCACGGCGACTACGTCGTGATCCGCCAGCAGCCGGACGCGGAGAACGGCGAGATCGTCGCGGCCATGCTCGACGGCGAGGCCACGGTGAAGACCTTCCAGCGCAAGGACGGCAAGGTCTGGCTGCTCCCGCACAATGACGCCTACGACCCGATCGACGGCACCTACGCGACGATCCTGGGCAAGGTCACGGCGGTGCTGCGCCGGATGTGACCCGGGAGATCTTCCCGGCCGCACCGGGAAGGCGCCCGATGTGGGGTTGCTCCTGAGGTCGCAGTCTCGTTCCTGACGGCCAACCCGGGCCGCACGGAACGAGGAGCATCCGATGAACCCCATCCCTCGCCCGCTCTGGCAGATCGCCGGGGCCCTGGGCATCGCGCACGTCATCCTGATCCCGGTCGGCCTGGCCGTGCAGCAGTCGCCGCTGTTCACCGACGGCACGGCCGGGATCCGCGAGGACTACGTCAACGGCGACCTCGTTCGTACGACGACCGGCTGGATGATCGAGTCGTTCGGCTTCCTGCTGTTCATCCCGGCCCTGGTCTTCCTGGCCAGGGCGCTGGGGCGGCGTACCGAGGCAGGGCGCTGGGCCGCGCAGACCGGTCTGATGTGCGGAATCGCCTACGTCGCGGTCACCTTCGCAGTCGGCTTTCCCGCGGGCGCGGCGGCGATGTACGGCGCCCAGCACGGTCTCGACGTCGAGGCCGCCTTCGCGCTGAACAACCTGCGCATCTTCGGCTACTTCCTCAGCCTGATGCTGCTCGCCGGCAGCACGCTCGGCATCGCGTTCTCGGCGAGAAGCGACGGGATCCACCCCCGGTGGATCGGGGGGTTCGGCACCGTCGCCGGCCTGGCGCTGCTCGCGTCGACGCCGCTCAGCCTCGTGGGCCAGCAGGACTGGGGCACGCTGGTCTGGATGGTCTGGTTCACCGGGGTCTGCGTGCTCCTGCTCCGCCACCAGGAGTCGGCCACCACCAAACCCCGCGCGGCGGTTCACAGCAGCGTCGGCGTCAGGCACCCTTGAAGCGAGGGGAGCAGGCGTGCGCATAGCCAGGTTGTGGTTGGCGTGGCTCGCCGGCGGCCTTGCAGCCGCCGGCGCGCTCGCCACGTTGCTGCTCGCGGACGGGAGCCGCAGCCGGTTCGACGACCTGGCCATCGCGGCCGTGATCCTCACCTACACAGTCGTCGGCCTGGTGCTGTCGACCACCCGTCCACAGAACCGCGTCGGCGCGGTGATCCTCCTGGGTGCGGTCGCATGGGGCCTCGGGGAGGGTCTGATCGCATGGGGGCTCGACGGTCTGGCCGGCTCACCCGGGTCCGCGACGTACACGACCCTGGCAGTCATCGGCACTGCTGCGCGCGGGCTCGGCTGGCTGTTCCTCGTGCTGGTCCTCCCGGTGGTCTTCCCCGACGGCCGGGCGGAGTCTCGGCTCGCTGCCAGGCTGGCGATGACCTGCGTGGTCGCGTTCACCGCCGGTTCCCTGTTCACTCCGGTTCCCCTGGAGGAACGGCTGGCCGACACCGAGAACCCCATCGGCGTGCCCGACGCGTGGGTCGCGGTCACCGACACCCTGGCGATCGGTGCGATCGCGCTCTCCGGGGTCGGCATCGTCCTGGCCATCCGGTCCCTGGTGCGCCGCTGGCGACGTGGTGACGACCTCGAGCGCCAGCAGGTGCTGGTGTTCGCGATGGCCTTCGCGCTGCCGCTGATCGTGCTCCCGTTCATGCCCACGCCGTGGGTGGAGCCGTGGATGTTCGCGCTCGTGACCCTCCCGATCCCGGTCGCCGTGGCGGTGGCGGTCCTCCAACGCCGGCTCTACGACCTCCCCCTGGCGCTGAACCGGACGCTGACCTACCTGCTGCTCTCGGCGGTCCTGGCGGTCCTCTACGCCTCGGTGGTCGCCGGGGTCGGCATCATGCTGCGCGACCGTGGGGCGGCCTGGCTGCCGCTGGCCGCCGCCGGGGTGGTGGCGGTGGCCTTCGCCCCGGTGCGTGACTCGCTGCAGCGCGCGGTCAACCGGCTCACCTACGGACGCTGGTCGGCTCCCGCCGAGGTGCTGGGCGAAACCGGGCGCCGGCTCGCCGACGCTGCGGACGGCCCGGCCCTGCTCAGGACACTGACCGACGAGGTCGTCGACGGTCTCGGGCTGCGTCGGGCGGAGGTACGAGACGGCGCCGGGCGGCTGCTGGCCAGCAGCGGCCCACCGGGAGAGTCGACCGCAAGGCTGCCGCTGGCGGCGTACGGCGAGCCGGTCGGCGCGCTCTGCTGGTCCGGCAGGGCGCTGCGCCCCTCCGAGCAGACCCTGATGGCCGATCTCGCGAACCAGATCGGGGGCGTCGTACACACCGCTGCCCTGCTCGAGGACCTTCGCCGGGCCCAGGAGCAGCTCGTCCTGGCCGGGGAGCAGGAGCGACGACGGCTGCGCAATGACCTGCACGACGGTCTGGGTCCCTCCCTCGCCGGACTCGGCCTGAAGGTCGACACGGTGCAGACCCTGCTGACCGACGGGCGTCCGACCGGCGACCTGCTCGTCGAGCTGCGCCGCGGGCTCCGCGACACCGTGGCCGAGGTGCGCCGCATCGTCGAGGGGCTGCGCCCGCCGGCGATCGACGAGCTCGGCCTGTTCGGAGCGGTCGCCGAGCTCGGGCGAGAGCTGGCGCTCACCTCGGGGCTGGCCCTGGAGCTGGACCTGCCCGAGGAGCACGTCAGGCTCCCGGCGGCCGTCGAGGTGGCCGCCTACCGCGTGGCTCAGGAGGCGATCACCAACGTGGTGCGCCACGCGCACGCCTCGTCGTGCCGGGTCGCCGCCACCGTGTCGGACCGTGCGCTGGTCCTGGCCGTGCACGACGACGGCGACGGTGGTGCGGTGCCCAGGAGCGGGATCGGGCTGCGCAGCATGCAGGAGCGGGCCCACGCGATCGGCGGCACGGTCGAGATCTGCTCCGCGGGCTCGCGTGACTCCGTCGCTCCGGGCACCCGAGTCACGCTCAGGCTCCCGCTGGAGGTCCCGTGATCACCGTCCTGGTCGTCGACGACCACCCCCTCTTCCGCGACGGCCTGGTCGGCCTGCTCGACGTCATCGAGGACCTGGACGTGGTGGGGGTGGTCGGGGACGGCGAGGCAGCCGTCTCCCGGGCCGTCGAGCTTCAGCCCGACGTCGTGCTGATGGATCTGAACCTGCCGACCACTCCCGGGCTGGAGGCCACCCGGCGGATCGTCACGGCCGTCCCGGGCTGCGCGGTGCTCGTGCTGACGATGCTCGATGACCAGACCAGTGTGCTGGCCGCGATGAAGGTGGGCGCCCGAGGCTACGTGCTCAAGGACGCAGAACAGCAGGAGGTCCTGGCCGCGATCCGAACAGTGGCGGCCGGCGGCGCTGTGTTCGGTGCCGGGGTCGCAGATCGGATCCGGCAGGGCCACGGTCCCCACCACGACCTCACCGGGCGCGAGTCCGAGGTGCTGGCGATGATCGCCCGCGGACTGAGCAACACCGAGATCGCCCGCGAGCTGGGAGTGAGCCTGAAGACGGTGCAGAACCATGTCGCGAAGGTGCTGGCCAAGCTCCAGGTGCAGGACCGCACCCAGGCCGCCCTGCGGATGCGCGGACTCGCCTGAGACGGCAGCTGAGGCCGGGTCCCAGTTGTTGAACAAATGGGGTGTAAACCCCCAAGTTGGGGCATTCTTAATCGCATGCCCTCCCACTCCTGGCGTGCGGCCGTCCTCGCGACGGCGCTGCTGACGACCTTGGGGGCGGCGCCGGCGCTGGCGGACTCCGCTGCGCGAACCCCCGCGCGCGGTGATCGCACTGCACCGCCGGCGGCTCGGTCGGCCCCCAGCGATGACGAGCCCGAACGCGTGCTGCCCGACCAGATGCGTGGGCGCTCAGCGGTCAAGGCGCTCGGCAACCGCATCAAGCGGGTGGCCGCCAGCAACGGCCTCACCGCCCCCGAGCTCGAGGAACTGCTGACCGAGGACCACACCGTGTGGCTCTCGACCGCGGGCAAGGTCTACTACCGGGAGGACGCCCCCGAGGAGGCCTCCGGCGGCGAGAGCGGCGTGACCGCGCTGGCGGCCCTGACCCCGGCGTACCCCACCAACCAGACCTTCGCGCTGCACAGCAACGCCGGTGCGGCGCGCACGATCTTCCTGGACTTCAACGGCGCCACGATCCAGGGGACCAAGTGGAACACCAGCAACGGCGGCAGCATCGTCGACGGCAGCCACATCGGCTGGGACAGCGACGGCTCGCCTTCCACGTTCAACAGCAGCGAGCACGGCTGGATCCAGGAAGTATGGCGTGAGGTCGCCGAGGCCTACGCCCCCATGAACGTCGACGTGACCACCCAGGATCCCGGTCAGGCCGCGTGGACCCGTACGTCGAGCTCGGACACCACGTACGGCACCCGCGTCGTGGTCACCAGCTCGCGCACCGCGAAGACGCAGGCCTGCGGCGGCTGCCTCGGCGTCGCCTGGGTGGGCACCTTCGACGACGTCGACAGGAACGCGGCCTACCAGCCGGCGTGGGTGTTCGCGGACAACCCGCAGTTCGCACCGATGATCGTGGCCCAGGCTGCCTCGCACGAGGTCGGGCACACCCTTGGCCTGCACCACGACGGCCTCGGCGTCGAGACCTACTTCGCCGGGACCTCGGCGTGGGGCCCGATCATGGGATCGTCGCGGACGAGGGCCGTCAGCCAGTGGAGCAGGGGCGAGTACGCCGGCGCCAACCAGACCGAGGACGACTTCGCGGTCATGCAGGCCAACGGTCTGCCCTACCGGATCGACGACCACGGCAGCTCGACGGGTTCAGCTGACCAGCTCGGCACCCGCACGTCGTACGACGTCCGCGGCATCATCGGCAGCCGCACGGACAACGACGTGTTCGCGATCAATCTGCCCTGCACCACCGACCTGACCGTGAGTGCCAACGGGATCGGCCCGCAGACGACACTCGACCTGTCCCTGACAGTGCTCGACGGCGCAGGACGTTCGGTGGCCACGAACAGCCCGGCGTCGACGTTCAGCGGATCGCCGCCGGTCTCCAGCGGGATGAATGCCAGTGTCTCCGTCCCCGGTGCGACCGGCACCTACTACCTCCGTCTCGACGGAGTCGGCAACGGCAGCGCCGCCGCGGCCGGCTGGTCCGACTACGGCAGCCTCGGGCAGTTCCGCCTCGTCGCGACCGGCTGCCCGGACCTCACCCAGCCGCCGACCCCGACGCCGACCCCGACGCCGACCCCCAAGCCCGCCCCGACGACGACCTCACCCCAGCCTGCGACCAGGCCCTCGGCCCCCGTCATCCGGGTCGCTTCCTCGGGAGCCAGGCGTGGCCCGGTCACGGCAGTCGCACGCTGGTCCGCGCCCACCCGCACGGGCGGTGCCTCGATCACGAAGTACCGCGTCCGCGCACTGCGGCTGAACCGCAAGAACCAGGTCGTCCGCGCCTACGGCTCGTCCTACCTCGGTGCCTCGACCAGGGCGCTGACCATGCGTCTGCCGAAGGCGCGCTACGTGTTCTCGGTGATGGCGTGGAACCGCGTCGGCGCCTCCACCTGGTCGCGCAGCTCCGGCATCGTGCGCGCCCGCTGAGCCTCAGTCAGCCTCCGGCGAGGCGCGTCAGGGCCTTGCGTACGACGGCCGGGTCCTCGGTCTGCCACATCGGCGCCAGGCTCGCCCGCAGGAAGCTGCCATAACGCGCCGTCACCAGCCGCGAGTCCAGGCACGCCACCACGCCACGGTCGGTGGTCGTCCGGATCAGCCGACCTGACCCCTGTGCGAGCAGCAGCGCGGCATGGGTCGCGGCCACCGTCATGAAGCCGTTGACCCCGGCCTTGTCGGCGGCCCGCTGCCGCGCCGACATCAGCGGGTCGTCGGGCCGCGGGAACGGGATCCGGTCGATGATCACCAGCTGACAGGTCTCCCCCGGCACGTCGAGGCCCTGCCACAGACTGAGCGTGCCGAACAGGTTGGTGTGCGGGTCGCCGACGAACTGGCGCGCGAGCTCGGGCAGCTGCGCGTCGCCCTGGGCCAGCGTGGTCAGGTGCGGCAGCGCTTCGCGCACGTGCTCGGCGGCCGCCTCGGCCGCTCGCCGGCTCGAGAACAGGCCGAGGGTGCGGCCGTCCGCCGCGTCGACCAGCTCGGTGATCTCGTCGAGGTGTGCCTGGGTCAGCCCGTCGCGGCCCGGCGGCGGCAGGTGCCGCGCGACGTAGAGGATCGCCTGCTGGGTGTAGTCGAACGGCGACCCGACATCGATGCCCTGCCAGCCCTCGCCCCGGTCGGCCGCGTTCAGCCCGAAGGACGTCGCCACCGCGTCGAAGTCGCCGCCGAGCTTGAGGGTCGCCGAGGTGAAGATGACCGTCTTCTCGGACAGCAGCTTCTCGCGCATCGGCCCGGCCACCTCGAGCGGCGCCACACACAGCTGGTTGCCGCCGCGGTTGCGCTCGCGCTCGTTCATCCAGAGCACGTCCTTCTCAGAGCCCGCGGCCATCCGTTCTGCGACCTTGAACAGCTCCTGCGCCCAGCCCTTCGCCTGAGTGGTGCCCGCGTCGGCGCCAGGATCGCGCGGGAACGCCGAGATCAGCGCCCGCGCCGCGTCTCGCACGAGAGCGAGGGCGTCGGCCAGCTCCTGTGGCACTGCGTCGAGCCGGCCGGCACGGCACCCGTCGATCGCGTCGCGCAGCACGTCGCCCGCGTCCGCGAGGTCGTCGGCCTCGTTGCCCTCGACGTGGCGTTGGGATCGGCGAGCGGCACGGTCGACGTCGAAGGCGGACAGCTCGTCGGTCGCGGCCTGGGTCACCCGCGAGACGAGCTCGTGGGCCTCGTCGATCACCGCGACGTCGTACTCCGGGATCATCGGGACGCCCTCGATCGCATCGATCGCGAGCAGCGAGTGGTTGGTGACGATCAGCTGCGAGCGGGAGGCCCGCTCCTTGGCACGCTCGGCGAAACACTCGGCGCCGTAGGGGCACTTGGCGGCGCCGAGGCACTCGCGGTGGCTCACGCTGACCTGGCGCCAGACCCGGTCGGTATGCCGGGGCGCGTGGTCGCGCTCGCCGGTGCCGCTCTCCTTGGCCTCCTCCTCGATCCACTCGCGCAGGGCCACTACCTCAGCGCCCAGCGAGCCCTCGGGGAGGTCGACGAGCGTGCCCTGGTCGTCCGGCACGCCCTCGCGGACGCGGTGCAGGCAGGCGTAGTTGGAGCGGCCCTTGAGCACGGCGTAGGTGCCGTCCTCGCCCAGCTGCTCCTTCGCCGCGTCGAACAGGGCCGGGATGTCGCGCTCGACCAGCTGGTGCTGGAGCGCGAGCGTCGCGGTGGCGACCACGACCCGGTCGTGGTGCAGCAGCGCCGGGACCAGGTAGGCCAGCGACTTGCCGGTGCCGGTGCCCGCCTGGACGAGCAGGTGCCGACGCTGCTCGATGGCCTCCGCGACGGACTCCGCCATGGTGATCTGGCCCGGCCGTTCCTCGCCGCCGAGCTCCTCCACCGCAGCGTTCAGGACCTCACGAACGCCACTCTTCTCGACCACCAGAGCACCCTATGTCGCGCGACGGAACCGGCCCGCCGCGGACTCACAGGCAGACCTCAGAAGCTGACCTGCGGAGCAGTCGCCTGGCCGTCGGGGGCCTGGTAGAAGTCGCGCTTGTGCACTCCGGCGATGCCGGTGAAGAACATCCACGGGATCGTCTGGGTGAGCTTGTTCAGGGTGGCCACGGCGTCGTTGTAGTACTGCCGCGCGAAGGAGATCTGGTTCTCGGTCTCGGCCAGCTGGGTCTGCAGCTCCAGGAAGTTGGTGTTGGCCTTCAGGTCCGGGTAGTTCTCCGCCACTGCGTTCAGGTTGACCAGGGAGCTGGTCAGCTCGGCGTCGGCGGCGGCCTTGGCGGGTACGTCGTCACCCTGCGCCGCCTGCTGGACCTTGGCCCGGGCGTTGGTGACCTCCTCGAAGACACCCTTCTCGTGCGAGGCGTAGCCCTTGACGGTCTCCACGAGGTTCGGGATCAGGTCGGAGCGCCTGGTCAGCTGTACGTCGATCCCGCCGAGTGCCTCCTGCGCGCCGATGTCGGTCGTGCGCAGCTTGTTGAAGCCGATGATCCCGAAGACCACCAGGGCCACCACGACCAGGGCGACGACGATGAATAGCGTCATTTCCGGTTCCTACTTTCGTTGAAGTACGTGATCACCATGAGCCACCGCCCCCACCGCCGCCACCGCCGCCACCCGAGAAGCCGCCGCCACCACCACCGCTGGACGACGAGGTCTGGGTGGCCTCATAGGCGGAGATCGCGGAGCTGACAGTGGAGGAGAAGTCGTCGGCCATCGACGAGGCGAAGCTGCCGGCCGTGTAGCCGGCGGTCGAGCCGAGGTAGTGCGGTGTCGGGGGCTCCTCCCCCGTCTCGAGGCGATACTTCTCGGCCCACTCGTCGGCGACCCCGAAGGCCACGGCCCACGGGATGTAGGCGGTGTAGAGCTCCTTGCGAGCAGAGAAGTCGAAGCGCTGCTCGCCGGACGGCGTGGCCAGCATCCGCCGGAAGCCGCCGATGCGGGACCAGAGCTCGCGGCCGGCCGCCGTGCGCTTGGTGCCGGACCCCGGAGCGAGCAGCTCGGAGGCGAACAGCGCGAACAGACCGGGGATCAGGGCGAGCACCGAGATGTTCAGCGGGTTCAAGAGGGCGAGGAACAGGGTCAGCAGGAACGCCAGGATCACCAGGATCCCGCCCGCGCTGCCGATACCGGCTGTCGTCATCAGCCTGTTCTGGCGGGCCCAGTCGCGGGTGGCGGAGTTGAAGCTGGACAGGGCCGACTTCAGCTTCTTGCCCGCAGAGACGGTCTCGTCGGCGGTGAACGAACCGCCCTGCACACCGAGCACCTGGGCGGCGTACGCCGAGACCGGGTCGACCCTCTGCCAGCGGCTCGCATCTCCGACATCTGTGATGGTCCAGCCGTCGGTGCGGTCGAGCTTCGTGGCGCCCAGCTCGCTGGTCTGCATGATCGAGGCGACGAAGTCGTCGTTGCCCACCTTCTCGGTGAACAGGTAGTTCGCCTGGGCAGGTCCGATGCCCTCGGGCGGTGCGTACATCAAGGGGTACTGCGGCTTCGGCTCGCGCGTCTGCCGGGACATCAGGTAGCCCATCCAGCCGGCGAGTGCGGCCAGGAGGAGCAGGGCGATCAGCGCGAGCTTGCTCGGGCCGAGGACCGGGTCGAGGCGCTGCGGCCAGGGCAGGAGGTCCCTGGCCGGGGTGGCGAGATCCAGACCGGCTCGCACTGTCACGGGGGTGTACCGCTCCAGTCGGCCGGTGCTCACCACCAGCCCGGTGTCGCCCTCAGTCGCAGCGTCGCAACCGCCGGTTGCGCCGTTGCCCACTGCGCACCGGACGTCCACCGGCTTGCCGGGGAGGTGGACGGTCAGCCGCGAGCGCTCGATCGGCATCGCCCAGCCACTGGGGATCAGGTTCCAGTAGAACCGGGACCCGTCGCCGTCGGGCGTGAGCACGTCGTCGATGGTGTAGCGCAGGACGTAGACGTGCTCGCCGGTCATGGTGACCGACGCGGAGCCGATCTTGACGTTGCGGTATCGCCCACGACGTTCGTTGAGCACCTCGAACTGCTCGGGCTGGCCGTCGCGGGTCACCGCGATGTTCCTGGGCCGCAGCCGGACCTGCGAGTCGTTGGGATCGCGCAGGTCGAAGAGCCGGAAGATGCCGTGCTTGGACACCGGAAAGCTCAGCGTCAGGGTCTCGGTGACGCTCAGCCGACCGTCCTTCGAGACGATGAAGTCGGCGGAGTAGTCGGTGATCGTGGAGGGGTCGCGCTCGTCGCTCGTGCCGCCGCCCCACCCCACGGCCGGGAACAGCACCAGCAGGGCCAACACGAGCAGGCCGAGAAACCGGCCCACCCAGCGCGTCATGCCCGCACCCTACTGGGCTTTCAGGGCCGTTGTGCGTACTCCACGAGCTCGCTGGCCAGCGCTTCGTTCACCCGTGCGGTGAGCAGCGTGCCGTCGCCGGTGTGCTCGACGGAGAGGACCTCGCCGTTCTCGTGCACCTTGCTGAGCAGGTCACCACGCTCGTAGGGCAGCAGCGCGGCGACCTCGATCTGCGGCCTCGGCAGGTCGGCCTCGACCGCCTCGAGTGCCTCGGCGATCCCCTCACCGGTCTGCGCGGAGACCACGACCGAGTGCGGCTCGCGCTGGCGCAGGCGCGCCACGACCAGCGGGTCGGCGATGTCGGCCTTGTTGATGACGACCAGCTCGGGCACCTTGTCAGCGCCGATCTCGGCCAGCACCTCGCGTACGGCGGCCAGCTGGCCTTCCGGGTCGGGGTGCGAGCCGTCGACGACGTGCAGGATCAGGTCGGAGTCCGCGACCTCCTCCAGCGTGGAGCGGAACGCCTCGATCAGCTGGTGGGGCAGGTGGCGCACGAACCCGACGGTGTCGCTCATCGTGTAGATGCGGCCGTCGCTGGTCGTCGTACGACGGGTGGTGGGGTCGAGCGTCGCGAACAAGGAGTCCTCCACGAGCACTCCGGCGTCCGTCAGCCGGTTGAGCAGCGAGGACTTGCCGGCGTTGGTGTAGCCGGCGATCGCCACGCTCGGGATCTCGTGGCGGCGACGGCCCGCGCGCTTGGTGTCGCGGGTGGTCCTCATGTGCGTCAGCTCGCGGCGCAGCTTGGCGATCTTGGTGTTGATGCGGCGCCGATCGGTCTCGATCTTGGTCTCACCGGGACCGCGACCACCGATGCCGCCGCCCTGGCTGCCGACCCGGCCACCGGCCTGGCGGGAGAGGTTGCCACCCCAGCCACGCAGGCGCTGCTTCATGTAGTTGAGCTGGGCCAGCTCGACCTGCGCCTGGCCCTCCTTGCTCTTCGCGTGCTGGGCGAAGATGTCGAGGATCAGCGCGGTGCGGTCGACGACCTTGACCTTGACCTTGTCCTCGAGGTTCCTCAGCTGGCTGGGCGCGAGCTCGCCGTCGAGGATCACCGTGTCGGCGCCGCTGGCGCGCACGATCTCGGCGAGGCCCTCGACCTTGCCGCGGCCGATGTAGGTCGCCGGGTCGGGGCTGTCGCGACGCTGGTAGAGCGCGTCGAGCACCTCGGAGCCTGCGGTCTCGGCGAGCAGCGCCAGCTCAGCCATGGAGTTCTCGGCGTCCTCGACCGAGCCGCTGGTCCAGACGCCGACGAGGATGACCCGCTCGAGCCGGAGCTGGCGGTACTCGACCTCGGAGATGTCCTCGAGCTCGGTGTTGAGGCCGGCGACCCGGCGCAGCGCGTAGCGCTCGGCGAGGTCCATCGAGCCGGTGGTCTCCTCGGGTCCCGACTCGGGCTCGTACGTCGGATCTAGCTCGATGTTGTCGGTCGGGGACTCGTCCCAGTCAGCCGTCTCGGCGAGCTCGTGGGCGAGGTCGAAGTCCTTCGGTGCATTCGTCATACAGGTACAAGGTTATGCGCCGCTTGCAACCCATTTGGCCAAAGGGCGATGCGTGGACTGCTCATCAACCACACTGGCCTCATGCCCTTGGTCCGCTTCCATGCGCCTCTGGGCTACTTGTTCGTCTATCTCGGCGCCTTCCTGTTGGGCCGACTGACCGTCGTCGAGGGCAGCGGGCTTGCGCTGTTCTGGCCCGCGGCCGGCATCGGGGCCCTCTGGATGCTCCGAGGCAGGACGAGAAGGCAGGTCGCCCTCGACGCCGCCCTGCTCTTCGTCAGCACGACGGTGCTGCTCCTGTTCCTCGACCTCACCCCCGGCGCCGCCGTCCTGTTCGGGACCGCCAACCTGGTGGAGGGGCTCGGCGTACGGGCCGCCACCGCCCGGCTGAGAGGGCGGCCTATGTACGGACCACTCACCACCCAGCTCACCACGTCCCGCGGTCTGCTGAAGCTCGCCATCTCGTCCATGGTGGCCTCGATGCTGAGCTTTCCGTTCGCCACTGCGGGCCTGAGGCTGACCAGCGGTGAATGGTCCTTGATGAACGGATGGGTGGTCCGCAACTACTGCAGCACCTTCGTCGTCGTCGCCGTGGCCTGGACGATCATGGGCGCGCTTCGCGACCGCCGACAAGGTGGCTTGCTGACGGCAGAGCCCCGTCACCACAGCACGCTCGAGCTCCTCGTCGCCATGGCCCTGACCCTGACCTCGGGCCTGCTGGTCTTCAGCGCGCCGCAGCAGCTGCCGCTCGCGTACCTGATGATCGCGACCTCGGCCTGGATCGGCTTCAGGTTCGCTCCCCTGGTCGGCGCCGTGTACTCATTGGGCTTCGGCACCCTTGCGCTCCTGTGCACCCTCGCCCGTTGGGGTCCGTTCGGCCTGATCGAGGACCCGATGGCCCGCGCGATCGCGGCGCAGCTCTTCGTCGCCGTCACGACCATGATCGTGTTGATGATCGCGTTCGGTGTCACCGACCGGTTCCGGCTCACGACGCGCCTGCGAGCCTCCGAGGAAAGAGCCAGCAGCAGAGCCGATCTCGTCGACGCGGTCAACAAGGTGATGAGCGACGGTCTGTGCGTGATCGATGCCAACGGGACGATCCTGCTGGCCAACCCCGCTGCCGAACAGATGGCGGGTCTGCTGACCGGGCCCTCACACCTCGGCAGTCCGGAGTCCTACGGCCTCCTTCGCCTGGACGGCACCCGTCCCACGATGGAGGAGCTGCCACGGGCACGCGCGCTGCGAGGAGAGGACGTGCCCCCGATGGATCTCCTGCGCATCGACCCGACCACCGGGCAGCAGACAGTTCTCTCGATCAGCGCGACACCGCTGCGCGCGCCGAGCCCCGGCGAACCAGCAGTGGCCGTACTCGTCCTGCGTGACGTCACCAAGGCGCGAGCCCAGAGCCGCGAGCTGGAGAACTTCGCCGGCGTCGTCGCCCACGACCTGAAGACCCCGCTGACCGGCGTCGTCAGCTGGACCGAGATCCTGGAGGAACAGCTCGACGAAGCTGGCCTCAGCGAAGCACACGGGCTACGCGCCAGCGTGGACCGGATCCGGGGCTCCGCGGACCGGATGGCCGTCCTGATCCGAGACCTCCTGGAGTTCACGCAGACCCAGAAGGCCGAGCTCACGCTCGAGGCGGTGTCCCTGGACGAGGTGGTCGACCAGATCGCTCACGACCTGCGCGACACCCACCACCATGAGATCCCGGTGGTCGAGCACGCTCCGCTTGGAACGGTCATGGCAGACCGGACCCTGGTCCGGCAGCTGCTCACCAACGTGATCGGCAACGCGGTCAAGTACGTCGCCCCCGGGGTCGTTCCGAACATCGTGATCGGCTCGGCTCCGATCGAGGACATGCTCGAGATCTGGGTCAGCGACAACGGCATCGGGATCGGCGAGCAGGACCTGGGCCGGGTCTTCGACACCTTCTTCCGGGCCCCGTCAAGCACGCAGGACTACCCGGGCACCGGACTCGGCCTCGCGATCTGTGCGCTGACTGTCGAACGGCACGGCGGCCGGATCTCGGCCCGCCAGAGGCTCGGGGGCCAGGGCACGACGATGCTCTTCACGCTCCCCCTGGAGCAGCCAGCCCCGCTCCGCCTCGACGACCAGCCCGACCAGGTGGTTCTCAGCGCGACCGCCTGACCACGAGGGCAGAGCCACCGCCGCGTCGTACCGGCTCGGAGACTGCGGTGAGGTGACCGCGGGGACCGAACTCGATCGCGGTGGCAGCGCCGATCTCCGCGGCACTCGATCCCGGCGCCCCAGCGGGCGCGAACATGTGGCCGAAGGGTGCCAGCTGCGACTGGTAGGCGTCGATGAACGGCTGCTCGGCCGTGACCGCGGCGCTGTTGCGCTGTGCGGCACGCGGCGCGGCGATCGCGTCCACGATGCTCATCCCGCGGTCGATCCGGTTGAACAGCATCTGCAGGACGGTGGTGATGATCGTCGAGCCGCCGGGCGAACCAAGCGCCAGGAACGGCCTGCCGTTGCGCAGCACGATGGTCGGCGACATCGACGAGCGCGGACGCTTGCCGGGCTGGATCCGGTTCGGATCGGTGGGGTTGTACGTCGCGGCGTAGGTGAAGTCGGTCAGCTCGTTGTTCAGCAGGAAACCGCGGCCCGGGACCGTGATGCCGGAGCCTCCGGTCTGCTCGATGGTGAGGGTGTACTCCACGACATTGCCCCACCGGTCGGCGGTGGTCAGGTTGGTGGTGTTGACGTTCTCGTTGTCCTGCGCCTTCGTGCCGGTGGCAGTGGCCAGGTCGCAGCTGCCGTCGTACGCGCTGACGTTTCCGGCCGGCACCGGCTTCGTGGCGGCCGTCGCAGGGTCGATCTCGCAGGCGCGCTCGGCCGCGAACCTGTCCGAGAGCAGGTCACGCAGCGGGACGTTCGAGTACGCCGGGTCGCCGAGGTACTTGCCCCGGTCGGCGAAGGCCAGGGCGCTCGCCTCGAGGTAGTGGTGCAGCGCGTCGGCGTCGCTCATCCCGCGCAGCCGGTAGCGCTCGAGGATGTTCAGCGCCTCCCCGACGGTGGATCCGCCGCTGGAGGACGGCGCCATCCCGTAGACGTCGTAGCCGCGGTAGCTGATCCTCGTCGGGGCCTGGTGCCGGACCCGGTAGCGGGCCAGGTCGATCGGCTCGAGGAACCCCGGCGGCACGGGCAGCGTGGCGCCGCTTGCCTTCGGCGGGTTCTTCACCGTCTGGGAGATCTGCCGGGCGAGCCGTCCGGTGTAGAAGGCCTCGATGCCACGCTTCCCGATCAGCCGGTAGGTGGCGGCCAGGTCCGGGTTGCGGAAGACCGTCCCCGTGGCCGGCGGCTGGCCGCCGGGCAGGAACAGCTTGCTGGTCGCCGGGAAGGCGGCGAACCGGGCCTGGTTGTCGGCCGTCTGCTTGTTGAAGGTGCCGTCCACCACGAAGCCGCGCGCGGCCAGCCGGGCCGCAGGTCGCAGCGCCTTGCGAAGCCCGGTCGTGCCCCAGCGCCGCAGTGCGCTCTGCCAGGTGGCCAGGGTCCCGGGTGTGCCGACCGAGACGCCGCTGGTCACCAGCTCGGGGGTCAACCGGTAGGGCTGGCCGGTCGCGGGGTCGTTGAAGGCGAGGTTCGGCATCGACCTGGGCGCGGTCTCGCGGCCGTCGAGAGTGCTCACCTTGCCGGTGCGCGCGTTGTAGTGGACGAAGTAGCCGCCACCGCCGATGCCTGCGCTGTAGGGCTCGGTCACGCCGAGCGCGGCTGCAGTTGCGACAGCTGCGTCGACCGCGTTGCCCCCCTTGCGCAGCACCGCCAGGCCGATCTTCGAGGCCTCGGGGTCGACCGAGGTGACCGCGCCCCCGAAGCCGCGGCTGGTGGGGGTCTTGTCCGGCTCGACCGCCGCCGCCGCTGCCGTTGCCGGAGCGGGTGCCCCTTGGGCGGCCGGGGGTGCCAGCGTGAGACCGGCGAGCCCGGTGAGAACGGCCGTTCCTGTGGCTGTGAATCGTGCAGCCGACCTGCGACGTGCATGCGACATGTGTCCTCCCGAGACCTCGACGCTTGCCTACATTCAAGGCACGCGGCGGGTCTGACCGCAAGCTGCGCGTTTGTCCCCCTCCTCCCCGGGTACGCCGTTGCCATGACCGACTCGCAGAAGCCCAAGCCACCAGGTGGCCCGTTGCGCGAAGACAGCAAGGGCGAGGGAAACCTCACCGGAGGCCACGACGACGACGCCTCAGCGAGTCGCGCGAACGACGAGCATGCCGAGGAGGCGGGCGGGCACAAGATCGCCATCGAGGACGAGCAGCCCGACCCACACCCGGACCACGAGCAGACCGACGTGCAGGAGGAGAACGCCGGGTCCTCCCTCGACCAGCCCTCGGAAGGATGAGCCCGATGAGCGAGCACCCCGAAGAGACCGGCGAGACGCCGGTCACCGCTGTCGAGGAGTCAGACCCCAACGCAGACAGCCGCGAAGGACTGGCCGGCGACATGGGCGTCAGCAGCGAACGGAAGGGACCGGCTCGCGGGGTGGCCGAGGAGGTCACCTACGGATCGGTTCCCACGTACGACGACACCGAGCCCGAGGGCGACGTACCTCCAGAGCAGTCGGCGTACGACGGCCAGCCCGAGGTGAACCCCGACTCCCCCGGCCCGCACAAGTCCGACCCGGCCTCCAACCCCGGCCACGGGGTCTGAGCTCCGCCTACTTCGGGGGCATCCGGATCCCGCCGTCGAGCCGCACGGTCTCGGCGTTCATGTAGGAGTTCGTGACGCACTCGATCACCATGCTGGCGAGCTCGTCGGGGTGGCCGAGTCGCTTCGGGAAGAGCACGCTCTCGCCGAGCTTGGCCTTGAACGCGTCGGCAGCCTCGCCCTCACCGTAGATCGGGGTGTCGATCAGTCCGGGGGCGACGGTGTTCACCCGGATGCCGACCGCGGCCAGGTCGCGGGCGACCGGGAGGGTCATCCCGACGATGCCGCCCTTGGAGGCGGAGTACGCCGCCTGGCCGATCTGGCCGTCGAAGGCAGCCGCACTCGCCATGTTGACGATCGCGCCGCGCTCGCCGGTCTCGGTCGGCTCGGTGCGCGAGATCGCCGTACCCACGAGACGGATGGCGTCGAAGGTGCCGATCAGGTTGATCGCGATGACCTTGGAGAAGGCGCCGAGGTCCGCGGCGGAGCTGAACTCGCCGTCGCGACCGACCGTGCGCTGCGCCCAGCCGATCCCGGCCGAGTTGACCAGCACGCGCACCGGCCCGAGCTCCTCAGCCAGCGCGATCGCGGCCTCGATCTGCTCGGTCTTGGTCACGTCGACCGGCGCGAAGACCCCGCCGATCTCGTTGGCCAGGGCCTCGCCCTTCTCGGCGTTCAGGTCCGCGACCACCACCTTCGCGCCCTTGGCGGCGAGCTGGCGGGCGACAGCGGCCCCGATGCCGGAAGCGCCTCCGGTGACGATTGCACTGGCTCCGTTGATGTCCATGCCGGGGATCCTAGGGTGCGCGTTGCGTCATACGAACGGTGGCCTTGAGGCCACGATTGGTATGACGCAACCGAGCGCCTAGAGCCGAGTGACCCCTTCGGCGGTCAGCACGGCCGGCCCGGTCATCAGGATCCGGTCGTCCTCGGTCCACACGATCTCCAGCGTGCCGCCGGGGAGGTCGACCGTGTACGGCGTACCCCGCTCGGCCTTGTCGTCCAGGGCGGCAGCCACCATCACGGCGCACGCGCCGGTCCCACAGGACCGGGTCTCGCCCGAACCGCGCTCGTGCACCCTCATCGCGACGTGGTGCTCGCCTCGGCGGGCCACGAACTCGACGTTCACGCCGTCCGGGTACAGGTTGCTGTCATGGCTGGGGGCCTCGACCAGGCTCCCGGCGTCCGCGAGGTCGTCGACGAACGCGACGGCGTGCGGGTTGCCAGTGCTGATGTGCCGCGCCTCGAAGGTGCGCCCGTCCACGCTGACCTTGGTGGTGCCGAGCACCTCGGGCTTGCCCATGTCGACGGTGATCCGGCTCCCGTCGAAGGTGAGCGTCTTGATGCCGTCACGCGTGGCGATCGGCAGCGGGTTGCGCGGGTCGACGTCGGCGTGGGTGGCCAGGAACCGACCGAGCACGCGGATGCCGTTGCCGCACATCTCGCTCAGCGAACCGTCGGCGTTGCGGTAGTCCATGAACCACATCGCCTCACCGCGAGCCGCGACGGCCGCCGGGTCCTCGGTGGCATCGGTCCGGACAACGCGGATCACACCATCGGCCCCGATGCCGTTGCGGCGGTCGCACAGCTGCGCCACCTGCTCGGCCCACAGCTCTTCCTTCCCGTTGGCGTCGGGTATCAGCACGAAGTCGTTCTCCGTGCCATGGCCCTTGACGAACGAGTACTCGGTCACGGGGGTGATCCTGCCACGGCTGCTGGTTTCCCCGGTCGGCCGGGGAATCCGGACGTTGTCGGCCGTTGCAACACCCGACGACGTCAGGTTTGCCCCGACAACCCCATCCGTTTTGTCCAGACCGACCAGACGGCGGGCCCAGTCCCACGCGGCCATCCCTCAGGCTCCGGGGGTGCGGTAGATGTTCTCGGCGTACGACGGCCCGTAGTACTCGTCGAGCTCCTCGACCGTGCTCTCCGGCCGCTCGAGCTGCTGGGCCAGTACGGCGCGCCGCGGCACCCTCGCCTCGGGCTCCCAGGTCTCCGGGTCCCAGAGCGAGGAGCGCAGGAACGCCTTGGCGCAGTGGTGGAACAGCTCCTCGATCTCCACCACGACGGCGAGCACCGGCCGGTGGCCCTTGACGGTCATCTCGTCGAAGAAGGGCGCGTCGGAGACCAGGCGCGCCCGGCCGTTGATGCGCAGGGTGTCTCCGCGACCGGGGATCAGGAACAGCAGCCCGACGTACGGGTTCTCGACGATGTTGCGGTAGCCGTCGGCACGCCGGTTCCCGGGGCGCTCGGCGATCGCGATCGTCCGCTCGTCGATCACGTGCACCAGGTCGCCCGCTGGGTCGCCCTTCGGTGAGGCGTCGCAGTCGCCGGCCGCCGAAGCCGTCGCCAGCACGCAGAACGGCGAGGACCTCAGCCACGCGACGTCGACGTCGGTCAGCTCGGTCCGGGTCTTGGCCCGGGCAGCCTCGGTGGGCTCCCCCAGCAGGGCCGTCAGCGCGGCGACGTCCGCGATCTCGGTCCAGGTGTCACGAAGGGTCATGGCGTGACGGTACGCCGGGCAGCTCAGGGTGGATGCCGAGGTAGATGCTCCAGGGCTCGCCTTCCGGATCACTGGGCATCGCAGCGACCTCCCTGAGCAGGTCCTGGAACCGGTCCATCAGAGCCTCGCGATCGGCGGCCTTGAGCCGGAAGCCGAGACGCGCGCTGTCGAGCACGCCGGGTGGCAGCCCCCGGATCTCCTCGAGGAACGTGGCCAGCAGCAGGTCCTGGTCGCCGACAAACCGGGACTCCCCCATCTCGAGGTACCACGTCTTACCGGACGCCAGGTAGGGCAGCTCGCGCGAGCCGCGCTGCCCGCGGCGCCGAGGCTGCTCGATCAGGAACCCCGTGTCCACCAGCGTGCGCACGTGGTGCAGCACCGAGGCAGGGTTGCGCCCGAGGGCCTCCGCGATCTCCTTGTTGGTGCGTGGCTCGTGCAGGGTGATCCGCAGGATCCGCAGGCGCAGGGGCGAGGCGATCGCCTTGGCCTCCGCCTCGTCGGCCGGCCGCTTCGCCCAGACCTGACGCCCGGAACCGACGGGCAGGGGGCCGTACGGCGGCGGCTCGAGCGGCCCGTCGGGGGCCGCTGCAGCAGGGGTCATGGGGAAAACATACCCGGTTTCCGGCCACTGATTGATAATTCCCAATCAGTGAGTGAAGATGCTGTCATGACCTCCGAGCCACCCCTCCCCCCGAGCGCACCGGCCGGGGACTCGGTGGCCGACCCCCAGCCGCAGCCACCCGAGCGCATGCGCGGTGGGCTGTTCCGGCACCACGACTTCCGCCAGCTGTTCTTCGGCGACACGATCAGTCAGTTCGGCACCCAGCTCACGATGCTGGCTCTGCCAGTGCTCGCCATTCGCGTACTGGGTGCGGACGCGTTCCAGATGGGACTGCTGGCCACCTGCGAGTTCCTCGCGTTCCTTGTGATCGGCCTCCCGGCTGGCGCCTGGGTCGACCGCTGGCGCAAACAGCGGGTGCTCATCGCCAACGACCTGCTGCGTGCGGTCGCACTCGGCTCGCTGCCGTTGGCGTGGGCGCTGGACGTGCTGACGTTTGCGCAGATGCTGGTCGTCGCATTGGTCATCGGCTGTTGCACGGTGTTCTTCGACGTGGCCTACCAGAGCTACCTGCCCGACATCGTGGAACCCGATCACATCGGCGAGGGCAACGCCAAGCTGCAGGCGTCCCAGTCCGTCGCGATGATCGGTGGACCGGCGTTGGCGGGTGTCCTGATCAAGGTGCTCGGTGCTCCGCTGACGATCCTCTTCGACGCGGTGAGCTTCGCGGGTTCCGCATTGTTCATCCGGCGGATCAGGCACGTCGACACCCCGCCGCCACGCGAGGACCGGCGCCCCCTGCACATCGAGATCAGGGAGGGCCTAGCGTTCGTGCTGAAGCATCCCCTGCTCTGGCGGATCACCGCCTGCACCTCGCTGAGCAACTTCTTCGGCTCGGTGTCAGGCGCCATGCTTGTCCTCTATGCCCTGCGGATCGGACTCGACGAGGGACAGCTCGGACTGGGGTTCGGCATCGGCGCCGCTGGCGGACTGCTCGGGGCGCTCGTCGCCACGAGGGTGACCGCTTGGGTGGGCGAAGGGCGGGTGATTCCGCTCTCCTCCTTCGTGTGGATGCCTGCGGCGTTCCTGATGGCTCTCGCCGGAACTGTGATCGACCCGATGGCAGCGATCATCGGGTACATGTTGCTGAAGTCGTTCGGGGTGGTGCTCTACAACGTCACCCAGGTGAGCTTTCGACAGCGCCTGTGCCCTCGCAACATGCTGGGCCGGATGAACGCCTCGATCCGGTTCCTGGTCTGGGGGGTGATGCCGATCGGCAGCTTCGTCGGCGGCCTGATCGGCCACAACTACGGCCTGCGCGCGGTGTTCTGGGTCGAGGCGGTGGGCGTCATCATCGCGGCGCTGCCGGTCCTGATCTCGCCGCTGCTCACGATGCGCGACCTGCCTCGTGAGCTGGACCTGCTCAGCGACCCTGACGAATCGCGTCCAGCGCCCTCGTGACCCGCTCCGGGTCGTCGTACCTCACCCAGGCGATCCGCGGGTCCTTGCGGAACCAGCTGTCCTGACGTCGCGCGAACCTCCGCGTGCCGGTGAACGTCTGCTCCCTCGCCTCCGCCTCCGAGATCTCCCCGTCGAGGAACGCGAGGATCTGCTTGTACCCGAGCGCCCGGTGCGCCGTACGCCCCTCGCGCAGCCCTCGCCCAACCAGCTCACGGACCTCATCGACGAACCCGGCGACCCACATCTGCTCGACGCGCTGCTCGATGCGCCGGTCGAGGCTCTCCCGGTCGATGTCCACGCCGACCTGCACGGCACCGCCGTAGTGGTAGCGCTGCTCGGGCAGGGTCGCCGAGAACGGGCGGCCGGTGATCTCGATGACCTCCAGGGCGCGTACGACGCGACGGCCGTTGCTCGGCAGCACCTGCTCGCCAGCGGCCGGGTCGAGCTGCACGAGGCGTTGATGGAGGGCCACGGTTCCAATCTCGGCCAGCTCAGCCTCGAGACGCGCGCGTACGACGGGATCGGTGCCCGGGAACTCGAACTCGTCCAGGATCGCGCGGGTGTAGAGGGCGGATCCGCCCACCAGGACGGGGACCACGCCCCGCTGATGACAGTCGTCGATCACCTCGCGCGCCCAGCCCTGGAACTCCGCCACGGTGGCCGGCTCGGTCACGTCGAGCACGTCCATCAGGTGATGCTGAATGCCGCGCCGCTCGGCGGGCGGGAGCTTGGCCGTACCGATGTCCATCCCCCGGTAGACCTGCATCGAGTCGGTGTTCACGATCTCTCCGCCGAGCTGTTCGGCGAGCGCGAGCGCGAGGCTGCTCTTCCCCGAGGCCGTCGCACCGACCACGGCGACCACCGGGGCGTTGCTTGGGTTCGGGGACACGGCCGCTAGTTTGGCAAAGGTCGCCGCGGGTACGCCCGTGGGCACAAGCCGGACGCACACAGGCCGGACACACAACGTTGACATGCGAGGAGAACACAGTGGGTTTCCTGGACGACGCGAGGAAGAAGCTCGGCGACGCCGTCGACAAGCACGGCGACAAGATCGGCGAGGGCCTGGACAAGGCTGGCGACGCGCTGGACAAGAAGACCGGCGGCAAGCACGGCGACAAGATCCGCTCCGGCGTAGGCAAGGCCAAGAACGCGCTCGACGGCCTCGACGGCAAGCAGGACGACCTCAACGCCACCTCCGGAGGCAGCCAGCCCCCCGAGCCTTCGCCGGATGCGCCCGGTGGGCCGAGCGCCGACCCGACCGGTCCGAGCGGACCGACGGACCCCTCCGAGCCCACCGAGCCGACCGAACCCACGGCCCCGACCGGGCCGATGGGCTCCCAAGGCGATCCGAACCCGGTCCCGACCGACCCCTCCCCCGTGCCTCCCGAGCCGGGTGCCGATCCCAACGAGGACATCGCTGCGGGCACGCGGCCGGTGCCGTCCGGAGGCGCTGGCACATGAGCGACCCGAACCTGGCCGACCGGCCCGAGCCCAAGGAGGACGCTCCTCCGGACGAAGGCCCCGGCGGACCCGCCGACGTGGTTCACCACGATGACGACGACCTGCCGCCCGCGACCCCCGACCAGCCGCGCTCGGCGCAGGTCGAGGGGGAGCACGTCCCCGACGAGATCGAGGAGCCGGAGGACAAGGACCAGGATGTCGACGACGGCGAGAAGAGCGTCGACGAAGGTACCGACGAGCCCGCCTGACCCGTCAATCGGTCAACGTGAGCAGCCCGTGTCGACCGGGAGCTCCGCGGGGACGCCGACGGTCGGGAGGCCGAGCGAGACACCCGCGGGCGCGGGTGCGGTGCGGTTCTCCCAGGCGTCGCCGGCGCGGGTACGACGGACCGAGCGCACGGGCCCGTCGGCGACGAGATGGTGCGGGGCGCCGTACGTGATCACACACTCGACCATGTCGCCGGGCCGCACCTGGACAGGCGATCCGTCCTCGAGGACCGGGGTGAAGTGCACCAGCCGGTTGTCGCGCGCCCGACCGGAGAGCCGAAGTGTGGCCGCGTCCTTGCGCCCCTCCCCTTCGGCGACCATCAGCTCGACGGTCTGGCCCTCGAGGGCGCGGTTCTCGGTCCAGGCGACCTCGTCGGCGACCGCAACCAGGCGTTCGTAACGCTCCTGGACGACCGACTTCGGGACCTGGTCGTCGAGAACGGCGGCCGGTGTCCCCGGACGCTTGGAGTACTGGAAGGTGAACGCGCCGGAGAACCGTGCTGCTCGCACGACGTCGAGGGTGGCCTGGAAGTCCTCCTCGCTCTCGCCGGGGAAGCCCACGATGATGTCGGTGGTGATCGCGGCGTCCGGCATGGCCGCGCGCACCCGCTCGATGATGCCGAGGAACTTCGACTGTCGGTAGGACCGGCGCATGTCCCTGAGCACCTTGTCGGAGCCGGACTGCAGGGGCATGTGCAACGACGGCATCACGTTGTGCGTCTCGGCCATCGCCTCGATGACGTCGTCGGTGAACTCGGCCGGGTGCGGTGAGGTGAACCGCACTCGCTCCAGCCCCTCGATCGCCCCGCAGGCACGGAGCAGCCTGGAGAAGGCCTGGCGGTCACCGAACTCGACCCCGTAGGCGTTGACGTTCTGACCGAGCAGGGTCACCTCGGTGACGCCTTCCGCGACCAGGGCCTCGATCTCGGCGAGGATCTCGCCCGGTCGGCGGTCCTTCTCCTTGCCGCGCAGCGCCGGGACGATGCAGAACGTGCAGGTGTTGTTGCAGCCGACCGAGATCGAGACCCATGCGGCGTACGCCGACTCCCGCTTGGTGGGCAGCGTCGAGGGGAACACCTCGAGCGACTCGAGGATCTCGACCTGAGCCTCCTCGTGGACGCGAGCACGCTCCAGCAGGACCGGCAGCGAGCCGATGTTGTGGGTACCGAAGACGACATCGACCCACGGCGCCTTCTCGGTGATCGTCGGAACGGTCCTTCTGCGCCAGGCAGCCGCCGACGGCGATCTGCATGCCGGGCCGCTTCTTCTTCACCGAGGCGAGCTGGCCGAGGTTGCCGTAGAGCTTGTTGTCGGCGTTCTCCCGCACGGCACAGGTGTTGAACACCACCACGTCGGCGCCGTCACCCTGGGACGCGGCGACGTAGCCCGCGGCCTCGAGCAGACCGGTGAGTCGCTCGGAGTCGTGGACGTTCATCTGGCACCCGTGAGTGCGGACCTCGTAGGTGCGGCCAGATGAGGTCGCGGGCGTCGTCGCAGGTGAAGTCATGGCCGCACAAGCGTACGTGGCCCCGCGGCTGCCGCTGACCTCAGCGTCGGTCGGGCTGAGCGGGGATTTCGAGGTCGGTGTCGTCGAG
This sequence comes from uncultured Actinomycetota bacterium, assembly GCA_963842535.1. Classification (GTDB taxonomy): domain Bacteria; phylum Actinomycetota; class Actinomycetes; order Propionibacteriales; family Nocardioidaceae; genus Marmoricola. Next base: position 168,167 of record CAWJGP010000008.1, read on the forward strand.
CACGATCTCGTCGACGTACCCCGCGGCCTCCTCCTGGTCCCCCGCCGTGTCACCGTGCTCCGAGTCGCGGCTGGCTGCCTTCGGCTCGTTGTGGAACGCCTCGCCGGGGCCCTCGGGGTCGGCCACGATCACGATCGGCTCGGGCAGGTCCTCCGGTGCCGGGGGCTCGAACGCCGCCAGGTCCGGACCGGGGATGTTGTCCCTCGGGTCGGCGGTCGCGGCAGGGTGAGGCGCGGGCGCAGGGGCCGGCTCGGAGGTCTCACCAGGGGGCTGCTCCGCGATCCTCACCTGGTCACCGACCACACGGTCCGGAGCGGGCGGCTGCCCGCTGATTGCGGTGCGCACGACGTGGACCCCGGCCTCGGCGGCACCCTTGACCAACCCGACGGCGAGCGAGGCGGAGCCGATGGGGTGGCGTACGACGGACACGGCGGTCGAGACCCCCGTCCGGGTGAGTGTTCCGACCATGCTCTTGACCGTCATCTGCGTTCCTCCGTGTCTGGTGGCTCTTCGGGGTCTGTGGGACGTGTGCCCGCCTCCCACCATGACAAACGCGCAACAGTTGTCGTCCCGCGGGTCCGTCGGGTCGACTCCCGGTGCCCCGCCCTCCTAGAGTCACGGCATGACGGAGCCTGAGCAGCAGGGCGGGTCTTCGGCTTCGGGGACGACGCTCGAGCCGCTGATCGTCCTCGACGGCGTGAACAAGTGGTTCGGAGACCTGCACGTCCTCCAGGACATCAACCTGACGGTCGGCAAGGGCGAGGTCGTGGTCGTCATCGGCCCCTCCGGCTCCGGCAAGTCCACGCTCTGCCGGGCCATCAACCGGCTGGAGACCATCGAGAAGGGCACCATCACGCTCGACGGCCAGAAGCTGCCCGAGGAGGGCAAGGCGCTCGCCGCGCTGCGCGCCGAGGTCGGCATGGTGTTCCAGAGCTTCAACCTGTTCGCCCACAAGACGATCCTCGAGAACGTCACGCTCGGCCCGACCAAGGTGCGCGGGAAGAGCAAGGCCGATGCGGACAAACGCGGCCGCGAGCTGCTCGAGCGGGTCGGGGTGGCCCACCAGGCCGAGAAGTACCCAGCCCAGCTCTCCGGCGGCCAGCAGCAACGCGTCGCGATCGCCCGCGCGCTGGCGATGGATCCCAAGGCAATGCTCTTCGACGAGCCGACCTCCGCGCTGGACCCCGAGATGATCAAGGAGGTCCTCGACGTCATGGTCGACCTCGCCAAGCGCGGCATGACGATGATCGTGGTCACCCATGAGATGGGCTTCGCGCGGACAGCGGCTGACCGCGTCGTGTTCATGTCCGAAGGCGCGATCGTCGAGGAGAACACCCCCGAGGAGTTCTTCACCAACCCGCAGTCGGACCGCGCCAAGGACTTCCTCGGCAAGATCCTGAAGCACTGAGCCACCCAAGGTTTTCTGCACAACCGGACAGGGTCGGGATAACCGCCCGGGAAATGGAGTACGGAATGCGATTCACCAAGACCAAGGCGGTGCTCGTCGGGCTCGCGCTGGCGTTCGCCACGGCAGCGTGCGGTAGCGACGATGAGGGCGGGGGGGCTGACGTCGCCGACAACCCCAAGTTCGAGTCGGGCACCACGATGGCCGACCTCTCCGACGCCGGGAAGATGACGATCGGCACCAAGTTCGACCAGCCCGGTTTCGGTCTCCTCGGGCTCGAGGACAAGCCGGAAGGCTTCGACGTCGAGGTCGCCAAGATCATCGCCGGCGAGCTGGGCATCGGCGAGGGCGACATCACCTGGAAGGAGTCGACCTCGGACGTCCGCGAGCAGCTCATCGAGGACGGTGAGGTTGACATGGTGGCTGCGACGTACACGATCAACGACGAGCGCAAGCAGCGGATCACCTTTGCCGGTCCGTACTACGTCGCCGGCCAGCAGCTGATGGTGAAGTCCGACAACGACACCATCAGCAGTCCCGACGACATCAAGGCCAACCCGGACACCCGGGTGTGCTCGGTGACCGGTTCGACTCCGTCGGAGCAGATCAAGCCGTTCCTCGCGAACCCGAAGCAGCTGACCCTGTTCGACGTCTACGACAAGTGCGCTGCCGCTCTGAAGAACGACCAGACCGACGTGGTGACCACGGACAACGTGATCCTGCTCGGCTTCGCCGCGGAGTCCGAGGGTGACTTCAAGCTGGTCGGGGAGCAGTTCACCGAGGAGCCCTACGGCATCGGCATCAAGAAGGGCGACGTCGCGTTCTGCGAGTTCATCAACGAGACCCTGAAGAAGAACGAGGACGCCTACAACAAGGCGTGGGCGGACACTGCGGGCAAGATCGAGGGCACCCAGGCGCCCACCCTGCCCGAAGCAGCACCCTGCAGCTGAACCTGATTGACCCTGCTGCGGCGCCCACCGGCGCTGCAGCAGGGTCACCTTCCACCCGATGAGGAGCCCTGCATGGAGGGAGTGACCGAGAACCTCGACCTGTTCTGGTCGGGATTCCTGCGGTCCCTGGGCATCTGCCTCTGGGGGATGGTGGGCTCGCTGATCCTCGGCACGATCATCGCGTCGTTCCGGGTCTCCCCGATCCCGTCGCTGCGCTGGTTCGGTACAGCGTGGGTCACTGTCATCCGCAACTGCCCGCTCACCGTGGTGCTGTTCTTCTTCGCCTTCGGGTTGCCGGAGATCGGCATCAACCGCTCCTACTACGTGTTCGGAGTCAGCGCCCTCATCGTCTACACCTCGGCGTTCGTCTGCGAGGCAGTGCGCTCGGGCATCAACAGTGTGCCTGCAGGTCAGGCCGAGGCCGCTCGTGCGATGGGGTTGACCTTCACCCAGTCCCTCGGCCAGATCATCCTGCCGCAGGCACTACGCACGTCGGTCCCGCCCGTCGGCAGCGTGATCATCGCGATGTTCAAGAACTCCGCGGTGGTCGGCGCCTTCGGCGTCGGCGGAGACCTGTTCAGCGTGGGCAAGAGCCTGAGCAGTGCTCAGGGATACGCCACCCTTCCGGTGCTCACCGGGGTGGCCATCGGCTACCTGTGCATCACCCTCCCGGCCGGCGCGATCCTCGCCGGCATCGAGCGGAAGGTGGCGATCCTGCGATGAGCTCCGACACCGTCCTGTACGACGTACCCGGCCCGCGCGCACGTCGTCGCGCGCTCATCGGAACGGTGATCGCCACCGTCGCGATTCTTGGACTGGTGGGCGTGGTGCTCAAGCGCTTCAACGACCAGGGGCAGTTCTCCATGGAGCTGTGGGGGCCGCTCATCGACCCGAGCAACGAGAGCTTCGAGGCGGTGTGGCGACTGCTCGGGAAGGGGCTGGTGGCCACGCTGACCGCCGCCGGCCTGGCGATCGCTCTCTCGCTGGTCGTCGGCACCCTGCTCGGCTCGATCCGACTGCTGGTCTCACCCCTCGCCCGGATTCCATTGATCGGATTCATCGAGCTGTTCCGCGGGCTCCCGGTGGTGATCACGATCTTCTACGTCTGGCAGGTGCTGCCCGACATCGGGGTCGACGTCGGCCCGCTCCCCGGCGAGGACGGCCTCTGGTACGTCGTGATCGCGCTGACGCTCTACAACTCGGTGATCATCGCCGAGATCCTCCGCTCCGGTGTCAACGCACTGCCGCGCGGGCAGGGAGAGGCCGCCCTGGCGATCGGGATGTCACGAGGGCAGTCGATGCGCTCGGTCCAGCTCCCGCAGGCGTTCCGGATCATGCTGCCCGCGCTGATCAGCCAGCTGGTGGTGGTGCTCAAGGACACCTCGCTGGCAGCAGTGCTCGGGCTCTACATCGAGCTGTTGCGTCGCGGCAACATCATCGCGCTGAACCTCGACAACCCCATCCAGACACTCTTCGTGGTCGCGCTGATCTACATCCTTCTCAACTACGCACTGTCCCGGCTCGCGACCTACATGGAGCGACGCCTGGGGCGTCGCGGCGTGCCGCGGGAGCAGATGCGACAGAACGTCGAGACCGGCATCGGGGGCCTGGGTGGCGTGGCCGGCGTGGCCGGCGTGGCCGGCGTGGGCGACGGCGCCTGAGCCCGCCCCTACTGCTTCGCCGGCTTCGGCGTCACCCAGAGCCGGATGATGCCCTGGATCACGACGGTGCCGTCCTTGCGGACACCCCGCACCCGCACGGGCACGTCACCCCCCAGATCAGACAGAGTGTCGGAGGTCCACTGCTCGGGGTCGGTCTCGGCGATGCAGGTGATGTCGGTGGTGGCCTTGGCGGTGTAGGTGACCTCCATGCCCTTGGGGATCCAGCGCTTGTCGCTCGGGATCGAGGCCTCGGCGAGCACCCCCATCGCCGCCTCGAGGCCGTTGCACAGCGCGATCGCGTGCACGGTGCCGATGTGGTTCTTCACCCCGCGGCGCTTGGGGATCACCACCTCGGCGTGGTTGGGCTCGATCACGGTGAACCTGGGGCGGATCGACCAGAAGTACGGCGCCACCTGGGAGAACGCGAAGGAGAACAGTCGGTCCCCCACGAGTGGACCGAGAAGTGGAATGGCGTGGGCCTTCTCGTAGAGGTCGACGACTCTGCTCATGCGGTGGACCCTACTCGCCGGTAGCCTCCTCCAGACCGGCGTGTGGGCAGCCTCACCCTCGCCGTTCGGCCAGCTTCGGCATCAGCTTGCGTGCATCGTGCGGGGCGTAACCCTTCATGTCGTTGTCGAAGTACACGAACGCGTCGCGGCCGTCCGCGGTCCACTCGCAGAGCCGGTCGGCCCATCGATCCAGCGCCGAGTCGGTGTAGCCGCTGGCATAGAGCTCGGTGTCCCCGTGCAGCCGGGCATAGACGATCGGCCCGACCGCCTGCTCGAACCGTGGCCACTTGCCTGCCGAGTCCGCGACCACCAGGGCCAGGTCGCACCCGTCCACGTGTGCGAGTGCCTCGTCCGCGGCGAAGCTCATGTGTCGGGGCTCCAGCGCGTAGTGCAGCGGCCGCTCCTCCACCTCGCCGGACCAGAGCTTGTCGCCCGAGACCTTGTCGTCGTGGCGCGTGGCGAGCCGAGCGGCCTCGGTCGTCGTGCGGGGCAGCAGCGCACAGAAGTCGGTCAGGACCTGCGCATCGAAGGGGAACGTCGCCGGCAGCTGCCAGAGGATCGGGCCCAGCTTCGGTCCCAGCGCGAGGACACCGGAGGCGAAGAAGTTCGCCAACGGGGCCTCGACGTCGCGCAGTCGCTTCATGTGCGTGATGAACCGTCCGCCCTTCACGGCGAACACGAAGTCCTCAGGCACTTCCGCGCGCCACTTCGCATAGCTCGACGGCCGCTGCAGCGAGTAGAACGAGCCGTTGATCTCGATGGAGGTGAGCTGCGACGCGGCGTACTCGAGCTCGCGACGCTGGGGCAGACCTTCGGGATAGAAGTCGCCACGCCAGGGTGGGTACCTCCAGCCCGAGATCCCGACGCGAATGGTCATGCCTGCTTCAGTACCCGCTGCACGTCGATGCTGCACCCGATGACGGTGTCCACGCTGCCGTCCGACTGCGGCTCGTCGAACCAGAGCCCCTGGGTCGCACCCAGCTTCTCCAGCACGCGCAGCGACCGTGCGTTGCGGTGGTCAGGTGCGGCGAACAGCTCGGTCGGGGCGTCGTACGCCGGGACGACGATGTCGCGCAGGAACACCCAGAGCAGCTTGGTCCCGAGTCCACGGTCCACGAACGCCACCTCACCGATCACGTAGTCGTAGCCGATCGCATCCGGCCGACCGCACAGCAGCGCGTACTCGGGGTGGTCGGCGATCCTGTAGTCCTGGCAGAAGCCGACCGAACGGCCGTTGACCTCCCAGATCCAGTAGCGGACCGCGTCCTCGCCCCGGATCCCCGGCCGGTAGTGGGCAGCAACCTGCTCGGACGACCGGTGCTCGTCCCACCACTGGGCGACATGGGGAGCGTTGACCCAGGCGGTCACGGCACCGAGGTCCCCCTCGGTCATCGGCCGCAACGCGAACCGGTGCTCGTCATCGACACAGAACCTCAACGGGTCACCGGAGAGGTCGACGGCGAGAACCGGTCCTCGGCCGTCCGCCCGTCCATCGGCGGCCTCGGCCCAGGACATCCCGACAGGCACCTCGGCACGCGGGACGTCGATGAGCACCGGCACAGTCTGACTGGTTGGATGCCGGTGTGGACACCCCAAGGCATGTGGCAGAGATCGAACAGGCCTTCGCCGCCTACCAGAGCACGGTGGCCGAGATCGCGCAGACTGGTGAGTGGTCGAGGTTCGCGGACATGTTCACCCACGACGCGACCTATGAGGAACACGCCTATGGCACCTTCACCGGCCGCGAGCAGATCCGCGGCTGGGTGGTCGAGACGATGACTTCCTTCCCCGGCAACACCATGAGCAGCTTCCCGATCGCGTGGCACGTGGTGGAATCATCCACGAGCCGGGTGATCTGCGAGGTGCGCAACCTGATGCCGGACCCGGGTGACGGCTCGGCGCACGAGGCGAGCAACCTGACCATCCTCACCTACGCCGGCGACGGCCTGTGGTCACGCGAGGAGGACGTCTACAACCCGATGCGGTTCGCCAAGATGTCAGTCCGGTGGGCACGCACTGCCCAGGAGCACGGGCGATTGAGCGAGGAAGGCCAGGCCTTTCTGAGACAGATGAGCCGCTAGTCCAGATCCTGCTCGCTCAGGTCCACGTCCAACTCTTCTTTCACGACCCTGAACGCCACCGAGCTCGAGTGGCCCTTGCGGGCGAGCATCCCGACGAGGCGACGTACGGCCTTGTCGCGGTCGAGGGTGCGCACCGAGCGCAGCTTGGCCCGCACGAGCATCCGGGCCGCGGCGACCTCGTCGTCGTCGTCGATCTCGCCGAGGACCTCCTGGGCCACCTCGTCCTCGATCCCTTTGCGGCGCAGCTCCTGGGCCAGCGCGCGCCTCGCCAGTCCGCGACCCGACTGGCGCTGCTCCACCCACTCGCGGGCGAAGGCTGCGTCGTCGACCAGCCCGACCTCCTCGAACCGGTCGAGTAGCCGGGTGGCGATGTCACCGGGGACGTTGCGGCTGGCCAGCTTGTCGGCCAGCTCCGAACGGGTGCGAGCCCGGCCGGTCAGCTGGTCGAGCAGGATCTTGCGGGCCACCGACTCCGGGTCCGCGTCGGGACCCGTGTCGAGGCCCTCACTTGGCTCGGCGGCCTTGGGTGCGGGCCACCGGCTCCGATGCCCGGTCAGAAGTCGATGCCGTCGGGATCGATACCAGGGGCGTCGGCGGCGAAGCCAGCAGGTTCGGTGTCGGCCGGCGCGTCGACGGCCGGCCCGATGCCGAGCTTCTCCAGGATCCGCTTCTCCAGCTCGTTGGCCAGGTCGGGGTTGTCCTTGAGGAAGGTGCGGGCGTTCTCCTTGCCCTGGCCGAGCTGGTCGCCCTCGTAGGTGTACCAAGCGCCGGCCTTGCGGACCAGGCCGGCCTCGACACCGACGTCGATCAGACCGCCCTCACGGCTGATGCCCAGGCCGTACATGATGTCGAACTCGGCCTGCTTGAACGGCGGGGCGACCTTGTTCTTCACGACCTTGACGCGGGTGCGGTTGCCGACCATCTCGGTGCCGTCCTTGAGCGTCTCGATGCGGCGCACGTCGAGACGGACCGAGGAGTAGAACTTCAGCGCCTTGCCACCAGTGGTGGTCTCGGGCGAGCCGAACATCACCCCGATCTTCTCGCGGAGCTGGTTGATGAAGATCGCGGTCGTCTTGGAGTTGCTGAGCGCGCCGGTCATCTTGCGCAACGCCTGGCTCATCAGCCGGGCCTGGAGACCGACGTGGCTGTCACCCATCTCGCCCTCGATCTCGGCGCGCGGCACCAGGGCGGCGACCGAGTCGATCACGATCAGGTCGAGGGCACCGGAACGGATCAGCATGTCCGCGATCTCCAGCGCCTGCTCACCGGAGTCGGGCTGGGAGACCAGCAGCGCGTCGGTGTCGACGCCGAGCCGCTGGGCGTAGTCGGGGTCGAGCGCGTGCTCGGCGTCGATGAACGCGACGATGCCGCCGGCGGCCTGCGCGTTGGCCACCGCGTGCAGCGCGACAGTGGTCTTGCCGGAGGACTCGGGGCCGTAGATCTCCACGACCCGACCGCGTGGCAGACCACCGAGGCCGAGCGCGATGTCGAGGGAGATGGCACCCGTGGGGATCACCTCGAGCGGCACCCGCACCTCGTCACCGAGGCGCATCACGGAGCCCTTGCCGAACTGCTTGTCGATGTTGGCAAGCGCTACGTCAAGCGCCTTGTCCCGGTTGTTCTCGGCTGATGCCATGGTGTTCGTCCCTCACGTCTCGTGCGCCCTCGGCGCCGGTCTGACCTCTGTCCTGCCAGACGTTAGGAGCCTGCACCGACAACCTGCTCAGCTGCGTCCTCCGCCTGTGGAGAACCCGGTGTCGACCCCTGCCTGTGGACACGACGGTAGTACGAACGTGTGTTCGATCCCAAGTCCGACACGCGGGTTTCTGGCGACGTCTGGCTAGCGGGTGATGCGGTCCAGCGGGCCGGGGGTGTACGGCGAGTTGGCGGTCAGGAAGTCACTGAAGGCATCGATGTCGAGGCCGCCGAAGTATCTCCCGGTGCCCGCGGCGAACGCCGGGAAGCCGTCGCCACCGTCGGCGAGGAAGTTGTTGGTGACGATCCGGTAGGTCGCGGCCTTGTCGATCGCGGTGCCGTTCAGCCGGACGGTGCCGTCCACGGCGCCAGTGGCGCCGAGCTGGTAGCTGAACCCCTCGGAGACCTGCAGGATCTTGGGCGCGCCAGCGTTGGGCCCGGTGACCTGCTGCGCGAGCAGGTCGTAGATCTGCTGCCCGGTGAGGTTCATCGAGACCAGGAAGTTGTTGAACGGCTGGACCGAGAAGGCCTCCTCGTAGGTGATGGCACCCGGCGCCTCGGCGTACGGCGAGTTGGCGAACGTCAGGTCGGCACGGATGCCACCGGGGTTCATGAACGCGACCACCGGGGTCTGGCCGCCCGTCACCACTGAGGGATCGGCCAGCTGCGCGTCCGCAATGAGGTCGCCCAACGGGGTCTCCCCGGCTGGGTTGCCCACCCGCGTCACGTCCGTGCTGACCTGCCCGACGACCTCGCTCGCGATCGGCCGGACCAGCTCCTTGTAGAGGTTGATCAGGGCGGTCTGCGCGGGATCGGCGGTCACGTCACGGCTGACCTGGAGGTTGCTGCCCTTCACCGAGCTGCGGACGATGTCGCGGGTGTGCCGGTTGTAGAGCAGGTTGGTCTCGGTGTAGAGCCGGCCGAACGACGAGGCCGAGGTCAGCAGACGCGAACGTCCCGCCGGGTCCTTGACGTCGCACACGTAGGGCTGGTGGGTGTGGCCAGAGACGACCATGTCGATGGCAGGGTCGAGGTTGGCTGCGATCGGGAGGATCGGCGAGCTCGCCGGGACCAGGCTGCCGCCACCGCCGCAGGTGTAGTCGTAGTTGGGGTTCACGGCGTACTGCGTGCCGGTCGCCGGGTCCGTCCACTGCTGCCTGCCGGGAGAACCGCCCTGGTGGATGAGTACGACGATCGCCTTGACGCCCTTGCGCCGGAGCACCGGCACGAGCGCGTTGGCCGTCTGCACCTCGTCGGTGAACTCCAGTCCGGCGACACCGCTGGCCGTGACGATGCTCGGGGTGTCCTTGAGGGTCATGCCGATGAAGCCGATCCTCGCGCCGTGCACCTTCTTGATGGAGTATGACGGGAGGATCGCCTGGTCGGTGCCGGCGTACTTCACGTTGGCCGCGAGGTAGTCGAACCGGGCACCGCGGAACTTGTGGTCCGCGCAGGAGTTCTGGTTGTCGGCCCCGTCGCCGTCGGCGATGCAGCCACCGCCGTCCATCCGCTGGAGCTCCTTGTAGCCCTCGTCGAACTCGTGGTTGCCGACCGCGGACACGTCGAGGCCGAGCTTGTTCAGCGACTCGATGGTGGGTTCGTCGTGGAACGCCGCGGAGAGCAGTGGCGAGGCGCCGATCAGGTCGCCGGCCGCCACGGTCAGGCTGTTGCGGTGACCCTTGCGCGCCTGGGCGAGGTGGGTCGCGAGGTAGGCGACGCCGCCGGCGTCGTTGGTCACGTCGACCGCCCTGCTGGCTCCCGTCGTCGGGTCGACCTCGATCTTGTGGTCGACGACGTTGCGTCCCGACGAGCCACTGGGTGGTTCGAGGTTGCCGTGGAAGTCGTTGAAGGAGAGCAGCTGGATCGGCACCAGCGCCCGGTGATGGCGCGGTGGCTTGTGCCGGGGCTCTGCCGCTGCCGTGGTGGCGGTGAGGGTGACGATCGCGCAGACCGCGACCGCGAGGACGCCGGTGAGGCGTCGCTTGGTGATGTGCATGAGTGCTCCAGATCCTCCGAGTAGGACACGGGCAGGCTAATACGCCGGCACGACATGCGGCACCCCGAAGTGCGTCACGTTTCGGTGTCAGCGCTCGCGGGCAGGCAGGCCGAGCTCGGCCCAGACCGCGCGCCATACCGTCTTCGGCGGCTCGCCGGCGTCCAAGGACTCCACCACCGTGCGCTCGTCGAGGTCGCCGAGGACGTGCTGCTCGGCCCACGACCTGGCGTACGCCGGACCGAGCGCCTGCTCCATCCGGTCCCAGAACTCCGTGTGCCTCACGAGCCCGGTCCCGTCACATGTCCTGCTCGCCGGGCGCCGGCGTGATGCTGACGTCCCACAGGTGGTGGACCACGTCGTGGAGGTGGTAGCGGCCGATGCTCTCGACGGTGAACGCCGAGCCGTTGCTCCGCCGGCCGGTGCGCTGCCACTGGTCGTCGCTCACCGAGGCGTAGACGGCGGCAGCCTCCGCTGCGTTCTCGACGAGCGCGGTCCCGACCGAGCCCGGGTCCTGCAGTCCGTAGTCGTCCTCCACGGCCGCCGCATCCTGGTCCCAGTTCTCGAACTCGGGGTCGTCCTGCTCCAGCATCAGCCGGACCCGCTCGGCGAAGATCCGGTGGACGTCGCGGACGTGGCAGGCGTACTCCAGACGCGACCACACGTGCGGCGCCGGGCGTACGGCGTAGTCACCGTCGGCCAGGACGTCGTACCAGCCGCGTGTGTTCTCGTGGAACAGCTCGACGAGCTGGTCAACCGCGACCTCTCCCGGGTCGAACCCGCACGCCTCGCAGGGGCGGTCGACCACCCAGGTCCAGTCCTTGGTGTCCGGCTCGATGCTCACGCAGAGATTGTGCCCACCGGACCCTGAAGCATGCGAGGGTGCCCACTGCACAGACCTGTGTAGCCGCTCACCTCGGTCATCGTGTAGACCGTAGGGACGCCGTCTCGCTGACCGGCGTTTCCAGACGAAGGGAACGAGGTGCCGACGGTGGGTTCCATCGTGATCGTGATCCTGGCGGTGGCCCTTCTCGTGACCGCGGTGCTCCTCGTCCGCGCACCGGGACTCCCCTGGCCGGCGATCGTGGTGGCGGCACTCACCTCCGCGATCTGCTTCACCGTCGGCGGTGACACCTCCCGGGACACGTCGGGTCCGAGCATCGCGACGGTCACCGGGTCGATCGCGGGTCTCGTGAGCGTGCTGGCAGCGATCCTGGCGCTGGTGCCGCGGCCCCAGGACGGACCCGCGCCGCGAGCTGCCATCGTGTTGTCGGCGGGTGGCATCGCCGTCGGTGCCGTCGGTCTGCTGGTCACCGTGCTGGCCGGCTGACCCGCTCCCCCTTGCCGCGCACCAACCGCGTGACCGGACCCGCCAACAGCGTGGTCAGCAGCACCACCGCGGCGAAGGCCAGCCAGCCGAGTATGTAGTTGCGGTCGAGGAGCGTGTCGTTGTCCGGGCGCGCACCCCACCGGCCCAGCACCGGGATCGCGGTCACGGTGACCGTCACCAGGACGACCAACGCGACGGTGACCCGCAGCCGGACGCGCGACGGGAGCACCCGGGTCGCGAGCACGGTCACGCCGATCGTGAGCGGCGCGATCACCCCGTCGTGGATTGCGACGCCCGCGGCCAGCCACAGCACGGCATTGACGATGTCGGGCAGGTCGAGCTGCAGGAACCGGAGCGCCCCGAAGGCACCCATGGCCACGCCCACCAGGCCGATCAGCAGCCTCGTCCTCATGCGACCACCTCGATCCGGGTGACCCACTTGGTCTGGAACACGCCGGGTCGGTTGGGGGCGATCAGCCGGCACGGGAAGCCGTGGTCGATGGTGAGGTCCTCGCCGTTGAGCTTCAGGGCGAGCAGAGTGAGCGGGTCCCGGGCGAACGGCGCGGAGATCTCGGTGACGCCGAACGCACCCTTCTGCTGGAGAGACCGCACCCGCAACGAGGCATCCGCGGGCGCATCGACCAGGTCGAGCAGCTCGGCGAACCGGACCCCGGTCCAGCTCGCCGAGGCGCTCCACCCCTCGACGCAGGCGATCGGGAGCCGATGGGTCCGCTGCGTCATCGCCTCGAGGTCGGCGCGGCTGATCGTGACCTCGCGGTCGCCGTTGGCGAGGGTCAGCTGGAAGGCAGGGTCGACCGCGGTGGTCAGGACACCGGCCGCCTGGGCCGTCCGGTTGACGGGTACGCCCTGCGGACCCTCACCGGTGCGCACCGCGAAGACCGAGACCTTGCGCAGCAGCGGGACGGTGTTGCCTGCTGCTGCGATCACGGCCACGCCGGAGGCGAGCAGCGCCGTGCGCAGGATGGTCCGCCGGCTTGGTCCGGTGGGCGTGGTGCTTCGTTGCCGGTCCTGCACAGGCTCGTCGTCGGGACCGGTCAGCGGCTCGGCGTACGCCCTCCTGATGATCGGCAGCTTGACCGCGATGTGTACGACGAGGGCACCGATGGCTATCCAGGCGACTGCGTAGTGGGTCGACCTGAACGAGAACGACCACGGGTACCAGCCAGCCGCGTTGGCCAGCCCGGTGGCGAGCTGGAAGATCGAGGCCGCGACCAGGACGGCGATCGACGCCTTCTCGGCCAGGTCGATCATCAGCGGGCGGATCTTGCCGAACGGGATCTCCCGGAACAGCTTGGGGTAGACGCTCCAGAGCTTGACCAGCAGCAGCGGGATCGCGGCCGTGCCCGAGAGCACGTGCACGCCCTGGGTGACCCGGTAGCCCCAGATCGGCCGGACCGGCGGGAAGACCGGCGCGTCCGCGAGGTAGTACCAGTGGCTGATCAGCCCGGTCAGGAAGCACAGTCCGAACGTGATGCCGAGCCAGGTACCGACCCGCGCGGTGAGGCGTTCGTCGCGCAGCTTCGAGGTGAACGACGCCTCGGTCGGGATCGGCGGACGCTTCATCGCGACAGCACCGCGAACCAGCGACCGTGTCGCTCCTGCACCTGGACGACGCCGAGCCCGGCGTCGGCTGCCAGCGGCCCGATCGCCTCCGGACCCACCTGGGCCCAGGGGAACGCCTCGGACCTCCGCCCGCGCGCGACCAGGCGAGCGGAGTGCACCCGCAGACCGGTGCCGGGCCCGGAGAGGTCGCACACCACACGTCCGTTGGGATCGAGCAGCTCGGCGGAGCGACGCAGCAGCGCGAGCGGGTCTCCACCGATCCCGATGTTTCCGTCGGCCAGCAGCACCGTGTCCCAGCTGCCTTCCCCGGGCATCGGGCCGAACACGTCGCGCCGCAGCGCCGGGACGCCGCGCCGTCGTGTCTGATCGACCGCCTCGCGGACGATGTCCACCCCCAGCACCGGGTGTCCGTGCAGGGCGAGATGCGCGCTCATGCGGCCAGGCCCGCAGCCGACGTCGAGAGTGGCGCCGCGGCAGTGCTCCAGCAGCCGCCGGTCGGCTCGGCTCGCCGGACGCAGCCAGTCGTGCACAGGCACAACCTGGTCGGCGGTCGAGATGCCGTGCACCGAGCACGGGATTCCTCGGAGCGCCTCGCTGAACAGCTCGCTGAAGGACGCGTGCCGGTCCGTGGACGTGGCCTCGTCGACCCACTCGGCGGTGCTCATCGCCAGCTCCGCGCGAACCGCGACTCGGGCGCGGCGAGCGCAGCCCACTCCGCGTCCGCCACCTCGTCGACGTCTCGCATGGCCTCGATGTCCGTGACCCGGGCACCGGCGCGCACGAGCGCCCGGCGGGTCAGCTCACCGGTGACCGGCGTGGACATGGGCACCTGGTCGAGGTGGGCGAGCAGGTGGGGTCCGCCCGACGCCGAGGAGCCACCAGCCGCCGTCGTACGCCGGGCCGAGGACTGCCGCGTCCGGAGCGGTCAGCAGCGCGCTCGGCCTCGAGGAGGGCTGCGGCCGTGAGCTGTGGGGTGTCCATGCCGACCTGGACCACGGGTGCACCGGAGAACGCGGCGGCGTCCTGGTGCGCGTGCACCAGCCGCTCGGCGAAGGCCGTCGCCGCGCTGGGGATGGACCGTCCAGTCGGCCGACCGCGTCGAGGAGCTCGTCCGCGAGCCGGCCGTGCGCGAGGACGCCGTCGAGCGCGAGGTGACACCGCTCGGCGCCGTACGCCGCAGCGCAGGCCGCCACCGTGTCGAGCAGCGCGGCGGCCGCGAGATCGGCGGCGCGCTCCATCCCGACCTCCTGTCCCAGGCGGGTCTTGACCCGGCCGGCAACCGGCGACTTGGCGACGACGAGGGCGACTGCCGGCCTCATGCGAGCACCCGGGCGAAGTCGCGCGTGGCCCGGATGGTGCCGAGCACCGAGCCGGACACCTTGGACCTCGTGCCCGCCGGCGCGGGGGTGGTAGGCGATGTCGCGCTCGACGAAGCGCCACTGGGCGACGCGTCGCCCGCTGCAGCAGCTCGACCGGGTAGCCGAAGCGACGGTCCTCGACACCGAGGTCGAGCATCTGCCTGTCGGCGCGACGACGCGCATCGGGGCGATGTCGTGCAGCGGCATGCCGATGCGGCGACGCAGCCACCACAGCACGACGGCGTTGCCCGCGCGTGCGTGCCAGGGCCAGACGCCCGCGAGCCGACTCGGCCGGCGACGGCCGACGGCGAGGTCGGCCGTCCGCTGGTGACCTCCTCGAGCAGCGGCGACCAGCTCGGCGGGGTCCATCGAGCCGTCGCCGTCGATCACCGCGACGAAGTCGGCGGTCGCGGCCTCGAGCCCGGCATGCACGGCGGCGCCGTAGCCGGGGCGTGGTTCGTCGACCACGGTGGCGCCGAGGCTGCGGGCGACAGCGGCCGTGTCGTCGCGCGAGCCGTTGTCGACCACGATCGGGCGGAAGCCCTCGGGCATGCTGCGCGAGCAGGTCGGGCAGGGCGGGCGCCTCGTCACGGCAGGGGATCACCACGTCGCAGAACGCGCGTGCGTCCTGCGCGTGTCGCGTTCGTTGGAAAGCTGATGTGAACTCCTACCCTTGGGGCCCATGACCATTTCCGGCCGAGCTCGCCTGATGCCCGTCATAGGTGTGTTCGTAGCCGTCGGGGTCGCCGGATTGGCAATGGCGCTTCCCGCAGTCACCGGCTGGGACGTCCACGTCCGGTCGTTCCCGCCGCTGCACGCCGAGTGGGACCCGCGGATCGGTCCCGGCACGCTCCCGGCGGTGCTGGTCGGAGCGCTGGCGGTGTGGCAGTCGGTCGGGCTCGCGCAGCGGCTGCCGTGGCGAGGCCTGCTGCTCGCGACGTACGCCGCAGGGACGGCCTGGCTGTTCAGCCTCGCGCTCGTCGACGGCGAGAAGGGGATCGGCGACGATCCTCGACACGGAGTACGAGTACCTCGACACCGCGCGGGCCACCTCGACGACCTCCCGCCGCCCTGCGGGAGTGGGTCTCGCGGATCCCGTACGACGGCCTCCCGGACAACATCCCGGACGCCAACTGGCCGGTGCACGTCGCCGGGCACCCGCCGGGCGCGTTGAGCTTCTTCGTTCTCCTCGACCGGATCGGACTCGGCGGCGGCCTTCAGGCCGGCATCGTGGTGACGCTGGTCGCCGCCACCACCGCCCTGGCGGTGCTGCTCACGCTGCGCGTGCTCGGGGCCGAGGTCGTGGCCCGACGCGCCGCGCCCTTCCTGGTGTTCGCGCCCGCGGCGATCTGGCAGGCGGTCAGCGCGGACGCTATGTTCGCAGCCGTCGCGGCCTGGGGCATCGCCGCGCTCGCTGCCGCGGCGCGTCAGGCGCAGCACCGGCTGGGCGCTGGTGGCCGGGCTGCTGCTCGGGTATGCGGTGATGCTCTCCTACGGGCTGCCGCTGCTCGGCCTGCTCGCGGTCGCGGTGCTCGTCGTTGCCCGCAACTGGCGTCCGTTGCCGTGGGCTGTCCTGGGCGCGCTCGCCGTGGTGCTCAGCTTTGCCGCGCTCGGGTTCGCGTGGTGGGAGGCGCTGCCGGTGCTCCGGGACCGCTACTGGGACGGCGTGGCGAGCGACCGGCCGGCGTCGTACTGGATGTGGGGCAACTTCGCGGCGCTCGTGTTCTGCGCCGGCCCCATGCTCGGCGCCGGCTCGCCGTCCTGTGGGCGTCGGACGCGCGGGACCTGGGGATCGGTCCCGGACGCGGTGCGCGTGGCCAGGTGGCTGGCGGGTGCCGCCGTCGCGATGGTGCTGGCCGCCGACCTGTCTCAGATGAGCAAGGCCGAGGTCGAGCGGATCTGGCTGCCGTTCGTGCCGTGGCTCCTGGTCTCCTGCGCACTGCTGCCCGAGAGGTGGCGGCGGGTCGGGCTGGCAGTCCAGGTGGTGACGGCGCTCGTCGTACAGCACCTGCTGTTCACGGGTTGGTGACACGCTCGGGGTTTCCCCGGGCCGGCCGGCGGACGCAGCGGGGCGGTCGCGAACTCCGCGATCCCCTGGCGGGCGTGATCGAGCCGTGAAGCCGAGGGCGGCGCGGGCGAGCTCCGGGTGAGGCGACGACGTGGCGCACGTCGCCGGGGCGGTACTCCCCCGTCACCTCGGGCTGCGGGCCGCCGGAGGTCTCGGCGCCAGCAGCTCGGCGACGCGGAGGATCGGGACCGGCGTACCGCTGCAGACGTTGTACGCCGCGAACGACTCGGCCGGACGACTCGACGACTGCGTCGAGCGCGAGCACGTTGGCGCGGGCGACGTCGTGCGACGTGCACGAAGTCGCGCATCTGGCCGCCGTCCTCGAACACCTGCGGCGCGCGGCCGGCCTCGAGGGACGAGCGGAAGATCGCCGCGACGCCGGAGTACGGGGTGTCGCGCGGCATGCCCGGGCCGTAGACGTTGTGGTACCTCAGCCCGATCGCCCGCGCCTCCGCCTGCCGCGCCCACGCGAGCGTGTAGTGCTCCTGGGCGACCTTGCTGGCGGCATAGCTGCTGCGCGGGTCGAGCCGCGCGTCCTCGGGCACCAGCTCCCACGCCCATGGCGCGGCCGCAGACGCGGGCAGTGGTTCTCGAAGTCGCCGACGTCGAGCACCTCACGGCTGCGGACGGCGGCTGCTGCTCGGCCGTGCAGCTCGCAGGCATAGCGACCCTCGCCGTAGACGACCATCGAGCTGGCCAGCACGAGTGCATCCACGCCTCGGTCGGTGCATCGCGGCGAGCAGCGCGGCCGTGCCCAGGTCGTTGTGGCCGGCGTACGAGCGGCAGGTCGGCGACGGTGACGCCTGCGCCGACCATCGCTGCCTGGTGGCAGACCACGTCGACGCCGTCGAGCAGGTCGGCCCACGCAGCCGCATCACGTACGTCGACCCGGTGCATGCCCTCGGGCACCAGGGCATCGGGGCCGTGCGCCTCGGGGATGAACGCGTCGACGCGGACGACCTCGTCGCCACGAGCGGTCAGCTGCTCGTCGATCTGCGCGCCGATGAAGCCGCCGGCGCCGGTGAGCAGGACCCTCACGTCGGCGGACCCGGCAGCTCGAACGGCAGCGTCACGTCGTCGAGCCAGTCGGCACAGGTGCAGTCGGTGGTCTCCGGAAGTGCCGGCGACCACCTGACCGAGCAGCTGCTTGAGCCGGCCGATGTGCTTCTCGAACAGCGCGAACACCTGGGTCTGGTCGACCGACTCCTCGGCGACTGACACCGGCGTCCATGTCGGTGACGAGCGCGATCGTGGCGTAGCAGACACCGAGCTCTCGGGCGAGCACTGCCTCGGGGTGACCGGTCATGTTCACCACGGTCCAGCCGGCCTTCGCATAGCTCTGCGACTCCGCCCGCGTGGAGAAGCGCGGGCCCTCGATCACCACCATCGTGCCCTCGGCGAGCGCGCTCTTCCCCGGCAGCATCGACGAGCGCCGACGCGCAGTCGGGACAGTAGGGGTCGGCGAACGGCGCATGGGCGGCGCCGCGAGTCGACGTAGGTCTGGATGCGGGTCGTCGTCCGGTCCACGAGCTGGTCCGGCACGACGAGGGTGCCCGGCTGGGTCTCCGGCTGCAGGCCGCCGACAGCGCAGGGCGCCAGCACCTGCTGCACGCCGAGGCTGCGCAGCGCCCACAGGTTCGCCCGGTAGTTGATCCGGTGCGGCGGGAACTCGTGGCCCGGCCCGTGACGCGGCAGGAACGCGACCGGCCTCCCGGCGACCTCACCGACGGCGATCGGCGCCGAGGGGTCGCCGTACGGGGTGGGGACTGCGACCGAGGTCGGGTTCTCGAGGAACTCGTAGAAGCCGCTGCCCCCGATCACTGCCACGTGCGGGTGCTCTGCCATGGACGGCAGTCTGACATCCATCAGGTCAGCAGCAGACCGGCGAGTCGGCGGCTCACGATGCGCAGCCCGATCGCACCCATGGCCAGCAGGTAGACGACCGACACGAGCGCGGCCACGGTGAGGTGGCCGGTGGTCAGCTCGCGGCAGAGCACGACTCCGCGGTAGAGCGGGGTCAGCCTCGACGACCCAGCGGAGCCACTCGGGGTAGGCGGTGATCGGGAAGAAGGTGGCGGAGAACAGGAACATCGGCACACCGCGAGCGTGATGAACTCGAAGTCCTGCCAGCTGCGCATGTAGGTGGTCAGTGCCATGCCGACGGCCGCGAACGCGAACCCGATCAGCAGCGTCGCCGGCAGCGCGGCCAGGCCGTCCACCACGACTCGGCCAGACCCATGGCGACCATCACGACGAGGAAGGCGGCGGAGTAGAGGCTGCTGCGCACCTGGCACCAGGTCAGCTCGCCGATGGCCACCTGTCGCGGCACCAGCGGTGTCGCGAGCATGGTGTCGTAGACCTTCTCGAACTTGAGCTTGAAGAACAGGTTGAACGTCGAGTCGTAGATCGCACCGTTCATCGCAGAGGCAGCCAGCATCGCCGGCGCCACGAAGGCCGCGTAGGGGATCACGTGGCCGTCGACCTCGAACCCGGTGACCAGCTCGCCGACGCCGACGCCGATCGAGAACAGGTAGAAGACCGGCTCGAGGAAGCCGGTCAGGAAGACCGGCCAGCCCCTCCGGAAGGAGAGGAAGTTGCGCAGCACCACGACCTGCGTGGAGTGGACGAGGGTGATCATGAGACGAGCCGCTTCGTGAGACGTCGTACGGCGAGACCAGTGGGCGACCACGATCAGGCCGACGAGATAGACGACGTGCACCAGCGCCATCCCTGCGTCGAACGTGCCGAGGCAGAACATCCGGGTCAGGTCGACGCCGTGCCACAGCGGCGTGATCATCGCGAACCACTCCATCGACCGGCGAGAGGTTGGAGATCGGGAAGAACGCGCCTGCGAAGAGGAACTGCGGGATCACGCCGAGCCGCAGGATCAGCCCGAAGTTCCACTCGTTCGTGATGCCCACGCTGAACGCGTAGACGGCCGTGCCGATCGCGACGCCGACGAAGCACCGAGGTGACCCAGGCCGCGAGCACGCCGCCGACTGACGCGAAGACCCCGAAGGGCGCCATCACGAGCCAGGAACACACCGCAGGTCAGCACCAGCCGCAGCGCGCACGAAGGCAAGGTTGGCGTTGGCGATGTCGACCGGCCGCAACGGCGTGGCGTGCATCCCGTAGTAGACGCGGTTCCACTTGATCGACCCCATGACCGGGTAGGTCGTCTCCCCCACGGCGGTCTGCATGGCCTGCGAGGCGACGAGTCCTGGCGCGATGAACGCGAGGTAGCTGGTCGCGCCCTCCAGCTGGTCGGGGTCGCCCGCGATGAATCCTCCGAGCAGCAAACCCATCGCCAGCACGTAGAGCAGCGGGTTGAGGAACGACATCACCACGCTGCCGCGCCAGGTGCGCCGGTAGACGGTGGCCCAGTAGTCGGCCTGGCGGCCGACCAGCGAGAACGGCGTGGTGCCCTCGGGCCGGATCTCGGTGTAGCGCCCCGTCTTGGAGCCCGTCTTGGAGCCCGTCTTGGAGCCAGTCTTCGAGCCGGCCATCAGTCCACCAGCGTCCGGCCGGTGAGCCGGAGGAAGACGTCCTCCAGGGTGGAACGGCGCACCAGGGTCATCACCGGCTCCAGGCCCTGCTCGTGGACCCGGGCGATCGCGTCCTCCCCGTCATCGGTGTAGAGCAGCAGGCGGTCGGGGAGCACCTCGACCCGGTCGACGCGCTCCCCCACCGCTTCGACGACCTTGTCGTGCAGCTCTGCGTGGTCGAGGACCCCGAAGCGCAGCTCGGCCACCTCGCGGGTGGAGTGGGCGCGGATCAGGTCGCGCGGCGAGCCCTCCGCGACGATCAGGCCCTTGTCCATCACCACGAGCCGGTCGCAGAGCTGTTCGGCCTCGTCCATGTAGTGGGTGGTGATCACGAGGGTCACGCCCTGCTGCTTGAGCCGGAACAGTCGGTCCCACAGAACGTGCCTGGCCTGCGGGTCCAGGCCGGTGGTCGGCTCGTCGAGCAGCAGCAGGTCCGGCTTGTTGATCAGCGAGCGCGCGATGGTCAGCCGGCGCTTCATGCCGCCGGACAGCTCCTCCACGCGGTTCTTGCGCTTCTCGGTCAGCTGCACGAAGTCGAGCAGCTCCTCCGCCCGGCTGCGCACCTCGCCGCGCGGGATACCGAAGTAGCGCCCGTAGACGAAGAGGTTCTCGAACACGGTGAGCTCCATGTCGAGGCTGTCCTCCTGGGGACAGACCCCGAGCCGCGCTCGGATCTGCGGACCATGGGTCGCCGGGTCGAGACCGAGGATGCGCAGCTCGCCGGACGTCACCGGTGAGACCGCCGCGATCATCCTCATCGTCGAGGACTTGCCGGCGCCGTTGGGCCCGAGGAAGCCGAACGACTCGCCGCGGCGTACCTCCACGTCGATGCCCTTCACAGCATCGACCGTGCCCTGCTTGCCCACGAACGACTTGTGGAGGTCGGAGGCCCGGATCATCGGCTCCACAGCGTCGGTAGTCACAGGAACCGACCATAGACGCAACGTGGGACAGGTCTCACCGGGATATTCGGGCGTTGCTCCACGGCTGTTCCGTCGTTGGTCAACCCGTGAACTCCGGATTGCGTCGTACGACGCTGGCGCTGGCGACCCTGGTAGCCGTGGCCGCTCCCCTTGCCGCGTACGCGGTCGCCACCCCCGCCGTGCCCATCCCCTCGGACCCGCGCGACTCCGTCGTACAGCCGTTCACCGGGAAGGCGGCCGTCGCGCAGCCGTACGCCGCCCAGCAGATCCCGCGCAACCCGTACATGGCGGCCAACGAGCGCAGCAACATCCACAACGACGCCTACCAGACCGACGCCTACAACCTCGCCGGTCCGCTCGGCCGCGACCCCGAGGTGACCGAGCACCCTGTTCGCCGCGGAGTGCGCGTCGGTGACCTTCGACCGGTCGGGCCGGATCGTGACCGTGTGCGTCTCGCCGGTCGGCGCGACCCTGCGGCTGATCGACCCGAAGACGCTGGCGACGCTCGCGTCGTACGAGCTCCCGCCGCGCGAGCCCGGCACCTTCTCGTTCAACAACTTCTCCGGTGGCGGCTACTTCTACCTCGACCACCAGGACCGCGCGGTCGTCGCCACCTTCACAGGCCATCTCCTCACGCTCGCCACGAACAGCGACGCGACCGGCTTCGACCTGGTCCGCGACGTCGACCTCAGTGCGGCGACTGGAGGATCCGGCATCCAGAGCGCGCTGCCCGACTGGACCGGACGGATCTGGTTCGTCACTCAGTCCGGCGTCGTCGGGTTCGTGACGCCCGGCAACGTTGTGCGCGCGGTGCGTCTGCCCACCGGGGAGACCATCGCGAACAGCTTCGCGATGGACGAGTCGGGTGGCGTCTTCATCGTCTCCACGCACGCGCTCTACCGCTACGACGTCCGCAGCGGTCAGCCGGCCGTCACCTGGCGCAAGACCTACGACCGCGGCACCCGGGTCAAGGACGGTCAGGTGAGCCAGGGCAGCGGTACGACGCCGACGCTGATCGGCTCGGCCTCCTCCGCCGGCGGCGGCTCCCTCGCCATCACCGACAACGCCGACCCGCAGATGAACGTGCTCGTCTTCCGCCGTGGCAAGGCGGGTCCGGGCCGTACGCCGCTGTGCCGGCAGCCGGTCTTCCCGGCCGGGGAGGGATCCGACGAGAACAGCCTGATCGCCGTCCCGGGCGGTGTCGTCGCGGAGAACAACTACGGCTACGTCGGACCGAGACCCGCCGGCGCCTCGACCCGGACCGCCGACACGACGCCCGGCCTGGTCAAGGTCGCCGTCGACTACGCCAAGGGCGGTTGCCACATCGAGTGGCGCAACACCACCGCGCGGATCCCCACGGTGGTCAGCAAGCTGAGCCGTCGTACGGGACTGATCTACGGCTACACGCATCCGTCCGCCTCGGAGCTGCCCCTGACCGCGCCGCTGCCCGCAGCGCTCGCTCCCGATGCGTGGTTCTTCACCGCGTTCAGCGCGCGCACCGGCAAGCAGGTCTGGTCGAAGTACACCGGCTCCGGCCTCGGGTACAACAACAACTACGCCCCGGTCAGCCTCGGCCCCGACGGCACGGCGTACGTCGGAACGCTGGGCGGGCTGCTGCGGATCGCGGACACGCACTAGGAGTCACTCCTGCTGCTGCACGAGGAGCGCCGTCACGCCCTCGAGCACCCGTCGAGTCGTCTCGTAGTCCGCATCGCCGAACTCGCGGACGAACAGCTTCTCCAGCTCCTCGAGATAGCGCCGGCCTCCGTTGGTCACCTCGAGACCGAACTCGGTGTAGCTCACGACCTTCGCGCGGCGGTCCTCGGGATCCACTGTCACCTCCAGGACGCCGAAGTCCACGAGCTCCCGCACCACCTCACCCATGGACTGCTTGGTGATGCCGGCGCGATTCGCCATGTCGGAGATCCGGCCACCTTCGCCGAACAGGGTCCCGAAGACAGCGTTGTGGGCCAGGCGCATGAACGGATAGCCGCGGCCACGTGCCTCGCGGATCATGTCGACCGCGAGGGCATGGGACGCCTTGTCGACCACGGAGATGAACGGTCGTCGTTCCAACCTGACTTCGGGGGTTGACATCGGTAAGGTCACCTTCCTATCTTAGTAAGGTCACCTTACCGTAACAGGAGACCCCGACATGAACCACCTCCTCCACCGAGCAGTCTCGAAGCTGTTCCCCCAGCGTGAGAACGCCAGGTCCTTCGGCGTGGGCATCGAGCACGAGCTCCTCACCCGCGACCTTGTCGACGGCTCGGCCGTGGCGATCGACCGGGTGCGGCGGGCCATCAGCGGGTCGTCGTACGAGCGCTGGGTCGGCTTCGAGCCCGGCGGCCAGGTCGAGCTCAGCCTGCCGTGCTTCTCGTCGGCCTCGGGGCTGGCTCGAAACTGGTGCCGCACGATCCGCGAGCTTCGCGAGGACTGTGTCCGCGACGGGGTCTTGCTCGACGCCGAGCCGGTCGACCCCCGCTTCCCCGACGCCGTGCCCCTTCAGCTGACCAGCCCGCGGTACGTCGGCATGCAGCGGCACTTCGACCGGATCGGACCTTGCGGTAGGCGGATGATGCGGCAGACCGCGTCCACGCAGGTGTGCCTGGACTGGTGGTCCGGTCGTGCCGGGTGCGAGCAGTGGCGGCTGCTCCTGCTGGCCGGGCCGTTCCTCGCGGCCGCGTTTGCCAGGAGCAGCGGCCCGGGATCGCGGCTGGCGACGTGGCGGTCGGTGGACCCTGACCGGACTGCGTTCGACGACAGGCTGCTGCGCGGTGTCGACCCGGTCGCGGCGTACGCCGACTTCGCCGCAGGTGCGGCCGTGTTCGCGATGCCGGCCGCCGACGAGACGGACGAGCCGACGACGTTCGCGACCTGGGCCAGGACCCACGACGTCGACGACGCCGCCGTGGCACACCACCTCTCCACGCTGTTCCCGCCGGTGCGTCCCCGGGGTCGCTACCTGGAGGTGCGGTTCCTCGACGTACAGCCGGACGAAGTGGTCCTCCCGCTCACCGCCCTGCTCTCCCGGCTGATGTACGACGACGAGGTCCGCCGCCAGGCGCTCCGCATCGTGCAGTACGACGACCCGCGGTTCGTCGACCACTGGGAGACGGCCGCCCTGGCGCCGGAACACCTTGCCGACCGCGGCAGCGCGCTCCTGCGACTCGCAGCGGGGACTCCCACGACCACGCCTGACCTGGTGGGTGTGGCATGACGCAGCCCACGACAAGCGCCCTCTTCGTGGTCGACCCCCTGGAGACACTCGATGCCGGGATCGACAGCAGCGTCGGGCTGATGGCCGCAGCGGCGGAGGCGGACGCCCCGGTGTGGGTGTGCGGACCCGAGGACCTCGGGCTCGTGGGCGGACGTCTCGTGGCCCGGGCTCGCCGGATCGTGCTCCACCCGCGGGTCTCGCGCGGCGACCACCGCTGGCTGGTCCAGTCACCCTGGTTCGAGGAGGTCGAGCGGCGGGTGCTGGACGTGGCCTCCGAGATCGAGGTGACCCTGCTGCGGCTGGACCCTCCGGTGGACCCGCGCTACCTGCGGACGACGTACCTCCTCGATGTCGCGGCCGATGCCGGCGTGCGCGTGGTCAACCGGCCGAGCGGCGTACGCGCCATGCAGGAGAAGCTCTGGGTGCTGCGCCATCCCGACCTCTGCCCGGACACCCTCGTCACCGCCGAGGTCGTTCGGGTGCTCGAGTTCGTCGAGCTGCACGGGACCGTGGTGCTCAAGCCGGTGGACGGGTTCGCCGGCATCGACGTCTGGCTGGTGCGGCAGGGCGACCGCAACGCCAGGTCGCTGGTCGAGTCCGCGACTGACCGCGGGAGCAGGCACGTGGTTGCGCAGGAGTACCTGCCCTCTGTCGACACCGGCAACAAGCGGCTGTTCCTCCTCGACGGCGAGCTCGTCGGGACCGTCGACCGGGTGCCGACGTACGACGACTTCCGCATCGGCCCGCCGTCCGCGGCCGTGCCGGCGGATGCCCGGGACCAGGAGATCGCGCGGAGGCTCGCCCCCGACCTCCAGCGGCTCGGCATCGTCCTCGCCGGCCTCGACGTCATCGACGGCCGGCTGATCGAGATCAACGTGACCTGCCCCGGCGGCATGCACAAGACCGACGCCCTTCTCGGGACCGATCTGTCCGGCGCGATCATGCGCCGCCTGCTCCACCACACCAACGAAAGGGTCCTCACATGAACACGCTGCAGATCGTCTGCGTCGCCCTGCTCGGGTTGATGCTCTTCGTCCTCGGGGCCAACGTGACGCGGCACCGCGCCATCCGAGGCGACACCGGCAACCAGATGCCGACCGACCCGGCGGACCGGATGTTCATCGCACAACGAGCGCACGGCAACGCCGCGGAGTACGTCCCCACGCTCTGCGTACTGCTCCTTGTCTGCGGCACCCTGTCCGACGGGTGGTGGGTGGATGTCCTGGCGGTGTCGGCTGTCGTGGCCAGGTACATGCACGCATTCGGGATGCTCACCGCCAAGACGCTCGCTGCCCACGGCCCGGTCCGGGACATCGGTGCGCTCGGCACCTACGTCACCGGCATCGCGCTCGCAGTGACGGCGGTGGTCGCCGCGGCCTGAGTTCGCTCGGGTGGCCGCGGAACGTCATACGAATTGGTGCCTCTAGCGCTCGATTCGTATGACGTCCCGGCGGGTCGGACTGTCGGTGGCGTCGGGCAGGATGTTCAGGTGCACCAGTTCAGTGAGGCGACCCGCACCTGGTTCGCTGCCGCGTTCGCTGAGCCGACGCCTGCCCAGGTGGGTGCGTGGGACGCGATCGCGGCAGGTCGGCACGCCCTCGTGGTCGCCCCGACCGGCTCCGGCAAGACGCTCTCGGCGTTCTTGTGGTCGATCGACCAGCTGGCCACGCAACCGGTGCCGGAGAAGAAGAAACGTTGCCGGGTGCTCTACGTCTCCCCGCTCAAGGCGCTCGCCGTCGACGTCGAGCGCAACCTACGGGCGCCGCTGGTCGGCATCCGGCAGACCGCAGAACGGCTGGGGGTCGAAGTCCCCGAGATCCGGGTGGGCGTCCGGTCGGGTGACACGTCTCCCCAGGACCGGCGCAGGATCCAGACCACCCCGCCCGACATCCTGATCACCACGCCGGAGTCGCTCTTCCTGATGCTGACCTCGCAGGCGCGCGAGTCGCTGCGTGCCGTGGACACGGTGATCATCGACGAGGTGCACGCGGTCGCCGGCACCAAGCGCGGGGCCCACCTGGCGCTGTCGCTCGAGCGGCTCGACGAGCTGCTCGACAAGCCGGCGCAGCGCATCGGGCTCTCGGCGACGGTGCGTCCGGTCGACGAGGTGGCCCGCTTCCTGGGCGGCTCGGCCCCGGTCGAGGTGGTCGCTCCAGTGTCGGAGAAGGAGTGGGACCTCAAGGTCGTCGTGCCGGTCGAGGACATGACCGAGCTCGGTGAGGAAGGTGAGGACGGCCCGCGGGCCGGCTCGCTGTGGCCACATGTGGAGAGCCGGGTGCTCGACCTGATCGAGCAGCACAGCTCCACGATCGTCTTCGCCAACTCGCGCCGACTCGCCGAGCGGCTCACCGCCCGCTTGAACGAACTGGCCGCCGAACGAACGGACCTGGACGCACCAGGTGGTCGAGCAGCGAGCGAAGCGAGCGATCAGTCGAGACCACCTCCCCAGCGCACTCCCGCCGACATGATGGGCCAGGCCGGCCAGACCGAAGGTGCGGCGCCACTGGTTGCCCGCGCCCACCACGGTTCGGTCTCCAAGGAGCAGCGGGCGGTGATCGAGGACGACCTGAAGCGCGGCCGGCTGCCGTGCGTGGTCGCGACGAGCAGTCTCGAGCTCGGCATCGACATGGGCGCGGTCGACCTGGTCGTCCAGATCGAGTCGCCGCCCTCGGTGGCCAGCGCTCTCCAGCGCGTCGGTCGAGCCGGGCACCAGGTCGGCGAGGTGTCGCGCGGAGTGCTCTTCCCCAAGCACCGTGGCGATCTGGTGCCCTCGGCGGTCACGGTCGAGCGGATGCGCACGGGCGGCATCGAGGCCCTGCACGTGCCGGCGAGCCCGCTCGACGTACTCGCCCAGCAGGTCGTCGCCGCGACCTCGATGGACACCTGGGAGGCCGACGCGCTGTTCGACGTCGTACGTCGGTCGGCGCCGTTCGCCACCCTCCCCCGCAGTGCGTACGACGCGACGCTTGATCTGCTTTCGGGCCGCTACCCGAGTGACGAGTTCGCCGAGCTGCGCCCCCGCCTCGTCTGGGACCGGGTCTCCGGCGAGCTCACCGGCCGACCGGGCGCGCAGCGCCTCGCCGTGACCAGCGGCGGAACCATCCCCGACCGCGGTCTCTTCGGCGTCTTCCTCGTGGGCGAGAAGGCGTCCAGAGTCGGCGAGCTCGACGAGGAGATGGTCTACGAGTCGCGCGTCGGTGACGTGTTCACGCTCGGCACCACCAGCTGGCGCATCGAGGACATCACTCACGACCGCGTGCTCGTCTCGCCCGCGCCCGGCCAGCCGGGCCGCCTGCCGTTCTGGACCGGCGACACCCTCGGCCGACCTGCCGAGCTCGGCGCAGCCATCGGCGCGTTCACCCGCGAGGTCGCAGCGATGCCGCGCGAGCAGGCCATCGCGCGGGCCACCGCAGCCGGTCTCGACGAGTGGGCTGCGGACAACCTGGTCTCGCTGATCGAGGAGCAGAAGGAAGCCACCCAGGTGGTCCCCCACGACCAGCAGCTCGTCGTCGAGCGGTTCCGCGACGAGCTCGGCGACTGGCGGCTGGTGGTGCACTCGCCGTTCGGCACGCCGGTGCACTCGCCGTGGGCGCTGGCGATCAACGCCCGGCTGCGCGAGCGCTACGGCGTCGACGCGCAGGCGATGGCCACCGACGACGGCATCGTGCTGCGCATCCCCGAGACCGACCAGGACCCACCCGGCGCCGAGCTGATCGCCTTCGAGCCCGACGAGCTCGAGCAGATCGTGACCACCGAGGTGGGCGGCTCGGCCCTGTTCGCCTCCCGCTTCCGCGAGTGCGCGGCCCGGGCGCTGCTGCTCCCCCGGCGCGATCCCGGTCGGCGGGCGCCGCTGTGGCAGCAGCGCCAGCGCTCGGCCCAGCTGCTCGAGGTGGCGGCCCGCTACCCGTCGTTCCCGATCATCCTGGAGACGGTTCGCGAGGTGCTCCAGGACGTCTACGACCTGCCCAGCCTGATCGGCCTGCACCGCCAGATCGCCGAGCGTCGGCTGCGGCTGGTCGACGTCAACACCCAGCGACCGTCGCCGTTCGCGCAGTCGCTGCTGTTCGGCTACGTCGCGGCCTTCATGTACGAGGGCGACTCCCCCATCGCCGAGCGCCGAGCCGCTGCGCTCACCCTCGACCAGGGCCTGCTCGCCGAGCTGCTCGGTCGGGCTGAGCTGCGCGAGCTGCTGGACCCCGAGGTGCTCGCCGAGGTCGAGTCCGAGCTGCAGCGGCTCGCGGAGGACCGGCGGGTCCGCGACAGCGAGGGCATTGCCGACCTGCTGCGGCTGCTCGGCCCGCTGTCCACCGACGAGATCCGGGCCAGGTGCGCCGCTCCCGAGAAGGCGCTCGACTGGATCGAGATGCTCGTCGAGTCGCGGCGCGTCGTACCGGTGCTGATGTCGGGCATCGAGCGCTGGGCCGGCGTGGAGGACGTCGCCCGGCTCCGCGACGGACTGGGCGTCCCCGTGCCGCGAGGGGTGCCCGACGTGTTCACCGAGCCGGTCGAGGACCCGCTCGGCGACCTCATCGGCCGCTACGCCCGCACCCATGGACCGTTTCTCGCCGCCGAGGTCGCCGCTCGGCTCGGCCTGGGCGTGGCCGTGGTCCACCAGACGCTGGTCCGGCTCGGCTCGCAGGGCCGGGTGCTCGAGGGCGAGTTCCGGCCGCAGGGGTCGGGTGCGGAGTGGTGCGACGCCGAGGTGCTGCGCTCGCTACGACGCCGGTCGCTGGCCCGGCTGCGCCACGAGGTCGAGCCCGTCGAACCGGCCGCGCTGGCCAGGTTCCTGCCCGGCTGGCAGCACATCGGCCGCAAGCTTCGCGGGATCGATGGCGTCGTCACCGTCGTCGAGCAGCTCGCCGGGTGCGCCGTACCCGCCTCCGCGCTCGAGTCGCTGGTGCTCCCGTCCCGGGTGGCCGACTACCAGCCCTCGATGCTGGACGAGCTCACCGCCACCGGCGAGGTGCTGTGGGCCGGCCACGGCGGGCTCCCGGGATCGGACGGCTGGGTCTCGCTGCACCTCGCGGACACCGCTCCCCTGACGCTCCCCGACCACGGCGACCTGGAGATGTCCGCGGACCACGAGGCCGTGCTCGAGGCGCTGGCCGGCGGTGGGGCGTTCTTCTTCCGCCAGCTCGCCACGAGCATGGGCACGTCCGACGACAAGGCGCTCGCCTCCGCCCTGTGGGACCTCGCCTGGTCCGGCCGGGTCGGCAACGACACGCTCGCGCCGCTGCGGGCGCTGACCCGCGGAGGCCGCAGCGCCCACCGGGTCAAGCGCGGGCCGTCCCGCGTGCGGGGTGCGCGGCCGCGGCTGTCGGGAGCGGCGTTGCGCTCCGCGCCACCCGATGTCGCCGGCCGCTGGTTCCTGCTGCCCGACCGCGAGAGCGACCCCACCAAGCGGGCACACGCCATCGCCGAGAGCCTGCTCGAGCGCCACGGGGTGGTGACCCGTGGCGCCGTGATGAGCGAGCGCACACCTGGCGGGTTCGCGGCCAGCTACCGCGTGCTCGCGGCGTTCGAGGAGACCGGACGCTGCCGGCGCGGCTACTTCGTGGAGGGCCTCGGCGCTGCGCAGTTCGGTACGTCGGGTGCCATCGACCGCCTGCGGACCCACCAGCATGAGCCGGACCGCCCGGAGAAGCAGTCGGCCCTCGCCCTGGCAGCAACCGACCCCGCGAACCCGTTCGGCGCGGCACTGCCCTGGCCACCGCAGGAGTCGGGCCACCGGCCGGGTCGCAAGGCCGGGGCGATCGTCGCGCTGGTCGACGGCTCGCTGACCCTCTACGTCGAGCGCGGCGGGAAGACACTGCTCACCTTCACCGAGGACGAGGAGCTCCTCGCCCACGGCATCGAGGCGCTCGGACGCGTCGTACGAGAAGGGGCGCTGGGTCGGCTCACGGTCGAGAAGGCCGACGGCGCCAGCATCCTCGGTCAGGACTCCGACGTCATCCGGCGGGCGATGGAGTCGGCCGGCTTCATCGCCACCCCGCGAGGGCTCCGGCTGCGCGGAGGGAACTAGCGGTGCCCGAGGGCGACACCGTCCATCACGCAGCGAAGCGGCTCGACCTCGCCCTCACCGGGCAGGTGCTGACCAGGAGCGACTTCCGGATCCCCTCGCTGGCCACCAGCGACCTATCCGGAGCGACGGTCACCGGCACGATCTCCCGGGGCAAGCACCTCCTCACCCGCTTCGACAGCGGGATCACCCTGCACACGCACCTGAAGATGGAAGGCATCTGGCACGCGCACCCACTCGGGACCCGCTGGAAGCGCCCAGCGCACACAGCGCGCGTCATCCTGCGTACGACGACGACCGAGGCCGTCGGCTTCCAGGTCATCCTCGACCTCGTCCGAACCAGCAAGGAGGACGACCTCGTCGGGCACCTCGGCCCCGACCTCCTCGGTCCCGACTGGGATGCCGAGGTCGCCCTCGCGCGCCTCCGGTCCGACCCGAGCCTGCCCATCGGCGACGCCCTTCTCGACCAGCGCAACCTGGCCGGCATCGGCAACGAGTACAAGGCCGAGCTCTGCTTCCTCGCCCACGTAGACCCGCTGACCCCCGTGGGCGCCGTACCCGACCTCTCCGCCCTGGTCGACAAGGCCAAGCACCTGCTCGAGGCCAACAAGGACCGCTACACCCGGAACACCACCGGCGACTCCCGCCGCGGCTACCGCCTCTGGGTCTACGGCCGCCGGGGCCCCTGCGTCCGCTGCGGCACCGCCATCCGCAAGGCCGACCAGGGCCCACCCGGACGGCAGCGCCCGACGTACTGGTGCCCCACGTGCCAACCCCTGCACCCATAGGTGGTCGACCACACGCGGGCGGCCCTTCGGCGTACTGAGTGAATCCGGTCAGTCCTCCCAGGGCGCGTCCTCGCCCATCTTCTTGTAGTACTTCGCCAGGTGGCTCTTCACCCGGTCGATGTCGTCCTCCGGGAGGTCGACGCCGCCTCTGCCGCCTTGCATCACGTTCCCGGCCGCCATCAGACCGCGCGGGACGACCTTCAGGTTCCCGTCGACCACGTCGGTGATCAGCAGCTTGTAGGCGGTGAAGTTCTCCTTCTTCTCCGCGTCGTACCAGACATGCGCATCGCGGTACTTCTCGTTCGGCCCGTCCTCGGCGTCCGCCTGCTCGCGCACTCGCTTCTCCGCCGCGTCGCCGTCCCAGCCCTGGTCACGGTCGGCAAGCGGGAAGTCCTGAAAAGAGGTCACGGCCATGGGTCCTCCTCGATCGTTCGTTCGTACGCCCTCGGGTACCCGACGGCGGGGCGGGACAACCCCTCAGGAGCGGGCCGATAGGTTTCCGGCGTGACTGCACCTGTCCCGACGCGCCCCCGCTTCCTGCTCGAGGTCGTCGTGTTCTGCGTCGGCCTGTCCACCCTGGGTGCCGAGATCGCAGCTGCACGCCTGCTCGCTCCATGGTTCGGGGCGAGCACCATCGTGTGGGCGAACACCATCGCGACAGTGCTGGTGGCGCTCTCGATCGGTTACGCGATCGGTGGCCGGCTGGCCGACCGGAACCCGACGATGTCGGGGTTGGCGCGCTTGGTGGTCATCGCGGCGGCCCTGCTGGCCGTGGTGCCGTTCGTCAGCGGCCCTTTCCTGGGTCAGTCGGTGACAGCGTTCGAGGAGCTCTCAGGGGGCTTGTTCCTGGGGTCGTTGGTAGGGGTGGGCGTGCTCATCGCCCTGCCGCTCCTGCTGCTCGGCGCGGTTTCGCCGTACGCCGTGCGGCTCAAGATCGAAGAGGTTGGCAACGCCGGCCGGGTGGCTGGGCGGCTGTCGGCGATCAGCACCATCGGCGCACTCTTCGGGACGTTCTCTGCCGCCCTGCTGCTCATTCCGGTGCTCGGCACGCAGCGCAGCTTCCTGCTGTATGCCCTGATCCTCGCGGTGGTGGTGATCCCGACTCTTGGGCGGCGGTGGTTGCTGCCAGCTGTGGTGGCCGTGGTGATCGCGGGCCTGATGTTCATCCCGGTGGGGTTGACCAAGACGGTGACCACCTCGGGCAAGGTGATCTGGGAGAAGGAGACCGAGTACCAGTACGCCCGGGTGATCGAACAGGCCGACGGCGACCGTGTGCTCGAGCTCAACGAAGGACAAGCGGTGCACTCGGTCTACCGCGAGGGCGAGTACCTCATGGGCGGCTACTGGGACTCGATGCTCGTGCTCTCGCTCGCCAGCGAGCAGCTCCCCGGCCGAATCGTGAACCTGGGCAGCGCGGCCGGCACCGTCGCGCGCGGCCTCAACCACTACTTCCCCGACATCGAGATCGACGCCGTCGAGATCGACCCCGACGTCACCGAGGTGGGTCGCGAGCTGTTCGACTTCGGCGCGAAGAACATCACCACCCACGCAGCGGACGCGCGGCCCTGGCTGCAGGCCCAGGACGCGACCTTCGACTCCATCCTCGTCGACGCCTACCGCCAGCCCTACATCCCCTTCTACCTCACCACCCGCGAGTTCTTCGATGCCGCCCGCTCACGCCTGAACCCAGGCGGGATCGTGGCGGTCAACGTCGGGCACGTGCCCGGCAACGACGACCTCGAGAAGGTGCTGAGCGCCACCATGCGCGCCTCGTTCGGCGACGAACGCGTCTACCGGGACCCCGTCGACGACACCAACACGGTCCTGCTCGCGACCAACGGCGACTTCGACCCGGCACAACGGCTGCGCGACGTCGAGGTGCCCGACGGGGTGCAGTCGGCTGCCTACCAGGCCGCCGATCGCCTCGAGCCCGGGCTGAAGGGCGGCGCCGTCTACACCGACGACAAGGCCCCCGTGGAGTGGCTGATCGACGCGTCCCTTGCCCAGGTGGCGGAGTAGCCAGATGCCAGCTGCCCCTCGGACGCCGTGGCGTATTACGGACCGAGGACGCAACAATGGTCCGGTGGAGCCAGAGGAACTCCCTGACGCCGACGATCTGTGGTGGTCCTGGGTCGTCCTGGCCGCGCTGCACCGGGCCGTGGGAAACGAGTCCTGCCGGTTCGACGCCGAGGACCTCGTGCTCTCCCTCGATGCTGCCGACGGGTCCTGGCTGCGGATGCAGCGCTCCCACGGACGCCGGGCCGCACTCTGGGGACGGTCCGCGCTGGCCCCTGCGTCGCCGCCCGACGCACGTCGAGGAGCACCCGACTGGGCACTCTCGGAGGCCACCGCCGAGCGCTGCCCGACCTTCCTGGCCTGGCACGCCCATGGTGAGTGGGACACCAGCGCGCCCTGCAACGACGAGGGCGCGATCCACCTACTGCGGCCGCTTCTGACGGTGGACCCACGCGCGGTGTCGCTGGTGCGCACCGGGCAGGCCAGTCCGGAGACGCTCGCGACGTACGCCAACGGCGAGCAGCTCGAGGAGGCCGTCGAGCTGGTGCGGCTCGCCGGTGCACTGCCGGCCCCGCGGTCGTCACGCGGGTCGGTCGGGTTTCGGCTCCGGGACCAGATCCACGGTCAGATGCGCGACGCGGTCGAGGGCGACCGGATGCTGATGCAGCGACCGCCGAGCCTGGTCCAGTGGTCGCGCATCAACGGACCAGCCATCCCCTTCGAGTACGCCGTGATGGTGACCCGAGGACGGATCACGCCGGCACCCACGAACAGCCGCCTGCCCGGGCCGGTCGTGCGCTCCCTGACCAACGTGGTCACCAGCCTGCACCGCGAGGAAGCGAGCGAGGAGTCGGGTGCGTGGTTGTTCGCGCGGGTGACCTCCGACGGTGTCGTGGTCAGGTTCGACCGGGCCTTCGACAGCTGGCCGGCGTGGTTCCAGGTCCAGCACGCGAGCGACGGACCCTCGCTGGACGACCTCGGGTGGGAGATGGCACAGCGCACCGAGCGGTGGCGGCCGACCTGGGCGAGCCTGCTCCCCTCCGCGTGACTGCCCGGCCCTTCAGAGGAGCCGGCGGTCGTTCGCCCAGCGGGTGAGCTCGTGCCGCGACGAGAGCTGCAGCTTGCGCAGCACCGAGGACATGTGGGTCTCGACCGTCTTGATCGAGATGAACAGCTCGGAGCCCACCTCCTTGTAGGAGTAGCCGCGAGCGATCAGCCGCATCACCTCGCGCTCCCGCTCGGTGAGCCGGTCGAGGTCCTCGTCGACCGCGGCGACCTCGATGGTTCCTGCGAAGGCATCGAGCACGAACCCCGCCAGTCGCGGCGAGAACACGGCATCACCGGAGGCGACCCGCTCGATCGCGGCCACCAGCTCGGGACCGGTGATGGTCTTGGTGACGTAGCCGCGCGCACCGGCGCGGATCGTGCCGATCACGTCCTCTGCCGCGTCCGACACCGACAGCGCGAGGAACTGCGTGGGTGGCCCAGTCGTCGTGGACCTCAGCGCGGAGGCGCACCGTCGCATCACCTCGGCCCCACCACCGCCGGGCAGGTGCACGTCGAGCAGCACCACCTCGGGACGGTGCTCGATCACGGCAGCCACCGCCTGGTCGACGTCGGCAGCCTCGGCCACGACGTCGACCGAGCTGCCGAGCTCGGAGCGGACTCCGGTGCGGAACATGGCGTGGTCGTCGACGATGACGACGGTGCGGAGGGTCATGGTTGGTTCTCCCTGGATCGCTGGTGGCCATCGCTGGACTGGTGTGTGGGCAGCGAGAGCCGGACCTCGGTTCCCTCGCCGGGGACGCTGCGCACCGACGCGCTGCCGCCGTGGCGCTCCATGCGGCCGATGATGCTGCTGCGCACACCCTGCCGGTCTTCGGCGACCAGGCCGGGATCGAAACCGGTGCCTCGGTCGCGCACGAAGATCTCCACGCCGGAGGGCGTGGCCTCGGCATAGACGTCCACGGTGCCCGCGCCGGAGTGCTTGGCAGCGTTGGTCATCGCCTCCCGGGTGGCGAGCACGAGCGGCCGGTCCTCGTCGGCGACCGGCGCGTCGCCCACGCAGACCACCTCGACGGGGACGCCGTGCGCGTCCTCCACCTCGGCGGCGACAGCACGCAGCGCCGCGGCCAGCGTCGCCGGTCCTTCCCGGTTGCTGTCGAACAGCCAGGACCGGAGGTCGCGCTCCTGCGCCCTGGCGAGCCGCGAGACGGTCGAGGGGTCCCCGGCAGCACGCTGGATCAGGGCGAGCGTCTGGAGCACGGAGTCGTGCAGGTGCGCCGCAACGTCCGCCCGCTCCTCCGAGCGGACGCGTGCCTCCCGCTCTTCGCTCAGGTCCGAGGAGAGCCGGAGCAGCCATGGCCCGACCATGAAGCCGAGACCGACGATGCCGAAGGCCGCGGCGAGGCCCACGTTGAGGGCCACAGTGAGGCTGCCGGAACGCAGGGAGAACAACGTGATCGCGAGGACGAGCAGCAGCAGACCTGCGCCGATGCGCAGGTAGGCCCGGAACCCGCCGCCGCCGACTACGGCCTTGAACGGACCGATCCGCTTCGAGGGGTCGTTCCACCGCTCGCGCTGGGCCTCGTCGGCCTGCCACCAGAGCACGGCGACACCCGCGCCCGCGAGGATGAGAGGGCCGTAGGCCAGCGTCTGTCCGGTGACGAGCGTGATCAGAAGCAGCACCCCGACCGCGATCGTCCCGACGGCGACGAGCGGTCCGTAGTCGGCGAACCGGCGTTCTCGACGCCCGCCTCGCTTGCCCTGGCGAGTGGCCGCGTCGAGACCCGGCGAGAGGGGGTCGGTGTGCCGCCGGGCGGGCAGGAACAGCCAGAGGCCGGCGTACAGCACTGCACCGAAGCCGCCGAACGCCACCAGGACGAGCAACCCCATCCGCACCCACAGCACCGGCAGGCCCAAGTGATGCGCCAAACCCGACGCGACGCCACCTAGCCAGCGGTCGTCGCTCGACCGGTAGGCGCGCCGGGGCGCGTCGAGAGTCGGAGATGGGGAAGAAGTCTGCTTCATGACTCACTCATCGTGTCACCGCGAGCCCTGAGGACACATCAGGTCCTGCCCCTGACCTGTGGCCTTCGGTAAATCAGGGTGGTCCCCGATACCCCCAGAGCCGGCGCCGGGACACGATGGATGACATGAACGAGCAGAGTGCGCCGCCGCCGAGCGGCAGCCCCACCGGTGGTCCCACAGCTGGCCCGACAGCTGGCCCGACAGCTGGACAGACGGGCACGACCGAGCCTCCCCCGCCGGGCCAGCAGAGCGGTCCGCGGGTCAGCGGTGAGCAGATGCGCGACGTGGGCCGGATGCGCCGCAGCGGGTCCGACCGCTACGTCGCCGGTGTCGCCGGCGGCCTGGGCCGCCACTTCGACGTCGACCCCACGATCGTCCGCGTGGTGCTCGCCGTGCTCACCTTCTTCGGCGGCGCCGGCCTGCTGGTGTACGCCGCCGTCTGGCTGTTCGTCCCCGAGGACGGCCACGAGACAGCGCCCATCGAGGTGAACACCGACGTCCGCCGGATCATCCTGATCGTCGCGGGCGTGATCGCCCTCTCCGTCGTCTTCGGAACGCCTTTCTTCGGCAGCAACTGGGACCGCGGGTTCCCGTTCGGGCTGCTCATCGTCGGCCTGGTCGTCGCCGCGGTCCTCGGCACCCGCGGGCAGCGTCGCCCCGACCGCAACCAGCCACCTCCGCCGTGGGGCAGCGTCCCCGTCCCCTCCCCCTCAGCAGCTCCGCAGGAAGGACCCACCATGAGCACGACCGACACTCCGACCGAGGCCTACGGCCCCCAGGCCGGTGACCAGGCCAGCTACCAGACCGACTACCAGGGCAGCCAGCAGCCGCCCGCGTGGATGCCGCCCACGACACCGCCGTACGTCCCGCCGCCGCGCCCCCGCCGCACCGGCATCGTGCTGTTCTGGCCGACACTCGCGCTGATCGCCATCGCCCTGGGCACGCTCGGGATCTTCGATGTCGACGGTTCGATCACGGTCTCGGCGTACGGTGCCCTCGCAGTCGGCATCACCGCTGTGATGCTCCTGGTGGGTGCCTTTGTCGGCCGGCCAGGCGGCCTGATCGCGCTCGGTCTGGTCTCGACCCTGGGCCTCGGCATCACCAGTGCCATCGACGGTGCCACCGGCGGTAGCACCAGCGGCGAGACCCTGCGGGCCACGCCCACCAGCTCGGTTCTGGTGCAGGACGAGTACAGCATCCAGAACGGCGACCTGATGCTCGACCTCACCGGTGTCACCGACCTGGCGGCCCTGGACGGCCGGGAGATCGACCTGCACCTCTACGCCGGGGAGATCACCGTCGTACTGCCGGACGGGATCAACGCCGTGGTCGACGCGGACCTGAGCTTCGCCGGCGACATCAGCATCGACGGCGACCACCGCGGGGGCTTCGACCAGTCGCTGACCCGCACCATCACCGGGTCCATCGACCCGAACGCCCCGACCATCGCCCTGGACATCGACGCCCGCGTCGGCCAGATCACGGTCGAGCAGAACTAGCCCTCTCAACCCAACGGAGAAACCACCATGTCTGATCCCACCTTCCCCCAGCCGCCCGCCGACCGCAGCGTCAAGATCCCCCACCTGGTGTTCGGGCTGCTGTTCCTCGGCATCGCCGGGATCTGGGCCCTCGTCGTCACCGATGTCATCAACACCGACAGCCTCGCGATCCTCGCGCCCGCCGTGCTCATCGTTGCCGGCGTTGTCGGCCTGGCGGTCAGCCTGGCCAGCGGCCGCAACCGCCGGCGCAAGCACGCTGACACCAGGTACGACGACCAGCAGTACCTCGACACCCAGGACCACAACCCAGTCGCGGCCGAGCCCGACGACCACACCCAGGAGATCCGATGACCGAGCAGCAGGCGCCCCAGCAGCAGCCCTACCGGCAGCCGCCACCGCCACCCCCGCCGCCGTACCGCCGGCTGACCCGTACCTCGTGGGACTCCCCGATCAGCGGTGTCTGCGGCGGTGTGGCGCGCTACCTCGGCATCGACCCCACGGTCGTCCGGGTGGTCGCAGCGATCACGATGGTGGTGACCTTCCCGGTCGGCCCGATCGTGTACGCCGTGATGTGGGCCGTGATGCCCCGGGAGTGACCAAGGAGTGACCAGGGAGTGACCCTCAGGTCATGCGCTAGTCGCGGGAGGAGTCCGACAACGACCGGGTGATCACCTGGTTGGCCGCCCGCTGGAAGCCGGCAACGACCGCCTCGAGAGTCAGCTGTCGCAACCGCGACATCGTCTGCTCGAAGGCGGCCTTGTCGGCTTCGCTGTGCTCCTGGCCCCGGAACGGGGTGAGCACCTTGGTCCGCAGGATGTGGGTCAGCTCGTCGGCGAGCAGGTCCATGTGCCGGTTGATCGCCTCGGCAGCGTCCTCCATGGAGTCCACCGGGATGTCGAGCTCGATCAGCTTCAGCGCGACGTCGAAGGATGGCAGCGGCTCGAACCGGTCACCGTCGACCCGGATCGCGTAGATGTTGACGAGGTGCTCGATCTCCTGGTCGCTCAGCTTGCGACGCGCACGGGTCTCGAGCTGGCGTCGGGTGACCGACTCGCGCTTGCCGGCTCCCCACGAAGTGAGCATCGCGCGCTGCAGGGCGAGGTCCTCGACGGTGGCCTCGGCCGGCACTCGGCCGAGATACTTCTCGATCGCGGACAGCGTGAAGCCGTGGTCCTGGAGCGCGCGGATCAGCTCGAGCCGGCCGCGGTGCGCGCGGGTGTAGTAGGCCATCCGTCCCCGCCGGCTGGGCGGAGGGAGCAGGCCGAGACCCGCGTAGTAGCGCGTCGTCCGAACGGTCATGCCGGTCGCGGCAGCCAGCTCGTCGACGGTGTAGAGCTCCTCGCCGGGGTCAATCTCACGCTCAGCGCTCATCGGAATCCCACTCCTCGACTTGACACCCTTGACTGTAACAGTAGAACTGGCACATTGTTTCTGCAATCGCCGTGACCTCGCCGACATTTCGGCGTTGAATCCGGCAGCCGCGAACCCGCTCCCCATTCACCCGGGGCAGGTCTGCGCCAGGGAGGTCAGGTCCAGATGAGCGCCACTGTCTCGTCCCGGGTGGGTCGCGTCCTCGGCGCCGCGCGACCACTCAACGAGACCGTGGAGATGATGCGACTCCTCGGACGACCGTGCTCCGACCTGGTCAACGCGGTGCGTGGTCGCCGGTCCCGTTCGAGGAGCTGCTCGTCCAGACCTGGTACACCATTCGCGTCTGCACGCTCCCGGCCCTGATGGTCTCGATCCCTTCGGGGTCATCCTGGCGCTCCAGGTCGGTGTGCTCGCCCAGCAGGTCGGCGCAGTGTCGTTCACCGGCGCGGGCAACACTCTGGCCGTCGTACGCCAGGCCTCGCCGATCATCACCGCGCCCATGCTCTCCGGCGTGGCTGGGTCGGCGATCTGCTCCGACATCGGCGCTCGCAAGATCCGTGAGGAGCGTCCCACGGCCATAACGGACAGGGTGGTGCACCGATTCCGGTGGTTGTCGGGTGATGCTTCGGCCGACAACGACAGGTTTCCCCGGTCGACCGGGGAAACCGACAGGTCCAAGCCTTGCACCCTGACAGTTTTGCTGTAACAGTTAGTTTGTCACCGTTTCATCCCACTGAAGGGACACGCATGCCCGACGTCTACACCTCCGAGCACGAGGACTTCCGGAAGACTGCCCGGACGTTCTACGAGCGGGAGGTCACTCCCTTCCACGACCAGTGGGAGAAGGACGGGATCGTCCCCCGCGAGCTGTGGCTCAAGGCGGGCGAGGCGGGGTTGTTGTGCTTCGACGTCCCCGAGGAGTACGACGGCCCGGGGGTCGCGGACTTCCGCTACAACGTGATCCTCTCCGAGGAGCAGACCCGCGCGGGAGCCAGCGGACCGGGCTTCTCGGTGCACACCGACATCATCGTTCCCTACATCACCACCATCGGCAGCGACGAGCAGAAGCAGCGCTGGCTGCCGGGCTGCGTCTCGGGTGAGACGATCACCGCGATCGCGATGACCGAGCCGGGCGCGGGCAGCGACCTGCAGGGAGTGCGCACCACCGCCGTCGACAAGGGCGACCACTACCTGCTCAACGGCTCCAAGACCTTCATCAGCAACGGCATCCTCGCCGACCTGGTCATCGTGGTCGCTCGCACCGACCCGGAAGCGGGTCACAAGGGCATCAGCCTGCTGGTCGTCGAGCGTGGGATGGAGGGCTTCGAGCGCGGCCGCAACCTCGACAAGATCGGCCTGCACGCCCAGGACACCGCCGAGCTGTCGTTCACCGACGTGGTCGTGCCCAAGGAGAATCTCCTCGGCGAGGAGGGCGAGGGCTTCATCTACCTGATGATGAACCTCCCCCAGGAGCGGCTGATCATCGCCGCCCAGGCCGTCGCAGCGTGCGAGGGCATCCTGGAGATGTGCCTCGACTACGCCAAGACGCGCGAGGCGTTCGGCAAGCCGATCGGCAAGTTCCAGCACAACCGGTTCCTGATCGCCGAGATGGCCACGGAGACCAAGATCGCCCGGGCCTTCCTCGACGACTGCATGGCCAAGCATCTCGAGGGCAAGCTGACCGCCGTCGACGCCGCGATGGCGAAGTGGTGGACCACCGAGCTGCAGAACAAGCTGGTGAACCAGGGCGTCCAGCTGCACGGCGGCTACGGCTACATGATGGAGTTCCCGATCGCCAAGGCCTACCTCGACAGCAGGATCTCCACGATCTACGGGGGCACGACCGAGATCCAGAAGGAGATCATCGGTCGGAGCCTCGGGCTCTAGGGCCGGTCCGCCATGGACTTCGATCTTCCCGAGAGCGCGGTCGCCGTGCGTGACGGCGTCGCCGCAGTTGCCGCCAAGTACGACCACGCCTACTGGTCCCGCTGCGAGGACGAGAAGCGCTACCCGGAGGAGGTCTACCGCGACCTCGCCGACGGCGGCTGGCTCGGACTCAGCGTCCCCGAGGAGTACGGCGGTGGCGGGCAGGGCCTTCTCGAGACGGCCATCGCCTGCGAGACCCTCTGCGCCTCCGGTGGCACCGCCGGCTCGTTCTTCTACGTGCTCAACCCGGGCTTCGGCGTGACCACGCTGGCCCGGCACGGCACTGACGAGCAGAAGCAGGAGATCCTGCCTGGCCTCGCCTCGGGTGAGATCCAGTTCAGCTTCGGCCTGACCGAGCCCGACGCCGGCTCCAACGCGATCGAGATCACCACTAGTGCACGCGCGGACGGGGGTCATCTCGCTCTACCGCCCCAGTTCGGACCACGAAGCCGTGCAGCTCGCGAACCAGGGCAGCTACGGCCTCTCGGCGAGCATCTGGAGCCGCGACGTACGCACCGCGCGCGAGCTCGCCGGCCGCATCCGCGCCGGTTCGGTGAACATCAACGACGGTGCGGCCGCAGCAGCCGCGTCCGTCGAGGCGCCGATGGGCGGCATGGGCGAGAGCGGTCTGGGTCGACGTCACGGCGCGGAGGGCATCCGCCGCTACACCGAGGCGCAGACCGTGGCAGTCCAGCGGCTGCTCCCGCTCGGCCCACCTGCGGGCATGGCGGTGCAGAGGTTCGTCTCGATGACCAATGCCCAGCTCCGACTGCTCAAGCGTCTCCGGGTGCGCTGAGGCACCCGCAGGCACCGACAGAGCGCCATAAAGAGGGACTTGTCACCGTGGCCCGCTGGGCTAAAGTGAGGGGAACACACCGCCCAAATGGGCGGTAGGTATCTCGTTGAAGCCACCGACCGGATGCCGGAGTGCTCTAGGGGCAGCGGCACTCACAACCCACCAGACTCCTCCGGGGAGCCTTCAGAGGTCGGTGAGCGATGACTGCAGTAGCCCATCCCGAAAAGCTGGGGCGACAATCCGCCTCCAACGAGCGCTCCGCGCGCACCCGCGAGCTGTTCTCGCTGGCCCTTTCCACCGACAGCGAGGACGAGCGCCAGCAGCTGCTGGCCGCGGTCATCGAGATGCACCTGGACCTGGCCCACTCCGAGGCAGCGCGCTACCGCTCGCGAGGGGTGCCGCTGGACGACCTGCGCCAGGTGGCGGCGCTGGCGCTGACCAAGGCCGCCCGCGGGTACGACGTCACGACCGGCCACGACTTCCTCTCCTATGCCGTGCCGACGATCCGTGGCGAGCTGCGCAAGCACTTCCGAGACCACGGCTGGATGATCCGGCCGCCGCGACGGATCCAGGAGCTCCAGGCCCGCATCAACTCGGCCGAGGCCGAGCTCTCCTACCGGCTCGGACGGTCCCCGCAACCGGTGGAGATCGCCGACTTCCTCGGCGAGTGCACCGAGTCGGTGATCGAAGCGCTGGCCAGCGACGGCTGCTTCGTGCCGGCCTCCCTGGACCACCCCGCTGGCGGCGACGGATCGACGACTCTGGGCGAGCTGTTGCCGTTCGACGACACCGAGCGCCGCGCCGCCGAGGCAAGGCTGATGCTGCGCCCGGTCCTGCGCGATCTCGGCGAGCGCGACCGGCAGATCCTCAGCATGCGCTTCTACGAGGGACTGACCCAGCGCGAGATCGCGGCCCGGATCGGCGTCACGCAGATGCAGGTCTCCCGGTTGCTCACCCGCATCCTCGGTCAGCTGCGCAGCGGAGTAGGCGAGCTGCCGGTCGCTTAGCCGGCCGCGAGCCGGCGAGGCTCTGCTGACGGCCTAGCCGGCAGCGAGGCCGGTGAGCCGCTGGTCCCGGACGGAGACGGCGAGCTCGGGGAAGTCGGTGAGCACACCGTCCACCCCGAGGTCGAACAGTCGGCCGATGTCGGCCGGTGACTCGTTGCGCAGGGTCCAGACGAGCACGTCCAGCCCGATCCCGAAGGCCTTCTCGATCGGCCGTGCGTGGGCGTGGCCCTTGT
This sequence comes from uncultured Actinomycetota bacterium, assembly GCA_963842535.1. GTDB lineage: Bacteria > Actinomycetota > Actinomycetes > Propionibacteriales > Nocardioidaceae > Marmoricola. Next base: position 211,174 of record CAWJGP010000008.1, read on the forward strand.
GCAGGCCGACGGCGTCGGCGTAGCCGGCGATGCGCTGGAACGGACGGCGCTTGACCGACTCGTGCCGGCCGACGAGCTGGACCAGGTCGACGTCGACCTCGCGGCGGAGCTTCTTGAGCACCTGGGCGTCGAAGGACATCACGGACGCCGCCGATAGTGACGAGGTCAGCCGACGGGTGCGGAGCAGGTCGACCAACGGCTCGTGCAGCGGCATCCCCAGCTTCGCGAAGACGTCGGGGTGCTTGAGCTCGATGTGCACGCCGAGGCGTCGGCCCGAGCGAAGTGACTCGGTCTCGCGCAGGCCGAGCAGTTCCTCCAGGGTCAGCACGCCGACCTGCCCGTCGTACCTCGCGCTGGCGGGACGCTTCCGCGGCCAGCGCTCCCGCGCCCGAAGCTCACGGATCTCTGCGAGGTCGAAGTCCTGCACGAACCAGCCGTGCTCAACGAGCCCGTCGATGATCATCCGGCGACGCCGGTGCGCAAACTCGGGGCGGTCGGCCACGTCGGTGGTCCTGGCGAGGTCGAGGTCGTGACGGCAGACGAGCACACCGTCGCGGGTGCTCACCACGTCGGGCTCGACGGAGTCGGCGCCGCTGCGCCACGCGAGGCGGAAGGCGAGGGCGGTGTGCTCGGGCCGGTGCCCGCTCGCGCCGCGGTGTCCGATGACGAGTGGTCCAGTCACGATCACAGCGTGCGCGGCCCGGGTGACCGGCAGGTGACGAGGCGTCGAACGCAGCACCTACGGTGGTCGGCATGCAGACGTTCGGCACGCTCACGCTCCAGCCCGCTCTCGAGCACCCCGACCTCCTCGGTGATCCCGTTCGCGAGGCGCTCGCGTCCTGGGAGCACGCCGGCGAGGTGGCAGTCGCAGCGATCGACCCTGCACTGGCCGAGACCGCGGCGATGTCCGAGGCCTACGAGGTGCCGCTCGCCTCGGGTGCCAACTGCGTCGTGGTGATGGGCCGTCGGGACGGCCAGGAACGCACGGCCGCGTGCGTCGTCCGCGCGGACACCCGGGCCGACGTGAACAACGTCGTGAAGCGCACCCTCGACGTACGCAAGGCCTCGTTTCTGGACCACGACCGCGCCGTGACCGAGAGCGGCATGGAGTACGGCGGGATCACGCCGATCGGCACCCCGGCCGACTGGCGGCTGTTCGTCGACGCCGCGGTCACGGACATCGAGCTTGCGATCATCGGAAGCGGCATCCGCGGGTCGAAGCTGTTCCTGCCCGGCCGCCTCCTGGGCCAGCTCCCCGGCGCCGAGGTGATCCCCGACCTCGCGCGTTAGCAGAGGTTCGTCGCGGCGTCACAGTTCTGTCACACCCCGGGTCTAGGGTTCAGAATCTGGGGCGGCCGATGAGTTCTGGTCTATCCCAGGGTCTGTCTCAGGGCAAAACCCGATGGCGCCGCCCCGCGCCGACCTGATGGAGTTGACTCATGCATCGTCAAATAGCCGGCAAGCTGACCAGTCCTGTGACCAAGTGGTTCGTGCTCGGGTTCTGGATCATCGCGTTCATGATCCTCGGCAGCTTCGCGGGCAAGCTCACCGAGGTGCAGAACAACGAGGCGGCCTCGTGGCTGCCCGCGAATGCCGAGTCCACGCGCGCCCTCGAGAAGATGGAGCCGTTCCAGGACCCGAACGCGATCCCGACGACGGTGGTCTACGAGAAGGAGTCCGGCTTCACGCCGGACGACCTCGCGGCCATGACGGAGCAGGCCGCCGAGCTGCAGGCCATGGACGACGTCGAGGGCAAGGTCATCGGCCCGATCCCCTCGCAGGACGGACAGGCGGCCCAGACCGTCGTCACCTACAACCTCGGCGCCAACGGGTGGAACAAGATGCCCGACATCGCCGAGGAGATCCACGACATTGCCGACATCGACGGCGGTGAGGTCTACCTCGCCGGCGTCGGCGGGTCCGCGGTCGACTCCTTCGAGTCGTTCGAGGGCCTCGACGGCTCCCTGCTGTTCGCCGCTCTCGGCGTGGTGATCCTGTTGCTGCTGCTCACCTACCGCAGCCCGATCCTGTGGATCCTGCCGATCTTCTCCGTGGTCGTAGCGCTGGCCACCTCGCTCGGCCTGATCTACTTCCTGGCCAAGTACGCCGATCTCACGGTCAACGGTCAGAGTCAGGCGATCGTGTCGATCCTCGTCCTCGGCGCGGGCACCGACTACGCGTTGCTGCTTGTCGCGCGCTACCGAGAAGAGCTCCGCCGTCACGAGGACCGACACGAGGCAATGGCGTTCGCGCTGCACCGCGCGACGCCCGCGATCATCGCCAGTGCCGGCACGGTCATCGTGGGGATGCTGTGCCTGCTGCTCGCAGAGATGAACTCCACTGCTGGCCTAGGCCCCGTGTGCGCCATCGGCGTCGGTGTCGGCCCTGCTGGCGATGATCACGCTGCTGCCCGCGCTGCTCGTGATCTTCGGTCGCTGGATGTTCTGGCCCAAGCGCCCCGAATTCGGTTCGTTCGAGCCGACCACGACCGGCCTGTGGGCCAAGGTCGGCGCCTTCATCGCCCCCCGTCCCCGCAAGGTCTGGATCGTCACCACGCTGGCGCTCGGCGTCGCCGTACTCGGTGTGCTCACGCTGAACACCAACGGTCTCTCCGCCGAGGACACCTACACCAAGGAGTTCGACTCGGTCACAGGTCAGCGGATCCTCACCGAGCACGGTCTCGCCGACTCCTCCACGCCGGTAATGGTCGTGGCCAACGCCGACCATGCAGACGAGGTGGCCGCTGCGATGGGCGGCATCGAGAACCTCGAGCCTCCGAGCGAGCCGATCGCCAAGGACGGCGTCGCGTTCATCACCGCCAACCTCACCGTGGACTCCACCTCCACTGCTGCTTTCGACACCGTCGACGAGGTCAGAGCGGCAGTGCATGCGGTCGACGGGGCAGACGCGTTGGTCGGCGGGAACTCGGCGATTCTCGACGACATGCTCAAGGCCAACGCCCGAGACTCCAAGGTGATCATCCCGGTGACCCTCGTGGTCGTGCTGATAATCCTGATGCTGCTGCTGCGGGCAATCGCCACGCCGCTGATCCTGATCGCGACGGTGGTGCTGTCCTTCGGTGCGGCCCTGGGGATCAGCAGCCTGGTGTTCAAGTACGTCTTCGACTACCCGGGAGCGGATCCGAGCTTCCCGCTGTTCGTGTTCGTGTTCCTCGTCTCCCTCGGCATCGACTACAACATCTTCCTGATGACTCGGGTCCGGGAGGAGACGATGACGCACGGTACTCGCCAGGGATCGCTGGTCGCCCTGTCGGCGACAGGCGGGGTGATCACTTCCGCCGGTCTGGTGCTTGCCGCCACCTTCGGGGTGCTCGCCTCGCTGCCGCTCGTGTTCCTCGTCGAGCTCGGCTTCGCCGTGGCCCTGGGCGTCATCCTGGACACGATCATCGTGCGGTCGGTGCTCGTGACCGCGATCAACCTCGACCTGGGCGGCAAGATCTGGTGGCCCAGCAAGCTCGACCGCGGGCCGGACAGCAACCATGCCGAGGCGCTCGACCCGTCACACCGGGCGGACGTCCCCGTCGACGCCTGAGGCTGCTGGAAGACCCCCAAGTGGCGTCATGACCGTGACACTAATACTGTCACGGTCATGAAGCTCTCCACCATGTTGATGTACGACGGCAACCCGCGTCACGCCGCCGACCAGGTCGTCGAGCTCGAGAAGGCCGGGATCGACACCGTCTGGGTGGCCGAGGCCTACGGTTTCGACTCGCCCACGCTGATGGGCTACCTGGCGGCGGTCACCGAGACGGTCGAGATCGGGGCCGCGATCCTCAACGTCTACTCACGCACGCCCACACTGCTCGCCCAGACGGCAGCAGGACTCGACAACGTCTCCGGAGGACGCGCGATCCTCGGGCTGGGCGCCTCGGGTCCCCAGGTCGTCGAGGGCTGGCACGGCATGCCGTACAGCAAGCCCCTGGGTCGCACGAAGGAGGCCATCGAGATCATCCGCGCGGCCCTGCGCCGCGAGGTGATCGAGTACGCCGGGAAGAGCTTCCAGCTCCCGCTTCCCGCGGGTGAGGGCACCGGGCTCGGCAAGCCGCTGAAGATGCTGACCAGGCCCGAGCGCAGCACCGTGCCGATCTACATCGCGGCGCTCGGACCCAAGTCCGTCGAGGGCGCCGCGGAGTACGCCGACGGCTGGCTGCCGTTCTTCTACAGCCCTGAGGGCGCTCCCCAGGTCTGGGGCGACGCTCTCGCCGCCGGCAAGGCCAAGCGGAGCGAGGAGCTCGCTCCCCTCGAGATCGCTGCCGGAGGACTGGTCGCGATCGGCGAGGACGTGAAGGACTTCCTCGACTTCGCCCGGCCGATGGCCGCCCTCTACATCGGTGGCATGGGTGCGCGCGGCAAGAACTTCTACAACACCCTCGCCTGCCAGTACGGCTACGAGAAGGAGGCGAAGGAGATCCAGGACCTCTACCTCGACGGCAAGAAGAAGGAAGCCGAGGCCGCCGTACCCCTGGAGCTGCTCGAACGGGTCAACCTGGTCGGCCCCGAGGGGTACATCAAGGAGCGGATCGCCGCCTTCCAGGAGGCCGGTGTCACCAACCTCCAGGTCGCTCCCGCCAGCGACGACCCGGCTGCACTGGTGCGCCAGCTCAAGGAATGGGTGTCCTGACGTTCGACATCCAGGCCCACCGCGGAGGTGCGGGCCTGGCGCCGGAGAACTCCCTCGCGGCGTTCGGCAACGCTCTCGCCCTTGGTGTGTCCACGCTCGAGTGCGACGTACACATCAGTGCCGACGGCGTCCCGGTGCTCAACCACGAGCGCACCTACGCCGGCCGCATCATCCCGCTGCTGACGTACGCCGAGCTGACCGAGCTGCAGCCCAACGGGATCGAGCCCATCGCGGCGCTCTCGGACCTGTTGGAGCTGGTCGACGAGCGTGGCGCGGACGAGGTCGGGCTGAACATCGAGACCAAGTTCGACGTCATGCACCCCGATGAGAAGGAGCCGCGAGAGCGCTTCGTCGAAGTCGTCACCGCCGTCCTGCACGCAACGCCGTTGCTGCAGCGGACCTCGGTGCAGAGCTTCGACTGGACGGTGCTCCGTCTCGTGCACGAAGTGGAGCCCAGGCTGGCCCTGAACGCGCTGACCAACACCAGCTACCTCGAGGTCGACCAGCCCGGGGCCTCGCCCTGGCTTGCCGGACTGGACATCGACGACTTCGGCGACAGCGTCGCTGCCGCTGTGAGTGCGCTCGGCTTCGACGCGATCTCGCCGAGCCAGACGATCCTCACCCCGGCGATGGTGGCCGAGGCCCATGAGGCGGAGCTGCGCGTCATTCCGTACACCGTCGACAACGAGACGATGATGCGTCACCTGATCGAGATGCGCGTCGACGGGATGATCACGGACCGTCCCGACCTGCTGCGCGAGGTGCTCGCGTCCATGGACCAGCCACTTCCCCGGCGCTACCCCGGCCACGGTTAGCCTGAACGCGATGACCGAGCAGCCCGTCACCGAGCCGACCCCGCAACAGACTCGCCGCGCGATATCGCGCGCGGAGCGTGGGGCTGCCCTCGATGTGGGCGAGGCCACCGTGCTGCTGGCCGCGCGCGGTGACGACCTCGCGCGCGTCTGCGCCGTGGCAGCGCGGGTCCGCGATGCAGGGCTGCGCGCCGCCGGCCGCCCGGGCACCGTGACGTACTCGCCGAAGGTGTTCATCCCGGTGACCCGGCTGTGCCGCGACCGGTGCCACTACTGCACGTTCGTCACCACGCCGGGACACCTCGAGCGCACTGGCCAAGCGGCGTACCTCTCCCCCGACGAGATCCTGGAGATCGCCCGGCAGGGAGCAGAGCTCGGCTGCACCGAGGCGCTGTTCACGCTGGGTGACCGGCCCGAGGACCGCTGGCCCGAGGCCCGGGCATGGCTGGACGAGCAGGGCTACGACTCGACGCTCGCCTACGTCCGCGCGATGGCCATCCGGGTGCTGGAGGAGACTGGCCTGCTCCCCCATCTCAACCCCGGCGTGATGTCGTGGGAGGAGATGAACCGGCTCAAGCCGGTCTCGCCGTCGATGGGGATGATGCTCGAGACGACCTCGCGCCGGCTGTTCGAGACCAAGGGCGAGGCCCACTTCGGCTCCCCCGACAAGGACCCGGCGGTGCGGGTGCGGGTGCTCGAGGACGCCGGCCGGCTCTCGGTCCCGTTCACCACCGGACTGCTGATCGGCATCGGCGAGGACCTCACCGAACGCGCGGAGTCGATCTTCGAGCTGCGCCGCGTGGCCCGCCAGTTCGGTCACGTCCAGGAAGTCATCATCCAGAACTTCCGGGCCAAGCCCGACACCGCGATGCGCCACACGGACGACCTGGGACTGGCGGAGTACGTCGCCGCCATCGCCGTCTCCCGGATCGTGCTCGGTCCCAAGGTCCGTCTCCAGGCTCCGCCCAACCTGGTCGACCTCGGCGAGTGCCGGGCACTGCTGGGTGCCGGCGTCGACGACTGGGGCGGCGTCTCGCCGCTCACCCCCGACCACGTCAACCCCGAGCGACCCTGGCCCTCAGTCGAGCGGCTCCGCTCGATCACGGCCACCGCCGGGTTCACCCTGCGCGCGCGGCTGACGGTGCATCCGGAGTACGTCCTGACCGGCGAGCCCTGGATCGACCCCCGCGTCTCCGCCCACGTAGCCGCGCTCGCTGGCGACGACGGCCTCGTCCGCGAGGGTGTCAAGCCGGTCGGACTGCCCTGGCAGGAACCCGACGGTGGGTTCGCCAAGATCGGGCAGGGAGTGGGTCGCACCGACCTGCACACTGCGGTGGACACCGAGGGCCGGACCGACGACCGCCGCTCCGACTTCGACGACGTCTACGGCGACTGGGACGTTCTCCGGGAGGGGATAGTCCGAGACGCTTCCGTTGTCCCGAGCACACACCAGGAACGGAATCGTCTCGGACTGTCCGGGACGGCGGCACTCACGGCCGCCGAGAAGGACCCGGGCAACCTCAGCGACGAGCACGCGCTGACGTTGATGACCGCGGAGGGTGAGCTGCTCGAGCAGGTCTGCCGGCTGGCCGACGACCTTCGAAGGGAGACCGTCGGGGACGACGTCACCTACGTGGTCAACCGCAACATCAACTTCACCAACGTCTGTTACGTCGGTTGCCGGTTCTGTGCGTTCGCGCAGCGGCGCACCGATGCTGACGCCTACTCGCTCTCCCTCGACCAGGTCGCCGACCGGGCCGAGGAAGCGTGGGGGCTCGGCGCCACTGAGGTGTGCATGCAGGGCGGCATCGACCCCGAGCTGCCCGGGACGGCGTACTTCGACCTGGCCGCGGCCGTGAAGACGCGGGTGCCGGAGATGCACGTGCACGCGTTCTCCCCGATGGAGATCGTCAACGGGTCCAGCCGCACCGGGCTGTCCTTCGAGGACTTCCTGATCAAGGCCCGCGAGTCCGGCCTCGACACCATCCCGGGCACCGCCGCGGAGATCCTTGACGACGAGGTCCGCTGGGTGCTCACCAAGGGCAAGCTGCCGACCCGGACCTGGATCGAGGTCGTCTCCACCGCGCACCGCGTGGGCATCCGGTCCAGCTCCACGATGATGTACGGCCATGTCGACAACCCGCGTCACTGGGTGCAGCACCTGCGGGTGCTGTCCCGGATCCAGGATGAGACAGGTGGGTTCACCGAGTTCGTCCCGCTGCCGTTCGTGCACAACTCCTCACCGATCTACCTGGCCGGCGTGGCCAGGCCCGGTCCCACGCTGCGCGACAACCTCGCCGTGCACGCGATGGCCCGAATCCTGCTTCACGGGCGCATCGAGAACATTCAGACCAGCTGGGTCAAGCTCGGTGTCGAGGGCACCCAGGCGATGCTCCGGGCCGGCGCCAACGACGTGGGCGGAACCCTGATGGAGGAGACCATCTCCCGGATGGCGGGCTCCGAGCACGGGTCAGCCAAGACGGTGGCGGAACTGGTCGAGATCGCTGCCGGGATCGGCCGTCCCGTCGTACAGCGGGGGACGACGTACGGCCCGGTGACGCCGCGCAGCTGAGGCCGCCGGTGCGACATCCCTTGACTTAGTTCAAGTGTTGTATAAAGTCGGGCGCATGCCTCTGGTGCTCGGAATCGACTCCTCCACCCAGTCGACCAAGGCCGTGCTGGTCGACGCCGAGGACGGCACGGTCGTGGAGCAGCGGACCGCCGCACACCCGCCCGGCACCTCGGTCGATCCCCGCTCCTGGGTCGCGGCCCTCGAGGATGCCGCCAGGCCGTTGCTGCCCCGAGCGGACGCGGTCGCTGTCGGCGGACAGCAGCACGGGGCGGTGATGCTCGACCAGGCGGGTGAGCCCGTGCGGGACGCTCTGCTCTGGAACGACCTGCGCAGCGCCCAGGCGGCCCTCGACCTGATCGACGAGCTCGGCGGCCCCGAGGCCTGCGCCCGGCTGACCGGAAGCGTGCTCAACGCGTCGTACACCGTCACCAAGCTGCGGTGGCTCCGCGACCACGAGGCCGAGGCTGCCGCTCGGGTGCACCAGGTCCTCCTCCCTCATGACTACCTCAGCTGGCACCTCTCCGGACGAGTCGCAGAGACAGCAACTGACCGTGGGGACGCCTCGGGGACGGGTTACTTCTCGACGCGTGATGACGCCTGGCTGCCCGACGTGCTCGAGCTGGCGCTGGGCCATGCAGCCCGGCTGCCCCGGGTGGCCGAGCCGGCCGAGGTCGTGGCCCGGAGTGAGGGCACCCTTGTCGGACCCGGGACCGGCGACAACATGGCGGCAGCCCTCGGCCTCGCCCTGGGTGAAGGGGACGTCGCGGTCTCGATCGGCACCTCGGGAGTGGCCTCCATGGTCACCACCGAGCCAATTGCCGACGGGACCGGACAGATCTCGGGTTTCGCGGATGCGACCGGCCGGTTCCTTCCCCTGGCCTGCACGATCAACGGTGCCCGCATCCTCGAGCTCGGAGCTCGACTCCTCGACGTGGACCACGACGGGCTGGCCGGGCTGGCGCTGGAGTCGGAGCCCGGCGCGCGCGGGCTGACCCTGCTGCCCTACCTGGACGGCGAACGCACCCCGAACCGGCCGGATGCCGCCGGGGCGCTCTACGGACTGACGACGGCCACCACCCGTGCCGACCTTGCTCGCGCCCACGTCGAGGGCCTGCTGTTCAGCCTCGCGGATGCCGTCGACGCCCTGGCCGAGGTCTCCGGAAGGACACCGAACCGCCTATTGCTCATCGGCGGAGCGGCCCGGAACCCCGCCGTACTCGCCCTGGCGCCGTTGGTCTTCGACGTGCCCGTCGTCGTCCCGGCTCCCGCTGAGTACGTCGCGCTCGGCGCCGCGCGCCAGGCGGCGTGGACCCTCTCCGGCGATGCGAAGCCGCCCGAGTGGCCGGTTGCCACCACCGACCTGCCGGTGAGCTCCACAGTCGCCGGCCTGCGCCAGGACTACGCCGTCCTGCGCGACCGCACCGCCAACTGGAAACACGAAAGGCACAACGATGAGTGACTACAAGCCTGTCCCGGAAGACAAGTTCTCCTTCGGACTCTGGACCGTCCAGTTCCCCGGGCGCGACCCGTTCGGCGACCCGACGCGAGCCCCGATGGATCCGGTGCGCGCGGTCGAGAAGCTCGCGGAGATCGGCGCCTACGGGATCAACTTCCACGACGACGACGTGGTCCCGTTCGGAACCGACGACGCCGAGCGCGACCGGATCCTCGATGGTCTCCGCAAGGCCCTCGCGGAGACCGGCCTGGTCGTCACGACCGCCACCACGAACCTGTTCACGCACCCCGTGTTCAAGGACGGCGGGTTCACCTCGAACAACCGCGACGTGCGCCGCTTCGCGCTGAAGAAGGTCATGCGCAACATCGACCTCGCGGCCGAGCTCGGTGCCAAGGTCTACGTCGCCTGGGGAGGTCGTGACGGCGCCGAGTCCGGCGCCGCGAAGGACGTGATGGTGGCGCTCGACCGCAACCGCGAGGCCTACAACCTGCTGGGCGAGTTCGTCACCGACCGCGGGTACGACATCAAGTTCGCGATCGAGCCGAAGCCCAACGAGCCACGCGGCGACATCCTGCTGCCGACCGTCGGCCACGCACTGGCGTTCATCTCCACCCTCGACCGGCCCGAGCTCGTCGGGGTCAACCCGGAGATCGGGCACGAGGAGATGGCCGGCATGAACGCTGCCGCTGGCTACGCCCAGGCACTGTGGCAGGGCAAGCTCTTCCACATCGACCTCAACGGCCAGACCGGCCCGAAGTACGACCAGGACCTGCGTTTCGGCGCGGGCAACGTGCGTGGTGCGTTCTGGGTGGTCGACACCATCCTCGCCGGTGGGTACGACGGCCCGGTGCACTTCGACTTCAAGACCCCACGCACCGAGGACGACAAGGGTGTCTGGGTCGCCGCCGAGGCGTGCATGCGCAACTACCTGATCCTGCGCGAGAAGGCGCTCGCCTTCCGGGCCGACCCGGAGGTGCAGAGCGCGCTCGCCGACGCGCAGCTCCCCGAGCTCGCGAAGCCGACCCTGGCCGAGGGCGAGACCTGGGGTGACATCGAGGCAGCCGCGATTCCCGACGTGGAGGCCATCGGCGAACATGGCATGGCCTTCGAGCGCCTCGACCAGCTGGCGCTGGAGCACCTCTACGGCCTGCGCTGAACGTGCAGGTCGACGCGGGGCCGGCAGCCACTGACGAGGTACGCCGACGCAACACCGCGCTGGTGATGCGTCTGCTGCGCGACACCGACTCGCTCAGCAGGGCCGACCTGGCGCGCAGCTCGGGCCTGGCGAAGGGCACGATCGGCACCATCGTGGGCCAGCTCCAACGAGCGGGTGCGGTGACCGAGGGCACGACGGAGCCCGGTGGACGCGGGCGGCCCAGCACGCCCCTCGTCCTCGCGGGCCGGTCGCTGGCCGGCCTCGGGATCGAGATCAACGTCGACTACGTCGCGGTCACGGCCCTCGACCTGGCTGGCCGCGAGCTGTTCTTCGAGGAGCGGCCGGTAGCCGGCGAGGGCCCGGAGCTCTCCGACGTGGTCGGGCTGGTCCGCGACGAGACCGCACGGCTCGCCACTTCAGGGATCGAGCTGCTCGGACTCACGATCGCGGTGCCCGGCCTGATCGACCGCGCGCGCGGCGTGGTGGTCGATGCCCCGAACCTCGGGTGGTCCGACGTCGCTCTGGCCGACGTGGTCCGCGAGGAGCTCGGCGGCCTGGTCCCGGTCGCGGTGGACAACGACGCCAACTGTGCGGCACGCGCGGAGAGCCTGCGCGGTGTCGCCGCCGGGGTCGCCGACTTCGTCTACCTCACCGGCACGGTCGGGCTCGGCGCCGGGATCGTCAGCGGTGGTGAGGTCCTGCGCGGCTCGCGCGGACTGGCCGGGGAGGTCGGCCACCTCCAGGTCGGCGACGACAGCTACCACTGCGCCTGCGGTCGCACCGGGTGCTGGGAGGCGATGGTGGGGCTGCGCGCCCTGGCTCAGGAGACAGGCGTCGCCGTGGGCCCCGGTGAGGACCCCGTCGCGTACGCCGAGCGGCTCACCCGGACCGATGGCACAGGACCAGGCCTGGCCAGGATCGCCGACGCCCTCGGTCGCGGGGTCGCCCAGCTCTCGGTGACCCTCGACCCCGGAATGGTGGTGCTCGGTGGCGCGTTCGTGCCACTCGGTGAGGTGCTGATCCCGGCGGTGGAGGCCGCGCTCGCTGCAAGCTTCACCGGCGGCTGCCGGGTGGCGCTCAGCACGCTGGGGCTGCACGCCGCCTCGGTGGGTGCTGCGGCCGACGCACTCGATGACGTGTACGCCGGCCGCCGCTCGTTGCCCCTCTGAGGGTCAGCCGCGCCCGCTGCTCGAGCGCGCCCTGCGCGAGACCGAGTCGATCGCGACTGCCAGCAACAGCACCGCCCCGGTGACCATGAAGCGCACCGACGAGTCGACACCCAGCAGGTTGAGGCCCGTGACGATCGCCTGCAGCACGATGATGCCGAGCATGGCGCTGTACGCCGAGCCACGGCCACCGAACAGCGACGTACCACCGATGACGGCAGCCGCAATCGCCGTCAGGTTGGTGTCGCCCGTTCCGCTGCTCTGCGAGACCGACGTGAGCCGGGCGGCCGCGAGCAGACCGCCAACCGCGGCGAGGGTGGAGCAGGTCACGAACACCGAGGTGTAGATCCGACCCACCTTGATGCCGGCCCGCCTCGCCGCCTCCTCGTTGCCGCCCACAGCGAACACGTGACGACCCCAACGGGTCTTGCGCAGCGCGACGTCCATCAACACGACGAGCACCACGAAGAGCACCCACAGGTAGCTCCAGCCGTTGCCGTCACCCTGCTGGAGATACCAGGTCAGGAACAGCAGCCCGAGGGCCAGCGCCCCGGCCTTGATCGCCAGGATCAGCAGTGACGGTGCGCTCAGCTCTGCCTTGCGACGGCGCTGGATGCCCAGCAGCCGCGAGACGAAGTACACCACCACGACCGCGATCACCATGACGTACGACGCGGCGCCGGTCACGTAGCCGCGGGCGAACTCGACCAACGCAGAGTCGTCCGGCAGGTTGATGGTGCCCTGCGCACCGAGCACGTACAGCAGCAGCCCTTGGAAGCCCAGCAGGCCGGCCAGCGTGATCACGAAGCTCGGAACTCCGATCCGCACGAACAGGAAGGAGTAGAGCAAGCCGATCGCCGAGCCGGTCAGGATGCCCGCCAGCAGTGCCACGAACAGCGACTGGTCGTGACGCACCAGCTGGACGGTGGTCACGACGGACGCGAGACCACTGACCGAGCCGATCGACAGGTCGATCTCGCCCAGCAGCAGCACCAGCACGATGCCCAGGGCGATGATCCCGAGCGGTGCCGCGAACCTTGTGATGCTGACCAGGCTGAACGACGACAGGAACGATGGCTCCTGGGCGTAGAAGAACAGCGAGATCAGCACCAGCCCGAAGATGACCGGGAAGTTGCCCAGGTCTCCGCCCTTGAGCCGGTTGACCGTGTTGCTCCACCAGCCCGCCAGTCCGGCGCCCTGGATGAGGCGTTCGTCGGCGAGGTCGGAGGCGATCGGGATCGCCGGACCTGGCTCCTCGACGTCACTCATGGGTGCCTCCTCGGCGCTTGCTGCGCTCGGCGACGACGTTGTCCGACGCGCCGGTGATGGCAGCGACGAGCTCCTCGGTCGTTGCTTCCTCCACCGTGAACTCCGCGGAGTTTCGCCCGAGACGCATCACCACGATGCGGTCGGCCACGGCCTGGACGTCAGCCATGTTGTGGCTGACCAGGATCACGGCCAGCCCCTGCTCGCGCAGGCGCTCGATCAGGTTGAGCACCTCCGCGGTCTGGGCCACGCCCAGCGCAGCGGTGGGCTCGTCGAGCATCACGACCTTGGGCGCCCCGACCAGGCTGCGCGCGATGGCCACGGTCTGTCGCTGACCACCGGACAGAGCCGCGATGGGGATGCGGACCGAGGGGATCTTGGCGGACAACGAGCGCAGCAGCCGCCAGGACTCCTTCTCCATCGAGACCTCGTCGATGACACCGCTGAGCAGGTGCTCCTGGCCCAGGAACAGGTTGGCCACCACGTCCAGGTTGTCGCACAGGGCGAGGTCCTGGAAGACGGTGGCGATGCCGAGGGCCTGCGCCTGCGCCGGTCCTTTCGGGGAGACCTCCTGGCCGTCGAAGGTGATCGTCCCGCTGTCGGAGGTGTAGACCCCCGAGATCACCTTGACCAGGGTGGACTTGCCGGCACCGTTGTCGCCCACGAGGGCGACGACCTCACCGGCGCCCACCGCGAGGTGGACGTCGGTGAGGGCTTGCACGGCACCGAATCGCTTGTTGACGCCGACCAGGGACAACACGGTGTCCCCGGCCGGCGCCTTCGTCGCAACAGGCTCTGACATCAGGAGAGCCCGGCCGCCTTGCATGCGTCGGCGTACTCGGCGGTGCAGATGTCCGCGGTCTTGTAGAACTCGTCCTTGACCACGGTGTCGCCCACGTTCTCCTTGGTGACCACGATCGGGTCGAAGATGAACGACTTGACGCCCTTGTAGTCCGTGGTCTCGCCCACGTCGTCACCGTTGACCAGCGCGACCGCGACCTCTGCGGCCTTCTCGGCCTCGATCGGGATCGGCTTGTAGATGGTCATCGCCTGCTCACCCGCGAGGATCCGCTGGATGGCTGCGAGCTCCGCGTCCTGTCCGGTCACCGGGGGCAGCTTGGTCACACCGGCGCTCTTCAGTGCCGCGATGACACCGCCGGCCTGGCCGTCGTTGGCGGCGTAGACGCCGTTGATCTGCTCGGGCTTCAGCTTGCCGAGCTGGTCGGTGACGTAGTTCTCCGCCTTGTCGGGGCTCCAGTCCGGGTTGTCGAACTCCGGAGCGAGCAGCTTGACGCCGGCCCCATCGAGCACGCTGTGCGCACCCGCCTTGAACTGTGCGGCGTTGGGGTCGGTGGGCGCACCGTTGAGCATCAGGTAGCCACCCTTGTCGCCCATCGCCGAGACCAGGGCCTCGCCCTGCATCTTGCCGACGGTCTCGTTGTCGAAGGAGAGGTAGTAGTCAGCGCCCTCGATGAACCGGTCGTAGGCGATCACCTTGGCGTCGGAGTCGTGTGCCTGGGAGATCATGCCGCCCGCGCCGTCACCGTTGACGGGGTCGAGGACGATGGTCTTCGCGCCCGCCGAGAGCGCGGTCTCCATCTGCTGGGACTGCTTCTGCTCGTCCTGGTCGGCGTTGTAGTACTTGAGCTCGCAGTCGTCGCACAGCTCCTTGAGCTTCGCCTCGAACAGCGGCTTGTCGAACGCCTCGTAGCGGGCGGTCTTGGTCTCCGGCAACAGCAGCGCGACGACCTTGCTGTCGCCGCCGCCCCCGCCCTCGGAGTCATTGGGGCTGCCACAGGCGGCCATGCCGCCGAGGCCGATGACCATCGCGGCGCCGCCGACGATGACCCGACGCAGATAACTGGACACTGGTTACTCCTTAGGACCGCCGGGCCCCGGCGGCCCGTTGCGACTTCTGTGAAGTGTCGTCCGTCACCAGGCTTGTCGTCAAGCATTGAACACAACAATCACACAAGAATCGTTTCTGTCGCTTTTGTGCTCTTGCTTGACGACAAACGAGATGTGGCGCACAGTTTCCGCATGTCTGTCGACTCGCGAGCCTCGAGCGCTGAAGCGCCGGGCTCCGCGACGTCACTGCGGCTGGCCAACCAGCGTCGGGTGCTGGCGGCCCTGCTCTCCCAGGGCGCCAGGACCCTCACCCAGACCGACCTGACCCGCGAGACCGGCCTGGCCGCGGGCACCGTGTCCAGCATCGTCCGCGAGCTCGCGGCCCTGGACATCGTCACCACCGTCCCGGGCTCCGGGCGGCGGGGTACGACGGTCCGGCTCGGCCGCGGCGCCGGCCTGGCCGCGGGCATCGACTTCGGCCACAGCCACCTGGCCGTCGTGCTCGGCGACATGTCCGGCCAGGTCCTCGGCGAGACCCGCGAGAGCATCGACGCCAGCCTCACCCACGAGGTGGGACTGGGTCTGGCCAGTGACCTGCTCGACGCTCTCCTGGAGAAGCACGGCGCCGATCGCTCCGACGTCCGCACCATCGGGATGGGGCTCCCCGCACCGATCACTGACGACGTCGTACTCTCCTCCGCGATCCTGCCAGCCTGGGAAGGCGTCGAGGTGCGTGCGGCCGCGACCGAGGCACTCGGCAGCGTGGTGCACATCGAGAACGACGCCAACCTCGGCGCGCTGGCCGAGCACCGCCGCGGTCTCGGAGTGGGCCACGAGAACGTCGTGTTCGTGAAGGTGTCCTCCGGCGTCGGCGCCGGACTCATCCTGCGGGGTGAGATCTTCCGCGGCAGCGACGGCACGGCCGGTGAGATCGGCCATCTCACCCTCGACGACCAGGGGCCACTGTGCCGCTGCGGCAGCCGCGGCTGCCTGGAGGCGTACGCCTCGACGGGCACCGCCCTGGAGATGATGCGCGAACAGCTGCCCGGCGCGGGGATCGACGACATCATCGCGGCCGCGAGGGACGGCAACGTCGCGGCGCTGCGCGTCTTCGAGGACGCCGGGCTGCACCTGGCGTGGGGACTCGCCGCCGTCACCAACGTGATCAACCCCGGCGTCATCCTGGTCGGCGGCGACATGTCCCACGCGGGTGACCTGCTGCTGGAGTCGGCCCGGATCGGGCTCCGCCGGCACGTCCTCTCCGGAGCGGCCGCCACCCCCGTGCTGGTCGCGTCGCTGGGTGACCAGGCCTCCGCGATCGGCGCGCTGGTGCTGGCGATCGAGGCGACCGACCTGTTGCCAGAGGCGAACGGCTAGCGATCAGGACAGGCGGACCGGGACGGACTCGACGCCGTACACGACACTGAGCGCGCGGTAGTCCAGGTCCTTCGAGGGCACCGCGAGCCGCATGTCGGGGAACCGGCGGGCCAGCGCCGGGAACGCCAGCTTCAGCTCCATCCGGGCGAGCTCGGCGCCGACGCACCTGTGGAAGCCGTAGCCGAAGGCGAGGTGTCCGGTGTGGGCGCGAGCCAGGTCGACGTCGTCGCCGGGGGTGGCGCGCGGGTCGCGGTTGGCAGCCGGGAGGGAGCAGACGATGACGGAGCCCTCGGGGATGTCCTTTCCGCCGATGACGACGTCGCGCTTCACGAAGCGCGGGAAGGCCACCTGGACCACGGAGAGCACCCGCAACAGCTCATCGACGATGGGCCCGGTGCTGTCGGGGTCCTCGATCAGCCGGTTCCAGAGCTCGCGGTTCTCGAGGAGCACCGCGGTGCCGAGGGCCAACATCGAGGCACTGGTCTCGAGGCCACCGGTGAACACCCCGTCAGCGAGGCCGCCGAGCTCGAAGTCGTTGATCTCGTCGCCGTGCTCGCGGATGATCTGGCCGATCAGCCCCGGTCCGGGATTCAGCCGCTGCCGGGCGGCCTCGGCCAGCAGGAACTCCCGCGACCCACCGATGGCACCGATGGAGCTCTCGGCTCCCTTGGAGATGTCGAACCGGGCCGTCGCGAGCTTGCTGAACGTCTCGCGCTTCTCGTCCGGGAGTCCCAGCAGGTCGCAGATGACGAGGAACGGGATCGGGAAGGCGAACGTCGGCACGAGGTCGACCGTGTCGGCGCTCTCCCCCGCCACCTCGATCTCCGCGATCTGCTTGTCGATGATGGACCCGACCCCGGGACGCAGCCGGTCGAGCCGGCGCATCGTGAACTCGGGCGTGAGCAGTCGCCGCATGCGCGTGTGGTCGGGAGGGTCGGTGAAACCGAGGCCCCCGAAGTCCCCGTCGGTGACTGAACCGCGTCTGCCCATGTAGGGGCGGATGTCCGTGGAGTACGACACCGTGTCGCTCAGCACCTGCCGAGACTCGGCGTCACCGGTCACCAGCCAGACCTCGAGGCCCAGCAACGAGGCGAGCCGCTGGACGGGGTCGTCGTCGCGAGTGGCGGAGAGACGGGCGTTGGGCGCCATCACGTGGCGCTTCAGCGGCCAGGACAACGCGTCCGGGACCTTGTCGAGGCGGGAGAGGTCGATGCCACCGGCGCGGGCAATCAGGCGGCCGCGTACCGCCTTCTTGACCGTGGTGACCAAGCTCATCGTGCCTCTTCTGCGGTGGGTGACGGCTGAAGTGTACGAAGACACCGTGTGCTTGGTCATCAGGGACACCCCCGACCGGTCTGGTCCGGCACCCCGGTCTTCACCCGAGGTCGGTGGGACTGTCTTGGGAATCCCATGCCCGAAATGCCCAAGAATGACAGTATTCGTCATTCAGGGGGATACATGACCAACCAACTGCCGCCGTACACACCTTCGCGCGAGATGCCGTCGTACTCACCAACTCTCACGGCACCGCCACCGCCGTCCCCCTCGGCCGACTACGGGTTCGGGGCACCGGGTTACCCCGGCGGCGGGCGGGCCTCGAAGGCCATGGCGACCTGGGTGCTGGTGCTGGGCATCATCCCGATGCCCTTGGGCAACCTGGCGGCCATCGGGCTGGGTGTGACGGTCCTCGTACGCACCAAGGACGGGCAGAACCACGGCCAGACACGGGCCGTCGTGGGCATCGTGTTCGCGAGCCTGTGGCTGCTTCTCGTGGGGGTCGTTCTCACCGGGAACTTCCCCGGACAGGCCGATCGCGACGCTTCCGGAGCCATCACCCAACGAGGTGACGTGCAGGCCACGGCACTCAACGTCGGCGACTGTCTTCCGGCACAGGTCGCCGAGAACAAGGTGGCCTACACCGTCGAAGTGACTCCGTGCAGCCAGCCGCACTCCGCCGAGGTGTTCGCCGAGTTCGCGCTGGCGGCCGGGCCGTACCCGGGCGACGCCCAGGTGACTCGACTGGCCGATGGCGGTTGCCTCAAGCGCTTCCAGCCGTTCGTCGGAGTGCGCTTCGCCAGGTCGGCGCTCGACGTCACCTACCTGCTGCCCGTTCGCGCCTCGTGGTCGCAGAACCGCGAGGTCAGCTGCATGGTCGCCGCCAGGACGCCGACCACCGGCTCGTTGAAGGGTTCCAGGCGCTAGCGAGTCACTCCCACTCGATCGTGCCGGGCGGCTTGCTGGTGATGTCGAGGGTGACCCGGTTGACCTCGCGGACCTCGTTGGTGATCCGGGTGGAGATGGTCTCGAGGACCTCGTAGGGGACCCGGGCCCAGTCAGCCGTCATTGCGTCCTCGGAGGTCACCGGACGCAGGACGATCGGGTGGCCGTAGGTGCGGCCGTCGCCCTGTACGCCGACCGAGCGGATGTCGGCCAGCAGGACCACGGGGAACTGCCAGATGTCTCGGTCGAGACCGGCGCGGGTGAGCTCCTCGCGGGCGATGGCGTCGGCCTCGCGCAGGATGTCCAGCCGCTCGCGAGTGACCGAGCCGATGATCCGGATCGCCAGGCCCGGTCCGGGGAACGGGTGCCGCCAGACGATCTCGGCGGGAAGCCCGAGCTGCTCGCCGACCAGGCGCACCTCGTCCTTGAACAGGGTGCGCAGCGGCTCGACCAGCTCGAACTCCAGGTCGTCGGGCAGTCCGCCGACGTTGTGGTGTGACTTGATGTTGGAGGTGCCGGCGCCCCCGCCCGACTCGACGACGTCGGGGTAGAGCGTGCCCTGCACCAGGTAGGCGACCTTGGTGCCCTCGACGGCCATCGACTTGGCGAGTACGTCGGCCTCGGCCGCCTCGAAGACCCGGATGAACTCGCGGCCGATGATCTTGCGCTTCTCCTCGGGGTCGCTGATCCCCTCGAGTGCGTCCAGGAAGCGCTTCTCGGCGTCGACGACGTGCAGGTCCACCCCAGTGGCGGCCACGAAGTCACGCTCGACCTGCTCGGCCTCGCCCTTGCGCAGCAGGCCGTGGTCGACGAACACACAGGTCAGCCGGTCCCCGATCGCACGTTGTACGACGGCCGCGGCGACCGCCGAGTCGACGCCCCCCGACAACCCGCAGATCGCGTGTCCGGAGTCGCCGATCTGCGAGCGGATGCGCTCGATCTGCTCCTCGACGATGTTCACCATCGTCCACGTGGGCCGGCAGCCGGCGATGTCGAGCAGGAAGTGCTCGAGCACCTTCTGGCCGTGCTCGGTGTGCAGCACCTCGGGGTGCCACTGGACCCCGGCGAGGCGCAGGTCGGTGTTCTCGAAGGCGGCCACCGGGGTCGCCGTGGTCTCGGCGAGCACGTCGAAGCCGGCGGGGGCCTTGCGCACCGAGTCGCCGTGGGACATCCAGACCCGGTGGGCTGCGGGGATGTCGGCGAGGAGCGTCCCGGGGCTGGTGATCCGGACCGGCGTACGGCCGAACTCGGAGATGCCCGTCTGGGCGACCTCGCCACCGAGGACCTGGGCCATCGCCTGGAAGCCGTAGCACATGCCGAAGACGGGTACGCCGGCGTCGAACAGGTCCCCGTCGACGCTCGGAGCACCCGGCGAGTAGACCGACGACGGGCCACCGGAGAGGACGATCGCGGCCGGGTTTCGCGCCAGCATCTCGGACAGTGGCGTGTCGTGCGGGACGATCTCGGAGTAGACCTTCGCCTCCCGGACCCGGCGAGCGATCAGCTGGGCGTACTGGGCTCCGAAGTCGACAACGAGAACGAGGTCGTGGTCGGTCAAGATGGGCCCTTTCGGCGGGGCATCGACGGTGGTCCTGAGTCTGTCAGAGATTTATTTGGGATTTTCTCCGGGTGCGCATAACCCGCCTCAGAAGGCCTCGTTGTGCCAACGGGTCCGGTGGATTGCTCCCTCCCAGGCCGGATCCGGAATCGGTTCGCTCTCGGGCGGACCCCCCAGGGCTCGGCCTCCTCCCTCCCCGGTCGGGCCCTGGGTCCTTTCCAGTCCTGGTCGCGTTTTCGCGCAGCGGGACATATCGGCCAGGGTTGTCGGCCGATCCTTGACGTTGTAGGGCGAAGTATCGGCCGACAACGTCAGGTTTCCCCGGTCGGCCGGGGAAACCTGCACCCCTCAGCTGACGCTGACTATGGGCAAGCGCAAGGCCCCGGGAGCGGACTCGGGGACGGCCGGGTGGTGGGGGGTCACCGGGGTCAGCTGCTCGTAGGCAGAGCCGACGGCCGGGCGGGGGTCGTGCTCGCCCTTGTTGGGCCAGAAGGACATCGCGCGCTCGGCCTGGGCGGTGATGGTCAGCGACGGGTTCACGCCGAGGTTGGCGGAGATCGCGGAGCCGTCGGCGACGTGGAGTCCGTCGTACCCGTAGACCCGCTGGTAGGCGTCCACGACACCGCTCTCGGGGCTGGCGCCGATCGCGCAGCCGCCGATGAAGTGCGCGGTCATCGGCATGTTGAACGGCTCGCCGATGGAGCCGCCCGCGGTGCCGCCCATGATCGCGGCCATCTTGCGGACCACCTTGTTCGCCACCGGGATCCACGTCGGGTTGGGCTCCCCGTGGCCCTGGCGTGAGGTCAGTCGCCACTTCTTGGTGCCCGGGATCCGCTTGGGGTACGTCGTGATCGAGTTGTCCAATGTCTGCATCACCAGCGCGACCACAGTGCGCTCCGACCAGTGCTTGAGGTCGTAGAGGTTGGCGACGTTCTTGCGCTCGTTCCAGATCTCCTTGAGCCAGGTCTGCCAGCGCGCGCCGGGGCCGTCGCCGTCGGTGAGCACCGTCTGCAGCATCGCCATCAGGTTGCTGCCCTTGCCGTAGCGGACCGGCTCGACGTGGGTGTCAGCGTCCGGGTGGAACGAGGAGGTGATCGCGATCCCGTAGCTGTAGTCGATCGTGCTGTCCGGCGCGATGGCGCCGAGGATCGACTCGGAGTTGGTGCGCGAGAGGAAGCCGAGACGCTCCGACAGCTTGGGCAGGTGTCCCTCCGCCTTCATCCGGTGCAGCAGCTTCTGGGTGCCGATCGCAGCGGCCGCGAAGACGACCTGCTCCGCCGTGATGGTCCTGGTGGACGCGGAGGTCGCGCGCCTGGCCTTGGTGAACTTCAGGTCGATGTCGTAGCCGCCCTGGGCGCCGGGGGCGACCCGGGTGACGGTGGTCAGCGGCATCACCTTCGCGCCGCGCTGCTCGGCCAGGTAGAGGTAGTTCTTCACCAACGTGTTCTTGGCGTTGTACTTGCAGCCCACCATGCAGTCGCCGCACGCGACGCAGGTGTTGCGGTCGGGACCGGCGCCACCGAAGTAGGGGTCTGCCACGCGTTCGCCCTTGGGCGACTCCGGCTGCCCGAAGAAGACACCGACGGGCGTCGGGTGGAAGGTCTCCCCCACGCCCATGTCGTTGGCGACCTTCTCCATGACGTCGTCTGACGGGGTGCGGAGCGGGTTCTCGACGACGCCCAGCATCCGCTTGGCCTGGTCGTAGTACGGCGCCAGCTCGGCCTTCCAGTCGGTGATGTCGCGCCACTGGGCGTCCTTGTAGAACGGGTCGAGCGGCTCGTAGAGCGTGTTGGCGTAGACGAGTGACCCGCCACCGACCCCTGCGCCCGCCAGGATCAGCGAGTCACGCACGGCGTCGATGCGCTGGATGCCGTAGCAGCCGATCTCCGGGCGGAACAGGAACTTCTTGACCTCGAAGGACGTCTTCGCGAAGTCCTCGTCCTCGAACCGCGCGCCGGCCTCGATCACCGCGACGCGGTAGCCCTTCTCGACCAGACGCAGGGCGCTGACCGATCCGCCGAACCCCGATCCGACGATGACGACGTCGTAGTCGAATTCCGTGCGTGTGTCGGTGGGCGACATCAGGCGCGACCCAGCTTCTTCATCAGGCGCAGGTTGGCGGTCATCAGCTTCGCGTAGGTCTCTTCCTTCATGCCGAACATCGGCGCGAACCGGATCAGCTTCTGTACGCCGACCGACTGCGACTCGGTGTAGCGCAGGATGCCCTCGCTGCCCTGCCGCCGGCCCATCCCCGAGCTCCGCATCCCGCCCATGGGCGAGTCGATGCTCGCGAAGGTGGCTCCGAACGCCTCGTTGATGTTCACAGTTCCGCACTTGACCTGGCGCGCGATGGCGCGCGCACGCCGCGTGTCCCGGCTGTAGATCGAGGCGTTCAGGCCGTAGTCACCGGCGTTGGCGCGGGAGATCGCGTCGGCCTCGTCGTGGAAGCGGTACAGCGAAATGACCGGGCCGAAGGTCTCGTCGCCGAAGCAGGTCATCTCCGGGGTGACGCCCTCGAGGATCGTCGGCTCGTAGAAGAACGGGCCGAGGTCGGGGCGCGGCTTGCCACCTACGAGCACCGTCGCACCCTTGGCGACGGCGTCCTCCACGTGGGCGGTGACCGTGTCGAGCTGGTCCTGGCTGATCAGGGAGCCCATGTCGGAGCCCCACTCGATGCCGGGCCGAAGCGCCATCGCACGCACCCGCTCGACGAACTTGTCGCGGAACCTGTCGTAGACCTGGTCGGCGACGAACATCCGCTCCATGGACACGCAGAGCTGGCCGGCGTTGGAGAAGCTCGCCCGGACAGCGCCCTCCGCAGCGCGGTCGAGGTCGGCGTCGCGCAGGATCATGATCGGGTTCTTGCCGCCCAGCTCCAGCGAGCAGCCGATCAGCCGGTCGGCGCACTGTGTGGCGATGAGCTTGCCGGTCGCGGTGGAGCCGGTGAAGCAGATGTAGTCCGAGCGCTCGATCATCGGCCCGCCGAGCTCGCGCCCGGGACCGGCAACGACGTTCCACAGACCTGCCGGGAAGCCGGCCTCCTCGAGCAGCTGGGCTCCGAGCAGGGCCGAGAGCATGGTCTGGGCGTCGGGCTTGGTCACCACCGCGTTGCCCGCGAGCAGAGCAGGGAGCCCGTCGCACAACGCCATCGTGAACGGGTAGTTCCACGGCGAGATGATGCCGACCACGCCCTTGGGCACGTGGTTCACCTCGACCCGCGTCAGTCCCGGCACGACGCCGAGCTTGCGCTCGGTGTCGAGGTGGTCGTGGGCAGTCCGCGCGTAGTAGCGGGCGGTCAGCGCGATGTGCAGCGGCTCGTCGAAGGCGTGCTTGCGTGCCTTGCCGGACTCCCAGCAGATCAGGTCGATGATCTCGTCCTGGCGCTCGATCACGAGGTCGTGCAGCCGGAGCAGCAGCGCCGAGCGGTGCTCGAGGCTGGTGCGCGCCCACGAGCGCTGCGCGTGACGGGCCCGCGAGTAGGCCTCGTGGATGTCTGCCTCGCTGGACTGCGGGATCATCGCCAGCGGCTGCCCGGTGATCGGTGAGTACGTCGGCACCGAGTCGCCCGACGTGGACACGACCCGGCTGGTCAGCGCCCGCGCGTAACCCGGGTCGAGGGCGTACGACGCCGTCGGGTCGTGCTCGGGATCGGACGGACCGACCTGCTCGCTGGAGTGGGAGGGCTCAGGCTGGACAGTCATGACCGCAGCCTAGACTCGCCGGTAACTTTACACAACGCGCAGTCTTGTAAAATGGTGCAGGTTCTGATTTCGGAGTGTCCACCCTTCCGACCGTGGCATCGCCACAAAGAAATCCGGCAAAACGCTGTAAATCCCCCTCCCGGGCTTCATGCTGGAAGGGAAGCCAGACGTCTGTTTCGAGGGAGATCCGTGGCCACTTCGGCATTCGAACGCGCTGCGCTCGCACGCGGCGCTCCTGCGCGGTCAAGCGCAGCTCCGCCCCGGAGACCCTGGCGACTGGCGGCGGACGGGTCTGAGGGGCTGCCACCAGCGTTCAGTCGGCGGAGATGGCCGGTCTGGCTGCCGAAGGGCGGTTCGTTGCCCGAGGCCGCCTGGCAGGCCCGGCACCGCTGGGTGACGGCGATGTTGTGGGCGCACGTGGTCGCGATCCCGCTGTACGCGATCTACCGGGGCAACTCGGTCGGGCACGCGTTGTTCGAGTCGATCCCGATACTTCTGGCCATATTCCTGGCGAGCTACCGCGCATTGGGGCGAACTGCCCGGGCCTCGGTCGCCGCTCTCGGTCTGATGCTCTGCTCGGGCGTCATCGTGCACCTCTCCGGGGGGCTGATCGAGGCGCACTTCCATTTCTTTGTGATGATTCCGGTGGTCGCGCTGTACGAGGCGTGGCTGCCGTTCGCACTCGGGGTCGCCTACGTGCTGGTCCACCACGGGATCATGGGCACCCTGGACCCGCGGTCGGTGTACAACCACCCGGCAGCGTGGGAACGACCGTGGCTCTTCGCTGCCGTGCACGCGGCCTTCTTCGCCAGTGCATGCATTGCCTGCATCGTGAACTGGTGGCTGCACGAGCGAGCGCGCGACACCTCGCAAGCACAGTCACAGCTGCTGAGCACCATCGTGGACTCGCTTCGCGATGGCCTCGTGGTCATCGACGCCAACGGAGAGATCCTGCTGCGCAATCCCGCCGGTGTCTCCTTGATGGGCGGGGTGGGCTGGGACGCCTCCAGCGTGGGTCAAGAGCAGCGGCATGGGCTGTTCCACCCCGACGGCGCGCACGTGGCACAGCGGGACCTGCCCCACGTGCAGGCGCTGGCAGGCCACCGGGCCCACGATGTCGACCTGGTAGTCCGCAACTCAGACGTGCCGCAGGGCAGGGTGCTGAGCTTTTCGGCCACCGCGCTGCCGTCCGGCGGTGTCGCGGCCGCCCGTCCTGTGGTGGTGCTCTTTCGTGACATCACCGAGCGTCACCGCTCCGAACAGGCACTGGCGGGGGCGCTGGCCACCGAGCAGCAGGCGGTGGAACGCCTTCGCGAGCTCGAGCGCGTCAAGTCTGACTTCGTGTCCACGGTCAGCCATGAGTTGCGTACGCCGATCACCAGCATCATGGGCTACGTCGAGCTGCTGGAGGATGGCGCGGTCGGTGACCTCAGCAGAGCCCAGCTCCGGCTCATGGAACGAGTCGACCGCAACAGCCGCAGGCTACTGCTCCTGGTCGAAGACCTCCTCACACTCTCCCAGATCGAGTCATCACGCCTGACCATCAATACCGTTTCCACCGACCTACGTAACGTCGTCTCGGCTGCTCACGACGCGGTCGCGTGGCTGCTCAACACCCGATCGCTGGACGTGGCTGTCGTCGTGCCCGACCACCCCGTTCATCTCGAGGTGGACCCGGTAGAGCTGGAGCGGATGCTGGTCAACCTGCTCACCAACGCCGTGAAGTTCACCCCGGACGGAGGCCGGATCGGGCTGCGCCTGACGGTCGACGACCTCGAGGCAAGACTGGTCGTCACAGACACTGGCATGGGTATCCCCGAGTCCGAGCAGGATCAGCTGTTCACCCAGTTCTTCCGCTCCTCGACCGCCACCGAGCAGGCCGTTCAGGGCACGGGTCTGGGCCTCTCGATCGTGCAGGCCATCGTGGCCATGCACGGCGGTTCGATCGAGGTCGAGTCCAGGGCCGGTCAAGGGACCACGTTCACGGTCCACCTGCCCTACGCCGTCCTCGCCTCGCACCTGGCCGATGGCGAGGACAGTCTGGGGCCCGCCAAACGATCTGCCGCCCGCGCCTGACCGGTCGCGCGACACCGTCGGTCATCGGCAGCGCAGCGGTTGCGCCACCGGGGGAGCACCCGTCCCCTGCATCTCGCCGGCCACCTCACTCCTCTGGGTCGTCCACCGGAGGCTCAGCTCCCTGCTCCTCGTCGCGCTCGGCCCACTCGAGGAGCGGGCCGATGTCGAAGACCGCGTCGTCGATGCCCTCGTGGAGGTCGCCCAGCTCGGCGTAGCGTGCAGGCACGGTGGCGATGGTGAAGTCGTCGGGGTGGCAGTCGTCGACCTCGTCCCAGCGGATCGGGGTGGACACGGTGCCGATCGCGTTGCCCCGCACGGAGTACGCCGCGGCGATGGTGTGGTCGCGGGCGTTCTGGTTGTAGTCCACGAACAGGTGGGTCGGGTCGCGGTCCTTGCGCCACCAGGCAGTCGTGACCTCGTCGGAGCGCCGCTCCACCTCACGGGCGAACGCGAGGGCGGCGCGGCGTACGTCCTTGAAGCCGTGGTCGGGCGCGATCCGCACGTAGATGTGCATCCCCTTGCCGCCACTGGTCTTCGGGAAGCCCGTCGCACCGAGCTCGTCGAGCACCTCGTGGGCGATGTGGGCGACCCGCTGGACTGTCGACCACTCGGACTCGGGACCGGGGTCGAGGTCGATCCGCCACTCGTCCGGCTTCTCGGTGTCGGCGCGACGGCTGTTCCAGGGGTGGAACTCCACAGTGCTCATCTGCACGGCCCAGATCACCTGCGCGAGCTCGGTGACGCAGAGCTCATCGGCGGTGCGGTTCCACCGCGGAAAGTGCACCCGAACGGTCTCCATCCACGGCGGCGCGCCTTTGGGCAGCCGCTTCTGGTGCACCTTCTCCCCCGTCACCCCTGTGGGGAAGCGGTGGAGCATGCACGGTCGCTCGCGCAGGGCGTTGACGATGCCGTCGCCGACCGAGAGGTAGTACTCGACCAGGTCCAGCTTGGTCTCGCCGCGTGCGGGGAAGTAGACCCGGTCGGGGTTGGAGACACGCACGACCTTGTCGTCGACCTCGATCTCGGTGGCGGGCGAGGGCATCGGACGCAGCGCTCAGTCGGTGCCGTGCTTGGCGATGAACTCGAGGATCTGCTCCGACAGCTCGGGACGGCAGATGACCAGGTCGGGCAGCAGCACGTCGTCCTGGTTGTAGACGAGCGGGCTGCCGTCGACGCGGCTGGTGAACAGCCCCGCCGCCCGGGCGACGGCGACGGGCGCCGCCGAGTCCCACTCGTACTGTCCGCCGGCGTGCACGTAGGCGTCACTGATGTCCCGGATCACCGACATCGCCTTCGCCCCGGCGGAGCCCATCGGCACCAGCTCGGCGTCGATCTCCTCGGCGAGTGCCTTCACGAAGGCGGGCGGGCGGGTGCGGGAGACGACCAGCCGGGGCCGGTCAGAGCTCGAAGGGGGTACGACGGGTGGCTGGCCGGTGTGCCACGTGGTGTCGAGGCCGGGCTGGGCGACCGCGCCGGCGACCAGCTCGCCTGCCCCGGAATTCGACCGCTCCCAGAGGGCCACGTGGACCGCCCAGTCCACGCGGGGCGGCTCGGAGAACTCCCGGGTGCCGTCGAGCGGGTCGACGATCCACACCCGGTCGGCCCCGAGGCGCACCTTGTCGTCCTTGCCCTCCTCGCTGAGCACCGCGTCGCCGGGCCGGTGCTCGGCCAGCAGGCGCATCAGCAGCTCGTGGGCGGCGAGGTCTCCCGCGTTCTTCAGCTCCCTGCCCTCGAGGCCCTGCTCGCGCACCTGCAGCAGCAGGCTGCCGGCCTCCGTGGCGGTCCAGGCAGCCAGGGCGTGGTCGTCGAGGTCCATCGATCAGGACCTGACCACGAAGGGACAGGCATCCATCAGGGCGGCGTAGTCGAAGTCGATCGGGCGCTCGTCGTACTCGAAGCGATCGGCCAGCCGCTCGGGCGACCACGCCTCCCCGCGGAGGTCGATGTAGTGCGGCGGTCGCATCTTGTTCACCGAGGCGAAGTAGTCGAGGTACTTGAACTCGCCCCCGTTGGGGCGGCTGCCGCCGACCTTCCCGTCCGCGCCCAGCCAGGCGTTCGGGATGCCGTAGGCGTCGGCGATGATCAGGCCGTGGAGTGAGGACGAGATGATCTTGCGGCAGCTCAGGATGTCCCGGGTGACCTGGTCGATGTCCTCGGACCCGAAGTCGATGATCTTCACCGGGCCGTCGGGCGCGACATCGCGCCAGAGGTGCTCGGAGTGGCGGATGACGATGCCGACGTCGTGGGACTTCTCGACGTCCGGCCAGAAGTACATCGGCACCAGCAGCGCCGGGTCGCCGTACACCCGGGGGCAGTCGATGCCGACGTCGAGCAGCCGGCTGCGGGTCAGCGGGCCGCGCACCGCGCAGTACGTCGCCGTGGCCTTGAACAGCGACCGCCGCTCGCTGCCGAACGAGCCTGATCCCCAGACAGTCGACCCCCGACGCGCCCGGGTGACCACGGAGCCCACCGAGACGTAGCTCGGGTGCCGGGCAGGGGCGAACACCACCGGACGCTGGGCGACCCTGCCGACCAGCCATGGCGAGAGCAGGTCGCCGTAGTTGGCGGTGTCGGTCCACCAGATCAGCGGAATCCGGCCGTCCACGAGGGGCAGGTCGTCAGCGGGGCGGTAGCTCTCCCGCAGAGCTCGAAGATGCTCCGGCCCGGCGTACTCGGGAACGTTCCCCGGCACCGACAGCTGTTCCCCGAGACGCTTCACCGTCCCGACGTTCTCGTCGGCCCCGGTGTGGCGTTTGACCTTGCGCACCGCCCGACGCACCGAACGAACCAGCACGGTCGTCTGGGTGGAGCGGGCCGCCATGTGAGGCCTTTCTGGTTGCCAGAGTGTCGCGGCAGGCTACCAGCGGCCCAGAGACCGGAACAGCCACCAGCACAGTTTGCCGACCTGCCCCTGAACCCGCGGACCCCGGGGTTCCCCCAAATCGGAGGGTCGTTGCCGACTAGCATGACGTCACGCACATATCGACCGAGGGGAAGACAAGCTCAGGTGACCGACGAAACGCAGACCAGCCCGCGCCGAGGCGCGCTCAAGGCCGCTCTGCGCCACAGCGCAGTCCTGATCCTGGTGCTTGCCGCCTTCGGGACCGTGCTCGGCGCTGCGGCCGGTTTCCGGCGCGCTGAGGACCACACGGCACGGGCCTCCATCCTGGTCTCCCCCCTCACCGGAAACCCGTTCTATCCCGGGGGCCGCGGTGACGACCTGATCAACCTCGAGACCGAGGCCCAGCTGGTGCGCTCCGACCCGGTCGCGCGAGCCGTTGGGACCCGTCTCGGCGACAACGTCACCACAGCCGGACTGCTGTCGGGAATCGACGTGTCCGTCCCGGCCAACACCCAGATCCTGACCATCGAGTACACCGCTGGCTCGGACGGCGACGCCGTACGACGGGCACAGGGCTTCGCCGACGCCTACCTCGAGTACCGCAAGACCAGGTCCGAGCAGGTCGTGCGCTCGCGCAGCAAGCGGATCCAGGACCAGGTCGACGACCAGAACCGGACGCTCTCGAGCCTGGTGGCCCGGTCGAACGTCGAGACCAACGTGGCCAACAAGAACCTCCTGCAGGAGCAGATCAACGGCGTCACCACGCAGATCGGCCAGTTGCAGGCCCAGCTCGCCGAGCTGCAGACGGGCGCGGTTGACCCCGGACAGGTGATCACGCCGGCCAACGTGGTCGGCGGGAGCCCGGTGGGCGTGATCGCGCTGTACGGCTTCGTCGGCTTCATGGCCGCCCTGGCCCTCGGGCTCGGGGTCGTCGTCGTCCGGGCGCGTGCGGAGAACCGCATCCACCACGCCGACGACATCACTGCCTCGGGGCTGCCGCTGCTCGGCAGCATCTCGAGGAACGAGGTCACCTCCACCAACGAGTCGATCCACGCCTCCGACGGCACCGGCGACGTCGCCATCGGACCCGGGCTGCAGATGCTCAGGGTCGCCGTCCTCGCCCGCGAACGCAGCCGTCCGCTGCGCATCCTCTACGCCTCCGCCGCCGACGGCACCCCGTCCCCGCGCGCAGCGCTGGGCCTGGCCTACGCCACCGCGTCCTCGAGCCTCGCCACGGTGCTGGTGGACGCAACCAGCGGCTCCGGCGAGATCACCGAGCTCGTCGGGCTGACGTCGAACGCCGGCTTCACCGACGTGCTGGCGGGCGACATCGACCTCCACAAGGCGCTGACGTCGGTCTCGGCGCACCTGCTGGTCCTTCCGGCCGGACGCCAGGACGCACGCGTCGACGACCTGCTGACGGGACCACTCGTGGGCACGCTCTTCGGCCAGCTCGGGCAGATCGCCGACGTACAGATCATCGCCACGGGTCCGATGAACAGTGCGAGGTCCCAGGCACTCGCGATGGTCACGGACGTGATCCTCGTGGAGGCAGTGGAGAGCCAGTCCCGACTGGCCGACCTCGTGGCGATCGCCGAAGACCCGACCCTGGCGGAGTCCGTGTTGGGGGTTGTCTTCGTCGGAAGGGCGCGTTCCCGGCAGCGCAAGTCCGACCGGGCATGACCGAGGCCGACCGGGAGCTCGGCGACAGCACTCGTCGGCACCTCACGCATGTCGCCAGGGGCGGCGCCATCGGGCTCGTGGGCGCGGGCGTGTCCGCGGTCTCCGGGTTCGTCCTGGTCCTGGTCGTCACGAACCGCTACCCCGCCGACGCCGCCGGGCTGTTCTTCACCGCCACGTCGCTGTTCCTGCTGCTCTCCGCGGTGGCCACCCTGGGCACCGAGACGGGACTTGGCAGGTTCCTGCTCCGCTACGAGGCACATGACAGGCGGGGGGACATCCCGCCGACCCTGCGCGCGGCCTTCCGGGCCACGATTGCCTCCTCGGTCGTCCTCGGTCTCCTCGTCGTTGCGGTCGCTGACCCGCTGGCCGACCTGATCGGCCTGGATGCCCCGGAAGGGCCAACGAGCCTGCGCCTGCTGGGACTGCTGCTGCCGTTCGCCACCTGGAACGCGCTGACGCTCGCCGGCACCCGGGCGTTCGGCCGGATGCGTCCGACCGTGCTCGTGGAGAAGATGGGCCGCTCGGCCGCCCAGCCCGTGCTGGTGCTCCTGGCCTCGCTGGCCGGGTCGGGCCTGCTGTTGATGGTCTTCGCATGGTCCGTGCCGTACGTCGCCGCAGCCCTCATCTCCGCCCTGGTGTTCCGGCGGTTCCTGCATCGCCGGGGCACCCACGAGCACACCGAGCCGACCAAGAGCTACCGCGAGCTCAGGCGGGAGTTCTGGAAGTTCACCTGGCCGCGGGGCATCACCCGGGTCTCGGCGATGGCGATTCAGCGGGTGGACATCATCTTGATCGCTGCGCTGCGTTCACCGACGGAGGCTGCCATCTACACGGCCGCCACCCGGTTCGTCGCGCTGGGGCAGTTCGGCACCCAGGCCATCCAGCAGGTGCTGCAGCCGAAGTTCACCGCCCTCATCGCGCAGGACGACCACACCAGCCTCAGGGAGGTCTACCAGACCTCGGCGGCCTGGAGCATGGCGGTCGCCTGGCCGATGTACATGATCGTCGGGTCCGCGCCGCTCGCCTACCTCGGGCTGTTCGGGCCCGAGTACGAAGCCGACGGTGCCGCCGTGGTGCTGTTGATGACCGGGGCGATGCTCTTCGGGGTGGCGACGGGCCCCGCCGACACGCTGTTGCTGATGTCCGGGCGCAGCGGCCTGAGCCTGCTCAACTCGCTGACGGCCCTCGCCCTGGACATCGTGCTCTGCATCGTGCTGATCCCGCGGATGGGCATCACCGGCGCTGCCCTGGCCTGGGCGGTCGCGGTGATCATCCGGTCCACGCTCTCGCTGGTGCAGACCCGGGTCACCTTGTCGATCATGAGCTTCGGGCCGGCCGCAGCCATCGTGACCGGCGCCAACGTGCTCTGCTTCGGCGTACCTCTCCTCATCATCGGCCAGCTGGTCGAGATGGACATCCTGACGCTCGGACTGGCGCTGCTGGGCTGCGTCCCGGCGTACGCGATCGCCCTCTGGCTCGGCCGGGAACGTCTGCGGCTCTCAGTGCTCCGGGGGCTGATCAAGCGCCGGCAGACAGCCATCGAGGTCGAGGAGCCCGAGGATGCGTAGGCCGAAGGTCATGTTCGAGAGCTGGCGCGGTCTCTACGCCGACAGCCCTCGCGCGCTGTCCGAGCGGCTCGGGGAGGCCGACGGACCGCTGCGGCGGCTGTGGGTGACGTCCGGCGAGAACGGCTTCCCGGCCGATGTGTCGACGGTCCGGCGGCACAGCGCCGCCTACTTCCGCGCCCTGCTGTCGACCGACGTGCTGGTGGCCAACGACATCGTCTCCAAGCACCTGGTCAAGGGGCCGGGTGTGCGCTACCTGCAGACGTGGCACGGCACCCCGCTCAAGCTGATCGGCCACGACGAGCGCGCGCACGCCTACACGGGTGCACAGGCGCACCTCAAGCGCATGGTGCGCGACGTCGCCAAGTGGGACTACCTGATCTCGCCGAGCCCCGTGTGCAGCGAGATCTTCCGCGCCGCGTTCCGCTTCGAGGGGGAGATCTGGGAGACCGGCTACCCCCGCAACGACCTGCTCAACTCGGCCGAGGCGGCAACCCGGCGCGACGAGGTGCGGCGCCGGTTCGGGATCGCCCCAGGTGCGGTCGCGGTGCTGCACGCCCCGACGTGGCGTGACGACGACCGGAACGACGAGGGCGCCTTCCGGCAGTCGGTGATGCTGGAACCCGACGTCATGGCCGAGGCCCTCCCCGACGGTGCCCGGCTGCTGCTGCGCCTGCACCGCAACGTCAAGGAGCGTCCGGTGGGCTCCGACACCGGCTTCGTGGTCGACGTCAGCGACCACCCCGACATCGCCGACCTCTACCTCGCGGCCGACGTCCTCGTGTCGGACTACTCGTCGGCGGTCTACGACTTCGCGGTCACCGGCAAGCCGATCATCCTGTTCGCCCCGGACCTCGACCGCTACCGCGACACCGTCCGTGGCCTCTACTTCGACTACGAGGACTGGGCACCCGGGCCGGTGGCCACCACCCAGGAGCAGCTCGCCGTTGCTCTGGCCGGGCTCGAGGGCCACCGCACGGAGTGGGCCACGCGGTACGACGCCTTCGTGCAGCAGTTCTGCCCGCACGAGGACGGCCTCGCGGGGCAGCGAGTGGCAGCGAGGCTGCTCTCAGCTCTCGCCGGCTGACATCCGCCAGCTCGGCGTCCGGCCCATCTGCTCGGCCAGCCGGGCGTCGTACGGCTCGAAGTAGCGGTCCAGGCGCTGCCGCAGCTCCTCGGGCATCGGGCTGCGCGGGCGGGCGTTCCACTGCTCCACGGTCTCCGGCTTCCAGTCGGACAGGCCGAGCCAGGACCTGAGCCGGTCGAACTCGTCGGCCGGGTTCTCGAAGAACGCGCCGGCGTCGACGATGCACACCCGGTCGGCGCCCAGCAGCTCGTACAACCTGTCGATCTGCTCGCTGTAGCGACTGCGGGCGAGGTAGGAGTGATGGCGGTGGTGGAAGCTCTCGTACGACGGGTCGGCGATGATCTTCTCGACCTCCCCCGCAATGCGCTCCTCCTCGAGGTCGAGGGCCACCTCGAACGACTCGGACTCATACCCGCGCGCCTGCTCGTGCCGGTGGGCGGAGTACGCGCGCTCGACGGGCTCCCGGACCAGCACCACGACCCGGACCCCAGGGAGGTCCCGGGCGATCCGCGCCGCAGCCAGCGGATGGAACAGGTAGTAGCCGCTGCTCTCGAACGTGACCACATCGGGCCCGTGCTTGCGCCGTGCCCTCCAGGCCAGCGGGAACTGCCCGCGGTACCAGCGCGGACCCCGGTCGTACTTCACGTCGAAGTAGCCGATCCCCTTCGTCACCGTCGGGCGGGCGACCTGCGGGTGGTCGCTCAGCACGCGGTAGAGCGTGGTGGTGCCCGCACGCTGGGCACCGACGATCAGGAACGCGGGGCTCAGCCGCCAACGCGCGGTGAGCCTGCCCCACCGCTCGAGCCACGACCGCAGCAGCATGACGAGGCGGTGGGGTGCGCGCTCGCGCACGAGACGGGTCAGCCGGCGGACCGGGTTGCGCTCAGCCACGCCGCACGCTCGCCGGCAGTCCGAGCCACGCACACAGGGCGTCCAGCATCACCAGGGAGCGGTCCGCGATCACGTCGCCGAGGTCGGTCTCGGCGCCGGCCAGGTAGCGGCAGGTGATGGTGGCCAGGTAGGCCGCAGCCACCGCGTGCTCCGGTGCCGACCGGTCGTTGCCGATGCCGGCCAGCTCCAGGCCGCGCATCACCGCGTCGACGCTGACGCCGTCACGTCGGCACACGGCGTTCACGGCGTAGTGGCAGCGGTCGAGCCCGAGGGGTACGCCGGTCTCGAACCGCTCCCAG
Organism: uncultured Actinomycetota bacterium; assembly: GCA_963842535.1. GTDB lineage: Bacteria > Actinomycetota > Actinomycetes > Propionibacteriales > Nocardioidaceae > Marmoricola. The sequence goes on from CAWJGP010000008.1 coordinate 245,390, forward strand.
TCCCACAGCTGGAGCCGTCCGCGGCGCCTGCTCATGTTCCAGGGGGTCCAGTCGCCGTGCCACGCCCCGACGGCCAGCCGGTCCTCGGTCTGCCCGAGCACGGCCAGCGCCTCCCCCAGGCGCTCGCGGACCTCGGACGGACGCAGTGCCGACTGCGCCTCGAGCATCCCGGCCCAGAAGGGCATCTCCGCGACCGGCCCGGAGCCGTCGGCGAACGCTCCATGAAGCAGGGCCATCGCCTCGAGCGGCAGCGAGAACTGCCGGCTGGGCCGCTGCCAGAACGACGTCTGGATTGCGGTCATCGCGACCACCGAGGAGTCCTCCCAACGACCGAGGTGCAGCAGGCGTGGCACCTCGAACGGCCGCGGCAGGTGGGCCTCGCCCAGCCGCTGCAGGGAGGCAGCCTCGGCCTGCACCAGTGCTTCGGTCACCTCGGTGCCGCCGACCTTCACGAAAGCAAGGCTGCGTCCCCGTGCGTCGAAGACCTGGAGCACCGGTTTCCGGTTGGCCCGCGCTGTCCCCAGCCCGAGGCTGAAGTCGACCGTCTCGCCGAACACCTCGCCGAGGTAGTGCCGCAACGAGTCGGCGCTCTCGGCCACCGTGATCCGGTCCGGGAACGCGGCGTTGGCACGCGCCCGGAGGAGAGCGGAGACCCCGAGACGCTTGACCGTGTCCCGCGCCGAGAGCGCTGCACTGAAACGGAGCATGGCGCGGGAGGCGGCGGCCGGGTTGTGCGCGGGCACCAGGATCCGCGGGGAGCGGGAGTTCGGGAGCACCAGGAGCTCCACGGCGTCCCTGCCCGGAGCGCGACCTGAGCCGCGACTCCGTCGGAGTCGCGGCTCAGGTTCGCCAGGCCACAGTGCGTGAGCACTCGACACGTAGGTGTCGACGAGGCGCTCGTTCAATCAGGTTCCCCCGGTCGATCTCAGTCGGCCGGGGGTCCCGACCTCAGAGCGTTGGTGTGGTCTTGAGTGCTTCAGCGTAGACACGCTTCTTGGTGTCTGTCTCGAGCGCCCAGTTGGCGATGCTGTTCAGGTTGGTGTTGAAGTACGTGAACGCGACACCGTTGTGCTTCTTCATCAGATTGTAACTGCGTGCCACCCACTGCGGGTCAGCCTCTGCAGCCTTGTTGGTGAAGCCGGTCTCGGCGACGCCCCAGGCGATGCCCTTGGGGTTGGCCCACGCGGCGAACTTCTTGAAGTAGTCGTTCTCCATGTCCGTGTGGGTCGTGTACTCCTTGCCATCCTTGACGGCGCCGTACTTGTTGTAGACGTCCACACCGAGCATGTCGATCTTGGTGTTCTTGGGCCACAGGGAGTCGAGGCTGTACTGCGCCTGACCGTAGAGCTGGTTCCAGCCGGTGACCACGATCGAGTACGCCACGTTCGAGGCGGCAGAGCGGACGATCGGTGCGAGGCGAGCCTGCATGGCCGTCCACTGCTTGATGTCGGCGTCACCCTCGGGCTCGTGGTGAAGCGCGAGCCACACCGGGCCGTCGAGCTTGTTCAGCTTGACCGCGAGGTCGCGGGTCCAGGCGTCGCCCTTGCCGGCGGCCATCTCAGGCCAGGAGTAGGGCAGCTTGTAGCTGATCCAGGGGATGCGGTCCTTGGCGAGGTCGGCCTTGGCAACCGCGACACCCTTGTCGACCTGGCTGGCGCCGTAGTAGGTGCGTCGGACACCGAGCCTGTGGCCCATGGTGTTCTCCCACGCGGTGGGGTCGGTGTTCGAGCCGTAGGCAGCTCCCAGCAGGGCGCCGCAGCTGGCGACCGGAAGGCCACGCGAGCTGATGGAGCAACCGTTGGACATCTTGCCCGCAGTACCGGGTGAGGCGGGCGGCGGGTTGTAGGGCGGGTTGTAGGGCGGGGGCTTCGGCGTCGTGGAACCGCCAGCGGTGCTGCCCACCCGGACGACCGAGACGCCGTCGACCAGGACGCTCTTACGCTTGTTGAGGCGGCTCATCAGCAGGTTCACGTCGAGCGCCGAGGAGGAGCGTCGGGTCACGGCGGTCAGGGAGACCTTGCGCCACCCGCGGGACGCACGGAAGACCTTCTTGGTGTTCGCGACGGCCTTGCCACCGACACTCTCACGCAGGATCAGGGAGCCCAGCGCGCCGGGCTGGTTGGTGCGGACCCAGGCGGAGACGGCGTACTTGCTGCCGGCGCCGGCCGCGCGGATCGACCGCGAGCGACCGGTGATTCCGGCCGGTCCGGGGCGACGCTTGCTCAGCTGGACGGCCTTGCTGCCGCTGATGCCCTTCTTGACGACCTTCAGGCGGGTGCGGGGCGTGGTGACAGCCCAGCCTGCGCGCCCGGCCTCGAAGCCACCGTTGTACGCCTGCTGGCGGCTCACGGCTCCGCTCGAGGGGGCTGCGGATGTCAGCCCGACAGAGGCGACAATGGGGAGCACCAGCGCGATGGCCAGTGCGTTCTTGGTCTTGGTTCGTGTAGACATTTTGATTCCCAGGGGGGTTGGGGTTGGAACACGGACTGATCCGAGAGCCGGTTCCCCACCAGGTGCTCGCGGGGGTGCGACAAACCTCACTATAGAGGTCTATATCGGACATTTCAGTCCTTTCGGCAGATTCCTACCCACATCAGGGCAGGCAACAGCCCCGGGGCAGGCCCGAGCCGGGCCAGATCAGGCGCGTGCTGCGCGCGTCAGGGCACGCCGCAGCGGCTCAGTGACGCTCAGTGACGCTGGGGGCACCTTCGTGAGAGGTGCCGGGCTCTCAGATGCCGTGGCCCCGCGAGTGGGCGACGCGCATCAGCCGCTCCGCGGAGACCAGGCGGAGCGCCACAGCGCCGGCGAGGTAGGCCCGGCGCTCACGCGGGTTCACCCGCACCGTCCGGTAGGCCTGCCGCAGCGCCGGCCGGGTCTGGCCCAGGGCCGCGAGCGCGAAGGCCTTGCGCCCGTAGAGGCGGCCCAGCGCCTGCGGGTCCTCGTGGAAGACGGTGTGCTTGGCGAGGCTGTAGTCGATGGAGTCCACGATGGTCTGCCAGCGCTGGGAGAACATCGACTGGCCCCAGCGCACCTTGACCAGGGCCTCCGGGACGACCGCGAAGCCGCCCGCCTGTGCCGAGCGGATGATCCAGTCGAAGTCCTCGCCGTAGCTGCCGGGAAGCTCCTCGTCGACGAGCCCGATCGGACCGAGCAGGGCGTCGCGACGCACCATCACCGTCGAGGGGTGCGCCTCCATGACGCGGTTGCGGACGAGCTGCTTCAGCGTCATGTCCTCGGCGCGCGGCACCCGCGGCACCGAGTGGTCGGCGTACAGCACGATGATCCCGGTCACCGAGGTGATGGCCGGGGACTCGCGGAGCGCGGCGACCTGCTTCTCGATCTTGGTGGGCAGCCACTCGTCGTCGTCGTCACAGAAGGCGACGAGCTCCCCCGTGCCCGCGAGGATGCCGGTGTTGCGGCCCCCGGCCAGACCTGGGCTGCGGTCGTTGGTCATCGCGCGGATGCTGCGGTTGGGGCTCGTCCGGGCCACGCCCTCATCGGGGTCGCACTGGTCGAAGACGACGTGACAGACGATCTCTCCGGCGTACGTCTGGCCCCAGATGGCGTCGAGCGCGAGCTTCAGCAGCTCGGGACGGTTGCGGGTGGCCACCACCACGTCGACGCGCGGAAGTCCGACCAGCGGTTCGGCCGGTTCGGGAGCCTGCTCAGTCGTCTCAGTCATCGCCTCACGCATCATGCCGTCTCGTCGGTCGTTCGTGCCTCGTCTGTCAGCCGCGCCACCCGCCAGAGGCGGAGCATGTTCACCGCGTCGGCGAACAGATAGAAGCAGAGGCCCACTCCCAGGCCGACCCCGACCCAGGGCGACGGCAGGAACAACGGTGCGAGCCCGAGCATGCCGATCTCCGCCTCGAGCGCCCACGGTACCGGCGACATGTTGAGCCTCCGGCAGAAGGCGACCCACTGTCGGATGACCGGCACGTTCACCGAACGGGTGTGGTCGGCGCCGCCCTCGCCCAGGCCCAGCGCGCCCGCCAGCTGCTTGCGGTAGGCGAGCACCCAGTTGTAGAAGACCATCGCGCCCAGCAGGGCCACCGGCACCAGCTCGTGGACGTCGTTGCGCCGCAGCAGTGTCCAGGAGAGGGCGGCGACGACGAGTGCGATGCCGCCCACGTCAGCCGCCAGGTCGAGCACCGCGCCGCGCGTCGAGCTGGTGCCCTGGGCGCGGGCGACCTTCCCGTCGAGGCAGTCGACGAAGAAGCGCAGGATGAACAGCACGCCACCGAGCTGGAACTGGCCGAGGACGAAGCTGGTCGCCGAACCGACGGCGAGCAGGATCGCCACACCGGTCACCCGGTTGGGGGTGACATGGCGTGACCTCGCCAGCCAGCGCGCGAGCGGCGTGGCAAATGGGTCGACGGTGAAGCGGGTCCAGATCTCCCGGGGTCGCCCGGCAGGAACGGTCACCGGCTGGCTCACGAATCTCCCCTCTCGCGTCGCCGGTTCCTCCGCAGGGGTCGCCACCCCGGGAACGCCGCGAGCAACACTGCGCCGACCGCGAGGCCGAGTCCGGCGCCACTGGTGATCGGGACCTCCGACTGCTGGCGTACGGCGAACGGTGCGCGAGCCCGGATCACCTCGCCGGCCGACGTGGGCGTGAGCAGGATCGTGGTCACTGCGCGCTCCAGACGTTCGCGGGTCAGGTCCGCCGGTGTCACCCGGCCGGGAGACACCCGGATCTTGGCGAGCTGCTCGCGGAGCAGCGACAACGCCTGGTCACGGCGGTTCGAGAGGTACCCCCGCCGGGTCACCAGATAGGACTGGGCCAGCCTGGCCGTCTCGTCGCGGGAGCGTTCGAGGCTCAGGTCCTTGACCTCGATGGTCAGGACGCGGGTGCTCGGCAGCGCCGTGACCCGGACCCGGCTACGCAGCTCGTTGAGATCCGCGGCGTCGGTGCTTCCCACCACGCGGCTCAGCGACTCACGCGAGATCAGCAACGCGGCCTCGGTGTCGATCGTCACCTCGTTGGGCTCAGACGAGTCCTCGTCGGTCTCGGAGACAGCCAGGGAGACCGGGGAAGGCGCCAGCAGGATCGAGATGCGACTGGCGTGCTGGACCGGCTCGCGTGCGGCGATCCCGGCTCCCACCACGGCCCCGAGCAGGGCCATCACCGCCAGGATCGGCCAGCGGCTGCGCAACCGGGCGAGTGTGGTGTCCAGGAACTGCACCGAGCCCGGTCTCGCGCTGGACCGCTGTTCACGCGCGACCAGGCCGACGATCATCATCACCGTCAGGAGCGGCATCCCCAGGGTGTCGTAGACCAGGAAGAGCAGCGCGAAGAAGGCCAGGACGAACGTGCAGAGCGTCTCTGCCGTCGTACGGCACCGCCAACATCGCAACAGCGCCAGCGCGAAGAACGAGAGGAACAGGACCGTACCGACGATCCCCTGGCTGAAGATCAGCTGCCAGACGTGGCCCTGGGTCCCGAGCGGTGGCACGCCGCAGGGCCCACAGTCCGGGGTGGACGCCCCGGCGATCGAGGCGAAGCTCCCCTGCACGTCGCGCGTGCTGCCGAACCCCACGACCGGGGAGCCCTCGAGCGTGCTGTTCAGCGTCTGGGTGAGCAGCTGGCCACGCCTCTCGTTGCTGTGCTGGTGCGCCAGCCGCTCCTGGAAGACATCACCGAGGGGGCTCAGCGCCAGCGCGAGGGTCGTCGAGACGAGCAGCGCCACGGTCAGCACCACCGCCAGGGGTCGGCCCTTGCCCATCTGGAGCCAGACGAACCCGGCGGCGCCCATCGCCAGACACACCCAGAGTCCCCGGTTCAGCGAGTAGACGATCGGGATCGCAGCCAGGACCAGCACCACGGGAGCGACCAGCCGCTGCCAGCGCGGTCCGTGCCGGAACCACGCCACCAGGAAGAACGGCAGGAACAGCGCCAGGTTGCTGCCCCAGGAGTTCGCGAACGGGAACGGCGCCTTGGGCCTGGCCTCGGGTCGGCCGAGGACGTTCTGCAGGTCCGCCACGGCGGGATGGACCATCGACTGGACCAGCGAGTTGCTGCGCAGTCCGCGCGGCAGCAGCATCTCGACGAGGGAGGTGAACTCGATCGAGGGGGCGAGTACGCCGACCACCCCACCGACCGTGGTGACGACGAACATGAACGCCAGGAGCTGGTAGAGCCATCTCTTCGGCAGCTCCGCCTCGGTGAGGTTGACCACCCAGAGCAGGATGATCGTGGCCGTGACGTACCAGGCGGCCCGGTAGCCGAAGACGAGGAGTCGTGTCGGGTCGCCGCCCGGCACCGCGCCGGGGGCGTCTGCCCAGAGCACGAACACCCCCAGGCAGAACCACGCCAGGAACAGGGCCCAGATCGCGAACCCACCTGGCAGCGCGATCTTGCGCCGACGCATCAGCTGGTCGGCCATCACCAGGGCCAGCAGCATCGGCAGGATGGTCCGCAGGCCCAGGACCCACCAGACCGGGAAGCCGAGCAGAGCGACGGAGAGAGGCCAGTGGACCGGCAGCCGCCAGCGACTTCGCGCGGGCGCGCGTGTCGTGCGCTCCGTGACCACCAGGTCACGTTCCGCCAGCATCCCCGTCACGGCGTCGCCTTCTCATTCTCGATCACGGTCCGGCCAAGGGTAGAACGCCGTGGGGCGCCTGCTGGCGGAACGGTCAGTTCGTCCGAAACCGCGACACTACGAGGCGGCTACCACGAGCGGAAATGCTAGGCGCGCAGAGGTGGGATATCACAAGAATGCGCCCTCAGTGGGCTAGACCTCACAAATCACCCTAATGGTGACTAAGGCCTTGCCTGCTTACACTTTCGAAGCCGCCCGGGGGGTTGGCTTCATGAGGGTCAAGGCACACAGAGGGGCCAACCGACATGCGACGACTCAGCGTCGTACTACTCAGTCTGCTGATCAGCCTGGCAGCACTCGCGGCACCCACGACAGCCGACGCGGACAGCTATGGTCCCGGCAGCCTGGTCAAGACGGTTCCGGTCGCCGGCACGCCGCACGTCCTGGACGGCCGCGTGTTCTCCGTCGTCCAGGTGGGCAACACCGTGATCCTCGGTGGCCAGTTCACCCAGACGCGCAACAACTCCAGCACGACCGTGATCGCACGCCGCAACCTGGTGGCCTTCGACGCGACCACGAAGGAGATCAGCACCACCTTCGCGCCCAACGCCGACGGTCCCGTGAACGTCGTCCTGCCCACCGGCGACGGTGAGACGGTCTACGTCGGCGGGTCCTTCTCCAACATCGGCGGCGTGGCCCGCAAGAACCTCGTCAAGGTGAAGGTCTCCGACGGCAGCGTCGTCACGGCGTTCAACGCCGGCAACGTGGCCGGCCAGGTCAAGGACCTGCGGCTCTCGAACGGCCGGCTGTGGGTCGCCGGGGCGTTCACGCACATCGCGAACACCGCCCAGAAGGCGCTCGCCACGATCAACCCCACCACCGGCAAGTTCGACCCGTACATGCGCGCGGTCATCGCCGGCCTGCACAACGGCGGCTTCACGACGGTCAGCAAGATCGACATCAACTCCCAGGGCGCGCGCCTGATCGCCATGGGCAACTTCGACACCCTCAACGCGGTGAAGAACCACCAGCTGTTCCAGCTCGACCTGACCGGCGCAGCCGCGGCACCCTCGACGTTCCGCACCAGCTACTACGAGACCAAGTGCTCGACGTCGTTCGACAGCTACATGCGCGACCTGGACTACTCACCCGACGGCACGTTCTTCGTGGTCTCCACGACCGGCGCCTACGGCGGCGCCGGGATCGCCTGCGACAGCACCGCTCGCTTCGAGACCGCGGCTGCCGCTGCAGCCACGCCTTCGTGGGTCAACAACACCGGCGGTGACACGACGTACGCCGTGGAGATCACCGACTCGGTCGTCTACACGGGCGGTCACGCCCGCTGGCAGAACAACCCGTTCAAGGCCGACACGGCCGGACAGGGTGCCGTCTCGCGCCCCGGCATCGCGGCGCTCGACCCCATCAACGGGCTGCCCCTCTCCTGGAACCCGACCCGTGACCGTGGCGTCGGCGTCTTCGACTTCCTGGTCACGCCCCAGGGTCTCTGGGTGGCGTCCGACACGACCCGTATCGGCGCCGACTACCTGCGCTCGAGGATCGCGCTGCTGCCGATCGGAGGCACCACGTTCCCCGGAGTCCGCACTCCGTCGCTGCCCAACGACGTCTACATGGTCAAGACCAACACGGGCGGCATCCAGCGTCGCCCCTACACCGGTAGCGCGTTCACCGCAGCCCAGACGGTTCCGACCGGGGCTCTGGTCACCAACAACGTGCGTGGCGCCTTCATGCTCAACGGCTACCTCTACATCGCCTGGTCCAACGGCGTCTTCGACCGTCGTACCTTCGACGGCACGACCTACGGCGTCGCAGAGGCGGTCAACACCGGCGGCGCACTGGCCGCGATGACCGACTGGACCACCGACATCTCGACGATGACGGGACTGTTCTACGACTCCGGTCGCCTGTACTTCACCAAGAGCGGCACTGCCACGCTCTTCTACCGCTACTTCACGCCGGAGAGCAAGGTCGTCGGCGCGCAGCGGCTCACCGCCAGCGCGAACGTCACCGGCATCGACTTCACCCAGGTCCGCGGCATGTTCGTGACCGACGGAAACCTGTACTGGTCGACCCCGTCGAACGACCTGCGCAAGCTGGGCTGGACGCAGGGTGCACAGTCCGGACGCCCGGTGGCCGGCACCGCCACCATCGTGTCGAGCCCCACCGTCGACGGGTTCAACTGGGCCTCGCCGCGTGCGCTGTTCCTCTTCCAGGACCCCGCCGGTGACGGCCCGCCGAAGGCACCGGTCGCGGCGTTCACGAACACCTGCACCAGCCTCACCTGTGCCTTCGACTCGAGTACGTCGACGGTGCAGAACGCCACGATCACCGGTCGCTCCTGGCACTTCGGCGACGGCGGCACGAGCACCGAGGCCAACCCGTCCCACGTGTTCGGCGCCACCGGCACCTACCAGGTCTCGCTGACGGTGACCTCGAGCAAGGGACTCACCAACACGGTCACGAAGCCGGTCCAGGTGACCCGGATCAACCAGTCCCCCACCGCGGACTTCACGGCCACGTGCAACCAGCTGGCGTGCACGTTCAATGCCGGTGGCTCCGCTGACCCCGATGGCAACGTCGCGAGCTACGCATGGACCTTCGGCGATGGCGGCACGGGCGTCGGCAACCCGCGGACGCACACCTACGGCTCGGCGGGCACCCGCGACGTCACCTTGACCGTCACCGACAACGAGGGCGGCACCGGCAGCATCACCAAGTCCGTCAAGTCCACCCAGGCAGGCGTCACCTTCGTCGCGGCGGCCAGCACCAACGGCAACCGCGCGAGCCACGCAGTCACCATCCCGGCCGGGGTCCAGGCGGGCGACACCCTGCTCCTGTTCCTGACCGTGAACTCGACGAACGTGACGGTCGGTGCACCGGCCGGCTGGACCGAGATCCAGACGGGCACCGTCGACGGCCTCCAGGCCCGGGTCTGGACCCGGACCGCGTCCGGCACGGATGCCGGGACCAGCGTGGCTGTGCCGACGTCGGCCGCGGCAGCTCCGGCCGCGGCGAAGTCGGACATCACCGTCGCGGCGTACCGTCCGACCGTGGGCAGCACGCTGTCCGTGGCGACCAGCGCCCAGGCCACCAGCTCCGCGGCGGCCACCCAGCTCACGACACCGCAGGTGAACGTCGCTGAGCCGTCCTCGTGGCTGGTCAGCTACTGGGGCGCCAAGTCCTCGGGCACGGTGGCCTTCACGACGCCGGCGGGTCAGCAGGCTCGCTCCGGCTCGATCGGTTCCGGCTCGGGCAACGTCAGCGGCTCGCTGACCGACTCCGGTCAGCCGGTCTCGGTCGGTAGCCAGGGTGGTCTCGTCGCCGACACCGGCGCCTCGACCTCCAGGGCGGCCATGTACTCCATCGTCCTAGCCGCGCAGTAGAGCAAGGGCGACGGTAAGGTGAGCGCCGATGCTCGGGGACTCGAACGGTTCGGTCGTGTTGTGACCATGCACGCACCAAAGCCAGAGGTCGAGGTCGGCCCGTTCTGGGTGAGCGACTCGACCAAGGCGGATCTCGTAGAACGGATGGTCGAGCTTGCCCTGCCCAACCGGGAAAGGGCCGCGTTCGCCTTCGCCCTGCACGTCGGCGGGCTGAACGCGCGCCGGGACGGCGACTTCGTCGTGGCCATGCGGCAGGCCGACGTCGTGTACGCCGACGGCGGATCCGTGGTGTGGCTGGCTCGGCTGGCCGGCGCGCTGAACGTGGAGCGGGCACCCACGACCGACGTCGGCTGGGAGCTGTTCCGAGGCTTCGCGGAGAAGGTCGGTCGTCTTCCGCGAGTGGCGCTCATCGGCGGGCCCCCGGGCCTCGCCGACCGGGCCGGTGAGGTCTTCGAGAACGAAGGGGTCGCCGAGATCGTGCTCGTCGAGCACGGCTACCACGAGGACTGGAGCCAGCCACTGGCTCGGCTCCGGGAAGCCGACCCGGACGTGACAGTGCTCGGACTGGGAGCCCCGCGGGAGATGGTGTGGAGCGAGCACCACCGCGAGGAGCTGCCTGCTGGCCTGCTGCTGACCTGCGGAGGGTGGTTCGGGCACATCGTCGGCGACGAGCGTCGCGCGCCTCGCCTCCTGCGTCGTTCCGGCCTGGAGTGGATCGCGCGTGTCGCGCAGCAGCCCAGCCGGCTCGGACCCCGCTACGCCCGAGGACTCGGTGTCACTGCCGCCCTCGCCGTGAGCACCTTGCACCGCCGACCGCGTTCGTCCGGTTCCTGAGCCATGCGCGGCTTTTTTCGGAGCGCGATCGCTGCGCTGGTCCTGGTGACGGCGGGCAGCACCGCTGGGTGCTCCCTCGATGAGCCGCGGGGCCCGTTCCGGGAGCCCGGCGCCGGCCTCCCCTCGCCGTCCGCTTCAGCCCCCACCGATCCCCTGGTGTTCAGCTTCGACTTCGACAACCTCGGCATGCTGCCGCCGACCGGCAGAGGCGCGGGTGAGGTGCCGCTGCACAACACCGGATCGCAACCCGTGACCATCCGGGTGGCCACCGCTTCCACTGGGGTGCTGCGCTCTGTGCCGGACCGCGAGGGTGGGTTCGCCGCCCGCTTCCCGTGGCACGGCCCCAGAGCCCGGCAGCGAATGGTGCTGACGGTCTCCTCGCCGAGCGTGGACGATCCGCTCAGCCCCGGACCCTCGGACTTCGCCTTCGGCGCGGACTTCACCCTCGACTCCCCGTCGGAGGGCGGTCGGCTCGACAACGGCAACAGCCTGATCCAGCGAGGTCGCTCGGGCGACCCCGCGCAGTACAAGATCCAGATCGTCAACCGGGTGGCATCGTGCCGGATCGCCGGTGCCGCGGGCGAGGTCGTGGTGGAAGCGAGCCACGAGATCCGGCCGAACACCTGGTATCGCGTGGTCTGCCGCCGAACAGGTGACGAGGTCACGCTCGAGCTCGGCACGTTCAACAGCCCGCCCGTGCGTGCGGCGGGGTCGGGTCCCACGGGCGCGGTCTACGTTCCCGCGTCGACCCCCTTGCTCCTGGGTGGCAAGGCGAACGGCAAGGGCGAGGCCGATACCGGCAACTCGGACCAGTTCAACGGCGCGCTGGACAACGTCTTCCTCGAGATCGACCGGACCTCCTGAGTGAGGAAGGCCGCAGCCATCGTTGCCGTCCTCGGCCTGATGGTCACTGCCACTGTCGCCCTGGCCTGGCCGGCGCTCGATCCGGGCCGGGACCGCTCCTCGGGAACGTCGTCTGTCAAGGACCTGATTCCTCCCCAGACGCCGGGGGTGGACACCCCCACCGCGGCGGAGCGGAGGGCCCAGCGCGTGCTGAACAACGGTTGCAGCTACACCAGCCGGGGAGTCCCGCGGTGCGGCGTGTTGCTGGGCGCGGCGTACGGCGCCAACAGCGACCCCGTCGACTGGGAGCAAGCGATGGGCCATCCCCTGGGCGTTCGCCGCACCTACTGGGATGCCGAGGAGGTCACCGTGGCGGTGGACACCGCTCGACGCGACCTGCAGCTGCAGCGACTCCCGTGGATCAGCTTCAAGCTGCCGTACTCCTGGGAGGGGATGCGCGACGGCCTCGGTGACGCCTGGGCCCTCGACGTCGCCCGCCGGCTCTCGCAGCTGGACGGTCCTGTGTGGCTCGCCTTCCACCACGAGCCCGAGGGGGACGGCGACGTCAGCGCCTGGACGGCGATGCAGGAACGGCTCGCTCCGATCGTGCGCGCAGCAGCTCCGAACGTCGCCTACTCGGTCATCCTGACCGGCTGGAACCAGCTCTACGGCTCCTCGCAGTACTCGTTCGACTCGATCTGGCCCGACGACACCGAGATCGACATCGTCGGGTTCGACGTCTACGACAAGTTCGGCGTCGTACGCGGAGGGAACCGGACTGAACAGGCCACCGACTTCGAGAAGCACTACTTCTCCAAGTTCGAGCGCTTCGCGCAGGAGCACGACGTGGCCTGGGCGGTCGCCGAGACGGGGCACACCGACCACTCCGCCGACGTACGACCGGACTGGGTCCTGCGCACCTACCTGTCCGTGCTCAAGTACGGCGGCGTCGCCATGGCGTACTTCAACTCGACGCTGAACAGCATCGCGCCCTGGAAGCTCACCAGCGTCGAGGAGAACGAGTTCGGGAAGGCGCTCCGGATGACGCCCACCTTGTGAGGTGGACGGTCAGCTGTTGTACCGCTGCTGGGTGAGCTCGAGGCCGTCGCGGATCAAGGACTCGACGGCATCCGCAGCGAGGTCGACCTGGAGCGGCAGCTCCTTGCGCTCGGCCGCCGTGTAGTTGGACAGCACGAAGTCGGCCGGGCTCTGCCGACCGGGCGGCCGGCCGATCCCTACCCGCACGCGGTAGAACTCACCGGTGCCCAGCGAGGAACGCATCGACTTCAGCCCGTTGTGGCCGTTGTCGCCGCCGCCGAACTTCGTCCGCAGCGTGCCGAAGCCGATGTCCAGCTCGTCGTGCACCGCGATGATCCGGTCGGTCGGCATCTTGTAGAAGGTCGCCAGCGCCTTCACGGCACCGCCCAGCTCGTTCATGTGGCCGCGGGGTCGCCCCAGCACGATGCGCGTGCCGGAGCCGCCAGGAGCACCGAGGCGTCCTTCGATCACGTCGGTGCGGGTCGCCTTGTGTGCCCGCCAGCCGCTGCCCAGCCGCCTGGCCAGCTCGTCGTTGACGAGGTAGCCGACGTTGTGCCGGTGGCCGGCGTACGCCGGACCGGGGTTGCCCAGCCCGACGACCAGCCACACGTCGGAACCCGTCGTGGGACTACTCGTGGAGTCGGTCACAGCAGACTCGTGAGTCAGTCCTCGTCGGGCTTCGCGTCGGCGTCGCCGCCACCCTCGGCGGACTCGCCACCCTCGGCGGCCTCGGCAGCCTCGGCGGCCTCCGCCTCGTGCTCGGCGATCTCGGCATCGGACTCGTCGCGCTCGATGCCGGCCTCGGCCTCGGCCTCCTCCAGCTCGGCCTCGACCTCCTCGGCTGTCGGCGCGTGCACGACGTTGACGACCAGAGCCTCGTCGTCGGTGAGCAGCGTCGAGCCCTCGGGCAGCACGAGGTCCTTCGCGAGCACGTGGAAGCCGACCTCGGCGTCCTCGACCGAGATCTCGATGTACTCGGGGATGTTCGTGGCCTCGGCCTCGACGCTGACCGTGTTCAGCTCGGTCACGGTCATGGCGTCGGACTTGGACTCGCCGGTGACGTAGATCCGGATCTCGACGGTGACCTTCTCGCCCTTGCGAACCTCGACGAAGTCGAGGTGCTCCAGGAAGCCCTTGATCGGGTCGGCCTGGATCTGCTTGGTCAGCGCGAGCACGGTCGTGCCCTCGATGTCGATGTAGAGCAGCGCGTTGGAGCCGCCGCGCTTCAGGGCCATCATCGTGTCGTGGCCTGGGAGGGTGATGTGCTGGGGGGCGTTGCCGTGGCCGTAGATGACCGCGGGCACCTTGTCGTCACGGCGGATGCGGCGAGCCGCACCCTTGCCGAACTGGGTGCGGGGCTCGGCCTTGATCAGGTCTTCGGACATGCTCTGCGTGCTCCTCGAATTGCTGTGTCTGGTACGTCGTCTGTGGTGCCTCGGGGCCGGAGACGAGACATGCACCGCTCTCCAGACGGGGACGGTGCATGGCGAACCACGATCCGGCCACGTCGATCACGGAGGTCAGTCCCTCGCCGAGGCAACTGGTCGATCCTACAGAACAGCTCACCCGGTGGGCTAATCGGGCTGGGGTAGGCGTCCGGCTTTCGGGCCGCTACTTTCGCTGATCCGCGGTTGCCTCTTGGCTTCCGGCCGCTCGTAGTCGGCACAAGCGGGCTGCATCTCGGGTCACAGGTTTGCTGGAGGCGCCGACAGGGCAGACCTGCCCCTCCTCCGCTGCACTCCCCCGAGGCAGCTCGGCCCGGTCGGCTCAATCGCCCTTCGGGCGATGCTCAGGCATGCCCGTCGAACATCGAGGTCACCGAGCCGTCCTCGAAGACCTCCTTGATCGCCCGGGAGATCAGCGGGGCGATCGAGAGGCAGGTGAGCTTGTCGAACTCGTTGGCAGGAGCCAGGGGCAGGGTGTTGGTGACGATGACCTCGGTGACCGAGGAGTTCTTGAGGCGGTCGACGGCGGGCTCGGAGAGGATCGCGTGCGTGGCCGCGATGACCACGCCGGCAGCGCCGTCGGCCATCAGCGCCTCGGTGGCGTTCACGATCGTGCCACCGGTGTCGATCATGTCGTCCACCAGCACGCACATGCGGTCCTTGACGTCACCGACGACGCGGTTGGCGACCGTCTCGTTGGGTCGGTCGGTGCGACGGGACTTGTGGATGAACGCCAGCGGCGCACCGCCGAGGCGGGCCGACCAGCGCTCGGCGACCTTGATCCGGCCGGCGTCGGGCGAGACCACTGCCAGCTTCTGGCGCGGGTACTGCTTCTTCACGTAGTCGGCCAGGATCGGCAGCGCCATCAGGTGGTCCACCGGCCCGTCGAAGAAGCCCTGGATCTGGTCGGCGTGCAGGTCGACTGCGATCAGCCGGTCAGCGCCGGCTGTCTTGAACAGGTCGGCCATCAGGCGCGCCGAGATCGGCTCGCGGCCGCGGTGCTTCTTGTCCTGTCGGGCGTAGCCGTAGAACGGCAGCACCACCGTGATCCGCTTGGCGGAGGCGCGCTTGAGCGCGTCGACCATGATCAGGTGCTCCATGATCCACTCGTTGACCGGAGCGGTGTGGCTCTGGATCACGAAGGCGTCGGAGCCGCGCACGGACTCCTCGTAGCGGACGTAGATCTCGCTGTTGGCGAACTCGTAGGCCGAGGTCGGCACCAGCTCGGTGCCGAGCTGCTCGACGACCTCCCTCGCGAGCTCGGGGTGCGCCCGTCCACTGAAGACCATCAGGTTCTTCTCGGTGGTCTTCTTCAGTCCGCTCACGCTACGCAGCTCCTCGGTCGTGCGGGTGTCGGCGACTCAAGTGTCACTCACCTTCGCCGTCGTTGCTAACACCGGACGTTTCCTGGACCTCCGCGTCGCCAGCAGCCTTGGCCTGGGCGGTCCCCGCGCGCTTGCGGAGGGTCCACCCCTCGATGTTTCGCTGCGGCCCGGCGCTCACCCCTAGTGCTCCCGGCGGCACGTCCTCGCGGATCACGCTGCCGGCTCCGGTGCCGGCACCGTCGCCGATCTCGACGGGGGCGACGAAGGTGTTGTTGCTCGCCGTACGCGCGTGTCGGCCGATGACCGTGCGGTGCTTCGCGACCCCGTCGTAGTTGGCGAAGATCGTGCCGGCCCCGATGTTGGTGCCCTCACCGATCTCGGCGTCACCCACGTAGGACAGGTGCGGCACCTTGGCGCCGTCGCCGATCCGGGCGTTCTTGGTCTCCACGAAACCGCCGATCTTGCCGCCGGCGCCGAGCTCGGTGCCGGGCCGCAGGTAGGAGAACGGGCCGACGGAGGCCCCCGCGCCGATGACCGCGAGCTCGCCGTGAGTGCGTACGACGCGCGCACCCGCACCGACCTCGACGTCCTTCAGCGTGCAGTCCGGCCCCACCACTGCGTCCTCCGCGACGACAGTGGTCCCGAGCAGCTGCACCCCGGGCAGGATCGTGACGTCGGGCTCGAGCCGGACGTCCACGTCGATCCACGTCGTGTCGGGGTCGATGATCGTCACCCCGTCCCGCATCCAGCGGGTCAGGATGCGGCGGTTCTTCTCCTTGGCCAGCGTTGCGAGCTGCGCCCGGTCGTTGGCGCCCTCGGTCTGGATCACGTCGTCGATCGGGAACGCACCGACCCCGAGTCCGTCCTCGCGGGCCATCCGCACCGCGTCGGTGAGGTAGTACTCGCCGTTGGCGTTGTCATTGGTCAGCCGTGGCAGCGCGCTGTCGAGGAACACGGCGTCGAAGGCCAGGATCCCGCTGTTGATCTCGGTGACCGCCGCCTGCTCGGCCGTGGCGTCCTTGTGCTCGACGATCCCGGTGACCCTGCCTGAGGAGTCGCGGATCACCCGCCCGTAGCCGTGCGGGTCCGCCACGATGCCCGAGAGGATGCTCACGCCCCGTCCCGCGGCGACGTGGTCCTCGGCGAACGCACGCAGGCTGTCCCCCTCGAGGAGCGGCGTGTCGCCGTACGCGATGAGCACGGTGCCGGTGCGGTCGGCGGGGTCGAGCGCCTCCCAGGCGACGCGTACGGCGTGGCCGGTGCCGTCCTGGGTCTCCTGGACGGCGAGCACCACCTCGGGCAGCAGCTCCTGGATGTGCGGACCCACCTGCTCGCGCTGGTTGCCGACGACGGCGACCACCCGGTGCGGCTCGAGCGCCGCCACCGCGTCCAGCACGTGTCCGATCATGCTGCGCCCGGAGATCGGGTGCAGGACCTTGGTGGTCTTGGACTTCATCCGGGTGCCGCCGCCAGCCGCGAGGACGATGACGGTCAAGGTGCTGCTCGTGGTGCTCACGCTCCCCGGGTAGGAGTCGAACCTACGTCGCTAATCCTGATTCAAAGTCAGGCGGGCCCTGCCGGCAGACCAACCGGGGATAGTCTTTCTGAGACGGCACGAGGCTACCGGTGCGCACAGCGTGCTCTCGGCGTACACCCCGGCCTACACCGGCCCAGCGCGTATCAAGACGGCACGGCAGTCACTCCTGCATCATGAATGCGGAGGTTGGGACCCTTGGAAACCGTCGAGCTGCGCGTGCACGGCGTCCACGGCACGTCCCCGGCAGCGATGCTCGGGGTCGCCGACGGCGACGTCGGGCAGGTCGCGGGCGACGGCCTGACCGGGATCTACCGGACCAGGGACGGCTCGCTGCCCTACCGCGAGCTGACCGATACCGGCGTCAGCGTGGAGGCCTACTCCTGGGGCCAGCTGACCTCCGGCGTGCAGGGGTTCCTGGGCTGGCTCAAGCGCGCACTGTGGCTGATCCTGCTCCCGTTCGCGCTCGTCAACCTTGCCTACTGGGCACGCCTGGAGCTCGGACGAGACAGCGGGCAGGCCAGATGGGGCGTCCGCGCTGTGCGACTCTCGGGACTGCTGCTCACCGTGTTCTTCGTGCTCACCCCGTGCGTGCTGGCGATCGACCTCGCGGCGTGGCAGTGCTACCGCTACGGGGTGCCCGGCTGCAGCCGGATCCCCGACCAGCTGGACTTTCTCGCGAGCTGGGAGCCCGGGCAGCGCATCGCGTTCGCGACGCTGGTGCCGTTGGCCACCGTCGTGGTGCTGTGGTTCCTCTCGAAGACCTCGATGAGCCGCTACGAGAGCGTGACCGACGCCCTCGACGAGCCGCCGGTGCTTTCGACCACGCACATCCTGCTGCACCCTCGCCTGTGGAACGGCACCGCGCGAACCCAGCGACTGCAGCGCTACCACCTCACGGCCGGCATCGCGACGATCGTCCTGTTCTCGGGCATCCACATGCTGCGCGCGAGCGGCGGGACGGTCCTGCTCTGGGTCACCTTCGCGCTCGGCGCTGTCCTCTTGCTGCTCGCGGCACTGCTCGTGTGCGTGACCCACCGCGACGACGTCGAGCCCCTGGTCGCAAGCACTCATGGTGGCGGGCTCCCCGGGCTCGCCAAGCGGGCCCGAGGACTCCAGCCCGCGTTCGACACGGCGGTGCTGCGCGCCACGGCCCTGGTCTACCTCCTGCACCTGCTCGCGCTCGCCACCGTGAAGGGGAGCGTGAACGAGAGCCTCGACTTCACCTTGCGCAACGTCTGGTTCATCGGGGCGTTCGTCGGCCTGACCCTGCTGCACCTCTGCGTCTTCACCGGAGGCCGGATGCGGACGCGGTCGGCGGTGCTCGTCGTGCTGGCGACGTTCGCTGCGGTGGTGGCGATCGTCGTACTCCGTGCGTTCGGGCTGTACGACGCCGACGACGCCTGGATGGTGGCGGTCGCCTGCGGAGTCGCGGTGTTGTTCTGGCTGGCGCTGGCCCAGTGGCAGTACTGGCGCTCCCCCTCGGTGAACAACGACAAGGCCTGGCGCGGCGCCGGTGCCTCGGTCCTGCTCGCGGCGGCTGCGTGGATCGCGCTGCTGTTCACGTCCGGGACGGTCATCGCCACGGCCAACTACCTCAACGGCTCCAGCCACGGCGTCGGTGACCTCGTCAGCCGGGTCGACGGACGCAAGGTGGCACCCACGACCCTGGACCAGTCGAGCTCGTACAGCACGCGCACGTTCGTGGCGACAGGCGACATCACCCTGCGCGACGCCCGGATCACCGTCAGCGGCAACCGGGCACGGGTCGCCTCGGGGACGATCGAGATGAAGCGGCTCTCCCTGGCCGTCGACCCCGGCCGGGCCGGCGACGACGCCTTCGTCGAGGGCCGCGGGCGCACCATCGTCGAGCGGGACTCGGTCCTGACGGTCCCCTCGCCCACGATCGACCTGGCCGACAGCTGCCTGCGGCTCGGCGACGCGAAGTGCACGGCCGAGGAGTCACAGTTCCACTCCGCCGGCGTGCTGACCCTCCCCCGCACGTCAGTCGCCGCGGCACCGGTCACCCTGGTCGTCGACGAGGGTGTCGTCCTGGAGCCGAGCGACGCGCCAGAGGTGCCCCTGGCCGTTCCGCAGGTGCTGATCTGGACGCCGATCGGCCAGCTCCTGTGGCTGGTCGTCGTGGGCCTCGGCGTGCTGGCCTGCCTGGTGGTGTTCCTGCGCAAGGTGGGCCCGAAGCTCCGCGAGCCGATCGAAGCGGGACTGGTCCCGGACAACGAGATCCCGGACCGCGACCGCCCGCGGTGCCTGAAGGCGCGTCGGGGTGCGGCGCTGGCCCATCGCGCCGAGACGCTGCTCGACGTCGTGGGGGCGATCACCTCGCCGGTGGCGCTGATGATCGTGGTCGCGTCCATGTCGGGCTCGCCGCCGTGGGAGCTGGAGCTTCCGCTCGGCTGGACCCGCGACGTGGCGACGGCGTCGATGTACCTCGTCGTCGGCATGTCCGCCGGGCTGATACTCCTCGGCTCGCAGATCCGTCGCTCGGAGAAGGCGCGCAAGGCCGTCGGCGTGATCTGGGACCTGACCACCTTCTGGCCCCGGGCGGCGCACCCGCTGGCACCGCCGTGCTACGCCGAGCGGGTCGTGCCCGAGCTGCACATCCGCACCCGCTGGGCGCTGGACAAGCAGCACGCCATGCCCAACCAGGTGGTCGTCTCCGGCCACAGCCAGGGATCGCTCATCGTGCTGGCCATGGTGAGCCGGCTCAACCCCGTGCACCTCAGCCGGGTCCGGATGATCACCTACGGCAGCCAGATCCGCGCGCTCTACGGCCGGATCTTCCCGCGTGTGTTCGGTCCCGAGGCGATCGGCTACGAGCCGACAACCGGCCAGCCCTCGCTGACCGACGCTTTCCCCGACGTCCCACGACCCGCTGGCACGGTGCCGGGTCCGCCGCACCCGGCCCCGGACACGTTCCGCGCCCGGCTCCGCAATGCCGGCGGGGAGTGGGTCAACCTGTTCCGGCGTACGGACCCGTTGGGCTGGCGGGTCTTCTCGGACATCGACAGCGACCTGGACCTGCCGGTTCTCGAGGTGCCCACCGAAGGGGTCGGGGACCCCGGTCCGAGTGTGATGGGCCACAGCGGATACCAGCACACGCCCGCCTACCGCCGCGTGCTCCAGCGGTGGACCCATGAGCCCTTCGTCCCCGAGCCGCAGGGCACCACCGGGGTGCCGACGCTGCCGAAGCTCTAGCGCCCCTCGGCAGGCACCCGGGCGACGACGAACACACGCCGGAAGCGCAGGACGACAGTCCCGTTGTGCTCGGGGTAGGCCTCGCGCAGGCGGCGCTTGAACTCCACCTCGAACTCCGTCCGGAGCTCGTCCGGGAGCGCCTGCATCGTCGGACGCGCACTGGTGCCGCTGACCCAGGTGAACACCGGGTCCGGCCCGGTGAGCACGTGCAGGTACGTCGTCTCCCACGCATCGACCTCACAACCGAGCTCGCGCAAGGCGTGCAGGTAGGTCGTTGCGTCGTGGGCCTCGGGGACGGCCACACCAGCCGTGTGTTCGGCGTACGACGGCTCGGCGGCGAGATCGCGGCGGATCGTGTGGCTGGGCTCGTCGAAGTTGCCGGGGACCTGGAAGGCAAACCAGCCACCCGGGTTGACCGTCCCCACCAGGGCCGGAAGGAGGTCGAGGTGGCCGGGGACCCACTGCAGGGCAGCGTTGGAGACCAGCACGTCGCTCGACTCCTGCCAGTCCGCGATGTCGCCGACCGTGAACCCAACCCCGGGCTCCGTCGGGGCCGCCTGCACCATCTGCTCGCTCGAGTCCACCCCGAGCACCCTCGCCCCGGGCCACCGTTGGGCGAGGAGCACGGTCAGGTTGCCGGCCCCGCAGCCGAGGTCGACGACGGTGCCGGGCGAGTCGGCGCCCACCCGCGTGACGAGGTCGAGAAACGGCCGGCCACGCTCGTCGGCGAACGCGGAGTAGCGCTCCGGGTCCCAGGCGAATCGTTCGGTCACCGACCCAGATTATCTCGATATCAAGAATCTCGTCCGGCTAGAATCCCGGCGTGGACGATCTGGATCCAGGACTGGACGAGGTGGACGTGCTCGTCCAGGCATGGCACCGCGAGCGCGCCGACCTCGACCTGGCCCCCGTCGAGGTGTTCAGCCGGATCGGCCGCCTCGCTCGGCTGCTCGACAAGGCGCGCCGGGAGGCGTTCACGGCGCATTCCATCGAGACCTGGGAGTTCGACGTCCTGGCTGCGTTGCGTCGTGCGGGCCACCCCTACCAGCTCACTCCTGGAGCACTGCTGCGGGAGACGATGGTCACCAGCGGCACGATGACCAACCGGGTGGACCGGCTCGCACAGCGCGGGCTGGTCGAGCGCTCCCCCGACCCGAGCGACCGCCGGGGTGTCCTGGTCCGGCTGACCACGACCGGCAGGAGCACGGTCGACGGAGCCTTCGAGACGCTGCTGGAGAGCGAGCGCGAGCTGCTGGGCGGTCTCCCTCTCGGGGACCGCGGTCGGCTCGCGTCGTTGCTGAAACAGCTGATGGGTCCCTTGCGCTGACCCGGAGGCGCAGGACGCTCAGGCGCCGCGGGAGCCCCGCGGATCGTCGCTGAAGTCGTGCACCTCGAAGTCGACGGCGCGCTTGGCGTTGGCGATCGAGCTGACCACCGTCGTACCCAGGCGTCCCTGGCGGTCGAAGACGGTCGCAGTGCCGACTGCGATTCCGTCGTGACTGACCCGGTCGACTGCCGAGAGCCCGATCTCCCGGCCGGCGGGAAGCCGGGCCAGGGTCAAGGTGATGTCGGTGTTGATGTACTCGACGCCGTTGCTCCCCCAGTTGGTGACCATGCTGGTGGCGTCGGCGATGCTCGCCGCCACGACGAAGCCCGACGGGACCTCCTCAGGTACGACGGGCACGCCGACCTGCCAGGTCATCTTGCGGCCACCGTTCTGGTGGGCGCCGAACGACGGGTCCCAGCCGACTCCCTCACTGGAGAACAGCGGCACCCGGAGCTCGTCCGAGGGCGGCGCAATGTCGAGCGGTGGCGGTAGCGGCGCACCCGAGGGCTCCCACACGTCGCCCGCCGCCGGGTCGCTGACCTTGAGGAACAGCGCGCTCGCTCGAGCTACCGCCTCCCCGTCCTGCTCCACGGTGGCGTCGATCAGGCAGAGCCGCCGGCCCTCGCGTACGACGTGCGTCTTGGTAGTGCAGAGCGCCATCGCCGCGGGCCGGAACAGGTCCACGGTGTAGCGAGCCGGCCGCAGGTCGTCGCGTCCGAGCTCGCCGACCGCACGCTCGAGCGCCCGCGCGAGTGCGCCGCTGAGTGCGACGCCGTGCATCTGCTGCTCGCTCCACAGGCTGCGCGCGAGATCGGCCGGGACCAGGTCGTCGCCGCTGGCGGTGAAGAACGAAAGCGTCATGTGCGCATTCTCGCCCACTGCCTATTCGAGTGCGGCGGCCGCCTCGAGCCACTCGGCCTCGAGCTGTGCCTTCTCCTTCGCCAGCGACTTCAGCTCCGCCGCGAGCGTCGCGAGCTTCTCGTGGTCGGCGACGTGGGTGGCCATCTCCTCGGTCAGCTGCGCCTCACGGCTCTCGATCCGCTTGAGCTGCTTGTCGATCCGCGCGACGGTCTTGCGGGCGTTGCGCTCATGAGCGCCACCGACTTTTGCTTTGGGTTGCGGTGTCTTCCGCTGATCCGCGGCTGCTTCTTCAGTTGCGGTCTCCTGTAGTTGGTCCGACCGGTCAGACCGCCCTCCCCCGCTTCGCTCCTCCGGCGCGCTCGGACCGGTCGGTTGCCTACTTGCGGTTTTCTTTTTTCCTTTGTCTGGGCTTGCGGTTTTCCCTTTGCTCGCGGTCACTTTCCTCCTGGATTCCAGGTACTGGTCGACGCCCTTGGGGAGCATCGAGAGCTGGCCGTCGCCCATCAGTGCCCAGACGGAGTCGGTGACCCGCTCGAGGAAGTACCTGTCGTGCGAGACCACGATCAGCGTGCCGGGCCAGCCGTCGAGGAAGTCCTCGACGACGTTGAGGGTGTCGATGTCGAGGTCGTTGGTGGGCTCGTCGAGCAGCAGCACGTTGGGTTCGGCGAGCAGCAGCTTCAGCAGCTGGAACCTCCGTCGCTCTCCACCGGAGAGGTCACCGAGGCGGGCGGTGAGCTTGTCACCGGTGAAGCCGAACCGCTCCAGCATCGAGCTCGCGGAGATCTCCTGGCCGGTGGCGGTCCGGGTGACCCGGCGGATGTCCTCCACCGTGGCCAGCACGCGCGCATCGGGATCCTCCGCGGGAACCTGCTGCGTCAGGTGCGCCAGCGCGATGGTGCGTCCGTGCTTGACCCGGCCGGCGTCCGGCTCCAGGTCGCCGGCGACGAGCTGGAGCACCGAGCTCTTGCCGGCGCCGTTCACACCCACGATGCCGACCCGGTCGCCCGGTCCCAGGCGCCAGGTGGCGTCCTCCAGGAGCCGCTTCTCCCCGCGGGTCAGGTCCACGTGCTCCAGGTCGACCACCTGCTTGCCGAGTCGCTGGGTGGCGAAGTGCTGCAGCTCGATCCGGTCGCGTGGCGGAGGCACGTCCTCGATCAGGTCGTTCGCGGCCTCGATCCGGAACTTCGGCTTCGACGTGCGCGCGGGCGCACCGCGCCGCAGCCAGGCCAGCTCCTTGCGGAGCAGGTTCTGCCGCCTCGACTCCGAGGCCGACGCCTGGCGATGGCGTTCCGCGCGGGCGAGCACGAACGCGGCGTACCCACCCTCGTAGGAGTCGACCACGCCGGCACCCTGCGGACCCGGGTGCACCTCCCAGGTCCGCTCGCACACGGCGTCGAGGAACCAGCGGTCGTGGGTGACCACCACCAGCGCGGACGTACGACGCACCAGGTGATCGGCGAGCCAGGCCACGGCCTCGACGTCGAGGTGGTTGGTCGGCTCGTCGAGGATCACCAGGTCGACGTCATCCAGCAGGAGCCGGGCCAGCGAGCAGCGCCGCCGCTCCCCGCCGGAGAGTCCGTGCACGGACCGGTCGAGCGCCACGTCCGCGAGGAGCACCTCGACCACCTCGCGCGTGCGGGCGTCGCCGGCCCACTCGTGGTCCTCCTTGCCGGCCAGGACGACCTCACGCACGGAATGCGTGTCGTCGAGCAGGTCACGCTGGTCGAGGTAGCCGATGTGCAAGCCGCGAGTGAGCGAGACCCGGCCGGAGTCAGGCGTCTCACGGCCGGCCATCAGGTTCAGCAACGTGGTCTTGCCGTCCCCGTTGCGACCCACGATGCCGATCCGCTCGCCCTCGCCGACGCCCAGGCTCACCTCGTCGAGGAGGATCCGCACGCCGTAGGACTTGGTGACCTTCTCGAGGTTCAGCAGGTTGACCATCAGCTGTACTCCACCACGTGGGCGCCCTCGACCGGCCCGAGGGCCACCAGCACGCGGGAGTGGCCCGCGTCGAGCAGCGTCGTACGCACGCGGTCGGCGGAGCCGCGGTCGGAGCACAGGAACAGGCACGTCGGCCCGGAGCCGGAGATGATGCCGCGCAGCGCACCCGCGCGCTCTCCCTCCTCGATCAGCTCCCCGAGCTCGGGCCGGAGGTCGATCGCCGCGGGCTCGAGGTCGTTGCGCAACGCCGCTGCGAGCACCCGGTTGTCGGGGTCGGCCAGGGCCGCCACGAGGTCCTCGGGCACTGTCACGTCCTCGGGGGCGTCGGGGCACAGCTCGTCGAAGTGGCGGTAGACGACCGGTGTGGACAGGCCAGTGCTGGCGGGTACGACGACCCACCAGCGGGTCGCCTCGTCCAGCATGGGCGTGACCAGCTCGCCTCGCCCGCCTCCCAGCGCCGTGCCGCCGAGCAGCGCGAACGGCACGTCGCTGCCCAGCTGCGCGGCCAGCCGGAGCAGGTCCTCGTCGTGGGTCTGCAGTTCCCACAGCCGGTCCAGCGCCACGAGGGCCGCCGCGGCGTCGGCACTCCCGCCGGCCAGGCCGCCGGCTATCGGGATGGACTTGCGGACGGTGAGCTCGGCGACGCGGGCTTCGCCGTGGTGGGCCGCGAGCAGCCGCCCGGCGCGGACCACGATGTTGTCCTCGCCGGTCGGGAACGACTCGCGGTCGATGTCGTCCTCGCAGACCAGGGAGACCCGCCACCTCGGTCCGGTGGAGACCGACACGTCGTCGTGCAGGCTCAGCGTCTGGTAGACGGTTGCCAGCGGGTGGTAGCCGTCGGGACGGGGTCGGCCCACACCGAGGTGCAGGTTGACCTTGGCGGCCGCGCGCACGGTCACTCCGGGAGTCACTGAAGACTCTCGAGTGACTCGGTGAGGCGCACGAACTCGGGCAGCCGGAGCTGCTCCCCGCGCGTCATCGGGTCGATCCCGGCCGTGCGCAGCGCCCGTTCGGATGCCTCCGCCGACCCGGCCAGCTCGCGCAGCGAGGGCCGCAGCGCCTTGCGACGGTGGGCGAACGCCGCGTCGATGACCCGGAACACCTGCTCCCGGGTCACGGCCGTGCTCGGAGCCTCGCGCCGAGTCCAGGCGACCAGTCCGGAGTCGACGTTCGGTGCCGGCCAGAAGACGTTGCGGCCGACCGCACCTGCGCGTCGTACCTCGGCGAACCAGGCGGCCTTGACCGACGGGATGCCGTAGACCTTCGACCCGGGCTCGGCGGCCAGCCGGTCGGCCACCTCGGACTGCACCATCACCAGTCCCCGCTCGAGCGAGGGCAGCAGCGCGAGCAGGTGCAGCAGGACCGGGACGGAGACGTTGTAGGGCAGGTTTGCGACCAGTGCGGTGGGCGGCGGACCCGGGACAGAAGTCACCCGCATGGCGTCGGCGAGCACCACCTCGAACCGGTCGGCGTACGCCGGAGCCCGGTCGGCGATGGTGGCCGGAAGCGCGCCGGCCAGTCCCGGATCGACCTCGATGGCCACCACACGGGCCGCCACGTCGAGCAGCGCCAGGGTGAGGGAACCCAGCCCGGGACCCACCTCGAGCACCACGTCCGTCGCGACGATGCCGGAGTCCCGCACGATCCGGCGCACGGTGTTCGGGTCGATCACGAAGTTCTGCCCGCGCTGCTTGGTGGGCCGCAGGTCCAGCGCTGCCGCGAGCGAACGCACTTCTGCCGGACCAAGAAGTCTCGGTCCGGCAGAAGTGGAAGGGCTCACGGAGATGAGGCTAGTGGTCATCGACGGAACGAAAGGAGATGCCCACTAGGCAGGCCCCATGTCAGCCGAACCGCGCACCACAGTGCGGCCAGGCGCCGTAGCCACCCTCGGCGGCACGCACCCGTTCGGCGACGGCGATCTGCTGCTCACGGCTGTTCTGGTGCGGCATGCCGGAACCACCGTAGGCGCGCCAGGTGCCGGGGTTGAACTGGAGTCCGCCGTAGTAGCCGTTGCCTGTGTTGGCGGCCCAGTTGCCACCGGATTCGCAGTCAGCGATCGCGTCCCAGACACCGGTGTTGATGGTCTTGGTGCCGACGCTGACGACGGTCGCGGTCGGCTGGCTGATCACGCGCTGCTTGACCACGGTGCGCTTGACGACCTCGCCGTTGCGGAAGCGCAGGTTGTAGGTCACGTCGCGGACGCCGTTGCTGCCTTCGCGCAGCGTCTCGGTCTCCCCCTGCATCATCGAGTCGTCCTTCTGCTCCCGGACCGGGGCGGGGATGACCTCGCGGGGGACGTGCTTGGTGCGCACGCCGACCTTGGTGACGACGACGCGGGCGCCGTCGGTGAGCTCGGCGCTGCGCGAGGGTCGCACGATGTCGTTGCGGTCGACTCCGCCGACTTCTTCGAGGAGCTCGCCAACGGTCGCGGCCGGGACGTTGTGCTTCTCGAACTTGTCGTTGGCGACCTTCAGCGCGACCAGCTTGGGAGTGGTGACCTCGACAGTCATGCCGGAGCGGTCGATCGAGGCGCTGCGGCTGACCGAGAGCGCCGCGCTGCCGAAGCGGACGCCGAGCTGGTCGAGCGCGGTGGAGACCTTGGTCGCGGTGGTCCAGAAGGTGCGCTTGTCACCGTCGATGCTCAGGGCCAGCGGCCGGCCGAGGCGGACCGCGATGCGGGAGCCGTCGTTGACCTTCGATTCCACGCCCGGCACGACGGTGTCGTGGGAGGTGGGCTTGATGCCCTGACTCGCGAGCACCTCGCCGACGTCGTCGCCGAAGGTGCGGACCTGGGACTCCTTGCCATCGATCGAGACGGTCACGGTCTTGCTGAGCGTCGCGTAGGCCGTGGCCGTGCCGACCAGGGCAAGCACGATCGCTGCGACCAGTCCGGTCAGAAGGGGCTTGTTGCGGCTGAGGTGCGACAGTGTTGCGCGCACGGTTCTCCGATGTTCGCGGGGTTCCGGTCCGCGGGATTTGTGGCGCCTGCCGCGGACCCGAATTCGGTCTCGATGCGGCCTCCCCCCGGAGGGCGCTCACCGGGGGTGGTGCATCCCGCTCCCGGCCAACAGCCTCCGACCCTAGGTAAGTAGCTGGCAGTTAGCAAACTGCTAGCACGGGGTGTGGGCCGACTCACACCGGGTCTTCCCGGTACCCGCTAGCCCCAAACGCCCCCGAACGCGGCGTCGGTATTTGTCGCAATTGCCCGGCAAAGCTCGGTCAGCTCCGTCCCCCGCGCGGCAGCCATCGCGCGCACCGTGAGCGGGACCAGGTAGGAGGCGTTGGTGCGCCCCCGGTGCGGCATCGGGGTGAGGTACGGCGCGTCGGTCTCCACCAGGATCCGGTCCAGCGGAGCGACCCGGAGAGCCTCGCGCAGGGGCTCGGCGTTCTTGAACGTGACGGTGCCGGCGAAGGACAGATAGGCGCCTCGGTCGAGGCACTGGCGCGCGAAGTCTGCGTCGCCGGAGAAGCAGTGCATCACCCAGCGCTGGGGTGCGCCCACCTCGTCGATCACGCGTACGACGTCCTCGTGGGCGTCCCGGTCGTGGATCACCAGGGTCTTGTCCAGCGCGCGGGCCAGCTCGATGTGCGCGCGGAAGGACTCGTGCTGGGCGAGCCGCCCCTCGGGGCCCGTGCGGTAGTAGTCCAGACCGGTCTCGCCCACCGCGCGCACCTGGTCGCTGCTGCGGGCGAGCCGCTCGATCTCGGCCAGCGCCTCCGTCAGCCGGTCCTCGGCGGCCAGTCGGGGCGCCTCGTTCGGGTGCAGCGACACCCCGGCCACCACCCCTGCGTGCGCCTCGGCGGTCTCCACCGCCCAGCGGGCGCCCGCGAGGTCACAGCCGATCTGCACGATCCGGCTGACCCCCACCGAAGCGGCCAGGCGCAGCGCCTCGCCCACCGGCAACGCGGGCTCATCGCCCCTGGCGATGTCGAGGTGGCAGTGGTTGTCCACGACCGGGTGCGGCAGCGCTTCGGGGAGGTCCGGGAGGTGGGATGTCATCGGTGCACGGCGTCGTAGACGACGCGCTTGGGCACGCCGGAGCGCCGGGCCACGTCGAGGATCGCCTCCTTGCGGGTGGCCCCGGTCTCCTCCTCCTCGGCGACCAGGGCTGCCAGGGTGGCGGGATCGGTCACCGGCTCGGCCGCTGCCGCACCCTCGATGACGATGGTCACCTCTCCGCGCACGCCCGGCTCGGCCCAGTCGACGAGCTCGGCCAGCGGGCCGCGTCGTACCTCCTCGTGGGTCTTGGTCAGCTCACGACACACCGCCCCGCGACGGTCGGCGCCGAAGACCTGCCGCATCGTCTGCAGGCAGGCGTGCGTGCGGTGCGGCGCCTCGAAGAACACCAGCGTCCGCTGCTCCGTGGCGAGGGCCTCGAGCCGGCGCGAGCGGTCCCCCGGCTTGCGTGGCAGGAAGCCCTCGAAGCAGAAGCGGTCGACGGGCAGGCCGGAGACCGCGAGGGCCGTCAGCACCGCTGAGGGACCCGGGACGCTGGTGATGGTGACCCCGCGCTCGATGGCAGCGGCGACGAGGCGGTAGCCGGGATCGGACACGCTGGGCATCCCGGCGTCGGTGACGAGCACCACGCGGTCCCCCTTGTCGAGGGACTGCAGCAGCGACTCGGTCCGGATGTGCTCGTTGCCCTCGAAGTAGGACACCACCCGACCCGGGATCTCCACGCCCATGTCGTTGGCCAGGCGCCGCAGCCGCCGGGTGTCCTCCGCGGCGACGACGTCGGCGCCGCTCAGCTCCGCGGCAAGTCTCGGCGAGGCATCCTCCACGCGTCCGATGGGCGTCGCGGCGAGCACGAGCACGCCGACTGCCGATGTGGCCGGTTGGGTCATGCATCCGATCATGGCAGCCGTAGCATCGCGGTCGTGAGCCTCCCTGCCCGTCTGGAACGCACCGTGGGACTCTCGCGGACGGCCGACGGGGACGTGGTACCCACTGCCGCTGCGCGGGCACGGCTGCGCGCGACCGACAAGGACCCCGTGATCGCCTGGGTCGGCACGATCGCGATCACGCTGCTGGCCGCGTTCCTGCGGCTGTGGGACCTCGGCAAGCCGCGCGCGTTCCTCTTCGACGAGACGTACTACGCCAAGGACGCCTGGTCGCTGATCCACCACGGCTACTCGCAGAACTACGTCGAGAAGGCAAACGAGGAGATCCTCGCCGGGCACACCTCCGACCTGTGGACCGGGACGCCGAACATGGTCGTGCACCCCGAGGTCGGGAAGTGGCTGACCGGGCTGGGCGAGAGCGTCTTCGGGATGACGCCGTTCGGCTGGCGGGTGGCCTCGGCGGTGGTCGGCGCCCTGATGGTGATGGTGATGATCCGCCTCGCGCGACGGGTCACCCGGTCCACGATGCTGGGACTGGTCGCCGGGATCCTGATGTGTTTCGACGGGCTGCAGCTGGTGCTCTCGCGCCTCGCGCTGCTCGACCTGTTCCTCGCGTTCTTCGTGCTGTGCGCCGTCAGCTGCATGGTCGCCGACCGCGACTGGGTGCGTGCCCGGATGGCGGCGGCGCTGCCGCCGGGTTCGCGGCTGGCCCCGGGGGCATGGGGACCGCTGCTGCTCTGGCGTCCGTGGCGACTGGCAGCAGGGCTCTGCTGGGGCCTCGCCCTCGGCACCAAGTGGTCGGCGCTGTTCCCGCTCGCGGCGTTCGGCCTGCTGATGTGGTTCTGGGACTCAGGAGCGCGGCGCTCGTTCGGCGTACGACGGGCCCTGTGGAAGTCCGCGGTCATCGACGCCCTCCCGGCACTCGGGTACGTCGTGCTGGTCCCGCTCCTCGTCTACGTCGCGAGCTGGACCGGCTGGCTGCTGCACGCCGACGCCTACGAGAAGGCCCTCTCCAACACGCAGTACGGCCCCTACTGGGGCAGCTATCTGAAGAACGACGCGAACGGGTTCTTCCCCGAGCTGTGGCAGTCGCTGCGCTCGCTGTGGCACTACCACCACGACGTCTACGCCTTCCACACCGGCTTCCTCAACGACAGCACGCACGTCTACCAGTCCAACCCGTGGGGCTGGCTGGTGCTCAACCGGCCGGTCGGCGTCGACGCCCAGCTCGACATCGCGCCGGGCGAGCAGGGCTGCGGCGCGGCCGCGGGCTCGACCTGCCTGCGCCAGGTGCTGCTGCTGGGCAACCCGGTGGTCTGGTGGTTCGGCACGATCGCCGCGCTCTGGGCGGTGGTGGCGTGGGTCGGTCGTCGCGACTGGCGCTACGGGCTGGTGACCATCGGCATCGCGGTGACCTGGCTGCCCTGGATGCGGTACGACGACCGGCCGATCTTCAGCTACTACGCCGTGACGACGCTGCCGTTCCTGGTGCTGGGGGCCGCCCTGCTGCTCGGCGAGATCCTGGGACGGCGTGATGCCTCGACGCTGCGCCGGACTGTCGGCGCGGCGGTGGCGGGAAGTGTGCTGGTGCTGACCCTGCTGGCGTTCGCGTGGTTCTGGCCGATCTGGACCGATCAGCTGGTGACCAACCGCGAGTGGACCCAGCGGATGTGGTTCAGGCGCTGGATCTAGTGCGGAACCGCCGAGCGGCCACCTGCGTCGAACCCCGCATGCGTCCCACGCTGTTGATCGTGGCGCTCGGGCTGGCCCTGAGCGCAGTCTCGTGCGGCGAGCAACCCACGCGCGCGGAAGAACCCACTGGCACAGCCAGCCCGGCCCAGCCCCCGACCACGGAGGACCCGTTGAGCGACCCCACCCCTGCTCCCACCGGCAAGCGCCCGGCCACCACGACGGTGACGGGGGTTGTTGCCGCTGGTGTGGAGTCCGGCTGCCTGTTGCTCGAGACCGGCAGCGAGAGCCTGCTCCTCGTCGGCGTGCGTCCTGCGGACGCGCCCGTGGGGGCACGCCTCCGCGTGACTGGAATCAAAGACCCCCTGCTGGCGACGACCTGCCAGCAGGGAGTCCCGTTCCGGGTGCAGCAGGTCAGCCCCCTCGACTGACCCGCTGGCCCGACTACGGCGTCACGGCTTCGATCAAGACATTGCCGCGGCCCACGGTCGCACCCTCGCTGGTGACGACCGTCAGCTCCCCGAACAGCTGCCGCCCAGCCGCCGGAGCCTGTTGCGCGACCACGGACCCGGTGATGGAGGCAGTCTCACCATTGGCGAGCGCCAACGTGGTCGGTGGCACCGACACCGAGCCGAGTGACGCGCTGTAGAACACGTCGCGATAGTCGTACTCGGTGGTGCCGGCCGGCACGGCGTACCCGTCGACGATGACCGTGTAGGTGCCCGCCGCCGGAGCGTCGATGCTCACCGCCTCCTCGGAGTCACCGTCGGCCGACCTGCCCACCTCGACGCCATCGAGCTCGACATAGAGATCGAGGTCGGCGGCCGGGTCGCTGGTGCCGCCGATGGACACGTCGAGCCTGCTGGCACCCGCCGGCACCACCACCTCGTAGTCCTGTACGGCACCCTCGGCGATCGTCGGCCGCGACGTCACGGCACTGCCCAGGGGCCCACCCTTGCCGGTCACCGTCACCGGGGCCAGCTCGTTCTTGAGCGCCCAGGTCACCGCCGTCGGCTCACCGGCCACGACGGTGGGCAGCACGACCGTCTCCGGCGTCACCGCCACCGACTGCATGGCTGTCCTCAGCGTGTACGGGTTCGCCAGGGTCCGCGACGTACGCCGGGCCTCGACCTCGATCTCCCAGACTCCCGGCATCGGGTCCTCGATCGCGCGCGAGACCGGGTTGCACGCGTTGACGTCGGAGAAGTTGGTGTAGCACGCCGTGCTGGCCGTCGTACCGACCGGAACGCCGAAGGGATCGATGGCGAGCATCCTGGTCTGGCTGCCCGTCGCGATGCCGGTGAGGTTCAGCTGCAGCGCCTTGGTGCCCTCCGGGACGGCGACGAAGTAGCTCTTCGAGGAGTTGCGGTCCACCCTGCCCGACCAGGAGGTCGAGTACGCCGGCCGCCGCGGGGTGACCCCGGCGACGACGGTGTTCAGGATCTCTGTGTCCACGCCGGTGGTGCGTGGGTCGTCGAGCCGCATCACCGCGCCGTGGGCGCCCTCGCCCGGACGCGCCTGCACCGGGATGACCGTGGCCCTGTTCAGCGGCAGCCTCACGGAGCGCGCCGAGCTCCAGGTGCCGTCGTTGCCCAGCCACGAGATCTGGTGAGCAACGTTGCCGGCCGGACCGCTGGTGCGGGTGACCCTCACGTTGTAGGTCCTCACCTGCCCCGGAGCGTGACCACCCTCGCCCGCCGCGCAGCGGTTGTAGACACCGACCCCTCGGCCAGGCGTTTCCAGGAAGTCCGACAGGGGGGTGCACACCGGGGCATCCACCGTGTAGCCGCGAGTGGCGACGTCCCCGGAGGTCAGCGTTGCCCACGCGCCGTTGAGATCGGTGAACCCGTTGCCCTGCCCGTACGCCGGGATGCCCGGCTTGAAGTCGGCCGAGCTGTACAACGCCCGGCGCAGCTGCGCGGGGGTGACGGCCCTGTCGGTCGCGAACGCAGCTGAGTACAGCAGCGCCGCTCCTCCAGCCGCCTGTGGGGAGGCCATCGAGGTGCCGTTGAGCATCGTGTAGCCGATCGGAAGCGCGTAGCCGGCTTCCGCCAAGTCGGGGTGCTTGAGCCACTGCGGCGCCGTGGAGATCGCCGACCCGGGGGCCGTGATGTTCGGCTTGAAGCCCCCGTCCTCACGCGGTCCGCGCGAGGAGAAGTTGAACAGGTTCTGCTTCGCGTTGACCACGGAGCCGTAGTTGGCCAGCCAGGTCTCCTTGCTGACGGAAGCCGCGACGCTCACGACGTCCGTGGCAACGGAGGGGTCACCGACCGTGTTCAGGCCAGGACCGCTGTTGCCGGCAGAGATGAACAGCTGCACGCCGTAGTCGGAGATCAGCCTGTCGTAGAGCTCGGCACGCGCGTTGTTGGCGTCGTTGAGCGCAGGAAGCCCACCGATCGACATGTTGACGACGTCGACCTTGCGGTTGACCACGAGGTCGATCATGCCGGTGGTCAACGCGGCGGAGGTGCAGCCGCCGTCCCAGGAGCAGCCGCGTGACGAGACCAGCTTGGCACCGGGGGCCGCGCCATCCATCTTGCCGCCGAACAGGTCGTTCCCGGCCGCGATACCGGCGACGTGCGAGCCGTGCGCATCCTGGACGAGGCCGATGTTGACGTAGTCGGCGACCGTGCCGACGAAAGGCCCACCGAACGGCGAGAGGTCGACGTCCTCACGGAACTCGACCACGAACGGAGATGACTCGACGACCTCGGTGGCCGGCTTGTCGGTGCCGAAGTGCCCGATCTGGAAGCCCGAGCGGTAGGGCCGCATCAGGGTCTCGTCGGTGAAGTCGCGATCCTGGTCGGTGTCGACCCAGATCGCGTTGTCGGCCGACCGGTACAGCACTCCCCAGGCGTCAGTGGTGTCCCCGTCGCGGTTGACGTCGCCGGCGGGCTCACTGGCCGTCGTGATGTTCTCCCGGAACAGGTTGAACTTGTACTCGCCCGCGGGTGCGGTCCAGGAGCCCCCAGCAATCGTGAAGCTCGGGCCGGTGACCGAGGTGTCCATGCGGCGCCAGGTGCCGTCACCGTCCAGGACCGGGTCCGTGGCGGTCACCCAGTCGACGATCTTGCGCTCGCCGGTGGAGGTCTTCGCCAGGGCGGGGTGGTCCAGGTCGACACCGGCGTCGAGGACGCCGATGGTGACACCACGCCCGTCCCAGGTCGGGTGCGTCTTCTTGAAGCGGGTCGCCCCCGTCTCGTTGGTGGGCATGTAGGGGTTGACGTCAGGCGTGTTCTCGTCAGGTCCGGGCAGCGTCGCGGCCTGGGCCTGCGCTCGCTGGCGGCTGCCGGCCTCGTGGGGATCGGGAAGCTGCAGCTTCTCGTCGACGTCGACCGCGGTGATGTTCGGCAGCTTGGCCGCCCCGAGCACCTTGCCCGTGGGCACGGACGCGAGCAGGTAGCCGAGCTTGTCGAACCGCCTGGCCACGGTGCCGCCGAGGCCGTCGAGCCGGGAGGCGACGTCCTTGGCGGCGCCGCGGTCAGTCGCGATCAGCAGGGTGACCTGCCGCTTTCCCAGAGCCTCGGCCTCGGCCAGCAGGTCGAGGTCGTGAGAGCTCAGCACCTGTGCGGAGGACTCCTTGGGGATGTCGCTGTCGCCCGGCTCGCCAGGTGGGGTGGTGACGGCGTAGGCCGTCGAGGAAGCGCCGAGCACGAGGCCCGCTGCTGTGATGCCGATGATGCATCGTCGACCCGAGGACGATCGCTTCATGTATGGGTCCTTTCAAAGGAGGAATCGTGGACCCAAAGGGCATCACCCGAAGCATGTGCGGCTTGAGCCCGAGAAGCACACTCGTCGCATTGTTTGTACTCCCGCCGCCGCAGACCAGACCGCGGGACCGGACGTGACCGTTTCGTTACGCAGGGCCGAGTGTTCAGGCGCAACTGCGGGAGCCCTGCACCGGGCGGTGGTTCCGGAGACGGAACCGGGGAGGAGCGTCAGACGCCGGAGCCGGCGAAGGTGCGGCGGCTGGGCTCGCTGTAGGCGGGGCGCTGGGACTTGCGCTCGAGGAAAGTCATCCGGGCCACTGAGAACGCGACCACGAACATCCCGAAGACGGCGATCAACATCACCGATGTCGGTGCGACTGACAACATGGCGTCCCTCTCAGGCTGTATGTGGACTAGACCGACAACATATCCCAAATTTTCCAAAGCGGACATACCTTACAAATAGTTTCCTTTTTGGCTATACCAGTCTCCGATCCACGCTCAGCGCGGCATCCGGTGTGGTGCATGTCTCCTTCACACTCCGACAGTACGACGAGAGGGCGGTCCACCCGGGAAAAACGCCGTGAACGCGCGGTATCAAGTCGACCACCAGTCGACCACCAGAGAGCCGCAAGGGGTACGACGCACGCTGGGCCCACCCAGTCAGCGTCGACCAAAGGACCCCGCCATGTCACGTCTCCTCCACCGTCTCGGCCGCTCGACCGCGGCCCACCCCTGGCGGACGATCTCTGCCTGGCTGGTGCTCGCCGCAGCCCTCGTCGGCCTCGCCGGCGCGTTCGGCGGCACGCCGCACGACAACTGGGACATCCCCGGTGCGGAGGCCCAGCAGGGCGTCAACCTGCTCCGCGAGCACACCCCCGGCGCAGGCAACGCGAGTGCCCGGGTCGTCGTACACACTCGCGACGGGTCGCCCGTCACGGCCACCGCGGTCGCCTCCCTGACCGAGCGCCTGGGCGAGATGGACCACGCCGTCGCCGTGTCACCGCCGCGGATGAGCGCGGACCGCGACACCGCGTTGCTCACCGTGCAGTACGACGTGCCGGTCACCGACAACGACCTGATGGCCAACCTGGGCCCGCTCGAGAAGGCAGTCGCCCCGACTCGCGATTCCGGAGTGCAGGTGGAGCTCGGTGGTGAGCTGCCCGATACGGCAGCTGCTCCGATGAAGGGACAGGGCGAGCTCATCGGGATCGTCGTGGCCCTGCTGATCCTGGTGCTCGCGTTCGGCTCGGTCGTCGGGTCCGGCCTGCCTGTCGCGGTCGCACTCGTCGGACTCGGCGTCGGCTCCGCCGGGATCGCCCTGCTGGCAGGCGTCATGGACGTGAGTCCCACCGCCCCGACCGTGGCGTCGATGGTCGGGCTGGGCGTCGGGATCGACTACGCACTGCTCCTGGTCACCCGCCACGTCGAGTTCCTGAGGGCCGGGCACGACAAGCACGAGGCGGCGGGACGCGCGGTTGCCACCGCCGGCCGCTCGGTCGTCTTCGCCTCGGCCACGGTGCTGGTCTCGCTGATGGGGCTCAAGCTCGCGGGCCTGCCGACCTACGACTCCTTCGGCTTCGCCACGGCCATCGCGGTCGTCGCGGTCGCCTCGGCCGCGCTGACCCTGGTGCCCGCGATGTGCGGACTGGCGGGGCGCAGGCTGCTGCCGCGTCGGGTCCGCAAGGGTCGCGAGCGCAGCGGCACTCCCCTGACCGCTCGCTGGGCCACGCGGGTCACCCGCCGGCCGCTGGCCTGGGCCCTGGTCGCCGTGGTCGTGCTGCTCACGCTGGCCGCGCCTGCGCTCGGCATGCGCACCTGGCCGCAGGACTCCTCGTCCTCGTCGCAGGACCTCACCACCCGCAAGGCCTACGACCTGGTCTCCGCCGAGTTCGGCCCCGGCGCCAACGGACCGGTCATGTTCGTCGCCAAGGCAGTCGACGGCGACCTCTCAACCCTCGCGAAGCAGGTCGCCTCCCGCGACGACATCGCCACCGTGTCTCCGGTCGTGTCCTCCCCCGACGGTGTGCTGAGCATCTTCGAGGCGGAGCCGACGTTCGGCCCCACCGACGAGCGCACGCCCGACCTCGTCGCCGACCTGCGCGCCGACGCGCCGGCGAGGGTGGAGATCACCGGCACCACGCCGCTGTTCTCCGACATCGCCGACATGCTGAGCACGCGGCTCTGGCTGGTCGTGGGCTTCGTCGTGGGGGTCTCCGTGCTCCTGCTCGGCATCGTGTTCCGGTCGGTCGTCGTACCGGTGAAGGCAGCGGTGATGAACCTGCTGTCCATCGGGGCGTCGTACGGCGTGATCACCGCGATCTTCCAGTGGGGCTGGGGTGCCGAGCTGCTGGGCCTCGACCACGCGATGCCGGTCTCGAGCTGGTTGCCGATCCTGTTGTTCGCGATCCTGTTCGGCCTTTCGATGGACTACGAGGTGTTCCTGCTCTCGCGGGTCCGGGAGGACTGGCTGGACACCGGTGACGCGCACGGCAGTGTCGTCCGCGGCCTGTCCGCCACCGGCCGGGTGATCACCGCAGCCGCCGCGATCATGGTCGCCGTGTTCCTCGGCTTCGCCACCGAGGTCGACGTCGTGGTCAAGCAGCTCGGCGTCGGGATGGCAGTCGCCATCACCCTCGACGCGACCCTCGTCCGGCTGGTCCTCGTGCCCGCCACGATGACGATGCTCGGCCGCTGGAACTGGTGGATGCCCGCCTGGCTGGACCGGGTCGTCCCGGTCCTCGAGGTCGAAACCACCAGCACCCGCCCGCGCACGCCGGCCGGCGTGTGACCCACACACCCACACCCACATCAAGAAGGAGAACCCATCATGAGCAACACACTCAACGCCGACTGGCCGACCCAGCTCCGTCTGCCCGGCCAGGCAGCCGCACCGGATGGCCCGGTGGACATGTGCATGATGTACGTGATGCATCGCGGCTTCCGGCGCGACCTCGAGAAGTTCGCCACGGCCGCGCAGCACACACCGGTCGACGACCGTGAGACCTGGACGCTGCTGGCCGACCGATGGGCGGTCTTCTCCGAGGTGCTGCACCACCACCACACCGGGGAGGACGCCGGCCTCTGGCCGTGGCTGCTCGCGCACGGTACGGAGGACGACCGGGCCACGCTCGAGGCGATGGAGACCGAGCACGACGCCATCGACCCGCTGCTCAGCCTGTGCGCCACGGGTTTCGAGCGCTTGCGGACCCACGCCGACCATGACGCCCGCGCCGCCCTGGCCGTGCGAGTGTTCGCGACCCGCGACACGCTCGGGCGCCACCTGGAGCACGAGGAGACCGACGCGATCGCCATCATCCAGCGGCTGATGACTGCCGAGGACTGGGAGGCGCTGGACGAGGAGCACTTCAAGAAGGACCTCACGCTTCGCCTCGTCATGAGGGTCGTGCCGTGGGCGGCGTACGACCTGCCGCAGCGGGTGCTCGACGACGTGTTCGCCCAGACCGACCGCGCGTTCAAGCTGGTCTGGTTCGCCACCCGACGCCGGTTCGCAGCACGGGAGCGACGCACCTTCCGGTACGCGTGAGCCAGGTCGGTCAGTCCCCCAGCCCGGCGGCTCGGGCGCGGGCGATCGCCTCGGCCCGGTCGGAGGCGTCGAGCTTCATCAGGATCGCGGAGATGTAGTTGCGGATCGTCTTCGGGCTCAGCCCGAGCTGCTCGCGGATCGCGGTGTTCGTGTACCCGTTCGCCATCAGCCCGAGGATCTCGTGCTCCCTAGCGGTGAGACCAGGGATCGACGACGCGGTGTCACGCGGTGCGGCGAGCCGCCGAGCCAGGTGCGTAGCGGCCGAAGCGCTGAAGATGGAGTCACCGGCCGCGGCGGCATGCACCGCTCGAAGAATCTCGTCGCGGTCGACGCCCTTGACCAGGTAGCCGCGAGCGCCAGCGCGGATCGCGGCCAGCACCGAAGCGCTGTCGTCGAACATCGTCAGGACCAGGATGTTCACCTCGGGCCGCTGGGCCAGGATCTGCTTGGTGGCCTCGACGCCGTTCAGGCCGGGCATGGTCAGGTCCATGAGCACGACGTGCGGGTCGAGCTGTGCCACGAGTGCCACGGCCTCGACGCCCGTGCTCGCCTCAGCGACCAGCTCGATCCGGGAGTCCGACCCGAGGACTGATCGGAGCCCATAGCGGAACATCGGGTGGTCATCCGCGACCAGCACTCGAATGCGATCCTCGGTGCTCATGGTCGACCCCCGTCCGCCAGAGGCAGCCGGACGCTCACCCTCGTCCCGCGGGGCGAAGCCGGCGCCAGCAGCGACGTGCCTCCGAGCTCCTCGGCCCGCTCCCGGATCGAGACGGTCCCCAGGCCGAGAGGTGCGTCGGCCGCGATGCCACGTCCGTCGTCGGCGATCGACAGCTCCAGCGTGTGGTCTTCGGCGAAGACCCCGACGGTGCACCGGGTCGCACCCGCGTGCCGGACCACGTTGGTCAGTGCCTCCTCGACGATCCGGTACGCCGCCACCTCGACGGCTGCAGGAAGCGGTGGGAGGTCGGGCACCTCGAGAACCACCTCGAGTCCTTGGACGCGGTACACGTCCTGCATGTGTGCCAGCGCAGCCACCAGACCCAGCTCGTCGAGCACCGGTGGCCGCAGCTCGCGCGCGAGCTGACGCACCTCCTCGAGGGTCTGCTGGCTGTGCGCCTTGAGCTCGGCGAGCATGGTGTCGGCAGAGGCGACGTCCTCAGCCATGAGCGACCTCGCGACGTCGATGGTCATCGCCTGGGTGGCCAGCGCGGAGCCGAGTGAGTCGTGCAGATCCCTGCTGATGCGGCGTCGCTCCTCCTCCCGGCTGGTCACCAGCTGCTCCCGCACACGCTGCAGGTCCGTCGCCATGGCCCGGGC
Source organism: uncultured Actinomycetota bacterium (assembly GCA_963842535.1). Lineage (GTDB taxonomy): Bacteria > Actinomycetota > Actinomycetes > Propionibacteriales > Nocardioidaceae > Marmoricola. Next base: position 284,805 of record CAWJGP010000008.1, read on the forward strand.
ACGCAAGGACTCCTGCGCGGCATAGAGCGCTGCACCGCTGTGGCGCGCCAGGTCCTGCAGCAGCCGCCGGTCCGCTGGGGAGAACTGGTCACCGGGCCCACGCTGCCCGACGACCAGGTGGCCCAAGGACCTCTGGTGGTGCCGCAGCTCGAACGACTCCGACACGGGTACGGCGCGTCCGCGGCTCGCGACGACCTCTGCCGGCGCACCCATCGTCACGGCGACGTAGGGCACCCGAAGAGCGTGCGACACCGTCTCGACAATCGTGGGAACGATCGCCTCCGGCTCCGCCGCGGTGGCCAGCTGCCCACTCAGCCGGGAGAGCGCCGAGTAGGGATCGTCCCGGTCGCCGTACATCAGCCGGTTGACGCGTTGCTGGCCCCATACGCGCACGGGGTTGAAGGCGAGCGCGACGACCGCCGCCGCGAGTGCAGGGGCCAGCGAGTCGCCTCCGTCCCACAGCCGACCGACGGCGATGACGACAGCCGAGTAGGTGCCGATCACGAACACCGTGAGGAGGACGTACAGGACCGTGCGGCTGATCCAGAGGTCGATGTCGTAGAGCCGGTAGCGCAGGATCGCGACCGCGATGGCGGCAGGGATCAGTGTGGCCACAGCAGTGGACAGCGGCATCGTGACCGCGTACGTCGCCAGGCCGGCCGGGCTGGCGTCGTCGTACAGATCGCTGAGCGGCGTCAGTACCAGGACTACGGCGAGCGCGAGCCACAGCACGAGCGCGGTCAGCAGCCACCGTGTCTGTTGCCGCTCCAGCCGACCCGAGACGCGGACGTATCGGTAGACCTGGGCGGCGACGCCGCCCGCGAAGAGCAGGAGCAACAGGACTGTGTCCGCGACCGAAGGCAGCGACGTGTTCGCGACACCCATACCGATGGAGAGACCGATGTACGCCACCCACCCGGCCATGAACCAGCGGCCCCACGCTGGCACGAACCGGCCGTCGGGAAAGACGTAGGCGAGGATGAACAGCCCGAGCCAGCCCAGACCCTGGAGCAGCGCTCCCATCCCGCTCGTGTCGCCGAGTAGTGCGTCGATGACAAGGGAGAGGTCACTGCCGACGGTGCCCCAGAGGACGAGTGCGAACGCGACGTAGAGCCGGAACCACGACACCTCGGCGCGCAGGACGAGGTAGGCAGCGACGACGCAGACACCCAGGGCGGTCGTCATGACCGCAACCAGAGAGGCGATCCACCACGACATCGGGATTCCCCAGCCGGCGAGGACAGCGTGACCATCGGAGGTGGACCACACGTTGTGGGCGACGTTCTCCGGGCGGACGACGAACCAGGCGACGACCGAGACGACGTATCCCAGGAGCAGGAGACCACAGGCGGTCAGGCAGACACCTCGGCCGACCCGCAGCGCGCGTGAGCCGGTCGAGGTTCTCGCCTGTGCGTCCATCTGGGCGTCCATCTGGCTCCGTCACGCCGTTGAACGAGTCATTCGCCGACGACAGCTCGTGTCTTGTGTTGACTGCTCCGCCACAGGAACCACGCAAGCGCGACCATCGTGGCCATGAACACTGCGTGCATCACGTCGTACGCACGCCCGGTTCCTGTGCTGATCATGAGCACGATAGCCACCGGAATTGCGATGGGGAGCCAGCGCGGCACCTCGCGGGACCGCCACAGGGAGGATGCGAGCACGAACATCCCGAGAACGCCGAGCAGGAACCCGGCCATCTGCGGGCCGAAGGCGCGCATCGCGTTGTCCTGGAGGTACTCGAAGTGCGTCGCCCGGCTGGGGAGATCCGCGGAGCCGAACCAGTTCGAGGCACCGAGGGCGAAGAACCCTGCCGCGAAGCAGAGGCCGCCGATCCCGGTCAGCACTGCTCCTGCCGTAGCCAGGCGGGCGCCGCGTCCGGCGACGAGCAGACAGGTGGCGATTCCCGCCAGGACGTAGCTTGCCCCGATGGAGAGACCACTCACGAGCGAGAACACCCACACCTCGTTCCGCTGTGCCGCAAGTGGTCCGAGGTTGTCGAAGTCGACCGCCGCGAGAGGTCGTCCGAGAATCGTGCCAGCCGCGACCACGGCGGACACGACCAGCAACCCGGCCACAGTGGGCGCTCGATCGAGGGTTTGGACGGATCGGATCTCGATGGAGGTGGTGGTGGTCGCAGCCATGGCTTTGCTCCTCGGGTCAGGTGACGCTGTCTGACCCAGCGTCGCGACCCCGCTGTCCCAGGCACCAGTGACGAGATGTCCCACGCGGACCCTCGAGCCCGTAGCCGCGCGGGAGGGGACGCCTATCGCGGGCGGGTCGCCGCGATCTTCTTGACCAGGCAGTGAGTTCGTTTCTCGGTTGCTCCGCTGTGCGGGAAATTGACGCCGAGGTAGGCCCGGGTGGCGACCAGGCCGAGGGCTCTCTGCGACGCGTCATTGCCAACCTCAAGCGGCACGTCCTTGAGCCTCTTCCGGGCCTGGGTGTTGTCGCTGTCCTGGCCCGCATCAAGCGCCTTGCGCTGCTTCGCGTTCAGCGAGCTGCGGTAGAGGGTCTCGACGCGCGAGGCATCCCCCTCGATGATGGCGTTTTAGAACCGACGCCTCGTTCCGGTGCGGTGCGCTCTGGCCTAGAAGCCGACCCTCGACCGCACCTCGGCGAACCACTGGGCCGCGAGCGGGATCCGCCACTCCTCGCACAGCCGCGCAGCGTCATCGGCATGCCGGGTGGCGAGCTCGCGCTCGCCGGTGGCTTCGGCCGCCATGGCGAGGAAGGCGTCGACGGGGCCGAGCGCCGTACCCGACCCGGCACACGCCGGCTGCCCGCTGAACTCGCTCAGCGCCGCGTAGGCGTCGGCGGCCAGGTCCCGGAGGCCGGTGTGGAGCGCCGACTCCGCCGCCATTGCGGCCTCCATGGTCGAGAACCACCAGTGAGGCGAGAGGTCGATCTCCCGCCCCTCGAGGTGGGCCCTGGCCCGGTCGACCTCTCCGATCCGGCACAGCAGCGCACCCATCGACGCGTCGATCGGCATCACCGTGACCTGTCCGAGCTGGGGTACGACGCTGCGCAGCTCATCCACGTCCCCACCCCACATGGTCCGCATCAGAATGGCTCCCATCAGGGCGTCCCCGCTCTGCGGAACCGACGTGCGGTAGTGGATCGAGGTCATGTCCATGACCAGCTCGTCGAGTCGTTCGTAATCCCCCCGCATCGCCTGCCAGGGGATCTCGAGGCCGTCGAGCACGAGCAGGGCGTAGAGGTGGCGCTCGGCGGTCGCCTGCTCCCGGGCGCGGATCACCAGCTCGTCCATCTCGTCGATCAGACCGAGCTCGAAGGCCGCACTCGCCTGCAGGGTCAGGGCTGTCGAGAGTCCGACGCCGGCGCCGAGCTCGTGGGCCAGGGCTGCCGCTTCAGCGTTTGTCTCCAGGCGCAGCCCGGCGGTGCCAGGACGCCACACACCCAGCGACATCGCGATCAACGCCCAGAGCAGAAGCGCGGGATCGCCGAGCCGGCGGGCCATCGCAACTGCCTCGAGGCACAGCGCCTCGCGCTCGAGATGCGTGGACGAGTAGTAGATCTCGCTGGCCAGGCTCACCATCGCGCGGCAGCGGGCGACGCTGTCCTCCTCCGCGAGCTGCGCCAGCCCGGCCCGGAGCACCGAGACCACCACCTCGTCCACCTGTCCGTAGGTGCCTGCCTGCCACAGCGCGTTGGTGTGCAGCAAGGTGATCGCACCGAGCACCCGCTCCAGGTCGTCCATCCCCTGGGCCACGTCCAGAGCGCGGTGCACCACCGCGCGCAGGCCCACCCAGTCCCCTGTCCGCTGGTGCGCCTTGGCCAGCTCCACCAGCACGGTGTACTGGTCGAGGGGGGTTGCCTCCGGGTCCAGCGCCACCGCGTCCACCGCGGAGGACAACAGCTCGAGCGCCTCGTCGTAAGCGAACACCCGGCGGGCCGCCCCCGCTGCGCCCGCGGCCGCACGCCAGGCCTGCGCGGCCTGCTGCGGACCGGCGGCCAGCCAGTGGCGGGCGACCTCACCCTCTCGTCCGGGCCAGCCCGCGAGCGACTCCGCGGCACGGGCGTGCATCCTGCCGCGACGTGTGCGCGAGAGCCCGGCGTAGACGGTGTCGCGGACCAGCGCGTGGGCGAACCGCATGCGGTCCACGCCGTCCTCCCGCAGCAGTCCCGCCGCCAGTGCCGCGTCGAGGTCGTCGAGCACCTCCTCCTCGTCGGAGCCCAGCGAGGCCGCGAGTGTGGGTACGTCGAACCAGCGACCGATCACACTCGCGAAGCGCAGCGACCTGGCGGTCGCCTCGGGCAGGGCGGCGATCCGACGGGTGAGTACGTCGTGCACAGCAGCGGGTGGGTTCTCCTCGGCGAGGAGCGCCGCGAGATCACCCTCGCGCGCGAGGCGGGCGTACTCGACGAGGAAGAACGGGTTGCCGTCGGTGCGGAGGCGGAGCGCGTCGGCCTCGGTTGCGGTGGGCGCGGCGTTCGCCACCGAGGTGACGATCTCGGCGGCCTCCTCGGCCGAGAGGCCACGGAGCTGCAGCCGCAGCGCGTGCCGCCTGGCCAGCGTCTCGGCGACCTCGGCGAGCAGACCCGTGGGCGGGGGCTCGTGCCGCCACGTGGCGACGACCATCAACCGTCCGGCGTCCGCCGACTCGGCGAGCAGCCGGAGCACGCGCAGGGTCGAGGTGTCCGCCCAGTGCAGGTCGTCGAGGATCACGAGGAGGTGCTGGTCCTGTGCGGCCTCGAGGACCGTGCGTGCTATCTCCTCCCAGGCCCGGAAGCGCAGGCCGCCGTCCTCGTGGCCGTCCGCCCCCGAGTCGACGGGCAGGTCGTGGCCCAGCTCGCTGAGCACCTTGGCCCACGGGTAGAGCGGCGGCGCTCCCTGGTCCTGGGAGCACCGGCCGGCCACGACCGTCGTACCTTCTGCTTGGGCGGCTCCGGCCAGCTCGGCGCACAGGCGGCTCTTGCCGATCCCCGGATCGCCCGTCACGACGGCGAACACCGGTTGATCGTTGGACTGCTCGAGAAGCCCCACGAGCGCAGCGAGCTGGTCGTCGCGCCCCACGAGTGGCCACGCAGCCTCGGTGGTTCTGGTGCTGGTCGCCCTTCGCGTTGGTCGGGTCTGGCCCTGCGGCTGGGTTTCCGGCGCACTCCACTGGAGTGACGGGTCCTGCCGGAGCACGGCGGTCTGCAGCGCGCGCAGCTCCGCACCGGGCTCGAGCCCGAGCTCTTCGGCCAGCAGCTCGCGGACCTGCCGCAGCACCTCGAGCGCATCGGCCTGTCGACCCGACCTGGTCAGCGCCAGCGCCCTCAGTCCCCAGAGGCGCTCGCGCAGGGGGTACGTCGCAGTCAGCACCTCCAGCTCGCCGGCGACCATGGCATGCCGGCCCAGCCCCAGCGCCGCGACCGCCCGGTCCTCCAGGGCGATGGCCCTGAGTTCCTCCAGACGGGCGCGCTCGGCCTGGGCAGCCGGTGCGTCCTCGAGCTCGGTGTAGGGCAGCCCGCGCCACAGCCCCAAGGCGGAGCTGAGGTCGGTGAACAGGGAGTCGAGCTCGTCGGGGCCGGGGCCGTCGGGAGTGACCCCGGCGCCGAGCTGCTGGTGCGCCTTGCTGACCGCTGCCTCGAACCGGGCGGCGTCGAGCGCCTCGTCCGGGAGCACCAAGGCATAGCCCGCCTGCTGGGTGACCAGCACCTCCGACGGCGCCCGTGGGGGCCGGTCCGGCTCGAGCGCGCGGCGCAACCGGGCGACGTACCCCTGGAGGGTGGCGGTGACCGCCGTGGGAGGCGACTCTCCCCAGAGCAGGTCCACGATCGCGTCGGGCGGCACCGGCTTGCCGCGGTGCATCGCGAGCGCCGCCAGCAGGGCCCGCTGCTTGCGGGTTCCGAGGTCCACCGCGGACCCGTTCAGCCGGGCCTCGGCCGCCCCCAGGATTCCCACGCGCACGCCGGCAGGATATGGCGGCGGACGGGGTCTGCGGCTGATCAGCAGGTTGTGCAAGACTTTTGGACGTCCGGCCGGCTAGACCAGCGCCCATGGGGGCTTCTTGACCACCGATGTGACCCGAGAGTCCTCAACGGCCTCCGTCCCACTGCGCGCTGCAGGCTGGGCCCTGCACCTCTACACCGCGAGCGGCACCGTGCTCGCGTTGCTGGCGGTGATCGCCGTCATCGAGGGCGACACCGTCCGCGCTCTGTGGATCCTGCTCGCCGCCCTCGTCGTCGACGGGACCGACGGGATGATGGCGCGCGCACTCCGGGTGAAGGAGACCATCCCGACCTTCGACGGCGCCCGCCTCGACGACATCGTCGACTACATCACCTATGCGTTCGTGCCGATGCTGCTGCTGTGGACCGGTGGCTACCTCCCCGACGGGTTCTGGGGCAAGGCCCTGGCCGCGATCCCGCTGCTGGCCTCGAGCTACCAGTTCTGCCGGTCGGACGCGAAGACCGACGACCACTTCTTCCTCGGCTTCCCGAGCTACTGGAACGTGGTGGCGTTCTACGTCGTCGTGCTCGAGCTGTCGGCCACGGTCACGGCCGTCATCCTGCTGGCCTGCGCCGTGCTCGTCTTCGTCCCGATCAAGTACGTCTACCCCTCGCGGACCAACGCGTTCTGGGCGCTCAACCTCAGCCTGGCCGGGCTCTGGCTGGTCCTGTATGCCGTCGTCCTCGCGAGCTTCCCCGACCCGAACATGTTCTTCGTCGGCCTCTCGCTGGTGTACGTCGCCTACTACGTGGTCGTCAGCGTCTACCTCACGATGATCAGCCCGCGCAGGCGTGCCCGGCAGGCTCAGGTCTAGAGCTTCCTCACGTGCGCGGCGGCTTGAGGTTCTCGACCTCGAGGACCGGGATCTCCTCCTCGGCCGGCAGGTCGAAGCCGAGCACCTGGGAGTAGAACGAGAGCTCTGCCTCGAGTGAGTCCTTGATGTTCTCGGCCTGCCGCAGGCCGTGCTGCTCGCCTTCGTAGAGCCGGTAGGCCACGGGCAGGCCCTTCTCGCGCAGTGCCGCAACGATCATCTCCGACTGCTCCGGCGGCACCACCCGGTCCTCGGCACCCTGCAGTACGACCAGCGGCGAGGACAGCGAGCCGAGGTGGGTCAGCGGGGATCGTTCGCGGTAGACGTCGCGCCCCTCGGGGTAGGGCGCGATCAGCCCGTCGAGGTAGCGCGACTCGAACTTGTGCGTCCCCTTCGCCAGCGCCTCCACGTCGGCGACGCCGAAGTAGTCGGCCCCGGCGGCGAACACGTCGGAGACCGCCAGCGCCATCAGCACGGTGAAGCCACCGGCCGATCCCCCACGGATGACTGCCCGCTCCGGATCGATCCAGCCCTGCTCGCCGAGCCAACGCGCGACGGCGACACAGTCGCCGACGTCGAGAATCCCCCACTGCCCCTGCAGCCGGTTGCGGTAGGCGCGCCCGTAACCGGTGGAACCGCCGTGGTCCACATCGACGACCGCGAATCCGCGGCTCGTCCAGAACTGCCGTGCCAGCGAGAGCGTGGTCACCGCATTGGAGGTCGGACCGCCGTGGATCATCACGATCAGCGGCGGCAGCTCCCCGTCGAGAGGCAGCGCGTCGGGGTTGGTCGGCCGGTAGAAGTTGGCGTACGTCGGCCGCCCGTCGCCGCCCGGGAACTCGATGTGCTCGGGAACGGAGATCCACTCCGCGGCGATCGCGAGATCACGTTGCGAGCTGAGCGTCTCCGGCGCCGACTGGCCCGGCGTACCGCCGACTCGGAACCGTCGTACGGCGGACTCGTCGACCTCGGAGGAGCCGATGAGCACGACTGTGTCACCGGAAGCGGCCAGGTCGTCGACCGTGGTGCTGCCGACCGGCAGCTCGACAACGCTGCCGTCGTGCTCGAGCAGGCAGACCGAGTCGCTGCCCTCGTGCAGCACGGCGAAGACCACCCGGCCGTCGTCGAGGAAGGCGTAGCGCCTGGGGCCGAAGACCCACTTGGGCGCGCCGACGTCGCCGGGCCCGTCGAACATCCGCTCGGCGCCGCCGTCGGGTGTCCACCGGAAGAGCGACCACCAGTCCTCCCGGTCCGAGCAGAACCACAGCGAACCGTCCGCCGCCCAGCTCGGCTGGCAGATCCCCTCGTGCGCGTCGACCACCCCGCCCGCCACCGTGACCGTGCCCATGACGGTCTGGACCTTGAGCGTCGTGGCGTCCCACGGCATGAAGGGGTGGTCCCATTCGAGCCACGCGAGCGCGGAGCCGTCGGGGGACCAGCGCGGGTCCGCGACGAAGTCGGAGCCGGAGGCGACGGTCTCCACCTGCCCCTCGGTGTCGATCACGACGATCTCGTTGACCACGTCGACGGCACCCTGCGAGCCGGCCGGGTGGGTCTCGCGGACCAGTGCGATCCGGCCGTCGGTCGGGTGTACGTCGCCGTCGGCCCACCGCACCGACTCACCCGCAGGCGCCTCCGGCGTGACCACGACCGGATCGGCCCCGGGCTCGAGCCGTCGTAGGTGCTGGTCCGCCCACTCGACGTACCAGAGGATGCCGTCCCTGACCCACCACGCGCCGCCGCCGTACTCGTGCACCTGGCTTCGGGCGTTGGCGCCGGCGGGCAGGACCTCCGTGGGCTCGCCGCCGGGCTCCAGCCGGACGATCCTGGTCCGACCACCCTCGTGAGGGCGCAGCTCGGACCAGTAGACGACCTCACCGTCGAGCGCGACGTCGCCGAGCTTGCTGGCCTGGTGCACCACCCGGTCGGCGGTGATCGGGGTGGACCATGACCCGCACGGAGACTGCACCGGCCCGGTCACCGGACGAGCAGACGCTCGATGTTGTCGAACCCCTGACGCGCGTAACCCTGCCACATCCGACGGAAGACAGGCATCGCCAGCCTGCCGAGGCGTCCGGCCGGCTGGAGGGTCCAGCTCCACGTGATCCGTACGCCGGTGCCTGCCGGCTCGAACTCCCAAGCCCCGTCTGCCGAGGACGCCAGTGCCTTCATCGGGCCGGTGATGCCGCTGATGCGGTAGGCGAACCGGGTGGGGCGCGAGACCTCGAGCAGCTCCTCCCGCATGCGGCCGCCGTCCGCCAGTGCGATCGTGCGGGTCTGTCCCGCAGTGATCCACGGCCCCGCCTGGTCGCGCACTCTCTTGATGGGCGGGATCGCGGCGAACCGACGGCTGAACAGCCGGGTGAGGTCGTCGGCCAGCACGTCGTCGAAGGCACCCTCGACTTCCGCGGGGAACGTGCGGCTGTAGCTGAGGTGGACGTCGTCAGTCATGCAACGACCCTAGTCAGCCGGCACGGCTGCGCTTCGGAGGGTCAGCCGACCTTGCGCAGCTTCACGTTCACGTCGTCCGGGCTGCCCAGCGTGAGCACCGGGAGCGTCTGGGTGGACAACGCGTCGCCAACATCCACCGAGCCGCTTCCGGACGCGTCCAGGTGCACGAAAACGGTGTACGACGAACCGTCGTGGACCAGCCCAGCGGGTACCTCGATGTCCAGATGCACCTCGTCGCCCTCAGGGTGCTCCGGGACCGGGATCTCGGTCCGCCCGACGACGTCCGGAGCCCGGTCTGCGGTTGACGAGTCCTCGACCCGGGCACGCAGGACGCTCCCCGCCTTCAGGTCGACCTCTGGGGGCAGCTGAACGCCGACGGACACGGTCCGGCTCGACTCAGCGCTCGTCACCTGTGCTCCTTCGTGTCCAGTCGGATGAGCAGGTCCGCCACGGCGGCGGTGATCGGCAGGGCGGTGCGTTCCTCGACGAAGAGCCACTCACCCGCTGGGTTCACTTCGAGGAAAACATACTCTCCGTCCCCAGTCCGCCGAAGGTCGATCGCCCCGTAGGTGATGTCCAGCCGTTTCATCAACGCCAGCAGCTTCTCGGCGATGTCGGCGGGCAGCTCCGCCGACGTGAAGCTCGCCGCGCCCATGTCCATCCGGTAGTCGACGGGGTACGACGTGGGAGCGGCTGCGATCTCCGCAGTCAGGAGCTCATCGCCAACGGCCGTCACCCTGACGTCGGCCGCCGCGTCGACGTACTCCTGGAAGATGACCGGCGCCAGTCTCACCGCGTCCAGGAGCTCGAGCTCTCCCTCCTTCAGCAGCCGCGTCTCGCGCCAGTTCTCCTCGGTGGCGATGAACGTCTTGTAGATCGTGCGGCCCACGCCGACGTCCTCGACGAACTCCCTCGCGGCCTCCGGATCGTTGGTGATCAGGGTCCGCGGGACCGACAGCCCCACCTCCTCGGCACGCGCGAGCTGCAGGGGTTTGTGATGCGCCACCTCGTCGCTGGCCGGCGGGTTGACCCACATGGCGTCGAGTGAGTGCCACATCCCGGAGATGGCTTCGTGGCACTCCGTGAAGGCAAAGGACGCCGTGCTCGGGTCGAGCTCGGGATCGAGTGCGTACGGCAGCGGTCGCCGCCACCAGACGCACCCGATCCGATCGAGAGCCAGGGCTGCCCCACGGCTCACGAGCTGCCCGCCGCCATCGTCGCCGTACCTCAGAGCCAGGGTGGTTCGACCCGGATACTCCGCCGTGTCGACCTGCGTCACCGGATGCCCCGCCGCGTGGATCCGCTCGAGCACCGCCCGAGCGTGGTCGTCGGCGTCGTGCGAGGCGATCAGGATCACCGGCCGTCACTCCTGCGTGGGCAGGTGGTTCAGCGCCTCCAGGTACGCCGCCTGGATGGCCTCCCTCAGCTGCTGGAGCTGTGCGACCTCCAGCGCGGCCTCCGAAGCGTTCGCCTGCGCCCGGGCCAGCGCTGCCTCGACCTCCAGCAGCTGCTGCTGAAGTGCAGCGGCCTGGTCGACGAGGTTGGCCACCTGGCCCTCCTCGGCAGACAGGCCGCCGAGGTCCGCGTGGTGGGGAGTCGCCAGCGAGAACGGCCTCGCCCCGCCGCCCACGGTCGGTCGGCCAGGTCCGGGCTGGAGGATCTCTGGAACGTCGAACTTCACCGGGCCAGGGTCCCTCGGCGGCTTCCGGAAGTCCCGGACCGGCTTCAGGAAGCGGTCGTCATCGACAATCTTCTTGAAGACGTTGGTGTCCCGGACGTTCTTGAAGACCACCGGCTCCTTCCACGGCGGCTTCACGACGGTGTGGCACGCCGGGTACAGGGCCGCTACCCCGGCTTTGTCCAGCGGACTCAGCGCGGTGCGCTGGCCGATCTGGGCGGCCGCATCGACAGGAACGATGGTGTCGTTGTTGTTCTTGCTGAATGCTTTCCGGGGGTAGTGCATGATCGACCCGTAGTCGTAGGCGCCGATGTCATCGCCGTCCACGATGTGCTGGGAGAACTGAGTCTCCATCCCGGCCGTGATGTTCTCCCAGTGGATGACGACGAACGAGTCCCGGTCCTCGCGGCTCTGCTCGTGCCACAGGCCCACCGCGTGCCCGATCTCATGGATCGTGTTGCCGGTCGAGCAGCCGGGACCGACGCTGATCGTCTGCCGCCCGCCACGCATTCCCACGAAGGACCAGCAGCCGTCGTCATCGGTGAAGTAGACCCAGTTGGCCTCGGTGGTCCTCTCCACGAACTTCAGCGACGTGTTGTCCCGCCAGTGCTGGAGAGCGTCAGTGACCCGCGCCTGGTTCGGCAGCGCCGGATCGATCTCGTAGGGAACGGTGCAGTTCGTCCACCGGAACTGGGTGCCGGTGATGGCGACTGCCATCGCCACGCCCTCCGGCACGCCCTCACGGGCCCGTCGCGTGACGGTCTGCACCTCCTCGACGGTCCCGAGTGCGATGTCGCCCTCCACGACCGCCACTCCGCCGACCTCGACGTACTGCACTGCCTTCATGGCACCCGTGCTCGTCTCGATCAGCGCTGTGCCGATGCGTGGCCGTGCCGGGATCTTGCCCTTGCGTTCCGACGGGAAGTCGTCGCCTTCGTACTCCGAGGTTGGCTTGTCTGCCATAGAACTCGCCTCCAGGTAGTTGTGACTGTCTACCGCGGCTCGGCGAGCATCCCTTCCCAGATGGCGACCCGACACCGCCACTTCCAGATCTACTAGCAGTCTCGGGAATGCGCCATCAACCGAGAGTTCCGGACTAGGCCGCGGATCTGGGTCTCGGTGGAGCCGAGGCGGCCTTCCCACCTCGTCCGCCGACCGAGAGCAGGATGGTCTCTAGTTCAGTGCTTCGTGGCAGAGCCGATGGGCCGCTGCCTCCCTAGTCGCGCAGCAGCTGACCGATCAGGGCGTCACCGAGCCACTGCTCGTAGCGCGCACCGCTCCAGCCAGCGTCCCGCAACACCGCGTAGGCAGCGTCCACGCAGAGCGCCAGTGTGATCGCGAGCGCATCTGTGACACTCAGCCCGGCACGGAGGTCCGACTCCACCGAAGCCAACAGCTTGGCGATCTCGCGCGCTCGGGAACTCATCATCGCGTCCAGTGCGGCCGCCATCGACGGATCGGTCCGGGCAGCTTCCCGGTAGATGTTCAAGATGTCGGCGCCGGCGTCCAGCTGGCGCCGGTTCAACGCGGCGAACAGCCTCAGCCTGCGGCCGGCATCCGGTTCCTCGAAGTACTCCTCCGCCAGCGCACGCGTCCTGGTCTCACGTATCCAGACCTCAGTGACCCGGGCGAGGATCCAGGCCTTGTTGCCGAAAGCCGAATAGATGGTTTGCACCGGGACACCGGCAGCTTCGGAGATGGCCGTGATGGTCGTGCCGGCGAATCCGCGCTCCGCGAAGAGTCCGCGCGCGGCCGCCGCGACCCGGTCCTTCGTGGCCTCCGCTTGTTGCTCCCGGTATCCGCCTGACCCCTTGACCACGTCGTCATAGTAGCACTATGTTCGTCATAGTGTTCATATGATGAAAGGAAAGGCCATGCAGAATCCCGCGATCGTGTACTACAAGCCCGGCTGCCCGTTCGGCATCCGCCTCCGGGCCGCGCTGAGGATGCGCAACGTCCCGTACCTCGCGGTCCGCTTCCGCGACGACGAAGCCGGCGCGGCACAGGCGCGCGCTGTCAACGACGGGGACGAGATCTCCCCCACTGTGAGGGTGGGCGACGTCTGGCTGACCAACCCGCGGTGGCGGCAGGTCACTGCAGCGATGTGAGGAACAGACCACCCACGGAATGAGGAGGAAGCATGAGGACCAACACCGTTGCCGCCGTAGTCGCCGACCACAGCCCCGGGACGGGTCTCGACCGCGTCGCCGCCGGCCGGACCCGGTTGATGGGTCATGCCCTCGGGCTGGCGGCGGTAGTCACCCTCCCACTGCAGGCGGCCGGCGTCGCGACCTGGGCAGCCACCTACTTCGTCGCGTCCGACCCCGAGATCGGCAGCACGGCGGGCCGCACTGTGATCGAGGCTGCGAACGCAGACGACCTCCACCTCTATGGGCTGATCTTCCCCGGCGTCGTGCTGGTCACCCTCGGCACTGTCGGCCAGTGCTTCGCGCTGTTCCGGGCGAAGGCCACACCCGCCTGGGTCCCGGTAGGACTGCTCTTCGTCGTGGTCACCTTCGTGATCCAGAGCACCGGCCCGATCGGGCTGATCTGCACGATCCCGATGACGATCGGCGCGCTCGGCCTGGCGGCGGCCGTGATCCGCAGTACGCGAGGGAGACGCAGAGGAGGCTTCTCGGTGAGGGGATTCGAACCCCTGACCTTCTCATTGCGCATCCAGCACAGTGCGCTACCTCGGCGCAGCCGAGAACCAAAAAGCCGCCCCGGAGGCGGCCTTCTCGGTGGAGCTGAGGGGATTCGAACCCCTGACCTTCTCATTGCGAACGAGACGCGCTACCAACTGCGCCACAGCCCCATGCGCCCGTGAGCGCGAGGGAAAAGTTACCACCGCCAGCGCGCGAGCCCGAATCGGCCCGGTCGTCGGCAGGGTCGGTTCAGGCGCCGGCGGCCTTGCGCTGCGCAGCCTCGGCGTCGGCGGTGTCCTGCGCCGACTCAGCGGCCTCGCGGGCCAGGGTGGTGTCGGCCTGGTCGTGGCCGGAGCTGTTGATGCCGGTGAGCTCGATCGTGCGGACCGTACGACGGGCGCGGGCCTTGTTGACGTACGTCGGCAGGGTCAGCGGCAGCGGGTCCCAGAGCGAACCGTCGTCGGCGAGGACCGCCTCGATCTCCTCGCGGGCGATGCCGGTCGTGTCCTCGTCGCCTAGCTGGTCCACGAGGGCGTCCGTCCGGTCGGCGATCTCGAATCGGGGTTCCTCGACCTCGATCTCGGGGGCAACAGCAGGACGCACCATTGCCCGACGGGACCGCTGCTGACGGCGGACCGAGAGTCGGGCGACCACCAGCCAGGCCACGACGAGAGCACCCGGGACGGCCGGAGCCCAGATGGGCAGGTAGGCGAACCAGGTCAGGGTCCACACGACGGCCAGCGCGAGGACCAGCAGCCCGAGAACGCGACGGCGGCGCTGCGCGGCCTTGCGCTTCGTCTTCGGACGAGCCGCACGAGGCGTGGTCGTCTCGATCGTGTCGACGGTCTCGACCTCGACCTCGACGACCTCGGGCCGGCCGTGCTCGTTCTTGCGAGAGAGGATTCGCACCTTGTCGGAATGACCTTCGACCAGGCGGTCGCTGGCCATCTCGTCGTGGTGCTTGAGGGCCTTGGGGATCAGGTAGACGGCCCACGCGAGGGCGAGCACCACGAAGATGATTGCTGACAGGTCCACGGCGTTGACGATACGAGCGGATTATCCCGCGGCCCCGGATGCGGACCGGTGTGTCGGGAGATCACTCGTGTGGCTGGTGTGAATTGGCCTGTGTGGCGGTGGATTGGAGCCGATGGGCCAGTCCGAGCGGCACTTCTTCCCTGGTGATCGCGAACAGCCGGTGGTCGCGCCAGTCGCCGTCGATGTGCAGGAACCGTGGGGCGAAACCGACCTCCTTGATCCCGAGCTTCTCGACGACGCGCAGCGACGACGTGTTCTCCGGACGGATCGCCACCTCGATGCGGTGCAGACCCAACGGACCGAAGGCGTGGTCGATCGCCATCGCCACTGCTCGCGGGATGATCCCCCGGCCGGCGTACGCCTGGTCGATCCAGTAGCCGATCGAGGCGAACTGCGCCGACCCGCGCACGACGTTGCTGATGGTGACCTGGCCGACGAACCGTCCCTCGAGCTCCACGACGAACGGCAGCTGCCGGCCGGCCCTCGCCTCACTTCTCATCTGGCGCACCATCGCGTTGAAGCTGCGCGGCTGGGCGTGCGACTTCGAGGGTGCGGTCGCGTCCCAACGACCGAGCCAGGCCGCGTTGGCCTGGCGGACCCGACGCCAGTCGTCCCGATCCCGCTGGCTGATCGGCCGCAGCCGCACCTCGCCGGACTCGAGGACGACGGGCCAGCCCGCGCTCAGTGGTCGCTCCCGGAGATCTGCTCGACGGCGTGCCGCAGGAGAGGTACGACGACCGCGAGGCCGTCCTTCACCCCACCCTTCGAGCCGGGGAGGTTCACCACGAGTGACTGGCCGATCGTGCCGGCGAGCCCGCGAGACAGCGCCGCGGTCCCGACGCCCTTGCCGACGCCGTGCGCGCGGATGGCTTCGGCGATGCCGGGCACCTCGCGCTCGATCAGGGCCTTGGTCACCTCGGGGGTGAGGTCGGTCGGAGTCAGGCCGGTGCCTCCGGTCGTGAGCACGACCCGCGCTCCGGAACGGATGGCGGCGGTGATCGCCTCCCCCACCGCTTCCCCATCGCGTACGACGGCCGGGTCGCCGACCTCCCACCCGTCGGCACGCAGCGCCTCCACGATCAGGGGACCGGTCGTGTCGTCGTACACCCCGGCCGCTGCGCGGTTCGAGGCGACCACCACGGCTGCGGAGAAGTCGTTCACGGCGACTCCTGGCTCTGGCGCCGGTAGGTGCCGCTCTTGCCGCCGCTCTTCTCCTCTACCCGCACATCGGTGATCACCGCGTCCTTGTCGATGGACTTGACCATGTCGATCACGGTCAGCGCCGCCACCGAGACAGCGGTCAGTGCCTCCATCTCCACCCCGGTGCGGTCGGTCGTCTTCACGGTGGCCGTGATGGCCACCCCGTTGTCGTGCACCTCCAGGTCGAGCGTGACCCCGGAGATCGACAGCGGGTGGCACAGCGGGATCAGGTCGGGCGTCCGCTTCGTCGCCAGGATCCCGGCGACGCGTGCTACACCGAGCGCGTCGCCCTTGGGCACGCCGTCGCCCCGCAACGCCCGCACCACAGCCGGCGAGACCAGCACCCGGCCGGTCGCGGTGGCCGAACGCGCGGTCACGTCCTTGCCGGAGACGTCGACCATGCGCGCCGCTCCGGAGTCGTCGAGGTGGGTGAACTGGTCCATCCGACTGTCCTCCTCAGCCGACCGGCCGGTCGAGCAGCAGCACCGGGACCTGGTCGCCCTGGTCGACGCGCGTGACGCCTTCGGCCAGCACGATCAGCGCATCGGCCTGCGCGAGTCCCGCGATCAGGTGGGACCCCGCCCCACCGACGGGAGTCACCCGGACGCCGTCGCCGCGGAGAGCTCGGCGCGGGCACGGACGAGCTGCTGCTTGCCGCGCATCGAGCGCAGTGGGGTCTGCACCGTCGCAGTCGTCAGCACGCGTCCCGTCGGGTTCCGGCCGGTGAGCTTGTGCAGGGCGGGGGCCACGAACATCTCGAACGAGACGTACGCCGAGACCGGGTTGCCCGGCAGCGTGAAGATCGGGGTGGCGTCCTCGCCGACGACGCCGAAGCCCTGCGGCTTGCCCGGCTGCATCGCAACCTCGAGGAAGTCGACGGTGCCCAGCTCGCTGAGCACCTCCTTGACCACGTCGTGGGTGCCCTTGCTGACCCCGCCGCTGGTGACCACCATGTCGGCCCGCACCAGCTGGTCGCTGAGCGCCTCGGAGAACGCCGCCGGCTCGTCGGAGCTCGCGACCACGCGGTAGGCGACCCCACCGTGCGCGCGCACCGCGGCCGCCAACAGGTAGCTGTTGGAGTCGTAGATGCTGTCGCGGCCCAGCGGCTTGCCCGGCTCGACGAGCTCGGAGCCGGTCGACATCACCACCACCCGTGGGCGCGGAGACGTCGGCACCCGGCCGAGGCCCAGAGCCGCGAGCAGCCCGACCTGGCGGGTCCCGATCACCTCGCCGCGGTGCATCAGGAGGTCACCCTTCTGCACCTCCTCGCCGGCGAAACGGATGTGCTGGCGCTCCTCGGGTGCCCGCTTCACGAGCACCTCGCGGCCGACTCTCCTCGGTCCACTCGAAGGGCACCACCGCGCTGCAGCCCTCGGGCATCGGCGCGCCGGTCATGATGCGTACGGCGGTCCCGGGCGTCAGCTTGAAGATCGTCGTCTGGCCGGCGGCGATCTCACCGACGACGGGCAGGTGGACCGGCCGCTCGTACGGTGGCGGCTCGGCGACGTCGCGGAAGGCCACGGCGTACCCGTCCATCCCGGAGTTGTCGAAGACCGGCAGCGAGACCGGCGCCAGCACGTCCTCGGCCACTGGGAGGCCGATGGCATCCATCAGCGGGTGCTCGAAGGGCTGCATCGGCTCGATGCGGCTCAGCACCCGCTCGAGGTAGTCCTCGACCGGCAGCAGGTCCGGTGCGTGGCTCGACGAGTCGACTGGCATCTTCTGACCCTAGTGCGCCCTAGTCGGAGGAGACCGCGAGTCCTCCCCGAGGACCGCGCCCTCCTCGACACGGCCGTGGTCGCCGTCGAGGCGGACGTCGCCCTGCACACGCACGCCCTTGCCGAAGGTCCAGTCGCCGGTGATGACCAGGGAGTCGGCGTCCTTGAGCGACGGCACGCCGGTCGGGAACCGCTTGTCGAAGTCCTCGACGATCTTGTAGTGGTCGTCGAGGTCGATGAACGGGAGCGTCTCGGCCACCTGGTCGAGCACGAAGTCCTTGCCGAGGTCGTAGGCGTCGGACCGCAGCACGAGCAGGTCGTTGGTCGTCTTGACCGGCACGAAGCGGTCGCGGCCGACCTCGATCGTGACGCGAGTCGTCGAACACCTCGATGGCCGCTCCCATGGCCGTCTCGATCTGGATGACCTCGGGGCTCGAAGAGCTCGCTCGGGTCGACGTTCTTCTGGTTGCGGATCAGCGGCAGGCCGAGGATGCCGTCACGCCGCTTGAGCTCGTGGCGCATCCGCTCGAGGTCGAACCACAGGTTGTTGGTCGAGCAGTACTTGTGCCGGTCGAGGTCGCCGAGGGCCTCGAGGTCTCGCTTGGGCGTCTGCGCGGTCTCGCGCAGCACGATCCGGCCGTCGGCCTTGCGTCGGGCGAAGTGGCCACCCTTGCGGTCCGCCTTCGTACGCCGCACTGCCTCGATCGGCGAACGGGGCACCCGACTGCGGCGAACCAGCCGGCGACGCGGGCGTCCGGCCACTGCGCCGAGGTTGTCGGAGTTCGACACGAACGCGTAGCGGTAGCCGGCGTCGATCAGCCGGTCGAGCAGGCCGGTGCTGATCAGCGAGGTGTAGAGGTCGCCGTGCCCGGGCGGACACCACTCCATCGACGGGTCGCGCGGCCAGGCCGACCGGCTTGAGGTCGTCGACGCGCAGCTTGGGCTCCTTGCTCTGCAGGAACTCCAGGGGCAGTCCCTCGACAGCGAGGTCGTCGTAGCGGGCCAGCGCGGCCAGGGTGTCGGCGGAGGTGCGGAAGCTGTTCATGAAGATCAGCGGGAGGGTCGCGCCGTACTCGCGGCGCAGGTGCAGGACCTGTCGCGCGATCACGTCCAGGAAGGAGAGGCCACGGCGTACGCACAGCAGCGACTTCGCGCGCGCCATCCCCATCGAGGTGCCGAGGCCGCCGTTCAGCTTGATCACCACCGTCGCCCCGATAGCGTCGGACGGCGGCTTCGTCACTGACCTCGGTGTCGGCCAGTGACTCCATCTCAGGGGCTCGATCGTGTCCTCGGCGATCATCCCGGTCTCGCCGTGCTCGATCTGCCGGTAGTAGTGCGCGAACACCTGGATGGCCAGGTCGTCGACGCCCGCGGCGCGCATCTTCTCGCTCGCCTGCCGCAGTCCTTTCGATGTCATGTCTCGATCGTAGGCTGGTCCCGTGCAGGAGTTCATAGGGACCACCAAGCTCGCTCTGCGCGACCAGCTCCTGGCGGCCCGGCGGCACCTGCCGCTGAGCGTCCTGGGTGAGCGCGCACGCGCCATGGCCGAACCATCTGATGGAGGCCGCCGGAGGTCCGGCAGGCGGCGACCGTTGCGGCCTACGTCTCGGTCTCCAGCGAGCCCGGCACCGGCCCCCTGCTCGACCGGTTGACCGGGATCCGGCAAGCGCGTGATCCTGCCGCTGCTGCAGCCCGACTTCGACCTCGACTGGGCGGCGTACGACGGACCGCGGGCCCTGCACACCGCCCGCCGCGGGCTGCTCGAACCGTCCGGACCCCCACTGGGGCTCGACGCGCTCGCGACCGCCGATGCGGTGCTGGTGCCCGGACAGGCGGTCGGCCGGGACGGGATGCGGCTCGGGCACGGCGGCGGGTGCTACGACCGGGCGCTCGCCCGCGTGCCGGTCGGGACGTTCGTGTGCGTGCTGCTCCACTCCGAGGAGGTGCTCGACGTGGTCCCCCACGACGACCACGACCGCCGGTGGGCGCAGTCGCACCGAGCTCGGCGTGACCCGCTTCTAGGAGCGACCTCTGGCCGAGGACGAGCCGGTCCTCGGTCGCACTTGACGGACCGCTTCGGCGCCGAAGGCCCACGGCGAGCGAGCTCCGTTCGCCCACAGCGGCGTCTGGTCGCGGTAGTGCCCGGACGCCACGTGGCCGGAGGCGCCGGTGAGGTTCACCCAGCGCGAGCGATCGAGGTCATCGAGGTCGACCACCATCCGCATCGTCGGCGCCGAGGTGACGGCGTACCCCTTGGTCGCGTCCCAGTTCGTGGCGTCGACGTTGGCGTTGCCGCCGCCCACCTCGAACGGACCGCGGTTGAAGATCGACTTCACGAGGTCGATCCCGCTCTGGCCCAGCGACTGGTTCTCCAGGTCGAGGTGGTGCAGCCGCCCCCACGCCCAGCTCTCGGGTGCTCAGCGCCACCTTGCGGGTGAGCTCGTCGCGCGCGTCGAGCATCGCCCCGGACAGGATCATGTCGCGGTCCTCGACCACCCTTCGGTCTCCGCGTCGTCCCACCACTGGTTGTTCGGGCTGGCGGAGCAGGTTGCTCACGACCGCCATCCAGCGCTGGCTCCCGTCGGGCCAGAGACTCTCCGGCAGCTGGTCGTGGAAGGTGAGGCGGAGCACGTTGCTCCAGACCACGTTGAAGTAGGCAGCCGGCGGCCGAGTCGGCGGGCTGCGTGAAGTCCCAGTCGACCAGCAGCCGCTGGCCGTCGGCGTAGTACTGCGACGTCATCAGCTGCCGCATCAGGTAGGGCACGAGCACCGGCGCCATCGGGTTGCGGTCGTCGGCCTGCAGTGCGGGTCATGTCGTCGACGTCGAGGCTGAGCCCTCCTCGATCGAGCCGGACAGCAGGGTGCGGATCCGCTGGCTGCGGTAGCCCTGGTCCGGGGAGTCCGGTGAGGTACCAGCGGGTAGTCCGGGGCCCGTCACTGCCTGGTTGGCCGTCACGATGAAGCCCTCGGCCGGGTTGAGCACGTTGGGGAGCTGGTCGAACGGCACGTAGCGTCCGCTCCAGTCGTTCTCCTTCAGCCAGCCCTCGGCCGGATAGTCGCCGGTCCGGCCGCCCTGCCGGATCGGGATGGCGCCCGGCGCCTGGTAGCCGATGTTGCCCTCGGTGTCGGCGTACACGAGGTTCTGGCTGGGTACGGCGAACCTCGCGGCCGCCTCTCGGAACTCGGTCCAGTTCGAGGCGTTGCCGAACATGAAGATCGCATCGGCCGTCGGTCGCGGCGTCAGCGCGGTCCACGAGAGGGCCACCGCATAGCCGTTGTCGCGTTCGGGTGCGCCGGACGCCACCTCGGCGTTCGCGCCGACGCTCGACAGCTCGGCGGACACGTCCGAGAGCAGGGGGCCGTGTCTGGTCGACCGCACGGTGATCAGCCTCGAGGACTGGCCGGAGATCCGGATCACCTCGTCGCGCTCGGTGAGGGGGACCTGCTTGCCGTCGTACAAATAGGTCTTGCCGGTGACCTTCTCGAGGTACAGGTCGGTCACGTCCGGGTCGAGGTTGGTGATCCCCCACGCGATGTCGCGGTTGTGCCCGATCACGACGCCCGGCACGCCGGCGAAGGTGAACCCGCTGACGTCGAAGGGACAGTCCGCGTCGACGGTGTTGCAGTGCAGGCCCATCTGGTACCAGATGCCCGGGGATCGACGCGCTCAGGTGCGGGTCGTTCGCGAGCAGCGGCAGGCCTCCGACGGCGTGCTCACCGGAGATCACCCAGCTGTTGGACCCGATGCCTTCGCCCTTGCCCATCAGGTCCGGGATCGCGTCAACGCCCCGCTGCACCGCGTCGAGCGCCTGCAGGGCAGCCCGGGGAGGGAGCAGGCCGCGGGTTCGGCGCGGCGCGTCCTTCGGTCGGCCGAGTTGACGATGGGGGCGTGCCGGTTGAAGGGGTAACGGGGGTAGAGCTCGTCGACCTGCTCCGGCGTGCGGTTCACCGAGAGCCGCGTGCGCGCGATCTCCTCGTTCATGTTGCCGCGCAGGTCCCACGCCATCGCCTTGAGCCAGGCGAGCGAGTCGACCGGCGTCCACTCCTCCGGCTCGTAGTCGAGGCCGGTCAGCGCCAGCACCGTGTACTCCGCGGACAGCTCGGTGGCCGAGCGTCCCTCGAGGTAGGCGTTCACGCCGTCGCTGTAGGCCTCCAGGTAGGCCTTGGTGTCGGGGGCAAGCAGGTCGTACTCCGGCGCAGCGACCCGTCGCCAGCCCATCGTGCGGATGTACATGTCGGTCTCGACCGTGCTGTCGCCGAGCAGCTCGCTGAGCCGGCCGGCGGTCACGTGGCGGCGGAAGTCCATCTCGAAGAACCGGTCCTGGGCCTGCACGAAGCCCTGGGCCAGGAACAGGTCAGCGGCACTGTCGGCGTAGAGCTGCGGCACCCCGTGGGCGTCGCGCAGGACCTCGACCTCGCCCGCAAGACCATCGATACGCAGGGTTCCGTCCACCTGCGGGAGCGGGCGGCGGGCGACGACCACGCCAGCGACCAGCGTGGCGACGAGGGCGAGCACGACCACGGATGCGGCGTACGCCGAACCCCGGGCCCAGCCGGGCCAGTCGCTGAGGGGTCGGGTGGCTGTCACGTCAGGCATTGTGCCGTAGCATTGGCAGTCGACGACCACGAGTGCCAATCCCTCGTCCGCGTGACTCCCGGAGGACCAGAAGTGCCGACCTACCAGTACTCCTGCAACGACTGCGGTCACTTCCTCGAGATCTTCCAGAGCTTCTCCGACGACTCCCTGACCGTCTGCCCCGAGTGCGGGGGTCGGCTGCGCAAGGTCTTCAACGCCGTCGGCGTGGTGTTCAAGGGCTCCGGCTTCTACCGCAACGACAGCCGCCAGAAGGTCGGCGCCGAGAAGGCCAGCTCTGAAACGGGGTCCGAGACCAAGGCGGGCGCGAACGGTCCGGCCAGGATCGAAGTCAGGCGCGGAAAAGACCGAGGCCAAGTCGCAAGACGAAGTCCGGGTCGGAGTCCGCGACCGAGCGGCTCGTCGAGCAGCTCGGCGCCCGCCGCCAGCTCGAGCCTGACCGACCCTCTGAGGGCCCTGTGGATTGCCGGCGCAGGCCCGGTGCAGATCGGCCTACCTTCGGGCGCCATGAACCCACTGCTCGTTCGTGACTCCTCTCCTGCGCCCGGTCCGCCGCTTCCGCCGTCGGGTGCTGCTGCACCGTCGCCCCCTCGCCGCGCTCACCGCTGCGGGTGCCGTCCTCGCCGCGCTGCAGGCGACCTCCCCGCCGCCGCCTGAGACCGTCGCCGTGTGGACCGCCCGGCATGATCTGCCCAGCGGCACCGTGCTCGAGTCAGGACGACCTGCTAGCGCCCGGTTCTCGCCCGAAACGGTCCCCGCGGACGTCTGTCGAGGACGGCGACAGGTGGTCGGCCGGACGCTCGCCGCCCCGATGTCGCGCGGAGAGGTGGTCACCAGCCTGCGCACCGTGGCGCACGGGCTGTTGCGCGGCTATCCCGGGAGCATCGGCGGTGCCGCTGCGGATCACCGACGCCGCGGTCGTCGGACCTGCTGCGCGTGGGTGACCGGGTGAGCCTGGTCGTCGCCGACCCGACGGGCGGGCAGCTCCTCGGGTGCTGCTCGAGGACGTTCCCGTCGTGGCGATCCCCCGGGCGCGCGAGGGTGTCCGTCAGCAGCGGGACGCCCGGGCCGGCTGGTCGTCGCGGCGGTGCCCGACGGCCTTCGCCAGCGAAGTGGCCGCGACTGCCGCGACCTCGATTCTCATCCCGGTGTGGCACCGATAGCCTCGTGGACGTCAAGACACTGGCACCAGGGACTCGGGTCCTCCAAGCGGCAACCTGGTCGACTTCAAGAGCTTCGTCCGCGGTGCAACCTCATCGGCACGCGGTTGCCTTCGGCTGCGGGGCGCCTCGCGACGTTTCACCGCGACCGTGGCGCTGATCATGGGTCTGATGTCGGAAGTCGGGGGCCGCCGAGGACTTCGCGGGCTGGGAGCCGGCGGCCTTCCCTTCGGGGCGTGCGTCACGGCACGCTCGTCGTTCCTCGATCCTGGCGGCGGTCGTCTACTTCGTGTCGTGAAGCCCTACACGGTGGCCAGGGACAAGTTCTTCCCGCCGGAGGCTGCCGGCACCCCCGCTGACGTCGCGCTGCTCGAGGAGATCCGCGACCTGCTGGCGCACGCGCAGGGGCCGGTCTGACCCGCTATTGACCGTGGTGGGGCGGCACCTGCTGCTTGAGCCACTCCTCGCTGGCTTTCGGGCTGGGTCTGGGGTCTCGGCGGCGTCGTCGCTGGTCTGCTCGGGTAGGACGTCGCCGAACACCTCGGCCAGCCTGCGCCGGCGTGCCTCGCGTTCCTCGGGAGTGAGCCGACTCTTGCTGCTCCCGGTCATCGGGTCAGGTCGTGCAGCTCGGCGGCCGCGTCGAGCCAGCCCGCGTCGAACTTCGGGCGACTGGCCCGCCAGCCGGTCTGCGCGGCGAAGTGGTCGGCACTGACTCGCAGGGACCGGAGTCAGCGGCTCGAGGCGCTGGCCGTCCAGCCACCTGCCCCAGGTGCCCATGAACGCTCCGGACTCGACCTTCGCCGCGTCGGCGTACGCCTGCACGAGGTCGAGGCGCTGCACCGGCTCCGCGCCGACGTTGTAGACGCCGCTCGGCGCGTGCAGTGCGGCCAGCACGGCGCCACCGAGGTCGTCGGTGTGGATCAGGTGGGCCCAGTCGGCGGGATGGCCGATGCCGACGCCCGACCACTCGGCCGTCGGCGCGTAGCCGGTAGCGGGTCTGGTCGTCGTCGCCGACGATCGATTCCGAAGCGCAGCACCACCCCGGCCCGGGAGCCACACGAGTAGTCCTGGACCAGCGACTCCCCCACAGCTGCCGGCTCGGTCATCGGCGTGATGTCGAGCGGGCTCTCCTCGGTGATCCAGTCGTCGCCCTGGTCGGCGTACAGAACAGTGACGCTCTCCTGCACCACTCGTCGTACGCCGGCGCGGCGGGCCGCCTCGACGACGTTGGCGACCCCGGTGGTGCGCAGCCGGTCGTGGCGGCGCCAGGCGCCGGGCAGCAGGGCGCCGTGACCGACCGGCACCTTCGTGGCCAGGTTGACGACGGCGTCGGCACCCTCGTAGGCGGCGGCCAGGCTCTCGAGGTCGAGGACGTTGCCACGGACCGGCGTGGCGCCGAGCCGCTCGACGACCGCGGAGCCAGACGTGGAGCGGGTGACCACGACGACGTCGTGTCCCGCGTCGAGGAGTGCCGAGACGGCGGCGCGCCCGATGACGCCGGTGCCACCTGTCAGGACAGTCCTCACGCTCGCCATACTCCGATAACGAACCGGTAACAGCAAGTCGGAGCGCGCCCAGAGGGTCAGGCGCACAGGCCGGCCTCCTCGGCGGCCTGCTTGCGCTGGTCCTCGTCACTCGCGCCGCTCTCGTCGGCGTCCGAGTCGGAGGGGGTCTTCGGAGGGTGACGGCGAGGAACCGCCGTCCGGGTCTCTCGCCGGGCTTGCGACCCGGTGATCACGGCGTCTGCCGCGAGCTTGCCCAGCGGCTTGTCGAAGCGGATCTTGCGCCACACATCGTTGGCCTCGGGCGCCCACTCGAGACGGTTGGGGTCCTCCGGCCAGGGCTGGTTGGGCACGGTGATGAACTGGACGTTGTCGAGCCCGATGTTCTTCAGTGACGTCCCGAGGGAGACGAGCTCCTTGAGGTGCGCGAAGCCGGTGTCGGTGGTGAGCGACTTGGTGGCGGCGTCGAGGAACCGGTAGAGCCGCACCGGGTTGGCCAAGCGTGCCCTTGGAGACGACCTTCTCGACCATGGCCGCGATGAACGCCTGCTGGCGCTTCATCCGTGCCGATGTCGCCGTTGGCGGCACCGATGTCGTGGCGCACCCGGACGTAGTCCAGCGCCTGGCTGCCGTTGACCTTGTAGGTGCCCTCCGGCAGGTGGATGTGCCCGATGTCGTCGTTGACCTCCTCGGGCACGCAGACGGTGACGCCGTTGATCGCGTTCACCATCTCCTTGAAGCCGGCGAAGTTGATCACCACGAAGTGGTCGATGCGGACGTTGGTCAGGCTCTCGACGGTCTTGATGGTGCAGGCCGGACCACCCACGGCGTACGCCGCGTTGAACTGGGTCTGCCCGCCCGGGACCGTCTTCTTGCCGTTCTTGGTCGAGCACTCCGGGCGCTCCACCATGGCGTCACGCGGCAGGCTCACGCCGTACGCGCGCTTCCGGTCCGCGGAGAGGTGCAGCAGGATCGTGGTGTCCGAGAGGCCCGGGGTGTCCCCGCCGATGTTGGTGCCGTCGCGGTTGTCCGAGCCCATCACCAGCACGTTCAGCGGCTTCTTCGGCCCTTCGACGTCCACGGCCTCGGGACGGTCACCGAGGTCGCCGATCGAGATCTCGTTGATGTTGCCCTCGAGCTTCTTGTAGGCGATCACGAACGCCGAGGTCAGCACGATGACCAGGACGCCGAGGACGATCACCACCCGCTGGATGATCCGCCGCCGACGAGAGCGCTGCTTCTCCGAGGGTTGCCCTTGTGGCGTGGCTCCTCGGCGCGCGGCTCTTCCTCGGACAATGTGACCCTCGATCTCGACTGTGACCCCCCATTGTGACCATGTGAGCCCGGGTCGCCCAAATCATGACATGACCACGGTGACCGGCCGCCGGATTCACCCGTGCCAAGATGTACGCCGACCAGCCGGTCGGGGCCCCAGTAGCTCAGTGGATAGAGCAGCCGCCTCCTAAGCGAAAGGTCGCAGGTTCGACTCCTGCCTGGGGCACTCCTCGCGGCACCCGCGAGCAGGAGCAGCCGACTCCTTCCTTGGCGAAAGGCCCGCAGGTTCGACTCCTGCCTGGGGCACTCCTCGCGGCACCCGCGAGCAGGAGCAGCCGACTCCTTCCTTGGCGAAAGGCCCGCAGGTTCGACTCCTGCCTGGGGCACTCCTCGCGGCACCCAAATTCACGCCGACCCGTCGCATCTGAAAGCCCAATTCACGCCGACCCGTCGCATCTGAAAGACGGTTTCTTTCAGTTGCGACGGGTCAGCGGCTCCTGGTCTTTCAAGTACGACGGGTCGGCGATTCTGGGGGCCCACATCCGGACGAAGGGCCCAGACGTTCGAGCCCGCCCTAGACCAGCCCGGGGCCGTTTGAGCGCTGTGTCCACCCCGAAATGCCCCCAGAGGGGACGAGTTTCCTCCTCGTCGTCCCAGTTCATCTCAGCGCGTCCGTTTTCCACCTATGCTCACATCGACTCCAGGGGGAGAGAGATACAAATGAAACTGCAACCTGCACCGTCCGATGACCTGCTGACGCCCGCAGAAGTGGCCGCGATCCTGTTCGTTGACCCGAAGACCGTGACCCGATGGGCCAGAGCCGGCAAGCTCGACTCGATCCGCACACCTGGCGGGCACCGGCGATACCTCCGGACCGACGTGCTCGCGATCATGTCCGGCGCACACCACAGCCAGAAGCCCGACCCGTCCAACCTCGTGAGCACCATGATGCCGCCGAGCCCGCGACGCGACCTCGACGGCGGCACCGCCGCCGCTGCCGTGGTCTCCGAGGCGGTTGCCGTCGCGCTGGAAGCCGAGGCCTGGGAGGCTGCCGAGGCCGTGGTCCTGACCGCTGCCGCGGTCGCCGCTGCCGCCGAGAAGGCTGCCTTGGCGGCCTCGAAGGCCAGGGAGGCACGTGCCTACGCCGCGGCCCAGGCGGCGCTGACCGTCGCCGGCCAGGCCGTGCGCAATGCCGCCACCGTGCAGCTACGCGCCGACGCTGCCGCCACCCAGGTCGCCCAGGCGGCCGCGCGGGCAGCGGAAATCGTCACGGTCTCCTGCACCGGCAGTGAAGCCGAAGCCGGTGAACATCGCCGCGCGCCTCGCCGAAGCCGTGGAGGCCGCCGCCGACGCCACCGCCCAGGACACGTCACGTGCTGCCGCATCGGAGGCGAGTGCCGTGTCTGCCGCGGCCGCCGAGGTGGCAGCGATGGTCTCGGCTGCCGACGCCGAGTTCGAGAACGAGGTCGCCAGCGCTGCGATCGCACTGCACGACCTGACCACGGCGACGGCCCGTCGCGTGGCGGCCGAGACCAAGGCCAGGGCTGTGGGAGTTGCCATCACCGCAAAGGAAGCGGCTGATGCAGTGCAGATCCCGATTCAGCGTCAGAGCGGCATCCAGCCCGCCTGAGCCGGGACAGCGCACACCCACGGTGTAGACCCATTTTTGCTCCGTGGGTGGGTAAGGATTACCTTACCTAAGACGCTGTCCTGACTCAGGAGCAATCGATGACCTCTTTCCCCGTGGGGAACTACCTGATCGGCCTGCGCGAGGGACTGGAAGCCAGCCTCATCGTGGTCATCGTCATTGCCTATCTCGTCAAGACCGATCGGCGGCACCTGCTGCCGCGCCTGTGGGCCGGGGTAGCCCTGGCCGTCGCCATCTCACTCGCGTTCGGCGCCCTGCTGACCTACGGCCCGCGACGTCTCACCTTCGAGGCCCAGGAGACGATCGGCGGCACCCTGTCGATCGTGGCGGTCGGCTTCGTCACCTGGATGGTGTTCTGGATGGCGCGGCATGCCCGGGGACTCTCCGGTGAGCTGCGCGGCAAGATCGACCACGCGGCCGAGGCCGGCCGTGCCAGCCTCGTCTTCGTGGCCTTCCTCGCCGTGGGTCGCGAAGGTCTCGAGACGGCGCTGTTCCTGTGGGCCGCCACCCAGGCGGCGACGGACTCCGAGCGCTCGACGGCAACTCCGCTCCTCGGGGCCCTCCTCGGCATCCTGACCGCGGTCGCGATGGGGTACGCCTTCTACAAGGGCGTGCTCAAGATCAACCTGACCAAGTTCTTCAAGTGGACGGGCGTGATCCTGATCGTGGTCGCCGCCGGCGTCCTCGCCTACGGCGTCCACGACCTGCAGGAGGCCGGCATCCTCCCCGGGCTCAACAACCTGGCGTTCGACGTCAGCGAGCAGATCCCGCCGTCCTCGTGGAGGGGCACCCTCCTCAAGGGCACCCTGAACTTCTCCCCCGCCACCACCTGGCTCGAGGCCATCGCCTGGCTCGCCTACCTCGTCCCCACGATGTCCCTGTTCCTCTACCGGATGCGCACCCCGCGCAAACCGGCTCCCCCCTCGCCGGCAGCCCAGTCGGCACGCGTCTCCTGACCGAAAGGCTCTTCAACGTGAACCGATTGCTGACCGCCGCTTGCACTGTCGCCCTCCTGGGCAGTGCCTCGGCCTGCGGGCTGACCGAGTCCAACGAACCCACCGCGAGCGACGGGAGCGGGACGATCACGGTCGAGTCCTCCGCCGAAGCCTGCCAGCTGACCGCCGACGAGGCCCCCTCCGGCAACGTCGCGTTCAAGGTCAAGAACACAGGGACGGACGTGACCGAGTTCTACCTCTACGCCGAGGACGGCCTGCGCATCATCGGCGAGATCGAGAACGTCGGTCCCGGGCTCTCCCGCGACCTGGTCGTCAGGGCCGCGCCGGGCAGCTACGTGACCTCGTGCCGCCCCGGGATGACCGGCAAGGGCATTCGCTCGGACTTCACGGTCACCGACTCCGGCAAGGACACCAAGATCGCCGGTGTCGACCAGGCCACGATCGACGCAGCCACCAGCCAGTACGCCGCCTACGTCAAGGACCAGGCCTCCCAGCTCGTCGACCAGACCCAGCAGTTCGTCACTCTGTACAAGACCGGCAAGGACGACGAGGCCCGTGCGCTCTTCCCGCACGCCCGTGGCTACTGGGAGCGCATCGAGACGGTCGCGGAGTCCTTCGGCGACCTCGACCCGAAGATGGACCTGCGCGAGGCCGACCTCGAGGAGGGTCAGAAGTGGACCGGCTGGCACCGGATCGAGAAGGACCTCTGGCCCCCGGCGTCCGGCTACAAGCAGCTGACCCCGGCCGAGCGGGCGACGTACGGCGACGACCTGATCGCCAACACCACGATCCTCAACGAGCGGGTGCCGACACTCGAGTACACCGTCGACCAGATCGGCAACGGCTCGAAAGGACTGCTCGACGAGGTTGCCGCCGGCAAGATCACCGGCGAGGAGGACATCTGGTCGCACACCGACCTCTATGACTTCCAGGCCAACGTGGACGGCGCCCGGGTGGGCTTCGAAGGTCTCAAGCCACTGCTCGAGGTCAAGGACCCAGACCTCTCGACGCAGATCGAGACCGCGTTCGACGAGTTGCAGGCGCTGCTGGACGAGTACAAGGTGGGCGAGGAGGACTTCGTCTTCTACGACAAGGTCACCGAGGAACAGCGCAGGGAGCTCTCCGACGCCGTCAACAAGCTCGCCGAACCCCTCTCGAAGATGACTGGAGCGATCACCCTGTGACAGAACCCCGTCCCAGCAGCAGCAGGCAACGGCTCGCTCTCCCGCCGCCGGCTCCTCGGGGCCGCCGGCGCGGGTGCGCTCGCTGTGGGCGCGGCAGGAGTTGGCGGGTTCGCCTACGGACAGGGATCAGAAGACCCTGTCCAGGGGATCGACCAGGCGAGGTACCCCTTCGAGGGGCGCCACCAGTCCGGCATCACGACACCCGCCCAGGACCGGCTGCACTTCGCAGCGTTCGACGTCACCACCGACTCCCGCGACGAGCTCGTGGCGCTGCTCCAGGCCTGGACGCAGGCCGCGCGGGAGATGACGGCCGGCAGCCCGGTCGGCGACACCACCGCACTCCCGTACGACGCTCCCCCTGCCGACACCGGTGAGGCCCTCGGCCTGAACGCCTCGGGACTCACCCTGACGTTCGGTTTCGGGCCGACGTTGTTCGACAAGGACGGCAAGGACCGCTTCGGGCTCAGGGACCGGCAGCCCGCCCTGCTCCAGGAGCTCCCGCACTTCCCCGCCGACAACCTCGACCCGGCGCGCAGCAACGGCGACCTCTGTGTCCAGGCCTGCGCCCACGACCCCCAGGTCGCCGTGCACGCCATCCGCAACCTGGCCCGGCTCGGCTTCGGGACCGTCGCCATGCGCTGGGCACAGCTCGGCTTCGGCCGCACCTCCTCCACGTCGAACGCCCAGGCCACGATGCGCAACCTGCTGGGCTTCAAGGACGGCACCGCCAACCTCAAGTCCGAGGACCACGACAAGGTCAACGAGTTCGTCTGGGTGCACGAGGACGACGACGCGAACGCCTCGTGGCTGGCCGACGGCTCCTACCTCGTCGCCCGCCGCATCAACATGCGCATCGAGCCGTGGGACCGCACCAGCATGCGCGAGCAGGAAACGCTCATCGGACGTGACCGGCAGCAGGGCGCCCCGCTGTCCGGCGGCACCGAGTTCACCGAGCCCGACTTCGAGCGGATGGGCCGCGACGGGCTGACGCTGATCGCTCCCGACGCCCACGTCAAGCTCGCCCACCCCACCCAGAACAAGGGTGTGAAGATGCTCCGCCGCGGCTACAACTTCACCGACGGGAGCAACACCCTGGGGCGGCTGGACGCCGGGTTGTTCTTCATCGCGTTCGTCCGCAACCCCGCGGAGCACTACATCCCGATCCAGAACCGGCTCTCCGGTCAGGACCCGCTGATGGAGTATCTCCAGCACACCGGCTCCGGCATGTTCGCAGTCACGCCAGGCGTGCGCTCGAAGAGCGGCTTCATCGGCGAGACGCTGTTCGCGTAGTACCCGTTCTGTGACTCAGTTCGCGGCGAACAGAAGGCTCGCCCGCGGGTCACCGAAAGTCTCGGAGTAGCCGTAGGAGTTGTCCGCCTGCCCCCTGCTGTTCAGCACGGTGACGGAGACCTCGCACTCCCCCAACAGCTCGAACCCGCCATTGCAGTCGACCTGGCCGTCCGGCCAGTCGCTCGCCGGGACGAACCTGTGCACGTGCAGGACGGTGCGGAAGGTTCCGTCCGGCTTCACCTTCGCCCAGTTGTAGGGCAGGTCGCCGTAGCAGTCGGTGTCCTGGACCATGTTGTAACAGACGTGCTCACGGATCTTGACCGTGTGGCCCTCCGCGCCGTACGCCGTCCCGGTGACGGTGACCCACTGGTCCTGCCGAAGGTTCGTCGACGGCGTCACGTT
This sequence comes from uncultured Actinomycetota bacterium, assembly GCA_963842535.1. Lineage (GTDB taxonomy): Bacteria > Actinomycetota > Actinomycetes > Propionibacteriales > Nocardioidaceae > Marmoricola. The sequence continues at coordinate 316,313 of CAWJGP010000008.1, forward strand.
GATGGTGGCCGGGGATCCCTTGAATCTCAGCGTCCCGGACCCGACGCCCTGCTGCTCGCCTCCGGCGTCGACCCAGGCGAGGAAGAGCCGGCAGCTGTCCGCCCGGCAGTAGACCGGCCTGCCTGAGCCGACCTCGTTGACGAAGATGAGCGGGTCCTTGAGCTTGACGCTGGTCTGCACCCGCCCGCGTCCGTCGGTCGTCACCGTCTTGGCCACCGGGCAGCCCAGCGCCGGTTCGCTGGGGAGGCTGTCGCACTGGATGACGTTCACGCTCTGGTTCGGCGCGAGACCCGACGCCCTGAGCGACACCCAGCTGCCTGCCGCGAGACCGGTCGACGGGGAGACCTCGACTCGCGGGGTCGGCGGCGCGGCTGCGTCGGCCGTGGCACCCCCAATCGACAGCAGGGCCGTCATCAGGAGGAGTACGACGGTGAGAACCGCGCGTGGGACCCTCATGGACTCATTCACCACCCTGGGTGGGGAGGTGGCAAGGGATGGGTCCGACCGGTGTAGTTCAGCGCACCTCGAACTTCATCCCGGCCGCCTGCAGGCGCGGCAGCAGGTTCTCCGCCATCGCGGTCGCGGTGGTGACCTGCCCTGCCGTCTTCGGGTTGTCGTCGAGGACCAGGCACAGCGCCGACTCCGCCAGCATCTTCGCGGTCTCGGTGTAGCCCGGGTCGCCCCCGGCGACCTGGGTGTGCACGGTCCTGCCGGCACTCTCCCCGACGAAGTCGACGGTGAACCAGGACTTCTCGCGGCGCTTCTCCGAGGGGCCCTCGCCCTGCTTGATCCGGCTCTTGAGGAAGTTGCGCACCGGCTTGATCTGCGCGGCAACCACCAGCCCGGAGACCGCGGCGGCCCCGCCGACGGTGTAGCGCAAGGTCTTCAGGCCGGCGAAGTGGCTGTAGCGGAAGTCGGGGCCGTAGGACTCCAGCGCTGCCCCGGACCGGGCCACCACGAACGGGTCGATCGTCGGCATCGGGAGCAGCCAGAGCCCGAGCACCCGGTCGCGGTGCGGCTTGCCCGCCACGGCGCGCGACTTCCGGCCGACGGGGCGACCCTCCTTCTTGCGCCGGGCGACCATCGCGGCACGCATCTGCCTGGCCCGGCTGATCGCGCCCATCGCCGAGTGAAAGGTGCCACCGGAGAACTGGGCACCGGAGCGTACGACGCCCCGCAGCTTGATCGGGTCGCTCGACCCCAGCTGCTGGACGGTGAACCAGGCGCCGAGATCGTGCGGGATCGAGTCGAAGCCGCAGGCGTGCACGATCCGGGCGCCGGACGCGACGGCCTCGTCGTGGTGCTCGAGGTACATCAGGTCCACGAACTCAGGCTCGCCCGTCAGGTCCACGTAGTCGGTGCCCACTGCCGCACAGGCAGCGACCAGCGGCTCGCCGTACTGCAGATAGGGGCCGACCGTGGTGATGACGACCTTGGCCGAAGCAGCCACGGCACGCAGCGACTGCGTCGTCGGAGCTGTCGGCCTGCAGCAGGGGCAGCTCGGTGAGCGACGGGTCGATCTTCGTCAGTCGGCTGCGTACCGCCTCCAGCTTGTCGAGGCTGCGGCCGGCGAGGGCCCACCGAAGGCCCTCGGGGGCGTGCTCGGCGAGGTAGGCGGCGGTGAGCTCACCGGTGAAGCCGGTCGCACCGAATACGACGATGTCGTGGACGCGGTCTGCCTTGTCAGCGGGCAAGAGGTTCTCCTGAGGTCACGTTGGGGGCCTCCCATCTTCGCGCACGCTCGCCTTGGGGAACCGGGTGGTCTCGCGGTGCGTCACAGCTGCATGGACACTCCGGCGAAGACAGCCATCGGTGGCGGCCTGATCTCTGCACTCGCGGTCGGCGGCATGGTCGCCGTGGGCGTCACGGTCGGCGTCGTCGCCGATCCGGTCGCACCGCCCGCGCGGGCGGCCCAGGGGCTGACCACCTTCGCGGACTGCGACGCCCTGCAGAAGTGGTACGTCGGCCACACCATCGACCAGGTCGGCCCCTACGGCTGGGCGGCGGACGCTGGAGTCGACCATGTACCGGGGCGGTGCCGAAACCACGTCGGACCTCGCGGGCGCGGAGCAAGGCTGACTCCCCGACCGCCTCCGCCAAGGACGGCGTCGCCAACGGGGCCACCGGCACGAACACCCAGGAAGCGGGGATCGACGAGCCCGACATCGCGAAGACCAACGGGCGGATCGTCGTACGCGTCAGGGAGAACCAGCGTGTCGTGACCTTCACCGACGTCAGCGGCAGCTCCGCCCGCCAGCTCGCCGAGTGGCGGATCCCGCAAGGGAGCTACGTGGGCAACCTGCTGCTCGTGGGTGACCACGTGCTGCTGGTCGGTGAGCGCGCATCCGGCATCGAGCCGCTGATGGACCGCACCGACGGCATGGGCAAGATGGCCCCGATCGGTGGCTCGCCCGGCACCGAGCTGATCGACCTCGACATCTCCGACCCCGCCAAGCCACGGCTCGACAGCCGCACCAGCTGGTCCGGCAGCCAGCTGTCCCTGAGGCAGTACGGCGACACCGTGCGCCTGGTGACCTCGACCGGTCTGCCGTCACTTCCGTTCGTCGAGCCGCGTCCCGGCCGACTGAGCGAGGCCGAGGCCAAGCAGAAGAACCGTGAGATCGTCCGCAGCTCGAGCGTCGAGGACTGGGTGCCGGGACTGAGCTCGGAGTCGGGCTCCGGCCCGCTCGTCGGGTGCGACGAGGTCTACCACCCCAAGACGTGGTCCGGCACGGACACCGTGGCGGTTGCAACCTTCAAGCCCGGGCGGCGTCACCGACGCCGCTGCCGTGGCAGTCACGGGAGCGGGCTCGAGGTCTACTCGTCCGCCGACCGCCTCTACGTCACCGGCGCGAACTGGGCCAGTCCTTGGCCGGTGGACGGCTCCCATGGGCGACAACCCCGAGCGACAGCAGTGTCGAGCTCGAGGATCGCAGCCGATGAGAACGACCGCACCCACATCCACGCGTTCGCGCTCGACGGCGACTCCACCCGCTACGTCGCCTCCGGCGCGATCGACGGCAGCCTCCGCGACCGCTGGTCCCTCGACGAGTACGACGGGCACCTGCGAGTGGCCGTCTCCTGGCACAACCGCCGTGGCGAGACCTCGCGAGAGCGGCATCGTGGTGCTGGACGAGCGCGACGGCCGGCTCGAGCAGGTCGGGAAGCTGCGTGGTCTCGGCGTCGACGAGGAGATCCAGTCGGTGCGCTGGTTCGACGACCTGGCGATCGTGGTCACGTTCCGGCAGATCGATCCTCTGTACACGATCGACCTCCGCGACCCGGCAAGCCCCGCGTCGCCTCGGCGAGCTGAAGATCCCGGGGTTCTCCTCCTACCTGCACCCGATCGGTGGCGACCGCCTGCTCGGGATCGGCACCGACGCGGCCCGCGACGGACAGCAACCTCGGCGCCCAGGCAGCCGTCTTCGACATCGCCGACGCGTCCCGGGCGCGGCAGGTCGGCAAGGTGACCTTCGGCGAGGAGAGCTATCTGGCCGCGAGCGAGGACCCGCACGCGTTCACCTGGCTCCCCGACGCGAACGCCGCCATCACCAGCCTCCAGCGCTGGAACACCGGCCTGGGACATGGAGGGCCAGCAGGACAACGGCACCGAGATGGTGCTGCTCCGGGTCTCTCCCTCGGGCTCGGTGTCCACGGAGCGGCTGCCCTCGCCTGGCGGCTAGCAGCGCGGGCGCTCCCGCTCGACTCGGGACCGGGTCGCCCTGGTCGGCGAACGGGTCGAGATCGTCTCGTCGAGCGTTGACAGGCTCCGACGTAAACTCAGCCGCATGTGCCGAAACATCCGCACCCTCCACAACTTCGAGCCTCCTGCCACCCGGGACGAGGTGCACGCCGCAGCCGTGCAGTACGTCCGCAAGATCAGCGGGACCACCAAGCCCTCGCAGGCCAACCAGGAGGCATTCGACCAGGCAGTCGCCGACGTCGAGCACGCCACCCGGCACCTGCTCGAGAGCCTGAGCACCAACGCGCCGCCGAAGAACCGCGAGGAAGTCGCAGCGAAGGCGCGTGCCCGGGCAGAGGTCCGCTACGCGCGTGGCTGAGCAGGTCCCCGATCTGCTTGCCGGGCTGCTGGACCGGCGCGTCGTCGTACTGACCGGCGCCGGCCTGAGCACCGACTCGGGCATCCCCGACTACCGCGGTCCGGGCTCCCCCGTGCGGATGCCGATGACCTTCCAGGAGTTCGTCGCGACCCCGGACAGCCAGCGCCGCTACTGGGCGCGTGCCCACCTCGGCTGGTCCCGCATGGGCTCGGCCGAGCCCAACGCCGGGCACCGGGCCCTGGCCCGGCTCGAAGACATCGGACGGGTCTCGTTCCTGATCACCCAGAACGTCGACGGTCTGCACGAGCGCGCTGGCCAGCAACACATGGTCGCGCTCCACGGCCGGGTCAGCGAGGTGGTGTGCCTCGACTGCGACGGGCGCACGCACCGCTCAGCGATGCAGCGGCTGCTGGGCGAGGCCAACCCCGGCTGGCTCGAGCAGCACACCCGCGTCAGCTTCCGGCCCGACGGCGACGTGGACCTGGAGGAGACGGCCGGGTTCGTCGTACCTGCCTGCGCCGGCTGCGGCGGCCGGCTCAAGCCGCACGTCGTCTTCTTCGGTGAGAACGTCCCGAAGCCGCGGGTGGAGCGGTGCTACGCAGCCCTCGACGGCGCCGGCGCGCTGCTGGTCGCCGGGTCCTCGCTCACCGTGATGTCCGGGCTCCGCTTCGTGCGGTACGCCGCCAAGGCGGGCCTGCCCGTGGTGATCGTCAACCGTGGCGTCACGCGCGGGGACCCACTCGCCACCGTCAAGGTCGACGCCGGCTGCAGCGAGTGGCTCAGCGCCTGGCTAGGCAGGTGTGACGAAGATGTGCTCGGCGGCCTCGGGCACGATCTCGGCCGTCTCGCCTGAGCTCCCCAGCAGCACGCCCTCCGGGGTGGTCACCGCCGCGATCACCGCACCGGGAATGGCGCCTGCACGACGCAGGGCACCCATCAGGGTCTCGTCCTTCTGCATCTCCTCGCTGATCCGCCGCACCCGGACGCGGCGCGACTCAGCCCCCACGGCAGTGTTGAGCGGCTGGACGCCATCACGGAACTGCTCGCCGAGGCTCAGCTCGCCGAGCTCGGCCAGGCCGGGGATCGGGTTGCCGTAGGGCGACTCCGTGGGGTGGTCGAGCAGCTCGAGCAGGCGTCGCTCGACGGTCTCGCTCATCACGTGCTCCCAGCGGCAGGCCTCCTCGTGCACCAGCTCCCAGGGCAGCCCGATCACGTCGGTCAGGAGCCGCTCGGCCAGCCGGTGCTTGCGCATCACCCGGGTGGCCAGGCTGTTGCCCTCCTCGGTGAGCTGGAGGTGGCGGTCGCCCTCGACGGTGAGCAGGCCGTCGCGCTCCATCCGCGCCACGGTCTGGCTGACCGTCGGACCGCTCTGGTGGAGCCGCTCGGCAATGCGCGCCCGCAGGGGGACGATGCCTTCCTCCACGAGCTCGTAGATCGTGCGGAGGTACATCTCGGTGGTGTCGATCAGGTCGCTCACGACCCCATTGTTGCCCATCGGCCCGCACGGGGAGCAGGGTGTGCAGCGTGAAGGACACGGTTCTCATCCCCGGGCGCTACTGCGGCCCCGCCAAGTCCGGGAACGGTGGCTACGTCGCAGGCTCCCTCGCCCACGAGCTGGGCGACACCGATGGCCGTGCGGTCGCGGTCACCCTGCGCCAGCCGCCGCCACTCGACGCGACCATGCGCGTCACCAGGACCGACAAGGGTCTGGAGCTCACCTTCGGTGGGGCCGTGGTGGCCCAGGCCGCGCTGGTCGACTCCGCCATGGAGCCGGTCGAGGCGGTCTCCTTCGACGAGGCCGTCGCGGCCAGCGCGTCGTACCCCGGGCACACGTCGCACCCCTTTCCGCTGTGCTTCGCCTGCGGCACCGAGCGCCTCGACGGCCTCCGGATCTTTCCCGGCGAGGTGCCCTCCGCGCGAGACGGGCAAGGCCTGCTGGCCGCGCCCTGGGTGCCCGACGGGACCGTGGCCGCGGACTACCACGAGTACGACGACCCCGCGCCGCGCGCGTGCCTGGCCGCGACCTGGTCGGCGCTCGACTGCGTCGGCGGCTGGGCCGGCGACCTGACCGAACGGCTGATGGTGCTCGGCCGGATGACCGCCGTCGTCGACGACCTGCCAGTCATGGGCGAGCAGCATGTGGTCACCGGCGAGCACCGGGGCTCAGAAGGACGCAAGACGTTCACCGCGTCCACGCTGCACGACGCCGACGGGCGCATCGTCGGCCGGGCCGAGCACGTCTGGGTCGCCGTGGACCCCGCCACCTTCAGCGGCTGAGGCGAGTCACTCCAGGGCGTCGTTGTAGCGGGCCAGCGAGCGCACGAAGGCGCCCAGGTCCTCCTCGCTCCACGCCTCGAGTCGCTGGCCGACCTCATGCCTGCGCACCGAGGCGATGTCGGCCAGCCGCCGGTGGCCCTCCTCGCTGATCGCGAGGATCATCGCCCGCCGGTCCTCGGGGTCGGGGTTGCGCTCGATCAGGCCGAGCTCGAGAAGGGTCTGCACCTGCCGGCTGACCGCTCCCTTGTCGATGGAGAAGATCTCGACGAGATCGCTCGCCCGTCGCGGCCCGGAGTCGTTGAGCGCCATCAGCATCGAGTACGCGACCGGGGACAGGTCGGGATGCAGCATCCGGGCACGCTCGGCGATCACGCGGCGAATGCGTCGTACCAGCACGCTCATCTCGTGCTCGAGCGATCGCAGGGTCTCGTCGTCGGTCACGCGCTCAGAATAGGACCGCAGCGGGGAAAGCAGCGACCCGCAGGTGTGGCTCGGGCGAGCCGCTCCGGGGGACGTTCCCGGATGCACCTGCGGGTCGGGTGACTGCTTGTGGATTCACCAGCGCGCTCGCACGGCTGGCCGGCGAGCTGCTAGCGAGCAGCCACCTCACGCGTCCTTGAAGAATTCATCCTTCGGACCACCTCCTTTCCCGTGTCCCACCAAGGTAGGCCTCGGGAAGGCGTGACTCAATGCCTTTTCGGGTACGACGAATCCCATGAGCGAACAGCAGCCCGAGGACGAAGCCACCGAGACGCCCGACACCCCCGAGACCGAGACCGGATCCAACGACGACGAGTCGACCGGATCCGAGCTCGAGGACAGCGAGCCCGGCGACATCGGGGACGACAAGCTGCCCGAGGACCTCCAGCCGAAGGAGGACAACCCGCTGGCCCGCCACCCCGGCCAGACCGGCGACGAGGACGACAAGATCGGCGCCGACACAGAGAACAGCGACGCGGAGAACCCGTCGTCCAACATGGCCTACGGCAGCGAGGACAGCAACGCACCGTCCGACGATCCCGGACAGCGACAGCGACGACGGGGACGAGGACGCAGGACTCAACCGACGAGGACTGAGTAGTCCCTCGCACCGGTGGCTCAGCCGTCGGGTGGCGGCCTGGTCGCGTGGCTCCATCGGCGTACTCCGGGTGGTGGGTCGAAGCTGAACTGGTTGGGGCCGTGTCTTCGGATGGTCCAGGGTCCGGCGTGGATGAACCGGTGGTGGTGGCCGCAGAGCAGGATCAGGTTGTCCAGGGAGGTGGGTCCGCCGTCTGCCCAGTGCTGGATGTGGTGGGCGTGGGTCATCATCGGCGGCCGGGTGCAGCCGTTGAACCGGCAGTGACCGTCCCTGGCGACGAGGGCTTTCCAGATCGCCGCGGTGACGAGGCGTTGGGTGCGGCCGACGTCGAGGACCGCTGAGTCCGATCCGAGGACGGCGGGGATGATGTCGGCGTCGCAGCACATCCGCCGGATGGTGGCGGCGGTGAGGTCTTCGCCGGTCTCGGTGGTCCCGAACCCGGACTCCCGGACCAGGTCCTCGAGGTTGACGGTGACGGTGACCCGTGGGGTGGCGCCGTGGCACTCGGGCAGCAGGTCCATGGTCTTGGCGCGGCGGCACAGCCCGATGAGGGCGTCGAGCATCCGGGCGCCGTGGTCGCGGGGGTCGCGTCCGTCGTGACCACACCCGGGGACCGCGCAGGTGGCGGGGTCGCAGATGGGTCCGTTGGCGGGTTCTGGTTTGGCGAGTGGGATCAGGGTGGTTTTGAGGGTGGCGGCGTCCTCGGAGCTGCAGCGGCCTTTGATCCAGGCGCCACCGGCACCGTCGTCGGAGATGGAGAGGTGCCGGCCCAGGTGCGCGGCGCGCTCCTCACGGTCCAGCTCCTTCTCGTCGCGACGGTCCTCACCCTCAGGGTCCACCACGCTCACCAGCCGTCGGGCGACCCTCTTGAGCTCGGTGGCATCGAGGCGCTTTGCCTCATCCACGAGCACTTGGACGCCGCGGTTGCGGAGGTCGGGGTCACTGGGGAGTGCGTCGATCGCGCGTTCGATCACCTGGGCCTTGGCCGTGGAGAGCCAGCCGTCGCGCATGCCTTCACCGACGGGTGTCATCAGCGGTTGGTCAACGGCCTGCGCCAACCGGACGACGGCGGGTCCGGTGCCCTTGTGGCCGCCGGCGATGGCGGTGACGAAGTCCTGGGTGGAGGCCCACCCGACGGGTTTGACTGCGTTGGTGGCGTCGAGCTCACGGACCACGCCGAGCTCGATGCTGTCGAGGGTGGTCTTGAGGGCTTCGATCTGAGCGACGGTGTTCATCAGCTCGTCACGCGGACCGGGCAGCCCACAGGGTGTCGGCGAGTCCGCTGATCTGGTGGCCGATGCCAGCAAGGACGGCCGGGATCCCGGTCTCGGGATACTCGCTGTGCTGGCTGGTCATGTGAGCGAATTCAAGCAGCGGGCACTGACAGTTTCTGGCGAGATTCGCCTTGCAGGGAAGGGAATTCGAAACTTTCTCAAGAAGTCCAAACCGCCACCACAACGGTCGAGTGAAGCGACGGCGAGCCGAACAAGGGCACCCGGGAACACAAGCGCAACCACGACGGACAAGGACCACATAATTCGAAAATCTCTGTGGCAAACGAGACCGAGTGTTCTTCGAGGAAGGCCAGCCCGGGGAGAGATGGGCACCCCAAGTTGCGGAACGTGGTCTCGACTATTCGCTCGCTTCGCTCGCTGCTCGACCACCTAGTGCTTGCGGTGCCCGCTCGGCCTACGGCGTGTGGTCTCGACTATTCGCTCGCTTCGCTCGCTCCTCAACCACCGTGGAGTTGGCGCTCGCTGCTCGACCACATCTAGCTGAGGATTGTGCAGCTGGGTTACCACCTGAGCGAGGCGAGGGACTGAGTGCCTCGTCCAGCAGTCTCCGATCCTCAGAGCTCGGGCGCATTTTCGCTACGCGCTCGGGATGACAACGGATGAGCGTGTGGTCCCAGGCGGACCCGAATGTTGAATCAAACGCAGGGCGATTTGGAGTGCACTTCCGTAGCCGAGAAGTTCACCGGACTGTGCTGTCGCTGCACCGTGCCAAGCTCGGGCAACCTCTTCCAAAGTCCATCCAGACAAACCGACGTCTCGGCGCAAGCGATCAGCGGCGAACAAGACTGCGTCGCGCACCTGGAACGGTGCATCGCGCATCTGAAACGGTCCACACGTCACATTGCGTTTCAACCGCGCCCACGTCGCAAACCACTCGACGGCGCGGGCCCATTGCGGTCGTTCTCGAGTTTCGATCAGCGCGATCGCCGCTAGGAGCGGGCCAAGGACTTGCACTGACCGGGATCGGGTCGAGACATCGGCGATGGCCGCGAAGACCCCGAGGAACGGGCCACTCGATCCCGTGAAAGACGAGTGGCCACAGGAGCAACAACGCCGTCAGTGCCCCGACGCTGGCGAGATCCAGCTGCGTAAGAGACGTCCAACCCAAGCAAAACCCGAGGAGAACCGGATAGAGCATTCGCCTGAAGAAGGCGTTCCGCAACTTGTTGTCCTCGTACCACTGCCATGCAAAGACCCCCTCCGTCGCACCAAGGATGCTTCCAATGGAGAAGTAGGGTCCGATCAGCTTCGCGTCGAGCCTCACGACCAGAGCGCAGAGCAGGGCCGGAAGCACAACCCATGGCCAGCTCGCCACGCTCACCTCCTGCGGTTGTCAGATCTCCAAGCGAAGTGCGAGAAACCCGACGTCTTACGGCGCCAGCCGGACGACCTTCCAGTCGGTCAGGCCGGCCCGTCGGTAGACCAGGCGGTCGTGCATCCGCCCCTTGCGGCCCTGCCAGAACTCCACAGCCTCGGGCCTGACCAGGTAGCCGCCCCACTCCGGCGGCAGCGGCACCTCTTCGGCCTCGGCGAAGCGCTCCTCGACTCCCGCGTAGTACTCGTCGAGATCCGAGCGCGACAGCACCTCCCGGGACTGCGGTGAGGCCCACGCACCGAGCTGCGAGGCCCGGGGACGGCTGGCGAAGTAGGCCGCGCTCTCCTCGGGGGTGACCCGGGACGCGGTGCCCTCGACGCGGACCTGTCGCTGCAGCTCGTGCCACGGGAACAGCAGCGACACCGCCAGGTTGACGTCGAGGTCCTGGCCCTTGCGGGACCCGTAGTTCGTGTAGAACACGAACCCCCGCTCGTCCACGCCCTTGAGCAGCACCAGCCGTGCCGAGGGCCTGCTCTCGGCGGAGACGGTGGACACCACCATGGCGTTGGGCTCGTGCACGCCTGCCGCGACCGTCTCGTCGAACCACCGACGGAACATCTCGATCGGGTCATCGGCGAGGTCCGGGGCGTCGAGCCCGTGGTCGCCGTACTCACGCCTCAGCGCAGCCAGGTCCGGTCCGGATCGACTCTCGTTCATGGAGTCGAACCTAATAGGTCCGATGCCAGATGGTGGCCGCAGCGTGACGTTCCGACCCCGAGTGGGCATGATGTGCCGCACAGCCAGTCGAAGGAGTCGTCAATGACCGAGGTCCACCACGGCCTGGAGGGCGTAGTCGCCTTCGAGACCCAGATCGCCGAGCCCGACAAAGAAGGTTCTGCGCTGCGCTACCGCGGTGTCGACATCGAGGAGATCGTCGGCCGGATCCCCTTCGAGAAGGTCTGGGGGCTGCTGATCGACGGCACCTACGAGCCGGGCCTCCCACCCGCCGAGCCGGTCAACCTGCCGATCCACACCGGCGATGTCCGCGCCGATGTCCAGGCCGGCGTAGCGATGCTCGCGCCGATGCTCGGCATGAAGCAGACCTACGACATCTCCGACGAGGAGGCCCGCACCGACCTGAGCCGGGTCGCGGTGATGGTGCTGTCGTACGCCGCCCAGTCCGCTCGTGGGCTCGGCCTGCCGATCGTTCCGCAGCGCGAGGTCGACACCGGCAACACCCTGGCCGAGAAGTTCATGATCCGCTGGAAGGGCGAGGCCGACCCCGCCCACGTCAAGGCGATCGACGCCTACTGGAGCTCGGCAGCCGAGCACGGCATGAACGCCTCGACGTTCACGGCTCGCGTCATCACCTCCACCGGTGCGGACGTGGCCGCTGCGTTCTCCGGCGCCATCGGCGCCATGAGCGGCCCCCTGCACGGCGGCGCACCAGCGCGAGTCCTCACCATGATCGAGGAGGTCGAGAAGAGCGGCGACGCGAAGGCCTACGTCAAGAAGCTGCTCGACGACGGCGAGCGCCTGATGGGCTTCGGTCACCGTGTCTACCGCGCCGAGGACCCCCGCGCCCGGGTGCTGCGCCGCACCGCCAAGGAGCTCGGCGCACCGCGCTACGAGATCGCCCAGGAGCTGGAACAGGCCGCGCTGGCCGAGCTCAAGGAGCGTCGTCCCGACCGGGTGCTCGAGACCAACGTGGAGTTCTGGGCAGCGATCGTGCTCGACTTCGCCGAGGTGCCGTCCCACATGTTCACCTCGATGTTCACCTGTGCCCGCACGGGCGGCTGGTCGGCGCACATCCTGGAGCAGAAGACCACTGGCCGGCTGATCCGGCCCTCCGCGATCTACACCGGCCCGGGTGAGCGCAAGGCCAGCGAGATCAAGGGCTGGAACGACGCCTGGGGCGACACCGACGCCTCCGAGGAGCCGGTCGCCTGAGTCCGCTCAGCTCGGGGCCGGGGCGGGCACGCGCCCGACGTACCAGCTCGTGCGGCCCATGCCGCCGGCGCGCGTGAGCGAGATGTGCATGTGGTCGCGGTGCCGCAACGTCTTCGAGCACCTCTTCAGCTTCTTGCAGCTCGAGCTGCGGTAGGGCCGTGCGCGGAACTCGTCGTACGCCGCATAGATCCGGTCGTTCCAGATGAGGTACATGACCCCCATGCGTCGAGCCAGCTCCGCCCGCTCACCGGTTGGCCCCGTGGCGGTGATGCGCTGCAGGAACCGGGCTGCCCGGGTGCGATCGGCGGCCGACTTGGCGTTGAGCGACCAGTCGAAGGCGCGGCCTTCCTTGTGCTCGGACTTCGAGCTGCCCGCGCAGCCACGGCCGATGGCGCCCGCCCTGCCTCCGAAGCTGGCGACGACCCAGCGGCCGAGCACCTTCGTGCCGGGCTTGGCGACCGGGGAGCACACCGTCTGCGGCTCGTAGCCGGCGTACGGCTCCACGGGGACGTCGGCAGCCCCGGCCGATCCGCCCACTGCGACGTAGCTGCCGGCGCACAGCAGCACCGTCGCGATCGATCGAGCAAAGACACGTACTCGCACGTCTGTCCCCCCAGGTCTGGTGTCACGAGGGTAAGGGGACTGTGGGCGAAATGTCCGGTTTTTGGGGACTTCCAGGCGGCACCAGGCTGCGGGCGAAGCACCGCGACAGTGGCGCGTCCTTGTAGAAGCCGAACCCGGGGACGGGCGTGTAGCCGGCGGACGTGTAGAGCGTGATCGCCTCCGGCTGGCGGGTCCCGGTCTCGAGCACCATCGCCTCGGCCCCGGCGGCTCGGGCCGTCTCCTCGAGGTGGGTCAGGATCGCCCGGGCCAGCCCGGCTCGGCGGGCGCCGGGCGCGACGTACATCCGCTTGACCTCGGCGGTCTGCCGCGTCCCGTCGACCTCGACGTCGGTGCGAAGCCGCCAGGCGCCGGTCGCCACCGGCACGTCGTCGCGGTAGCCGACGAAGAAGGCCCCCATCGGCTCCTCGAAGTACGTCGGGTCGATCGGCGTCTCGTCACGGCCGCCGTAGCGCCGGACGTACTCCTCCTGCACCTCCTCGACGAGCAGGGCCGCGTCGGGGTGGGTGATCGGCACCCGCTCCACCCGCCACGCCGTGATGTCCACCATGGCTGACAGAATAGGGAGCGTGACAGACATCGTGATCCCCGACGAGATCAAGCCCGCGGACGGCCGCTTCGGGGCAGGGCCCTCGAAGATTCCGGCAGGTGCCCTCGACGCCCTCGCGGCCACGGGCACCTCCCTGCTGGGCACCTCTCACCGGCAGGCACCGGTCCGCGACGTCGTCGGCCGGGTCCGTGAAGGACTCGCCGAGCTGTTCTCGCCGCCCGACGGCTACGAGGTCGTGCTCGGCAACGGCGGCGCCACTGCGTTCTGGGACATCGCCACCTTCGGCCTGATCCGCGAGAAGAGCCAGCACCTGAGCTTCGGTGAGTTCTCCTCCAAGTTCGCCAAGGCCGCGGCCGAGACGCCGTTCCTCGCCGAGCCCAGCGTGATCAAGAGCGACCCGGGGTCGCTGCCCGAGCCGGTGGCCGAGGACGGCGTGGACGTCTACGCGTGGGCGCACAACGAGACCTCGACCGCCGTGATGGCCCCGGTCCAGCGTGTGGCCGACGACGACTCCCTGGTGCTCGTCGACGCCACCTCCGGGGCGGGCGGGCTGCCGGTCGACCTCGGCCAGGTCGACGCCTACTACTTCGCGCCGCAGAAGGCCTTCGCCTCCGACGGCGGCCTGTGGCTCGCGCTGATGTCGCCGGCAGCGCTGGACCGCGCCGCATCGATCGCCGCGAGTGACCGCTGGATTCCGGCGTTCTTCGACCTGCCCACGGCCATCGACAACTCGCGCAAGAACCAGACCTACAACACCCCGTCCGTGGCGACACTGTTCCTGATGGCGGAGCAGCTCGACAAGATGAACGGGGATGGTGGGCTGGAGGCGATGGTCAAGCGCACCACCACCTCCTCCGAGGCGCTCTACGGCTGGGCCGAGCGCACGTCGTACACCACGCCGTACGTCGCCGACCCCGCGCACCGCTCCCTGGTGATCGGCACGATCGACTTCGACGAGTCGATCTCCGCCGACGCCGTGGCGGCGACGCTGCGCGCCAACGGGATCGTCGACACCGAGCCCTACCGCAAGCTCGGCCGCAACCAGCTGCGGATCGCGATGTATCCCGCGATCGACCCGGCCGACGTCGAGGCACTGACCGAGTGCGTCGACTTCGTCGTGGGCAAGCTGTAGCCCATGACAGTCGTGCACCGGCTCGAGCCGGGCGCTGTCGTCGACGACTCGTTGTCGCCGTACGCCCAGGTCGACCGGAGCACGCCGGACGGCCGCTGCTGGGTGACCGGCCACATGGTCGCCGGTCTCGACGGCTGCGCCGCGATCCATGGTCGGGTCGGGGCGCTGTCGACCGCTCCGGATGCCGAGCTCTTCGCCGCGATGCGCACGCTCGCGGACGTCGTGCTGGTGGGCGCCAACACGATCCGCAAGGAGGGCTACGGCCCGATCGGACTGCCCTCCGAGCGGGCCGACTCGCGCACCTCACAAGGACTGCCCGCCAACCCACCGCTGGCGATCGTGTCCCGTTCGCTGGACCTGAACTTCGCGTCACGCGCCTTCACGGACGCTGCCCCGGAGAGCCGGACCCTGGTGGTCACCTGTGCGACGGCGCCCGACGACAGGCTCGCCCAGGCCCGCGAGGTCGCGGACGTGGTGGTGGCCGGCGAGGAGTCGGTCGATCCCGGCGAGCTGATGACACAGCTCGCCAACCGGGGATTGCAGCGGGTCCTGTGTGAAGGTGGCCCGACCTGGCTCGGGGAGCTGGTGATGACCGGCCACCTCGATGAGCTGTGCCTTTCGATCGCGCCGATGATGGGTGGCGACCCGCTGCCGGTCGCGGTGTTCCCGCCAGGCGCCACGCTGACCGACTTCACGCTTCGCCACGTCCTGCAGGCGGACAGCACCCTGTTCCTCCGCTACGAGAGGACCGGTCGTGGCTGAGGGCGCCTTCGACGAGCTGATGGCCTCGTTGGACCCGCCGATGGTGGTGGTCACGACGGCTGTGGCCGGCGAACGGGCGGGATGCCTGGCGAGGACGTGGACAAGTTCGAGGGGCTGGACCTGCGCGATGGCCCTGACGGCGTACAGCTGCTCGACCGCTGCCCTCACCGGCTGACCCTGCGCCGCAGGGTGCTGGTGGACGAGGGTGGCGACCACGTCTGCCTGGTCGCCGAGTGCCTGGACGCAGAGACGAGCGGTTCCTTCGAGCCACTGCGACTCTCGCAGGTCACCCATCTGAGCCCCGGACACGAGAACGACGAGCGGGCGGACCCGCCGACCGGCTGATGCTCAGACAGCGGAGCTGACCAGGTCGTACGTCGCCCGGTCGAACGCCACCAGCCGGGCCTCCTCGACCTGCGTCGGCACGGACGAAAGTGTCTCGACGGCTGCCGCCACTGCGTCGTCCTTGGGCCAGCCGTAGACGCCGGCGGAGACCAGCGGGAACGCGATGCTCGACGCACCGAGCTCGTCGGCCACGCCCAGCGCATTGGCATAGCAGGAGGTGAGCAGGGAGCGGTCCCGCTCGCCGGCGTTGTAGTTGGGCCCGACGACGTGGATCACCCAGCGCGCTTGCATCAGACCGGCGGTGGTCCAGCCGGCCTGACCGGTGCCGAGGCCTTGGGGGAAGCGCCTGATGCAGTCCTGGAGGATCTCTGGGCCACCCGCGCGGTGGATGGCTCCGTCGACTCCCCCGCCACCGCGCATGCCCCGGTTGGCCGCGTTCACCACGGCGTCGACGTCCTGGGTGGTGATGTCTCCCTGCACGACCGTCAGCAACATGTCGCCAGTCTTACTCCGAGCGGCGCCGGAGACCCAACCCGATCCCCACGGCGCCCAGGACGATGACGACCGGGATCGACCACATCAGCCAGCGGTTCTGGTCCTCGGTGTCGTCCTGCGGCTCCTTCTTGTCCTCGGGGCCGGGTGTGGCTGTCGGCGATGCGGACGCCGACGCGGACCCGGACGCCGAGGGCGAGGGCGAGGGCGAGGGCGACGGCGACGCGGAGGGAGACGCCGACGGTGAGGGCGAGGCACTCGGTGCGGGCGCGGCGGGCTGCATGCGTTGTGCCACCACGGCGGGGAGGGACACCTGCTGCACCGCCGAGCGCGCCCCCTCGCTGCTCACCCGGATCCGGGTCCCGGCCCCCACGGAGACACCCTCGCCCTGACGTTGGAGCGGCAGGGCGAAGCTGCCGATGCGCTGGAATCCCGGAAACGTGTAGACGCTGGCGGCACCGGGACCGCGCACCAGGACGTGGCGGCCGTCAGGCAGCATCGCGGCATCGGTGGCGTACTCCGCCACCCGGCCGGCGGCCTGCATCCGGTTCGGACGCGTAGGGCTCAGCCGCAACGGGGCGCGGTAGACGATGCCGCCGAGAACGGATTTGGTGACGACGTACAGCCGGCCCAGTCGGTCGGCGAACAGGGACTCGGCATTGTGCGCGCCGCGCGGGTAGACGAGGCGGTACCTCGCCGGACGGACGTTGACCCGTCCCGTGCCGACCTTGACCCGGAAGACGCTGATCGACTTGCGCACGCGGCGGTTGTCCCCGATGTCGCCTACCCACACGGCGCCACCACCGGCGGGCGCGAGCGCCTCGACGTCGAAGGTGTCGGCGTGGAAGTCGGTGACCCCGACGGTCTTGCCGGTGGCCGGGTTCACCGCGAAGATCACCGAGTTGCTGCCGGAGTCGTTGGTGGTGACCATCACCGAACCGAGGTCGACGAGCCCGCTCGACTCGGTGATCCTGGGGTCCTGGAAGACACAGATTCTGCCGTCGCCGACAGCCGCCGACGCAGGGACGACCATTGACCCCCCGGTCAGCAACGCAACGATCAAGGCGCGCCACCACCTCAATGCGGATCCCCCTCGTTCAGCAGCTCCGCCAGCTGCGGTTGCAGATGCCAATCGGAGACCAGTGCGTCGTACTCGTCCTGGGCCTGCCTGGACGGGGCAGACCCGGTGCGCACCGCTCGCAACAAGGTGTTGCGCGGAGTGTGCACACTTTCCACGAATTCGACCACATCGACCCGATAACCGACTTGTCGCAGGATCGCCGCCCGTAAGGCGTCGGTCAAGGTATCCGCCAGTCGTTCGCGAAGAATCCCGTCTCGGGTCAAACTGGTGTAGCCCACCGGAGTCGGATTTAAACGCAATTGCGCGGATATATCATGATGACAGCAGGGTGCTGCTAAAAGCAGCTCCGCCTCCCAGCCGACACCCCGGAACAGGGCGTCGTCCGTGGCCGTGTCACACGCGTGCAGGGCGAGTACGACGTCCGGGTGGTCGTCGAGGTCGACGTCGCGAATACCGGCAGCAACGAAGGTGAGCTCATTCGCGACGCCGAGGTGCTCGGCAACCTCGGTGTTGTGGCGGCGCGATTGTTCCTTCACGTCCACCCCAACCACGCGCACCGGCATCTGGTCACGCAGGAATGCGTGCGCGGTAAACGTCAAATAGGCATTTCCGCAGCCGAGGTCGACCACGCGCAGCGGGTTCTCCGTCGTCGGCGTGCGCAGCCTGCCGCTCCGAGTCGCCTCCTCGATGGCCGTGGACAGCTCGCGCAGGAACTCCTCGACCTGGCGGTACTTCGCCTGGCGCGACGGCTTCACCCGGCCCTGCGCGTCGGAGATGCCGAGCGCCCGCAGGACCGGGTGGTTCTCCGGGAGCAGCCGCTGCTTGGCCTGGTCGTGACCGCGGTCGGGCACGACCTCCTCCTCGCGCGCGGTGGTGTGCAGCAGCGCCTGGCCCTTCTTGGTCACCCGCAGCTGGTGCGTGTGCGAGGTGGTCTCGACGTGCCAGTTGGCGAACGGCTCCTCGAGGAGGTCGTCGAGCGCAGCGCCGGCGTCTTCGTGGTTGGTGACGTGCGCCTGGGTGTCGTCGTACGCCGTCAGCTGGAGCCGTCGCCCGGCCTTCAGGTCGACGTAGCGCAGCTCGATGCGGCGCCACCGCGGCGGTGACTGTCCGCGGCGCCGGCCGGTGGCCAGCGCGCGCACCAGGTGCTCGTCGTCCAGGACGGCGCTGCGGATCTTGGCGAGTGCCTGCGGTAGTTCCTCAGCCATCGGCAGCCTGGCCTACTTGACGAGGGCCGCGATCAGCACGATCAGGATGAGCCCTCCCAGCGCGACGGGGATGAGCAGTCGCCGGTAGCGGGGATTCATGCGCGCGACTCTACGGGCTCCGCAACCGCCTCCCGGGGGACGGTCACTCGCCGCTCGAGCAGACCGCGACCGCGGGTGAACACCGCGACCGAGAGGAGGACACCGAGGATGGTGAGCCCGCCGCCGGCGATCAGCGTCCAGCGGGCACCGAACGTCTCCCCGATCCAGCCGATGAACGGCGAGCCGATGGGAGTGCCGCCCATGAAGACCATCAGGTAGAGCGCCATCACCCGGCCACGCAGACCCGGTGCCGTAGCGAGCTGCATCGTGGTGTTCGCAGCGGTGATCATCGTCAGCGCCGAGAACCCGAGGAACGGGATGATCAGCATGAAGGCGAGGTACGACGGCGCCAGGCCGGCGATGATCTCGACGACGCCGAACACCAGCCCTGCGCCGGCCACGAGCCGGAGCCGGATCCGGACCCGCCGGGCCGCCATCAGCGCGCCCGTGAGCGAGCCGACCGCCATCGCCGAGCCGAGCAGGCCGTAGGCGGTCGCACCCTTGTGGAAGACCTGGGTCGCCATCAGCGCCGAGGTCATCTGGAAGTTGAGCCCGAAGGTGCCCGCGAAGAAGACCACGCTCAGGATCATCATCAGGTCCGGCCGCCCACGCAGGTAGCGGACGGCGTCGCGGATCATCCCCTTGTGCCGCGCCTCACGGGGACTGGGGTGCAGGTCGTGCACCTTCATCCGCTGGAGCGCGAAGATCACGGCGGAGTAGCTCAACCCGTTGAGCAGGATCACCCAGCCTGTTGCTGCCACTCCCCCGCCGAACAGGCCGATCAGCAGACCGGCGAGCGCCGGGCCGGCGATCCGCGCGGCGTTGAAGGAGGCGGAGTTGAGACCGACCGCGTTGGAGAGGTCGTCGGGCTCGACCATCTCGCTGACGAAGCTCTGTCGGGCCGGTGCGTCGAAGGCCGAGCCGACGCCGAAGGTGAACGCGAGGATGTAGACGTGCCAGACCTCGACGGTCCCGGTCACGGCCAGGAGGCCGAGCAGGAGGGCGGTCACCGCCATCACCGTCTGGGTCACCTGGAGGAGGCGCTGCTTGGGGAAGCGGTCGGCGATCAGGCCGGCGTACGGCGAGAGCAGGAGGGCGGGCAGGAACTGGAGACCAGTGGTGATGCCCAGTGCGACGCCATCGTTGGCGGCGAGCAGGACGACCAGCCAGTCCTGGGCGACGCGCTGCATCCAGGTGCCGGTGTTGGAGATGACGCCGCCGGAGGCGTAGAGGCGGTAGTTGTGGTTGTGCAGGGAACGGAACGTGGGGCTCATCTTTCGGGGTCCCTGGCGAAACGGGAGCGGAGCGAGCGTCTTGTTGGGGTGTTCAACTCGTGGCCAATCTTTGGATCAGGGGGGCGGCCTCGCGAAGCAGGGCGCGCTCGTCAGGGGTGAGCTCGCGGAGGCGCTGGGCGAGCCAGGCATCGCGCCGGCGCCGGTCGGCGAGCAGGATCTCGCGACCCTTGTCGGTGAGGTCGACCATCACCTGGCGTCCGTCGGTCGCGTGCGGCCGGCGTACGGCGTAGCCGTCGTCGACCAGGCAGTTCACCGTGCGGGTCATCGACGGGGGCTGCACCCGCTCGTGCGCGGCCAGCTCGCCGATGGTGAACTCGCCCTCGCGGAAGAGGATTCCCAGCGCGCTCAGCGCACCGACGCTCAGCGGGTTGTCCGGGTGGCGCTCGTTGCGGAGGCGGCGCGAGAGGCGCGCTACGGAGAACCGCAGCTCACTGGCGAGGCCGGAGTCGGTGCGCGAGGCGGACTGGATGGTCGGGCTCATAGTACTTAGCGTAACTCATTAGCCATGCTAACTATTCCTGGCCCATGGAGGGTCAGGTGAGCAGCTTCGTGAGCGGGTTGATCGCGAAGTAGAGGACGAACGTCGCGCTGATCACCCACATCAGCGGGTGCACAGCGGCAGCCTTGCCCAGCACGATCTTGATCAGTACGAACGCGAGGAAGCCTGCGCCGATGCCGACGGTGATCGAGTAGGTGAACGGCATCAGCACGATCGTCAGGAACGCCGGGATCGCGATCTCCAGGTCGTCCCAGGCGATGCCCTTGACCTGCTGCATCATCAGGAAGCCGACCAGCACAAGCGCAGGCACGGCAGCCTCGCTCGGGATCACCTTGACCAGCGGCGCGAGGAAGATCGAGAACAGGAACAGCACGCCGGTCACGACCGACGCCAGGCCGGTCCGGGCACCCTCGCCCACACCGGCGGCGGACTCGATGTAGGACGTGTTGGACGAGACGCCGCCCGCTCCACCGGCGAGGGCGGCAACGGAGTCCACGACCAGGATGCGTTGCGTGTGCGGCGGCGCACCCTTCTCGTCGAGCAGGCCGGCCTCGGCACCGATCGCGGTCATCGTGCCCATCGTGTCGAAGAAGTCGGCCAGCATCAGCGTGAAGACCAACAGCACCACGGCGACGAACCCGACCGACTCGAACGAGCCGAGCAGGTTGAACTCGCCCAGGGTGCCGAACTTCGGCGTCTCGAAGAGCTTGTCCGGCATCGAGGGCACGGTGAGGCTCCAGCCGGTGGGGTTGTCCGCACCTCCCGGGCCGAACTTGCCGATCGCCTCGACCACGATCGCCAGGATCGTGGTGACCACGATCGAGATCAGGATCGCGCCTCTGACCTTGAGCACCCACAGCGCGATCACGAGCACCAGGCCGACGCCGAACACGACGACCGGCCAGCCCTGCAGCTGGCCCCCGTTGCCGAGCTGGACCGGAACCGTGGTCTGCGCCAGGTCGGGCATGCGGCGTACGAAGCCGGCGTCGACGAAGCCGATCAGTGCGATGAACAGGCCGATCCCGACCGAGATGGCGATCTTGAGCTGGCCGGGTACGGCGTGGAAGACGGCCTCCCGGAACCCGGTCAGCACCAGGATCAGGATCAGGACACCCTCGATCACGACCAGACCCATCGCGTCGGCCCACGTCATCTGCGTCGCGATGGCGACGGCGACGAAGGCGTTCAGCCCGAGTCCGGTGGCCAGCGCCAGGGGGAAGTTGGCGAAGACTCCCATCAGGATCGTCAGCACACCGGCGACCAGCGCCGTACCGGCCGCGATCGCGGCCAGGTTGCCCGGTGCTGCCCCACCCAGCAGGTTGCCGTCGGCATCCTCGACGAAGCCCAGGATCAACGGGTTGAGCACGATGATGTACGCCATCGTGAAGAAGGTGACGACACCTCCTCGAACTTCCCGACCGACGGTTGACCCACGCTCGCTGATCTTGAAGAAGTTGTTCACGGGCGGATCCAACCACGGCCGAGTGCCGCTCGCCGGCATCGACTTGGCCGGTTGCATACCTTAGATTGAGCCAATGCAGCCCGACGACGACCAGCCGATGGTGCACGAGATCGGCAACCGCACCTACATCGTCGCCCCCGTCGACCCGCTCGACCTCGACGGCATCCGCACGATGCAGGTGGGCACCGCCATCTGGGCGGTCGCTTTCGTCCTGCTCCTGCCCTTCTACAGCCGGCTCGACGAGGCCGACAAGCTGTGGTGGCTGTGGACGTGCCTGGCCGGTTTCGGTCTCGGCCTCGTCGGCTGGGACCACGTACGACGACGACGCAACGCGCGCCAGGGAACAGTCCCGACGTCCGCTGACTGAGCAAGAACGGTCAGGCGGTGCACCGCGTTCCGGGACCAGACTGGGGACATGGATGTGATCGAGCAGAAGGCCGCCGGCCGCGACCGGCTTCGTGAGCTGCTGGACGCGGTCCTGGACGAGGACAACGCGACCCTGGGTGAGATGGCTGACGGCGCCTACTCGTCGTCGTACCACTTCAGCCGGCAACTGACCCGCGACGCGGGCGAGCCCCCCGTCACGATGAAGCGACGGGTGCTCATGGAGCGAGCCGCCTGGCAGCTGCGGCGCGGGGCACGCGTCACCGACGTCGCCTTCGAAGCCGGCTACGAGAGCGTCGAGGGGTTCACCCGAGCGTTCTCGAGGGCGTTCGGGCACGCCCCCAGCAAGGCGGGGGCGCAGGACGCGAGCCACTGGCTGCCGGCGCCGAACGGCATCCACTTCCACCCGCCGACCTCGTTGTGGGTGGACAGTCGAGTCGCTGCGGGCGCCGGGGACGCGGGCAACGAGGTGCTCGCCCAGCTGGTGATGCACGACCTCGACGACACCAGCGACCTGCTCGCGCTGCTGGCCGAGGTGCCCGAGGAGGAGGCCCGGCGCAAGCTGCTTCCCGGCAACCAGGTGCTCGCGTGGGACGGCCCGGAGGAGTCGCTCGCCGACGTCCTCGAGCACACCGTGTGGGCCAAGGAAGTGTGGGTGGCCTCGATGACCGGAGCCGACCTGCCGGGCCTGAACCGCGACGACCTGCGCGCCCTGGAACAGCGGCACGACGAGGTCGCGCCCAAGTGGCTGGCCATCGTGCGCGACATCGACCGTCGGGGAGCCTGGCACGACCGGCTCATCGACGCCCTCTGTGACCCGCCGGAGAGCTTCGTGATCGGCAGCGTGATCGCTCACGTGCTCACCTACTCGGCCCACCGACGGCAGCTTGCCCGGCAGGCACTGCGCCTGCTCGGCCGTGAGGCCGACCACGGGGACCCGATCGAGTGGCACCGTCGATATACAGGAGGAGAGCGATGACGCGCGCGATCTACTACACCGCCACCACGCTCGACGGCTACATCGCCGACGACAACGACTCGCTCGCGTGGCTGTTCGAGCAGAAGACCGAGGAGGGCGGGCCTGCGGGGTACGACGAGTTCATCGCCGGCATCGGGGCGATGGTGATGGGCGCGACGACGTACACCTGGATCGGCGACCACATGAGCACCACGGGCGAGGCGTGGGCCTATGACATCCCCTGCTGGGTGTTCACCCACCGGCAGCCCGCGCCCCTCGGGGACGACGTCCGGTTCGTTTCCGGCGATCTGCGTGACCACCACGCGGGCATCTTCGAGTCAGCCGGCGACCGTGACGTCTGGGTGGTCGGTGGCGGTGACCTGGCCGGTCAGTTCGCCGATCTCGGACTGCTCGACCAGATCGTGATGTCGATCGCCCCGGTCACGCTGGGGTCGGGGCGTCAGCTGTTCCCGCGCCGGCACAACCTGAAGCTGGCCGAGCTCGACACGAACGGCGACTTCGCCGTGGCGACGTACGACGTGCTCGGACCGCGCACTGACTGACCAGGGTCGCTCGGCCGCTCAGAACTCTTCGTAGTCGTCGCGGCTGAGCGAGTCGAACACGTGGTCCGGCAACGGCGGCGGGAGCTGCTTCTTGCGCAGCTGGGCCTCGGAGTGCGCACCGCAGCCGTGGTTGAGGGACACCACCCGGCCGTCGTCGTTGGCGAACTCGTTGGCGCAGAGCCCGAACGTTTCTGCGAGCGGTCCGGCGAGACGGACCAGGAAGCCACATCCCTCGCAGAGACCGGGCGCCGACTGGGCGAGCGGCGCGTCGGGACCCTGGTCGCCCTCGTACCAGCGCTGGGCGGCCATCTCACGGCCCTCCAGGGACAGCACCCGCGAGCGACCAAGGCCCAGCTCGTCCGCGACGTCGCGTTCCCAGTCCGCCAGGTCGTCTCCGGCGAGATAGGTCGGCACCAGCCGCGGGTCGTCCTCGTCGGTGGGGAGCAGGTCGCCCGGTGACAGGTCGCCGGGCTGGATCCGGTCGCGCCACGGCACCCAGACAGGCGCGAGGATGGCGTTCTCGCCGGGCAGCATCACGATCTCGTCGATCGTCACGGTGTCGGCACCCGGGGCGCGGGCGACGGTGACCGCCCATTCCCAGCCGGGGTAGCCAGACTCGCTGCAGGCGAAGTTGTAGGTGACGACACCCTGGTCCTCCGGGCTCGCAGCGAGGTGCTCGCCGACGACGGCGGCACCCACCTGCTCCACGAGAGCAGCGCGGGCGACGGCGACCGCCTCGACGTCGACGGGGTCAGCTGTGGTCATCACATCGATGATTGTCCCTCATGGGCAAGGCCCGCGTCTGCTCGGCTCACTGTCTTGACAGGATGGGGGCATGGAGGACGAGCCGACGACCGGACGCCCCCGACACGGCCGGGCACGCGCCCGGGACGGGCCGCCGCGTTGCCGGCGCCACTGGCCGCGGGATCAAGCGCGCCGGCACGGCTACCGGCTCCGCCGCGACGTACACCTTCCGCCAGGCGCGCCGCGCCTCGCGCGCCGAGGGTGCGGGCGACTCCGGCCTCTACCGGCTGATCGAGCTGCACGCGTTCAACGCCGCCGGCGACGCGGCGGTCGCCATCTCGCTGGCGGGGACCCTGTTCTTCGCCCAGCCGGGCGAGGCGCGCGGGCAGGTCGCGCTCTTCCTCGGACTCACGATGCTGCCGTTCGCGATCGTTGCTCCCCTTCTCGGGCCCTTCCTCGACCGGTTCAGCCACGGCCGGCGCTGGGCGATCGGCAGCACCATGGCGCTGCGCGCCTTCCTGTGCTGGCTGATGGCCGACGCCGTGGCGACCGCAGTCGCTGGCGATGTTCCCGACCGCCCTGGGCGTCCTGGTCTCCTCGAAGGCGTACGGCGTGGCCCGAGCGGCCACCGTCCCCCGGCTGCGTGCCGCCGACTTGACACTCGTCAAGGCCAACAGCCGGATCTCGCTCGCGGGCGTCGTCGGCGCCGCGGTCGCGGCGCCGCTGGCGGGGCTGGCCTCGACGTTCGGCTCCCAGTGGTCGCTGCGGTTCGCATTCGTGGTGTTCGCGGGCGCGACCATCCTCTCGATCCTGCTGCCGGCCAAGGCCGACGCGCACGGCGACGAGCTCCCGGTGAGCCTGAGCGGCGACAAGCGCAAGTTCCGGGTCCCGCCCGACGTGGTGTTCGCCCTGCGCTGCAACGCCGGCCTGCGGATGCTCTCGGGCTTCCTGACGATGTACATGGCGTTCCTGCTGCGTCAGCATCCGCTGCCCGGCTGGGAGAACCGGACCACGCTGCTTGATGGGGCTGGTGATCGGCGCCGCCGGGCTCGGCAACACGATCGGCATCGGGCTCGGATCGGTGCTGCGTCGCCTCTCACCGAGGGTCACCGTGGTGATCGCCCTGCTGGCGGACGCGACCGCAGCCGTGGTCGCGGCGATCTTCTACGGGCTGATCCCGGCGATGGCTCTCGGGCTCACCGCGGGCGTGGCGCAGGCCATGGGCAAGCTGGTGCTCGATGCGACCGTCCAGCGCGACGTACCCGAACGCCACCGCACCTCGGCGTTCGCGCGCTCGGAGACCTTGCTCCAGCTGTCCTGGGTGCTCGGCGGGTTCATCGGGATCGCGCTGCCGCTCAAGATCGGGAACGACGTGGTCCCCGAGCTCGGCCTCGGGCTGCTGGCAGGGCTGATGGTCACGTGGACCGCCGTGGTCCTGATCAAGCGGCCCGCGACTGCCTAGAGCTCGAGCTCGTCTGCCAGGCCGCGGAGCAGCTTGGCGGTGGGCTTGGCTGTCTTGGCCTCGGGCCGGCGCCCGTGGCGGTAGTTCTCCTCGACGCCCTCGAGCAGCTTGATCAGGTCCTCGACGATGCTGACCATCTCCTCGGGCTTCTTGCGCTGCGCGTTGCGCTGGTTCTGGGCGACCGACGGCGGGGCGTCCAGCACCTGCACCTGGTGTGCCTGCTCGCCCTTGCGACCGGAGAGGATGCCGAACTCGACCCGGGTGCCGGCCTTGAGCGTGGCGACTCCCTCGGGCAGGGATGAGGAACGGACGTAGACGTCGTCGCCGTCCTCGCGCGAGAGGAACCCGAACCCCTTCTCGGCGTCGTACCACTTGACCTTTCCGGTGGGCACGGCACTGCCTTTCTCTTCGTCGGTGTGAGCTGCGGCGACCCGTGTCGGCCGAAGCGAAGGGCCAGCCTACGTGTTGCCCGGAGCGCTCGCTAACGAGTTCGGGCCGTCTCGATCAGCGGTACTTGTCCGGATCGTCCAGCAGCTCGTTCATGGAGCCGGAACGGAAGCCGAGGGGGTCGATCACGACCTCGCTGAAGCCGGCCGCCCGGACGAGCTCCAGGTGGTCGGCGGCGGCCTCGACGAGGTTCCGGTCGACCTCGACGCGAGCCGTGTCACCCAGGTCGCGCACGCGTACGTTCTGCACCCGATGACCGGCCTCGGTGAGCGCGTTGCGCAGCGCCGCCTCCGCCTGCTCGACCCGGGCGAGCCGGGCCGGCGTTATCTCGATGCCGTAGGCGATCCGGGAGCTCAGGCACGCGGCGGCGGGCTTGTCCCACGTCGGCAGCGCCCCACTCGCGCGAGGCAGCGCGGATCTGCTCCTTGGTCAGGCCGGCGTCGAGGAG
This sequence comes from uncultured Actinomycetota bacterium, assembly GCA_963842535.1. GTDB lineage: Bacteria > Actinomycetota > Actinomycetes > Propionibacteriales > Nocardioidaceae > Marmoricola. Next base: position 342,838 of record CAWJGP010000008.1, read on the forward strand.
CGGGGTCACCGCGCCCCGGTCGGAGGCAGCCGCGATTCCGGGACGAAAACCTGCCTGGGCATCGTCGGCGTTGGTGCCGGTCGCGACGGCGTCGTACCCGTGCTCGTTGGCCAGGGGGCCGAGGACGTCGAGCAGCTCGGCCTTGCAGAACGCACACCGGTCGCCGTCGTTGGCCCGGTAGCCCTCCCGCTCCATCTCCGCCGTCTCCGGGGTGAGCACCTCGACCCCGAGGGACTGCGCGAACGCCATCGCCGGGCCGCGCTCGGACAGGGGCAGCGAGTCGGAGTACGCCGTCGCGGCGGCTACGTTGTCTGCCCCGAGCGCGCGCACGGCCGCCGCGAGCAGGAAAGCGCTGTCGGCTCCCCCGCTGAACGCCACCAGCAGCCGGTCGTGGTGCCGCAGCAGCTCCTCGAGACGTGCGAGGCGGCGGTCCAGGACGAAGGCATCCAGCCAGGCGGGGAACTGGGAGAGGTCACCGAGCACCACATCCGTGCCGGCGTCCTCGAGCTCCTCGCGCGTGCACCCGCCGGTCAGCACGGAGACGCTGACCACCCCAGCTGCCTGTGCGCCCTCCACGTCGTGGATGTGGTCGCCGACGTAGACGTCAGCCTGGTGGCGGCGAAGCACCTTGCCCTTGCCCGCGCCCCAGACACTGCCCTCGACCACGTCGACGTCCAGCCCCAGGTGGTCGACGTGCAGCTGCGCGTTGGGCGTGTACTTCCCCGTGACCAGCACGATGCGCCCGTTGTGTCGTCGTACGGCAGCCAGCGCGTCAGCGACCCCGGGGAACGCAGGCGTGGGCAAGATCGCCGAGTCGGGGTAGATCTCGCGGAACCGGTGGACGGCCGGCTCGACCTGGTCCGCGCCCAGGTGCGGCCGGAGCAACAGGTCGAGCGGAGGACCGAGGTTCGCGGTCATCTCCGAGGTCGGGAACTGCACGCCCAGCTCGGCACCGAGCGCGTCCAGGGTCGCCGCAAAGCCCACGACGGTGTCGATCAGGGTCATGTCGAGGTCGAACCCGACCACCAGCTGATCGCTCACGCGGGCAAGCGTACGTGGGCTGTTGCCCTAGCCGGGAGCCGCCGAGGCCTCGGCCGGAACCTCGCCGAAGCCGACCTCGTTGCCGTCAGGGTCGCGGAAGGTCACCTTGCGTACGCCGTTGTCGTAGGTCTCGCTGAGTGCCGGCTGGACGCCGCGGCCCTCGGCTGCTGCAACGAACCCGTCGAGGTCGTCGACCAGCACCGTGACCAACGCGTGGCCGGCGCGCTCGGGCCGGAGCAGGACGTAGATCGAGCCGTGGTCGGTCAACATCCACACGGACTCGGTGTCGGTCGCCTCGAACGTCGCGGCTGTGCCCAGAAGAGCCTCGAACCAGGTGACGGCCCGCTGGTAGTCGCTGACGGCCACTCCGGCGAAGAGCTCCATCGTCATGTCACACCTCCGACGTTTGTGACCAACCTCGATGCACCCAATCATCGGAGCCGGAAGATCAGGCGGACAGCGCTCGCGGGTGATGCGAACCGTAGAACACGCTATGTGGTGCATCGCATGCACCTGGTGCGTGGGATCCACCACATAGGGCTTGGAAAAGGGCATCGATGGTTTCGAGACGCTCGCTGGCGCTCGCTCCTCAACCACCGGAGGCACTGCTGATCCTCGGCTCACGGTGCGTGGTCTCGACTATCCGCTCGCTTCGCTCGCTGCTCGACCACCTATTTGGTCGCTCCTCGACCACCTATTTGGTGGCTGCTCGACCACCTTGTGCGAGGGCGGCGGCGAGGGTGGGGCTCAGGGGGAGGCGGGGGATGAGGGTGGCCTGGAAGGCGTGGTAGGTGTCCGGCTTGCCGTGCCAGGTCTGGTTGCTCGGCTCGAGGGTGGGCGAGAGCTCGTGGCGCCAGGAGCCTCGGTCGCGGTCGATGAAGCAGGCTTCGATGTGGTGCCACCAGGTGGCGTACCAGTCGGCGTACGACGTTCCCCCGGTCGCTGCGTGCAGTGCGGCAGCCGCGGCGACGGCCTCGGCGGCGACCCAGTGCATCCGCTCGCGTACGACGGGCTGGCCGTCCCAGCCGACGGTGTAGACGAACCCGTCCGCACCGTCGACGGCCCAGCCTTCGCGGACTGACGCCTCGAACAGCGCCCGGGCATCGTGCAGCAGCCAGTCCGGCGCCGCCGAGCCCAGAGCGGCGCGCAGGTGCAGCGTCAGACGCGACCACTCGAGCCAGTGCCCGATGGTGGCGCCGTAGGGCCGGAAGGGGTGGGCCGGCTCGTCGACGTTGTACTCGGGCAACGGCGCCCAGGTGCTGTCGAAGTGCTCGGGGATGCGCCACTCGTTGCCTGCGGCGAGGTCGTGTACGACGCGCGTGGTGATCCGCATCGCCTTGTCCCGCAACGTGTCGTCGTCGAGCACGTCCGCGGCGGAGAGCAGCGCCTCGACGGTGTGCATGTTGGCGTTCACACCGCGGTAGCCGTCGAGGGTGGACCAGGTCTGGTCCCACTCCTCGACGACCATGCCGAACTCGTCGTCCCAGAAGCGTTCGAGCAGCACGACCAGGGCCTCGTCGAGCAGCTCCCGAGCGCCAGGTCGCTCGGCCGCCGTCGCGCTGGCCGCGGCCAGCACGACAAATGCGTGCTCGTAGGCGGTCTTGCTCGTCGTGGTGGGTCCAGACGCGTCGACCTTGGCGAACCAGCCGCCGTTGACGGCGTCCTGGAAACGACCACGCAGTGCGGCGACACCTTGGTCGGCCAGCTCGGCGGAGTCAGCGTGGCCCAACAGGTGACCCAGCGAGTAGACGTGGGTCATCCGGCAGGTGATCCACAGCTCCGCCGGGCGGTCGAGGTCCGGCTTGCCGTCGTCGTCCAGCCACGCGAAGCCGCCCTCGGGATGCCGCGAGGCTCGCCCGAACTCGAGCAGTCGGTCACCCTCCGCCTCGAGCCACCGCTCGTGGTCGGGCTGGACGGGCTCCGGGGTTGCCTCAGCCATCAGACCAGCTCGGAGTACGTCTCGCCGACCTTGTACGTCGCGACACCCAGTGTCGAGTCGCTCTGGCCGTAGTAGGCGAACCAGGTCCCCTGGAACTCCACCAGCCCCTCGACGAAGGTGACGTTGGAGACCAGGCCGTGCTGGTCCTCGTAGGTCGAGGGCTCGAGCCACGGGTAGTTCATCTGCGCCAGGATCTCCGTCGGCCGCTTGGGGTCGAAGAGCAGCTGGCCGCACGTGTAGCGGACGGTCCCGTCCTCGAACTTCACAGCTGCATTGTGCAGCAGCAGGATCAGCCCGTTGTTGGTGATGATCGGCTGCGGACCGACCTCGACGAGGAACTCCCCGAACGTGCCCTCCGGCGTCGGCAGCATCAGCGGCTCGTCTTGCGGGCACGGCGTCCAGTGGATGAGGTCGTCGGACCACGCGTAGTAGATCGAGCCCTCACCGAAGTACATCAGGTAGCGACCGTCGATCGGGGTCGCGAGGATCGCGCCCGCCTTGCTCCACGGCGTGGGGACCTCAGAGGCGTTGGGCTCGAAGGTGTTGAAGTCCGGGAAGAGCGGGCCGTGCTTCTCCCAGGTGAACAGGTCGGTCGAGGTGGCCAGGCAGAGCTGGGCATTGGTGCGGTCCCACGCGGTGTAGGTCAGGTAGTAGGTGCCGTCGATCTCGGTGACCCGTGGGTCCTCGCAACCGAACTCCTCGTAGGGCTCGCTGGGCGACAGGACCGGCTCCGGATGACGCTCGAAGTGGATGCCGTCGTCGCTCGTGGCCAGCCCGACGTGCGAGATGATGTCGTCGGCGTGCGCGCGGTAGAGCAGCACGACCTGGCCGTCCTTCACGACAGCCGCCGGGTTGTAGACGCTGCCCGACTCCCAGCCCTCGCCCTGCGGCGAGAGGATCGGGTTGGCGTCGTACGGCGTGAACGGGCCGAGCGGGAACTCTGCATGCGGGCGGTGGGTCATCTGCATTTCTCCTTGGCTGGTGGGGAAGGTCCGACCGCTCAGCGGCGGACGAGGGTGACGCCGCCGGCGGCGACTGACACGGGTACGACGGCAGCGGTGCTGCTGGTGCGTGACAGCAGTCGACCCCGGCCGTCATAGGACCAGACCTGGGCCTTCCCGCTGCCGGGCACTGCCACGGTCGTGCGCCTGGTGGACGTGGCCGAGCTGCGCAGCAAGGCCGTGCCGTGTCCGTCACCGCCCAGCACCATCCGCGAGACGAGTGGCTGGATCATCAGCGCGTCCAGCGGTGCGGCGTCGCCGCCGTTCGCCTTCGTCGTCGCGGTCACCGTCGTGGCGGACGCCGGAAGCAAGCCGTCGAGGGTGAGCGGAAGGATCGCCCCCAGTGCGGGCGAGTCCCCTTGTGGGCCGATCGCTCCCGCACGCACCGAGCCGAGTGCCCGGCCGCCCGACCGGAAGGTGGTGACGGCGGAGCTGCCCGGTTGCAGGTCGACCACTGGTAGCACCAGGGCCTGGGGATGGCCGGCGAGCTCGAAGGTCGCCGTGCTGCCGTCACCGAGGGCGGCGTACCCGGTGCCGGCGTACAGCGACTCGCCGGTCCACATCGGGTCCGGCTGCACGGCTGTCGCGCCCGGGCCCAGCTGGCCGTCCTCGGCCTGCACGTACTGCACGCCGACGACCTCCTGGACACCTGCGGTCATCGCGATCTGCTTCACGGCGGGGTTGCCGTCCAGGGCGATCATCGTGAGCAGCCCGTGGATCGTCGACTCGGCACCCGAGTTCTGGTTCACCTTGCCGGCCGGGTCGACACCGTCGAAGGTGATGCCGGTAGCAGGGTCGTAGGTCGGTGCCTTCGAGGCGTTGGCGCCGAAGAACCAAGCGGCGACCACGCCTGCGATCTGGCGGGCACCACCACCGGTCGCGAGCAGGTTCTGCACCCGGGAGTCGGCGCCGTAGGCGATCTGCACGGCATCTGCCCGGGCGGGCAGTCGCCCGTTGTCCGGACCACCCGAGGTGAGCATCCACGGGTCGAAGGTGAAGGAGTCGCGCGCGGCCACCCGGCGCCACGAGGTGTCGCCGGTGACGTCGGAGGCGCGAGCGAGCGCGGCCGCCATCTGCGATCCCCAGGCATGCCAGTCCGAGCGGGACAGCGCCCACGGGAGCACACCGCCGAAGGGCCAGGTGCGTGCGTCGCCACCGGCGAGTCTGGCGATGCCGTTGCTCAGCTGGGTCATCACCCGCCTGGCTTTGGCCGAGCCACCTGCGCGGACGTAGGAGGCCAGCCCGAGAACAGCCTCTGCCGAGGCGTCGGCGCCGTCGGCGATCAGCCAGGCCGGAGCGCGGCGTCCGTCGATCCGGAGGTAGCGGCCATAGGCGTCGAGCACCTGCCGGTCTACCGCGTCCACGGCGAGCGCGAGGCGTTGCTCGAGGAAGCGGGCGAACGCGGGGTCGGCGCCCTTGAACGCGGCGTACCCCTCCCCCAGCGCCCAGATCGTGCGGGCCAGCCAGTACGACGCGTCGCTGTCCGAGGGGTCCGGAAGCTCGACGGGTTCGGCGCTGGGGTTCAGGGTGCCGTCGGGCTGCATCCAGAGCACGACGTTGCCGGCGCTCTTCCCCGACACCGTCTGCAGGTAGGTCAGGCCACGCAGCATGTCGAAGGCCCGACGTCGGCTCGAGTTGTCGCCAGTCTGCTTCCAGTGGCGGAGATAGACGACGGCCGCGCGGGCCATGTCGTCCGCGTTGAACGCGCCCTGGCCGTAGGTGTCCTCGGCCGCGTCGTACTCACCGCCGCCGATGCGCTTGTAGCTGCCGTCGGCCTGCTTGTCGGCGTAGGTCCACAGCGTGCCGATCTCCGGCTGCTGGTCGAGGCGGTACGTCGAGTGGCCGGCCTGCGGTGGCGGGGCGACCCGCTCTCCGAGGTAGTCGAGATGGTCGAGGTTGGTCAGCCGCGCCGGACGATCGGCGGAGGAGGCTCCGCCGGCCGGGGCCTGCGCCAGGGTCGCCGCGACAGCGACCGCCATCGTCGCTGCCATCAGGATTCGGCGCATGGTCATCCCTTCACTCCACTGCTGATTGCGAGGTCGTTGAACTTCTTCTGGAACACCACGAACAGCGCGACGGCCGGGGCAGCGAGCACCACGGCTCCCGCGAGGATCGCGCCGAACGGGTTGGACGCGCGCCCGGCGATGTTGCTCATGTAGTTCGCAAGCGTCACCGCCAGCGGTTGCAGGTCCTGGTCCTTGGTCACCAGGAACGGCCACAGGAACTCGTTCCACGGACCGATGAAGGTCAGCAGACAGGCCGTCAGCAGCGCTGGGCGCACGAGTGGGAGCGCGATCGACCAGAGCGTGCGCAGCTCACCCGCACCATCCAGCGCGGCGGCGGCGAACAGGTCCTCGGGCAGCTGCAGGAAGAACTGCCGGAAGATGAAGACGGCCGCCGAGTTGATCAGGAACGGCGCGATCATCCCGAGGTAGGAGTCGGCAAGCCCGTAGTTGCGCACGATCATCACGTAGATCGGGATGATCAGCAGCTGGAACGGGACGATCTGCACGAGCAGCATCGCGGCGAACAGCGAGCCGCGCCCGCGGAAGTGCAGGCGTGCCAGTGCATAGCCGGCGAGCACCCCGAAGAAGACGGTGCCGACCAGCACACCACCGGTGACGATCATCGAGTTGACCAGCGACTGCACCAGGTGCACGCGGCTGTTGATGTCGATGTAGTTGTCAACGGTCCAACCGCCGAGCGGCAGGATGCCGCCGATCGAGGTGTCCGGCTTCTCCTGGAAGGAGCCGATCACCATGTAGTAGAAGGGAAACAGGAAGACCAGGGCGCCGAGAAACAGCGCGGTGGTGCTCCACACACGACGGTTCTTCATCGTTCTTCACGCTCCAGGAAGTATCGATTGACCAAGGAGATCGCCAGCACGAGGATCACGAGCAGGACGCCGATAGCCGAGGCGGTGTCGGGGTTCCCCTGCTCGATGCCCTTCTGGTACATCACGAAGACCGGCGAGGCCGAGGCTCCGTCGGGACCGCCACCGTTGGTGAGCAGGTAGGGCTCGGTGAACAGGTTGGCGCCGGTGATCGTGGCGAGGATGACCACCAGCGTGGTGGCGGTACGTACGCCGGGCACTGTGACGTGCATGAACGACCTGACCCGCCCCGCCCCGTCGACCGACGCGGCGTCGTACAGGTCCTTGGACACGCCCTGCAGGGCAGCCAGGTACAGCAGGATGAAGAACCCCAACTGCTTCCAGGTGACGAACAGCGCGATCACCGGCATCGCCAGATCGCTGTTCACCAGCCACGACGGCGACGGCGCCAGCGGGCCGAGGATCTGGTTGGCCAGTCCGTTGCTGCTGAACAGGAAGAGCCAGACGGCGACCAGCGCGACACTCGCGGTCACGTAGGGCACGTAGTACGACAGGCGCAGGAAGGTCCGCGCCCGCGTCACGGTGTTCAGCGCGGCCGCGAGCACCAGCGAGAGCACCACGGTCAGTGGGACGTTGATCACCAGGAAGATCGCGACGTTGCCGAACGCGCGCCGGACATCCGGGTCCCCGAGGACCGCGGCGTAGTTGTCGAAGCCGACGAACGGCCGATCGACCGGTGCCCCCGGCGCGGCGAAGAAGTAGTCGTGGAAGCTGATCCAGACCGCCAGCCCGAGGGGGTAGGCGAACACCAGCGCCAGGAACAGTGCGTACGGCGCTGCGAACACCGCCCCCAGGGGCTGGCGACCGAAGACCTTGGCGAGCACAGGCCTCACTGGCCGGCGAGCTCTTCAGCTGAGTCAGCTGCCTTGGCGATCGACTCGTCCACAGACGTCTTGGCGAAGATCACCGCGGAGGAGAAGTTGTCGCGGATCTCCTGCCAGATCTCCACCGAGTTCGGCACGTTGGGCACCTCGACGGTGCGCGAGGCCTGGTCGGCGAAGGTCTCGTAGTCAGGGTGGCTCTTGAAGTAGTCGGCGTACGTCGTCGCCAGGTCCTGGCGGATCGGCATCTGGCCCGTCGTCTCGAGGAGCTTGGCGTCCTGGTCCTCGCTGGTGGCGAACTTCAGCACGTTCCACGCGGTCTTCTGATGTTTGCACGCGGAGTAGAGGCCGATGTTCTTGGCGTCGCTGAACGTGTGCACCTCGCCCGGTTCCATGCCCGCCTTGGTCGGCACCGGAGCGACACCCCAGTTGACCTTGCCCTTGTAGACCGCGATCGCCCAGGGACCGACGACCGCCATCGCCGCCTTCTTGTCGGCGAACGAGTCACCGTCGTACTTCTCCTGCGGCGTGTAGCCGTCCTTGTACATCTGCGCCCAGAAGTTCCAGACGTCCTTGCCGGCGGCGTCGTTGAAGGTGGCCTTGCCGTCCTCGATGGTCTGCTATGCCGCCGGACTCGGCGGCGTACAGCGGGTAGAAGTCGAACCACGACTGGAAGAACTCGCTCGAGGGTGCGGGGGCGATCGCAGCCGGTGCCGCGCCGCTGTCAACGAGCTTCTTGCTCGTCGCGAGGAACTCGTCGTAGGTCTTCAGCGGCGGGTTCTCGGTGTCGATACCGGCCTTCTTGAAGAGGTCCTTGTTGTAGAAGATCATCACGGGGTTCTGCTTCCAGGGCATCTGGTAGAACTTCCCGTCCGGCGAGGCGTACTGCTCGGCGAGGTCACCCGACCGCTCCTCCACGTAGCTCTTGCCGCCCTCGAAGTCGTCCAGGGCCACCAGACCGCCCTGCTTCTGGAACTGCGGTACGGCGGCCGGGCTGGTGTTGAACACCAGGCACGGGGCGTTGCCCGCGGTGATCGCGGCGCCGATGACCTCCTCGGAGGTCTTGCCGGCCGGGATCTCCTGGGCGGTGATCTTCTGGTCGGAGTGCTCGGCGTTCCACTCCTCGACCATGTTCTTGCCCCAGGCGATCTCCTCGGGGTTGTTCGAGAGCCACACCTTGATCGGGCCCGTGGAGGAGGTGCCCTCGCTCGAGTCGGAACCACTACCGCAGGCAGTGACGAGTCCGAGCGCCAGGACGGCGGCGGAGGCGGTCAGGAAGGTGCGTTTCATCGTTGCTCCATTCAGAGAGGGCGTGCCGGGTGAGGTGCGGGGCCGGTCGAGGAGCGCACGACGAGGCGTGCGTCCGGGAGCTCCGCGGGGGTCGGTTCCAGGTCGTCGATGAGCTCGAGGAGGCGGGTCGCGGCAGCGCGGCCCCAGGCCACGACGTCGGTATGCACCGAGGTCAGCGACGGTTGCAGGTGGGCGCAGATCTCGACGTCGTCGAACCCGGTGATGGACAGCTCGACGGGTACGGCGACACCGCGCGAGACCGCCAGCGAGAGTCCGGCCATCGCCATCAGGTCGTTCGCGAAGACCACTGCGGTCGGCCGCTCGGCGAGGTCGAGGAGCTCGCGCATCGCGCGGGCGCCGGACTCGGCGGAGAAGTCAGCCTCCACACATGTGCCCTCGGGGAGGCCCGCGTCGCCCAGGGCCTTGCTCCACGCCTCGCGACGTGAGCGCCCGTGCACCATGTGCTGCGGTCCGGACACGTGCGCGATCCGGGTGTGCCCGAGCGCGATCAGGTGCTCGACGGCTGCCTGGATGCCGGGAGCGTCGTCCACGCCGAGCGCGGACTGGTGGGCTCCGGGCTGCTCCCCGAGGTGGGGACCGATGACCACTGCCGGGAGGCCGAGCTCGTCGAGCAGCGCCGGCCTCTCGTCACCGACCTGCAGGTCGGTGACGAAGACTCCGTCGACCCGACCTTCCTGGACCAGCCGGCGATAGGCCGCGTGGTCGTCGCGCTCGGCGACCTGCAGCAGGAGTGCGTGTCCGCGCGTCGACAGGACTGTCTCGAGACCGGCGATGAACGAGGGGAAGAACGCGTCGGCGCGCAGGATCTCGGGCGGGCGGGCGATCACCAGGCCGACCGCGAGGGCCTTGGACACCGAGAGCGCTCGGGCGCGGGAGCTCGGCGACCAGCCGAGGTTCTCGGCGGCGTCCAGGATCCGGCGCCGGGTGTCCTCTGAGATGCCGGGACGGCCGTTCAGGGCAAAGGAGACCGCGCCCTTGGAAACGCCGGCGGCCGTCGCAACGTCGTTGATCGTCGGCCGGCCCATCCCTCGACTAAACCGGTTTAGTACACAAGTGTCAAGGGTCACACCGTCCGCTGTCGGTTGCCGGTGGCGGGGTCAGGCGTGCTGGGGCGCCGACGGCTGGCCGTCGTCGGTGTCCTCCTCGGCGGTCAGCGGCCTGGCGATGTTCTCCAGCGACTGGCCCTCCGCCCTGACCCCGAGGACCGCCTCGACCACACCGCCGATGACCATCAGCGCGGCCCCGATGAAGTAGCCGATCGCGATGGCCGTGATGTCCTTGTCCGCGGACGCGTCGTCGATCAGCTTGCCGAACAGCAGTGGCCCGCTGATGCCTCCGACGGCGGTGCCGATCGCGTAGAAGAACGCGATGCACAGCGCGCGGGTCTCCATCGGGAACACCTCGCTCGCGGTGAGGTACGCCGCGCTCGCACCCGCGGAGGCGAAGAAGAAGATGACGGCGCCGAAGATCGTCAGCGTGATCGCGGTGAGGTCGCCGAGAACGAAGCCCGCGACCGCGAGCAGGACGCCGGAGAGGATGTAGGTACCGGCGATCATCTGCACCCGTCCGACTCGGTCGAACAGGGGGCTCAGGAGCAGTGCCCCGGCGAAGTTGCTCGCGGCGAACACGGCGATGTAGTAGCCGGGCTGCGTGACGTCGAAGAACGTCCCCAGGGTGTCGCCGTAGGTGAAGAAGAAGGCGTTGTAGAGGAACGCCTGGCCCACGAACAGCGAGAAGCACAGGATCGTACGGCGCGGGTAGAGCGTGAAGACCGTCCGTGCGATCTCGGGAATGCTGATCGTCTTGCGCTGCCGGATGGTGATGGTCTCGCTGACCGACGGCAGGTCCTCGCCGGTCTCGTCGCGGACGGCCTTCTCGATGTCGCGCACGATCTGCTCGCCCTCGTCCTCACGACCGTGGATGAACAGCCAGCGGGGGCTCTCCGGCACGTTGCGGCGTACGACGAGGATGCCGACCGCCAGGATCGCGCCCAGGCCGAACGCGATCCGCCAGCCCCACGCCGGGTCGATGAGGGTGGGGTCGAGCAACGGGATGGTCAGCAGGGCACCACCGGCAGCACCGATCCAGAAGGACCCGTTGATGGCGACGTCGACCCGGCCGCGGTACTTCGCCGGGATCAGCTCGTCGATCGCGGAGTTGATCGCGGCGTACTCGCCACCGATGCCGGCGCCGGTGAGGAACCGGGCACCGAAGTACCACATCGGGTTCATCGAGAACGCCGTCAGCACGGTCGCCACCGTGTAGACCCCGAGCGTGATCAGGAAGAGCTTCTTGCGGCCGAAGCGGTCGGTGAGCTGACCGAAGAACAACGCGCCGGTGCACGCTCCGGCGACGTACACCGCGCCGGCGACGCCCACCTGGTAGCTGCTCAGGCCGAGGCCGGTGCCATCGGGCTTCAGGGCCTCGCTCATCGACCCGACGATGGTCACCTCGAGCCCGTCGAGGATCCAGACGGTGCCGAGCCCGATCACCACCAGCCAGTGCCATCGGGCCCACGGCAGCCGGTCCATGCGGGCCGGGATGTCGGTGGTGATGCGACCTGTCTCGACCTTGTCGGCCACGTGGTCCTCCCAGTGTGTCGGCGACCCCCGTCGGGGTCGCGCCCATCGGTCCACGTACCCCGGCTTCGGACCCGGAAACGCCGACTCCTGGCGTCGGCACCTAGGGTGCAGTTGTGCTGATCACGAACCACGTCGTTGCCGGTGCCGTGATCGGAGCGGTGGCTCCCGGGCCGGCGAGCGCCTTCGCCCTGGGCATCGCCAGCCACGTGGTCATGGACGCGCTGCCGCACTGGGGCCACCCCGACTACGACGTGTTCATCAAGGTGGCCGTGGTCGACGGCCTGGTGGGGCTGACCACGCTGGCGACGCTGGCCCGGGCCGCGTCACCCGACCGACGCACGGCCGTGCTGGCCGGCATGCTCGGCGCGTGCCTGCCCGACTCCGACAAGCCGAGCACCCTGTTCTTCGGCCGTTCGCCGTTCCCATCGTGGGTGGACGACGCGCACAAGCGGATCCAGAACGAGGCACACGAACGGATGCCCTACGAGGCCATCGGTGGCGTCCTCGGCGCCTTCGCGGTGCGCGCGCTGCTGCGTCGTCGCTAGCTCAAGCGGGTCCGGACCACCTCGTCGAGCACGCCGAGCGGGAGCGATCCCGAGTCGAGCACGGCCGAGTGGAACTTCTTCACCTCGAAGCTCGCACCCTGGCGCTGCTCGGCCTCCGCGCGCATCCGCTGGATCTCCAGTCGGCCGACCATGTAGGAGGACGCCTGGCCCGGCGTCACGACGTAGCGGTCGATCTCCGGTCGGACGACGCCCTCGGCGAGGGGTGAGTTGGCGACCATGTACTCGACGGCCTGCTCGCGGCTCCAGCCGAGCGAGTGCAGGCCGGTGTCCACGACAAGCCGGCACGCGCGCATCGAGTCGGCAGAGAACATCCCCATCCGGTCGACGGCCGAGCTGTAGAGCCCCATCTCGTCGGAGAGGCGCTCGGTGTAGAGGCCCCAGCCCTCCGCGTAGGCAGAGTTGTTGAGGTGCTTGCGGAACTCCGGCACGCCCTCCAGCTCACTGGCGATCGCAAGCTGCAGGTGGTGTCCCGGGATGCCTTCGTGGAACGCCATCGACTGCAGCTCGAAGGTCCCCCAGGAGCTCGGGTCGGAGACGTTCACGAAGAAGGTCCCGCCGCGGCTGCCGTCGCCGGCTGGCGGGAAGTAGAACGCCTTGGCTCCGGTGGACGTCGGCTGCACCGCACACTGTGCCTGCGGCAGCACCTCGAACCAGTCCGGCATGGCGTCCCACGCGCGCTGTAGCGCAACCTCCGAGGCTTCGATCAGCTCGTCCCCGGTGCTGAAGTGCAGCTTGGGGTCGGAGCGCATGGCCGTGAAGATCTGCTGGAGGTCGGCGGTGCCGACCACCTCGGGTCCTAGGCCGCGGTACTCGTCGGCGAGCTTCTCGATCTGCGCCAGCCCGATGTCGTGGATCTCGCGGGCCGACTTGTCGGTGGTCGTGAAGTTGCGCAGGGTCGCGGCGTACGCCTCATCGCCGTCCGCCAGCCAGCTCAGCCCGCATTTCTCGTCCGGGCGCGCCAGTGGGAGGGCTTCGTCGCGCAGCACGTCACGGTAGGCGCGCATTCCCGGACGTACGTCGGTCTCGATCACCCTGCGGAGCCGGGCCTTCCAGCCGTCGACATCGATCCCAGATGGGGGTGACGTCGTGACGAGCAACGGGTCGTCGGCGATCGGCCTGGACAGCAGGCCGTCGAGCTGGGCGATCGTGTCCGCAGCAGCGAACGCAGCGGGCAGGCGACCACCCGCCACGCCCTCGCGCTGGCGCTCTGCGAGCTCGCCGTAGTAGCGACCCAAGCCCACGGAGCTTGTCGACGAGCGCCTCGGCGACGTCGGCGTCAGGCAATGCGAGCATCCCCATCAGGATCGGCACCCCGACCTGCGGTCCGAAGATCGGGTTGACCGCGAGCTCGGCGAGCCGGACGGCCAGCACGTCTGCCCGGGTCGTGGCGTCCGAGATCAGCACGGCTCGGGTGGTTCTCTGCTGGTCATCCAGCCCGGACGGGTCGATCGCCCCAGCACGCTGCGCGAAGTCCCGCATGGCCACGATCTCGCGGTCCTCGGACTCACGAGTGGTCTCCTCGAACTGGCCGGCCCCGCGGTAGTCACCGATCAGGTGGGCGTGCGTCGGCTCGACCTCCAGGTAGTGCGCCCAGTACTCGTCGGCCAGGGCGTCGATGCCGCTCATGCGTCTGCCTTGCTCTCGAGTCCGAGCCTCTCGGCGGTCTCCTCGCGCATCTGCACCTTGCGGATCTTGCCGGTCACCGTCATCGGGAACTCGTCGACCAGCAGGACGTAGCGCGGGATCTTGTAGTGGGCGAGCTTGCCGGTGGCGAACTCGCGCACCTTCGTCTCGTCGAGCGGGTCGGCTCCGGACCGGAGCTTGACCCAGGCGGCCAGCTCCTCGCCGTAGCGCTCGTCCGGGACGCCGATCACCTGGACGTCCTCGATGTCGGGGTGGGTGTAGAGGAACTCCTCGATCTCACGTGGGTAGATGTTCTCGCCACCCCTGATCACCATGTCCTTGATCCGCCCGACGATGTTGCAATAGCCGTCCTCGCGCATCTCCGCCAGGTCGCCGGTGTGCATCCAGCCGTCCGCGTCGATCGGCCTCGCGGTCTTCTCCTCATCGTCCCAGTAGCCGAGCATCACGGAGTAGCCGCGGGTGCAGAACTCCCCCGGCTGGCCGCGCTCGACGGTCTCGCCGGTGGCCGGGTCGACGATCTTGATCTCGACGTGCGGGTGCACCCGCCCGATCGTGGCCGTACGACGGTCGAGGTCGTCGTCCGCGCGGGTCTGGCAGGAGACCGGCGAGGTCTCGGTCATGCCGTAGGCGATGGCGACCTCGGCCATGTGCATGTCGTCGACACAGCGCTTCATCACCTCGACCGGACAGATCGAGCCGGCCATCACACCGGTGCGCAGCCTGGAGAGGTCGTGCTCGGCGAACGACGGGTCGTTCTGCATCGCGATGAACATCGTCGGGACGCCGTACAGGCCGGTGCACTTCTCCTCGGCCACGCACCGCAGGGTGGTGGCCGGGTCGAAACCGGGCGCCGGGATGACCATCGTGGCGCCGTGGGTGGTGCAGCCGAGGTTGCCCATCACCATGCCGAAGCAGTGGTAGAAGGGCACCGGGATGCACAGCCGGTCCTCCGCGGTGAAGTTGATCAGCTCGGTGGTGAAGAACCCGTTGTTCAAGATGTTGCGGTGGCTGAGCGTGGCGCCCTTCGGGTAGCCGGTCGTGCCGCTCGTGTACTGGATGTTGATGGCGTCGCCGGGCTCCAGCGTGGCCATCCGCTCGGCGACGGCGTTGTCGGCAAGTCCCTCCCCCTCCGCGACGAGCGCGTCCCAGTCGTCGGTGCCGATGTAGACAACGCGCTCGAGACTCGTGTTGCGGTCTGCGGTCTCCTCGATCATCTCGCGGTAGTTGCTGGTCTTGAACGACTCGGCGCTGAACAGCAGCTTCAGGCCGGACTGGTTGACGGCGTAGGAGAACTCGTGGGTGCGGTAGGACGGGTTGACGTTGACCAGGATGGCGCCCACCTTGGCGGAGGCGTACTGCGCGATCGTCCACTCCGCGCAGTTGGGCGACCAGACGCCGACCCGGTCACCCTTCTCGATCCCGGCGCCGATCAGCCCGCGCGCCAGGACGTTCACGTCGCGGTCGAGCTCGGCGTAGGTCCATCGGCGACCGGAGGCGAACTCCACGAGTGCCTCGTTGTCGCCGTACGACGCCACCGTGCTCTCGAAGTTGGCGCCGATGGTCTCCTCGATCAGTGGCGGGCTGGTCTCACCCGAGGCTAAAGACTCCATTGGGCGAACCTATGCCCGCCGGGTCGGGCCAGCAATCAGGCGGTCGGCCTGGCGGGCACCGTGACCACGTCCGCCTCGTCGGTCGGTCGGATCGCGTCGTCGTACCCTCCCGCCACCAGGACCTGGTTGTGCCCGATCGCCGTCACCGTGCGGAACGACCGGGCGTCGTACGTCGTCACCGACAGCCGTTCAACCCGCCCGGTCTCCGGGTCGAACACCGCCAGTCCCGAGCCGCTCGGCATCACCACCCGTCCGTCGTCGATCACCGCCAGTGCACCGTCGAGCTTGTACTCCCCCTGAGGCAACGGCGGCCCGCGCAGGACGGAGCCGGCCACCACGTCGAGCACTTCCGTCGTCGCAAGTCGTTCGTGTCCCTCGGTGTCGGTGGCTCCACCCACGACCAGGACCCGGGTGGCGTCGAGCGGGGCGACCCCGTGCTTCACGCGGGGCGTGCCCAGCCGCGGTCCGGGCTCCCACCGGCCGCCGCGCAGGACGTCCGTAGTCGCCAGCGCTGTGGCGTCTTCGGTCCCGCCGACGAGCACGACGACCCCGCCGACCGCGGTTGCGACGTGACCTGCCCGGGCGGCGCTCAGGGGTGGCCCCGTGGTGAACGCCCCCGAGCCGGGGTCGAAGACCTCCGTGGTGGCCAAGGGTGAGCCTGAGTCGTCGAAGCCCCCCGCGAGCAGGACCCGGCCGTCGGGCAACAACGTGGCGGAGTGGTCGGCCCGAGCCGTAGCCAGGTCTTCCAGGTCGGTGAAAGCGGTGCGGGTCGGGTCGAACAGCTCCGCCGAGGCAGTCGGTGGGCGGCCCTCACCCGGGTAGCCACCGGTGAGGAGGACCCGACCGTCGCCGAGCAGCGTTGCGGTACCGCTCGCCCGCCCGGTGGACATGCTCGGCCCATCGCGCACGCCTCCGTCGGCGTCGAAGAGTTCGGCTCGCCTGCCGGCGTCGAACCCTCCGCAGCCCGACTCGGTGCACCCGCCCGTGATCAGCACCGTTCCGTCGGCCAGCCGGGTCGCGCGATGCACGGCGCGCGGTTGGCCCAGACGTACGTCGCCGAGCGATGGTCGCGGAGACGACGGAACCGCCTCCGGCGATCCACTGCACGCGGAGAGAACCACGAGAAGGGCGATGACGACGCCGGGGCGCATGCCTCGAACCTATCCACGACTGCGGGACAGGTCAGCCCATGCCGCCGTCGACCGCGAGGACAGCACCGGTCACGAAGCTCGCGTCGGCCGAGGACAGGTAGCGGATGGCGGCGGCGATCTCCCCGGGCGAGATCGCACCGGAGAGCATCATCATCAGCCGGTCGGCCACCCGGGTGTCGAGGTCGTCGGTGATCGTCTCGAACCGGCCGAATTGCACGACGCCCGCAACGTTGACGACGCTACCAGCGAACTAGAACCTGTTCTAGATCCGAATGGTGGACGTCTCCGAATCAGTTGCGGTGGATCTTCAACGCGGCCGGTGCGCCGTCCGTACACACCCCCGATCGGACCGAACCAACGATGCATCCGCGAAGGAGCTCTCGATGAACCGCACAGGCACACTCGTCACGGCAGGCGCGATCGCCGCCGCCCTCACCCTCCCGCTCGGCACCGCCCAGGCGGCCGACAGCCAACGGCGTCAGTCGAGCAACAAGGCCATCGGGCTCGCCGGCGGAAAGACCCTGGTCTCCTTCAAGCTCGCCAAGCCACGTCGACTCACCGTCCTCGGCACCGTCTCGGGACTGAGCGGGGACACCGCGCTGGTCGGGATCGACTTCCGCGTGCAGAACAAGCGGCTCTACGGCGTCGGCAACTCCGGAGGCGTGTACACCCTCACCTCCCGGGCGAGGGCCACCAAGGTGAGCCAACTCTCCGTCGCCTTGTCGGGCACCAGGTTCGGGGTCGACTTCAACCCGGCCGCCGACCGTCTCCGCGTGGTGAGCGACACCGGACAGAACCTCCGCCACGACGTGAACCCAGGCGGCACCACGACCGCGGACGGCACCCTGACCTATCCGCCTGCCACCACGGCTGTGAGCGGAGTCAGCGCCGCGGCGTACACGAACAACGACCTGGACGCGAACACCGCGACCACGCTGTTCGACCTCGACACGGCTATGAACCAGGTCGCCCTCCAGGCGCCGGCGAACGCCGGTTCACTCTCCCCCACCGGCAAGCTTGGAGTCGACGCGGGCAGCGACGCCGGCTTCGACATCGGCCGCAAGAACCAGGCCTGGGCGACGCTGAGCGTCGGCGGGAAGTACCGCCTGTTCTCGGTGTCCCTGCTGTCCGGCAAGGCCAAGCGGGAAGGTACCTTCCGTCGCGCGGTCAGTGACATCGCCATCCCCATCGGCAAGTGACCATCTGACGCCGATGACAGCCAGCGAATGGCGTTGATCCGCGACTCGTCACGCACCCCCACCTTCGCCCGGGAGGAGGGGGTGCGTGAGGCGTACGCCGCCTACGGGGCCGAGCTCTACCGCTTCGCCCTACGTGGTCTCGGCGATGCGGCCACCGCTCAGGACGCGGTACAGGAGACCTTCCTGCGCGCTTGGCGTGCGCGAGACCGCTATGACCCGCAGGTCGCGGGCCTTCGAGTCTGGCTCTTCGGCATCGCTCGCAACGTGGTGATCGACCTGCACCGGGCGCACGGCTCACGGCCGTGGCTGCGCTCACTGGCCGACCATCAGACGCTCGCTGAGGCGCCCGTCTCCGGCCCCGACCAGTGGGAGGCCCTGATGCACCGCTGGCTCGTCGAGGAGGGCCTGCGGCGCCTCGGCGAAGACCACCGCCGCGCTCTGGAGCAGACCTATCTCGCTGACCGGCCCTACGGCGAGGTCGCGGCTGAACTGGGAATCCCGGTGAGCACGCTGCGCAGCAGGGTGTTCTACGGGCTGAAGGCCTTGCGCATTGTGATGGAGGAGATGGAGGTGTCGTTGTGAACGAGAGTCCCGCGAACGACCATGCGCACCACGAGCTGCGGATGAGCTTGGGGACCTACGTGCTGGGACAGCTGCCCGCCGACGAGACCGCCTCGCTCGAGGCTCACCTCGACGGCTGCCCGGAGTGCACTGCCGAACTGGCCGAGCTGACCCCTGTCGCCACTGCCCTCGCCCAGATGCGCCGTGGGCCCGCGGCCGCGGGGACTCTTGCCCCGCCACCCGAGCTCGGTGATCTCGTCGTCGCTGCGGTCAGCGATGTCGCCCGCACCGAGAGCCGCCGACCCTGGCTGCGTGCTGCCTTCCTTGCCGGAGCCGCCGCCGCCATCGTTCTTGCAACCACGGTCGTCGTGCAGACCATGACCGGCGGCACCCCCGGTCCAGGGCCGGTCGTGCCGCTGGAGGCGGTCGAGGTCCAGACCGAGCAGCCAGGTCTCGCAGCGTCGGCGGATCTCGTCAACCACACCTGGGGGGTCGAGGTGAAGCTGAGTGCCCGTGGCTTCGACAGCGGTGGACGCTATCGGGTCGCTGTGCTCGGGGTCGACGGGAAGCGCTACCCCGCCGGCGGGTTCGTCGGCACCGGCGCCAAGGAGATGGACTGCAACCTGAACTCCTCGTTGCTGCGGGAGAGCGCGTCCGGCTTCGAGGTGCGCGATGCCACGGGCACGGTGGTCGTGAGCTCCACCTTCGGGTGACTCGCGCGCCCTCAGGCTGGTGTGCCCAGGTCGATGACCCGGTCGATCCCGACCCGGTCGAGGAAGGCCCGGTCATGGCTGACCACGAGCAGCGTCCCCGGGTAGTCGGCCAGTGCCGACTCCAGCTGCTCGATCGCGAGTACGTCGAGATGGTTGGTCGGCTCGTCGAGCACGAGCACGTTGACCTGTCGCGCCTGGAACATCGCCATCAGCACCCGGGTGCGCTCGCCCATCGACAGGCTGCTCGCAGGACGGTCGACGTGCTCGGCACCGAGGCCGAACTTGGCCAGCAGGGTGCGCACGTACCCCGGTTCGGCATCGTCCAGCTCCTCGCTCACGAGGTCGACCACCGAGGTCTCCGATTCCAGCCGCGATCGCTGCTGGTCGATCACGCCGATGCGGACACGCGTCCCGAGCGTGACCCTGCCCGACGACGGCTGGAGGTCACCGAGCATCGCGGCGAGCAGGGTGGTCTTCCCGGTCCCGTTGTCCCCGGCGATGGCGATCCGGTCGCCACGGGACACGGTGAGGTCGATCGGGCCCAGCCGGAAGCTGTCTCGCGTCAGCTCGACGCGGTCCAGCGTCCACACCACGTCGGCGGAGGCCGGCCCGGCGTCGATCGCGTACCGCAGCTCCCATTCCTTGCGCGGCTGCTCGACCACGTCGAGACGGTCCACTGCCTTCCTGAGCCGCGCGGCCTTCGCGCCCTGCCTGTCCGCCCTGGCGCGGTGCTTCTCCCGGACGTGCTTGTCCTGCTCGGCGCCCTTCGCCACGTTGCGCCGCCCCAGCTCGGCCCACGCCGTCCGCTGCCGGGACTGGCCGAGCAGGTTGTCGCGGGTCTCGGCGTACCCCTCGAACGCTTCGCGCGACGTGCCGGCGTTCGAGGTCGCGTGCGGACACGAAGGCGGAGTAGTTGCCGGTGTAGTAGCCGATCCGCTGCTGCGGCAGGTCCAGCTCGACCACACTCGTCGCGACCCGGTCCAGGAAGTGCCGGTCATGGCTCGCCACGAGGACCGGGCCGGTGTGGGTGGTGACGAACTGCGCCATCAGCTCGAGCCCACGCGAGTCGAGGTCGTTGGTCGGCTCGTCGAGCAGCAACACCTCGTAGCGGCTGAGCAGCACCGAGACGAGAGCTGCCCGGGCGCTCTGCCCGCCCGACAGCGTGCCCAGCGGCCGGTCCTCCGCCACGCCCAGGCCCACCTGCGCCGCGACCTGCTGGAGTCGGTCCTCGAGGTCGGCGGCTCCGAGGGCGAGCCAGTGGTCGAGCGCTGCGGCGTACTCGTCGTCGGCCCCGTCCCGCCCGGCGGCCAGCTGCTCCGAGGCCGCATGCAACGCATCGTCTGCCGCAGCCACGCCCGTGCGCCGACGGACGTAGGCCTTGAGCGACTCGTGCGGGTCGGGCGTCACCTGCGGGAGCCAGCCGATCGTCGCGTCCCGTGGGGCGAGCCAGACCGAGCCGGACTCGACGGGCAGCTCCCCCACCACCGTGCGCATCAGGGTGGACTTGCCCGAGCCGTTGGGGCCCACGAGGGCGGTCACGTCACCTGGTGCGAGGACCAGCTGGAGGCCGCTGACGAGAGTGCGCGCGCCATAGGCGACGTCGAGGTCGGTGAGCGTGAGAGTGGTGGGCACGAAGGCTCCTGGCGAGACGAGTGGACCACCCTGGCGGTGGCGGGCACGGAGTCGTCAGCGAATGTCCACGTCCCGACCTTAGCCCGGACACCGAGGCCGGGCGCAACGCAATTACGCCGTTGCGGAGAACTCCGGGTTTCGTGTCGATTCCGCGCGCCGTCATGCGTCTCCCTTGTGACGGGGCCTCCTCCAGGAGACCCGACCACCCGAGGAGGAACCATGGGCGACCCCATCGTGCAAGCAGAGATCCGTTCCAGCGACCCCGACGCCACCCGCAGCTTCTTCGGTGAGCTCTTCGGCTGGACCTACCCGAGCGAGGGCGCATTCCCGGGCTACACCTTCGTCGACACCGGCGTCCCGGACGCCCTCTACACGGCGATCAGCCCGCTGCAGGGCGACGGTGACCTGGTCACCTTCTTCGTCGGCGTCGAGGACATCGAGGCATCGATGAAGGAGGCAACGCGGCTGGGCGGCAGGGTCGTCCAGGAGACGATGAAGGTGCCCGGAGTCGCGTTCGGCCTGATCGCCGACCCGTTGGGCCACATCGTCGGCCTCGCCCAGCAGCTCTCGAGACCCGTCAGCGGTTCGCGACCAGCTCCTCAGCCGGCTCGTCGACGTCGTCGAGGACCACGCGTCCGAGCGCGAGGCCGACCAGGGTGACCAGCATCGCGACTCCGACATACGCGGCCACGGTTGCGCCCGACTCGTCCTTCGACAGCAGCCAGGTCATCACGACTGGGGCCACTGCGCCGCCGATGAGGCCGGCGAACGTGTAGGCCAGGGAGGTGCCGGTGTAGCGCAGGCGTGCGTGGAACTGCTCCGCGATGTACGCCGCCTGCGGGCCGTACATGAATGCGTGCAGCGCAAGGGCGATCGTCACACCGAAGATCAGCGTGCCGTGGCCGCCGTCGCGGGTGATCTCGAGGAACACCCAGGTCCAGACGCCGGCGCCGACGGCGGCGGCCGCATAGACCGCCCGTCGATCCACCTTGTCGGAGAGCCAGCCGGCGAACGGGATAAGTGGCACCTCGATCAGCGAGCCGATCATCACCGCGGCGA
This sequence comes from uncultured Actinomycetota bacterium, assembly GCA_963842535.1. GTDB lineage: Bacteria > Actinomycetota > Actinomycetes > Propionibacteriales > Nocardioidaceae > Marmoricola. Next base: position 364,561 of record CAWJGP010000008.1, read on the forward strand.
TCGCCTGCCCCTTGGAGAAGCCGAGCTCCTCGGTCGCGTAGGTGAGCACGAACACGGCGAACATCGCGTAGAGCACGTCCGGGCCGACGCGGGACAGGATGCCGCTGGCCAGTCCACGGGGGTGGTCGCGCAGTACTTCTCGGATCGGCGCTGCGGGTGCCTCGCCACGCTCCTCGATCTGCTGGAAGACCGGGGTCTCCTCGAGCTTGAGGCGGATCCACAGCCCGAACGCGACGCAGCAGGCCGGAGAGCAGGAAGGCCAGTCGCCAGCCCCAGGAGTTGAAGGCTTCCTCGGTGAGCAGCGCCGCGAGGAGGCCGAGCACGGCGTTGGCGAGCACGTTGCCCAGCGGCGGGCCCACCTGGGCCGCGGACGCCCAGAAGCCACGGTTCTCCGGCTTGCTGAACTCCGAGGTCAGCAGGACGGCGCCGCCCCACTCGCCACCCACGCCGACACCTTGGGCGAACCGCAGCGTGACCAGCAGGATGGGCGCGAGAATTCCCACCTGTCCGTGGGTGGGCAGCACACCGATCAGGAAGGTCGCGACCCCGATCAGCATCAACGTCCAGATCAGCACCCGCTTCCGTCCGACCCGGTCGCCGAGGCGGCCGAAGAAGATCCCACCGAGCGGGCGGGCGATGTAGCCCACGGCGTACGTGCTGAAGGCGAGCAGAGTGCCCGTCAGGGGGTCGCTGCTCGGGAAGAACAGGTCGCCGAACACCAGCGCAGCCGCGGCACCGTAGACCGCGAAGTCGTACCACTCCAGTGAGGTGCCGGACAGGCTGGCTGCGAAGGCGCGAACCAGGCTGCGGCGGTCACCCACCTGGGAACGATGCTCTTGGGGTGTTGCGTCCGGGTTGGTGGTCCTGACGCTCATCACACGTCCCATCTCGCGCGGGGGCCGCTTGCGCTCCCGGGCTTGTTGTACGGGAATTGAGTAAGCAACCCCGTAGCTCGGCGGAAAGGGTCACCCAATTGCCTTCCCTGCACCTCGACGTGGCAAACCATCGCTCGCGCACGATCCACGTGAACTGGCTGTTCAACGCCGGGTACGCCGGCCGCGACAGCGCCGCCGTGCAGCACCACGTGGACGAGCTCGCCGCTCTCGGTGTCCCGGCGCCCGACAGCGTCCCCACGCTCTATCCGCTGAGCCACCTGCTCGCGCGGCAGGACCGCGTCGTCCAGGTGCCGCACGCCCGCACCTCCGGTGAGGCGGAGTGGGCGCTGATCGTCGGCGAGTCCCCCGACGACCTGCTGGTCACCGCCGCCTGCGACCACACCGACCGGGACCTCGAGGTGCACGGGGTCGCGTGGAGCAAGCAGACCGCGCCGGACCTCATCGGTGACCGCGCATGGCGGTGGAGCGACGTGGCCGACGACTTCGACTCCTTCACGCTGCGGGCGTGGGTCACCCACAACGGCACGCAGGAGCTGATCTCGGAGGGCTCACCTGCCGACCTGCTGCCGCCGAGCTACTGGATCGAACGACTCGGCACTGCCGGCCTGCTCAGGCCCGGCACGGTGCTGATGAGCGGCACCATTCCGATGAGCGAGGGCGTCGACCAGTTCGCCGAGGCCTGGCGGGTGGAGCTGGTCGACCCGGCCGGCCACCTGAGTCGCGTGGCCTACCGGGTCGAGCAGCTCAGTGATCCGTGGGAGTGATCACTCGTGCGCGCTGCGCACCACCCGGTCGTGCCGCAGTGACGATGCCCTGGTCTCCTTGGCGAAGAACACTGCCACGACCGTGAGGACCGAGGCGGCGGCGACGTAGAGAGCCACCGCGAAGGTGTTCTTCTCGTCCGCCGAGCCCAGCAGGTCGACCGCGATGATCGGCGCGAGCGCACCGGCGAAGATCGACGCGAGCTGGTAGCCCACCGACGCGCCGGTGTAGCGGACCGACGTACCGAACAGCTCGGAGAAGAACGCAGCCTGCGGTGCGTACATCAGGGTGTGGAAGAAGAGCCCGACGACGACGGCCAGCAGCACCGGTCCCGCGCGGTTGGTGTCGAGCAGGCCGAAGAAGAAGAAGCTCCAGACCCCCACGCCGACGGCGCCGGTGAAGTACAGCGGTCGACGTCCGACCTTGTCCGAGAGCGCACCCACGGCCGGAACCAGGAAGAACTGCAGCGCCGCCGCGATCAGCAGCATCTTCAGGATCAGGTCCTTGTCCTGGTCGAGGTAGGTGGTCACGTAGGTGATCGAGACGATCGTGAAGATGTAGTAGCTGATGTTCTCGGCCATCCGCATGCCCATCGCGATGAAGACCTCCTTGGGGTAGGTCTTGATCACCTCGAGGATCGGCATGTGCGAGGACCCGGTCTTCTTCGCGGCGATCTCGGCCTTGGCCTCCTTGTAGACGGGAGACTCCTCGAGCTGGAGGCGGACGTAGAGACCGATCAGGACGAGCACGGCGGAGAGCAGGAACGGGATGCGCCAGCCCCAGGCCTCGAAGTCGGCGTCGTTCTGGACAGCAGCGAGCACGAACAGCACACCGGTCGCGAGCAGGTTGCCCAGCGGCACACCCGCCTGCGGCCACGAGGACCAGAAGCCACGACGGCTGTCGTCACCGTGCTCGGCTGCCATCAGCACGGCACCGCCCCATTCGCCGCCGACAGCAAAGCCCTGGAGCAGGCGGCAGACGAGGAGCAGGATCGGCGCGGCGACGCCGATGCTGGCGTACGTCGGGAGCAGGCCGATCGCGAAGGTCGCGATCCCCATCAGCATCAGCGCGACGACCAGCATCTTCTTGCGACCGACGCGGTCACCGAAGTGGCCGAACACGACGCCACCGAGCGGCCGCGCGACGAAGCCGACCGCGTAGGTGCCGAAGGCGAGCAGGGTCGCGTTGACCGGGTCAGCCTCGGGGAAGAACAGCGCGCCGAAGACGAGCGCGGCGGCCGAGCCGTAGAGGAAGAAGTCGTACCACTCCACGGCGGTGCCGACCAGGCTGGCGAAGACGACCTTGACGATGCTGTTGCCGTCCGGTTTGGAGGGGTGTTCCCCCGAGGTCACGCGTGCCGATGTCGTGGTCATTTCGTTTCTCCCTTGAGTTGGTCAGTCATGCGGCGGACCAGCCGCCGTCCATCAGGTACGAGGTGCCGTTGATCGAGCCGGTGCCGGGGCCACAGAGGAACGCGACGACGCCGGCCACCTCGTCGGGTTCGACGAGCCGCTTGACCGGCGTACGGGCCAGCAGCACCTGGTCGAGGACCTCGTTCTCGTCGATGCCGTGGCTCTCTGCCTGGTCGCTGATCTGGCCCTCGACGAGCGGGGTGCGGACGTAGCCCGGGCACACCGTGTTGCTGGTGACGCCCTTGTCGGCCGCCTCGAGCGCGATCACCTTCGAGAGCCCCTCGAGGCCGTGCTTGGCGCTCACGTAGGCCGACTTGTACGCCGAGGCGCGGTGGCCGTGCACCGAGGAGACGTGCACGATCCGGCCCCAGCCGGCGGCGTACATCCCGGGCAGCAGAGCACGGGTCAGCAGGAACGGCGCGTGCAGCATCACCCGGTGGATCTGCGCGAACCGCTCGGGCTCGAACTCCTCGATCGGCGCCACGTGCTGGATGCCTGCGTTGTTCACCAGGATGTCGATGCCGAGGTCCGCGAGGCCGAGGGCCTCGATGGACGCATCGTCGGCGAGGTCGGCGACCAGGTGCTCGCCTCCCACCTCGGCTGCTGCCTCCTTGGCGCCGGTCTCGTCCCGGTCGAGCAGGAACACTCCCGCGCCGTCGGCGATCAGGCGCCCGGCAACCGCACGACCGATGCCGCTCGCGGCTCCGGTGACCAGCGCTGTGTGACCCGAGAGGTTGCCCATGCAGTCGACGCTACGTGCGCCGGATCACGCTCGGCTATGTGCACTGACCCATGCTTGCAGCAGAATCATGTGTCGAACTCACATGCTTCCGCGGAGCCGCACCATCTGCAGGGCCAGCTGCACGTCGAGCTTGCGCGCAGGCTCCCGCCAGCCCGTCCCGAGCAGCTGGCCGACCCGTTCCAGGCGCTGGGTGACCGTGTTGGGGTGGATGTGCAGGTGCTCCGCGGTCTCCCGGAGCCCACCCCCGGACGCCAACCAGGCCTCGACCGTCTCGGCGAGCTGGGTCTCGCGCGCGGCGTCGTACTCCAGGATCGGCCCCAGGGTGCGGGTGATGAACTCCTCGAGCTCGTGGGGACCGTTGCCCCCGAGCAGGAGCCGCGCCAGCCCGAGCCCCGCCGGGTCGCTGACGTCGCCGTCCCTGTCGAGCCGCTTCAGGGCGTCGAGCGTCTGCCGCGCCTCGCGCCAGGCGCTGACCACGCTCTCGACTCCCCCGGTCGAGGCAGCGACGCCGACGGTCGCTCCACCCAGCCGGTCGCGCAGCGCCTCCCCGAGGCTGAGCGGATCGCCCGGCGCCAGCACCACGACGAGCCCGTCGTGGACTCCGCCCAGGCCCTGCAGCTCCCGGGCCAGCGCCGCGGCGAGCCGGGCGGCTTGCTGGTCGGACCCCGTGTTCCCGGCCTGCTCGGCGACGGCGACAGCGAGGCCGGCGTCGAGGTCGGCACCCTGCTGGCGGGCACGCTCCAGGAGACGGTCGGGGTCCAGGTCCCTCCCGCTGACGAGGTCGGACAGCAGCTCGCCGCGCACCCGACTCTCGGCCTCTGCCTCGGTGCGCCGGAAGAGCAGGACCAGGGCCGTGACGAGTGCGCCGCGCTCCAACGTCCGTCGTTCGGGCTGGTCCAGCGACCGGCCGGAACGCAGCACGAGGGTGCCGAGGTGCTCCTCGCCTGCTGCGGCCACGGCCAGCCAGGCATCGTCCCCGGTCTGCACGCACCGGCCCGAGCTCCTGGCCCGGCTGATCGCGTCGGCGGGAGGCCCGTCGTCAGTGGTCGAGCCCGGGCTGGACCCGGCGAGCAGGCGACCCTCGTCGTCGTACACCGCAAGGTTGCCGCCGAGCACCTCCGCAAGCACGTCGGCCACCTCGACCACCCCGCCGCCGTGCAGCAGCACGTCGGTCAGCAGGTCGTGGGAGTGGGCGGCGCGCTCGGTCGCCTCGGAGCGCGCACGGAGCTCGTCGTTGGCGACGTCGGCCGCCGCCACCGCGGCCCGGGCCTGCTCGAAGAGTCTGGCGTTCTCCAGCGCGATCGCAGCGTGCGCGGCAAAGGACGTCAGGAGCGCCACCTCGCCGGCGGGAAAGGGGCGGACGGTGCGGTGCACGGCCAGGAGCGCGCCGATGACCTTGTCCTCGACCGTGAGGGGTACGCCGAGGATGGCGCGGATCTGCTCGCCGTCCACCGCGCTGTCGATGTAGTCGCGGTGCACGAAGCGGTCGTCGGCCTGGTAGTCCTCGGTGAAGTAGGGCGCCCCCGATTGCGCCACCAATCCGAGCAGGCCGGTGCCGAGCGGCAGGCGCAGCTCGCGGAACTCTGGGGTGAGAGCACCGTCGGTCACCTTCATGTACGACGCACCCTCCAGCTCGTCGTTCAGCGAGAGGTAGGTCATGTCCGCATGCAGCAGCTGGCGAGCCCGCCGGACGATCGCCGTCAGGATCGCGTCGAGGTCCCTGATCGCGGTCAGGTCGCGGGCCGTCTCGTTGAGCGCGGACAGCTCGGCCTCGCGACTGCGCTGCCGCTCCATCTGCTCGTGGATCCGCATCGCCAGCGCATGCTCCTCGCGCAGGGCGGCCAGCTGCTCGGGGGTGCTCCCCGACACCTCCGCCTCGGCCACGACGAGATCGAGGTCCGCACGCGTCGCGCCCGCGAGCAGCATCTCGAGCAGCTTCGCGGTGACCTCCATGAGCCGATCCTGCCAGCCACCCGCGTAGAATTCGTCGGATGCCCTCGTCCGCCCCGCGCACCCTCGCCGACCAGTTCCGTGGCTGGTCCGACGACCAGCTCTCCACGTTGCTGGACGCGCGCCCGGACCTGGCGACACCGGCTCCCCACGACAGCTCCCAGCTGGCGGCGCGCGTCGTGGTGAAGGCATCAGTGCTGCGGGTGCTCGACAACCTCGATGCGCTGGAGCTGACCGTGCTCCAGGCTCTCGTGCAGGGCACCGATCCTGCGGAGCTCGGGGCGAGCCAGGAGTCGGTGGCGGGCGCGACCGCGCGGCTCGAGTCTCTGGCGCTGGTGTGGGGGTCACCCACCCGACCGGTGCTGGTCGTGGGCGACCTGCTCCGCCTGCCTGCCGGCCCGCCTGTCGAAGAGGTGCGGCCCCTTCTCGAGGCGCTCACGCCGCCCGCGCGGGCGATCCTCGACCACCTGCACGAGACCGGTGCCGACGGCCGGTGGAGTGGCGGTGGGCCCACCGCCGATCTCGTGGAGACCGGCCTGCTCGCCCGTCTCGACGAGCGGCACGTGACCGTGCCCTGGTCGGTCCGGCTGGCCCTGACGCTGGAACGCGGCCGCGGCATCGACGTGCCGCCCGAGCTGTCCACGTCCGAGCGAGGTCAGGCCCTCGTCGACCGGGCCGCTGCCGGCGCCGCCTTCGAGCTGGTACGACGCACCGAGCTCCTCCTCGACCGGTGGGGCACCCACCCTCCTCCTGCGCTCAAGGCGGGCGGGCTCGGCGTACGAGATCTGCGTGCAGCGGCCACCCTGCTGCACGTCGAGCTGGAGGTCGCCGCGCTGGTGATCGAGAGTGCGTCTGCCGCGGGGCTGCTGGACCAGGGGCTCAGTCCATCAATGGGCGACGACCGGGACGCCGGCTGGTTGCCGACCGACGCCTTCGACGCGTGGCAGCTCGGCTCGACTGCGCAGCGCTGGGCGACGCTCGCATGGGCTTGGCTGGCGAACCCGAGGCTCGTGTCCGCAGTCGGTGGACGCATCGCCGACAAGCCGGTGAACGCGCTCACGCCCGACCTGGCGCGCAGCTGGCTGGTGGCGCTGCGGTCCGACGTACTCAGTGAGCTCGAGGACCTCCCCGAGGGTGCTGCCCTCGCTGCCGGGACCGGCATGGCCTCACTGGTCGAGCGGATGCGGTGGCGGCGGCCACGCCGTTCGGTGATGCGGCTCAACCAGATCGGGCCGACGCTGGCGGAGGCGGCGCTGTTCGGGGTCACCGGTCTCGACGGGCTCTCGACGTTCGGCCGGCTGCTGATCTCCGGCGACGACCCCGCCAAAGCTCTTGGCGAGCTCCTCCCGGCGCCGGTCGACCACGTGCTGCTCCAGGCCGACATGACGGCGATCGCGCCGGGGCCGCTCGAGCAGGAGCTGGCCCACAAGCTGTCGCTCGTCGCCGACGTCGAGTCGCGTGGAGGCGCCACTGTCTACCGCTTCGCGGCCTCGTCCGTACGACGAGCCTTCGACGCGGGCTGGTCGGCTGCCGAGGTGCACGACTTCGTCTCCTCGACCTCGCGCACGCCAGTCCCGCAGTCGCTGACCTACCTGGTCGACGACGTCTCCCGCCGGTTCGGGACGCTCCGCGCCGGCCATGCCGAGTCGTTCCTCCGCAGCGACGACGAGACTGCGCTGACCGAGCTCGTGCACGCACCAGGGGCCGATGCTCTCCGGCTACGCCGCATCGCTCCGACAGTGGTGATCTCGGACGTACCCCTCGGCACGCTGCTCCCCCGCATCCGGGAACTCGGGCTCGCTCCTGTCGTCGAGGCCGCAGACGGAACCGTCCGGGTCTCGCGTCCCGACGTCTTCCGGGCGCGGGCACGACGCCGCCGCCCCCCGGCCGAGGCAGCCGTCCGCAACGTCGCACGCACGGCCGCCGTGGTGACCGCTATCCGCGCCGGTGACCGCTCGGCGGGCTCCCGACCGCTGCGTGGCACCAGCGCCTCCACCCCCACCGACGTGATCGCCATGCTGCGCCAGGCCGCCGAGTCACACGAGCAGCTGGTCATCGGCTACGTCGGCAACGACGGCACCGTGGTCGAGCGCCTGGTCAGCCCGGAGCGGGTCGAAGGCGGCCGGCTCTCGGCGTACGACGAACGCAGCGACGCCTCCCGCAGCTTCGCCATCCATCGCATCACCGCGGTCTCCAAGCCGGTCGCGCCTTGACCGGCGGGTGAGGCTGGTCCTGTGCCCCGTTCCCTGCCCTTGCTCGCGCTGGTGCTGTGCCTCGCGCTGACCGGATGCAGCTCGGACGGCGAACCGGGCCCAGCGAAGACGAGGCAGCCCGAGGGCAAGAACGCAGCGGACACCTCTGAGCGGCAGGACGAGTCCGGCCGGCCACCGGTGGCCAGGACACCCAAGGAGCTCGTCGCGCAGATCGTCGCCGCCGAACGCACGATCGCCGACGCTGCTGCACCACACTCCGAGCTGGCGGCAGCCGGGCACCTGCAGCAGGTCGCGTACAGGACGCTGACCACCCGACCACAGTGGGACGCTGCGGTCCGCGCGGCCCTTCCCAAGGACCTGGTGGGCGTGGTCGCCGACAACGTGGCCTCGCGTCGGGAGTTCCGGTCGATGCACCCGACAAGACGATCGGCTCTGCACCCGGACCTGCCTCCCTGGAGGATCGTCCCGGCTCCGCCGGCGCCGGACCTGTTGTCCTACTACCGGGCGGCGGAGGAGCGGTTCGGCATCGACTGGGCCTACCTGGCAGCCATCAACTTCATCGAGACCAGCATGGGGCGGATCCGCGGCACCTCGGTGGCCGGCGCCCAGGGACCGATGCAGTTCATCCCGAGCACGTGGGCCATCCACGGCCGCGGCGACATCAACTCCCCGCGTGACTCGATCATGGCCGCGGGCCGATTTCTCAGAGCCCACGGATTCAACCGTCGAGGCGGCCCGGCCAGGGCGCTCTACCGCTACAACAACTCGCAGGCGTACGTGCGCGGCGTCAGCCTCGTGGCGAAGCTGATCCAGCGGCGGCCGCGTGCCTTCTACGGCTACTACCACTGGAAGGTCTACTACCTCACCCGAGTGGGCAGCGTGCTGCTGCCCGAGGGCTACGTCAGCAAACGTCGCATCCCGGTGCGCAAGTGGCTGGCCAAGCACCCGGAATATCGGCCCGACGACCGATGAGTACGACGAGCCGACCGGGTCCTAGCTCGTGCCAGCCCCAACCGGAGGAGAGCCGATGATCGACCTTGCCCCGACCACCGCCCGGACCAGTGAGGTGGTTGCCGCCGTCGGTGACGACCAGCTCGACGCACCGACACCGATCGGTCAGCCGGTCCGGGTGGTCATCCACCACCTGCTCGGCCTGTCGATCGCCTTCCGCGACGCGGCGGCCAAGGTGACCGGTCCCACGACCTCGACACCGCCGGGCCCGGAGGACGGGCCCCTGCCGGAGGGCTGGCGCACCGAGCTCGACAACCGGCTGAACGAGCTCGCCGACGCCTGGAAATCGGCTGACGCCTGGGACGGCATGACCATGGCCGGCGGCGTCGAGCTGCCCGGCACGGTCTGCGGCCTGATCGCGCTCGACGAGGTCCTGCTCCATGGATGGGACGTGGCCCGCGCCACCGGTCAGACCTACCTGCCGACCGACCCCGAGTGCGACGCCGTGCTGCCGATCGTCTCCCCGACTGCGGACGCACCCGACGGGTCGGGCCGCGACGGCCTGTTCGGCCCGGTGGTCGTGGTGGCCGAGAACGCCTCAGCCTTCGACCGGGTGCTGGGTCTCGCCGGACGCGACCCCGCGTGGTCTGGTGCATGATGCTGAGATGCGCACCATCGGCCTGATCGGCGGCATGAGCTGGGAGTCGACGGCGATCTACTACCGGGTGGCCAACGAGCTCGTCCGTGACCGTCTGGGCGGGCTGCACTCCGCCCGCATCGTCATGACGTCGGTCGACTTCGCCGAAGTGGCGGAGCTGCAGGCTGCCGGTGACTGGGACCGGGCGGGCGAGCTCCTGGTCGCGGAGGCGGCCCGGCTCGAGGCTGCCGGAGCCGACTTCCTGGTGCTGTGCACCAACACGATGCACAAGGTTGCCCCTGCGATCGAGGCTGCGTCGTCGATCCCGCTGCTGCACCTGGGCGACGTGACCGCGGCCGCCGTACAGTCAGCCGGCCTGGACACCGTCGGGCTCCTGGGCACGGGTTTCACGATGTCGCAGGACTTCTACAGCGGACGGCTGGAGTCACACGGGCTGCGGGTGATCGTCCCGGACGAGGCAGACCAGGCGCTCGTCCATCACGTCATCTACGACGAGCTGTGCCAGGGCGTGGTGCTGGACGAGTCGCGTCGTGCGTATCTCGACGTCATCGGCCGTCTCATCGATCGAGGAGCCCAGGGCGTCATCCTCGGCTGCACCGAGATCGAGATGCTCATCGACCAGGACGACCTCACTGTCCCGTCCTTCCCCACCACGACCCTGCACGTCGAGGCTGCGGTGGATCGTGCACTGGCCTGAGCGGTACGGCGAGACGGCCCTGGCTCAGGCGCTGGACCGGGGGACGCGGGAATCGACGCGCCGGACTTAGGCTGCGGACATGCCTTATGCAGACTGGGCGGGGGTGACGCGCGACCTCACGACCGCGCTCGAGCGGCTCGCGGACGGTGAGTTCCTCATTCTCGGGGAGCCCTCACCGAGCCCAGATCCACGCCGCCGGCTGTTCGCCCGCCCAGCGAAGCCACCGACGGCGCGCTACGTACAGGCGTTGCGCGTCGACGAGGTCTTCTCCGCCGAGTGCGTCGGCGCCACCTCCCTCGGCGGCACCTGCGAGATGGACGACGCAGCCATCGAGCAGCTGCGCAGCATGGGCTGGCTCACCCCCGAGGAGAGCAAGGCGGAGTTCGGCGACATCACCCCGAACTTCGACACCTACGTCGAGCTCGACTACGCCCCCGGTCTCGCCGACCTCATGGTCGCCAGCCTCGCCGTCATCGGCGCCCACCCGCAGACCCTCGTCCTCGAGTTCTCCGAAGGCACCCTGAGCGCCGTCACCGGCTAGCGGTCGAGCAGCGAGCGCCTTTGATAGGTGGTCGAGCAGCGAGCGAAGCGAGCGGATAGTCGAGACCACGCTCCGTACGCCGACCTCGGTGGTTGAGGAGCGAGCGCCAGCGAGCGTCTCGAAACCACACCTCCCATGACCCTCGAGATCTGCTGGAAAAGTTACCCACAGATTGCCCCTCACGCGGCGACGCCGCCCGCGAGGTCGCCCTGGCCACCGAGCTCGAGACCGGTCACGACGCCACCGCAGCAGCCCTGGACGAAGGCCTTCTCTCACCAGACCATGCGGCCGTGATCGTGCGCGCCGGCCAGCAGTTGCCGTCCGGGGTCAGCGACACCCAGCGCCAACAGGTCGAAGAGTCTCTGGTGGCCAAGGCCCAGCGGTTCGCCCCCGACCAGCTGCGCCGGATCGCCCGCCGCGCGATCGAGAACATCGAACCCGACCAAGCGGCCGTGGACGCCCACGAGAACTACCTGCTACGCAGTGAAGAAGAAGCCGCGCGAGACAAGACCCGACTCTCGTTCCACGACAACGGCGACGGCACCGTCACCGGCCACTTCACCGTCCCGGCGTTGGCCGCCGCGGTGCTGGGCAAGGTGATCGAGTCGATGACCGCACCCCGACGGATGCGCGAGCCCGGCACCGGTGGCGACCGGTCCTACGACTGGGCGCACCGCCGCGGCCTCGCCTTCGCCGAGCTCCTCGAACACCTGCCCACCGACCACCTGCACCCCAAGACCGCCGCCACCATCGTGGTCACCCTCAGCCACGACATCCTCCAAGGTGGGTTGAAGGCAGCCGGGCTCGACACCGGCCAGTCGATCACCGCCGGTCAGGCCCGCCGCCTCGCCTGCAACGCCGCACTCATCCCCGCCGTCCTCGGCACCCGCTCCGTCGCCCTCGACCTCGGCCGCGAGACCCGGCTCTTCACCCAAGCCCAACGCATCGCCGCAGGACTGCACCACGACAGCTGCGCCACCGACGGCTGCGAACGCCCCTACGCCTGGTGCGAGCTGCACCACCAGAAGCCCTGGACCCACGCCGGCCGCACCGACCTCACCAACGCCCTCCCGCTGTGCCACCGCCACCACCAATGGATCCACGACACCGCCCACCACCACCAGACCATGCCCGACGGCAGCGTCAGATTCAGCAGGCGGACGTGAGGCAGGCTGGGCAGAACCCATCCGGCTGCGCGACCGCTCCGAATGACTCATGCCTTGCCGGGGCGCTGTGGTCCCTGCTGCCCGGCTACCGGCTGCGGCGCGCCGGCAAGGCACTGGTCCGTAAGATCGACCTCTTATGAGTGAACATGCCCATGACTGACGGCCCCCTGATCGTCCAGTCGGACAAGACGCTGCTGCTCGAGGTCGACCACGAGCAGGCGGACGCTTGCCGCAAGGCGATCGCGCCGTTCGCCGAGCTCGAGCGCAGCCCGGAGCACATCCACACCTACCGGCTGACGCCGCTCGGGCTGTGGAACGCGCGCGCGGCCGGTCACGACGCGGAGCAGGTGGTCAACGTGCTGCTCACGTTCAGCCGCTACGCCGTACCCCACGCGCTGCTGGTCGACGTCGCGGAGACCATGGCGCGCTACGGTCGGCTGCGCCTGGACAAGCACCCCGTGCACGGTCTCGTCCTGAGCAGTCTCGACAAGGCGGTGTTCGAAGAGGTCCTCCGGGCCAAGAAGGTCGCCGGGATGATCGGCGAGCGGCTCGATGACGAAACCGTGGTCGTCCACCCGAGCCAGCGCGGAAACCTCAAGCAGGCACTCCTCAAGCTCGGCTGGCCCGCCGAGGACTTCGCCGGCTACGTCGACGGCGAGGCCCACCCGATCGCCCTCGACGAGAGCGAGTGGACGCTGCGCCCCTACCAGCGGGAGGCGGCCGACTCCTTCTGGCACGGCGGATCCGGGGTCGTCGTGCTCCCGTGTGGCGCAGGCAAGACCCTCGTCGGCGCGGCAGCGATGGCGCGGGCACAGGCCACCACGTTGATCCTGGTGACGAACACCGTCAGTGCGCGCCAGTGGAAGTCCGAGCTGGTACGACGGACCAGCCTCACCGAGGACGAGATCGGGGAGTACAGCGGCGCCAAGAAGGAGGTCAAGCCTGTCACCATCGCGACCTACCAGGTGCTGACCCTGCGCCGGAAGGGCGTCTACCCCCACCTCGAGCTGCTCGACGCGAGGGACTGGGGCCTGATCGTCTACGACGAGGTGCACCTGCTGCCCGCGCCGATCTTCAGGATGACCGCCGACCTCCAGGCACGCCGCCGCATCGGCCTGACCGCGACCCTCGTCCGCGAGGACGGCCGGGAGGGTGACGTCTTCAGCCTGATCGGCCCCAAGCGCTACGACGCCCCGTGGAAGGACATCGAGACCCAGGGATGGATCGCCCCCGCCGACTGCGTCGAGGTCCGGGTCACCCTGCCCGAGGGCGAGCGCCTCGCCTACGCCACGGCCGAGCCCGAGGAGCGCTACCGGCTGGCCAGCTGCACGCACGCCAAGGTGCTGATCGCCGAGCAGCTGGTCAAGCAGCACCAGGGTGAGCCGACGCTGGTGATCGGCCAGTACCTCGAACAGCTCGACGAGCTGGCCGAGCACCTGGGTGCGCCGGTCATCAAGGGTGAGACCACCGTCAAGGAGCGCGAACGGCTCTACGCGGGCTTCCGGGCCGGCGAGATCGAGCTACTTGTCGTGTCCAAGGTGGCGAACTTCTCGATCGACCTGCCCGAGGCCGCCGTGGCGATCCAGGTCAGTGGCTCGTTCGGGTCCCGCCAGGAGGAGGCACAACGGCTCGGGCGGCTGCTGCGGCCCAAGGCCGACGGCAAGACCGCCCGGTTCTACACGATCGTCAGCCGTGACACGGTCGACGCCGACTTCGCGCAGAACCGCCAGCGGTTCCTGGCGGAGCAGGGCTACGCCTACCGCATCGTGGATGCGGCCGATCTGTGAGAACGCGCCCTCGTAGGCTCGGGTGGTGAGCAAGCCCGAAGTCCTCCTCCTCGAGAACATCCACCCCGCGGCGACCGAGGTCTTCGAGCGCAACGGCTTCGTCGTACACAACCGTCCGGGCTCCCTGGGCGAGGACGAGCTGATCGAGGCGCTGCAGGGCATGTCGATGGTCGGCATCCGGTCCAACACCAAGGTCACCGAGAAGGTCCTGGCCGGCGCTCCCGAGCTTCTCGCCGTCGGCGCCTTCTGCATCGGTACCAACCAGATCGACCTCGACGCTGCGGCCCAGCGGGGCATCGCCGCGTTCAACGCGCCGTACTCCAACACGCGCAGCGTCGTGGAGCTCGTCATCGGCGAGATCATCGCCCTGGCCCGACGGCTTCCCGAGAAGACATCGCGGATGCACGACGGCATCTGGGACAAGTCCGCGCAGGGCAGCCACGAAGTGCGCGGCCGCACGCTGGGCATCGTCGGCTACGGCAACATCGGCACCCAGCTCTCCAACCTTGCCGAGTCGCTCGGTTTCCGGGTGATCTTCTTCGACACCGCAGACCGCCTCGCCCACGGCAACGCCCGCCGGGTCGGCACCATCGACGAGCTCCTCGCCCAGGCGGACGTCGTCTCGCTGCACGTGGACGGGCGGCCGGGCAACGCCGGGCTCTTCGGCGCCGCCCAGTTCGCGAAGATGAAGCCACGCTCGATGTTCATCAACGCCTCGCGCGGGATGGTCGTCGACGATGTCGCGCTCCGCGAGCACATCCTGTCCGGCCACATCGCCGGCGCCGCGCTGGACGTGTTCCCCGTCGAGCCCAAGGCCCAGGGCGAGCCGTTCGAGTCCGCGCTGCGCGGCCTGCCCAACGTGATCCTGACCCCGCACGTCGGCGGCTCGACGCAAGAGGCGCAGGAGGAGATCGGGTTCTTCGTCTCCGGCAAGCTCTCCAAGTTCGTGCACGCCGGAAGCACCGAGCTCTCCGTCAACCTGCCCGAGGTGGCCGCTCCCCCGCTCGAGAGCGGAGCCCGGATCGCCCTGCTCCACCACAACGTCCCCGGCGTCCTCGCGTCGGTGAACCAGCTGCTCGCCGACCACGGGGCCAACGTGGAGGCGCAGTACCTCTCGACGCGGGGAGAGCAGGGCTACGTCGTCACCGACATCTCCACGGCCCTTCCGAAAGGACCGCTGGACAGCCTGCGCGAGGCCGACCACACGATCTGGCTGCGCACCTACTGAGCTGAGGCCTACCGGCCAGTGCGCTGCGCCTCGATCAGGTCCTGGCGCAGGGTGGGAGACATCGCGTCCAGAGGCGGCGTCGTCACCCGGGCGCCACCCCACGGTTGTGGAGGGGCGAGGCGCGGGCAGCTGCGGTCGGCACGGGTTCCCGACAGCCGCGTCGGGACGATGCCGGTGCGCAGGTAGTTCGCAACCGAGTTGTCGACGCAGGCGACCCCGGACAGCGAGCTCGAGTGGGTGGTGCCCCCGACACCCGCGACCAGCGAGGCGGAGGGGAACAGGTTGCGCACACCCAGCGCGCCGGCGTACGGCGTGGCCGCGTCGCGGGTCTCGCTGATCAGCAGCATCTTGGCCGTGACCGCCCTGCCGGAGACGCCAAGCCGCGGCTTGGGCGGTGCCCGCCAGGTCAGGCACGGCGCGTTGTACCAGGTGTTGCCCCAGGTCAGGAACGGCGCGCGACGGTGGACCGCCCACGAGTCCTGGCGGGTGCGTGCCCATTCCGGCCACGCGACGTCCGAGCACTGCACCGCGTTGTACATGGCGAACCCGTTGTCGTCGCCCATCTGCGCGTCCCGGTAGCGGGCGAGGATGGCGGCGCCGCGCTTGCGTTTGACCAGGGCTGCGTAGTCGAGGCCCAGCCCCACCCAGTCGTAGACGTAGTAGCCGGCGTCGAGCATCGAGTCGGCGAGCTCGGCGGGGCCGAGCCGGCCACCGGCGGCCGGCTTCCGGTCCAGCCGACGCAGTGTTCGGTAGTAGCCACGCTTGATCGAGCGCCACTTCTTGCCGAGGCGGAAGGTGCTGGGGTGTGCCGCGAGGTAGCGCCAGTACGTCGTCATGTTGGCGTCGAACGCACGGTCCTGGTCGATGTTGGCGGCGTACCAGACGCGAGTCGGGTTCACCACACCGTCGAGGACGAACCGGCCGACCCGCGTCGGGTAGCGGGTCGCGTAGACCTGCCCGAGGTAGGTGCCGTAGGAGAAGCCGTAGTAGTTGAGCTTCTCCGCGCCCAATGCCGCCCGGATGGCGTCCATGTCACGGACCGTGTCGAGAGTGGTGACATGTCTCAGCAGGGCCCGCTTGCCCGCGGTGTTGGCGCACGCTGCCGCGTAGCTGCTGTTCTTCCGCAGCCAGTGGCGGGCGATCCACGCCTTGTTCGGCACATAGCTGGGCCGGTTGTAGCCGAAGTAGCTCCTGCTGCAGTGCAGGGACGGGCTGCTCGCGCCGACTCCGCGCGGGTCGAACCCGATCCAGTCGTACGACGCCCCGACGTTGCCCGGCACGTAGTCGCTGAGCGCCGGCAGGGTCAGCCCGGAGCCTCCGGGGCCCCCTGGGTTGGTGAGCAGCACCCCCTTGAAGGCCGCGGTGTGCAGCTTGCGGGTCAGCGCCAGCCTGATCTTGGGACCGGTCGGGTTGGCGTGGTCGAGCGGGACGGCGAGGCTCGCACACTCCAGTCCGTAGTAGGCGAGCTCGGGATTCGAACACTGCTTCCAGACGACCAACGGGCTCGGCACGAGTGTCGGGGTCCCGGCATCGGCGGCCGGCACTGAGAGCAGGCCGAAGGCCAGCAGCAAGGCAGTGGCGATCCCAGTCGATCGGAATCGGAGCAAGGTGGTTCCCTTCGCGGATCGCGCGGGGCAACTCCACCAGCGCCACAGCAGCATCTCACGGGGTGCTGCCGGGGTCAGTCGTCGGCCGGAATCCCCAGTGCCCTGGCCAGTGCGTCGTCCACCAGCATCCGCCAGGATCGCACGTGGTCGGTGTCCACCGAGCCGCGGGTCCACGAGCTCCCTGCCCGGGCCGAGGACCCGATCGCGAAGCGGCGTACGCCCGCGCGCACCAGCCACGGGACCTGGTCGGGGGTGAGGCCACCGCCGGCCGTCACCATCTCCGCCACGCGCGGGTTGCGCCTGGCCCTGGCGATGAGCTCGTCGGCGCCGTGGGCCAGGCCGCGCGTGGAGCCCGCGGAGATCACCGACGCCAGCCCGGGCAGCCCGATCACGTCACGCCAGGCGTGGTCGGCGTCCAGCGCCGCGTCGAACCCGTGGAAGAGCCACGGGACACCACCCAGCTCGGCACACATCTCGGCGCAGCTCTCGCGGTCGATCTCCAGGTCGCGGTCGAGGAACCCGTAGGCGACCCCGCGAGCGCCGAGCTCGATGAAGGTCTCACCCAGCGACGCCATCCTGCTGAAGTTCTCGTCACGCGTGCGCAACACCACCCAGACGGGAAGGTCGGTCTCCTTGACCACAGCGGAGACCAGCGAGGGCTCGGGCGAGTAGTGCCCCTCCTCGGGATCGGTGCTCAGCAGCAGGCGGTCGGCGCCGCCCTTCGCGGCGGCGTCCGCGTCCCGCGCATGGAGTACGACGACGTCGAGCTCTGCGCTCTCGCGGGGGCCGTCCACTTGCTCGGGGGTCACAATGGTCATCGTGACATCCCACGAGGTCGTGATGAGGGCACGCGCCCTTGTGTTGCACGACCTCGAGACCACCGGATGCGCCGACCCGGCAACCGTCTCGGCCCTGGAGTCAGCACTCGCCGACCGGGGCTGGTGGCTCGAGCAGTGGGCGGAGGGCCGTGACTTCGTGGTCGGACTCGTGGCCCAGGACGTGCAGGACGCCCTGCTGCAGACCAACGGTCGCTGGCCGCTGTGCCGCGCCTGCGACCTCCTGGAGCCGCACGCGCTCTACGTCCACCCCGACCTCGGCGGTCCGGACCCGACGTGGGTGTGCGAGCAGGCCGGCATCCACGTAGCTCCCATCGGGGAGCTGTGAGAGCTATCTCAGGTGCTCGGGCCGGAGCACCGGCACCCAGAGGGTGTAGCGGTCGGCGCGGTAGACGCTGCGGGTGACCTCGACGACGTTCTCCCGGCAGAACGCACGGCGCGAGATGTGCAGGACCGGTGATCCCGGCTCGAGCTCGAGCAGCTCGGCCTCTTCCTCGGTGGCGATGCCGGCGAGCACCGAGTCCTCGCCCCAGGTCGGCATCAGGTCGCGCATGGCGAACCAGAAGTAGAGGCTCGCGGGCAGTGCCTCGTCGAGGAAGTTCGGGAAGAGGTCGAGGGACAGGTAGACGTGCTGGATCGCCATCGGTACGCCGTCGGCGAGGCGTAGCCGCTGCCAGTGCGCGATCGCGGTGCCTTCCTCGACCTCGAGTGCGCGGGCGACGCCGGGGCCGGCGCTCTCACGTCGGGCCAGGAGGGTCTTGGACTCGGGCTTCTTGCCGCGCCGCTCCATCTCCTCGGTGTACGCCGAGAGCCGCATCTGCATGTCGATGAGCGGCTTGGTGACGAAGGTGCCGCGACCGGCGACCCGCTCGAGCAGTCCCTGGGCCACGAGGGCGTCGATGGCGTGGCGCACGGTCATCCGGGCGACGCCGAACTGCTCGGCCAGATCGCGCTCGGAAGGTGCCGGGGTGCCGGGCTCGGCGCTGACGATGACCGAGCGGACGTACTCACGAACCAGCACGTGCTTGCGCCCGCGCCGACCTCCGCCTCTCGGCGAGTGCTCGTCCACCCGTGTGAGCTCCTTCTTAGGTACTGACGAGAAACCTAGCGGCACATGGGGCTGATGTGGACCCGAAGTGCGCAAGATTTCATGCTTTCCAAGGCGTCCGAGCGCGAGAACGGCATCGGTTCACTCGGTTCCGATGGCCTTGAGCACGTCCTGACGGGCTGCGCGTCGCGCCGGAAGCACGGCGGCGAACACGCCTGCGACGGCCGCGAGCAGCAGGAACCCGCCGAGCAAGGGCCAGGGAATGGCCAGCTCAGTCAGGCCGTCCTCTTCGAGCGCGGTCACCATGGTGGCGCCGAACAACACCCCGACCAATGCACCGAGCACGGCACCGAGGACGGCAACGACCACCGACTCGAGCCGGATCATCGTGCGCACCTGCCGACGGGTGACCCCTACGGCGCGGAGCAGCCCGATTTCCCGGGTCCGCTCGATCACGGAAAGACTCAGCGTGTTGATCACGCCCAGGATCGCGATGATCACCGCGAGTCCTGTCAAGCCGTAGATCAGGTAGAGGAACTGCTCGACCTGCTCCTTCTGCTCCGCCGCGAAGCCCTCGGGATCCTTCACCGTCACGGTGGGCAGGTCTTTGACGACACCCTCGATCTCGGCGCGGACAGCGTCCGTGCTCGCCCCCGGCTCCTTGGTCACCATGACCATCGCGTCCAGCGGGGCCAAGCCACCCTTCTCCAGGGTGTCGGGCGTGACCACGTAGTCCCCTGGCAGCGCCGGGTTGCTCGGGAACAGCGCGACCACCCGGAGCTTGATGTCTTTCGCCTGGAACTTCATCGTGACGCTGTCGCCCACCTCGAAGTCCCTGTTCTTGGCCTGAGCCTCTGAGATCGCCACCGTCCCCGGACCAAGGTCGGCAAGGGAACCCGCGACCGTGGGGACGGCGAACGCGAGCCCGAACGCCTTCGGGTCGACGCCCACCGTCCAGGCAGAACCGCCTCCCTTGAGCTCTGGGAAGGCGCTCCGCAGCTGGGTCACGCCGGAGACGCCGTCGAGGTCACGAATCTGCTCGGCCACATCGGTCGAGAACGGCTGACCCACGACGTTGGACACGATGAACTGCGAGGTCAAAGTCTTGCCGATGGCGGCGTCGGTACTTGCGGACGCCGAAGCCCCGAATGTCGAGAACATCGCCATCAAGGAAAGCCCGATCATCAACGCGCTGGCCGTCGCGCCGGTCCGGCGCGGATTACGGAGCGCGTTCTGGGCGGCCAACTGACCGACCATCCCGAACACGCGGCGATAGACCGCGCCGAACAGGTGCAGCACGGGCTGTCCCAGGAAGGCGCTCATCAAGAACACGCCGACGAGGACGAGCAGGATTCCGACGCCGATCCCGATCAGTGCCCACCTCCCCTCACCGGCGAGCCCGGCCGCCATGCCCCCCGCGCCTGCCAGCACCAGCACCGCGCCGATCAGGACGCGACGTCGAAGGCTCGACTCCGGCATTGCCACGTCGTCGCGCAGAGCCGCCATCGGAGCGATGCGCGCGGCGCGGCGGGCGGGCAACAGTGCGGCCACGGCCGTGACGCCGACGCCGACGACGTACGACCAGAACACGGCCGCCCAGGTCAGCGGGAAGTCGGCCCGGCTCAGGTCCAGCCCGAAGACGCCGAAGAGCCACCGCAGTCCGAGTGCGAGCAGGTAGCCGACGCCCAGGCCGACCGTCGACCCCACCAGGCCGACAGCAACGGCCTCGAGGAGCACGGTCCGGTTGACCTGCCTGCGCGAGGCGCCCATAGCCCGCAGCAGGGCCAGTTCCCGACTGCGCTGGGCGACCAGGATCGAGAAGGTGTTGAGGATGATGAAGATCCCAACGACGAGGGAGACGAGGGCGAAGACCAGCAGAAAGGTCTGCAGGAAGCCGAGGACCTCATCGAGGCTCTCCTTGTTCGCCTCGACGTAGGCGTCACCCGTACGCGCGACCACGCCGTCCGGCAGCACCTTCTTCGCAGCCTTCGCCAGCTCGTCCTGGGAGACGCCCTCGGCTGCGTTGAGGGAGACGGTGCTGAACACGTCGCGGCCGCCGTAGAACCGCTCCTGCATGAACTGGGTGTCGAAGATGGTCAGGGTGGCGCCGTTCAGGCCGCCCGACCCGAACTCGACCAGCCCGGTGAGCTCGACCTCCATGACCGGTGGCTGGCCCGGAGTCGCCAGCTCGACCTTGTCACCGATCTCGAAGTCGCCCTTCTCGGCCGCGTCCACGTCGAGGGCGATCTGGTTCGGCCCGCTCGGGTAGTCCCCGCGGACCAGGCTGAGGACCGGCTTGCCGGTGAGCGAATCGGCGTCGGTGGGGTTGATCGCCAGGCCGGGCGGACCGTTGCCGCCGATCACCTTGCCGTCCTTGCCGATCACGAACACGGTCTGCAGCGTGTTCTGCGCGTTGGCGGACCTGACCTCAGGCAGTGCCGCGAGCTTCGAGACGACGCTGGCCGGGAAGGTGCGGTTGTCCTGGCCGGAGTCGAAGTCGTTGGCGCCCTTGAACGCCACCTCGACGTCGGCGGTGCTGCCCTCGATGATGTCGTCGAAGGCGCCGCCCATCGCGCTGGTGAAGATCATGGTCCCGGCCACGAACGCGACCCCGAGAACAATCGCGAACGCGGAGAGCAGCAGGCGCAGCTTGCGGGCGACGAGGTTGCGCCAGGTCACGAGCCACACGTCAGCTGTCCTCACCCGGCGGCGGGGGCTCTTGGGCCGCGAGCTGCTGCATCTTGTTCAGTACCTGCTCGCGGTCGGGTCGGCGCAGCTCGTCGACGATCCGTCCGTCCGCGAGGAAGACCACCCGGTCGGTGTACGCCGCCGCGACCGGGTCGTGAGTGACCATCACGGTGGTCTGGCCGTGGTCGTCGACACTCGACCGCAGCAAGGTCAGCACCTCAGCCCCTGACCTGGAGTCCAGGTTGCCGGTCGGCTCGTCGGCGAACACGATCGTGGGACGGCTGACGAGCGCCCGGGCCACGGCAACCCGCTGCTGCTGGCCACCCGAGAGCTGGTTGGGCCGGTGGGTCAGGCGGTCCCGCAGCTTGACTGTGTCGATCACGGTGTCGTACCACTCGGGGTCGGGCTTGCGGCCGGCGATCGACAGCGGCAGCAGGATGTTCTCGCCCGCGGTGAGGGTGGGAACGAGGTTGAAGGACTGGAACACGAACCCGATCCGCTCGCGCCGCAGCCGGGTGAGTCGCTTGTCGTCGAGGCCGCCGATCTCGGTGTCCCCGAGCAGGACCTGGCCGCTGGTGGGCGTGTCGAGAGCGGCACAGCAGTGCATCAGCGTCGACTTGCCCGATCCCGAGGGGCCCATCACCGCTGTGAACTCCCCCGCCGCGATGTCCAGGCTCACCCCGTCGAGGGCGCGCACCTGCGCGTCGCCGGAGCCGTAGACCTTGGTCAGGTCGATCACGCGAGCCGCTACACCGGGCGCCTCAGGAGCAGGTGCCGGCACGTTCTCCACCGTCGTCATGCCCCAAGCCTTCCAGCAAGCTGGTCATCGCGCATCAGGGTTGATCCCCGGTCCGTCTCGGGGCTCTCGCCGAGACGGACCGGGAGTTCCAGGGATCAGCCGCGCCTCAGCAGGCGCCGGAGCACGATCAGCGCCAGGAGGACGCCCAGTGCCTGCTTCCAGTAGGCCTTCGCCAGGACCGGGAGCACCGTCGCCCCCAGGTCGAGCGCCTCGTCGTTGCCAGGCTTGTTCACCGATCTCGGCTCGCTGAGGTCGCGCATGTTGTTCATCCGCTCCTCGGGGCCCGACGACTCCGGTTCGGTCTGGGGCTCACTGTCGGCTGCCGCGGCGGCCGCCATGGTCGCGCTCGAGTCGCCCACCTTCTGCTCGAGGCACGCCGTGAACTGCCCGAGCAGCTTGTCGCTGACGTCCTGCATCACACCCCGCCCGAACTGAGCCGGCTTGCCGGTGATGTTCAGGTCGGTGAGCACCTCGACCCTGGTCGCCCCACCCTCGTCGGTCATCGTGGCCACCACGTGGGCGCCTGCGGTGCCGTTGCCTCGCTTGTCCTTGCCCTTGGCGTCGATCACCATGCGGTGGGCCGACTCGTCCTTCTCCACGAACGTGCCGGTGCCGTTGTAGACCAGGGCGATCGGACCCAGCTTGACCTTGCAGCTCCCCGTGAACGTGTCACCTTCCACCGAGGCGACCACCGCCCCGGGGAAGCACTCGGCCACCGACTCGATGTCGTTGAAGGCGTCCCAGGTCTCCTGAAGGGTCGCCGGCACGGTGAACTCGTGCCGGAGCTCCATCCCCATACTCAGCCCCCCGCAGCGGCGAGGACCGCGCGTCGGGTCAGCACCGTGGCGAGGTGCCTGCGGTAGTCAGCGTCCCCGTTGAGGTCCGAGGGTGGGTTGGTGCCCTCGGCGACCAGGTCGCACGCCTCGCGTACGCCGTCCTCGGTGGCCGGCTGGCCCGCGAGAGCCTGCTCCGTGGCACTGGCCCGCAGGGCCGTGGAGCCCATGTTGACCAGCCCGATCCGGGCCTCGCTGATCGTGCCGCCCTCGGCCTTCACCGCGGCCGCCACGGCCACGATCGGCCACTGGTGCGCGACCCGGACGAACTTCTCGTAGTGCGACCCCCACCCGTCGAGCTTCGGCACCCGAATGTGGGTGAGGAGCTCGTCCTCGCCCACCGCTGTCTCGAACAGGTCCTCGAAGAAGTCGGCCGCGGCCACGGTCCGCTCCCCGCCCTGCCCGGCGATCACCAGCTCGGCGTCGAGCGCCAGGATCGGCGCTCCGCAGTCACCCGCCGGGTCGGCGTGCACGAGCGCTCCGCCCAGCGTGCCGCGGTGCCGGATCTGCGGATCGGCGACCTCGGTGATGGCCTTGTGCAGCAAGCCGAGCCCGGTCTGCACCGACGGGTCGGCGAGGATCTGGTGGTAGGGCACCATCGCGCCGATCAGCACGCTGTCGCCCTCGTCGACGATGTGCGTCAGGGTGTCGATGCCTCCGATGTCGACGATCAGGTCGGGGGCGTTGAGTCGCATCCGGAGCACCGGGAGCAGCGACTGGCCACCGGCGATCACCTTCGCGTCGTCGCTCTGCGCGAGCGCCGCGAGGGCATCCTCGACGGAGGTGGGTGCGAGGTAGTCGAACTTCGCGGGAATCACTGGCCTGCTCCATCCGTGCGGTCGGTCTGGCCCTCGTGGCCCGTGGACTCGTCGAAGTGCGGTGCCGCACCTCCGGTGGTCGGGTCGGCGCCACCGGCATCGCCGGCATGGATCGCTCTCCAGACTCGTTCCGGGGTGCACGGCATCTGGATGTCGCTGACCCCGAACGACCGCACGGCGTCGACGACCGCGTTCACCACCGCAGGTGTCGAGGCGATGCATCCCGCCTCCCCCACGCCCTTGGTGCCCAGGCTGTTGCTCGTGGCCGGGGAGGTGGTGTGCGCGGTGTCGAAGCTGATCGTGTCGGCGGCGGTCGGCACCAGGTAGTCGACGAAGGAAGCCGAGACGAGGGTGCCCGCGTCGTCGTGCACCGCCTCCTCCCACAGCGCCTGGGCGATGCCCTGGACGACGCCGCCGTGCACCTGCCCCTCCACGATCAGCGGGTTCACGATGTTGCCGATGTCGTCGACGCTGACGTACTTGCGCATCTTCACCTGACCGGTCTCGGTGTCCACCTCGACTGCGCACAGGTGCGTGCCGTGCGGGAAGGAGAAGGACACCGGGTCGAAGGTCGCTTCGGAGTCAAGCCCCGGCTCGACCCCGTCGGGAAGGTCGTGCGCAGCGAAAGATGCCATCGCGACCTCGCCGATGCCGACGCTCTGGTCGGTGCCCCGAACGCCGAGCCGACCGGCCTTGAACTCGATGTCCTCGACGTTGGCCTCGAGCATGTGCGCGGCGATGGGCTTGGCGCGCTCGATGACCTTGTCGGCAGCCCGCACAACGGCCTCGCCACCGACCACGAGGGACCGGGACCCGTACGTGTCCATACCCTTGTGCGAGATCTGGGTGTCCCCGTGCAGCACCTCCACGTCGTCGAACGCGACGCCGAGACGGTCCGCGACGATCTGCGACCACGCGGTCTCGTGTCCCTGGCCGTGCGGTGAGACTCCGGTGACCACCTCGACCTTGCCGGTCGGCAGCATCCGGATCGAGGCGTGCTCCCAGCCGCCCGCGCCGTAGTTGAGCGAGCCCAGCACCCTGGAGGGGGCCAGACCGCACATCTCGGTGAAGGTGGAGACCCCGATCCCGAGCTGCACCCGGTCGTTGCTGTCCCGGCGACGCTGCTGCTCGGCCCTGAGGTCGGCGTACTCGAACATCTGCGTGGCCTTCTCCGTGGCCGCCTCGTAGTTGCCCGAGTCGTACTCCAGCCCGCACACGCTCGTGAACGGGAACTCCTCGTGCTTGATCCAGTTCTTCTCGCGGATCTCGAGCGGGTCGATGCCGAGCTCGACGGCGAGCTCATCCATCAGCCGCTCGATGGCATAGGTCGCCTCCGGTCGGCCTGCGCCGCGATAGGCGTCGGTGAGTGTCTTGTTCGTGTAGAGGTTGGTGCAGTTGAACTGGTAGGCAGGGAACTTGTAGATCGCGTTGAACATGAACGCCCCGAGGATCGGCACGCCGCCGCCGACCGTGCCGGCGTAGGCCCCGAGGTCGCACAGAAGGTCGACCTTGAGGCCGGTGACGGTGCCGTCCGCGGTGGCGGCGAGGGTCAGGGTCTGCCACTGGTCACGCCCGTGGTGGGCAGACATGAGGGACTCCGAGCGCGTCTCTGTGAACTTGCACGGCTTGCCCGTGCGCCGAGCCGCGAGCACGGTGATGATCTCCTCGGCGACGAACTGGAGCTTGCCGCCGAAACCACCACCGACGTCGGGCGCGATGACGCGGATCTTGCTCTCGGAGATGCCCAGCACGACCGCGAGGAAGAACCGCGTGACGTGGGGGATCTGGGTCGAGGACCACAGCGTCAGCTGCTCGCCGGTCGGGTCGCAGACGAACGAGCGCGGCTCCATGAACGCCGGGATCAGCCGCTGCTGGCGGTACTCGCGCTCGATCACGATGCCGTTGGCCCGGGCCTCGGTGATCGCCTCCTCGACGTTGCCACCCGTCCCGGCGCCGGCCGAGTCGAACTGCCAGAACGCCGACCTGTTGGTCCCGAGGTCCGGGTGGGTGAGCACCTCGTCGGTGGCGGCCTTCCTGAGGTCCAGCACTGCAGGCAGCTCGTCGTAGTCGACGTCGACCAGCTCGGCCGCGTCGCGAGCCTCGGCGGCCGACCTGGCCACCACGACCGCGACGATCTCGCCCGCGAAGGCCACCCGGTCGACAGCCACGGGCAGGTGTGGCGCGGCGACCTGGTCGGTGGTGATGTTCCAGGCGGTCGGTAGCGCGCCCTGCTCGTCGGCCAGGTCGGCGCCG
This sequence comes from uncultured Actinomycetota bacterium, assembly GCA_963842535.1. Classification (GTDB taxonomy): domain Bacteria; phylum Actinomycetota; class Actinomycetes; order Propionibacteriales; family Nocardioidaceae; genus Marmoricola. Next base: position 390,446 of record CAWJGP010000008.1, read on the forward strand.
GTCAGCACGGTCACCACGTTGGGGGCGGCCTTCGCTGCCGCGGTGTCGATGTTGGTGATCCTGGCGTGCGCGAACGGGCTGCGAACCATCGCCATGTGCAGCATGCCGGTCAGCGAGATGTTGTCGGTCCACCTCGTACGACCAGTGATCAGCCGCTCGTCCTCCTTGCGCAACCGGGCGCGGCCGACCTCGAGTCTCCGGAGCGGCCGCGGTCTCGGTGCTCATCGGGCACCCCCCGCGGCCTGCTGAACGGCCTTGACGATGTTGTGGTAGCCGGTGCACCGGCACAGGTTGCCCTCGAGCCCGACGCGGATCTCTTCCTCGCTCGGGTTCGGGTTGTCGTTGAGCAGGTCGATCGGACTGCATGATCATCCCCGGCGTGCAGAAGCCGCACTGGAGGGCGTGGCACTCGTGGAAGGCCGCCTGGACCTTGTGCAGCTCGCCGTCCTGGGCGAGGCCCTCGATCGTGGTCACCTCGTGGCCGTTGGCCTGGACCGCGAGCACGTTGCACGACTTCACGCTCTTGCCGTCGAGGTGGACGGTGCAGGCGCCGCAGTTGCTGGTGTCGCACCCGATCACCGTGCCGGTCTTGCCGAGCTTCTCGCGGAGGTACTGCACCAGCAGCATCCGCGGTTCCACGTCGTCGGAGACCTTGTCCCCGTCGACCGTCAGTTCGATCCTTGCCATGCGCGCACTCCTTGGAGGTCAGGTGAGTGTGATGCCGCTCACGCTAGGGGGCAGCGGTTGGCTGAAGGTTGGCTAGGAGAAGACGCAGAACTCGTTGCCCTCGGGGTCGGCCATCACCGTCCAGCGGGGCAGCTCGGCCAGCACCGTCGCGCCGGCCGCGGTCAGGGCGTCCACGTCGCCGTAGACGTCCCAGTGGATGCGGTTCTTGACCGTCTTGGGCTCCGGGACCGGGTCGAAGACCATCGACTCGAACGGCATCCCCGGCACCCCCTCGAGCCACGACCAGGGCTCGCCGTCGTTGCGGACCGGAACCCCGAAGACCTCGCCCCACCAGCGCGCGCTCGAGACGGCATCGACAGCGTCGACGACCAGCTCGTGCATCCGGTACGACGGTGGCTGGTCGCGCACAAATGCGCAGAACTCGCCTCCTTCCGGGTCCAGCAGGACGGTCCACGGGTCTCCCCCGTAGCCGGGAGCGGGCCGGGCGCCGAGAGCGAGCAATGTGTCCACAGTGTCGGTGTGCACGTCGAGGTGGACCCGGTGCTTGACGGTCTTCTTCTCGGGAACGGGGCAGATGGCGATGCCCATGCCCTCGACCTCGCCGACGACGTCGCCGGGGTCGTCCGGCGAGGTCGGCTCGGCGTACGAGCAACCGGTCACGGCCGCCCAGAACCGGCCGAGCTCGCGCCCGGATCCCGCCGTGTCCATGCACAGCTCCTTGAACCTCGTCACGCTGCTTGCCTCCTCGTGTGTGCGTGTGTCCCGCACGGGTAGCCTCTTGGCCATGTCCCCGCAGCCAACAGATTCCAGCCTGCCCGAAAACCAGCACGCCTGGGGCTATGGACTGGCCACGGTGGCCGACGACGGCACCGTGCTCGACACCTGGTTCCCGGCTCCCGAGCTCGGAGAGGCGCCGGGGGGCGCCGCACCGGACGCCCTGAAGGCGCTCGGCGGCACCCACCCCGAACGCCGGGTGCACACCGACCTGGTGACCGTCGAGATCGACCTGGCCGAGGCCCCCAAGGACGCCAGTGACGCCTACCTGCGGCTGCACCTGCTCAGCCACCGTCTCGTCCGGCCGCACGGGCTCAACGTCGACGGCATCTTCGGCAAGCTGGCCAACGTCGTGTGGACCAGCGTCGGACCGTGTGCGGTGACCGACTTCGAGGAGGTCCGGCTCAGGCTGCGGTCGCAGGGGCCGGTGCAGGTGTTCGGCGTGGACAAGTTTCCCCGGATGACCGACTACGTGGTGCCGACCGGCGTGCGCATCGCCGATGCCGACCGCGTGCGCCTCGGAGCCCACCTCGCCGAGGGCACCACGGTGATGCACGAGGGCTTCGTGAACTACAACGCCGGCACGCTCGGCGCCTCGATGGTCGAAGGCCGGATCAGCGCGGGAGTGGTGGTGGGCGACGGCTCGGACATCGGTGGCGGTGCCTCGATCATGGGCACCCTGTCCGGAGGCGGCAAGACCGTGATCTCCATCGGCGAGCGCTGCCTGCTCGGTGCCAACGCCGGCATCGGCATCTCGCTGGGTGACGACTGCGTCGTCGAGGCCGGCTGCTACGTGACGGCCGGCACCAAGGTGACCATCAAGGACATGGACTCCAAGCCCAAGGTGATCAAGGCCGCCGACCTCTCGGGGGCTAGCAACGTGCTGTTCCGGCGCAACTCGGTCTCCGGAGCCGTCGAGGCGCGGCCATGGTCCGGCGACGGCATCGTCCTGAACGCCGACCTGCACTCCAACTGATCCCGTAGTCCCGGATGAGATTTCGCCTCCTCGCACTCCTGCTGGTCCTCGCCGTCGTGGTGGGCGTCGGCGTCGCCATGTGGCGCGGGTCGGGACCGCTGCCGGACCCGGAGGGATGCTCGGCCGAGCTCGCCGGACGGCAGGTGAACCTGTCGACCGAGCAGGCCGAGAACGCGACCCTGATCGCGGCGATCGGGGTGAGCCGCGACCTGCCGGCGCGGGCGGTGTCGATCGCCCTCGCCACGGCGTACCAGGAGAGCAAGATCCAGAACATCGACTACGGCGACCGTGACTCGCTGGGGCTGTTCCAGCAGCGGCCCTCGCAGGGGTGGGGCACGGAGAAGCAGGTGCAGGACCCCTACTACGCGACCAACGCGTTCTACGACGCGCTGGTCAAGCTGCCCGACTACAAGACGCTGCGCATCACCGAGGCGGCCCAACAGGTGCAGCGGTCGGGCTTCCCCGAGGCCTACGAGGATCACGCCGCCGACGCCCGCACGCTCGCGTCGATCCTCACCGGCTACAGCCCGGGCGGGTTGTTCAGCTGCGTCGTGCACAAGGCGGAGGAGCGCGGCAGCGCGGCCAGGGTGATCCGCCAGCTCGAGCGTGCCTACGGAGAGCTCGACGTCGCCCGCACCGGCTCGCGCCAGGACGTCGCGGTCACGGTCGCCGGAGGTGAGGCCGGTGCTCGCCTCGGCTGGTCGGTCGCGCAGTTCGCGGTCGCGCGCGGGATCGCGTGGCGGCCCGAGGCAGTCGCCCACGCCGGCAAGCACTGGCGGACCGGCCGCCCCTCCGAGGACGGCTGGCAGGCCGGCGGCGAAGCCGACGCCATCACCGTGCAGATCTCGATGGGCTAGCTCAGCCTCTGGACCCCGGCCGCGACCCGCTCGTCGGTGGCCGTGAAAGCCACCCGCACGTGCTGCGCCCCGGCCTGGCCGTAGAACGAGCCCGGTGCCGCCAGCACGCCACGCTCGGCCAGCCAGGCGACCGTGTCCCAGCACGGCTCGTCGCGGGTGGCCCACAGGTAGAGCGATGCCTCGGAGTGGTCGATCCGGAACCCGGCCTTCTCGAGCGCGGACCGCAGGGACGCCCGCCGGGCTGCATAGCGCGCGTGCTGCTCCTCGACGTGCTCGTCGTCGTCCAGGGCCGCGATCATCGCGCGCTGCTGGGGGCCGGGCATCATCAGCCCGAGGTTCTTGCGCACTGCCAGGAGCTCTCGCACCACGGAGGGGTCACCGGCGACGAACGCACACCTATAGCCGGCCAGGTTGGATCGCTTGGACAGCGAGTGCACCGTCAGGATCCCGTCGAGGGAGCCCCCGTTGACGTCCGGGTGCAGCACCGAGACCGGCTCGGTGTCCCAGGCACATTCCAGGTAGCACTCGTCGGAGACCAGCAGCACGCCGCGCTCGCGGCACCAGTCGACGACCTTGCGCAGGTGGTCGACGGGCAGCACCCGGCCGGTGGGGTTCGACGGTGAGTTCACCCAGACCAGGGCCGGCGTCCGCGGACCGACGGCGGTCAGCGAGTCGGTGGCGATGGACTCGGCGCCCGCGAGGGCAGCGCCCACCTCATAGGTCGGGTAGGCGAGCTTCGGGTACACCACCAGGTCACCGGGACCCACCCCCAGGTGAGTGGGCAGGCCCGCGATCAGCTCCTTGGAGCCGATCGAGGGCAGCACCCCGTCGAGGCCCAGCCCGGTGACGCCGAACCGGCGCGAGAGCCAGTCGATGCACGCCTGCCGGGTCTCGGGCAGGCCGATGGTGACCGGGTAGCCCGGGGAGTCGGTGGCGTGCCGCAGCGCCTGTTGTACGACGTCAGGGGTGGGGTCGACCGGGGTGCCGATCGAGAGGTCCACGATCCCGTCGGGATGCGCGCGCGCCTTCTCGGCGTACGACGTGAGCTGGTCCCAGGGAAAGTCAGGGAGCCGTGCCGAGACGGTGGCTCTGGTGATGGACGCCGTCACTCCGCCTGGGGCTGGGGAGGAAGGGCCGCGACGAGCGGGTGGTCCTTGTCGATCTCGCCCATCTTGGCGGCACCGCCGGGAGAGCCGAGGTCGTCGAAGAAGTGGACGTTGGCGTCGTAGTACTCCTTCCACTCCTCGGGGGTGTCGTCCTCGTAGTAGATGGCCTCCACCGGGCACACCGGTTCGCAGGCGCCGCAGTCGACGCATTCGTCCGGGTGGATGTACAGCATCCGCTTGCCCTCGTAGATGCAGTCGACAGGACACTCGTCGACACAGGCGCGGTCCTTCAGGTCGACACAAGGCTGGGCGATGACGTAGGTCACCTGGATCCTCCTGAGGTTCGGTCCGGGGGCGGACGAGTCCCAGCCTAGTATCCCACCGTGCCCGCAGATGAGATGCCCGAGGATCGAGAGGGAATCCCCCGTGCCGTAGGCGTGCTCGGCCCCCACGTCGTGGGCTCGAGGATCGTCGTACGACGGGTGCTGCGCGGCGAGCAGGGGCCGACCGGCGGACCCGCGATGACCGACGTGCTGGGCGTCTGCGAGTCGTGGGCGGACGGCGTCGCCACGGTTCGCCGCGAGGACGGCAGCGTCGTGGAGATCGCCACCGCCGACATCGTCTCCGGCAAGCCGGTCCCTCCGCGGCCGACGGTGCACCGCCGGCTGGGCTCCGTCGAGACCGACCTGCTCGCCCTGCCCGGGTGGCAGCCGGAGGAGAGCGAGCGCCTCGGCGAGTGGCTGCTGCGCGCCTCCGGTGGCTTCTCCTCGCGAGGCAACTCAGTGCTCGCCCTCGGCGACCCCGGGCTCTCCCTGGCCGAGGCGGTGCACCACGTCGCGCAGTGGTACGACGCCCGGTCGCTGCCGCCGCGGGCACACGTCCACCCCGGGACACCAGCCGCGTCGGCGTTCGAGGAGGCCGGCTGGTCGGTCTACGAACCGACCTTGCTGATGCTGGCGTCGGTGGCACGCGTGCAGCGACGCCTGGGCAGGCGGCAGCCAGCACGGCACGACTCGGCGGTCGACGATGCCTGGCTGGCCAGTGACGAGCGGGCGCTGCGCCACGGCGATCACGCCCTGGCGGTGCTCCAGGGCGGCACGGTCACCTTCGCCACCGTCAGGGATGAGCGCGGCGAGGTGACCGCGCGTGGCCGCGGGGCGTTCCACGGCGACTGGGTCGGTGTCTCATCGCTGTGGACCCGCCCGGACCTGCGCGGGACCGGTCTCGGCTCCGCCGTGCTGCGGTCACTCCTGTCGTGGGGCGCCGAGCAGGGCGCGACGACGACGTACCTCCAGGTGGTGGAGTCCAACGAGGCCGCGCGCGCGACCTACGAGGCGCGTGGCTACGAGGTGCACCACCGCTACGACTACTACGTGAGCCCTCAGGCCTGAGTCGTCTCCTCGAGCGGAACCACACCGCCGGTGCCGAAGAGGGCGCCGTAGGTCGCGCCGGCGGCGAGGGCACCTGCCAGTGGGACGAGGATGAACAGCCACAGCTGGAGGATGGCGTCACCGCCAGCGAACAGGGCCGGCCCGATCGACCGCGCCGGGTTCACGCTGGTGTTGCTGATCGGGATGCTGATCAGGTGGATCAGCGTGAGACCGAGCCCGATCCCCAGCGGGGCGAAGCCCTTCGGTGCACGGGTGTCGGTGACCCCGAGGATGATGTAGAGGAAGAACGCCGTGAGCAGCAGCTCGGCGAGCAGCACGGCCCACCAGTCGTAGCCGCCGGGCGAGCGGTCGCCGTAGCCGTTGGACGCGAAACCGGTCTCCGTCGAGTCGAAACCGGCGGCGCCGTGGGCGATCACCCAGAGCGCCAGGGCGGCGAGGATCGCGGCCACGACCTGCGTGGCCGCGTAGGCCGGGACGTCCTTCCACGCGAAGCGCTTCGCCGCGGCGAGGCCGACCGTCACCGCCGGGTTGAAGTGCCCGCCCGAGACGTGCCCGACCGCGTAGGCCATCGTCAGGACTGTCAGTCCGAAGGCCAGTGCGACGCCCTCGAAGCCGATGGCGTTGCCGGCGAAGATCGCCGCACCACAGCCACCGAAGACGAGCCAGAAGGTGCCGAAGGCCTCGGCAGCGAGTCGTTGGGAGAGTGTGTGCATGGCGCTCCTTCGGTCGCGTCCAGAATACGAGACCGTGGACAGCCACGCCCCCCGAAACGCCGGTGATTTCCGGTCAGGGCAGGCAGGAGGGCTGGTACGACGGGCTCGCCGGTCCGGGTCGTCCGAGAGCGTTCAGCACCAGCCGGATGGCCGGACCGTCCATCGGGATCAGCACGTGGCCGGACAGGGCGAACGGGCACTTGGCCTGCAGCGTGATGTTGGTGGCGCCGGCCAGGTTGCCGGACGTGTAGGGCAGCACCACCTCGTCGTACCGTGTGACGATGTTGGTGTAGCTCACCGCACCGGGAGTCTCGTCCCCGGCGTTCAGCTGCCGCAGGAAGGCCGACCCAGTCTTCTGCTGCAGGCAGGAGGGGCACAGGTAACCCAGGCCCGGGGTCAGCAGCAGCGGGTTGGACGTGCCGTGGTTGGACGGCGCCAGCCCGATCAGGTCGTCGACCTTGCTCGCCCCGCCGAGGAACTTGATGTAGTAGCGCGGCATCATCCCGCCCTGGGAGTGCCCGACCATCGACACCTTCGCGGCGCCGGTGGCGGTGAGCACCCGTGTCACGAAGTCCTTGAGCTGGGCCGCCGAGCCCTCGATGGGACCTGTCGCCCGGTTGCCGTAGTCGAGCGCGAAGACGCAGTAGCCGGCGGTGTGCATCCGCCAGGAGAGCCGGTCGAGCAGGCTCTTGCTGTCGCCGAAGGTGCCGTGCACGATCACCACTGGCGAGGGGTGGGCGCTCGTCGGCTTGCACGACCAGTCGTTGGCGCCTGCCGCAGGGAGGGCGGGCGGGGCCGCCTGTGCCGGAGCGGCGGCGAGCGCACCCGCTCCCAGGAGGACTGCCGCGACGATTCTGCTGATGGCCCGAGTGCCCATGCTGATCTCCGGTCTGAGTGCCGTGAGTCAGTTCCCCTTTTTCGGCTTCGGTGGTGGTCCGCAGCGCACGGTGTCACCAGCGATGTAGTCGGTGTGGAACTTCTCCTTGCGCAGCACCTTGCCAGAGTTCAGGTCCCGGAAGTAGCGGAAGACATCCACGCTGAAGCCCGTGGTCCCGCTGAACTCCTCGCAGTCGGCCGCCTGCGAGTAACGCACCCCGGGTGACCTGAAGTTGGTGCGCGGCCCGTTGCGGCTGGTGATCTTCCACGTCTTCGTGGAGTACATCGAGACCGTCGCCGCCCCCTCCGTGCTGGGAGTGGACTTGCGCACGCGTGCCTTGACGAGCACGGCGTACGGCGTGGTGTTGGTGAACTTCAGGTCGAGTGAGGGCCACGCCACGGTCGCCTCGCGACCCTCGGGATAGCGGTCGATGTAGACCGAGTGGGGCTTGTGCTCGACGTCCTCGAGACCCGCGAAGTACATCGCGTTGAAGGTAGTGGTCGCGATCTGTGAGACACCGCCACCGAGGTCCTTCTTGAAGATTCCGTCGGAGACGACATACCCCTCGGTGAAGCCGTTGGCCTTGGTGCGCTCGCCGACGATGCCGTTGAGGCTGAACGTCTCCCCCGGCTTCAGCAGGGTGCCGTCGATCAGCTCGGCAGCCCTCGGCAGGTTGACGTTGCGGTACTCGGCGTAGGGGAAGTTGGTGGTGGCGGTGCTCACCCGCTCGGTCACCCCGAGCGCCTTTGCGTCAGCAGTGGTGAAGTCGGGCTGGGTGGCCTTGCCCTCGACGGCGAGCCGCCGCTCCGCTCCCTTGAGTACAGCGACCTGGGCGAACTTGTCCTCGATCTCCTGGGCGTCGAACTCCACGCCCACCTTGGCGGGCACGAGGCGCACCTTGCCGCGCCTGACCTCGATGCGGGCGTCCTCCGGCTCACGGCCGACCGTGCTCATCGCCGGCGCGATTGCCTCGAGCAGCAGCTCTCCGTCGACGCGTGGCACCAGCTCGCCGTCCTCGGCAACCATCGAGAGACCCTTGCCGAACAGCCGCGGAGGGGCCACCACCTGCTGCCCGCCGAGCACCAGGGTCACCGGCGCCGACATCGCAGGGTTCCCGAACTCCGTGAGCGCGCGCTGGACATCTTCGTCGGTGATCTCGGGCTCGCGGGTCTCGGTCGGGATCTTCTGTGACCCGCCGTGCAGGAAGCGCCGCTCGAGCAGTGCCTGGGTGGCCCCGCGAGCGACCACGGTCCCCGGCCGGCTCTCCACCGCGACGGCCTTGCCGTCGCGGAAGGCGACCCCGCCCTGGACGGGAGTGGTGCCGATCCCGTCGTCGAGGTCGTCCAGCGTGGCCTGCATCCGGGTCTGGTCCACGGTGATCTCGGCATGGTGGTCACCACCGCCGGTGATCACCGCCCACATGCGCGTCAGGCCCATCCCGGAACCGCCACCGGCCTCCTCGATGGAGGCCGAGTAGTCGATGGCCAGTCCGGCGGAGGAGGGGTCGACGCTCTTCGCGCGCCCGTCGCCGTACGTGATCCCGATCGGCTCCTTGATGCGTTCTGCGAGACCTTCGCGCAGCCGCTCCTCGGCCTGGTCCGCAGTGAGCCCGCCGATGCTGACGCCCTCGACGCGGGCATTGCGCGGCGCCTTGTCGGCTGAGTAGAAGTACAGGCCGATCCATGCCGCGGCCACCAGGAACAGCAGGCCGAAAACTGTCGACCCGGCGACCTTGGCGCCGAGCTTGTCGGTCACCTAGAGCCCCGCGAACAGGTCGGTCTCAAGACCGTCCGGCCCGGTCGGACCCTGGGTTCCCTTGGCGATCCGGAAGAACTCGGTCCCCCAGATCTCGTTGCCCTTGTTGTTGGCGAGCGCGAAGAACGGCCCGTCGACCTCGATCTGGGTGCGGTGGGCCTTGAGCGCTTCCATCTTCACGCCGGCGTAGTCGTCGGCCTCGACCTTCGCCGACAGCGCATCGTCCTCGACCATGAAGGCAGGCAGGTTGTCGGGGTCCATCCCCTCGAAGCTCGTGGTGTCGCCGGCCTCGCGCAGGTCACGCAGTCCCTCGCGCACCTTGGCGGCCGACATCGCGCCCCAGTAGATCTTGGTGATGTCGTGTGCCTCGCCCAGATCCGGGCGGTAGGACGGCACCGCAGCCAGCGATGCGGCGTACGTCGCCACCCGGTGGGCCTGGATGTGGTCGGGGTGGCCGTAGCCGCCGAACTCGTCGTACGTCACCAGCACCTGCGGCCGCACCTCCCGGATCACCTCGACCAGGTGGCTCGCGGCTTCGGTGAGGTCGGCGTGCCAGAAGGCGTTCTCGTGGACGTCGTCCGCGGCGACGGCGTGCCCGTCGGCGTGCCACTGCATCCCGGAGTCGCGGTAGCGCTTGAACCCCCCGAGGTAGCGGTAGTCGGTCACGCCGAGGGCCTTCATCGCGTTGTCGAGCTCGATCTTGCGCTGGTCGGCCAGGGTGTCGTCCTTGTCGGCGGCCATGTGCTCCAACTCGGGAACCAGGATCTCGCCCATCTCGCCGCCGGTGCAGGTCACGAGGGTCACGCCGGTCCCCTCGGCGACGTAGCGGGCCATCGTGGCGCCCTGACCGATGCTCTCGTCGTCAGGGTGGGCATGCACGAGGAGCAGGTGCTTGTTCATGATGCCGATCCTAGGTTGCGGGTGCTTGTGGATTTCGCTTGGCGCGACGCGGAGCATCGGGAAGAACAGACGGCGTGACCGGCGGTGGCGGTTCATCCGGCTCCAGCCAGCCGTCGTACTCCTCGACGAGGAGCTCCAGCATCACCAGGGGCGCATCCGTGGAGACCACCCAGGGGTGGTCCTCGTCGTCGTCCTCCCCGGCGAACCGCTCGCGCTCGCAGGTCGCGTCGAAACCGTCCCGGCGGAGGCGGGCCACGGCCGCCCGCGCGTGGTCCTCGTCGAAGAACACGCCGCGCATCAGGCCGTCCCCAGCAGGGCTTTGAGTGGGGACAGGAAGGGGATGTCAGCGGCCGCCCAGGTCACCTGGTCGAGGTGGTCCGCCCGTAGCCAGCGCACCGCATCGTGCTCGGCCGGAACGGGGTCGCCATCGGTGAGCACCGCGGTCGCGATGCGCAGCCGGAGGTCGTCGCTGATCGCACTGTCACCGTCGAGCCACCCGGTGACGGCGATGCCGCACCCGAGCTCCTCGGCGATCTCCCGGACCGCAGCCCTCTCCGGCTCCTCCCCCGGCTCAACCTTGCCCCCGGGAAACTCCCACAGCCCCGCGAGCGCCGCCGGCCCGGACCGGCGAGCAGCCAGCACCCGCCCACCCTCCACCAACGCAACCCCAACGACCTGACGCATGGCCGCAATGTATCGAGGCTGTGAGCACACTCCCTCGGTGGTTGAGGAGCGAGCGTCAGCGAGCGTCTCGAAACCACACGCGCCGTACGACGGGGGCCGCACCTCATAGGTGGTCGAGCAGCGAGCGAAGCGAGCGGATAGTCGAGACCACGCACCGTGAGCCGAGAATCAGCCGTCACCAGGCCGCCGAACCCGATCTGTGGAGTCCCACTCGCGCCAGGTGCGTGCTGCACTCCACTGATCAACACCTGCCACCGTGATCAACACGCGGAGAGGTCTGCCTCCTGTCATAGTTGCGACGTGCGGGGGCGAAAGCGCATCTACGTTGTAGCGCTGACAGCGCTGGTAATTGCGTGCGGCTCCGTCCTGGCGGCACCCGCCGTGGCTCGGCAAGTCCTTCACCGGGCGGACGCCCAGGCATTCGGGTCGTATGTCGTGAAGTATGTGGGTGGCTGGCGCAGTAGCCGCGACCCTGGCGGGTGGAGGCGCGACAAGGCGTGGGTCGCTGAGAATCCGGACGCGGTACGCGCTGAGGGCGAGCGTGCGTGTCGCTGGCTGTCCAGCCGTAAGGACGCCCCGTCGGTGGACCCGAGCGGGAAGTCATCAAGCGACGCGCTGACGAGGCGGTACGTCAAAGAGGTCCCCGCCTCGACGGAGCTCGGGGTCTCCCCCATGGGTCTGGGTCGAAGGATCATAGTGGCGGGAGCGTGGGAGCACCTGTGCTGGTGGGAGCACAGAGACAAGACGGCTCCAACATCGACGGACCCAGATTAGAGGGTCCGCCCTCCGCGAACTGCGCAGATCCGCTTGGGGCCGCTCGTGCGCCGGCAACCCGGGGGTCTCGGAAGATCGTCGGCGACATATGCCGGTGAAGTTCCGGAACCTCGAACACGGGGCGTCATATCATGCCGCCTGGATGTCGAGCATCGAGCACATCCGCTCCACTCCCGGGTATCCCAACGGCAACTGGGCAGACGGATGCTGCCGGCCGGCTTGAGGGCGCCGGGTCACTCGTGCCACCCCGGCCGTTCAGTCGGTTCCCCAGGGGTTGTCGATCACGAAGCGCCAGGTGCCGTCTGCCTGACGGCGCAGGACGTCCGCGTTCCGCGCCTCCAGGTGCACCGCCACTTCCCTACCGAGGGTGACCTGTTCGTGGCGTGCTCAACCCACTACTTCGGCGCCAACCCGTGGCGCGAGCTTGACTCATGGCGTGCGATCCGCGACCCGGCCGAGCGACTTGCTCTCGCCCTCGACGAGCTCTACGCGTACTACGAGCGCACCGGGCCGATGCTCAGCAACGTCCTGCGCGACTCCGAGCTGGTCGAGTACGCCCGCGACGCGATCGTCCCGTTCCACGCCTTCCTCGAGAGCGCGGCCAAGGTCCTCACCTCCGGCCGTCCTGCCCGCGGGCGCAGGCGAGAGGTCCTCACAGGCGCGGTTCGCCACGCCCTCGCGTTCTCGACCTGGCACTCACTCTCGGCCAACGGCATTGCCCGCGCAGAAGCGGTCACGATGGTCGTCGCCCTCGTCGAAGCCGCAGCCGCAGCCGGGAAGAGCTGAGGCCAGAGATCAGTCGTCCGACAGCCGGATCTCCACCATCAGCTCGTGGGCGAGACCCTCGAGCATCGTCCGCAGCGAGTCGGTGCTCAGTGCCGGCGGGGCGTTGAGCACGGCGTGCGCCTCGAAGATGGTCCCCCCGGCCATGGGGGCGTCCCGTACGTCGGTGCTGAGCTCCTCGATGCTGATCAGCAGGGCGGCGAGGGACGCGGAGATCTCGGCCACGATGCCGGGATGGTCGGCACCAAGCAGCTCTAGGTGGAGTCGCTGCGTCTCCCGCTCGGCGGGCTCGTCGGTTCGTTCGATGGCCACGTGCAGGCCCTGGGCGTTGAGCTCCGTGAGGTCCGCGACCAGCGCATCGACCCTCTCGTCGGCGACTGCCACCAGCACGATGCCGGCGAACTTGCCCGCCAGCCGTGACATCTGGCTGCGCTCCCAGCTCGCGCCGTGGACGTTGATCGGCGCCGACAGCGCAGACACAAGACCTGGCCGGTCATCGCCGATGACGGTGAGGATGAAGGTAGCCATCCACGCAGGCTACGAGGTGAGAGCCGATGACGCTCGGGTCCCTGCCAGAATCGCAGGGTGACCGAGGGCACGGCCGGGGCGTACGCCGACGAGTGGGTCGCGCGCGTCCGCGACGATCCTCAGGCGCGACTGGCACTGCTGTGTCGGCTCTACACCGTTCCGCCAGCCGTGGACCGGGGCTACCTCCCCTACCGGCGGGCCGCGTCGGCGTTCATGGGATGGCAGCTGCAGCGCGGGCTGCTGAACCCCGAGTCCGCCCCGCTGCCCGGCAGTCCGTGGTGGCGCGCGGTGAACGAGGCGCTGCTGCGGGACACGTGCGAAGCCTCGGCGCTGGCCTTCGGCCGTCCCGGCGATCCCCGCACCCCCGGTGCTGCCGCGACGCTCGACTTCATCGAGGCGCCCACGGCCAGGACCTGGTACCGCGCGCACAACCTGACGATCGCCACGGCGTACGTCGACAACGAGGACCTGGCCCACAGCGAAGGTGTCGTGGAGCGGTTCTTCATCAACCTCGTGCTCATCCGCGTGCTCTATGCACACGCGCTGGTCGCCAACTCCCGGCTGGCGCTCGGCTGGCTTGCTCCGCTCGGCCGGTTCCTCGGCGACCCGCGGCTGGGCATGACCGGCATCTTCCTGTCTCTCGGCCGCGTGCTTCCCGCGGAGTACCCGCTCGACGACGACCTGAACAGGTACGTCGACGCGGAGCACAGCGTGGGCCACCTGCTCGACGTCGGAATCATCGTGCCCAGGGTCAGCCAGCTCTACGACTGGTCGGCCAGCGAGCTCGGCCTCCCGGCACTTCGCACGCTGCTCGATGACCAGGGGCAGACCCCCGTCTATGCGTGGGACCCGCAGGACGCTCAGGTCTGGCACCCTCGTCCGTCGCGTCTCGCACGGACGGCCCAGCGGGCGGTCCCCGCATCACCGTCGACGTCCCGGTGGCCGCGGTGAGCGAGGACCGGCTGCCGAGCATCCACCTGCGGCGTACCGATGAGAACTCCGACGACATCGACGAGGCCGTCGAGCTGTTCGGGCGGCGCGTCGGGATCGCAGGGGTGGTCGCCCACCTCAACCGCCAGGCAGCCCGCGCCCGGGTGCCCGGGCTGGCTGTCGAGTGGGGGTTCAGGTGGAACGAGTCCGACACCAACACCGTGCGGTGGTGGCCCCAGGGCATCACCACGTCGGCCGATGCGAGCGACACCGAGGACATCGACGGCCGCCGGCTGCTGATGACGAGCTGGTACTCCAAGAAGGTCGGCGGGGAGAACCGCGGGAGCCGGATCACGGTCGTCGACGTCGACACCCTGGAGTACCGCCACGTCCTGCTCGTGGTCCCGGAGCGCAACCGCCGCGGCCGCATCGAGCTGCGGCCGCTGCTCGTCCATGCGGGCGGGCTGGTGTGGTGCGGCCCGTACGTGCACGTCGCCGGCACCCGCCGTGGGCTGTTCAGCTGTCTGGTCGACGACATCATCCGGGTGCGGTCCACCCACGACACGTTCGGCTACCCCTACGTCCTTCCGGTCCGGTTCGCGTACGACGCGGCAGCGAGCGCCGGTGCCGAGCAGATGCGCTACTCGTTCCTCTCCCTTGACCGCAGCGCGGACCCGCCCGAGCTGGTCGCGGGTGAGTACGGCGTCGGCGACATGACCCGCCGCCTGGTCCGCTACCCACTCGACCCCGAGACCTACCACCTCGCCACGCACGAGGACGGCACCTCGCGTCCGGTGTGGCTCGATGACCGCGGGCTCGGGCACATGCAGGGCGCCGCTGTCGTCCGCGGGACCTACTACGTCACCTCCAGCCGGGGCCGCTACCGCCTGGGGACGATGTACGTCGGAGAGCCAGGTACGTTCCGAAGCTCACCTCGCGCCCTTCCAGTCGGGCCGGAGGACATCTCCTACTGGCCCTCCACCGACCGCCTCTGGTCGCTGACGGAGTACCCCGGTCGTCGCTTCGTCTTCGCGATGAAGCGGGACCAGTTCGACTGACGCGTCAGTCGGTGGGGTCCGCCTCAGGTTCGGCGGGCGGAGGCATCTCGCAGGGGGTCGTCTCGCCGTTGGGGTAGGTCACTGTCGCCGTGCCGTCCTCGTTCACCGTGACGACCGGCGCCGGCTCGGTCGGGGTTTCCGAGGGCTCGGCCGGGGACGGGCTGGCTGACGGGTCGCCCGGGGTCGGCACCGGACATGGCGGGAGCGGTTCGGGGTCGGGGTCGGGCTCGTTGCTCGGAGTGGCCGGTGTGCTCGGGGTGGCCGGTGTCGTCGGGTCGCTCGGACTCGGATCAGGGAGCGTTGGTGTGGGTCCGGCCGAAGGTGTCGTCCCGGGGCTCGTCGTCGGGCTGGCCGGGGCGGTCGGGGTGACCGCCGGCGCCGCCGGACTGGACGGCTGGGTCGCCGCCACTGCGGGCACCGCCGGGTTGGCGGGCCTCGCGGGGAGGACGGACGCCGACTTCAGCGGGTCGGGGTCGGGTATGACGGCCGGGGTCACCGGGGCGACCGGGACGGCGGTCGGTGTCTCCCACGCGCCGAGGATCGGCGACGCCGCCCACCCGGTCAGCGGGTTGCGGTCGAAGAACGTCTTCCAGGCCAGCACCAGCTGCACATAGCTGGTCGAGTGGTTGTAGGAGAGCACCGCTTCGCGAAGCCCCGCGGGGGTGGCGAGGTCGCGACCACCGGAGCAGAGGTAGACCATCGCGGTGCCCGCGGCGTCGTCGATGTCCTGGGGATCACGGCTGCCGTCGCCGTCCATGTCGACGCCGGCGAGGCGCCAGCTGGACGGAACGAACTGCATGGGACCTACCGCCCGGTCCCACGCCAGGTCGTGGTCGAGCTTCCCGTCGTCGGTGTCCTTGATAGCGGCGTACTTCTTGCCGTCCAGCACCGGGCCGAGGATCTCCGGGACCGCACGGTGGTCCGAGTCGAGCTGATGGCCGGCCAGGTTGCCCGACTCCACCTGGCCGATGGCAGCGAGCAGCGACACCGTCAGATGACAGTCAACGGGTGACGCGGAGACGGCCAGCCAGTAGGCGTCCACGAGCTCGGGCCGGACGCCGTTCTCCGTGGCACCGACAGCTGCCTGCGATGCGTGTGACCACCCACGGGTGTTGGACGACAGTGCACCCTCGACGACCACAGGGTCCTGCGGCTCGGGCACGGTCACCGACGCCTGGACGAGCGGCGCCGGCTCCGAGGTCACGGGCTGAACGTCGCCACGGACCGCCAGTCCGGTGAGCAGCACCAGCAGGCCGTTGATCGTCAGCACCGCGATGCCGGTCTTGAACCTCATGCCTTTTACTTTCCCCCTCGTCGCAAGGCGACACCGAGAATCCTGCCTGCGTCTGGGAGGAGTGTCAGCCCCCGCCCGGGAAGATAATCACGACAACGCCATAAACGGCTCAAGTTGCCCCTACTCGTCTAGACCTCGATCACCCCGGTGGGCGTGGTATCAGAGCAAGCTGCCGGGACTGTGCCACCAGGCGGCCGCCGGAGTCCCAGACCTCGCAGTCCTCCTCGAAGTGACCACCGGAGATGTTTCGGGTGGCGTGCCGGACGATCGCCCAGCCCTCTGCCGGCCTGGCCCGGACGTGTGCGGTCAGCTCCAGCGTGGGGGCCCACCCGGGCAGCCCCAGGTCGAAGGTCACGGGCGGCAGCGCGTCGACCACGAGCAGCAGCGCCACCGGGTCGAGAGGTCGGTCGTCGGCCAGCTTGAACCAGCCCTGGATGACGCCCGCTTCCGGCTCGGCTCGCCGACCGCCCAGCCGACGCACGCCGGGTCGAGCCGGGTGCCGAACCGCTGCAGCAGCGGGGCGATCTTGAGGAAGTCCTCCGGAGCGACGAGCGCCGGGACGCAGTCCTCGAGCGGAGGCAGGTCGGGTGGCGGGATCTCGCGCTGCACCTCGCTCCGGCATCGCGGTCGAGGTCGCCGAAGACAGCCAGGGCGGTGATCCGCTCGACCTCGGCGCCGTCCTCGCTCCTGGACCAGGCTGGCGGCAACCGTGGAACGCCGGCCGCCGGTGCGCACCCGGCGTACGCGCACGACGGCGGGGCCGGGGACGCTCGGGGCGAGGTAGTAGGCACTGACGCTGACCGGGTCGGGCTGGCCCAGCTCGGCGAGCTCGGCGCGGATCGCGTTCCCGATCACGGCCAGCAGGTAGCCGCCGTTGAGGCCGCCGCCGACCACCCAGCCGGCGTCGAGCTCAGCGGCGTACTCGCCCACGGTGCCGTGCGGCGCGACGGCGATGCCGCGGTCGAACTCGTAGTCCATGTCCGGAACCCTAGAGGCGTACACCGACCACGGTTCAGGCGTAGCCCGCCGGGCGTCCCCCAGCGTCGCGGTGCGGGAGGAGTGGTCGTGATCACCGGGCAGTGCGTCCCGACGAAGTTGGTCGGCATGCAGCGGTTGCAGTGGATGCACAGCGAGGGCGTCGCTGGCGTCTGCGGCGATCCGGTTGACGAGGTCGGGCTCGCGCAGGAGCGCACGGCCCATGGCCACGAACTCGAAGCCCTCCGTCATCGCGAGGTCCATCGAGGCCCGGTCGGTGATCCCGCCGAGCAGCACCATCGGCAGCGTGATCTGCTGCCGGACCTCGCGGGCGTGCTCGAGCAGGAAGGCGTCCTGGTAGGGGTACTCGCGGATGAACTTCTTCGCCGGCGAAGCGCATCACGGTCTTGATCGGCTGCGGCATCACCTCGACGAACTCCTTGACCGGGGCTCCACCGCTGAAGAGGTACATCGGGTTGAGCAGCGAGCTGCCGCCGGTCATCTCGAAGGCGTCGACGGTGCCGTCGGCCTCGATCCACTTCGCGGTCTGGATCGCCTCCTCGAGGCTGATCCCGCCGCGGACGCCATCGGACATGTTCAGCTTGGTGAGGATGGCGATGCGGCTCGCCGACGGCGTCCCGGACGGCGCGCAGGATGCCGCGGCCCACCTTGGCCCGGTTGGCGAGAGAGCCGCCGTACTCGTCCTTGCGGTGGTTGATCTTCGGGCTCAGGAAGGCGCTCGCCAGGTAGCTGTGGCCCGAGGTGCACCTCGACCGCGTCGAAGCCCGCCTCGATCGCGCGCGTGGCCGCCGCGGCGTGGGCGCGCGGTGATCCGCTCGATGTCGGCGACCTTGGCCCGGCGGGAGATGCCACCGGACATGTTCGGGAACCGGGTGCTCGGGGACAGTGCCGGCAGCCCGTTGCCGCGGGGGTCGGCAACCGGTCCGGCGTGCCCGATCTGCGCGGAGATGGCGGCGCCCTCGGCATGCACCGCGTCGGTGAGGACCCGCAGGCCGGGCATCGCCTCGTCGGTCCAAAGGATCTGGTGCGGTGCGGTGCGTCCGTCGGGCGCGACAGCACAGTAGGCGACCGTCGTCATGGCGACCCCGCCGGCGGCGTACGCCCGATGGAACTCGACCAGGTCGGTGGTGACCAGCGAGCGATGGCTCAGGCCCTCGTAGGTCGCGGCCTTGAGCACGCGGTTCTTCAGCGTGAGCGGGCCCAGCCGGCCCGGTGTGAAGACCTCGGGCGGGTCCGGAAGATGTTTCACCGGATGAGGGTAGTGGGTATGACTATGACCCCGATCTTCCCATCTGCCCGCCTGAGGCAGTAATTTGTAAGTTGCTGCGGGTCGACGTGGAAACGAGCCGCAGGCAAGGGGGTTGACGTGAGCTCGGGCGCCGGATCAATCGGTCTCGACACCGACGAGGTCTTGACGATCCTGTCGCGCCCGGACGACGCAGACCTCCTCGAGATCGTCGAACTGGTCGCGCACATCTGCGACAGCGAGGCGTCCGGGATCACCGTCCGGCGCGGTGGCGAGTACCACGTGCCCATCACCTTCGGACTCGAGCCGTTCGTGTGCCCGGCCGACGACACCTTCTGCCAGTTCACGATGGACACCGAGGGCCTCTTCATCATCGAGGATTCCTGGGCCGACAGCAGGTACGCCGCACTGGGATGGGTCAACGGAACACTCGCCAAGGCCCGCTTCTACGCCTCGGCCCCCCTCTACACACCGGGCGGCGAGATGGTCGGCCGGCTGTGCGTGATCGACTCCGACCCCAAGAGCCTCACCGGCCTGCAGCAACGCTCGCTGCACACCCTGGCGCTCAGCGTCACCAAGGTGATCGAGCTGCGGCTGTTGCGCGCCGTGCGGCCGGGCCGGATGACCCCCCAGACGGGACAGGCCGCGGCGACCGTGGTCTCCCAGCTGGCGGCCGAGCTCAGCCACGACATGAAGGTGCCGCTGAGCTCGATCGTCGCGAGCGTGGAGATGCTCGGGGACGAGCTGAGCGACCATCCGGACCGCGCGATCAGCGCGCTGCTGAACCGGACGGCGCGATCGGCCGACCGAATGGTGCGGATGCTCGACCAGAACATGGCCTTCGGGGCCGTCGGGGGTGCGCCCGTCACCCGGGAGGTCGACCTGGGTCGGGTGCTGCAGCAGCTGCTGCTCGACTCGGCGCTGCTCCTCGAGCCAGTGGGTGCGACCGTCTTGTCGGACAACCTGCCCGTGGTGCACGCGGATCCGGACGACATGTACTCCGTGCTGCAGAACCTGATCACCAACTCCGTGAAGTTCGCCCGTCCCGACCTGCCGGCGACGGTCCACATCACCTCTCGCCGGACCGCGGACGGCTGGCGTCTCTCGGTCTCGGACAACGGTGTGGGCATCCCCGAGGACCGTCGCGTCGACGTCTTCTCCCTGTTCAGTCGCGTGCAGACCGAGGTCTCGGGTCATGGCATCGGCCTGGCGACGGTCGCGCGCATCGTCGCGGCCCACGGCGGCCGGGTCGGTGTCGAGCCGGCGCTGGCCGGGGGCGCGGAGATCTGGTTCGAGCTTCCCGACGGACCCGCAGCCGCCTAGTCCCACCGCACAGTCGTCAGGACAGAGGCCGACCCCCGCGGCTCGTGGCCACGGGGGTCGGTGTTCGGTGTTCGGTGTTGCTCTCCGGATCAGGCGCCGGGGGTGGTCTTCACGGTGATCTTCGCGATACCGACGAGCAGGCCGGGCTTGACCGCGTCGGTCTTGAAGGTCTCGTTCAGCAGCGGTGCCGCAACCGGCGAGATCTTGACCTGGGTGCCCTCGAGCGTGGCGGTCCCGCTACCGGTGGCCAGCGGCTTGAGCGTGCGGCCGTCGAGCTCGAACAGGTAGGCGCTGCTGACGGCGGTCTTGCCGTTCACGGCCACGTCGCCGTAGACCCGCGAGACACCGGGGTCGACGTTGAGGTTGGTCAGCTCGACCTTGGTGTCACCAGCGGTCAGCGACAGGCCGGAGCCCTCGTGCTGGATCTGGCCGACGACGTAGTTGGGGACCGAGCCGGGCTTGAACACCGAGACGTTGCCGCCGGTGACCGGGAAGATCAGCGCGCCGTCGACGAGCTTGGCCGTGCCGACCGTTCCGGGGGTGAGCTTGAGGGTGGTCAGCGCGTCGACGAAGCCCTGGTCGAGAGCGACCTGGGTGTCGTTGCCGGTCAGAGAGTCGATCGCGGCAACCGGCTTCGGGGCCGACGCCGTGCTCGACGAGGACGACGTGGACGACGTGGTGTCGTCGCTGCCGCCACACGCGGTGGCGGTGAGGCCGGTGGTGGCGACCAGTGCGATGACTGCGATGGCCTTGCGGCTCTTGTTGGAGAAGATGGTGCTCATGCGAGATTCACATCCTGTGGCTTGGGGTTTCGTGTCAGGGGTCATTCGGCGCGAGCGGCGAACTGGATTGGATCCAATCGGAAAGTGGATCTAGTACGCCGCGAACCCGCAGCCGGCCCGCTTGCCCCGGAACAGCCGCGGCCACTCGAAGCTGGCAACCGCGGGGGTGAACGGCTTGCGCGAGATCGCGTAGGGCCAGGCCCCGGACTCGCTGACCGCCCAGAGTCGCCTGCCGTGCGAGGCGAACTGGATTCCCTCGGCGCCTGGGATGAACGCGATGCGCCGGCCGTAGGGCGTCACCAGCTCACCGCAGGACAGGTTGGACCGGCTGAGGTAGAGACGTCCCGATGCGTCGAGGGTCGCGCCCTGGACGAGCCGAGGGATGCGGGTGCTCACGATCGGCCCGAGCTGGCGGCGCCCGTCGTGGCGCAGAGCGAGGTCGAGCACGCCCGGCTTGAGCAGCCGCCTGAACGAGAACCAGTAGATCCGGGCCCCGGCCCTGGTCTCGAAGGGCACCAGCCCGACCCGGTCACCCCTGGCCACGACGGAGGAACCGCGCACCGGGGACCGCAGGCGCCATACCCGCGTCGCGTTCAGCACCCTGCTCCGCTGCGCCGAGTCGACCAGCCACAGCTTGTTCTTCTCCACCAGCCACAGCCATCGACCGCGCTGGATGATCCCGCCGCCGTGCCGGCAGTAGGTGCGCGGTCGCTCGCCGACCCGGCCGTAGATCGCGCTGTGGTAGGCCAGCCGCTTCCCGGTGACGATGTCGACGCGCACCAGCTGGCACGGACGTTCGCCGTAGCCCGGACGGTAGTGGAAGCCGCTGACCCAGGCGGTGCGTCCCGAGATGGCGAGCCCCTGCGGGACCAGGAAGCGCCGCGGGTTGGGCAGCCAGATGCCGTGGCACAGCCGCTTGTGGTTGCGGAACTTGGTCAGCGACTTCTTCGTGTACGTCGGCTCGTCCCCGTGTACGGCGCGCCGGTCGATGCCGCGACACCGGGCCGGATGCTTCTTCGCGACCGCGCTCAGGTCGTCGCTCGCCGGCGACGGGTCGCTGCGGGCGTTCCGGAACGAGCTCCCACCCGCGAGGACCAGGAGCACGACCAGTGCCACCGTCGGACCGCGCATCGCCATCCCGACCACGCTAGCGGCGGCCCGCGGTCCGCCTCGTGACCCGAGGACTCCCGCGTGTTGACTTTATACCCTAGGGGGGTATGGTGTTCTGCATGAGCGAGTCGACGACACCAGCGGACCAGGGCACTCACGCGCACCCTGGCTACATGCACCGCAAGGACGACTACCTGCGGCGGATGAAGCGCATCGAGGGGCAGGTGCGTGGCATCGAACGGATGATCTCCGACGAGACCTACTGCATCGACATCCTGACCCAGGTCTCTGCCGTCACCAAGGCGCTGCAGGCGGTCTCGCTCGGGCTGCTCGACGAGCACATGTCCCACTGCGTCCTGGACGCCGCCAAGTCCGACTCCCCCGATGCCGACGCCAAGCTCCGCGAGGCATCCGAAGCCATTGCGCGGCTCGTCCGATCCTGACGCAGAAGTTCTGAGACAGAAAGAGAGAGTCACCATGAGCCAGACCGCCGAGTACACCGTGAGCGGGATGACCTGCGGCCACTGCGTCACCTCGGTCACCGAAGAGGTCCAGGAGATCACTGGCGTCACCGACGTCGCGGTCGACCTGGGGTCCGGTGGCCTCCGAGTCACCAGCGAGGTGCCAGTCCCTGACGCCGCAGTCCAGGCCGCAGTCGAAGAGGCCGGCTACCAGCTCGCATGAACGCGCCGGCCAGGGTCCTCGGGTTCGTCCTGGGCATCACCGCGGTCTTCGGCATCGCTCTTTCCGTCGGGAACCAGGTGGGTGCCGTCGGTGACGCGTCCGCGTCCGCAGGACATTCCGACTCCGGCGCTACGCACGGTTCCGATCACGAGGCCGCGGCGTCCGCGCCCGACGTACCCGGCGGGTTGATGGTCTCCTCGGGCGGCTACACCCTCGAGCTCCAGGACCCCGTCGTGCAGGCAGGTGCGGGTCGCCCGGTCTCGTTCGTGATCGACGGGCCGGACGGCCCGGTGACGTCGTACGACGTCGAGCACGAGAAGCGGCTGCACTTCATCGCCGTACGACGGGACTTCACCGGTTTCCAGCACGTGCACCCCGAGCTCGCCGCCGACGGCACCTGGACCACCGAGCTGGACCTGACGCCCGGACAGTGGCGCGTGTTCGCCGACTTCAAGCCGGCCGGCGCCGACGACCTCACCCTCGGGTCGGACCTGGCTGTTCCCGGCGAGGTGACCGTGGCCCCGGACCCGCCAGCCACGCGGGTGTCGACGGTCGACGGCTACACCGTCACCCTGGGCGGCGACCTGGCCTCGGGCGAGCATTCGACGCTGGGGCTGAGCGTCGCCAAGGACGGGCAGCCGGTCACCGACCTCGAGCCCTACCTCGGCGCCTACGGCCACCTCGTCGCCCTGCGCGCCGGTGACCTCGCCTACCTGCACGTGCACCCCGAGGGCGAGCCCGGCGACGGCGTGACCACGCCCGGACCTGACGTCGAGTTCGTCGCCGAGGTGCCGAGCGCGGGCAGCTACCACCTCTACCTCGACTTCAAGCACGGCGGAGTCGTGCGCACCGCGAAGTTCACCCTCGATGCGAGCGAGCACCGATGACCTCGACGACGGAGCTCGAGATCACCGGGATGACCTGTGCGTCCTGTGCGAACCGGATCGAGCGCAAGCTGAACAAGGTCCCCGGCGTCGTAGCCACCGTCAACTACGCCACCGAGAAGGCGAAGGTCAGCTATGACGACGGCGTCGGGACCGACGACCTGCTCGCGGCCGTCAAGGCTGCGGGGTATGCCGCCGCCCTCCCGACTCCCCCAGCCGCGGCCGGCGAGGACACCGCCGCCGCGGACGACCCGACCCGGTCGTTGCGCGAGCGCCTCCTCATCTCGGCAGCGCTCACCGTGCCGGTCGTCGCGCTGGCCATGGTCCCCGCCTGGCAGTTCGACTACTGGCAGTGGCTCTCCCTCACGCTGGCGGCGCCCGTCGTGGTCTGGGGCGCATTCCCCTTCCACCGCGCTGCCTGGGCCAACCTGCGCCACGGCAGCTCCACCATGGACACGCTCATCTCGATGGGCACGCTCGCGGCGTTCGGCTGGTCGCTCTACGCCCTGTTCCTAGGTACGGCGGGAACGCCCGGCATGACCCACCCGTTCGAGCTGACCATCCAGCGCACGGACGGGGCAGGCAACATCTACCTCGAGGCCGCGGCCGGCGTCACCACCTTCATCCTGGCCGGGCGCTACTTCGAAGCGCGATCCAAGCGCCAGGCAGGCGCGGCACTTCGGGCACTGCTCGAGCTGGGCTCGCGTGACGTGGCGGTGCTGCGTGGCTCGGTCGAGACCCGGATCCCCGTCGAGCAGCTGGTGGTGGGCGACCGGTTCGTCGTACGCCCCGGCGAGAAGGTCGCGACCGACGGCGTGGTCGAGGAGGGGTCCTCCGCCGTCGACGCGTCGATGCTCACCGGCGAGTCCGTGCCGGTGGAGGTCGGGACCGGCGACGCCGTTGTCGGCGCCACGGTCAATGCCGGCGGCCGGATCGTCGTAAGGGCCACCCGCGTCGGCGCCGACACCCAGCTCGCGCAGATGGCGCGGCTGGTCGAGGACGCCCAGAACGGCAAGGCCGCCGCACAACGGCTGGCCGACCGGATCTCCGGGATCTTCGTGCCGGTCGTGATCGCGCTGTCCGCCGCCACGCTGGGGTTCTGGATCGGGACGGGCGCCGGCCTCACGGTCGCGTTCACCGCCGCGGTGGCGGTGCTGATCATCGCCTGCCCGTGCGCCCTGGGTCTGGCCACGCCAACAGCTCTGATGGTCGGCACCGGCCGGGGCGCCCAGCTCGGCATCCTGATCAAGGGTCCCGAGATGCTCGAGCAGACCCGGCGCGTGGACACCGTCGTACTCGACAAGACCGGCACGGTCACCACCGGCCAGATGAACGTTGTGGACCTCGTCGTCGAGGCCGGCGAGGACGTCGCCGAGGTCCTGCGTGTGGCGGGCACCCTCGAGGACGCCTCCGAGCACCCGGTCGCCCGGGCCATCGCACGCGCGGCGCAGGAACGACTCGGGGCGCTCGGCAAGGTCGAGGACTTCGCCAGCGTCGAAGGTCTAGGCGTGCAGGGAGTCGTGGACGGCCATGCTGTCGTCGTCGGCCGTCCGCAGTTGTTGGAGGACTGGTCGCAGCACCTCTCCCCCGACCTGGCCAAGGCTCTCACCGAAGCCCAGGCTCAGGGGGGTACGACGGTCGCGATCGGCTGGGACGGCAGGGCACGCGGCATCATCGTCGTCGCAGACACGGTCAAGGACACCTCCGCCGAGGCGATCGCCCGACTCCGCGACCTGGGCCTGCGGCCGATCCTGCTCACCGGCGACGCCACCAGCGTGGCCCACGCTGTCGCACGAGAAGTGGGCATCGACCCCGCTGACGTCATCGCCGAGGTGATGCCGGCCGGGAAGGTGGAGACCGTCAGGCGACTCCAGGCCGAGGGCCGAGTGGTGGCGATGGTCGGTGACGGGGTCAACGACGCCGCGGCTCTCGCCCAGGCAGACCTCGGCCTCGCGATGGGCACCGGCACGGACGTGGCGATCGAGGCCAGCGACCTGACCCTGGTCCGGGGCGACCTCCGAGTCGCCGCCGACGCGATCCGGCTCTCCCGTCGGACACTCGCCACGATCAAGGGCAACCTGTTCTGGGCGTTCGGCTACAACGTCGCCGCGCTGCCGTTGGCGGCCGCCGGGCTGCTGAACCCGATGCTGGCCGGCGCCGCGATGGCGTTCTCGTCGGTGTTCGTGGTCGGCAACAGCCTGCGGCTGCGCGGGTTTCAGCCGCTCGCTAGGTCTTGAGCTCGGCGAAGACCACGACGTTCTCGTCGAACTTGTTGGTGTTCGCATCCAGCCCGCCGCAGGTGATCAGGCGCAGGCCGGCATGGTCGATGTTGCCGTAGACCTTCTTGGTCGGGAACGCCGACTTGGCGAAGTGCTGGACCCGAGTCACCCGGAAGGCAGCCGTGCTGCCGTCCTTGCGCGCGACCTTGATCTCGTCATCGGGCCGGAGCTCGGTCAGGCGCGCGAAGACACCGGGGGTCTCGAACCGCACGTGTCCGACGATGATGGCCGGACCGAGCTCCCCAGGCGTGGGAGCACTCCTGAACCAACCGGCCGGGAAGGCACCCGGAGGCACCTCGAGGGTCCCGTCCTTCTGCAGCCCGAGGCCCATCAGGTCCGAGTCGACCTCGATCGCCGGGATCCGCAGCCGGACCGGCACGGACCGCGACATCGTCACCGGCCCGGTCTGGGCCGGGTCGCTCGGAGTCTCGCTCGGAGACGCCGAGCTGCTCGGCTCGGTACCCGCTCCAGGATTGCCGTCGCCGTTCGAGCCGGCGAGGAGCAGAGTCGAGACCGCGGCAAAGGCGACCGCCGCTACGGCAGCCACGACGGCGACGAGCAACCACGCTCGCCGCCGCCTGGCGCCGGCTTGTGTCAGTTCGTTCGTCGTCACATGTGTTGGCGTCTGCGAAGTGCTACCAGCGCCAGGCCGCCGAAGCCTGCGGCAAGCACCCAGCCACCGAGGATCGTGTAGTCCGCGCTCTCCGACCCGGCGTAGCCGGTGTCGACAGCACCTTCCGGTGTCTCAGCTACCTGGACCTCGTCATCGTCGTCGCCGGCGTTGCCGGTGCCACCGTTGTTGTCGTTGTCGTTGCCACCGTTGCCGGTTCCGCCGGTGCCACCGGTGCCACCAGTCCCCGGGGTGGGGGTGGGGGTGGGGGCGACATAATCGTCAACGTCCTCGTCGTAGTCACAGTCGGGCGAGGTGAAGACGTTGGTGTCCAGGTTCACTGCGCCGGACCTGGCCAGGGTGCGACCCACGATCGTGGCACCGGTCTGCATGGTGATGGTCGCTTCGGCCATGATCGTGCCGACGAAGTTGGTCCCGGTCCCGATGGTGGCCGAGCTGCTCACCTGCCAGAAGACGTTGCACGGGTTGGCCTGGTTGATCAGGGTGACCGAGGCGCCCGACGCCGTGATCAGGGTGCTCCCCGCCTGGAAGACCCAGATCGAGTCGGGGTTGTTGGCCCCGTCCAGGGTGAGGTTCCCGGTGAGTCCCATGGCCGATGGATGTGTGTAGATGCCGCCGACCTTCGTCTCGCCACCGAGCTCGTCGTCCTGCGCGATCGGCGGCGTCTGTCCGGCCGCCTGGTTGTAGGCAGTGGTGAGGTCGGACTTCGCCTGCAGCGCGACGGCGCCGGCCTTGTGGGTGGTGCCGCCGACAGTCATCGTGCTCTCGCCGGTGACTGCCGTGCCGGGAGATACCCCGACGCTGCGGTCGATGGTGGTGGGGCCGGTGTTGGTGACCGTGGAACCGGCCAGCACCGAGAAGGCCGACGCAGTGGCAAGTGGCGGGATCTCGGCCACGGCGTGCGCGGAGTTGGCCAGGGGGCCAGCGAGGAAGAGGGCAGTGAGGGCTGTGGCCGAGATGACGCGCATGCGCGCGCGTCCGGACGTGGGGTGATTGACCGAGGGCATCGCTAGCGGATCCTCTGTTCATGAATCGTGGCGCCCTGTGGATCCCGAGGAGGACGGAAAGTGCATGAACCGGTCATAAGTCATCCAAGAAAAGGGACATACCGGCACACTTCTGAAAGTGACACTACGCTCGATACGCATTTGAGGCTAGGAGTCTCGTAAATCTGATGGCGATTCGGCACCGAAGAGTCGGGATCGGGTCGCTGACGAGATTCGGGCGAACGTCACGCGAGACCCCGGTTGAACCGCCTCAAAAGCGACTCGGCGGACTAGACCTAACGACCCTCGCTGTGGGCGATTGGCGACACCT
Source organism: uncultured Actinomycetota bacterium (assembly GCA_963842535.1). Lineage (GTDB taxonomy): Bacteria > Actinomycetota > Actinomycetes > Propionibacteriales > Nocardioidaceae > Marmoricola. The sequence continues at coordinate 417,785 of CAWJGP010000008.1, forward strand.
GGGCAGAGGATACGCACGGGCCTCCGTGTCGGGGGCTTGTTCCACCTGTCGGGGGGTCTACCAACGATGTCCAAGCCACACGCTTCCGCGCGCGCTCGCAAGCGGATCGTCACGCTCGTCGTCTCGGCGATGGTGGCGAGCGTTTCCGCCCTGACGTTCGGCCCGATGCCCCAGGCGCAGGCCGCCCCTCCGACCCTGTCCTACGTCGGTTCGGCGAGCACCCAGGGTGCGCGCACCAGCCACAGCGTGCGCGTCCCTGCCTCCGTCCAGCCGAACGACACCCTGGTGATCTTCCTGACCATCAACTCCGTCAGCGGGACCCTCGGCGCGCCGGCCGGCTGGACGCTGCTCCAGAGCAAGGACGGCGCGTCCTCCCGAGGACGAGCGTGGACCAAGAAGGCCGTCGCCGCCGACGCCAACGCCCTGGTCGCGGTGGCCACGAGCGCGACCCTCAAGTCGACGATGGCCGTCGCGGCGTACCGGAGCTCGGCCGGCACCTCGGCAGTCACCGCCTCGGCCAGCACCGCCGGAACCACCTCGACGACCAGCCACGTCGCACCGGCCGTCGCCGTCGCCCAGACCAACTCCTGGCTGGTCAACTCCTGGAGCGAGAAGTCCTCGACCGCGAGCACCTGGACCAAGCCGGCCAACAGCACCACCCGCACCACCATCACCGGTACCGGTGGCGGCAAGGTGAGCTCGCTGCTGGCGGACTCCAACGCCGCCGTAGCCGTCGGCACTGCCGCCGCGCGCACTGCCACCACCAGCGTCGCCGGCGGCGCCACCCAGCTGTTCTCCGTCGTGGTCAGCCCCGGCCTCGAGACCACGCCGACCAACCAGCCGCCCGTCCCGTCCTTCACGACCTCGTGCACCGACCTGACCTGCAGCTTCAACGCGGGCGGTACGACGGACCCGGAGAACGACACGCTGAGCTACGCGTGGGCCTTCGGTGACGGCGCGAACGGCACCGGCATCACCGCGTCCCGGACCTACGGCTCCGCCGGAACGCGCACGGTCACCCTGACCGTCAACGACGGCACGACGAGCGTGCAGACCACCCGGACAGTCAGTCCCACCAACGGCACCGCGACCGCGACGCTCTCCCACGTCGCGACCGCCAGCATCGCGGGGAACCGCACCACTCACTCGGTGCGCATCCCGACCACCGTGCTGGCCGGCGACCGTCTCGTCCTGTTCATGACGACGAACTCCTTGGGCGGCACGCTGGGCAGCCCAGCCGGCTGGACGCAGCTCCAGGCCGGCAACGGGACGGCCACCCGGGGCCGCGCCTGGACGAAGCAGGCCACGTCCACGGATGCGAACGCCCTCGTCGCGGTCACCTCGACCACGACCATCAAGGACACGATGACCGTCAGTGCCTACCGCAGCACGGGTGGCAACCCGACAGTCACCGCCTCCGCCCAGACGGCAGGCACCACCACCACGACCAACCACACCTCACCGTCGGTGGCGGTCGCGCAGCCAGGCTCATGGCTGCTGAACTCCTGGAGCGAGAAGTCCTCCACTGCCCAGACCTGGACGCCGCCCGCCGGGAGCACGAGCCGCGGCATTCCCGCGGGCACCGGCGGCGGCAAGGTCAGCTCGTTGGTGGCCGACTCCAACGGCCCCATCGCGACCGGCACGGCGGCCGGACGCCTGGCGCGGACCAGCACTGCTGCCGGCGGCACCCAGCTCTTCTCCGTGGTGGTCAGCCCCGGCACTGGTGGCACCACGCCGCCGCCGGGACCGGGCACGACTCCCCCGCCCGGACACACTGCCATCGTCCCGGAGAACGCACGCGTCGACCTGCCGAAGATCAGCAACGGCGAGATCTTCGACATGGTGGTCTCGGGCAACCGGGTCTTCATCGCCGGCACGTTCACCTCGATCCAGAACCAGCGCCCGGGCAACACCACCAGCTACGCGCAGGCCGGGCTGGCGTCGTACAGCCTCGACACCGGGCTCGTCGACGCCAGCTTCCGCCCCAACTTCGGCGACGAGGAGGTCAACTCCGTCGCGGTCACGCCTGACGGCACCAAGCTGTACGCCGTCGGGACGTTCAGCTCCGTCAACGGCGTGACCCGCAGGGGCATCGCCAGGCTCGACATGACCACAGGTGCCGCGGTCGCCGGCTTCACGGCGGACGCGAGCGCACGCGCGACCGAGGTGGCAGCCTCCAACACGACCGTCTACGTCGGCGGCCGGTTCACCAGCATCAACGGGACTGCGCGCGGGTCGCTCGCGGCGCTCGACGCTGCGACCGGTCAGGTCGACCCCGCCTTCGTCAACAACATCACCCAGGGCATCGGCGTCAGCGGCGCGATCGGCGTCCAGCGGCTGGTGCTCACCCACGACATGAAGAAGCTCGTCGTCGTGCACACCGGTCAGCGGGTCGCCGGGCAGGACCGATCGGGTGTCGCACTCGTCGACACGGTGACCAAGCAGCTGCTGCCCTGGCACAGCCACATCTGGGCGGAGAACCTCGAGTTCGTCGGCGGCATCCAGCGGGCGTACAGCGCCGCGGTCTCCCCCGACGACTCCTACTTCGTCGTCACCAGCGGCTCCGGTGGTGACCGTCCGCCGATCAACGACACCGCGATCGCGTTCCCCCTCACCGGCGGCAACGACGTCCAGCCGATGTGGATCTCGCGCCTCTTCGACAGCGTCTACTCGGTCGCCATCTCCGAGAAGGCCGTCTACCTCGGCGGACACTTCGCGTGGAACGAGTCCCCGACCGCCAACGACCCGTGGCCGGGTCAGGCCGACATCGGCTACGGCACCGGTCAGGGCCTCTCGGCGTACGCACTCGGCGAGCAGGTCGTCAACCGTGAGCACCTCGGTGCCCTCGACCCCGTGACCGGCAAGGCGCTCGAGTGGAACCCGGGTTCCAACTCCTACGAGGGCAACAAGGCCATGGTGGTCACCCCGCGTGGCCTGTTCACCGGCGGCGACGCGACCACCCAGGCCGGCGAGAACATCGGCCGCATCGCGTTCTTCGACTTCAACAGCGTGCCCGCCCCCAACGGCGTGGAGACGGCGATCACCGAGCCGATCAGTGGCCGGGTGCAGAACTCCGGCGACGAGTTCGAGATCAAGGGCACCGCCTCTGCTGCCAGCGGCGTGAACCGCGTCGAGCTGTCGATCCAGAACAGGGAGAGCGGCCAGTACCTCCAGGACAACCTGACCACCTGGGGCGGCTCGAACACCGTCAACGCACCTCTCGCGAGCCCGGGAGCGGCGACGACCAACTGGACGCAGGCGGTCACCATTCCCGGCAACGTCAAGCTGCTCGCCACCGCGCGCACTGTCGCGACCAACGCAACGGCGGACCCCTCGCCGGCCGGCAAGAAGTTCGAGACGTTCAACCTCGACGACGCGCCGCCCACAGCGGGCTTCTCCTCGCCTGCCTCAGGACCCGTGAGCACCCAGACGTTCCTGGTCACCGGCACGACCGCCGACGACAAGGGCGTGGTCTCGCTGACCATGACCGTCCGCAACGAGAACAACCGCTACCTCCAGGACAACGGCACGGTCGCCACGGCGTACAACTCCTTCGCGATCGCACCGGACGTCCCGGGGGCTCTGAACACCACCTGGCAGCGAGAGATCACGGTTCCCGACGAGGGCCTCTGGAAGGCGCAGATCCGGGCCAACGACACCGGCGGGCAGAGCTCGCTCGACACCTCGGACCGCAACTGGAACGTGTCCGCGACCGCGCAGGCGCCAGTCGTGTCGATCACCTCGCCCAGCGCGGTGACCCCGCCGACTGTCCCGCAGCCGTTCACGGTCACGCCCGGCCAGCCGATCACCTTCACCGGCTCCGCGACCGACGACCAGCAGATCAGGTCGATCGACATCGCACTGCTGAACAACTCGACGCAGGAGTACCTCACCACCGACGGCACCTTCCGCCGGAACAACGGGCTCAACGTCTACCGGCTGGAGTCCGGTCTCAGCCAGCAGACCTTCAACTGGAGCTACACGACGCCGTACAACCTGACCCCGGGCGCCTACCAGTTCGCGGTCCTGGCGACGGACAACGACGGCATCACCACACCGCAGACGATGTGGGCCGTCGCCGGGTTCACCGCCCAGGTGCCGGGCGACGCACCACCGAAGGCAACCCTGACGCCGACCGGCCTGCAGCCACCGACAACGACGCTCGACCTCAATCTCGCGGGTTCGGCCACCGACGACCTCGGCGTCACCGGGGTCCGGGTGGCGCTCCGCGACTCTGACACCGCGCGCTACGCGAACGAGGGTGGCGGCACCTCGGCGACGTACACGACCATCCCGGCGATCGTGAACTCACCGGGTGCGACGAGCACGACGTGGACGCTGCCGATCACGCTGCCGACCCAGGGCGACTGGAACGTCACAGCCGTGGCGTTCGACGCTGCGGGACAGTACGACTTCGCCAGCACCGGTGCCACGGCTCGCTACCTGGCCTACCCGGGTGACACGCCGCCGACGTTCAACCTGGGGCTGCTGGCGCCGACGGACGGCACTGCGTTCAGCGACGGCAGGATCTTCGTCAGCGGCCGGGCCGAGGACAACCAGGCCATGGCCAAGGTCGAGGTCGCGATCGTGAACGCCGCGAACCAGTACATGACCTCCTCCGGATCGTTCACCGCCAGCCCGACCTGGGTCACGGCGTTCCTGACGAGCCCGGGTACGCCGGGGTCGAACTTCTCCTACACCTCGCCGATCATCCCGGCGGGCAACTACACGGTGAGGGTTCGCGGCACTGACCAGCACGACCTGGTGACGACCGAACCGGTGCCCTCTCGGTCCGTGACCGTGACGCAGCCGCCGAACAACAAGCCGGTTGCGGTGCAGCTCGACCCGGTCTGCACCCTGAACGTCTGCCAGTTCGACGCCCGCACCTCCACCGACGAGAACGCCCCCACGCTCGCGTACACGTGGGCGTACGGCGTCAGCACTCCCGGCGGTGTCAACGCGGGGTCGGCAACCGGGCCGAACCCGAAGAAGACCTTCACGGCTCCTGGCAGCTACACGGTGACGCTGACGGCGAAGGACCAGTGGGGCCTGGTCTCCGACCCGGTGACCAAGACGGTCACGATCACCGAGCCACCGGCCAACGCGGCTCCCAACCCGGTGATCAACCCGCCTTCGTGCGCCGGCTTGACCTGCAACTTCTCGGCTGTCGGGACGGTGGACCCGAACACCGGGGACTCCATCGCCTATGCGTGGAACTTCGGCGATCCGGTGAGTGGCATCAACAACACCGGGACCGGGTCTGCCAGGTCGCACGTGTTCACGGCCGCCGGCGAGTACACCGTCACGCTCACCGCGACGGACGGGTGGGGGAAGTCGAACACGGTGACCAGGGTCATCACGTTGCCCTAGGCCCAGGTCCCAAGCACGCGCAAGGTTCGCTGGGCCCGGACTAGACCTATTTGGGTCCCTTATGGGCTAAACACCGCACTTGGTCGAAGATTGCCACCGGGCCCCATCCACGGGTGTCCCACAAAATCGGGGGTTCCACGAATGTCAGTACTCCACGTGTCCGCGCGCGCTCGCAAGCGGCTCGTCGTCTTCCTTGTCTCGGGGCTGGCCGCGGCACTCGCCGCAGTGGGTTTGGCCCCTTTGCCTGCGGCGAACGCCGCAGTCCCGACGCTCTCGCACGTCGCGGCGAGCAGCACCGCCGGCTCGCGAAGCGCCCACACCGTGCAGATCCCTGCCGGGGTGCTGCCGGGTGACACCCTCGTCGTCTTCCTGACGGCAGCTGCCACCACTGCCACCTTCACCAACCCGGCCGGCTGGACCCTGTTGCAGAGCAACGACGGCTCCTCGACGCGCGGCCGTGCCTGGACGAGGAAGGCTGTCGCCGGAGACGCGGGCACCGCTGTCACCTCGACCTCGAGTGCCGCAGCGAAGTCCGTGATCAGCATCTCCGCCTACCGCAGCTCGGCCGGCACCTCGGCGGTCACCGCGTCTGCCAGCGCTCCCGGGACGACTTCGGCCACGACGCACGTCGCTCCGGCTGTGGGCGTCACCGAGGCCGGCTCCTGGCTGGTCAGCTACTGGAGCGAGAAGTCCTCGACCGTCTCCACCTGGACCCCGCCCGCCAACGCCACTTCCCGCGCCATCCCCGCCGCCACCGGCGGCGGCAAGGTGAGCTCCCTGCTGGCCGACTCCAACGCCATCGTTCCCGTCGGCACGGCCGCGGCCCGCTCGGCCACCACCAGTGTCTCCGGCGGCGGCACGCAGCAGTTCTCCGTCGTGATCACCCCCGGACCCGACACGGTGACGCCTCCGGGCAACCAGCCGCCGGTCCCGTCCTTCACCGCGTCCTGCACCGGGTTGACCTGCTCCTTCAACGCGGGCGCCACGACCGACCCCAACGGTGACCCGATGACCTACGCCTGGGCCTTCGGCGACGGCGGCACCGGCACCGGGGTGACCACCTCGCGCACCTACGCCACCGCCGGGGCGCGCACCGTGACGCTGGTCGTCAGTGACGGAACCGTCACCGCGCAGACCACACGCTCGGTCAGCCCGACCAACCCTGCGCCCATCCCGGGGGCCCCCAACCACGCGGGACTGGTTCCCGAGGCTCCGCGCACCGACATGCCGAAGATCGCGAACGGCGAGATCTGGGACATCGAGATCGTGGGCGCCCGGGTGTTCATCGCCGGCACGTTCACCTCGATCCAGAACCAGCGCTCGGGCAACACCACCACCTACACGCGCAACGGCATCGCGTCGTACAACATGACCACCGGGCTCGTTGACACCGGGTTCTACCCGCGCATCGGTGGCGGCGGCGTTGACTCGGTCGAGGCCACCCCTGACGGCACCAAGCTGTTCATCACCGGCAGCTTCAGCACCGTCAACAGCGTCACCCGGCGCGGCCTGGCCTCGCTGAACCTGACCAGTGGCGCGCCGCTGACCACGTTCGTCGCCAACCTCTCCGCACGCGGCTCCGAGCTCGCCGCGACCAACTCGACTGTCTATGTCGGCGGCCGGTTCACCACCGTCAACAGCACCCCCCGGGTCTCGCTGGCGGCGGTCAGCGCGACCAGCGGCGCGGTGGACAGCGGCTTCGTGAACAACCTGAGCGGTGGCCTCGGCGTGGGCGGTGCCCTGACGGTTCAGCGTCTCGTGCTCACCCGCGACCAGAGCAAGCTGCTGGTCGTGCACACCGGTCGCCAGGTGGCCGGACAGGACCGCTACGGCGTCGCCCTGATCGCCACCGCGACCAAGCAGCTGCTCCCGTGGCGCACCCGCCTGTGGGAGGACAACCTCCAGTTCGTCGGTGGCATCCAGCGGGCCTTCGGCGCCGCCATCTCCCCCGACGACTCCTACTTCGTCGTCACCAGTGGCTCCGGCGGCGACCGTCCCCCGATCAACGACACCGCCATCGCGTTCTCGATCAACGACGGGGCGGACGCCCAGCCGCGCTGGATCACCCGGTGCTTCGACAGCATCTACTCCGTGGCCATCTCCGAGAAGGCCGTCTACATCGGCGGGCACTTCGCCTGGAACGAGTCCCCGACCAGCCCCGACCCGTGGCCGGGCCTGGACGACGTGGGCTACGGCACGGGCCAGGGTCTCTCCGGCTACTCCCTCGGCGACGCCGTGGTCAACCGTGAGCACCTCGGTGCGCTGAACCCCGTCGACGGCAGGGCGCTGGAATGGAACCCGGGCTCGATCTCCTACGAGGGAGAGAAGGCCATGGAGATCACTCCCCGTGGACTGTTCGTCGGGGGCGACACCCCGACCCAGGGTGGGTACAACGTCGGACGCATCGGGTTCTACGACTTCAACAACGTGCCCGCCAGCAACGGCGTCGAGACTGCCATCACCGAGCCGATCAGCGGCCGGGTGAACCCGAGCGCAGCGCAGTGGCTGGTCAAGGGCACCGCGCAGGTGCCGAGCGGCACGATCGCCCGCGTCGAGCTCGAGGTCATCGACCGCGCGAACAACCGCTACCTGGCCGACAACCTCACCACGTGGAGTACGACGGCCAACACGATCAACACCACCCTGACGAGCACCGGTGCCCGGACTGCCAACTGGCAGCTGCCGTTGACGATCACCGGCAACCGCAAGATGACACTGCGTGCCCGCACGGTGTCCTCGACCGGCACAGCCGACAACACCAAGGCGATCAAGAAGACCGAGACCTTCGGACTCACCGACCAGCCGCCGAACACCGACGTGAGCGGTCCGTCGTCCACGCTGGTGAAGACCTTCACCTTCACTGTCACCGGGTCGGCCACTGACGACGTGGGCGTGAACTCCATCGGCATGACCATCCGTGACGCCAACAACCGCTACCTGCAGGACGACGGGACCGTCTCCTCGACCGGCAACACCTTCCGGTTCGCGCCCGACGTGGTCGGGGCCAAGAGCACGACCTGGTCGCGGGAGATCACCGTCCCGAGCGAGGGAACCTGGAAGGCGCAGGCCCGCGCCACCGACACGACCGGCCAGGCCGACCTCGACACTGCGGACCGCGAGTGGATCGTGAGCGAGGACGGCGCGGCCCCGATCGTGTCCATCAGCGCTCCCACCACGATGGTGCCGCCGACCGCCGCCCAGACCCTCGTGGTCGCGCCAGGAGCACCACTCACCTTCTCCGGTTCGGCCAACGACGACGAGAGCCTGAACAGAGTCGAGATCCTGCTGCGCAACAACACCACCCGTGAACAGCTCTCCGCGGGCGGCACGTGGGGCACTGACGTGAGCCAGGACTGGTACCGCATCTCGCCGACCAACCTGAGCGCCGCCAACCACAACTGGAGCTACACGACGCCGTTCAACCTCGCGCCGGGCAACTACTCGTTCGAGGTCAGAGCAGTGGACCAGCTCGGCCTCAGCACGGCGTCGGCGAACCGCGGCAAGCTGACGATCAACGCCCAGGTGGCCGGGGATGCGCCTCCTGACGCCAGGCTCAACGTGACCGGCACCCAGACTGGTGGCCAGTCACTGGCTCTCAACCTGGCCGGCACAGCGACCGACGACAAGGGTGTCGCCTCCGTGCGGGTCTCGCTCGAGGACCGGGACACGAGCCGCTACCTGCAGCCCAACGGCACCATGTCCGCCGCGTTCGCCACCCGCCTGGTGACGCTCGCGTCACCCAACGCCACCTCGACCACGTGGACCTTCGGGGTCACGCTGCCGACAGAGGGCGACTGGGAGGTCATCGCGTACGGCTTCGACACAGTCGGGCAACAGGACACCTCCACCTCTGGGGCTACGGCCCGCTACCGGATCTATCCCGGCGACGTGGCTCCGACGCTGACCGAGGGTCTGTTGGCACCTTCGGAGGGCACCACGTTCACGGACGGGCGCATCTTCGTCAGCGGCCGGGCCGAGGACGACCGGGCCATGCAGCGCGTGGAGGTCGGCATCGTCGACTCCCAGGGTCGCTACATGAGCTCCAGCGGCGGCTTCACCAGCACCAGCACCAGCTGGCGCACGGCGTTCCTGACCAGCCCAGGCACTCCAGGTTCGAACTTCTCCTACACCACTCCTGTGGTGCCTCCTGGCGCCTACACGATCCGGGTGCGGGGGATCGACAACCACGACCAGGTGACGGCGGTGCCCTCGGAGCGCCACGCCACGGTGACCCACCCGCCGGGCAACACGGCCCCGGTGGCGAACTTCACCATCTCGTGCCTGCAGAACGTGTGCACGTACGACGGTCGCAGCTCGACCGACGAGAACGCCGCCACGCTCGCCTACTCATGGAACTACGGCAACGGCACCGGGAGTGGCCCGCTGCCCAAGCGGACTTACACCACGGCGAACACCTACACCGTGACGCTGACCGTGACCGACGAGTGGGGCATCGCAAGTGCGCCGCTGAGCAAGACGGTGACGATCACGGAGCCGACCAACAACGTCGCGCCCACCCCGGTGATCAACCCGCCGTCGTGCAGTGCCCTGGTGTGCAACCTCTCCGGTGTCGGGTCGTTGGACAACAACACCGGCGACACGTTCACCTACCTGTGGAACTTCGGTGACGCGACAGCGACGAGCTCCTCCACGTCGCCGTCACACACCTTCCCCGCAGCGGGCAACTACACGGTGTCGTTGACCACGACCGACGGCTGGGGCAAGGCCGCCACCGTCACCAGGGTGGTCTCGGTCTCCAGCCCGTAGCCGCAGGCCCCCCGCGAAGCGCCCCCTCCACTACACCGGAGGGGGCGCTTCGCGTGCGTGGATCGCGCACACCTATCCGGGCGGACTAGACCAAGTCATACCTATAGGTGCAAACAGGGCATTAGGTGACGGAAGATACATCCGGGTCGCCGTTCCAGGCGCCCTGTCACCACGGGGGATTCCACACATGTCACTGCGCCACGCACCCGCGCCCGCTCGCCGTCGTACCGCCGTCTACGTCGTCACGGCGCTGGTGTCGGCCCTCACGACAGTCGCCCTCGGCCCGGTGCCGCAGGCCTCCGCCGCGCCCGCCACCTTGACCTCCGTGGGTGCCGCGAGCACCGGTGGCCTCCGCACCGCTCACACAGTGCGCGTGCCCGCGAACGTCGTCGCCGGCGACACCATGCTGCTGTTCCTGACCACGAACTCGCCGAGTGGCACGATCGCCAACCCGGCGGGCTGGCGGTTGCTCCAGTCGCGCGACGGTGCCTACACCAAGGGCCGCCTGTGGACCAAGAACGCCACCTCGACCGACAAGAACACCTTGCTCACCGTGCGCTCGAGCGTCTCCGTGAGGGGAACGCTCAGCATCTCGGCGTACCGCAGCTCGGCGCCAGGCCAGGCGGTCGTCACGGCGTCCGCCGCGACGGTCTCCAACGTCTCCGCGGCCACGCACGCTGCGCCTGCCCTGCCGGTCAGCCAGGCCGGCTCCTGGCTGGTCAACCTGTACGGCGGCCGCAACTCCAAGACCACCGTGTGGACCAACCCGGCCAACACCGTTCGCCGCACCGGTGTCGCCACCTCCGGCACCAACCAGATGACCGCGATCGTGGTCGACTCAGGCAAGCCGGTCGCCACAGGGACCGCCGCCAGCAGGGTCGCCCGGACCAACATCGCGATGACCGGCCGCCAGCTCTACACCGTCGCGATCAGCCCGGGCACCGAGCCGGTCACACCTCCGCCGCCGCCTCCGGTGAACCAGGCGCCGGTCGCCGCTTTCACCTCGAGCTGCGACGCGCTCACCTGTTCCTTCGACGCCACCGGCTCCTCCGACCCGGACGGTGATGCGCTGACCTATGCCTGGACCTTCGGGGACAACGCCACCGGCACCGGCGCCACCGCCTCGCACGTCTACGAGGGCACCGGCACCCGCAACGTCACGCTCACCGTCAGTGACAGCAAGACCACGACGCCGTTGACCAAGCCGGTCACCGCGACGTACGCCGAGCCGCTGCCCGGCCACACCCGCCTGGTGCCGGAGACCCCGCGCACCGACATGCCGAAGATCAGCACCGGCGACATCAACGACATCGAGGTCGTCGGCTCGCGTGTCTACGTCGCCGGCACCTTCCCGGGCATCGCCAACCAGCGCACCGACAACACGACGTCGTACAACCAGCGCTACCTCGCGGCGTACGACCTGAACACCGGCCTCGTCGACGCGAGCTTCAACCCGACCTTCGACGGCAACGCCGGGTTCTCGGTGGACGCAGTGGAGGCCTCACCCGACGGCACCCGCCTCTACGTCGCCGGTGGCTTCAACACCGTCAACGGAGTTGCCAAGAAGGGTCTCGTCCGGCTCGACCCGAGCAACGGCGACACCGTCGCCGCCTTCCACGCCGACACCAACGCCCGCGCCACCGAGATCGCGGTCTCCGACTCGACTGTCTACGTCGGTGGCCGGTTCACCGGGGTGACCGACCACTCCGGCGCAGCCGACGCTGACGTCACCTCCGTGCGCAGGTCGCTGGCGGCAGTCGACGCGCTGACCGGCGACGTCGACACCGCATTCGTGAACAACCTGTCGGGTGGCATCGGCGTCAACGGTGGTCTCACCGTGCAGAAGCTGCTGATCACCCACGACGGCAGCAAGCTGGTCGTGGTCCACACCGGCAAGCAGGTCAACGGCCAGGACCGCTACGGCATCGCGATGATCAACACCGCCACCAGTGCGCTCACGCCATGGCGCACGCGCTTGTGGGACGCGAACCTGCAGTTCGTCGGCGGCGTGCAGCGCATCATCACCGGCTCGATCGCCCCGGACGACTCCTTCTTCGTGGTCTCCAGCGGCTCCGGTGGCGACCGGCCGCCGATCAACGACACCGTGGTGGCGTACTCCTTCGCCGAGGGCAACGACGTGCAGCCCCTGTGGGTCTCGCGTGCCTTCGACAGCGTCTACGCCACCGCCATCTCCGAGAAGGCCGTCTACATCGGTGGCCACTTCGCCTGGAACGAGTCCCCCTCGGCGCCCGACCCGTGGCCCGGCGCTACCGACATCGGCTACGGCACCGGCCAGGGCATGTCCGGCTACAGCCTCGGCGACTCCGTGGTCAACCGCGAGCACCTCGGCGCGCTCAACCCCACCGACGGCAAGGCGCTCGAGTGGAACCCCGGTTCGAACTCCGACATCGGCAACACCGCGATGGCGCTGACTCCTCGCGGCCTGATCACCGGTGGTGACGCCACGACGCAGGGCGGACTCAACGTCGGCCGGGTCGCGTTCTTCGACCTCACCTCGCCCGGGCCCGACCCGCAGGGCGGCGTGCAGACGACGATCACCAAGCCGATCGCGGGCCGCGTGGTCGGCGCCGGCACCGAGTTCACCATCGAGGGCACCGCCACGGCGCCCACGAACGTGCGCAAGGTGTTCATCGAGGTCCAGAACCGCACCACCGGCCAGTGGCTGCAGGCGAACAAGACGACGTGGGGCGGCGCCGCAAACATGGAGGCCACCGTCGCGACTCCGGATGCGACCACCTCCGAGTGGTCGCTCACCCTGGTGGTGCCGGACAGCATCAAGATGCTGGTCCGGGCGCGCGCCCAGGGCGATGGCGTCGCTCCCCGTCCGGAGGACCCCACCAAGGCCATCAAGAAGTTCGAGACCTTCGGTCTCGCCGACGCCCCACCGACGATGACCTACACCGCCCCGGCGGCAGGCCTGGTGGCCAACCAGACGTTCAACATCCAGGGCACCGTCGCCGACGACCTCGGTGTCACCGGCATCTCGATGACGCTCAAGAACTCGGCCGGCCGCTACCTCCAGGACGACGGCACGGTGGACTCGACGTACAACTCGATCGGGATCGCCCCGGACGTGCCCAACGCGACGAGCACGACCTGGTCGAAGGAGGTCACCGTCCCGGCCGAGGGCACCTGGTTCGCCCAGGCCCGTGCCCGGGACACCGGCGGCAACGACTCGCTCGACACGACCGACCGCACCTGGAACGTCTCCGCTGACGGTCAGTCGCCTTCCGTGTCGATCAGCTCCCCCGGCTCGGTGGTCCCGCCGACCGCCCCGCAGGTGGTCAGGGTCGAACCGGGTGGGCCGATGACCTTCACCGGCTCGGCGAACGACGACGGACAGGTCAAGTCCATCTACGTCGCCATGCTCAACAACTCCACCGGCGAGTGCCTCACCGTCGACGGAAGCTGGGGCATCGACAACGGGCTCAACCTCTACAAGCTCCCGGTGACCGTGAACCAGCAGAGCTACAACTGGACGTGGACCATGCCCGCGAACCTGTCGCCGGGCAACTACACGTTCGCTGTGCTGGCGGTGGACGACGAAGGCATCGCCACACCGCAGGCGAGCTGGGCCGTGATGACCCTGAACGCCGTGGTCGACGGTGATGTGCCGCCCAAGGCCACGCAGACCAAGGTCGGCGTCCAGCCCCCGTCGGGCAGCCTCGGCCTCGTCGTGGACGGCCAGGCGACCGACGACCACGGTGTCGACGAGGTCCGCCTCATCGTCAAGGACCTGGACACCAGCCGCTACCTGCACGCGAACGGGACCATCTCCCCGACGTACACGACCGTGCCTGCCGACGTGACCGATGCGGGTGCCACGAGCACCGCCTGGTCGAAGTCGCTGACACTGCCGAACCAGGGCAACTGGAACGTCACGGCGTACGCCGTCGACACCGTCGGTCAGCGCGACCTGGCGACCACGGGAGCCGTGGCCCGCTACCCGGTCTACCCGGGAGACACGCCGCCGACCCTGACCGACAACCTGCTGGCGCCGACCGAGGGTGCGTCCTTCACCGAGGGCAAGATCTTCGTCAGCGGCCGGGCCGAGGACGACCAGGCGACCTCCAAGGTCGAGGTCGCGATCATGAACTCCGCGAACCAGTACCTCACCTCGTCGGGCACCTTCTCCGGCGCGGAGAGCTGGCGCGCAGCGTTCCTGACCAGCCCCGGCACCCCTGGGTCGAACTTCGCCTACACCACACCGGTCCTGCCTGCGGGCAACTACAAGGTCAAGGTCCGTGCCGTAGACCAGCACGGCCTGGTGACCGCGGTCCCGTCGGAGCGGAACGTCGTGGTCTCGATCCCGCCGGGCAACAACGCACCGGTCGCCGTACTCGAGAAGGCGTGCACGCTCAACGTCTGCAACTTCGACGCCAAGGACTCCACCGACGAGAACGCTCCCACGCTGACCTACACGTGGAACTTCGGCAACGGCTCGACGGGCACCGGTCCGAACCCCAAGAAGACCTACACCACGGCGAACACCTTCACGGTGACGCTGACGGCGAAGGACGAGTGGGGGGTCTCATCGGCGCCGGTCACGACCACGGTCACGATCGAGGAACCGCCGGGCAACGCGGCTCCCGCGCCGGTGATCCAGGTCCCGTCCTGCTCCGGGCTGACCTGCAACTTCTCCGCGGTCGGTACGACGGACCCGGACACCGGGGACTCGATCGCCTACGCGTGGAACTTCGGTGACACCGCGAACAACACGGCGGTCGGGGCAGCCACCGCGCACGCCTTCACCGCCGCGGGGACCTACACCGTGACACTGACCGCGACGGACGGCTGGGGCAATCCGGCCACCGTCACGCGAGAGGTCACCGTCTCCGCACCGTAGCGACCTGGGAGGGACCCGCTGAGGGTGGATCGATCCCGTGCCCAGCGGGATCGATCCACCAGGGCTCTGTCGTCCATACTCGTAGGCGTGCGCAGAATGCTGGCTCTCGTCGTCGCGGTCATGCTCCTTGCCGCGGGCTGCGGCAGTGCTGAGGATCGCCCGGACCCCAAGGACGCCGACTCGACCGCGGAGCAGCCGTCGCCGTCGCCGGCTCCGTCGTCCGTGAGCCCCTCGCAGACGAGTCGGCCGGGACCCGTGATCAAGACAGCGGGCAGCGACTACGGACCCATGCTGTTCGACCGATCGGGCCAGGCCATCTACCTGTTCGCCAAGGAGACGACGAGCAGGGCGGAGTGCTACGGCGCGTGCGCGGCGGCCTGGCCGCCTGTCCTGACGAAGGGCAAGCCGCAGGCGAGCGGCGACGTACGACCAGAGCTGCTCGGCACCACGCGGCGCAAGGACGGCTCACAACAGGTCACCTACGCAGGGCACCCGTTGTACTTCTACGCCGACGAAGAGCCGAACCAGGTCCTGTGCCACAACGTCTCGGAGTACGGCGGGCTGTGGCTGGTCGTCACCCCGGACGGATCACCCGCCCCCTGACTCCTCGGGCAACTCCGGGTCAGCGGTCGCCTGCGAGCAGCGGCTCGAGGGTGAGCTCGGGATGGTCACGCTCGACCACGCTGATCCGCCACTTGTCCGGGGCGAGCACGAGCAGCGTCCCGTCGTTGCGGGACATCACCTCGAGCCCGCGGACGGCGCCGAGCTCGACTGCCGATGCAGCATCGGTGCGGCGGGCCTGGGTGTAGCCGAGCGTCTCCAGCCGGATCGGGGCACCGAACTCGCTCGCCATCCGGGCGACGGCGACCTCGAACTGCATCGGACCCACGGCGGCCAGCACTGGCGACTGCTGACCACGCAGGTCCGAGCGGAGCACCTGGACGACGCCCTCGCTGTCGAGCTGGTCGATCCCTCGCCGGAACTGCTTGTGCCGGCCGCTGTCGGCGGACGTGGCCACGGCGAAGTGCTCGGGCGCAAAGGTGGCGATCGGCGGGAAGCTCACCGGCTCGTCGACGTAGATGGTGTCCCCGATCGTCAGCGCCGTTGCGTTGACCAATCCGATGATGTCGCCGGGGTAGGCAGTGTCGATCACCGCACGGTCGCGGCCGAAGATCGCCTGGGCGTACTTGGTAGCGAACGGCCTTCCGGTCTGTGCGTGGATGGCCACCATCCCGCGCTCGAAGACACCGGAGCAGACGCGCGCGAAGGCAACCCGGTCGCGGTGGTTGGTGTCCATGCCGGCCTGCACCTTGAACACGAAGGCGCTGAACGGAGATGCCACGTCGCGCCGTTCGGCGGGCCTCTCGTCGACATCCAGCTCGCCGAACGCGAAGGCAGCGGCCGGAGGAGCCAACTCGACCAGCGTGTCCAGGAGGGCGGCTACCCCGAAGTTCGAGATCGCCGAGGCGAACAGGACCGGGGTGGTGAAGCCTGCGAGGAACAGGTCCTGATCGTGGTCGGCGCCGTCGGAGGAGAGCAGCTCCGCCTCCTCGACCGCTGCGGTCCACACGTCGCCAACTCTGGCCGCGGCCGCGTCTGCGTCCATCCGCTCCTCCGGTGCCCGCTTGGCTCCTCCGGCAGTGCGCGTGTAGGCGACGTAGTCACCCGTACGACGATCCAGCACCCCACGGAAGTCACCCGCGATCCCGACCGGCCAGGTCAGCGGTGTCGGCACCAGCTTGATCTCGTTCTGGATCTCCTCCATCAGCGTCAGCGCGTCCAGGCCGGGGCGGTCCCACTTGTTGATCACCGTGATCACCGGAATGCCGCGCGCCTTGCACACGCGGAACAGCTTCAGGGTCTGCGGCTCGAGCCCCTTGGCCGCGTCGACCAGCATCACAGCCGCGTCCACGGCAGACAGCACCCGGTAGGTGTCCTCGGAGAAGTCGGAGTGGCCCGGTGTGTCCACGAGGTTGATGACGTGGCCGTCGTACGCGAACTGGAGCGCAGCCGAGGTGATCGAGATGCCTCGCGCCTTCTCCATCTCCATCCAGTCCGACACCGTCGACCTGCGTCCGGCCTTGCCGTGCACGGCACCTGCCTCGGTGATCACCCGCGCGTGCAGCGCCAGCGCCTCGGTCAGCGTGGACTTGCCGGCGTCGGGGTGGCTGATGACCGCGAACGTACGACGGCGCGAAGCCTCACGTCGTACTTCCTGCTCGAGCGCAGTGCTGGTGTGGGAGGGCGTGGCAGTCACGGGATCCTGCATCGTCGGGAGACACCCGGCAATGGCACGGGCGACTCCCCAGTCTACGAGCCCAGTGAACGGGGCTGGTAACCACTAGGTGGTCGAGCAGGAAGCGCAACCCGTGGTGGTCGAGCAGGAAGCGCAACCACTAGGTGGTCGAGCAGCGAACGGAGTGAGCGGATAGTCGAGACCACACACCGTGAGCCGGGCTGGCCTCCTTCGAAGAACACTCGGTCTGGCTGTCACAGAGATTTTCGAATTATGTGGTTGCTGTCGCGGCTGGTTGCGCTGGTGTTCCCGGGTGCCCTGTTTCGGCTCGCCGTCGCCTCACTCGACCGTTGTGGTCCAGGTTCCAAATTTTTCGAAAAGTTCCCGATTCCCTTCTCCATAAGGGGAATCTCGACCAGAAACTGTCAGTGCCCGGTGCTTGAATTCGTGCCATGACCAGCCGGCACAGCGAGTATCCCGGGACCGGGATCCCGGCCGTCCTGGCTGGCATCGGCCACCAGATCAGCGGACTCGCCGACACCCTGTGGGCAGCCCGGTCCGGTGACGAGCTGATGAACACCGTCGCCGAGATCGAAGCCCTCAAGACCACCCTGGACGCCATCGAGCTCCAAGCCGTCCGTGAGCTCGACGCCACCCACGCGGTCAAGCCCGTCGGGTGGGCCTCCACCCAGGACTTCGTCACCGCCATCGCCGGCGGCCACAAGGGCACCGGACCCGCAGTCGTCAGACTCGCGCAGGCGGTCGACCAGCCGCTGATGGCACCCGTCGCAGAAGGCATGCGCGACGGGTGGCTGTCCACCGCCAAAGCCCAGGTGATCGAGCGCGCGATCGACGCCCTCCCCAGTGACCCCGACCTGAGAGCGCGCGGCGTGCAGGTGCTGCTCGATGAGGCCAAGAGCCTCGACGCCACCGAGCTCAAGCGGGTCGCCCGCCGGCTGGTGGCCGTGGTCGACCCCGAGGGTGAGGACCGTCGCGACGAGAAGGCCCTGGACCGCGAAGAGCGCGCCGCCCACCTCAACCGGCACCTGTCCATCTCCGACGACGGCGCCGGCGGCGCCTGGATCAAAGGCCGCTGCAGCTCCGAGGACGCCGCCACCCTCAAAACCACCCTGATCCCACTCGCGAAACCAGAACCCGCCAACGGACCCGTCTGCGACCCCGCCACCTGCGCGGTCCCCGGGTGTGGTCACGACGGACGCGACCCCCGCGACCACGGCACCCGGATGCTCGACGCCCTCATCGAGCTGTGCCGCCGCGCCCAGACCATGGACCTGCTGCCCGAGTGCCACGGCGCCACCCCACGGGTCACCGTCACCGTCAACCTCGAGGACCTGGTCCGGGAGTCCGGGTTCGGCACCACCGAGACCGGCGAAGACCTCACCGCCGCCACCATCCGGCGGATGTGCTGCGACGCCGACATCATCCCCGCCGTCCTCGGCGTCGGACTCAGAGGTCCTCGACGTCGGCCGCACCCAACGCCTGGTCACCGCGCGCGATCTGGAAAGCGCTCGTCGCCCGCGACCAGCACTGCCGCTTCAACAGCTGCACCAGACCGCCGATGATGACCCACGCCCACCACATCCAGCACTGGGCCGACGGCGGACCCACCTCCCTGGACAACCTGATCCTGCTCTGCGGCCACCACCACCGACTCATCCACGCCGGACCCTGGACCATCCGAAGACACGGCCCCAACCAGTTCAGCTTCGACCCACCACCCGACATCCGCCGAAGGACCAGCCCTGCACCTCCCGACGGCTGAACCCTGGCCTACCGCAGGTCGACGGACAGCGCGCGGTGGTCCGACAGCGGCAAGGCGTGCGCACGTCCGCGGACGACCTGGGCCTCCAGTTCAGCCGAAGCAAGGATGTGGTCCAGCTGCTCGCGCGGTTCGTGCGCGGGAAACGTGGGAGCAGTGACTAGTGACGTCAGACCGCTGAGCCGCTCCGCCCGCGCCTGGCCCATGTTGAGGTCACCCATCAGCACCAGCGGCCGAGGGCTCCCCTCGAGACTGCCCCGCAGCTTCGTCAGCTGCCTCCTGTTCCACCACCGCAGGAAGGTCAGGTGCGTGTTCACGATGGTGATCGGTCCTGACGGCGCATCGACCATCGCCGCGACGGCAACGCGGGGCTCGTCATGGAACACCTCCCGCGTGCGGCGGCCGATGAACAGCTTTGGCGCCCTGAACGTGGACGGTGCCAGCCGGATCACCCGCCAGGAGCGCACCCGGTACCTCGAGATCAGGGCGATGCCGTACGACGGCGAATCAGCCCGCTCCTCTCCAGTCGCTGCCACCCATTGACCAGGGGGTCCGCACACTGCCGCCACGAAGCGGTACTCCGAGCCGCCCATGGCATCGGCCGCCAGCGCCGTCAGGTCTGCGCCGCCAGAGCGGGCCTGGTTCCGGTCGACCTCCTGCAGAGCCAGGACATCTGCGTCAAGACCGCGCACCGCTGCAGCGAACCGGCCGAGGTCGACGTTGCCGTCCTCGGGCGATCGACCATGCAGGATGTTGAAGGTGGCCAGTCGCATGGGCGTCAGAAGTCCGTCACAGCTGGCCTCAACCGTGCGGCGAGGCGTCCACGAGGTCGTGCACCATCGCGTACTTCGTGCGCAGCCGCTGCTCCTGTTCGGAGCGGTAGCGGCGGCCACGTTCGACTCTCCGGGACTTGCCACCCGGCAGGCGCTGCCGTCCGCCGTACGCCGCTGCGGTCAGATGCCCGAGTGCAGGGACGACGTGCTTGAAACGCGACTCCTCGATGCCGAGTTCGTCAGCGAGAGTGTCGCCGACGACCGCACGGATCAACCCGTTGACGTAGGTCGTGGCCACACTCCGCGCGGCCGGCATCCGGGCAGGGAGCAGCTCGGCCACCTCGGGGACCAGGTAGTTGTGGACCAGTCCGGCGACCAGGGCGCGGCTGTCGTCGTCGATCGCCGGCCGGGTCAGCTGGTAGAGCTCCTGGATCCTGCGCTGATCGACCTCGTCCGCCGGGAGCAGCGCCTTGGACACCCCCGAGAGGTGGCCCACGTAGCGCCACAGCGCGTAGATGTCCGCGAGCTCGTCGGCGGTGTAGCGGGCACCCAGCAGGTCCATCCCCGAGAGCGCGATGCTGCCGAACTCGCTGAGCGTGTGGGCCATGTAAGGCTGGCTGATCGGCGTACCGAGCACGGCTGGATCCCACTCAGGCCTGCTGGCCACGTGCCGGCGGACCATCGCGTGGATGACTCGTACCCGGACGGTGCGCTCGAAGCCGAGCCCGGCACGACGCATGCCGCCGTGCGTGGTCACCTCGCGCAGCCAGTCGCCCACCTCGAGGTTGCGCATGCCGGCGTTGTCGACGAGACGCCCGGTCAGGATGAGCGGGTACGCCGCGGCCGGGTTGGTGTAGCCGACCATGAGCGAGGCAGCAGCGAGCACCAGCCCGAGCTGGAGACTGTTGCGGGCCAGGTGGTCACCGGCCCGGTCCAGCTGGTCGAAATCGACCCACGGCGGCACCGCGTCCAGCTCGGCGAACAACGCGACCAACGAGTCCGGCGGAGAGTCGCCTGACGAGATGCCGCCCTCGATCGCAGCCCGGAACATCCGCATCCCGTGGCCACGCCCCATCTCGACCATGTCCGCGGCGAAGGCGTCGGCGAGCGAGTCGCCCTGCCAGAGGCCGAGCACCCACGCACGTGCTACATCTCCGTGGGTCGCGACGGCCTCGTCCACGTTCCGGGCGTGCGTCGGCGCGGACTGAGCGAGACTCATGGGTGGATCGTAGAGCCCGGGCAGTCCCGCTCAGACGTTGAAACGGAACTCGACCACGTCGCCGTCCTGCATGACGTAGTCCTTGCCCTCCATGCGTACCTTGCCGACCGACTTGGCGGCGGCCATCGAGCCGGCGGCGACGAGGTCGTCGTAGGAGACGATCTCGGCCTTGATGAAGCCCTTCTGGAAGTCGGTGTGGATCACGCCGGCGGCCTCCGGGGCGGTGGCGCCCTTCCTGATCGTCCAGGCGCGGGCCTCCTTGGGACCGGCGGTGAGGTAGGTCTGCAGGCCGAGGGTGTCGAAGCCGACGCGAGCGAGTACGTCGAGCCCGGGCTCCTCGACGCCCATCTCGGCGAGCATCTCGCGGGCCTCGGCATCGTCACCGAGCTCGACCAGCTCGGACTCGAACTTCGCGTCGAGGAAGATCGCCTCGGAGGGCGCGACGATCTTGCGCATCCTCTCCTTGAGGTCCTCGTCGCCCAGCTCGTCGGCGTCGCAGTTGAAGACGTAGATGTAGGGCTTGGCGGTCAGCAGCGACAGCTCACGGACCAGGTCGCGGTCGATCTTCGTGGAGATGATCGGGACGCCGGCCTCGAGCTGCTCCTTCGCCTCCTGGGCGGCGGCGAGGTTGGCGGCGATCGCCTTGTTGCCGCGCGCCTCCTTCTCCAGCCGCGGGATCGCCCTCTCCACGGTCTGCAGGTCGGCGAGGATCATCTCGGTCTGGATCGTGGAGATGTCGGACTCGGGGTTGACCTCACCGTCGACGTGGGTGACGTCCTCGTCGCGGAAGACCCGGGTCACCTGGCAGATCGCGGCGGCCTCGCGGATGTGGGACAGGAACTTGTTGCCCAGCCCCTCCCCCTCCGAGGCGCCCTTGACGATGCCGGCGATGTCCACGAACTCGACGGTGGCGGGCAGCTGCTTGGCCGAGGCGAAGATCCCGGCGAGCTTGCCGAGGCGCTCGTCCGGGACGGCGACCACGCCCACGTTCGGCTCGATCGTGGCGAAGGGGTAGTTCGCCGCCAGCACGTTGTTCTTGGTCAGGGCGTTGAACAACGTGGACTTGCCCGCGTTGGGGAGACCGACGATTCCGATGGTGAGTGCCACGGGCGGGGAGTCTACGGCGACGTACGGCGCGTCAACGAATCGGCGAAGAACTACCTGAACGTTCAAGCGCCGCGTGTGTGGCGCCCGCCACATTGGGTAGTGGACAGGAGTAGCAAAGCGACCCCGATGAGGTCGCCGTGCCGCATCCGCGGGCTCTCCCGCACGGCACGCACCCTTCAGACGTACGCCCCGGAGGCGATCGTGACCAATCTGGCCGACAACCTGACCAAGACCGTCGAGAAGCATGCGGACCGTCCCGCGGTCCGCCTCGACGACATGGTGCTGACCTACGCCGAGCTCCAGGACGGCGCCCGCCGTGTGGCCGCTCTCCTGGCGGACAAGGGTGTGGGCCCAGGTGACCGGGTGGGACTGGTGCTTCCGAACGTCCCGGCGTTCCCGGTGCTGTTCTACGGCGCGCTGGCCGCCGGCGCTGTCGTCGTACCGATGAACCCGCTGCTCAAGGGTCGTGAGGTGAAGTACTACCTCGAGGACTCCGGCGCCTCGATCGTGTTCGCGTGGAAGGACATGGCCGAGGAGGCCGGCAAGGGCGCGGAAGCGGTCGGCATCGAGTGCATCAGCGTGGACCCCGCCGGCTTCACTGACCTGCTCGCAGAGCACGAGCCGCGCGAGGACGTGGCGGACCGCGACGACGACGACACCGTCGTACTCCTCTACACCTCGGGCACCACCGGCCAGCCCAAGGGCGCCGAGCTCACGCACGCCAACATGATCACCAACGCAGCCGTCAGCGCGGAGACCCTCGTGGAGCTCACCGAGGAGGACGTCGTGATGGGCTGCCTGCCGCTGTTCCACTGCTTCGGACTGACCTGCGGCCTCAACGCTGCCGTGCTCACCGGCGCCTGCCTGACCCTGATCCCCCGATTCGACGCGCAGAAGGCGCTCGAGGTCGTCGGCCGCGACAACGTCACCGTCTTCGAAGGCGTCCCCACGATGTACGCCGGGATGCTGCACGTCGAGGACCCGGAGTCCTTCGACATGTCCAGCCTGCGCACCTGCATCTCCGGCGGGTCCGCGATGCCGGTCGAGGTGATGAAGAACTTCGAGAAGACCTTCGACTGCATCGTCCTCGAGGGCTACGGACTCTCCGAGACCTCGCCGGTCGCTTCCTTCAACCAGCCCGACATCGAGCGCAAGGCCGGCTCCATCGGGGTACCGGTGCGCGGCGTTGAGATGAAGCTCGTCGACGACGACGGCAAGAGCGTCGACGAGGGCGAGGTCGGCGAGATCGCCATCAAGGGCGAGAACGTGATGAAGGGCTACTGGGGCAAGAAGGAGGAGACGGAGGACGCCTTCTCCGACGGCTGGTTCCTCTCCGGTGACATGGCCAAGCAGGACGAGGACGGCTACTTCTTCATCGTCGACCGCAAGAAGGACCTGATCATCCGGGGCGGCTACAACGTCTATCCGCGTGAGGTCGAGGAGGCGCTCTACGAGCACGAGGCGGTCGCCGAGGTGGCGGTCATCGGGATCAAGGACGACGACCTCGGCGAGGAGGTGGGCGCCGCCGTGGCGCTCAAGGACGGAAAGAAGGCCGACGAGGAGGAGCTGCAGGCCTTCGCGAAGGAGCGGCTCGCGGCGTACAAGTACCCCCGCGCCGTCTGGATCGTGGACGAGCTGCCCAAGGGACCGACCGGCAAGATCCTCCGCCGCGAGGTCAGCGCCCCCGAGGAGGCCGACAAGTGAGCGCAGCCGAACAGGTAGAGACAAGCAGCGACAACGTCGACGACGCCAACGCCAAGGACGCAGCGGCACCGCTGGACCTGCTGCTCCACGACGCCACCCGTAGCCCGCTGCGTAGGTTCCTTCCTGGGATGTCGGGGGTGCGCTTCGCCACCAGCCTGGCCAAGCGCCCCGGCCGGATCGCCGACCGGACGGTCGAGCTGGCCACGGAGCTCGGCAAGGTGGTCGTCGGGCGCTCCGAGCTGGCGCCGCACGAGAAGGACCGTCGCTTCGCCGACGAGGGCTGGGCCAAGAACCCGCTGTTCAGGCGCACCCTGCAGGGCTACCTCGCCTGGGGGGCGGCGGCACGGGGGCTGGTCGAGGATGCCGAGCTCGACTGGGGCGACGGCCAGCGGATGGGCTTCATCATCGACAACCTCGTCGAGGCGAGCGCGCCCAGCAACAACCCGCTCATCAACCCCAAGGTGCTCAAGCGGGTGATCGACACCGGCGGCGGCAACCTGGTCGAGGGCGGGCGCCGCTTCGTCCGTGACTTCGCGAGTGCCCCACGCGTCCCGTCGATGGTCGAGCCCGATGCGTTCGAGGTGGGCACCGACATCGCCGTGACCCCGGGCGCAGTGGTGCTGCGCACGGACATGTTCGAGCTGATCCAGTACACCCCGCAGACCCCCAAGGTGCGCGCGATCCCGCTGCTCATCGTGCCGCCGACGATCAACAAGTACTACGTGATCGACCTCGCCGAGCAGCGCAGCCTGGTCGAGCACCTGGTGGCGAGTGGCCAACAGGTCTACTGCATCTCGTGGCGCAACCCGGATGCCAGGCACGCCGACTGGGGACTGGACGCCTACGGCCAGGCGATCATCGACGCGATGGACGCCTGCGAGAAGATCTCGCGCCAGGACCAGGTCGCGATGCTCGGCATCTGCTCGGGCGGCATGCTCGCTTCGATGGTGCTCGCCCACCTCGCGGCAGAGGGCGACCTCGACCGGGTGGCCGCGTTCAGTCTCGCAGTCACCGTGCTCGACCAGAACCAGGCTGGACTGCCCAGCGCACTGCTGTCCCACAAGGCTGCGGCGGCGTCGACCAAGGCGTCGGCGGAGAAGGGCTACCTCGACGGCAAGGTGCTGGCGGAGATCTTCGCCTGGCTGCGACCCAATGACCTGATCTGGAACTACTGGGTCAACAACTACCTTCTCGGCCACGCCCCGAAGGCCTTCGACATCCTCTACTGGAATGCTGACCCGGTGCGGATGACGGCGGCGATGCACCGCGACTTCATGGACCTGGCGATCAACAACAGCCTGACCGTCCCTGACGGTTCGCGGATGCTCGGCACCGACATCGACCTGGGCAAGGTCGACACGGACACCTACGTGGTGGCCGGGATCGCCGACCACCTGTGCAAGTGGGAGTCCTGCTACCAGACCACCCAGCTGCTCGGGGGCGACACCAAGTTCGTGCTCTCCACCAGTGGCCACATCGCCGCGATGGTGAACCCACCCGGCAATCCGAAGGCCAGCTTCCAGACGGCGAACAGCAACCCCCCGGAGGCGAAGGAGTGGCTGGAGAAGGCGGGCAAGGTCAAGGGCAGCTGGTGGGAGGACTACGTCGACTGGCTGGCCGAGCGCGCCGGTCCGGAGCGCAACAAGCCGCGCCGGCTCGGGTCCGCCGCGTTCGAACCGATCTGCGACGCCCCGGGGACCTATGTCCACGACCGCTGAGCGGGACCGGATCCGCAACGTCGCGGTCCGAGGTCTGCAGGCGCGCGTCTCGGTCCGTCCCGCACGGGGACGACTCGTCGACGAGCCACCACTGCTGCTGTGCAACGGCATCGGCGCGAGCCTGGAGGCGCTCCAGCCTCTGGTCGACGCCCTGGACCCCGACCGAGGGGTGGTCCGGTTCGACGTACCCGGCGTCGGCGGCAGCGCTGCACCTGCGCTGCCCTATCCGATCGCTGCTCTCTCGTCCTGGGTGACCGCGTTGATGGCGAAGCTGGGGCACCGCGAGTTCGACGTGCTTGGCCTGTCCTGGGGTGGCGGCCTCGCCCAGCAGCTCGCGATCCAGTCCCGGCGACGCGTACGCCGCGTCGTACTCGTCGCGACCGGCACCGGTTTCCTGATGCGTCCCGCGCACCCGAGCGTGCTCGCCAAGATGCTCACCCCGCGGCGCTACCGCGACCCGGAGTATGCCGCCCGGATCGCCCCACTCATCTACGGCGGGACCATGCGCACCCACCCGGAGGTGGGCGCCCAGCTGCTGCACGGCGCCACCCGGGCCGGGCCGAAGCGCGGCTACTACTACCAGCTCGCTGCGATGACCGGCTGGAGCAGCCTGCCGTTCCTGGGCCTGATCAAGCAGCCCACGCTGGTGATGGGTGGGGACGACGACCCGATCATCCCGGTGGCCAACCCGCGGATGCAGGCGGCGCTGATCCCCTCGGCGACCCTGCACGTCTACCACGGCGGACACCTGGCGATCCTGACCGAGGCCCACGAGCTGGCCCCAGTCATCGAGACGTTCTTGAGCGAGGAGATCGACCATGAGTGACCTGGAGGACCTCGGACTCGAGGACTCACCGTTCTCCGACTTCCTCGGCTTCGAGCTGCTGCTCGAGGAGCAGGACCGCGAACTGCTCAGCAGCGTGCGCGCGTTCATGACCCGCGAGGTCGAACCTGTCATCAACGACTACTGGACCCGGGCTGCGTTCCCGCACGACCTCGTCCCCGGCATCGCCGACCTCGGCATCGCCGGCCTGGCATTCGACGGCCCCGGCTGTCCCCACCGGGGTGCCCTCGTCGACGGCATGGTGGCGATGGAGCTCGGCCGCGTCGACCCGTCGATCGCCACCTTCATGGGCGTGCACGGCGGGCTCGCGATGGGCTCGATCAACCTGTGCGGCTCCGACGAGCAGCGGGAGCGATGGCTGCCGGCGATGGCGCGGATGGAGCTGATCGGCGCCTTCGGCCTCACCGAGCCCGATGTCGGCTCGGCCATCTCCCAGGGGCTCGCGACGAGCGCCAAGCGCGACGGCGACGAGTGGGTGCTGAACGGGGAGAAGAAGTGGATCGGCAACGCCGCCTTCGCCGACCTCGTCGTGATCTGGGCACGCGACGAGGAGGACAAGCAGGTCAAGGGTTTCGTCGTCGAGAAGGACACCGACGGGATGACCTTCGACAAGCAGGAGGACAAGATCGCCCTCCGGGTCGTGCAGAACGCCGAGATCCACCTGCGCGACGTACGCGTTCCCGAGGCCAACCGGCTCCAGAAGGCCGAGACCTTCCGCTCGACCGCTGACGTCCTGCGCGTGACCCGCATGAGCGTCGCGTGGCAGGCGGCCGGCTGTGCGCGCGGCGCCTTCGAGCACGCCCTGCGCTACACCAAGGCGCGCGAGCAGTTCGGCCGCCCGATCGCGTCCTTCCAGATGGTCCAGGACCTGCTCGTGAAGATGCTCAGCAACGTCACGGCCTCCACGGCGATGAACGTGCGCGCCTCCCAGCTGCAGGACGCCGGCCTGCTGAAGGACGAGCACGCGTCGCTGTGCAAGGCACACGCGACTGTGCGGATGCGCGAGGCAGTCGGCTGGGCCCGCGAGGTGCTCGGCGGCAACGGCATCCTGCTCGAGCACCACGTCGGCCGGTTCGTCGCCGACGCCGAGGCGATCTACTCCTACGAGGGCACCCGCGAGATGAACACCCTGATCGTGGGGCGCGCGATCACCGGAGAGGCCGCCTTCGTCTGAGCTCTCGGGCAGGATGCTCCGCGTGACTACCAAGGACGACCGCTGGTCGGTGGCGCTGGTGGCGGGCGGGCTGTGGCTGCTGATCGACGTGCAGCGGGTGTGGACGCCCTCGCTGATCACGATCTTCGGCCAGGCTGCTGAGACGCCGCCGGAGCTCATCGGTGCGTTCGCCCTTGCCTGTGCCACCGCACCGCTGTTGCTCCTGCTTGTCCTGCCCCGGTCCGGTACGACGGGTGACGTTGCGCTGGGGCTGCTGGTGATCACGCGGGTGGCGATCGCGTTCACCGACGGTGGCCGACCCCAGCTGGTGATGGCGTCGGTCGGGACTGTGGCCGGTCTCTGGTGGCTGGCCCTGGTGTGTGGCCGGCGTGCGCAGGTGCTGGTGCCGGGTCTGGCGTGGGGACTGCTGCTCGCCACGACCGCGCACGCCGCCCTCGGGACGTACGGCGCGGTGTGGCGCCGCGACGCCGGCGGCGTGATCGAGCTGGCCGTGGTCGTCGGCCTCGTCGTCGCGGCCATGGTGCTGACCCGCGGGTCGTCGTACGCCGCGACGGCGCCCGGCCGCAGGGCCGCCTGGCTGGTGCTGCCGGTCCTCCTGCTGTGCGGGGTGCTGTTCACCAACGCCGGCCGGGCGTCGTCGATGGCCGGCACGACCGGTGTGCTCGCGTCCGTGGCCGGTTGCCTGCTGGCGGTCGGGCTCAGCGGACAGCGGCCCAGCCGCCGCGTGACGGTCCTGGCCGCGGCGACGCTCGTCGCAGTGACGGCGCTGGGCGCGTTGCTGCCGGTGACGTACGACGGGATCACGACCACGCTTCCGTGGCTGCAGGCCCTGGTCTTCCTGCTCGGTGCGCCAGCAGCGCTGCTCCTGCTGAGCGCATCCATCTCGCCCACGCCGGAGGAGCGTGGCGGCCCGCTCGTCGTGGCCGGCGGGTCAGTGCTCTGGGTGGTGCTGCTGTTCGTCTACTACGCCGG
Source organism: uncultured Actinomycetota bacterium (assembly GCA_963842535.1). Classification (GTDB taxonomy): domain Bacteria; phylum Actinomycetota; class Actinomycetes; order Propionibacteriales; family Nocardioidaceae; genus Marmoricola. The sequence continues at coordinate 446,316 of CAWJGP010000008.1, forward strand.
CTACGACCTCGGCTACCGGGCGGACGTCGTGCTGGTCGCGCTGGCGGTGGTGGTGGCGATCACCGCTGCGACCGGTGGGCGTGCGACCGAAGTGCCGCCGCACCAGCCTTCGCTCCGCTTGGTCGCGGTGGTCGCCGTCGTGACGCTCGTCGTCGCTGCGCTCGGCCCGTGGCTGAGCCTGCGACCGTTCCTCGACGACCGCAGGCCGGTGGTCGACGAGCTGCGCGTCGTCAGCTACAACCTGCGGATGGGCTACGGCACCGACGGCCGGTTCGACCAGGTGGCGGTCGCCGAGCTGCTGGCCGGGCAGTATCCGGACGTCATCCTGCTCAGCGAGATCGACCGGGGCTGGCTGCTCAACGGGGGCCAGGACCAGCTGCGCATCCTCGCGCGGCTGCTCGACATGCATGCTGCCTTCGGCCCCGCCGCCGACCAGGTCTGGGGCGACGCGATCCTGACCCGGACCCCGTTGCGCGACGTCGAGAGCCACCCGCTGGAGCGCGATGGCGCGGTGACCGGAGCCCAGGCTCTGACGGCGAAGTTCACCTGGCAGGGACGAGACGTCACGGTGATCTCGACCCACCTCCAGCCGGGATCCGGAGGAACCGACGACACGGTCGTGCAATCGACCGAGCTGGCCGAACTGATGACCGCGGCGCAACGAGGTGGAGCGATCGTGGTGGCGGGCGGCGACCTGAACCTGACACCGGGCAGCGACGCCTGGGCCGAGCTGACCGCGACCGGGTTCGAGGACAGCCTCGCCGCCGCGCGGCCGCTGTACACCGCTCGATCCGAGGACCCCGACGAGGAGATCGACCACCTGTTCGTCACGCCTGGTGTCGTGGCGCAGAACCCGAGGGTCGTCGCGACGCTCCTGTCCGACCACCTTCCGGTCCTCGTCAACCTGACCCTGCCGCCGGCCTGACACTCACCCTTCGAGGTCGTCGTCCTCGGCCAGGGCCAGCGCGACTGCCTGGTCGAGCGAGAGCGCGGCCCCCTCGGCGGTCAGGCGCTGGAGGGCCTCGTCGCCCAGCTTCTCGCGCAGCCCGGCCACGATCTGCACGTGCTCGACCCGGTATCCCGGCTGCATGCCCACGCCCAGTCTGCGCATGGCCTTCTCACCGGCGGCGAGAAACAGAGCGCTGTCCTCGGGTCGACCGCGCCCGACCTGGGGTCTGGCCAGCTGCATCAGCACCATGGCCGCCACGAGGCGATGGCCGTGCGACCAGCTCAGCCGGACACCCTCCAGGCAGAGGCGATGGGACTCCTCGAAGTCTCCGCGCTGCTCGGCGAGGTCCCCCAGGTTTCCGAGGAACATGGCCATGTGCGCATGGTCGTCGGCAGCGGTGGCGAGCTCGAGGCCCTCGGCGTACGCGTCCACTGCGCGGTCGTCGCCGGCCACGCGGGTCAGCTCGCCCAGGATGTTCAGTGCCTGCGCGAGCAGCGGCCGTTCGCCCACGGCGCGCGCGAGCGCAATCGCCTCCTCGCACGTCGCGACCGCGGATTCGAAATGGTCCGGATCACCCTCGTAGGTCGCCGAAGTCAGGGCCAGGCTGTAGGCGAGATAGCGGTCGTGACCGAGCTCGCGGAAGCGTCGTACCGCCTCCTCCCAGTGGCGCCGACCGAGCGGCTGGTCATGGGTCCAGGCGACGAACCCGGCGGCGATGTGCAGCCGGGCGAGCACGTACTCATCGAGGTCAGCCCCGTGGGTGAGGGCTTCCTGCACCCACTCACGGCCCTCGATCTGATGACCCTCGCGGTGCCAGTAGGTGCCCAGCCCCACCGTGAGCCGGCTCGCGAGATCGACCTCGGCGTGCGAGACGGCCCACGCGTGGGCGGCCCGGATCTCGGTGTGCAGCGCGGTGATGTCCTCGATCCACCGACTCGACGCCTCACCCCAGCGCCGTTCGTCGAGGTCGTCCAGGAAGTCGGCGAGGTACGCCGCGTGGCGTCGGGCCAGGTCGTCGGCGAGGTCGGCCTCCTCGAGGAGGAGTGCGCCTGCCCGTTCGCGGAGCAGCTCCAGCAGCACGAAGCGCGTCACCCCACGGGCATCGGTCACCCGGCGTACCAGGCTGTGGTCCACCAGGCGGCTCAACAGCTCCACGACGTCGGCACCGGGCTCACCGCACACCCCCTCGACGACCTCCAGCGGCACCGGTCCGGCGAAGACGCCGAGTCGCGTGAACAGGTCTCGTTCGGCGTCGCCGACCAGGCGCAGGCTCCAGTCGATCGTTGCCGGGACGGTCTGTTGCCGCTCCGGCGCGCCCCGGCTCCCGCCCGAGGTCGACTCCAGACGAGCTCCCAGCCGGGCCAGGAGCAGCGACGGCGGGAGGGTGCGCACGTGGCCGGCAGCGAGCTCGATCGCGAGTGGCAGCCCGTCCACGGCACGGCAGATGCTGGCCACGTCGGCGAGGTGCAGCGTGAGGTCGAACGCCGGGTCGACCGCTTCGGCCGCCTGGCCGAACAGGGTGATCGCGTCCGGTGGTCCGCTCTCGTCAGCTACGGGCTCCATCGAGAGCGGAGTGACGTCATACACCTGCTCACCGGCGACGCGCAGTCGCGCCCGTGAGGTGCTCAGCACCCTGAGGTCAGGCAACGACTGCACCAGCCGGGGAACGAACTCCGCCGCGTCGAGGACGTGCTCGAAGTTGTCGAGCACCAGCAGCAGAGGTCGGTGCTCCAGCGCCTCCACGAGCGTCTGCCCCATGTCACCGCCCGCCTCGACATGGACCCCGAGCTCCCGGGTGATCAACCCCGGCACGAGACCGGCCTCGGCGACCTTGGTCAGGTCCACGAAGCACGACTCGATCGAGGTGCTGCCGGAGTGCCGGATGGCCACCTCGGCCGCCAGCCTGGTCTTGCCGACGCCGCCCGGGCCGAGCAGCGTGACAGTCCGGGAGGTCTCGAGCATCCCGACCACCCGCTCGATGTCGCGGTCGCGGCCCACGGTCGGGGTCGGCGGCTGCGGGACGGGGGCACTGGGAGCGGGACGGGCACCTGGCGCGGACTCGATGGGCAGAGCGAGTGCCTCGTCGCGGACCGCCAGGGCGGCGGCGCTGAGCGCTTCCCCCAGCTCTCGCTGCCACACCCGCTCCATCAGGTCGAGCTGGCGCAGCGCCGCACGCCGGTCTCCGCGCTCGACGTGGTCCTGGACCAGCCGGATCTGGGCGGTCTCGTCCAACGGGTCGGCAGCGACGATCAGGTCCCAGCGCCCCCGGATCTGCAGCATCTCGCCGTGACTCAGCCGGAGGCGCTCCCGGTCCTCCTCGGTCCACGGCTCGTAGAGGTCGTCGGGCAGCAGGTCGCCCCGATAGATTTCGACGGCCTCGGCCGCCGACGACGAACTCCCGTGGGTCCGAGCCGCTTCGGCCGCCGCCTCGAAGCGATCGACGTCGACCACCAGATCGGCAGCCGGGAACAGTGAGACGGTCTCACCCGAGAGGACCACGCTGGTGCTGTCGCCGAGCGCTGTGCGGGCGTAGTGGGCGGCCTTGTGCAGCCGCGGCGCTGCCTCCTCGATGAGCAGGTCGGGCCACAGCGAGTCGATCACCTGCTCGCGTCGCAGCCGGTGACCACGAGCGAGCGCCAGCAGCTTCACCAGCGCGGCAGGAGCCTGGCGTCGCCACGCGTCGTCCGGCACCGGTGCCCCGTCGATGACCACGTCGAAGCCACCGAGCAGGCGGATGTCGACGCGCATGAGCAACCCTCCTGACCGTCGAGGCCAAGCCTAGTGTCAGAGCTGCACGAGCCCGGTGACGTCGAGGACGAGCTCGCCCTCCTCGTCGGAGGCCACCAGGTCGACGGTGGCGGTGATCCGCCAGTCGTGGTCTCCGGCCGGGTCACCGAGGATCTGCTGCACCTCCCAGGTGCGCTCGTTCTTCTCCACCAGGAGCATCTGCGGGCCGCGCGCGTCGGGTCCGGTGTCGATGGCGTCGTGCTCGGCGAAGTACGCCGTCGAGCGCCTCGCGCCAGTCCTCGCCGGTCATGCTCGACCCGGTCTCGGCCTCGAGCTCTCCCAGCTGTTCGACCCGGCGAAGAGCGGCCAGCTCGACCCGGCGGAACATCGCGTTGCGGACCAGCACCGTGAACGCGCGCTCGTTGGCGGTGATCCGCTCCGGGACGGGCGGCAGGATCGTCCGGGTCGGCGACCAGCCGGTCGGGTCGCTGAGCCGCTCCCACTCGTCGAGCAGGCTCGAGTCGGTCTGGCGTACGACGGCGCCGAGCCACTCGATGATGTCCTCGAGCTCGTCGGTGCGGACGCTGTCGGGGACGGTCTGGCGCAGCGCCCGGTAGGCGTCGCCGAGGTAGCGCAGCACCAGCCCCTCCGAGCGGGTCAGGCCGTAGAACGCGACGTACTCCCCGAAGGTCATCGCCCGCTCGTACATGTCGCGGACCACCGACTTCGGCGACAGCGCGTCCTCGACCGACCCACGGGTGGCGCTGCCGGTAGAGCTCGTAGGTGTGCTCGAGCAGCTCCTGGAGCGGCTTGGGCCAGGTGACCTCGTCGAGCAGCTCCATCCGCTCGTCGTACTCGATCCCGTCGGCCTTCATCTCCCCGATCGCCTCGCCGCGCGCCCTGTGCTCCTGCGCGCCGAGCACCGGCCGCGGGTCCTCGAGGGTCGCCTCGACCACCGAGACGACGTCGAGGGCGTACGTCGGCGCCTCGGGGTCGAGCGTGTCGAAGACCGCGAGCGCGTACGCCGACAGCGGCTGGTTGAGCGCGAAGTCGAGCTGCAGCCCCTCGACCAGCCGGACCCGGCGGCCGTCCTCCTCGGGCGGGTCGATCAGCTCGACCACGCCGGCCGCGAGCAGCGGCGCGGTGCTGCGCGGCGGCCAGGCGCATCAGCCGCAGCTGCGACCGCCGTCCTCGTGGTTGTCGCGCAGCAGCCGGCGCATCGCCTCGGCGGGGTCGCCGGGCCGGGCGATCACGTTGAGCAGCATCGCGTGGGTGACCCGCATCCGCGAGACCAGCGCCTCGGGCTCCGCGGCGACGAGCCGCTCGAAGGTCTCCTCGGTCCAGGTGATCTGGCCCTCGGGCGCCTTCTTGCGCTGCACCCGCTTCAGCTTCTTCGGGTCGTCGCCGGCCTTCTTCACCAGCCGGGCGTTCTCCACGACGTGCTCGGGCGCCTGCACGACGACGGTGCCCGCGGTGTCGAAGCCGGCCCGCCCCGCGCGTCCGGCGATCTGGTGGAACTCGCGCGCCTTGAGCATCCGCTGCCGGCGCCCGTCGTACTTCGACAGGCCGGTGAACACCACCGTGCGGATCGGCACGTTGATGCCGACGCCGAGGGTGTCGGTGCCGCAGATGACCTTGAGCAGGCCGGCCTGGGCGAGCTGCTCGACGAGCCGGCGGTACTTCGGCAGCATCCCGGCGTGGTGCACCCCGATGCCGTGCTTCACCAGCCTGGACAGGGTCTTCCCGAACCCGGGGCTGAACCGGAAGCCGCCGATCAGCTCGGCGATCCGGTCCTTCTCCTCGCGGGTGCAGACGTTGATGCTGGTGAGCGCCTGCGCGCGCTCGAGGGCGGCGGCCTGGGTGAAGTGCACGACGTAGACCGGCGCCTGGTGGGTGGTCAGCAGCTCCTCGATGCGTCTCGTGCATCGGCGTGACGCGCCCACTCGTAGCTCAGCGGGACCGGCCGCGTGACGCTGGTGACGACCGCCGTCTCCCTGCCCGTACGCCGGGTCAGGTCGTCGACGAACCGGGTGACGTCGCCGAGCGTCGCCGACATCAGCAGGAACTGCGCGTGCGGCAGCTCGAGCAGCGGCACCTGCCAGGCCCAGCCGCGGTCGGGCTCGGCGTAGAAGTGGAACTCGTCCATCACCACCTGGCCGACGTCGGCGTCCGCGCCCTCGCGCAGCGCGATGTTGGCCAGCACCTCGGCGGTGCAGCACACGATCGGGGCCTGGGCGTTGACCGCGGCGTCGCCGGTCAGCATCCCGACGTTCTCGGCACCGAAGACGTCGATCAGCGCGAAGAACTTCTCCGAGACCAGCGCCTTGATCGGTGCGGTGTAGAACGTGCGCTGGCCCTTGGCCAGCGCCGCGAAGTGCGCCCCGGTCGCGACCAGGCTCTTCCCGGTGCCGGTCGGCGTGGACAGGATGACGTTGGCCCCGCTGACGATCTCGATCAGCGCCTCCTCCTGCGCCGGGTAGAGGGTCAGCCCCTGCTCGGTGACCCAGGTCTCGAAGACGTCGAAGATCACGTCCGGGTCGGGGGCGCCGTCGGGCGTCACGGGGATTCGGTCGAGGAGTGCCATCGCTCGCCATCGTCCCCGACGGTGTGCCGGATCACCCAACCGGTCAGCGCTTGCCGGCGTCCTCGACGCAGAGCACGGCCCACGGGAGCGCCTCGAGCCGAGCCGGCGCGATCGGCTTCGCACACGCGTCGCAGACCCCGTAGCTGCCGTCGTCGAGCTTCTCCAGCGCCCGGACGACGTCCGCCCTCGTCACCTGCAGCTTGTCGTGCACCGCCACCTGCGCGAGCCGGTCGACGGCCATCGAGGTGCCTTCGCCGATGCGCTTGCCGAACGAGATCGAGCCCTGGTCGACGGGCTTCTTCTCCATCGTGGCCATCTGATCGTCGATCTCGGCCAGCTTGGCGGTGAGGGTCGTTCGGGGCTCGTCCATCAACCCAGCATGCACCGGGCGTCCCAGCGGGCTCAGATGACCCGGCGGCCCTTGCGCATGCGACGACGGAAGTCGCGCATGATCAGCCGGGCGTGTGCCTTGCGGATGAACGCGGGGAGCACCGGGTAGACGATGTTGTGCACGCTGAAGAACAGGTCGTAGAGCTTCTGCTCGCGCCGGGACCAGGTGAGCCCGAGCACCTCGCGCAGCTCGGGCGTCAGGTTGCCCCTGGTCACGAGGTTCTGCAGCCAGACCGCCGGCTTGAGCGGCAACGGCTGGCCCTTGGTGGACAGCAGCTTGGCCACGTAGTCGCGCACCAGCGGTTCGCTGCTCATCTGGGTGGCCAACATGTGGTCCCAGTACTTCTCGAAGTCGGCGTACGTCGCCGGCCAGTCCTCCGGGCGCACCTGCAGCGCCGTGCCGAACACCCGGGAGTCGCGGTAGATCTGCTCCTTGGTGGCCAGCGACATCGGGCCGTAGACCCTCTCGTGCAGGAAGATCCCGTTGTGCGCGAGCGTCGCGGCGACCCACAGCTGGAGGTCGCTGTCGAATGCGGTGTAGCCCTGACCGCGCACCGGGCCGTGGGCCTTGTTCACCATCTGCGCGACCGCGTCGCGCTCCTGGTCGGTGCCGAGCGTCATCGCGTAGACGTAGGTGAGCGTGGTACGCAGCCGGTGCGGGAGAACCGCATCCTGCGCCAGCTCCTCGAGACTGACCGCGAGCAGACCCTGGTCAGCCTGACCTTCGACGCAGGCGACACCCTGGGCGTCTCCGCTGCCTTCTGCGCTGAACGCATCCGGCAGCTGCGTGCGCACCTCGACCCGGTGCCGGCCGACGACGACGTCGACCTGCTGGCTGTCACCATGGCCCGGCTCGCGCAGTCGCTGCTGCTCACCCAGTCCGGTGCCCCAACACTGCGCACCCGCGCCCGGATGAGGGAGTACGCCGAGCTGGTGATCGTGCCGATGGTGCTCCCGGGCCGGCGACGCTGACGTCTCAGTCCAGTGGGTTCTCGTGCGCCCAGACCGGCGAGGCCTTGTTGGAGAGCAGCTCACGCAGCTCGTCGGGCCCCATCGCCTCGACCTGTGCGGCGAGCTCGATCGGGTAGCCGACCATCTCCTCAGCGTCGGGGATGGGTACGACGGAGTGCACGATGCGGTCGTCGTACAGGTGCATCATCGTGATCGTCTGGTGCCCGTCGACGGCCGAGAGGAACCGGTCGCTGGGTGCGGGATCTGCCGAGTAGCAGGTCGCCGAGGCCACCGACACCGGCACGCCGGCGAACGTGGAGTACGACGAGAAGTGGAAGTGGCCGCCGATCACCGCGCGGACATCGCTGCCCTCGATCACCTCGGCGAGCAGGTGCTGGTCGTGCAGCTCGATCGCCTCCGCCGCGCGGGTCATCGGCACCGGGATCGGCGGATGGTGCAACGCCACGAGCGTCCCGTAGGGCGCTGGCTCGGCGAGCACCCCGGCGAGCCAGGCGAGCTGGTCGGTGGTCAGCTCGCCGTGGTGGTAGCCCGGCACGCTGGTGTCGAGCGCCACCACCCGCAGTCCGTCGATGTCGTGGACCCGGTCCTGGGTGGCCTCGTCCGTCACTGTCTCGCCGAACAGCTCACGGGCGTAGTGCTCGCGCTCGTCGTGGTTGCCCATCACCCACACCACCTGCGCACCGAGCCCCGCGGCGGCCGGCTCGACGATCTCGCGCAGCCGGGCGTAGGCCTTGGGCTCCGCCCGGTCGGTCAGGTCGCCCGTGAACACGATGGCCCGGGGCGGTGTCTCGAGCCGCGCCAGTCGACCCAGGGCACGCTTCAGATTCTCCTGCGTGTCGACCACGTCGTAGAGGCGCCGCTCGGCCAGAAGGTGGGGATCACTGACGTGGGCAATGACGTGCCGGGCAAGTGGGTGCTGCCCCAGCGGCTTCACAGGAAAAACGATAGGGCTGACGACACCGAAACCCCGGCACATAGTCTCGGCGAGTGCGCATCGCCACCTGGAACGTGAACTCGCTCCGCAGCCGCATCGACCGAGTCGAGGCGCTGCTCCAACGCCACGACGTCGACGTGCTCGCGCTGCAGGAGACCAAGGCGCGTGAGGACCAGCTGCCGCTGATGGGTCTCACCGTGCTCGGCTACGACATCACCGCTGTCGGGCACGACCAGTGGAACGGCGTCGCGATCATCAGCCGCGTCGGCATCGAGGACGTCGAGGTCGGGTTCCCGGGCATGCCGACGTGGGGCGAGCCGGCTGCAGCGGAGGCCCGGGCGATCGGCGCCACGTGTGGCGGCGTACGCCTGTGGTCGCTGTACGTCCCCAACGGCCGCAAGGTCGACGACCCGCACTACGTCTACAAGCTCGACTGGCTGGCGAAGCTGCGCACGGCAGCTAGGTCGATGACCGGAGACGTCGCCCTCGTCGGTGACTGGAACATCGCCCCGCAGGACGACGACGTCTTCGACATCGCGCAGTTCGCGAAGAGCACCCACGTCACGCCCCTCGAGCGCGCCGCGTTCAACGGCTTCCTCGAGGACGGGTACGCCGACGTGGTCCGCCCGCACACCCCTGGCCCCGAGGTCTACACCTACTGGGACTACTACCGGCAGCGCTACGAGCGCAACCGCGGCATGCGCATCGACTTCGTCCTCGGCAACGCGTCGTTCGCGCAACGGGTCACCGGCGCCTTCATCGACCGCGAGGAGCGAGCCGGCAAGGGAGCCAGCGACCACGCCCCGGTGATCGTCGACCTCGACTGAGCACTCACGGCCCACCGCCCGCCCTCCCGCCCGGACGTCATACCTTTCGTGGGCTCAAGGCCACGATTGGTATGACGTCCCGCAACCTGTCAGCGCCTCCTGTCACCCTCAGGACATGGACATCGTGCTTCCCCTCCTGACCCTGGTGATCGGGGCGCTCCTGGGCGCCCTCGCCGTGCTGGTGTGGTCCCGTCGCGCGGGTGATCCCGAAGTGCTGCGGGCGCTGTCGGCCCGGGGTGACGACCAGGCCGTGCTGCGCGACGGGCTCGACCGGCTGCATGACCGGCTGATGGACGTGGAGCAGCAGCGGGCGTCCTGGCAGGGGCAGCTGCGGCAGCAGGTGGACGACATGCGGCACAGCACCGACCTGCTGCGCCGCGAGACGGGCGCGCTGTCGACGGCGCTGCGCAAGCCTCACGTGCGCGGTCAGTGGGGTGAGCTGCACCTCCGCAAGGCGGTGGAGCTGGCCGGGATGGTGGAGCACTGCGACTTCCACGAGCAGGTCCACATCGCCCACGAGGACGGCAACCTCCGGCCCGACCTCGTCGTACGCCTCGCCGGTGGGCGCTCGGTGGTCGTCGACGCCAAAGTGCCGCTCGACGCCCACCTCGACGCGCTCTCGACCGACGACCCGGAGGAGGCGGCCGCCCATCTGCGTCGCCACGTCCGCCAGGTCAAGGGACACGTCGACGCCCTGGCGGGCAAGGCCTACTGGCGCTCGATGCCGGGGGCACCCGAGTTCGTGGTGATGTTCGTCCCCGCCGAGTCGTTCCTGGCTGCGGCGCTGGACACCGACCCCTCGCTGCTGACGTACGCCGCGACGCGCGATGTCGTCATCGCCACCCCGACCACGCTGATCGCCCTGCTGCGGACGGTGGCGCACGGGTGGACCACTGAGGCGCTCGCCGAGCGGACTCGCGAGATCCACGAGCTGGGCCGGGAGCTGCACACCCGCATCGGGGTGATGGGCGGCCACCTCGACAAGGTCGGCCGGTCGCTCAAGGGCGCCGTCGAGGCCTTCAACAGCGCCGTCGGCTCGATCGAGAGCCGGGTACTGGTGACTGCGCGGCAGTTCGAGGACATCGGCGTCACCCGGGAGGAGCTTCCACCGGTACAGCCGGTGACGCAGGTCCCCCGACCGCTGACCGCTGCGGAACTGCTCGACGCGGTGGCCGACGAGCGTCCCGCGCTGCCCTCCGCTACCGATCCCCCTTCCGGCGAGTCGCGCAGATCGAGCGCGTGAGGCGGCCTACCTTGAGCGGGTGAGCGCACCCACCCTGTGGGAAGAAGGCCGAATGGCAGGCAGCCGCGTCACGCGGCTGGCAGCCCTGGTCGGCTTGTTGGCGCTCTCGGCCGACCTGGCGATCAACGGCCGGCTCACGCTGATCTTCGACGTCGTGTTCGTGCTGGTCTGCCTCGCGGCCGCCCTGGCGGTCCGTCCCCGGGACTTCTTCACCGTCGGTGTGCTGCCGCCCCTCCTGCTGCTCGCCTTCATCGCGCTGGTCGCGGTGGCCCATCGCAGCTGGATCGCGGACCCTGGTGACGGCCTGATCCAGGCTGTCGTCTCCGGGCTCGCGCACCGGGCGAGCGGACTGCTGACGGCATACCTGCTGGTGCTCGCGGTCCTCGCGATGCGGCAGCGAGTGCGGATGCGGCGTCGCCGCTACGCGAAGCGCGAGGGGTCTCCGGCACCGACCCTGGCGACCTCGGGCGCTCCGTCGGAGAAGTCGACGACGGTGGTGGGCACGGAGCCGCACTCGCCGGAGTCGATCACCGCGTCCAACCACTGATCCAGCGCATCCTTGATCTGCCAGCCGTCGGTCATCGGCACGTCGGTGTCGGGCATCAGCAGCGTGCTGGACAGCAACGGCTCACCGAGCTCCTCGAGCAGCGCACGCACGACCGGGTGATCGGGGATCCGCACCCCGACGGTTCGCTGCTTGGGGTGCATCAGCCGCTTCGGCACCTCGCTGGTGGCGGGGAGGATGAAGGTGTACGGGCCGGGAGTGGCCGCCTTCACCGCCCGGAACGCGGCGTTGCTGAGATGCACGAGCGGGCCGAGCTGCGCGAAGTCACGGCAGACCAGCGTGAAGTGGTGCTTGTCGTCGAGGCGACGCAGCTGCTTGATCCGCTCCAGCCCGTCGCGGTTGCCCAGCTGGATCCCGAGGGCGTAGCAGGAGTCCGTGGGGTAGGCGATCAGGCCGTCGCCACGCAGCACCTCGACCACCTGGGAGATGGCCCGTGGCTGCGGGTCGACGGGATGTACGTCGTAGTACCGCGCCACTAGTCGCCAGTCTGGGCCGCTGCCGCTGCCTTGCGCATGTCACGACGCAGCTCGGGCGGCAGCGCGAAGATGAGCGACTCCTCGGCGGTGTGCACCGCCTGGGCGTCGGGGTAGCCGCGCTCCGTCAAAAAGGCCAGCACGCCGGTGACGAGGTCGTCGGGCACGGATGCGCCCGAGGTCACGCTGACGCTGCGGACGCCCTCGAGCCAGGCCTCGTCGATCTCGCTGGCGTCGTCGACCCGGTACGCCGTCTTGGCACCGGCCTCCAGTGCGACCTCGGCCAGGCGCACCGAGTTCGAGGAGTTGGCGGAGCCGACCACGATCACGAGGTCGGCCTCGGGGCTGATCTCCTTGACGGCCAGCTGACGGTTCTGGGTGGCGTAGCAGATGTCGTCGCTTGGCGGGTCCAGCAGGTTCGGGAAGCGCTGGCGGATCGCGTCGACCGTGGCCATCGTCTCGTCCACCGAGAGCGTCGTCTGCGAGAGCCAGGCGACCTTGTCGGGGTCACGTACGACGATCCCGGCGACGTCGTCGGGGCTCTGCACCAGCTGGATGTGCTCCGGCGCCTCGCCCGCGGTCCCCTCGACCTCCTCGTGGCCCTCGTGCCCGATCAGCAGGATGTCGTAGTCGTCCGCCGCGAACCGCTTCGCCTCGTGGTGGACCTTCGTCACCAGCGGGCAGGTCGCGTCGATCGTCTTCAGGCCCCGCTCGGCTGCCTGCTCGTGCACCAGCGGGGAGACCCCGTGGGCGGAGAACACGACCGTCTTGCCCTCCGGGACCTCGTCCAGCTCCTCGACGAAGATCGCCCCTCGCGACTCGAGATCGGCGACGACGTGCTTGTTGTGCACGATCTGCTTGCGCACGTAGACCGGCGAGCCATAGAGGTCGAGCGCCTTCTCGACGGTGATCACGGCGCGGTCGACCCCGGCGCAGTACCCGCGCGGCGCGGCGAGCCGCACGGCCATGTCGGCCTCGTCGGGCGAGAGAACGCTCGGCGTACCCAGGTCAGTCATGGGGCCAATCGTAGGTGGCGGGCCAGATGAGCAGGTTCGAGGGGCGTGCAAGCGAGCGGGGCGCAGCGTGCGCCCCTTCGCGCCTGGTCATCTAGTGTCTCCGCATGGCCATGGAGACCTCGCCCGAGCATCCGGCGCCGGTGCGCCAGATCACCCAGGCGATCGGCCAGTGGATCGACCGGCTGGGCGCTGTGTGGGTCGAGGGGCAGGTCACCCAGATCTCCCGCCGCGGCGGGATGAACACCGTCTTCCTGACCCTGCGCGACAAGCTCGCGGACATCTCGGTGCAGGTGACCTGCAACCGCGCGGTCGTGGACTCGCTGCCCACCCCGCTGGTCGAGGGCGCGCAGATCGTCTGTCACGCCAAACCGTCGTTCTACGCCAACCGGGGCACGCTCTCGCTCGCCGTCCGCGAGATCCGACTGGTCGGCGAGGGCGAGCTGCTCGCCCGGCTGGAGCGTCGTCGACAGCTGCTGGCCGCCGAGGGACTCTTCGCCGAGGAGCGCAAACGGCCGTTGCCCTTCCTGCCGCGCAACGTCGGCCTGGTGACGGCGCAGAACTCCGCCGCCGAGCGCGACGTGCTGGAGCACGGGCGTCGTCGCTGGCCGGGTGTGCAGTTCACGGTGAGGTACGCCGCGATGCAGGGCATGCACGCCGCCCGTGAGGTGATCGAGGCCGTGCAGCTGCTCGACCGCGACCCGGCCGTGGACGTGATCATCGTTGCCCGCGGCGGCGGCTCGCTGGAGGACCTGCTGCCGTTCTCCGACGAGGCGCTCATCCGGGCGGTGTTCCTGGTCACCACACCGGTCGTCTCCGCCATCGGGCACGAGCCCGACTCCCCCATCCTCGACCTGGTCAGCGACCTGCGCGCGTCGACGCCCACCGACGCGGCGAAGCGGGTGGTGCCCGACGTGGCCGAGGAGGCCCAGCGAGTGCTGCAGATGCGCGAGCGCGGGCGCAGGGCGATCCGCGGACTGGTCGAGCGCGAGCTGCACCAGCTCGCTGCGCTGCGGTCGCGGCCGGCGCTCGCCGATCCCCGCTCCGGGCTGGCCGAGCGCCTGCACGAGGTCGACGGCTACCGCGAGCGGGCCCGGCGCACCTTGCGGCACCGAATCGACCGCGGCGACGACGACCTGGTCCACCAGATCGCGCGGATCCGGGCGCTCTCGCCGCTGGCCACGCTGCGCCGCGGCTATGCGGTGCTCTCCGACGCCGAGGGGAAGGCGCTGTCCAGCGTCGCGTCCCTCGAACCTGGGCACGACATCCACATCCGGGTGGCCGACGGCCGCATCGGGGCCACCACGACCACCGTCGACCAGATCGACCTGATGCCCGACTCCCGCGAGGACGACGATGCCTGAGCAGCCAACCAACCCCCAGCTCTCCTACGAGGAGGCCCGCGACGCGCTGATCGAGGTGGTGCGCACGCTCGAGCAGGGCGGCACCAGCCTCGCGGAGTCGCTGGCGCTGTGGGAGCAGGGCGAGGAGCTCGCCAAGGTCTGTCAGCGCGCGCTCGAGGGTGCCCGGGCGAGGCTCGACGAGGCGATGGGCGAGGAGACCCCTGAGGCCTAGCCGCCCTGCAGCACCGCGGCCAGCGTGCTGCGGAACTGCGAGGCGGCCCCGGCGGAGTTCGGGTGGGCCGGAACGGCCACGGCGACGCCGTTGACCGAGACGACGCCGAGCCCTTCCACGTAGCGGTGGTTCGGCGCGGAGCAGACGTGGTGCCCCAACGAGGGCGTGTAGGTGTTCACGAACTCCGCGCCGCCGGCAGCCGCCGCGCGCTCCACCATCGCGTTCAGCTTCTGGAAGGTCGCGTGGAGGTAGGCCATGTCGGAGTTGCTCATCGGAACGGTGGGGTAGCAGCCGGTCTCGGGGATCCCGGCGAGGTAGTCGACCATCAGGATCCGCGCCTGGGGCGAGCGCTTGCGGATCTCCTCCAGCGCGCGCACCAGCTTGGGCTCGGAGGCGTCGATGCTCTCCGCGAGCTGGTCGGTGCCCCCCTCGGTGTACTTCTCCTTGCACTTGGCGCCCTGCGGCAGCGGGCTGAGGCAGTCCATCGCCGCACCCGCGAAGCCGGCGTCGTTGCCGCCGATCCCGACCGTCACCAAGTCGGTGGTGGCCGTCAGCCGGTCGAACTGCGCCGGGTTGGTCTCGCCGGTGGGCAGGCCGGTCTGCGGGGCGTAGAAGTCGTCGGTCGTGGCCGAGCCGCAGGTCGCGTCCCGGAAGACCGGTACCTTGAGCGCCGCAGCCAGCAGCTTGGGGTAGTTGCGGTGCGACTGCGCGCACCCGGTGGGCGCATGCGTCGAGTCGGGAGGGCCGTCGGTGTCGGCGATCACCACGTCGGCGGACCACGAGTCGCCGAGGGCGACGTACTCCTCGTACGACGACGACGGCGCCGGGGCCGCCTTCGTCGTCGCGTCAGCGGTGCTCGCAGCGGCGCCGAACGGCAGTGCAGCGAGCACGGCAGCAGAGACGATGATCGACAAGGGCTTGCGCACGGGTCCTCCTGGGATGGGATCTCAGGAGGTTCAACGGCCGAAGCGCGCGGAGGTCACCCCCCGGCGACCACGCCCCGGCCCTGCAGCGTCCCGGCGAAGTCGCGGATCTCGTCCTCGGCGGCGGTGCCGACCACCAGCCAGGACTCGACCGTCTGCCCCCCAGCATCGAGTGAGCGCGCCACCGCGTAGTCCCCGCCCGCGTCGGTCCAGGTCTGCCAGGTCTCGCCCTCGATGGTGACGTCCTTGCCACGCTCGGCGTCCGCGTCGACGTGCTCGTCCACGAGGTCCTCGACGCTGGACCTGGCCTCCTCGACACCGACGTACCTCGAGTCTTCGGTGAGGAGTCCGAGATGCCAGGTGGGAGCGGCGCCACCGTCGTACGTCGCGCTGGTCGCCTTCCAGCCGAGCGGCAGCCGCTCGGGAGCCAGCACGGCCAGCTGGTTGTCCGCGCGCGCCGTTGTCACGGCAGCCTGGTAGTCGACCGCCCGCACCGGGGTCGGCTCCTTGTCACCCGTGACCGCCCGGAACGCCACGAACGCCACCACGACCAGGACCGTGACCAGCATCGCGCCGACCAGCCCGCCCGAGGTGCGCGGGTAGCGGACACCCCCGGTCGCAGGCGCAGCGGGCTGCTGAGACTCGGTCATGTGAGACATCCTGCCAACCGGCGTGGAGGTTACGATCACTGCCATGTCTGACAGACACCTCCCCGAGTCACTCTCCGTCGCTCCGTCCTACCCCGATCGCAACCTGGCGCTCGAGCTCGTCCGGGTCACCGAGGCAGCCGCCATGGCCGCGGGTCGCTGGGTCGGCAAGGGCGACAAGAACGGCGCCGACGGAGTCGCGGTGAACGCGATGCGCACCCTGATCTCGACCGTGGGCATGCGGGGGACGGTCGTCATCGGCGAGGGCGAGAAGGACAACGCCCCGATGCTGTTCAACGGCGAGGAGGTCGGCGACGGCGACGGGCCCGAGTGCGACGTGGCGGTCGACCCGATCGACGGCACCACGCTCGCCGCCAAGGGAATGGCGAACGCGATCGCGGTCCTGGCGGTCTCCCCGCGCGGCTCGATGTACGACCCCTCGGCCGTCTTCTACATGGAGAAGCTGGTCACCGGCCCCGAGGCCGCCGACGTCGTGGACATCCGCTACCCGGTGGCCGAGAACATCCACCAGATCGCCAAGGCGAAGGGCAGCAAGCCCGAGGACGTCACGGTGGTCCTGCTCGACCGACCGCGTCACGAGCAGCTGGCAGAGGAGATCAGGGCAGCAGGGGCGCGCATCAAGTTCATCACCGACGGCGACGTGGCCGGCGCCATCATGGCGGCCCGCGAGGGCACCGGCATCGACCTGCTGCTCGGCATCGGGGGCACCCCCGAGGGGATCATCGCCGCCTGCGCGATGAAGTGCCTCGACGGCGTCATCCAGGGTCGCCTGTGGCCGACCGGCGAGGAGGAGAAGCAGCGCGCCGTCGACGCCGGTCACGACCTCGATCGCGTCCTGTTCACCGAGGACCTGGTCTCCGGGGACGACTGCTTCTTCGTGGCCACCGGGATCACGGACGGCGAGCTGATGCAGGGCGTGCGCTACAAGGCCGGCGGAGCCTCCACACACTCGTTGGTGATGCGCTCGCGCAGCGGCACCATCCGCTCGATCCACTCGGAGCACAAGCTGAGCAAGCTCAGGGCGTACGCCGACGTCGACTACGACCGGTGAGCGGTCGATGATCGTCGTGGCCGGCGAGGCCCTCATCGACGTCGTCGTCGACCACGACGGCGACTCCAGCGAGTCACCCGGTGGCTCGCCGCTCAACGTCGCCGTGGGGCTGGCGCGTCTGGAGGCACCCGTCACCCTGATCAGCCAGGTCGGCCACGACGAGCGTGGCGGCCTGATCGTGCGGCATGTGACCGGCAGCGGCGCGGAGATCGTCGCCGTACCCACCACGAGCGGACGCACGTCGGTCGCCACCGCGCGTCTCGACGCCGGCGGCGCCGCCAGCTATGAGTTCGACCTCGAGTGGAGCCTGCCCCGGCAGGACCTGCCGCCCTGCCTGGCGCTCCATGTCGGCTCGCTGGGCACACTGCTCGAGCCGGGACGTGACAGCGTGCTCGACCTGGTTGAGCAGGCCTGCGCGCGTGACGGCTTCGTGAGCTTCGACGCCAACCTGCGGGAGTCGTTCATCGACGACCGCGACCGCACCCGGCGCGAGGTCCTCGCCCTCGCCGCGAGGTGCTCGCTGGTGAAGCTCAGCGACGAGGACGCCGACCTGCTCGAGCCCGGTGGGGATCCTGACGACGTCGTCCGGGAGCTGCTGCGTGGCGAGCGGACCCGCATCGTGCTGCTGACCCGTGGCGCCGGTGGCGCGACCGCGTTCACCGACAAGGGCGAGGCCACTGTCCGGCCACGTCAGGTCGAGGTCGTGGACACCGTTGGCGCGGGTGACGCCTTCATGGCCGCCACCCTGGCGCAGCTCTGGGACCTCGACGCGTTCCGCCAACCGGGGCCGGGGCTGCCCGTGGCAGACGACGTCGCCCGGCTGCTGCGTGGTGCGATCGAGGTCGCAGCGATCACGTGTGAGCGACGTGGAGCGAACCCACCGAGGCGTCAGGAGCTGCCTGCTGGCTGGCCCGCCTGAGCTGCTGGTCGCGAAGCGAGGCCAGTACGTGGTCCATCACGATCGGGTCGACGGCCATGCCGCAGTGGCTGGTGCGTACCTCGACCTGCTCGGCTGCCGGGTCCAGGCAGGCCCGCCAGTCGACGATGCCGTCGCGCTTGCTGTAGATCGCGGTGAACGCGAGCTCGGGGTCGAGCGCCAGCTGGCTCTCCTCCCACGACAGCCGTGCGCAGTCGCCACCGAGACAGTCCTCACCCATCAGGCCGCCGAAGCCCGCGCGGGTGAGCTTGGCGATCATCTGGGCGTCCCAGGCAAGCAGCCGGTGGACGGCTCCGGGAGCGAGCACCGGGCTGCCCATGCTGACGATGCCCTCGATCAGGTCCGGGCGACGCGCGGCCAGACCGCGCGCGAGCATGCCACCGAGGCTGTGCCCCACGATCGTCACCTTGCGGTCGCGCTTGATCGCGATCGACTCCAGGCGCCGCTCGAGGCGGTCCGCGGCCTGCCGGGTGCAGCCGGCGTTGACGATGATCTGGGCACGGTAGGTGCGGAACCCCTGGTGGCGAAGGAAGACCGACATCGCCTTCAGCGTGGGATCGCCCGCCATGAAGCCGGGCACGAGCAGCACCGGGTCGTGCGGCGGGACGCGGTGGCCGCCGGCGTACGGCAGCAGGGCGCGGGCACGGCGGTCGGTCCGGGACCGGCGGATCAGACGCGCCGCCTCGACCACCGTGCTCGTCTCGCGGGCAAGCGCGCGGACCCCGGTGGGACCATGGAATCCTTCGGGCAGGAGGAACGACCCGATCGGTGAGTTCACCCTTGGAACGGTAGCGTTACCGCCTGCAAACTCCGCGTATTTCAGCCCATCTCCACCAAAAGAGGAAAAGAGGTCTAGATGTCTGTTCCCGTCTCCGCGGAGCTGTTCGCTCCGGTCTCCCCGGGAGTGGAGCTGTGCTACCAGACCTTCGGTGACACCGCTGGCGACCCGCTGCTGCTGGTGATGGGCCTCGGCGGGCCGATGACCTGGTGGGACCCGGAGCTGTGCGCCCTGCTCGCCGAGGCGGGCTTCTTCGTCGTGCGCTATGACAACCGCGACACCGGCCGGTCGTCCCGGATCCCCGGCCGGGTCACTCGCCGCCAGCTGGCACAGTCCTTCCTCGGCCGCGGCGGCCGGGTGCCGTACACGCTCGAGGACATGGCCGCGGACGCCTTCGGGCTGATGGACCACCTCGGCCTGGAGAGCGCGCACGTCGCCGGCGTGTCGATGGGCGGGATGATCGTGCAGACCATGGCCATCGACCGACCGGCCCGGGTCCGCTCGCTGACCTCGATCATGTCGACGCTGGGCAAGCGCACCGTCGGCTGGCAGCACCCGTCGCTGCTGCCGATGCTGATCGCCAAGCGGACTCCGGGACGTGAGGCGTACGTCGCCACGTCGGCCAGGATGTGGCAGCTGATCGGATCCCCGGGCTTTCCCATCGACGAGGAGGAGGGTCGCGCCCGCGCGGAGGAGACCTTCGACCGCGGCGTATCGGCCAGCGGGGTGATGCGCCAGATGCTCGCGATCCTGAACCAGCCCAACCGCTCCCGGGCCCTCGCCTCGCTGCGCATCCCGGCCGCGATCGTGCACGGCGCCGACGACAAGATGGTGCACGTCTCCGGAGGCCGCGCGACGGCGCGTGCGATCCCGGGGGCCGAGCTGCTCGTCATCGAGGGGATGGGCCACGACATGCCGAGCGAGCTGTTCGGGACGCTGACCGACATCATCCGGCGTACGGCGGACCGCGCCAGCCAGTCCGCCGACTCCGACCAGAAGGCCTGAGATCAGCCAGGCAGCCGTCAGCTGATCGGGGCGTCCGTGCGTGCCGCCCGGCATCGGGCGGGCGCGCCTTCCTCCCACGTCCGCAGCCGGCGCGTCAGCTCGCGCGCCCAGGGCTTGTCGTGGTCTGCCTAGGCTTTGAGCCGTGCCCCGCTCCCTGGTCCGCCTCGCCCTCGCCGGCCTCGTGCTGGTGGCCGCGGCCGGCTGCTCCGAGCCCAGCAAGGAGCCGGCGCCCGACGCGGTCCGGGTGGACTGGCAGGCACAGGACGTGCCCCTCCCGGCAGGCCGCGAGGGCCGCATCGCGGTGCGCGACGCCGTCCGCTGCGCGGACCAGTGGTTCCTGGTCGGCGGGGTGTTCACGGCCGACGGCGCGAGCACGCCCGCCGCGTGGAGCAGCCCCGACGCGACCTCCTGGACCAGCCTGCGCCTGGCGCCGGTCGGCTACTGGGCGCGGAGGTCGGTGATCTCGTCGGTCGGCTGCCGCGACGGGCGGATCGCGATGGTGGGATCCAAGGAGGGCGGTGCGCACGGCAACCCGCGGGTGAGCACCTGGTACCAGCGCGCCGACGGCGTCTTCGTCGACGTGGACGCCGCCTTCGAGCTGTACGGCGGGCCGCATGCCGTCAGCGTCGGGAGGATGGCGGGTGGACCCGATGGGTGGCTGATCGCCGGGAACCGCACGAGCGGGGCGGCCGTCTGGGTCTCCCCCGATGCCACCGGCTTCGACCTCGTCGACGACGACCCGCAGCTGTCCAAGGACGACCAGTTCGACACCACAGCCCTCGACCAGGTGCACGACGGGCAGGAGTGGACGGTCGTGGGAAGCGCGACCACACCGGGCCGCCTTCCCCGGGTGCCGATGTCGTGGCGGTCCGAGGACGGGCGCACGTGGCAGCGCGAGGAGGTGCCGGCCACCGAGGAGTTCAACGACCTCGAGAGGGTGGTGAACCTCGGCGACCGGCTGGTCGCTGCGGGCATCCGCGGGGATCGGTTCGGCACCTGGGAACGCCGTGGGGACAGCTGGCGCACCGGCGCCCAGTTCGGCGCCCTGGACGACGATGGCCACGCGGCCCCGTTCGTCTCGGCGCTGGCCGTGACCGGTGACCAGCTGCTGGCCACGGTCAGCGACGGGGCGTCGTACGAGATGTGGAGCTCGAGCGGGGGCGAGCAGTGGAGGTCCGTGCGTACGCCGACGCACCCGACCACTGCCGGGGAGCACCTGATGTCGGTGGCCTCCGACCGCGACCAGGTGCTGCTGCTCACCGACGACGGGGAGCAGGGACAGGTCTGGACAGCCCGCTGGCCCTGAGCACTGCCGAAGCAGGCTCAGGGCCAGTGGTCATGGTCAGGCGCTGAGGCGCTCGCCCGTGTCTGCGTCGAAGACGTGCACGTGGTGGGGATCGGTGGTCACGTGGATCACGTCGCCCTTGTGCACGGTGTCGCGTCCGGTCACTCGCACGATCACCTGGCTGGGAGTTCCCTCCACGCCGCTGGTGCCGTAGACGAACGCGTCCGAACCGAGCTCCTCCACGACCGTGACCGTCACCGGCAGGCCGCCTGCATCAGCGGAGACCTGACGCCAGGTCTCGGGCCGTACGCCGACGACGATCTCGCCCTTCATCTTCTTGGCGGCGGCCTCGTCGACCGGGACGAGGTACTCGCCGATCTTGGCCTTGCCCTCCGCAGCGACAGCACTCATCAGGTTCATCTGAGGCGAGCCGATGAAGCCGGCCACGAACAGGTTCACCGGGCGGTCATAGAGGTTCAGCGGGGTGTCGACCTGCTGCAGGTACCCATCCTTCATCACCGCGACCCGGTCACCCATCGTCATCGCCTCGACCTGGTCGTGAGTGACGTAGACCGTCGTGACGCCGAGGTCGGACTGGAGCTTGGCGATGTCGGTGCGGGTCTGCACCCGCATCTTCGCGTCCAGGTTCGACAGCGGCTCATCCATGCAGAACACCTGCGGCTTGCGCACGATCGCGCGACCCATCGCGACCCGCTGACGCTGACCACCGGACAGCGCCTTCGGCTTGCGGTCGAGGTACTCGGTCAGGTTCAGGATCCGCGCGGCCTCAGCCACCGCGGTCTTGCGCTCCTCGGCCGGCATCTTCGCCATCTTCAGCGAGAACGCCATGTTGTCCGCAACCGTCATGTGCGGGTAGAGCGCGTAGTTCTGGAAGACCATGGCGATGTCACGGTCCTTCGGCGGAAGCTTGGTGACGTCCTTGTCACCGATGAAGATCTTCCCGTCGTTGACCTCTTCGAGGCCGGCGAGCATTCGCAGGGTCGTGGACTTGCCGCACCCGGACGGTCCGACGAGGACCATGAACTCGCCGTCCTTGATGTCCAGGTCGATGCCTGGGACGGCGGGCTTGTCCATGCCCGGATACCAACGTTGAGCCTTCTGAAAACTGACAACTGCCATGACTATCTCCTTACCGGCAGGAACGTGCCGGACGATCCGTTGTAAGTGACGCCGCTCACACTAGGGGGTGCGGACCCGGCGGTACAGCGTCGGGCATCCCTGGGCCTGATACGGGCACGTCGGCGACCACCCCGCGCCCGTCCGGGCGCCACCTCAAGGGGACCGGGTCGATCAACCCGCCGACGAACCGCCCGTCCGGGCCCTGGTTCCGGAAAGCCATGAGGTACGCCGACCCCTCGTGGTGGACGACCTTCCCGACATAGAGCCGCTCGTCGGTCACCCGCACAGCGGCAGCCACGTCGACGAACGAACCGGGACCGTCGACCGGCACCGACCAGACTCCACCGGCGCCCGGGGGCGACCCGGGCATCTCCTGGCCAAGGCACGAGAACAACAGCACCCAGCGGCTCTCCACCTCGACCACCTGGATGACCTCCAGCCACTCGAACAGCCCGGTCGGCGAGCTCAGTGGCGGCTGGACCTCCCAGGCGTGCAGGTCGTCGGAGACCGCGTGACCCACCACCCCGCATCCGGGCGTCCCGCTGGCGTCGCGCGCCGTGACGTACATGTGCCAGCGCCCGTCGTCACCCCGGATGACCCACGGGTCGCGCCACGCCTCCTCGACCCAGTCGTCGGTGCTGAGCTGGTAGTGAGCCGGGTCAGCGCTGAGCTCCAGCGCGGTCCTGGTCCAAATCTCCAGGTCATGGGACCGGGCTGCGCCGATGCG
Source organism: uncultured Actinomycetota bacterium (assembly GCA_963842535.1). Taxonomy (GTDB): domain Bacteria; phylum Actinomycetota; class Actinomycetes; order Propionibacteriales; family Nocardioidaceae; genus Marmoricola. Next base: position 469,082 of record CAWJGP010000008.1, read on the forward strand.
CTGCACCCGGCCGTCGTCGGCCCGGGACAGCCCGGTGGTGAACATCCACCACCCGTCGTCGCTGCGCACGGTGCAACCCGTCCACGACGCCAGCTCGTCGAACGACCCCGGGGCCGGCACCCCGAGCGGGTCCGGGAGGTGCCTCCAGACCGACAGGTCGGCCGAGACGGCGTGACCGACGCGGGCATGCCGGTGCCGCAGCTCCGGGTCGCCCAGCGAGGTCGGCGCATGCAGGTAGAACAGGTGATGCCGCCGGCTGCTGCCGTCGTACGCGGTCCAGAAGTCCCAGACGTACTCGCCATCGATCGTGAACGTCACGCGCGACGCAGCTCGGCGCTCGCCGGATCCGCTTCCCGCACCGACGCACCGGCCTGCAGCACCAGCGGCAGCCGCGTGGTCCGTGTCGTCGGCCGGTCCGGCTCGATCAGGATCTCCACCGCCCGGGCACCCATCGACCAGAAGGGCAGGGCCAGCGAGGTCAGCCGGGGACGCAGCCAGCCGGCCAGGTCCGACCCGTCGAACGAGATCACCGAGACATCGTCCGGCACCCCCAGGTCGTGCTCGGCCAGTGCCTGGTAGACGCCCATCGCGATGCGGTCGTTGAGGCAGATCAGCGCACCGGGACGCGCCCCGGCGCGCAGCCAGGCGTCCACGGCGTCGTACGCCGGCGCGACGTCCCACGTGCACGTCACCACCCCGGCCAGGGAGACTCCCGCCTCCTCGAGGGCAGCCTTGATCCCACGCAGCCGGTCCGGCCCCGCGGTCGCCTCGGGAGTGGGGTCCTCCCCGACCACGTGCACCGGTCCGCGGATCCCGGCTGCCACGAGGTGCCGCACCGCGTCACGGCCACCGAGCTCGTCGTCGGGCACCACCGCCGACAGCTCTGTCCCGGGGTCCTGGCAGTTGAGGAGCACCGCGCGCACGTCGCGCAGGGCTGCGGGCACCTGCACGATCGTCGCCGCCAACGTGGCGTAGACGATGCCGTCGACCTGACGGTCGACCATGTCCTTGATCAGGAGCTCCTCGGCGGCGGGGTCGCCCATCGACTCGCCGGAGACGAGGAGGTGGTCGCAGCTCCGCGCGGCCGAGCTCGCCCCGGTGAGGAGCTGGCTGGAGAACGCGCCGCTGGCGACGAAGTCCGAGATCAGGCCGATGGTCTGGGTACTGGAGCGCCGCAAGGTCCTGGCGCTCCAGTTGGGCCGGTAGTCGAGGTCCTGCATCGCGGCCTCGACCCTGCGTGCGGTCGCGGCCGAGATCCGCATCTGGGTGGACCGACCGTTGAGGATGTAGGACGCCGTGGTCACCGACACCCCGGCCCGCTGGGCGACGTCCGTGAGCGTCGCCTTCTTGAAACGGCTCATACGGGACACCTCCGCGAAAAATGGCCGACCGTAACGAGTTCGTGCTTGACATGAGTCCCGCGCGACCCCATAGGCTGCTGATTCGATTCAGCATGTGGTGTGCGTCACACTACGGCGCGAGTCATCCAGGTGTCCAAAGGCAATCCCTCGGAGGAAAACATGATGCGTATCCACAGGCGAGGGCGGAAGTCACTCGCGGCAGTGACTGCCCTCGCGGCCGCAGCAGCGCTGGCCGGCTGCGGAAGCGGCGGCGGCGACAGCGGCAAGGACGACAAGTCCGTGACGATCTGGAGCAGTCTCGACCAGCCGATCCAAGACGGTATGGAGAAGGTGCTCGTCGAGAAGGCCAAGGCCGACGGGATCACGATCAAGTGGCAGAAGGTCAACAACATCAACCAGTTGATCATGCAGAAGATCCAGGCCAACGACGTTCCTGACATCGCCTTCATCCCCCAGCCGGGTGTCGTTGGCGACATCGTCAAGCGCAAGGCGGCCTTCGCGCTCGACGACGTCGTCGACATGGACGCGCTGGAGACCAGCATGACTCCCGGCACCCTCGAGGCCGGGACTGTCGACGACAAGCTCTACGGCCTGCTGGCAAACATGAACGTGAAGAGCCTGGTGTTCTACCCCAAGAAGGCTTGGGACAAGGCCGGCTACAAGGCCCCCACCACGATTGACGAGCTCAACACGCTCACGAACCAGATCAAGGCCGACGGGACGCCCCCGTGGTGCATGGGCATCGAGTCCGACACCGCCACGGGCTGGCCCGCGACTGACTGGTTCGAGGACCTGGTGATGCGCTACGGCGGCGCCGAGGACTACAACAAGTGGGTCAAGAACGAGATCAAGTTCGACTCGGACCTCGTCCGTGAGGCCGCGGCGGAGTTCGAGGAGCTGATGTTCACCGAGGGCAACGTCCTGGGTGGTCGCAAGGCCATCGCGAGCACCAACTTCGGCACGGCTGGCAACCCGATGTTCGACGCCAAGCCGGGCTGCATGCTCTACAAGCAGGGCACATTCATCACCGGCTTCTTCCCGAAGGCGATCCTTGCTGACCTCGACGCCAACGTCGGTGTCTTCGGCTTCCCACCGGCCGAGACCGGCGGTGAGTCGCCCGTCCTGGGTGGTGGCGACCTTGCAGTGATGCTGGACGACTCTGCCTCGACCAAGTCGGCCATGAAGATGCTCTCAGAATCCGACATCGGTGATCAGGCTGCCGGCACCAGTTCCTACATCTCTCCGCACAAGGACTTCGACCTGGCGAAGTACAAGGACGAGGTGACCCGTTCGTCGGCCAAGGTGGCCTACGACTCCACATCGTTCCTGTTCGACGGGTCCGACCAGATGCCCGGTGAAGTGGGCTCTGGAACGTTCTGGAAGGACATGACCGCCTGGATCAGTGACCAGGAGGATCTGGACACGGCACTGAAGAACATCGACGCCAGCTGGCCCGCGAGCTAGTCAGATCGATCCGATCGGTACGCCGGGGGCAGGGCCTGCGCCCGCGCCCCCGGCGTACCGGTTCTCCGGTCTCCCGCCCGCTTCAGAGAAGGTGTGACCCAACGTGAAGTTGATAACCGCGGTTCTGACCATCCTCGCCGGCATCGGTGCGGCCCTGGTCGTCTTCTGGCTACTGAACAAGCTCGCCGAAATCTTGCCGACGAAGTGGGAGGAGCGGCTCAAGCCGATCCTGTACATCCTTCCGGCGTACCTCGCCATCGCCGTCTTCCTGATCTACCCCGCCGTCGCGACGGTCAACGCGAGCTTCAAGAACGACATCGGGGACACCTACGTCGGCTTCGAGAACTACACGAGGCTGTTGCAGTCGGCCGCCTTCCAATCGACGCTCTTCAACACGCTGCTCTGGATCCTCATCGTGCCGGCCGCCACCGTGGTCCTCGGGCTCGCGGTGGCAACGCTCGCGGACCGGCTCAAGCCGACCGGAGAGAAGCTCAGCAAGACGATCATCTTCTTGCCGATGGCGATCAGCGCAGTCGGTGCCGCGACCGTCTGGCGGTTCGTCTACTACGCCGCACCCGAGGGCCAGCCCCAGATCGGGATCCTGAACGCAGTCTGGACCAGCCTCGGCTTCGACCCGGTTGCCTGGCTCCAGCAGAGCGACTTCCGGTTCAACAGCATCCTGCTGATGGTCGTGCTGCTCTGGGCCCAGGTCGGGTTCTCGATGGTGCTGCTCTCGGCCGCAGTCAAGGGCGTGCCGGCCGACACCCTGGAGGCGGCGCGGATCGACGGCGCGACCGAGCGGCAGACGTTCTTCCAGGTCGTGGTGCCCCAGATCAAGGGCTCGATCGTCACAGTGTTCATCACCGTCACGATCGCGGTGATGAAGATCTTCGACATCGTCTATGCGATGACCAACGGCAACTTCAACACCAACGTCGTCGGCAACGAGTTCCTGAACCAGCTTCTGACGAACTTCAACAACGGTGCCGCTGGGGCGATCGTCGTGATGCTGATGATCGCGGTCATCCCGATCATGGCCTACCAGGTGCGTCACTTCAAGCGAGAGGAGGCCGGGCTGTGAGCCAGGCAACTGACACGATCGCGGCAGCGACACCGACCGCCAGGCAGCGACGCAAGGCCGCGAGCTTCGACCCCAACCCGGCCAAGGCCGGCTGGCTGACCAAGCTGGTGCTGGCCGTGATCTGCCTGTTGTGGCTGTTGCCGGTCATCGGCACGGCGATCACCTCGTTCCGGCCGCTCGAGGATGCCGAGAAGACGGGCTGGTGGACGATCCTGGGTTCCTTGGACAGCCTGACCCTGGAGAACTACCAGCAGGCCCTCGACCAGTCGCAGTTCGGGACGGCTCTGGTGAACAGCTTCGCCATCACGCTGCCGGCGACGTTCATCCCGATCCTGATCGCCGCCTTCGCGGCGTACGCCTTCACGTTCATGGAGTTCTGGGGTCGCGACGTGCTGTTCCTGACCATCGTTGCGATGCTGGTGGTGCCGAGCTTCGTGGCGTTCGTGCCGATCCAGAAGATCTACGGTGACCTCGGCCTCAACGGCACGTTCGCGGCGGCATGGCTGGCTCACATCGGCTTCGGGATGTCACTGGCGATCTACATCCTGCGCAACTACATGGCGACCCTGCCCAAGACGATCATCGAGTCGGCCAAGATCGATGGCGCCAGCCACTTCCAGACCTTCTACCGGTTGGTGCTGCCGATGTCTGTCCCGGCCCTGGCGGCCTTTGCGATCTTCCAGTTCCTGTGGGTGTGGAACGACCTGCTCGTGGCCCTGATCTTCGTCGGACCCGGTGAGAACCAGCCGGTGACGATTGCGCTCGTGCAGCTGCGGGGTCAGGTCGGCCAGGGCTGGAACCTCACCACGGCGGGCGGCATGGTCTCGATGATCATCCCGATCGCGGTGTTCCTGATGCTGCAGCGCTACTTCGTCCGCGGCATGACCGCGGGCGCGGTCAAGGGCTGACCTGACTCGGTCCATGCTCTTCCCTCGTGACCCACAGGCCACGACCACGGGCATCGAGCTGCTCCGCGAGCACGACGGTTTCCCCGTCGTGCTCGCGACCGGCCTGGTCGGTTCCGACGCGTCTGGTGTCCCCCAGCTCCCCAACGGTCCGGGCCTCCCCCTGCTCGGCGAACACGCACGGGGCCGGTTCACGCGCCCGCACCTGCGCGGTCAGCGTGACGGCGGCCGGGACTGGTCCACCAAGTTCGACTGCGTCGCGATCGACGAGGAGGCCGACCGGCTGCGCATCGAGCTCGCCGACAAGACAGCGGCCCTCGGCCTGGTCACCGAGGTCGAGTCGGTGGCCGGTGGAGCGCTGCGCCTGCGGCACACGCTGACCAACCACGGCGAGGGCGACTACGCGCTCGAGGGGCTCGAGGTGGTGCTCCCGGCCACGGACCACCTGGTGGAGGTGCTCGACTTCACCGGGCGACACGAGCGGGAGCGAAACCCGCAGCGGCACGAGCTCACCGATGGCCTGTGGCTGCGCGAGTCGCGCGTCGGGCGGCCCGGGCTCGGTGCCGCCACGATGACGGTGCTCGGCACACCCGGCTTCTCCACGACGTACGGCGAGGTGCTCGGAGTCCATGTCGCGTGGAGTGGCAACTCCGTGCTCCGGGTCGAGCGCGACCCGGCCACCGGCACCACGATCGGCGGCGGCGAGCTGCTGCTGCCCGGCGAGGTGCGGCTGGCCACCGGGGAGCGCTACACGACGCCGTGGGTGCACGTCGCTGCGGCGCGCGACGGGCTGGACGGTCTGGCGGCGGTGTGGCACGCCCACCAGCGCAGCCTGCCCGCCCACCCGACCATCCAGCCGGTGGTCCTCAACGTGTGGGAGGCGGTCTACTTCGACCACGACCTGCCCCGGCTGACCGCGATCGCCGACCGGGCCGCCCGGATCGGGGTGGAACGGTTCGTCCTCGACGACGGCTGGTTCGCCGGCCGCCGCGACGACACTCTCGGACTCGGCGACTGGTGGGTCGACCCCCAGGTCTGGCCCGAGGGGCTGACGCCGCTGGTCGAGCACGTCCACGGCCTCGGCATGCAGTTCGGTCTCTGGATCGAGCCCGAGATGGTCAACCCCGACTCCGAGCTCTATCGGCAGCACCCCGACTGGATCCTCTCGACCGGGGACCGGGTCCCGCTGCTGCACCGCCACCAGCTGGTGCTGGACCTGTCCCGGGACGAGGTGCGCGACCACGTCTTCGAACAGATCAGCGCGGTGCTCTCGGCGTACCCGGTCGACGCGGTGAAGTGGGACCACAACCGCGACCTGCTCGAAGCCGGCAGCGCGGTGCGCGGAGGCGCACCCGTGGTGCACCGCCAGACCCTCGGCTTCTACGCGCTGCTCGACGCGTTGCGCGCCGCCCACCCCGCCATCGACTGGGAGTCGTGCGCGTCGGGCGGTGGCCGGGTCGACCTCGCCGTGCTCGAGCGGGTGCAGCGGGTCTGGACCTCCGACATGACCGACGCCGTCGCCCGGCAGCAGATCCAGCGGTGGACCACCCAGCTGGTCGCGCCGGAGTACGTAGGTGCGCACATCTCCTCGCCGGCGTCGCATACGACGGGCCGCACGCTGGGCCTGGACTTCCGTGCCGCGACGGCGCTGTTCGGTTCGTTCGGAATCGAGTGGGACCTCACCGAAGCGACCGAGGAGGACCTCGAACGGCTGGCGGAGTGGGTGCAGCGCTACCAGCGGTTCCGGCCGCTGCTGCACTCCGGACGTGTGGTGCGTCCCGAGTCGTCCGACCCCACCGTGCTGCTGCACGGCGTGGCGGCCGCCGACCGCACCGAAGCACTCGTCGCACACGTCCAGCTCGACGAGCCCGCGCACAACCGAGGTGTCTTCGATCCGCGTCCCCGGGCTCGACCCCGAGGCGTCGTACGACGCGCGCTGGGAGGGGCCGGTCGACCATGTCGCAGTCAGCATGTCCTCACCCCTGCCCGCCGCCGGGCCGACCGACGGCACCGCCGTCACCGGCCGGGCGCTGGCCACGCACGGGCTCTGGGTCCCACGGCGCCGACCGGAGACGGTGACGCTGGTGCACCTGACCCGCCTCTGAGCCGTCCGGGTCAGTGGCCCAGCATCCTGCGCCGGCGCGTGCCGATCGCGGGACGCCGCTGCACGGTGACCCCGGCCATCAGTGCGAACCCGGTCACGCGGACCACCGGCGAGTCCGGTCCGAGGTCGGGAGCCACCTTGTCGCGAGCCTGGTCGAAGGCCCCCATGATGCCGACACCGTCGACGATCACCCGAGTGTGCTCGTTGACGTAGATGTCGATGCCGGCCCAGATCGCGTAGGCGCGGATGACGGTCTCGCGGCTGCTGAACCGGGCCTCGCGCAGGTCGAGGTCGATCCCGCCCATGAGGGCGAAGCTGGTGTGCGTCGGCCCGACCTCCCAGACGCCTTTCCGGCTGACTCCACCCATGATCGCGAGGGAGTTGTCGTAGCGGACAGCAGGTGTAAGGGACACGTCCGCGCGTGGCGGCACGACGGGCGGGTGCGGTTGCCCAGCCAGGGGCAGGTCGGCGGTGAGCGGGACGAGGTCGGCGTAGGTCTTGGCGACGTACGCCGCCTCGAGACGCTCGTCGAGCTCTTCCATGTCGATGCGGCCCTCGCCGGCCGCCTCACGCAGCAGCTCCGCGACCCGGTGTCGGTCGGCGTCGGAGATCCGCAGCCTGGACCGGTCGTCGTACCCGTCGAGCTCACCCGCCATGGGGACAGGCTAGACGGGCGTCCTCGAAGGGTCGTCCGGCTGGCTGGGCTTGCGTCATACCAATTGGGGTCTTGAGGCCACCATTCGTATGACGTCCTGGGGTCTCAGGCGGCGATCGGGCACCCAGCGTCGCGGAGTGCCTGTTCGATCTGCCTGAAGAAGTCGTCCGGGGCGACACGCAGACCGAGCAGTGGAACGCGCAGCACGGTTGCGCCTTTCAGAGAGACAGCGTTCTGGCGGAGCGCGTCACCCACGATGTTCTCTGCCCACGCGTGCTGGATGCCGTCAATCTCGACGACCAATCCCCACTCCTCCCAGACCACGTCGAGGAAGTAGCGCTTGGGGCCATCTCGCCGAAGCACCTGACGGCTCGGTTCAGGGATCCCCCGGCGACGACACTCGCGAGCCACATCGATCTCTCCGAGGCTGCGGGCCCCTCCGAGCAGGTCGAGGATCACCGCATGCAACAGCCGTCGTCGTCGGTCACGCCGAATTGCCAACGCGGCCTCACACAGCTGCTCCGCCGAGGCCAAGCCCTGCTGGACGGTCATCGTCAGGACCAGCGTGGCCTGCCGGTTCGTCCTGGCCCACAGAGCCGCCCGAACCGCAGCCACGGGAGCGGTGGTCCGCGGGACGCCGGTGTCGATCACGATGTCGGCACTCCAGCGACGGGTCTGTCGAATGTCGAAGTGCCGAGTGCGACGGACCTTCGCGCCACGCGGCACGGAGACCCTGATCTTCGGTTGATCGAAGCGCTGAAGTCCCGAAGCGATCAGCGCCGAGGCCCCATCGAGATGCGCTCGAGGGCCTCCCTGGAACACCGCCGCCCACTGCAGTCCGACGTCGGAGACGGGACCCGAGTGCAGTACGACCACCTGGTCACCGATCAGCTGCCACCTCCGCGCACGGACGTGAGCACGCACCTCCCAACGGGTGATCCCGATCTCGTACGCCGCTCGCCGGGAGACCACGCCACCTTGCTCGGCGGCGAGATGGGACAACCTCCGGTGTCGCTGGTCATGCAGTCGGTGACTCTCCATGGTGTGAAGGTGAACCCAGGCACCGCGCCGTACAACCACCCACAGGCGATCTGTGGAAACCCGGTGCCATAGCGTCATACGAACCGTGGGCTCAAGGCCACAATTCGTATGACGCTAAGGGACTGGGGAGGGCAGCGGATGACGGAGTACGTCGAGGTGGCGCGCGCCGAGTCCGAGCGCGGTGAGCTGGTGCTGCGCCGCCGCGTGGAGGCGCACACGGCCGATGCCCTGGAGCTTCGGGTCAACGGCGTGTTCGTGATGGACACCCGCGAGACGAGCTCGGAGATCGAGCTGGCCGCCGCCGCGCTCGAGCTCGTCGAGGACCCGCGGGACGTGGTCGTGGCCGGGCTCGGTCTGGGGTTCACCACCCAGCGCGTGCTCGTCGACCGCCGGGTGGAACGGGTGATGGTGGTCGAGGTCGAGCCGGCACTGGTCGGCTGGATGCGCGACGGAACCATCCCGCACGGCCCCTCCGTCCTGGCCGACAAGCGCGTGCACATCGTCGACGCCGACATCGTCAGGGCAGTGGCCGAGGCCACCTCGACCTACGACCTGGTGCTGCTCGACGTGGACAACGGTCCGGGATACCTCGTGCACGACACCAACTCCGTCGTCTACGAGCACGAGTTCATCACCAGCACGAGGCGCATGATCAACCCCGGTGGCGCCCTCGTGGTGTGGTCGGCGAACCCCGCTCCCGAGCTTGCGGCCGTCATGGAGGAGGTCTTCGGCAACTGCACCGAGCACCCGTACGACGTGCTCCTGCAGGAGCGACAGGAGGAGTACCTCCTCTACCTCTCGCGGGTCACCTGAGACTGGCTAGAGGCGACGCACCCGGCACCGGTAGCGTCCACCCCATGAGCTCCGATCAACCAGGCAACCAGGGCCCGACCCGCACCGAGCACGACAGCATGGGTGACATCGAGGTCCCCAAGGACGCGCTGTGGCGAGCACAGACCCAGCGCGCCGTGGAGAACTTCCCGATCAGCGGCACCACGCTCGAACCCGCACACATCGTCGCCATCGCGCGCGTCAAGAAGGCCGCCGCCAGGATCAACGCCGAGCTCGGCATCATCACCGAGGAGCAGGCGAAGGCCATCGCAGCCGGGGCCGACGAGATCATCGGCGGCGCACACCATGAAGACTTCCCGATCGACGTCTTCCAGACGGGCTCGGGCACCAGCTCCAACATGAACATGAACGAGGTGCTGGCCTCGCTGGCCGGCCGCGCCGGCACCGACGCGCACCCGAACGACCACGTCAACGCCAGCCAGTCGAGCAACGACACCTTCCCGACCTCGATCCACGTCGCCGCGGTGGAGGCGACCCAGGCCGAGCTGATCCCCGCGCTCGAGGTGCTCGCGACGTCCCTCGAGGCCAAGGCCGAGGAGTTCAAGGATGTCGTGAAGTCCGGCCGCACCCACCTGATGGACGCGACGCCGGTGATGCTCGGCCAGGAGTTCGGTGGCTACGCCGCGATCATCCGGCTGGGCATCGAGCGCCTGGAGTCGGCCCTCCCCCGGGTGGCGGAGCTCGCCCTCGGCGGTACGGCGGTCGGCACCGGGATCAACACCCCCGACGGCTTCGCCGAGCGCGTGATCGCCGACATCGCGGAGGAGACCGGGCTGCCGTTCACCGAGGCGCGCAACCACTTCGAGGCCCAGGGCGGGCAGGACGCGCTCGTCGAGCTGTCCGGCCAGCTGCGCACGATCGCGGTCGGGCTGGTCAAGATCTGCAACGACCTGCGCTGGATGTCCTCCGGTCCGACCACCGGGCTTTCCGAGATCCACCTCCCCGACCTCCAGCCCGGGTCGAGCATCATGCCGGGCAAGGTCAACCCGGTGCTGCCGGAGGCGACGCTGATGGTCTGTGCGCAGGTGATCGGCAACGACGCCACCGTGACGTTCGCCGGCGCCAGCGGCAGCTTCGAGCTCAACGTGATGATGCCGGTGATGGCGCGCAACCTGCTGGAGTCGATCAGGCTCCTCGCCAACGTCGCGCCGTTGCTCGCGCGCCGCTGCATCGACGGCATCGAGGCCGACGTGGACCGCTGCCGGACCTACGCCGAGTCGTCCCCGTCGGTGGTGACGCCGCTGAACAAGCACATCGGCTACGAGGAGGCGTCCAAGGTCGCCAAGTCCGCGCTCAAGGAGGGTCGGACCATCCGCGAGCAGGTGCTCGCCATGGGGTACGTCGAACGCGGCGATCTCACCGAGCAGGAGCTGGACGAGGCGCTCGACGTACGCACGATGACGCGTTCCGACAAGTGACCACGAGGCGGTGACTGCACGCCGCTGACCTCGGTACCGTGACGGGGTGAGTGCGAGCCGACGCCGCACCGTCATCGTCTCGATGGCGGCGCTCGCCGTCGCCGTCATCCTGGTGGCAGCCGCCACGACCGGGTCCGCCGAGCTCGTCGGGGAGCTGCCCTTGGAGCGGTCGGTCACCCAGACGACCGAGGACACGCCACGGCCGGACTCGCCCATCGAGAGTGCCGAGGACCTGCACGCCTCCCAGGGCGGTCAGAGCGACTTCGGCGCGTGGCTGCAGGAACTGCTCGTCTTCGCGCTCCTGGTGGCCGGGCTGCTGCTGACCTCGGGTGTGCTGCGACTGCTCGCGTCCCGGCTGGCGGGCCGGCTCCCGGACAAGCAGCTGGTGCTCGACCTCGACCCCCTGCCTGACGCCGACGTCGCGCGCGAGGCGTTGCGACGCGACCGCGAGCGCCACGACGCCGCTCTGGCCGGGTCCGACGTCCGCAACGGCATCGTTGCGTGCTGGGTGCTGCTCGAGGAGACCGCAGCCGAGATCGGTGTCACCCGACAGCCGGCCGAGACCTCCACCGAGCTCGTGGTGCGCTTCCTGCACGCCGTCGACATCGACCCGCGCCCGGTGTCGCTGCTCGCTGCGCTCTACCAGGAGGCCCGCTTCTCCACCCACCCCCTCCCGGCCGATGCCCGGGGCAGGGCGGAGGAGGCACTGGCGGGCATCCATGCCGGCCTCGACTGGAGCGCAGTGACGTGAGCGTCCACGCCGAGAGGTTCTGGGTCGGCCGGGCGCTCCTGGCCGTCGCCGCCGCCACGGCGGTGAACCTGAGCCTGTCGGCGCTGCAGGTCGAGCACGACGCCCCGTTGGTGGCGCTGCTCACGGTGACGACGGTCGCCGCCGGGGTGCTCGCCCTGGTGGTGATGGACTCCTACTCACCACTGCCGTGGACCACGCCACGTCCCGACGCGCGGCCAGGCTCGGGCGAGGACGTCCGCACCACGATGTTCCGTCACCTCATCGAGGTGCACGAGACGTCGTACGACCACGACGACGCCGTGCTCTGGCAGATCGCCGAGCTGGCCAAGCAGCGACTCCGCCAGGTCCACGGCCTCCGTTACGCCGACGACCCTGCCCGGGCCGACGAGCTCCTCGGACCGGTCCTCGCCGACCTCGTCTCGCGCGACCGGAGACAGCGCTACCAGCCCGATCAACGCCACCACCGCTACACCGTGGCCAAGCTCGGCGACGTGGTCCGCAGGATCGAGGAGCTGTGATCGCCGGATGACCGAGAACCGCATCATGCTGGCGAGCGAGCGGGCGGCAGCCGTGCTCGACCGCGTCTCGTCCGTCGTGATCGGCAAGTCCGCGGCCCTGCGCCTGGTGCTGGCCGGGATCCTCGCCGGCGGGCACGTGCTCCTGGAGGACTTCCCCGGCCTGGGCAAGACGCTGGCCGCGCGCTCGTTCGCGCAGACGCTCGGCATCGAGTTCACGCGGGCCCAGTTCACCCCTGATCTGCTGCCCGCCGACCTCACCGGCTCGTTCATCTACAACCAGCGGAGCGGCGAGTTCGAGTTCCGTCAGGGTCCGCTGTTCACCGGCCTGCTGCTGGCCGACGAGATCAACCGCACGCCCCCGAAGACCCAGGCAGCCCTGCTCGAGGCGATGCAGGAGCGGCAGATCACCGTCGAGGGGCGCACCTTCCCGTTGGCACGGCCGTTCCACGTGCTCGCCACGGCGAACCCGGTCGAGTACGAGGGCACCTACCCGCTTCCCGAGGCGCAGCTGGACCGGTTCCTGATGCGGGTCGGCTTCGGCTATCCCACCCCCGAGGAGGAGTACGACGTACTGCTCACCCGGGCGGCCCGACAGCGGGAGGAGGTGGTCCTGGAACCCGTCACCCACGCAGCCGGTGTGATCGAGATGCAAGAGGCCGTCGAGGAGGTGGAGGTCGACCGGAGCGTGGGTGAGTACTGCGTCGCCCTGGTGCACGCCAGCCGCAGCCACCGCGACGTGCTGATCGGCGCATCCCCTCGTGGCTCGCTCGCGCTCATGCTCTGCGCGCGGGCGCTGGCCGTCATCGCCGGGCGCGACTTCGTGCTCCCCGAGGACGTGAAGACAGTGGCTCCCGCCGTACTCGCGCACCGGATCACGGTGAAGCCCGAGCTCTGGATGACCGACGTGTCGGGGTCGAGCGTGGTCGCCGGTCTGCTGGACCAGACCCCGACCCCCACTGCCCGCGAGGCCGCCGCCCGAAGGTCTGCCCGACCGTGACCGGGTGGCGGGTCACCGGGGCGCTCGTCCGGGCGACGGTGCTCGCCGCGCTGGTCTCCCTCGCAGCGCTGGCCCTGGAACGGCCAGACCTGCTGGTGCTCGCAGCGCCGTTCGCGCTCGCGAGCGCACTCGGGCTCGCGCACGCGCCGCGCACGCCGGTCACCAGCGATGTCAGCCTCGCGGACCGGTGGCTGCATGAGGGCCAGAGCACCCGGCTGCGCGTCCGGCTGGACGCCTCCCCGGACCTCGAACAGGCCACTGTGACCCTCGCGCCGCCTGCCTTCGTGGTGCCCCAACCTGCGTCAGGGATGGTCGCGGGCACGGCTCGCGCCGGTCACGACCTCGTCCTCGAGATCCTGGTCAGTCCCCGGCGCTGGGGCAGGCGGCCCGCCGGCACCGGGATGCTCGCCGCCACCAGTCCTTGGAGCGGCTACCGCTGGGGGCCGCAGCGGCTCCCCGAGGCCAGCCTGGTGGCCCTGCCGGAGGAGCGCGCGTTCACGTCGGCCGAGAGCCCCCACCCGGTGGGGCTGATCGGCCAGAACCGGTCCCGTCGTGGCGGCGACGGCTCGGAGTTCTTCGCGATCAGACCGTTCCAGCCCGGGGACCGGCTCCGCCGGGTCAACTGGCGCACCACGTTGCGCACCGGAGAGGTCCATGCCGTCGGGACCAGCGCCCAGGAGGACAGCTCGCTGATGATCCTGCTCGACGCCGTCACCGACGTGGGTGCGAGCGGCGGACTCGACGGGGACGCCAGCTCGCTCGATGTCAGCGTCCGGGCGGCGAGCGCACTGACGGCGCACTACATCCAGGTGGGCGACCGGGTGTCCCTGCGGGTCCTCGGCCGGACCAGCCAGGTGTTGGGACCCGGCGCGGGCGTGCGGCATCAACGCAGGCTGCAGGAGCTGCTCGCAGAGGTCCAGCCCGGCTGGCCCAACCTGCTCGGCGCTCGTCACCTCCGGTTCCGCGCGGGTGCGGGCACGGTGATCGTGGTGCTGACGCCCATGCTGACTCCCGAGATCACCACCGTGATGGTGACCCTGGCGCGCCGCGGCCTGACCCTCGTGGCCGTCGACACCCTGGGTCCCACGACCGTCCCCGAGCCTGCGCGTGACCCGGGCTCGGCGGCCCGGGTGGCGTGGCGGATGCGGTTGATCGAGCGCGAGATGCAGATCACCGAGGTCACCCGTCGGGGCATCCCGGTCGTCCCCTGGCGCGGTCCGGGCACCCTGGACGAGGTGCTCCGCCGGCTGGCGCGTCGCTCGCGGATGCCGAGCGTGGTGTCGCGATGAGTACGACGACCGTGCCCCGCCGGATCTACCCCGGCACCGACCAGCTCGTGCTGCGGTCGCTGGTCGTGATCGGTGCGTCGACGACCATCGTGGCGGCCCAGGCGGCGGGGGCAACGCCCGGGCCGTGGCACCAGGGGATCGTGCTCGGCCTGGCCGTGGTCACCGCGCTCAGGCCGGAGTCGATCGCCGGTGTGGGACTGCTCGCCGGCTCGGCGTACACCTGGGTGCTCGCGCCCGAGACGCTCTCGCCCCTCGTGCTGCTCGCTGCGGCAGGCATGGTGCTGGTGCACGTCAGCGCGCTGGTCGTGGCGCAGGGACCTGCCCGGATGCGGGTGGACGGTGCGCAGGTACGACGCTGGGCCGCTCGCGCGGTGTTCCTCTGGCTCGCAGCAGCGACGGTGTGGGGACTGAGCGTGGTGATGGTCGAGCTGCCGCAGCGGCGGCTCGTCTACGCGCTCGGACTGACCCTGCTCGGCGTCATCACGGTGACCGCTACCTGGATCCTCGGCTCACGCCTGGACCGACGAGGGCGGTAGGTCAGTACCAGCCAGCGCCCTGCTTGTAGGACCAGGCAGAGCAGGCCGAGCCGTAGCGGGCCTTGATGTAGCCGAGACCCCAGCGGATCTGGGTCTCGGCGTTGTCCTCCCAGTTGGGACCGGCGGAGGCCATCTTGGAGCCGGGCAGTGCCTGGGGGATGCCGTAGGCCGAGGAGGTCGGGTTGTCGGCGTGCACGTTCCAGCCGGACTCCTGCGACCAGATGTTGTCGAGGCAGTCGAACTCCGAGGAGGCCATGCCGAACTGCGGCATCAGCGCACGCGCCAGCGCCCTGGGGTCGGCGGTGCTCAGGTCCTCGGACTTGGTCACCGCGACGCCGGAGGCGTTGGAGAGCGCGCGCGCCTTGGACCGGTCGGCCTCGGGGCGACGGTCGCTGGCGGAACGGGAGGCCCGCTCCTCGCGCTCGGCGAGCTCGGCCTCGGTGAGGTCCTTCGCCGGGCTCGAGGCGGACAGGGCTGCAGCGGCACCGTCGAGTGGCGTGGCCTGGCTCAGCACCCCCGCGGAGACGGCGAGGCCGGTGGCGGCGACGGCGACCCCGGTGAGCAGGGCGGCCCCGCGGAGTCGGCGAGCGAGGCGGGTGCGCCATGGTGCTGTGGGCGCGCTGCGGTGCTTGGCGGCGTGCTTCTCAGACAAGGTGTGCCCTAGCGTTGACGACATGGACGTCATTCACGCTCAACGTGCTGGGGGGAAGCGCGGAGCGTTCGGGGAAGTTGACTCACCCTCCCCCATACCCCAAACCGTTGCAAGTTGAACCACCCGGTAACCCACGTGACCTCGTTCACGCCCGCCGAAGTCACGCCTGAGGCGCGTGAAATGGACCACATACCCCAGGTACGGCGGTCCTACATGGTCATGTGCTCGAGCATCTCGGTGACCAGCGCCGCGATCGGGGACCGCTCGGACCGGTTCAGCGTCACGTGGGCGAACAGGGGGTGGCCCTTGAGCCGGTCCACGACTGCGACGACGCCGTCGTGGCGGCCCACTCGCAGGTTGTCGCGCTGCGCGACGTCATGGGTCAGCACCACCTTGGAGTTGGCGCCGATCCGGGAGAGCACGGTCAGCAGCACGTTGCGCTCCAGCGACTGCGCCTCGTCGACGATCACGAAGGCGTCGTGCAGCGACCGGCCACGGATGTGGGTCAGCGGGAGCACCTCGAGCATGCCGCGGTCGAGCACCTCATCGACGACGTCGGAGGTGGTGATCGCGCCCAGGGTGTCGAAGACTGCCTGGCCCCAGGGCGACATCTTCTCCGACTCGTTCCCGGGCAGGTAGCCGAGCTCCTGGCCACCGACCGCGAACAGTGGCCGGAAGACGACCACCTTCTTGTGCGTACGACGCTCCAGCACTGTCTCCAGTCCCGCACACAGGGCGAGGGCCGACTTGCCGGTGCCCGCGCGCCCACCCAGCGAGACGATGCCGATCTCAGGGTCCAGCAGCAGGTCGAGGGCGATCCGCTGCTCGGCCGAGCGGCCGTGGATCCCGAACGCCTCCCGATCGCCGCGGACGAGGTGGACCCTCTTGTCGGCCTTCACCCGGCCGAGCGCACTCCCCCGGTCCGACATCAGCACGAGCCCGGTGTGACAGGGCAGGTCGCGGGCGGCGTCGAGGTCGATCACCTGGCCGTCGTACAGATCGTCGAGGTCGTCGCCGGCCACGTCGATCTCGGCCATGCCGGTGAACCCGGCGTCGGACTCGTGGATCTGCTCGCCGCGGTACTCCGCGGCATCGAGCCCGACCGCTGACGCCTTGATCCGCAGCGGGAGGTCCTTCGAGATGAGCGTGACCCGGTGACCCTCGTTGGCGAGGTTGCACGCCACGGCGAGGATCCGGGTGTCGTTGTCCCCGAGGCGGAAGCCTGAGGGCAGCGACTCGGGATCGGTGTGGTTCAGCTCGACGCGGATGGTGCCGCCGAGGTCGCCCACCGGAACCGGCTCGTCCAGGCGTCCGTTGTGCACCCGCAGCTCGTCGAGCATGCGCAGCGCGGACCTGGCGAAGTAGCCCAGCTCGGGGTGATGGCGCTTGCCCTCCAGCTCGGTGATCACCACGACAGGCAGCACGACCTCGTGCTCCTCGAACCGTTTCAACGCCCCCGGGTCGGCCAGCAGCACCGAGGTGTCCACGACGTAGGTACGACGTCCCGGATTGGCCGAGTCAGCGTCCGAGGTACGGCGTGCCTGGGCAGATGCGCGCTTCGCTGTTGCCACTGGTTCCCCTTGTGACCGGTGCGCGCACTCCTGCGCCCGGTCCGCTAACAGGCGTGCACGGACCGGGACTGGCGACGGAAGCCTGAGTGCTGACCTCCGTTGGTGCTGTGGCCGTGATTGCTCACGAACTTCGCCCTCCTGGTACGGCCTGCTTACCCGCAGGCCGATACCCCGCAACGTACGTCCGCCAATGGGTCGATACCGGTCGACACGCCAGAACGCGGGGTGAACAGCCCGCCACGGATGCCCCTCAGTTCTGGAGACGCGCGGGCCGCACGACTGGGTCTCAACTTCCAGCCGAACGTCGCCGACAAGGCGCTGGGTGACCTCTACAACGAGGAGTGCCGGAGCCACGGTCGCGAACCCGGCTTCGTGCTGTTGCCGCCTCCCGGACCGGGAACCGTGTTCTGCGCGGAGGACCCCGAGCGCTTCTGGGCGGAGTACGGCGGCCACCTCCTCGCCGACGCGATGGCCTACCGCGCATGGTCGGTGACCGAGAACAGCCTGATCACCGACGACTCGACCACGGTGGAGGAACTGCGCGCCGGTGGACACTACGCCGTGCTCGACCCCGACGAGATGATCCGCCAGTGCCGCGACCGGGAGCTCCGGGCCGTCTCCGGTCACCCGCTGTGCGCCGGGCTGCCCGAGGAGCCGTCCTGGGAGAGCCTGCGGCTGATCTGCGAGCGAGTGGCGCCGGCGCTACGCGGCGAGTAACGCTAGGACCCGAACCGGCGCTCGCGCTCGGCATACGCCCGGACGGCACGGAGGAAGTCCACCCGGCGGAAGTCGGGCCAGTAGGCCTCGCAGAAGTAGAACTCGCTCTGCGCGCTCTGCCAGAGCAGGAAACCGCCCAAGCGCTGCTCACCGCTGGTGCGGATGACCAGGTCCGGATCTGGCTGGCCCTTCGTGTAGAGGTGCTCGGCGATGTGCTCGACGTCGAGCACGCCTGCGAGCTCCTCCAGGGTGGTGCCCTTGCCTGCATGCTCCTGGAGCAGGGACCGCACCGCGTCGGCGATCTCCCGGCGCCCGCCGTACCCGACCGCCACGTTGACCAGCAGGCCGTCGACGTCGCGGGTGGACTCCGCGGCCTCCTTGAGCCGCTCGGCGACCTTCGCGGGCAGCAGGTCGAGTGAGCCCACCGGGTGCAGCCGCCAGCGCCGCTGTTCGGCGAGCGTCTCGACCGCGTCGCCGATGATGCCGAGCAGAGGCTCGAGCTCGCCCGGCGGCCGGTTGAGGTTGTCGGTCGAGAGCAGCCACAGGGTGACCACCTCGACGCCGATCTCCTCGCACCAGCCGAGCAGTGGCTCGATGTTGGCGGCGCCGGCACGGTGGCCCTGCGCGGTGTCGATGCCGACGGCCTTGGCCCAACGCCGGTTGCCGTCGAGCATCACCCCGACGTGCTTCGGAATGCGCTCGGCAGGGAGGCGGCGGACCACTCGCGCTTCGTACGCCGGGTAGAGCACCCGCCGCAGTCCCCGCTTCCAGTCCGCCACGCGTGTGACTGTACCCGCGCCGTTGGCTGTGATCCCGCACTCATCGCAACCGGCATACGGCCCCGCCGTCGCGGGCCACTCGGTAGTTTGGGGCACATGGCCGCCCACCCTCCCGACCACCACAAGGTCACCGAACGAGTCGCGGAGAACGCGCACGAAGCGGCCGATCACGTCCGCGAGAAGGTCCGTTACGTCAAGGACGAGGTCAAGCCCAAGCTGCGTGGCTGGCTGCACGCGAGCACCGCGCCGCTGGCCCTCGCCGCAGGCATTGTGCTGATCGCGCTGTCACCGACGCTGGCGACGCGCGTCGGTTCGGCCGTGTTCGCCTTCACCGCCCTCCTGCTGTTCACCGTGTCCGCGATCTACCACCGCGGCAACTGGTCGGAGCGGCACTGGGCGTTCCTGCGCCGGTTCGACCACTCCAACATCTACCTGCTCATCGCCGGCTCCTACACGCCCTTCACCCTGATCCTGCTCGAGGGCAGTGCCCGGGTGGGGCTGCTCCTCATCGTGTGGAGCGGCGCGGCACTCGGAGTCGCGTTCCGGATCTTCTGGACTGACGCACCCCGATGGGTCTACACGCCGATCTACTTCGCCCTGGGCTGGGTGGCGATCTTCTACGCCAGGGACTTCTCCGGGGCCGGACCGGCCGTGATCACGCTGATCGCGGTCGGCGGCGGGCTCTACACGCTCGGTGGGCTGGTCTACGGGCTCAAGCGGCCCAACCCGAACCCGGAGTGGTTCGGGTTCCACGAGGTCTTCCACTCCTTCACCATCGCTGCGTTCATCTGCCACTACGTGGCGGCCTCGATTGCGACGTACCAGCTGAGATGAGCGGCCCCATGGTTCTCGAGGCCATGCTCGACGCCTGGATAGTCGAGTCCGGGGAGTGGCCGAACCTGTACGTCGGCGGGGTGAACGAGCTCGCCCTGTGCGCGCGGGTCAGCGCCATCAACGGCCAGAGCGAAGTGCCGAGTGGTGCCGCGCTGACTCAGAGGACGACGACCCGCCAGCTGTTCGCGACCGTCAGCTGGGTCGAGGCCCGCAAGGGCCGTCTGCGCATGGTGGTGCAGCACGCCGGGGCTCCACTCGCCGTGGAACCCCGCTTCGCGCAGGGGAAGCGCAAACCCACACTCGGCGAGAGGTTGCGCGGCTACCGCGGCGTCCCGACGTTCGTGCCGATCAGGTTGCCGGTCCCGTCCGTCGGGGAGCTGGTGCAGCTCGAGTGTCACGTGGGCGTGATGGCGGACTACGACGTCGAACAGATCTGGACCGGACCCGACGTGTCCGCCAGGTACACCATCGTGAGCATCGACGCGAAGGTGATCACACCGTTGCGTCTCCCCGCAGGCACCGACGAGTTCGACGAGCAGCCGGAGCCGCCGACCCGCACCCTCACCGGGTTGACGAGCACTCGCCGACCTGATGACGTCGCCGATCTGGACCTTGACCACGCGGGCCTCTTCCGCGGCGAGGCGGTCTCCGGCTACGTCCTGGGACTCATCCCGGTGGATCCTCTCCCGCGGCACCGGCTCTGAGGAGCCCGGTGAGCTCCTCGACCGACGTGACGGGGCGCTGACACACCAGGTTGCGGCACACGTACGCCGCCGGCAGGCCGTCGACCAGGTCCCGGTCGGCCATCAGTGGAATGGCGCTCTGCCCCGGCTCCGCGGCAACCACGACCGAGCCACCCGGGGCATGGCGACGAGCAGCGTGCTCCAGCTCGTCACGCCCCGGCCCGGCCGGTCCGATGACGGCGACCTCGACCGGCCCACCGAGAGCCGTCTCCGCAGCAGCGAGCGACCAGCCCGCGAAGCGCGGCGAGGCATCCGCGACGCGTCGCGAGACGAGCAGGGCCGCCTCCGCCGCGTCCCGGTGGCGCCCGGATCCGGTGAGCGCCGAGTAGCCGAGCAACGCGTGCACGACCGAGGAGTGCCCGCTCGGGCTGGCGTTGTCGGAGGGATCGCGCGGCCGCACCATCAGCGCCTCGGCGTCGTCGGCCGTGTCGTGGAAGCCACCGTCGTCCGCCGCGAAGTGCGTGAGCACGGTGTCGAGCAACTGCCCCGCCCGGTCGACCCAGACGCCGTCGCCGGTGGCGCAGGCCAGCGCCAGGAACCCGGTGGCGACACAGCCGTAGTCCTCGAGGACGCCGGCATGCGATCCGGCCTCACCGTCACGCGAGACCCGCAACAGGCGACCGTCCGAGAGGTGGGTGCCGGCAAGGAACTCACCGCATCGCACCGCCGCGTCGACGTACGCAGGAACCTCCAGGAGCGTGCCCGCGTCGACCAGCCCGCTGATCGCCAGGCCGTTCCAGGCAGCCACCACCTTGTCGTCGCGGTCGGGACGCACGCGAGAGGCCCGCGCCTCCAGCAGCCTCGTCCGGCAGGACTCCCAGCGCTCTGGGTCGTCCGGCTGCGAGCGCAGCTGCAGGGTCGACGTACCGCTCTCGAAGGTGCCCCGCTCGGTGACCGTCAGCAGGTCGGCGGCCCACGGCCCGTCGTCGGGACCCAGTACGTCGACCAGCTGGGCCTGGGTCCAGACGTAGAAGGTGCCCTCCTCGCCCTCGGAGTCCGCGTCCAGGGCAGAGGCGAAGGCTCCTTCGTCGGTGCCCAGCTCGCTGAGCAGGAAGTCGGCGATCCCGCGTGCCACCCGACCGGCGTCCGCGTCGTCGTTGAGCACGGCCCAGCGGGCGTAGACCGAGAGCAGCTGGCCGTTGTCGTAGAGCATCTTCTCGAAGTGCGGCACCACCCACGCCCGGTCGACGCCGTAGCGGGCGAAGCCGCCCGCCAGCTGGTCGTGGATGCCGCCCGCGGCCATCAGCGCGAGCGTGCGTCCGGCCATGCTCACGGCGTCGTTGCCGCCGTGGCGCAGCAGGAACTCGAGCACCATCGAGGGCGGGAACTTCGGCGCACTGCCGAAGCCACCGAACTCGGGGTCGAACTCCCGCTCGAGCTTCTCGACCGCGGCGTCGAGCGCCTCTCGGTCGAACGCCGCCCCACCCGCGAGCTGGACGGACTGCGCCAGGGCGCCCCGGATGCGGGTCGACGCCTCGGTCACCTCGTCCGACCGGTTGGTCCACGCGTCGTCGATCGCCTCCAGCAGCTGCCGGAAGCTCGGCTGTCCGTGTCGCGGACGGTCGGGGAAGTAGGTGCCCGCGAAGAACGGGCTGCCCTCGTGGTCGAGCACGCAGGTCATCGGCCAGCCGCCCTGCCCGGTGAGCGCCACCGTCGCCTGCATGTAGACGGCGTCGACATCGGGTCGTTCCTCGCGGTCGACCTTGATGCTCACGTAGTGCTCGTTCATGTAGGCGGCCGTCGCGTGGTCCTCGAAGGACTCGTGTGCCATCACGTGGCACCAGTGGCAGGCGGCGTACCCCACGCTCAGCAGGACGGGAACGTGGCGGCTCCGGGCCTCCGCGAACGCCTCCTCGCCCCACTCCCACCAGTGGACGGGGTTGTCCTTGTGCTGGAGCAGGTACGGCGACGTCGCGTTCGCCAGGCGGTTCGGCATGGATGCGCCTCCCATCACGCGGGACCAGTGATTGCTCCCGATCACATCATTCTCACTGCTCTGCGAAAGCTCGACTACGAGCGTCCCATCGCGACGACGGTGATGCCCGTCGACGCCGACGGTTCGTCCATCCCGCGCAGCGCCGCGGGGGCGTCGGCGAGGTCGATCACCGAGCCGACCAGCCGACGCGGGTCGAGCGCGCCGCTGGCAACCAGGCCGAGCATCCCCGGGTAGTCGCCGGCGGGCATGCCGTGGGAGCCGAGCACCTGCAGCTCGCGCGCGACCACCAGGTCCATCGGGATCCCGGCCGTCGCGTCCGGCCCCAGGAGCAGACCCACCTGCACGTGCCGACCTCGCCTGCGCAGACAGGCCACCGAGGCAGCGGCCACCGCCGGCACGCCGACGGCGTCGACGGACACGTGCGCCCCACCGTCGGTGAGCCGCTGGATGTGTCCCGGCACGTCCGGGTGTTCGACGGGGTCGACCAGGTCGTCCGCACCGAGCTCGCCAGCACGACGTCGCGCCGCCAAGGAGACATCGACCGCGATCACCCGCGCGCCGAGCGCCTTCGCGATCATCACGGCGGACAGCCCCGCGCCGCCGCATCCGTGCACGGCCACCACCTCGTCGGGCATGACGCGACCGTGCGAGCGCAGCGCACGGAAGGAGGTGGCGAAGCGGCACCCGAGGGATGCCCCGGCGATCATGTCCACAGAGTCTGGAAGGCGGACCACATTGGCGTCCGCGACGGGTACGGCGACCAGCTCGGCCCACGAACCCGGATAGGTGAAGCCGGGCTGGACCTGGTCCGGGCACACGTGCAGGTCGCCGGCGGCGCAGTACTCGCACCGGCCGCAGCCCAGCACGAACGGCACCGTCACCCGGTCCCCGATCGCCCAGCGGCGCACCTGCGGCCCCACCTCGTGCACTGTCCCGGCGAACTCGTGCCCCGGCACCATCGGCAGCGGACCCGGGTCGTGTCCGCGCCAGGCGTGCCAGTCCGATCTGCACACTCCGGTCGCGCCCACCCGGACGACGATCCCGTCCGCCGGGCACTGCGGCGGATCGATCTCCCGGACCGCGGGCTCGGCACCGTAGGCGTCGTACACGACAGCCCGCATACGTCAGGCCGCACTCTCGAAGATCAGGTGCACAGGCACCACGCGATCCTACGGCGCCACCGTGGAGTGGTGACGTGCCCTGCTTGACACCCCCACGGGCCGGAGTGACGCTGACTAATCGGATCCACCCTCGGAGGGGGACGTCATGGAGTGGTTGCTGCTGGCCCTGGTCGTCGGGGGCGGAGGCTGGGGAGCCAAGAAGTGGCGCGACCGCCAGGAGCTTCGTCGTACGCAGGAAGAAGAGCTCGAGGGGGTACGCCGCCTCGCCGACGAGGACGTCACCTACCTCGGTGAGCAGCTGCAACGACTTGACGGCGAGGTGTCGGGCCATGTGCTCGACGAGGCCACCCGGGTCGAGTACCAGGTAGCCCTGGACGCCTACGAGTCCGCGCAGCGCGCGGTGCCACGCATCACGAGCGCCAACGAGATCAGCAAGATCACCGACACGCTGTCCTCGGGTCGCTACGCCCTCGCCTGCGTACAGGCGCGGGTTGCCGGCCGACCGGTACCCGAGCGGCGGGTGTCGTGCTTCTTCAACCCGCAGCACGGCCCTTCGGTCACCGACGTGTACTGGACGTACCCGGGTCACGGCACCAAGCAGGTCCCTGCGTGCGCACAGGACGCTGCGCGGCTGGACAACAACGAGGCCCCGGAAGTGCGCAAGGTCAGGATCGGCTCGCGCAACGTTCCGTACTGGGCGGCGGGCAATGCCTACTCGCCCTACACCGACGGCTACTTCGCCGGCGCGGCGCTGTTGCTGTGGGTACACACCCCTCCCATGACCACGGACTTCGGAGCGGGCTCCAGCGGCGGCTTCGACTACGGCGGCGGCGGCTTTGACGGTGGTCTCGGTGGCGGTGACATGGGCGGTGGCGACGGCGGCGGCGGCTTCTGACCGCTGCTCGGTCACCCGTCTGGTGGGGGTCTGCGGAATCGACGACCGATGCCCGGTGGTGGGTCGAAGCTGAAGTGGTTGGGGCCGTGTCTTCGGATGGTCCAGGGTCCGGCGTGGATGAGTCGGTGGTGGTGGCCGCAGAGCAGGATCAGGTTGTCCAGGGAGGTGGGTCCGCCGTCTGCCCAGTGTTGGATGTGGTGGGCGTGGGTCATCATCGGTGGCCGGGTGCAGCTGTTGAAGCGGCAGTGCTGGTCTCTGGCGACGAGGGCTTTCCAGATCGCCGCGGTGACGAGGCGTTGGGTGCGGCCGACGTCGAGGACCTCGGAGTTGGTGCCGAGGACGGCGGGGATGATGTCGGCGTCGCAGCACATCCGCCGGATCGTGGCGGCGGTGAGGTCTTCGCCGGTCTCGGTGGTGCCGAACCCGGACTCCCGGACGAGGTCCTCGAGGGTGACGGTGACGGTGACCCGTGGGGTGGCGCCGTGGCACTCGGGCAGCAGGTCCATTTTCTGGGCGCGGCGGCACAGCCCGATCGAGGGCGTCGAGCATCCGGGCGCCGTGGTCGCGGGGGTCGCGTCCGTCGTGACCACACCCGGGGACCGCGCAGGTGGCGGGGTCGCAGACCGGTCCGTTGGCGGGTTCTGGTTTCGCGAGTGGGATCAGGGTGGTTTTGAGGGTGGCGGCGTCCTCGGAGCTGCAGCGTCCTTTGATCCAGGCGCCGCCGGCGCCGTCGTCGGAGATGGACAGGTGCCGGTTGAGGTGGGCGGCGCGTTCTTCGCGGTCCAGGGCCTTCTCGTCGCGTCGGTCCTCACCCTCGGGGTCGACCACGGCCACCAGCCGGCGGGCGACCCTGCTTGAGCTCGGTGGCGTCGAGGCTCTTGGCCTCATCGAGCAGCACCTGCACGCCGCGCGCTCTCAGGTCGGGGTCACTGGGGAGGGAGTCGATCGCGCGCTCGATCACCTGCGCCTTGGCGGTGGAGAGCCACCCGTCGCGCATCGCCTCTGCGACGGGTGTCATCAGCGGTTGGTCGACGGCCTGCGCGAGCCGGACGACGGCGGGTCCGGTGCCTTTGTGGCCGCCGGCGATGGCGGTGACGAAGTCCTGGGTGGAGGCCCACCCGACGGGCTTGACCGCGTTGGTGGCGTCGAGCTCGCGGACGGCTTGGAGCTCGATGGCGTCGAGGGTGGTCTTGAGGGCTTCGATCTCGGCGACGGTGTTCATCAGCTCGTCACCGGACCGGGCTGCCCACAGGGTGTCGGCGAGTCCGCGGATCTGGTGGCCGATGCCAGCCAGGACGGCCGGAATCCCGGTCCCGGGATACTCGCTGTGCCGGCTGGTCATGGCACTAATTCAAGCAGTGGGCACTGACAGTTTCTGGTCGAGATTCCCCTTGCAGGGAAGGGAATTCGGAAACTTTTTCAAGAGGTCCAAACCGCCACCACAACGGTCGAGTGAGACGACGGCGAGCCGAACGAAGGCACCCGGGAACACAAGCGCAACCACGACGGACAGCAACCACATAATTCGAAAATCGCTGTGACAGCCAGACCGAGTGTTCTTCGAGGAAGGCCAGCCCGGTTCGAGCTGGGCACCTCGGCTTGCGGCGTGTGGTCTCGACTATCCGCTCACTCCGTTCGCTGCTCGACCACCTAGTGGTTGCGCTTCCTGCTCGACCACCTAGTGCTTGCGGTGCCCGGTCGTCGTACGGCACGTGGTTGCGGCCAACTTCCACGGCGCCTCGTCGGGTAGCTCGAGCGCGTCCATGCGGGACGCCAACCCAGCAGGAATCTGACAAGGTTTGATCATGGCTGACTCACCCGACATCCCGACGTACACGCTCAACGACGGCAACACACTGCCCGCCGTGGGCTTCGGCACCTACCCCCTCAAGGGTTCCGACGGCGTGACGGCCGTCGTGAGCGCGCTCGAGGTCGGCTACCGGCTGCTCGACACCGCGGTGAACTACGAGAACGAGACCGACGTCGGCGAGGCCGTACGACGATCGGGGCTGCCGCGCGAACAGGTGCAGGTGGCCAGCAAGCTCCCCGGTCGCCACCATGCGTACGACGACGCCATCGCGTCCGTGCACGGCTCTCTCGAACGACTCGGGCTCGACTACATCGACCTGCACCTCATCCACTGGCCGAACCCGAGCGTCGGCAAGTACGTCGAGGCCTGGCAGGCACTCGTCGATCTCCGCAAGGAGGGGCTGGTGCGGTCGATCGGTGTCTCCAACTTCACCGAGGACCACCTCGCCCGGATCATCGACGCCACCGGTGTCACACCCGCAGTGAACCAGATCGAGCTGCATCCGCGGTTCCCGCAGGAGGAGATGCGTCGGGTGCACGAGCAGCTGGGCATCCAGACAGAGGCGTGGAGCCCCATGGGCAAGCGTCAGGCGCCGCTCGACGAGCCGGTGGTGACCTCGGCGGCCGAGCGCCTTGAGGTCACACCGGGGCAGGTCATCCTGAGGTGGCACGTCCAGGTCGGGTCGCTGCCGATCCCGAAGTCGGGCAACCCCGAGCGCCAGCGACAGAACCTCGACATCTTCGGCCTCGAGCTCACCGACGACGAGGTCGCCGGCATCTCCGGCCTGGCCGACTCCGAAGGACGACTGTTCGGAGGTGACCCGAACACCCACGAAGAGATGTGAGCCACCCACCGGACAAGGAGAACCGAGATGTCAGTGCAGCTGAACCACACCATCGTCCGCGCCAACGACAAGCACGAGACTGCGCGCCACTTCGTCGAGATCCTCGGCCTCCCGGAGCCGCGGACCGTCGGGCCGTTCGTGGAGGTCAAGGTGGCCAACGACGTCGGCCTCGACATCGCGGACGACCACGGCAAGCCGCACATGCAGCACTACGCGTTCCTCGTCTCCGAGGAGGAGTTCGACGCGATCTACGGGCGCATCCAGGAGCGGGAGATTCCCTACTGGGCCGACCCGTTCCACCGGAAGCCGGACGAGATCAACCACGACGACGGCGGCCGCGGCCTCTACTGGGACGACCCCAACGGCCATATCCTGGAGATCCTCACCGTGCCTTACGGCGGGTGGCAGTGACGGGCCGGGAGCCAGCCCTTCCGGTCCCCACTAACGTGGTGCCATGGCCACCATCGAGCTGACCGGAGAGAACTTCGAGTCGAGCGTCGAGGAGAACGACATCCTCTTCGTCGACTTCTGGGCGAGCTGGTGCGGTCCGTGCCGCCAGTTCGCGCCCACCTACGAGGCCGCCTCGGAGGCCAACCCGGACCTCACGTTCGGTTCGGTCAACACCGAGGAGCAGCACGCGCTCTCCAGTGCGGCCAATGTGAGCTCCATCCCCACGCTGATGGTCTTCCGCGAGGGCATCCTGGTCTTCTCGCAGCCGGGCGCGCTGCCCCCTCAGTCGCTCGACCAGCTGATCGCCGCGGTCCGCGAGCTCGACATGGACGACGTACGCCGTCAGATCGCGGCACAGACGCCCAAGCAGGCGTGAGCCGTGGACGCCTCAGCCTGGGACGAGCGGTACGCCGCCACCGAGCTGGTGTGGTCGGCCGGGCCCAACCAGTTCGTCGAGAGCGAGCTCGCCGACCTGGATCCGGGCCGGGCGCTGGACCTGGCGTGCGGTGAGGGCCGCAACGCCCGCTGGCTGGCCGAGCGTGGCTGGCAGGTCACGGCGATGGACTTCTCGGCGGTGGCGGTCGACAAGGGGCGGAGCGTCCACGACAACGTCGACTGGCAGGTCGGGGACGCGCGCACGGCGCCGCTGCCGGACCACCTCGACCTCGTGGTCATCGCCTACCTCCAGGTCCAGGACGCCGACCGCTCGCTGGTGATGCGCCGCGCCTTCGAGGCGTTGCGACCAGGGGGAACCTTTCTCGTGGTGGCGCACGACTCGACGAACATCGCCGAGGGCGCCGGCGGCCCCCAGGACCCCGCGGTGCTCTACACCGCTGAGGACGTGCTGGCCGACCTTCCGCCCGTCGACCTCCAGGTGGTCCGCGCCGGCAGGGTGGCGCGGATGGTCGCGAACCCCGAGGGCGAGGAGCCGACGAGGGCCTGGGATGCCCTTGTCCGTGTGGTCCGCTCGTGACCCCGACCCAGCTGCGCGCCTTCGCGTGCGTGGTGCGCTGGGGATCGGTCAAGGGCGCAGCCGAGGAGCTCGGCATCACCGAGTCGGCGATCTCGATGAACCTCAAGCAGCTCCGCACGGAGCTCGACGACCCGCTGTTCACGCGCACACCGTCGGGCCTGGCGTTCACCCCTGGCGGGCTGCGGCTGGCCAGCAGGGCCCGGGAGATCCTGGACCTGCAGAGCCGGACGGTGCTCGAGGTCAGCGAGGCCGGCACCGGTCGCCGCATGTTGCGACTGGCCTCGTCCGACCTCTTCGCCGAGCACGCTGCACCGGGTCTGATCAGCCTGTTCACCAGCCGGGCGCGCGACCTCGACGTCGAGCTGAGCGTCCATCCCGTGATGGACTTCCCCGCCCTGGTGGCCTCGCGCGCCGTGGATGTCGCGCTCGGACCGACGGTCGACCTGCCCACCGGCCCGGTCACGCAGGTGCCGTTCCTCTCCTACGACGTGCTGGTGGTGGCCTCACCGGAGCACCCGGTGGCCGAGGGCAGGGTCTCGCTCGACCAGCTGCCCCACCAGGCATGGAACCTCGGACCCGGCGCGTCGGGGTCGGCCGGCGAGGCCTCCGAGGTGCTCCGACGCCTTTCGGTTCCGGAGAACCACCAGCGCATCTTCCAGAGCGACGCCGCGGCACTGGCCGAGACGCGTCGCGGCATGGGGCTGGCGATCGCCGTCGGGTTCACTGTCCGCGACGACCTGCGCCACGGCCGGCTCGTGCAGGTCGATGCTCCCCACCTGGCGGTCCGCGGAGCCTGGGCGACCTGGGCGCTGTCCGGGGACCAGCAGCCCTCGGCGAGTGCGGAGCTGATCCGGTTCGTCGCGTCTCCGCGCGCGACTCAGGCGATGGTGCGCGGCGAGGCGGCAGGGGTCGGCCGGTTCCGGCCGGCCGTGCACGTCACCTTGTGGAGCTGATGGCCGCGAACACCTCCGGCAGCGCAGCCACGGAGTGAGCCGGCAGGAACGCGTCGCAGAACGGCAGCGCCGCTGACATCGACCCGACCAGCGGCTCGAAGCCCGGGACACCGGCGCGCGGGTTGAGCCAGACCACTCGCCGGACGCGTCGCGCCAGTCGGGTCATCACCGCGTGCAGCTCCTCGGGGCTGTCGCTGTCCCAGCCGTCGGAGGCGATGATCAGCACCCCGCCTCGCAGTGTCGCTCCGTGCCGGGAGGCGAGCAGGTCGCGCAACGCACCAGCCAGGTGCGTGCCGCCGTACCGGTCGACGACGCGTTCCTCGGCCAGCTGCAACGCAGTGCTGGCCGAGCGGTGGACCAGCGCCGGCGTCAACCGGGTCAGCGAGGTCGAGAACGCGAACGTCTCGGCCCGGCCGGTGCGCGCGAAGGCGCGCATCAGGTGCAGGTACGCCGCCGAGTAGGACTGCATCGACGCGCTGACGTCGGTGACCAGGGTCAGCGAGCGTGGCCGGTCGACCCGTCGCTGTCGCCGCAGCTCCAACGGCTCCCATCCCGTACGACGGGACGCGGCGATCGTCTGCCGCAGCGCGATCGACTCGCCTCTTCGGCCGGCCCGCACGCGTCGGCTCCGTCGTACCGGCCAGCGTGGCGCGGCTCGCTCCAGCCAGCGACCGAGGATGACCAGCTGCTCGTCGTCGAACTCGTCGAACGGCGTGTCAGCCAGACCTGACAGTGCACTCGGCAGCAGCTCCGGGAGGAAGATCGCGTCAGTTGGTGCGTCCTCCTCGGAGGTGGTGCGCGGAAGCGTGTGCCACGGGAGCCCGCTGTCCTCGGGCTCGTCGCGCTCGCTTCGCAGGCCCGGAACCGCGACAAGCGTACCCGGCGGGAACGCGTGGGCTTCAGGACCCTGGGGCCCCCGGCGGGCGTGCGGGTCGATGCCGAGCTCGCTGTCCAGGAACGCCGCCCCGAAGACCCTGTCGAAGGTCTCCAGGTCGGGCTGCCGCCGGACCAGGGTGACCCGCATCGTCCAGTAGAGCTCGTCGACCCGCACGGGGGACGCCACACCGAGCGCCTCGCAGAGGTCGGACATCGCAGTGGTCGGCACGCTGGCACCGGCCCCGCGCAACCGGTCCCCGAAGGAGGCCGCGAGGGCGGCCCGGTCCACGGCACGGAGGATGGTCGTGGGCCCCGGAGCGACCGAGTCAGCCATCGAGCACGGCGTCCAGACCCCCCAGCACCGTGTCGCGGTCGTCGGCGGTCTTGACGACCGCGCCGAGGGTGGCGACGACGGTGTCGCGCATCAGCTCGGTCGCGCCGAGGGCGGACAGGGCGGCCACCCAGTTGATCGCCTCCGCCATCCCGGGCGGCTTGTCCACCTCGAGCGAGCGCACCCGGCCCACGAACTGGGCTGCGGAGGTGATCAGGTTCTCGTTCGCGGCCGGCACGGTGCGTCGCAGGATGGCGCACACGCGGTCCGGCTCGGGGTACTCCAGCCAGTGGTAGAGGCACCGACGTCGCAGCGCGTCGTGCAGGTCGCGGCTGCGGTTCGACGTCAGCACCACGATCGGTGGGTGCACTGCCGTGAAGGTGCCGATCTCCGGAACGGTGACCGAACCTTCGCCGAGCACCTCGAGCAGGAGCGCCTCGAACTCGTCGTCGGCGCGGTCGATCTCGTCCACGAGCAGCACCGGCGGGTTCGGCCCGTCGTACCGCACACAACGCAGGACCGGCCGCTCGATCAGGTAGTCCTCGCTGAACAGGTCGGCCTCGGTGAGCTTCTCGCCGCGCGACTCCGCCAGCCGGATCGCGAGCAGCTGGCGCTGGTAGTTCCAGTCGTAGAGCGCCTCCGCGGCACTGAGCCCCTCGTAGCACTGCAGCCGCACGAGGGGTACGTCGAGCGCCTGGGCCAGCACCCGCGCCGCGGCCGTCTTGCCGACACCGGGCTCACCCTCGAGCAGCAGGGGCATCCCCAGCCGGAGGGCGAGGAAGACAGCCGTCGACAGGCCCTCGTCCGCGAGGTAGTCGTGGTCGTCGAAGCGGGTGCGCACCTCCTCGGCCGAGGCCAGCGGAACCGCCGCTGGGCTCACGACGACTCCGCGAGGATCGCCTCGTAGTCGCCCCACGTGTCGACGTCGCGCGGCACCGGTCCGGCGATCCGGACGCGGAACACGTCGGCATCGTCGCCCGCATCCACCAGCTTCCAGACGGCCTTGTCGCCGTGCATCGCCTCGAGTGCGTCGAACATCTGACGATCGAACCACAACGGGTGGCCCAGCCCGTCGTCGTACTCACAGACACCGACCGCGTGGCCCCTCGCAGAAACGAGCAGTGCCGAGATCGTGTCGACGCGCACCCGTGGCTGGTCGCCGAGGAGCAGCACGATCCCCTCGGTCTCGGCTGGCAGCGCGGCGAGCGCCGTCCGGATGGAGGTGGCGCAGCCCTCCCCGAACTCCTCGTTCTGCACCACCTCCACCCCGGTCAGGTCGACCTCGGCACGGACGAGGTCGGCGGCGCCTCCCAGGACGACGACGACCTGTCCGCAGCCGGACTGGCGTGCCACCGCCAACGTGGCATCCAGCACCGTCGCCCCGTCCAGGGCCAACACCTGCTTGGGCTGCCCGAGCCGCCGCGACGCACCCGCGGCCAGCACCACGGCCGCGACGGTCACGCTGTCCCGTCCGTCACGAGGGCCGGTCCGTCACGAATCGGTCGCGACACCCGGGGTTGCAGAACCAGTGCTCGACCCCGTCGACGACCGCGTGTGGTGTGTCCGGGCCGATCGTCACGGTCATCCCGCAGACCGGGTCGACCGCCTCGAGCGGACGCACAGCGGGCTCGTCGGCCGACGAGGCGGTCAGCCCGTCGAGACGGATGCCGCGGACTATCGCAGCCAGGATGGAGAGCGCGATCTCGGGCGCCGTACGCGCACCGATGTCCAGGCCGACGTGGACGTGCACCCGACCCCGCTCGTCCTCGGTCAGGTCGAGCTCCGCGAGCAACGCCTCACCTCTCGTGTGGCTGCAGACCACGCCGACGAAGCCGACGCCGGCGTCGAGCGCCGAACGGATCGCAGCGGGCTCGTCACCGCCGTGGCTGGAGACCACGGCTGCGACCGCACCGGTCGGCTGTACACCCGCACCGGCCCGGTCGACGACGAAGCCCAGCGTGGGCGCCAGCGTCGCCACCGCCTCGGCCGTCGGCGACGACCCGACCAGGTAGAGCGACGGCGACGGGAGCAGCGGCTCGAGGTAGATCTCCAGCGCTCCTCCTGACAGGCACGGGTTCACCACGATGCTCGCACCCGGCGTCTGCGGGAACGCGTCGTCGGAGTCGGGCAGCACGCGCAGCAGGACCCCGATCCCGGTCTCCAGCGCGTCGAGCGCCGCGGTGCGCACCGACCCGGCAGCACACTGGCCGCCGACGAAGCCCTCGATGGAGCCGTCGGCGAGCACGATCGCCCGGTCACCGGCGTGCGCGGAGCTCGGCTCCTGGGCGCGCACCACGGTCGCCCGGACGAACGGCACCCCCGAGCGGGTGAGCTGGTCGATCCGTTCGGAGAGCTGGGTCGTCACGCATGCCTCCTTGTCGTGTCAGATCGGTGTGTCAGATCGGTGGAGTCGGGCGGCCCTGCATCGCGTCCCACACCCGCGACGGTGTGAGCGGCATGTCAGCGTGCCGGATCCCGTAGGGCTTCAGGGCGTCGATCACTGCGTTGACGACGGCGGGCGGCGAGCCGACGGTGGCCGACTCCCCCACGCCCTTGGCCCCGATGGGGTGGTGCGGCGACGGCGTGACGGTGTGGCCGGTCTCCCAGTGAGGCACCTCGAGTGCGGTCGGGATCAGGTAGTCCATCAGCGAGCCGGCGATGCAGTTGCCGTCCTCGTCGAAGGAGATCATCTCCATCAGCGCCATCCCGACCCCATCGGTGAGGCCTCCGTGCACCTGGCCCTCGATGATCATCGGGTTGATCCGGGTGCCGCAGTCGTCCACCGCGATGAACCGGCGCACCTTGACCACCGCCGTGCCCGGGTCGACGTCGACCACGCAGATGTAGGCCCCGAAGGGATAGGTCAGGTTCGACGGGTTGTAGCAGATCTGCGCCTCCAGGCCTCCTTCGATGCCGTCGGGGAGGTCGCCCGCGCCATGGGCGCGCATCGCGATGTCCTGGATGGTGACCGACCGGCCGGGGTCGCCCTTCACCTGGAAGGAGCCCTTCTGCCACTCGAGGTCGGTGACGGCCACCTCGAGCATGCCGGAGGCGATGATCTGCGCCTTGTCGCGCACTTTGCGCGCCACCAGTGCCGCCGCAGCACCGGACACGGGGGTGGACCGGCTGCCGTAGGTCCCGAGCCCGAACGGTGTCTGGTCGGTGTCGCCGTTGATCACCTGGATGTCGGCGGGCGGGATGCCGATCTCCTCGGCCACGATCTGGGCGAACGTCGTCTCGTGCCCCTGGCCCTGGCTCATGCAGGAAACACGCAGCACGGCCTTACCCGTCGGGTGGACGCGAAGCTCGCTGCCGTCCGCCATGCCGAGTCCGAGGATGTCCATGTCCTTGCGCGGTCCGGCACCGACTGCCTCGGTGAAGAACGCGACCCCGATGCCCATCAGCTCGCCCTTGGCGCGCTTCTCCTCCTGCTCGCGACGCAGGTCGTCGTACCCCGCCATCTCGAGCGCGAGGTCGAGCGCCCTCTCGTACTCACCGGAGTCGTAGACCCAGCCGGTCTTGCTCGTGTAGGGGAACTGGTCGGGCTGGATGAAGTTCTTGCGCCGCAGCTCGACCGGATCCATCTTCAGGTCGTAGGCCAGGCAGTCGACGATCCGCTCGACGAGGTAGACCGCCTCGGTGATCCGGAACGAGCACGCATAGGCGACGCCACCGGGTGCCTTGTTGGTGTAGACGGCCGTCATCGAGCAGTACGCCGCCTCCAGGTCGTAGCTGCCGGTGAAGACGCCGAAGAACCCGGCGGGGTACTTGATCGGCGCAGCGGTCCCGTTGAAGGCACCGTGGTCGGCGAGCACGTGGGTGCGGATCGCCAGGATCTTGCCTTCCTTGGTCGCCGCGATCTCACCGCGCATCACGTAGTCGCGCGCGAACCCGGTGCTGACCAGGTTCTCGGTGCGGTCCTCCATCCACTTCACCGGCTTGCCGATGACGAGCGAGGCGACGATCGCGCAGACGTAACCCGGATAGATCGGTACCTTGTTGCCGAAGCCGCCGCCGATGTCGGGCGCGATCACCCGGATCTTGTGCTCGGGCAGCCCGGAAACCAGCGCGTAGACGGTGCGGTGCGCATGCGGCGCCTGGCTGGTCGTCCACAGGGTCAGCTGTCCGCTGACCCGCTCGTAGTCGGCCACGCAGCCGCAGGTCTCCATCGGCGCAGGGTGGACGCGCGGGTAGACGATGTCCTCGGTCACCACGACGTCGGCCTTCGCGAACACGGCTTCCGTTGCCGCCGCGTCACCCGTCTCCCAGTCGAAGCAGTGGTTGTCGGTCTTGCCCTCGAGGTCGGTCCTGATCACCGGTGCGTCGGGCGCGAGTGCCTTGCGTACGTCGATGACGGGCGGGAGCTCGTCGTACTCCACATCGATCAGCTCGAGGGCGTCGCGCGCGGAGTAACGGTCCTCCGCCACCACGAACGCGACCTCCTGCCCCTGGAACCGCACCTTGTCGGTCGCCAGGACGGCCTGCACGTCGTTGGACAGGGTCGGCATCCAGGCCAGGCCCTGCGCGGCCAGATCGGCTCCGGTGATGACCGCCTTCACCTTGGGGTGCGCCTGCGCGGCGCTCACGTCGATGCTGACGATGGTGGCGTGGGCATGCGGCGAGCGCAGGATCGCGAGGTGCAGCATCCCCTTGAGCTGGAGGTCGTCGACGTACTTGCCCATGCCGCGGATGAACCGCGGGTCCTCCTTGCGCAGCATCCGGCCGTGGCCGACGGGCGTCTTGTCGTTGTCGGCGGTCTCGAGGTCTTCCTGGTCGGCCGCCACGCCCTCCTGCTCGACGGTGGTCATGACGTGCTCCCTGCTGTTTCCGGGGCTGTCTCGGCCTCGGCGGGCTCGGGCCCGTCGGGGTGCTCGGCCGCCCACAGGATCGACCGCACGATCGTGGTGTAGCCGGTGCACCGGCAGATCTGGCCCGAGATCGCCTCCCGGATGCGCCCTTCGTCGGGATGTGGCTCGCGGTCGAGCAGGGCTCGCGCGGTCATCAGCATGCCCGGCGTACAGAACCCGCACTGCAGGCCGTGGCAGCGCATGAAGCCTTCCTGGACCGGGTCGAGGACCCCGTTGGTCTCGAGGTCCTCGACGGTCCGTACCTCGCGACCGCCGGCCATCGCGGCCAGCACCGTGCAGGTCTTCACCGGCTCGCCGTCCATCCAGGCGACACAGGTGCCGCAGTTGCTGGTGTCGCAGCCCCAGTGTGTGCCGGTGAGCCCGAGCTCGTCGCGGAGGAAGTGCACGAGCAGCATCCGGCCCTCGACCTCGCGGGTCACGCTCTCGCCGTTGACCGTCATCGTGACCTGCATCAGCTCATGCCTTCCTGCTCTGGTCGCCGGCGATTCCGGCTTCTATGCGTTGTACGGCGGTGCGCAGCGTCCGCTGGGTCAGCTCATCGGCCAGGTGCCGCTTGTAGTCGACCGTGCCGCGGTTGTCGCTCGACGGCGAGCAGCCCTGCGCAGCGAGCTCGCCGGCCCGGGCGAAGAGCTCCTCGCTCGGGTGCTGGCCCCGCAGCGCATCGGAGATCGCCGGGATGCCGGTCGTGTTCGGTCCCACCGCGGCGAGACCCACGCGCGCGTTGGTGATCACGCCGTCCTCCATCCACACAGCGGCGCCCGCGGAGGTGACGGCCCAGTCGCCGGCACGGCGCTCGACCTTGGCGTAGGCGCTCGACCCGCCCGGACGGACCGGGAGCCGGATCTCGGTCAGCATCTCGCCCTGCTCGCAGGCGGTCTCGTAGGGGCCCCGGTGGAAGTCCTCCATCGAGACCACCCGCTCACCCGAGGAGCCGCGCAGCACGCAGCTCGCGTCGAGTGTGGTGCACACCGCAGTCAGGTCCTCGGACGGATCGGCCTGGCAGAGCGAGCCGCCGATGGTCCCGCGGTTGCGCACCACCGGATCAGCGATGACCTGCTCCGCGTCGGCGAAGATCGGGAACACTGCTGCGAGCTCGGGGGACTCCAGCAGCTCCCGGTGGCGGGTCATCGCACCGATCCGGACCTCGTCGACCCCGACCCGGACGTAGCCGAGCTCGCCGTGCAGGTCGTTGATGTCGATGAGGTACTCGAGGTCGGTCAGCCGCAGCTTCATCATCGGGATGAGCGAGTGGCCGCCGGCCAGCAGCCTGGCGTTGTCGCCCAGCCGCTCGAGCAGGCTGATGGCGTGGTCGACGCTGGTGGCGCGTTCGTAGTCAAAGGGCGCGGGAACCTGCACTGGTGCCTCCGTGTGAGGTGAGTCACACGACTATCCGTCCGGCACACCAGCAACGTCAACAGCAGTTAAGGGAACGCTTAAGTCACCCCATGGCTCACCTCGAAGAACCGGCTCAGCGCGGGGATCCGGCGCAGCACCAGCCCGTCGAGGAGCAGTACGACGAGCAGGCTGATCCCGAACAGCGGCAGGAACACCCCGAGCCCGACAAGCCCGATAGCGAGTGCCGGCGTCGTACGCACCGGCAGCCGTCCACGCGGTGCTCCTGTTCGCCTGCCCCTGGGCCGTCGTCGCCACCACATCAGCGGGCCGGTGACGCACATCGCGATCACTGCGACGCAGAAGGCCGCCGAGGCGACCATGTTGGCGACGCCCAAACTCCTGCCCTCGTGCAGGCCGATCCCCTGCGAGACCACCTTGGCGAGGAGCGGGTAGTCGTCGTACCCGTAGGTCGAGAGCACCTTCCCGCCGTACCTGTCGACGTGCACCGTCCGCTCGTCGGAGGGTTGGTCGAAGGCGTAGCCGATCGCGGAGAAGGTGCCGTTCTCGTCGGCGGGCAGCGCCACGGTCATCGGGTGCCGCAGTCCTTCGCGCTCTCCCACCTCGACGGCGGTGTCGAGATTGGCCACCGACACCTCCTCGCCAGGCTTCCCGGACCCGTCGGGAACCTCGGACTTCTGCAGCGCCCACGGCAGTTCGGCGTGGCTGTGCGGCAGCGACTCGTCGAGCGTGGACGAGGGCTTGGACTGGGCCCCGTGGTCCAGGCTCCACAGCGACGTGCCCGAGGTGGTGGCGAGCTTCTGCACCTGGGCGCCCCAGACGCCCGTCCATGGCAGGCCCGAGACGACCATGAAGAGCAGTCCGAGGCCGACGAAGGAGCCGAGCAGTCCGTGTCGCGACCGCAGCGCCGCACCAGGGCGGCCCCGCTGCCGGTTGCGCCGGCGCGCCTTCCAACCCCGGAAGAACAGGAAGTAGCCGGTCAGCGCCATCACCAGGGCCCAGCAGGTGCCGAGCTCCATCACCCGGTCACCGACGACACCTGACATCAGGTCGGCGTGCAGCCGGATGGCAGTGCCGCTCAGCGTGGTGTCGGGGTTGAGGTCGCCGAGGACCTTCGAGGTCCACGGGTCGACGTACACCTCGCGGGCGGAGCCGTCCTTCGTGGTGACCGAGAAGACGGTGCTCCGGTCCTCGGCGCGCGGCTCGGCCATCGAGACCACCGTGGCGTCGGGATGCGCCGCCTCGACAGCACGCAGCTGCCCGGCGTACGGCTGCCGGACGTCCACCTGGGCGGGTTGCTCCACCTTCATCAGGTCGGCATGGATGAGTGGTTCGAGCTGGAACCGGAACAGATAGATCAGGCCGGTGACGGCGAAGACGAGCAGCACCGGGACGACCAGGAAGCTGGCGTAGAAGTGCCAGCGCCAGAACGCGCGGAACCAGCCGCTGCGCGGTCGGGCGGCCTCGCGGCGAGGCGGCGGGACAGTGGGTGGGGTGGGGGCGGACACGACGGACATGGGTCACTCCAGGACGAGAGAAGGGAACGCACGACTGCGTCGCGGTCTCATGAGACCTGCGACGTGGTGCGTAAAGGAGGCTGGGAGTCAGGCGGCCAGCGGTGGGCCGCGACGGGACTCGCTGCGGCTGCGGACCGCTGACTCCGGCCGGGGTTGTAGGACCACGACCGCCAGCTCAGGAACCTTCAGCTCGAAGGCAGCGAGCCCGGCGGCGCGCACCGCGACCGCCCATCGCGACAGTGCAGGCGCGGCGTGTTCGGACCAGGCGCGTGAGGTCAGGTCGAGCAGCCGCCACAGGGCGCGCTCCCCCATGGCGAGCCACCAGCCGCACGCCGCGGCGGCGAGCAGGTGCGCCAGGGCCATCAACGGGTGCGCGGTGACGTCGGTGATCGCATGCAGCAAGGGAGCGGGCACGCTCAGCCCGCTGCCGGCGCTGTCGCTGACCGTCGGCGCGTAGGCGACGTCGAAGTACGAGCCGCGTCGCTCGCCAGTTGCGGCAGTCGGCGGCGCCACGCGAGGAATCGCCGTTGAGACGGAGTCTCCGCGGTGGCCGGCCGTGGCGCTGAGCGCCAGGTGCACGGCGGACTGGCCAACGACCAGCAGCGTCACGATCCGGCGGGTGGAGCCCGGGTGGAGCAGGAACGGGGCGCTGACCAGTGCGCCGAACGCGACGAGGGTGACCAGCACACCCGCACCCGGAAGGCGCCCGTCCGCCTGGACGTGGGCTACGGCCCCGGTCGCGAGGGCGACCGTGGAGAGCACCGCCGCGCGACTCCACAGCAGGAGGCCTGTTGCGGGCGGCGCGGAGCTCATCAGGTGGCGGGTGGCGTCAGCGGAGGTGGGGCCGCGGGTCGTCGCTGGGGTCGAAGGCTCCGGCATCGGAGTTGTCCTGCGCCTTGCGCAGATGCCTGGTGAGGCTCACCCCGAGCAGGGCGACGGCGATGGCCAGCGCGACGAAGATTCCGAGCGCGAGCCAGCCGGCCTTGACGTCCTCCGGAGCCGGGACCTTGTCCTTGAGCGGCGCGAGCAGCGAGACCCAGAGTTCGAGAGGGAGGATCAACGCGTTCATGGGGTCATCATCTCAGGTGTCCAGGTCTTCGCGACCACGGATCCCCGCGAACAGGTCGTCCTCGGGGAGCTCGGAGTCCACGAAGGACCGCGCCAGCTCGTAGTCCTCGGTCGGCCACGCCGCCATGTGCACCTCCAGCGGGACGTGGAACCACGGCCCGTCCGGGTCGATCTGCGTGGCGTGCGCGAGCAGCGCCTGGTCGCGGATCGGGAAGTACTCGCCGCACGGCACCTTCGTGGTGATCCGGGCGTCGTGGGCCGGGTCGACCTTCCACTCCTCCAGCCGCTCGGCGTACGGCGACTCCAGGCCGCGCCGGATCATCTCGTCGTGCAGCGCCTGGGTGCGGGGGCGGTTGAACCCGTGGTGGTAGTAGAGCTTCAGTGGCTGCCATGGCTCTCCCGCGTCGGGGAACCGGCTCGCGTCGCCGGCCGCCTCGAAGGCCGCGACCGAGACGTTGTGGCACTGGATGTGGTCGGGGTGGGGGTAGCCGCCGTTCTCGTCGTACGTCGTCAACACGTGCGGGCGGAAGCTCCGGATGAGCCGCACGAGCGGCTCGGCGGCGACCTCCGGGTCCATCAGCCCGAAGCATCCCTCCGGCAGTGGCGGCTTGGGATCTCCCTCGGGCCAGCCGGAGTCCATGAAGCCGAGCCAGTCCTGCCGGATGCCGAGGATCTCGCGGGCGGCGTCCATCTCCTGTCGACGGACATCGGCCATGTTGGCGAGCACCTCGGGGCGGTCCATCTTGGGGTTCAGGATCGAGCCTCGCTCGCCGCCGGTGCAGGTCACCACGTGCACGTCGACCCCCTCGGCGACGTACTTGGCCGTGGAGGCAGCGCCCTTGCTGGACTCGTCGTCCGGGTGGGCGTGCACATGCATCAGGCGGAGCATGCGGACCATAGTAGGGATGCGAGAATCGGGCTCGTGAGCGACGTGAAGAGCGATGCGGTGGCGGACCGCTACGGGACCACGAGCCCGGCACGCCGTCGTACGGTCATCGTCGCCTCGGGGCTGATCGGGGTCCTCGCACTGGCCTGGGTTCTCTGGGCTGCGTGGTCCCGGGGCAACCCGGACGTGCAGTCCTCACTGCGTTCCTTCGACGTCGTCGACATCCACACCGTGAACGCCGACGTGGTGGTCACGCCGAGCTCCAGCGACGTCTCGGCCAGCTGCCTGGTGCGGGCCTTCGGCGCCGATCACTCGGTCGTGGGCGAGCTCAACTTCGAGGTCGCCGGGGTGAGCGGGTCGACGCGGCGCGAGGTGACCGTGCGCACCGAGCGTGAGGCCACGTCGGTGGAGCTCATCGGGTGTACGACGGCCGGGCAGTCGCGCCCCCGCTGAACCGAGGCGAACTGCGCCCGGACGGTGGAACGACGATTCTGCCCTCGCACGTCTCGTTGGTAACATCATCTACTTGCCCTAGTGGACAAACCAATCTCAGGAGACACCACATGACCGAGCCGACCCAAGGCGATGTCGTCTGGCTGACCCAGGCGAAGTACGAGGACCTGCAGGCCGAGCTCGAGCAGCTGCGGGGCCCCGGCCGCGCCGACGTCGTCAAGAAGGTCAGCGACGCTCGTGACGAGGGCGACCTCAAGGAGAACGGCGGCTACCACGCAGCCCGCGAGGAGCTCGGCAAGATCGACGGTCGCATCCAGCAGCTCGTGGACATGCTCCAGCGCGCCAAGGTGGGCGAGACCCCGGCCGACGACGGCGTCGTCGAGCCCGGGATGAAGGTCACCGTGAAGCTGCTCGGCGCGGACCTGATCGAGGAGTTCCTCTTCGGCGCCCGCGAGATGGCCGGTGACGACATCAAGGTCTACTCACCCCAGTCCCCCCTCGGCCAGGCGATCCAGGGCGCCCGTCGCGGCGAGACCGTGACCTACACCCTGCCCAACGGCCGGGACCAGAAGGCCGAGATCGTGGAGGCCGTGCCCTACGTGGGCTGACGGTCCGTTCTAATTCGCCGACCGGTCACTCGATGTCCGCTGTGGTGTGCCGACCGGTCAGTCGATGTCCGCTGTGGTGCGCCGACCGGTCACTCGATGTCCGCTGTGGTGCGCCGACCGGTCAGTCGATGCACGCTCTGGTGCGCCGACCGGTCAGTTCTTGCTCACGGCAGGGGGCATCGGCGTCGTACGACGTGCATCGGGTGACCGCTCGGCGTCGTACGACGTGCATCGGGTGACCGCTCGGCGTCGTACGACGTGCATCGAGTGACCGCTCGGCGTGCTACTCGATCACGTGCCAGCCGCGCTCGCGGAGGCGGGTGAGCACGCCCTCGGCATGGTCGAGTCCGCGCGTCTCGAGCTGCAGCCGCACCTCCACCTCGCCGATGTGCAGCGAGCTCGTGGTCCGGTCGTGCTCGACTTCCAGCACGTTGGCCGCGGCGTCCGCCAGCTCGGCCAACAGCCGGGCCAGCCCTCCGGGGCTGTCGGGGATGTGCACCTGGAGGTTCATGTAGCGGCCACCCGACGCCAGGCCGTGCCGGATCAGCTTGCCGAGCAGGAGCGGGTCGACGTTGCCCCCGGAGAGCACCGCGACCACCGGGGTGCCGAATTCCTTGGGGTGGTCCATCAGCGCTGCCACAGCTGCTGCACCTGACGGCTCGACCACCATCTTCGCCCGCTCCAGCAGCATCACCAGCGCCCGCGACATCGAGTCCTCCGAGACGGTGACCACGTCGTCGACGTACTTCTGGATGGCGGCGAACGGCACGTCGCCGGGCCTCGCCACCGCGATGCCGTCCGCCATCGTGGTCATCCGCTCGAGGGCGACGGGAGCACCCTGCCGCAGTGACTCGGGGTACGCCGCAGCCTCCTCGGCCTGGACCCCGACGATCCGCACGTCCGGCCGCAGGCCCTTGATCGCGATGGCGATCCCCGCCAGGAACCCGCCGCCACCCGTGGGAACGAGCACGGTCGCCGCCTCCGGTGCCTGCTCGAGGATCTCGAGGCCGGTCGTTCCCTGGCCGGCCACGATGTCGGCGTGGTCGAAGGGGTGGATGAAGACGGCGCCGGTCTCGTCGGCGAACGCCTGGGCGGCCACGAGCGCCTGGGTGAGGTACTCGCCGTGGAAGCGCACGTCGGCGCCGTACCCGCGGGTGGCGTTGGTCTTCGGGATCGGCGCGCCGTCGGGCATGAACACCGTCGCCTTGATGCCGAGCATCTTGGCGGCGAGCGCGACGCCCTGCGCGTGGTTGCCGGCCGATGCCGCCACCACACCTCGCGCCCGCTCCTCCGGGCTCAGGCGCGAGAGGCGCACGTAGGCACCGCGGATCTTGAACGAGCCGGTGCGCTGGAGGTTCTCGCACTTGAGCAGCACGGGGCCGTCCACGATCTCCTGCAACCAGCGCGACTCCTCCATCGGAGTGGTGATCGCGACGTCGGCGACGAGGTCGGAAACAGCCTCGATGTCGGCCAGGGTGACGGTCATGGGATCAGACTAGGGGTGACCGCGCTCACGCCGAATGCGGTTGCTGCACGCAACCATCAGAGGCACAATCGTCAGGTGACAGCGGACTCGGACGGCTACCTCTCCCACCGGCAGATCATGGTGGTGATGTCGGGCCTGATGGTCGGCATGTTCCTCGCGGCGCTCGACCAGAGCATCCTCGGCACCGCGCTCCCCAAGATCACCAGCGACCTCGGCGGGTTCAGCAAGCTCTCCTGGGTGGTCACCTCCTACCTGCTGGCCTCGACCGCCTCGACGCCGCTGTGGGGCAAGATCTCGGACCTCTACGGACGCAAGCGGCTCTTCCAGGTCGCGATCATCGTCTTCGTCGTCGGTTCGCTCGCCTCCGGCTTCTCCCAGAACATCGACCAGCTGATCGTCTTCCGCGCGGTCCAGGGACTCGGCGGCGGCGGCCTGATGGCGCTGGCCCTGGCCACCGTCGGCGACGTGATCCCGCCCCGCGAGCGAGGGCGCTACCAGGGGTACTTCGCCCTCACCTTCGGCGCCTCCTCCGTGCTCGGACCGGTGCTCGGCGGGTTCTTCGCCGACGGACCCGGCTGGCAGTGGATCTTCTTCATCAACGTGCCCCTCGGCATGGTGGCGCTGGTGGTCACCAGCGCCGCGCTGAAGATGCCGCACGTACGCCGCGACCACAGCATCGACTACCTGGGCGCCGCCGTGATCGTCGCGTCGGTGAGCTCGATCCTGCTCTACACGGCATGGGCCGGGCCGGAGCGTGGCTGGAGCGACCCCACCGGGCTGACCCTGCTCTTCGGCGGCCTGCTGCTCGCCGTGGTGTTCGTCCTCGTCGAGCTCCGCGCCAAGGAGCCGATCATCCCCATGCGGCTGTTCAGGAACTCGGTCTTCTCCCTCGCGAACGCGTTCGGCTTCCTGATCGGCATCGCGATGTTCGGCTCGATGATCTACCTGCCCGTCTACCTCCAGGTGGTCGGCCAGATGTCGCCCACCCAGTCAGGTCTGGCGATGCTGCCGATGATCGTGGGTCTGTTCACCACCTCGCTCACCGCCGGCCAGATCATGTCGCGCACCGGCCGCTACCGGTTCTTCCCGCCGGCCGGTGCCGCCTTCATCGTGGTGGCCTTGCTGCTGCTCTCGATGCTCGACGTCGACAGCCCCTACTGGTTCGCCGGTGTCTCGATGTACTGCTTCGGCGCCGGCCTCGGCCTGTGCATGCAGGTGATGGTGGTCGTCGTACAGAACTCCGTGGACCGCTCCGACATCGGCGTGGCCACGAGCTCGGTCGCCTTCTTCCGCCAGATGGGCGGATCGTTCGGGACGGCGCTGTTCGGCGCCATCCTGACCAGTCGGCTGAGCACCCACCTGGCGGAGGTGCTACCGGGGGGCGCCTCCGCCTCGGTGGACACCAACGACACCGACGCGATCCGTGACCTGCCTGTGGCGATCCGCGGCCTGGTCCAGGAGGCGTTCAGCCGCTCCCTCGACGAGATGTTCCTGACCGCCGTCCCGATCGTCCTCGTCGCCGGTGTGCTGGCGCTGTTCGTCAAGGAGCTCCCGCTCGGGACCCGTCAGGCGCCCGGTGGCCCAGAGGATGGACCTGGGTCGGAGCCGCTCACGGTCGCGTCGTCGGTGTCGGCCACGTCCACGCCGGACGCATCCGCCGGCAAGGTGTCCGGATCGTCCTCGGCGGCTTCTTCGGCGGCCTCACCGACCTCGGTATAGCTCGCGAGGTGTTGTACGACGGCGTTGAGTGACGCCGCCAGGGGTACGGCGATCAGCGCACCCGGGATGCCGGCCACGATCACACCCAGCGCGATCGCGACGATCACACCGAGCGGGTGCACGGAGACGAACCGGCCCATCAGGAACGGTTGGAGCACGTGCGCCTCGAGCTGCTGCACCGCGACGACGACACCGAA
The DNA here is from genome assembly GCA_963842535.1 of uncultured Actinomycetota bacterium. GTDB lineage: Bacteria > Actinomycetota > Actinomycetes > Propionibacteriales > Nocardioidaceae > Marmoricola. The sequence continues at coordinate 513,694 of CAWJGP010000008.1, forward strand.
CATCAACAGCGCGGTGAAGGGTCCCTGGGCGACCAGTGCGACCAGCACCGCCACCGAGCCCGAGACGAACGCACCGATCATCGGGACGAAGGCTCCGAGGAAGACCAGCACGCCGATCGCGCTGACGAACGGCACCCCGAGCACCGCGGCGCCGATCATGATGCCCAACGCGTCGGTGGCGGCCACCAGCACCGTTGCCCGCACGAACTGGGTGAGCGACTGCCAGGCGACCCGGCCTGAGGAGTCGGCACGCAGGCGACCCGCTCGCGGGAAGAGGCGCACCATCCAGGCCCAGATCTTGGCCCCGTCGGCCAGGAAGAAGTACGTCGAGAACAGCACGATGAACAGGCCTGCGACGACATGGCCGACGGCCGTGCCCACCTCGGTGACCCTGCCGACCGCGTCCTCGCCGAGCTTCGAGATCTGCTCCTGTGCACGGTCCAGCGCCTCGCTGATCTGCGAGTCGGTCACGTTCAGCGGCCCGGTGCGCAACCAGTCGCGGATCTGGTCGATCCCGTCCGTGACCTGCTTGGAGAGGTCGCCGACACCCGCGAGCACCTGGTTGCTGACGAAGGCCACCATCAGCGTGATCACGCCGATGCCGCCGAGGACCACCACCAGTGCGGCGAGCGAACGGGGCAACCCGAGCCGCGTCAGCCAGGCGACGACGGGACTCACGAGCGCCGCTATGAGCAGGGCGATCACCACCGGCAGCACGACCACCATGAAGAACTCGAGCAGCCAGAGGATGGCGAGCCCGGCGACGCTGATGACGATGAACCGCCAGGCCCACGCCGCTGCCAGGTCCACGCCGTAGGGCACGTGGGCCGGCTTCAGGTTCGAGGTGCCGCCGGTGATCGCGGGTATCGCCTCGGCCGACCGGCGGGCGGCGCGCACCTCGGCCCATTGCGCGGCGATGCGCTCGCGCAGCTCGGAGCTGTCGCGCTCGTCCTGCGCCGCCCTCCGGGAGCGCATGCGTGTCCGGTAGTCGCCGATCAGCTGTCGGGGGTTTCTTCGCACGCCGACAGGCTACGGGCCAGTGCCGCAGCCGCACCGGGACGGCGCTCCGACAGCAGGCCGACCGCGGCGAGGACGTAGTCCCGGTCGACGACCACCCGTGGGTGCTCCGGCAGCTGGAACCCCTCGGCGGAGACGCCGGTGAGTCCGGCCACGATCCGGCCCACCCCGCCGGGGCCCGCGTGCCGGAGCACGCCACCCGATCCCACCAGCAGAGCAACCTCCCGGAGGTCCTTGCCGCTGCGTTCGACGACGCGGCCGTCCGGGCCGACGACGACGCGGGAACGACCGACGTGGCGGCGCATCGCGAGGGTGGCGGCGGTCGCGGCGAGCCGCTCGTCCTCACGACGCTCGAGCTGGGTGTCCGGGAGGAAGGACGGCTCCTCTGCGCGTCGTACGGCGGCCGGCCGGAGGTCCTCGCCGACCAGACCCGCCTCCCGGCCGGCCTCCCAGCTGCTCAGCGCGCTCCACCGCATGCCGAGATCGCCCTCGACAGTGCGCGTCACCGGTGTGCTCGCCACCACCTCGCGCGAGAGTCCGGCATCCTCGGGGTCGAGCCTGACCACCGAGTGCACGTCGGTGGTGGCACCACCGATGTCGACCACCACGACACCGTCGCCACCGACCTCGGCCGCCAGCACCTCGACACCGGTGAGCACCAGGTCAGGGGTGGCCCCGCGCACCATCGACGCGAAGTCCGCACGCCTGCTCAGGTGCTTGCCGCCGATCACGTGTGCCAGGAACATCTCGCGGATCGCCCGCCGCGCCGGCTCGGGCTCGAGCACCCCGATCCGCGGCACGACGTTGTCGGTCACCACGACCGGCAGCCCGTCCAGCGCCGACTCCACCCGGTCACGGGCAGCCGCATTGCCCGCGACCACCACCGGTCCGTGCCACCCACTCGCCGCGATCCGCTGCGCACCCAGCCGGATGCCGTCCTCGTCACCGCCGTCAGTGCCGCCGGTCAGCAGCACCACGTCCGGCCGGGCCGTGTGCCCCAGGTCGCGGTAGGCCACCTCGTCGGACACCCGACTGAGCACGGCGACCACCTTGCCGCCGCTCGAGAGTGCCACCCGGCGACCGGCCTCGGCGGTGACCAGCTCCTCGTTGCCGACCACGGCGATCCGCAGCCCGCCACCGGCCGACGAGCAGGCGAGCACCTCGGCCTCCGCGATGCCGGGATGGGACCCGGCCAGCTGCGCGCGACAGGCATCGAGGCCGTCGAGCACGTCGCCCACGCCCCGGGAGTCAGGGATGGTCGTGCGGTGGCTGGCCGTGCCGAGCAGCTCACCGGTCTCCCCGTCGACCAGAGCGGCCTTGGTGAAGGTGGAGCCGAAGTCGACGCAGAGCACGTGGCCCATCGCTGGCTACTCGACCATCTGGGTGATCACGTAGGCCGCCGCCAGGGCGAGACACACCACCATCGCGATGCTCAGGACGTGGGCCGCGGGGCCTGCCGGCATCGGCTCGCCCGTGCGGATCGCGCGGTCGACCTGCCGGAAGTGGTGGTAGCCCCCGATGGCCGCGATCGCCCCGGTCAACAGCAGGGCTGAGGCGAACGCGAGCACGACGGCACTGTCGCCGAAGAAGTGCGCGACGGCGATGGCCGCTCCCATCAGCCCGATGGCGGTCCGCTGGTAGGCGAGCAGGGTGCGCTCGTTCGCGAGCGAGAACCGTACGTCCGGCTCGACGGGGCTCCCTCCGTCGCCGGTCTGCTCAGCCAACGGCCAGTGCCCGGTCGAGGTCGGCGACCAGGTCCTCAGCGGTCTCGATGCCGACGCTGAGCCTGATCAGGTCTCCTGGAACCTCGAGCTCGGTGCCGGAGACGCTGGCGTGCGTCATCCGGCCGGGGTGCTCGATCAACGACTCCACCCCGCCGAGCGACTCCCCCAGCGTGAACACCTCGGTGGCTGCGCAGACGTCGAGGGCGTGCTGTTCCCCGCCGGTGACCCGGAAGGAGACGATGCCGCCGTACCTCTTCATCTGGCGGCTGGCGATCGTGTGCCCGGGATGGTCATCGAGACCCGGGTAGTAGATGTGACCCACCGCCTCGTGGCCGCTCAGGAACTCCACCACCTTCTCGGCGTTGTCGCAGTGCCGGTCCATCCGGATCCCGAGGGTCTTGAGGCCGCGCAGCACCAGCCAGGAGTCGAACGGGCTGGCGACACCGCCCATCGAGTTCTGGTGGAACCCGATCCACTCGGCGAGCTCGAGGTCGCGTACGACGAGGGCACCGCCGATGACGTCGGAGTGGCCACCGCAGTACTTGGTCGTCGAGTGCACCACCACGTCGGCACCGAGCACGAGCGGTTGCTGGAGGTACGGCGAGGCGAAGGTGTTGTCGACGACCAGCAGGGCACCCGCGTCGTGCGCGACCGCCGCCAGTGCCTCGATGTCCCCGATGTTGAGCAGCGGGTTGGTCGGTGTCTCGATCCACACGGACTTGGTGCGACCGGGAACGATCGCGGCGCGCACAGCGTCCACGTCGCTGACCGGCGCCGAGCTGTACTCCAGACCCCACCTGGTGGCCACCTTGTCGATCAGGCGGAAGGTGCCGCCGTAGGCGTCGTCGGGGATGACCACGTGGCCACCGGGGCTGGAGATCGCACGCAGCAGGGTGTCCTCGGCGGCCAGTCCCGAGGCGAACGCGAACCCCCGCTCACCCTCTTCGAGCGCCGCGATGTTGCCCTCGAGGGCGGCGCGAGTGGGGTTGCCGGAGCGGCTGTACTCATAACCGCCGCGCATCCCCCCCACGCCGTCCTGCTTGTAGGTGGAGGTGGCGTAGATGGGCGGGATCACCGCGCCGGTCATCGGATCGGGCTCGTAGCCGGCATGGATGGCGCGGGTCTCGAAGCCGGATTTGCTGCGATGTTCTTGGGTCACTCGCCCGAGGCTAGTAGGCGAACGGCTCAGTAGCCTGATCGAGCTGCCCAGCGATCTCGGTCACTTCATTCAGATCACCCGCAGCGATGCCGTAGATCAGGTCGTAGGCCTCATCGTTAGTGAGCGTCAGACGGAAGCCATTCACGCCGAGAAACGCTACGAGCCCAGCAAGGGCGAGCCGCTTGTTGCCATCCACGAGTGCGTGGTTTCGAGCAATCGAGTGACACAACGCCGCGGCCTTGGTGGGTAGGTCCGGATAGGCAGCTTCACCGAAGGCCGTGGCACGAGGCCGGGCGAGTGCCGACTCGAGGAGACCGACATCGCGAATCTCGACCTGGCCGTCCAATGTCCTCTCGGCGATGTGAAGGAGCTCAGGAAGGCTGAGGTAGATCATTTCCCAAGTCGCTCCAAGGCCTCGGCGTAACGCGGGAGTTCGACGTCCAGCACCCGATCCAGGAGCTCGAGTCGACTCGACCCTTCGATGTAGTCGCGAACCGCTTGACGCGCAACATCCTGCATCGAGCGGCCTTCCAGGTCAGCGCGCCGCCGAAGCGCGGCTGACTCGTCCTCAGTAAGTCTCAACGTCATGGCCATGCAACCGATGGTATCAAGCGTGACACCAGACTGGCGTAGCCTTTTCCACCGCGGCCTCGTTGCTCGGACATGAGCCTCGCGCGCCTCACCTCGACTTTCCTCTGCTCGCTCGCTCTCGCGGCCGGGCTGGCTCCCGCGCAGGCCGACGAGGTGATCAACCCGACGCCGCTCGACCCGGTGATCGGCGTACTCCCCGCGGCACCGGTCCCCCACACGCCGTACGACGGACCCGTCTGCACCGACGGCGACCCAGCCTGCATCGACGAGGTGATCACCGAGATGAAGGCTCGCCTGGCACCGCTGGCGGCCTCGTGCGACCACGACTCGATCTTCGCGCTCGCCTACCTGCGCGTGACCGAGAACGTGAAGGCCGCGGCGGACTCCGGCTACTTCACCGACCGCACCTGGCTCACCCAGCTCGACGCAGTGTTCGCGAAGTCGTACTTCGACACCATCGACGCCTGGAACGCCGGCCGCACGAGGGAGGTGCCGAAGGCGTGGCGGATGGCCCTGTCCGCGAGCGACGACCGCTCCCTCACAGGTCTGGGCGACTTCATGATCAACATGAACGCCCACATCAACAACGACTTCCCGCACGCCCTGGCGACCGTCGGCCTCACCGCCGCCGACGGCAGCACCCACAAGCCCGACCACAACGCCTACAACCAGCGTCTCGACAGCCTCTACGGCCCGGTGTTCAAGGAGGAGGCAGAGCGGTTCGACCCGAGCTTCGACGACATCGACGCCGGGCCGTTCGAGGAGACCGCGGCCGGCGTGATCATGCGCGGGTGGCGCGAGATGGTCTGGCGGCACGCGGAGAACCTCGCCACCGCGAGGACCCCGCTGCAGCGACAGCTCGCAGAGCGCTCGATCGAGGAGTACGCCGCGACGCAGGGCGAGATGATCCGCCAGCTGTTCCGGACCACCGACGGATCCGCCGCACGCGACCGCTGGTGCGCCGAGCACGGCTGAGCAAGACTGGGTGTGACCTTCATCGGGGAAGGACGCGGGCACCTTCTGTGTTGAAGAAGGTGCACCCCACGAAAGGCGACTGAATGTTCCTGCGCAGCAAGTCCTCCCTCCCGACCGCCGACGAGGCCCTGTCCGGCCGGCCCGAGCGGCCGTTCCAGCTCTCCGAGCGCCACAAGGCGCTGGATGCCCCACTGGTCACCGACGAGATCCCCGAGGGCCACGAGGTCGCCCTCTTCGGCCTCGGCTGCTTCTGGGGCGCCGAAGAGATCTTCTGGCAGGTCCCCGGCGTCTGGTCGACCTCGGTCGGCTATGCCGGAGGCACCACCCCCCACCCGTCGTACGAGGAGGTCTGCAGTGGCCGCACCGGCCACACCGAGGCCGTCCGCGTCGTCTACGACCCCGAGAAGGTGTCCTACGCCGACCTGGTCGCGACCTTCTACGAGGTGCACGACCCGACCCAGGGCATGCGCCAGGGCAACGACATGGGCACCCAGTACCGCTCGGCGATCTACTTCACCACCCCCGAGCAGGAGCAGGTCGCCGGCTTCGTGACCGAGCGCTACCAGAGTGAGCTGACCAAGCGCGGCTTCGACCAGATCACCACCGAGATCAAGCCGGCCAGCGAGACTCCCTACTACTACGCCGAGGACCACCACCAGCAGTACCTGCTGAAGAACCCCTTCGGCTACCGCTGCCACGCGAAGACGGGGGTCCCGGTTCCCCGCGGCTGACGACACCCAGGACGTCATACGAATCGTGGTCTTGAACCCCCGATTCGTATGACGCCCGGCCGGGAAGGCACACTGGGGCCCATGAGTGACCAGACTCCGCCCTCCGGCCAGCCCACGCCACCCCCCGCAGAGGGCGCCGGTTCCGGCGTCGACGCGGACGCCGGTGCGGCGTCGGCCCCGCCGCCGCCCCCGCCCGCCGACACCGCTATCGGTGACGCCCCACCGCCGCCGTTCCCGCCCGCGAAGAAGTCGCGCACCGGACTGATCGTCGGGCTGATCGCCGGCCTGGTGGTCCTCGCGATCATCGCCGTCGTGGCCGTGATCGTCGTGGTCGGAGGCGAGGAGAAGCACTCGATCACCATCCCCGCGTCCGCAGGCGGGATGAAGCGCGACAAGGAGAAGGAGACCGAGCTGAAGGCCCAGCTCGACGCTGCCGAGCAGCAGTTCAAGACCCAGGCCGCCAACGTCAGCTACGTGAAGTCCGGCGTCTACGACCAGAACGACAGCAAGCGCGGCCCCGAGGGCGCACTCGTCTTCCTCGGCGCGAAGCTCAAGAAGGTCCAGAGCCCCACGAAGTTCGTCGACTCCTTCGGCAAGCAGGCCACCAGCAACGGCTTCAAGATCGACAAGATCTCCGCCGGCGAAGGCGGCGGCAAGGCCGTCTGCGCCTTCCAGGCGACCGGCCAGAAGGTCGCGATCTGCGCGTGGGCCACCAAGGACTCCATGGGCGAGCTCGTGCCGACCGTGCCGGGCTACGACGCCAAGCAGCTCTCCAAGATCCTGCTCGAGATGCGTTCCGACGTGGAGAAGACCGACTAGTCGACCAGGTCATCCAGGCAGGGGCCGGTAGGTCGCGGTGCTGACCCGTTGGGGTGCTGCGCTCGATCCTGACCGGCCCCTTCCTGACTACCCACGACCCCAGCTGACACGAGAGCGCTGGACCAACCTCAACGGGGTGTGGGAGCACGCGTTCACCGCGACCCCCGACCGGCCAACGTCGTACGACGGCCCGATCGTGGTGCCGTTCTCGCCGGAGGCCCCGCTCTCCGGGGTGGAGCGACAGCTCCAGCCCGACGAGTGGCTCTGGTACCGCCGCAGCTTCACCGCACCCGAGCCCCCACCCGGAGGCCGGGTGCTGCTGCACTTCGGGGCCGTCGACCAGTCGTGCACGGTCTGGGTCAACGGCCACGAGGCGGGCTCGCACACCGGTGGCTACCTGCCGTTCAGCTTCGACATCACCGAGCACCTGCAGGGCGACGACGAGGTGCTCGAGGTCCGCGCCCACGACCTGTCCGAGACCGGGGTGCATGCCCGCGGCAAGCAGCGGCTGGACCGCGGCACGATCTGGTACACCGCCCAGTCGGGCATCTGGCAGACCGTCTGGCTGGAGCCGGTCCCTGCGACGTACGTCGACCGGCTGGTGCTCGTGCCGCACCTCGACATCGGCGCCCTCGAGGTGACGGTGCATCCCTCCTCAACCACCAAGGTGAGCACCACCATCAAGGTCTCCACGGGCGGGCGAGTGGTCGGAGAGGCCACAGTCGTCGTTGGCGAACCGACGCTCATCCCCCTCTCCGAGGTCCACCCCTGGTCGCCCGAAGACCCGCATCTCTACGACGTCGAGGTGACGGCGGGCGAGGACCGGGTGACGTCGTACGCCGGGCTGCGGTCCTTCGGGGTCGGCACGGACGAGTCTGGGAACCCGCGCCTGCTGCTGAACGGCGCGCCGATCGTGCACGTCGGGGTGCTGGACCAGGGCTACTGGCCGGACGGTTTGCTGACACCCCCGAGCGACGCGGCGATGGTCCACGACATCGAGACGATGAAGTCGCTCGGCTTCACGACGCTGCGCAAGCACGTCAAGATCGAGCCGTTGCGCTGGTACGCGCACTGCGACCGGCTGGGCATGCTCGTCTGGCAGGACATGGTCAACGGCGGCGGCCGTTACCGCCACCTGGTGACGGGGCTGCCGGCCAGCCGACCTGTGCCTGTCAGTGACCGCTGGCACGTGCTCTTCCACCGCGGCGACAGCGACGGTCGTTCGGAGTTCCGTCGCGAGGTCCGCGAGACCGTCGAGCTGCTTCGCAGCGTGGTCTCGCTGGCCGTGTGGACGCCGTTCAACGAGGGCTGGGGGCAGTTCGACGCCAATGCGGTCGCCCGGGAGGTGGCCGGCCTCGACCCGGCGCGCCAGGTCAACCATGTCAGCGGCTGGGTCGACCAGGGCGGCGGCGACATCCGCAGCTTCCACCGCTACCTGCGCCCGTTCCAGATGCCCCGCAGGTGGGGATGGCGCCGACGTCGTCGGGTGATCGCCCTGACCGAGTACGGCGGCCACAGCATGCGCGTCGAGGGACACGACTGGAGCTCCCGGGAGTTCGGCTACCGCCATGCCGAGAACCCGGCCGACCTCGAGGCCGGCTTCGTCGAGCTGCACGAACCGCTGGAGAGCGCGGTGCGCGACGGCCTGGCCGTGACCGTCTACACCCAGCTCAGCGACGTGGAGGACGAGCTGAACGGCCTGCTGACCTACGACCGCGAAGTCCTGAAGATCGACCGGGAAGTCATCCGGCAGGTCACTGCCAGACTACGGGCGTGACGGTCCGCCCTCCCTTCGCCCGCACCGAGGTCGCGCTCGTGGCATCCGCCCTCGGCGTGGCCCTGCTGGTGATGTCGCCGTTCTACGGGCCCCACCGCGACGAGCTGTACTTCGCGTCGGCCGGTCAGCACCTCGCCTGGGGCTATCCCGACCAGCCGTCGCTGGTCGCGCTGATCGCCCGGCTGGCGACCGAGATCGAGCCGCACAACCTGGTCCTGCTGCGCATCCCGAGCCTGCTGACCGTCTGCCTCGTCGTCGTGCTCGCCGCGATGACGGCCCGCCTGCTCGGCGGTGACCGTCGGGCCCAGGTGCTCGCCGCCCTGACGACCGGCACAGCAGTTGTGGTGGTTACCGTCGGTCACCGGCTCTCGACACAGACGTTCGCCATCGCTGCCTGGACCGCCGTGGCGCTGCTCGCGGGCCACGCCCTGCGCGAGGACCGCCCGCGCCTGTGGCTGGCCGCCGGCCTGGTCGCGGGGGTCGGGCTGAACGCCAAGCACGATGTGGCGGTGTGCCTCCTCGGCCTGTTCGTCGGGGTCGTCCTCACCCGGACCACGAGACACCACCTACGGTCGCCATGGCTGTGGCTCGGCGGGGTCGCGGCGCTCCTGCTCTGGCTGCCGAACCTGCTGTGGCAGGCCGCGCACGGCTGGCCGGTCTTCGAGCTCTCGGCCGACATCGCCGACGAGTTCGGGGGTCTGGCCGGGACCGTGGAGTATCTGCTGCTGACCCTGGTGATCTTCAGCCCGCTGATGACCGTGGTGTGGATGATCGGCCTGGCCGGCCTGTTCCGGCGGCCGGAATGGGCGTCGCTGCGACCGCTGGCGTGGATGTTCGTGGTCACCTTCGTGTTCTTCCTGCTCTCGAGCGGCAAGGCGTACTACCTGTCCGGGGCGATCGTCCCGTTGCTCGCTGCAGGCTGCGTCGTCGTCGCGGAAAGGGTGCAGCGATTCGTGGCGGTCGCGATCGTCCTCGCGTTGTCGGCGCTGATCGCGTGGCCAGCGATGGTTCCGGTCCTGCCGACAGGCACCTACGCCGGCTCCTTCTATCCGCTGATCGACCAGGACCAGCTCGAGACGATCGGCTGGCCTGAGTTCGTGGAGACGGTGCGGGCGGCTCTGGAACCGCTGCCAGAGGGCGCTGTCGTGTTCACCGGCAACTACGGCGAGGCCGGCGCCCTCGAGTGGTACGACGTGGGCGCCCCGGTCTACAGCGGGCACAACGGCTGGGGCGAATGGGGGCCTCCACCCGACGGCGCCGGACCGGTGGTCGTCGTGGGCTACGACGACCCGGACACGAATTTCACCGACTGCGAGCGCCACGGCACGGTCCCCGAGGTGGACGGCGCGGACAACGAGGAGTCGGGTGGGGGTGTGTGGGTGTGCAGCGGGCCACGGAAACCATGGTCCGAGCACTGGGCGACACTCACGCACCTGGACGCGTGAGCGTCAGGCTCAGGCGCCGGAGTCGACCCAGCGCTGCCCGATGACCTTCAGCTCGGCCGTGCCGGAGGTCAGCTCCGCCACGATCTCCTCCGCGACCGCACGCGCCACCGGCGGGATCGCGAAACGGAGCGAGGCCTCGCTGGTGTACTCGACGCCCAGCACGCGTGCCCCCCGCGACCGCAGGGCGTGCTCGAGCTGCCCCACGGCGGCGATGTCCACCTCGACCTCGCAGAGGTCCTGCAGCACTCGCTCGACCACCCCCACGTCGTCGAGGGCAGCGCGCGTGGCTGCGGCGTAGGCCCGCGAGAGCCCGCCGGTGCCAAGCAGCGTGCCGCCGAACCAGCGCGAGGTCACAGCGACGACGTCAGTGAGCTCACGGCCGCGCAGCACGTCGAGCATCGGCGGTCCGCCGGTGCCCGGTGGCTCGCCGCCGTCGTTGGACTGCTCGAGCGCGCGGTCCGGACCGACGATGAACGCACTGCAGTGGTGCTGGGCGTCCCAGTGCTGCTTGCGGACCTGCTCGACGACGGCGCGCGCGCCCTCCTCGTCGCTCACCCGGGCAAGGGTGCAGCGGAACCTCGAGCGGCTCTCGGTGACTTCCGCGGCGCCGTCGGTCCCGATCGTGAGGTACGACGTGACGGCCACGCCCTGACGTTACTCACTCTTTGACACCATCAGTGCATGCGGATCGTCTCTCTCCTGCCGTCCACCACCGAGATCCTCTACGCGATCGGTGCGGGAGACGACGTCGTCGGCGTGACCTTCGAGTGCGACTACCCGATCGAGGCCCGCGAGCGCCGCATCGTCTCGACGAGCGCGCTGCCGGAAGGGCTCGACTCCGCGGCGATCGACGCCTTCGTCTCCGCCGCCATGCGCGCGGGCGAGGACCTCTACCACCTCGACGAAGGCGCCCTGGCGGGTCTCAATGCCGACCTGGTCGTCACCCAGGACCTCTGTGCCGTCTGCGCGGTGGACGTCTCGGTCGTCGACGACGCGCTCGCCCACCTCGGCTGCACCGCCGACGTGCTGACCATCGACCCGCACACGATGGCCGACGTGCTCGACTCCATCACGACCCTCGGGTCTGCCACCGGGAACGAGGCGAGGTCGGAACGACTGGTGGCCTCGTTGCAGGAGCGCCTCGACGCAGTCGACGCAGAGGTCGCCGCGCGACCAGCCGTCGACCGGCCCCGGGTGCTGCTCCTGGAGTGGACCGACCCGCCCTTCGCGCCGGGTCACTGGGTCCCGGAGATGATCACGGCCGCAGGCGGCGTACCCACCATCGGCGCGCCCGGGACGAAGTCGGTACGCGTGACCTGGGACGAGGCGCTGGCCGGGGAGCCCGACGTCGTGGTCTGCGCCCCGTGCGGCTACGACCTGGCCGGCTCCGCGGCGCTCGCTCGCGCGGTGGTGGACTCGGGCGTGCTGCCGGCGCACATCCCGGTGTGGGCGGTGGACGCCAACGCGTCCTTCGCGCGACCCGGACCGCGCCTGGTCGACGGGGTCGAGAGCCTCGCGCGGATCTTCGACCCCGCCGGGCCCCCGCCCGCCCCCGAGGGCGCGCGGCAGCTGCGCTGAGCGTGTCAGGCAGCAGGGTGAGTGGTGGGGCAACCTTGGGAGAGTCACCCCACCACTCGGTATCCGTGGTGATGGAACTGGAGGGACCCGCTGACGCGAGCATTCCACGTGCCTCGGAACCGCAGCATCAACCGAAACTGACGGGTACCACAGGTTGGATGTGCTGGATCAGACTATGCAGTCCGTGACCGAAATGCGAGACATTTCGGACATTAGTGATTCAGACATTTCGGACTTAATTACGGACTCAGTCCCGGGCGACGAAGCTGAGCAGATCCTGCCGGGTGAGTACGCCGACCGGCCGGCCGTCCTCCTGCACGAGAAGCGCGTCCGCGTCGCGGAGGGCGGCCACCGCCTCGGCCACCCCGATCCCGGCGCCCACGGTCGGCAGCGGATCGTCCATGTGCAGCTCGACCTGGTCCACCAGCCGCGCCTGACCGGTGTAGAGCGCGTCCAGCAGCCGTCGCTCGGAGACCGAGCCCGCGACTTCTGCGGCCATGATCGGCGGCTCGGCGCGGACGACGGGCATCTGCGAGACGCCGTACTCCTGCAGGATGGCGACCGCGTCGGCGATCGTCTCGCTGGGGTGGGTGTGCACCAGCGCGGGGATGTCGCCCTTCTTCGCGTGCAGCACCTCGCCGATGGTCATTCCGCTGTGCGAGCCGGCCAGGAACCCGAACCGTCCCAGCCACTCATCGTTGAACACCTTGGTCAGGTAGCCGCGGCCGCTGTCGGGTAGCAGCACGACGATCACTGCCTCTGGGTCATCCAGCTCCTGGGCCAGCTGGATCGCGGCGTGGGCCGCCATCCCCGAGGAACCACCGACGAGCAGACCCTCCTCGCGGGCCAGGCGTCGCGTCATGGCGAAGGAGTCCCCGTCGGAGACCTCGATGATCCGGTCGGCGATGTCCCGGTCGTAGGTCTCGGGCCAGAAGTCCTCCCCCACGCCCTCGACGAGGTACGGCCGGCCGGTGCCGCCGGAGTACACCGAGCCCGCCGGATCGGCGCCGATGATCTGCACGTCGGGCCCTTCGCGTTCGGCACTGCGCTCCTTGAGGAACCGGCCGACGCCACTGATCGTGCCGCCCGTGCCCATGCCGGTGACGAAGTGGGTGATCCGACCGTCGGTCTGCTCCCAGATCTCCGGGCCGGTCTGCTCATAGTGGGACAGCGGGTTGTTGACGTTGGCGTACTGGTTCGGCTTCCAGGCGCCCTCGGTCTCACGGACGAGCCGGTCGGAGACGCTGTAGTAGCTGTCGGGATGATCGGGTGGCACCGCGGTCGGGCACACCACGACATCGGCGCCGTACGCCTTGAGCACGTTGCGCTTGTCCTCGCTGACCTTGTCGGGGCACACGAAGATGCAGTGGTAGCCGCGCTGCTGGGCCACCAGGGCCAGCCCGACGCCGGTGTTGCCAGAGGTGGGCTCGACGATCGTCCCGCCCGGCGTCAACTCTCCGCTGGCCTCGGCCGCGTCGATCATCCGGACCGCGATGCGGTCCTTCACCGAGCCACCGGGATTGAGGTACTCGACCTTGGCGAGGACCAGCGCAGAGGCCTCTCCCACGGTGCGGTTGAGCTTGACGAGAGGGGTGTCGCCGATCAGGTCCAGGAGCGAATTCGCATACTTCATACGCCAAACCTACCGGCGATCTACGCTCGAGATTGCAAGCACCGACACACGCACCGCTAGCATAAATTTGTCACATCGGCCCCACAGGACCCAAGAATTGGTGCATACTTCCCAAGTTCGATACACCATCGAGGTCCGTTTTGCGAGGGAGACACGCCGAGATGACGACGCACAGTCCGAAGACCCTGGTTCGGGCCCTGGCGGGCATCCTCACTCTCGGCGTCCTGCTGGCGCCGGCACTCGCCACGGAAGCCGGCGCGGCCAAGACGCAGGACCCCAAGTTCCGCAAGGTCAGCCCGCCCAACGTCTTCTACCCGGTGACTGGCACCAAGGCGGTCCAGGACCGGCGCACGTACAGCGCGCGGCAACCTCGCCACCGACATCAAGGCCAACTGCTTCGCCACGATCTGGGCCAGCCACCCGGGCGTCGCCCAGGTGCTCACCAACCCAGCCTGGGGCGGCAAGGTGGTCGTCCGGGTCGTCAGCGGCAGGGACGGCCTCGTCTCGCAGTACGCCTTCCTGTGGCGCGCCAACGTCGCGACCGGGCAGCTGGTTCAGTCGGGGCAGGCCCTCGGGACGCTCGCTGCCAACCCGTCGTCCAAGGCGTGCGCCCTGCGCTTCTCCGTCTCCGGCCGAGGCAAGCCGGTGAACCCGAGCACCTGGTTGAACACGATGGTGGGCAAGACCCCGCCTGTCTCCGGCATGTTCAACACCAGGTCCGTCAACGTCGCGTCCTACAACGTGCTCGGCGCCAGCCACACCGCGCGCAGCTCGAAGTACGCCACCTACCCCAGCCGCCTGACCCGGTCGATGAGCTACCTCAACGCGCGTGGCCTCGACGTGGTCGGCACCCAGGAGTTCCAGGAGGTGCAGTTCGACTACTTCATGAACAAGGGCTACGGGAAGACGTGGGGCGCCCACTACTGGGACCCGGAGGGCAAGCGTCGCGACACCGAGAACGCCGTCATCTGGCGCAAGTCCACGATGGAGTACGTCGACGGGCACACCTTCGACATCCCCTACTTCAACGGCAACATCCGGCATGTGCCTGCCGTGCTGCTGCGCCAGAAGTCCTCGGGACGCACGGCCTGGTTCCTGAGCGTGCACAACCCGGCCAACACCAAGGGCAACGCCGCCGGCTGGCGTGCGAAGGCCGTCCAGATCGAGAAGAACAAAGTCATCGAGCTGCGGAAGACCGGACGACCGGTGTTCCTCATGGGTGACTTCAACGACCGGCAGAACGCCTTCTGCCCGCTGACAGCCAACAAGCTCTCCATCTCCCCGAACAGCATCCCGAGCGTGACCTGCAGGTACCCCCGGGAGACCACGATCGACTGGATCTTCGCGGCTGGCCAGACGCGTTTCTCCTACTACCTGCGGGACAAGACGCCGCAGTCCACGCGGATCAGCGACCACCCGATCGTGATCGCCCGGGCCCACCTGCAGAACTGATGGGGCGGGGCGACCCCAAAGGGTTACTCAGTAGTATCTCCACGTGAGTAGAGCAGCCGCTGCACGCAAGCTTGCCGCCGCCGCTGCCTACGGCGGCGGGGGCCTCTCGCTGCTGGGAGCCTCGCTCTACGGGCTGCTCCGGGCCGAGGCGACACTGGCTCGGCGGAGCATCGGCACCACCACCGGCCACCGGGTGCCGGACTCGACCGGCTGGTACGGCCGCGGCCGTCCTGCTCCGGCCATCAAGATCGCCCTGCTGGGCGACTCGAGCGCTGTCGGCTACGGCGTCGACAGCGTGGAGCAGACCCCGGGCGCGTGGCTGGGCTCAGGGGTGGCCGAGCGTGCCAACCGGCGGGTGCACCTGCGTGAGTTCGCCGCCGTCGGAGCCCAGTCCAGTGCCCTGCGCCAGCAGGTCGCCCAGGCCCTGCTCATCGACCCCCACGTGGCGGTCATCCTGATCGGCGCGAACGACGTCACCCACACCGTGCTGCCCGCGGCGTCGGTCCGCTTCCTGTCCGAGGCCGTACGACGCCTCCGCGAAGCCGACGTCGCAGTCGTGGTGGGCACCTGCCCCGACCTGGGCACCATCTCTCCCCTGCCACCGCCTCTGCGGCAGGTGGCCCGGGTGTGGTCGAGGCGACTCGCTGCGGCACAGACGATCGCGGTCGTCGAGGCAGGCGGGCGGACCGTCTCCCTCGGCTCGATCCTCGGACCGGAGTTCGCGGCAGCACCCGCTGTGCTCTTCGGGCCGGACCGGTTCCATCCCTCGGCGGTCGGCTACGAGTCGCTGGCCCGGGTGCTGGTCCCATCGGTGCTCTCGGCGCTCGGCATGGGCGAGGAAGAGGAGGAGACGCCACGGGCAGGCAGGGGCGAGGCCGTGCTCCCGATCGGGTACGCCGCGGTCAAGGCCAGCCAGAACCCCGGGACCGAGATCGACGGCACCGAGGTCGGCGGCGCCAAGCGAGGTGTGGGCGGACGCTGGGTCACCTTGATGCGCCGCAGGATGCTGCCCACCGGCGAGGCCGAGACCCCGCACGAGGCTTCCGGCGAGGCCGAGGCCCCGGACAGCGCAAACGCCTCGACCGACGAGTCGGCCGAGGCGTCCGCTTAGCTGGACTGGTTGCTCAGTCGGCTGGTCAGTCGCCACGCAGGATCGCGAGGATCCGCAGGATCTCGACGTAGATGAACACGATCGTCGCAGTCAGGCCGAAGGCTGCCCGCCACGACTCGCTCTCCGGGAGACCGGCCGCTATGCCCCGCTCGACCTGGTCGAAGTCGAGGATCAGGAACAGCACGCCGAGGCCCAGGCCGATGACGCTCATGATCAGGCCGAGCCCGCCGAAGCCGTTGAAGCCGATGCTGTTGCCGAAGAAGCCCAGCACCATGTCGAACAGCGTGACGGCCAGGAAGCCCATGCCCGCGGCGATGACCCACTTGTAGAACCTGCTGCCGACCTTGATGTTGAAGAACTTGTAGGCCGCGAGGGTTCCGGCAACTGCCGCCATGGTGCCCACGACGGCCCCGATGACCAGGCCACCGGGCGCGGTGCCATCCTCCGCGAACATGACTTCGAGCGCCTTGCTGAACGCGCCTACGAAGACACCCTGGAGGGCGGCGTAGAGGAGGATCAACGGAGGGCTGACGACCTTCTTGAACGTGTTGACCATCGCGAGGGCGAAGCCGCCGAGCGCGCCGATCACCGAGAGGCCGTAGAGGCTGCTCAGCTGAGCGTCGGTCATGCTGTCCATGTCGCCCGTCAGGACCCACGTTGCCGCGGCCACGAGGACGACGACGCCTAGCGTGATGCCGGTCTTCTGCACCACGGTGTCGATGGTCATCGGGCCCTGGCCGACCTGCGTCGTGGGCGCGCCCGGCGTGCCGGTGCCCCACTGGGAGGGGTCGCCGTAGCCGGCCTGGGTCTGGCCGTTGCCGGGATAGGTCTGGCTTCCGGTCGCGTTGCCTCGGGCGCTGAAGCCCTCGGCCCGCGCGAAGATCGGGTTCCTGCTCTCCATGGCGTCCTCCTTGGATGCCTATGCGGTCCGCCCACCTGGCGTCCGCCGTACGTCACAACTGTATCTGGACGTCACCCATCAAACGTTCTACCGGGGTCCGGTGTTCCCGTCAGCGTCGCGGGGTGACGGTCACGGTGACCGGCTGGCGTGACGTGGCTCTCACGTGGACGAGGGAGCCGCTCTTCTGCGCCTGTCCGCCGCTGACCTGCACGTCGTACCCCTTCCGCGAGGTGAGCGGGCTCACGAAGATCTGTGTGGGGGCCGTGATTCGGGTGTCCGGGCGGTAGACCATCGAGAAGTCGCCGGTGGTGGTGTCGTAGCTGACCCGGGTCGGCATCCCCGCGGTGGCCTGGGGGTAGGTGCGGACCAGCTGGCGCAGCTTGTCCGTCTTCACCGTGCTCAGGTCGCTGTCGTCGGTGAAGAGTCCCTGCGAGGCGTCGGCCGTGGTCGGGTCGTCCCAGTGCTTGTAGGCCCAGTACGTCCAGCCCATCAGGGCGTCGTCGGCCCCCTGGGCGTCGATGCCGATCGCCTTGACGTTGTCGGTGGCGCCCCACTCGGTCATCAGGGCGGCAGCGCTCATCCGGGCGGACTGGTCGATCGCGTGGTTCTCGCGGTCTGCGGTGTACGCACGGCAGTTCTCGGTGTCGCCGCCGGGGATGCCCTGGCTCTCGAAGAACACGTCGGGGCAGTAGTTGTGCCAGGAGAACCCGAGGTTCTTCTCGCCCGCGACCGGCTTGTAGAACGTGTCCAGCTTCTGGCCGCCGGCGAACTGCTGGGGCTCCCACCAGACGAGGTTCTTGCCGTCGGCCCTTCGGACCTCCTGGAGGCCCCGCGTCATGGCCGGCTGGAGCTCCTGTGCGTACGACGACTCACACCCGGTCGTCAGGCAGCTGGGCCACTCGACGCCGGCCCAGGGCTCGTTCATCAGGTCGTAGCCCATCGAGTAGGGCTGGTTCTTGTAGTGCTGCGCGACCAGCTTCCACGCGGCTGCCCACGCCCCCTGGAGATTGTCCTTGTTGGCCCAGAAGTCGTCGAAGACCGTGGAGACCTCGGGCGTCCAGTAGCCCATCGGGAACGGCACCTTCGCGTACGGCGTGAGCGCGAAGGGCATCGGGCGCTTCGCGGCAAAGGCCGGCACACCTTCTCCGCCGTACTGCTCGTGCCACATGTCCTGGTGGCCGTCGAAGAGCATCCAGATCTGTCGGTCGGCCAGCAGCTTGGTGATCCGGTCGACGCGCTTGAAGTACGCCGGGTCGGCGACGCCCGGCTTCGTCGGAGTGACCCCAGCCCACAGCATCCCGATCCGCGCGCCGTTGAAGCCGTACTTCTTCAGCCACGCCGCGTCCTTCTCGGTGAACCCGGCTGCCGTGTTCGGCGGCGCGTACGGTGCCCGCTTCCACACCATGTTCAGCCCGTGCACGATCACCACGCGCCCGTGCTGGTCGACCAGGAACCGCCCCTGCCGCTGCAGGCGGGGCGTCTCGTCGCCGGCGCTGGCCGCCCCGCTGGGAGCGAGCACGAACGCCAGGGCAGCTGCGATCAGCAGCGCGAGCTTCTTCATGTGAAGTAGAACGAGTTCTAGGGGGCGGGGGTTACCCACAGCTCGCTCAGGTCCAAGTGGCGCGCATTTCGTCATGCGACGACGATCCATGCGGTGGTCACGGATATCGACCGTCTCCTGGACGTGCAGGCGGGTGTCATCTCCCGCCGGCAGCTCGTCGCCCGAGGATGGTCGGACCACGACATCGCCCGCATGCTCCGGCGGAGGCTCTGGGCGCCGGTCCTGGAGGGGGTCTACGTCAACCACACGGGCGATCTGACCTGGTTGCAGCAGGCGTGGGCAGCGGTGCTGTTCTCCTGGCCGGCAGCGCTCAGCCACTCCTCGGCTCTCCGGGCGGTGGATGGGCCGGGACGAAGGGACACGGACGACCTTCCGATCCACGTCGTCGTGTCGCGAGATCGTCGACTCGTCCAGCCTGCGGGCATCCAGATCCATCGCGGCCGCGCCTTCGAGCAGCAGGTGTTGTGGAACCTCGGACCTCCACGGGTTCGCTACGAGCACGCGGCCATCGACGTGGCAACGAGCGCGAACACCGAGTTCGCGACGGTGGCTGCCCTCGCCCAGTCGGTGCAGCTGCGTCGTACGACGGCCGGGCGATTGCTCGACGCCCTCGAGGAGCGCGAACGACTTCCACGCCGGAAGTGGGTGGCAGCCGTGCTCCAGGACATCGCAGCCGGCAGCTGCTCCGTGCTCGAGCGCGGCTACCTGACCCGTGTCGAACGCCCTCATGGGCTGCCTCGGGCGCAGCGCCAGGCCATCGGCACCGGCAGGACAGGCCGCGTGTACCGGGACGCCAGCTACGAGGTGCCGCTGCTCGTGGAGCTCGACAGCCGTCTCTTCCACGACTCCGCAGGTGCACGTGACCGCGACTTCGACCGCGACCTCCTGGCCCAGGTCGACGGGAGGCTGACCACCCGCCTCTCGTGGGGCCAGGTCTTCGATCGCCAGTGCTGGACGGCCGGGCAGGTCGGCGTATTGCTGCAACAGCGCGGCTGGACCGGCGCGCCGACCCCGTGTTGCCCCGACTGCGCCTTAGGTGGTTGATCGCACTCACCTGGTGCGTGCGATCCACCACACAAGCGGCCTGGTGGCCATGATCGTGCCCCGGGTGGGGGTCGAACCCACACTGAGCGGTGTTTAAGACCGCTTCCTCTGCCGATTGGGATACCGGGGCGGGTCGGCTGCGCTCGACCTCCCGCCGATCATAGGGAGCCGAGCTCGGCGGCCCGGCCGAGAACGGCGTCGAGCATGGGCTCGGTCAGGCGGCCGGTGAAGGTGTTCTGCTGCGAGGGGTGGTAGCTGCCGAGCAGGGTCAGGCCTTCGGCGAGCTGGACCTCGACGGCGTGGCCGAACTTCGGTCGGGGCCGCGGGATCGGCACCCCCGCGCCGCTCAGGGCACGCAGGGCCGCCTCCCAACCGATCCCGCCGAGGCAGACGACCGCGCGGAGTCCGGGCAGGAGCAGCTGCACCTCGCGCTCGATCCACGGGGCGCAGGTGTCACGCTCCTCGCGCGTCGGGAGGTTCTGCGGCGGGGCGCACTTCACGGCCGCCACCATCCGGGTGCCGAGCAGCCGCTGCCCGTCCCCGGCGTGCGTCGACGTGGGCTGGCTGGCCAGGCCGACCCGGTGGAGCGAGGCGAACAACCAGTCGCCGGACCGGTCGCCGGTGAAGATGCGTCCGGTGCGGTTGCCACCGTGTGCGGCCGGAGCGAGGCCGACGATCAGGATCGCCGGGTCGGGGTCACCCCAGCTGGCGATGGGACGGCCCCAGTACGTCTCCCCGGCGTACGACGCCCGCTTCTCGCGGGCCACCTGCTCACGCCACGACACGAGCCGGGGACATGCGGAACAGACCGAGCTGCGGGCCTCCAACACGGGCAGCGTCGCTCGCGCGGCCAGGCGAGCCACCCCACCCGCCGTACGCGCGATCGGCGGTGCTGCGTCTCCGGGGGCGACCGGGTCCTCGGGCCAGCCCGTGCCCGGGGGCACCGGGCTCGGGAACTGCTCGGTCATGACAGCCTCAGGAACGGCCGAACGGGCGGTCGGCCGGATCTCCCGACCCAGCGGCAGCCAGCCTGACCTCGCGCATGGTGGCGACCTCATCGGCACGACGGGCGGCTGACTTGTCGATCCCGCGGCTGTCGCGCACGGGCAGCTGGATCCGCTCCTCAGCCGCGATGCCCTGCTGCAGCTCCCTGCGCCGCTCGAGCTCGACGTCCAGCTCGGCGCCGAACAGCAGGGCGACGTTGGTGATCCAGAGCCACAGCAGCGCAATCACGACACCTGCCACGGCGCCGTAGGTCTTGTTGTAGGAGGAGAAGTTGGCGACGTAGAAAGCGAACCCGATGCTGGCGACCAGCCACACCAGGATGGCCACGAAGGCACCCACGGAGATCACCCGGAACTTCACGAAGTCGACGTTGGGCGTCGCGTAGTAGAGCAACGCCACCAGCACGATCACGACCAGCGCGAGGACCGGCCACTTCGCATAGCCCCAGACCACGACCAGGTCGTCACCGAGACCCACGGCGTTGCCGACCGACTCGGCGACCGGCCCGGAGACGATCAGGATCAACAGAGCGCCCGCACACAGGACGACCGTGGTGACGGTGACCATCAGCTGCATCGGTCGCATCCGCCAGAACGGCCGGCCCTCCTCGACCTCGTAGATCCGGTTCATCGCTCGGCTGAACCCACCGACGTACCCAGACGCCGACCAGAGCGCGCCGACGAGCCCGATGGCCAGGGTCACGCCGGCGGCATCGCTCGACGCGAGCTCGTTGAGGACCGGCCTGATCTGCTCGATCTGATCGGTGGAGACCAGCGGCGCCAGGACCTCGAGGATCAGGTCGACGGAGGCCTGCGCCTCGCCGAAGACGCCGACCAGGGACAGCAGCGCGAGCAGCCCCGGGAAGATCGCCAGCACCGAGTAGTAGGTGAGGGCTGCGGCGAGGTCGGTGCCACCGTCGTCGAGGAACTCGCGCACCGTCCGGCGCAGCACGAAGAAGGCGGAGAGCTCCGGAGCCTGGTCGTTGTTGTCCTCGTCGGACATGAGTTCACTTCCCCTCTGCCTGCGACTGGGCCGCCGACCAGGCGATCCCGTCGAGGATGTCGTGCTCGGAGACCAGCATCGACTTGACCGTCGTACGGCGCAGGATGCGGTCCAGGATGAGTCCGCCGGCACCGATGACGTCGGCACGGCCGGGATGCATGTAGGGCAACGCCTTGCGCTGCTCGACCTCCATCGCGAGCAGTCGGGCGACGGCTCCTTGCACAGCGTCGGGACGCAGCACGCTGTGGTGGATGAGGCTGGGGTCGTAGGTCGCGAGGTCGAGTACGGCGGCCGCCAGCGTGGTCACCGTGCCGGCGACGCCGATCACCGCTCCGGCCTCCCGCGAGTCGACCGAGCAGTCGTCCAGGGCCGAGTCGATGTCCGCCTCCGCACCCGCGATCTCGTCCTTCGACGGTGGGTCGCTTGCCAGGTGGCGCTCGTTGAGCCGCACCGAACCGATGTCGAGCGACTCGGCCGCGACGATGCTGCCGTCGGCGTTGCCCAGGATCAGCTCCGTCGACCCGCCGCCGATGTCGACCACCAGGACTGGCTCGGGCAGCGGCGGCAGGTCGCGCGTCGCACCCGCGAAGCTCAACCGGGCCTCCTCGTCGCCGCCGAGGACCTCGGGCTCGACACCGGTGCGCTCCCGGATGCCGACGAGGAAGTCCTCGGAGTTCTCCGCGTCCCGGGCTGCAGACGTCGCGCAGAACCTGATCCGCTTCACGTCGTGCTCGAGCACGACCGCCATGAACTCCTCGACGGCGCCGAACACCCGCTGGAGCGAGGCGTCTGCGATCCGGCCGGTGCGGTCGACTCCCTGGCCCAGTCGGACGATGCGCAGCTGGCGGACGAGGTCCTCGCTGGTCCCGGCGTCCACGTCGATGTCGGCCACGAGCAGCCGGAGCGAGTTGGTGCCACAGTCGAAGGCCGCGACCCGAGTCATGCGTCTTCCTCCGGCTTCTCGGTGGTTGAGGAGCGAGCGTCAGCGGGTGTCTCGAAACCACTTGGCGAGACGCACGGCCCCGCCTGCCACCACTCCCCCAGCCGGTCGAGCACCTCGTCACCGAGCGGGTTGACCCCGCGGCCCTGGGCCATCGACTGACCGGCCAGCACGTGCAGGCACTTGACCCGGTCCGGCATGCCGCCCGCGGAGACACCCGCGATCTCGGGCACCTCGCCGATCGCGGTGCGCGCGTCCAGGTAGGCCTCGTGGGCAGCGGCGTACGCCGATGCGAGCTCCTCGTCGTGCGAGAGCCGCTCGGCCATCTCGCGCATCAGCCCCGAGGCCTCCAGGGTGCCGATCATCGAGGCTGCGCGGGGACAGGTCAGGTAGAAGGTGGTCGGGAACGGCGTGCCGTCCTCGAGGCGCGGCTCGGTCGCGACCACGTCGGGGTTCCCGCACGGGCACCTGTGCGCCACTGCATGGATGGAGCGGGGCGGACGTCCGAGCTGCGCGTGGACCACCGCGACGTCCCGCGCGTCGATGTGGGGGGCGGACGGACTCACTGGCCGGGGGTCGGCGACGGTTCTGAGGAGGGCGGCGGGGTGAGGTTCGTCTTCGGCGTCGGCGCCTTCTTCGGGTGGTCGGCGTCCTCGAGGGTCCCGTAGACCTTGTCCCACCAGGGGTCCGGCACCTGCCGCGCCACCGAGTCGGGGTCGGTGAGCCCGTCGCTGCGCTCCAGCGGCTTCCCGTTGCGGTCGATCACCTGGTAGCTCGTCTCCCCGGGCAGCACCCAGTTGAAGCGCTCCCGGGCCTGGGTCTCGACGTACGCCGGGTCGGCCCAGCGACGCTTCTCGCGCTCCAGTGCCTTGATGTCGCGCTCCGAGCTGTCGATCTGGGCGCGGAGGTCGTTCATGTGCGCGCGCTGCTGCAGGTAGGCGCGCATCGAGGATGCGTAGGACACGACGAGCACCGCGAGGACGAGGACCAGGATCGCCATCCGGTTCGTGAACCGGGGCCGAGGCGCCTGGGCGGTCGTCGTACGCGCGCGATCACTGCCCCGGGCCCCCGGGCGGTTGTTGCCCGGGAGACGTCCGGGCCGGGCTCCCTTGCGGGGCCCGTTCGGCGTACGACGTGTGGCCATCGGTCAGATCAGCCCGGCTCAGCCCTGGTACCTCGGGAAGGCGGCGCGCCCGGCGTAGCGGGCGGCATCGTCGAGCTCCTCCTCGATGCGCAGCAGCTGGTTGTACTTCGCAACGCGCTCCGAGCGGGCAGGGGCACCGGTCTTGATCTGGCCACAGTTGGTGGCGACGGCGAGGTCGGCGATCGTGGTGTCCTCGGTCTCCCCGGAGCGGTGGCTCATCATGCAGCGGAAGCCGGCGCGGTGGGCCAGGTCAACCGAGTCGAGGGTCTCGGTCAGCGACCCGATCTGGTTGACCTTGACCAGCAGGGCGTTGGCCTGCCCGCCGGTGATGCCCCGCTGGAGCCGCTCGACGTTGGTGACGAAGAGGTCGTCCCCGACGATCTGGATCTTGTCGCCGAGCAGGGCGGTCATGTTCTTCCAGCCGTCCCAGTCGTCCTCGTCGAGCGGGTCCTCGATCGAGACGATGGGGTACGACGACACGAGGTCGGCGTAGTAGGCGACCATCTCGTCGGAGGACTTCTTCTTGCCCTCGAAGGCGTACTTCCTCTTCTCGTGGAACTCGCTGGCCGCCACGTCGAGCGCGAGGGCGAAGTCGGTGCCGAGCTTGAAGCCGGCCTGCTTGACCGCATCCGCGATCAGGTCGAGGGCGGCGCGGTTGCTGGGCAGCTCGGGGGCGAAGCCGCCCTCATCGCCGACGCCCGTGGCCAGGCCCTTCTTCTTCAGCACGGCCTTGAGCGCGTGGTAGACCTCGGCGCCCTGCTGGAGGGCCTCACTGAAGGACGCCGCACCGATGGGCGCGATCATGAACTCCTGGACGTCGACGTTGGTGTCTGCGTGCGCCCCGCCGTTGAGGATGTTCATCATCGGCACCGGCAGCAGGTGGGCGTTGGGGCCACCGACGTAGCGGAACAGTGGGAGACCCGCGCTCACGGCGGCCGCGCGCGCCACGGCCAGGGAGACGCCGAGGATCGAGTTGGCACCGAGGTTGGCCTTGTTGGGGGTGCCGTCGAGGTCGATCATCGCCTGGTCGACGAGCCGCTGGTCGCTGCCGTCGAGACCGATGATCTCCGGCTCGATCTGGTCCTGCACGGCGCTGACGGCCTTTTGGGTGCCCTTGCCGGCGTAGCGCTTGCCGCCGTCGCGGAGCTCGACCGCCTCGAAGGCGCCGGTCGAGGCGCCGGAGGGCACGGCCGCTCGGCCGAGCGAGTCGTCGTCGAGGAGCACCTCGACCTCGATCGTGGGATTGCCTCGCGAGTCGAGGATTTCCCGGGCGATGACGGTGTCGATTGAAGCCAAGACAGTTGCTCCTGCGTCGGGGGATTTCGGCCGTGCGTGCTGGCGCTTCACCCTAACTGGGACAGGCACTGATCGCGCGTAGGCCCCGCCTGCCGGGTGGCGGCCTATCGACCCAGCGCCCGGCTAGCGCCCGGTGCCGAACAGGACCGGTTCCGGGCCCTCGATCGCGGCCAGCGTGGTGCAGGACCGGGTCACGGTGCCGCAGCTGACCACCGCAGACGCTCGTCCGAGCTTGTTGACGACGCCGTAGAACGTCGTCGGCCCGGCCCAGCCTGCCAGCTCGAACCCCTTGGGTACGGCGACCCGCGAGCGGTCCGGTCCCCGGAGTCGTTCCTCCGCCGACACGGGACGGAGCCCCTCGCTGCTCACGGCCTGTCCGGTGCCCGTGTCATAGGCGTACGTCGCGACGGCGCCCGACATCTCGCCGGTGACCAGGACCCGCTTGGCGTCGGCGGTGACACCGAGCGCCGTCACCCCGGTCAGCCCGGTGCCCCGGAGCCGGGACAGGTCGGTGAACCAGAGCTCGCCGGTGGACAGCACGAAAACGCCCCCGGGGACCACCACGAACGCGTCGATCCCGACCGGGGAGAGGTCGACCAACCGCGATCCGACGTGCAGCGCGCTTCCCTGTGCCCAGACGACCTCGGTCGGCGAGACCGGCCCCTCTCCGACCGGCACGCTCGCCGGAGCGATGGTCGTGTCCGGAGAAGGTGAAGCTGTGACCGTCCGCGACGGTGGCACCATCTCGTCGTCCTCGCCGAGCGTGCACCCGGCGGTCAGCACGAGTGCCAGGCCGACCAGGAAGGCCGCTGGTCGACGCGTCACGCGCTGGCCCGTCGTACGGCATCGCGGAGGGCCTGCTCGGGGTCCACTCCTGTCTCCCTCGCCTCGGCCACGAGCGCCAGCAGCCGGTCACCGAGATCGTCTGGGTCGGCGGGAGCCTGCGTCGTTCCGGCGCGCTCCAGCCGGTCGAGCACCTTGGCGGCACGGCTGAGCGCAGGCAGCTCGAGGGGGATGCCCTCGAGCACGTCCGCCCGCTGCTTCTCCGCAGCCTTGACCGACTCCCAGGTCTCGTTGATCCGCGCCGGATCGGTCTCCTCCACGTCGCCGAAGACGTGCGGGTTGCGGCGGAGCATCTTGTCGCGCAGCCCGCGGGCGACGTCCTCGATGTCGAACTCACCGGCCTGGGCGGCGATCGCCGCGTGCAGGTAGACCTGCAGGAGCACGTCGCCGAGCTCCTCGCGCAGGTGCTCGAAGCTCCCTTCCCCGTCGAGCGTCTCGATCGCCTCGATGGTCTCGTAGGTCTCCTCGAGCAGGTGCTTGGCGAGCGTGCGGTGGGTCTGCGCAGCCTTCCAGCCGCACTCAGCCCGCAACCGGGCCATCATCCCGACGAGCTCGATCAGCGCCGACTGGTCGGCCGGCGCGGACTCGCCTGAGGTCGGGGAGTCCGTCACGACGTCAGCCGCACCTCTGGCTGGCGGGGAGCCCGGTGATCCACTTCGCATCCGGCTCGGTGGCGGTGGCGCCCTTGGCGAACTCCGAGGTGGGGCGCGAGACCGAGCCGTCACCCGTGCCCGGGAAACCGTCCTTGCTGGGCGCGTAGCGCGGATCCGTCACGATGTCGACCTTCTCCAGCCACGGCTCACGCTTCTGGTAGGCGGCGTTGACGACCGCCTCCGCGTTCTCGGGCGTGGCCTGCTGACCGGTGGCCTGCTCGCCTGCCTGGGTCATCAGGTCGCGCGCCTCGGCCCACCGCCGCAAGACCTGCTCGGTCACCGGCCGGTGCTTCGCCGGGAGCGTCTCGATGAGCTGCTCGATCTGGGAGTAGATCGCCTTGACCGACTCGGGGCGCGGGTCGAGATCGAGCGACTTGCCGAAGTCGAGATTGAGCTGGATGTCCATCAGCAGGCTCAGCGCACCTTCTTCGAGCCTCTTGCGCGCGGCCGCCGCACCTTGCTGCGACTTCGCTGCCAGCGCCACGCCCGCACACTGAGCCTCGGCGAACGCGTTCACCTCGTCGTTGGTGATCCGGGTGCCGTTGACGACCGATGCCGTGCCGGGCGTGATCTCGCCGCACCCGGTCAGCAGCAGCAGTGCCACGACCACCGCGGGGAGTGTGCGCTTTGTCGCTCGGAGCTTCACGATCCGGTCTCCTTACCTCGCTCGGCTCCGGGCTGCCTGCCGGGCTCGATCACGGCGTCTATCACCTGCCGCGCCCAGTCGAGCAGCTCCTCGTCGCGAGGCGCCTGGGCACCGAAGCCCGCCGGCTGGGGACGCGGCACCAGCATCGTACGCACGGGCTCCTTGTAGAGGCTTTTCGGGTGCAGCCGGTTCAGGCGTACGACGCGCGACTCGGGCAGCTCGACCGGGTGGAAACGGAGGTACTTCCCCTGAGCCGTCACCTCCGAGATGCCTGCGAAGCGGGCACGCGCTCGGAAGCTGGCCACCGAGAGCAGCCGCTCGACCGGTGCCGGAGGCGTCCCGTAGCGGTCCAGCAGCTCCTCGCGGAGCAGCCGGACGTCCTCGTCGGAGCGCACCTCGGCCATCCGCTTGTAGATCTCCAGCCGGAGCCGCTCGCTCTGGATGTAGTCGTGCGGCAGGTGGGCATCGATCGGCAGCTCGATCTTGACCTCGACCGGCTGCTCGGTCCCGGAGCCGTCCTGGCGGAACTCAGCGACCGCCTCGCCGACCAGGCGCACGTAGAGGTCGAACCCGACGTCGGCGATGTGACCGGACTGCTCACCACCGAGCAGGTTGCCGGCGCCGCGGATCTCGAGGTCCTTCATCGCGATCGCCATGCCGCCGCCGAGGTCGGAGTGCTGGGCCAGGGTGGCGAGCCGTTCGTGGGCGGTCTCGGTCAGCGGCTTGTCCGGCGGGTAGAGGAAGTAGGCGTAGGCGCGCTCGCGGCTGCGGCCCACCCGACCCCGCAGCTGGTGCAGCTGGGAGAGGCCGAGGGTGTCGGCGCGCTCGATGATCATCGTGTTGGCGTTGGAGACGTCCAGCCCGGACTCCACGATCGTGGTGCACACGAGCACGTCGAACCGCTTCTCCCAGAAGTCGAGCATCACCTGCTCGAGCTGGTGCTCCGCCATCTGGCCGTGAGCCGTGGCGACCCGCGCCTCGGGGACCAGCTGCTTGATCCGTGCGGCCGCCTTCTCGATGGACTGCACCCGGTTGTGGATGTAGAACACCTGGCCGTCACGCAATAGCTCCCGGCGCAGGGCCGCGGTGACCTGTCGGTCCTCGTAGGCGCCGACGTAGGTGAGCACCGGGTGCCGCTCCTCGGGCGGCGTCGCGATCGTCGACATCTCGCGGATGCCGGTGATCGCCATCTCCAAGGTGCGCGGGATCGGCGTCGCGGACATCGAGAGCACATCGACGCTGGTGCGCAGCCGCTTCATCTGCTCCTTGTGCTCCACCCCGAAGCGCTGCTCCTCGTCGACGACGATCAGGCCCAGGTCTTTCATTCTGATGTCGGGGTTGAGCAGCCGGTGGGTGCCGATCACGATGTCGACGCTGCCGTCCTTGAGGCCCTCGATGACCTCGCGGGCCTCCTTGTCGGTCTGGAACCGGCTGAGCGCCTTCAGCGTCACCGGGAAGCCGCTCATCCGCTCGGTGAAGGTGGCGAAGTGCTGGGTCACGAGCAGCGTCGTCGGCACGAGAACGGCGACCTGCTTGCCGTCCTGGATCGCCTTGAACGCAGCACGCACGGCGATCTCGGTCTTGCCGTAGCCGACGTCACCGCAGACCAGCCGGTCCATGGGTACGACGCGGCGCATGTCGGCCTTGACCTCCTCGACCGTGCTCAGCTGGTCGGGCGTCTCGTGGAACGGGAAGGCATCCTCGAGCTCGGTCTGCCAGGGGGTGTCCGGCCCGAAGGCGTGCCCCTTGGTGGCTTGACGGGCGGCGTAGAGCTTGATCAGCTCGGCAGCGATCTGCCGCACGGCCTTGCGCGCACGCCCCTTGCGCTTGGCCCAGTCGGAGCCGCCGAGCCGGTCGAGGCTCGGCTGCTCACCGCCGACGTAGCGGGTCACCTGGTCGAGCGCGTCCGCCGGGACGAACAGCCGGTCGGGTGGGTGACCACGCTTGCTGGCGCCGTACTCCAGGACGAGGTACTCGCGGACCGCGCCCTGCACCTCGCGCTGCCGCATCTCCACGAAGCGGCCCACACCGTGCTGCTCGTGGACGACGAAGTCGCCGGCCTTGAGCTCGAGCGGGTCGATCTGCTTCTTGCGCCGCGCCGGCATCTTGCGCATGTCGCGGGTGGTCGCCCGCTGCCCGGCGATGTCCTCGCCGGTGAGGATGACCAGCCCGGGGTCGTCCAGGACCAACCCGTGCTCCAGGCAGCCCTGGGTGACCAGGACGAGCCCATCGGTGCCGGAGCCGACCTCGTCGACCAGCCGTGCCGGCACGTCGTGCTCGCCGAGCACCTCGACCATCCGCTGTGCCGGACCGTGGCCCTGGTGGATGGTCACCACCCGCCTGCCGGTGGCGAGGTGCGCGCGGATGTCGGTGACCACCGCCTCGATGTCGCCGCGGTAGGCCTCGGCCGGCTGCGCCCCGACAGTGCGGGTCTCCTCGTCGGTGTCCAGACCGAACGGGCTGATCCCCCACCAGCCCTGTCCCTGCCCGAGCACCTGGGTGCGCACCTCGCCGATGCCCCTGAGCGACGCTGCCCCGAGGTCGATGGGCGCGGTGCCTCCGGAGGCCGCAGCCGCCCAGCTGGCGCCGAGGAACTCCTCGCTGGTGGCGACGAGGTCGTGGGCGCGAGTGCGTACCCGCTCCGGGTCGAGCACGAGGACGTGGCTCTCCTGGGGAAGCAGCTCGACCAGCATCTCCATCTCGTCGACCAGCGCAGGCGAGAGCGACTCCATCCCCTCGACGGCCATGCCCTGGGCGAGCTTGTCGGTGAGCTCGGCGAGCTGCGGGTGCTGCTCGCCCAGCTCGGCGGCGCGGCGGCGTACCTCGTCGGTCAGCAGCAGCTCCCGGCACGGTGGCGCCCACAGGCGCTCGACCGGTTCCAGGGTCCGCTGGTCGGCGACGGCGAAGGCACGGATCTCGTCGATCTCGTCGCCGAAGAACTCCACCCGGACTGGGTGCTCCTCGGTGGGTGGGAAGACGTCGACGATGCCGCCGCGGACGGCGAACTCACCGCGCTTCTCGACCAGGTCGACGCGGGAGTACGCCGCGCCCGCGAGCCGTCGTACGACATCCTCCAGCTCGACCTCCTGGCCGGGCGCCAGCTCGACCGGCTCCAGGTCGGCCAGTCCCTTCACCTGAGGCTGGAGCACCGAACGGACCGGCGCGACGATCACCCTCAGCGGACCGTTGTTCGCCTCCGTGCCGGGGTGCTTGATCCTCCGCAGCACAGCGAGCCGGCGGCCGACGGTGTCGCTGCGCGGGCTGAGTCGCTCGTGCGGCAGCGTCTCCCACGCGGGGTAGAGAGCGACCGAGGTCGGATCGAGCAGGTCCTGCAGCTCTTCGGTCAGGTCCTCGGCCTCGCGCACGGTCGCGGCCACGACGAGCACGGTGCGGCCGGCGTCGACGAGACCCTTGACCACGAACGGTCGCAGGGCGGCGGGACCGGTGAGGTCGAGCGTTGCCAGCCCCGACCTCGCGTCCTGCATCGACTTCGCGAGCGCAGGCTCACGCAGGACGAGGTCGGCCAGGCCGGCGATGCTCAACAGTGCTCCTCGCGTGGGTCATCTCGAGCGCGCATGGGCACGCACGAGGACCCCCAGCCAGCGTTGACAGGGGGTTGGCACCAGTCTACGAGGTGGGGTCCGACAACCCGGTCGGCCCTGTTCAGGGCGTCCTCGGCAGAGCATGCTGTCCCGATGATGCGGGTCGTGCGCGGGCTGGTGTTCGGTGCTGCACTCGGCCTTTTCTTCGGAGCAATCGCCCGGGCGCTGATGCGGCTCGTGGCGATCGGGATGGGCGACGAGCCCGAGCTGGACGTCGCCGTCTCGGTCACGCTGATCGGAATCTTCATCGTCTCGGGCGCCGGTGCCGGTGCAGCCCGCGCCGCTCGCATCCCCACCTGGGGACGCGCCATCGCGATCTTCCTGACCTCGGCACCCCTGGTCGTGATGGGGACCGTCTTCGGGGTCGGCGAGGTCGCCGAGATCCTCGACCGCGACCTGACCCCGCCCTGGGTGGTCGAGCTGCTGGCCCTCTCCGCCGTCATCTTCGCGATGGTCCTGCTCACGCCGTACACCGGCTGGCGGGCCGGACGACGCGCCGCCCGGGCCTATGGCGATTCCACCGGTCGCTGAGGAGCAGGCGTCTCGAACCACTTGTAGGTGGTCGAGCAGCGAGCGAAGCGAGCGGCTAGTCGAGACCACGTTCCGTGAGCCGGGAGCCAGCCGCATCAGAAGGTGTCAGAAGTGGGGTGGGTCGCCTGGTGGGGGTGGCGGTCTTTCTAGAGTGACGTCGAGGGTGCCGGTGTGGTCTCGGTGGAACTGGTAGCCGTGGGGGCTGGTCCACAGGAACGGTGCACCAGGGGAACACGCAGCTGTGGCGAGTTCTCGGTAGTCACGCGACACCGTCGTTTTGTCGTTGCGTTGATCAGTATCTCAAGCTCGAGTACTGCCGCGGGTGTGCGGAAGCGTGGCGTTTGCGGGGATCCGTGTGGTTCGAGTGTTCGAGGCGATGTTGTCGAGCATGTCCGGGGCCGTAGAAGGGCGGATGGCTTCCTTTGGGCGGGGTGAACTGGCGCATCGCAGAGCCGTTGGTGTTCTCGTTGCTGCTGCGCTGCCAGGAGCGAGTGGGGGTCTGCGGAAGTAGTGTCCAGGGTCGGTTGCGCTCGGGCAATCTCGCGGTGGTTGGTCAGTTCTCGGCCTTGATCCCAGGTCAGCGACCGGCGTAGGTGCTCATCGAGAGTCAGCATCTTGGAGACCAGTGCCTCTTGGACCGCGAGAGTGCCGTGACCGTCGGGCAAGTGGAGCAACATCACGAACCCGGTCGTTCGCTCGACCAGCGTCCCCACTGAGGAATCGGAGACCTTCGACCCCATGATCAAGTCCCCTTCCCAGTGCCCTGGGACGGCGCGATCCTCGATCTCAGGAGGCCGTTCGCTGATCATCACCTCTCGGGGATACGCGTTCGACGCTGGCCCGGCGTCCGGCGTGGCTTTCGCATTGAACGGCCCGTGCGCAGGTAGGCGGTGAGTTCACGGTTCAGACCACCGCGGGCCTGGACATACAGCGACTGGTAGATCGTCTCGAGCGACACCCACATCTCCGGTTCGTCGGGGAAGTCCATCTTGAGTCTGCCAGCGATCTGCTCCGGGCTGTCGTGGCGCTCGAGCCGAGCCTGGACCTCTCTTCGCAACCGGAGGTTTGTCGCGAGCTTCGCATTCCGGGGTCCACGACGACCTCGATCCGCATGCGTTTGGGCCATCGACGCCCGATAGCCCCGCACACCGACGGCTCGCTTGAGCTCACGGCTGACCGTAGACGGATGACGCCCGATCGCGCGGGCAATGGCCCGAACGCCCAGACCACTGGCCTGCAGCCGCATGATCTCCTCGCGTTCCTCGAATCGCAGATAGCGACGACCAACTGGCTCTGCGATTGCAACAGGGTTCACCCCGCCAGCCTTGACGAACAGCCTCCGCCCCCAGCTCCAAGACGCGCCGGCCGACACAGCCGCCTCGTCAACACTCAAACCAGAACGGATCCCCTGCCAGAACCGCCGCTCGTGCTCACGCGGCAGATCGGGCTTTGTGAACTTCCTCATCGCAACTCCTCAATGAGGGTGTTGCGTCACTACCGAGAACTCGCCTGTGGTCGCGCAGCTCGGTCTGCTCGGCGAGGCGGTCGGGGACCTCGTAGGCGTCGACGTGGATGTGCTCGGCCAGGTCGATCACCGGCTTCACGGTCACCTGGGCATCGGGGTTGGCGCACCAGGTGCGGACCTGCTCAGCGGTGACGCCGGTGCGGGTGTTCTCCACCCGCGCCAGGTCCGTGGAGGAGGCACCGGTGCCGGTGACCGCGGCCTCGGAGAGGTGCACGTAGAGCACCACCTGGCGCGGCTTCGTGGTGCTCCTGCCCGCCGGGCGCCCATCAGCCGCCTCGAGGTCGAGGGCGAGCCGTGTGCGGGCGAGCTCCCCGGCGGCCATCGCCCGGCGTACGTCCAAGGACTGGGGCGACCCGGCCGCCTTCAGGGTCTCCGCCCCGCGGGCCAGGGCAGCGTCGAGGTCGAGGGCGTCGGCCAGGTCGAGCTCTCCTTCGAGGTGGGTGGTGCCGTTGAAGGAGACCTGGTCGTGGTGGAAGGACACATGCCGACCGTCCGCGGCCCGCTCGGCGTCCTCGGCCGCTTGGTCGGGCATGAACCGGGCGATGGCCTCGGCGACGAGCCGGTCGAGCTGGGCGGGGCCGATCTTGTGCGCGAACGGCGCGACCTGGGCGTCCACGAACCCCGCGGCCTCGGCTGTGAGGCCGAGGGTGGCTTGGGAGATCCGGCGTGCCCGCCACACCGGAACCTCACCGTTCTGCACCCTGGTCCAGTGCCGCGGGAGGCGGTACTTCAGCTCGATCGCGTCGGCGAGGTAGGCGCGTCCGGAGTCGGTGGAGCGGCCGATCGCGAGCGCGAACTCCGCGATGGCGAACTCCGCGACCAGCGGCGCACCCGGCCCGGCCAGGGGGAGGCCGGTGTCCCCGCCGCCGGTGATCCAGGTCGCCGCGAGGTCGATCGACTCCGGTGGGTGCTGCTCGGCCCAGGTCACCGCGGCGTACAGCACGTCGGCCTCGGCACGGTCCGCATCGGCGCGCCGTTTCCGGGCGAA
This sequence comes from uncultured Actinomycetota bacterium, assembly GCA_963842535.1. Taxonomy (GTDB): domain Bacteria; phylum Actinomycetota; class Actinomycetes; order Propionibacteriales; family Nocardioidaceae; genus Marmoricola. Next base: position 547,387 of record CAWJGP010000008.1, read on the forward strand.
CGTGAGCACCGCTGCTGCGGTGTCGAGGTCCGGCCGGGTCGTCGTCATAGAGTGAATTCAACCAGCGACCACTGACAGTTTCTCCTTGAGAATCCCCTTGTGTGGCAGGGGATTCTCGACTTTCTTCTGAGTGGTTCGGCTTGCGGTGAGTGGTCTCGACTATCCGCTCGCTGCGCTCGCTGCTCGACCACCTAGCCAGGTTGCGGCCCAGTGGTGTCGTGGTCTCGACTGACCCACCTACGGGGTCGCGTTCCGCTCGGCCTCGCTGCGCAGGATGCAGAACTCGTTGCCCTCGGGGTCGGCCAGGACGACCCAGCCGGTGCCGTCGGCGTTGCGGCGGTCGTCGACCTCGGTGGCGCCCAGCGCGAGCAGCCGGGCGAGCTCCTCGTCGCGGGTGCCGGCGCTGGGACTGAGGTCGAAGTGGATCCGGTTCTTGACCTGCTTGTCCTCAGGCACCTCGATGAACAGCAGCGGGTGGCCGCCGTCCGGTCGCTGGATCCAGCACTCCTCGTCACCAGGGGCGTCGGGCTCCTCCGGGTGCTCGACGTACTCCAGCACCTGCTTCCACCACTGGGAGAGCTCGTAGGCGTTGCGGCAGTCGATGCTGGTGTGCGAGATGTAAGCGGTCATGGGCCCGATGATGTCAGGATGCCCATGGCCCCTCAGGTGCCTTGACTCGCGCCTCGTCGGCCTCCTGGTCGGTGAGCTTCTCCTGGCTCTGGCGCTCGGCCTCGACGCGGCGGAGGTAGTGGTCGACCTCCTCCTCGAGCCGGGCATCGTCCCAGCCGAGCTCGTCGCCCATCAGCTCGGCTGCGGGGCGAGCTGCGGTGGTGCCTCGGTCGAAGGACTCGACGGAGGTACGCGTGCGTCTGGCGAGTACGTCGTCGAGGTGGCGGGCTCCCTCGTGGGTCACTGCGTAGACCACCTCGGCGCAGAGGTAGTCCTCCGACCCGGGCAACGGCTGCGCCAGCTCGGGACGCTCGGCGATCAGCCCCAGCACCTCGTCGATGAGCCCGCCGAAGCGTCCGAGCAGGTGGTCGATGCGGGCGATGTCGAGCCCGCTCGACCGGGCGAGCGACACGCGCTGGTTGGTGCGGGCCTCGAAGCCGCTGGCCCCGAGCAGCGGCACCCGCTCGGTGACGCTGGCGCGCACCGGCCCGTCGAGCGACTCGGCGGCTGCGTCGACGGCGTCACGCGCCATCACCCGGTAGGTGGTCAGCTTGCCGCCCGCGATCATCACCAGACCCGGCATCGGCGCGACGACTGTGTGCTCTCGGGAGATCTTCGAGGTCGGCTCGGTGGCGCCCTTGAGGAGAGGTCGCAGCCCGGCGTACACGCCCTGCGACGTCGGTGTGGTCCAGCGGCGTGCGCAGCAGCTTGTTCACGTGCTCGAGCACGTAGTCGATGTCGGCCCGGGATGCCGCCGGGTGCGCCAGGTCGAGGTCCCAGGGCGTGTCCGTGGTGCCGATGATCCAGTGACGGCCCCACGGGATCACGAACAGCACCGACACCTTCGTCTTCGTGATGAAGCCGGCCTTGCTGCGGATGCGGTCACGGGGTACGACGAGGTGGATGCCCTTGCTGGCCTCGACGTTCAGCGCCCCGATCCCGCCGAGCATCTCCTGGATCTCGTTGGTCCACACACCGCCGGCGTTGACCACCACCTTCGCCCGCACCTCGATCTCGCGGTCGTTCTCCAGGTCCACGACGCGTACTCCGACCACCCGGTCGCCCTCGCGCAGGAACCCGGTCGACCTTGGTGCGCGACGCCACGTGTGCGCCGTACGCCGCAGCGGTGCGCGCGATGTTCATCACCAGTCGGGCGTCGTCGACCTCGCAGTCGTAGTAGCGGATCGCGCCGGCCAGCTCGTCGGTGCGCAGGTCCGGCGCCATGCGGGCGAGCTGCTTGCGGAACAGGTGCTTGTGCTTGGGCACGCCCATCTCGTACTTGCCCGCCCGTGCTCCGAGGGCGGCCATCGCGTCGTACAGCAACAGGCCGGCTCCGACGTACGGCCGCTCCCAGGTGTGGTGCAGTGGGTAGAGGAACGCCACCGGACGCACGAGGTGCGGGGCCAGCTTGGTGAGCAGCAGGCCGCGCTCCTCGAGGGCCTCCTTCACCAGCCCGAAGTCGAACATCTCCAGGTAGCGCAGGCCGCCGTGCACCAGCTTGGACGAACGCGACGAGGTCCCGCTCGCGAAGTCGCGCTGCTCCACCAGGGCGGTCGAGAGACCACGGGAGACGGCATCGAGTGCGGTGCCCGCTCCGACCACACCGGCGCCCACCACGAGCACGTCGAGCCCGCCTTCTTCCATGGCGTCGAGAGCCTTGGCACGTGAACCGGGGCCGAGATCCGCTGTCAGGCTCATGCGGCCAGTCTGTCAGGGACCTCTAGGCGCGTTGTCAGGAGCGTGAGCGGCGAGCGGCGGGCTTCCGCGGAGTCGGGCGTACGACGAGCACTGGGCAGGGCGCTGAGTGCTGGACCCGCTGGGCCGTGCTTCCGAGGAGGACGGTGTCGCTGAGGCCACGGCTTCCGCTCGCCACGACGACCAGTCCCGCATCCAGCTCCTTGGCCGCCTTGACGATCTCGTTGGCAGGTGAGCCGCTGTGCAGTCTCTCGTGGACCTTGGGACCCCAGTCCGCGAACTCGGCGGCGACTGTGGCGATCGCCGCCTCGGCCGTCTCCCGGAACGTACGGTCCCTGGTGGTGTCGGCGTCGGCGCTGATCTCGTCGACGAACGGAAGGGAGGCGTAGGGACTGACCACACCGACCACAGAGACGTCCGAGATCTTCCCGGGGTCGGCGAACGACAACAGGTGACGGGCGGCCAGCAGCGACTGCTGGGAACCATCAACGGCAACGATGACGTGCATTTCAGATCTCCTCTCCGTCGATGCTCTCCGGGTCGCCGCGTTCGGCAGTGGCTGGCCGGTTGCGGTAGCCGAAGAAGTACTCGATCACGTAGAGCAACATGCCCAGGCCCACGAGTCCCGCGCACCACAGCAGCGAGGTCGGGTCGGTTGAGATCACGTAGTACAGCAGCACGAGGTTGCCCACCAGGCCGGCCACCAGGAGGCCCGTGGGCGCGCGGAAGGTCTTCTCGGTCTCACCCTGACCGCGCAGCTTGAGGCAGGAGACGATCACCCCGGCGTAGACGACGAGCAGCAGCACGACCGTCACGGCGGCCAGGCGCTCCACGATGTCGACCTCGAAGCCCGCCCGGTTGAGCAGCGAGCCGACCACGAGCAGGGACACCACGACGACGGCGCTGAAGATCAGCGCGACCCACGGGCTGCGGCGAGAAGCGTGCACCTTGGCGAAGGCTCCGGGTACGACGTCCTCCCGCGCCATGCCGTAGAGGATCCGGGACTGGGTGACCACCTGGACCAGGGTCGTGTTGGAGATCGCGATCATGGCGATGACGGCGAAGACAGTCACCATCACCGACACCGAGATCGGCAGGATCCCGGCCCGGATCACCTCGAGGAGGGCCGCGTCGGACTTGGCCAGCGTGTCGACCGGCACGGTCAGGCCGGCGGCGATCGAGACCAGCACGTAGATGACGCCTGCTGCCGCCATGCCGCCGATCAGGGCGCGTGGGAAGGCCTTGTGCGGGTCGATGGTCTCCTCGGCGACGTTCGCGGCGTTCTCGAAGCCGGTCATCGCGAAGAAGGCCAGCGCAACACCGGCGATGATCGCGAAGATGATGTTGTCGCCACTGCTGAAGTCGGTGAGCCTGCTGAAGTCGGCCTTGCCCTGCCCGACGTAGATGGCGCCGGCCAGCAGCACGATCGCAAGGCCGGTCACCTCGACGATGGTCATCGCCATGTTGACGACGACCGACTCGGTGATGCCGATGTAGTTGACCACCGCGAGCAGCACGATGAAAACGATCATCACCAACAGGGTCGGCGGGAGCTCCCAGAGCTGGCCGAAGTACTTCGCGAAACCGGCTGCCAACGATCCGGCGGCGGCAAAGGTGGCTGAGAGGTACAGCACCGTCACCAGGAACGTGAGGCCCTTGTTCTTGAAGGCCCTGTTGACGTACAGCGAGGCCCCAGCTGCCTGGGGAAACTTGGTGGCCAGCTCTGCGTAGGCCAGCCCGGTGAAGGCGGCGATCGTGACGCCCACTCCGAAGGCGGCCCAGAAGGCCCCGCCCACCTCGCCGGCCACCGCCCCGATGAGCACGTAGATACCAGAGCCGAGCACGTCCCCGAGGACGTAGAAGAACAGAAGGCGACCGGTGATCGACCTCTTCAGGGGGCTGTCGTCGAACTCGTCGGTAGAAGCGGCAGTCGTGGTGTCGGTCATGTGTGCGCCTCACTGTGGAAGGGGTGCAGCTCCTACCGACCGTGCCCAAGATGGCCGCGCCAAAACCTTTGAGGCGCCCGCAACTACTGGACGACGACCTCGATGCGCTGGAACTCCTTGAGCTCGGTGTAGCCGGTCGTGGCCATCGCCCGACGCAGGGCGCCGATCAGGTTCATCGTCCCGTCGGCGACCCGGGAAGGGCCGAACAGGATCTCCTTGAGGGTGCCGACGGTGCCGAACTCCACCCGCTCGCCTCGAGGCAGGTCTGCGTGATGCGCCTCGGCACCCCAGTGGAAGCCCTTGCCCGGAGCGTCGGTGGCGCGCGCAAGAGGCGAGCCGATCATCACGGCGTCGGCGCCGCACGCGACGGCCTTGGCGATGTCCCCGCTGCGTCCGATGGAACCGTCGGCGATGACGTGGACGTAGCGGCCACCGGACTCGTCCATGTAGTCGCGACGCGCGGCGGCGACGTCGGCGACAGCACTGGCCATGGGTACGGCGACCCCGAGCACCGTGCGCGTGGTGTGCGCCGCTCCGCCGCCGAACCCGACGAGGACGCCGGCCGCGCCAGTGCGCATCAGGTGCAGCGCGGCCTGGTAGGTCGCGCACCCGCCCACGATCACCGGCACGTCGAGCTCGTAGATGAACTCCTTGAGGTTCAGCGGCTCCGCCTGCGCGCTGACGTGCTCGGCGCTCACGGTGGTGCCCCGGATCACGAACATGTCGACGCCTGCGTCCACCACTGTCTTGGCGAACTCCTTGGTCCGCTGCGGGCTCAGGCTCCCCGCCACGGTCACGCCGGCGTCACGCACCTGGCGGATCCGCTCGGTGATCAGCTCGGCCTTGATCGGCTCGGTGTAGATCTCCTGCATCCGGCGTACGGCGTCCGGCCCGGTCAGTCCGGCCACTTCGTCGAGTAGCGGGGTCGGGTCGTCGTACCGCGTCCAGAGGCCCTCGAGGTTGAGTACGCCGAGACCACCGAGCTCACCGAACGCGATCGCCGTGGCCGGCGACATCACCGAGTCCATCGGCGCGGCCAGGATCGGCAGCTCGAACCGGTAGGCGTCGATCTGCCACGCCGTGGAGACCTCTTCGGGGTCGCGCGTGCGCCTGCTCGGCACGATCGCGATGTCGTCGAAGGCATAGGCCCGGCGCCCGCGCTTGGCGCGCCCGATGTCAATCTCAGTCATTTCGGGGTCCCCGACGAAATGCGAGCGCAGCGAGTGTTTCGGTGGGGTGTTCAGTCACTGAGGAAGTCTTTCACGGGTAGGACGTCCACGCGCTCACCGAGGGCGAGGCTGCCGGCGGTCGTGACGTCGGCGTACATGCCCAGGCAGAGGTCACGCTCACGGCCCAATGCCTTCAGCCAGCCGGCCTGCTCGGCGAGCCCTTCCTGCGCGATGTCGACCATCCGACACCGCTCGATGCGCTCGACCACGGTCAGCTCGACCTCGCCGACGCGGATCGTGGCGCCGGCCCAGGACTCCTCGACGAACGGCTCGGTGGTGTGCACCACCAGGTTCGGGCGGATGCGGCGACGGTCGCCGTCCACCCCGAGGTGCTCGCGGCACCACTCGAGCGATGCGGTGCCGACGAGGGAGAGCTGGCCGGCGTCCTTGAACGGCGTGCCGGTCTCACGCTGCACCCGCACCTCGGACCCGAAGTGCTCGCTCAACGTCCGGTCGAGGTCGGCGTCACCGACCCGCCAGGACCCCGAGGGCCCGGCCACCTGAGCGTCGTCGCCGACCATCGTCGCGCTGTACTCGAAGACCTCGTCGTAGCGACGGAAACGCTGGGAGTGCTTGCCGGTCGCGAGCTTGCCCTCGGTGTCGACGACGGAGAACCAGCGGTCGCCCACCAGACCGCGCGCGTCCACCTCGACGGACTGCAGCGACTCCCCACCCATCGCCTTGACCGGATAGCGGCGGATCTCTTCGAGGTTCATGTCTGCTCCAGCCTGAGGTACATCACGTGCAGGTCCGCGTACGACGAGTCCGGCAGCCGGAACGCGTCGGGCACGGTGCCGATGGTCTCGAATCCGAGAGACTCCCAGAGCCGGACAGCAGAGATGTTGGTGGACACGACCGCGTTGAACTGGATGCTTGCGAAGCCGTTGGCACGATGCCACTCCACGGCATACTCCCCCATCGCCCGGCCGATCCCGCCACCCCGCGCCGCGGAGCCGACCATGAACGACGCCGTGCCGACGTGGGAGCCCTGCGCCGGCCGGTTGGGGCCCATCTTGGCGCTGCCCAACACTCGTTCGTCTCCTGGGTTGCCGTCGACAGCGACGATCAGGTGCTGCCCTGCCCAGAAGCCGCGGGTCTCCGCCACGGACCGAGGGACATCCATCGCATAGGTCTCGCCGGCGGACGCGACCTCGACCACCAGGTCGTGCACCTGTGGCCAGTCGGAGTCGTTCAGCTCACGGATGCGTGGTCTCGACTGATCGCTCGCTGCGCTCGCTGCTCGACCACCTGCGTGGTGCGGCCGGTCGTCAGTCACCGGCTAGCGCCAGGAGTAGTTGGGTGCCTCGGTGGTGATCTGGACGTCGTGCGGGTGGCTCTCCTTGAGACCCGCGGAGGTGATCCGCATGAAGCGGCCCTTCTCGCGCAGCTCGGGGATGGTCCGCGCACCCACGTAGAACATCGACTGGTGCAGGCCGCCGAGCAGCTGGTGCGCTACGGCAGCGAGCGGCCCGCGGTAGGCGACCTGGCCCTCGATGCCCTCAGGCACGATCTTGTCGTCGCTCTGCACGTCGGCCTGGAAGTAGCGGTCCTTGGAGTAGGACTTCTTGCCACGGCTCGACATCGCGGCGAGCGAGCCCATGCCGCGATAGGACTTGTACTGCTTGCCGTTGACGAAGACCAGCTCTCCCGGGCTCTCCTCGCACCCGGCGAGCAGCGAGCCGAACATCACCGACTCGGCGCCGGCGACAAGCGCCTTGGCGATGTCGCCGGAGTACTGCAGGCCGCCGTCGGCGATGAGGGGTACGTCGGCCGGGCCGCAGGCGAGCGAGGACTCGTAGACGGCCGTGACCTGGGGTACGCCGACCCCGGCGACGACGCGCGTCGTACAGATCGAACCCGGTCCCACGCCGACCTTGACCGCGTCGACCCCGGCGTCGATGAGCGCCTGGGCGCCTTCGCGGGTGGCGACGTTGCCGCCGACGACCTCGACGTGGCTCGTCGCCGGGTCGCTCTTCAGCCGGCGGATCATGTCGAGCAGCAGCCGGGCGTGACCGTGTGCGGTGTCCACCACGAGCACGTCGACACCTGCCTCGATCAGCGTGGTGGCGCGCTGCCAGGCCTCGCCGAAGTAACCGACGGCGGCGCCGACCAACAGTCGCCCGTCGGCGTCGTTGGAGGCGTGCGGGAACTGCTCGGACTTCACGAAGTCCTTGACCGTGATCAGCCCGGCCAGGCGACCCTGCTCGTCAACGATCGGCAGCCGCTCGCGCTTGTGCTGGCGCAGCAACGCGGTCGCGTCCTCGCGGCTGATCCCCACCGGAGCGGTGATCAGCGGCATCGGGGTCATCACCTCGTCGACCTTGGTGGTGGCCCACTCGGCGACGGGCGTGAACCGCAGGTCGCGGTTGGTGATGATGCCGAGCAGCCGGGAGTCGGAGTCGACGACGGGCAGGCCGGAGACGCGGTACTCGCCGCAGATGTGGTCGAGCTCCTCCAGCGTCGCAGCCGGCCCGATCGTGACCGGGTTGGAGATCATCCCCGTCTGGGTCCGCTTGACCAGGTCGACCTGGTAGGCCTGGTCCTCGATGGAGAGGTTGCGGTGCAGGATGCCGATGCCGCCCTGCCGAGCCATCGCGATCGCCATCCGCGACTCGGTGACGGTGTCCATCGCGCTCGAGATCAGCGGAGTGCGAAGCGTGATGCCGCGCGTCAGCCTGGTGCTGGTGTCGACCTCGCTGGGGATCACATCCGTCTCGCCGGGCAGCAGCAGGACGTCGTCGTAGGTCAGGCCCAGCGGAGCGAACTTGCTGGGCACTTCTGAGGGGACACCTGAAGTCATCAGAGCCAGGGACCTTCCGGTGCGGAGCTTGGTCCCCGAGTCTAACGGTCTGTGGTGGCTCGTTCCTCACGCAGGACCGGCGTGCCCACATTCGTGCGGCGTACGCCGGTGACCACGATGGTGGCCCGAAGCGCACCCTCGTTCATCTTGATCCGGGCCCGGAGACCGGCGCCGGACACCATCGTCACGAAGCCGACGTCCTCCGGCTGCGCAAGCAGCACGATCTCGTCGGCGCCGGCGGCAGCGGCCTGCGCGGCGGCGCGGGTGAGCAGCTGGGTGCCGATACCGAGTCGGCGCCAGGCCGGAGCGACCTCGATGGTCAGCTCGCGGCCCTCGGTCAGCGCGAACGCCGCCACACCGACGACGTGGCCACCGATGCGGGCAACGAGGCCGCTCGGGGTCTCGTCGTACTCCACCGGGGCGGCGCCGGGCTGGCTCGCCGTCTCGTCGACCGACTCGGCAAGTGCCCGCAGCGCCGCGGCACGGGAGTGCTCGGTGGCGCTCCACTTCTCCGGATGGGGTCCGAGGAGCTTCTCGAGCATGGTGTCGAGCAGGGCAGGATCGGCGACCACGTCGTGGGCGGCGCCCAGCCATCGCGTCGGCTGGTCCATCAGGTCGTGAGTGGTGCAGGGTTCGACGCTCACCTCGTCCCCGCCTGCACCACTCACGAGCTCTGCGACCGCTCCCGCGGTCCAGCTCTCCGGCGCGCTGATCACGAGCTCGTCGGTGACGCTCCCCAGATCGGGGAAGATCTGGAGACCCAGGATGTTCAGGCCGGCATCACCGCAGCGCGTGGCCAGGAGCGCCAACGCTCCGGGCCGTTCGGTCAGCGAGGCACGCACGCGGAAGAACATGGGGCCACTGTGACTTCGGTGTGTTGCGCGTGCGCTGCGCCGATGTTGCGGGCATGTCAACAAACCTCACACCTCGGACCGACCCGTGGGTGGTTGAGTGGGGCCCATGGACGCGGTGCGGGCCGCCTTCGAAGCGGTGCCACGCGCGGGGTTCCTGCCTCGCCGTGATCGCTCCCGCGCCGCCTTCGACGGCCCCATCACGATCGGCCACGGGCAGACCAACTCCCAGCCCCGCACGGTCGCGGCGATGCTGCGCCTGCTCCAGGTGCGACCGGGCGACAAGGTCCTCGACGTCGGCGCAGGGTCGGGATGGACGACCGCCCTGCTGGCCCACCTGACCGGCCCACGGGGCTCCGTGATCGGCGTCGAGCTGGTGCCGAAGCTGGCCAAGTGGGGAGCGGAGAACCTCGCCCGCACGTCGTACGACTGGGCCAGCATCCAGACCGCCCAGACGCACGTGCTCGGCGACCCCGCGTCGGCGCCCTACGACAGGATCCTGGTCTCTGCCGAGGCCAGGACCCTGCCCGAGGAGCTCGTCGCCCAGCTCGCCGACGGAGGCCGGATCGTCGTACCCGTGAGGAGCACGATGACCCTCGGCATCCGAAACGGCGCCGAGCTGGACATCAGCGAGCATGGCGCCTACCGGTTCGTCCCGCTGCTGTAGGGGTCCGGTTTCCCAGGTTATGAATGGAAACTGCCTCTTCACACGCCGTGCACGGTGTGTGAAGAGGCAGATCGGGTTCTTAACCTGGGAAACCGGACCCCGGCCGCTAGATGACGATGCCGAGCAGCAGCACGAAGATCAGTCCGGTCACCGAGAGGACGGTCTCCATCAGCGACCAGGACTTGATGGTCTGCCCGACCGAGAGCCCGAAGTACTCCTTGACCAGCCAGAAGCCGGCGTCGTTGACGTGGGAGAAGAACACCGAGCCCGACCCGATCGCGAGCACCACGAGCGAGATCTCGCCCTGGCTGAGCCCCTCGACCAGTCCCAGCATCAACGCGGAGGCGGTGATGGTCGCGACGGTCGCGGAGCCGGTGGCGAGGCGGATCAGCACGGCCACCACCCAGGCCAGGACCAGCACCGAGATGTTCGCGTCCTTGGCCCAGTCGGCGAGCAGGGTGCCCACGCCGGTGTCCACGAGCACCTGCTTGAACCCGCCACCTGCGGCCACGATCAGCAGGATCCCGGCGATGGCCGGCAGCGATGTCTCCACGGACTTGGTGATCGCGGCGCGGTCCATGCCGGAGCCCCTGCCGAAGGTGAACATGGCCACGAGGACGGCGATGAGCAGAGCGATGAACGGGTTGCCGATGACGTCGAAGACCTGCTGCACACGGTTGGTGTCGTCGTCGATGACGATGTCAGCGACTGCCTTGGCCATCATCAGCACCACGGGCAGGAGGACGGTCGTGACGGTGATCCCGAAGGCCGGCCGGTCGGCCTGGGCCTTCTCGTCGCGGCCTGCGAACAGGTCGGGTGCTGGTACGTCGACCCAGCGCCCGGCCAGCTTGCCGAACAGCGGACCGGCCACCACGACGGTGGGAACGGCCACCAGGATCCCGAGCATCAAGGTCGTGCCGAGGTCGGCGCCGAGCGAGTCGATCGCGACGAGCGGGCCGGGGTGCGGCGGGACCAGGCCGTGCATGGCCGAGAGCCCGGCCAGGGTGGGGATGCCGATCGTGATCACGGAGATCTGTGCGCGCCGGGCCACCAGGTAGATGACCGGCATCAGCAGCACGAGGCCGATCTCGAAGAACATCGGCAGGCCGATGAGCGCGCCCACGCCGGCCATCGCCCACGGCAGGGTCCGCGTCGAGGACCGGCCGACGATGGTGTCGACGATCTGGTCGGCGCCACCGGAGTCGGCGAGCAGCTTGGCGAACATGGCGCCCAGGGCGATCAGGGCGCCGACTCCTGCGGCCGTCGTACCGAAGCCGGACGAGAAGCTGCCGATCACGTCATTGATGTTCTGGCCGGCGACGATCCCGACGGTCAGACCGCCGAAGATCAGCGCCAGGAACGGGTGCAGCTTGAAGTAGGTGATCAGCACCACGATCAGGCCGATGGCCAGCAGCGCGGCGACCACCAGTTGCCATCCGTCCGCCACGGGATCAACGAGCGGCGCCGGGTCGGCGAGGGGTACGAAGGACATTGCTGCTCCTGTCATCGGTCTTGCTGGTGCTGGTCGGTGTACTCGTCGACGATGTCGTCGATGCTCTGGTCGACGTCGATGACGACGCCGTTCTCGTCGGGGTGGAGCGGTTCGAGGGTCGCGAACTGCGACGCCAGTAGCGAAGCCGGCATGAAGTGGCCGGGTCGACTGGCCTGCCGGCGAGAGATCACCTCAAGCGTGCCGTCGAGGTGCAGGCACTCGATCCGGGCAACGTGGCTGCGCAGCTGGTCGCGGTAGCGCCGCTTGAGTGCCGAGCAGCTCATCACTCCCCCACCCTGCTCGTGCTTCTCGAGCCACTCGCCGAGCGACGCGAGCCACGGAGCGCGGTCGTCGTCGTCGAGCGCTTGCCCGGCGGTCATCTTGGCGATGTTGGCGGGGGGGTGGAAGTCGTCGGCGTCCGCGAACGGGACGCGCAGCCGCTGGGCGAGCGCGGCGCCCACTGTCGACTTGCCGGAGCCGGAGACCCCCATGACCACGATCAGTGGTGACGGCATTGACACTCCTGGAGTCGTTGTCGAGGTGTACCCGGTCTGTGGTTGCCGTCACAGTCTGAGTCAAAGATATGATCTTTGCAAGACTCTTGGCAGAAATACCTGACCTTTGGGGTCGGGGGTGCGAGAATCGCACCGTGTCCAAGTCGACGACCCGGGTGTCCGGCGCGCTGCACGGCGGCATCCTCGATGACGTCGGCCGTCGGATCGTCGGCGGCGAGCTGGCGCCCCGCGCCGTACTGACCCTGGAGGGCATCTCCCGGGAGTACGCCGTCTCGGCGCCCGTGGCCCGCGAGGTCGTGCGGGTGCTCGAGTCCATGGGGATGGTGAGCTCGCGCCGACGTGTCGGGGTCACCGTGCTGGACCGCGACAGCTGGAACGTCTTCGACCCCCGGCTGATCCGGTGGCGCCTCGACGGGGACGACCGCGCCGCGCAGCTGCAGTCACTCAGCGAGCTCCGTGGCGGGTTCGAGCCGGTTGCTGCTGGCCTCGCGGCGACGCGCGCGACTGCCGAGCAGTGCGGAGTGCTCGCCGCGGCCGTGAGCGACATGGTCGTGCACGGGCGCACCGGCGACCTCGAGGCCTACCTGGCGGCGGACATCATCTTCCATCGCACGCTGCTGGAAGCGAGCGGCAACGAGATGTACCGCGCGCTGGCCGGCGTGGTCGCCGAGGTCCTCACCGGGCGCACCCACCACCACCTGATGCCGGCCCGCCCGAACCCGCACGCGATCGAGCTGCACGACGTGGTGGCGCGGGCTGTTCGGACCCAGGACCCGCAGGGCGCGGAGAAGGCGATGCGCCAGATCATCAACGAGGCAGCTTCGGCCATGTCTCGCGCCGACGACTGAGACTGGTCTCTCTGGTTTCCCAGGTCAGGAACTGAAACTGCCTCTTCACACACCGTGCATGGTGTGTGAAGAGGCAGTTCGGGTTCTCAACCTGGGAAACCGGCCGGGGCAGGTTCAGACCTCAGTGGCCGTGGCCGTGCCCGTGGCCGTTGGCGGAGGGCTCTTCCTCTTCCGGCTTGTCCACGATCAGCGTCTCGGTCGTGAGCAGCATGCCGGCGATCGAGGAGGCGTTGGTCAGCGCCGACTTCGTCACCTTGACGGGGTCGAGCACGCCCTGGGCGACCAGGTCGCCGTACTCGCGGCTGGCGGCGTTGTAACCGTTGCCCACCCCGAGCTCGCGCACCCGGGCGACGACGACGTAACCCTCCTGGCCACCGTTCTCGGCGATCCAGCGGAGCGGCTCGTCGGCGGCCTTGCGCACGATGCGCGCACCCATCGCCTCGTCACCGGTGAGGCCGAGGTCGTCGTCGAGGACAGCGGCCGCGTGCACCAGGGCAGAGCCACCGCCGGCGACGATGCCCTCCTCGATGGCTGCACGGGTCGCGGAGACGGCGTCCTCGATGCGGTGCTTCTTCTCCTTGAGCTCCACCTCGGTGGCGGCACCGACCTTGACGACGCAGACTCCGCCGGCCAGCTTCGCGAGACGCTCCTGGAGCTTCTCCTTGTCCCAGTCGGAGTCGCTGGACTCGATCTCGGCCTTGATCTGGTTGATCCGGCCGGCGACCTCGTCGGGCTTGCCGCCACCCTCGACGATCGTGGTGTTGTCCTTCGTGACCACGACCCGACGGGCGGAGCCGAGCACGTCGAGACCGACCTGGTCGAGCTTGAGGCCGACCTCGGGGGCGACCACCTGACCACCGGTGAGGGTGGCGATGTCCTGCATCATCGACTTGCGACGGTCACCGAAGGCCGGGGCCTTCACGGCGACGGCGTTGAAGGTGCCGCGGATCTTGTTGACCACGAGGGTGGAGAGCGCCTCGCCCTCGACGTCCTCGGCGAGGATGAACAGCGGCTTGCCCGCCTGGATGACCTTCTCCAGCAGGGGCAGCAGGTCCGCGATCGCGGAGATCTTGCCCTGGTGCAGCAGGATGTAGGGGTCGTCGAGGACGGCCTCCATCGACTCCGGGTCGGTGACGAAGTACGGCGACAGGTAGCCCTTGTCGAACTGCATCCCCTCGGTGAACTCCAGCTCGGTGCCCATGGTGTTGGACTCCTCGACGGTGATCACGCCGTCCTTGCCGACCTTGTCGAAGGCCTCGGCGAGCAGCTCGCCGATGATCTCGTCGCGGCTGGACACGGTGGCGACGGCCGCCATGTCCTTGCGGTCCTCGACCGGGCGGGCGGCATCGCTGAGGGCCTGGTTGACGGCCTCGGTGGCCTTGTCCATGCCGCGCTTGATGCCCATCGGGTTGATGCCGGCAGCCACGAAGCGAAGGCCCTCGTGGACCATCGACTGGGCGAGCACGGTCGCGGTCGTCGTACCGTCTCCGGCGACGTCGTTGGTCTTGGTCGCGACCTCCTTGGTGAGCTGGGCACCGAGGTTCTCGAACGGGTCGTCCAGCTCGATCTCGCGCGCGACGGTGACACCGTCGTTGGTGATCGTGGGCGCGCCCCACTTCTTGTCCAGCACCACGTAGCGGCCACGCGGGCCGAGGGTCACCTTCACCGCGTTGGCGAGCTTGTCGACACCACGCTCGAGTGAGCGGCGGGCGTCCTCGTCGAACTCCAGGATCTTGGGCATCCGGGGATGCTCCTTTCGTCAGTAAATTGCGATAGTCCAGATCACCCGGCCGCCTGGAGCGAACCCCCGAGCGGCCAAGCGATCTGGACTATCCGTGAGTTTGATCAGGAAACGATGGCGAGGACGTCGCGCGCGGAGAGGATGAGGTACTCCTCGCCGGCGTACTTGACCTCGGTGCCGCCGTACTTGCTGTAGATGACCTTGTCGCCGACGTTGACGTCCAGCGGGATGCGGCCGTCGCCATCCTCGTTGAACCGGCCGGGACCGACCGCGATGACCTCGCCCTCCTGGGGCTTCTCCTTCGCGGTGTCGGGGATGACCAGACCGGAAGCGGTCGTCTGCTCGGCCTCCAGGGCCTTGACGACGATCCGGTCTTCGAGGGGCTTGATGTTGACCGACACGTTGCCGACCTCCACTTTCCACATGATCGATGGGTTGTTTCGAAGTTTGCTGCTTGTGTTGAAGTACGCCGTCGCGGGGGTCGTACGTCGGCACAAGCGCTGGCACACTCACCGGGAGAGTGCCAACTCAAAAACTAGCACTCGGACCTGAGGAGTGCCAGACCCGGGTACCTCCCCGGCTGCTGCGAGGATGGCCGACGTGGACCTCGACGCCTTCCGCTGGCTGCTGACCGAGGACGGGCAACGGCTGCTCCGGTCGGCCGCCGACGCGGGAGACGACCCCCTGGGGGCGCAGCGGACCCTGCGACGGACCGCGAGCGCGGAGCACGTCGCGGCGGCAGTGACCCAGGTACGGCTGCGTCAACGGGCGGTGGAGAAGTTCGGCGACCTGGCGGAGCGGATGTACTTCACGCCCGAGGGCCTCGAGCAGTCCACCCGGCTGCCGGTCGCCACCCACCGTGCCGCCCGGGTGCACGCCGCCGGCTCCTCGACACTGATCGACCTCGGCTGCGGGATCGGCGGCGACCTCGTCGCCTTTGCCAGCGCCGGGCTCACCTGTGCCGGCGTCGACCTCGACCCCGTCCGGGTTGCGGTCGCGGAAGCCAACCTCGCGGCACTCGACCTGGGTGGCGCGGTCAGCGTCGCCGACGCGACGACCATGGACACCACCCCCTTCGACGTGGCGTACGCCGACCCGGCGCGCCGGTCCGCACAAGGACGCAGCTTCGACATCGCCGAATGGACGCCACCCTGGTCGTTCATCGAGACCCTGCTCGGCCGGGACTCGTGCGTGAAGCTCGCGCCCGGCATCCCGCACCACCTCGTGCCCGACGGCGTCGAGGCCGAGTGGGTCAGTGACCACCGTGAGGTCAAGGAGGCCGTGCTCTGGTCGGGCCGCCTCGCCACCGCACGCCGACGGGCGACGGTCATCGGCACCGGTGGGCTGGCCACCCTCACCGACGAGGACGACCCGGGCGCCGGCACCGGCCCGGTCGTCGACTTCCTCTACGAGCCTGACGGCGCGGTGATCCGGGCGGGCCTGGTCACGGCGGTCGCCGCGGGCGTGGACGGACACCTGCTCGACGAGCACATCGCCTACGTCGCTTCGCGCAGGGCTTTCCACACCCCGTTCGCGCGCGGCTACCGGGTGCTCGAGGAGGTCCCGTTCCGGGAGAAGCCGCTCAAGGCCGCGTTGCGAGAGCGCGGGATCGGCCGGCTGACCATCAAGAAGCGCGGGGTGTCCGTCGTACCCGACGAACTGCGCAAGCGGCTGTCACTGCGCGGCGACGAGGAGTCGACCCTGGTGCTCACGCGGGTGGACGGCAAGGGAACGGCCCTGCTCGTCGAGCCGACGGTCTAGTTCGCCGTGACGATGCGAAACACGTCAGCGGCCCTGCTGGGGCTGATGCCGTAGCCCTCCGGCAGGTACTCCGCGGGATCGAGCGCGCTGTCGCACCGCGCGATGAATGCGTAGTCCCCGATGTCGTTCTCCGCCCAGGCCTGGGCCGGGGTCTGGGTCCGGAACATCAGTCCGGTGCGGTCGGCCTCGTAGAGGAACTCCGGGCTCCAGTCGCACCCGACGAGCACGACTCTGGCATCGGCGGGGGTGACCTGACGGAGACTCCGGGAGATCGCGGGAATCGGGCCGGGGTCCGCGGTGAGCGTGACGTCCGCCCTGCCGAGTGGCAACGCGAACGTGGTCAGCAGCAGGGCGCCCACGACGCCCGCGACCGGCAGCACGACGAGTGGGCGGTCGAACCGAGTCGCCAGCGCGGCGATGCCGAGCACCGGGATGGCGCACAGCAGTGGGAAGACGGCGCTCAGGTAGTAGGTGTGCACCCAGTACAGATTGAAGAAGATCAGCACCGGCGCGAGCGTCCCGGCGACGAGACCCGCGAGCACCACCCGATGCCGCAGCCCCCCGAAGGCGATCGCCAGGACGAGGCCTGCCACCAGCGCGAGGAGCCCGATCCCCGCGATCTCGTTCGTGACCCGCTCCGCGATGCGCTGCCACGTCTCGGGATCCGTGCGCTGGTCCCAGGTCCCGAAGTTCCAGTCCGTAAGGGCGCTGCTGGTGAGAAAGGTGGTCGTCGGGGACTCCGCCTTGATCTCGTCCGCGCGACGTGTCCAGAGGACGAGCGGAACCAGCGCCAGGCCAGGCCCGAGGGCCAACGCAGCAAGGACCCGCCGCCACGTCGTACGCCATCCTCGATCGGCCACGACGAGGGCGACGGAGACCAACAGAAGGATCCCGGCCGCCGGGACCGTCGTGACCTTCACCAGGAACAGCAGGCTGGCGGTCACCGCTCCGAGAGCCAGCAACGGCCATCGGCCGCCGCGCATCCAGCTCTCGAGCGCCAGCACCATTCCGAGGCCGAGCGCGACGCTGAAGAAGTCGATCAACGGGGCTGCTCCCCAGAGCAGCCCGAAAGGCAGGAACTCCAGGAGTACGACGGTGCCTACGGCCACCCAGGTGCCCACCCACCGGTGCAGCAGGACGCCCCAGAGGATCGCGACCAGCTGGAAGCTGACCAGGCCGGCAATGCGCGCGGCCAGGGTGGCGTCAGGCCCCAGCCGCATCAGCTCACTGACGATGGCCTGGAACAACGGGAACTCGAACGGGACGTTGTCGACCACGCCGAAGATCGGGAGCGGCGAGCTCAGCAGATCGACGCCGTGACGGGCGTACTCGCGCGCCCCCATGGCCGTCTGCGCCAGCCGGAACGCATAGGGACCGGTTGCAGGATGCAGCAGCTGCGGCAGCCGGACGAGGGTGCCGATGACCACGGCGGCTGCGAACCAGCACCACGGCCGCGAGAGCAACGAGACTGCTCGGCCGGTGCGCTCAGGCGGAGCGTTCACGCTCGGCTGCGATCGTGGTGTCCTCGCCATGCCCGGTGTGTACGACGGTCTCGTCGGGCAGCGTGAACAGCTTGGTCCGGATCGACTCCTTGATGAGGTCCTCGTCGCTGAACGACCGGCCGGTCGCACCCGGCCCGCCCTGGAACAGGGTGTCGCCGGTGAACACGGCACCCAGGTCGTGCACGTAGAGGCAGATCGCCCCTGGCGCGTGGCCCGGTGTGTGCAGCACCTTCAACGCGGCACCGCCCACCTTGACGGTCTGGCCGTCCTCGAGGTCGACGTCCCAGAGGTGGTCGGTGTGGGTGAGCTCCCAGACCGGCTTGTCGGCCGGGTGCATCAGGATCGGGGCCGTCACCCGCTCTCGCAGCTCCGGCGCCACCCGCACGTGGTCGTCGTGGGCATGGGTGCAGATGATCGCCTTGACCTGCCGACCGCCCACCACCGCGAGGATGTCGTCGACGTTGTGCGGCGCGTCGATGACGACGCACTCGTCGTCGTCGCCGATCACCCAGATGTTGTTGTCGACCTCGAAGGTCTCGCCGTCCAAGGAGAAAGTGCCGCTCGAGACGGCATGGTCGATGCGTACGGAGCTCATGGCCCGACCCTACGGTTCCTGCTGACGAGCACGACGGCACCCAGACCGGTCAACGCGCCCAGCACGTCAGCGACCGCGTCACGCACGTCCCCGCGGCGGTCGAGCGGCAGGACCGACTGCAGGATCTCCGACAGTCCGGCGTACGCCATCAGGCCGAGGAGCAGTGTCAACGGCGGGATGCCGGCCAGCCGGCCGGTTGCCGCAAGCGCGGCGAACAGCAGGAAGTGGACCAGCTTGTCGCTGTACGCGAAACCGCTCGGGACATCCGACGCGGGCGAGAAGAGCATCACCAGGCTGAGCGCCACGACCCCCGCAAAGGCGATCCGCCCGGCCCGGTGGCCCGTCACAAGATGACGACGGAGCGCAGTACGTCGCCTCGGTGCATCTTCTCGAACGCGGCCTCCACGTCGTCGAGCCCGATCTCCTCGGACACGAACGCGTCGAGGTCGAGGCGTCCCTGGAGGTAGAGGTCCACGAGCATCGGGAAGTCACGACTCGGCAGGCAGTCGCCGTACCAGCTCGACTTGAGGGACCCGCCGCGACCGAACACGTCGATGAGCGGGATCTCGGGGATCTTCATGTCGGGTGTCGGGACACCCACCAGCACCACCGTGCCGGCGAGGTCGCGGGCGTAGAAAGCCTGCTGCCACGTCTCCGGGCGGCCGACCGCGTCGATCACCACGTCGGCGCCGAAGCCATCCGTGAGGGACTGGATCGCCTCGACGGGGTCGCTGTCCTTGCTGTTGACGGTGTGCGTGGCGCCGAGCGCCTTCGCGACCTCGAGCTTCCGGTCGTCGATGTCGACGGCGATGATCTTCGACGCACCTGCCAGAGCCGACCCGGCGATGGCGGCAGACCCGACGCCCCCGCAGCCGATCACGGCCACTGACTTACCCCGACCGACGTTGCCGGTGTTGATCGCTGCGCCGAGGCCGGCCATCACGCCACACCCGAGCAGTCCCACCGCGGCAGGACGCGCACTCGGGTCGACCTTCGTGCACTGGCCGGCGGCGACGAGGGTCTTCTCCGCGAACGCGCCGATGCCGAGCGCCGGCGAGAGCTCGGTGCCGTCCTCAAGGGTCATCTTCTGAGCGGCGTTGAGGGTGCTGAAGCAGTACCACGGCTCGCCGCGGTTGCAGGCGCGACAGTCGCCGCACACCGCTCGCCAGTTGAGTACGACGAAGTCCCCCGACGCCACGTCGGTGACCCCCGCGCCCACCGACTCGACGATCCCGGAAGCCTCATGACCCAGCAGGAACGGGTACTCGTCGTTGATCCCGCCCTCCCGGTAGTGCAGGTCGGTGTGGCACACCCCGCACGACAGGATCTTCACCACCGCCTCCCCGGGACCGGGGTCGGGAACGTTGATCGTCTCGATGGAGACCGGCTCCCCCTTGGCGCGCGCGACAACGGCCTTGACCTGCTGCATCTGCTTCTCCTCGGCTCCTGCGGACTCAACGGGCATCAACGTATCCACCACCCGGATAGTCCGGAGCGAACGGACCCTCCCAGGGGTCGGTAGAGGGTCCAAATGCTCCGGACTATCCGGTCTTTCAGGCGAGCACCAGCTCCACGGGCATCGAGGAGTCGGCGGGGAGGTCGAGGGCGGAGGGGGTGCGGTTGCGGGCGAGCATCTCGGAGCCGAGGGCGGCGACCATGGCGCCGTTGTCCGTGCACAGGCCGGGGCGGGGGACGCGGACGCGGATGCCGCGGGCCGAGGCGCGCTCCTCGGCGAGGACGCGCAGCCGGGAGTTCGCGGCGACACCGCCGCCGATCAGGATGTCCTCGATCCCCTCCGCCACCGCTGCATCGATCGCCTTGCGGGTCAGCACGTCGCAGACCGCCTCCTGGAAGGACGCCGCGACGTCGGCGACCGGGACCGGGTCGCCCGAAACCTCGCGGGCCTGCACCCACCGCGCGACGGCGGTCTTCAGCCCGGAGAAGGAGAAGTCGAAGCGGTGCCGCTCGAGGTCGCGCCCCGAGGTCAGGCCTCGCGGGAAGTCGATCGCCACCGAAGAGCCGGAGACAGCAGCCCGGTCGATGTGCGGACCGCCGGGGAAGGGCAGGCCGAGCAGCCGGGCCACCTTGTCGAACGCCTCCCCCGCGGCGTCGTCGATCGTCGAACCCATCGGCTCGACCGACGACGTCACGTCGGTCACGCGGAGCAGGGACGAGTGCCCGCCCGACACCAGCAGCGCCAGGCACGGGTCGGGCAGCGGCCCGTGCTCGAGCTGGTCGACGGCCACGTGCGCGGCGAGGTGGTTCACGCCGTACAGCGGCTTCTCCAGCCCCAGCGCCAGCGACTTCGCAGCCGCGACGCCGACGAGCAGCGCCCCGGCCAGCCCAGGCCCTGCGGTCACCGCGACCGCGTCGACGTCCGCCAGCGAGATGCCAGCCGTCTGGCAGGCGTTCTCGATCATCGGCACCATCGCCTCGAGGTGCGCCCGCGACGCGACCTCCGGTACGACGCCTCCGAACCGTGCGTGTTCCTCCACCGAGGAAGCCACGGCATCCGCCAGCAGGGTGTGGCCACGGACGATCCCCACGCCTGTCTCGTCGCAGGACGTCTCGATGCCGAGGACGAGAGGCTCAGAGGTCACCGCGCCATTGTGCCTGTGGCACTCCGCCTGCGCTGATCGGGACACCGAGGAGCACACGTGGACCTGCATGACGACGCACGCGGCATGGCCGACGACCTGGTGCAGCTGCGCCGCGAGCTGCACCAGCAGCCGGAGATCGGGCTCGACCTCCCACGCACCCTGGAGCGGGTGCTGGCCGAGCTCGACGGGCTCGGCCTGGAGATCTCGACCGGGACGGGCACCACGTCGGTGACCGCCGTGCTCCGCGGAGGAGCCCGCGACGCCGTCGATCCCAAGACCGTGCTGCTGCGTGCGGACATGGACGCCCTGCCGATCGACGAGGAGTCAGGGCTCGACTTCGCCGCCACCAACGGGGCGATGCACGCCTGCGGGCACGACCTGCACACCGCGTCCCTCATCGGCGGCGCGCGCCTGCTCGCCCAGCACCGGGACCAGCTGCGTGGCGACGTGGTGCTGATGTTCCAGCCGGGCGAGGAGGGCTGGGACGGTGCCGGCGTGATGATCGAGGAGGGCGTGCTCGGCGCTGCTGGCCGGCGCGCCGACGCGGCCTACGGCATGCACGTGTTCTCCGCGATGATCCCGCACGGCCGGTTCGTCAGCCGCCCGGGCACGATCATGTCCGCCTCCCACGCCCTGCACGTCACCGTGCGCGGGGAGGGTGGTCATGGCTCGACACCGCACCGCGCCCGCGACCCGATCGCCGCCACGGCGGAGATGATCACCTCACTTCAGACGATGGTCACCCGGCGCTTCGACATCTTCGACCCGGTGGTGATCACGGTCGGTGTCATCAACGGCGGCACCCGCCGCAACATCATCCCCGACGAGGCGTACTTCGAGGCGACCGTGCGGCGCTTCTCCGAGGCCAGTGCGGGCCGGTTGCAGGAGTCGATCCAGGAGACATTGCAGGGGGTCGCGCGAGCACACGGCGTCAGCGTCGACATCGACTACAAGGGCGAGTACCCGCTGACCGTGAACGACGCCGACGAGGTCGACTTCAGCGTCGGGGTGATCCGCGAGGTGCTCGGCGAGGACCGCTACGAGGAGCTTCCCGCGCCGATCGCCGGCTCCGAGGACTTCTCCCGGGTCATCGATGCCGTGCCGGGTGCCTTCATCGGGATCGGCGCCCTGCTCCCGGGCCGCGACACCGAGACGGCGCCGAGGAACCACAGCCCCCGCGCTGACTTCGACCCCGGGGTGCTTCCCGACGCAGCGACGATCTACGCCGAGCTGGCGGTGCGCAAGCTGGACGCCTGGCTGGGTCCTAGCCGGACCTGCCGCAGCCACGGCCGATCCCGAGCCGCAGCACGACAGCGCCCGCACCGTCGGCGTAGTAGCGCGGACGCCGGTCGATCTCGACGAAGCCCGCGCGCGCGTAGAACGCGAGCGCGCCGCGGTTGTCCTCGCGGACCTCGAGGAGCAGCCGGTCAGCCTCGGTCCGGCTGGCGGCCTCGACGACGCCATCGAGCAGGGAGGATGCCACGCCGGTGCGCCGATGACCGGGATCGACGGCGATCCGCTGGAGCTCGGCGATGTCCCCGGCAGCCGAGATGACCGCATGCCCCACCACGACCCCGTCGGACTCCGCGACGAGGTAGCTGACCGTGGGGAGCGCCCCGCCGATGCCCTCGCGGACCAGACCCTCGCTCCAGGCGTCCTGGCCGAGACAGTCCTCCTCGAGCCGGGCCACGGAAGCGACATCCGACAGCCCCGCTGGTCGTACGTCGGTCACCCGCTGGTCCGGTCGAGCAGCTGCAGCAGGTCGTGCGCCGCGAGCTCGACCTCCTTGTGCCGCCACTCCGAGGCCCGGTAGACGCACGCGATCAGAGCCGTCCGGTGCACGCGCCGGAAGTCGCCGTAGACGAAGGCATGACGCGCCTTGGTCTCGTCGTTCGCATCCTCGGTCAGGCCGAGGTGCCAGGCGGCGTACTCCTCCCAGGAGTGCTTCTCCAGGAAGGCGTTCTGCTCCTCCGCGCCTGGCTGCACCTCGCCCCAGTCGCTGTCGAGGACGTACTGCTTGGCGCGGATCAGCCTCTCGGCCTGCGCGACGGCGTCGGGGTTCACGGTGTACCTGGCCACGTGTCTATCTTGCCCCGGAAGGGGTACCTCACGCGGGTGAGACCACATCCAGGCGTATGTCCGAGATTCTTCGCCTCGCGGCAATCCGGCTGCCCCCCCACTCCGAATCACTGTCACGAAGAAGCCCCGACCCACGAATCTGAGAAAGTTTCTACGTGACCCCGATCAGTTCGGACAGCGCCGACTCCCCGCCCGGGGGGCTGCACAGCGTGCCCGCGAGCACCGGAGACATCGCAGAGCTGCTCAGGCTGTCGGGCCGCGGTGACGAGGCGGCGTTTGCCCAGTTGTACGACGCCACCTCGACACGGGCCTACGGACTGGCGGTTCGAGTCGTCCGCGACCCGAGTCAGGCAGAGGAGGTCGCCCAGGAGGCCTTCCTCGAGATCTGGCGCACCGCCAGCCGGTTCGACGCAGCGAAAGGGAGCGCCGTCTCCTGGATCTTGACACTGGTGCACCGCAAGGCAGTCGACAGGGTGCGGTCAGCAGAGGCGAGCACTCGGCGCGACACCACGTACCACCAGGGCAGCCAATGGGTGGAGCACGACTCCACCGCTGAAGCAGTCCACGCCACGATGGAAGCACGAAGGGTCCGGCAGGCAATGGACTCACTGACCGAGGTCCAGCGAGAAGTGCTGGAGCTCGCCTATTTCAAGGGCTACACGCACACGGAGGTCGCAACCATGCTCGACCTACCGCTGGGCACGGCCAAGACACGAATACGGGACGGACTGATCCGTCTCCGAGACACGATGGGGGTGGGACAGTGACCGAGTCATTGCACGCACTGTCCGGTGCCTACGTCGTCGACGCGCTCGACGACAACGAGCGGGCACTCTTCGAGACGCACCTTCCCGGCTGCGTTGACTGCCAGCAAGAGGTGGCCAGCCTCCGTGAGGCAACGGCCTTGATGGCCGACGACGCTGCGCTCGACCCGCCCGCGTCGCTCCGCAGCTCGGTGCTCACCGGCATCAAGACGATCCGTCCGCTGCCCCCCGAGACCGGTGTGCCGGCGAAGGCCGACGACGACGCCGCGCCGACCATCGCCAAGGTGCTGCCGATGCGCCCCCGGCGCCGCCGGATCGCCACGTTCGCTGCGGCCGCTGCCGCGGTCGTGGCCGTCGGTGCCGGCACGGTCTACCAGCCGTGGCAGGACGACAACCCGGGCACTGTGCTCACTGCCGAGGACCAGATCATGAACGCCGCCGACGTCCAGAGCGTCTCGATGAGCTTCAAGGATGGTTCGAGCGCCACCGTCTACCGCTCCAAGAGCGAGGGACGGGCGGTGCTGCTCACCGATGACATGGCTGCTCCCCCGCCCGGCAAGGCGTTCGAGGTGTGGCTCCAGGACGACAAGGGCACCATGTTCCCCGCGGGGATGATGCGGAGGGCCGGCGACCACAAGCTGCTGCTGGACGGTGACGCCGCGAAGGCCACCGGGGTCGGGATCACGGTGGAGCCCTCAGCCGGCTCGAAGTCACCCACGACCGAGCCCATCGCGCTCTTCGAGCTCGAAAGCACGTGACCATGGGTACGCCGCGCCATGTTGCCGTGATCGGCAGCGGGGTAGCCGGGCTGACGGCTGCGCACGTGCTGGGTCGTCAGACCCGGGTCACGCTCTACGAGGCCGACTCCCGGCTCGGTGGGCACGCCGACACGCACGTGGTCGACGGCCCCGGCAACTCCTCCTGGGCGATCGACACCGGCTTCATCGTGCACAACGAGCGCACCTACCCCCACCTGCTGCGGCTCTTCGACGAGCTCGGTGTGCAGACCCAGGAGTCCGACATGTCGATGTCGGTGCGCTCCGACGACCACGCGCTGGAGTGGGCCGGCGCCCTCGGTCTGGGTGGACTCTTCCCGACCTGGCGCAACGCCCTGCGTCCGTCGTACCTCCGGATGCTGGTGGAGATCCCCCGCTTCCACCGGATGGCGCGACGCCTGCTCCAGGCACCGGTGGTCGAGGAGGACGAGACGCTCGGGTCGTTCCTCGATCGCGGGCGGTTCTCCCCGCTGTTCCGCACCCACTTCATGGAGTCACTGGTGGCGTGCGTGTGGTCCTGCGACCCCGCGGTGGCGCTGGACTACCCGGCCCGCTACCTGTTCACCTTCCTCGAGCACCACGGCATGCTCCAGGTCTTCGGGTCCCCGCAGTGGCGCACCGTGACGGGCGGCTCACGCGAGTATGTCGAGAAGGTCGCCGCTCGCCTGCCCGACGTACGCACCGGCACCAAGGTGACCTCGGTGGCCGAAACACCGACGGGCGTGGAGGTCACCGACGGCAACGGCCAGGTCGACACCTTCGACGCAGTCGTCGTCGCCACCCATCCCGGCCAAGCGCTCGCGATGCTGGCCGAGCCGGCACAGGCGCAGCGCGACGTTCTCGCCGCGATGCCGTTCTCGCGCAACACCGCGCAGCTGCACACCGATACCAGCGTGCTGCCGCGCCACGAGAGGGCCCGGGCATCCTGGAACTACCTCCGTCGCCCCTCGGCCGTCGACCGCGCGGTCACGGTCAGCTATGACATGACCCGGCTGATGCGGCTTCCCGTCCCCGACGACGGCCGCCGCTTCATCGTCACCCTCGGCGGCCAGGACCTCGTCGACCAGGAGTCGGTCATCGAGACGATGGAGTACGAGCACCCCATCTACACGCCCGCCTCCGTGGCCGCCCAGCGTCGCCTCCCCGAGTGCGACACCGACCGGGTCGTGTTCGCAGGCGCCTGGCACGGCTGGGGGTTCCACGAGGACGGTGCCCGCTCCGGGGTCGAGGCTGCGGCCAGGCTCGGCGTGCAGTGGGGCGAGAGCGACTCGCTGCCGGTCGAGGCGACGACGTACGCCACCACGATCACGCACATCCGCCGCAAGCCGTTCAAGCGGACGTTCAGCCACCGCTCGCGCACGTGGCTCGTCGACCTCGACCACCTGCCCGACCACGGGTTCCTGGGCCGGTTCGAGGCGCGCGACCACCTCGGTCAGCCCGAGGCGACGATCAAGTCCAACGTCGAGCAGTTCCTCGCCCTCAACGGCGTGCAGCCAGACGGCGGCCGGATCGTGATGGCAGCCAACGCCCGCGCCCTCGGCCACTGCTTCAACCCGATCAGCGTCTTCTGGTGCCACCGCCGCAGCGGGGAGCTCGCCGGCGTCGTGGTCGAGGTGCACAACACCTACGGCGACCGGCACGCCTACCTCGTCCACCCTGACGAGCAGGGACGCGCGCGCACCGAGAAGCAGATGTACGTCTCGCCGTTCCACGGCACCGACGGCTTCTACGAGATCGCGCGTCCCCCGACCCGACAAGAGACTGCACGTCTCCGTGACGCTGCACAGCGACGACGGCGCCGTGTTCAGCGCCTCGCTCGACGGCCAGCCGACCTCCACGTCCCCGCTCCGCAGCGCGCCCGCCGCGCTGCGCGGCACCCTCCTCATCCACGCCCACGGCATCTGGCTGTGGGCACGCCGTCTCGGGATCCGACAGCGTCCCGACCATCCACGACAGGAAGGCGTCTGACATGACGACGACTCCCATCCGCCCGAGCAACCCCTGGGCGGAGCTCGACAACGTGCCCACCGGCTTCAAGGCCGACGTCTCGGCCCGCATCGCCCGCCGGCTCTTTCGTGCGGCTGTGAACCGGCTGCCCGTCACGCGTCCGCGAGGGCAGTTCCTCCACGAGGACCTGGGGAACCGGTGGACCCGAGATGCGGATCCAGCGCCCGACGGAGTTCTTCAACCGCCTCGGCCGGGACGGCCTGATCGGCTTCGGCGAGGCCTACCTCACCGGTGCCTGGGACGCCGAGGACCTCGGTGGTTTCCTGACCGTGCTCGCCGCGGAGATGCCGAGGCTGATCCCGGCGCCGCTGCAGAAGCTGCGCGCTGCCTACGTACGCCGCCCGCCGCGCGCCCAGAAGAACACGCAGGACAACACCCGCGACAACATCTCGCACCACTACGACCTCTCCAACGACCTGTTCAAGGTGTTTCTGGACGAGACGCTGAGCTACTCCGCTGCCCTCTTCGACGCCTCGGTGACCGACCGTGGCGACCACCTCGAGGCAGCGCCGCCGGAGGGGCACGACAGCGAGTCGCTCGCGCGAGGCCCAGATCCGCAAGATCGATCGCCTGCTCGACCAGACCGGCGTCGGCGAGGGCAGCCGGGTGCTCGAGATCGGCACCGGCTGGGGTGAGCTGGCCGTCCGTGCTGCCCGTCGCGGTGCCACCGTCCACTCAGTGACCCTCTCGAGTGAGCAGCTCGAGCTCGCCGCGGAGCGCGTGGCCGAGGCCGGGTTCTCCGACCAGGTCACCCTCGAGCTGAGCGACTACCGCGACGTGCAGGGCAGCTATGACGCCATCGTCTCGGTGGAGATGATCGAGGCCGTCGGGCACGAGTTCTGGCCGACGTACTTCCGCACCATCGACCGGCTGCTGGCTCCCGGCGGTCGCGTCGGGATCCAGGCGATCACGATGCCCCACGACCGGATGCTCGCGACCCGGAACACCTGGACCTGGATCAACAAGTACATCTTCCCCGGCGGGTTCCTGCCCTCGGTCACCGCGATCGACGAGGTCACCCGCGCCCACACCTCGCTGCGGCTCGGCAACCGGCTCTCCTTCGGGCGGCACTACGCCGAGACCCTGGAGCACTGGGACCAGGCGTTCCTCGCGGCGAGCGACCGGGTGCGCGCGCTCGGTTTCGACCGGACCTTCCAGCGGATGTGGCACTTCTACCTCGAGTACTCCCGTGCGGGCTTCGCGTCCGGCTACATCGACGTGCAGCAGCTGACCCTCGCCCGGGAGGCGTGACGATGACGACCACCCAGTCACGTCCGCGCCAGGCGTCCACCCACTTGGGAGGGGTGGCCGCCCGGCTCGAAACGGCGCTGCGACCGTTCGTCGGCGGCGACCTCCCCGTGCGCCTGCGGGCATGGGATGGCTCGGAGGCCGGGCCGTTGGACGCTCCGCTCGTCGAGCTGCGCTCGCGTGACGCCGTCCGCCGGCTGCTGTGGCATCCGGGCGAGCTCGGCGCCGCACAGGCCTACGTCACCGGCGAGATCGAGGTCCATCACGACCTCGACGCGGCACTCACCCATGTCTGGTCGGTCGCCGCCGAGCGAGGCCTGGCGGGGGTGCGTCCTTCCCCTGCTGCATTCGCCCGCGCACTTCGCACCGCACTCGGTGTGGGTGCCGTCGGCAGGGCCCCTGCACTCCCCCACTCGCAGGCGCGGGTCCGCGGACGGTTGCACAGCAAGCTGCGTGACCGGCGCGCGATCAGCCACCACTACGACCTCTCGAACGAGTTCTATTCACTGCTGCTCGACCCGTCGATGGCCTACTCGTCCGGCTACTGGCGCTCCACCGCCGCGTCGTACACCCTGCAGGACGCGCAGCGCGACAAGCTCGACCTCGTCTGCCGCAAGATCGGCCTCGAGCCGGGGATGCGCTTCCTGGACATCGGCTGTGGCTGGGGCTCCCTCTCGTTGCACGCCGCCGAGCACTTCGGCGCACAGGTCACCGGCGTCACCATCGCCGCCGAGCAGAAACGGTTCATCGACGAGCGGATCCGGGAGCGCGGGCTCGAAGGCCGCGTGGAGATCCGGCTGCAGGACTACCGGGACGTGCCGGAGCGTGACTTCGACGCCGTCGCCTCGATCGAGATGGGCGAGCACGTCGGGGAGCAGAACTACGGAACCTATGCGCGCGTCCTGCACGACGCCGTGAAGCCCGGTGGCCGGGTGCTGATCCAGCAGATGTCCCGATCCGGTGGCCGCAGCGGACATCCCGGCGGCGGACCCTTCATCGAGTCCTTCATCGCACCGGACATGCACATGCGGCCGGTCGGCGAGACCGTGGCGTTCCTCGAGCGCGGGGGGCTGGAGGTTCGTGACGTGCACGCGATGCGTGAGCACTACGTCCTTACGGTCGCCAGCTGGCTGCGGAACTTCGAGGACAACATCGGGCGACTCACCGAGCTCGTGGGCGAGGAGGTGGTCCGGGTCTGGCGGCTCTACCTCGTCGGCGGCTCGATGGCCTTCCGCGACGGGCGGATGGGCGTCGACCAGATCCTCATGGTGAAGCCGGGTGCAGCGCATACGCTGTCTCACGTGAGGCTTTGGTGAGCGACTACTCCTTCCCCTGGGCAGACTTTGCCGTCGTGACCGCCGCGTCCGCTGCGGTGGTGGTGCTGCTGATGGCGTTCGTCGCCCTGAACGTCCGTCGGGGTGGTCGGATCGCCGTGGTCGACGTCGTCTGGGGCACCGGCTTCATTCTGGTGGCGCTCGCGTCGGCAGCACTCGGCGACCAGTCGACACTCGTGCTCGTGCTGCTCGGCATGGTGGCCGTGTGGGCCGGGCGCCTGGCCTGGCACATCGCCAAGCGGGCGCGCGGGGCCGGGGAGGACCCTCGCTACGAGAAGCTGATGGCCGATGGGTCCGGCAGCCTGGTGCGCAAGGTGCTCCTCCCGCAGGGACTCGCGATCTGGTTCGTGTCCCTGCCGGTGCAGGTCTCCGCGGTCGGCACCGGCGACATCGGGGTCTTGACCTGGCTCGGTGGTGCGCTCTGGCTGGTCGGGATGGTCTTCGAGTCGGTCGGCGACGCCCAGCTGGCGGCGTACAAGAAGCAGCCCGACCGTCCGCAGGTGATGGACCGCGGGCTGTGGCGCTACACCCGGCATCCGAACTACTTCGGTGACGCGTGCGTGTGGTGGGGAATCTGGCTCGTCGCCGCTGACGCGTGGCCGGGTGTGCTCACCGTGCTGTCGCCTGTCGCGATGACCTACTTCCTGGTGTACGCGACCGGGGCCAGGCTGCTGGAGAGCAGCATGATGAAGCGGCCCGGCTACCCGGCGTACGCCGCGCGCACCTCGATGTTCTTCCCGCTCCCACCGAAGCGGACAGCTGACGCGTAAGTGGTCCGGGCCGCTCGCCCGCCGACGGGTCTACGCTCGCACGCAGACCCGTCTCACCCGGGTGACTGACCGAAGGAGCACCATGCGCACGTTCCCGCTGACCAAGAGCCCTCCCCCCGCGAGGCTCGCGCGCGCCGCGCTCGTCGTTGCAGTCACTGCGCTCTGTGTGGCTCTCGGCGGGTCTGTTCCCGCGTCCGCCGACCCGACGCCGTTCGGCGACTGGGACGGCGACGGCTGGTCAGACCTGATCGTGCGCGACTCCGAGAGACACGGTTCGCTGTACATCTACCGGGGCAGCCCGGCCGGTGTCACCGCACCGCCCACCCAGATCAGCTCGGCATGGAACGGCATGAACGCCATCGTGCGCCACGGAGACATGGGCGGCGACACCCACGAGGACATCGTCGCGCGCCAGGGGAACACGGGCGAGCTGTTCCTCTACCCGGGCACCGGGAACGCCAGCCCGGCCGCCCTCTCCACCAGGGTCCGCATCGGGGCGAGCGGCTGGAACGCGATGTCGGAGATCACCCCGGTCGGTGACCTGGATGGTGATGCGAAGGGCGATCTCGTCGCCGTGCAGACGTCCACGGGCCAGCTGTTCCTCTACCCCGGGCGCGGAGCGGCGCCGCTCGGTCCGCGCCGGCTGATCGGCAGCAGCGGCTGGAACGGCCTCGACGAGCTGACCGGTGTCGGTGACCTGGACGCTGACGGCGACGTGGACCTGATCGCACGCCAGAAGACCACCGCCAACATCTACCTCTACTCGGGGAGTGGGACCGGGTCCTCGGCGCGGTTCGGGCCTGCCTCGCTGGCCAGCCCGGGCGGTGCCGGCTGGCGCTCGATGGAGAGCTTCGTGAGCGTCGGTGACCTCGACCAGGACAACAAGCTCAACCTCCTGGCGGTGTCGAGCACCAGCGGGTGGTCGTTGCTCGGCTACTCCCTCACGAACGGGAAGCTGGTCTCGTCGACCGGGGTCGGGCCCGGGTGGCGGCGCAACCTCCGTCCGATCTTCTGAGGTTTGGCCTCAGCTGACGCGCTTCGGCTTCCCGGGCTCCACGGCGTCGGGTCGGCGCAGGTAGAGCGGGTTCGGCTCGAGCAGATCGAAGCGCTGGTCCACCACCACGTCACAGAGCACGGCGGCTGATGGGTGCTCCGGGCCGGCCAGGTTCGGGAACGCGTCGGGGTAGAGCACGGCTCCCCTGCCGACCACGGGACGGTCGGTCTGCGCGTCGACCGGCTTGACGACCTCGGGACCGGAGACGCGACGGCCACCGTCGTACGACGCCAGGTAGACCTCCTTGCGGCGCGCGTCGGTCGCGACCACGAACTCCTCCAGTCCGGCGTCGATGCCTGCCGCAGCCAGGATGTCGAGCGAGCAGACGCCGTGGACCGGGATCTGGCGCACGAACGCAAGCGTCCGGGCGGTCACCAGTCCCACACGCAGACCGGTGAACGGACCCGGCCCGACGCCGACCGCGATGGCCGTGAGATCCGCTGCCCTGGCCCCTGCGTCGCTGAGCACCCGCTGGATGCCGGGCGCGAGCATCTCCCCGTGCCGCATCGACTCCTCCGACTCGAAGGTTGCCACCACCCGGTCCCCGTCGTGCAGCGCAACGGTGACGTGTGGGGTGGCGGTGTCGAAGGCGAGCAGCACGTGCCGACACTAGCCGTGGGCGGTGAGCGAGCCGACAGACCCGAGGTCAAGCTCGCGCCAGCGCGGGCCGACTGGCGTGAGGGTGACCGTGCGCTCGTCGTCGTCGGTGCGCTTCAGGCGCAGCTCGAGGCGGTCGTTCGACAGGGACTCGGCGAGTCCCTCGCCCCACTCCACGACCGTCACCGCCTCGTCGATGTCGGTGTCGAGGTCGAGGTCGTCGAGCTCGGCGGTCCCGCCGAGCCGGTAGGCGTCGACGTGCACGAGGTCGGGCCCGTCACCCAACGACGGATGCACCCTGGCGATCACGAAGGTGGGTGAGGTGATCACGCCGCGCACGCCCAGCCCGGCCCCGATGCCCTGCGTGAGCGTCGTCTTGCCGGCGCCCAGGTCGCCCGTGAGGATCACCAGGTCGCCGGGACCGAGCCGCTCGGCGAGGTGCTCCCCGAACGCGCGGGTGTCCTCCGGCGACTCGAGCCGGTCGGTGATCGGGAGCATCCGGAGCATGGTGAGGCGGTTGCCGTTGCGCTCGGACTCGACGTACCCCAGGTTGCGCCAGAAGCTGATCGTCCCGGGCAGCTCCACCCGCGCTTCGAGTTCGATGCCCGTGAAGCCGCGCTCCTGGGCGATCTCGCGGGCACGGGACGCCATCTGGGCGGCCACGCCGAGACCCCGCACAGGAGCGAGTACGCCGACCCGGCGCAGGCCGAGCAGTCTGCCTCTCGGCTCGAACAGCAGTGCCCCGACCGGGGACCCGTCGTGCTCGACGACCAGGCCGCCATGAGCGTCGAGTGCCTCGCGGATCGACTCGACGGTCTCCTCCAGCGCGGTGGCCGGCGGGTCGAGGACGGGCCGGTTCGAGAACGCCTCGTGGATGACGGCGAGCACGTCCTCGGCGCGCGACCCGTCGACGGTCTCGATCGTGGTGTCGTCGCTCATCCCGACGCAGCCGCCACGAGGTCCTCGAGGGCCGCGTTGACCTGCTCGTGCGACTCGAAGATCACCATGTGGCCGGCACCTTCGCACTCCACCAGCGTTGCCTTCGGCAGCTGGTTGGCCATCTTGCGGCTGTGCCCGATCGAGGTGAGCTTGTCCTTGGTGCCGCAGATGATCGCGGTCGGGATCGCATCGAATGCCGCGAGGTGCTCGAACTTGTCGAGCTGGGAGAAGTTCGGGAAGAACTCGGCGAGCACGTCGAAGGAGGTGCCGGCGAGCATCTCGTCGAGGAACTCCACCTGCGCCGCGGGGACGTCGCCGCTGCCGAAGGCGAACATGTCGGCGACGATGAAGCCGATGTTGGAGCCGGACCGCCGGGCCGAGTCGACCAGCTCCGGAGCCTTGGCCAGTGCGGCGATCACCCGCGGCGCCATCACCTGCCCGAACCGGTCCGGGATCCACCGGCTCAGGGTGCGGTGCGGGTGCATCCCCCCGGCTGTCGTGGAGACCAGGCCGACGCCCGCGACACGTTGCGCGAACACTTCCGGGTGCCGCTCGGCGAACGCGATGATCGACATGCCGCCCATCGAGTGCCCGACCAGGACCACGTCACCCTTCGGTGCGAGCGTCGTGATGACGCTCGCCAGGTCGTCACCCAGCTGGTCGATGGTCGCGTGCTCGCGGTCGGACCGTTCGGAGCGCCCGTGCGAGCGCTGGTCGTAGAACACCATCCGGTGCTTCCCGCGGAAGCCCTCGCGCTGGAAGTGCCAGCAGTCCAGGTTGAGCGCGTAGCCGTGCACGAACACGACTGTCACGTCCTTGCCGCGGCGGCGCCTGCCCGCGGCGTACGGCACAACCTCGTCGACCTCCGCGTGCAGGACCACCCCGTCGTCGCACTTGACGGCGACCGGGTCCGAGCGCAGGGCACCGAGCCGGTCGGCCTCGGCCGCACCGGCGCGGCGGGCCTTGACCACGCGGCGCTCGACGACCACCCCGGTCGCGAGGGCGGCAGCGGCAGCCGCGGCGATGCCGCCGGCGGTGTAGGCAAGGGAGCGTCGCTTGCTCAACTCAGGCCTCGTCCCCGACCCAGATCCGGGTCTGCCGGCCACCCATCCGGGTGACGATCTCGTAGTCGATCGTCCCGCACCAGCGGGCCCAGTCGGTGGCAGTCGGCTCTCCGCGAGCCCCGGCACCGAAGAGCACGACCTCGTCGCCCGCCACCGCCACCGGCGCCTCGACCACGAACTGGTCCATGCAGATCCGGCCGAGCACCTTCCCGCGCACTCCGCCGGCGAGTACCTCAGCGGTCGAGGAGGCGTGCCGCGGGATGCCGTCGCCGTACCCCATGGGCACCAGCGCCACCCGCACCGGCGCGGAGGCAACGAAGGTGTGGCCGTAGGAGACGCCGGCGCCGGCCTCGAGCTGCTTGGTGAGTACGACGGTGCCGCGTACCGTCATCGCCGGGACCAGACCCAGATCCCCCGACGTCAGCACGTCCGGGGCTGGGCTGAACCCGTAGACGGAGATGCCGAGCCGCACGAGGTCGTGGCGCATCGCCGGGTGCAGGATCGCGCCGGCGGAGTTGGCCAGGTGACGCACCTCGGGCTCGAGTCCGGCACCGGCAACCAGTGCGAGCGCCTCGTCGAAGGCGGCCGACTGGGCGGCGTTCGCGGGGTGGTCGGGCTCGTCGGCGCAGGCGAGGTGCGACCAGACCCCGGTCACCCGGATCGTGCCGTCCTGCTCGGCGGCCCGGGCTGCGTCGACCAGGGCCGTCCACTCGCTTCGTGGTGCTCCTCCCCGGGACAGCCCGGTGTCGAACTTCAGCTGGACCCAGGCCAGATGACCTGACGCGCGGGCCGCGCCGGCGATCTCCCCGAGCTGGAGGACCGAGTGGGCGGTGACGTCGACGCCGGCCTCGATCAGCCGGGTGAACTCGGCACCCGGTGCTGCCAGCCAGCACAGCAGCCGGCCCGTGTCACCGGCCTCGCGGAGGGCGAGCGCCTCGGCTCCCGTCGCCACGCCCAGCCACTCCGCCCCGGCAGAGCGCGCAGCACGCGCGACCGGCGCCATCCCGTGGCCGTAGCCGTCGGCCTTGACCACGACCATCAGCTGGGGCCTCGTCGACACCCCCTCCGAGACGAGCTCGTGCAGTCGCGCCACGTTGTGCCGGATCGCGCCGAGGTCGATGACGACCTGGGCGTGCGGGCTCGGTGGGGAAGTCATATCGACGTCCATCTTCCCATTCAGCCGATCAGGTTCTGCACGACCTCCGGGATGGCGTCGGCCACGGCGCCTGCGGTCAGGGGTCCGCCTCCACTGGCCAGGGCAGCGGCGGCGCCGTGCAGCCAGGACCCCACGGAGGCGGCGTCCCAGGGGTCCAGGCCGCCGGCCAGCAGGGAGCCGATCACCCCGGCGAGCACGTCGCCGGCGCCCGCGACGGCCAGCCAGGGCACACCGTTGGTGGTCACGCGGACACGTCCGTCCGGTCGGGCGATGAGGGTGCGGCGACCCTTCAGCAGCACCACGGCGTCGTACTCCTCGGCCGCGCGACGCGCGAACCCGAGCTGGTCGCCCTCGATCTCCTCGCGCTCCACGCCGAGCATGCGGGCGAGCTCACCAGCGTGCGGAGTGAGTACGACGTCCCGGGCGCCGTACCTGACATGGGCGAGAGCATCGGCGTCGACCACCGTGGGCACGCCGTCCGCCAGAGCCAGTTCGAGCGCCTGCTCGGCATCCGCGTCACCGCCCGAGCCGACCACCCAGGCCTGGACCCGCCCCTCGGCCACGACCACCTCCGGGTGCCGTGCCCGGACCGCCTCGGCCGCGGATCCCCGGTAGCGGACCATCCCGGCGAGACCCGTCGCTGCGCCCGACGTACACAGAACCGCCGCCCCGGGGTAGGTGTCCGAGCCGGCGCGCACGCCGACGACGCCGCGGGTGTACTTGTGCTCGAAGGGACCCGGGACCGGCAGCATCCTGGCCACGTCGATGGGCTGGAGCGCCTCCACCGGCGCCTCGGGCAGGTCGAGCCCGATGTCGATCGAGGTGCACCACTCCGCACGCGTGGGCGGCGCGGTCGACGAGGTGGGCGACCTTGAGGGTGCCGAAGGTGACGGTCAGGTCGGCGCGCACGTGCGGCCCGTCGAGACATCCTGTGTCCACGTCCACGCCCGACGGGACGTCGACCGCGACCACGGTCACCCCCGGGAACGCGGCGAGCGCGGCCGCGGCGTCGTCGCGCAGACCCGGGCGGCCGCCGATGCCGACGATTCCGTCCACGACGACATCGGGCTCGGCGTGCCTCGTGCAGCGCCACCGTGCGGCCACCGGCCGCGCGCAACGCATCAAGACCGGCCTCGTGCGCGTTCTCCGCGAGCAGCACTGCCTCGACAGCGACGCCGCGGCGCGCGAGCATGGCCCCGGACCAGAGGGCGTCCCCGCCGTTGTCCCCGGCCCCGACGAGCAGCAGCACCCGCGCGGCGTACACCGAGCCGAGCAGGTCGGTGATCGCCACGGTCAGGCCGGTCGCTGCCCGCTGCATCAGGGCGCCGTCCGGTAGCCGCGCCATCAGCTCGGCCTCGGCCGCCCGCACCTGCTCGACCGTGTGTGCGCTGCGCATGCGCCCAAGGTAGCGGCGGGCCGGTTTCCCAGGTTATGAACCCAAACCGCCTCTTGAAACACCATGCGCCGTGTGTGAAGAGGCAATACCCCTTCTTAACCTGGGAAACCGCCCACCTCGAGGACGACGAAGGCGAGCGCCATGCCACCGTCGTGGGAGAGCGAGAGGTGGACCGTGAGTCCCGCTGTCTTCTCGGCCACCGCGCCGGTCAACGAGAAGGACGGGCGTCCGTCTTCGTCGGTGACGACCTCGGCGTCCTGCCAGGACAGTCCCGCGGGTGCACCGAGTGCCTTGGCGAGTGCCTCCTTCGCGGCGAAGCGCGCCGCCAGCGACTCCAGCGGAAGGTCGGCCTCCGCCGCGGTGAACAGTCGCTCCCGCAGCGACGGCGTGCGCTCCAGTGACTGCTCGAGGCGGGCGATCTCGACGAGGTCGGTGCCCAGGCCGACGATCACTGCGTTACCGGGGTCCCCGCGCGGCTCGCGAGCGCAGCGAGCGACCGCGTGGGCTGTTCATTCGACCGTGACCGACTTGGCCAGGTTGCGCGGCTGGTCGACGTCGTGGCCCATCACCGTGGCCAGCTCACAGGCGAAGAGCTGGAGTGGGACGGTGGCGAGGATCGGCTGCAGGAGGGTGGGTACGACGGGCAGGGTGATCGTCTGGTCGGCGTACGGCGCCACGTCGGTGTCGCCCTCCTCGGCCAGCACCAGCGTGAGTGCCCCGCGAGCCCGGATCTCCTGGATGGCGCTGATCATCTTGGCGTGCAGCTGGTCGCGGCCGCGGGGAGGAACGATGCAGAAGACCGGCAGGCCCTCCTCGATCAGCGCGATCGGACCGTGCTTGAGCTCACCGGCCGCGAATCCCTCCGCATGGATGTAGGCCAGCTCCTTGAGCTTCAGAGCGCCCTCGAGCGCGACCGGGAAGCCGGCATGGCGGCCGAGGAAGAGCACCGACCTGGTCCCGGCGTGCTCACGAGCGAGCGCGTAGACCGACTCCGCGTCGTCGAGGATCCGCTGCACGTGGCCGGGCATCTTCTCCAGCTCGCGCAGGACGGCGGCGATCTCATCGCCGTACTTCGTGCCGCGGACCTGGGCGAGATAGAGCCCGAGCAGGTAGCAGGCGACCAGCTGGGTCAGGAAGCCCTTGGTGGAGGCGACGCCGATCTCGGGACCTGCGTGGGTGTAGATCACCGCATCGGACTCGCGTGGGATCGTCGAGCCGTTGGTGTTGCAGATCGCGAGCACCTTGGCCCGCTGCCGGCGCGCGTAGCGGATCGCCATCAGGGTGTCGGCCGTCTCGCCCGACTGGCTGATCGCGATCACCAGGGTGTTGCGGGTCAGGATCGGGTCGCGGTAGCGGAACTCGTGCGCCAGCTCGACCTCGCACGGGATCCGGGTCCAGTGCTCGATGGCGTACTTGGCGACCAGGCCGGCGTAGTTCGCCGTGCCGCAGCCGATGATGACGATCCGGTCGACCTCACGCAGCTCGTCCTCGGTGATCCGCACCTCGTCGAGCTGCAGCAGCCCCGCACCGTCGTGCCGACCCAGCAGCGCGTCCGCGACGGCCCGCGGCTGTTCGAAGATCTCCTTGCGCATGAACCAGTCGAAGCCGTCCTTCTCCGCGGCCGAGAGGTCCCAGTCCACGTGGTACTGACGGCCTTCGGCACGGCGCCCCGGAGAAGTCGGTGACCTGTACGTCGTCGCGGGTGATCGTCACGATCTGGTCCTGGCCGAGCTCCAGCGCCTCGCGGGTGTGCTCGATGAACGCCGCCACGTCGGAGCCGAGGAAGTTCTCGCCCTCGCCGAGGCCGACCACGAGCGGGGAGTTGCGCCGAGCAGCCACGACCCGGTCGGGATCCTGCGCATCGACGGCGACGAGCGTGAACGCACCCTCGAGCCGGCGGCAGGCCGTCTGCATCGCGGTGGTCAGGTCGCCGCTCTCGGCCAGCGCCAGTTCGAGCAGGTGCGCCGCGACCTCGGTGTCGGTCTCCGAGCGCAGGTCGTGCCCGTCGCGCTCGAGCTCGTCACGCAACCGTGCGAAGTTCTCGATGATGCCGTTGTGTACGACGGCGACCCGGCCGGTCTGGCCGAGGTGCGGGTGCGCGTTGACGTCGTTGGGCGCACCGTGGGTGGCCCAGCGGGTGTGCCCGATGCCCGTCGTCGACGGCGGCAGCGGGGTCTCCTCGATGGCCTTCTCGAGGTTGGCGAGCTTCCCGGCGCGCTTGTCCGAGGCGATCGACCCGTCGCTGACCAGGGCGATCCCGGCGGAGTCGTAGCCGCGGTACTCCAGCCGGCGCAGCCCCTCGATGACGACGTCACGAGCCTGCTTGTCGCCGACGTACCCCACGATTCCGCACATGGCCGTCAGTCTAGGTCCGCACGGCCGCCCGGTCGGATCAGCCTCGGCCGTAGGGTGGCGCGCATGTCCAACGGCGCGCAGACCGAGAGTTCGCCGTACGTCGAGCTCGACCGGGACGCCTGGGCCGCTCTCGGCCCGAACCACGGAGCAGCCGCTCACACCGGAGGAGATCGACCGGGTCCGCGGACTCGGGGACGAGCTGGACCTCCAGGAGGTGCAGCAGGTCTACCTGCCGCTGTCCCGCCTGCTCAGCCTGCGGGTGAAGGCGGCGTCCACACTGCACCGCAGCCAGGAGGAGTTCCTCAACCAGCCGCAGCCGCCGCGTACGCCGTACGTGATCGGGCTCGCCGGGTCGGTCGCCGTCGGCAAGTCCACCACCGCGCGGGTGCTCCAGCAGATGCTCGCCCACTGGCCCGAGCACCCCCGGGTCTCGCTGATCACCACCGACGGCTTCCTGCTGTCCAACGCCGAGCTGCGGCGACGTGGCCTGTTGCACCGCAAGGGCTTCCCGGAGTCCTACGACCGCAAGGCGCTGCTGAAGTTCGTCATCGACATCAAGTCCGGCAAGGACGAGGTCGAGGCGCCGACGTACTCCCACCTGGTCTACGACGTCGTCCCCGACGAGAGGATCGTCGTGTCCAGGCCGGACATCGTGGTGATCGAGGGACTCAACGTGCTGCAGTCAGCCGGGGTCCGCGCCGACGGACGTGTCGGCCTCGCGGTCAGCGACTTCTTCGACTTCTCGGTCTACGTGGACGCTGCGGCTGTCGACATCCGGCGCTGGTACACCGACCGGTTCCTGCGCCTGCGCGAGACCGCGTTCCGCGACCCGGCGTCGTACTTCGCCCGCTACGCCTCGCTCTCCCACGACGAGGCCATCGCCGAGGCCAGCCGGATCTGGGACGAGATCAACGGCCCCAACCTGAAGCAGAACGTCCAGCCCACCCGCTCCCGCGCGACCCTCGTGCTCCGCAAGGACCACGACCACTCGGTGCGGTGGGTGCGCCTCCGGAAGCTCTGACCGGTCTCTACCAGCGGGCCCGGGCCTGGGCGGTGTGTCTCGCGCCCCCCTACGATGCGGAGGCATGGCACAGATGAGCATGAACAAAGTCATCCACGCAGCCTTCCGGCGCGACCTCGACCGGTTCGAAGGGGCACTGACCACCTTCCCCGCCGGTGACCAGCAGCGAGCGGACCAGCTCGGCATCGCGTGGGACAACTTCGACCTCCAGCTGACCCACCACCACGAGGGCGAGCACGAGATCGCCTGGCCCGCGCTGGAGCAGGTGGGCGTCACCCGGGAGATGCT
This sequence comes from uncultured Actinomycetota bacterium, assembly GCA_963842535.1. Classification (GTDB taxonomy): domain Bacteria; phylum Actinomycetota; class Actinomycetes; order Propionibacteriales; family Nocardioidaceae; genus Marmoricola. The sequence goes on from CAWJGP010000008.1 coordinate 587,146, forward strand.
GGCCCAGATGGACGCCGAGCACGACGTGATGGCGGATGCCCTGGCGCGCACGCGCACAGCGATGCTGGCGCTCCAGTCCAGCCCCGGTGCCGGTGAGGCCGAGGCAGCACTCGCCGCCGTACGACAGCTCAAGGCGGCCACCATCGAGCACCTCGACCACGAGGAGCAGGAGCTCGAACCCATCTACCAGGCGAAGGGTGAGGACCCCGCGATCAAGGAGATGGGCAAGAAGTTCGCCAAGGTCAGCCCGGCCACTGGTGGGCAGTTCTTCGCGTGGCTCACCGATGGTGCAACAGCTGAGGAGCAGGCGGCGATGAAAGCCACCATTCCCGCTCCCGTGCTCGCCGTCATCGTGGGCCTGTTCGGTCGCAACTACCGCAAGCGCGTGGCCCCGGTCTGGAGAACCTGAGCGCACCTGTTAATTCGCCGACCGGTCAGTCGATGCACGCTGTACGACGCCGACCGGTCAATCGATGCTCGCGTTGTTAGGGTCCGCGCATGGCAGACGCTGCGCATGAGCCCAGGTTCAGGCTGTTCGACACCTTGCTGGCCAGGTTTGTCCCTGGACGGCTGATCGACCTGGGCACCGGACACGGAAAGTTCGCGATCAGAGCTGCCGAGGCGGGCTGGGAAGTCACCGCCACCGACGCCCGCACCGAACGGTTCCCTGACCATCCACGCATCACCTGGAGGTGCGAGGACGTACGGGAGACCGATGTTTCCGGCTACGACCTGATCTCGAATCTCGGGCTGTTCTACCACTTGACGATCGACGATCAGCTCTCGCTGCTCGACCGGTCGCGGGGGACACCGATGATCCTCGACACCCACGTCGGCATCGCTTCCGAGCAGGGCTTCAGCCTGTCGGAGATGACCACGCAGCGCGGCTACCGCGGACGTCTGTACTCCGAGGAACGAGCGCAACACCTCCCGACCGCCTCATTCGGCAATGAGCTGTCGTTCTGGCCGGCGCCGAAGGCGCTCCAGCGAATGCTCACCGAGCGCGGTTGGGACGTGTTCACGGCCACGCCCTACTACCTGCCCAGCCGGACCTTCTTCCTCTGCCTGCCCAGGTAGTTGAGCAGGCTCACGACCGGAGTGGTCTACCCGTCGTCGCGACACAGGCAGAACGGGTGGCCGGCCGGGTCGACCAGCACCCTGACGTTGGCCTGGGGTTGGTGCTCGGCGACCTTGGCGCCGAGTGCAACCGCTTCGGCCTCCGCTGAGTCGAGGTCCCCGACCTGGAAGTCGAAGTGCGTCATCGTGCGCTGCTCGCCCTCGACCGGGGGCCAGACAGGTGGCACGTAGCCATCGGCCTGCTGGAAGACGAGGAAGATCGAACCGCCGGGAGCGCCGACGACCGCAGTGCCCGGCTCCTGGTGAACGATCGGCCACTCGAGCAGCTGGGAGTAGAAGCCTGCCAGGGCAGCCGGGTCGGGCGCCTCGATCGCCGTACCCCACCACATGTCTTCGGTTCGAGAGCGCATCGCCCGAACCTAGGGGCGGTGGCTTCCTCAGGCAAGAGTGAGCTGTGCAGCGACAATGCCGGCCAGCCGTTCGGCGATCGCCTGCGCCTGTTCGGCCGTTCTCGCCTCGACCATCACCCGGACGAGGGGCTCGGTGCCCGACGGGCGCAGCAGCACGCGACCCGTGTCGCCGAGCTCGGCCTCGGCCTCGGCGACCGCAGCGGCGAGCACGAAGTCCTCGTCGGCACGGGCCTTGTCGACGTTCGGCACGTTGATCAGCACCTGCGGGAGCCGCGTGACCACACCGGCCAGCTCGGCCAGCGACGAGCCGGTGGCCGCCATCCGGTCGAGGACGTGGAGCGCGGTGAGCAAGCCGTCGCCGGTGGTGGCGTAGCGGCTCATGATCACGTGGCCGGACTGCTCGCCCCCGAGGGTGAAGCCGGAGAGCTTCATCGCCTCCAGCACGTAGCGGTCCCCCACCTTTGTCTGTCGTACGCCGATCCCGGCGGCCTTCATCGCCTGCACGAAACCGAGGTTGCTCATCACGGTGGCCACCACGGTGTCGGCGTGCAGCTCGCCTGACTCCCGCATCGCCAGCGCCAGGACGGCCAGGATCTGGTCGCCGTCGACGACCTCGCCAGAGGCATCCACCGCCAGGCACCGGTCTGCGTCACCGTCGAGGGCGAAGCCCACATCGGCACCGTGCTCCACGACTGCCTTCTGCAGGCCCTCGAGGTAGGTGGAACCGCAGCCGTCGTTGATGTTCAGCCCGTCCGGCTCGGCACACATCGCGACCACCTCGGCACCCGCGTCCCGCAGGGCCTGGGGGCCGACCTCCCACGCCGCACCGTGCGCGCAGTCGAGCACCACCTTGAGGCCGTTCAGGGGGTGCCGGGTCGTGGAGACGAGGTGGGCGGCGTACTCCTCGACAGCGGTTGAGTGCGACCGGACCCTGCCCACGTCGCCACCGGTCGGCCGGTGCCACGGTTCGCGCATGCGCTTCTCGATGGCCACCTCGATGGCGTCGTCGAGCTTGACGCCGCCACGTGCCAGGAACTTGATGCCGTTGTCGGGCATCGCGTTGTGCGAGGCGGAGAGCACCACGCCGAGGTCGGCACCGAGCTCGGCCGTCAGCCAGGCGACTCCGGGGGTGGGCAGCTCACCGAGCAGCAGCACGTCGACACCGGCCGAGGCCAGGCCGGCCACGACTGCGGCTTCGAGGAACTGGCCCGAGATCCGGGTGTCCCGGCCCACGACAGCGACCGGACGGTGTCCGTTGAAGGTGCCGAGGTCCGCGAGCACGTGTGCTGCGGAGACCGACAGGTCCAGGGCCAGCTCCGCGGTCAGTGACTCGTTGGCCAGGCCCCGAACGCCATCGGTACCGAAAAGACGTGCCATCTGAAGGCGGTTGGTGATCAGCGCTTGCTGAACTGAGGGGCCTTCCGAGCCTTCTTCAGGCCGGCCTTCTTGCGCTCGATGACGCGAGCGTCGCGGGTCAGCAGCCCGGCCTTCTTCAGACCCGGACGGTTGGCCTCTTCGTCGATCCAGTTGAGGCAGCGGGCCACGCCGAGGCGCAGCGCGCCGGCCTGGCCGGTGATGCCACCACCGTGGATGCGGGCGACCACGTCGAAGCGGCCCTCCAGCTGGGTGGTCGCGAACGGCTCGTTCACGACCTGCTGGTGGAGCTTGTTCGGGAAGTAGTTGTCGAGGTCACGACCGTTGACTGTCCACTTGCCGGTGCCGGGGAAGATGCGCACGCGGGCGACGGCCTCCTTGCGACGGCCGGTGGCCGCTGCGGGGGCGATGGTCGCTGGCTTGAGCGGCGCGTCGGCGCTGGGGGCGCTCTCGGAGGAGTAGGCGACGCCCTCCTCGTTGACCTCGAAGGTCTCGGCGACGGCCTCGTCCTGGGGACCGGTCTCGGTGTCTACGTCAGCCACGGTGTTCCTTTGCGTGTTCGTCTCGGGAGATGAAGATGTCGTCACTGGGAGATCTGCTTGATCTCGAAGGGCTTGGCCTTCTGGGCGGTGTGCGGGTGGTCGGGGCCGGCGTACACCTTGAGCTTCTTGAGGATCTGGCGACCGAGACGGTTCTTGGGGAGCATGCCCCAGACGGCGTTCTCGATGGCCCGCCGAGCGTCCTTCTCGAGCAGCACGCCCATGGGCGTGGAGGAGAGACCGCCGGGGTAACCCGAGTGGCGGTAGGACATCTTCTTGGTCGCCTTGTCACCCGAGAGGGAGACCTTGGCCGCGTTGACGACGATGACGAAGTCACCGGTGTCGACGTGGGGGGCGAACATGGTCTTGTGCTTGCCGCGGAGCAGGCCAGCGACCTGGACTGCGAGGCGACCCATCCGGACGTCGGTGGCGTCGATGACGTGCCACTCGCGCTGGATGTCGCCGGGCTTGGGGCTGTACGTGCGCAACGTTGTAGGCCTTCTACTCGTTCGTGGCCGTCCCAGGCTGATTCCCGGGCCGGTGGTGGAGCTACGCCTTCTGACGAACACTGCCCGCTGTCGGTCTGCTCGACCGGCACCGAGTCTGCGAAAGGGCCACAACGAAGGAGCCCTGACGCGGCAGGAGGCGCGACCCTCGAGATTACCGGGAATGCACGCCCAGCGTCAAAACGGGACCGACTGGTCCGCCTCACCGCCATGGGCATAGGTTGAACACGGTGCGCGCCGGGCACTCTCGGGTGCACACGTAACCACGACGTCATTGGGTCCACCACCCCCGACACGAGCCGCTAGTGCAAGGAGCCGACGTGACCGAGACCGGTGAAAACACTCTCACCGTCCGTGACAACAGGACCGGCAAGGACTACGAGATCCCCATCGCCGACGGCACCATCAAGGCCGCCGACCTGGGTCAGATCAAGATCGACGACGACACCCCCGGGCTCGCGACGTACGACCCCGGATTCGTCAACACCGCATCGTGCAAGAGCGCGGTGACGTTCATCGACGGCGAGAAGGGGATCCTCGAGTACCGCGGCTACCCGATCGAGCAGCTGGCGGAGAAGTCGAACTTCCTCGAGGTCGCCTACCTGCTCATCCACGGCGCACTGCCCAGCAAGGCGGAGTACGACGGCTGGGTGCACGAGATCACCCACCACACGTTCCTGCACGAGAACGTCAGGACGTTCATGCAGGGATTCCGGTACGACGCCCACCCGATGGGCATGCTGATGGCCTCCGTGGGCGCGCTGTCCACGTTCTACCCCGAGTCGGGCAACATCAAGGACCCCGACAACCGGCACATGCAGATCGTCCGGCTGATCGCCAAGATGCCGACGCTCGGCGCCTGGGCCTTCCGGCACGCGCAGGGCAAGCCCTACGTCTACCCAGACAACGAGCTCAGCTACACGGCGAACTTCCTCTCGATGCTGTTCAAGATGAGCGAGCAGAAGTTCGACACCGACGAGCGGCTGGTCAAGGCGCTCGACGTGTTGTTCATCCTGCACGCGGACCACGAGCAGAACTGCTCGACCAACGCGGTCCGCTCGGTCGGGTCCTCGCAGGTCGACCCCTACTCGTCCGTCGCGGCCGGCGTGGGCGCGCTCTACGGCCCGCTGCACGGCGGCGCCAACGAGGCCGTGCTGCGGATGCTGCGGCGCATCGGCGGCAAGGAGAACATCCCCGACTTCATCAAGGGCGTGAAGGACGGCAACGAGAAGCTGATGGGCTTCGGCCACCGGGTCTACAAGAACTACGACCCGCGGGCGACGATCATCAAGCGGGCCTGCGACGACGTGTTCGAGGTGACCGGGGTCAACCCGCTGCTCGAGATCGCGCAGGAGCTGGAGAAGATCGCGCTCGAGGACGAGTACTTCGTCAAGCGCAAGCTCTACCCCAACGTCGACTTCTACTCCGGCCTGATCTACGAGGCCTTCCAGTTCCCGCCCGAGATGTTCACGGTGCTCTTTGCCATCGGCCGCACGCCGGGGTGGCTTGCGCAGTGGCTCGAGCTGGTCCAGGACAAGGACCAGAAGATCGCCCGGCCCAAGCAGATCTACACCGGCGACCGGACCCTCGACTTCGTCCCCGCTGCCGAGCGCTGGAGCTGACCACCTGCGCGACTTGCGGCCGTTCGGCCTGGCCGCCGGGACCGCCCTCGTCTCGCTGACGTTGATGTACTTCGCCGCGCGCGACGGCTGGCTCGGCGTCGACGCGGGCCGTGGCACGGAGTTCTGCGAAGCTGCGCGCGACGGCTGGCTCAGGCAGCCGGCGAACGCACTGAGCAACCTGGGCTTCGTCGTGGTCGGGATCGCCATCGGCTGGCGCGCGGGTACGCCGCAGGGCCGGCTCGCCCGACCCGGCCTGGCCTCGTCGTACGCCGTCGTAGTGGTGCTCCTCGGCCCGGGGAGCATGGCGATGCACGCCACGCAGACCACGCTGGGCGGCCACCTCGACCTGACCAGCATGTTCCTGGTGGCGAGCTTCGCGGCGGCGTACTCCCTGATGAGGTGGCGCGGGCGCGGGTCGTCGTACTTCTGGAGCGTCTTCGTCGGCGCCCTGCTCGGGTGCGAGCTGGTCGAGCGCATCCCGACTGCGATCCCGGTCGTGCTGCACGCGGGCAACCTTGTCTTCGGCGCCCTGTTGGCGGTGAGCATCGCCCTGGAGATGCGGCTGCGCCGACGCGACGGGGACGCCGGTGACGCCCGGTGGATCGGCCTCGCGTTCGGGTCGATCGCGGTCGCGTTCGTCGTGTGGAACCTGGCCAAGGACGGCGCGCCGCTCTGCGACCCGGAGTCGCTGGTGCAGGGCCACGCCGTCTGGCACCTGCTGTGCGCGGTCTCGGCGTACTGCCTCTACCGCTACTGGAACAGCGCCGCTGACCAGTCGGCGCCGCCTGACTCGCGAGTTACGGTTCTCGGGACCCCCCACGAAGCACAGACCTAGGGGCCACAGTTGAAGCTCCGACCTGCTGGCATGGCCAAGGCGGCGTTGACGCGCCTCGGTGCTCGACTACCGGATTCCGCAAGCCACGCGAGCATCGTGGTCGACGATCTCAATCGCGCGGAGGACCGGGAGGTCGCTCAGTCCTGGCGCGCCCTCCTGCCGGACTTCGAGTACGAGCAGGTCGACACCGTCCAGAAGCGCGCGGCAGTCTTCCGTCGCGCCGCGAACTGAGCTGCGCCAGCCGGCTTGGTACGTCTCAACCTTGCCCGTCCAGGCGGTCGAGGTGCTCGCCGAGGAATCTTCCCTCGTCGTCCATGTCGAAGGTGAACCCTGAGAAGAAGGCGTCGTTGGTCCACCCCCCCGGGGGGTGGTTGATGTCGGGTTCACTCCACGCCGCCACTACCGCGTGCCCGTGCACGGCCGCGATGAGCTGCTCGTTGCGCGCGGTGTAGGACTTGGCGCCCACGGTGAACACCTTGGTCGGGGTCGGGCGGAGCGCGGTCGTGAACAACCCGCTGCCGGCGAAGCCACCGACCGCGTCCGCGGCCCGGACCATCGCGACCTGGCTGGCGAGCTCGTGCTCCTCGGGACGCATCACCGTGAATCCGTGGCGCTCGAACAGACGCTCCACCTCCGATGCGTTGTGGCACGGGCGCTTGAGGCTCATCGGACGCGTGAGGAAGAGGCGCTCGGGTCGGGGGCCGGGGCTGGCGCGTGCCGCCAGGAAGTCTCCGACCTCGCGCCAGACACCGGTGATCTCCGGATGGATGTAGTCGCTCAACGAGAACATCGGAGTGGCGGAGTACAGCAGCTCCGGCTGGCAGGGCTCCTCGAACTCGTGCACGTCGCTCGTCGCGATGCCCAACGCGTCGAACAGGTCCAGCTCGAACTGGTGGAGCCCGCGCGGCGGCTTGTCGTGAGGCGTGATCAGGATCTTCGCCTCCGGGTGCTCGCGTTTCACCCTGTCCCAGGCCCAGAGCCGGCTCAGCCGTTCGGTGATCATGTGCCCGAACTGGCCGGGCCACTCCGAGTCGAGATGGAACCAGACCCCCGGGAGCGGCACCGGGTCAGCGGTGTCGCGCCTGACGAAGCCGAACCTGGGGGCCGACTCCTCGACGTAGATGTTGGTCATCCGCGGCGACACCGGGAACCGGAAGGTGTCGGGAAGTATCACCCCATGGCTGGCGACCACCTGCCCACGAGAGCAGACAGGCTTCCGGTACGCCCGCAACGACAGTTCAGGCGCCGGCGTGTGGCTGGAGTAGTACGGATCCACGCCCAGGTTGTGAACGGCGGGCGTCGTACAGACGAGCGTGGTGGCGGCGACGGTGTGGGCGACGCTTCCGATCTCGGGATGGGCAGCCAGGACCGAATTTGTCTCAGCCTCGGCAAGCTTCGGGTCGGACTTGTTCTCGGTCCTGATCACGAGCATCTTGCTGAACACGTGTGCCTCGCGCAGGTGACGACCGAGCCCCCGGATGTCACGGACGTCGGGTCCGGCGTCTGGCTCGGCCTCGAAGTCCCGGGTCCTGGCCGCCTGGGCCGCCGACACCAGTGACCACAGGTCACCCACATAGGGGCGCTCTCGTGGTCCGTCTTCGTGCTGGAGACGCTCGTCGGCGTCGACCTCAGCGGCGTACGCCGCGTCCTCCGACGTGAACGGAACCATGCGCGGAGTCAGGTAGGTCCCGCCTGCACGCAGGTGCATGAAGACACGCTGGAAGAACCGGGCCTGACGGAGCCCGGTCGTATCGGCGGCCTGGACCACCACGTCGAACGGGCCAGCCACCGTCAGACGGATGTGGGTCCCTGAGGGGTCGTCCTCCTCGCGCACCACGGTCACGTCCGCTTCCGGCCAGGCACGGTCGAACAGCTGCTGCCAGGCTTCGGCCTGTGGTCCGGCTGCGACCGCGACCGCCGGCCCGGACGCCTGCTTGAGAGGTCTGTTCAGTCGCTGGAGGAACGCCAGCGTCGGGCGGTCGCCCGGCCAGTCGATCGCGGCGGCGTGCTCCATGGGTGTGCGGTCTGCGGGCGGCTGCACGCCAGGCTGTTCAGGCTCCCGGCGTCGTTTGAGTCGCTTCACGATGGACGCCACCCGATCTTCGACCACGAAACGGCACCCTAGCCCGATCCTGGAGCCAAGGGCTGTTCTCGTCCCGTCCCTCGTTCGGTCGTCAGCGGAATCCGCGGGCGGCCCGAATACGCGTTGCCTCCTCGAGCAGGACCGTGGCTCTCGCGGCGAAGGAGTGTTCGGCCGCCACCCTGGCGGCCCGCCCGCGGCGCGTCTCGTCGGTGCCGAAGATCGCATCCCGGTCGGCGCTGTTCACCAGGTCCGCCAGCTCAGCGGGAGTCCGGGCGACCTGCACGGCGTCGCCGAAGACGTCCTCGACCCCTGGGACGTGGTCGGTCACGACGCGTGCGCCCGCCGCGACCGCATCGAAGAGTCGGTTGGAGAAGAAACCGTGGGCGGACATGTCCGCCCAGTGGTCGTTGAGCACGATCCCCGCCGAACGGTACGCCGCCCCCACCTCGGCGTTGGGCAGGCAGCGACCACTCACGAATCGCTCCGGGATGAGCCTGTCCCAGCCGTCCCCGAACACGCTGAGTGGCAGCCCCAGGTCCACTGCCGCCATCACCAGTGGCCTCGCCTGACCCCGACTGTTGCCGACGAAGAGCACATCGTGGCCGGAGTCCGGCTCGGCAAGGTCCGGGTGGAACACCGACGGATCTGTGGCCTGCAACAGCGGCACGGCGGGAACGCCCGACTGGGCCAGCGTCTCGGCGTACAGGTTGCTGGCCACGAACACCCGGTCCCAGCCGACGTGCTCCGAGGGCACCAGCTCATCGGGGTGGCTGATCAGCCACATCAGGTTCACCCGGTCGAGCAACGGCGTGTACGGCGCCAGGCCGCGGAGCAGGAGCACCACGTCGTCCAGGTGGGCCGACGGGCGGTGGAACGCCGGTCGTCGGTCGATCACCACCTCCTGCCCGAGGCCCCGCAGCGCGTGCGCGAGATGTCTGGCGAAGTGCGTGTCGCCCCAGCGCTCACCCGGCTGGCCGGCGGGCGCCGGGCTCTTGATCGCCCATCGCAAGGAAGGGAGGTTCTCCTGCACCGTCAGTCGCCCGGGGCGGGTCAGCACGGGCCGGGCCGTGCACAGGCGCTGGTCGGAGCCGTCCCGAATTCGTATCTCGTGGCCGACGACGTCGAACCCGTGTCTCGCCCACGCCTCGACGTCGTCCTCGGGGAGCTGCCCCTCCCAGCGGTCGAGCAGGACCCGCCGGTTCACCATGGCGCTGCGCATGCGGCCGGGGGTCTGTGACTCGTGGTGCGTCACACGCGAGGTGGGTCGTACGACGAAATGGCCGGCGCGGAGACGGGAGAGCCGCAGACACAGGTCGACGTCCTCCATCCCGTTGCGGAAGACCGGGTCGAAACCGCGCAGGCTGACGACGTCCGGGAACCGCATCGCCAGCGCGGCACCGGTGACGGCGTGGAACGCATCGGCCTCCAGCCCGGCCGTGTCCTCGACCGGGAAGCCGGTGAGCAGCATGTGTGGGATGCCGCCGCCGCGCGGGAACACGATGCCCGCCGACTGCACGGTGCCGTCCGGATACAGCAGTAGTGACTGGGCGCCGAGCACCTTCACATCGCGCAACGCCTCCCGAAGCGGAGCCAGCCAGCCTGGCTGCACCTCCGTGTCGTTGTTCAGGAAGACGACCATGGCCCCGCCGGCCTGGGTCATGCCGAGGTTGCTGCCCAGCGCGAAGCCCAGGTTGACCGGGCTCGACAGCACCCGCACGTCCTCGAACTCGTGGGGCAGGGCGGCCAGTGCGGCCGCCGTGACCAGACCTGATCCGTTGTCGATCACGATGACCTCAGTGCGGACACCGGGCTCGCGCGCAGCGGCAATGCTCTCGACCGCGGCCCGCGTCATCTTCCAGTCACCGCTCGTCGGAATCAGCACGCTGACCCGGTCCTCCGCGACCTCTCGGGAGGAAAGCTCCACCCAGTCGATGAGGTGACTGTTCAGCACGGTGTCGTTGGCGGACGCGAGCTCCTCGAACTCGACCCAGGGACGCACCCGGTCCGGCAGCTTCCGGAGATCGCGCCTCTCGGCCTGGTCCAGGGTCACCCCGAGGCGGGGTGCGAACACGCTCTCCTCGACCTCACTGAGGCGAAGCGTGAAGTCCAGTCCGTGGCCGCTTCGGAGTGACTCGTCGAACCCTCCGAGGGAAACTGCGAGCTCACGCGAGACGACGAGGGTGCCGAGCTCGATCGCCTGCCCTGCCAGAAGGCGCTCCCGGGTCCCATGACGAGCGGCATGCCGACGTACGACATCGGGCCGCTGGTCACGCGCACAGTCGTGCACCCAGGAGCCCCCGCTGTCCAGCAGTGCCTGGCGCACAGAGCTGAGCCTGCCCGGCAGCCACTCGTCGCCGGCCACCATGAACGCGACATGCTGCCCGGTCGCCTCCAGGATGCCGCGGTTGCGAGCCGCCCAGACGGTGGCGTGCGATCCGTCGATGAGCTGAACTCGGTTGTCCTCGGCCGGCGCACACGTCCACGGGTCGACGCCACCCGAGACCTGGAGCACGAGGAGCTGCCAGTCGGTCGTCGTCTGGGCCAGCAGGCTGTCCACCGAGCGACGGACCTCGTCCGCATCTCGCTCGGCGACCAGGACCACCGTCGTGGTCCCGACGCGCGGGTCGTCAACGGGACCCAGTCCTGCGTCCGCCACCGACCGGGCCTTTCCCCGGCCCCAGGTCGGGAGCGCTGCCAGTCTCCGCGTGGACCACTGGCCGGCTTCGGCGTACAGCCAGTCGACGATTCCGCGAGGCTCCGCCTCGGGATCTGGTCGGTACCAGCCGTTGACGCGCACGCCCTGGGCGGCGCCGCGCTCTGCGTAGTGACCCAGCGGGCCGGCCGGGTGCCCTCCCGCATCAGGGTTCTGGTCGAGGTAGGCGGCGACGTCGAGGAGCGGATGGACCTCGAGCTCGAAGCGACTCTTCGTGAGATAGACGACGAAGGGGTCTTCCGCTGCGTTGGAGGGACCCAGCTGCCGCGCCACCAGCTCCGGCGAGAACAGCGGATGTGGCGTCAGACCCTGCGCACGCCCCGAAGCCAGGTAGTGCCTGGCGGCCGCACGCCGACGCAGGCTCCTGCCCAGGCAGAGCGAGTACCAGTCGTGGTCGAAGAGGGTGGAGCCGAAGAGGAGCTCGACCACCGGGTCATCCCGGCGCTGCTCGGGTTCGACAGGATCGGGGGCCTGTCGCCGCAGTCTCGACAGACGTGAGGTGAGCGCCCGCGACAGCCTCGAAGAAGGCGTAGCCATCACCGTGTCCTCCAGCGCCGAGGGTTCGACCTTGGTCTCGAACCCTAGACGGTGCCTGGCGTGGTCAGAGGTTCCCCGCCCCGGCTGTCGTCGCGTGGCACGTGTCCGGCCCCCTCCGGGCAACGTAAACTCCGCGGGATGCAGATCAGCGTGATCGGGTGCGGCTACCTCGGTGCAACCCACGCCGCGAGCATGGCTGAGCTCGGCCACGACGTCGTGGGGATCGAGGTCGATCCTGCGAAGCTGACCGCACTGCGCGCCGGTACGCCGCTCTTCTTCGAACCCGGGCTCCCCGAGCTGCTGAACAAGCACGTCACCTCCGGTCGACTGCGCTTCACGTCGGACATGCGAGAGGCAGCGGAGTTCGCCGACGTGCATTTCCTCTGCGTGGGCACGCCCCAGTCAGCGGGCAGCATCGGCGCCGACCTGTCGTTCGTCGAGTCGGCGACGGAGGAGCTCGCCCCGCTCCTGACCCGGCCATGCCTGGTCGTCGGCAAGTCCACCGTGCCGGTGGGAACCGCCGGAGGTCTCTCCCGACGACTGACCCAGCTCGCACCCGCCGCTGAAGGCGCGAAGCTGGCCTGGAACCCGGAGTTCCTCCGCGAGGGCTACGCGATCGAGGACACGCTGCGCCCCGATCGGCTCGTGTTCGGCGCGGCCGACGACGAGTCCGTAGAGATCCTCCGCAAGGTGTACGCCGACGCGATCGCAGCCGGGACCCCCCAGATCATCACGAACCTGCCCACCGCCGAGCTGGTCAAGGTGGCAGCCAACGCCTTCCTCGCCACCAAGATCTCCTTCATCAACGCCATGGCCGAGATCTGCGAGGTCACGGGGGCCGACGTGCTGCAGCTTGCGGACGCACTGGGTCACGACGCACGCATCGGCCGCAAGTTCCTCAACGCCGGCATCGGCTTCGGTGGCGGCTGCCTGCCCAAGGACATCCGGGCCTTCCAGCACAGCGCCGCGGAGCTGGGTGTGGAGGACGCCACCGCGTTCCTGCGCGACATCGACGCGATCAACCAGCGGCGCCGTACCCACGTCGTGGAACTTGCCCAGGAGGTGCTGGCAGCCAAGCCCCGCGGGCGGGTCGCCGTCCTCGGTGCCGCGTTCAAGCCGAACAGCGACGACGTCCGCGACTCTCCGGCCCTCTCGATTGCGGACGCGCTCCGCGCCGTGGGTCACGACGTCGTGGTCCACGACCCGAAGGCCATCCCCACCGCGAAGGCACGGTTCCCTGAGCTGGGCTATGCCGATGGGATCGAGGAGACACTGCGGGGTGCCGATGTGGTGCTGCACCTGACCGAGTGGCCCGTCTACCGCGAGATCGATCCCGTGGCCGCACACGCGTGGGTCAACGACGCTCAGCTGATCGACGGCCGCAACGTGCTCGACGTCCAGGCGTGGCGCCTCGCCGGCTGGACCGTCAGGTCCTTGGGTCGTCCCTGAGGCAGGGCCGCCAAGGCCGTCACGACGCCTGTTCTCATCGTGGATGCAGGAGAGGTGCGACAGCGGTCGCGAAGGCAGATCCCATGGCATCGGGCGTGCGGGCCTCTGCCGCCGCGAGTGACTCCTGCCGAACGACCTGCGCGCGTCCGACGTCGCGGACGAAGTCATCCAGAGCTGCACGCACGGTGGACAGGAGGTCTGCTGGGTCTGCTGGGTCGTACAGCCTGACGTGCGGGTGCTCACCCCAGGCCCGCAGTGACCCGGCACGTGGTGCGACGACGGGCAGCCCGAAGGTCTGGGCGAGCATGAAGGCACCGGAGTTGAGCACCTGACGGTGGGCCAGCACCGCGAGGTCCGCGGCCGTCATCCAGACCTGGACCTCGTCGTCCAGCACGTGCTTGAACGACGCTGTCACTCGCGGGTGCGTCTCGCATCGCTCACGAAGCTGCTCCACGGCTGGGTCCTTGCTGGCCTGGCCGGCGATGAGCAGCCGCACCGTGGGGTCGTCGAGCACCAGTTCGTCGAGCACGTCGATCAGGGCCTCGAGCCCCTTGTAGGGGCGGATCCCTCCGAGAGCGACCATGACCTTGTCATCCGGGGAGACACCCAGCCGGGCTCGCGCATCCGCGCGGGTGATCGTCTGCGGGTACTGCCCTACGTAGCTTGAGTGCTCGACCACGACGACTTTCGCCGGATCGAGGTCGTAGACGTCCCGAACCTCGTCCAGGGTGGCCTCCGAGAGGACATGGATGACGTCGGCACGATCCGCGAGCACCCTGGCCAGCTCGATCTCGGACCGTCGATAGCGGACGTCGTGCGGCAGCACGTTGTGAACCGTCCACACCAGTCGACCACCGCGTGCGATGAACGCGTCGAGGAGCCGGGTGTACTGGGTCAGTCTCAGCCTGGCCCGAAACGGGCCGTCGGCCGGTTGAAGGATCGGACTTGTCCAGTGCAGGTTGAGAACACCTGGGTCACCCGGCCGCTGGGTGCGCGTCGTCAGGTGCGGCAGCAGCTGCCTCACCGGCACGGCATAGGCATCGACGTCTCCGAGCCGGGCATTGAGCATCTTCTGGTAGGGGTTGGCGGCGCTGTAGTCCGGGAAGACGTGCAGCGCCTTGGAGGGCGCAGGGCCCGTCTGGGAGCGTCGTCCCTGGTCCAGCGCGTCGACGAACTGGTCCGCCCGACGCTGCCAGGAATGCTCGGTCCGCACCATCTGCTGCAGCTGCGTTGCCTGTGCGGCCACGCCATCGGGATCCCGGCGGAGCTCATCGAGACGCTCGGCCAGCGAGTCCGGGTCCGTGTACCTGGGCACTCCGGGTAGCCCCAGCTCCTCGACACCCAGGAGCCCGTTCATCAGGGGCAGACTCCCGCAAGCGGCACTCTCGAAGAATCTGCTGTTCAACGTGCCGAAACCGACGGTCGAGCTGTTCAGGTCGTCGATCACGATGGCCGAGCGACGGTAGATCTCCGGGATGGCGAAGTAGGGAACGGCGCTGCGGTGCCAGCGCAGGAGCTTCTCTGGGGCCTTGCCCGCATGGCCGTACATCGCCACGTCGGCGTCGTCCGGGAGCTGCATCAGCGCATGGTGCACCTCTCGGGGAGCGAGCCAGAAGTTGGCGGTCGTGACAGCGGTGCGAGAACGAGGGGCACCCGTGGGCGCCGGCCGGAACAGCTCGGTGTCGACTCCGATGGGCACCACCCCGAGCGCGCGCGGTGTGGCGCTCGCCAACCGGGTGAGAGCCAGCTGCGACGAGGCGATGACCTGGTCGAACGCCATGAGATGGCTGCTCCGGGTCCAGCGTTCAGTCTCGTTCCGCACCCAGGCGACCTTCCACGCGTCCGCCGGCGCGAAAGAAGGATCCACGTCGGGCAGCATGGCCACGAAGACGTCCGCATGCTCGATCTCGTGCCACCGCTGGCGCGGCACCAGGTGCACCCCGTAGCCCCGCTCGACCAGGGCCAGCCCGAGCCCCGCCGCGACGTAGAGATCCCCGCGACCTTCGTCGAGGTCGGTCGTGTAGACGCACATCACCACTCGTCCACGCTGGCCGTCGAGATGCTTGCCCTGGCACAGGTCTTCGTAGGAGGTACGACGACCGAGGTCCTCCTGCGGCTCGCGCGGCAGGTCAACGCCAGCCATCATGCGACCGACCGTGGGAGCGTCAGTCACGCGACCCTCGAAGCCCCCGTACGCGACGCACGACTCTGGCCGCAAACCGCACCCCCCGGGACTCCTCGTAGAGCGACTCGTCCAGCAGTCTCCGCGCCTTGTTGCGTTGCCGGATCAGCTGGTCGCGTCGGTGCTGGAGACTGGCGATCTCCTTGTCGCGCCGGTCGAGCTCGGCGGCACCGAGGTCCAGCTCCGCGTCGATAGCGGCCCGCTCGTCGCGAAGGAGGGACGAGACGCGCTCCAGCCGGGCACGCAGGTCCACGAGCTCGCGGTTCAGCCCCTCACGTTCCAGTGCCCACGCAGCGCGCTCGTCCTCGAGCTCCTGACGCTCACGCTGAATCCGGGCGTCGCTGCCTGGGTCGGCGGACCGGAAGTCGTCGTCAGGCGTCAGCTTGCTCATCTGCATCCTCTGTGGCGGGGCGGAATCGAACGTACCAAGAGCAGCGCGGCGGTGCGTTGCGTCGTGTTCCTGATCAGCCGTTCCTTCTCGCGTTCCTCAGTCGGCCAACCACTCGCCGCGTCTTGCGCGCCAGCCGCCTCGGCAGCTGGCGTGCCTGGACACCCCGGGGATGGGCAGTCTTCTCGTCCTGGCGGGCGATCCGCTCTCGCAACCTCTTCACGCGGGCACGAGCACGATCACGTTGCGTCCGCTCAGTGCTCAGTCGCGACAGCATGCCGTCGAGCATGGCGGCCAGAGCGTTCGTCTCGTCGACCCGGCCGTGCCACAGCGCCGGATCGTCCTCGGAGGAGATGAGCCAGACAGTCTCCTCAGGAGCGAGCCTCAAGAACTCGCAGGCGGCCGCCCCCAGGAGCGCCCCTGGCGTCACCCGACGAAGTCCGAGACCGGACTCGATGAGGCGCGGCTCGAAGTCCTTGCCGTACCAGCGAACGTGGTCGGCCTGCCCGAACCGGCGCAGTCGCTCCTCCTCGGATGCGGAAGGGTCTTCGTCCGTCTCGAGCTCGGGGCGCCACGGAACCTGGACCAGGCCGATGCCGCCAGGAGCCAGCACTCGGGCCAGCTCGCGCATGGCTTCGCGGTCCTCCGGGATGTGCTCGAGGACGTGGTAGCAGATCAGGAAGTCGACGGAGTCGTCACGCAGCGGCAGCATCGTGAGGCTCGAGAACAGGTCGACGTCACGTGGGTCCGCACCGAGGTCAGTGCGCACATGCACCTTCGGCTCGAGCTTGGCCAGCATTCCGGTGACCTGGGTCGATGGAGCGATGTCCAGCAGGACGCCGATCGGTCCCATCGTCGGCTCGAGACAGCTGAGCAGCACGGCGAGGAAGCGCTGTCGTTCCAGGCTGCCGCAGGTGGGGCAGGAGGCATCGGGCCGACCGCCTGGCCCGCGACGGAACGGTCCGTCGGTGAACGCGCTGCAGACCGGGCAGTAGCGGCTCGGATATCGGGCCGTGCTCATTGGCCTCCTCGAACGGCGGTGCGCGACAGCAGGAGCGTACGTCAGGCCCGATGCACTCAGATCGTGGACCGGTCGCGTCCCTCCCAGTACGGCTTGCGGAGGTCGCGCTTGAGGATCTTGCCGGTCGGGTTTCGCGGTAGCGCGTCCAGGATGTCCACCGACTTCGGGCACTTGAAGCTCGCCAGCTGCTCGCGGCACCACGAGATCAGCTCGTCCTCGGTCGCCTCGGTGTCGGGCTTGAGCGAGACCACGGCCTTGACCGACTCCCCCCACCGCTCGTCCGGTACGCCGATGACCGCGACCTCCATCACCGACGGGTGCTCCGCCAGGACGCGCTCGATCTCCGGGCTGTAGATGTTCTCGCCACCACTGATGATCATGTCCTTGAGCCGGTCCTCGACGTACACGAAGCCCTCGGCGTCCACCTTGCCCATGTCGCCGGTGCGGAACCAGCCGTCCTCGGTGATCACCTCGGCGGTGTCCTCGGGCCGGTTCAGGTAGCCCTTCATCAGCTGCGGCGTACGGAACCAGAGCTCTCCGTGCTCGCCGGTCGGCATCTCCTCCAGCGACTCCGGATCGACCACCTTGACCTCGGCTCCGGGGATGCACTGACCGGCGCTGACCAGCCGCTCGGGATGCTCGGGATCGCGGTGTGCCTCGGGCATCAGGTGGGTGATCACGCCACAGAGCTCGGTCAGCCCGTAGACCTGGATGAACTCCGTGTCGGGCCACGCCTCCAGCGCCGCGCGCAGAAGCGGCAGTGGCATCGGCGAGGCGCCGTAGCAGTAGGTCTTGAGGTTGCCGAACAGCTTGATCGCGTCGTCGCCGGACTGCAGCACCTGGGCCAGCACCGCGGGCACCAGGAAGGTGCGGTTCGCGCCTTGCATGATCGCGCCAGCCAGCGATGCGCCGTCGGGGTCTCGGGTCATCACGCTCGGGACACCGTCGTGGATGCCGAACAGGACGTACGACGAGCCGCCGACGTGGAACAGCGGCATCGAGACCATGTTCTTGTCGCCGTCGTCGAATCCCCAACCCTCGTGGGCATTCAGGGTGTGCGCGAGCATGTTGCTCTGCGTCAGCGCGACGCCCTTGGGACGGCCGGTCGTGCCCGAGGAGTACATCACCAGGCACACGTCGCCGGGCTCGACCTGAGCGGATCGCCCGACCGGCTCGGCCGCGGCGAGCAGCGACTCGTACTCGTCGCCCGCGCCACCCTCAGGGGTCACCTCGATGATCCGCTCGACCGTGGTCAGCCGGTCGCGGATCTTGTCGATGAGCGGCATCAGCTCCGAGCCGACCAGCAGCACCTTCGCGCCGGCGTCGTTGACGGCGTAGTCGACCTCGTCGCCGGCCAGCCGGAAGTTGATGATCGCGTTGGCCGCGCCGAGGCTCGCCGCCGCGAGGGACAGCTCGACACAGGCAGGGTGGTTCTTGTCGAGGAAGGACACCACGTCCCCGCGCCCGATCCCCAGTCCCTGGAGAGCTCCCGCGAGGCGTCGTACGCGCTCGTCCCACTCGGCCCAGGTCCACGTGCGACCCAGGTAGGTGAAGGCCTCGCCGTCGGGGGTGTTCTCGGCCCAGTAGGAGAGCCGGTCGTCCAGGAACTGCGGCTCGGCGAGCTCCGCGGCGTACTCGGTCATGCTGCCCCTCTCGTCGGTGAGCAGAGCGTGGCACAGGTCACAGGGCCGGGCAATCGCGCGCCCACCCAGCTAGGCGGCCTCGATGCGACCAGGTTCCTCGGGCCGCTTGACGCCCATCACGATCGCGCTGGCAAGGACGACCAGCACGAGACCGACGATCTGGCCCGCTCCGAGCACCTGGTCCAGTACGACGAGCCCGGCCAGCGCCGCCACGGCCGGCTCCAGGGCGAGCAGGATCCCGAACACCGATGCCGACAGGCGGCGCAGGGCGAGCAGCTCCAGCGAGTACGGCAGTAGCGAGGACAGCACGGCCAGACCGAGACCCTTGAGCAGGTGCTCGGTCGTCCAGGTGTCGATGCTCAGCACTCCGGCGGGGAGCACGACGACAGTGCTGACGACCAGCGCGATCGCCAGCCCGTCCAGACCGTCGAAGGCGGCGCCGGTGCGGCTGCTGAGCAGGATGTACGCCGCCCAGCACACCCCCGCGGTGGCGGCCAGCCCGAGCCCGACCAGGCTCAGTTCGTCGAGCGGCACCGTGAACGCCTCGGAGATGAGCAGCACCCCGCCGCCCGCCGCCAGCACCGCCACGAGGTCGAGCAGCCGCCGCGAGAGCAGCGTGGTGAGCACGAGCGGACCGAGGAACTCGACGGTGACCGCGACCCCCAGAGGCAGGTGAGCGAGCGAGCCGTAGAAGCTCCAGTTCATCAGCCCGAGAGCCACCCCGAATGCCGCCACGGTCGCCCAGGCCTTGCGGTCGTGCCCGCGCAACCTCGGCCGAGCGACCGCGAACAGGATGATGGCCGCGATCCCGACGCGGAGCAGCACCGATCCCCCGACCCCGACCTCCGGAACCAGCGTCGCCGCCAGGGCCGCCCCGAACTGGACCGACACCACCCCACCCAGCACCAGCAGCGGCGCCGGAACGCTCGATACCGAGCTGGAGGGGGAAGGTCGCACCACGCCCGTCACCCTAGAACCGCCGACCGGTCACTCGATGTCCGCCCTGGCACGCCGACCGGTCACTCGATGTCCGCCCTAGCACGCCGACCGGTCACTCGATGTCCGTCCTAGGACGCCGACCGGTCACTCGCCGTACGCCGCAGCACGCCGACCGGTCACTCCCTGCACGTACGACGCTGCGAGAGCGATCGAGGATTGACCGGTCGAGGCTCCACGGCGAGCACCAATTGACCGGTCAGCGACTTCCAGCGTGCAAGAATTGACCGGTCGGCGGGATTTGGCGCGCATCGAGTGACCGGTCGGCGAATTTCAACGGGCGCGCCGGACGCGGCCCTCGTCCCACACCGGGCCGTCCGACTCATAGACCGAGCCGTCCGCGCCGTAGACCAGGTAGCGGTCGAAGTCGCGGGCGAACCAGCGGTCGTGGGTGACGGCGAGCACGGTGCCCTCGAACTTCTCGAGTCCCTCCTCGAGCGCCTCGGCCGACTCGACGTCGAGGTTGTCAGTGGGTTCGTCGAGCAGCAGCAACGTCGCCCCGGACAGCTCCAGCAGCAGGATCTGGAAGCGGGCCTGCTGCCCGCCGGAGAGGGACTCGAAGCTCTGGTCCGCCGCGTGCGCGAGCTCGTAGCGGTCCAGTGCCCGGGAGGCCGGTTCGCGCGGCATCCCGTCCCGATGCTCGTCGCCACGGTGCAGGATCTCCAGCAGCGTCCGTCCGACGAGCTCGGGGTGGGCGTGGGTCTGCACGAACCACCCCGGCCGCACGCGGGCGCCGAGCTTGGCCCGTCCCGTGTGTGGCACCGGCACGACCGGGGTGTCCCCCACCGGCCGGTGCTCGATGTCGGGGTCGCTGCCGCCGGCCGCCAGCAGCCGCAGGAAGTGTGACTTCCCGGAGCCGTTGGAGCCGAGTACGGCGACCCGCTCGCCGTACCAGACCTCGAGGTCGAACGGCTTCATCAGGCCGGTCAGCTCCAGGTCCTCGCAGACCACCGCACGCTTGCCGGTGCGGCCGCCCTTCAGTCGCATCGTCACCTGCTGCTCGCGCGGCTGGGCGACCGGCGGCCCGGCTTCCACGAACTTGCGCAGCCGGGTCTGGGCGGCCTTGTACTGCGAGGCCATCCCGTCGTTGAACTCCGCCTTGATCTTGTAGCGCAGCACCAGCGCCTTGAGCTTCGCGTGCTCCTCGTCCCAGCGGCGGCGCAGCTCCTCGAAGCGGGTGAACCGGTCGCGCCGCGCCTCGTGGTACGACGAGAACCCGCCGGGATGCGTCCACACCGTGTTCCCCGCCGCACCCAGCTCGACAGTGACCACCCGGGTCGCGGTGTTGTCGAGCAGCTTCCGGTCGTGGCTGATGAACAGGATCGTCTTCACGGACTCCCGGATCCGGCCCTCGAGCCAGATCTTGCCGGGTACGTCGAGGAAGTTGTCCGGCTCGTCGAGCAGGAGCACCTGGTCCGGTCCCGCGAGGAGGTACTCCAGCACCAGCCGCTTCTGCTCTCCTCCACTGAGGGTGTCGAGGTCGCGGTACTTCGCCTTGGCGAACGGCACCCCGAGCGCTGACGTGCAGCAGGTGTCCCACACCACCTCGATCTCGTAGCCGCCGGCATCGGCGAACTCCGCCAGCGCCGTCGCGTAGGCCATCTGGGTGGGCTCGTCGTCGACGTCCATCAGCTTGAGCTCGAGCCGGTCCACCTCGGCAGCCGCCGCGCGCACTCGCGGAGGCGAGACCGAGAGGAGCAGGTCGGCGACGTTTGGCCTGGTCTGCGGCAGTCCCAGCGCGACCATCTGGCGCATCACGCCAAGTCCGCCGGAGCGGGTCACCGCACCCGAGTGCGGCACGAGGTCGCCAGTGATGATGCGCAGCAGGGTGGTCTTGCCGGCGCCGTTGGCTCCGACCAGCGCGACCTTGGCCCCCTCACCGACCCGGAAGGACACGTCGTCGAGGAGCACCCGCCCGTCGGGGAGCTCGTAGCGCACCCCGGCGACCTCCACATGACCCATGTCCGCATTCTCCGGGACGCCGCGCCCTGACCGCCAATGGTTTGGCGCTCAGGCAGTGGCGCCGTGCCTCTGCAGGAAGTCCAGCGACGCCCGCGCGACCGACTCCCAGCCGCTGTCGATCACCAGCGAGTGGCCGACGCCAGGGATCTCCTTGATCTCCGTCGGGTTGGGGTTCTTCCGCTGTCTCTTGTACGCGGCGTTGGCCAGCTTCCAGGGGACGATGTTGTCCATGCCTCCGGAGATGATCAGCATCGCCCCGCGGTCCGGGTTCCGCTTGTCGGCCTTGGCCTCGGTCGTGAAGTCGAGGTTGGCGGTGGCCGCCTGGAACAGCGGCCGTCCGGGCGCCGGGACGTGGAAGGTCTCGTAGAGCTGGTGCGCCTCGTCCTCGCTCACCGCGTTCGCGAAGCCGTAGCGGAACTCCTCGAAGGTCAGCGTCACCGCCTTGCCGTAGTTGGCCGGGTTGCCCAGCACCGGGAACGACGCCTTCAGTGCCGAGAACGGCAACGGAAGCACGCCCCGGCTCGGTGCGGGGTCGATCGCCACCGAGACGAGGGCGAGCCCGCGGCCGGCAATGATCTGGGCAAGCAGTCCCCCGAAGGAGTGGCCGATCACGATCGGCTTGCGTGTCAGGCCCTGGATCACCTCGGCGACGTGGTCCGCCACCTGGCCGACCGACTTCTTCGCGAACACCTCGGGGTGGGCGTGCGCGTCGGCGTACGACGCAGGGTCGTCGGGCCAGTCGACCGCGACCGAGGCGTAGCCGTTCTCCGCGAAAAGATCGCGCCACGCGTCCCAGCTGCTGTGCAGCAGCCACAGCCCGTGGATGAAGACGACCGGCTGGCGGCCGGAGGCGTTTGCCGACGCGACCTGCTCAGCCTCGCGTGCAGTGACAGTGGCCATCTGGTGCCCTTTCGCCCGTGAGGCTGATGCTCCGGAGCCCCCGCCGCGTTCTGATCATGGCGTCCGGATCGACGCGGGGCAACTTCGAGACCCAAAGGTCCGAAAATGCGAGGTCCCCACCCCCGGAGATGCGTGCGGTCAGGCTCGACGCGACTCCAGGACCCGGAAACCCTTGGCGCTGGCCTGCTTCTCGGTCGGGTAACCCTGCTCGGCCAGCCACCTCGCCAACGAGTCGGATCCGAGGTTCTTGCCGACGACCATCACGGCGCGTCCCCCGGGCCGCAGCCGCGGCAGCCACTGCAGCAGCAGGTCGTGGAGGGCGTCCTTGCCGACCCTGATCGGCGGGTTCGACCAGATCTCGTCGTACGTCGCCTCGGGGTCCACCTCACCGGGCAGGACTGCACGGAACCGGTCGCCGACCCCGAGCCGCTCGGCGTTCTCCCGAGCGAGCAGCAGCGCCCGCTCGTTCACGTCGACGGCGGTGACCCTGGCCTCGGGGACGGCTACGGCGACCGCCAGGCCGATCACCCCGTAGCCGCAGCCGAGGTCGAGGACCTCGCGGGCGTCGACCGGGGGTGCCTGCTCGCGCAGCAGCACGCCGGTCCCGGTGTCCAGGCGTCCTTGCGCGAAGACCCCCGACCCGGTGGTGAGCTCGAGCCAGTGGCCCCAGACGTTGGTGCGGACTGGGACCCGCTTGAACGGCGAGGCCGGGTCAGCGGTGAAGTAGTGCTCGTCCACGGCTGCTCCCCTCGACCGTCCCGCATCCACATGCACCCGGCGTCGCCAACCTATCCACAGGCGCGGATCCGTCGCTGTGCCGGGGCTTCCGGACGCGCTGTCATGGGCGCATGACAGAGCCCACAGTCCAGACCGCGAGCTGCAACGAGGTCACCCTGGTCGGCAGGGTCAGTGCCGCTCCCGAACGACGCGACCTGCCCAGCGGCGACCAGCTGGTGACGCTGCGGGTGGTCGTCGACCGGCCACCACAGAAAGGGGTCACGAAGCGCGCCGTGGACGTCATCGACGTGGCCTGCTGGACGAAGCGGACCCAGCGCACCGCATCGGGTCTGGCGCCTGACGACGGAGTGCGGGTCGAGGGCGCCCTTCGGCGGCGCTTCTTCGCCGCCGGTGGCGGGCGGGCGAGCCGCTACGAGGTCGAGGCGAGCCGGCTGGTCCGGGTCACCCGGCAACCGGGTCCGTCGGCGGACCAGCGAGAGCACTGAGTGTTCTCGTCGTCCGTGAGGTGCGGGCCCGGGCAGCCAGCTCGGCGTCCGCCGGGTAGCGCACCTCCTCCAGGGTCAGGCCGTGCGGACGAACGACCCGCACCGCCGGGTCGCGCTGCCGCCCGGCGAGCACGCCCGCCGCCCAACCACTCTCCCGGCGTCCCTCTCCCACCGCGATCAGGCAGCCCACGAGCGCGCGCACCATGTTGTGGCAGAACGCGTCGGCACGCACCGTCCCGACCGCGACGCCCGCCGAGTCCCGCTCCCAGTGCAGGTCCAGCAGCGAGCGGATCGTGGTGGCGCCCTCCCGCTGCCGGCAGAAGGCCGCGAAGTCGTGCTCCCCGAGCAGTCCGCGCGACGCGGCGTTCATCGCCTCGAGGTCGAGCTCACGCGACCACGTGAGCACCTGCCCCCTGCGCAGCGGATCCACCACTTCGGGCCGGTCCGCGATCCGGTAGGCGTAGCGCCGCCAGACCGCGGAGAACCGCGCGTCGAAGCCCTCCGGCGCCTCGGTGACCTTCCGGATCCGGACGTCGGTGTCGAGCACCCCGTTGAGCCGACGGCGCAGGGCATCCAGCGCCGGCTCGTGCCTGCGTCCGGTGTCGACGCCAATCCCTTCGGCGGCGACGTCGACGTGGGCGACCTGTCCACGTGCGTGGACGCCCGTGTCGGTGCGCCCGGCGACGGTCAGCGACGAGCCGCTCGTGCGCAGCACCGTGTCGAGTGCGTGCTCGACGTCGGCCTGCACGGTCCGGAGGCCGGGCTGCCGGGCCCAACCGTGGAAGCCGTGGCCGTCGTAGGAGAGGTCGAGGCGCAGCCGCACCGCGACAACCTACCGCCCCGTCACTGGGGTCCGTGTCGGCCGTCTGGGATGCTGCCCGCGTGCCTCGACCGTCCCCCCAGCGTCTCGCTCTGCTCGTCGCCGGGTGCGTCGTCCTCGGCATCGGGGTGGCGATGCTGCTCACGGCGGATCTCGGTTCCGACGGCTACTCGACCCTGGTCAACGGCGTCTCGATCGGTGCGGACATCCCGTTCCTGGCGTCCAACATGGCGATCAGCCTGGCGTTCCTGGTCCTGGCGGCCACCCGGCGGCTGTGGCCCGGTCTCGGCACGCTGGTCCAGATCGTCGTCGTGGGGTTCACCGTCTCGTGGCTGCTCCCGGTGCTGGACACCCCCGGCACCGTGCTCGGTCAGGCGCTGCTGCTCGCGGCGGCGTTCCCGGTGCTCGCGATCGGCATCGCGGCGTACCTCGGCACTCATCTAGGTGCCGGGCCGGCCGAGGGTGCCGCCCTCGCCTGGGACCCGCCGGTGCCGTTCAAGTGGAGCTACAGCGTCGTCCAGGGAGGTGGCGCGCTGGTCGGCTGGCTGCTGGGCGCGACGATCGGGCCGGGGACCCTGGCCGTGATCTTCCTGCTCGGTCCGGCCGTGGACCTCTGCAGCCGGCTGCTCCGACTGGACGTGCACCAGGGCGAACGAGGGCCGCGGGACTGACACCCGCTGGGTGCGTACCGGATCATGGACCCCATGACCGCCGAGCCCTCGCCCGTCGCCACTGGCAACCCGCTGATCGTGCTGTGCGCTCCGGACCATCCCGATGTCCTGGAGACGCAGTTCGCGAGGTACGTCGGTGAGTACGACGTGCGCACCACCTCCAGCTCCGCCGAGACGCTGGACCTGCTGCAGGCACTGTCGTCCGAGGACAGAGTCGCATTGCTCGTGTCCGAGACCGAGGTGCCGGACGACCACGTGCTACGGGCGCTCCACGCCTGGCGGACCGTCGTACCCACGGCGAAGCGGATCGTCGCCGCCCACGTCAGCCAGTTCCGAGCGCGGGCCGACGAGCTGCGCCCGGGGCTCGCGACCGGCAAGTACGACGCCTTCCTGCTGATGCCACGCGGCGTGCGCGACGAGGAGTTCCACACAGCGGTGACCGAGCTCCTCTCCGACTGGGGCTCCACGGCGCCGGTCGTGGCCACGGTGCAGATCGTCTCCCCGCGGCTCGACGCCCTCACCGTGGCGCTGCGCGACTTCGCCTACCAGATGGGGATGCCGGCCGAGGTGGTCGCACCGGACTCGGACACCGGTCGCGAGGTGCTCGCCCGGCACGGCGACAGCAGTGCCTTTCCGGTCGTTGCCGCGCTCGGCGACATCACCGCCCAACCGCGTTCCGTGCGCGACCTCGCGGTGACGATCTACGGCGCCCCGGACGACATCGATGTCGACAAGGTGGTCGACCTGGTCGTGGTCGGCGCCGGCCCGGCCGGGCTCGCCGCGGCGGTCTACGGGTCGTCCGAGGGCCTGAGCACCGTCGTGCTCGAGTCCGACGCCATCGGCGGGCAGGCAGGCACCAGCTCGATGATCCGCAACTACCTGGGCTTCCCGCGGGGAATCTCCGGCATGCGGCTCGCCCAGCGCGCCCGCAACCAGGCGATCAGGTTCGGCACCCGCTTCTTCACCGGCTGGCCCGTGGAGTCGCTCGTGGCCGGCACTGACGGCGAGCCACACCGCGTGCTGACCGGCGGGGGCGAGGTCCGTGCCCGGGCCGTGGTGATCGCGACCGGCGTCGCCTACCGCCGTCTCGGCGTCGACGCCGTGGAGGAGCTGGTCGGCCTGGGCGTGCACTACGGCGCTGCCGTGAGTGCCGCACCGGAGATGGAGGACCGCGACGTCTTCGTCGTGGGTGGCGGCAACTCCGCCGGGCAGGCCGCGCTGCACCTGGCGAGGTACGCGCGGTCCGTCACGTTGCTCGTACGACGACCCGACATCTCGGCCACGATGTCGGACTACCTGATCCGGGAGATGAAGTACGTGCCCCAGATCCGGATCCGGGAGTGCGCCGAGGTGGTCGACGGCGGCGGAGCCGGACGTCTCGAGTGGATAGACATCCGCGACCTGAACACCGACGAGGTCACCCGGCACGAGACCGGCGGACTGTTCCTGCTGCTCGGTGCCGAGCCGAAGTGCGACTGGCTGCCGCCGGAGATCTGCCTCGACGAGCACGGCTTCGTGCTCACCGGTCGCGACGTTCCCAAGCACCTGTGGTCCGACGGGCTGCCTCCGGCCAACCTGGCGACCGTCGCCTCCGGGCTGTTCGCTGCTGGCGACATTCGGGCCGGCTCGATGAAGCGGGTGGCCGCTGCGTCGGGAGAGGGGGCGAGCGTCGTACCTCTCGTCCATGCGCACCTGGCCGACTCGTCAGTCGCAACCTGACCCGCGGAAAACCGGCTGCGCCCTGCGTGCATCGGGCCTAGCCTCGCCACATGAACCAGACCGCCCACGAGCCGCTCGCCATTCGCGAGCGGATGTCAGCTGCCCTGACCCGAGCGATGAAGGCACGGGACCAGGTGGCGGTCTCCGCACTGCGCTCCACTCTCGGGGCGCTGGCCAACGCTGAGGCGGTCGGAGTCGGTACGACGGTCACCGGTGCAGGCTCGCAGGACGTCGCCGGCTCGTCGGTCGGGGTGGGTTCCTCGGAGGCCGTACGCCGGTCCCTGGCAGGCCGCGAGACGGCCGACCTGGTGCTGACCGAGGCAGTCGAGCGTGAGGACGCCGCCCGGGGCTACGAGGCGGCCGGACAGTCGGCCCGAGCGGACCGTCTGCGCGCCGAGGCCACCGTGATCCGTTCGTTCCTCGCCTGAGCGTCGGGCATGCACGAGGGCCCGTCACCAGCTGGTGACGGGCCCTCGGATGCTGCGGGTGACGGGTCGGCTCAGGCCTTCTCGTCGTCCTTCGGTGCCTCGTCCTGCGGCTCCTCAGCCGCCGGCTCCTCGGCCTCGGGCTCGGCAGCCTCAGCCACGTCCTCCGACACAGCCTCGGACTGCGCCTCAGCGGTCTCGACGTCGGCGGCCTCGGTCTCCACGACCTGGGTCTCGCCGGCCTCGTCGGTCGCCTCCACCTCAGCGGGGGCGACCTCGTCTGCCTGCTCGACCTCAGCCACCGGAGCGGCAGCGGGCTCGGACTTCTTGGTCGCCTTCGCCTTGGGTGCGGACGGCTCGTAGGACTCGGTCACCAGCTCGATGACCGCCATCGGGGCGTTGTCGCCCTTGCGCGGACCGATCTTGGTGATCCGGGTGTAGCCACCCGGACGCTCCGCGAACTGCGGCCCGATCTCGGTGAACAAGGTGTGCACGACCGACTTGTCGTGGATGGTCTTCAGGACCTCACGACGGTTGTGCAGACTCTGCACACTTGCAAGCGGGGCCTTCTTCGCCTTGGTGATCAGCTTCTCCGCGACGGGACGCAACACGCGCGCCTTCGCCTCGGTGGTGGTGATCCGGCCGTGCTCGAACAGCGCCGTGGCGAGGTTCGACAGGATCAGCCGCTGGTGCGCCGGGCTGCCGCCGAGGCGGGCACCCTTCTTGGGAGTAGGCATTGCTTCTCTCGTTTCTCCCCGGCCGTGTCAGGTACCGGAGTAGATGGGGTTCAGTACTGCTCGTCTTCCACGAAGGAGTCATCGTCGTCGTCGTACGCCGCCAGGGCGGTCGCCGGGTCGAAGCCGGGCGCGCTGTCCTTGAGGGACAGACCCATCTCGACCAGCTTGGCCTTGACCTCGTCGATCGACTTCGCACCGAAGTTGCGGATGTCGAGCAGGTCCTGCTCCGAGCGCGAGATGAGCTCACCCACTGTGTGGATGCCCTCACGCTTGAGGCAGTTGTACGAGCGGACGGTCAGGTTCAGGTCCTCGACCGGAAGGGCGAGGTCCTGGGCCAGCTGCTCGTCAACGGGCGAGGGACCGATGTCGATGCCCTCGGCCTCGACGTTGAGCTCGCGGGCCAGACCGAACAGCTCGACCAGCGTCTTGCCGGCCGACGCGATCGCGTCACGGGGCGTGATCGACGGCTTGGTCTCGACGTCGATGACCAGCTTGTCGAAGTCCGTGCGCTGCTCCACACGAGTGGCTTCGACCTTGTAGGTCACCTTGAGGACGGGGCTGTAGATCGAGTCGACGGGAAGCCGGCCGATCTCGTTGTCCGCACCCTTGTTCTGGACCGAGCTGACGTAGCCACGACCGCGCTCGACGATGAGCTCCATCTCGATCTTGCCCTTGGCGTTCAGGGTGGCGATCTTCAGGTCGGGGTTGTGCACCTCGACGCCCGCGGACGCCTCGATGTCAGCGGCGGTCACGACGCCAGCACCCGACTTGCGGAGCACCATGGCGACCGGCTCGTCGTGCTCGCTGGAGACGACGAGGCCCTTGAGGTTGAGGATGATCTCGGTGACGTCTTCCTTGACGCCTTCGATGGTGGAGAACTCGTGCAGAGCCGTGTCCACCTTGATGCTGGTGACAGAGGCACCAGGAATCGAGGACAGGAGGGTACGACGGAGCGAGTTGCCGAGCGTGTAGCCGAAGCCGGGCTCCAACGGTTCGATCACGAACCGCGAACGGAACTCGTCGACGACATCTTCCGACAGTGTCGGGCGCTGAGCGATGAGCACTATTTTCTACCTTCCCGAGCCCACCCACTATTTGACGGGCTCGAACTTCACGCAGGGTTGGGTTTGAGTTGTTACTTCTTCGAGTAGTACTCGACGATGAGCTGCTCCTGGACCGGGAGCTCGATCTGCGCGCGCAACGGCAGTGAGTGCACGAGCACCCGCATCCGCGACGGGATCGCCTCGAGCCAGGCCGGCACGATCCGGTCGCCGTGGGTCTCCCGAGCCACGATGAACGGGGTCATCTCCAGGCTCTTCTCACGCACGTCGATGATGTCGTGCGCGGCGACCTGGTAGGAGGGGATGTCGACCTTCTTGCCGTTCACCCGGAAGTGACCGTGCACGACCAGCTGGCGGGCGTGACGACGGGTACGGGCGAAACCGGCGCGGTAGACGACGTTGTCCAGACGGCACTCGAGAAGCTGCAGCAGGTTGTCACCGGTCTTGCCGGGACGGCGGCTGGCCTCGTCGTAGTAGTTGTGGAACTGCTTCTCCATCACGCCGTAGGTGAAGCGGGCCTTCTGCTTCTCCTGGAGCTGGTTGCGGTACTCGCTCTCCTTGATGCGGGTACGGCCGTGCTGGCCGGGAGCGTAGGGGCGCTTCTCGAACGCCTTGTCCTCACCGACGAGGTCGACACCGAGACGGCGCGACTTCTTGGTCATGGGGCCGATGTAACGAGCCATGGTTCAAAGTCTCCTTTTCAGTCTCGGGTCAGACGCGCCGGCGCTTGGGCGGGCGGCAACCGTTGTGGGGTGTGGGCGTGACGTCCTGGATGGTGCCGACCTCGAGGCCGATCGCACCCAGCGAACGGATCGCGGTCTCGCGTCCCGAGCCCGGGCCCTTGACGAAGACGTCGATCTTCTTCATGCCGTGGTCCATCGCCCGGCGACCAGCTGCCTCGGCAGCCATCTGGGCGGCGAACGGGGTGGACTTGCGCGAGCCCTTGAAGCCGACGGTGCCGGCCGAGGCCCAGGAGATCACCGCACCAGTGGGGTCGGTGATCGTGACGATCGTGTTGTTGAACGTGCTCTTGATGTGGGCTTCGCCCTGAGCGACGTTCTTCTTCTCCTTGCGGCGCACCTTCTTGGTGCCGGCCGCGCTGCGGCTCTTCGGGGGCATTCAGCTACTCCTGATGTCTGTTCGGTAGGTGGGGGCGGGGCCGTGACCGGGGGTCACTTGGCCTTCTTCTTGCCGGCGACGGTGCGCTTGGGACCCTTGCGGGTGCGCGCGTTCGTCTTGGTGCGCTGTCCGCGAACGGGCAGGCCCTGGCGGTGCCGGCGGCCCTGGTAGCTACCGATCTCGATCTTGCGGCGGATGTCGGCCTGGACCTCGCGACGGAGGTCACCCTCGATCTTGTAGTCGGCTTCGATCGCGTCGCGGAGCTTGACCAGCTCCTCGTCACCGAGCGTGTGGACTCGTGCGTTCGGGTCCACCCCGGTTGCGGCGAGGATCTGCTGGGAGCGGGTACGGCCAATGCCGTAGATGTAGGTGAGTGCGATCTCGATGCGCTTGTCACGCGGGAGGTCAACACCAACGAGGCGTGCCATTGATGGCTCTTCCTTTCACAAGGGCTGCTTCGGCCCTTCGGTACTTCACGGTGGTCTGGTCGTGTCGCGTCTCCTGCCTCGCAGCGGGAGCTCCGGCCATCCGTTCCGGAGGTGATTCGGGCTGACGCCCTCAGCGATCACGTAGTGGATGTATTCAGTTGTGGGACGACAGCGTGGGCCTCAGCCCTGGCGCTGCTTGTGACGCGGGTTCTCGCAGATCACCATGACGCGGCCGTGGCGACGAATCACCTTGCACTTGTCACAGATCGGCTTGACGCTCGGGTTGACCTTCACTGTCAGCCCTTTCTGATTGAGTCGGCTGGCTTGCTTACTTGTACCGGTAGACGATCCGACCTCGGGTCAGGTCGTAGGGGGACAGCTCCACCACCACGCGGTCCTCAGGGAGGATCCGGATGTAGTGCTGACGCATCTTGCCGCTGATGTGGGCGAGCACCTTGTGTCCGTTGGTCAGTTCGACCCGGAACATGGCATTGGGAAGGGCCTCCACGACGGAGCCCTCCATCTCGATCACGCCTTCCTTCTTCGGCATGTCCTCCGCAATCTGTCGTTGGTGCTGGGTGTCTACCGTTTGGCCCGGGAACCGCCTGCCACCACGCGACGATGCGGTCGTGGCAGTGGACCTCGTGAGCCGTCCGGGAGCCTCATCCCCGGGCGCGCGCGACACACTCACACGAGCGAGTCAGCGCTTGTCCGGGCAGCCGCGAGGCACCACAAAACGGGCCCACGTTGGGCCGACCACCCATTCTAGGGGATTGCGCGCTCAAACGTTAATCCGGCCCGGGGCGGCGTACGACGTGACGGCGGGGTCGAAAGTGAGCGGCGATTCCTCACGATTCGTCCTGGATCAGCGCTGATGCAGCCGGACGAAGTTCGCGAGCAGGGTCATCGGGTGCTCGACCTCAACTGCACGTGAGGCCTCCTTGACCGACTCGGCCAGGTTGGGGTCGAAGTACCCGGCGTTCTTGTAGACGTCGATGCGGGTGCAGATTCCTTCGAGATCGAGCTCGGGGTGGAACTGGGTGGCGTACACGTTGCGCCCCACCCGGAACGCCTGCACCGGGCAGGCGGCGGACGTGGCGAGGTGGACCGATCCCGGAGGCAGGCGCACCATCGCCTCCTTGTGCCCGCCGTACGCCGCGAAGTCGGTGGGCACCCCCTCGAAGACGGGGTCCTGCTTCCCCTCGGGGGTGACCGTCACCGACAGCGGCCCCACGGGCTCGGGCCAGCTGCGGTCGACCAGCCCACCCTGGTGCAGGCCCACCGTGCCGATGCCGTAGCAGGCGCCGAGGAACGGGAAGTCGCGGGCGATGACGTCGTCCAGCAGGGCCGAGATCGCCCGCTCGGCCCGCAGCTGCTCCCCCGCCTTGGTCTCCTCGGGGTCGCTGGCGTTCCAGGGACCCCCGCCGAGCAGGATCCCCGACCAGTCGTCGAGGTCGATGGTGGGAGGTTGCTCCTTCGCGAGGTTCACCAGGGGGAGCTCCGACTCCCCCAGCCCGGTGAAGCGCAGGAAGGAGGCGTACTCGTTCTCCGCCGCAGCCCGGTCGACCCTGATGGACAACAGCAGGAACGGCTTCATCATTCAGTCCCCGCCGTAGGGGACGCCGAGCTCGGCCAGCTTCGCCTTGCCGCCGTCGATGGCGGTCAGGATCCAGGCGCCGCTCGGGGTCAGGGTGAAGCTGTGCTCGAAGTGCGCGGCCCAGCTGCCGTCGTCGGTGATGACCGTCCACTCGTCCTCGGCCAGCTCGGTGTACTTGCTGCCCAGGGTGACCATCGGCTCGACCGCGAGGGCAAGCCCTCGCTCCAGCCTGGGGCCCCGGCCGGGCCGGCCGTAGTTCGGCACGTTGGGTGGCTGGTGCATGGCGGTGCCGATGCCGTGACCGGTGAAGTCCTCGAGGATCCCGAACTCACCGCCGGTCGGGTGAGCCTGCGCACGCACGTAGCTCTCCACCGCGTGCGAGATGTCGGTGACCCGGCCACCGAGGCGGGCAGCGGCGAACCCGGCCCACATCGAGCCCTCGGTCACCCGCATCAGCTCGAGCACGTCGGGCTGCACCTCGCCCACCGCGACCGTGATGGCGGCGTCACCGTGCCAGCCGTCGATGATCGCGCCGCAGTCGATGGAGACGACGTCGCCGTCCTCGAGCACGCGGTCGCCGGGGATGCCGTGCACCACCTCGTCGTTGACCGAAGCGCAGATCGTCGCCGGGAAGGGCGGGTGCCCGTAGCCGAGGAAGGAGGGTGAGCCGCCACCGGCCCGGATGTTCTCCGCCGCGATCGCGTCCAGATCGCCGGTGGTGACGCCGGCGCGCACCGAGGAGCGCAGCAGCTCCAGCGTCTCGCCGACCAACAGGCCGGCCGCCCGCATCTTCACGATCTGGTCGGGCGTCTTGATCTCCACGCCCCGGTCACGG
This sequence comes from uncultured Actinomycetota bacterium, assembly GCA_963842535.1. Taxonomy (GTDB): domain Bacteria; phylum Actinomycetota; class Actinomycetes; order Propionibacteriales; family Nocardioidaceae; genus Marmoricola. Next base: position 620,018 of record CAWJGP010000008.1, read on the forward strand.
AAGCCCATGGCAACTACTACTTAACTCTCGTTGACGTCCTGGAGGGCCTTGAAGATCCGCTCGGTGACCTCGTCGACCTCGCCCATGCCGTCGACCTCGATCAGCAGGCCGCGATCGCGGTAGACCTCGATCAGCGGCGCGGTCTGCTCGATGAACAGCTCCTGACGACGCCGGATCACGTCCTCGGTGTCGTCGGAGCGACCGTCGGTCTCGGCGCGCTGCAGCAGCCGCTGGACCAGCTCCTCACCGTCCACGGTGAGCACCACCACGGCGTCGAGCTCGTGGCCGGTGTGCTTGATCATCCCGTCGAGCTCCTCGACCTGAGCCAGGGTGCGCGGGTAGCCGTCGAGCAGGAAGCCCGGCTCGGCGTCGGGTTCGTCGATGCGGTTGCGCACCATCAGGTTGGTGACCTCGTCGGGAACGTACTCCCCGGCGTCCATGTACTCCTTGGCCTTGCGACCGAGGTCGGTGCCCTCGGAGACGTTGGCGCGGAAGATGTCACCGGTGGAGATCGCGGGGACCCCGAAGTGGTCGGCGACGACAGCAGCTTGGGTGCCCTTGCCGGCACCCGGCGGGCCCATCAGGATGATTCGCATTTAACGCAGGAATCCTTCGTAGTTGCGCTGCTGGAGCTGGCTCTCGATCTGCTTCACCGTGTCGAGCGCGACGCCGACCATGATGAGCAGGGAGGTGCCACCGAACGGGAAGTTCTGGTTGGCGTTGACCAGCACGAGGGCGACCAGCGGGATCAGGGAGAGCAGACCCAGATAGAGCGCGCCCG
>CAWJGP010000009.1:0-1180866 GCA_963842535.1 uncultured Actinomycetota bacterium
TCGGCGTACTCAACATGACCCACGAGGTGGGCCGGCACGCGGTGGGCTCGGACGGGTCGGTGCTGTTCCTCGCCCCGACGGGATCCCCGGGTGCCGTGTTCCGGGTGGCCCCCCGACTGCCCGCCCCAGGTCGTCACGGTGACCACCATCGACGTGGCCAGCGTGCCCCAGCACGACCGCGTCCGCGGGCACCCCCCCCCCACCGGGCCGATGCGTCCCGCACAGGGCCGTTGCCCGCCGGCGTCCGCATGCCACCTCGCGGGCCCGCACCCCCGGACTACGACGAGCTCGACGGACCGGTGCTGCGGCTGCAGCCCACGCAGCGTCTCGCTGTCCTGGCGGGTGGAAAGCGACCGGGCGGGGGAGCCGAGCCGGCGTCGGTGGAGGTGCCGGCCGGGGACTACCGCGACGCGCCTGCCCGACCCGCTGATGGAGTACGAGACGCAGTGGCTGCCGCACCTGCAGCTCGACCACGCCGACCTCCTCTGCACGCTGGCGGCCCACGCCCGAGGCGCTCGACGACTCGGTCGACGTGCGCCCGCTGGCCCTGGACCGGTTCGGGCTGGTGCTCCGGCTCTACCACCCGGGCAGGCACACCGACCTAAGCTTCCCGTTCGCGCGCCAGGTGCCCTGCGGGTGCGAGATCCGCGAGGCGTTCAACGACCTGCTCACCGGGCCGCCCCCCACGCCCCCGGCTTCACCTGCTAGTTCCCGGCACTCGTACGCCGCCAGGCTCCATCGCGCAACGTCCGGGCAAGGACACGACACGGTCACCGCTGCTCCGGAACCGCCACGAGCGATGCCTTTTCCGGGCTACCGTGTACAGAACAGAGATTTCCCACCCCCAGGGACGCGATGAACCACCTGCCTCGGCGACCTGCCGGGCTGACGCATGCGCTGGTGGCGCTGCTCCTCGTGCTGGCCGCAACGGCCTGTGGCGCTGAGGGAGTGGTGGCGGCTCCGCCGAAGGTGTCAGATGCTCCGTCGCTGGCCCACGGACCCTCCTGTGGAGGTGTTGGGGCTACCGTCCGACGTCGAGCTCGTGGTTTCGGACCCCGCGGGTGCCGAGACCGGTGAGAACCTCAGCTTCGTCTCGCCGGTCTTCGCGCTGTCCCCGGCCGGCCCATTGGACCAGCCCGTGACCGTGCGGATGCGCCTCGACGACGCGTTGCCCACGCCACGTCCGTGCTGGCGGCGACCAGGACGACTCCCGACCAGCCCTGGACCTTCCTGCCCGGTGTGCTGACGAGCGACCAGCGGCACGTGGAGTTCGCGACGAAGCGCCTCGACGAGTTCGGCATCCTCTCCCTTGACCGGGACGGAGCGCTCGCGAGCCTCGAGGCAGACATCAGGCCGGCATGGTCTCCCGCATCGACCGCAAGCTCGGGAAACCCGTCTGTGCGGGCGAGGATGCGGCGCGCAAGGGTGGTTACACCGTGGCTGCGTCGAAGACCAAGACGCTCTTCTGGTGCTTCGGTCTGGAGAACGACAAGCGCGTCGTCAAGGTCACCAACCGGAGGCTCACTCCCGGTCGAGGTCGCGCACCCCGAGGTGGACGTCCTTGTGGACCCTGAGGCGGAGAAGGCGTGGACCCACTGGTCCGGCGCTCTCGGTACCACCAACACCTTCCTGGCCCCGGGTGGGAGCGCGACCTTCGACGCCGACCTCGAGCCGGTCAGGGGTCTCATCCTCAACGCCGAGTCCGCGGCGGCCGGGCAGTCACTGCGCCTGATGCAGGCGACAGTGCGTGCGATGGTGCTGCGACTGACAGCGTTCGGCCTCGGCCGCGCGAACGTCGTCAACACGGTCACCGCTCTCCTGGCGAGGCCCCAGTGTGCGAAGACGCTGACCAAGGGCAGCGCCGCGCTCCTTGCCGGCTGCTTCTCCAAGCCCAAGCTGGTTGCCACCTTCGGGTCCCGGGGCCTGCTGCTTGCGCCGCTGGTCGCCGCTCCCGCCTTGCCGGCCTTCGTCCACCAGCAGGCGCTGGGGCTGGCCGCGACAGGCCAGGACCACTGAGCGGCAGCGGATCCTCGTCCGCCGCGGCAAGCCGGACTTCTCGGCTTCTCCCGCCTCTGGTGGGGTCCCAACAGGTCGTTGACGATCGACGGCAGGGGCTGGCCATCGAGAGGTCATCGACGACCGGCGGCAGGATCATCGACGTGACCTACCAGCTCGAGGATCCTGAGACGGCAGGCGGAACGCTATCGCCGCAACGACGATCGTGGGTGTGCACGTGAGCGGCCCAAGTACGTGAACGGCCGAGTGCCACGCGATGGCGCAACCAGCACGATCAGGCTTCGTGACGGATGGTCGCCCGCCGTACTTCCAGGGCAGGTACTGCAACCCCGCAGCCGCGAAACGCGGGGAACTGCGGCAAGCTGAAGCCCACCGATTTCCGGGAGTGGACCGATGAGGTTGCGCCTCCCGGATGGTCGACCCAAGGAGAGGCGCCCAAGGAGAGGCGGTTTGGCTCATGCCGAAGGAGAGGACCAAGGTCGTGAGTAACGACGAGGCACAGATCCGGAGCCTGATCGAGCGCTGGGCGAGACGCCGTGCACGAAGGCGACCTGGCGGCGGTTCTGGCCGACCATGCCGAGGACATCGTGATGTTCGACGTACCGCCACCGGACCTCGGCGTGCGTGGCATGGAGGCCTACCGCGAGACCTGGCCGGACTTCTTCACGTGGCAGGCGAACGGTCGCCTGTTTCGAGATCGAGTCCCTCGACGTCACGGCCGGTGCCGACGTCGCCTACGCGTACGCCTTGCTTCGTTGCGGAACACAGGAGGGGCTGCGACGGGACCCTGGCCGCCGGCTGCGGCTGACCATCGGTCTTCGCCGTGAGCAGGGACGCTGGGTCGTGGCGCACGAGCACCACTCGTTCCCGATCAAGGACTGAACCGGATGGCGCCACCCAGGACGGGTGACGCCATCCACCCGGTCGTCAGCCGGCCACTCGGTGACGGTGACCTCGCCGCCGACGACCCTGACCGTGAACACCCGGTCGTCGGACTCCTTCAGGTACAGCCCGTAGCGGCCCTCGACGATGTCGGGGAACACCAGGGACGGGACCCGGCCGCCGGCGACCGGCGGTTGACGACAGCGACGTGCGGGTGGTGCACGTTGCCGTCCTCGTGATGGTGCCCGTGCTCGAGCGGCGGAAGGGCATGCAGGGGCCGGATCTCGACCTCCACCCCTTCCATCTCCGCCGGCATGGAGACGACGAGCGCGCCGATCTCGTCCCCGATGTCGAGCAGCACGGATCCCTGCCCGGCAACGGGTTCTCGGCCGTGCCGGCGCTCATGACGCCTGGGTGGTGCCGGGCACGGTCTGGTACCCACCACCGGGAAGGCCGAGATACGGGAAGATCTTGAGCAGCGCGCGCGTTGGTGTTCGTCGTACCGTCCGTGACGACGCCGGCCGCGCCGTCCGGGGTGTACGTCGGGTCGACCAGCGGGATCGTCACACCGGCGATCGCGCGCAGCTCGATGGTCACCACGTCGTCGTCGATCCGGCGTCCGTTGGGGAAGCCGGCCGGCGTCGCCTGCGACCACGCCGAGGTCGTTCGGCGTATTGGACGGCGGGATCGCTAGGTTCAGCCGGAGCAGGTCCGACTTGACGGGCCCGGTGTAGTTCTGGAAGCCGGGCACGACGCCGGAGGGGATGCCGGTGAGCAGGATGGCACTCAGGTCCGCACGCGACTTCGTGTAGGCCGCGAGGTTCGGGAAGACATCGGGGTAGAGCGCGGGCAGCAGCCCCTGGAGCTCGGGCTTGTCCACGTACTTCGCGAAGGCCGAGTCGGCCTTGGGCTCGAGCCGGTTCCACTTGTCCTTCTCCGCCATCGGCACGAGCACCTCGTTGAACAACGGGTTGGCGAGCCGGGAGACCTGCTCCCACGGGCCGTGGCTGACGTGGGGCCCTTCTTCTTGGCGTCCCACATCCGCGACTTGCGGCGGCTGGCCGTGGCCCACACGCCGATCACCGCACTGTCCTTGCTCGGATCCTTCGGGGTGTTGCCCTTCCGGCTGAGGTCAGAGATCGGCACTTGCATCGCGATCGTGTGCACGTTGTAACGACTGGAGCCCGTTCACGCCGCATCGTCCGGCATCGTGATGAGGTGCGGCTCGTTGAAGGGACGGAGCGTACCGAGGTCGAAGACGCTGCCGAGGTCGACGTGGAAGGCGTCGGCGCGCTGGCCGGCGAAGACCGTCCGGTTGCCGAGCGTGTGCACCGCCTGGTTCGCGAGCTCGGCGTAGTTCGGCGTACTGCGCTTGCCGACGTTCACCGGCGGGCAGGGCAGCCCGGCTGCCGAGCAGCTTGCTGCGGCCGGCCTCGGTAGCGGGTGACCGAGTAGTACTGCGGGCGGTTCCAGTTGCGTCGCTGATGTTGTTGATCGGGTCCGGTGTTGTAGAGGAACGTCTTCGGGTTCCGGACCTTCGTCGTGAACTGGAAGCGGTAGACGATGTCGGCCTTGCCGGTCCCGCTGTTCGAGATCTTGATGTCGTAGGCGACGTCGTCACCGAACTCGTAGAAGTTCGGCCCGCCGTCCGGCTGCTGCAACGGGATGAAGTTGGCGATCAGCGTGACGGTGTCGGGCTTGTCGGGACTGATGAACGCGTAGGTGTCGGTGCCGTCGGCGACGGGGTCCTTGGCGATCTCGGGGGCTTCGCGGTGCGACGACATCTCACTCATCTCCTGCTGCGTTGAGGATGGTTCGACCAGGTCACGGTCGTGTACGACTACCTCCCGCTCGCCGACCAGCAGCGTGACGACGCTGCCGTGGTGGTCTCGACGAGGCGACGACCGTCTCCTTGGCCGCGAGCTTGCTCGCGTCCGGTCCCGCCAGCAACGCCGGGCCGGCGCTGATGCCGACGACGCCGGCAGCTGCTCCGGCCCCGGCGACAGCCAGGAACTTCCTTCTGTTGGTCTCACTCATGGGGTTGCCTCCAGGTGGATGACGCCCCCGTTGTGAGGTGCGTCATACGGGCTTCGAGGCGCCCGGAGTGGCGGATTGGCCGAGTGCGCGGCTGTCTAGACCGCCGGCACGGCCCCAGTGGGTCAGCCCTTGCTGGAGACCTTGGCGAGGGCGAGCCAGGTGTCGACGACCGTGTCCGGGTTCAGCGACATCGACTCGATGCCCTGCTCGAGGAGCCACTCCGCCAGGTCGGGGTGGTCGCTGGGGCCCTGGCCGCAGATGCCGACGTACTTGCCCGCCTTGCGGCACGCGCTGATGGCGCGCTCGAGCATGAACAGCACCGCGGGGTCGCGCTCGTCGAAGGACGCGGCGACCAGGGAGGAGTCGCGGTCGAGACCGAGGACCAGCTGGGTCATGTCGTTGGAGCCGATGGAGAAGCCGTCGAAGTGCTCGAGGAACTCGTCCGCGAGGATCGCGTTCGAGGGGACCTCGCACATCATGATCACCTGCAGGTCGTTCTCGCCGCGGCGCAGGCCGTGCTCGGCGAGCAGGTCGATCACGCCGCTTGCCTCGGCGATCGTGCGCACGAACGGGATCATGATCTTGACGTTGGTCAGCCCCATCTCGTCGCGCACGTAGCGCAGGGCCTCGGCCTCCATCGCGAAGCAGTCGGCGAACTCCGAGGACAGGTAGCGGGACGCCCCGCGGTACCCGATCATCGGGTTCTCCTCGTCCGGCTCGTAGAGCTCGCCGCCGACCAGGTTGGCGTACTCGTTGGACTTGAAGTCGCTCATCCGCACGATGACCGGGTTCGGCGCGAACGCTGCCGCCAGCGTGGAGATGCCTTCGGCGACACGGTGTACGAAGAACTCGCGCGGGCTGGGGTAGGCGGCGATGGTCTCGCTGATCTGCGACTTCAGCGGCTCCTCGAGGCTGTCGTGGTTCGAGCAACGCCTTGGGGTGGATGCCGATCTGGCGGTTGATGATGAACTCCAGCCGCGCCAGGCCGACCCCGGCGTTGGGCAGCTGCGCGAACGCGAACGCCTGCTCGGGGGTCCCGACGTTCATCATGATCTTGGTGGGGATCTCCGGCATCGCCGACATCTCGGTCTCCTCGACGGTGAACTCCAGCTCCCCGTCGTAGATGTAGCCGGTGTCACCCTCGGCGCACGAGACCGTGACCCCGCGGCCGTCAGCGAGTTCGCGGGTCGCGTCGCCGGTGCCGACGACGGCAGGGATCCCGAGCTCGCGCGCAATGATCGCGGCGTGGCAGGTGCGACCGCCGCGGTTGGTGACGATGGCCGACGCGCGCTTCATGATCGGCTCCCAGTCGGGGTCGGTCATGTCGGCGACGAGGACCTCGCCCTCGTTGAACTCGTGCATGTCCTCGATCGAGGTCATCACCCGAACGGCGCCGGCGCCGATCTTCTGGCCGATGGCGCGGCCCTCGACGACGACCTCGCCGCGCTCGCCCATCCGGTAGCGCTTCCGGACCCCGGCGCGCGACATCACCGTCTCGGGACGTGCCTGGAGGACGTAGATTTCCCCGTCGAGACCGTCCTTGCCCCACTCGATGTCCATCGGCCGCTTGTAGTGGTCCTCGATGGTCAGCGCGTGCCGGGCCAGCTCCTCGACCTCGGCGTCGGTGAGGCTGAGCAGCCGACGCTCGTCCTCCTCGGTGTCGACGAACTCGGTCGTCTTGCCGACCGCCGGATCCTCCGTGTAGACCATTTTGATCGCCTTCGAGCCGACCCCGCGCTTGAGCACCGCAGGCCGACCGGCACGCAGCGCTGGCTTGTAGACGTAGTACTCGTCCGGGTTCACCGCGCCCTGCACGACCGCCTCGCCCAGCCCGTACGACGAGGTCACGAACACGGCGTCGTCGAACCCGGACTCGGTGTCCATCGTGAACATCACCCCGGACGCGCCGATGTCCGAACGCACCATCTGCTGCACACCGGCCGAGAGCGCAACAGCGTCGTGGTCGAAGTCGTGGTGCACCCGGTAGGCGATGGCGCGGTCGTTGTAGAGCGAGGCGAACACCTCACGGATCGCCTGCAGCACGCCGTCGATGCCCTTGATGTTCAGGAAGGTCTCCTGCTGGCCCGCGAAGGAAGCATCCGGCAGGTCCTCCGCGGTCGCGCTGGAGCGTACGGCGAAGGACACCTCGTCGCGCCCGTCGACCAGTCGCTCGAACGCGTCCCGGACGTCACGCTCGAGGTCCTCCGGGAAGGGCTGGTTGGCCACCTCCTCGCGGATCGCCTTGACCCACCTCGGCGAGCCGCTGCGTGTCGTCGGTGTCGAGACCCTTGAGCTCACCGGAGATCTTCTCGGCCAGGCCGGTGTCACCGATGAAGCGCCGGAACGCAGCCGACGTGGTCGCGAATCCGTCAGGCACCCGGACCCCGAGGTCGGAGAGGTTGCTGACCATCTCGCCCAGCGAGGCATTCTTGCCGCCGACCTCTTCGATGTCGGCCAGGCCGATGTCGGCGAAGGCCCTGACATTTGCGGTGACATCTTCGGCACGTTCTTGTTCATGGTCTGCTCTCCCGGGTCGCGCGTGACACTGGCTTTCACGCTACCGCTCGCCCGTCGCCCGGGGGATGCTGCAGGTCAGTGCATGCTCTTGAGCCGCTGCAGGATCATCGTCGAGATCTCCTCGACGGACTTCGTCGAGGAGTCGACCACGGGCAGGTGGTGCCGGCTGTACATCGCCTGGGTGCGCCGCAGCTCGAAGGTGCACTGCTCGAGAGAGGCGTACTGCGAGTTCGGCCGACGCTCCTGGCGGACCGCGGACAGACGAGCAGGAGAGGTCGTCAGCCCGAAGCACTTCGCCCGAAGGCTCCGGACCGGGCGGGGGAGCTCGGTGACCTCGAGGTCCTCCTCGACGATCGGATAGTTCGCCACGAACAGGCCGTGCTGCAGCGCCAGGTACATCGCCGTCGGGGTCTTGCCGCACCGTGATGGCGCCACCAGGATCACGTCGGCCTTCTCGAGGCCGCGCACGCTCTGTCCGTCGTCGTGCTCGATCGCGTACTCGATCGCCTGCATCCGGCTGTTGTAGCGCTTGATGTCGCCGACGCCGTGCAGCTGGGCGGCCAGACGTTCACCGTGAGCGTTGAGGATCGACTCGACCCTTGCATGTGCAGGTCGAAGAAGTCGATCGTTGGGCAGCGGTGCCTTCTGCAGCTCGAGCCGCACCTCGTCACTCGCGGCCGTGGTGAACACCAGCGGCGTCCGGGAGCTCGCATCGAGCGTCGCGTCGAGGCGGGCGACGACAGCGCGAGCCTCCTCGATCGAGGAGATGAACGGGATCACGGTCCGCTCGAATTGAGGTGCGGGAACTGGATCAGCAGTGCGTTTCCCATCGTCTCCGCACTGATGCCGGTGCTGTCGGAGAGGAAGAAGACCGGTACGACATCTCCGCGCTCGCGGGGTGGTCGTTGACGGCCCGCTCCGGCACGTTGGTCATGGTTGCTCCCAATCCGATCACTCGGTACCCGAGTCAAACGTCCCGGCCTGCCTGCCGCAAGATACGCCGCGCGACTGCTGCATGCCCGCCGAAGACGTGGGTACCGAGACGGCCTATCCCCGGAGGAGGGCCCGATGGCAGACACCAGCAAGGCAGCGAAGGCCGTGAAGAGGGCCGTGAAGAGCACCGTCACCCAGGCAGCCGAGGCGGCCCTCGCGAAGGTTGCCGAGCTGGTCCCGCCACCCATCCCCGGTGTACCGGCACCCACAGCCGCCCTCGCTCGAGGAGCCGACCAAGCCCAAGGGACCACTGCCGCCGAAACCCGACCAGACGGCCCCCGACCGTCGTACGGCCACGGGTGCCGACACCGGAGCGCCTGCGTCCGACGTCGCCCAGCAGGGCGCCTTCCTGACGACCTCCCAGGGAGCACGCCTGCGGGACACCGACCACTCGCTCAAGGCCGGCGAGCGTGGGCCCACGCTCCTCCAGGACCACCACCTGCGCGAGAAGATCACGCACTTCGACCACGAGCGGATCCCGGAGCGGGTCGTGCACGCCAGGGGCGCAGGAGCGCACGGAGTCTTCATCGGCTACGGCAACGCGAAGCCGATCACGAAGGCCGGTTTCCTTGCCAAGAACGTCGAGACGCCGGTCTTCGTGCGCTTCTCGACCGTGCTCGGCTCCAGGGGTTCGGCAGACACCGTCCGCGACACCCGGGGGTTCGCGACGAAGTTCTACACCGAGGAGGGCACCTTCGACCTCGTCGGCAACAACATCCCGGTGTTCTTCATCCAGGACGGCATCAAGTTCCCCGACATCATCCATGCCGGCAAGCCGCACCCCGACCGTGAGATCCCGCAGGCCCAGAGTGCCCACGACACCTTCTGGGACTTCGTGTCGCTGCACACCGAGGCGCAGCACCACACCATGTGGAACATGTCCGACCGCGGGATCCCGCGGTCCTACCGGACGATGGAGGGCTTCGGCGTCCACACCTTCCGGCTGGTCAACGCCCAGGGTGAGACCTCCCTGGTCAAGTTCCACTGGAAGCCGAAGCTCGGGGTGCACTCCCTGACCTGGGAGGAGGCGCAGATGATCGGGGGGATCGACCCGGACTTCCACCGCCGTGACCTCGCGGACGCGATCGAGTCTGGTGCCTACCCGCAGTGGGAGCTCGGCGTGCAGGTCTTCCCCGACGAGGACGACGAGACCTTCGCAGGGCATCGACCTCCTCGACCCCACGAAGATCGTGCCCGAGGAGCTCGCCCCGGTTCAGGCCATCGGCCTGCTGACCCTGACCGGGAACCCGACGAACTTCTTCGCCGAGACCGAGCAGATCGCCTTCCACGTCGGCAACCTCGTGCCGGGCATCGACGTGACCAACGACCCGCTGCTGCAGACGCGACTGTTCTCCTACCTCGACACCCAGCTGACCCGGCTCGGTGGGCCGAACTTCCACCAGATCCCGATCAACCGTCCGCACGCGCCGGTGAACGACATGTTCCGCGACGGGTTCCACCAGGACGCAGTGCATGGCGGAGTGGCGCCGTACCGGCCCAACTCGCTCGACGGAGGCTGCCCCTTCCCGGCCTCCGGACCCAAGGACCGTGCCTTCGTCGAGGTCGCCGCCCGCGTGACCGAGTCGACCAAGGTGCGCGAGCTGCCGGCGACCTTCGACGACCACTACAGCCAGGTGCGTCAGTTCTGGCAGAGCATGACCCCGCCGGAGAAGGAGCACATCGTGTTGGCCTACACCTTCGAGCTGGGCAAGTGCTACGAGCAGACGATCAAGGAGCGGCAGCTCCTGGCGCTGGCGAACATCGACCCGGACCTCTGTGCCCAGGTCGCCGCTGGGCTCGGTCTCCCCGCTCCCGAGGCGACGCTGCCGCTCACCGACAGCGAGCCGAGTCCCGCGCTGTCCCAGCTCGGCGACGTCTGGCCGACTGACGGCCGGATGATCGGGATCGTCGTCGACCCCGACGGCGACCTCGGCGGCGTCGAGGAGCTGGTGGCTGCCGTGAAGGCGGCCAAGATGGTGCCGCTCGTCGTGGCTCCGCGCGGCGGGAAGCTGCCGAACGGGTTGGCGGTCCAGCGCACCCTCGGCACCGGTCGGTCGGTCGAGTTCGACGCCGTCCTGCTGGCCGGCAACCCGGCCCCGGGAGCGGACGCCCTGCCCAGTCGCGACAGCAAGGCGGGGGAGCCGTCCTCGCCAGTCCTCGACCCACGGGTCGTGCTGCTGGTGCAGGAGTGCTTCCGCCACGCAAAGGCCCTCGGTGCGTGGGGCGAGGGTGCCGCGGCACTCGAGCTGGCCGGGGTCTCCGCCGACGACGCAGGGATCGTCACCGGCGACTCGGCGACCGAGGTGTTCAGCGAGGTGCACGAGCTGCTCGGGGCACACCGCGTCTGGGAGCGCTTCGGCACCGCGCTGGCCCGAGCATGATCCGGAAGGCACTCTCGTCGGCCGGCGGAGCGGCGCTTGCCGGCGCAACTCGCGCCGTGGCAATGCTCCGGGCGGCGGACAAGCCGCTGCACCCGGCCGGGGTGACGCTGGTCGGCCGGATCGATCGATCGGGGTCGGACCCCGTGACGGGGGTGCCGTGGCTCGACGAACCCGGCGAGGACGAGGTTCTGGTCCGGCTGTCCCGTGCCATCGGGCTGCCCGAGGCGCTCCCTGACATCCACGGCATGGCACTGAGGGTGCTGTCGGGCGAGGACTGTGGCGACATTCTGCTCGCCTCCACCGGCTGGGGGCGACTGGGGCGCTTCCTGCTTACGGCGGGTCGGCATCCGGAGTCCTGGCCACTGACCAGCTTGTTGCCCTACCGGACCGCGGTCGGCCCGGTCGTGCTCGGAGCACGCGCGACCGGTCACGCGAGCTATCAGCTGTCGTGGGCGCCGTACGACGGGGAGTGGCGCGCCTTCGCCGCCCTCGAGCTGAGCGGAGAGGTCGCCGAGGACCAGGAGATCTCCTTCGACGCGGTGCTGCACCAGCTCCCCGGGCTCGCGCAGTACCCGGTCGTGGTGCGGCTGCGGGAACCGGCCTACCTTCGAGCGCGCAGGTCACGCCAGGAGCACTGAGGTCGCGCTCCCGTTTGTCCGACGAGATCCTGATCACGACCGACTGAGGAGTCAGGAGTCGACCAGGTAGCCGCGTGCTCCCTCGGTGGTGACCGCTCGGGCGGCGATCGCACAGGCGTCCTTCGTGGCCGGGACGATCCCCCATCCCTGGGCCAGCCTCGCGGCGATGATGCCGACGAGTACGTCACCGGCACCCGTCGTGTCGACCGCCTGCACGTCGGGTGAGGCCACGTGCACGTCGTTGTCGGCGTCGACGACGCACGCTCCCTCGGCGCCGAGGGACACCACCACCGACGTACACCCGAGGTGCTGACGCAGTGCCCTGGCCAGTGACTCCGGAGCAGCCTCGACCGCGAGGTCGTGCTCGCGCAGGAGGTCTGCCGCCTCGTGCTCGTTGACCACCAACGGGTCTGCCTGGCGCAGGATGTCGGCGCCCAGTCCGCTCACGGGCGCCGCGTTGACCACGAGCCGTGCCGAGCAGCGGCGGGCCTGCTCGGCAGCGGCCTCGACAGGTCGTACGCCGGGCTCGGTCTGTGCCAGCACGACGTCGACGTCCTGGTCCATCGCTGCGGCGACGTCGTCCGGGTCGAGCGCCGCATTGGCACCGGTACCGACGATGATCGAGTTCTCCCCGTCCGGAGTGAGCAGGATGAACGCCATGCCGGTGGAGGTGCCGGCCGCGGCTCGCAGCCGGGAGACGTCGACGCCCGACGAGCGGAGCTGTGCGAGCTGCTCGCCCCCGGCGGCGTCATCGCCGACGACTGCGCACAGCCGCACACTCGCTCCCGCGTAGGCCGCCGCCACGGCCTGGTTGGCGCCCTTGCCACCGGACGAGGCGACCGGGCCCCTGCCGACGACTGTCTCGCCGGCGCCCGGTCGGGTGTCGGCATGCACCGTCAGGTCGAGATTCACGCCTCCGACGACCACCAGGTTGCCCATGGGCAAACGCTCTCACGCCACCAGCTGATGGAGCGCTAGGTCAACGGCGTTGGCGAGGAACTCGTCCGGACCAGGGAAACACCGACCGGGTGCGGGTGCCCGGCGACCGTTCCGGGAGTTGCGGCGCCTGCTCAGCGGGACCTGCGCTCAAGGATTCCTCGCCACCGGCGCGAACCCGGTCGCGGACGAGGTCCCCGAACACCTTCGTGGACGACGACAACGGTCGGGCCCGGTTCGCGGAGCCGGGCAGGTACTCGCGGAGCATGGCGTGGCAGCGAGTGCACACGCTGAGGCGCCTGGGACCGCCCCATGTGTCGTCGGCGAGGACCAGCGCCCACTCGTGTTCACACGACGGGGTCGTGGCTGGGTTGGCGGTCATTCTCTGATTCCTCTGGGAGTACGTCAGCGGCCGGTGCTGAGGCCGCAGGCTGCCCTCTCAACCCCAACTTGCTGAATCTAGGCCAGGGCGAGTGGGGTGTCCATGGTCAATCCGTGCAAACCGGATCAGCAACCACCAGGTGACCCCGTGCTGGTGTGAGGAGAGCGCCGGTGAAGGATGGGGGCCGACCTGAAGGAGACCTGATGAGCCTGCCCGACTCCCTGACCAACACCACCGTCGCCGTGCTCGGCGGCACCGGCCCCCAAGGACGCGGCCTGGCGCGGCGGTTCGCGGCTGCCGGCCTGCCGGTGGTGATCGGCAGCCGCAGTGCCGAGCGCGCGAGCGAGACCGCGCAGACGCTCGCCGAGGCCACGGGTGGGCAGGTCACCGGCGCCGACAATGCCGGGGCGGCCGGAGCAGGAGACATCGTCGTGGTGGCGGTGCCCTGGGACGGGCATGGCGAGCTCCTGCGCGACCTCGCGTCCACACTCGCCGGCAAGGTCGTGGTCGACTGCGTCAACCCGCTGGGTTTCGACAAGCAGGGAGCATTTGCGCTCGACGTCGAGGAGGGGTCCGCGGCCCAGCAGGCCGAGACGCTGCTGCCCGAGAGCACCGTCGTGGGCGCCTTCCACAACGTCAGTGCCGTCAAGCTCGAGGACCCGGAGGTCGAGTCGGTCGACACCGACGTGCTGGTGCTCGGAGACGTGCGCGAGGCGACCGACCTGATCCAGGATCTTGCGGGCACCATCCCCGGCGTACGAGGTGTGTACGCGGGCCGGCTGCGCAACGCCCACCAGGTCGAGGCGCTCACCGCCAACCTGATCAGCGTCAACCGTCGGTACAAGGCTCACGCCGGCGTCCGCGTCACCGACATCCCCACCTGAGGAGCTCCCCATGTACGCCGCCTACCCGGCGCCTTCGCAGCAGGCTCTCGAGCTGCACGAGTCGCTGCTGTCGTTCATGCAGGACCACGTGTTCCCGGCGGAGACCGAGTACGAGCGCTATCGCGCCGAGGCTGGTGCGGGACGACCACACGCTCCGCCCGGTCGTCGAGGAGCTGAAGGCGGAGGCGCGCGGAGCTCGGGCTGTGGAACCTGTTCCTGCCGTCGGAGTCGGGCCTGACCCAGCTGGAGTACGCACCACTCGCCGAGCTCAGCGGCTGGAGCAACGAGATCGCTCCCGAGGCGATGAACTGCCAGGCGCCCGACACCGGCAACATGGAGCTGCTGCACCTGCTCGGCACCGAGGAGCAGAAGCAGCAGTGGCTCGCCCCTCTGCTCGACGGAACCATCCGGTCGGCGTTCGCGATGACCGAGCCGGCGGTGGCGAGCAGTGACGCGACCAACATCGCGACCCGCATCGTGCGCGACGGGGACGAGTACGTCATCACGGGACGCAAGTGGTGGACCAGTGGTGCGGCCGACCCACGGTGCAAGGTGTTGATCGTGATGGGCAAGACCGATCCCGAGGCGCCGACCCACCGCCAGCAGACGATGGTCGTCGTACCCGTGGACACGCCGGGCGTGGACATCCAGCGGTCGCTGCCGGTGTTCGGCCGGCAGGACCAGCACGGCCACTGCGAGGTTGTGCTCACCGACGTGCGCGTCCCGGTGACGAACGTGGTCGGCGAGGAGGGCGGCGGCTTCGCGGCTGCGCAGGCACGACTCGGTCCGGGCCGGATCCACCACGTCATGCGCGCGCTGGGTGCGGGGGAGCGAGCCCTGGCCCTGATGGTGAAGCGCGCCCAGGAGCGGGTGGCCTTCGGCAGGCCTCTGGCCGAGAACGACGTCGTACGTGAGCGGATCGCGGAGTCCAGGGTCGAGCTCGACCAGGCGCGTGCCCTGTGCCACCACGCGGCGTACGTGATCGACAGTGAGGGCAACAAGGCCGCCCGACACCTGATCGCTGCGGCCAAGGTCGCCGTGCCACGGGCTGTGACCAACGTGATCGACCGCGCCATCCAGGTCCACGGAGGCGCGGGCGTCAGTGACGACACCCCCTTGGCCGCGATGTGGGGCTGGCACCGCGCGATGCGGCTCTTCGACGGACCTGACGAGGTGCACCTGGCCTCGCTGGCGCGCGCCGAGCTCGGCAGGAAGCCGTTGTTCGAGCTCTGAGGCGTTAGCGCAGGGCCCAGGAGTTGTTCGTCGGTCGGCCCGACCGGAGCAGGAAGGCCGCGCCAGCGCCGCCGATGAACCCGAACAGGTGCGCCTGCCAGGACACGTACGGCGAGCCGGGGAGGATCCCGGAGATGGTGCCGCCATAGACCAGCAGCATCATGATGCTCACGGTGATCGTGCCTGCGCTGCGCTCGGCGAGCCCCCGGAAGAGCAGGAAGCCGAGCAGGCCGAAGATCACGCCGCTGGCGCCGACGACGAGTGTGTTCGGTGCTCCGAAGAGCCACGCGCCGAACCCGCTGCTCAGCATGGTGATCGCGATGACGCCGAGGAAACGGGCCGTGCTGACTGCGGCGTACGCAATCACGCCGAGCACGGCGAACGCGAGGGAGTTCGAGAACAGGTGCCCGAACCCGGCGTGCAGGAAGGGCGCGAAGAGGATGCCGTCCAGGCCGGAGACGTCGCGCGGTCGGATGCCGTAGCCGTCGAGCCGGCCGTCCATCGCCGAGTCGACGATCTCGAGCCCCCACAGAAGCACCAGGCTCAGCGCGACCATCGTGAACGCGCCCGGCAGCCGTTGCGTCCAGGGTTGCTCGCGTCGGTCCACGTCGTACGCCATGCCCCCATGGTGCCAAGCGGTTGGTAGCAATGGGGCACGTCTAGGTTTGGAGCGTGAACCCCGACCGGGCCGCGAGGACCCATCGCTGGCAGGACTGGGACCTCGACACCCTGTTGCGCCGCAAGCTGGAGAACGGGCTGACCACGAGCCTGGTGGTGCCGGCACGCAACGAGGCCGCGACAGTCGGCGAGGTGGTGGGCCGGATCCGCGAGGCGTTGATGGAGACGACCGCACTGCTCGACGAGATCGTGGTGATCGACTCCGACTCGACCGACGACACGTTCTCGGTCGCGACCGGGGCCGGCGCGGTCGTCCATCGCTCGCACGAGATCCGCCCCGACCTCGGCACGCATCCGGGCAAGGGCGAGGCGATGTGGAAGTCGCTGTTCGTCACGAGCGGCGACCTGATCGTGTTCATGGACGCCGACCTCGTGGACTGGGACACGCACTTCGTGCCCGGACTGCTCGGCCCCCTGCTCGCCGGCGACGGTGTCGCCCTGGTGAAGGGCTTCTACGAGCGGACTGCTGGTGAGGACGCCGACGGAGACGCTTCCCTCGAGGGCGGCCGGGTGACCGAGCTGGTGGCACGCCCGCTGATCGCCCTGGAGTGGCCGGAGCTGAGCTGGTTGGTGCACCCGCTTGCAGGCGAGTGGGCGGTACGACGCGACCTGTTCGAGCGGCTGTCCGTGCCGACCGGGTACGCCGTCGAGCTCGCCGCCCTGGTGGACACGGTGCGGCTTCTCGGTCCGGAGGCGATCGCGCAGGTCGACCTCGGTCGCCGGGCCCATCGGCACCAGGGGCTCCGCGACCTGGGGTCGATGGCGGTGCAGATCCTGGCCGCATCGAGCCGGCGTTCGACGGGGTCCGCACCGGAGCAGGTCGCCCTGGACCAGCCCCGCAAGGTGGGCCAGGACATCTCGACCGCCCGCCACGAGATCCCCCTCCTCGAACGCCCACCCGTGACCCACCTCCTCCCCTGACGCCGACCGGTCACTCGATGCCCGCTGCTATTCGCCGACCGGTCACTGCATGTGCGCTGTAGGTCGCCGACCGGTCACTGCATGTCCGCCCTAACTCGCCGACCGGTCGCTGCATGTCCGCTGTAGGTCACCGACCAGTCAGTTCCTGAGCGCTGAGGAGCGCGGAGCAGTCAGGCCGTCCGCACGGCGTACGTTCAGTGACCGGTCGCAGCTCTCTGGCGTGCATCGAGTGACCGGTCGGCGAGTTAGGGCGTACGTCGAGTGACCGGTCGGCGAGTTAGGGCGTACGTCGAGTGACCGGTCGGCGGGTTGGGGGAGCACGGGTGGGAGGATTCGAGCCATGACTCTCCGCCTCGGCCGGCACTCGTTCGCCGACGACCAGCGGCTGATGATGGCGATCGTCAACCGCACTCCCGACTCGTTCTACGACCAGGGCGCGACCTGGGCCGAGGGCAAGGCGCTGGAGCGAGTCGCCCAGGTCGTCGACGAGGGAGCGGAGATCGTGGACGTCGGCGGGATCAAGGCCGCGCCCGGCGAGGAGATCGGCGTCGAGGAGGAGATGCGGCGCACGGTTGGCTTCGTCGAGCGCGTGCGCAGCGACTTCCCCGACGTGGTGATCAGCGTCGACACCTGGCGGGCACCCGTCGGTCGTGCTGCCTGCGAGGCGGGCGCCGACGTGCTCAACGACGCGTGGGGTGGCGCCGACGCGGCACTCGTCGACGTGGCCGCGGAGTACGACGTGGGCATCATCTGCACCCACACAGGTGGAGTGACGCCGCGCACCCGCCCTCACCGCATCGAGTACGCCGACGTGGTCGCCAGCGCGATCGCCGACACCACGTCGTACGCCGAACGAGCGCTGGCCGCCGGAGTCAGCCGGGAGAGCATCGTGATCGACCCGGCCCACGACTTCGGCAAGACGACACAGCACTCGCTCGACCTGACCCGCCGACTCGACGAGCTGGTCGCCACCGGCTGGCCGGTACTGGTCTCGCTGTCCAACAAGGACTTCGTGGGGGAGTCGCTCGACCTTGCCGTCGGCGAGCGGCTCACCGGCACCCTCGCCGCGTCGGCCATCGCCGCGCTCCACGGAGCCCGGATCTTCCGGGTCCACGAGGTCACGGAGACCCGCCAGGTCGTGGACATGGTCGACGTGATCTGGGGACGACGCCCGCCAGCGCGGACGATCAGGGGTCTCGCGTGATCCAGACCGTCCTGGTGCTGCCCACACCGCTTGCCCTGGTGGCACCGCGGTCGGTGGCCGACCCGGTTGCGGAGCTGCGAGCAGCGTGCGCGGCGGCCGTGGCAGCTCTTCCCGCGGGGGAGCGGATGGTGGTCCTGGCGGCACCCGTCAACGAGGCCAACGTGGCCCGCGGCGTCACGGAGCCGCTGGGTCATCGAGTTGCCGGGCACTTCCTCGGCGAACGCGACTTCGAGCCCCAGCTCGCCCTGCCGTACGCCGCGGCGGCACTCCTCGAGCTCAGCGAGCCCACCACGCTCCTGGTGATGGCCGATGGGTCCGCGTGCCGCGGGGAGCGGGCTCCCGGTCACCTGCACCCGGATGCCGTCGCCTTCGACGACGGCATCGAGGCCGCGTTGCGGTCCGGCGACGCCAAGGCGCTCGCTGCGCTGGACCCCGAGCGTGGCGAGGAGCTGTGGTGCGAAGGCGTACCCGGGTTCCGGGTGCTCGGCGAGCTGGCCAGGGACCGGGACGTCGCCGCCGAGGTGAGCTACACCGACGCGCCGTACGGTGTCGCCTGGTGGGTGGCCCGCTGGACCCTCACCTGAGCCCGACCAAGGAGCACCAGTGCAGCGACCGAGATCGTCACGATGAGCGCGGCGAGAACGTAGAGCTGCACCGGCGACCACGAGGCGTCGAGCAGCCGACCTGTCGCCAACGGTGCCAGGATCGCGCCGATGCGCCCGACCCCGATGCCCCAGCCCATGCCCGTGCTGCGCAGCCGGGTCTCGTAGAGCGACGGCGTGATCGTGTAGAGCCCCGCGATGCAGCCATTGATCAGCGCACCGACCACAACACCCACGACGAGCGCGATCGCAAGCACCGCCGTGCTGCTGATGAACAACACCATGGCGACAGCGGCCAACAGGGTGAAGCCGATGAGCACCCTGCGGTTGTCCCGGCGCGTGGCGACCACGCCGTACAGCACTGAACCGACAGTGCCGCCGAGTGCGAGCGCGAGCCCGCCGGTGACGCCCTGCTTCGCCGAGAGTCCCGAGGTGACCAGCAGTTGCGGGGTCCAGCTGTTGACGAAGTAGAACCCGTACATCGTGGTGAAGAACGCGACCCAGATCAGCAGCGTCGACGGGCGCAGTGCCCCGCGGAGCAGCAAGCCCGGGTGGGCCTTCTGGCTGGGCTCGGCGACGGCGTGGCCGGTCGGGACCGTGGACAGGTCGTCCTCGGTGACGCGCGGCTGGCGGATGCGGTCGGCGATCCGGTTGAGCCTCCCGAGCACGTCGGCCGGGCGCTTGGCCAGCAGGAAGTCGACGGACTCGGGAAGCAGGGCGGCCAGCAGCACCAGCGCTGCCGCGGTGGCGGTGCCACCGAACACGAAGATCGCGCGCCATCCGAGCTGCTCCTGGAGCGAGGCTGCGGCCAGGCCGCCGATGGAGGCGCCGATGCCGTAGCCGGCGGTGTAGATGCCGATCGCCAGCCCGCGCCTGCGGGTCGAGGAGTATTCACTGGCGATCACGTTGGTGCATGCGAGGATGCCGCCGACACCGAGCCCGGTGATGACGCGCGTAGCGCCGAGCATGAGGGCAGTGGAGCTCATCGAGCCCAACAGCATGCCGGCAGAGGCGAGCCCGAGCGAGATCAGGATCATCGGCCGGCGGCCGATCGTGTCGGCGAACGGCGCAAGGAAGAGCGAGCCGATGGCCATGCCGACCAGGCCGGCGCTGAGCAGCAGTCCGAGCTCGGAGCCGGACAGCCCGAACTCCTCCTTGACCGGCGAGGCGGTGAAGGCCATCGCCATGACGTCGAAGCCGTCCAGACAGTTGAGCAGGACGCACAGGCCGATGATCACCCACTGGTAGGGCGACATGGGTGAGCTGTCGATGCGTTCGCGGAGGTTCACGGTTCTCTCCAGTTCCGAGGTGTCGGTGGTGTTGGTCAGGGAAGGTCGATGGTGAGCGAGGCAGGGGAGGGGCGTTGGTTCACGTCGCCGGTCGCGACCCGGGACACGCAGGCGCACAACGTGCGCCCGTCGGACTTCTGCTCCGGGCTGAGGAAGACGTCACGGTGGTCGATCTGGCCGTCGCAGCCGAGCACGCGCACGGTGCACAGCCCGCACTCGCCCTTGCGGCAGTCCCACATCACCTCGACGCCGGCGTCCTCGAGAGCGTCGAGGAGGGTCGCGTCCCGTCCGACGGTGACGACTTTGTCGCGTGCCGGGATGGTGACCCGGAACTCCTGTGGCGCCCAGGCGCCGCTGTTGCCGAAGGTCTCGAACCGGAGGTTCGGGCCGGGCAGACCATGGTTGGACCAGTCGCGTCGTACGGCGTCCATCAACCGGATGGGTCCGCACATGTAGAGCTCGGTGTCCTGGGCAAGCTCCGATGCGGCCACCTCATCGACGAGCGCGCCGACGTCGAGACCGGTGCCTTCGTCGTCGACATGCAGCCGCACACGGTCGCCGTGCTCGGCGAGCAGCTCGTCGAGGTACGCCATCACCGACCTGGACCGGCCGACGAGGACCAGGGTGTAGTCGGCGCCACGCCTCTTGAGCGCGGACGCCATCGCCACGAGGGCGGTGACCCCGATGCCTCCTGCGACCAGGACGTAGCGGGCCGCTCCGACGCCGAGCGGGAAGTTCTGCAACGGGTCTGCAACGCGGAGCCGATCGCCCGGCTGCAGTGCGTGCATGGCCTCGGAACCACCGCGCGATGTGGGGGAGAGCTGGACGCTGATCGTCCAGCGACGTCCCTCCTCCTCCGAGCGCACGACCGAGTAGGAGCGGCGTAGCGTCCGCCCCCGCGCGGGCACCTCGACATCGAGATGGGAACCGGGCGCCCCGGGACGGGGACGGTCGGGCCGGATCACGATGCGTCGTACGCCGTCGGCCACGTCAACGGTCTCCACGACCTCTCCCTGCTGCCAGGAGAGCTGGGACTGGGCTGCCATTCCGGATCAGCTCCTGGAGTCGGCCGGGCCGGCGCCGGCGTTCGAGGAACGCCCCTCGAGATGGAGCATCTGGTCGAGGATTCGGCGGACCCACATCCCGCCGGCGTCGATGTTCAGGCTGTAGAACTCGTAGTCCGGGTTGGCGTCGATGGCCTCCTGCTGGGCCACCAGGATCTCCTCGTCCTCGCCGAAGACCCCGTGCACGCCCTCGCGCAGCTCGGTGGTGATCGTCTGGCTCTCGAGCCGGTAGTTGCGCATGAACGCCCAGAAGTAGTGGCAGGTGCGGTCGGTCTCGGGCGTGATGGTGTTCATCACGTAGCCGTTGACGCCCTGGCTGCGGTCACCCTCGGGAGCGCCGGTCCCGGCCTTGGCCACGCCGACATCGATGCAGATGGTGGAGGGTGCCTCGAAGTGGATGATCTGCCATCGGTCGACCCTGCCTTCGAAGCCGGGGAACTTGTCGCGCATGTTCTTGAGCCAGAACGGCGGCGGGTCGATGTCGCGCATCCAGCGGCTCACGGTGACGTGCCGCTCGTCCCGGCTGACCTCGAACTCGGAGTCCGAGAGCTCATCCTGGCCGATGCTCGAGGAGTGCACGAACTCCTCGTGGGTGAGATCCATCAGGTTGTCGAGGACCAGCTGGTAGTTGCACTCGGCGTGGATGGTGCGGCCGTCGCCGGCCCAGGCCTCGGAGTCCATCTGGTGCATGTCCGGCACCGTCTCGGGATCTGCGAGGTCTGGGTCGCCCAGCCACACCCAGACGTAGCGGTGCCGTTCCACGACCGGGAAGGAGGGGACCGTGGCGCTGGGGTTGACCGTCTTCTGGGCCGGCATCGCCGTGCATCGGCCCGCTCGGTTGTAGCGCAGTCCGTGGTAGGGGCACTGCAGCTCGTCCCCGAGCACCTTGCCCTTGGAGAGCGGTGCCAGCCGGTGCCAGCAGGCATCCGCCAGCACGGAGATCCGGCCGTCGGTGGTGCGCCACAGCGCCAGCGGTCGACCCGCAACCGTTCGTGCGAGCGGGGCCTTCGCGGTGACCTCGTGGTCCCATGCTGCGACGTACCAGGCGTTCAGCGGGTGGGCGAAGATCTTGCTCGTCGCGGAGGTCGGGGCGCTGGGATCGACCGGGTTGTCGGCGACGGGTCCGTCCGGGCTCCGGGGTACGGCACGAGCGGTCTGCGCGTCGGTGAGGGTCATCATCACTCCCTATGGCGATAGGTATTGCCTGAGTCACACACTACCTATGTCGATAGGTATTGGCTAGGGTCGGCAAGGATGTTCTCGAAAGGGGGGACGATGTCGCTGCGGTTCGCACTGCTGGCGCTGCTCAGCTCGCGCCCGATGACGGGCTACGACCTGTCCAAGCACTTCAGCCAGTCGGTGGCGCACGTGTGGCACGCGCCTGACTCCCAGATCTACCCGGAGCTGAACCGGATGGAGCGCGACGGCCTGCTCGAGGCCGCGCAGGTGCCGTGGGGCCCGAAGGGAACCAAGAAGGAGTACCACGTCACCGACGAGGGACTCGAGGCGTTCCGGCGGTGGATCGACTCACCGCTCGAGATCCGCCGGCAGCGCGACCCGGCGTACCTGAAGGCTGCCTACCTGGAGTGGGCCGACCCGGACGCTGCCCGGTCACAGTTGCGCCAGCACCATGCGTACTGGTCCTCGCATCTCGCCCTGCTCGAGCAGACGCGGCAGACGTTGGTCGAGCACACACACCCGACCCTGATCCGCAGGTTGGAGAAGTTCCCGCCCGAGCAGCACGAGCGGATCGTGCGCTACAAGGTCTTCGCGTACGACGGGCTGATCGACCAGGCTCGCGCCGAGGTCACCTGGGCACAACGGGGACTGGAGCTGGTCGACGAGCTGGAGGGACCTGGTCGACCGACGGACGACCAGATCGCCTGACTCAGCTCAGACGAGCGGCGGGCCGGCCTGGCCGGTTGCGCGGGTGCGGAGGCGCACGGTCTCGGGGTCGGGCGCGGCGGGGTTCCTCGGCCAGTTGCCGGAACGGGAGGCCGAACTTCAGCGGGGTCATGACCGGTGCACCCGGACGTCGCCGCTCACGGTCTGTGCGGTGATCTCGACACTCAGCTGACCGTCGCGTGGGGCCTGGGACTCGGCCAGCTCCTGTCGGAACCGGCCACTGATGGTGGACACGTCGAGCCAGGCGGCCGTGCCCTCCTTGATGCCGATGTCGATGTTGCCGCTGGCTCCGGTGGCTCTCACCGTCCCCGAGGAGGCTCGTCTCACGGTCAGGTTGCCCGACCCGGTCTTGGTCAGCAGGGTGCCGTCGAGCACGCCCACCTCGACGTCACCGGATCCGGTCTTGGTGGTGGTCTCGCCGGCCATCTCGGCGATGCTGATGTCGCCTGAACCCGCGGTGAGGGTGGCGCTGCGACCACTGCGGTCCACCGAGACGTCTCCCGAGCCGGTGGTGATGACGAGTGCATCGCCTACCTGGGCCGCCCGCACGGTGCCGGAGCCGGACTTCAGCTTCGCCACCCCCGTGACGTCCTCGACCTCGATGTCGCCCGACCCGGTGGCCACCACCGCCGTCGCGTAGGACCCGGTGGCGCGGATGGCGGAGGAGTCGGCCCTGACGTCGATCGAGGTTCCGGTGGGGCACGTGATGGCCACGTCGATGGCCGGTCCCTGGCGGAGCAGTCCTCCGCGATGCTTCGGGATGTGGACCACGACGGTGCTGTCTCGCTGTTCGACGGTGGCGCGCGCGACGGCTTCCTCGCCGGCGGGGTTGAGTGGGGTCAGCTCCACGGTGGTGCGGTCACCGTCCTCGGCCGTGATGCTCACGTGGCCGGCGACGGTCTGGAGCACGAGAGAGGTCGGCCCCGGGGTCTGGAAGGTGTGCATGGTGTTGCTCCTTGTTGGTGGTGGTCGGTGGAATTCCCGTGGGGGAGTGGGTCAGCTGACCCAGCCCCGGACGTGCTTGCGGCGGTTGCCGTCGGTGAAGGAGAGACGAGTGCTGCCCAGGTCGAGCTCGACCCGGTTGCCGTCGAGGGCGTCGCGGACCGCGTCGACGAGCCAGGTGTTCAGCGAGTGGCCGAGGCGGTTCGCGGCCTCTTCGCGCGCGGACCTTGACCGACTCGGGCAGCCGAAGCGTGATCCGCGACTGGCTGTCGTCCTCTGGTTCCGGGGGCGCAGGTGGCGCCGGGCGGAGCCGGCGGTGCTGACGGAGTGACGGGTTCGAGATGGGTGACGACGAACTCCGGCTCGCGGCCGTTCATCCGTACGTCGACGGCATCGTGGTCGAGCGAGCCGGTGATCTCGGCGGCGGCCTCGGAGCAGCGCCTCGAGGAGCATCATCCGGGCTGCCGGGACGAGGGCGAGGGCCAGGCGGTCGGCGCCGGCCTGCGCTTCCGGGCCTCCGGCGGCCGCGGCGTCGGCCAGGTCCTGTCGGAGCCGGTCGACGAAGGGTGTGAGTTCCATGACGCCACTATGACATCACTATGACGTCAATGCAAGAGAGGACGACGCCACATATGCTGTCACAAGGCACGGTGTCACTGGTGGTGCGCGGCCGCTCCGGTGCGAGGCTGGACCTCGTGGCTGGCGAGATCCCCGGACTGACCCGCGCCGAGCTGGAAGACCTCCAGGTCGACCGGCTGAGAACGACGCTGCAGGCGGCGTACGAGCACGTTCCGCACTACCGCCGGGCCTTCGACGAGGTGGGGGTGGCCCCCGCTGACCTGCACGAGCTGGCCGACCTGGCCCGGTTCCCGTTCACCACCAAGGACGACCTGCGCGCGAACTACCCCTTCGGCATGTTCGCGGTCCCGCGCGAGCAGGTCGTCCGCGTGCATGCCTCGAGCGGTACGACGGGCAAGCCGACCGTCGTCGGCTACACCCGCGAGGACATCGACACCTGGGCGGAGGTGATGGCCCGCTCGATCCGGGCGGCCGGCGGTCGTGCCGGAGACGTGTGCCACGTGGCCTACGGCTACGGCCTGTTCACCGGTGGGCTCGGCGCCCACTACGGGGCCGAACGGCTCGGCTGCACGGTGGTGCCGGTCAGTGGAGGCATGACCGAGCGCCAGGTGCAGCTGATCCTGGACTTCGAGCCGCGGATCATCATGGTGACACCGTCGTACTTCCTCGCGATCCTGGACGAGCTCGAAGCCCAGGACGTCGACCCACGCAGCACGAGCCTGGAGATCGGCATCTTCGGCGCCGAGCCGTGGACCGACGAGATGCGTCGAAGCGTCGAGGAGCGCAGCGGCCTGCGGGCCGTGCGACATCTACGGGCTCTCCGAGGTGATGGGGCCGGGCGTGAGCCAGGAGTCGGGGGAGACCCAGGACGGGCTGCACGTGTGGGAGGACCACTTCCTGCCCGAGGTGGTGGACCCGGTGACCCTGGAGGTGCTGCCCGACGGCGAGGAGGGCGAGCTGGTGTTCACAGTCGTTGACCAAGCAGGCGATGCCGGTGGTCCGCTACCGCACCAGGGACCTGACCAGGCTGCTGCCCGGCACGGCGTACCCGGCCTTCCGCCGGATGCAGAAGGTCACCGGCCGCACCGACGACATGATGATCGTGCGCGGGGTGAACGTCTTCCCCAGCCAGGTCGAGGAGCAGATCCTCGCCGTCGAAGGGCCTGTCACCGCACTACCTGTGCGTGCTGACCCGGCCCGGCAACCTTGACGAGCTGCGGTCCAGGTGGAGCATGCGCAGGCGGCGCCCAGGACCGCGAGGCCCTGGCTGACGCCCTGCGTGACCGGATCAAGTCGCGGATCGGCGATCACCGCCAACGTCGAGGTGCTCGCCCCGCACGCGCTCGAACGCTCGCTGGGCAAGGCGAAGCGGATCAGCGACGAGCGTCGCCGGTGAGCCGGCAGGTCCAGCTTCGGCGCGAACAGGTGATCGACGCGCTCTGGCCGGCTTCATCCTCCTCGTCCCGCTGACTGAACAGCTGGTGCAGCCCCGGCTCGAGGCAGATGTGTTCGAGGCGGCCACCCAGCGCGGGGCGGGACTGGCGCTCGACGTACTCCTCCAGGAGAAGGGGATGTGATGTGACGCACGGGTCCAGACCAGTACGAGCCACCTGGCGATGGGGGTTGCCGCGGGCTAGCCGTGGTGCCGACAATCCACGTGGAGGTATGAGCTCACGTCCTGATCGCCTTCGGCCGGTTCGCTCGTCTCCCCCGATCACGAGTGGGTCGGCCGAAGTGCTGCCCGGACGATCGGCGGCTGACTACCAGCCGGCGCCGAAGCTCAGCAGCGGTACGACGTCGCCGGCCCTCGCGGACACCTGGGCCAGTGCGTCTGCGGGTGCAGAGCCGTCGGCGACCAGCGCGTGCCACGCCGCGAAGGTCTCGCAGGCGACGTCGTCAGCGATCAGCACGGGGGAGGACAGCACCGTTCGGGCACCGGCGTGCAGCCACGCGGCGCTCATCCCGATGGCCTCCTCGCCGTAGCGGACCGAGACGCGGCCCAGCTCGCAGGCAGAGAGCACCACTGTCTCCGGCGTACGTCGGCAGCAGGTCGATGTCGTAGCCGAACCAGGGCCCGTCGGATCAGCTCGACTGCGGAGAACAGTGGGTTCTCGCCGGTGTGCCGCCCGTGTCCGGCCAGGTGCAGCACGTCCACCTCGACGGCGAGCTCGGCGACCCGGGCAGGCGGTCGCAGCTGCACCTCGCAGGACCTGCGCATCGGTCCATGCGGCGGCCGCGCGGGTCACCTCCTCGTCGCCGCGGTCGACGTCGGGCCCGGCGACGAGCCCGACGCGATGTGGACGGTCGTGAGCGCGTACGACGCAACTCCAGCCAGCGCGTCGCCGAAGGGGGAATCGTGAGCGGACGACCCAGGAGACCGGGCAGCAGCGACCAGGGCGTCCCAGCAGCGCTCCCGAGGGAGTGAGGACGACCCGCCGGTCGCCGAGCACGCCGACGAACGGCTCCACGAGCTGGTCGGCGACCAGCTGGAGCCGCGCACGCAGGGCAGCACGCAGGGGTGCCGCCAGGACGTCGTCGCGATGCGCGGCGGCCATCGTCAGGTCGGCGGTGAGTGCGTCGATCCGGTCGCGCAGGGTCCGCGAGCTCGCCCAGCTCGAAGACCCGCGCGTTGCTTCGGGCGTGACCACCAGGGCGGTCACCCGGCCATGGACGACCACATGCGCGACAAGGGCGGCGTCATCGTCCTTCAGCACTCCTGCAGCTCGGCCAGCTCTGCGGGCTCGCCGACCGTCCCCGCGCCCTCGCCGTACCACCGACGCTGACGTACCCGCTGCCGCAGCTCCTCGACCCTCCTCGCCTCGGCGGTACGCCGACCCGGCTGGGCGCCCTGCAGCAACCGGAGCTCGGTCAGGTCGCGGGACACCTGCTCGTCGGACGGCGGACGGACCGGGGCTGACTCGGCCGACCAGGGCCCGGGCCCGCTCGGACCACTCGAAGACCAGGTCCGGGTTTCCGTCGGCGAGGGCCAGCGAGAGTCCCCGCCTCGCCAGGTCGCGGCCGTGGCCGACGAGGGTGCTCTGCAGGTCGAGACTGCCGAATGACGACTGCCAGGCGTGCAGGTCGGCCAGGCCCGCCCGCACGTGCTGTCTCGCATTGCGCCCGTCGCCGCGGGCCTGGGCGAGCTCGGCCCGGACCTCGCGCCACAGCAGCCGCGTCGTCACCGGCGTGCCGCCGTCGAGTCGCACCGAGCGCCAAGCCGGGTGCGCGCGTCCTCGAGATCGCCGCGCGCGACGCTGACACGGGCACCCTGCAGCTCGAGCACGGTCGCGTCCTGGGGGTTGCCGCTCTGAAGCAGATCAGCCGACAAGGGCGTCGACGCGGTCAAGCACGGAGCGCGTCCTGGCTCCGGCCGCGATCTCGGCCACGAGCGCGGCCGTGTCGGCGCGCAGCTCTCGGGCTGGGCTGGCCTGGCTCCGGAAACGGCGCGCCGCCCGCCTGGCCACCACCCGTGCCTTGGCCGGATCCTCACGCAGCAGCGTCCAGGCGAGGGTCAGCTCGCAGTCGGCCTGGAACGTGCGCAGCCGACGGGAACCGTAGGCCGTCGCGGCCTTCTCGAGCGCCGTGATCGCCTCGCGGGACCGACCCGCGGCGGTGAGGATCTCGGCGCGGTCCTGCTCGACAGTGGCGCGGTAGGGCGCCGAGAGCGGACTGAGCACCCGGGCGGCCTCTGTCGATCATCTGGATGGCGCCCACCAGGTCACCGGTGAGCAGCTGCGCGTAGCCGAGGTTGTGCTCGGCCTTGGCATGCTGCACTGGGTCCCCCGCACGGATGAGCTCTTCGCGGGCCCGCGTGAAGTCGGCTACCGCGGACGAGACCTCCCTGCTCTGGAGGTACACGTTGCCCCGGTTGAGGAACACCAGGCCGATGTCGGCGTGGCCGCTGGAGGGGAGCAGGTCGACTGCCGCCTCGAAGGCCTCAAGCGCGTGGGCGAGTGTCGCCGCTGCGCATGCGGAGCAGGCCAAGCTCGGCCCAGGCCAGCCCGAGCGTCTCCTCCGAGAGCTCCTTCTGGGCGAGCACCCGGATGCATCTCTCGACCCCGGCGGACGCGGCGCCGGTCTCCGCCTCGGCGTATGCCCTGGTCAGGTTGATGCGCGCGGTCAGGTCGGGGTCGTCGGTCGCCTTCTCGGCCAGGTCGAGCAGCCGTGTCGCCCGGCTGAAAGCACCCCTGTTGAAAGCCTGCTTCGCGCGGTCGTGGAGTTTCTCGGCCCCCGGCATGACCTCATCATGGCGTCAAGTCGGTCAACCCGCCCAGCGCCTCCCATGCCCGGGCGACAGCGGTGTCCCTGCCGTCGTTGTCGGGGTCGATGGCGTCGGCGAGCTTCGCGGCCACCCTCCCGGCAAAGAGAGGAGCCGAGAAGGAGGTTCCGCTCCACAGCGCGAAGGACCCGGTGAAGTCGTCGGGATCGATGGACTCGCGCACCCGCGTGTAGGCCTCCGTACGTGCCGCTGGCTCCAGCCCGCCCTGGAACTGGGGCAAGGTACTCATCACCGCGGCGCCAGAGGCATACGCCCGCACCCACGGTCCGGCGTTGCTGAACAGGGCGTCGGTGCCGTTGGGGTTGAGCGCTCCGACGGAGACGATCGGCACCGCGTCCTTTTCCGGAGTCCACGGTGCCCTCGCCGTCGAGCCAAGGTGTGAACGCCGCCGGGAACATGGGACGTGCCGTCGCGTCGTTGCCCGCTGAGCACACAACCGAGACGCCACACTTGCCGAGCAGGTGCAGGATCTCGTAGATAGTCGGGTCGAAGAGCAGGTCGTCCGGAGTCTCGTGGTAGTAGCCCATCGACAGGCTGAGCACGTCGATCGGGTGCCCGCCCTCCTCCCCGTCGCGGTGCCGGCGGGCCACCTCGGCGATCCGGCCGAGCGCCCTGACGAGGTCGCTCTCGACCACCGGGCCGTCCGAGCCGACGATGCGCCAAGCCACGATGTCGGCGTCGGGACAGGCCTGGTGGATCAGGCCCGCGATGAAGGTGCCATGGCCGGCCAGCGGGTCGACCCCTCCGTCGAGTGCCCCCACCTGGTCGAACCACTGCTCGGGATCCGTCGCTTCGTCGACATAGCCGATCGGTCTACCGTCGAGCGCCGGTCCACGCTTCACGACCCCGGCGAGCCAGGGGTGCTGTCCCACATCCGGTGTCCAGCGTCGCCACGACGGGCCGACGTCCGACGATCTCGTCATCTGGTCGGCGGACGGGTGCGGGACCGACGTACATCATCGGTTGGCGGCCACCGCTGCCCGGAAGGCTGTACGACGCGACGGCCGGTGACTCGGTCGCACCGGCTGGGTGTGTGCCGTGGAACGGGTGGGTGCCGTGGAAGGGGTTGGGGCCGATGGTGCGGACCATGACGATGTGGTCCAGGCCGACCCGGCTCATCGTCTCGAGGTCGTACTTCGCCCGGGCTTTCTGCAGGAGCACCCATCCGTCGGGGGCGATCGTCGCCTTCTCGTCGCGCACCGCAAGGTCCAGCCGAACCACTCCGATGGTGTCGGCATCGATCGACTGGTCCGCCTCGCCCTTCTCCGGTCGGTCGGGATCGTCGTCCGGGTGCACCGTCGCTTCCCAGCCGAGGGTCGCGGCGATCTCCTGGAGCCGTTCGATGGTGACGGCAGTGTCAGGTCCGCGGGAAACGATCAGGCGCGGTCCGACGTACACCGTCGAGCGAGGCCGCACGCCCTTGACCGAGAGTGCCGTGCCCGGGTCGAGGAAGCGGCCAGCGACCTGGTCCAGGACCTGTCTCGACGGGACGAACGGCTCACGTGTCGCCGACAGGGCCGACTGTCGGTTGGAGGGGGTGGGGTCGTACGACGGCTTGCTCTGCGTCATGGCACCTCAGATCCAGAAGGGTGGTGTGATCCGCGGCCGGCCCGCGGTCGGTGACTCGTCGAGGAAGAGCAGTCGCGCCAGTCCGGACGGCGCGTCGGCGAAGTCGAAGCGGCCGTACTCGTCCACCGCTGTCTCCAGCGGGTCGTCCCGGTCCTCGGCCAGCAACCGGACGGTGAGCGGGCGGGCCGGGACCACCCAGCCGTCGGCACGGGTACGGTCCTCGACCGGTTGAGCCGGAGATAGACGCGGAAGTCGGACCCGGCGTACTCCAGCGTCCAGGAACCCGTGTCCTCGCGTTGGGCGACATCGCCTGGCTCGGCCGAGGACCGTACGCCGGCGAGCGCGTCCTGGGACTCGACGAGGGTCAGCAGGTCGAACTCGAGGTCCTCCGCAGCGATGCGGGCGAGCACTCCGTCGGCCAGGTCGACCGGCGGTGGGTCGACCTGCTGCCAGAGGCGTCCGACGGCCGCGAGCAGCGTCACGTCGTCAGGCTCCAGCGATCGTTGGTTCGTCACCTGTGTTCATCATCGTCCCCCTGCCTGCACGAGTTCCTGACGCAGCTTGTCCAGGCACCGTCCGCGGGTGGGACCGATGCTGCCGACCGGCATGCCCAGCTCGGTCGCGATCGCCGAGTAGTCCGGCCTGGCCTCCGCCGCCACGATGCGCAGCAACCGCTGGCAGCGCTCGGACAGCTTCTGCAGGCAGCCCCACAGGCGGGCGTTGTCGTCGTCGAGCACGACCCGGCTCTCCGGCGCGGGCTCGTCGGGGAGCCTGCGCGCGATGGTCTCCTCCTCGACGGGCAGCTGGCGCGTGGTCTGCTTGGCGACCCGCCAGGACTCACGTCGAGCGGCGGTGCACAGCCATCCGGCCACAGCGCGCGGCTGGGTGATGGACTCACCAGAGCGCACGAGGGCGAGCCAGGTCGTCTGGACGACGTCCTCGGAGGTGGCCGCGTCGAGGCCGCTCGCCCGGACGACCTGCCACAGCATCGGGCTGAGCAGCCGGACGAGGTCGTCGAGCGCGTCGGACGTCGCCGTCGCGCCAGCGCTCGAAGAGCGTCGCGGCGGCCTCCCACACGGACGGTGACTCGGTGGGTAGCTCGGACATGGTGTGCACACCTTCCCAGAGACGGTTGCCAACCGCCTGATACATCCTGTCCTGAGAAGCGTTTCCGGTCGAGACGCCGCGCTATCTGCTCGTGCGGCTCAGTAGATCTCAGGCAGGTCGCTGGCGCTGCCGGTGAACTCGGGATCCCGCTTCTCCCGGAAGGCGGCCACGCCCTCCTTGCCGTCGCCCTGGCTGGTGTAGAACATCGCGAGACTGTCCGCGCGATGGGCCTCGAGCGGGTGGTCGACGGCTCCGTTGCGGTAGATCAGCTGCTTGGCCAGACCGAGCGCGACCGGTGAGCGGCGTACGACGAAGCTGCGGGCCAGCTCGAGAGCGGCGTCCAGCAGCTCGTCCGGCTCGTGCACGGAGCGGACCAGCCGACCGGCAAGCGCCTGCTCGGCCGTCAGGATCTCAGCCGAGTAGACCCACTCCAAGCGCCTGCTGGACGCCGACGATGCGAGGCAGGAACCAGCTCGAGGCAGCCTCCGGGACGATCCCGAGGCGGCCGAAGACGAACCCGATCCGGGCCGTGGTCGAGGCCATCCGGATGTCCATCGCCAGGGTCATCGTGGCGCCGATGCCGACGGCCGGGCCGTTGATCGCGGCGATCACCGGCTTGGGCAGCTCGTGGATCGCGAGGGTCACCTTGCCGCCGGTGTCGCGGACGCCTTCGGCGATGTCGGGGTCGTCGAGCCGTTCGCGCAGGTCGGCCGGGGTGGGGGAGAGGGTCTCGTCGAGCCCGAAGACGTTGCCGTCAGCGGAGAGGTCCATCCCGGCGCAGAAGGCCCTGCCGGCGCCGGTCACGACGACCGCGCGGACCTCGTCGCGCATCGCGTCGGTGCGGAAGAACCGCTCGAGCTCGCGGGCCATGGTGACGGTGAAGCTGTTCAGCGCCTCGGGCCGGTCGAACGTGAGGGTGACCACCCCGTCGTCGTCCGCGGTCCAGCTGAGGGTCTCGTAGTCGTCTGTTCCCACTAGCCGACCCCCGGGAGCCCGGTCTCGGTGCACAACCGCTTGGGGATGTCGCCCGTGCGGTCCTGCTTGATGAACCTGAGCAGTGCGAGGGCGCGTTCCCGGTCCCAGTTGACCTCCTGGTCGGCGATCGGCATCGAGCAGGTGAGCCCCTCCTTGCCGTTCACCCGCGTCATCGCGAGACCGAAATTGGCGAGCGCGATCGGGCCGGTGCCCTCGCTGATCCGCAACGAGGATGTGGCGGCCTTGTTCACGCGGTAGTAGCGCACCGGGTTGATGAACGTCCACGGCGACTTGACCTCGGAGCCGATTGCGCTGATCACCTCGCGCTGGCGGCGGGCGCGGTCGATGTCGCCGTACTGGCTGACGTAGCGAGACCGCGAGTAGCCGAGGGCCGTGACCCCGTCGAC
Organism: uncultured Actinomycetota bacterium; assembly: GCA_963842535.1. Classification (GTDB taxonomy): domain Bacteria; phylum Actinomycetota; class Actinomycetes; order Propionibacteriales; family Nocardioidaceae; genus Marmoricola. The sequence continues at coordinate 32,421 of CAWJGP010000009.1, forward strand.
CTCCTGGCACCCCTTCTTGATCCGCAGGTTGGCCTTGGGGTCGACCATCCGCTCCTTCGGGCACACGGTCACTCCGCCGACTGCGTCGACGGCGTTCACGAAGCCGCCGAAGCCGATCTCGACGTAGTGGTCGATGTGCAGGCCGGTGTTCTGCTCGATCGTCTGGACGAGCAGCTTGGGGCCGCCGAAGGCGAAGGCGGAGTTGATCTTGGTCCTGCCCCTTCCCGGGACCTCGACCAGTGAGTCACGCGGGATCGAGAGGAGCATGCTGGGGCCGCTGCCCGTGTGCAGCAGATGATCGTGTCCGTGCGCTGGCCGACATCGCCCACACCGCCGGTGCCGAGGCGCTTGTTCTCCTCCTTCGACAGGCCCTTGCGGCTGTCGGAGCCGACGAGGAGGTACGTCGAACCGGGCTGGGCAGCGGGCCTGTCCCCGTCGGGCTCGATGTCGACCTTGTCGAGCGTGCTCCACGCCCACAGGGGGACAGCGACCAGGAAGACGATCCACGCCAGCAGGACGAGGAGCACGGTCCTGCCGATCCTGCGCTTGCGGCGGGGCTTCCTCGGGGGTTGGACGGGCTGGGCTGGCTGAACCGGTCTGCGTGGGGGGTCGTCACCGCCGCTGCGACGGGCGCTCGCCGCCCCTGACTCGGCCGCACCGGTCGGACGCTCGATCTTGGGCAGGATGCGCGTCGGTTCCGGGTCGTCCGACCCGCCGCCGGCCGCGGAACCGGGCGGTTGCCCACTCCCGGGCTTGTTGCCGTAGAGCCAGCCGTAGTCGGGCCCGTCGCCGGAATCCCGATCGGATTCAGGGTCGGATCCCGGACCGGACCCGCCGGTGCTCCCACTCTCAGGCATGGCGCAGACGCTACCGTGCAGCGCACGGACTCCTCGTCGACTCCACGGCCGGCGCGGTCGCCCAGAGGCCGTTTGTCGCCCCGCGTGCCCACTCGGCGCGCCTAGCGTTCTGGGGCACATGTGGCTGGTGATACTTGGCAGCACGACCGGCCAACCCTGAACATCGTGAGGTCTTCCCCCTATGGCGCCTGCCCTTCCCCGTGGCGCACAGCGCACCGGCGTGCGCGGTGCCCAAGCCAGCGGAGTCCAGTTCCGTCGAGCGCTCGTCCTGATGCTGATGACGCTCGTGCTCCCCGGTTCGGCCCAGCTCGCGGCCGGCCGCAAGGAGACGGGGCGACTGGCGCTGAGAATCTGGTTCGGGCTGATCGCGATCCTCGCCGTGCTCTTCGGGCTCGGACTGATCTTCGGCTCGTTCGTGTTCTGGCTGCTCAGCAACACCTTCGTCCTGGGCGTCGTACGGATCGTGCTGATGGTGATGGCTGTCGGGTGGGCCTACCTGTTCATCGACGCCTGGCGCCTCGGAGACCCACTCGCCCTGCGCCAGAAGCAGCGGCTCGCGATGGTCGGCATCAACGGGGTGCTGTGCTTCACCGTCGCGGGCTCGCTCCTCTTCGCCTCGCATGTCGTGGGGGTGCAGAAGGACTTCATGAGCGCGATGTTCACCGACGGGGTGGCCACGGATGCCCACGCCGGTCGCTACAACATCCTGTTGCTCGGCGGAGACTCCGGGTCCGACCGCTGGGGCCTGCGTCCCGACAGCCTCTCGGTGGCCAGCATCGACGCCGAGACGGGCGAGACGGTGCTCTTCGGGCTGCCGCGCAACATGCTCAACTTCCCCTTCGCGAAGGGGTCGATCATGGACGAGCAGTTCCCCGACGGCTACGACTGCGGGCCGGAGTGCGAGCTGAACTCCCTGTCCACCTGGGCGGCCGACCACAAGGGGCTGTTCAAGGGCGTCGAGAACCCCGGCGTGGAAGCCACCGTGCAGGGAGTCGAGGGCATCACCGGCCTGGAGATCAACTACTTCGCGATGGTCAACCTGCAGGGCTTCGAGCGCCTCGTCGACGCGGTCGGCGGCGTCACCCTCCACGTCCGTGACCGCATCCCGATCGGCGGCATCGGCTCCCCGGTCACTGGCTACATCAAGCCCGGCAAGCGCAAGCTGAGCGGGTTCGAGACGCTGTGGTTCGCCCGCTCGCGAGTCGAGGCGGACGACTACTCCCGGATGGCGCGCCAGAAGTGCGTGATGAACGCGATGCTGCACCAGCTCAGCCCGCAGACGGTGGTGTTCAACTTCGACAAGATCGCCAAGGCGAGCACCGCCCTGATCACCACGGACCTTCCGCAGAGCGAGGTCGACCGCTTCATGGAGCTCGCTCTCAAGGCCCGCAGCCAGCCGGTGCGCACGGTCTCCTTCGTCCCGCCGATGATCTCCACCGGAAACCCCGACATCGACCTGATCCACGACGCGGTGCAGAAGGCGATCGACCGCTCCGAGGGCAAGAAGTCCTCGAAGAAGCCGACCAAGGAGTCCAAGCCGGCTCCCGAGCCGAGCTCGGGCACGACCGGCGGGTCGATCGGCAGCCTCAAGGAGGGGTACGCCGCCAACCAGGCCACCGACCTCTCCTCCGCCTGCTGAAGCGTCCAGGCGTCGGTAGGGTTCCTGAGTGCCCGAGACGACTGAGCAGCCGCGTGTGGTTGCGGTCGTGGTCACCTGGAACCGGCGGGAGCTGCTCGGCGAGGCGCTTGCCGCGCTGCGTGACCAGCGACACCCGCTGGCGGGGATCGTGGTCGTCGACAACGCCTCGACCGATGGCACCGACCAGGTGCTTGCGGGCGAGACCGGGCTGGACGTCGTTCGACTCGAGCAGAACACGGGCGGCGCGGGCGGGTTCGCGGTCGGCATCGAGCAGGCGCTGACCCACCAACCTGACCTGGTCTGGCTGCTCGACGACGACACCATCCCTACGCCCGATGCAGCTGCTGAGCTGGTCCGTGTCTGGCAGGAGTACGCCGACGCGTCGGGCGAACCACCGGCGGTGCTGGCCAGCAAGGTGGTGTGGACCGACGACCGCGACCATCCGATGAACACGCCGCGTCGCAAGCCGGGAGCGGGTCGGATCGAGGTCGCTGCCGCGCAGCGGGTCGGGGCCGTGCCCATCCGGTCGGCGTCGTTCGTGTCGATCATGTGCGATGCCCGCGTGGTGCGTGCACGAGGGCTGCCGCTGGCCGACTACTTCCTGTGGAACGACGACTTCGAGTACTCCACCCGGCTGATCCGGGACCGCGTCGGCCTCTACTGCCCGTCGAGCGTCGTGGTGCACAAGACCAAGGTGTTCGGGTCCACCGACGCCGATCCGGGGGAGCGGTTCTTCTACGAGGTGCGCAACAAGGTGTGGCTGTTCACCCGGTCACGTGGGTTGCGGCCCTCGGAGAAGGCGGTCTACGGAGCGTCCTCGCTGCGTCGCTGGGCGCGGACGTTCGCGAAGTCGAGCGACCGTACGACGTTGCGGCGCGCGCTGGGTCGCGGCCTGCGCGCGGGGCTGGCGCACGGTCCGAGGCCCAACTCCGAAGTCCTGCAGGAGGCCGGCTGGGTCGCACCCGGAGGCCACGAGCTCCCACCTGGACAGCCGTTCTCACTGTTGATGAGCACGTGGGCCGGCGACCGGCCCGACTACCTCCGCGAGGCCTTCGTCTCCACCGTCGACGAGCAGACCCGCAGGCCGACCCAGGTCGTCCTGGTGCAGGACGGTCCGGTGCCCGACGAGCTCGCCGACGAGATCCGGCACCTCGTCGAGACCAGCCCGGTGCCGGTGCGCCACGTGGAGATGGCCGAGAACGTCGGTCTCGGGCCAGCGCTCGACGCCGGGCTGCGGGCCAGTGACCACGAGATCGTCGCGCGGATGGACGCCGACGACGTGAGCACACCTGATCGGTTCGAGAAGCAGCTCCCGCTGATCGAGGCGGGCGCCGACATCGTCGGGTCGGGCCTCTGGGAGTTCGGGGAGTCGCCGGGCGACACCGTCGGCCGTCGTACGCCGCCCACTGATCCCGACGAGATCCGACGCGTGATTCGGTTCCGGGACCCGTTCAACCACCCGACAGTGGTCTATCGGCGCACTGCGGTCCTGGCTGCCGGTGGCTACTCGGACATGGCCCTGATGGAGGACTACCTGCTGTTCACGCGGATGATCGCGTCCGGCGCGGTGCCGGCCAACCTGGCCGAGCCACTCGTGCACTACCGCGTCGGGGACGGCGCCTACGCCCGCCGCGGCGGAATGGCGTTGCTCCGGTCGGAGCTGGCGTTGCAGTCCCGATTCCGGCGACTGGGCCTCACCTCCCGCCGGCAGTACCTCCGCAACGTCGCTGTCCGCGGCGGCTACCGGCTGGTCCCCGAGGGTGTGAGAAAGGTCGCGTACCGCCGCCTGTTAGCCAACCGATCGGGAACAGTGCGCCGCTAGACTGGCGCGGGCCGCGAACAGTCGCACGCATGCCGCAGCATGCACGGACCGCGCCACCCCCCGGCAGCGCAGGCCCGAAGAGGAGAGATTTCGTTGAACGCCGAGCACGCGCCCGACCTGGTCGTCGTCGGATCAGGCTTCTTCGGCCTCACCATCGCCGAGCGCTGTGCTCGTGAGCTCGGCCTGAAGGTGCTCATCCTCGAGCGTCGCCACCACCTGGGCGGAAACGCCTACAGCGAGCCCGAGCCCGAGACCGGCATCGAGGTGCACGTCTACGGCGCGCACCTGTTCCACACCTCCAACGACAAGGTCTGGGAGTACGTCAACAGGTTCACCGACTTCACCAGCTACCAGCACCGGGTCTTCGCGAAGTACCAGGGGCAGGTCTACTCGTTCCCGATGAACCTCGGGCTGATCAACCAGTTCTTCGGCAAGAGCCACACCCCCGACGAGGCGCGTGCGCTGATCGCCGAGCAGGCCAGCGAGATCGACACCGACGAGGCGAAGAACCTCGAGGAGAAGGGGATCAGCCTGATCGGTCGCCCTCTCTACGAGGCGTTCGTCAAGGGCTACACCGCGAAGCAGTGGCAGACCGACCCCAAGGAGCTCTCGCCCGACATCATCAGCCGGCTCCCGGTCCGCTACAACTTCGAGAACCGCTACTTCAACGACAAGTACGAAGGCCTTCCGGTCGACGGCTACACCGCCTGGCTGACGAGAATGGCCGACCACCCGAACATCGAGATCCGCCTCGAGACCGACTTCTTCGATGTCGCCGACGAGTTCAAGGGCAAGGTCCCGATCGTCTACACCGGTCCGGTGGACGAGTACTTCGGCAACTCCGAGGGCCGTCTCCAGTGGCGCACGGTCGACCTCGAGCCGGAGGTCAAGGACGTCGACGACTTCCAGGGCACCTCGGTGATGAACTACAACGACCAGGAAGTGCCGTTCACCCGGATCCACGAGTTCAAGCACTTCCACCCCGAGCGCACCTACCTGCCCGGCAAGACCGTGATCGTGCACGAGTACTCCCGTTTCGCCGAGGAGGGCGACGAGCCGTACTACCCGATCAACACCGCCGAGGACCGCGAGAAGCTGCTGAAGTACCGCGACCTCGCCCGCAAGGAGCCGATGGTGCTCTTCGGAGGTCGCCTCGGGACCTACAAGTACCTCGACATGCACATGGCGATCGGCTCGGCGCTGTCGATGTACGAGAACAAGCTCAAGCCGCACTTCGCCGACGGTGCGGACCTCAGCTCCGGAGGGGTGGACGAGTGACGCTCTCGACAGACGCAACCGGCCCCGAGGCCGACATCGCAACCGCCCGCCGGGTGCTGCAGCGCTTCGTGCTGCCCGCCGACCGCGACCTCGATGTCGTCCCGCTGTACGTCGACACCGAGCCCCTGATGCTCGACGCCGACAAGGAGTCGATCGGCTCGAACTGGGTTGCCAAGAACATGAACAGGGCCGCCCTGCGGCAGTCGATCTCGACCGGGACCGCGCTGCACCCCGACCAGATCGTCGACCGCCACCGGTTGCGGATCGAGGACGGGGAGCGCATCTCCACCGGTACCTACTTCAACGGCTTCGCGGCCAGCTACTGGCGCCGCTGGACGGTCGTGACCGAGGTGACCCTCGACATCACGCTCACCGGTCCCGGCGCCACGGTCACCGTCTACCGGTCGATGGCCAACGGCCGTTCTCAGCGCGTGGACTCCGCCAGCACCACCGATGGCGAGACCAGCCGGTTCGAGTTCCACCTCTCCCTCACCCCGTTCGTCGACGGCGGCTGGTACTGGTTCGACGTCGTCGCTGGTGACGCCGACGTGGTGATCGAGGAGGCGGCGTGGATCGCCGACGTCCCGGTCGACCGGCTGGAGCCGGGCAGCGTCACTGTCGGCATCACCACGATGAACCGGCCGGACTTCTGCGCCAAGCTCGTCGGCCAGATCGGCGGCGACGAGGCCGTCAAGGCGCTGCTCGACGAGGTGCTCGTGATGGAGCAGGGCACCGACAAGGTCGCCGACAGCAAGTTCTTTCCGGCAGCCGAGGCCTCGCTGGACGGCAAGCTGCGGGTCATCGAGCAGGGCAACATCGGCGGCTCGGGCGGTTTCGCCCGCGCCCAGTTCGAGACGCTCAAGGCGGGCACGTCGAAGTACGTGCTCTTCCTCGACGACGACATCGTGGCCGAGCCCGAGAGCATCCTGCGTGTCGTCACCTTCGGTGACCTCGCCCGCCGTCCGTCCATCGTGGGCGGCCACATGTTCAGCCTGTTCAGCAAGGCCCGGCTGCACAGCTACGGCGAGATCATCAACCGCTACCGGTTCTGGTGGATGTCGCCGGTCACTGTCGAGACCGACTGGGACTTCGCGGCGCGCAACCTGCGCAGCACGCGCTGGTTGCACCGCCGCATCGATGTCGACTTCAACCCGTGGTTCATGTGCCTGATCCCCACCGAGGTCGTCCGCGAGATCGGGCTGAGCCTGCCGCTGTTCATCAAGTGGGACGACTCCGAGTACGGCGTGCGCGCCCAGGCGGCGGGCTTCCCGACGGTCACCATGCCCGGTGTCGCGGTGTGGCACGTCCCCTGGACCGACAAGAACGACGCCCTCGACTGGCAGGCCTACTTCCACCAGCGCAACCGGTTCGTCGCGGCGCTGCTGCACTCGCCGTTCCCGCACGGTGGCCGGATGATCCGGGAGAGCTTCAACCACCAGATCAAGCATCTCCTCGCGATGCAGTACTCCACGGTCGAGCTGCGCCACCTCGCCCTCGAGGACGCCCTCGCCGGACCCGACCAGCTGCACGACGACCTGCCGACCAAGCTCGGTCAGGTGCGCGAGCTGCGCAAGCAATTCAGCGATGCCCAGCTGAAGCCCGATCCGGAGGCGTTCCCGCCGCCGCGCCGCGCCAAGCCCCGCAAGAAGGACCTGGACTCCGAGATCCCGGGACGGCTCTCGCAGCTCCTCTCCGCGGTGAAGGGGTCGGCGCGCCAGTTCCGGAGCGCCCGTGAGCTGTCCCGTGAGTTCCCCGAGTCCGTCGTACCAGCCATGGACGCGCGTTGGTTCCGGCTGGCCACGCTCGACTCGGCCGTGGTGAGCATGCCCGACGGCACCTCGGCTGCGTTCTACCAGCGCGACCCCGAACTGTTCCGCGACCTGTTGCGCCGCACGATCGAGATCCACGAGCGCCTCTACCGCCAGTGGCCGCAGCTCTCGCAGCTCTACCGGAACCAGCTCGCCGAGATCACTTCGACCCAGCGTTGGGAGAAGACGTTCGCGGCCTCACTGGACGAGAAGCCATGAGAGCAGCGAACAAGCGGGCGGCCGGCGAGGCGGCAGGCGACGGCGAGTCCAGGCGCAGCAAGAACGCGGCGCGCAAGGCTCGTCGCATGCTGGAGAACCAGGCCGACGCGATGCCGGTGGTGGAGGCCTCGGGTCCCCGCCAGGAGCGCGTCGTCGACGCCGAGCTCGTCGCCCCGTCTCCGCGCGGCGGCCTGCTGGAGACCTTCCAGCGCCCCTACCTGCTGCGCCTGATCGTCTCGCGCCAACTCGCACAGATGTATGCCGCCTCGCTGCTCGGCCTCGCCTGGTCCTACGTGCAGCCGGCCATGCGGTTCGGCGTCTACTACCTGGTGATGGGCTTCATCCTCAAGCTGCACGAGGGCACGCCGTACTTCGCGCTCCACCTCTTCACCGGCATCGTGGTCGTGCACTACTTCGGCGAGACCTGGTCCGGCGGCACCAGATCGATCTGGCAGAACAAGGGTCTGGTCCAGAAGATGCGGATGCCTCGGGAGATCTTCCCGGTCGCCGCGATGCTCGTGGCGGCGTACCACACGTTCCCGCAGCTCATCGTGCTCGTGCTGTTCTGCCTGCTCTCCGGCTGGCACGTGACCTGGACGGCCGTGGGCGCTGGGGCGCTGGGCGTCGCCATCCTGGTCACCTTCGCGATGTCGATGTCCCTGTTCTTCTCGGCACTCAACGTCTTCTTCCGCGACTTCCAGAACATCGTGCAGACGATCATGCAGTTCATGCACTTCCTGGTGCCGATGATGTACCCGTTCACGTTGGTCTGGGACGCGCACGAGTCGCATCCATGGCTGTACAACATCTACGTCGCCAACCCGATCAGCCAGGCCGTGCTGCTCCTTCAGCGGCTCTTCTGGTGGCCGCTGATCGAGGACACCGACGGACTCGGCCGGCACTTCCCGCCGGACATGTATCTCCGGGGTGGGATCACCCTGGTCGTCTGCCTGCTGCTGCTCTGGTCCGCCCAGAAGTTCTTCTCGCGCGTCGAGGGCAAGTTCCCGGAGCGGCTCTGACATGACGGTTTCGATCCAGGTGGAGCACGTCACCAAGCAGTTCACGATGCAGTACCACCGAACCCTGAAGCAGATGGCGGTCGCCTCCGTGAAGCGGCTGGCGCTTCAGGAGAAGTTCCTGGCGGTCAACGACGTGTCGTTCACGGTCGAGCAGGGCGAGTCCGTGGGACTGATGGGCCTCAACGGCTCCGGCAAGAGCACGCTGCTCAAGGTCATCAACGGCGTCATGCGGCCCGACCAGGGCACGGTGCTGACCCGCGGTCGCATCGCCGGCCTGATCGCCACCGGAGCGGGCTTCCACCCCCAGCTCACCGGGCGCGAGAACCTCTTCCTCAACGGCGCCATCATGGGAATGAGCGAGGCAGAGACCAAGCGAAAGTTCGACGCGATCGTCGACTTCGCCGAGCTCGGCAAGTTCCTCGAGACGCCGGTCTCGCACTACTCCTCGGGCATGTACGCCCGTCTCGGCTTCTCGATCGCCATCCACGTCGACGCCGACATCTTCCTCGCCGACGAGGTGCTCGCGGTGGGGGACCGGCCGTTCAAGAAGAAGTGCATGGCCAAGATGCAGGAGGTCAGGCAGCAGGGCACCACGATCTTCTACGTGAGCCACGCGACCGCGTCCGTGCGGGCGATGTGCGACCGCGTCCTCGTCCTGGAGTCGGGTCACCTCACCTACGACTCCAAGGTCGTCGAGGGCGGCAGTGTCGACGGCGGCATCCGGCACCTGCAGTACGACGACCCGGACACCGCGGTCAACGCGACCGACGAGGAGCTCGGCGCGGACATCTGACGCCTAATCGGCGTCAAAATGCTCGATTACCTCTCTGTAATACCGAAAAAATACAGCCATGTAATTCGAGAAATACACCTTTGTAATTCGGGCAATTCGCTTTTCAAATGCCTGTAACGGGTGTGAACCTTGGTACTCGTGTGAACAACTTCCCCCTCACATGGAGTGCCCTAGATGCGATTCAGCCGTGCCCGTTACGTCACGTTGTGCCAGCAATCGCTGGTCACGGCTGCTGTCCTCGCTGTCGGTGTCTCCGCCGCTGGGGTCAAGACCCTCGACATCGTTCCGCAGCCCGGCAACTTCAGCGGTGCCCGCGAGATCGCTCCAGGAGGGGTCCCGCCGGCTGCGGTGGTTCCGCAGCAGGACGCCCTGACCAAGCATGTGCAGAAGCCGCGGAGGACCGAGGTCGACGCGGCGCCGGTGACCCCGCGGGTTCGTGAGGTCCGGGTGACCGGCATCTCCGACAAGACCCCCGGTGCCGTCAACGACCCGGCCTCGAGCCGACGGTCCACGAAGACACCGAGCACGACTCCGAGCACGACTCCGGGCACCACGACCGCGCCGAAGCAGGCACCGAGCACCAAGCGCCTGGTGGCGCTCTCGGACCCCCAGCCGGTGCGCGGCTACGCCACCGTCGGGGTCACCTGGAAGCACGGTGTCGAGTACGCCGAGGACAGCGTCGCGGTGCAGGTGCGCACCGAGAAGAACGGCGCCTGGTCGCAGTGGATGGACGCTGCCTACCACGACGAGCACGGCCCGGACGGCGACTCCGCCGAGCAGGCCGCCCGGAAGGAACGCCCGGGAACAGACGCCCTGGTCATCGGGGACGTCGACCGCGTGCAGATGAAGGCCGAGACCACCGACGGGACCACCCCGCCCGACCTCAAGCTGGCCGTGATCGACCCGGGGACCGGCACGCTGACCAAGGCCGCCCCGGCGATCGACACCTCGGAGCTGCCCGCACCCGCTGGCGCGCCCCAGGCCGCCGGCGCAACCGACACGCAGGGCGGAGCGCGCCACGGACACGGTCGCGCTGAGCGCGATGAAGGTCGCGACGAAGCCCTACATCTTCTCCCGTGCCCAGTGGGGTGCCAACGAGCGGCTGCGTGACCAGTCCCGCCCGAGCATGGGCACGGTCAAGGCCGGGTTCATCCACCACACCGTGAACGCGAACAACTACACCTCGGCCCAGGTGCCGGCGCTGATGCGAGGGATCTACGCGTACCACACGCAGTCCCGCGGCTGGCGCGACATCGGCTACAACTACCTCGTCGACCGGTTCGGCCGCATCTGGGAAGGCCGCTACGGCGGTGTCGGCAGTCCGGTCGTCGGGGCCCATACGTTGGGCTACAACGAGGTGTCCTTCGCGATGTCGGCGATCGGCAACTTCGACATCGCGAACCCGCCGCAGGAAGTGCTGACTGCCTACGCGCAACTGTTCGCCTGGAAGCTCTCGCTCTACAACATCCCCGCCAACGCCCCACGGGTCTATGTGAAGAACCGGTGGCTGCCGGCCATCAACGGCCACCGCGACGTCGGCTCGACCGCCTGCCCGGGCCGCTACCTCTACGCCAAGCTGCCCTACATCCGGACCCTGGCACGCAACATCCAGAACGGCGCGACCGGTGCGCCGGTGACTCCCACTCCGCACGCCGAAGCCGAACCCGGACGCGTTCACGTCCCCGACCCAGACACCGAAGCCGGCCACGGCGCAGCCCGCAGGCATCGTGTTCCCGAGCTCACTCAACCTCTGGGGTGACGCGAACCCGGAGCTGGTGCTCAAGTCGCGTAGCGGCCTCGTGGCCGTGTTCCCGACAGGCGGACAGATCGGTTTCAAGCCCGGTGTCGCCACGGGTGGTACCTGGGGCGCGAAGGACCTGGTCGCTGCCGTCGGCGACCTCAACGGTGACGGCCGGGGCGACGTCCTCGCCCGGGCCCGCGCGAACAAGATGACCTGGGTCCATCGCGGTGACGGGGCCGGTCACGTCGCGGCTCCCACGGGCGGGACAACCCGCTTCCGGTACGCGAACATGATCACGGCCGCGGGCGACTGGAACAGGGACGGTCGCAACGACGTACTGATGCGCGACACCAAGTCGGGCTATCTCTGGATGGTGCCGGGCAACGGCAACGGCACGTTCGGGATCGCCCAAGCTGCTCAGCAAGTCGTGGAAGAACCTGACGGCCACGGCCGTCGCGGGCGACCTCACGGCCGACGGACGCTCGGACATCGTGGCCATCCACCGCAACGGCTACGTCTACGTGGCCGCACAGACCACCACCGGAGGCCTGACCGGGTTCTCCAGGCGGCAGCACGTCGGGACGCAGTACAACGCGCTCGTCGGCGGTGGCCGCGACATGACCGGTGACGGCTACGGCGACGTGGTCGTTCGTTCCGCAAGCACCGGAAAGGTGCTGATCCTGCCGGGCAAGAGGGGCAGCTTCGGGGGCGCGCTCGGTCCGTTCGACCGAGGCCAAGGGACTGGCCCGCCTCAGCGCGGGGCAGATGGTCGGTGGCGCGCAGCCCGACCTCGTGGGTGTGGACGCTGCGGGCAAGCTCCGCGTGGTCGCCAACAACGGCCTGAGCAACATCAGGGGACCGCTGTCCTCGGGCCTTGTCCGCCCGGACGTCACCCAGGTGCTCAACGTCGGTGACTGGAACATGGACGGCCGCGGCGACATGGTCACGCGTCAGACGGCTGGCGACTCCCTGGTCCTGCGGACCGGCATCGGCAACGGGCGGTTCGGCAACGGCACCGTGATGAGCCGCGGGTGGAAGACCTTCGTCCACCTCACCGCAGTCGGTGACGTCACCGGTGACAAGCGTCCCGACCTCGTCGGCCGCACCAGGACCGGCACGACCAGGATCTTCCCGGGCAACGGCCGCCGTGGCTTCACGGCTCCGCGGGTCGCACCCAACTTCATGAAGTCCTTCAACCAGGTGGGCGACGGTTCCTGGAAGCCGCAGCAGTTCCCGGGCTCGGCGTACGTCGGCACCAGTGGCGGGTTCGTCCCGTTCATGGGCACCGGCGCCGGTCCGCTGCCCGGCTACAACTGGGTGATCGGACCGGGTGACCTCGACGGAGACCGCCGCAACGACCTGGTCGTCCGAGACGGGCGTGGCACGTTGTGGCTGCTGCCCGGAACGGCAACCGGCTACGGCGACCGTCGCCTGATCGCCACCGGCTTCGGCTCCTACTCGCTCGGCGGCTAGTGCGCTAGGCGCGCAGCTCGGCAGTGGTCCGCTCGTCGATACGGCGCGTGGACCAGTCGGAGTTCACGCAGTTGCTGAGCAGCACGACCGAGCCGCCGTGCGCCACGGGAGCCAGGAACGCCGGCACTCCGGAGTCCTTCGCGGGGTGCACGTTGGTGAGCAGACGCACGCCGTCGGGTACGTGCGCGACGGCGGCTGCCTCGAGCAGGTGGGCGTGGGTCCGGGGGCGCTCGGTCGAGAGCCACGCCACCGTGTCGGGGCTGGGCAGTGTCAGCCCGATGAACACGTCGCTCTGGCCGGGCCAGAGCAGTCCGTAGTCGAGGACGCCTGCTGGCAGCGGGTCGGCGAACCGGACCGCGAACGGCAGCAGCGAGCAGGCGACCACCGGTTCGTCGCCCTGGTGCTGGGCGAGGGTGTCGGGTCCGCAGATCACGACGTCGTGTCGCACGTGCGGCGCGTCGGTCACGGACAGCCCCGCACTCCAGGCGGCGCCGAGGAAGACCGGGACCAGCCAGTGGGACGGGAGGTCGAGCAGCACCGTGTCACCCGCGTCGAGACCCAGCTCGTCGGTGAACATGTTGGCGGTCTTGCTGACCCAGTTGGCGTAGGTCGTGACCGAGAGCTCGGTTCGCTCACCCGTCGCGTCGTCGTACGCCGTGACGAGGGGCTGACCGGGGTCAGCCCTGAGCCGATGGGCGATCAGCTCGGGAAATGTCCGTGGGGTGCTCACCCGTGTCACGGTAGTCGCCGGAGGCTTCCTCTGGTGATGGCAGGATGCGCGGCATGAGACCCCCCGCGATCAGCAGGCTCTGGGCCGTCGTACCCGCTGGTGGCGCCGGCACCCGGCTGTGGCCGCTCTCGCGGGCGGCGTCACCCAAGTTCCTGCTCGACCTCACCGGCACCGGTCGCACCCTGGTCCAGGCCACCGCCGACCGGCTGGCGCCGCTGGTGGGGGACCGGGTCGTGGTCGTCACCGGTGTAGCCCACGAGGAGGCCGTACGCCGCCAGCTGCCCCACCTCGACCGAGTGATCGCCGAGCCGTCGCCACGCGACTCGATGGCCGCCATCGGCCTCGCAGCCGCCCAGCTCGAGCTCGAGGACCCCGAGGCCCTGATCGGCTCCTTCGCTGCGGACCACGTGATCACCGACGAGGCGGCCCTGGCCGCCTGCGTGACCGAGGCCGCCGAGGTCGCTGCTACCGGACTGCTCGTGACGATCGGCATCGAGCCGACCCACGCCTCGACCGGCTTCGGCTACATCCGCGGTGGTGACGCGCTGCCCGGCTTCCCCACGGCACGGGTGGTCAGCGAGTTCGTGGAGAAGCCGGATGCCGCCCGGGCCGAGGCCTACGTGCGCAGTGGGGAGTACCGCTGGAACGCCGGCATGTTCCTGGCGCGAGCCTCGACCCTGCTCGACCTGCTCGCCGAGAACCATCCCGACCTCGCCACCGGGCTGCGGGCCATCGCCGCTGATCCCGCGTCGCTCGAGGACCGCTGGTCGGGGCTCACCCGGATCGCAATCGACCACGCGGTGGCCGAGCCCGCGGCCGCTGCCGGCCGGGTCGCCATGGTCCCCGGTCCGTTCGGCTGGGAGGACATCGGCGACTTCGCCGCGCTGGCCTCGATGACCCCTGACGGCCCGGAAGGCGTCAAGGTCGTCGGCGACCACAGCCTCGTGGTGACCGGGAACGCCAGCGGTCTCGTGGTGCCCGCGGGTGGTCGGGTGGTGGCCGTGGTGGGGCTCGAGGACGTGGTCGTGGTCGACACCGGCGACGCGCTGCTCGTCACCACCTACGCCCGCGCGCAGGACGTGAAGGCGGTCGTCGACGAGCTCAAGCAGCGCGGCCGGACCGACCTGACCTGAGCCCGATCAGGGTGCGCCGGGCTCCGGTGCGCTGTCCGCCGGGAAATCGTCCATGAACTTCTCGACGACCGCACCACTGGGAGCGGCGCAGTACTGGGTGATCCCCTGCTGCTTCTCCGGACCGGTCCAGTGGGTCAGAGCAAGGTGCTTGCCCGAGGGGAACGCGGCGCCGTCCTCCTTCGTCCAGGGGGCCGCGATGAAGTAGTCGCCCTCGCCGAACTTGTCCGAGATCGCCTGGACGTCCTGGTAGGCGTCGGAGCCGGCCTTCACCGTCTCGTCGTACCAGAGGATCGTGTGGCCGTGCTCGAGGCTGTGCACCAGGCGCTCGATCTCCGGACGGTCCTGCACGGTGTAGAAGCTGCGGATCTCAGAACCTTGCAGGAAGTTCGGCCAGTGCGGACCGAAGGCCGGCGGCGCGTCCGGGTAGGGGATCTTGGTCCCGGTGTCGATGTGGTCGCCCGAGCCGGTGGCGTCGACCTTCTTGACCGGGTCGCAGGCGGCGGCAGCGGTGGAGACACCCAGGTCGGCGAGCGGGGTGCCGGCCGCCTCCTTCTCCTTGCGCTGGTCCTGCACGTACACGAAGACGGCGCTGCCGAGTAACGCGACGACTATGAGGACGCACACTCCGAGGATCAACAGGCTGCGTTGACGCTCCTTGCGCTGCTGGTCCTTGCGCATCTTCTCTGCGATCGCCCGACGGTTGTCGCGCTCGTTCTTGTTGACCACTCATCCGCCTTCGATCGGTTGCAAGCGCTGTGAGTCTACGGACGGGCCGGTGAGATCGTGATGTGATCGCCGCGATCGTCTGGTGTGCGCGTGTCGCTGTGCGGCCGCCACCCGTGCGCGTGCGCCACCAGCCGGACTCGCTCGACCGCCGCGACCTGGTCGCGAAGCTCCTCCGGGAGCTGCACCCGGACCGAGATGCCCTCGACCGAGCCGGTCAGCCCGCACGACTCCAGCGCGCCCAGCACCTCCGCGGGCTCCGCCGCGGTTCCGAAGCAGTCGGCCCCGCGACCTCGGACTGCGGCGACCACCGCTTCGCGGGCTCCGAGGGCGAACATGTCCTGCTCCCGCGGGCGGATGAGCGCGCGCGCACCCGGCCCGTGTTCTCCGACAGGTAGCACCCGGTCGTGGAGCCCACGCACCACCGACACCGGCCTTCCCCCGAGCTTGCCGGTGACCAGCTCGGCCACGGAGGCCAGCTCGTCGGCGACCGCCGGTGCCGTCACGGCCAGTGGGTTGCCGTAGGCATCGGTGGTGCCGGCGTGGTCGTCGAGTGGCTCGAGGCCAGCGACGCCCACGGCCAGGTCGGTCTGGCCGTTCCGCCAGGCGCGACCTGCCGTGTCGGTGACGAGCACAGCGACGTTGAGACCGTTCTCGGAGCGCACCCGTTCGCGCAGCGCGCGTGCGGTGGCGTCCGGATCGGCCGGCAGGAGTACGACGAACCCGGATGTCACGTTCGACGCGTCTACGCCCGCAGCGGCCATCACCAGGCCGAGATGGTTCTCCACGATCGACGTCGGCCCGCGCCGAGCCACCACCCGCACGGTCTCGTCGCTGATGACCTCGTCCCGGTCACCCTGACGAACTCTGCCCTCTGCCTTGCTCACGATCTTGCTGGTCACCAGCACCACGTCCCCGTCGCGCAGGTCCAGCCCGCACAGCAGCGCGCCGAGATCGGTCCCTTCCGTGACCTCGCCGATCCCCTCGACGCCCCAGGCCTCGAGGTGGGTCATCGCACCAGGTCGAGCGCGGCAACGACCATGTCGGCAGTGGCGTCGTGGTCGGTCATCCACAGGGGTACAGCGCGGCAGTCGATGCCGGCGGCGGTCACCCGCTCCACGAGCGTCTCGTCGACGGTGTCCACCAGCCAGCCGTCGAGCAGCCCGCCGGCGGACCGGGCGCCGTAGTGCTCGGCCACACCGGCTGCGGAGACCTCGACGCCGATCACACCCAGCAGCTGCCGGGCCATGCCGTGGACGTGGTCCGAGCCGATGATGCCCGAGACACCGACCACCGGCGCGTTCGTCGAGGTGAGTGCGTCCCGGATGCCAGGAACCCCGAGGATCGTGCCGACCGAGACCACCGGGTTGGACGGCGGCACGAGGACCACGTCGGCGTCACGGATCGCCTCGATCACCCCCGGCCCCGGCTTGGCGTCCTCGATGCCGATCGGCACGACGCCATGGGCGGGAACGCCTGCGTGGTGGCGGATCCAGTACTCCTGGAAGTGCACTGCCCGCCGCTCGCCGGAGTCCGGGTCGTCGATCACCACATGGGTCTCGACCCGGTCGTCGGTCATCGGGAGCAGCTCGACGCCCGGCTCCCATCGCTTGCACAGGGCGGCGGTGACCGCGCTGAGGGGGAAGCCCGCCTCGAGCAT
Organism: uncultured Actinomycetota bacterium; assembly: GCA_963842535.1. Classification (GTDB taxonomy): domain Bacteria; phylum Actinomycetota; class Actinomycetes; order Propionibacteriales; family Nocardioidaceae; genus Marmoricola. The sequence continues at coordinate 49,316 of CAWJGP010000009.1, forward strand.
CTGGGTGCGGACGAGGTGGGTGGCGATGTCCCGGTCGCCGAGGCCGAACCAGGTCGGCTCCACGCCGTACGCCGCGAGCTCCTCCTTGGCGTTCCAGGTCTCGGTCCGTCGGCCCCAGCCCCGCTCGGTGTCGATGCCGTCGCCGAGGGTGTACATCACCGTGTCGAGGTCGGGGCAGACCTTCAGCCCGTGCACCCAGATGTCGTCCGCCGTGTTCGCGATCACCGTGACCGAGGTGGAGGCGCCGGTGCGCTCGACCAGCCGCAGGAGTCCCTGCAGGAACCGCGCCCCGCCGACCCCGCCGGACAGGACCGTGACCCGCCCCGGGGGGCGTGCGGGGGACCCGGAGGGGCCGATATGGGGTGTCACAGATGAATCGGACATGAAAAATAAGTGTGGACCAGTTGGGTCCAATACCAGACTTCCGCTTGACTTCGTGGGTACGACAGGCATGTAATCACACCAGTGTGATTAGTAACTCGGTCCGTCAGGATCGTTGGGTCGAATAGGGGCAAACACCGTGCGCGAACTGTATCTGCTCGATGACCAGCCGGAAGACGCTGGATGGCAGGAGCGCGGACTTTGCGCTCAGACCGATCCTGAGGCGTTCTTCCCGGAAAAGGGCGGTTCCACCAGGGAGGCCAAGAAGGTCTGCCTGACCTGTGACGTTCGCCAGGACTGTCTGGAGTACGCACTGGAGAACGACGAGCGCTTCGGTATCTGGGGCGGGCTGTCGGAGCGCGAGCGCCGCAAGCTGAAGAAAAAGGCTGTCTAAGGCTCGTAGTCGGGGTGGACGTCCTCGGCGGGAACGCCGAGGTAGTCCGCCAGCTGCTCCACCACGACGGTCAGCACCAGCGCCTCGAGGTCCGCTCGACTCTCGGCGCGATGCTCGATCGGCCGGCGGAACAGCACCAGCCGCGGCGGCGTGACCTGGGTGGCCGGCACCAGCGAGGCGAGCGGCACCCGGGGTGCGACCCAGGTCTGGGGGAGCACCGGGATGTCCTCGACCGCGAGCTCGACCGGCGCGAGCTCCTCGGTCCAGCGTGACTCCACGTCGCTCATCACCTCGAGCGCCACCTGGTCGAACCGCTCCCGCCCGGTGCGGTGCGCCGGCACCTTGCCACCGGGAGCGCCGTCGGAGTACGCCGGTCCGCGCATCCCGCGACCGCGCCGGTCGCGAGCCGCTCCCAAGGGCGGAAGTCCGGGGTTCTCGCTCACGCCGCGAGCCTACGGGGGCGGGGAGCCGTGGAGTTGTAGCGTCGCCACGTGGGTCTCCTCCGTCGCTGTTCGCGCACCGCGTGTGGACGCCCCGCCACGACCACGCTCACCTATGTGTACGCCGACATGACGGCAGTCGTCGGCCCTCTCGCGACCTATGCCGAGCCGCACGCCTACGACCTCTGCGACGCCCACAGCTCACGGTTGTCCGCTCCCCGCGGGTGGGAAGTGCTCCGCCTCGCCAACGACGACCAGCAGGGTCCGTCCTCGGACGACCTCCTCGCCCTGGCCGACGCCGTCCGCGAGGCGGCCCAGCCTCGCCCGGTCGAGGTGCCGCTGCACCCGGTCGGCCCGCCTGCCGAAGGCACCCGCCGCGGGCACCTGCGCGCACTCCGCTCCGAGGACTGAGCACCGACGACGGTGGATAGGGTCACGGCATGTCGACCAGTGACCCGGGCAACCTCGCCGCCATCTTCAAGGCCTACGACGTCCGCGGCACGGTGCCTGAACAGATCGACGACGACCTCGCCCGCCGGGTCGGGAACGCGTTCGTCGCCGTGACCACTGCGGAGAACGTGGTGGTGGGCCACGACATGCGGCCCTCCTCCCCGGGGATGTCCCGCGCCTTCGCCGAGGGCGCCGCCGAGGCGGGTGCCGACGTGACGCTGATCGGGCTCGCCTCCACCGACCAGCTCTACTTCGCCTCGGGACGGCTCGAGCAGGCAGGCGTGATGTTCACCGCCAGCCACAACCCGGCGCAGTACAACGGCATCAAGATGTGTCGCGCACTGGCCTCGCCGATCGGCAAGGAGACGGGGCTGACGGAGATCCGTGACCGGGTAGCGGGCGGCCAGACCATCACCGCGGAGATCGCTGGAGGGATCTTCGAGCAGAACGTGCTCGAGGACTACGCGGCGTACCTCCTCGAGCTGGCGCCGGTGAAGGGGAGGCACTTGAAGGTCGTGGTCGACGCCGGCAACGGCATGGCCGGCCTGACGGCCCCCGCGGTGCTCAGCCAGATCGACGCCGACGTGGTGGAGCTCTACTTCGAGCTCGACGGCACCTTCCCCAACCACGAGGCCAACCCGATCGAGGCGGCCAACCTGGTGGACCTGCAGGCGAAGGTGCTCGAGACCGGCGCCGACATCGGGCTGGCATTCGACGGGGACGCCGACCGCTGCTTCCTGGTCGACGAGCGCGGCCAGCTGGTCAGCCCGAGCGTGCTGACCGGCCTGATCGCGGCCCGTGAGCTGCTCAAGGATCCGGGGGCGACGATCATCCACAACCTGATCACCTCGCGCGGCGTACCGGAGATCGTCCGGGAGCTCGGCGGCAACCCGGTGCGCACCCGGGTGGGTCACTCCTACATCAAGGCCCAGATGGCGGAGACCGGAGCGGTCTTCGGCGGCGAGCACTCCGGGCACTTCTACTTCCGCGACTTCTGGCGCGCCGACTCCGGCATGCTCGCGGCGCTGCACGCCCTCGCGGCCCTGGCCGAGACCGACGAGCCGCTGTCGGCGGTGCTTGCGCCGTACTCGCGGCATGTCGCCAGTGGCGAGATCAACTCCGAGGTCGCCGACCAGCAGGCGATCCTCGACGAGCTCGAGGGCACCTGGGCCGGGCGCTCCGACGTGGAGGTGGACCACCTCGACGGCCTCTCCGTGAACCACGCGGACTGGTGGTTCAATGTTCGCGCGTCCAACACCGAACCTCTTCTGCGGCTCAACGCAGAGGGCAAGGACGAAGCCACCATGGTCCGCGTCCGCGACGAGACCCTGGCCGTGATCAGAAGGAGCCTGTGATGAACCTCGACAGCCATCTGCTGGACGTGGTCGTGTGCCCCGCGTGCCGTCAGTCCCTCGCCGTCGACGAGGCAGCCGAGGAGCTGGTCTGCGTCGGGTGCGGACTGGCCTACCCGGTGCGTGACGACATCCCGGTGCTGCTAGTCGACGAGGCCCGCAAACCCGGATGACCTTCGATGATGGGTTGCTCGACGACGAGGTCGCGCTCTCGCGCATCGACGTGCGGCTGCGCTACCTCGCCGAGGGGGGTGCCCGCGTACGCCGCGAGGCGGTCGCCGCGCAGGAGGCCGTCGCCACCGCTGTGGAGCAGCTCTCCGAGAGCCGGCCGCGTGCGGTGGTCGCCGCAGGACCGGACTCGCGACTCCTGCGTGCAGTGCTCGAACCCGTCTGTCCGGTCCCGTTCGTCGCCTGGCCGGGACTTGGCCTCCCCGGCTGGGCCGGGAGCCTCGACCTGATCGTGGTGCTGGCTCCGGAGGGACGTGACCCGGCGACCGCGGCGGCGGTCGCGGAGGCCGTCCGTCGCGGCTGCCAGCTGGTGGTTGCTGCCCCCGAGTCCTCCCTGGTCGCCAACCATGCCCAGGGGCGCTACGCGACAGTGCTGCCCACCCAGAGCGGCGACCAGCTCGCCGTGGCGGTCACCGTTCTCGACCTGCTCGACCGCGTCCACCTCGGACCCGAGACCGACCCCGACGTGATCGCCGACGCTCTCGACGAGGTGGCGATCAGCTGTGGCCCGCACCGCGACATCGCGGTGAACCCCGCAAAGATCCTGGCCATCGGCATCGCGGACTCCAACCCGATCTTCTGGGGCGGGACCGTGCTGTCCGCTCGCGCCGGCCGCCGGATCGCCGAGTCGGTGCGCCGGGCCACCGGCCGCACCGCCCTCGCTGCGGACGCCGAGCACCTGCTGCCGGTGCTCGCGGCGACGGCCCCGGCCGACGTGTTCGCAGACCCCTTCGCCGACGGCGGCCTCGAGCGCCGACCGGCCCTGGTGATCCTCGACGACGGGTCACCGGACCCGACCGTCCTGGAGACCCGGGAACGCCTCGAGGAGTCCGCCAACGCCCACGGGGTCCGGGTCGAGACGATCACCTCGGAGGCCGACGGGGACGTGGCCCGCTACGCGGCGATGATCTCCCTGGGGATGTACGCCGCGGCGTACCTCCAGATCGGTCTCGACTCCTGACCGACGCCCGTCAGTGGGCCGCTGCGTCCTTCTTCTTGTCATGCCCGAAGGGCAGCACGTGCATCACCGCGACCACGACTGCGCCGACGACGAGCCCGACGATCGCCGAGCACAACGTGTTGGTCAGCCAGCCCAATGTCGCGCCCGCTGCGTGCCACGCGTCGTGGGCGGCGTGCTCGAGATCGTGGACCAGGTCGTACGGCGAGTGCCAGCCGAGATCGTCGACCCCCACCAGCAGGATGTGCCCGCCGACCCACAACATCGCCACGATCCCCACGGCGGAGACGACCGCGAGCAGCTTCGGCATCGCCGCCACCAGACCCAGGCCGATCCGGCGGGCGCCGGCAGAGGGCCGGCCGGCGAGCACGAGCCCGAGGTCGTCCATCTTCACGATCGCCGCGACGACGCCGTAGACCAGGACGGTGATCGCGATGGCGACCACCACCAGGATCACGGCCCGGGAGACGAACGGCTCGTCGGCGACCTCGTTGAGCGCGATCACCATGATCTCCGCGGAGAGGATGAAGTCGGTGCGGATCGCCCCGGCGACGACCGTGTCCTCGTCGGGACCGTCGTCGGAAGCGACGTCCTCGTGGGGAGCGTCCCGGTGGGCGATCCGCTCCCAGATCTTCTCGGCACCCTCGTAGCAGAGGTAGGTCCCGCCGATCATCAGGATCGGCGTCAGCAGCCACGGGAGGAACTGGCTGAGCAGGAGCGCCGCGGGCAGGATGAACAGGAGCTTGTTGCGCAGCGAGCCCTTCGCGATGCGCTTGATCAGCGGGATCTCGCGTTTGGCCGCGACGCCGTGGACGTACTGCGGGGTGACGGCGGTGTCGTCGACCACCACTCCTGCGGCCTTGGCGCTCGCACGGCCGGCGGCAGCACCCACGTCGTCGACGGACGCAGCGGCCAGGCGCGCCAGGGCGGCCACGTCGTCGAGGAGTCCGAACAGTCCACCGCTCACGAAGCCGAGCCTAGACGAGCCCGAGGCCGATCTCGTCGCCGCGGCGTTGTGGTTGGGCGGTGGCGTCGGTCCTGCGTAGACTGGCGCGGCGCCTTTCGCACGAGATCGTGGTCAGACGCAACGCACTCGCCGTGCGCTGACCCCTCGACCCCACGCAAGCAAGGACACCACCGCAATGGACTACAAGGTTGCCGACCTGACCCTGGCCGACTACGGCCGCACCGAGATCCTGCTCGCCGAGCACGAGATGCCCGGCCTGATCGCAATGCGCGAGCGCTACGGCGTCGACAAGCCGCTCGCCGGTGCCCGCATCGCCGGCTCGCTGCACATGACGACCCAGACCGCCGTACTCATCGAGACCCTCGTGGCGCTCGGTGCCGAGGTGCGCTGGGCCTCCTGCAACATCTTCTCCACCCAGGACCACGCCGCCGCTGCGGTCGTCGTCGGACCGGAGGGCACCCCCGAGAACCCGCAGGGTGTCCCCGTCTTCGCCTGGAAGGGCGAGACCCTCGAGGAGTACTGGGAGTGCACCCAGCAGATCCTCGACTGGCCCGGTGACGAGCACCCCAACATGATCCTCGACGACGGCGGCGACGCCACGATGCTGCTGCACCTCGGTGTGCAGGCCGAGAAGACCGGCGTCGCACCCGACCCGGACACCGCCGGCAGCGTCGAGCAGCGGATCGTGTTCGAGGTCCTCGGTGCCCAGCTCGCGAAGAGCAAGGACCACTGGGGTCCGATCGCCAACTCGGTGAAGGGTGTCACCGAGGAGACCACCACCGGCGTCCACCGCCTCTACGAGATGATGCGGGAGGGCTCGCTGCTCTTCCCCGCGATCAACGTGAACGACTCGGTCACCAAGTCGAAGTTCGACAACAAGTACGGCTGCCGCCACTCGCTCATCGACGGCATCAACCGGGCGACCGACGTACTCATCGGCGGCAAGGTCGCCGTCGTCTGCGGTTACGGCGACGTCGGCAAGGGTTGCGCCGAGTCGCTGCGCGGCCAGGGAGCTCGCGTCATCATCACCGAGATCGACCCCATCTGCGCCCTGCAGGCGGCGATGGACGGCTACCAGGTCGACACCCTCGAGAACTCGCTGGCGAGCGCGGACATCATCATCACCTCGACCGGCAACAAGAACGTCGTGACGATCGACCACATGAAGGCGATGAAGCACAACGCGATCGTCGGCAACATCGGCCACTTCGACAACGAGATCGACATGGCCGGCCTCGAGGCGCCGGGCGTCGCCGAGCGCAAGAACGTCAAGCCGCAGGTCGACCTCTGGACCTTCCCCAACGGCAACGCCGTGATCATCCTGTCCGAGGGTCGACTGATGAACCTCGGCAACGCGACCGGCCACCCGTCCTTCGTGATGTCGAACTCGTTCACCAACCAGGTGATGGCGCAGATCGAGATCTTCACGAAGACCGAGGAGTACCCCGTCGGCGTCTACGTGCTGCCCAAGCACCTCGACGAGGAGGTCGCGCGCCTGCACCTCGGCGCGCTGGGGGTCAACCTGACTACGCTCACCGACGAGCAGGCGTCCTACCTCGGCATCCCCGCCGAGGGCCCGTACAAGTCCGAGCACTACCGCTACTGACAGGAGTGGTGTGGCGCAACAGGAGGTAGTGGACCGGCCCCGGATCCTCGTCGTCGACGACGACGCGGCCCTGGCCGAGATGCTCACGCTTGTGCTGCGCAACGAGGGCTTCCTGAGCCAGATCGTCACCCGCGGGGACGAGGCGATGGCCGCGTTCCGGGCGTTCCGTCCGGACGTGGTGCTGCTCGACCTGATGCTCCCCGGCAAGGACGGCATCGACGTGTGCCGCGAGATCCGCGCCGAGTCCGGGGTGCCGATCGTGATGCTGACGGCGCGCAGTGACACCGTCGACGTGGTTGTCGGTCTCGAGTCCGGGGCCGACGACTACGTGGCGAAGCCGTTCAAGCCCAAGGAGCTGATCGCCCGCATCCGCGCGCGCGTACGCCGGTTCGAGGTGCCCACGCCGGAGGACCTGCACATCGGCGACCTGACCATCGACGTCGCCGGCCACGCCGTCACCCGGGGTGGCAGGCCGATCGGCCTCACGCCGCTGGAGTTCGACCTGCTCGCATGCCTGGCGCAGAACCCGCGCAAGGTGTTCACCAGGGAAGTGCTGCTCGAGCAGGTCTGGGGCTATCGGCACGCGGCCGACACCCGGCTGGTCAACGTCCACGTCCAGCGGCTGCGGGCCAAGATCGAGGTCGACCCGGAGAACCCCACGATCGTGGTGACCGTGCGCGGAGTGGGCTACAAGGCGGGCACCGCGGATGAGCTATCCCCGGGGGCCTGAGCTGCTGACGCGGGTGCGCGGCCTTCCGGGCAGCGTGCTCTCCTTCTGGCGCAGGTCGCTGCGCACGCGGGTGGTGACCGCGATCGTCGTGCTCTGCGCGGTCGTCGTCGGCTCTGTCGGCTGGATGGTGATGCGCCAGATCACCGACGGCCTGGTGAAGAGCCGGGTCGACGCCTCCGTCGCCGAGGCGCGCACCGAGACCGCGACCGCGCGCGAGCGTCTGGGCTCGGCCGGCGGCAACGACTTCGATCCGGACACCCAGCTGCGGCTGCTGGTGGAGAACCTCGTCGCCCGCGGCGAGGTCAAGGGATTCGATGTCGTGGTGCTCGGGCCCGTCGGTGACGGCAGCACCACCGGCGGCGTACGCACCACACCGGCGGTCAGCGCCGCGAGCGTTCCCAAGAAGCTGCGGGACGCGGTGGAGGGCGGGTCCGACGGGCTCGCCTGGACCTATACCCGGATCGACTACACCACCGAGGGCAGCAACGCGCGCCGTACGTCGCAGCCCGGTGTCGCGGTCGGGTCCACCGTGGTGCTCCCCTCCGACGGCGGCAGCTACGCGCTCTACTACCTCTTCCCGATGGAGGAGGAGCAGCAGACGTTGCTCCTGCTGCGTCAGGTGCTGCTCACCGCGGGACTGCTCCTGCTCCTGCTGGTCGCCGGGGTGGCGCTGCTGGTCACCCGTCAGGTGATCACGCCCGTGCGCCTCGCCCGTCGCGTCGCCGAGCGGATCGCTTCCGGTCGGCTCGAGGAGCGGATGCACGTCCAGGGCGAGGACGACATCGCCCGGCTGGCCATGTCGTTCAACCAGATGGCCGAGGCACTGCAGTCGCAGATCCGCAAGCTGGTGGAGCTCTCGCGCGTGCAGCGCACCTTCGTCTCGGACGTGTCCCACGAGCTGCGCACTCCGCTGACCACCGTGCGGATGGCCGGCGACGTGCTGCACGACGCTCGGGCGAGCTTCGACCCCGTCACGGCCCGTGCTGCAGAACTCCTGCAGAAGGAGCTGGACCGGTTCGAGAACCTGCTCGCCGACCTGCTCGAGATCAGCAGGTTCGACGCCGGTGCAGCAGTCCTCGATCTCGAGGACACCAACCTCGCCGACGTCGCCTACCGCGTCGTGGCGGCAACCGCTCCGATGGCGCTGCAGCGCGGGGTGTCGGTGAGCATCCTCGACGACGGTGTGTTCATGGCCGAGGCCGACACCCGCCGGGTCGAGCGGATCGTGCGCAACCTGGTGACGAACGCGATCGACCACGCCGACCCGGGCGGCGTGACGCTGCGGCTGGCCACCAACGGCGAGTCCGTCGCGCTGACCGTCCGCGACCACGGGATCGGCCTGCAGCCGGGCCAGTCCGCGATGGTGTTCAACCGGTTCTGGCGCGGCGACCCTGCTCGTGCCCGGACGACCGGAGGCACCGGGCTGGGCCTCGCGATCGCGCTGGAGGATGCCCGCCTGCACGGCGGCTGGCTCCAGGCGTGGGGCACTCCCGGTGACGGCGCGCAGTTCCGGCTCACCCTTCCGCGCCGAGCCGGGGACCCGCTCACCCACAGCCCGCTGCCGCTCGTGCCGACCGACATCCGGGAGGGAGTGTGAACGGCCGCGCGCGGACCCTCCTGATCGTCCTGCTGGTGACCACGTCGGCACTGGCTGGTTGCACCACCCTGCCCGAGTCCGGCACCATCCATCGCCAGGCTGCGGACCGTCCCAGCCGGCCGCAGGACGCGCCGTACTTCAACCCGCCCGGGCCGGCGAAGGACGGGAGCCCGTCGGCGATCGTCTCCGGGTTCCTGGTCGCGATGCAGGCGAACCCGCTGTCCACGTCCGTGGCGCGGAAGTTCCTCTCCGAGCGGGCGCGCGGGACCTGGAAGCCCAACCGGGGCACGATCGTGTACGACGCGTTCACCGTGCGACCGACGAGAACCGGTGCGACGGTGCGCCTCGCCGACACCCGACGGCTCGACGCCCGTGGCGGCTGGCGCGGCGGCTCACCCGGCCGCGCGGAGAGCCTGGAGATCGACCTGGTGTCCGAGGGCGGTCAGTGGCGCATCGACAACCCGATCAACGCACTGGTCGTGCCGACCTCTTTCTTCGACCGGGCGTTTGCCCGCTTCAACCTCTACTTCTTCGACCAGACCGGAAGCGCCCTGCTGCCCGACCCGGTGTTCATCCCTCGCGGGGAGCAGACGGCGACCAACCTGGTCCGCGGCCTGCTGGCGGGACCAGGCCGGCGGCTGGACGAGATCAGTCGTTCCGCCCTGCCGACGCGCACAGCCCTCGACCTGTCGGTCGTGGTCACCGAGAGCGGCGTCGCCGAGGTGCCGCTCTCGCGTGAGCTGCTGCAGGCCCCACCCAGCGAGCTCTCGCGTGCCGTCGACCAGCTGGCCTGGACACTGCGCCAGGTGCCCGGGATCCAACGGGTCCGGATCACCGTCGCCGGGGCGCCAGTGCCGCTGGCGGGAGGCCGCATCGACGCACCGGTGACCTCGGGGTCGGAGTTCGACGCCGGTGGCACCTCGGACGCTGAGCTCTGGGGACTGCGGGGAGGCCGGGTCGTCGACCTCTCGTCCACCGCCGCCGCGAGCGCCACGACCGTCGACGGCGCCTTCGGGAAGACGGGCTACTCGATGCGCAGCTTCGCGGTCAGTGAGTCGCCGCGACGCATCGCCGCGGTCTCCGGCAACGGCACGACCGTCTTCGTCTCGCCCGCCGAGGGTGGGACCGACTCGACCTCTGTCTCACGGCCGGTGACCGGTGCCACGGACGTGCTGCGGCCGTCGTACGACATGTTCGGCGACCTGTGGCTGATCGACCGCACCGCCAAGGGTGCGCGGGTGCTGCTGGTCAGTGGTGAGGAGGTCAGGCCGGTGCAGATCCCCGGTGTCACCGGCACGGAAGTGGCCGCCTTCTCGATGGCTCGCGACGGCAGCCGCCTCGCGGTGGCGTACGCCGGCAACCCGGCCCCCGCCGTACGCGTCATCGACATCCTGCGCACCGACGAGGGGACGGTGTCCGGCGCCGGCCGCTCGCAGGTGTTCGCCCCGGGTGTCGCCGACACTGCCCGCCTGGTCGACATCGGCTGGCGGGACCCGGCCACCCTCGCGGTGCTGAGTCGCGCGACTGCCGAGACCAGTGAGGTCGGCTTCATCTCCTCCGACGGCTCACCGACACTGCCCACCCTCGTCGACCCGAGCATCTTCCGGGGAGCCGCACAGGCGATGGTCGTCGCACCCGACGCAGCCCTGCCGCTCCGCCTGATCACGCCCGACCAGCGGCTCTACACCCTGAGCAGCAACGGCAACTGGCCGCGGACGAGCTCGAAGGTCGCCGCTGCGGCCTACGCCCGCTGACCGTCTCGCATCCACAGACCCCCGGCCCCGGCAGACGTCCACAACTGCACCCACTGCCAACCCCTGAAGCCGAGGGGGTGGGCAGGGTGCGGGAGTGCTCGACTCCTGGCTCGACCTCGTGCACGGGTCGGCCTGCGTCGGCTGCCTCGTGCCGGGCAGAGCCTTGTGCCAGCGGTGCGCATCGACGCTGCCGTCGCAGGCGAGGGCGGTGCGCCCGACGCCTTGTCCGGCAGGGCTGGCTGCCTGCTTCGCCGGTGGGGAGTACGACGACCTGCTGCGCGCCATGATCCTGGCCCACAAGGAACACGGGACGTTCTCGCTCGCCACCCCACTGGGCCGGGTGCTCGCCGAAGCCGCGTCCTGTGTGCTGGACGACGAAGGCGTCACCGTCCTGGTGCCGGTTCCGTCACGACCAGCCGTCGTCCGCGCTCGCGGGCACGACCCCGTGCTCCGGTTCACCCGCGTTGCCGGGCGCGAGCTGCGGGGGAGCGGCCACCGGGTGCGGGTCGCGCAGGTGCTCGAACAGCGCGGGCCGGTGCACGACCAGGCCGGGCTCACCGCGGGGGAGCGGGCGGCCAACCTCACCGGCTCGATGGGTGTGCGCGCAAACGCGCGAGCCGCTCTCGCGCGCAGCGGGACACCGCTCTCCCTGCTGGTGTGCGACGACGTGCTCACCACCGGTGCCACCGCGCGCGAGGCCCAGCGAGCGCTCGAGGAGACGGGGCTCCCGATCCGTGCCGTGGTGACCGTGGCGGCCACCCGGAAGCGGCTCCCACCCCCCGGCGGCCCTCAGGCCCACCTTCCGGGTGACCTCTACCGCTTTCAGGTCACGCAACGTAGCGTCTAGTCATGGAGAGCAGCCGGGTCCGTGATTTCGGCGGAGAGCCCCGGCCGGGTGGAGCCATTTGGCGGAACGCCCCGGATCGCGAGACTTCAGCACTCGTGGATGGCAGACTCCAAACACCCAGATAGCTCTCGTTTCGCCGAACAATGTTTGCCCGAACATCAGGAGGCATGTGGTGGAAGTTGTGGTCAGCAGCCGGCACTGTGAGGTCTCGGAGCGGTTCAGGGAACACGTCGAGGAGAAGCTCCTCCGTCTGGAAAAGCATGATCACCGGATCATCCGGGTCGACGTCCTTGTGGAGAAGGAGGCCCGCCCGCGAGTGCCGGAGAGGGCCATCCGGGTCGAGCTGACTGCCAGGTCCAAGGGACCCATCGTCCGCGCCGAGGCCTGCGCCGAGGACAAGATGGCGGCCCTCGACCTGGCCCTCGACAAGATGGCGTCGCAGATGCGCAAGGCCGCCGACCGGCGCAAGGTGCACCGTGGCCAGCACAAGCCCGAGTCCCTCGGTGAGGCGATGGCGCGCAGCATGCCCCCGAACGCCGCTCCGGCCGATGACGAGGTCGTCGAGCGCAAGGTGGGGCCCGTGACGGTCGACGGCGACGGTCCGCTCGTCGTACGCGAGAAGTCGCATGCCGCCGCCCCGATGACCCTCGAGCAGGCGCTCTACGAGATGGAGCTCGTCGGCCACGACTTCTACCTGTTCGTCGACAAGGAGAGCGAGAGGCCGTCAGTGGTCTACCGCCGGCGGGGTTATGACTACGGGGTCATAGCCCTCGAGGTGAGCTGATCGGGTCACGACCTCGGCAACTGGGGTGGTCACAACTGACCACGCCTTGCTGGTCCGTTCGTGTACTAGAACGTGTTCTCATGCCATGATGACTGAATGGTCGATGAAGGCATCCCGGGTGCCGACGAACCCGTGCGCGTGGTCGTTGTCGACGACCAGGAGCTCTTCCGTCGTGGACTGACGATGCTGCTCGGTGTGGAGCCCGGCATCGAGGTCGTCGGCGAGGCCGGCGACGGCATCAGTGCCACCGACATGGTCGTCTCCACGGTCCCCGACGTGGTGCTCCTCGACGTCCGGATGCCCAAGCGCTCCGGGCTGCAGGCCTGCATCCAGATCAAGGAGCTCGTCCCGAGCGTCAAGATCATCATGCTCACCGTCAGCGACGAGGAGGGCGACCTCTACGAGTCGGTCAAGAACGGCGCGTCGGGCTACCTGCTCAAGGACTCCTCGATCGACGAGGTGGCGCAGGCCGTGCGCGTCGTGGCCGAGGGCCAGTCGCTGATCAGCCCGTCGATGGCGGTCAAGCTGATCGACGAGTTCAAGGAGATGGCCCGCACCGACCGCGAGCAGGTGATGACCCCGCGGCTGACCGAGCGTGAGCTCGAGGTGCTCCGGCTGGTCGCGAAGGGCATGAACAACCGAGATGCCGCCCGCCAGCTCTTCATCAGCGAGAACACCGTGAAGAACCACGTGCGCAACATCTTGGAGAAGCTCCAGCTCCACTCGCGGATGGAGGCTGTCATGTATGCCGTCCGCGAGAAGCTCCTCGACATCCCGTAGGCCTGGCCGGACTGTCGGTGGCTCCCGCCATACTGGCGCGATGCCGAGCCAGCAGCTGTCCCAGGCGCAGGCGCGCCGCACCGCCCTGGTGGCCCAGGGCTTCCGGGACCCGCGCCACACCATCCCGACGATGCGCACCTTCGCGCGCACGCTCGCGCGCACCGGGGTGCTCCAGGTCGACTCGGTCAACGTGCTCCAGCGCGCCCACTACATGCCGCTGTTCTCCCGGATGGGTCCCTACGACACCGGCATGCTGCAGCGCGCGTCCGAGAAGCCACCCCGGCGAATGGTGGAGTACTGGGCGCACGTCGCTGCCTACATGCCCGTCGACCTGTGGCCCTACATGCGGCACCGGATGGCCGGCTATCGCGAGCGCGGCCACGCGTGGACCCAGGAGAAGGCGTCTGCGCAGCTGGTCGACTCACTGATCGCCGAGATCCGGGAGGAGGGCCCCAAGACCTCCCGCGAGCTGGACGACGGGCTGCCGCGGCAGAAGGTCCACTGGGGGTGGAACTGGAGCGAGACCAAGCGCGCACTGGAGTACCTCTTCATCTCGGGGCAGGTCGCCGTCGCGAGCCGCAACAACCAGTTCGAGCGGGTCTATGACCTTCCGGAGCGGGTGATCCCTGCGTCGATCCTGAACCAGCCCGACCCGACAGCCCACGAGACCAGGGTCGAGCTGCTCCGCCGCGCCGCTCGGTCGCACGGGGTGGCCACCCTCAACTGCCTCCGGGACTACTACCGACTGCAGCTCGAGCGCGGTGAGGGCTCCGGCGCTCCGGTTCGGCTGGCCCTGCAGGAGCTCGTCGACAGCGGAGAGCTGCTGCCGGCCTCGATCGAGGGATGGGGCCGTCCGGCGTTCCTGCACCGGGATGCCGTGCTGCCCCGCAAGGTCGACGCGCGCGCCCTGCTGAGCCCGTTCGACCCGGTGGTGTGGGAGCGCGAGCGCACCGAGCGGATCTTCGACTTCCACTACCGCATCGAGATCTACGTGCCCGAGCCGAAGCGTGAGTTCGGCTACTACGTACTGCCGTTCCTGCTCGGCGACCGGATCGTCGGTCGGGTGGACCTCAAGGCCGATCGCAAGGCCGGCGTACTCATCGTCAAGGGTGCGTACGCCGAGCCCGGCGCGCCGCCCGAGACGGCGTCAGAGCTCGCCGCCGAGCTGCGCGACCTCGCCGGCTGGCTGGGTCTGGCCGACCTCGCGGTGCAGCAGCGTGGCGACCTCGCCTCTGCGCTGCGCGCTGAGTCCCGCATCGGTGGTTGAGGAGCGAGCGCCAGACCTCGGTGGTTGAGGAGCGAGCGTCAGCGAGCGTCTCGAAACCACACCATCGCGATGGGATCATGACGTCGTGCTGATCCGTCCCACCGACCTTGTCCGCATCCGCGACGGTGAGATCGACCTGGCGTTCCGACGCTAGAGCTCGCCCCGAGCGTCGCCCCGGGGGCGGCGGATCTGGCGGTGTGAAACTCACACGCGGTCCCGACCGTTACGATGTTTGACGGGCCCGGAGGCCACCTCGGCGCCCCGCCCCCACACTGTGTCCACCCAGGGAGTCATCCGCGTGTCGCTTCTCGACAAGGTCCTGCGCATCGGCGAGGGCAAGATCATTCGCCAGCTCGAAGCCATCACCAAGGCCGTCAACGCCATCGAGGAAGACTTCGTCGCCATGTCGGACGACGAGCTGCGTGCGATGACGGGGGAGTTCAAGGAGCGCCTGGAGAAGGGCGAGTCGCTCGACGACATCATGCCGGAGGCGTTCGCCACGGTCCGCGAGGCCGCCAAGCGGGTGCTGGGCCAGCGTCACTTCGACGTCCAGATCATGGGTGGCGCGGCGCTGCACCTCGGCAACATCGCCGAGATGAAGACCGGTGAGGGCAAGACGCTGGTCTCCACGCTCCCGGCGTACCTCAACGCGCTCGCCGGCAAGGGTGTCCACGTCGTCACGGTCAACGACTACCTGGCGAAGTACCACGCCGAGTGGATGGGCCGCATCCACCAGTTCCTCGGCCTGCACGTCGGCGTCATCCTGCCCGACATGCGTCCCGACGAGCGGCGCGAGGCCTACAACGCCGACATCACCTACGCGACCAACAACGAGCTGGGCTTCGACTACCTGCGCGACAACATGGCCAACGCGCTGGAGGACTGCGTCCAGCGAGCGCCCTCCTTCGCCATCGTCGACGAGGTCGACTCGATCCTGATCGACGAGGCGCGCACGCCGCTGATCATCTCGGGCCCGACCCAGGACGAGGTGTCGTGGTACGCCGAGTTCTCGAAGGTCGCCCAGCGCCTGGTCAAGGACACCGACTACGAGGTCGACGAGAAGAAGCGCACGATCTCGATCCTCGAGCCCGGCATCACCAAGGTCGAGGACTACCTCGGCATCGAGAACCTCTACGAGTCGGCGAACACTCCGCTGATCTCGTTCCTGAACAACTCGATCAAGGCCAAGGAGCTGTTCCGCAACGACAAGGAGTACGTCGTACTCGAGGACGAGGTCCTGATCGTCGACGAGCACACCGGCCGCATCCTGTCGGGCCGCCGCTACAACGACGGCCTGCACCAGGCGATCGAGGCCAAGGAGGGCGTGACCGTCCGCGAGGAGTACCAGACCCTGGCCACGATCACGTTGCAGAACTACTTCCGCCTCTACGACAAGCTCTCCGGCATGACCGGCACGGCGATGACCGAGGCCTCGGAGTTCGACAAGATCTACCGGCTCGGCGTGGTGCCGATCCCCACCAACCTGCCGATGATCCGCAACGACCAGAAGGACCTCGTCTACCGCACCGAGGAGTCCAAGTTCGCGGCCGTGGTCGACGACATCGCGGAGCGCAACAAGGCCGGGCAGCCGGTGCTCGTCGGCACCACCTCGGTCGAGAAGTCCGAGCTGCTCTCCGGACTGCTCAAGAAGAAGGGCGTCCCGCACTCCGTGCTGAACGCCAAGATGCACGCCGACGAGGCCAAGGTCGTCGCCCTGGCCGGTCACAAGGGTTCCGTCACCGTGGCCACCAACATGGCCGGTCGAGGCACCGACATCATGCTCGGTGGCTCGACGGAGTTCCTGGCCGACCAGGAGCTGCGCGCCAGTGGCCTCGACCCGGTCGAGAACGCCGAGGAGTACAACGCGGCCTGGCCCGCAACGCTCGAGCGGATCACCCAGCAGGTGAAGGACGAGCACGACGCGGTCAAGGAGGCCGGCGGTCTCTACGTGCTCGGCACCGAGCGCCACGAGTCACGCCGCATCGACAACCAGCTGCGTGGTCGTTCCGGTCGTCAGGGCGACCCCGGCGAGTCCCGGTTCTACCTCTCCCTCGGTGACGACCTGATGCGGCTGTTCAAGTCCGACTGGGTGGAGCGGGTGCTGATCGCGCTCAAGGTCCCCGACGACGTGCCGATCGAGAACAAGTCGGTGACCAAGTCGATCCAGTCCGCTCAGTCCCAGGTCGAGGCGCTGAACTTCGAGTCGCGCAAGAACGTCCTCAAGTACGACGACGTGATGAGCCGTCAGCGTGAGGTCATCTACGGCGAGCGCCGCGCCGTACTCGAGGGTGCCGACCTGCAGGAACAGGTGCGCACGATGATCGACGACACCGTCGCCACCTACGTGAAGGCGGCGACGGAGAGCTTCCCGGAGGAGTGGGACCTCGAGGCACTCTGGGTGGCGATGAAGACGATCTACCCGATCTCGCTGCGCTACCAGGAGCTCGAGCGCGAGGCCGGTGGCCGCGACGGCCTCGACCGCGACACCCTGCTCGACGACCTCCAGGCCGATGCCCAGAAGGCCTACGAGGCCCGCGAGGCCGAGGTCGGCTCCGAGGTGATGCGCGAGCTCGAGCGCCAGGTGATGCTGTCGGTGCTGGACCGCAAGTGGCGCGAGCACCTCTACGAGATGGACTACCTGCGCGAGGGCATCGGGCTGCGTGCCTACTCCCAGCGCGACCCCCTGGTGGAGTACCAGCGCGAGGGCTTCGACATGTTCAACGCCATGAAGGAAGGCATCCGCGAGGAGACGGTCGGCTTCCTGTTCAACCTGGAGGTCCAGGTCGAGGAGGAGCCTGAGGTCGAGCTGGACGAGCTGGTGACCGTCGACGACTCGGTCAGCCGGGCCGCAGGTCCACGTGCACGACGACCACGTCCACGCGCACCCGCCGCACATCCGCGCCAAGGGTCTGCAGGCCCCCAAGGCCCCGCAGAAGCTGACCTACACGGCTCCGAGCGAGGACGGCGAGGCCGAGGTCAAGGGCCAGCCCGCGAGCAACGCCGACGACCCGTTCGCCGGCGCGGCCCGCAACGCGGAGTGCCCCTGCGGCTCGGGCCTGAAGTACAAGAAGTGCCACGGT
Source organism: uncultured Actinomycetota bacterium (assembly GCA_963842535.1). Classification (GTDB taxonomy): domain Bacteria; phylum Actinomycetota; class Actinomycetes; order Propionibacteriales; family Nocardioidaceae; genus Marmoricola. Next base: position 66,931 of record CAWJGP010000009.1, read on the forward strand.
GCTCCCGGTGGGCGACCGGGACTGACCACCCGAGCCAAGGGCTGACCAGCGCTCCCGGCGCACGGTCCGCGAGGTGTACGTCAACTGCTCGTGCGGCCGGCGCCACTGGGGACCCCGTGGTGCCGCGGGCCTGCTGCTCACCGACCCTGCCCGCACGGGCGTGGTGCTCCAGCACCGTTCCGCCAGGACCCACCAGGGCAACACGTGGGGCCTGATGGGTGGCGCGATCGAGCGGGGCGAGGATCCCGCGGCCGCTGCGCTGCGTGAGGCTCATGAGGAGGCCGGCGTGGAGGCGGCAACGGTCACCGTGCTGCGTACGGCGCCCGGCCTGCGTCATCCGGAGTGGTCCTACACCTACGTCCTCGCCGAGTCGGAACGGCCGGAGGACCCCGAGCTGCCCGGCGGCTTCACCTGGGAGGCCGACCAGACCCTGTGGGTCGACCTCGCCGAGGTCTCGGCTCTCCCGCTGCACCCGATGCTGGGCGCGGACTGGCCGCGGTTGCGCGCGCTGCTGACCGCAGACGCGGACCGCGCAGTCGCGGACTAGGAGTGGGGAGTGGCGGATCCCGGACGACCAACGACGCTGAAGGCGACCTGGCCCTCAGCGGCTGCAGCGGCCACGTCGGCGAACGCGCTGTTCGCGGTCTGGTCCCCGGGTTCTCTGGGGACCGCCTGCCGTGGCAGCAGGGTCTTCTCGGCCTCTTGCCTGACCCAGGCGTGACCGTTCCAGTACCTGTGCAGGTTGGGTCGTACCGGATCGCGGTACCAACCAGCCACCTGATCTTGCATTTCCTGCATGTTTTCCCCAACCACTTCACTGCCCTAGACGACAAGGTAACGAGTGGTATGCCCCGTCGTCACGCCCCCTATCCGCCTATGGGGGCTTTATCCCTAAATGTCGTCCCTTTTGTCTCATCATCCGAATTCGAGGACTGTGCAGCACCACCGGCCGCCGAGCAGCTCGATCCGGGCGGCGATGGCGCGCGAACGTTCCCCGTGCCGGACGTGAACGCTGACTTCGGCCGCCTCCGCCGAGGGACAGAACACATGCACGCTGCGGACCTGGCTCCGCAACCGGCGCACACGGCGGTCGCCGGGTGTGGTCCGCGCCAGCAGGGCCGTCCGGCGCTGTAGCTCGGCGTAGACCGGCTCGGTGGTCCAGCGCAGGAGTTGGCTGGGTCCGCGGTCGCCGCCCACGACCTCGACCACGGCGCTGGCGAACCGGTGCGCAAAGGCCTCGAGCTCCGCACGGTCGCCGGGGAGCACCCGCAGGCCGGGGGCCCTGGTCGAACGCACCGCGCTCTCGTAGTCGAGGGCGAGGGTTCCCTGCACGCTCGCCAGGGGCACGGGGACGGGTGCGGTGGATCGGTCCAGCTGCACGGTCATGAGCTCTCCTCGAGATGGTCAGTCGTTCGGACGGGTTCAGGTAAGGGGGAGCGCAGGGCTGACCAGCCGTTGGCCGGGTCGGATCAGGTCGGGGTCCGGTCCGATGACCGCCCGGTTCCGGTGGTACATGCGCTCCACCTGGCCCGCGACCGCCACTGCTGGCGCCGAGGCTGGTAGTCGGGTCTCGGCGAGGTCCCAGAGCGTGTCTCCCGGCCGGACGACCAAGCGGGACGCGGCTGGACGGATGCTTCCCATCGGCCGGGCGGGCACAGGGAGGGTGCGCCGCTCCGCTGATCCGGACACCCCCGAGCCGTCCGTGAGGCGCGAGGCCGTGAGGGTGGCCGGCGCAGCCCCGGGAGCACTCACGAGCGCGACCCCCAGGCTGGACAGAAGGACGCGTCGCAGTGCGGGAGGACAGCCCACCCACGTCGTGGCTGCCAGGCGTCCCCGAGAGGTCACCTCGAGTGCGGCGGCCACGCAGATCAGCCCCGCCCAGACCACGCAGCCGAGCAACGCCCAGGAGGCGATCGCGAGCAGCAGGTGGTCGAAGGGAGCTGGTGCCTGGTCCGAGTGCATTGCCGAATGCTTTCGTTTGCTTGCGTTTGCATCAGACAACGCCCAGAGTGAAGAGGTGTCAACAGTTTGTCCACAGACCGTTTGCGTTCCGATGACTCGGGGCATCAGACAAGGCATGGGCTGGGAAGAGTCGATGTTCGCCGTCTTCGACGACCTGGAACAGCAGGCCGCGGGCCTGCAGCTGGTCGAGCGCGATGCCGAGGTGGCCGACCTGACGGTCGCGGAGTACTCCCAGATCAGCCTCGGGGCACGACTGCATGCGTCACTCGGCCTCGAGCTGAGGGTGCGGCTCGTCGGGGGGAGGCTCGTGACCGGGCGACTGGCCCGGGTGGGGGAGGACTGGCTCCTCCTGGTCGACCGGTCGGCAGAGTGGATCGTGCGCTACGACGGCATCGTCACTCTGAGCGGGCTCTCTCCGCGGGCCGACAGCGAGGAGACGTGGTCGGTCGTGGACCGGCTGACCGTTCGCGCCGTGCTGCGTCGGCTCTCCGGAGTGAACGAGCCATGCCTGGTGCACTTCGCGGATGACCAACAGGTCGCGGGGCGGGTCGGCCGGGTCGGCCGGGACTTCTTCGAGCTCCGGGTCGGCGAGGGAGTCGAGCGCAGTGTCCAAGTGGTGCCAGTGGGGGCGGTTTCCGCGCTCCAGGGGCGCACCGAATGACGCGAACTGCCTGGTCAGTCCTTCGTGGAGGAAGCGCCCTCGACGAACGGATGGTCGTCGACGAACTTGTCGGCGTCGGCGTACGCCCGCTCGATGTAGGCCTCGAGCTGGCTGGCCTCGACCCGCCACTGACCGCGGCCACCGATCTTGATCGCTCGGAGCTCTCCGCGGCGAACCAACGCATAGACCTGTGCGCCGGAGATGTTCAGGATCTCCGCAACGTCAGCCAGCTGCAGGAACCTGGGCGTCGCGCTCATGCGGCCCACTCTGCCATCGGTCGCGTGCGGTTGCGACCGTTTGACACGGCTTGCCTGTGGAAACAACCTCGTGAAGGAGGCGATGTCGGATGACCCTCACCGCTCCCGCCCGACAGGAAGCCGCCGTGCCCCGTGCCTCCCGGAGCCGTAGACCCGGATGGCGCAATCCCCGGCTGTTGCTCGGGATCTTCCTGGTGGCCGGCTCGGTCGTGCTCGGTGCCCGGTTGCTTGCCGCCGCGGACGACAGCGTGGGGGTCTGGGTCGTTGCGCGTGACCTCCCCGCTGGTGCGTCCATCGACTCTGGTGACCTGGAGAAGCGGAACCTCCGTTTTCCGGACGACAGGACTGCCGACGGCTATCTCAGTGCGCGCGAGGACGCACCGGCCGGTGCCACGCTGAACCGTCCGGTTTCGGCGGGTGAGCTGTTGCCTCGTTCCGCGCTCGCCGAAGGGTCCGGCCCCGACCTCGTCGAGGTGCCGATCAGCGTCCTCACCGACGACCTGCCTGCCACCGTCCGGCAGGGTTCGGTCGTGGACGTCTGGGTGGCACCCAAGGTGGCGAGCGTCGATCCGGCGAAGGTGAAGGCCGTGGCCGTCCTGACCGACGTGGTCGTGGTGTCCGTGCCCCGCAGCTCCGACACCCTCGCCCCCCAGACCACCCGCCAAGTGATCGTGGGTGTCCCCGCTGCGCGCGCCGGAGATCTCGGCGCAGCGCTGGGCGGCATGTCGGACGGACGGATCGTCATCGCGAGGAAGGGCTGATCCAGGTGCCGGATCGGGTCACCGTGCTCATCGCGGCCGGGGGCGAGTCCTGGGAAGCACCTGCGCTCCGCCTGCTGGACCGCGGGCAGACGCTGGTGCTGAAGCGGTGCGTGGATCTCGCGGACCTCCTGGCCAGTGCGGCCACCGGGCAGGCCGACATCGCGGTGGTCGACGGTGACCTCGGTGGACTGGACGCGGATGCCGTGATGCACCTGCTGCGCGACGACGTCCGCTGTGTGGCGGTGGGCGGCGACGAGGGCGACCTGACGCGGATCGGTGTCGTGGGCGTCGTACGTGACGACGAGCTGCACCAGCTGACGGACGTGGTCGAGGCGGCCGGGACCCGGCAGCTGGTCGTCGATCCGGCACCCGACGCCGCGGTTTCCCTGCAGGAGACCGGCTCGCCTGGCCGGGTCATCGCTGTGCACGGTCCGGCCGGTGCCCCAGGTCGTACAACGCTGGCCATCGGTCTCGCCGCCGAGCACGCCCACGCCGGCGAGCCGACCGTGCTCGTCGACGCCGATCCTCACGGTGGTGCGGTCGCCCAGCACCTGGGGGTGCTCGACGGGGTGTCCGGCCTGCTGGCGGCTGCACGGCTGGTCAACGCCGGATCCCTGGATGCCGCAGCGTTTGCCAGGTGCAGGCGATTGGTGGCAGACCGGCTCGAGGTGCTGACCGGGCTTCCTCGTCCCGACCGCTGGGTCGAGGCCCGCCCCGGCGTCCTCGACGCCGTGCTGGACCGTGCGCGCGAGGTGAGTGACGTCGTCGTGGACACCGGGTTCAGCCTCGAGTCCGACGCCGATGCGGGCCGCAACATCTCGCGCAACCAGCTGACGCTCGACGCAGTTGCCGCCGCGAATCACGTCCTGGTGGTGGGCTCGGCCGAGCCCACCGGTCTGGCCCGGCTCGCCCGGACCCTCGTGGAGCTGCGCGACTCAACGGACGTGCCGGTCACCGTCGTGGTCAACCGGATGCGTGACTCGCTGGGCTGGAGTCGCCGCGACATCGTCGGGATGGTCGAGGGCTACATTCGCGCCGCGGGGGTGCACTTCCTGCCGGAGGACCGGCCGACCACGGACAAGGCCCTGGTGGCCGGCAAGTCGGTGGTCGAGCTGGGGGACTCGCCGCTGCGTCGCGCCCTCGCCGAGGTGCATGCTGCAGTGCTCGTCGGGCGGTCGGCTCAGAAGCCGCCCATCAGCAGGTAGAGCCCGGTAGCGGTGTAGAAGACCATCACCACGAGCATGCCGAGCTGGCCGGTCACGTGGTGGCGCGGTGGCAGCAGCGAGATCGCGCGGTCGTGGGCGGCGATCACCCCGACGATGTGCCCGGTCACCACGGCCAGCACCTTGACCACGGCGATCAGCGTGGGGTGGAAGGACAGCCAGTAGTTCACCGACCAGTTGGCCGTGCCGAGCAGGTTGTCGCCCCGGATCATCGGGTCGCTCAGCTGGAGGATCGTGCTCTGGCCCTGCTCGAAGAAGTAGGTGAAGTAGTGGGCGACGATGTAGCCCACGATGATCGGGATCACCGCGTGGGCGAGGAGCCCGGGCAGCGCGGTTCGCCGTACGGCGCCAGGGCTGGTGCGGTCGACCCCGGTTGACATCGCCGCGACTGAGAAGGTGAGCCCGACGACGAGGCAGAAGACGAACAGGGCGACCGAGTTCGTGAACGTCTCGTTGCCGCCCACGTCGTTGACGAACCTCAGCCAGGTGAGCGTGTCCTTGTAGTTGTCGAAGGCGGTGGACCCGAAGAGCACCGCCACCACGGCGACCAGGCCCGGGAGCGGCTGCACCGTCGCGAGGTTGGCCAGCGGACTGCGTACGACGAGCCGGTCGCCGTCACGCCCCCAGGCGGAGAGCTTCGCCACCAGGTTGGAGTAGACCTCGAACGGGTCGGCCCGCTCGAACCACTCCTCACCGAAGACGGCACCGCCGATGAGCATGACCGCGAGGTACGTCGCCAGCCAGACCCTGACCGAGCCGAGATAGGCGCTCTGCGGGTTGACCAGCTCCTGCCACACGAACGCGAACAGCCCCAGCGCCGCCGGCCAGTAGCCGAGGCGGGCCGGGTAGGCCGTCAGCCCGACCGCGGGATCGCCGCCGGTGATCCGGGCCAGCAGCAGGTTCAGCGTGCGCACCGGGCTGACCGCGCGCACCACCGGGCCGAACAGCACCGAGACCGGCACCAGCCCGACCCAGACCAGCACGTAGAACGTGCCGAGCGCCGGGTTGTTGATCAGGTCGGGGCCCCAGATCAGCGCCCAGGTGACGTAGGCGAAGAACAGCAGGCCGAGGCCGCGCACGGTCCACTGGAACCCCGGGCTGTCGACCAGGCGCGCGAGTGCGGCCGGTGCCGGGCGACCGGGACGCACCTGCTGGTAGCGAGGGGTGCGCCAGGCCAGGGCCAGCACGCAGAAGGAGACGACCAGCGCGGCAGTGGCGCCGGCGATGGCCAGCTCGACCGGGATGGGCAGGTCCTTGGCCCCGCCCAACCCGTGCATGGGCACCAGGGAGGGGACCGCGGCGGACTGCAGCGCGGCCAGTGACACTCAGCGCACCTCGAGCTGGACGATCAGCGTGTCCAGGTCGTGCGACTCCACCTCGACGATCCCGGGCTGGTCGATGGTGAGCTTCTTGTCGCTCGTGCCGGCGGGGTACTCCAGCTCCTGCTCCGGCGAGCTGTGGATGTGCAGCTCACCGGGCTTGTCGGCCACGATGTGCAGCGTGAACGCCTTGCCGGCCTTCACCTTGCGCTCCACCCCGTTGGGGTCGACCTGGTCGCCCTTGAAGGTGATGTTGATCGTGGTGCCACTGGGTCGCTTCGTGGCCGATGGTGAGGGGCTGGCCGATTGGCTGGGCTCCGCTGTGGTGGCGGGCTCTGTCGCAGTCGTCTCGGGCGTCGTCGGCTCGTCCTTGGCCGCCGGCTCGTCGCTCCCGCACGCGGTGACCAGGACGCAGATCGCGGCGAGCAGCCCGATCAGACCGGAACGCAGCGGGCGGGGCATGGGATCCTCCATCAGGTGGTACGGCCGTTCGCCCGCATCGGGCGCTCTGCCAGAATCCCATGTGGCCAAAGAACATCGGAGAGGGGGTTGCTGAGATGAGCGAGCGCCTGCGCGCGAGCGACCTCGCCCTGCTGGCCGACGAGACGCCGCAGACGCCGATGCACAACGCGACCCTCGAGATCTTCGACCCCGGTGAGTCCGGTTTCGACTACGACGCGCTGCTGGCGCACATCGACGACCGGATCGCGTTCGTGCCCCGCTACCGCCAGCACGTGCGCCGCATCCCGGGCCGCCTGGCGAACCCGGTGTGGGTCGACGACGAGAACTTCGACCTCGCCTACCACGTACGACGCTCGGCGCTGCCCCGACCGGGCACGATGGGCCAGCTCCGCGAGCTGACCGCGCGGATCATGTCGCGCCGCCTGGACCCCGACCGCCCGCTGTGGGAGGTCTACTTCGTCGAGGGGCTCGAGGGCGGCCGCGTGGCACTGCTCTCCAAGTCCCACCAGATCCTCGTCGACGGCATCTCCACCGTCGACCTCGGCCAGGTGCTGCTCGACGTCGACCCCGGCCCGCGTCAGCTCGTCCTCGACGGCTGGAAGCCGGACAGCGAGCCCACCCCCACGAGCCTGGCGGCGAGCGCGATCGCCGAGTCTGCCAGGGACCCACGCATCGCGATCGCGACCCTGCGCAGCAACGCCGAGGCCTTCGGCCGCACACTGAGCGGCGCTGCAAGCCGCGCCGGGGCGATCGCCGGCCAGTTCTCCCGCCGGCGACCGGCGCCGGAGTCGCCGTTCAACGTCGAGCCGTCCTCCCAGCGCAGGCTGGTGACCATGCGCACCTCGCTGAAGGACTACCGCAAGGTCCGGCGGGTGCACGGCGGCACGGTCAACGACGTCATCCTGGCCACCCTGTCCGGCGCGATCCGCACCTGGCTGATGACCAGGTCGGAGTCGGTCGGTGCCGGGCGCCGGCTGCGCGCGCTGGTCCCGATGAGCGTGATCGACGAGGAGCTGGAGCCCACCTCGCTCGGCTCCCAGGTGGTCGGTCACCTGGTCGACCTGCCGATCGGCGAGGGCTCTCCCGTCGTACGCCTCCATCAGGTGTCGTACGCCCTGCGCGCGCACAGCGAGACCGGCAGGGCCGTGGCCGCCGACCGGATCGCCGGCGTCGCCGGCTTCGCGCCGACCACCTTCCACTCGCTCGGCTCGCGGGTGGCGTTCAAGGAAGCGCGGGGGAGCGTCAACCTGGTGATCACCAACGTGCCGGGGCCGCAGTTCCCGATGTTCCTCGCCGGCGCGGAGATGGTGGAGACCTATCCGGTGCCACCGCTGTTCCCCGGGTTCTCGGTCTCGGTCGGCGTCACGTCGTACGACGGGGGCGTCTACTACGGCATCAGTGCCGACCGGGACGCGCTTCCCGACATCGATGTGCTTGGCCAGTGCGTCCGGGAGGCGCTCGACGAGCTCGTGGACAGCGCCAGCGACTCCCGCCTCCGTGCCCCACGCGGGCGCAAGAAGACCGAGAAGCCGCAATGACCGTCCGCGTCTACGTGCCCGCCAGCCTCGGGTCGCTGGCGCGGTTCGTCGAGGAGGGCGGCATCGGCCCTTCGCCCGTGCACGCGCACGCCGTGACCGAGTGGCTGCGGGAGTCCTGGCCAGAGGGCGACGAGGAGGAGTGGGCGTACGCCGCCCTGATGGCCGCTGCCGACGACGCGGCCACCGGCCTGGCGACCTCAGCTGCCGGCGAGGCCGACGAGGACCGACCTCGCCGCGTCGTGGTCGTCGCCGAGGTCCAGGGGGTCACCGAGGACCGCGAGTCGACAGCGGTGACTGTCGACGCGGCCATCGCCCTGCGGCTCGTGCAGGCCGTCCATGCCGACACCGAGGACATCGACCCAGCCTCCCCGGAGGACCTCGGGGACCTCGGCTGGTTCGGCGTGCAGGAGATCCCGGCGCTGCTCGCCTGAGTCGCGTTCGCCCGTTCGCCGGTAATGCCGCTTCGGCGTACCTAGACTTTCGAGTCCACGACCTCGGAGTGTGAATGAACCGACGACTGAGCCTGCTTGCCGGTGCGCTGACCATCGCGCTGACCGCACCGCAGGCGGCCACGGCGGTTGCCGCACCCCAGACCAGCACCTCCGCACAGCAGTCCGGAGTGAGCTCCCAGCGCGACCCCGACGCAGACCCCGAGGTCAACCAGGCCCTCGCCCGGCTGCGCGCAGACGCGGACTCCCAGCTTCGAGTCCACCGCGCGGTGAACGGCACGGTCGACTTCGTCAGCTCCACCGACGGCGAGGCGATGGTCGAGGCGGAAGCGACGAGCACCCCGGCCCGCACGGCCGCCGACCAGCTCACCCGCTACGGCGAGGCCTTCGGCATCGACGGCGGCAAGTCGCGTGCAGTCGTGAGGCGCACCATCGACTCCGCGACCGGGGGCTCGGTCGTCCGTGCCGAGCAGGTCGTGGACGGCGTCCCTGTCTTCGGCGGCCAGGTGGTGATGAGCCTCGACGAGAACGACGGCGTCGTGTCCGTGGATGCCGCCACCACCGAGGCCACCGAGGTTCCTGCTCCTGTCGTGAGCGAGGCGCGGGCCGAGCGCAGCGCCCTGTCGGTGACTGCGAAGACGCACAGGGTCGCCGTGGCGAAGTTGAGTGTCACTCGTCTGGGACGGCGCGTGTACGACCCCGCCATCGTGCACACAGCCGACCACCTCGGCGCTCGCCCGGTCTGGGGGTTCGAGGTCACCGACGGTTCCGAGATCCGCGAGACCGTGCTCGTCGGCACCGATCGCGGAGAGATCGCCCTGCACTTCAACGACGCGCCGGGTGTGAACCGGGTGGTGTGTGACAACAACTCGGCCAGGACCGTGGACAGCGACGCCGTCGTACCGCTCTGCACGGCTCCGGCGCGTGCCGAGGGTGGCGGCCCCTCGGGCGTCACCGACGTCAACCTCGCCTACTCCAACCTGGGCGCGGCCTCGGTGGCCTTCGACGAGATCGCCGGCATCGACCTGACGGACCTGATCGGCGTCGGAACACCCAAGAAGCTGATGGCGACGGTGCGGTGGTGCTTCGCGGAGGACCCGTGCCCGCTCGACAACGCCTACTGGGACGGGAACCAGATGCTCTTCGGCTCCGGGTATGCGGGTGCCGACGACGTGGTGGCCCACGAGCTCACGCACGGCTACGTGCAGTACACCTCCGGGCTCTTCATGCTCCACCAGAGCGGCGCCATCAACGAGTCCGTCGCGGACATCGTCGGCGAGGTCGTCGACCACCGCTACAACCCTTCCGGCCCGGAGGACAACACCGGCTGGAACCTCGGGGAGGACGTTCCCGGGCCGCCCCTCCGGAACCTGATGGACCCGACGACGATCGGCAGCCAGCCGGACAGGATGACCAGCGCCAACTACAAGGTCGGCGACGTCCTCGACGACGCGGGCGAGGTGCACCACAACAGCGGAGTCGGCAACAAGACCGCCTACCTGATCTCGCAGGGGGGCACCTTCAACAACCAGACGGTGACCGGCATCGACGGCAGTGATGCCACCCTCGCCAAGACCGGCCTGCTCTACCTCGAGGTGATCCCGCGGCTCACGTCCGGTGCGGAGTACGCCGACCTCGGGCGGGTCCTCGGAACCGTCTGCGACGAGCTTGCCAGCAACAACACGGACGGCTTCACCACCGCCGACTGCACCTCCGTGCGAGCGGCTGTGGCGGCGACTGAGCTCGCGCAGCGGCCCACCAACCCGGCAGCCTCCGCCGCCGAGGCTCCGGTCAGCTGTGCGGCCGGTACCCGCCTCGTGACGCTGCGGCGCGACGACGACGCCACGGCGAGCTTCGCGTTCGCCCGGGGTGCGCTGTGGCAGCGCACCCCGCAGAACGAGACCCCGGAGTACTCCCACGGCGGGACCAGCTCGTGGTTCGGCTGGAACCCCGACCCGAGTCTCGACGGGATCTCCTCGAGCGCCTTGACGAGCGGCTCCTTCGTCGTTCCGGCGTCCCAGGCGAGCTACCTGCACTTCCACCATGCCCACGTGTTCGAGTGGTACGACGCCGCCGGCCCGTTCCCGGCCTTCTACCCGGACGGTGGACAGGTGCTCGTCCAGACCCTGAGTGGAGGCACGTGGACCACGCGTGCAGTCCCGTGGGTCAACGGCCCGAACCGCTCGTGGAATGGCACCACCTACAAGGTCTTCGGCGGTGACAGCCATGGCTACGGGTCGAGCAGGGCGGACCTCACCTCGCTGCGCGGCCAGACCGCGAGGATCGTGTTCAAGGTCCTGGGTGACCAGAACACCTTCTTGATCGGCTGGTGGCTGGACGACGTGCGCCTCTACACCTGCCCGAACAGCATTGCCTCGGTGCCGAGGACCACTGCGGTCACTGGTCTGTCGTCGGTCAGGGTCAGCTGGACCCCGCCGAGCTATGTCGGCGCCAGCCCGGTCGCGTCGTACCGGATCACCCGCTCCGACGGCAGGGTCACGAACGTTCCCGGCACCGCACGGACGACGACCCTCGGTGCCCTGAACCTCAATGCGGCACTGACGGTGAGGGTGGCGGCGGTGAACAGTCTGGGACAGGCCGGAGCGGCCAGCATCGTCCGGATCGACCCGACGGCCACCGCGGTCGGCGCCCCGGTCAAGGCGAAGAAGAAGAACCGTCTGTTCGCCGTGACCGGACGGGTCGTCAAGAGGGGTACGACGTCCGTGGTGGCCGGCGCGCCGGTGATCCTCCAGCGCCGTCTCGCGACCTCCTCGCTCTGGGTCAACGTGGCCACGGGCACCACCAACTCGCTGGGCGTCAAGGCCTGGGCGGTGCGCCAGAAGAAGGGGACCTACTACCGCGTCCTCTCACGCGGTGTGCGCACCTTCTTCGCGTCCACCTCCGGTGCCCGGCTGGTCAAGAAGCCCTGACAGCACGTGGACACATCCCCCGTTTGCCCGAAATAAGGCATCTGTCCACCTAGGCTGGTCCTCCACGACTCGGGGGAACGCTTTGAATCGACGACTGACCGTGCTGACCGGTGCGCTGACGCTCGTGCTGACCGTGCCGCAGGCCGCCATCTCGGTGGCCTCGGCGACGACCGCCACCACGACCGCGCAGCAGCAGCCCGGAGTGGGTGCCGAGCGGGACCCCGACGCGGAGAAGGCTCTCGGCAGGTTGCGTGCGGACGCGGACGGCCAGCTGCGAGTCCACCGCGCCGCCGACGGCGTCGTCGACTTCGTCAGCTCCACCGACGGCGAGGCGATGGTCGAGGCGCGTGGCACGAACACCCCTGCCCGCACGGCCGCCGACCAGCTGTCGCGCTACGGCGAGGCGTTCGGCGTCGATGGCGGCAAGTCGCGTGCGGTGGTCAGGAGCACCATCGACTCCTCGACGGGCGGCTCAGTCGTCCGCGCGGACCAGGTCGTGGACGGCGTCCCCGTCTTCGGCGGCCAGGTCGTGATGAGCCTCGACGAGAACGACGGCGTCGTCTCGGTGGATGCCGCGACGACCCCCGCCACCGAGGTACCTGCTGCGGTGGTCAGCGAGGCCAGGGCGCAGCGGACGGCACTCAAGACCACCGCCAAGACTCACCGGGTCGACGTCGGGAAGCTGACCGCAACGGGCAACGGCCGCCGGCTCTACGACCCCCAGATCGTGCACGCCAGCGATCCTGTGGGCACCCGCCCCGTGTGGGAGTTCGAGGTCACCAACGGCCACGACATCCGCGAGACCGTCCTGGTCGGCACCGACCGCGGCGAGATCGCCCTGCACTTCAACGACGCCCCCGGCATCAACCGGGTGGTCTGTGACAAGAACAACGTCGCGACCGTCAGCAGCGAGAGCGCCGTACCGCTCTGCGTGGCTCCAGCCCGTGCCGAAGGGGGTGGGCCTTCCGGTGTGAACGACGTCAACGCGGCCTACGACAACCTCGGCGCCACCTCCGACACCTACCTGGCCCTCGGTGGCCGGGACCTCACGGAGATCATCGGCACCGGGACCACCAAGAAGCTGATGTCGACCGTCCGCTGGTGCTTCACCGACTTCACCTGCCCGTTCCCGAACGCGTTCTGGGACGGGACCCAGATGGTGTTCGGTTCCGGGTACGCCGGAGCCGACGACGTGGTGGCTCACGAACTGACCCACGGTTACGTCGAGAGGACCTCCGCGCTCTTCGCGCTGCACCAGAGCGCGGCACTGAACGAGTCCCTGGCGGACATCGTCGGCGAGGTGGTCGACCACCGTTACAACCCTTCGCCTGAGGACAACTCGGCGTGGAACCTCGGTGAGGACATCCCGGGCGGTGCCATCCGGAACCTCAAGGACCCGACGATCTTCGGCCAGCCCGACAAGATGACCAGCCCGAACTACGTGACGGCCGACCTCGACTACGACGGCGGGGCTGTGCACGAGAACGACGGCGTCGGCAACAAGACGGCCTACCTGATCTCCCAGGGCGGCACCTTCAACGGCCGCACGGTCGCCGGTATCGACGCAGGAGACGTCACCCTGGCCAAGACGGGCCGTCTCTTCCTCGAGGTCATCCCGCGGCTCACCTCCGGCTCGGAGTACGCCGATCTCGGACGCGTTCTCGCCAGCACCTGCGACGAGCTCGTCGCCGCCAGCACCGCCGGGTTCACCGCCGCGAACTGCACCTCGGTCCGCAATGCCGTGCTCGCGACCGAGCTGGCCCTGCCGCCGACGGACCCGAACGCGGCAGCGCCGGAGGCTGCGGCCACCTGCCCGGCCAGGTTCTTCAACCCGCAGCTCGCGCTGCGCGACGACGAGGAGCAGGCGGAGTTCGGCAGCACCTTCGAGGAACTGTGGCAGCGGACCCCCGACAACGACGTTCCCACCTGGGCGCACAGCGGCACCAGCTCGTGGTTCGGCTGGAACCCGGACCCCGACTTCGGCGACCCTCAAGAGAGCACCGCCACCCTCGGGGACTTCTACGTGCCTGAAAACAAGGGATCCCTGCTGTCCTTCCACCATGCCTATGCCTTCGAGTACGCGCCGGCAGAGGGTGGTCTCCCCGCGGCGTACTTCGACGGCGGCCAGGTGATCGTCCAGAGCGAGAACGCCAACGGAACCTGGACGACGCACAGCGCGCTGCCCTGGAAGAACGGTCCGACCCGCACGATCACCGGCTCGTCGGTCAAGGGGTTCGGTGGCGACAGCCACGGCTACGGGTCGAGCACGGTCGACCTGACCTCGCTCGCGGGCAAGAACGTCCGGGTGCAGTTCAAGGTGCTGGGTGACGAGTTCGGCTCGGTCCTGGGCTGGTTCGTCGACGACCTCCGGCTGACCACGTGTGTCTCCCGGGTGCCGGGATCCCCGCGGACGACCGGCGTGCGCGCCGGGGCGAGCTCGGCGACGGTCACCTGGAACGCGCCGGCCTACACCGGCAGCGGGGTTGCCAGTTACCGCGTGACGAGCGAGAGCGGCATCCTGCTGAAGACGGTGCCTGCAACGGCTCGTAGCGCGACGGTCACGGGCCTCAACCCCTCCAAGCGGATCAACCTCCAGGTCCTTGCCTACAACGCGTACGGCGAAGCCGGGTATGCCGGTGTCCGCAGCGTCTTCCCGTCGTCGACCTCGGTGAGCACCGTCGCCAAGGCCAAGAAGAACAAGCCTTTCCTGGTGACCGCACGTGTGCAGATGCCTGGCGGACCGTTGGTCAGAGGAATGCCGGTCGTCCTGCAACGCCGCCTCGCAACGTCGTCCGTCTGGAGCAATGTCATCACCGGCGCCACCAACTCGGCTGGCGTCAAGGGTTGGGCCGTGCGCCAGAAGAAGCCGACCTACTACCGGGTTGTGTCCCGAGGAGTCAGCACCTACTTCGGCTCGATTTCTGCCGCGCGACTGGTCAGGAAGCGCTGAGTGCTGCGGCCCGACCGACTCAGGTTGGTCGGGCCTCGCCCGGTCTGAGAGCATCGCGAGCATGGACTCGATCACCACACCACCGGCACCGGTCAACGAGCCGAACCTGAACTACGCCCCGGGCAGTCCCGAGCGGGCCTCCATCGAGGCAGAGCTCGCCCACGCGGCTGCCGCCGGCCCGATCGACCTGACCGCCACCATCGGCGGGAAGAAGAAGATGGGCGGCGGCGCGGAGATCCCGGTGGTCCAGCCGCACGCCCACGCGAGCGTGCTCGGCGTACTCAAGAACTCCACGAAGCGGGACGCCCAGGCTGCGGTCAAGGCGGCGAGCGATGCCGCTCCCGGCTGGCGGGCGATGTCCTTCGACGACCGCGCCGCGATCATCCTCAAGGCCGCCGACCTGCTGGCCGGCCCGTGGCGCGCGCGACTGAATGCGGCCACCATGCTCGGGCAGTCCAAGACCGTGTGGCAGGCCGAGATCGACGCTGCCTGCGAGCTGATCGACTTCTGGCGCTACAACGTGCACTACGCGCGCGGCATCCTCGAGGAGCAGCCGATCGCGAACAGCCCAGGTGTGTGGAACCGCACCGACCACCGGCCGCTCGAGGGCTTCGTCTACGCGATCACGCCGTTCAACTTCACCGCGATCGCCGGCAACCTGCCGACGGCTCCGGCGCTGATGGGCAACACCGTCATCTGGAAGCCGTCGCCGACCCAGCAGTACGCCGCGCACGTGACGATGGAGCTGCTGGAGGAGGCCGGACTGCCGCCGGGTGTGATCAACATGCTCCCGGGTGACGGCCTCGAGGTCTCCGACGTGGTGATGCACCACCCCGACCTCGCGGGCATCCACTTCACCGGCTCGACGCCCACCTTCAAGAGGCTGTGGGCGACGGTGGGGGAGCAGCTCTCGACGTACCGCACCTACCCGCGGATCGTCGGCGAGACCGGCGGCAAGGACTTCATCGTCGCCCACCCCTCGGCCGACGTCGACGTGCTGCGGGTGGCGATGATCCGCGGCGCCTTCGAGTTCCAGGGGCAGAAGTGCTCGGCCGCCTCTCGTGCCTACATGCCGGCGTCGCTGTGGAAGAAGCTCAAGCCGCAGCTGGTCGCGGAGACCGAGAACCTCACCATGGGCAACGTCACCGACCTGTCCAACTTCATGGGTGCGGTGATCGACGACCGGGCGTTCGCCAAGCACAAGAAGGCGATCGCGCGGGCGAAGCGCTCGCCGAAGCTCGACGTGATCGCCGGTGGGCAGGTCGACGACTCGATCGGGTACTTCGTGCGGCCCACGCTCGTGGAGGCCACCGACCCGACCGACACCATCTTCAGCGAGGAGTACTTCGGGCCGATCCTCGCGGTGCACGTGTACGACGACCGCCGGTTCGAGTCAGTGGTGGACCAGATGGAGTCGTTCGCGTCGTACGCCCTGACCGGTGCCGTGATCGCCCAGGACCGTGAGGCGATCGCGTGGACGATGGAGCGGCTGCGGTTCGCGGCCGGGAACTTCTACATCAACGACAAGCCGACGGGTGCGGTCGTGGGACAGCAGCCGTTCGGCGGCGCACGTGCATCCGGCACCAACGACAAGGCCGGTGCACCCGGCAACCTCACGCGCTGGGTCTCGGCCCGCTCGATCAAGGAGACGTTCGTGCCGCCCAAGGACCACCGCTACCCGCACATGGGCTGAGACGGTGCCACCACTGCACCTCGGGCCGCTGCACCCGGAGGAGCAGGCACTCACCCTGCTGCTCGCCTTCGGCCCGTTCGTGCTGCTCGCGTTCACGATCTGGCTCAGCCGGCGGCGCAACTCCCGCGACAAGGAGGAGGAGACCCCCTAGGGTCGGCTCGCATGAGCCCCGTAGCGCGCAAGCGCGTCCCACTCAACGGCACCGAGACCGAGATCCTGGTCGCGTTCCTCGACTATCACCGCGCCACGTTGCGGATGAAGGTGGACGGCCTGGACGCGGCCCAGCTCGACCAACGTCTCGAGCCGTCGCCGATGACCCTCGGCGGCATGCTCAAGCACCTCGCCGGCGTGGAGGACTGGTGGTTCAACCAGGTCTTCGCCGGCAATCCCGAGCCCGAGCCGTGGGCCTCGGCCGACCCGAAGGACAACGACTGGGACTGGCACAGCGCGACCGAGAACACACCCGAGGAGCTGCGCGCCCTGCTCGACGAGTCGATCGCCCTCTCCGACCGGATCCTGGCCGAGGCCCTGGCGGCACCCGAGGGACTCGACGCGCCCTCCCAGAAGACCAGCCATCGACGGCCGGACGTCAAGTTCAACCTGCGCTGGATCGTCGTACACATGATCGAGGAGTACGCCCGCCACAACGGCCACGCCGACCTGATCCGCGAGTCGATCGACGGCCAGGTGGGCGAGTAATTTCGCCGACCGGTCAATGAATGCACGCTGGAACACGCCGACCGGTCAAACGACGCACGCTGTGGAGCGTCGACCGGTCAATCGATGCACAGCCACGGATCTCCACTGCGCATCGAGTGACCGCTCGGCGTCGTACAGCGTGCACCGAGTGACCGCTCGGCGTCGTACAGCGTGCATCGAGTGACCGGTCGGCGAATTAGCGCGTGCCAGCCAGCCAGTCCACGCCGACTTTGTGCTCGGCACGGAGGGCCTTGCTGAGCAGGTCGGCGACGAGGCCCTCGATCTTCCCGCCGACGAACGGGATGTTGACCTTGACCGAGAGGTTCACGGTCTCGGTGGTGCCGTCGGGGTCCTCGGTCAGCAGTGCCGTGCCGGCCATCTCGCCCGGCTTGCCGGGGATGGCGACGTGGACGTTGCCCTTGGCCGGCGCCGTCCAGTCCTCGGTCTGCACGATGTTGATCTCGTCGCCGACGAACTTCTTGGCGAACCCCGGGATCCCCTTGGCGGCCTGGACCTGGTCGATCGAGACCGTCATCCCGTTGGCGTCCCTCTTGATCTGGACGGTGTGGCGCAGCACGCCCTGGTAGTCGCAGACCTTCTCGCGGAACTCAGGGGTGGCGAGCATCTCGTGGACCTGCTCGAGCGTGGCGCCGTCGTAGCGCAGCTCCTCGGAGACCTTCTTCATCGCTGGCCTCCGAGCCACGCGATCCCGGCCGCCTGCTCCTTGTCCATGCCCTTGGCCACGAGGTCGGCCATCAGGGACTCGAGCTTGCCGCCGAGCAGAGGCACCTTGACCTTCACCTCGACATCGAGCGTCTCGGTGGTCACACCACCTGACTCGACCAGGGAGAGCGTTCCCTTGATGGACGTGGGCTTGCCGGGCGTCTCGATCGTGATCGTGCCGCCGGCTGGCGAGTCCCACTCCTCCGTCTGGACTGCGCGAGTTGTCTCGCCGGCGAATTTCCTTGGCGAAGCCCGGCACACCCTCGGTGGGCTGCACCTGGTCGATCAGGACGCTGATGCCCTCACCGTTCGGGGTGATCGTCACGTCGGCGGAGATCACGCCCATGGCGTCGGCGGAGACCCGCCGGAACGCCGGGTCGGAGAGCATCGCGAAGACGTCGGCCAGGGGAGCGTCATAGCTGATCGAGTGGCGCAGTTTCATGGTCCGCATCATGCTGCATCCCCTCTCGTGGCGCACAGCGACCCATGGCCGCGTCTAGGTTGAGCCCATGGAAGACGAGAACTTCGTGTCATTCGGCGAGGAGGGTGCGCTGCTGACGTACGGCAGCTACCTCCGGCTGCCGCAGCTGCTCGATGCCCAACACCTCGAGTCCGACCCCCCTGCGCACGACGAGCTGTTGTTCATCACGATCCACCAGGTCTACGAGCTGTGGTTCAAGCAGCTGCTGCACGAGGCCGAGACGGTACGGAACGCGCTGATCGACACCCACGCCGAGAGTGGCGGACGGGATCTCTGGTTCGCGCGTCACCTGCTCAGCCGGATGCACGTGATCGAGCGCGTGCTCGTGCAGCAGATCGACGTGCTGGAGACGATGACCCCCCAGGACTTCCTGGAGTTCCGGCAGCGCCTTGCTCCGGCGAGCGGCTTCCAGTCCGTGCAGTTCCGGGAGCTGGAGTTCCTCTCCGGGGCCAAGGATGAGGACTTCGTGAACCGGTTCCGCGGCCTCACCGACCTCGAGAAGGAACGATTGGCGCGCAGGCTCGCCGAGCCGACGTTGTGGGACGGCTTCGTGCATGTGCTCGGCGAAGCGGGTCTCGACACCTCGTCCGACGAGGCCATCACCTCCTCGCTCCGTGCGGTGGCCCGCAACCGTTCGTCGTACGCCGACGTCTGGGGGCTGGCCGAGGCGCTGCTCCAGCACGACGAGCTGGCCGCCGCCTGGCGAGCCCGGCACGTGGTCATGGTCGAGCGGATGATCGGCTCCAAGACCGGGACGGGTGGGTCGACCGGCTCCACCTACCTGCGCAGCCGGCTCGACCTCAAGTACTACCCGCTTCTCTGGGACCTGCGCTCGGCCCTGTGAGCGGACTGGCTCAGGCTCAACCCGAGAATTCTCGGATTCGAGACCGAATGGCCGCCCCGGGAAGTTGTCGCCGACCCGGTGCGGGCATAAGTTCGAATCCGTGACGGCGTTGGAGCAGAGCAAGTCCGAACTACTCACCAGATTGTGCGAGTACGCCGACGCCAAGTCGGCCAAGGCGCCCGACGGGGTGGACCTGCCGGCGATGCTCAAGTCGTTCTACCGCCACGTGTCCCCCGAGGACCTGCTCGAGCGGGACGCCGCCGACCTCTACGGCGCCGTGATGGCCCAGCTGCGGGTCGCCGCCGAGCGGCCGCAGGGCACGGCCAGCGTGCGCGTCTTCACCCCGAGCGTGTCGGTCAACGGCTGGTCGGCCGGCGGCCACACGGTCGTCGAGGTGGTCACCGACGACATGCCCTTCCTGGTCGACTCGGTCTCGATGGCGCTCGCCGAGGCCCAGCACGACATCCACCTGGTGATCCACCCGCAGTTCGTCGTACGACGTGACCTCAGCGGGCACCTCCTCGAGATCCTCGACGAGTACGCCGAGACAGACGCGCACGACGTCGCCCGAGAGTCGTGGATGCACCTGGAGATCGACCGTGTCTCGGACGACCAGCGCGACGCGATCCAGACGTTGCTCAACAAGGTGCTCACCGACGTCCGGGACGCCGTCGAGGACTGGCAGCGGATGCACACCCAGGTCGACCGCATCATCGCGGACCTCGAGCAGAACCCGCCGCCCCTGCCCGCCGAGGAGCTCGAGCAGGGCGCGGCCCTGCTGCGCTGGCTGGCCGACAACCACTTCACCTTCCTGGGCTACCGCGAGTACGCCCTGCAGGCACGCGGCGACGACGAGACCCTCGTCGCCGTGCCCGGCACCGGCTTCGGGATCCTGCGCGCCGACCCGGCTGCGCCGCGGCTGCTGCCGGAGGCGGTCGCCTCGCGAGCACGCGACAAGCACCTGCTCGTGCTCGCAAAGGCCAACTCGAAGGCGACCGTGCACCGTCCGGTCTACCTCGACTACATCGGCGTGAAGAAGTTCGACGACAAGGGCGAGGTCGTCGGCGAGCGCCGGTTCCTGGGCTTGTTCTCCTCGGCCGCCTACACCGAGTCGGTCAGCCGGATCCCGGTGCTGCGGGAGAAGGCACGGAAGGTCATCGAGACCGTCGGCCTCGACCCGATGAGCCACGCGGGCAAGGCCCTGATGGACGTGCTCGAGACCTACCCGCGCGACGAGCTGTTCCAGACGCCGGTCGAGGACCTGGTGCCGATCGCCTCACAGGTGATGTACACGCGGGAGCGCCGCCAGCTGAAGCTGTTCGTGCGGCGCGACATCTACGGCCGGTTCCTCTCCTGCCTCGTCTACCTGCCGCGCGACCGTTACAACACCACGGTCAGGGAGCGGATCGCCGCGATCCTGACCGAGCAGCTCGGCGGCGACAGCATCGAGTACACCGCCCACGTGGGGGAGTCGTTCGCCGCGCGGCTGCACTTCGTCGTCCGCCCAGCGGCCGGCGAGCTGATCGGCGACCCCGACGTACCGGACCTCGAACGTCGCTGTGCCGAGGCGGCTCGCTCCTGGCGGGACGACTTCACCACCGCCGTCATCCAGATGTACGGCGAGGAGCAGGGCAGTCGACTCGTGCGGATCTACGCCGGGTCCTTCCCCGAGGCGTACAAGGAGGACTACCCGCCACAGACAGGAGCCGTCGACCTCGGGCGACTCGAGGAGATCGAGGGCGACGAGGGGTTCGCGCTGTCGCTCTACGAGGACGTGGCCGCCCCTCCGGGTGAGGCGCGGCTGAAGGTCTACCGGATCGGGCCACCGCTGTCGCTCTCCGAGGTGCTGCCGATCCTGTCCACCACTGGCGTCGAGGTCGTCGACGAGCGGCCCTACTCGCTCGAGGGACTGCCTCGAGAGTCCTACATCTACGACTTCGGCCTGCGCTACCACCGGGCCATGCCCGACCACGTGCGCGAGCTGTTCCAGGACACCGTGGCCGCCGTGTGGAACGGCCAGAACGAGAGCGACGGCTTCAACGCGCTCGTCCTCGCCGCCGGTCTCAACTGGCGGCAGGCGACCGTGCTGCGTGCCTACGCGAAGTACATGCGCCAGGGCGGCACGCCGTTTGCGCAGGACTACATCGAGGACGCACTGCGCAACAACGTCGACATCACCCGCTACCTGGTGCGGTTGTTCGAGGCGCGGTTCGACCCGGGACGCAGTGGTGAGATCGCGGCCGACAGCGAAGGACGAGTGGCCCAGTGCGCCGACCTCGAGGAGCGCATCCTGCGCGCCCTCGACGACGTCTCCAGCCTCGACCACGACCGGATCCTGCGCTCCTACCTGGCCTACGTGAAGGCGACGCTGCGGACGAGCTTCTTCCAGACACGTCCGGACGGCCAGCCACTGGATCGGCTCTCGCTGAAGATGGACCCGTCCGCGATCCCCGAGCTGCCCGAGCCCCGCCCGAAGTTCGAGATCTTCGTGTACTCGCCGCGGGTCGAGGGCGTGCACCTGCGCTTCGGCGCAGTGGCCCGAGGCGGCCTGCGCTGGTCCGACCGTCGCGACGACTTCCGCACCGAGATCCTCGGCCTGGTCAAGGCACAGATGGTGAAGAACACCGTCATCGTGCCGGTCGGCGCGAAGGGCGGGTTCTTCTGCAAGCACCTTCCCGACTCGTCCGACCGCGATGCGTGGATGGGTGAGGGCATCGCGTGCTACACGACCTTCATCTCCGGCCTGCTCGACATCACCGACAACCTCGTCGAGGGCGCAGTCGTCCCGCCCCGCAGCGTCGTACGCCATGACGCCGACGACCCCTACCTCGTGGTCGCGGCCGACAAGGGCACGGCGACCTTCAGCGACATCGCCAACAAAGTCTCGGCCGACTACGGCTTCTGGCTGGGGGACGGGTTCGCCTCCGGTGGCTCGGTCGGCTACGACCACAAGGCCATGGGGATCACCGCCCGGGGTGCCTGGGTCTCCGTGCGCAGGCACTTCCGCGAGCTGGGCGTCGACTGCCAGAACGAGGACTTCACCTGTGTCGGGGTCGGCGACATGTCCGGCGACGTCTTCGGCAACGGCATGCTCTGCTCCGAGCACATCCGCCTCGTCGCGGCCTTCGACCACCGCGACATCTTCGTGGACCCGAACCCCGACGCGGCCACGTCGTACGCCGAACGACGCCGGCTCTTCGAGCTGCCCCGCTCCTCGTGGCAGGACTACGACACCTCGCTGATCTCCGAGGGCGGCGGTGTCTGGCCGCGCAGCGCCAAGTCGATCCAGACCAGCCCTCAGCTGCGCGAAGTACTCGGCATCGAAGCGCAGCGGATGACCCCCGCCGAGCTGATGCGCGCCATCCTGCTCGCGCCGGTCGACCTGCTGTGGAACGGCGGCATCGGCACCTACGTCAAGGGTGCCGCGGAGACCCACGGCGACGCCGGCGACAAGGCCAACGACGCGATCCGCGTCAACGGCAGGGAGCTGCGGGTCAAGGCCGTCGGTGAGGGCGGCAACCTGGGCCTGACACAGCGCGGCCGCATCGAGTACGCCGCCAGTGGTGGCCGGCTCAACACCGACTTCATCGACAACTCCGCGGGTGTGGACACCTCGGACCACGAGGTCAACATCAAGATCCTGCTCGATCAGGTCGTCGCCGACGGTGACCTCACCCAGAAGCAGCGCAACGAGCTGCTCGCGTCGATGACCGACGAGGTCGCGGACCTGGTGCTGGCCCACAACTACGACCAGAACATCGCTCTGGCCAACGGAGTCGCGCTCGCCCCGAACCTCCTGCACGTGCACGAGGACTGGATGCGCACCCTCGAACGTGGGGGAGTGCTCAACCGCGACCTCGAGGCGCTGCCGACGCGACGCGAGGTCGCGCGCAAGCTCGAGCAGAGGGAAGGGCTCACCGTCCCGGAGCTGTCGGTGCTGCTCGCCTACACCAAGATCGTGCTGGCCGAGGACCTGATCACCACTGACCTCCCGGACGACCCGTTCTTCCGTTCGGAGCTGTTCTCCTACTTCCCGGCCAAGATGCGGCAGGGCTACCGCGGCCCGATGGAGCAGCACCAGCTGCGTCGGGAGATCGTGGTCACCCAGGTCGTCAACCAGCTCGTCAACAACGCCGGCATCACCTACTTCCACCGGCTCGCGGGTGAGACGTCGGCGACCACGGCCGAGCTGACCCGCGCCAACTTCATCGCCCGCGAGATCTTCGGCTCCAACCGGCTGCAGGCCCAGATCGCGTCCTTCGACAACCAGCTCGACGCCGCCGTGCAGACACACATGCGACTCGAGGTCCGGACCCTCGCCGAACGTGCCTCACGGTGGCTGCTGAACAGCCGGCGAAGTGCCGAGACCGCGGAGTCGCTGGTCGACATGTTCGAGGTCGTCGTGGAGAAGGTGATGGGCGAGCTGCCCAGCCTGATGGTCGGTCGTGAGCTCGACGCGTTCGAGTCCCGGCGTGACGCCCTGGTCGCGAAGGGCGTGCCCGAGGACCTGGCCGTGCGGGTGGCGGTATGCCCTCCGGCGTACATGCTCCTCGGCGTGGTCGAGACGGCAGCCCGTGACGACCGCGACCCCACCGAGGTCGCCCGCATGCACTTCGAGGTCGGCGAGCGCCTCGGACTGCCGCTGCTCGTCTCGCGGATCCTCGCGCTGCCCCGGGACGACCGCTGGCAGACGATGGCGCGGGCGGCCCTGCGCGACGACCTGCACGCGGTGCACGCGCAGCTCACCGCGCAGGAGCTGGCCGGGAACCCGCCGCCGGAGAAGGACACTGCCCAGGCCGTGCGCACGCTGCAGGAGATCTGCTCCGACGAGGACACCGACCTCGCCCGACTCTCGGTTGCGTTGCGCGTCGTGCGCACGCTGCTCTGAGCGGTACGGTCTCTCCTCATGCCGCTCACGCCTGCCGTCGTCGTACGTGAGCTGGTGATGACCTACGGCGAGCTCCGTGCTGTCGACGGCATCTCCTTCGAGGTTGCCGAGGGTGAGTTCTTCGGGATCCTGGGTCCCAACGGCGCCGGCAAGACCACCACGCTCGAGACGGTGGAGGGCCTGCGCCGGCCCGACTCCGGCGAGGCGCTGCTGCTCGGCGGGAGCTCCTGGCCGCGCAACACCGAGCTGTTGTGCCGCGTGGGTGTGCAGCTGCAGACGTCCGCGTTCTTCGAGCGCCTCACCGCGATCGAGCAGCTGCGCACCTTCGCGGCCCTGTACGACGTCCCGTCGAGCCGGGCACCCGACTGGCTCGAGCGGGTCGGCCTGACCGAGAAGGCCGACACCCGCACCGAAGACCTGTCCGGCGGGCAGGCGCAGCGACTCGCGATCGCCTGCGCCCTGGTGCACGACCCCGAGATCGTCTTCCTCGACGAGCCGACGGCCGGCCTCGACCCGCAGGCCCGGCGCAACCTCTGGGACCTGCTCGCCGGTCTCAACGAGTCGGGGCGCACGGTGGTGCTGACCACGCATCACATGGACGAGGCGGAGGTGCTCTGCGACCGCGTGGCAGTCATGGACCATGGGCGGATCCTGCAGATCGGGACGCCTGCCGACATGGTCGCGGAGTACGCCAGGGTCCACCAGCTCGAGGGTGAGGCCATGCGCCGGGTCACGCTGGAGGACGTCTTCCTCGAGCTCACCGGACGGGCGTACCGCGGATGAGTCGTGCGTTCCTGGCGATCGCCACCGCGATCCTCAAGGGGTTCGTGCGTGACCGGGCCTCGGTGTTCTTCGCGATGATCTTCCCGCTCATGTTCCTGGTGCTCTTCGGTGGCATCTTCAACGACAGGGAGCAGAGTCCCAGCGAGCTGATCCAGATCGGGCCGGTGAGCCTGATCGACGACCTGCCGAAAGACGCGCGCGCAGCCTTCGACCAGGCCTTCGAGGTGACTCGCCACAAGGATCGGGCGGCTGCTCTGGAGCAGGTGCGCAAGGGCGACGCCGACGTGGCTGTCGAGATGGACGGCAAGACGCTGGTCGCCCACTACACCCAGACTGATCCCGTGAAGGCGGCCGTGACTCAGGGGACGCTGCGCGCCTTCGTCGACGGGGCGAACGTGGCCGCCTCGGGACGGCCACCTGCCTTCGGGTTCCGCGCCGACCCGGTCGAGGACTCCTCGCTCAAGGTGATCCAGTTCGTCACCCCGGGACTGCTCGGCTGGGCCGTGGCCATGAGCGCCGCCTTCGGTGCAGCGGCGACCCTGCAGGGATGGCGGCAGAGCAAGCTGCTGCGTCGCCTGCAGCTGTCCCCGGTGCCGACCGGCACCATCGTCGGCGCCCGGGTCGTGGTGACCATCGGCGTCGCCCTGGTGCAGATGGCGATCTTCCTCGGTCTGGGTGCGATCGCCTTCGGTCTGCGGCTGAGCGGCTGGTGGGTCATGGGAATCCCACTGCTCGTCGCCGGGACGCTGTGCTTCATGGCGCTCGGCCTGCTGTCCGGTGCCGTCGCCCGGACGACCGAGGGAGCGGTGAACATGGCGAACTTCCTGGTGCTGCCGATGGCCTTCCTCAGCGGGTCCTTCTTCCCTCTGGATGCGGCCCCACGGTGGCTCCAGGCGGTCTCGCTCGCCCTGCCCCTGCGACACCTCAACGACGGCATGCTGGACGTCCTCGTGCGCGGTGAGGGTCCCTCGGCCGTGATTGTGCCGATGGGCATCCTGCTCGCGTTCGCTGTCGTGATGACCGCAGTCGCGGTGAAGCTCTTCCGGTGGGACCGCGCCTGACCGTTAGCCTTCGGCACATGACTGAGGCCGAACCCCACCCGGATGTCTCCCACCTCGCAGATCTGGGGGTGGCCGAGCTGGTGCGGCGTACGACGAGCCGGGAGGTCACAGCCGTCGAGGTGGTCGAGGCCTGCCTCGCGCGGATCGAACAGCGCGACCCGGCCCTGAACGCCTTCTCGGTCGTCCTGGCGGCGGAGGCTCGCGCCGAAGCGGCCGACCGTGACGGGGCCCTGGCCGCTGGACAGGAGCCCGGCCCGCTCCACGGGGTTCCCGTCGCGATCAAGGAGGAGCTCGACGTCGCCGGCTGTGTGAGCACCTTCGGCGGGCGGTCGAACACCACCCCCGTCGCGGCGGACGGAGAGGTGGTGCGCAGGCTGCGTGCCGCCGGTGCCGTGATCATCGGCAAGACCCGGATGCCGGAGTTCGGCCAGTGGCCGTTCACCGAGTCGGAGGACGGCGGCATCACCCGCAACCCGTGGAACCCCGGCCACACGCCCGGTGGATCGAGCGGTGGCACAGCAGTCGCAGTGGCGGCCGGGATGGTCCCCGTCGGGATGGGTGGCGACGGTGGCGGGTCGATCCGGATTCCCTCGGCCTGCTGCGGGCTGTTCGGCCTCAAGCCCGAACGCGGCCGGGTCACGACGGCGCCGATGGAGCACCTGTGGTGGTCGCTGGGCACGGTCGGGCCGCTCGCTCGCTCGGTGGTCGACTCGGCGATCGTGTACGACGTCATCCGGGGCGCCTCCGAGAGTGACATGTTCCGTGCCGATGAACCGGCGATGTCCTTCACCGAGGCCGCCCGCGCCGAGCCCGGCCGCCTCCGGATCGGCTGGTCGACCAGGTCGCAGATCAGGGGAGTGCGCCCGAAACCGGCGCACGTGCAGGCCGTGCGCGACACCGCGCAGCTGCTGACCGACCTGGGACATGACGTGGTCGAGGTCAACCCGCACTACCCGGATGCGACGCTCGCCTTCATCCCGCAGTTCTTCGCCGGGGTGCGCACCGAGAGCCAGGCGGTGGAGCACTACGACCGGCTGGAGCGGCGTACCCGGGAGACCTACCGCCTCGGGAGCTGGGTGCGCCCCGGAGTGATCCAGTGGGCGCTGCGGGCCGGGGAGAAGGTGTCGGCGAAGGCCAACCGGGTCTTCGACGACGTCGACGTGCTGCTCACCCCGACCATCGCCCACCGGCCCCCCGAGGTCGGCGTGCTCGCCAAGGGCGGCACGGTGCGGGCCGCCCTGGTCTCCCAGCCGATGATCGCCTACGCAGCCCTGTGGAACATCACCGGCAACCCCGCAGCGTCGGTGCCTGTCGGGGTCGGAGACGACGGGCTGCCGCTCGCCGTCCAGCTCGTGGGTCGGCGCAGCGACGAGACCACGCTGCTCAGCCTGTCCGCCCAGATCGAGAGCGCCCAGCCGTGGGCGATGCCGGTGCTGGAGGGCTGACGGTGAATCTGCTGCTCACCCCGAAGGCCTTCCTGCGTCGCCACGTGGCCGCACCCGTGGCCAGGCTCAAGGGTTCCCCGCTGCCCAGCCCGCTCGCGGGCCGGGTCGTCCTCGTCACGGGCGCCTCGTCAGGTGTCGGTGAGGCCACGGCGAAGGCGGTCGCGGCACGCGGAGGCGTGGTGCTGTGCGTGGCGCGACGGCAGGACGAGCTCGACCGGGTGGTCCGCGAGATCGAGCAGGCGGGTGGGTCCGCGTCCAGCTACGTGTGCGACCTCACCGACGACGCCGCCATCGAGAGGCTCGTCGAGCGGGTGCTCCGCGACCACGACCACGTTGACATGCTGGTCAACAACGCCGGCCGCTCGATCCGCCGCTCGCTGGAGTTCTCCTACGACCGGATGCACGACTTCGAGCGCACGATGGCGATCAACTTCTTCGGGCCGGTGCGGCTGACGATGGCCGTGCTTCCCCGGATGCGGGAGCGCAAGTTCGGCCACGTCGTCAACATCGTCACCTGGGGAGTGCAGCTCAAGGCGCCGAAGTTCTCGGCCTACATCGCCTCCAAGACAGCGTTGGACACCTTCGCGCGGATCGCCGGGCGCGAGACCTGGTACGACAACGTCACGTTCACCAACCTCCGACTCGACCTGGTGCGGACCGACATGATCGAGGCCACGCCCTCCTACCGGAACGTGCCCGCCAAGACACCGGAGCAGGCCGCGCTGCTCGTCGTGCGCGCGCTGGAGGACCGGCCACTGACCATCTCGACCGCGGCCGGCCGCGTCGGGGAGCTGCTCAATCTCGTCGCCCCGCGGGCGATGGACGCCGGGATGGCGCTGATGACCTCGCGGATGCCGGACTCACCGGCCGCCCGCGCGCACGTGGACGGTGATCCGGACGTCGGTTGAGGGTCAGCTGGTGCGCTCGCGCACGCCGAGGGGCTTGGCGAAGACCACGACGTTGCTCTTGTAGTAGCTCCCGGTCCACTGGCTGCAGGTGATCAGCACGAGGCGGACGTCGTTGCGCTCCTGGGCGAAGATGTCGACCGCGCGCTTGGCGAGCTGCTCCTTGGTCCAGGTGACGACCCGGGTGGTGGTGTACTCCATCGTCCCCTTCGGCGTGACCACCTTGACCAGCTGTCCCTTGCGCAGCTTGGCGAGGTCGTCCATCACGCCGCCGCCGGTGTGCACGGTGTGCCCGGTGAGCACGGTCTGTCCCTTCGCGGAGCCGGGTCGCGCGCTGCGCTGCCACCAGCCGATGTCGCGCGGGTTGCGTGGCGGGTCGAGCACCTGCTTCTCGTTGATCTCGATGGGCAGGACCGGAGCCTTGATCTTGAGCGCGGGCACGATCAGGCGCACCGGCTTCGCCGGGCCGGCCATGTTGCGGTAGCCCGCAGGTGTGGCGTCCGGGGAGGGGAGCAGGAAGCCTGCGGCGGCGAGCAGGGCGCAGAGCACCAGCATCGCCGTCGTCCAGCCGGACAGATGGCGGTCGACGTCAGCTCCGTTCATCGCGTGCCCCGGTCCGTCGTACGTCGATCAGCCGCGGAGGCGGCGGAAGGTCACGAACCCGGCGCCCGAGGCCATCAGGACGGCGAAGGCGCCCAGCACGATCGCGTTGGTGTGGTCGTCGCGCTGCGGGTGGCTGATCGCCGGGGCAGAGGCGACGCCGGCAGAGACGGCGGTCGGCAGCGCGGTCGGATCGGCAGGGAGCGGGCCGGCCACGGCACCGGTCCGGGGGGCCGAGGGGCCACACGCGGCGTTGCCGATCTGCAGGCTGACCAGTGAGGAGCCGAGCTGCTCCTCGACAACCGGAAGGAGCTGCAGGTCGAGTGCGCGCACCTTGATCGCGTCGTTGCCGGTGCGGATCTGCCGGTTGAGGACGACGTCGATCAGGTTCTGCTCGAGCGGGGCGAGGTTGGCCTCGACATTGTCGCGGACAGCGCCGACGATGTTCGTCTTGATGGCCTCGATGCCGGTGACGAGCGGTGCCAGCGCGCCGTTCAGCGAGGTCTCCAGGTCCTCGCTGATCGCATCGAGAATCATGTCCAGAACGTCGCTCAGGTTCGTCGTCAGGTGAGTGTTCGGGTCGGGGTGCACCGGGAGATTGAGCAGCACGAGCTCAGGTTGGGGCGCCTGGTCAGGCAGCACGACCTTCACCTGCACGTCGGCGAGGGTGGCGTCGCCGCTGGCTGATCCGAGCTCGGCCGTGCAGCGTCCCTCCACAGCACCGAGCCCGGCGACGAGTCCCAGGTCACCGAACTGTGCCCTCGCTTCGTTCACCGCGGTGTTGATGGCTCCGGTGACGGCGGGGAGAACCGATTCGAGTAGCGCCTCCTCCACCGGGCTGAGCGCCCCCAGGGCGCCGCCTGGATCAACGATGACCAGGCCAGTCAGGTCCAGGTTGCCGAGGGTCGCGCTCAGCTGGTCGCCGGGCTCGAGGCAGCTGGACCCGCCGATGTTGACGACGGAACCGCCGTCGCCGGCGAGTCCGGCGCAGGCTGCAGAGGTGCCGTCAGCACGGGCGGTCGCCTCCTGGGCCAGGACGCCAGTGGTGATCAGCTGCTGACCGTCAAGCACGGACAGGGGAGGAGTCTCCTGCCCGGTCTTGGTCTCGGTGGTGCCGTCGTGCTTGGCGGTGGCGTCGCCGGAACCCTGCGCGTTGCCGGCGATCGAGAGCGTCACGGCGTTCGCGCCGGCCTGGGAGACCGGTGCGGCCGCAAGGGCGGGTGCAGCGGCGATGACGCTCAGCGTGGCCGCACCGACGGCCGATGCAAGGCGCAGGTATGAGCGCATTCTCGGATTTCCTCCCCAGGAAACGGCGCAGGCGTGGTGCGGGCCCGCGCTTGTTGATGACCGATCAACGCTCCGAGCGGGCGTAGGTTACGACACCCAATACGTATGTGCCCTATGCCCGATCTGTCCCGGGGTGATGCACGCGAACTCCGGTCAGCTGGCTTTCTTCGCCTGTTTCTTGGGGGCGGTCTTCTTGCTGGCCTTCTTGGCGGTCTTCTTCGCGCTGGTCTTCTTGGCCGCGGCCTTCTTCGGCTTGTCCTCCGCGTCCGAGTCGTCCTCGGAGCTCTTCTCCCCGCGTGCGCTCTTCGCCGCGTCGACGCTGCGCTGCAGCGCAGCGAGCAGGTCGACGACCTCGCCCGAGGACTTCTTGGTCTCCGGTGTGCGCTTGACCTCGCCGCCCTCGATCTTGGCCTTCACGAGTTCCTCGACCGCGCCGCGGTAGTCGTCCTCGAACTCGGACGCGTCGAAGTCACCGGCCAACGTCTCGACCAGCATCGTGGCCATCTTCACCTCGGCGGGCTTCGCCTCACTGGTGTCGACCGACCCGAAGTCGGGATTGCGGATCTCATCGGGCCACATCATCGTCTGCATCACGATCACGTCGTCGCGGACACGGAGCACGGCCAGCGACACCCGGTTGCGCAGCGACACGGTCACCAGCGCCATCCGGTCGGCGGCCTCGAGAGCCTCACGCAACAGCGCGTAGGGCTTGGCGCCGGACTTCTCGGGCTCGAGGTAGTAGGACTTCTCGAACAGCATCGGGTCGATCTGCTCGCTCGGCACGAACTTCTCGACACTGATCTCACGGCTGCTGTTGGCCGGGAGCTGGGCCATGTCCTCGTCGGTGAGGATGACCATCTCGCCGTCCTCGGTCTCGTAGCCCTTGGCGATGTCGGCGTACTCCACCTCTTCGCCGTCGATGCTGCAGGTCCGCTGGTACTTGATCCGCCCACCGTCCTTGGCGTGGACCTGCCGGAACGAGATGTCCTTGTTCTCCGTCGCGGAGTACAGCTTCACCGGGACGCTGACCAGGCCGAAGGAAACGGCACCCTTCCAAATAGCACGCATGTGATCAGGATGCCTGCCGCGACCTCCCATGTAAATCGGGGGTCATGGACGCTCATCAAGGCTGGCGCCGGCCTCGAACCGTCCACAGCCCTCGACAAGATGACTGACAAGATGGCCGGGTGCTGCCGATGCTCGCGACCAAGGGGGACCACGTGCCCACCGGCGCGGGCTGGACCCACGAGGTGAAGTGGGACGGCATGCGCGTGCTCGTGGAGCGGACCCCGCGAGGGCTGCGGATCTACTCCCGCAACGAGAACGACGTCACCGTGTCCTTCCCTGAGCTCCAGGGTCTCGCGGAGGTCGGCGAGGACTTCCTGCTCGACGGCGAGGTGGTGGCGCTGGGGGAGGGCATTCCCTCCTTCGGTGCGCTGGCCGATCGGAT
Organism: uncultured Actinomycetota bacterium; assembly: GCA_963842535.1. Classification (GTDB taxonomy): domain Bacteria; phylum Actinomycetota; class Actinomycetes; order Propionibacteriales; family Nocardioidaceae; genus Marmoricola. The sequence goes on from CAWJGP010000009.1 coordinate 98,302, forward strand.
GCACGTGCGCGACGCCACCAGGGCGAGGAGGCTGGCCGAGACGAACCCGGTCACGTTGATCGCCTTCGACTTGCTTCGCCTCGACGGTCACGACCTGTGCGCGCTGCCACTGGTCGAACGGCGGGCACGGCTCGAGGCGCTGGGGCTCGATGACGTCGCGTGGCAGGTGCCGCCGACGTACGACGACGGGCAGATGCTGCACGAAGCCGCGCAGCAGCAGGGTCTCGAGGGCATCGTCAGCAAGCGACTGTCATCGCCGTACCGACCCGGCCAGCGCAGCCGGGACTGGCTGAAGTTCCCGATCCGCCCGACCGGCTCCTTCGTGGTCGGCGGCTTCCGGCACGAGATCGGGAGCACCAGCCGGCTCGGTGCCGTGCTGGTCGGACAGCCGACAGCACGAGGGCTCGAGTTCCGCGGACGGGTCGGCAGCGGGATCGCGGGCAAGGCCGGGCAGGCACTCGGCGCGCTGCTCGCGCCATCGGTGGTGAGCGAGTCACCCTTCACCGAGGTGCTCCCGCGGCTGGACACGGTCGGCACCGTGTGGGTCCGACCTGAGATGGTCGTGGACGTGCAGTACCTCCGACTCACCACCGACGGCAGGCTCCGGCAGCCGGCCTACCGGGGGATCAGGACCGACCTGGCCCCCTCCGACCTGGCCGAGGAGGCCTGACCATGGTGACCATCCGCCGACTCGTGGTTCTGACCGCCGGGGTCATGCTGGCCGCGATGCTGCAGTCCGCTCCGGCCGCCGGCGCCAGCGTGATCAGGCTCGACGGCGTGAAGGTCGTGCTCCAGCCGGGAACCAGCCAGGTCGTGACGGTGAACCGCACCCGCTCCTGGCACGCGCGGGTGATCCTCTGGGAGCGCGGCGCCTCGGGCTGGCGGGTCGTCGCCAGGGCGGGCAAGGGCGCCATCGGGTACGGCGGGCTGGTGCGGGGGCCACGCCGCAAGCAGGGGACCGGCACCACCCCTGTCGGCACCTACCGCCTGCTCAGCACCTTCGGCACGCACTCTCGTGCGGCGAGCTGGGACATGGGCCACCGGCGGATCAAGCGCGACGACTTCTGGGTCCAGGACAACGCCTCGGCCTACTACAACCGCTACCGGAACAAGTCCCAGGGTGGGTTCCGCTGGTGGCTGACGAGCGGCATCAACACCTCCGAGCGGCTCACCGACTTCCCGACCGAGTACGAGTACGCGTTCAACACGAGCTTCAACATCAACCAGGTCCGCCGGCGCGGGGCAGGCATCTTCCTGCACGTCAACGGAACCGGCGCCACGGCGGGCTGCGCCTCGGCGCCCCGCTGGTTCATCCAGCGGGCGATGGCACGCCTGGATCCCCGGCGCGTTCCCGTGATCGCGATCGGCCGCTAGGACGGCGGGGATGGCCGAGAAGCGCACCGAGGTCTCCGTCGAGGTCGACGGACGGACACTCACGCTCGTCAACCTCGAGAAGGTGATGTACCCGCGCACGGGCACCACCAAGGCCGAGGTGCTCAACTACTACGCCCAGGTCGCGCCGGTGATGCTGCCGCACCTCGCGGACCGCGCCGTGACCCGGATCCGGTGGCCGCACGGCACCGGCGACAAGTCGTTCTTCGAGAAGAACGCCCCCGGCGGCACGCCGTCCTGGGTGCGCACCGTAACCGTGCCGACCTCGGGTTCACGGACCAAGTCCGGTGAGGAGGGCGAGCTCATGTTCCCGATCATCGACTCGCTCGCCACGCTCACCTGGCTGGTCAACCTCGCCTCACTCGAGCTGCACGTCCACCAGTGGACCGTCACCAAGAACGGCCGGGTGCGCAACCCGAACCGACTGGTGATCGACCTCGACCCGGGTGAACCCGCTGGGCTGGGGGAGTGCTCGCAGGTGGCACTGCTCGTGCGCGACCGGTTGGCCGAGGACGGCCTGGAGTCGGTGCCGGTGACGAGCGGCTCCAAGGGCCTGCACCTCTACGCCGGACTCGACGGCAACCGCACCCACGAGGAGGTGCGCGACTACGCCAAGGAGATCGCCGAGGAGCTGGAGTCGCAGAACTCGAAGCTGGTGGTCTCGCAGATGACCAAGGCCCGGCGCGGGGGCAAGGTGTTCCTCGACTGGTCGCAGAACACCGGCGCGAAGACGACCATCTCGCCGTACTCCCTGCGGGGGCGTGAGCTGCCGATGGCCGCCGCGCCCCGCAGCTGGGACGAGGTCGAGGCTGGCGCGGACGACCCGCTGGCACTGGAGCACCTGAGATTCGAGGAGGTTCTCGAGCGGCTGCAGGACCAGGGCGACCTGTTCACGGTGACCTAGGAGGGTCCCTGGGGGCCGAGAGCCCGCCGCCCCCGAGATACGGCGGACGGCGTGCACCCTCCGAGATGCACACCTCCAGCATGCCCTGTATCCGCCGGGATAAACGCCGAACGGGACTCTGGGTCGATCAGTGGTCGATCAGTGGCCGGTCAGGGAACGAGCAGGTCGGCACCGTCGGGCAGCGCAAGCGAGGAGGCCCAGCCTGTTCTGACGTTGGCTGCGGCGGCTTCGAGCAGCTTCGCCTCCGAGCGCAGCTCGTCGAGGTCGTCCGCGACGCCGGCGCTGGTCGCCGCAGCGCGGCACTTGCTCGAACGAAGGCCCGCGAGGACCGGCTTGGCGGCATCGGAACCGGCGACATCACCAGCGGAGGCCGCCTCCGCAGTGATGCCCAAGGTGCACGCGACCAGGGTGGCTCCGGCCGGACTCTGCCGCGTCAGCGCCGCGGTCGCAACGGCGTCGCCGAGCTCCTGCAGCTTGCGCACCATCAGCGTGTGCCCCTCCCAGCCGACGGTCAGCGGAAGATCGGGGCTCCAGGCCACCTCGTGCGGCGCGACGTTGACCGTCATCGCGGAACCGGGAGCCATCGCCTCCTGGCCGCGGCTGCCCCGGACGATGCCGAGGAACGAGGTCTCGCCGGGGCCGGCTCGCACCCGCAGCGCGACACTCGGCGTCACCGTCGCTGCGCTCAGGAGCCAGACCGCCCGGCTCCTGTTCTCGAGGTAGGTCTGCCTTCCCTCCGCGTCGGTGCACGCGACGATGTCGTCGAGGTCCGCGACCTTGGCGGCGCTGTCGGTCGTGACCTCCAGCCCTGTCCACCACGGTGGGCAGTCGGCGTCCGGCACGGTGTAGGTGACCGGCTCGGCGTCGTCGACACCAGGCGGCGCGAAGGTGGACTCCGCCTGACTGGCGAATGAGCCCTCCTCGACAGGGGTGGGATTCGATGCGCAGGACGTCAGGGCGGCAACCAAGGTCACCGCTGCCAGGGCGGGCAGGAGGCGCATGGCAGAAGTCTCGGGGGCGGGGGGTCCGGGGACCAGAGGACAGATCGGTCATTGGAGGGCAGGTCCGCGAGCTTTTCGGACAACCCGGTCCACTCGCCCGTTGCTCATCGTTCACTCGCTCGTTGAGTGGGCGGAGATACGGGCCGACAACGGCCGGACGAGGAGCGGAAACGATGATCGAGATCACCAGGCGCACACTCGTGGGCGGCGCAGCCGCAGCGGGTGTGGGCGTGCTCACCGCAGGCATGCTGGATGGCGCAGCCGAGGCCGCCACCGTGACGGGAAACCTGCCCAGCCAGGTCGACGTGGTCGTCGTGGGTGCGGGCATCTCCGGTCTCGTGGCCGCACGCCAGGTTGCCCGCAGCGGCCGTTCGGTGCTGGTCGTCGAGGCGCGCAACCGGGTCGGTGGGCGGGTGCTGAACCACAAGCTCCGCTCCGGTGCCGTGATCGAGTCCGGCGGTGCTTTCGTCGGCCCGACCCAGGACCACATCATCGCGTTGGCCAACGAGCTCAAGGTCCCGATGTTCGACGAGTACGTCGAGGGCAAGAGCGTCTACAACTCCTCAGGACTGCTCGGTCGGCAGGAGTACGACGGCACCGTCCCGCCGGACCCGCTGATCCTTCCGGATGCCGCGATCCTGCAGACCCAGCTCAACCAGTGGGCCTCCGAGGTCGACGTTGCCGAGCCGTGGAAGCACCCCCGCGCCAAGGAGTGGGACTCCATGACACTGGGTGACTACCTCCGTGGGCACTCGCTGAACGCCGAGGGGATCAGCACGCTGATCAAGTGCTGGACCCAGCCGGGCTTCGGCGCCGACCCCGACCAGCTCTCGCTGCTGTTCGTGATCCACTACGTCGCCTGCTCCGGCAACGAGACCAACAAGGGCACCTTCGAGCGCAACTCCGACACCAGGAACGGCGCCCAGGAGAAGCGCTTCATCGGCGGCTCCCAGCTGATCCCGCTGCGACTGGCCGCCCAGCTCGGTTCACGGGTGGCCCTCAACGCGGCGGTCACCAGGATCGACCAGAACAGCACCCGGGCCGTCGTACGCACCACGAGGGGGTCGGTCTCCTGCAAGCGGGTGATCGTCGCCGCCCCGCCCGAGCTCTCGCGCGCGATCCAGTGGGGGCCGGCACTGCCCGCGCGCCACCGGGCGCTGCTCAACGGGATGAACATGGGCGACCTGATGAAGTGCGACGCCGTCTACTCCGAGCCGTTCTGGCGCAAGGACGGCCTCAACGGCTTCGGGATCAGTGACCACGGCGCGGTCCGGGCGGCCTTCGACAACTCGCCCGCCAACGGGAGCCCGGGTGTGTTGCTGGCCTTCGTCGGCGGCTCGACCTGGAAGCAGTACGGCCTCAGCACGCTCGCCGCGCGACGCAAGGCAGTGCTCGCGGGGTTCGCCGAGATGTTCGGCGAGAAGGCGCTGCACCCGATCGAGTACGTCGAGCACGACTGGACCAAGGAGCAGTGGACCAAGGGTGGGCCGGTCGCGATCATGAAGCCGGGCACCCTGACGACGTACGGCCAGGAGCTGCGCCGCCCGCACCTGCGCACGCACTGGGCCGGCACCGAGACGGCCACCTACTGGAACGGCTACATGGACGGCGCCGTCCGCGCCGGCAAGCGCGCCGCCGCCGAGGTGCTGGCTCTGGTCTAGAGCGCCGTGGGGCCTCGATCGTCCCTATCGTGATGTTTTCGCCCTTTGCTCCTACCCTCACGATCACGAACCACGCGGAGCCTGCCTCGGCTCATTGACCGCCCTCGCGGGCGGCTCGTGGATCGTCGACCTGGGGGGAAGTCTTGTACCGATCACGCACGCGACTGCGCCTGGCCGCGGCGGTAGCCGTTGTCTTCAGCCTCGGCGCCGTCCGGGTGGCGAACCTGCCCCCCTCGGAGCCGATGCCGGACTACACCCTGCAGACGGCCGTCGACGAGGTGCGCCACGACATCGAGGCCACGGTGGTCGGAATCCGGCAGAAGCACGCCGTCTGGCTGGCCACCATCAACCGCATCTCGACGGATACCCAGCTCCTGCGCGAACGACTCACGGTCTCCAACATCACCATCAGCGCCCGCCGCTGAGCCCTCGCTGCCTGAGTGACCCCGGCCAGCCGCAAAGCGGCGATTCGCCCCGAAGTGCGTCTATTTCCGACAAGATGGACAGACGACTTCAGCGGAGGGCACCACATGCACGTGCATCGTCTCGGGCGGCTGAGCGCCGCCACACTCATGATCGCCAGCCTCGGAGCGCTCACCGGCTGTGAGCTGAACCCGTTCAGTGACACCGCGTCCGAGCAGCCCACCGTGAACCTGGTGCGGGCCGGCCGGATGCTCGGGCAGGCCGACGTGAAGCGGCTCGTGCCCACCGGCGCCAGCGCGCCGGCCGGCTATGCGGCCGAGCGGACCAACCTCCTGCGGCCCGAGCGCAGTGGACGGAGCACGACTACTCCGGCTCGGTGCGAGACCTTGACCGCGGGCATCGACGTCGACTTCATCAAGGCGCCAACCAAGGGCTACAGGACCTTCGTCAACTCCGAGAAGTCGTTTCTCGGGGTGGGGCTGAGCTCGAGGGCTGGCTCGCTGGCCGGGCTGGCTGGCCCCAAGAGTGTGCTCGCCGGGTGCCAGAGGTTCGTGGTCAAGACGAAGACCGAGACGATTCGCTACACAGTCAAGGCGCTGCCGTTCCCGAAGCTGGGCGAGGAGAGCCTCGCCGTCCGGGCAACCGGCCGGAGTGGCAAGCTCCCGATCACCTTCGATGCCGTCCGGATCCAGATGGGGCACAACACGGTCCTCGTGGATGCGGTGACCACGGGCAAGAAGCTGCCGGTCACCGCGGAGCTGGAAGAGGCGGCCAACACCGTCCTGATGGCCCTCTCTCGCTGAACCGAGGGCGCACGCAAGTTACACGAGGTCGCGGTCGGCGCGCCTCACGTCACGGGCGGTGCTATCAGTGCTGCGGGCGACGCCCATGACCTTGGTGGCCGCCACGATGGCCTCGGTGCCGAAATAGAAGCCGATGATCGTCTGCACGACGATTCGAAAATCGGAGACGAGTCCCTCCGGAGCGTCGGCGACATCCTTGATCTGCGAAATGGTGACGACGTAGGTGAGCAGCACCAGGAATGTCAGCAGGAACGAAGCCGTGATGGCGACTCGGGCCCGACGTGAGGCGAGATAGAAACCGCCGAATGACGTGACGGCCACCAGCGCGAGGCTTGCCCCGGCGATCGGCTGCCAAGGCAGCCACGCGTTCTCGTAGTTGAGTCCCAGCAGCACGTGACCGAGGACAGCCCCGAGCACACAGATGACGGTCGTCCACAGCAGGGCTCTGGCACTCACCTTGTCGACGGGGTCCGCAGCTTTTTGGCCAGGAGGCACGGTGTCGGGATCGTCTACATGCTGCTCAGTCATCGGGTCCCTCGATCGACAAGAGAATGGACAGGGTCCGGCGCAGCATCCCGTTTCGCGGGTGCGCGGGCAATAGCCCGAATGTGCCGGTCGACACAACTGCCTGGGCAGGGCGTGCGTCGTGAGCGCACTTCTGCGGCTAGTGTGACTGCGTTTTCCACAGGCTGAGAATTGTTGGTCAAGTCTCGTAATTCCGGGGTAAACAGCGAACATGTCCGTGGGTGTCTCGGGAACTCCGTCGACAGACCTGGTCGGTGACCTCGACCAGCAGCTGCGTGCCGTCGTACGACGTGAAGCGGTCGACCCTCAGCTCGACGCCGTGCGGGTGCGGCGTCTTGCCGAGGAGGTCGTCAGAGCCCACGACGAGCGCAGCCTGACCGGTGTCGTCGCGCCGGTGCCCGACCCGGTCGGTGTCGTCGGCGAGCTGGTGGCCCGCGTCTCCGGCTTCGGCCCGTTGCAGCGGTTCCTCGACGACCCGGAGGTCGAGGAGGTGTGGATCAACGAGCCGAGCCGGGTGTTCATCGCGCGCAACGGGCGGCACGAGCTGAGCAACGTGATCCTCACCCGCGCCGAGGTGCAGGAGCTGGTCGAGCGGATGCTCAAGTCCAGCGGCCGGCGCATCGACTTGTCCCAGCCCTTCGTCGACGCTGTGCTGCCCCAGGGCCACCGCCTGCACGTCGTGCTCGAAGGGATCAGCCGTGAGTTCGCGGCCGTCAACATCCGCAAGTTCGTGCTCAAGGCGGCGCGGCTCGACGACCTCGTGCGACTGGGTTCGATGCCGACTCCCGCTGCGCGCTTCCTCGAGGCCGCCGTGCTTGCCGGCCAGAACATCGTGGTTGCCGGCGGGACGCAGGCCGGGAAGACGACGATGCTCAACTGTCTGGCGGCCGCGATCCCGGGAGGCGACCGGATCATCTCCGCCGAGGAGGTCTTCGAACTGCGCTTCTCGCATCCCGACTGGGTGGCGATGCAGACCAGGCAGGCCGGGCTCGAGGGCACCGGGGAGGTGACCCTGCGCGACCTGGTGCGCGAGACGCTGCGAATGCGCCCGACCCGGATCATCGTGGGCGAGGTGAGGTCTGCCGAGTGCCTCGACCTGCTGCTGGCCCTCAACGCGGGCTTGCCCGGGATGGCGACGATCCATGCCAACAGTGCACGCGAGGCACTGGTCAAGCTGTGCACCTTGCCGCTGCTCGCAGGCGAGAACATCTCGGCCCGGTTCGTCGTACCAACTGTGGCGAGCTCGGTGGACCTGGTAGTCCACCTCGGTGTCGACAACTCTGGCGTACGCCGCGTCAACGAGATCGTCGCCGTTCCGGGGCGCGTCGAGAACGACATCGTGGAGACCGAGCCCGTGTTCGTCCGCCGGGGCGGCGACCTCGTGCACACGGGCGGCATGCCGAGTCGCCTCGACTCTTTCGAGCGGGCCGGGATCGACGTACACCGGATCCTGCGAGGCGCGGACTGATGGGTGCCGTTCTCGGGTTGATCTTCGGTGTGGGTCTACTGCTGATCTGGTCTGCCTTCCGGGCGCCATCTCCACGAACGCCACGCACGTCTCGCCTTCGACCACTGCTGAGCAGCGCGGGGTTGGGTGACGTCAGCGCCACCGGCTTCGTGGTGGTCTGCACCGTGTGTGCGTTCGTCGCCACGAGCGTGGTGCTGGTGGCCTCGAGGACGGTGCCGGTCGCTCTGGTCTTCGGCGTCATGGGTGGATACCTCCCGGTGGCGGTGCTCAAGGGTCGGGCTCGACGCCGCCAACGTGAGTTCGCCGAGGTGTGGCCCGAGGCAGTCGACAACCTGGCCTCCGCTGTTCGTGCGGGGATGTCGCTCCCCGAGGCGCTGGCGGCACTCTCGGACCGCGGGCCCGAGCCCCTGCGTGACGCCTTCGCCGGCTTCGCGCTCGACTACCAGGTCAGCGGGCGCTTTGCCGATGCGCTCGACCAGCTCAAGGACCGCCTCGCCGATCCCGTCGGAGACCGCGTCGTCGAAAGCCTGCGCGTGGCGCGCGAAGTCGGCGGCGGCGACCTCGGCCGGCTGCTGCGCAGCCTTTCAGGCTTCCTGCGCGACGACGCCCGCACGCGGGCGGAGCTGCAGACGCGCCAGGCGTGGACGGTCAACGGCGCACGGCTCGCCGTCGCGGCTCCCTGGCTGGTGCTGCTGCTGATGTGCTTCCAGCCCGAGGTCATCCAGCGCTACTCCACCGGTGCGGGCGTGATCGTACTCGTCGGTGGCGCTGTGCTGTGCGCGATCGCCTACCGCGCGATGGTCCGGATCGGACAGCTGCCGACCGAGAGGCGGATCCTCTCGTGAACCTGCTGGTGGGCGGGCTTCTCGGTGCGGCCCTGGGGCTGGGTGCCTGGCTGGTTGTCACCGCGGCGATGGACGCCCGTCGTACACCCCTGGCCGTGCGGGTGCTGCCCTATGTGCGCGACCTTCCCAGACCCGAGACGCTCCCTGTCCCGGCTGGGTCCAGCAATGCCTTCGCCGGAGTGTTCGGGCCGGCGTTGTCCGCAGCCGGCGGCGCGGTCGAGCGGGTGCTGGGTGGTGCCGCCTCGGTCCGGCGCCGGCTCCAGCGAGCCGGTCTGGAGATGGACGTCGCCCAGTTCCGCGTCGAGCAGGTGCTCTGGGGTCTGGTCGCGTTCGCCGTGGTCGCAGTGCCGTCGGCACTGATTGCGGCCACGTCGCCCGAGCGCTCGGTGCCGCTCCTGATCTTCTGCGTGGTCGCGTTCGTCCTCGGGGTCCTCCTGCGCGAGAACCGGCTGACCGCCCAGGTCGCCCACCGCGAACGTCGCATCCTCCAGGAGTTCCCGACCGTCGCCGAGCTGTTGGCTCTCGCGGTGGCGGCGGGGGAGAGCCCGGTGGCTGCCCTCGACCGGGTCGTACGACGGACGCACGGTGAGCTCTCCGCAGAGCTCGGACATGTGCTCGCCCAGGTGCGCACCGGCACCCCGATCACCCGGGCCTTCGACGAGCTGGCTGCCCGGTCCGGTCTCGCGGTGGTCTCCCGGTTCGCCGAAGGCATCGCCATCGCCGTCGAGCGCGGGACCCCGCTGGCCGACGTACTCCATGCCCAGGCCGGTGACGTCCGCGAGGCCGGTCGCCGCGCCCTGATCGAGTCCGGCGCCCGCCGCGAGGTCCTGATGATGGTCCCCGTGGTGTTCCTGGTGCTCCCGACAGTTGTCGTCTTCGCTTTCTGGCCGGGCCTGGTCGGCCTGCGCCTCGTCGTCCCCTAGGAGGAGATCGAGATGAACCATCTGATTGGCGGCTGGTTACTGCCTCACCGACGCCGCGACGAACGTGGCGACGTACCCGGCTGGGTCCTGATCACCGTGATGACCGCGGGGCTGGTGGCCGGACTCTGGGCCATCGCCGGCTCGCAGCTCGGCGCGATGCTGCGTGAAGCGCTGTCCTCCGTCGCCGGCTGAGACCCGGCCGCGTGACGAGCTCGGAGCGGCGGTCGTCGACTTCGTGCTGGTCAGCATGGTCCTGGTGCCGCTCGTGCTCGGCCTGATCCAGGTCGGACTGGTGATGCACGTCCGCAACACCCTTGCCGCTGCCGCGACGGAGGGCGCTCGCTACGGCGCGAACATCGACCGCACTCCCGCCGACGGCGCTGCTCGAACGCGCGAGCAGGTGAGCGGCGCGATCGCTGACCGGTTCGCCCAGGACGTCTCAGGGAGCCGGGCGACTGTCGGTGGGGTTGCGACTGTGGTGGTCACGGTGCGGGCCGAGGTCCCGCCACTCGGGCTCTGGGGTCCCGGCGTGGAGCTGTCCGTGACCGGTCACGGGGTGCAGGAGACAGCGCCGTGAACCGGCGGAGCCGCGACGAGTCCGGGACTGCGCTGATCGAGTTCGTCTGGCTGGCGATCCTGCTGATCGTGCCGCTGCTCTACATCGTGCTGGCGGCGTTCGACACCCAGCGTGCGGCGTACGCCGCCTCGGCAGCCGCCCGGTCCGCGGGACGAGCGTTCGTGACCGCCCCGGACCAGGCGACCGGCTACGCGCGCGCCGAAGCCGCGGTTCGCCTTGCCTACCAGGACCAGAAGCTGGACCAGGTCCCGGACGTGCGCATCACCTGTCGGCCCGATCCGCGCAACTGCCTCACGCCGGGCTCGGTCGTGAGAGCCGAGATCCGCTCCTCGGTCGCCCTGCCGCTCATGCCGGCCGCGCTCGGCTCCAACACCCCCGGCATTCGTGTCGACTCCGAGCACGAGGCGCCATACGGCACCTTCCGCGAGGCACGGCCGTGAAACCGCGGAGCGAGCAGGGCTCGGTCACGCCGCTGATCATCGGCTTCACGGTCGTGGTCGCCTTGCTCGTGGCCGTCGTCGTGAATGCCTCGGCGGCGTACCTGCGACGTCAGGGCCTCAACTCGGCCGCCGACTCGGCTGCCCTCGCCGCCACTGACGGCATCCAGGGCGAGCAGGTCTACACCCACGGGCTCGGCAAGCGAGCCGAGATCGACCCGGCTGCCGCACGTCACTACGTCGCGGAGTACTTCGCCAGCAGCGGCATCCGGCGACGCTTCCCCGGCCTCGACTACACCGTCGAGACCACCGCCAACACCGTGGTCGTGCGCTTGATCACCCCGATGGACCTGCCTCTCCGTGTGCCGGGCGTCGGCACCAACGTGCCGGTCACGGGCACGGCCGCCTCGGTCGTCGTGGTCTCGGACTGACCGGCGGTCTCGTGTTGACCGTCGTGTGAGACGAGACCTAGCGTCGCTTGCGAGACCGGTCGGTCCAGGGAGGGGCGGCGGGCGTCCGGGAAGGTTGTGGGAAGCAGCGGTCAGCAGGATGTGAGCATGACCATCAATGTGGGCGACGTGGCTCGCCGTACCCGAAAGATCACCCGACAAGACATCGAGCTGTTCACCGAGATCAGCGGTGACCGAAACCCGATCCACTACGACGACGAGCTCGCTGCCAGCTCCCGCTTCGGCGGCATCGTCGTACAGGGCGGGGTCACGTCGGGTCTGCTGAACGCACTCGTCGCCGAGCAGCTGCCCGGACCCGGAAGCGTCTTCCTCGAGGTGTCCTGGAAGTTCCTGGCACCGGTGCGGCCCGGTGACGAGATCACTGCGGAGGCGACCGTCACCTCGGCCCGGGACGACAAGCCGATCACCGTCCTGGCCACCACCATCACCAACCAGGACGGCGTCGTGGTGCTCGATGGCACCGCTGTCGTGTGGCGCGATCCAGCGGTCCAGACCGCGCTCGAGGGGCCGGAAGCCTGAGGGAAGGCTGCGGGAAGGTCGCCTTCCTAGCGTTCTCCTGACCAACACATCGAAGCCGGGAACCCGGCACACCGTCAGGAGAGATCCATGAGCGTCACCACCGAGAGCCCGCGCCGCAACGGCGTGGACGTCGCCACCCTGTTCGCCACCCTGGACGCCGTCCGGGGCCAGAACGAGATCGCCAAGTTCCAGTTCCGTGCCCAGAACACCTGGGTGAGCGGCACCCACAGCACCTCGAAGATCTCGGGGTTCTACGGCGCCATGCAGGAGATGGAGCACGCCCACGAGACCGAGGTCGTATCCGACCACCCGGCAGTGCTCGTCGGCCAGGACAACGGCCCCACTCCCGTGGAGTACCTGCTGCACGGCATCGCCGCCTGCCTGACCTCCGGCATCGCCAACATCGCCGCCGCCCGTGGCGTGGACCTCACCCGGGTCTCCTCGACCGTGGAGGGCGACATCGACCTGCTCGGGATCCTCGGTCTCTCGGACTCGGTGCGCAACGGCTACGAGCAGGTGAAGGTCACCATTCACATCGCTGGTGACGCCGACGACGAGACCCTGCGCGGCCTGGTCGAGCAGTCGCGTCGCCGGTCCGCCGTGTACGACGTGCTCACCAACCCCACGCCCGTCGTCATCGACGTCGTCACCAGTTGACGCGCGACCCCCGAAGAGGGCGATCGGCCGGACTCCGGCCGACCGCCCGTGTGAGAGGACACCCCCATGACCGCCGTGGAGACGATCGTGATCGGCGCCGGGCACGCCGGGCTGGCCATGAGCCGTCTGCTGAGCGACGCCGGCCATGACCACGTCGTACTGGAGCGCGGGCGCATCGGTGAGCGATGGAGGACCGAGCGCTGGGACTCGCTGCGCCTGCTCACCCCGAGCTGGATGACCCGGCTGCCCGGCTTCGACTACGCCGGACCGGACCCTGACAGCTATCTCTCGGCAGCCGAGTTCGTGGACCACCTCGAGCGCTACGCCGACTCCTTCGACCTCCCGCTTCTGGACTGTACGACGGTCGAGGAGGTGGCCGCGGCCCCCGGACCGGGCGGCACCCGCTACCGCGTGGTCACCAACGGCGAGACCTGGTGGGCCCGGAACATCGTGATCGCCACCGGACCTCACGGCAGACCCAACGTGCCGAGGGGCCTCGAGGGGGTCAACCTGCTCCCGGCCCGTGACTACCGCAACCCCGGCCAGCTCACGGACGGCGGCGTGCTCGTCGTCGGCGCCTCGGCCTCGGGTGCCCAGATCGCAGACGAGCTGAACCGCTCGGGGCGGGAGGTGACTCTCGCTGTCGGGCGGCACACCCGGATGCCGCGGCGCTACCGCGGGCTCGACATCTACTGGTGGCTGGAGGCGACCGGCCGGCTCGCTCGCACCATCGACCAGATGCGTGACCCTGCGGTTGCGCGTCGCGAACCGTCGCTGCAGATCGTCGGGCGCAACGTCTCCACGCCGAGCGGCCACGGTCTCGACCTGCGTGACCTCCAGCAGGTGGGGGTCCGGCTTGCTGGGCGCCTCGCCGGGGTCACGGGTGGCCGCGCCGTCTTTCGCGACGACCTGCGGGCCAACCTGGCAGCCGCCGACACCGTGATGCACCGCTTCCTCGACGCCGTCGACGGCTACGTGGAGGGTGCGGGCCTCGAGCGCGAGGTGTGGAAGTCGCGCCGGCCAGAGCGGGTCGAGGTAGCGGCCACACCCTTGCAGCTGGACCTGCGGGCGGAGGGCATCGGCACGGTGGTGCTGGCCACCGGCTACCGGCCACACCACCCCTGGCTCCGTCTCCCGATCTCCAGCCCCGACGGCACGATCCTGCAGCGTCGCGGCGTCACTCCGGCAGCCGGTGTCTACATCGTCGGCCAGCCCTTCCAGCACCGGCGCGACTCCGGCCTGATCGACGGGGCCCGTCACAACGCCCGGATGGTCGTCGACCATCTCCTGGGCGTCCCCGCCCGCGCAGCGTTGACGACCGATGAGGAGTCGAGGACATGACCGGGTACGACGTAGTGGTGGTCGGCGGCAGGGTCGCCGGTGCCTCCACGGCCCTGTTGCTCGCCCGGGCCGGCGCCCGGGTCGCGTTGGTGGAGCGGGGCCGCCGGGGAAGCGACACGGTCTCCACGCACGGACTCATGCGGGCAGGCGTGCTGCAGCTCTCGCGTTGGGGTGTGCTCGACCGCGTGGTCGCGGCCGGCACGCCACCGGTCTCACGCGTGCTGTTCCACTACCCCGACGTGGACTCCGTCCAGGTCTCGATCCGGCGGAGCCCCGGAGTGACGGCGTTGTACGGCCCCCGACGCACGGTCCTCGACAGGATCCTGATCGACGCCGCGGAGGAAGCCGGGGCGCACGTCCTGCAGGAGACCGCGGTGACCTCCTTGCTACGGGACGACACCGGACGGGTGCACGGAGTGGTCGCGGAGGAGCGACGCGGCGCTCCCGCACGACTGGAGGGGACGATCACTGTCGGCGCCGACGGGATCCGTTCCCTGGTCGCGCAACAGGTCGGGGCGGCAACGCTCCGCCAGGGGCGTACGTCGAGCGCGGTGCTCTACCGCTACTTCGACGACCCGGGTGCGGACGGCTTCGAGTGGGCATATGGCCATGGCTCGGCCGCCGGGCTGATCCCCACCAACGACGGTGCCACCTGCGTCTTCGCCTCGACCACCCCGGAGCGGATGCGGCAGCTGCGTCGCTCCGGGAGCGAGAGCGCGTTCATCGCCCTGCTCGAGCAAGCCGCCCCCGCCCTGGTCGGCCGGTTGCTCGCGTCGCGGACCCGGACCGCATTGCGGGGCTGGGGCGGAGTGCCGGGCTACATGCGACAGTCGTGGGGCCGGGGCTGGGCCCTGGTCGGCGACGCCGGCTACTTCAAGGACCCGATCACCGCCCACGGCATCTCCGACGGTCTGCGAGACGCGGAGCTCCTCGCCGATGCTCTGCTCGACGAGCTGGGTGGCGCCGTCCGCGAGGGGAGTGCCCTAGCGGCGTACCAGACGACGCGTGAGCGCCTTTCCCACCAGCTGTTCGCGACGACCGAGGAGGTCGCCGGCTACCAGTGGGACGCGACCAGGTCGCGGGAGCTGATGCGTTCGGTGAGCTCTGCGATGAGCGACGAGGTGGATCACCTCCAGGCGCTGCCGGATCGTCGTCTGAGCCCTGATTTCGCCCCGTTCATCCCGCCTGACACCGTCCCCTCGGCTGGGTAACGTGGTCGTCCGGAGAGGGAGCCTGACGTGACGACCAGGATCAGACTGCTCGGGGGGTTCGAGGTCACCGTCGACGATGTCGCGGTGATGCCCGAGCAATGGGCGCGCCGGCAGGCGGCGTCGCTGGTCAAGATCCTGGCCCTGGCTCCCGGCCGGCGGCTTCATCGTGAGCAGGTGATCGAGGCACTGTGGCCCGGCACCTCCGTCGAGGCCGCGGGGCCGCGGCTGCACAAGGCCGCGCACTACGCGCGCCGCGCGCTCGGTGGCGAGGGCTCAGCCGTCCTGCTTCGCAACGAGATGGTGGTGCTGCTGCCCGACGCCGAGGTCAGCGTCGACGTCGAGGAGTTCCGGGAGGCCGCCCACGACGCGTTGCGCACGGGGCCGGCGGAGGCCGTCGACGGTGCTCTCGCTCTGTTCGGCGGTCAGCTGCTGCCGGAGGACGTCTACGAGCCATGGGCCGAGGAGCCACGCGAGTCGGTGCGCCTTCTCCACCTCGACCTCCTCCGGCTCGCCGGGCGGTGGGACGAGGTGGTCGAGGCATGCCCGACCGACGAGCCTGCCCACCTGGCCCTGATCCGCGGCATGGTGGAGCGTGGGGACACCCGCGGTGCGCTGCGGCAGTTCGAGCGGCTCGACCACGCGCTCCGGAGAGAGCTCGGCACCACGCCCAGCCCCGAGGCGGAGCGGATCCGGGTGAGTCTCACCGCCTCCGACGGAGCTCCGGCGACACGGCCCCAGGGCGTGCGACTCGTCGGTCGACGTGACGTCGGGGACCGGATCCGCGAAACCTTGTCGCGCGCCGAGGCCGGCCACGGCCGGACGCTGCTGATCTCGGGTCCACCCGGGGTCGGCAAGACAGCCGTTCTCCGGCTTGCTGACGCGCTCGCCCGTCAGCGCGACTGGCGCACCGGGCGGGGGACCGCTTCGGCCGTGGAGGGATCGTGGCCCTACGCACCAGTGCTCGAGGCGTTCGGCGACCTCTGCCGTCAGCACCCGGCCCTGCTCGACGGCCTCGACGACCTCTACCGCCGGGAGATCGATCGGGCGATGTCCGGCAGCGACGTCAGCTGGAGCGGCGAGTCCAGTCACCAGCGGCTGTTCGTCGCGGTGGCCGAGCTGATGAGGCTCGCGGCCGCGGGACACGGGCTGCTGCTCCTGATCGACGACCTGCAGGACGCGGACGAGGCGTCTCTGCGCCTGGTGCACTACCTCTCCCGCTGCGCCATGACCGAGCCCGTGCTGATCGCGGTCGCACATCGCCCGCACGTGCCCGACACCGCGCACCAGGTCGCGGAGAGTCTCGTACGACGGGGCGCCGGGACTCGCATCGAGCTGGGTCCCCTCGACCAGGCAGCCACCCGACGGCTCCTCGTGGACCGGTTCCCGCACCTGCAGCCCGACCAGGTGGATCAGATCTGCGAGGTGAGCGGAGGTCTTCCGTTCGCTGCGCTCGAGCTCGCCAGCAACCGCGGATCGGAGGCCGGGCCGGTGCTGCCGATGCTGCCCGCGCCGACGATGCAGACGCTGCAGCGGGTGGCACTTCTGGGCTCGACGTTCACCACCGACGAGCTGCTCGCCCTGTCAGCGGCCGACGAGGATGCGGCGTACCGCCAGCTCGAGGAAGCCCTGTCGGCACAGATAGTCGAGCCGGCGGAGGCCGGCTACCGGTTCCGGCACGCACTGGTGCGCGAACGGCTGCTCGAGGTGATGCCGCCGCACACTCGCGCAAGCGCGTGGCGCGAGGTCGCCGAGCGGATCGCCGAGCTCGGTGGCCCGCCGGCCCGGATGGCCCACCTGTTCGTGGCTGCCGGCCTGCCCTCCCGCGCCGTGCCCTACGCACTCCGGGCGGTGGAGACGGCAGGAGCCCTGGGCGCCTACCGCGAGGGGCTGGGCATGATCGACGCCGTCCGCGACCACGCCGGTCCGACCGAGCTCGCGCGCCTACTGGTCCGGCGCGGCGATCTGCTGCAGGCGCTCGGTGACCCGGCTGCCGTGGCTGCCTACCAGGAGGCTGTCTCGATCACGTCCGGCACCGAGCACCGGCTCGTCCGCGCACGCCTGGCGCGGGCCGCCGCGTTCGCGGGCCACCGCGAGATCGCCGCCGAGGCGATGGCGGGGCTCGAGGCCGAGGGCGACGAGGCGGACGGCCCCATCCTGCTTGCGCGAGGGAACCTGGCGTTCTTCGCGGGCGACATCGACACCGCGTGGCAGATCGCGAACCAGGGCCGTGAGCTCCTGCACTCACCCGACGACCCCTGGCAGTTCATGGACCTGATCTCGCTGCAGGGGCTGGTGGCGCACCAGCGAGGCGAGTGGTTCGAGCGGTTCCGGATGGAGCTACGCCGCACGCAGGGCAAGCAGCGACTCGCCACGGCACTCTTCGACGCGCACCTGTGCGTCGCGGAGTACCTCCTCTACGGCCCGGTTCCCTACGAGGAGGTCATCTCGGAGTCCGAGGAGCTGCTCAGGCACGCCTCCCAGGCGGGTGCCCTCCGTGGGGTCGCCTTCGCCAGGACGCTGATCGGCGAGGCCGCACTCCTGATGGGCGATCTCGACCGCGCCGAGCGGGAGCTGGTCGAGGCTGTCGACCTGCACCGCGACATCGATGCCCAGGCCGGTGAGTCGCACAGCCTCCAGCGGCTGGCCGAGGTCCGCCTCGCGCAGGGGAACCGCGAGGAGGCCCGACGCCTGCTCCAGCGGGCGCTGCCACTGGCTCGCTGGTCCATGATCGGCATGCACCTGCTGCAGCGCATCTACGGGACGATGATCACCGCTGCGCCCGATCCCGACTCTGCGCGCGCCCTGGTCGACCAGGCCGACGCAGTCCTGGGCGACACCGACCAGTGCAGCTTCTGCGTGGTCATGCTGGCAGTCCCAGCGGCGATTGCCTGTGCCGCTGTCGGTGACCTGACCACGGCCCGCGAGCACCTGCTGGTTGCCGAGGACTCGGCCGCCCGCTGGCCCGGCACTGCGTGGGGCGCAGCCGCGATGGAGGCCCGGGCGCACCTCGCCGTCGCCGAGGACCATCCCGCGGAGAGCGTGATGCTGCTCGACGCCGCCGCCGTAGGGTTCACCGAAGCCGGCCAGCCGGGGGACGCCGGTCGGTGCCTCCGCACGCGCGACGAGGTCCAGCTGGGCGCAGCGCCGAGGTAGGCCTGCTGCCACGTCAGGAGGCGGGCTCAGCGGCGCGGGCCGACCGACGCCAGGCCAGCCGAAGGCCTCGGCCGAGCCGGACCCTCCGCGGTGCGCGGGCCGTCCCGTGGCCGAGGTCCTCCGTGAAACGCCGGCCGCCAGAGGCGGGACGGATCTCGCGGATCAGGTCGTCGGTCCTCGTCTTCGCTACTGCGAGGCTGATCTCCGGGTGCATCAACATGGTCTTTCTCCTGCTCTGAGTTGGGCTCGTGGGACAACCCTGACTGCGAGCCCTTCCCGGAGCCTTCACGCGACCTTCCCCGCACTTGCACGGCTGGGAAGGTCCCAGTCCGCGGTGGCTCGGCACCCTTTTCGCCCCGCACCCCTGAGGGACGTAGCCTCTGTTCTTGTGGCAGCCACCGACTTCGAGAACGAGATCAAGCAGCTCCAGGCGACGATGAAGACCATCGGGTCCGTCCTGGACGTCGACGGCATGCGCCGCGAGATCGTGGACCTCGGCGAGCAGGTTGCGGTCCCGGACCTGTGGGACGACCAGGCCAACGCGCAGCGGGTCACCGGGCGCCTCTCGATGCTGCAGGGCACCCTCGACCGCTTCGTCTCGCTGCAGGGCCGGCTCGAGGACCTGGGCGTGATGGTCGAGCTCGCCGCGGAGGAGGACGACGCCGAAGCCGCAGCCGAGACCGAGAAGGAGCTCGCCAAGCTGATCAAGCAGGTCGAGCAGCTCGAGGTGCGCACGCTCCTGTCCGGTGAGTACGACGCCCGCGAGGCGATCATCTCCATCCGCTCCGGAGCCGGCGGCGTCGACGCGGCGGACTTCGCCGAGATGCTGATGCGGATGTACACCCGTTGGGCGGAGCGCAACAAGTACCCCGTCGAGGTCTACGACACGTCGTACGCCGAGGAAGCCGGCCTCAAGTCGGCAACCTTCGCGATCCACGCGCCGTACGCCTACGGAACGCTGAGCGTCGAGGCCGGCACCCACCGACTGGTGCGGATCAGCCCGTTCGACAACCAGGGCCAGACGGCAGACCAGCTTCGCCGCGGTCGAGGTGGTGCCCGTCCTCGAGCAGACCGACGAGATCGACATCCCGGACGAGGACGTCCGCGTCGACGTCTACCGCTCGAGCGGTCCCGGTGGTCAGTCCGTGAACACGACCGACTCCGCCGTACGACTCACCCACATCCCCACCGGCGTGGTCGTCTCCTGCCAGAACGAGAAGTCACAGCTGCAGAACAAGGCGTCCGCGATGGTCATCCTCAAGGCCAAGCTGCTGGTCCTGAAGAAGGCCGAGGAGAAGGCCCACCTCGACGAGCTGCGCGGCGACGTCCAGGCCAGCTGGGGCGACCAGATGCGCAACTACGTGCTGAACCCCTACCAGATGGTCAAGGACCTGCGCACCGAGTACGAGTCCGGCAACCCGCAGGCCGTGCTCGACGGCGACATCGACGCGTTTCTCGAGGCCGGCATCCGCTGGCGCGTGGGCGCCGACGCCACCGCCTGATCTCAGGCGGGCTCGGGCACCGACAGGTCGGTCAGCGGCCGACGGCCTTCTCCAGCTCGTCCTTGGTCATCTGCGAACGACCCTCGATGTTCTTCTTCCTCGCCTCTTCGTAGAGCTGCGCCTTGGTGCGACCGCCGGAGCCCTTGTGCGACCGAAGGCCACCGCGCCGACCGGACGAGATGTCGTCGGTGGAGGTCTTGCTCTTCTCCTTGGCCTCACCCGAGCGGGCGCGTTCCTTGTTCACCGTGCGGGCGGCGATCTCCTCCGCAGTGTCCTCGCTGCGGCCCTTGTCCTCGAGCCCTTCCTTGATGTGCTCGTACTGACGCTCGCGCTTGGCGCTCCATGCTTTCGGCATCGATGCCTCCTTGTGCTCGTGCAGGGGTCTCTGAGAACCCTTACCCGATTGCGCGGATGTCAGGCACCGGTCAGAGCGTCGGGTCAGGGGAGACGCGGACCAGCAGCTTGCCGAAGTTGCGCCCGGTCAGCAGGCCGCGGAATGCCTCGGGCGCTGCATCGAGGCCCTCGACCACGTCCTCGCGATAGCGGACCGAGCCGTCGGCGATCCACGCGGACATGTCCCGCACGAAGTCAGCTCCGTGAGACCTGCTGAACTCGCCCTGGATGAACCCGCGGACGTTGAGGCTCTTGGTGAGCACCAGCCGCATGAAACCCGGCAGCCGGTCGGGGCCCTCCGGCGCCGAGGTGGCGTTGTAGTCCGCGACGAGCCCACAGACCGGAACCCGGCCGTAGAGGTTCATCCGCTTGAACACCTCACGGGCGACCGGACCGCCGACGTTCTCGAAGTAGACGTCCACCCCGTCCGGGACGGCGGCCTCGAGGTCGGCCGCGAAGGCGGGGGAGCGGTGGTCCAGGGCGACGTCGAAGCCGAACTCGTCCAGCAGGGCCCGACGCTTCTCCTCGCCGCCGGCGATGCCGACGGCACGGGCGCCCTTGACCTTCGCGATCTGGCCCACGGCCGATCCCACGGGTCCGGTGGCCGCTGCCACGACCACGGTCTCGCCCGGTTGCGGTCGGCCGATCTCGAGGAGTCCGGCGTACGCCGTGAAGCCCGGCATCCCCATCACGCCCAGCGCAGTGGACACCGGCGCCACTGTCGGGTCCAGCTTGCGCAGCCCACGGCCGTCGCTGACTGCGTGCGTCTGCCAGCCCGAGTAGGAGAGCACCATGTCCCCGACGCTGAAGTCCGGGTTGAGGGACTCCTCCACGACGCAGACCGTGCCGCCGATCATCAGGTCGCCGACCTCGACGGCGGCGGCGTACGACGGAGCAGAGCTCATCCGGCCACGCATGTAGGGATCGAGCGAGAGGTAGACGACTCGCAGCAGCACCTGGCCATCGGCGAGCTCGGGGAGCTCCTCGTCGACGAACGCGTAGGTGTCGTCGCCGGGCTCACCCTTGGGACGACGGGCGAGCTGGATCTGGGTGGAGACAGCCATGAAACTCCTCGGGGAGGACTTTGCCGGGTCTCCCCAGCATGCCCTCCCCGAAGGAGTGTCCGGTCAGCGACCCAGAGCAGCTTCCTCGGCGTTGACCAGGCCATAGCCGTCGACCGGGCTGAAGCCGTAGCCGAGGCGGTTGCTCAGGGAGCCCCGGATGACCCGGCCGTCGGTGAGCGTGGCGCTGAAGTCCATGCCCTCAGGCACGGCGACGCCGTGCGGCAGGAAAGTGGCTCCGCCGAGCTCGTCGGCGCCGTTGCCCTCGTTGGCGCCACCGAAGCCGGAGATCGCCAGGTCACGGTCGACGCCGAACCTGAGCGCCTGCCCCTTGCTCAGACCCGACTGGAAGGTGAGGGTCATCCGGCGGTACTGGCCCTTGGCCGACTCACCTCCACCCGGCACCGAGAAGGTCGCCTTCACCTTCTGCCGCGCGAGCCCGCCGTAGGTCGCCCCGATGGTGAACGGGAAGCCGTCGGTGCGGTAGGGAGTCTCGCCGTCGAACTTGCGTGGATCGAACACGATGCCGTCCGAGAGCGGCGGGTTCCTCTTGCCCAGAGCGGTCGGGCTCGCCGTCTCGCCGTAGAACGTCACGGACCTCACCGCGACCTTCCCGTCGTACTTCAGCGTGAAGAAGTTCGGGTCCACCATCGCCTGGGGCACGATCGTGTCGGTCTCTGACCCCTGGTCGCCTCTGGCGACGACGGTGAGCCCACCGGCGGTGCCGCTCGAGACCATCGGGTCCAGGTCGTGCTTGAACGTGGACTCCTGGAGCCGCGTGCGCAGCGCCTTCGGCGTGTAGGACTTGCCACCACCGGCCTTCTGCAGCGCCAGCGCGGCGATCGACGCGAGGTGCGGCGCCGACGCGCTGGTGCCGGCGAAGTTGGGGAACAAGTCGGGATCACGCGCGTCGTCCCCGGCGAAGAACGTGTTGTTGCCCCGGGCGGCCGCAGCCACCTGGGGCACCCGACGGATCTGCGGCTTGGCGTACCGGTTGCCCTCCGAGTCGAAGAACACGGGCACATCGCCACCGGGCGACGTGTACGACTCCGGCAGGAACGGCCGGAACGGGTCGTACGCCGCGACGGCGGTCGCTCCCTTGGCGAGCGCGTGTCCCCACAGCGCCGGGGAGAGCGGGTCGGCGTACTCGGTGAACACGGCGTCGCCGGTGATGACGTGACGCATCCGGGTGGCACCGACCGGGCCCGTGCCTGCTCGCGAAATGACCAGCTGGACGTCTCCGATGTCGACCGGGAGGCCGAGCTCGGACGGCCGCCCGCTGAGGGGGTTCTTGTCCGCGAAGGCACCCATGTAGCCACCCTCTGCGTCGAAGACCAGCAGGTTGAAGTCCGTGGTCACCTTCGACGGCGAGAGCACCGGGGAGATGTCGAGGGTGAAGGGGCCGGTGCTGCCGTCGAACCCCGAGATGGTGATCGTGTAAGTGCCCGGATCTTCGAGGGTGGTGGCCAGCACCTCCGGCGAAGAACCGGTGTCGATCTCAGAGACCGTTCCGTCCGGTGCCTCGACGGTGAGGACCAGGTCCGTGGTGCCCGTGGGGATCGCGTCGGTGCGGAACAGGACGGTCGTGTCCAGCTGGGCGGCGGTCGGGGTGAACTCGAAGCTCGGCTCCGGGTCCGCGTCGGTCACCTCACCGGTTGCCGAGAAGTAGGGCTCGCCGATCGTGGCACCGTCGATGTCGAAGGGGTCGTCCCACTGGAAGTTGAGGACACCTCCGCCCTCACCGAGGTAGGCGTCCTGGGCAACGTCCGTGCCCGCGCCCGGATTCATGTCCTGCAGGCCGCCGTCGTACAGCTCCTCAGGGACCTCCGTGAAGTCGAGGTTGGTGCCCTTCACTCCTCGGTCGAACGGGATCAACCGCACCTTGGAGTTCCACGAGGCCTGCACGCCGTCGTTGCCGACGGCGGTGAAGTAGTGGGTGCCTTTGGCTGCGACCTCGTCGATGGCATCCCCGATGGGACCGTCCGAGAACATCGGCTCGCTGAAGTAGGCGATGTCGTCGACCACGACATCGGCCCCGCACCGGCCCTTCTTGTCTGCGAGCCTGCGGATGTTGTCCGCGAAGCCGATCTCGCCGGTGTAGGCGGTGGCGAAGCAGAGCTTGCTGCCGGGCGCCATGTCGTGGGCGATCTGCAGCATGGCCCGACCCTCGTCGACATCGAAGTCAGGGTCGGTGCCGTCCTCGAGCACGACGACGGGCTTGGAGTTTCGCGCGTTGCCGCGCCCGGGCAGGTCACCCGACGCGACGTCCTGGGCGGCGTGCACGGTCAGCGGATCGCCGTCCGTCGTGGTGGTGGCCGTGTCATAGGAGTCGGACAGTGCGCCGATGGTGATGCCCTTGCCGTCGATGCCCTTGGCATGCACCTTGTTCGCGCGCTGCAACGCGACGCCCTGGCTGGTCGTCTTCCCGGCGCGGGTCTGCGGCCTCACGGCCTGCGCGAGGGTGCCGGTCTCCTTCATCGCTGCGAGCGCGCGGACCGCCGAGAGGGGGACGAAACCCTCCAGGGTCCCGTGCTTGGCGTCCACGTTCTGCACGACCAGCCCGAGCTGCTCGGCCTGCCTGCGGTAGGCCGCACGGTTGGCGTCGGACTGCGGAGTGAGCTGGACCAGGACCCGGTTCTGTGCGTCCCGGATCGTGAGGCCCTCCTGGTTGTTCCGGAGCCTGTCGCTGGACCTGAGGGACCGCTGCTCAGACTGCGCCAGCAGCCGGCCGAGACCGTTGCCGAGTCCGGGATCCGCGTTGGTCGAAGCCGCCGGTGCTGCGGCGGTCGTGGGTGTGGTCGGGAGAAGTGTCGCGGCCCCGGTCACTGTCACTGCTGCGATCAGGCCGGTGGCCCACTGTCGTCTCGTCATCCCGAGATATCCCTTTCGTGACGTGGCGTCCCAATTTCGCCGCACCCACGGAGGCTACGCCTGCCGGGTGTCGTCGGACCAGAGGAAGGTTTCCGGTGAGCAGCCTGAAGTGACCAGATCATCCACGCATAGTGACGGTTGGCGAGACGGCCGTCCGGCATTTTGGACAACTGGCGCGCCGTCAACGAGCAGTGTTGAGGGCGTTGGCAACCTCGACACACCAGCGGTCCGTGCGCGTCCGGAGCTCCGGGACCCCGACCTCGCCGGCGGCGAGCTCGCAGGTCAGCCAGGTCTGCCCGAACAGCCCGGCGTGACGGACGCGCTGCTCACCGCCGATGAGCCGGCACACCTGGGTCATCGCCGGTTTGCCGTACGTCGGACCGGGGACCGTCCGGCACCCTGGGGTCCTTCTGCTCGCTGCGACCACCGTTTCTGCGAAGGTCGCACTGATCGGGCGCGCGAAGACCCAGGCCCGCGCTGTGCTGCCGTCCTCGCCGGTCCAGGAGCAGCCGATCTCGTGCACGACCTCCGTGCCGATGTCCGGCAGCTCCTCCTCGTCGCCGTTCTTGTACGCCGCATCCGACTCGGGCTCTCCGCCAAGCGCTGCGGAGATCGCCTCGTCGCGCACCAGGCCGCAGAACTCGATCCGCGGGACCTGCATCGCCACCGTGTTCAGGTTCGCGATCGGAGTCGGTTCCGGCTCGGGGGCGGCCTTCTTCTCCTGGGCACACCCGGTCAGCAGCAGAGCGGCGGACACGGTGCCGGCAGCGGTCGCACGGAGGGCCCGTGATCGGCTCCGTACTGGGCGACGGGCCGACGATGCGAGCATGCGCTACACCGTAGAGGTGCTCACCTATGCTCGACCAGCGGTCGGACGCGAACGTGTTCGTGTGCACACCCCATCCCCGACACCGGCCCCCCAACCGAGTGATCAGATTCGAGAACGTCTCCGCGACCTATCCCGGCCACCCCAAGCCGGCGCTCAAGGACGTGACCGCGGACATCGACAGGGGCGAGTTCGTCTTCCTCGTCGGTGAGTCCGGCTCCGGCAAGTCGACCTTCCTGCGGCTGGTGCTGCGGGAGACGCGCGCGACCCAGGGCAAGGTGTTCGTGCTCGACAGGGAGCTCAACAAGATGCGCGGCTGGAAGGTGCCCTCACTGCGTCGGCAGATCGGCACCGTCTTCCAGGACTTCCGGCTGCTCTCCAACAAGACCGTCTCGGAGAACGTCGCCTTCGCGCTGCAGGTGATCGGCAAGCCGCGCTCCCAGATCAACAAGGTCGTCCCCGAGACCCTCGAGCTGGTCGGGCTCGACGGCAAGGGAAAGCGGATGCCCGACGAGCTGTCGGGCGGTGAGCAGCAGCGGGTCGCGATCGCGCGGGCTTTCGTCAACAAGCCGCAGATCCTGATCGCAGACGAGCCCACCGGCAACCTCGACCCCAACACCAGCGTCGGGATCATGAAGCTGCTGGACCGGATCAACCGGACCGGCACGACGGTCGTGATGGCGACCCACGACGCCGGCATCGTCGACCAGATGCGCAAGCGCGTCATCGAGCTCGCCGACGGGAGCGTCGTACGCGACCAGTCCCGCGGTGTCTACGGCTACCAGCACTGAAGGGCTGATCGACTCCATGCAGCTGAGGTACGTCTTCTCCGAGACCGGCTCGGGACTCAAGCGGAACGTTTCCATGTCGGTCGCGCTGATCGTCACGATCTTCGTCTCGCTCACCCTCGTTGGCATGGGCCTGCTGCTCAACGCGCAGGCCGACAAGGCCGAGCGGTTCTGGGGCGACAAGCTCCAGATCACCGTGTTCATGTGCAACCAGAACAGCAAGGCCGAGACCTGCACCGGCGAGGTCACTCCCGCACAGCGCACGGCGATCCAGTCGGTGATCGACGACCACCCGGAGGTGGCGTCGTACTACCACCAGTCCAAGGAGGAGGCGTTCAAGACCTGGAAGCGGGTCTACATCTCCAAGGACAAGAGCGAGCAGGAGATCTACTCCACCGTCAAGGCGACCGACATGCAGGAGTCCTACTGGGTCAAGCTGAAGGACCCGAACAGGTTCCAGGGCGTGGAGGCAGAGCTCGCGGAGACCGGCGGTGTCGCGGCAGTGCGCGACCTGCGGCAGGTGCTCAAGCCGATCTACTTCTGGATCGAGGTGATGAAGTGGGGCGCGATCTCGGTCGCGGCGTTCCTGCTCGTGGCCGCGATCCTGCAGGTGGCCAACACGATCCGGCTCGCAGCGTTCGCGCGGCGCAAGGAGATCGGCATCATGCGGCTGGTCGGCGCGTCCAACCTCTACATCTCGCTGCCGTTCCTGATGGAGACACTGGTGGCCGCGTTGATCGGCATCGGGCTGGCGTCGGGCACGCTGTTGGCCTTCATGTACGTCGTGATCTACGAGCGGCTGCGACCCGGCTCCAACATCGTCGAGTGGGTCGACTGGCAGGACTCCTACACGGCCGTCGGAGGAATTGCGATCCTCGGTGTCCTGCTCACCCTGATCCCGACACTCGTGATGACTCGCAAATACCTCAAAGTGTGACGGCTGTCGGTTAGCGTCGAGCCGTCCACCTTCCCCGATTCATTGGACAGCCTCGACGTGCGTTCTCCCAAAGGAACGGCAGAGCCGCGAACCACTCTTCGTTCGGCTCGGTGCCGGACGATTGCTGCTCTGGCGACGCTGCTCCTTGTCGGCACCGCGGTTCCGAACGCGTCGGCTGACGACCTCCGGGACAAGCAGCGCAAGGCACGCGGGCAGGTCCAGAACGCGCAGGGCGACCTCCACGAGTCGAGCAAGGCGCTGCAGGCGGCAGCCCGTCGGCTGGCGCGCGCCCGGACTGCGCTCGCCGCTTCGCAGCGCCGACTGGCGGTCGCCCAGGCCAACCTGGCGACCGCGGCTCGTCTCGACGCGGTGATGCAGGCGCGGCTTCAGGCCGCCGAGCACACCCTCGCCCTGGCTCGGGTCGCCCTCGACGCCGCCCGCGTCCGGGTCGTCTCGCAGCGCGCCGAGATCGGGGTGCTGGCCGCCAGCAACTATGCCAACGGCGACCCGGCCCTGATGGGCCTCGCGGTGATCCTGAACTCGCAGGACCCGGCCGAGGTCACCAGCCAGATGAACACGGTGACCTCGCTGATGGACAAGCAGACCACGATGCTGGCCGCTCTCAAGGAGGCCCGTGCTCGCATGGTTCTTGAGGAGGAGAAGGTCGAGAAGGCCAAGGTCGCGGTCGCCGTACAACGACAGGCGGCACGCGCCAACCTTGTCAAGAAGCAGGGACTCGAGAACTCTGCTGCGGCAGCCCGTGCGGAGGTCGCGACCCTCGTCGCACGCGGCCGCGCTGCCGAGCTCCAGGCAGCTCGTGCTCGCAAGGCCGACCTGATCCAGCTGCGTGCGGCCAAGAAGCAGGAGGAGCGCATCCGTCGGCTGATCATCGAGCGGGCGCGCCGCCAGCACGGCGGCTACAAGGGCGACACCGGCGGGTTCCTCTATCGCCCGGTCCCGGGTGCGGTCACGTCGTCCTTCGGCTACCGCCGGCACCCGATCTACGGCTACTGGGGGCTGCACGACGGCACCGACTTCAGTGCGCCGTGCGGTACGCCGAACCGCGCGGCCGGCTCGGGAACAGTCATCTCCAAGTACTGGTCCGACGTCTACGGCAACCGGCTCTACATCGACCTCGGCCAGGTCAACGGCAAGAACATGACGGTGATCTACAACCACCTCAGCTCCTACAGCGCGTCGACGGGCGAGCGCGTCTCCCGCGGCGAGGTGGTCGGCTACTCCGGCAGCACCGGCTGGTCCACCGGCTGCCACCTGCACTTCACGGTGATGCTCGACGGGAATCCTGTTGACCCGATGAACTACCTGTAGGGGCTGCAGGTTTCCCCGGTCGGCCGGGGAAACCTGACGTTGTCGGCCGATACTTCACCCCACAACCTCAGGGATCGGCCGACAACCCCGCCCGGTTTGTTCCACGTACGCCGGCCCGAGCCGCCCGGCAATCAGGTTGCCGCGTGCTGAGAGGATGGCGCCCATGGTCAAGGAGAAGGGGCAGAAGTACGTCGCGCAGAACCGCAAGGCGCGCTACGACTTCGCCATCGACGACACCTTCGAGGCCGGTCTGGTGCTCGTCGGCACCGAGGTGAAGTCGCTGCGCCTGGGCCGGGCGAGCCTGGTGGACGGGTTCGCCGAGATCGACGGCGGCGAGGTGTTCCTGCACGGAGTGCACATCCCGGAGTACACCGAGGGCACCTGGACCAACCACGAGCCGCGTCGCGTGCGCAAGCTGCTGCTGAACCGCCACGAGATCGACAAGCTGGAGAGCAAGGTCAACGAGAAGGGCTTCACCCTGATCCCGCTCTCGCTTTACTTCAAGGACGGCCGGGCCAAGGTCGAGATCGCGCTGGCCCGAGGCAAGAAGAGCTACGACAAGCGGCACGCGCTGGCCGAGAAGCAGGCCAACCGGGAGAAGCAGCAGGCGTTGGGCCGCCAGCTCAAGGGCATGGAGTGAACGAGGAACCAGTCGACGCCACCCGCGCCTTCTGGCAGGACCTCGGTCTCCCCGGACTGTTCGACGTGCACGTGCACTTCCTGCCGCCGAACGTGCAGGCGAAGGTCTACGCGCAGTTCGACCAGGCGGGCCCGAAGATCGGCCGGGAGTGGCCGATCCGCTACCGGGGGAGCCACGAGGAACGCGTCGAGCAGCTCCGCGCGTTCGGCGTACGACGGTTCTCGGCGCTGCCCTACGCACACCGTCCCGGCATGGCGTCGTACCTCAACCAGTGGGCGCGCGCCTTCGCCGGGCAGGTGCCCGAGTGCCTGTGGTCCGCGACGTTCTATCCGGAGCCGGGAGCTGCCGAGTACGTCGCCGATCTGATCGACGACGGCGTCGAGGTCTTCAAGCTGCACACGCAGGTGGGGGAGTTCCGACTCGACGACCCCATGCTCGACGAGGCGTTCGGTCTGATCGAGGACGCCGGCACGCCGACGATCATCCACGTCGGCTCGGGTCCCGTCGGCAACGAGTTCACCGGTCCGGAGCACCTCGAGCGGCTCCTGAAGCGACACCCTCGGCTGCATGCGGTGGTCGCCCACATGGGTGCCCCGGAGTACGCCGAGTTCCTCGCGCTCGCTGAGACCTACGAGCACACCCGGCTCGACACCACGATGGTGTTCACCGAGTTCTTCGACCGGGAGGCGCCGTACCCGGACGACCTCCTGCCCCGGCTCGCAGACCTCGGCGACCGAGTGCTGTTCGGCAGCGACTTCCCGACGATCCCGTACCCCTACCTCGAACAGCTGGCCGGCCTCACTCGCCTCTCCCAGCGACACCCCGGCCTCGGGGACGACTGGCTGCGGCGCGTGTGCTGGCACAACGGCGTGGAGCTGTTCGGTCTCCCGCACTGACGTCAGCACCACGCCCGGACACCACGCGGGCTCAGTGCCAGATCGCGGAGCACGACCGCCAGCCCGGCGCCGTACCGGTCACAGGTCCACCGGAAGTCGGACTGCCGGTACTCGATCGACAGCACCCGCCGGCCATAGTTCGCGACGTAGTCGCCGCACTCACGCCACCGGCCGCACTCCTCAGCCACGGCGAAGTCGAAGCCGATGGTGCGGCCGTTGAAGTCGGCGAGGTTCTTCTGCCCGACCGCGAGGCCGGAGCCGTGAGCGGCGCGGACCAGGAGTCGCGCGTAGGCGATCGCCTGGTTGCGGCGGAGCATCCCGCGACTGCGCGTGTAGGAGTCGAGGTTGTCGAACTCGACCGCGTCGAACCCGCGAGCAGCGCAACCCCGGGTCCAGGCACCGACGATGCGCGCGAGCCGGACCCGCTTGCGCGGCGTACGGATGTTCAGCAGCCACTCGCCCCAGGCCGAGTCGACGACCGGACGCCCACCCCGGCGCAGCACGAGGCCCATCCGCTTCTTCCAGAACCGGCGCTCGTTGGCCTGCGTCTGGAACCCGTTGACGTAACAGATGTTGTAGTGACCGGGAAGCGGGTACGCCGCCCGGTCGCGGACCACGATCCCGACCCGCGACGGAACGCCACGCGTGCCACCGAGCTGGTAGTCGACGTCCGGGCCCACCGGTAACGGCCTGATTGCGGCCTCCGCAGGCGCGGCAGAGAGCACCAGCACGCACGCCAGCACGAACAGCAGCCAACGTCTCATCGGACCCCTCCCACAGGAATGAGGATGAGTCTGCCGCTGTTGGCCCCTAGACTGTGCAGAACAACTCAAGAGGGGCTGATTGGTTTCGACTGGGGACGTTAGTCCCAGGAGAAGCGGGTCGAGAAGCCAACGTCATCTCGTAAACGTTCGTTGGAACCTATAAGTGCCGACTCAAATCGCACTGACTTCGAACTCGCTGCCTGAGCAGTGATCGAAGGGTCAGACCGGGCATCCGTCTCCGTCCCGGACCCTGACCTCATCTAGGGGACTTGCTGATCAACTCCTGTCAGGAGGGTTGATCGGGACTTCATCCTGACTGGGCCCGTCGGCACACTGTTCGTGGGAGTGCCGGGGCCGAGAAAAGCGACATCACGAACTGCACCCGGAGAAGACCTGGTACGGCGCCACAGGACGCGGGTTCGATTCCCGCCAGCTCCACCACAGCCCTCGACGAGAGCCGCCCCTTACCGGGCGGCTCTTGTGCGCCCAGTGGGGAGGAGCGAGCGGCGAGCCCTCTAGCCAGACCGGCGGAATCTCCGCATAGTTGAAGGCAACTTCTGTTCTCCGTTGAGGAGGAGGGGCGGTCTCGTGCGACTCGATCATCGACCACTGTTGACCTTGTTCGTTGCCGTAGCGATTGTCATCTGTACGCAGCCCTTCAGGGCAGAGGCAGCGGTCCTGAGATGCTTCGGCTCGAAGGCCACCATCGTTGGCACCGCCGGAGACGACGTGCTCAACGGGACCCGAGGCGTCGACGTGGTCGTCGGCCTGGGCGGCGACGACCGCATCAACGGACTCCGCGGCAACGACCGTCTCTGCGGCGGCGCGGGTGACGACGAGTTGATCGGCGGCCCTGGCAGGGACCGGATGAACGGTGCGGAAGGCAGCGACGGGCTGCGGGGTGGCAGTGGGGCCGACAGGCTTCTGCTCGGACCCAACCCGACCTTCAATCCGCCGGGTGATGCCCCCTACGGCAGGGAACGGGGCGATGGCGGTCCGGGAAACGACGTCATCCTCGGAGGCACAGGCCCGGATCGGCTTGATGGCGGCGCGGGCAACGACCGCCTGCGGGGAGGCGCTGGATTCGACGAGCTGTCCGGGGGTGCCGGCGACGACATCGGCTACGGAGACACCGGCACCGATTTCTGGAATGGCTGGAAGAACAGGCGCAGCGATGTGGACCGCTTCTACGGTGGTGCCGGAAGCGACGCTAGTGCCGGCGGCGATCGCGGGCACCTGCGTCTGTACGGCGGACCGGGAGATGACCGGCTCGGCGGAGGCAACGGCAACGACCTGCTCGCAGGCGGGCCGGGGAACGACACTCTCGAGGGCTTCCGCGGCAGCGACGCCCTCCGCGGAGGGGCCGGTAAGGACACGACCAGCTTCTCCGGGCGCTTCTCGGAGGCCGATGGCACCTCGTCCGGCAACCTCTCCAGGATGCGGGTCGACCTCCGACGGGGCCTGGCCCGCGGACTCGGGCGCGATCGTCTGGACAGCGTGGAGGCAGTGATACCCGGAGGGAACAGCGACGTGCTGCTCGGCAGCAAACGTGCCGAGACGTTCTACCTCAGCGCCGAGTCCCTCGGCCACGACGTCATCAACGGCCGCGGCGGCCGCGACACGATCGGCCCCGAGCCGGACCTGACGTACTGCTGCCCGA
The DNA here is from genome assembly GCA_963842535.1 of uncultured Actinomycetota bacterium. Taxonomy (GTDB): domain Bacteria; phylum Actinomycetota; class Actinomycetes; order Propionibacteriales; family Nocardioidaceae; genus Marmoricola. The sequence goes on from CAWJGP010000009.1 coordinate 130,279, forward strand.
TACTGCGGGTCGACCTCGCAACACGATCGGCCTGGTACGGATACGAAGGCTTCCCGTTCGAACCAGGCTCCATCAACCGGGTCACCTCCATCGAGGTCGTCATCGGCACTCACATGAACGACGTCCTGCTCGGTGATCGCTGGAACAACACGATCTATGGCGGCGAGGGGGACGACGTCCTCGATGGCCGCGCCGGCACTGACCAGCTGTTCGGCGGCACCGGCACGGACAGCTGCGCCGGCGGTGAGGCGACGCTTGGCTGTGAGCCGTGAGTCACGCATCACCGCAGCACCGAACATGCACAGGATCTTCACGAGTCGCCTCCGACTTCTGACCGGGCCAACTCCTAGGCTCATCGGCATGACCCTCCACCCCCGGCCGGAGCACGCGCCGTGTCGATGATCCGGACCGATGGGCTGACCAAGCGGTTCGGCTCGGTGACCGCAGTGGAGGCACTCAGCATCGACGTGCAACCCGGGGTCACCGGCCTCGTCGGTGCCAACGGTGCCGGGAAGTCGACGCTGCTGAAGATCCTGCTGGGCCTCCTTCCGGCGACGGAAGGAACCGCCAGCGTGCTCGATCTCGACGTGGCGACGGACGGCCCGGCGATCCGGGAGCGTGTCGGCTACATGCCGGAACACGACTGCCTGCCGCCCGACGTCTCGGCCACCGAGTTCGTCGTGCACATGGGTCGGATGTCGGGGCTGCCCACGACGGCCGCGCGCGAGCGTGCCGCCGACACGCTGCGTCACGTGGGCCTCTACGAGGAGCGCTACCGCCCGATGGGTGGCTACTCGACCGGCATGCGGCAGCGGGTGAAGCTCGCCCAGTCCCTGGTGCACGACCCCGCGCTGGTGCTGCTCGACGAGCCCACCAACGGGCTCGACCCGGCCGGCCGGGACGACATGCTCGAGCTGATCCTGCGGATCGGCACCGAGTTCGGGATCTCGGTGATCGTCACCTCGCACCTGCTCGGCGAGCTGGAGCGCGTCTGCGAGGGCATCGTGGTGATCGACGGTGGCCGGCTGCTACGGCACTCCACCACTGCGTCGGTCACCGCAGAGACGCAGGTGGTCACGATCGAGGTCGATGCCGGCGCTGCGGTCCTCCACGAGCGGCTGACCGGCGCCGGCCTCGAAGTGCGCATCGACGGCGACCTGCTGCACGTCGGCGTCGCCGATCCGGCGGCCTACGACCTCGTCCGCGATGCCGTCGCCGAGCTGGGCCTCGGGCTCGTCCGCCTCGAGCAGCAGCGGCACCGGATGACCGAGATCTTCACCGACAGCACCAGCGAGCGGGGAGGTGCGCATGTCTGAGGAGACAACGGTGGCCCGATCGGGTGCCATCCATGACATCGGCTACCGGCACTACGACGGACCACGGTTGGGCGCGTCGTACATCCGGCGCTCGCTGTTCGTCGACACTCTGCGCGGCTCCTACGGACTCGGCCGTTCCTCCCGCTCCAAGGTGATGCCGTTCCTGCTCCTTGCGGTGATGGTGCTGCCGGCTGTGGTCATGGGCATCGTGACCAGCTACTTCGGCTCGCCTTCGCTGCCCATCAACTACACCGAGTACGTGATCCAGTTCCAGGTCGCCGTCACGATCTTCCTCGGCGCCCAGTGCCCGGCAGCGATGTCGCGGGATCTCCGCTACCGGGTCGCGCCGCTCTACTTCTCCCGGCCATTGAGTCGGCAGCAGTACGTCCAGGCGAAGTACGCCGGGATGGCGGTCTCGCTGTTCATCCTGATGGCTCTCCCGATCACGCTGCTGCTCGCGGGAGCACTGCTGGCGAAGCTGCCGCTGGGTGAGCAGCTGCCCGACTACCTGCGCGCGATGGGCGGTGCCGCCATCTACGCGGTCGTGCTGGCCGGCATCGGGCTCCTGATCGCAGCGCTGACACCGCGTCGCGGGCTGGGAGTTGCCGCGGTGGTCGGCGTACTCCTCGTGCTCTCCGGTTTCCAGGCTGCAGTGAGTGAGCTGGCCGCCGAGTTCGGCACAGACACGTTCGTCGCGTACACCGGGCTGATCTCGCCGTACACCCTGGTCGACGGGGTGGCGGCCGGGGTGCTCGGTGCTGAGTCCACCATCGGGGCGGGGCCACCGGATGCGTTGGGTTCCGCCATCTTCGTGGCGGTCACGTTGGTGCTGGTGGCGGGTTGCTACGCCGCGCTGGTCTTCCGCTACCGGAAGGCGCTGTCATGAGCATGGTCGAGCTCGAGCAGGTCTCGCGCTGGTTCGGCAACGTGGTCGCGGTCAACGACGTCACGATGCGCCTGAGCCCCGGAGTGACCGGGCTGCTGGGCCCCAACGGCGCCGGCAAGTCCACCCTGATCCACATGATGGCCGGCTTCCTCGCCCCTTCGGCCGGAAGCGTGACGCTCGACGGCCGGCCGCTCTATCGCGACCCGGAGATCTACCGCGAGGTCGGCCTGGTACCCGAGAGCGAGGAGATGTACGACGCCCTCAGCGGCTGGGCGTTCGTCCTCGCCAACGCCAGGCTCCACAAGCTCGCAGACCCGGAGGCCGCGGCACGACGCGCGATCGCCACGGTGGAGATGGCAGACGCGCAGGACCGTGACATCCGCACCTACTCGAAGGGGATGAAGCAGCGGATCAAGATGGCGACCGCGATCGTCCACGACCCCGCGGTGCTGCTGCTCGACGAGCCGTTCAACGGGATGGACCCGCGCCAGCGACTGCATCTCATGGACCTGCTGCACGAGCTCGGGGACCAGGGCCGAACGATCCTGTTCAGCTCGCACATCCTGGAGGAGGTGGAGCAGATCGCCGGCCGCATCGAGGTGATGGTCGCGGGCAGGCACGCCGCCTCCGGTGACTTCCGCGAGATCCGCAGGCTGATGACCCAGCGGCCACATCAGTACACGCTGCGTTCCAGCGACGACCGCGCCCTGGCCTCGGCAGTGATCGCCGAGCCCAGCACGTCTGGTGTCCAGCTGGCCACCGACGCCGCAGGAGCCAGCACGGTGCAGGTGCAGGCGACCGACTTCTCGGCGTTCGTCCATGCGCTCCCGCAGCTGGCCACCCGCAACGGGATCCGGCTGCTCGAGGTCCGGCCTGCCGACGAGTCCCTGGAGAGCGTCTTCTCCTACCTGGTGACGCGATGAACGCGACCGTCGCAACTCTGACAAGCCGCAGCCTTCTGGGTCGCCGGCGCACGCTCGTCCTGATGCTGCTTCCGCTGGCGCTTCTCGCGCTGTGCGTGCTGGCGCGCATCCTCGCCGGCCTCGACTCCGAGCTCGAGCGCGAGCTCGATGGGTCGCTTGCGCCTGACCTGCTAGGTGCCTTCGGGATCGCGATCCTGATGCCGCTGCTCAGCCTGATCGCCGGCACCGGCTCGATCGGTCCGGAGATCGACGACGGGTCGATCGTCTACCTGCTGGCGAAGCCGCTCAACCGCTACTCGATCGTCGTCACCAAGCTCGCGGTCGCGATCGGCGTGGTCATCGTCTTCGGCGTGCTCCCGGTCGCCGTCGCGGGCGTCGTACTCACCGGTGAGGTCGGCACGGTGACCCTCGCCTACGCGTTGGGGGCACTGGTCGCCGGGACGGCGTACTCCGCGGTGTTCCTGCTTCTCGCGGTGACCAGCCGGAACGCCGTCGTCCTCGGCCTGATCTACGCCCTGATCTGGGAGTCTCTGGTCGGCGGCATCGTCCCGGGAGCCCAGACGTTGAGCATTCAGCAGTGGTCGCTCTCGGTGGTGCAGCAGGTGCTGGGTGACGTCGCCGACCAGGTCGGTCTCGAGGCTGCCGTGAGCTTCGGCACTGGTGCCGTGCTGCTGGCCGTCGTCACTGTCACGGCGACCGCCTACGCAGGAAGGCGGCTGCAGACCCTGCGCCTGAACAACGACCCCTGATCCTCAGCGACGAGCAGAGCGTCGCGGCGGGATCCGGACGTCTCGTCGCCTGCAGTCGCCTGGATCGCCTCCGGTCTGGTGAGTGGTGGACTCGGTACTCACCAGACAACCGCGCAGGAGCGGGTGCGGCCCATTGTGCTCGACGCACCACCCGAGGTTTCCGCCGCACCTTCGACGCGGGTTCACCCGGGGTGGTGGCACCCCGCCCGAGTGCGGAAACTCCTCAGGGCGCTCAGCGCGTCAGCGTGGCCCGCGCGACGACGATCGGATGGTCGGAGATCCCGCGGGAACGTGTGGTCTTGTCCGAGCGCCAGTTGCTGAACTGGACGTCCCGGGTGCCGAGCACCCAGTCGATGCCGTTCGCGCCGGGGTAGCGGCAGGGCTTCCCAACAGAACCGCCCGACGCCGAGTGCAGCACGCCCGAAGCGGTGGCCTTGCAGAAGAACGGCCGCTTGGCGTTCATGTCGCCGGTGAACAGCACGGTCTGTCCCTGCGAACGGAGCTGTTGGATGCGGTTCATCTGCCGCCGCACCGACACGGCGCGCCACTTGCGTGCCGCCCCGTGCTTGCCTGCCGCATTGTGGGTGTTGAGGACCCAGAACACCTGGCCGTTCGCCTTGGACCTCAGCTGCACGAGGGGGACGTTGACCCGCTTGCCGCGGAGGTAGGTGATCGGCACATAGGTCCGCTGCACGAGTTCGAAGCGGGCCTTGTAGTAGGCCACGGAGTTCCGGGTGTCGGTGCTCTTGCCGCTTCGCGACGGTGCACCGACGATGGCCCACTTGCCACGCGTCTGCCGGAGGAACGCGGAGGCCTGCTTGGGCTCGAACTCCTGCAGGCCGGCCAGCGTGACCTGATGCTTGCTCAGGTAGGAGATGGCGCCCTTCATCCGGGCAGTGCCGGAGCGGGACCCGCCACGCCTGTTGGTGTGGCTGTTGCCCCGCACGTTGAAGGAGGCGACGTTGAACGCATCGGTGGCCGGCGCGGAGGCGGCGCTTGCCTGGGGGAGGGACGCGGTGTGGGCGCTGTGGGGAGCGGCGGCACCAGCGGCGGCGGGAGCAAGGCTCACCGCTACAGCGAGCGCGGGGGCAGCGGCGCGGGGGAAAAGCTTCTTCAAGAATCGTTCCAGACGATCGGGAATGGGCCGCGAATGACCCTACTCATGCATTTGGGCGAGGCGACGACGGTCCGCGTGCGGGTGTGACCGACGCCACACGTCGCGCGCCTCGTGAGCCCCAGCCGTCACTCGCGGCACGCATCGGTGGCGCGAGGTGCCCGCTGATTCCAGGACTCACTCCGGGCCGCCCGGTGACTCTGCCTCTGTCGGTGCTCGGCCCTAGCGTGGCAACCTCGGAACCTGATCCGGAGGAGAGCGCCATGACATCCCTGTCTGACCGCCCGAACACCGCGTTGCTCGTGATCGACGTCCAGAACGACGTGGTCGCCGAAGCGCACTACCGCGACGGCGTGATCGCCAACATCGCCACCCTCGTCGACTAGGCCAGAGCCGAGGACGTCCCTGTGCTCTGGGTGCAGCACTCTGACGCCGATCTGCCCCGCGACGCACACACCACCGATGACCAGAGCGAGTGGGGCGCCATGTCGCCCGACAAGGTCATCGACCACACCAACCTCTACTGGCGCCACCACGACGCACCCGGACGCAAGGGCGGGACCGTGACCACCGATTCGGTCGACTTCGCCGCGCAGCGCTGACGGATGGCGGAAGTCCACGAGCTCAGCCGCGCTGACGCCCGCCGCATCGCCGTGCGCGCTCAGCTGCTCACCAAGGAGCGGCCGGCCGACGTGATCGAGACAGTCCGGCGGCTCTCGCTGCTCCAGATCGACCCGACCAAGGCGATCGCGCCGAGTGCCGAGCTGGTGGTGTGGAGCCGGTTGGGGTCGTCGTACTCGCCCAGGAGCTGTGGGACGCCGTCGACGAGCAGAGGATCATCGAGCTGCGCGGGACACTGCGCGTGGCCGAGGACATCGCGCTCTACCGCGCCGAGATGGCCGAGTGGCCCGGCGTCGGCGAGGTCAGCGGCTGGAAGAGGTCCCAGGCCGAGTGGGTCAGGGCCAACAACGCCTGCCGACGCGACATCCTCGAGCGTCTTCGGGCCGACGGGCCGTTGCGCGCGGCCGAGCTGCCCGACACCTGCGTGCAGCCATGGGCATCGACCGGCTGGAACAACAACCAGAACATCAAGATGATGCTCGGCTTCCTCGTGCAGCGCGGTGAGGTGGCGGCCGCCGGCGGCACCGGACGGCACCGGCTGTGGGACCTTGCCACCCGCGTCTATCCCGACGACCCGCTGATCCCGACGGAGGAAGCGCTGCGCCTGCGCGACGAGCGGAGGCTGGGCGCGCTCGGCATCGCGCGGCCCCGGGGGCCCGAGTGCCCGGTCGAGCCGCTCGACGTCCGGCTGGCCGGCGAGCCCGCCGTGGTGGAGGGGATCCGTGGCGAGTGGCGGGTCGACCCCGCCCTGCTCGGACAGCCGTTCAACGGCCGGGCTGCATTGCTGTCGCCGTTCGACCGGCTGCTGCACGATCGCAAGCGGATGAGCGAGGTCTTCGAGTTCGACTACGCCCTCGAGATGTACAAGCCCGCTGCGAAGCGGCGGTGGGGCTACTACGCCCTACCGATCCTGTACGACGACCGGCTGGTCGGGAAGCTCGACGCCCAGGCCGACCGCAAGGCCGGCGTGCTCGAGGTCGCCGCGGTCCACCAGGACGAGCCATTCAGCAAGACCATGACAGCGGCGGTCGACGATGAGATCAGGGACCTGGCCCACTGGCTCGATCTGGAGCTGGTCCTGCCCGGTGGTGACGGGTGACGAGCCGGTCGAGAAGCAGCCTCAGCGGCGGCCAGTTCTCGCGGCCAAGCCGGGTCACGGCGTAGGCCGTCAACAGCACCGGCGGGTCGGTGAGGTCCAGGACGCGGACGCCTTCACGCGTGACCCGAGCACGCGGGAGCATCCCGACACCGTGGCCGGCGACGATCAGGTCCTCGACCAGGTCGAGACTGTCGATCCGGTGGCTGATCCGCGGCGTGAAGCCTGCCAGCGAGGCCAGGGTGCGCACGGCATCCTCGTCCGCGGTGTTGCGTGAGTTGACGATCCAGGTGTGGTCGCGCCACCGGGTCAGGTCCGTGGCACGCCCATCGGCAGGGGCTTCGGATGCCGGGACGCCGAGTCCCCACGCAACCGTCCACAGCGGGATCGCCGAGAGGGTGTTGGCAATCGGCGCCGGCGCCAGGTTGTAGTCGTAGGTGAGGGCGAGGTCGAGGTCGTCCTTGGCGAGCAGCTCGAACGCCTCGATCGGCTCGTACTCGTTGACTGCGACGTGCACCTGCGGATGGCTGCTCTCGAGACTCGGTGACCACCGGCAGCAACGACCTGCGGATCGCCGTCGCGAAACCACAGGTCCGCAGCGTGCCAGCCGGTTCCGCGTGGGGGTCGAGGTCGAGCTGCGCGGCGTCGACGGCCGCCAGGATCGTCACCGCGTGGTCCGCGAGCCGGAGACCGGCCGGGGTGAGCCTCACCCTGCGCCCGTCGGGCTCGACCAGGGCGGTGCCGACCTCTCGAGCCAGTGTCGCGATCTGCTGCGACACCGTCGACGTGGTGAGCGCGTGGGTGTCGGCGACGGCACGCATCGAGCCGAGACGGGAGAGCTCCAGCAGCAGATGGAGACGGCGGATGTCCATGCATCCGATTGTTCATCAATCCTGAACGGTTGGTCCAACTATCCGGCGTGGACGTGGACGGTTTTGCGGACTTCAATGGACGCATGACCACCGCCACGCTTGCTCCCACGGCCAGTCAGAGCCGCGTCCACGCCGGGGTCGCGATGGCGATGGCGTCGATCGTCTGCGTCCAGCTGGGGCTGGCGGTCTCGGTGGGCCTGATCGACACGCTCGGTGCCGAGGGAACTGCGTGGCTGCGGCTGGTCTGGGCGGGGCTGTTGTTCCTCGCGATCGGACGACCGTGGCGTGTCCGCTACACCAGGTCCGGACTCGGCGCCAGCATCATGCTCGGCATCGTCACCGCCGGGGTCACTCTGCTCTTCATGGCGTCCATCGCGCGGCTGCCACTGGGCATGGCCAGCGCACTGGAGTTCCTGGGGCCACTCGGTGTGGCCGTCGCGCGCGGTCGCGGCAGTGGCCGCTACGTCTGGCCACTGTTCGCCGGCGCGGGCGTGCTGCTGTTGACCGAGCCCTGGGCCGGTACGGCGGACCCCGTCGGCGTGGCCTTCGCCCTGGGAGCGGCGGTCTGCTGGGCGGCGTACATCCTGCTGACGCAACGCGTCGGCGACGAGGCCGCCGGGCTGACCGGCCTGGCGATCTCGATGCCCGTCGCCGGGCTGGTCGCCTCGATCGTGGTCGGGCCGTCCGTGATCGGGAAGATGACACCGGAGCTCTGGCTGATCGGGATCGGCCTGGCCGTGATGCTGCCCGTCGTGCCGTTCACCCTGGAGCTGCTCTCCCTGCGACGCCTCAACACGGCATCGTTCGGCACCCTGATGAGCCTCGAGCCGGCTGTCGCCCTGCTGGTCGGCCTCGTCATCCTCGGCCAGGTGCCCGGGCTGTTCGGCGTCGTCGGCATCGGCTTCGTCGTGGTGGCCGGCATCGGTGCCCAGCGCACCGGTAGTCGTGAGGCTCCGGAGATCCTCTCGACGGGATGATCAGCCCGCGGAGTTGCCCAGGTGGTCCCGTGCCCAGAGTGCCGCACTCGTCCGGTCGGCCACGCCGATCTGGCGGAACACCCGGCCGAGGTGGGCCTTCACTGTGCGCTCGCTGATGCCGAGCCGTCTGCCGATCTGCTTGTTGGCCAGGCCCTGCGCGACGAGGTGTAGCACCTCGATCTCCCGCGGGCTGATCAGGTCCTCCGGCCGGCCGCCGGAAGAGTCGGGCAGCAGAACACCGGCCACGCGCGGGTCGATCGGAACGTGCCCGGCGGCAGCAGAGCGCACGGCGGCCAGCAGCTCCGCCGGTTCGCAGTCCTTGAGCTGGTAGCCCACCGCGCCCGCGGCCAGCGCGTCACTGACCCGGTCGCGGTCGGAGAACGACGTGAGTACCACGATCCGCACGTCGGCGTGGTCGGCCAGGATCTGGCGGGTGGCCTCGACACCGTCGACGCCCGGCATCGACAGGTCCATCAGGATGACGTCGGGCTTGCACTCGCGCACTGCCGTCAGTGCGGCGGCGCCGTCGGCGGCCTGACCGACCACCTCGAGGTCGTCGGTGACGCTGAGCAGTGCTGCGATGCCGGTGCGGACCATCGCGTGGTCATCGACCAGGAGCACTCTTGTCATCTGTCGCCCTCCAGGTCGGCGTCGTACGACGTGACGGGATGCACCGAGAGCCGCCAGTGAGTGCCCCGTCCCGGGGCCGAGGCCACCTGCAACGTTCCTCCACCACTGGCAGCGAGCTCCGCCAGCAGTTGCAGCCCGAAGTGACCGTGCTCGGGGTCGGCCAGCGTGGCCTCGGTGTCGAAACCCCGGCCGTCGTCGACGACGTCGAGGACCACGTCGTCGCCGTGCCGTGCCAGGGACACTCGGACGGTGCAGGGTGTCGCGTGCTTGGCTGCGTTGCGCAGTGTCTCCTGCGCCACGCGGTAGACCAATCGCTCCTGCTCGGGTTGGAGCCCGAAGTGGGTGTCCGAGACCGGCTCGACCACGACGTGCAGTCCTGGCGCGCGCACGGTCTGGGCGAGGTCGGTCAGTGCCACGGCGAGGCCCGCCTGCGCGAGGCTCGGCGGATAGATGTCGACCAGCAGGGTGCGCAGGGCGCGGATGCTGGTGCGCACGGAGCCGGCTACGCCGCGCAGCTCCTCGGCCAGCCCGTCGCGGCCCATCGACTCGGCGTGCGCGGTCGCGCCCGCGATCACGAACGACGTTGCCGCGAGGTCCTGCACCGGTCCGTCGTGCAGCGTGGCGGCGATCCGCCGTCGCTCCGCGTCGGAAGCGTCCACCGCCCGCTCGAGCAGCTGCTCGCGCTGGCGCTGGTCCTTCCGGGACCGGGAGAGCAGGTGCCACATCAGCGGGGCGAGCAGCACGACGAAGAGCAGCAGGCTGCTCATGGTGACCCCGGCGAAGCCGCGCCACAGCTGTCCGGTGCGCTGGCTGACCAGGTCGTACGGCGCGTAGATCTCGAACAGGGCTTCTTCGCCCGAGCTCGTCCACACCGGGCGGTACACCTCCACCAGCTTGCTGCCGATGTCCTGGTCCAGCTCGTTCTCCGCACGGTCGAGGTCCGAGATCGCGGCGACGGTGCGCGGCTCCGTCAGCACCTCGCGCTCCTCGGCCTCCAGGGGAAAGGTTTCGCCGATGAGCTCGGCCTGGTCGGCGTACAGGACCTTGCCTTCGGGACTCCAGATCTTCACGCGCACGACGGCATCGCCCAGCACGCGGTCACGGACCAGCTCGTCGAACGCCCTTAGTGCAGCCTCGTCGCCGGCCAGCAGGGCATCGGTGAGCGCGGGCTGGACGACCGTCTCCGCGAGCAGGTCGGCGGTTCCGGCAGCGTCGTTGACGGCCTCGCGCTCGGCCAGTCGCCTGGCCGCGAGCGAGCCGCCGATCGTGACCGCGATCAGGACCACGACGATGCCTGCGACGAGCCGGATGATGACACGACGGGTGCCAAGTGGAGCCTCGGTGAGTGCTTCGTCGGCCGGCTCGCCAACGGTGACCCAGTCGGGCGGACCGGCCTGGGAGGACGGAGGCGACTCCCCGGCAGAGACTGCCGGGGAGTCACCGAGAACCTGCAACGGCTGGGTCGGCTCAGCAGGATCAGTCGTCGGACCCGTGGCCACCCGACCCCCCGCTGTCGTCGCCGCCACCCCCGGAGCCGGAGTTGGAGCTCCCGGGCCCGCTGTTGTCCTCGCGATCCCCGTCGTCGTCCCCGCCGCCTCCAGGGCCACGGTTGCGACCCCGGTCGTCGCCGTCCTCGGTAGCGTCGTCCGTGGGGCCATCAGTAGGCCCGTCGGTTGCGTCGTCCGTCGGCCCGTCCGTGGGCCCGTCAGTGGCGTCGTCTTCGGGGTGGTCGCGCCCACGACCACGGTCACGATCCCCGTCGTCGTCCGTCGGCGACGACGTCGGCGAGTCCGTGGGGGTGGCCGGCGTGATCTTCGCCTGGTCGGGGACCCGCACTGGCAGGTCCTGGGAGAACGACGCGTTGCCCCAGAGGCCCAGCACCGCCGGGATGAGTGCGGCGACGATCGCCACTGCGTAGATCTGGATGCGCTTCATGGTTCCTCCGTGGTCAGTCTGTCAGGTGGGTGTGGTCGGTCGTGGGTCAGAAGACGAGGGCGCCGGAGCAACGCTCGCCGGTAGTCGCGTTGTTCGCGGCCGCGACGATCCGGTCGGCTCCGGCGCGGTTGGAGTCGACCTCGAGCTCGATCTCGAGGCGCCCGTCGTCGGTCTTGGCCTTCAGCTTCCACACGGTGCCGGCCGAGCAGCGGCCGGACTTTCGGATCTCGCGGTCGTTGCCGCCCTTGGCCTGGGCTGCTCCCGCGCCACTGCCGATCAGGGCGAGGGCGAGCAGACCGGCTGCGGCGGTGCGAATCTTGGTGTGCTGCATGGTGACCCTCCAGATGATGTGACCGGCATTCCCGGTGTTCTCATCCACTGTGAGATCCGCGATGGGCCGCAAACCATCGGGCATTGGTCGTAGTACCGGCTGGCATGCGTGCGGTGGCCGCGGCTGGGTAATGGGACGGGGAAACCGACCCCCGTCTCAAGGAGGCCCCTCCATGCGCATCGGCTACTTCCTCTCGTGCGAGGAGTACACCCCGGCGGAGCTGGTCCAGCAGGCCAAAGCGGCGGCTGAGGCAGGCTTCGAGGGACTGTGGATCAGCGACCACTTCCACCCCTGGAACAACGAGCAGGGCAACAGCCCGTTCGTGTGGAGCGTCATCGGCGCGATCAGCCAGGTCTGCGACCTGCCGGTGACCACGGCGGTGACCTGCCCGACCGTCCGGACGCATCCGGCGATCATCGCCCAGGCTGCGGCGACCAGCGGCGAGATGCTCGGCGGAAAATTCATCCTCGGACTCGGCTCCGGAGAGGCGCTGAACGAGCACATCCTCGGGGACGTCTGGCCGTCGGCCGACATCCGGCTGGAGATGCTGGAGGAGGCCGTCGAGCTGATCCGCGAGCTGTGGACCGGAAACGTGGTGACCACCGAGGGCAAGTACTACATGGTCGACCACGCGCGCATCTACAACCTGCCCGAGACGCCGCCGGAGATCTACATCTCCGGGTTCGGCCCCAAGGCCACGGAGCTCGCTGCCCGCATTGGTGACGGCTACATCAACACCGCTCCCGACGACGAGCTGCTCTCGAAGTTCAAGGAGGCCTCGGGTGGGAAGCCGGCTCAGGCTGGGGCCAAGGTGGCGTTCGCGCCCACCCAGGAAGAGGGCTGGAGCCACGCCCACCGGTTGTGGCCGAATGCCGGGCTGCCCGGCGAGATGGCGCAGGTGCTGCCGACCCCGGAGCACTTCGAGCAGGCAAGCCAGCTCGTCACCGAGGAGATGACCCGCGAGGCGGTCGTTGCGGGCAACGAGCCGAAGGAGCACCTCGAGCAGATCCAGAAGTACGCCGACGCGGGGTACGACGAGCTGTACGTCGCGAACATGGGGCCGCACCACCAGGAGATGATCGCCTTCTACGGCGACCAGGTGCTGCCAGACCTGCGTTGAGACGCTGCGCGGGTCGCCATGCTTGGTTCAGGCCAGTGCGGGTAAGCAATACCCATGGCTCTTCGACGCAAGTCTCCGCTCGCCGACATCGACGAGAACAAGGTCGAGGTCGGGCAGCCCAAGAAGGCGGCGGCCGGCCTCCCCGCCGTGGCGATCTCCATGAAGCGGGCCATCGAGAGCATGGGCGTCACCCGCAGCGCGCGGACACTGCTCAAGCTCAACCAGGTGGACGGTTTCGACTGCCAGGGCTGCGCATGGCCCGACCCGGACCCCTCGCACCGCCACACCGCCGAGTTCTGCGAGAACGGCGCCAAGGCAGTGGCCGAGGAGGCGACGACCGACCACATCCTGCCGGCGTTCTTCGTCGAGAACAGCATCGAGGACCTGCAGCAGCACACCGACTACTGGCTCGGTCACCAGGGGCGGCTCATCCACCCCGTCGTACGACGCCGCGACGCCACCCACTACGAGCCGATCAGCTGGGACGACGCCTTCGAGCTGATCGGGCAGACGCTCCGCGGGCTCGAAGACCCTGACGAGGCGATCTTCTACACGTCCGGCAAGACGTCCAACGAAGCGGCGTACACCTATCAGCTCTTCGCCCGCGCCTTCGGGACCAACAACCTCCCGGACTGCTCCAACATGTGCCACGAGTCGACCTCGGTGGCACTCGCCGAGACGATCGGCATCGGCAAGGGTTCGGTCAGCCTCGACGACGTGCACGACGCGAAGCTGATCGTGATCAGCGGCCAGAACCCCGGCACCAACCACCCGCGGATGCTGACCGCCCTGGAGCAGGCCAAGCGCAACGGCGCCAAGATCCTGTCCATCAACCCGCTCCCCGAGGCCGGGCTGATGCGGTTCAAGAACCCGCAGAACGCACGCGGCCTCGCGGGCCACGGCACGGGTCTCTCCGACCTGCACCTGCCCGTGCGCATCAACGGCGACCTCGCGCTGTGGCAGGGGATCGGCGCGCTGATCCTCGAGGCGGAGGAGGCGGCCGGGAGTGACGGGTCAGTGCTCGACCGGGACTTCATCGAGCGCCACACCATCGGCTTCGACGACTGGGCCAGGGAGATCAAGAACCTCGACTGGGAAAGGGTCGAGGAGTCGACCGGCCTGACCAAGGAGCAGATCCGTGAGGCGGCGGACATGCTGCTCGCCTCCGACGCGACCGTGCACTGCTGGGCCATGGGCATCACCCAGCACCGCAACGCCGTGGCCACGATCAAGGAGTTCGTCAACATCAGCCTGCTGCAGGGCAACATCGGCAAGCCGGGCGCCGGGCTGTGTCCCGTGCGCGGGCACTCCAACGTGCAGGGCGACCGCACCATGGGCATCTGGGAACAGGTGCCGGACCACTTCCTCGACGCGATCCGCGACGAGTACGGCTTCGAGCCGCCGCGCGAGCATGGTCTCGACACGGTCGACTCGATCCGGGCGCTGAGGGATGACAAGGCCAAGGTGTTCGTCGCGATGGGCGGCAACTTCGTGTCGGCCGCGCCCGACACGATCGTGACCGAGGACGCGATGGAGCAGGCCGAGCTCACGGTCAGCGTCTCCACCAAGCTCAACCGCACCCACGTCCGGTGCGGCCGGATGTCGCTGATCCTCCCCGCCCTCGGGCGCAGCGAGCGCGACCAGACCGGCGGGGTCGACCAGCGCGTCACGGTGGAGGACTCGATGTCTGCGGTGCACGCGTCCCGCGGCCCGCTGAAGCCCGCGAGTCCTGACCTGAAGTCCGAGGTGGACATCATCTGCAGCATCGCCGAGGCGACGCTCGGCACCGAAGGCCCGGTGCCGTGGTCGGAGTACCGGTCCGACTACGTCAACATCCGCAAGGCCATCTCCCGGGTGGTCCCCGACTGTGAGGCGTACGACGAGAAGGTCAACCAGCCCGGTGGCTTCGTGCTGCCCCACCCGCCGCGTGACTCACGCACCTTCCCGACCGAGTCGAACCGGGCCGTGTTCACCGCGAGTCCGATGGGAGTGCTGGACGTCCCCGACGGGCGACTGCTGCTGCAGAGCCTGCGCAGTCACGACCAGTTCAACACCACGATCTACGGCCTCAGTGACCGCTACCGCGGGATCTCCGGCGGTCGTCGCGTGGTGTTCATGCACCGCGACGACATCACGGCATTGGGGTACGCCGACGGTGACGTCGTCGACCTGGTCAGCGAGTGGGAGGACGGCACGGAGCGCTCGGTGCCGTCGTTCCGGATCGTCGAGTACGACACCCCGCGGGGATGCGCGGCGGCGTACTACCCGGAGGTGAACCCGCTTGTCCCGCTCGACTCGATGGCCGACGGCAGCCAGTCCCCGACGTACAAGTCGGTGATCATCCGTCTCGAGCCCGACTCGGGTGGCGACGCCACCTCCGGCGGCCACGGCGATCCGGTGGGCTCGGACCGGGGCAAGAAGTCCGACGTCGAGCCGAACCAGCTCAGCTGACCTCGCTGTGCCCGACTGCCTGTTCTGCGCGATCGCCGCGGGTGAGACGGAGAGCGCCACCGTTTGGGGCGACGACGACTTCGCTGCCTTCCTCGATGTCCGCCCGGTCTTCAAGGGGCATGTGCTGCTGGTGCCTCGTCGACACTTCGTGACCCTGCCCGACCTGCCGGCCGAGCTCCGGGACCCGTTCCTCGCGGCCGCGCAGCGCCTGGCTGCGGCGATGGTCGACGGGCTGGGCGCGCAGGGGTCGTTCGTCGCGATCAACAACACCGTGTCGCAGTCGGTGCCACACCTGCACTGCCACGTCGTACCCCGCACCAAGGGCGACGGTCTCCGGGGGTTCTTCTGGCCGCGGACGAAGTACGCCGACACGGCCGACCGCGACAGCTGGGCAGCCAGGCTGAAGGCCGCACTGAACCCCGGATGAGGACGCCCGGACCGGGTTACTACAGTGACGGCGGACTTCCGCCACTTCGAGAGGACGCACCAGCATGGGTCGATACGAGGGACGCGTAGCTGTCGTCACGGGTGCTGCCCGGGGGATCGGTGAAGGCATCGCGAAGCGCTTCGCCGAGGAAGGCGCAGCCGTGGCCATCCTCGACCTCGACGAGGCCCAGGCCCAGGCGACCGCCGAGGGGCTCGGCGGCGACGCCAAGGCGGTCGGGGTCGGTTGCAACGTCACCGACGCAGCGTCCGTGGAGGCAGCCGTGGCGCGCGTGCTCGAGGAGCTGGGCGGCCTGCACATCCTCGTGAACAACGCAGGCATCACGCGGGACAACCTGCTGTTCAAGCTGACCGAGGACGACTGGGACGCCGTCATGAACGTGCACCTCAAGGGCGCGTTCCTGATGACCAGGGCAGCGCAGAAGACGTTCGTGGAGCAGAAGTACGGGAAGATCCTGAACCTCTCCAGCGTCTCCGCGAACGGCAACCGTGGTCAGGCGAACTACTCGGCGGCCAAGGCCGGTGTGCAGGGATTCACCCGGACCCTGGCGCTCGAGCTCGGGAAGTTCGGCGTCAACGCCAACGCCATCGCGCCAGGCTTCATCGCCACCGACATGACCGACGAGACCGCCCGCCGGCTCAACCTCGATGTCGAGGACTTCCGCAAGATGAACGCCGAGGCCAACCCGGTCAAGCGCGTCGGCCACCCCGAGGACATCGCCGCTGCGGCGGCCTTCCTGTGCAGCGACGAGGCCTCCTACATCACCGGCCAGACCCTCTACGTGGACGGTGGCGCGAAAATCTAGCGCTCCCGTGTAGTTAAATCTGCCGGCTTGGGCGGGCCGTGCGTCGAACGCGCGGCCCGCTTTGTCATGCTGACGGGCATGTATCCACGCGTTCCTGATGCTCGTGGGCCGGTGTCCGGCCCCGCCCGTCTCGTCGCGGCGCTCACGGCGATCGTGCTGAGCCTCACGCTCGCGGCGTGTGGGGGCGAGAAGGAGGAGGCTGCCAAGAAACCCGACTCGCAGCCCATCGAGGGGGGCGCCAAGCTCGCAGCGCTGTGGCCCTTGACCGGGGACCCTGTCACAGGGAGTACGCCGGACCACCCGGTCCTGGTCACCAAGATCGACAACACGAGCAGCAGCCGGCCGCAGGTGGGGCTGGACAAGGCAGACCTGATCACCGAGGAGCTGGTCGAGGGCGGGATGACCCGGCTGGCGGTGTTCTTCTACCGCAACCTGCCCAAGGTCGCGGGTCCGGTGCGGTCGATGCGCGCCTCGGACATCGGCATCGTGAAACCCGCCCACGGTGTGATCGTCGCGAGCGGTGCCGCGCCGCCCACGCTGCGTCGGCTCCGGAACGCGGACATCACCTTCTTCGACGGCGGTGGGCCGGGCTACTACCGCGACGGTGGCCGGAGCGCGCCGTACAACCTGATGGTCACGATGCCCAAGCTCGCCAAGAGCCTGAAGAAGGAGGCTGTCGTCCCAGCGAGCTACCTGCCCTGGGGCAAGGAGACCGACTTCACCGGGGGCCAGCCCGCCCAGACGCTCAACGCGATCTTCAGCCGGTCGCACACCACCTCCTGGCGCTACCAGGGCGGCAAGTACCGCAACCAGAACAGCTTCGCGGCCGACGGTGAGCAGTTCGTGCCCGACACCGTGCTCGTGGTCCGCACGCGGCAAGGCGATGCCGGCTACCTCGACCCGGCGGGCAACCCGGTGCCGGAGACGATCTACCACGGCACCGGCCAGATGATGCTCTTCCACAAGGGGCAGGTCGTGCGCGGGACCTGGAAGAAGCGGAAGCGGGAGACCCCGCTCCAGCTGTTCACCGCAGCCGGTCCGATCAAGGTGCCCGCTGGGCACGTGTGGGTCGAGCTGGTTCCGAACGACAGGGCAGGCGGCCGGGTCACCTTCGGCAAGTGACCCCTGGAAGTGACCCCCTGGAAGTGACCCCCTGGAAGTGATCGAGTCAGCTCTCCTCGGCAGGGTCGGTGAGCACCACGCCCTGCTCGGCGAGCGAGCGGAGGCCCTCGAGGATGAACAGGATGGCTGCCTCGATGCGGGCGACCGCCTCCTTGGGGTCCTCGGCGGTGATGACGCTCTCCCCGGCGGCCGACATCGCGCCGAAGAAGATCCGGCTGAAGGTCTGCTTCATGGGTTCGGCGAGCTCATACGTCGACGCGTCGAGCACCGAGCCGACGATGTCCTGGACGATCCCGTAGCTGGAGCGTTCCTCCTGCTCCCGGAACCGCTCGTAGCCCAGGATCGCCGGCCCGTCCTGGATGACGACGCGCTGGTAGACGGGTTCCTGGACGACGGCGAGGAACGCCCGCAGACCGGCCCGGGCCTTCTCCCACGGGTCGTTCGCGCCCCGCAGCGCTGACTTGATCGTCTTGGCCGCGTCGTCCTCGACCTTGGCGAAGACCGCCTCGAAGACGCCCTGCTTGCCGCTGAAGTGGTGGTAGAGCGCGCCCTTGGTGACCCGGGCGCCGGCGACGATCGCGTCCAGGCTGGTGCCGCCGTAGCCGTGCTCGCTGAACTGCGCGGTGGCGACGTCGATCAGCGCCCGCTTGGTCGAGGCGGAGTACTGCGCCCGTCGCGAGCCACCGGCGACCTTGGGGAGGCCGGTGAGCAGTCGTTCGGCGTGCGAGCGGGTCATCCCCGAAGTCTAGGGCGGGGGAGCCGCGCGGGTGTGGGTGACGTCACGGTGTCGAAGCTTGGCCTACGAACAGTCGGTCACATACTCTGAGTACGTACTTCCGGTATGTGAACTCCTAGAAAGGTGAAGAGCATGAGCTGGAAAACCTTCCACAGCCGCGGGGAGACCCTCTGCGCCGTGATGGACACCGCCAACGAACGCCGCGACGGCGTCCTCCCCATGGACGTGCCCGGCGTCGCCGAGAACTTCGCCGACGAGCTCGACCTGATCGGCGCGCTCCTGCTGAAGTGGCACGCCCGCCTGTCCGGCAACATCGAGCGCGCCATGCTGCGCGAGCCCCTGGACCTCGAGTCCGCCGTTGCCGCGGCGTGGCACCTGACCGCCGAGGAGATGCCCGGTGTGCGCCTGGTCGTCGACCGTTGCGTGGAGCAGCCGGTGAGTCCGGAGATGGAGCGAGCCCTGGCCCGTGCGCGCGAGATGGAGTGGTCGCGGCTGGCCATCGCTGCCGGCCTGGCCAACACCCAGGACCAAGCCGCGGTCGCCGTCGGGCGCCGCGTCGAGGAACACGCCCGGATCGGGCTGGCCCGGTCTGAGACTGAGTTCGAGGCCGATTCCGCGACCGAGATCGCGCCAGTCGATGCTGCGCCCCAGGCCACGCCCGGTGTGCACCGTGCGACCGGGTCCTTCGCGGACCGGATCAAGGCGGTCCTCGCCGCCTGATCAACCAGAGCTGACTGACCCCAGGCCACCGGGTGCGCGGCCCTCCCTCCGCCCATCCCACCTCCCCCCGGCCTGGGGTTTGGTCATGCCCGCGGGCGCTGCTCGACCTTCCGGTGCGCGGCGGTGTCCGACTCCGGCGTTAGGATGCGTCGGTGAGCAGCCCAAAGACACGGGGTTTCGGGACCGATGTCGGGACCGATGTCCTCGAGGACACCCGCACTGACGAACGCACAACCCCCACCGACAACGGTGACCACGAACGCCTCTCCCACTACGTCCCCAAGGACAAGTTGATGGAGGCGATGGTCAACGGCACACCTGTGGTGGCCTTGTGTGGCAAGGTCTGGATCCCGAGCCGGGATCCGCAGAAATTCCCGGTGTGCCCCGAGTGCAAGGAGATCTGGGAGAGCATGCGCGAAGGTGACAAGAAGTGAGTCCCGTTCAGCGCACGGCCGGGTCCATCCTGGCCGCCGCGGTCGTGGTCGCGCCGCTGGCCCTGAGCGCGCCGGCATCGGCTGCCCCGGCTGCCGCATCGGCGGGAGCCCAGGCGGCCGCCGTCGCACCCTGTCTCTCCGACGTCGCAGCGCGGGTGCGCGCTGATCGCCCCGTGCCGCACTGGCGCCGGAACGCCGACACCGGCTCGGTGTCGCAGAGAGACCTCGAGGCGTTGCCGCGCCAGGAGACACGGGCGCGTTTCGTCGCTCGCAACGTCGAGCCCAAGCTCCCGGCCACCGTGGTCATCCCGGTCTACGCCCACGTCATCAGGGGCAAGCACAAGGGTGAGCGCAAGGGTGTGACCGGACAGCGTGTCCGCAACCTGGTCACCATCATGAACAACGGCATGGGTGCCCGCCAGAGCTCGCTCAGCACCTACACCCGCTACCGCTTCACCGTGGTGAAGATCGACTACACCCGGCGTGAGGGCTGGTTCCACGCGTTCTTCAACGGTCCGCGCGACCGGGCGATGAAGCGCAAGCTGCACGTCGGCAACGCCCGCACGCTCAACCTCTATCTCAACGGTGGCGGCCCCCGGAACAACCCGGTGCTGGGCTGGGCGCGGTTCCCCTGGCAGTACGCCAGCGCGCCCTACCTGGACGGCGTGTCCGTGAACATCCAGTCCCTGCCCGGTGGACGCGCGACGGGCTACAACCTCGGCGACACGCTGATCCATGAGACCGGCCACTGGCTCGGCCTCTTCCACACCTTCGAGGGAGGCTGCAACGAGCCGGGCGACCTCGTCCCGGACACCGCAGCCGAGGCGGAGCCCAGCTTCTTCTGCCAGACCACGCGCAACACCTGCCCGGCAGCCGGGCTCGACCCGGTGCGCAACTTCATGGACTACTCGCAGGACGCGTGCATGAACATGTTCACGGCAGGACAGGTCCGCCGGATGGACGTTGCTTTTGAGAAGTGGCGGTTGTAACGCCCTGTGACCGACGGATTCCCTCCGCCTGAACCAGCCCCGCCCGTCCCTCTCGACCTTCCGCCCGCGTATCCCGACCGTGCTGCCTGGGGTACGGCGACCAAGCTGCGGGCGTGGCAGACGGCTGCGCTGACGGCGTACTTCGAGAACACACCGCGCGACTTCCTCGCTGTGGCCACCCCGGGCGCCGGCAAGACGACGTTCGCCCTGACGGTGGCCGCCGAGCTGCTCTCGCGTCGGGTCGTGGAGCGGATCACCGTGGTGGCGCCGACCGAGCACCTCAAGACCCAGTGGGCAGAGGCCGCGGCCAAGGTCGGCATCCCGCTGGATCCGGCGTACTCAGGGCGCAAGGGCCGCAGCAGCAGTGACTTCGTCGGGATCGCCATGACGTACGCCGGTGTGGCCGCCAACCCGCTCGCCCACCGCATCCGGACCGAACGCTTCAACACCCTGGTGATCCTCGACGAGGTGCACCACGCGGGAGACGCCCTCTCGTGGGGCGAGGCGGTCCGGGAGGCCTTCGACCCAGCGCGCCGACGGCTCTCACTCACCGGAACGCCGTTCCGGTCCGACATCAACCCCATCCCGTTCGTGACCTACACGCCGGACGAGGACGGGGTGCCGCGCTCGGTGGCCGACTACACCTACGGCTACGGCCACGCGCTGGCCGACCACGTCGTCCGCCCGGTGCTGTTCATGGCCTACGGCGGCGCCATGCAGTGGCGCACCCGTGCTGGAGACGAGATCGCCGCGCGGCTCGGCGAGCCGCTGACGAAGGAACTGACCGCGCAGGCGCTGCGCACCGCCCTCGACCCGAAGGGGTCCTGGATCCCCTCGGTGCTCGAGGCGGCGGACCGCCGCCTCTCCGAGGTGCGACGTCACGTCCCGGACGCCGGGGGACTGGTGATCGCCAGCGACCAGGACTCCGCCCGCGCCTACGCTCAGGCGCTGGCCTCGATCTCGGGAGAGAAGCCCGCGTTGGTGCTCTCGGACGAGAAGTCCTCGTCGAAGAAGATCGCGAAGTTCACCGAGGACGGGTCCCGGTGGATGGTCGCCGTCCGGATGGTCTCCGAGGGTGTCGACGTGCCGCGCCTGGCAGTCGGCGTCTACGCGACGACCACCTCCACCCAGCTGTTCTTCGCCCAGGCGATCGGCCGGTTCGTGCGCGCTCGCAAGCGCGGTGAGACCGCGTCGATCTTCGTTCCCTCCGTGCCGTTGCTGCTGGCCCATGCCTCGGAGATGGAGATCGAGCGCGACCACGCGCTCGGTCGCACGATCACCGACGAGGGCGACATCTTCGCCGCCGAGGACGCGTTGCTGCAGCAGGCGCAGCAGGCCGAGAACGCCTCCGGCGACGAGGCGCTGCTGCCGTTCGAGGCCCTCGGCTCGAACGCCACCTTCGACCGGGTGCTGTACGACGGAGCCGAGTTCGGCCATGCCGGCGAGGTGGGTGTCGGGTCGGAGGAGGAGATGGACTTCCTCGGGATCCCCGGCCTGCTCGAGGCAGACCAGGTGCGCGACCTGCTCCGCCACCGGCAGAGCGAGCGGGCCCGTCGTCGTACACCTGGAGCGGAGCCGGAGCGGCACCGCGAGCTCGCCACCCACGAACACCTAGCTGTGATGCGCCGAGAGCTCAACGGTCTCGTCGCCGCGTGGTACCACCGCACCGGCCAGCCGCACGGCATCACCCATGCCGCCCTGCGCAAGCAGTGTGGCGGTCCGGCTGCCGCCGCTGCCAATGCCGACCAGCTCACGAAGCGGATCGACAAGCTGCGTGAGTGGGCCGCGAGGGGCTAGCAAGGGCTGGGAGGATCGGGGGCATGAGCGAGACAGTCAGCTTCACCCAGATGGCAGACGGCACGGCTGAGGACTACGCCCTCCTGGCCCGCATTGAGGCCGAGGAGATCAAGACCTTCTCCGACCGGGTGCTTGGCTGGCTGAAGACCATGGACGAGTCCTCCGGCTACCGCATCACCCGACTCGAGCACTGCCTCCAGGCGGCCACTCGTGCTCACCGCGCCGGTGAGGACGAGGAGACAGTCATCTGCGCTCTGCTCCACGACATCGGCGACTACCTGGCTCCCGCCAATCACTCCGAGGTTGCGGCGGCCATGCTCCGCCCCTACGTGAGCGAGAAGAACTACTGGCTCGTCAAGCATCACGGCGTCTTCCAGGGCGTCTACTACTTCCACCACCAGGGGCAGGACCCGAACGCTCGCGACCGTTGGCGGGACCACCCGCACTACCAGGCCACAGTGGACTTCTGCGCCAACTACGACCAGAACTCCTTCGACCCCGACTACGAGTGGGAACCCCTCGAGTTCTTCGCACCGATGGTGCACCGCGTGCTCTCCGAAGGGCACCGCACGCCGCTGTCCTGAGGCTGGGCGCGCCATGCAGGCTCCGGTACGGGAGCGGGGATCACGGCAGATGAGTGTGTTTCGAGAGCGTCGGCTTTGGGGGACCGCAGGCGTTCAGCCGAGCTTGGTCGACGGCAACCGGCACGCCAGGAATGCACCTAGTGCGTGACAGTCCCCGTGTACCTCTCGCGACCTCTTGTGGGGTGCTCGCGGTCGTCGCTGGGGTCGTACCTCATCCGCATCTCACCCTTACCTTCCCATCCCTCGTAGGCGCCGGTGCCGCTGATGATTCTCCACGGGCCACTTTGCGTGTCACCCACAGGCACCTGGGGGTCGAAGCCCATCCTCAGCGTGCCGTCGAGGCACGTAATCGTCCTGTCCACCAGCCCAATCTCGGGAGTCCCGTGCTGGTCGATGAGCGTTCCGCCGGGGCAGAAGGGCGAGTCCCCGATAGCGGACCCGTCAAGGATTTTGCCCGCTGGGATGTTCGTCCGTGTCTTGATCAGGATCGGTTCCGCCTCGCCGCCCGTAGCCGTCTTGCTCGGGCTCGTCGTCGTGACGGCCGCATCGCCATCATCATTGCTGTCCCCAGCGCCGCACCCGGCGAGGGCGATCGCTGCGCAGGTCAACGCCGCGACAAGCCATCGAGCTTGACGCGATTCTCTGAGATTCGTCCTGACACCGCTCATGACGTCCCGGTGGCGATCCGACCCACGCATCGCCGTCGGACCGGTCCCTGCGCCGAACGGTACGCCCGCGCGGGAGGCAGGCACAGCCAGACGAGCCACTGGCCTATGCCACGCGGACTCGGTGTGACCGCGCGGATCGGGGGCCAGATCCGCGCGCGCTCCCGCGCACACTATGCGGCATGTCCGGTTGGCCGCAGCGCACGCTATCTGCGGCAGATGCGGACGTTGCGAGGGCAGCAAGGGCCGCCCACATCGCCGACGCCTGCAAGAGCATGAATGCGAGGACGAGGGTCGCGGTGACCAATCCGCCAATAATCGCGGCGACGGCTGCTGCAAAGGACGCCCCTGGGGACTCTGCGCCTATATGTGCGACGTCCCAGTGAAATCTGCGCTGCCGCCGTGAAGTACGCGCGCAATAGTGCCGCACCCCAGCCTCGCCTACGCACACCGGGTTCTCATGTGGGCGCGAGCTCTCGCACTACGAGCAAGTAGCGCGTCGCGTCAGGCTGAGCGCAAGAGTCGATGGCCCAAGAACGTTGGCAAGGGCGTTGGACACAGCACGTCGCCTGACGCAGGCCTCGATACCGTTTGTGGCATGGCCATGCTCGCTTGCCGTTGATCGTGATCGACTGCCCTGATCCCGGCGTGCTCGCTCGGCTCTACGGCAGTTGCGCATGGAGACGCGGTCGCGGCAGATGCGGGCGTTCGGTGAGAGCCGCTTTGCGATACTCAATGCATGCGGATGAGTCAGTACGTCTACTTCGCCCTGACCAGCAGGGAGACGACTGCTGCTGAAATCGCCATTCACCTTGGCATGGAACCCGACGAGGCGGCGGTGCGCGGGAGCGACAGCGCCACCCGCCTCGGCCTGGGCGCCACTGGTGGCAGATCACCTGCGAGACGCCCGGCCTCCGGCTGGACGAACAAGTTCCAGAGGTGCTCGATCGCATCGCCCCAGTCGCAGATCGCGTGCGCGCTCTCGTTGACACCGAGGTCGTGACCGCGCACCTCCAGATAGTCCGATACTTCAACGATGAGGACGGCGAAGAGGAGTTCTTCGATGACCCCATCACCACGGACGACGGTCACGTATTGGAGAAGCTGCCCGGCCAACACCAACTACTGGGATGGCAGCTTGAGCGCGAACAGCTTGGACTCCTCGTATCCATGGGCGCCTATATCGATGCAGACGAGTACGGGTGACAAACACTCGAAGGCACGACCGGCATACGCACCGTGGGCCTCACCGAGCAGGTCCGCCCCAACAGCGGCAGACCGGATGCTCCTGCGGAGCCTCGGCGGACACGGCATCATGGGTGAATGTCAGTCAGTGCCGCTCATGCCGACGCGTTCTACAAGGAAGTTCTCAAGCGAGACGAGGTCTGGGCGATCCGAGACGACGAGGGCTTTCCGGCCCCACCATCCGATGGCAAACGAGTTATGCCCTTCTGGTCCGCCAAGAGTCGAGCGGAACGGATAGTTGCCAACGTCGAGGCATACCGAGGGTTCGAGGTCGTTGCCCTGCCTCTAACCGAATGGCGTGCGCGATGGCTTCCTGGCCTCGGCAAGGATGGCCTCCTTGTTGGTCTCAACTGGTCGGGGGGCCTCGCGACCGGCTACGACCTGGAGCCAAGCGACGTGGAGCGGAACCTGAGCGCCAGGCAGTCTCTCTAGCGCGAGATGCGAACGCCCTCATCTCGGCATGAGAGGACGTCTACTTCCGTTGCTGTGCGGATGTTGGCTCGACCGCTTTCGGCTAGCTGGCGAGTGCGAGGTCGATGAAGCGTGCTTCGAGCCGTGAGCTCGTGGGCGGTGAGGTTCGGGGGAGGCGGCGGGTGCCGGTGTGGTCGACGAGGTACGTCACTCCGTAGGGGTCGCGCCATAGGTAGACGCCGGGGAAGGGTTGTCGCACTTCCCATCGGCCGTGGGTCTTGATCCGGTGGTGGAACCCGGTCATCGGTCCGTAGTTCCCGATCCGTGACTGCTTCTCACCTGCCGCTGCACGTTCGTCGGTCCAGGGGATGGTGTGGTCGATCTGCATGTCGCGGGTGGTGCTGGCCGCGAACGGGAAGACATCGGCGGGCGTGAGCAGGTGGGTGGCTTGTCGATGTCGGTGCGGGATCTCGTAGGCGTCGACCGGGACCTGGTCGAGCGGGTCCAGGACCGGGGTGATCTTGAACCGACACCGCTCACCCAAGTGGCGGCGGACCCACTCGGTGGTGACGGGTTCGGCGCCTTCGACCCGGGCCACGGGGCTGTCGTCGGCGAGGTGGGCGAAGAGCCACACCGTGGGCAGCAGCTTGGTCTCGTCGAGCAGGTCGGCGGCTGCGGTGGGGTCGAACCGTTCCGGGGTGGGCACGGACGCCTCGTCGGTGGGGGCGTCCTCACCGGGGGTGCTCTCGGTGCTGTTCTCGGTGGTGTTTCGGCGGTGCCAGGCGGCATAGGCGTGCAGGATCTTCACGGCCTGGGTGGGGTTGGCCATGATCAGTACTGCTTTGACGCGGCGCTGGTCCAGGGTGGAAGTGTCGCCCATCGCCAGGAGTGCTCGGGCGAGGTAGGCGACGGTGGCATCGATCCTTGCGATGGTGCCGAAGTCGCCGCGGATGTAGAACCCGCGCATCCCGTTTTCGGTGGACCTGGTGGTCTTGGCGAAGACCTCCCGTGCGGCTGCTTCTTCCCGGGCGGCGGCGGCGTCGGGGTCGGCGGCGACGATGGCGGCCTCGACCAGCGTCTCGAACCGGGACCAGGACACCCTCCCGTCCGCGGAGGGTGCGATGCGGGCATCGACGTAGGCGGCCTCGTCCTTGGTGAGGTGGCGGGTCTTGCGGGCCACGTGGCGGGCGTGACCCTCGGAGACCTCGAGGGCCTGCACCCGCGCCCAGTGCGCCGGGAGGCGGTATTGCAGGTCGAGGACCTCGGCGACCAGGCGGGTCCCGGCCCAGGCGGACAGACCCATGCGGGCGGCGAGGACGGCTGGGTGCGAACTCGGCGACCAGCGGGGTGCCCTCACCACCGAGCTGCACCGCGCGCTCACGGCCCGGGCGCTTGGCCTGGACCGGGTCGACGGTGCCTTCGCCGTGCTGGCGGGCGAACTCGGCGACCAGCCGGAGCAGCTGCACGCCGGTCTCGAGCTGGTGTTGGCGCAGGACATCGACCTGGTCGAGGAGCCCGCTCTCGGAGAGCTCCGTGGGGTCTGCCAGTGCCGCTGTCATGGAACAATCCAAGCACCGGGCACTGACAGTTTCTGCTCGGATTCGCCCGCTGTGGCAGGGAAATCTCTACCTTTTCTGAAGTTCGACTTCTTGGTCGCGGTGTGTGGTCTCGACTATCCGCTCGCTTCGCTCGCTGCTCGACCACCTAGTTTGTTCCGGCCCAGTGGTTTCGAGAAACTCGCTTCGCTCGCTGCTCGACCACCTAGTTGGGTGCGGCCCAGTGGTCTCGACGGTCCGCTCGCTTCGCTCGCTGCTCGACCACCTAGCCAGGTTGCGGCCCCGTGACTTCGAGACGCTCGCTGCTCGACCACCTGGTACGCGTCGAGATCAGTCGAAGATGCCGGAGTAGGCGTTCAACGCAGGCTGGCCGCCGAGGTGGGCGTAGAGCACCGTGGAGTCCGCCGGGATCTCACGGCTCGTCACCAGGTCGACCAGGCCGGCCATCGACTTCCCTTCGTAGACGGGGTCGATGATCATCCCCTCGAGACGGCCGCTCAGCCGGATGGCCTCGATCGTCGACTCGACCGGGATGCCGTAGAGGTCCCCGGCCCAGCCCGCGAGCACGGTGATCTCGTCGTCGCGGAGGTTGCGGCCGAGCTCGATCAGGGCGGCGGTGTTGCTCGCGATGCGGGTGACCTGGTCCACGGTCTTCTCCAGCGTTGCCGAGGCATCGATGCCGAGTACGCGTCGAGGTCGTCCGGTCAGGTCCTCGAGCGCTGCGAAGCCGGCGATCATGCCGGCGTGCGTCGAACCGGTCACCGTGCAGACGACGATCGTGTCGAAGAAGACTCCCAGCTGCTGCTCCTGCTCGGCGACCTCGAAGGCCCAGTTGGCGAACCCGAGCCCACCGAGGGGGTGCTCGGAGGCTCCCGCAGGGATGGCGTACGGCTTGCCGCCGGACGCCTCGACCTCGGCGATCGCCTCCTCCCAGGACTGCCGGATGCCGATGTCGAAGCCGCTCGCGTCCAGGCGTACGTCGGCTCCCATGATCCGCGAGAGCAGGATGTTGCCGACCTTGTCGTTGACCGGGTCGTCCCAGTCCACCCACTTCTCCTGGACGAGGCGGCACTTCAGTCCGAGGTGCGCAGCGACTGCCGCTACCTGCCGCGTGTGGTTGGACTGGTAGCCGCCGATCGACACGAGCGTGTCGGCGCCCTGTGCGATCACGTCGGGGACGATGTACTCCAGCTTGCGGGTCTTGTTGCCACCGAAGGCCAGCCCCGAGTTGCAGTCCTCGCGCTTGGCCCACACCGACGCCCCTCCCAGATGGGCTGTGAGCCGTGCCAGCGGATGCACCGGGCTGGGGCCGAAGGTCAACAGGTGACGAGGGAACTCGTGCAGGATCATACGCAGATTCTGGCCCATGTCCGGCTCACGGAGAGTGGTCTCGACTAGCCGCTCGCTTCGCTCGCTGCTCGACCACCTGTTGGCGGCAGCCAGTCAGGACGAGACGACGGTCCCGAGCAGCGGCAGCACCCGGTGCGGGACCTGCGTCGCCAGGGCGATCACTGTCGAGCACCTGACGATCGAGTCGTGGGCGAGAACCCTGTCGATGACCCGCTGCAGATCGGTGTTGGAGCGCGCGACGACGCGACACCACATGTCGCCAGGGCCGGTGATGGTGCACGCCTCGAGCACCTCGGGGATCCCCGCGACGTGCTGGCCCACGGCGTCGTGACCGCCCGCGCCGGCCTGGCGGATCTCCAGGGTGAGGAACGCGGTGACCGGGTGGTCCAGGGCCGCCGGGTCGAGCTGCGGACCCCAGCCGGAGACGACCCCCGTCCGCTGTAGCCGGTCGAGCCTGGCCTGGACGGTGCCTCTGGCCACCCCGAGTCGTCGGGATGCCTCGAGCACGCCGACGCGGGGCTCGGCTGCGAAGAGTTCGATCAGGGTGCGGTCGAGTTGATCCATGCGAAGCTCCTCGAGTGGACAGGTTGTCCAGTCTGTCACGGCTGCGTTGCGCATATTGTCTCCCACGGCGATCCTTGGCCCATGAGTGCACTGACCCCGGAAGAGATCCGCGCCGACCTGACCCTCGAGCAGCTCAAGCAGCTGGTCGGCCTGGTGGAGTACGACGCGGAGACGGATGTCTTTCCCGTCACCGGCTGGGACGCGATCGTGTTCGTGGTCGGCAACGCGACCCAGACCGCGCACTACTACCAGTCCGCATGGGGCATGGAGCTGGTCGCCTACTCCGGTCCGGAGCACGGCAACCGCGACCACAAGTCCTTCGTGCTGCGCTCGGGCTCGATCCGGTTCGTGATCAACGGTGCGGTGGACCCGGACAGCGAGCTGGCCGACCACCATCGTCGTCACGGTGACGGAGTCGCGGACATCGCCCTCGAGGTCCCCGATGTCGATCGCTGCATCGCCCAGGCCCGCAAGGCCGGCGCGCGCGTCGTACGCGAGGCGGAGGACATCACCGACGAGCACGGCACCATCCGGATCGCTGCGATCGCGACGTACGGCGAGACCCGGCACACGCTGGTCGACCGTTCACGGTACGACGGCCCGTACCTCCCGGGCTACGTCGCCGCGGAGTCGACCTGGGTCAAGCGCGAAGGCGAGCCCAAGCGGCTGTTCCAGGCGCTGGACCACATCGTCGGCAACGTCGAGCTCGGTCAGATGGACGAGTGGGTGGAGTTCTACAACAAGGTCATGGGCTTCACGAACATGGCGGAGTTCATCGGCGACGACATCGCTACCGACTACTCGGCGCTGATGAGCAAGGTCGTCGCGAGCGGCAACCACCGGGTGAAGTTCCCGCTCAACGAGCCCGCGATCGCGAAGAAGAAGTCGCAGATCGACGAGTACCTCGAGTTCTACCGCGGCGCCGGTGCCCAGCACCTCGCCGTCGCGACCAACGACATCCTCGGCTCGGTCGACGCGCTGCGAGCCAATGGCGTGGAGTTCCTGAACACGCCGGACTCCTACTACGAGGACCCCGAGCTGCGCGCGCGCATCGGCAATGTGCGCGCACCCATCGAGGAGCTGCAGAAGCGGGGGATCCTGGTCGACCGTGACGAGGACGGTTACCTGCTGCAGATCTTCACCAAGCCGCTCGGTGACCGCCCCACCGTGTTCTTCGAGCTGATCGAGCGGCACGGCTCGCTCGGCTTCGGCAAGGGCAACTTCAAGGCGCTGTTCGAGGCCATCGAGCGCGAGCAGGACGCGCGCGGCAACCTCTGACTCTTCAGAAGGGCGGCTTGCCGGTCCCGCTGATCCGGAACCGGCCCCACGGGTCGACGTCGGACAGGCGTCCCTGCGCGGCGCCGTGCGGGGTCTCGAGGGTGACCGTCGACCCGGAGGCGTGCTGCGCCAGCGCGGGGTCGGTGGCGATCCGGCCCCACCAGTGGAACCTGCCGTCGATCGGCTGGAAGTGCCCCCGGAGCCGGACCTCCACCTCGACCTGCCCGACCCGGGCCGGCCCGTCGTACTGCTCCTCGGGCTCGTGGGTCTCCTGCATCACTTGCCCTTCCCGCCCACGAGGCGCAGCCGCCCCTGGCTGTCGATGCGGACGCCGTTCTCGTTGGCGATGCCCTCGAAGGCGTTCCAGATGAACGAGCTCAGGTAGCGCGAGACGGCGGCCCGGCTCATCGTGCGGCGGCGTAGCCACCACTCGCCGGTGGAGAGCCCGAGACCGACGAGCCCGTGCGCCCAGGGTTCGGCGCCGGCGGAGTCCACCCCGAGCTCGCGGAGGGCGTCACCCAGCGTGCGCGAGATCGCCGCTGCGACCATCTCCTTGCCGTCGGCGAGCGGGTCCTCGTTGGTGGGGTGCTCGACGAGCAGGAAGAACACGTGCGGGTGGCCGGAGATCAGCGCGAGGTAGGCGTCGCAGCCCTTCTCGACGCGTTCCCGGATCGGGCGGTCGCTGACCAGCACGGGTAGCAGAGCGTCGAGCACGGCGTTGGCGCCCCAGGCGCCGACGGCGCGGTAGAGGTCGTCCTTGTCGGCGAAGTAGCGGTAGAGCACCGGTTTGCTGACCCCGGCTGACGCGGCGATCTCGGCAATGCCGGCCGAGGGGCCGTGCTCGTCGATGGCAGCGACGGCGGCCGCCACCAGCTCGGCGCGCCGGGACTCCCGATGGTCGTCCCAGCGTGAGCTCCGTCCGTCGGGGTCCTTGACGATGCGTGGCATGTGGCCCAGAGTAGCCGATAGGCGTTACTACAAGTAACGGTTACTGCGATTCAGGAGGCCACATGACCGCCGCGCAACGTCTCGAGCCAGTCACCGCGTCGGGTTCGGTCGCCGAACGGTTGCTGAGGTCATCGGCGAAGCAGTCCTACGACCCCGAGGTCGACATCGACTGGAGTGCGCCGATCCCGGCCGACAAGTGGGGGATGCAGCCGGAGCGGATGTCGCTCTATGGCACCGAACTGTGGGACGGGCTGACCGAGGAGCAACGGATCGAGCTGTCCAAGCACGAGGTCGCCTCGATCGCCAGCGTCGGGCTCTGGTTCGAGATCCTGCTGATGCAGATGATGCTGCGCGACCTGTACGACGACGACCCGACGGGCGCGCACATGCACTACGCCCTCACGGAGGTCGCCGACGAGTGCCGCCACTCGACGATGTTCGGCAAGTCGATCGCACACTTCGGCGTCCCGGCGTACGGGCCGCCACCGAAGATCCACCGCATCGGCCGGCTGTTCAACACCGTCGTGCGGGGGCCGAGCGCCTATGCGTCGATCCTGGTCGCCGAGGAGCTGCTCGACACCTGGCAGCGCGACCTGATGAAGGACGAGCGCGTCCAGCCGGTGACCCGCATGGTGGCGCGCATCCACGTCCTCGAGGAGGCGCGCCACATGACGTTCGCCCGCGAGGAGATCAAGGACCAGATGGCGGGTCTCTCCCGTCGGCAGCTGATCTGGCACCAGACGGTGACCGCCCAGACCTGCTTCATCGTGGCCCGCGCGCTCGTCAACCCCGAGGTCTACCGCTGCGTGGGCATCGACCCGAGCGAGGGCCGCCGTGCGGCACTCGGCAACCCGCACTACCGGGAGACCATGCAGTGGATGGGGGAGAAGCCGCTCGCCTTCCTGCGGGAGAACGACCTGTTGCCGAAGAGCCAGGAGAAGGTCTGGCGGGGCTCGCTGCTGCTCGGCTAGGCAGTGCCCGGCACCACGGTTCCGGTCACCTCGCCGAGGGCGATCCGGCCCCCGAGGTCACCCGGCGCGGTCGCGCGCAGCGTCACCGTGTCGCCATCGTCGAGGAAGGTGCGCTTGTCCTCGCCGAAGGGCTCCTGGCCACCCCAGCTCAGCTCGAGGAACGACCCTCGCTGGCCGGGCTCGTCGCCGCTGATCGTGCCGCTGGCGAACAGGTCCCCGGTGCGCAGGGAGGCGCCGTTCACGGTCATGTGGGCGAGCATCTGCGCGGGGGACCAGTACATCGACGCGTACGGCGGGCGGCTCACCACCTCGCCGTTGAGCTCCACCTCGAAGTCGATGTCGTAGCCGGCGGGCCCGTCGACCTTCAGGTACTCCAACGGTGCGGGATCCTGGCCCGGCAGGTCGGTGCGGGCGTCCTCGAGTGCCTCCAGCGGGGTGATCCACGCGCTGATCGAGGTGGCGAACGACTTGCCGAGGAACGGGCCGAGGGGGACGTACTCCCATGCCTGGATGTCGCGGGCCGACCAGTCGTTGAGCGGGGTCACGCCGAAGACGTGGTCATCGAACGCGGCGGTCGGAACCTGCTCGCCCAGGTGCGTCGAGATACCGACCACGAACCCGAGCTCGGCCTCGATGTCGAGACGGAGTGTGGGCCCATAGACCGGAGCCGGCTCGTCTGGCGCCTTGCGCTGACCGCTGGGTCGTCGTACGTCGGTGCCGGAGACCACGACCGTGCCCGCGCGCCCGTGATAGCCGACCGGCAGGTGCCGCCAGTTGGGCAGCAGCGCCTCACCGTCGGGTCGGAAGATCCTGCCTACGTTGGTCGCGTGCTGGATCGAGCAGTAGAAGTCGACGTAGTCGGCGACCTCGAAGGGGCGGTGCATGGTGACGTCGACGAGGGGATGGAGGTGCGGGCTGATCTCCTCGGTGTGCTCCGGGTCGGTGAGCAGCGCGATCAGCCGCCGGCGGGTGACTCTCCACGCGCCGGTGCCCATCGCCATGAACGCATTCAGGTGCGGGCGGTCGAAGGTCGAGTCGCCGAGCGCCGCTGTCAGGTCGAGGACCTGGTCGCCGATGCGCGTGCCGACCCGCGGTGGGGAGTCGCCGACGGAGAACACTCCGTAGGGCAGGTTGTCCGCGTCGTACCCCGACCCTGCCGCACCCTCCACCCAGGACCCCTGGTTGAGCTCCCTGCCCCGGTCGGACTCCCACCGCTGGCTCTCCCTGTCGAAGCCGGTCACGCTGTCGTCCCCATCAGGCCCAGCTCCACCAGGTCCTCGTGGGCTTCGAGCACGCTGCACGAGCCGAACGAGGTGAACCACCTGCGCGTGCGCGCCGCCTCGTCGGGGTCGGTCGACAGCCGTGACGCCAGCCCTTGGCCGTCGGTGTCGTCGAGCACTCGGGCGACGTCCCCGGGACCGGCACCGTCCAGCGAGGCGCGCGTCGCGAGCAGCACGTTGAGGAAACCGTGGTGCTCGAACCCGGTGTCGTGGTCCCGGTTGCGCACAGCGTGGTGCAGCCCGGCGGTGCACTTGAACGGCAGCTCCCTGTCCAGCGCCGCCTCGATGCAGGTAGCCAGCTCGGCCGATCCGGGGAACAGGTCCGCCGAGAGTCCACCGGTGCGGAACTTCAGCGCGATCTCCCGGGCCGCCAGCTCGTCCAGGGCGGCGAGCCAGCCGTGTGACGGGGCACTGCGCAGCATCGGGGGCTCCGCGAACACGGTCACGTCATCGAGCACGTCCTCGAGGGAGTCGACGACATGGACCAGCCTGAGGGCGTTGTGTGCGAGGTCCTCCTCGTCGCGCAGCGCGAACTCCACGGCACGCAGCTCCACGCCCTCGGCCCGCGTCGCCCAGGTGACTGCCGGCTCGATCGCCCCGGCCCCGCCAGTCACGACGAGGTTGACCGCGAGCGGATCGACCACCGCGTTGGCCAGGTCGGCCACCTTGACGTCACTGACCACGAACCCACCGACCAGCCCGGCGTACTCGCTCGAGCGGTGGGCGTAGTGGTCCTGCATCGCCTGGTCGAGGTCGGTGCCTGCGGGCGGGAAGATCGCGGCGTCGTCGACGAAGGCCCGCAAGAAGTCCGGGAGAGTCGCCGGGGAGTCGCTTGGGTGCGTCACAGTTGCCACGCTAGATCACCGAAGGGCAGGGTGGCGGAGTGGCTTACTACCGATCTGTGGGCGCCGTCCCCCGAACCAGGCACACCGCGTTCCGCGATGAGCAGGGCCAGCTCCGCTACGAGGAGCTGATGGGGGAGGAGGGCTTCTCCTCCGATTCCTCGCTGCTCTACCACTCGGGGGTCCCGTCGGCCGTGGTCGACAGCCAGGTCTGGGAGCTGCCGGACCTGGCGACGGTGGCCAACCATCCGCTCAAACCGCGGCACCTCAAGCTGCACGACCTTCCGGCGGGCGGCGACGCGGTGACCGGGCGGCGGCTGGTGATGGGCAACGGCGACGTCCGGATCAGCTATGCGGTCACGGACGGCCCGAGCCCCTACTACCGCAACGCGGTCGGCGACGAGTGCGTGTACGTCGAGGACGGGAGCGGGACCGTCGAGACGGCCTTCGGGGTGCTGACCTACCGGACCGGCGACTACGTCGTGATCCCCAGGGCGACCACGCACCGCTGGGTTCCCTCGGATGTGGACGGTGAGGTCTCACGGCTCTACGCGATCGAGGCCAACAGCCACATCGCCCCGCCGAAGCGCTACCTCTCCCGCTACGGGCAGCTCCTCGAGCACGCGCCGTACTGCGAACGCGACCTGCACGGTCCCACCGAGCCACTCGTGGAGACCGGTACCGACGTGGAGGTGCTGGTCAAGCACCGCGGCAACGGACCGTCGGGCCTGGTCGGTTCCCGGGTGACCTATGCGACGCACCCGCTAGACGTCGTCGGCTGGGACGGGTGCCTCTACCCCTACACGTTCAACGTCGAGGACTTCATGCCGATCACCGGCAAGATCCACCAGCCACCACCGGTGCACCAGGTCTTCGAGGGATACAACTTCGTCGTCTGCAACTTCTGCCCGCGCAAGGTGGACTACCACGAACAGTCGATCCCGGTGCCCTACTACCACTCGAACGTGGACTCCGACGAGGTGATGTTCTACGTCGGCGGGGACTACGAGGCCCGCAAGGGATCAGGGATCAACATCGGCTCGATCTCCATCCACCCGGGTGGCCATGCCCATGGCCCGCAACCCTCCGCCATCGAGGCGTCGATCGGGGTGGAGTTCTTCGATGAGCTCGCCGTCATGGTCGACACGTTCCGGCCGCTCGAGCTGGGCGAGGCCGGCATCGCGGTCGAGGACCCGGCGTACGCGTGGACCTGGGCCGGCCGAGGCCCGGACACGGAGGGGCCGGACGGCGGGAGCGCGGTGTTCTCCAACTCCTAGAGAGCCAGCTCGTAACGCACGATCCCGACCTGCGCCCCGCCGACGTCGTGCGTGCCGGCGAACCAGACAAGTTGCCAGCCGGTCTGGACGTAGAACCTGCGCGCCCGCTCGGTGCCCTCGTCGGTCTCGAGCAGGGAGACGAAGCCGACCACGGCCCTGCTGCTCGGCCAGGTCGGCGTACGCCGTCTGGCGGCTGCGGGAGTGGATCCACCCGATGCGCTCCAGGTCGCCCACGGCGTAAGGGCGGACGGTCATGGACCCCAGCATGCCGATCACGCAACACTGGCGCCATGCCGACCTTCATCGCGTTCCTCCGTGCAGTCAACGTGGGCAAGCGGAAGTACCCGATGGCGGAGCTCCGCGAAGCGCTCTCCGACGCCGGCTTCGAGGAGGTGGCCACCCACATCCAGACCGGCAACGCCCTCGTCCGCACGAGCATGCGGTCGCGCGCCAAGGTGACAGCCGCCCTGGAGAAGGCGATGCTCGAGGACCGTGGTTTCGCCGTACCCGTGGTGCTGATGACGCCGGCCGAGCTGAGCGAGATGTACGACGAGGCGGTGGCGTTCGCCGAGGAATTCACCAGCAAGGGCAACGAGATCCTGGGCCACCACCTGACCCTGCTCGTCGATCCACCAGCGGCCGCACAGGCGAAGAAGCTCGAGGACAGGTCGGAGCCGGGTGAAGAGGTGAGGGTCGGCAAGAGGGCGGTGCACCTGATGCTCGCGAAGCACTACCACGAGGCCTCCACGAGCAATGCCGAGGTGGAGCGTCTTCTCGGCGTTGCCACCACCCGTAGCCTGACGGTGATCACGAAGCTTGCCGAGAAGTGGGGACGATGACCCAGCAACAGTGGTGGCGAGATGCCGTCATCTACCAGATCTACCCGCGCTCCTGGGCGGACTCCGACGGCGACGGCATGGGTGACCTGCCGGGGATCACGGCGAGGCTTCCCCACCTCGCCGAGCTGGGCGTGGACGCCGTCTGGCTCTCGCCCTTCTACACCTCGCCCCAGAACGACGGCGGCTACGACGTGGCGGACTACTGCGACGTGGACCCTCGGTTCGGCACCCTCCAGGACGCGGACACACTGATCGAGCGCGCCCACGAGCTGGGGCTGCGCGTGATGGTCGACATCGTCCCCAACCACTCCTCGAGCGAGCACCAGTGGTTCCAGGAGGCGCTTGCCTCCGAGCCGGGAAGTGCCGCACGGGCGCGCTACGTCTTCCGGGATGGCCAGGGCGAGAACGGCGAGCAGCCGCCCAACAACTGGACGAGCAACTTCGGCGGGCCGGCATGGACGCGCGTGACCGATGCCGACGGAACCCCGGGCCAGTGGTACCTCCACCTCTTCGACGTCACCCAGCCCGACTTCGACTGGACCAATCCGGTCGTCGGCGACGAGATGGAGTCGGTGCTGCGCTTCTGGCTGGACCGCGGAGCCGACGGGTTCCGGATCGACGTCGCACACGGGCTGGTCAAGGTCGAAGGGCTGCCCGACGCCCCGGTGAGTCACGAGATGAGCGTCGACCGCACCTCCGAGCTGCCCATGTGGGACCAGCCCGGAGTGCACGACATCTACCGCCGCTGGCGCAAGGTCACCGACTCCTATGCTCGCGACGGTGAGGACGCCGACCGCATCCTGTGCGCCGAGGCCTGGGTGAAACCGTCGGACGCGCTCGCCCTCTACGTGCGTCCCGACGAGCTGCACCAGTCCTTCAACTTCGGTTTCCTGATGAGCCCGTGGCTCGCCCCGGACCTGCAGCTGGTCATCCAGGCGTCCCTCGAGGCGGTGCAGCCCTACGGCTCTCCGCAGACCTGGGTGCTGTCCAACCACGACGTGGTGCGGCACGCGTCCCGGCTCGGCTTCCCGCAGAGGCGAGGGGCGTTCCCGCTCGGCGGCATCGGCGGGGACGACCCGCAGCCCGATGCCGAGGTCGGACTGCGGAGGGCACGGGCCGCGACCACGGTCATGCTCGCGCTGCCGGGCTCGTCGTACCTCTACCAGGGCGAGGAGCTCGGGCTGCCCGAGGCGACCGAGCTGCCCGACGAGGTGCGCCAGGACCCCACCTGGCCGAAGTCGGGGCACACCTCGCGCGGACGTGACGGCTGCCGTGTCCCGATCCCATGGGAGGGCGAGGCGCCGTCGCACGGCTTCGGGCCGTCGGAGAACTCCTGGCTGCCGCAGCCCGCTGTGTACGGCGAGCTCGCGGTGGACCGCCAGACCGGGGTCGACGGTTCGACCCTCGAGCTCTACCGCACCCTGCTCGGGCTGCGGCGCGAGCTGCGTCCCGGCCGCGGAGTCCTCACCTGGGTGGACCTCGGGGAGGACGTGCTGGCCTTCGACGTCACCACCGAGACGGATGGTCCGATGCGCGTGATCGCCAACCTGGGCAGGGAATTCCTCCCGATCCCTGAGGGAGCCGAGGTGCTCGTTGCGAGCGGACCTGTCGATGACGAGGGCCTACCGACGGACACCGCCGTGTGGTTGAGAGGCGTCTGACTCGCGGCTGGTCACTTGCGCTTGGCGCGGCCCTTGTCCCCGACCATCTTGAGCACGTCCCTGTTCCAGTCGTGCTCGCGGATCAGCCGGTAGCGCTCCTTGGCGACTCGGATGTAGGCGTCCGCCCCGGTCTCGTCGGGACCTCGTACGCCGGCCTCGTCGATCAGCTCCACGACGGGGGTGTACTCCTCGTCGAACCATCGTTCCGCCATGGTCGGCTTGTCGAAGTAGGCGCCCTCGTCGTGCATCAGCCGGCACGCCCACGCCTCCACCATCTCGGCGAGCCGGTGGTAGTCCGAGGGGCGGGTGCAGTTGATCTCGGCCCGGCGCTCCCCGGTCAGCGGCACGCGCTTGAGGAAGCGCAGCCCCCAGTTCTTGCCCTCGAGGTCCCGGCGGCCGCCGATGCCCTCTGTGTCGATCACCGTGTCGATCTCGGTGACGTAGGCCTCCATCTGGTCGGCCCCCTGCACGCGTGCGACCGAGACCCGGTGGTGGCCGTCGCGCACGAAGTAGAGGTTGCCGAGCTTGTAGACGTCGATCGGCGGCAGGTACTCGCCGAGGCGGCTCTTCTCCGCGAGCCGCTCCCAGCGCTGGCGGCTGCGGTCCGAGGTCGGCCGGAAGCGCCGGTCGAAGTCGCGCACCTTGTCGACCGAACCCACGATCTGGTCCAGCGGGATCTCCTGGAGCCCGAGAGAGCGCTCGCCACGCCGACCGAGGGCGTCGACGACCTCGTCGAAGGAGAGCGTCTCCTGGACGTCCTGCGCGTCCGCGCGCATCCAGTGCGCCAGCTTGGAGAGTGTCTGGTGCCGCCGCACCCGGAGGAAGTCGATCTCGGCGTCCGCTCGAGGGGACCCCGTGTCTCTTGCCATGTCTAGAGTCTTCCGGTCCGTGAGCCCGGCGCCACCAGGCCCGGCGACTTCGGCTCGATGTCCACCATCCTCCAGGGGATGACGTTGCGGATCGTCGTCGGCCCCACCTGCCGGTCCGGCAGCTGCCGGCCGTAGGGGTGGATGTGGCCGTGCAGGTGCCAGGTCGGCTCGAGTCGTTCGAGCACGGAGTGCAGCGCCTTGATGCCCTCGTGTGGCAGGTCGTCCTCGTCACCGAGCCCGAGCGGTGGCGCGTGGGTGAGCAGTACGTCGACCGGCCCGCCCTTCTTCGCCCGGCGC
Organism: uncultured Actinomycetota bacterium; assembly: GCA_963842535.1. Lineage (GTDB taxonomy): Bacteria > Actinomycetota > Actinomycetes > Propionibacteriales > Nocardioidaceae > Marmoricola. The sequence continues at coordinate 168,985 of CAWJGP010000009.1, forward strand.
AGGAGCCGGCGCGCGCGGCCGTCGTACTCCCGCTGGGTGTACTGGTGTGGTCCCGGCTTGTAACGCACACAGCCCCCGAGACCGGCGATGCGGAGACCAGCGGCCGCCACGACCTGCGCGTCGGCGTTGGTCGCGCCGTGCGGGCGTGGACCGTCGCGGAGGATCCCGTCGGAGGTGAACAGGTCCTCGCGGCGCTTCCTCGGACGGTCGATCTCCGGGTCGTGGTTGCCGGGCACGAACACCATCGGCACGTCCACGCTGGAGGCGACGTACTCGAGGTAGTGCCACGGGAGATCACCCGCTGAGAGCACGAGCTGAGGTTTGAGGTCGCGCAGCGTCTCGACGCTGAGGTTGGGGGCCTCCTCGTCGGAGATCACCAGTACACGAACCATCCGTCGAGACTAGCCGGGCACTGCCGATCGGTGCACACAACGTTGACAGTAAATCTGTCAACGTCTTGGATGAGGTGCATGGATCAGGAACGCACCGCATGAGCGACCTCGAAGTCCGGCTCGAGAGCGGAGCGCTCTGGCTGACGCTGAACCGACCCGAGCAGTTCAACGCGCTCACGGGCGAGATGGTGCTCCAGGCCATCCAACAGCTCCGTGGCGCGACGTCCCGAGATGACGTGCGTGTCGTCGTACTCACCGGAACCGGCGGCGCGTTCTCCGCGGGTGCCGACCTGGGCGGGGCTGACGCCCAGACGAAGTACGACTCCGGCTCGGTCGACGCTGCCAACCACATCGTCCGGAGCATCACCGACCTCGACAAGCCGGTGGTGTGCGGACTCAACGGGATTGCCGCCGGGGTCGGCATGTCCGTGGCACTCGCGTGCGACCTGGTGGTGGCCACGGAGTCCGCTGCGCTGACGCTTGCCTTCACCAAGATCGGCCTGATGCCGGATGGCGGCGCGACCGCCACGGTCTCGGCATCGGTCGGCCGCGCCCGGGCGATGCGCCTCGCCCTGCTCTCCGACCTGATCTCGGCCAGGGAGGCGTACGACGCCGGCCTCGTCTCGCACGTCTTCTCCGACGAGGAGTACGCCGAGGGCCTGGGGAAGATCGTGCGTCGCCTCTCGACCGGAGCACCGCTGGCCTTCGCCGCCACCAAGAAGGCGATCAACGCCGCCACCCTCGGCAGCCTCGGCGACGCCTTCGCCCGCGAACGCGCCGGCCAGTCCCTGCTGCTCCGCACCGAGGACGTCGCCGAGGGAATGCGCGCCTTCTCGGAGAAGCGCCGCCCAGAGTTCAAGGGCCGCTAGCCGTAGGTGGTCGAGCAGCGAGCGCAGCGAGCGGATAGTCGAGACCACGCACCTATGACGACGACCCGGCCGGACCTCGACACCGCAGCAGCGGTGCTCACGTTCGCCCGGAAACGGCGCGCCGATGCGGATCGTGCCGAGGCCGACGTGCTGTACGCCGCGGTGACCTGGGCCGAGCAGCACCCACCGGAGTCGATCGACCTCGCGGCGACCTGGATCTCCGGCGGTGGTGACACCGGCCTCCCCCTGGCCGGGCCGGGTGCGCCGCTGGTCGCGGAGTTCGCCATCGCGGAGTTCGCGCTCGCGATCGGCCGCTCCACCGACTCCGGACGCGCCTACCTCGCCGACGCGATCGAGCTGAAGTACCGCCTCCGGCGGCACTGGACCAGGGTGCAGAACGGTGAGGTTCCGGTGTGGCGGGCACGCCGGATCTCCCAAGCCACCCTCGGCCTCACAGCCGAGGCCGCGGGGTTCGTGGACGCCCAGGTCGCGCCGTTCGCGCACAAGATCGGCCCCGCCCAGCTCGACCGGCTCGTCGCCGACGCGATCGCCCGGTTCATGCCCGACCAAGCAGCCCAGGACGCCCAGAACGCGGCCGAGGGCCGGCACGTGTCCTTCCACCACGACCAGGTCTCCTTCAACGGCACCACCCACCTCGAAGGAGAGCTCGACCTGGCCGACGCCCTGGACCTCGACGCCGCCCTCACCCGCGGAGCCGACGCCCTCAAAGCCGCCGGGTCGCACCGAGTCCTTGGACGTCCGCCGCGCGATGGCCGCCGGGGAGCTCGCCCGCCACCAGCTCGCCCTCGACCTGCACCCCGATGACGAGGGCCCGACCAGATCGTCGCGCAAGGCCACCAAGCCCCGCCAGGTGGTCCTCTACGTCCACCTCTCCGAGGCCGCGGTCACCGGCACCGGTGCCGGCACCGACCTCGCCCGGGTGGAGAACACCCGCACCGGCGTCACCGCCGAGCAGGTCCGCACCTGGTGCGCCAACCCCGATGCCCAGGTGACCGTGAAGCCGGTGATCGACCTGAACGAGCACATCCACGTCGACGCCTACGAGGTCCCCGACCGCCTCGCCGAGCAGACCGAGCTGCGCGACCACAGGCGGATTCTAGGTAGTCACGCGACACCGTGGTGTTTGTCGTTCTTGATCAGTATCTCCTCGAGCATTTCCGCGGGTGTGCGGAAGCCGTGTCGTTTGCGTGGTCGTGAGTTCAGCTCCGAAGCGATGTTGTCGAGCATTCCGGGGCCGTAGAAGGACAGATCGCTTCCTTTGGGCAGGTACTGGCGCAGCAGGCCGTTGGTGTTCTCGTTGCTGCCGCGCTGCCAGGGCGAGTGGGGGTCGCAGAAGTAGATGTCGAGGCCGGTTGCCTGGGCGATCTCGCGGTGGTTGGTCAGTTCTCGGCCTTGGTCCCAGGTCAGCGACCGGCGTAGGTGCTCATCGAGGGTCAGCATCTTGGAGACCAGTGCCTGTTGGACCGCGAGAGTGCCGTGACCGTCGGGCAGGTGGAGCAACATCACGAACCCGGTCGTTCGCTCGACCAGCGTCCCCACGGAGGAATCGGAGACCTTCGACCCCATGATCAGGTCACCTTCCCAGTGCCCGGGAACGGCCCGGTCCTCGATCTCAGGAGGCCGTTCGCTGATCATCACCATGTCCGGGATCCGCGTTCGACGATGCCCGGGCGTCCGGCGGGGCTTGCGCATCGAACGGCCCGTGCGCAGGTAGGCGGTGAGCTCACGCTTCAGACCGCCGCGGGCCTGGATGTAGAGCGACTGGTAGATCGTTTCGGCCGACACCCACATCTCCGGTTCGTCGGGGAAGTCGATCTTGAGTCTGCCAGCGATCTGCTCCGGGCTGTCGTGGCGCTCGAGCCGAGCCTGGACCTCTCTTCGCAACCGGAGGTTGGTCGCGAGCTTCGCGTTACGGGGCCCACGACGGCCTCGATCGGCATGGGTTTGGGCCATCGACGCCCGATAGCCCCGCACGCCGACAGCTCGCTTGAGCTCACGGCTGACCGTGGACGGATGACGCCCGATCTCGCGGGCAATAGCCCGAACACCCAGGCCACTGGCCTGCAGCCGCATGATCTCCTCGCGTTCCTCGAACCGGAGATAGCGCCGACCAACGGGCTCGGTGGTCTTCAAGGGGGTTCACCCCGCCAGCCTTGACGAACAGCCTCCGCCCCCAGCTCCAAGACGCGCCGGCCGACTCCGCCGCCTCGTCGACACTCAGACCGGCCCGGATCCCCTGCCAGAACCGGCGCTCGTGCTCACGCGGCAGATCGGGCTTGGTGAACTTCCTCATCGCAACTCCTCAATAAGGGTGTTGCGTCACTACCTGAGAACTCGCCACACCTGCGTGTTCCCCTGGTGCACCCGACCAGCCCGTCGTACCGACTCCGAGCACTGCATCCCCCACCACCAGGGCGGCACCACCTGCTCCGTGCAACATCGCACCCCTGTGCCGACGCCACCACCGCCTGAAAACGCATTCGACCTGGACCTACACCACCCTCGAACCCGGCACCTTCCTGTGGACCAGCCCCCACGGCTACCAGTTCCTCCGCGACCACACCGGCACCCTCGACGTCACCGGTCACCGGCCACCACCCCCACCAGGCGACCCACCCCACTTCTGACCACGCCCTCCGGCGTGACCGAGATCAACACGCGCAAAACCCGCTGCGTCCTGCTCTGTACGGTGCGAACATGAACGGGCCGGTGCCTCCAACGAAAGTGCTGCGTGCCTTCGGTGTGGAGTCGGCGCTTCCTCTGGCTGGTGGACAGGGCACGTCATGGCGGGCGGGTGACCTCGTCCTGAAGCCGGGTGGCGGTCCGGTCCATGAGTGGCTCGCCAACCAGCTGAGCAGTCTGCCTTCAGACGGCGTTCGCATCTCTGCGCCGGTCGCCGCACGAGACGGCAACTGGGTGTGTGACGGGTGGACGGCCACGCGGTGGGTCAACGGCTCTCACCCAGATCTCGCCCAGCCGTCTACTTGGCCCAGCGTTATCGAAGCCGGGCGGGCCTTCCATCGGATGGTTCGGACGTGGCTCCGCCCTGACTGCCTTTTGAACCGGACGGACCCATGGGCGATCGCCGACCGTGTGGCTTGGGGGGACGCGGTCTCCAATCTGCCTCCGCGCCTTTCTGCCATTGCACGTTCGCTACAAGACGCATCCCATTCGCTGGGGCCCTCGCAGGTCGTTCATTGCGATCTCACGGGGAACGTGCTCTTCGCTCCTGGCGCTCCACCAGCCGTCATCGACATCTCGCCGTACTGGCGACCGCCCGAGTACGCCGAAGGGGTAGTGATAGCCGACGCCCTGTGCTGGCACGGCGCTCCATCGTCAGTCCTTGCAGATGTGGGGGTATCGGTCACAGCCGTGGCACGGGCCCTACTGTTCCGACTCGTCACGACCAACGAACTGCTGGCGGCGGGGCTAACGACAGTAGACACTCGCTCCGAAGCCGAGATGTATAGGAGGGTGGCGGCTCTCCTCGGACTTTGAGCCCACTGGACCCAGTTGCGCATCGTCCGGATCCGGCCCCGCGGCCCGCGCAGATGAGCGGACGTCGCGGACTCACTCGCCCCCGACCCGGAAGCGGGCCGCGACACCGATCGGGACTTCCTCCTCCGCTACAACTGATGCCTGCGAGCCCCAGGGGCAGATCGCACGCCGATGAGTTTCCGTTGACGGCGCGGTCGGTACACAGGAAACCGACACAGCTGATGGGAGGCTGACACCGTGCGGAAACTGATCTACGCGATGAACGCGAGTCTGGACGGCTACATCGCCGCGCCCGGCGACGACATCGGCTGGAGCGTGCCCAGTGACGAGCTGCACCAGTGGTTCAACGACCGGGCCCGCGAGATCGGTGTCTCGCTGTACGGCCGCAAGCTGTGGGAGTTGATGAGCGGGCACTGGCCGACCGCCGACCAGCAGCCGGACACGCCGTCAGTGCAGGTCGAGTTCGCTCGCATCTGGCAGAAGACGCCAAAGGTGGTGTTCTCCACGACCCTCGACGAGGTCAGCGGGAACGCGCGGCTGGTCACCGGCGACGCCGTGGCCGAGATCACCCGGCTGAAGGCCGAGGACGGCGCCCCGATGGAGATCGGCGGCGCCACCCTCGCGGGCGCGGCGATGCGCGCCGGCCTGATCGACGAGTACCAGGTGGTCACGCACCCGGTGCTGGTCGGGGGCGGCACGCCGTTCTTCAGCGCACTGGACAGCTGGGTGAACCTGCGCCTCGTGGAGACGAGAACCTTCCCGGACGGCGTGACCCTGTCCCACTACGAATCCAGGCGCTCGACCACCTAGTGACTTCAGCGTCGCAGGTCCTCGGGCACCGACAGCCGACTGACTCCGCCGAGCCTGCGGTGGTAGCGGACGTGCGCGGCGTACGTCTCGAGCGCCTGCCACAGGGCCTGGTGCGCTGCCCAGGAAAGCGGCTCGTCGCCGTTGCGCCACGATCGTGCCGAAGCCGATCCACACCGGGGTCCAGCCGGCGGCGAAGTCCCACTCCCCGCGGTGTTTCAGCAGCAACCCCCGGCGGATCTGGAACGCCATCCGCGGTCCGTCCGCGCAGATCGGCGCGGTGACCACCGGCCACACCCGCAGGTCGAGGCCCATCATGCTGAGCTCGAGGTCACCGAGGACGCATGGTTCGACCAACACCGTCGCGACGTTCTCGTGGGGTGGCCGTCTCATCGGTTCAGGCGACGCCCACGCCCGCTTGCCGCATCTCGGCGAGCGCCTTCTCGGTGGTGTCCGGTGCCACGCCGGCGCAGAGGTCGAGGAGCACGCGCGCGGTGAAGCCGGCCTCGAGCGCGTCCAGCACCGTGGCGCGCACGCAGTAGTCGGTGGTGAGACCGCAGACGTCGACCCGGTCGACGTCGTGGCCGCGCAGCCAGTCGGCGAGCGAGGTGCCGTCGGAGTTGCGTCCCTCGAAGCCGGAGAACGCGGCAGCGTGCTCGCCCTTCAGGAAGATCGCGTCGAACGGTTGCGGGTCGAGGTTGGGGTGGAAGGCCTCACCGTCGGTGCCGACCTTGCAGTGCACCGGCCAGGAGTCCTCGAAGTCGGGACTCGCCGACCAGTGGTCACCGGGATCGATGTGGTGGTCCTTGGTCGCCACCACCACGTCGTACGACGGTGCCTTGGGGTCCTGGCGCGTCCAGTGGTGCAGCAGCACGGCGATGTCGCTCGCGACCCGGGCGCCACCGGCGACAGGCAGCGAACCGCCCTCGCAGAAGTCGTTCTGCACGTCGACCACGATCAGTGCCTGCTTCATGATCTGGAGGCTACTCACACGCGAGCCGGTCTGTCAGCGGCTGCGACGGGGCTGAGCCGGTCAGTCGTTCTCGAAGATCGTCTCGATGACCGGGTCACCCCGGGAGAGCTGTCGGGCCACCAGTGGGAGCTCGGCGCGCGAGCGCAGGTGCCGTTCGCGGGACGCCTCGAGCGACTCGCGTCCCACGATCTCTCCGTCGCGCACCAGGGGCACGAGGAGCTGGCGGTCATTGCCGTCGTTGTCCGCCAGCCGCCCGATGCCGAGGACCTCTGCCTCGGCGACCCCGTCGGAGGAGAGCCTCCGCAGGGCGTACTTGCGGCCGCCCACCGAGATCTTGTCCTTGCTCTTCTTCGCGACGCGTTCGAGCTCACCGGTGCTGTCCTCACGAGCGACGAGCTTGTAGACGAACCCGCAGGTGGGATGACCACTCCCGGTGACCAGCTCGGTGCCGACGCCGTAGCCGTCCACGGGCGCGGAGGCCAGCCCGGCGATCGCGAACTCGTCGAGGTCCGAGGTCACGATGATCCTGGTGTCCGGGGCGCCGAGCTCGTCGAGCTGGGTACGCACCCGGTGGGCGAGCTCACCGAGATCTCCCGAGTCGATCCGGACAGCGCCCAGCTCGGGGCCGGCGATCTCGACTGCCAGCCGGACCGCCTCGGCGATGTCATAGGTGTCGACGAGCAGGGTGGTGCCCCTGCCCAGCGAGTGCACCTGCGCCCGGAAGGCGTCCGCCTCGGTGTCGTGCAACAGCGTGAACGAGTGCGCGCTGGTGCCGGTGCTCGGGACGCCGTACTCCTGGCTCGCCCGCAGGTTGGACGTGGTGGCGAACCCGGCGATGTACGCCGCCCGGGCACACGCGACTGCCGCCTGCTCGTGGGTACGCCGTGAGCCCATCTCGATGCAAGGCCGGTCGCCCGCAGCCCACGTCATCCGTGAGGCGGCGGAGGCGATTGCCGCGTCGTGGTTGTAGATCGAGAGCATCGCCGTCTCGAGCAGGACCGCCTCCGCGAACGTGGACTCGACGACCAGGAGAGGGGAGTAGGGGAAGTAGGTCTCACCCTCGGGATAGCCCCAGATGTCACCGCTGAACCGGTAGTCGGCCAGGAACTCCAACGTCGGCTCGTCGACCACGTGTTTGTCCCGGAGGAAGGCGATCTCGGTGTCGGTGAACCGGAACGCCTCGATCGCGTCGAGCGCGCGTCCGACACCGGCCACCACGCCGTAGCGGCGGCCCGGCGGCAGCCGGCGCGGAAACAGCTCGAACACCGAGCGGCGGTGGGCGGCTCCCGAGTCGATCGCTGACTGGACCATCGTCAGCTCGTAGTGGTCGGTCAACAGTGCCGTCGACGTCCCGGGGGAGGTGCTCACCGGATCACCCTAGTGATGGCCGCGCGGGGCCTGTGCACAATGTCGGTGTGTCCACTTCTCCGGTCGAGCTCGACGAGCCCGAGGTCGACGACGTCACCGAGGTTGCGAGTCCGTGGGTGACGATCGTGTGGAACGACCCGGTCAACCTGATGTCCTACGTCACCTTCGTCTTCCAGCAGTACTTCGGCTACGGCAAGAAGAAGGCCGAGAAGCTGATGATGGAGGTGCACCACGACGGCAAGTCAGTGGTCTCCACGGGAAGCCGGGAGGCGATGGAGCGCGACGTCCAGGCGATGCACGAGTACGGCCTGTGGGCCACCATGCAGAAGGCCGACGCACCGTGACCGGGTTCAAGCGTCATCGGCGCAGCGGCGCCAGCCTGGCCACCTTCACTGCCTTCGAGGCCGACCTGCTGCGTTCCCTGGCCGGCCAGATCATCGAGCTGCTCCGCAACGAGTCGGCCACCGCCGGAGTCCAGAGCGACCCGCTCGAGCAGCTGCTCGACTTCTCCGGTCCCACGACCGAGCCCGACGACCCGGTGCTCGCGCGGCTGTTCCCCACGGCGTACCCCGACGACGAGGAGGCCGCTGGTGACTTCCGCCGGTTCACTGAGAGCACCCTGCGCGACGGCAAGGCCGCAGCGGCCGCGGCCATCATCGACGCCCTCGAGGAAGCCGGGCTGACCAGCCAGCCCGAGGACGGGACCTTCATCGACGTCGAGCTCGACGAAGGCGACGCGCTGACCTGGATGAAGTCGTTCACTGACATGCGCCTGGCCATCGCCACCCGGCTCGGCGTCGAGGAGGGCGACGAGGAGTACTGGCTCTCCCTGCCGGACGACGACCCCCGCGCCCAGGTCCACGACATCTACGACTGGCTCGGCTACCTCCAGGAGACCCTCGTCCACTCCGTCCGCTGACCGGGCACGGCGGAGTACGCCGCAGCCAGCGCCTAGGCTTGAGCGGTGCTGACCCTCTCCGCCGCGACTCGTGACGCGATCGTCGCCCACGCCAAGCGGGACCACCCGGACGAGGCGTGCGGCATCGTTGCCGGTCCCGAGGGCAGCGACCGTGCCGAGCGGGTCGTGGAGATGATCAACGCGGCCGGTTCGCCCACCTTCTACGAGTTCGACTCCGGCGAGCTGCTGGCGCTCTACAAGGAGATGTGGGCGAAGGACGAGGAGCCGGTGGTGATCTACCACTCGCACACCGCGACCGAGGCCTACCCGAGCCGCACCGACATCGGCCTGGCGAGCGAGCCGGGGGCGCACTATGTGCTGGTCAGCACACGCGAGCACGGGAATAGTGAGGGACCGGTGGAGTTCAGGTCCTACAGAATCATCGACGGCGAGGTGACCGAGGAAGAGATCACGGTCACCGACGAGCCTGCCCACCAGCAGACGAACGAGAGCGAGTGACCATGGCCATCGAGGTCCGCATCCCGACCATCCTGCGCACCTACACCGGGGGCGAGAAGTCGGTGGAGGCGACAGGCGCCACGCTGACCGAGCTCATCGACGACCTGGAGAACAGTCACCCCGGCATCAAGGACCGCCTCATCGAGGCCAAGGACGGGCAGACCGACCTGCGCCGGTTCGTCAACCTCTACGTCAACGACGAGGACGTGCGCTTCACCGGCGGTCTCGGCACCGAGCTCTCCGACGGCGACCAGGTCGTCGTACTCCCGGCCGTCGCAGGCGGCTAGATGCGCTTCGACAACCTCCTCGACTCGGTCGGCGGCACCCCGCTGATCGGGCTGCCGAGGCTGTCCCCGACACCGGATGTGCGCCTCTGGGCCAAGCTCGAGGACCGCAACCCGACGGGCTCCATCAAGGACCGCCCCGCGCTGAAGATGATCGAGCAGGCCGAGAAGGACGGGACCCTGCGTCCCGGCTGCACGATCCTGGAGCCCACCAGTGGCAACACCGGCATCTCGCTGGCGATGGCCGCGCAGCTGAAGGGCTACCGGCTGGTCTGCGTGATGCCGGAGAACACCTCCGAGGAGCGGCGCCAGCTGCTGCGGATGTGGGGGGCGGAGATCGTCTCCTCGCCAGCGGCCGGCGGTTCCAACGAGGCGGTGCGCAGGGCCAAGGTGATCGCGGAGGAGCACCCCGACTGGGTGATGCTCTACCAGTACGGCAACGAGGCCAACGCCCTCTCGCACGAGGAGGGCACCGGGCCCGAGCTGCTGGCCGACCTGCCGGAGATCACTCACTTCGTCGGCGGTCTCGGCACCACCGGCACCCTGATGGGAGTCAGTCGCTTCTTCCGCGCCCACAAGCCCGACGTGAAGATCGTCGCGGCCGAGCCGCGTTACGGCGAGCTGGTCTACGGCCTGCGCAACATGGACGAGGGCTTCGTCCCCGAGCTGTACGACGAGTCGCTGATCGACTCCCGCTTCTCGGTCGGCCCGCGCGATGCTGTACGACGGGTCCGGGAGCTGCTCGAGTCCGAGGGCATCTTCGCCGGCATCTCGACCGGAGCCATCCTGCACGCCGCGCTCGCGCAGGCCGCCAAGGCCGTGAAGGCGGGAGAGCGCGCCGAGATCGCCTTCGTCGTCTGCGACGGCGGCTGGAAGTACCTCTCCACCGGCGCCTACGAGGGCACCATCGACGAGGCCGAGGAAAAGCTCGACGGGCAGCTCTGGGCGTGAGGATCGTCCAGCTGGTCATCGCTGCTGCCTGCCTGATCAGCGCACTCTGGCTCGTCGTACTCCTCGTGCGCGACCGCACACCCGACCGGCTGCTGCTCAACGTGATGCTGGGCATCGAGGGACTGCTGCTCGTGCACCTGGTCCTCGGCATCATCAAGGCCACCGATGCGCCGAGCGGGGTCGCGGTCTGGGAGTACGTCGGCTACCTGGTCGGGGCGATCCTGATCGTCCCCGCGGGTGTCATCTGGTCTTCGGGCGAGAAGTCCCGCGGTGGCACCGCCGTACTCCTCGTGGCCGTGCTGCTGGTGCCCTTCATGTTCGTGCGGCTGGCCGACATCTGGGCCGCTGGTGGCTGAGCGCGCGGGCACGGGCCGTGGGTTCGGCCGGGTCCTGGTGTTCGTCTACGGGACGTTCGCGTTCGCTGCGACCGGTCGCTCCAGCCTGCAGCTGGCAACCGATGCCGCTGAGGCTCCGCTGCCCTACACGCTGAGCGCCTTCGCCGCGGTCATCTACGTCGTGGCGACCTTCGCGCTCGCCACCGGGCGCCGGAGTCTCGCGCTCGTGGCCGTGGGGATCGAGCTCGTCGGAGTGCTGGCCGTGGGTGTCACCAGCCTGGCGGTGCCCGAGGACTATCCGGACTCCACCGTCTGGTCGGACTTCGGCGCCGGCTACGGGTTCGTGCCCCTCGTGCTGCCGCTGGTCGGGATGTGGTGGCTGTTGCGGGGGAGCGCCCGTGATGCGGCCGACAGGTGACCTGGGTCGCTAATCCACCCCGATGGAGACGTTCGCCACTAGCCTTGCTCCTTGTGACTGACGCGCCGATCGGGATCTTCGACTCGGGCTTCGGTGGGCTCACCGTCGCTCGTGCCGTGATGGACCAGCTTCCCCACGAGGCCGTGGTCTACCTCGGCGACACCGCGCGCCAGCCCTACGGACCCAAGCCGATCCCCGAGGTCCGCGAGTACGCACTGGAGTGCCTCGACCATCTCGTGGCCCAAGGCGTGAAGGCACTGGTCATCGCCTGCAACTCGGCCAGCGCCGCGATGCTGCGCGACGCCCGGGAGAGGTACGACGTACCGGTGGTCGAGGTGATCCTGCCGGCCACCCGTCGAGCCGTGGCCGCGACCCGCACCGGCCGCATCGGCGTCATCTGCACGCGGGCCACCGCCGAGTCGCTCGCCTACGACGACGCGTTCGCAGCGGCCCCGCAGGTGACCCTGTCCACCCAGGCCTGTCCGCGCTTCGTCGAGTTCGTCGAGCAGGGCATCACCGGTGGCCCCGAGCTGCAGTCGGCGGCCCACGAGTACCTCGACCCGCTCATCGAGGCCGGCGTCGACACCGTCATCCTCGGCTGCACGCACTACCCCCTGCTGACCGGCGTCATCTCGATGGTGATGGGCGATGGCGTCACCCTGGTCAGCAGCGCGGAGGAGTGCGCCAAGGACGTCTACCGGATGCTGGTGCAGCACGGCATCGAGCGCGCACCGGGGCTGCCGCCCGGGCACCGCTTCCTGACGACCGGCCAGCCCGAGGAGTTCGCGACGACCGGTCGACGGTTCCTCGGTCCCGAGCTCGACAGCGTCACCCAGTTCGTGGGTGGCGTCTGGGCGGTGGAAGCAGGATGATCACCGCACGGCACTGCCCACCACTTCCTCGGGGACCCGAATGAGAACGACCGCATGAGACTGACCGTCATCGGCAGCTCCGGGTCCTACCCGGGGCCCCAGTCCTCGGCCAGCTGCTACCTGCTCGAGGCCGAGCACAACGGCCGGACGTGGCGGGTGCTGCTCGACATGGGCAACGGCTCTCTCGGCTCGTTGCAGAAGTACGCCGACGCGACGGCGATCGACGCCGTCTTCCTGTCCCACCTGCACGCCGACCACTGCCTGGACCTGTGTGGCTACTACGTCATGCGCAAGTACCACCCGGACGGCGCACTCCCGCGCATCCCGGTGTGGGGGCCGGACGACACGGCCCGACGGATGGCGAAGGCCTACGACCTCGACGAGAACCCGGGGATGAACGAGGAGTTCGAGTTCATCCCCTACGGACCGGACGCAGTGGAGTACGGCCCGTTCAGGGTCACCGTGCGGCACGTGGTGCACCCGGTCACGGCGTACGCGCTGCGGGTGGAGGCCGGAGGCCGCACGCTCGCCTACTCCGGTGACAGCGGCATGTGCCACGGTCTCGAGGACACCGCCCGCAACGCCGACCTGTTCCTGTGTGAGGCGTCGTTCATCGAGGGTGCCCCCAACCCGCCGGATCTCCACCTCACCGGCGCCGAGGCCGGCCGCACGGCAACCATCGCCGGAGCGCAACGGTTGCTGCTCACGCACATCCCGCCGTGGCACGATCCCGAGAAGGTGCTGGCCGAGGCTGTGGGGACCTACGACGGTCCCGTCGAGCTGGCGCAGCCGGGCACGACGTACGACGTCTGAACTGTTTCGGGGCGCGCCGGTGCCGGAACTCGTCAGCGTGACCGGCATGATGGGCGAATGATCACGATCGAGAACGTGACGAAGCGATACGGCCAGTTCATTGCGGTCAACGACATCTCCTTCGTCGCCCAGCCAGGAAAGGTCACCGGCTTCCTCGGTCCCAACGGCGCCGGGAAGTCCACGAGCATGCGGATCATGGTGGGCCTCACGCCACAGGACGGCGGGAACGCACTCATCGGCGGCCACCGCTTCGCGGACATCCCCAACCCCTCACGCCACGTGGGGGTGCTGCTGGACGCCTCGGCGCAGCACGACGGTCGCACTGGCCGGGAGGTGCTCCGAATCAGCGCGGAGACGATGGGCATGGGCCTGGGGCGTGTCGAGGAGATGCTCACCCTCGTCGGTCTGTCCGGCGCCGAGTCCAAGAGACGGGTGCGCAACTACTCCCTCGGCATGCGTCAGCGCCTGGGCATCGCCAACGCCCTGATGGGCGATCCGTCCGTGCTGATCCTCGACGAGCCGGTCAACGGGCTCGACCCTGCAGGCATCCACTGGATGCGCGGTCTGCTGCGCAACTTCGCAGCCAAGGGTGGGACGGTCCTGCTCTCCTCGCACCTGTTGCACGAGGTGGAGATGATCGCCGACGAGATGGTGCTGATCGGCCGCGGCAAGATCGTCGCCCAGGGCACCAAGGACGAGCTGCTCCAGACGCGCGGGACCTACGTGAAGCCCGAGAACCCCGCAGCACTCCAACAGGCGTTGCAGGCCGCCAACATCGAGGCGATGCCGTCGGGTGACGGTGGCTTCCGGTCCGAGTCGGAACCGATCGACGTCGGGCGGGCCGCCGCTGCCGCGGGCGTCGTACTCAGTGCCCTGCACCGTGCAGAAGGCGCCGGTCTCGAGGAGATGTTCCTCCAGCTGACGTCCGACGACGCCCGCGACAGCATCACCCCCGAAGGAGTGCAGGTATGACCACCCTCGCGAACAACCCGGCCCCCGGCACGCTCGACATCTCCACGACCTCCAAGGTGCCGCTGCTGCGGCTCGTCAAGGTCGAGATGCGCAAGATGCTCGACACCCGCTCCGGGCTGTGGCTGATCATCGCGATCGTCGCGATCACGGCGTTGATCACGGTGATCTTCTTCTTCGCCGCACCGGACGACGAGCGCACGTTCCTCAACTACATCGGGATCATGGCCACACCCCAGGGCTTCCTGCTTCCAGTGATGGGCATCCTGCTCATCACCCAGGAGTGGACCCAGCGCACCGGCATGGTGACGTTCACCCTCGAGCCCCACCGCGGCAAGGTGATCGCGGCCAAGGTCATCGCGGCCCTGGCATTCGGGCTGCTCGCGGTAGTGCTGGCGAACGTGATCGCGAGCCTCGCGACAGCAGTGAGCGGAGCTCCGGGGGCCTGGGAGAACATCGGGATCGACGACTTCGCGAAGTTCACCCTGCTCCAGGTCACCGGCGTCATGCAGGGTCTCGCCTTCGGTCTGATCTTCCTGAACAGCGCGGCCGCGATCGTCACCTACTTCGTGCTGCCGATCGCCTTCTCCATCGTGGCCTCGCTCTGGGGTGCGCTCGCGGACATCGCACCCTGGGTCGACCTGGGGACGTCGCAGCAGCCGTTGTTCAGCGGGCAGAACCTCACCGGCGAGGAGTGGTGGCAGATCGTCACCGGCACGGTGATCTGGGTGGTGCTGCCGTTCCTGGCCGGCCTGATCCGGGTGCTGCGCGCCGAGCTGAAGTAGCGGCCGACCGAAGCGTCGTACGTCGTCGGTAGGGTCGCCGCCATGACAACTTCAGGGACTTCCTCACGCGCCGACGGCCGCGCCGACGACGAGCTCCGACAGATCGAGATCACCCGCCATTGGCAGGACCACCCGGCTGGCTCGGTGCTCGTCGAGTTCGGCCGCACGCGGGTGCTGTGCGCCGCCTCTGCGTCCGAGGGGGTGCCGCGCTGGCGCAAGGGATCCGGCCTGGGCTGGGTGACCGCTGAGTACGCCATGCTTCCCTCGGCCACCAACACCCGCTCCGACCGGGAGTCGGTCAAGGGCCGCATCGGCGGGCGCACCCACGAGATCTCCCGGTTGATCGGGCGCTCACTGCGCGCGGTCATCGACTACAAGGCACTCGGCGAGAACACGATCGTGCTCGACTGCGACGTGCTCCAGGCCGACGGGGGCACTCGCACGGCCGCCATCACGGGCGCCTATGTCGCCCTTGCGGACGCCGTGGCGCACCTCAAGGGCCAGGGCGCGCTGGCCGGGGAGCCGCTGACCGGCTCGGTCGCCGCCGTCTCCGTGGGCATCATCGACGGCGTGCCGCGCCTCGACCTGCCCTACGAGGAGGACGTCCGCGCCGAGACCGACATGAACGTCGTGATGACCGGCGAGGGCAGCTTCGTCGAGGTCCAGGGCACGGCCGAGGGCGCGACGTTCGACCGCGCCGAGCTGGACCTGCTGCTCACCCTGGCGGAGAAGGGCTGCGCCGACCTGACCCGGCTCCAGCAGGAGGCGCTCAGCGGTGGCTGATGCGCCACGCGTCTTCCTCGCGTCACGCAACCCCAGGAAGATCGAGGAGATGCGGAGGATCCTCGACGAGGCACTACGGGGCTCCGACGGGCCCGGTGTCGAGGTGCTCGGGCTCGACGACGTCCCGGCGTACGACGAGCCGGTGGAGGACCAGCCGACCCTGGAGGGCAACGCCCTGCTGAAGGCACGGGCCGGAGTCCTGGCGACCGGCCTGCCCTCGGTGGCGGACGACAGCGGGCTGTTCGTCGACGCGCTCAACGGGATGCCCGGCGTGCTCTCGGCACGGTGGGCCGGCACGGCGAAGGACGACCTGGCCAACAACCGGCTGCTGCTCGAACAGCTCGCGGACGTCCCCGACGAGCGGCGTGGGGCGGCGTTCCGGGCCGCGGTGGTGTTCGCGCATCCTGTCGGCGAGGGCGGGATCGCCGAGGAAGTCGTGCACGGGGAGATGACCGGGCGGGTGATCCGCGAGATGCGCGGTGACGGAGGCTTCGGCTACGACGTGGTGTTCGTCCCGGAGGAGCAGGACGGCGAGCTCACCTCCGCGGAGATGACGCCTGAGGAGAAGGACCTGATCTCCCACCGGGGCAAGTCGATGCGCGCCATCGCGCCAGTGGTCGCCGGGCTGCTCAGGGGCTGACGGTCGCCCGCGACCGGCGGGCGACGAACGATCCCCAGATGGTGGCGAAGACGAACATGAAGATCGAGTAGACCGCTGCCGGGATCGAGATCTCGGTCTCGTCGAGCACCTCCACGGCCACGAAGATCGCGAGCGTCGCGTTGTGCACGCCGATCTCCATCGACGAGGCGATGGCCTGGTCCTCGGAGACCCCGGCCGCCTTGGGTACGACGTACCCGACCACCAGGCTGATCGCGCAGAACAGGCCGGCCGCCAGCCCGACGTCTGCAAAGTACTCGCCCACGTTCTCGCTCTGGTCGACCAGGATGCCGAGCACCAGCACGGCCAGGATCAGCGCCGAGCCGATGCGCACCGGTCGTTCCATCCGGCCGGCGAAGGCCGCCGCGCGGGCGCGCACCACCATCCCGATCATCACCGGGATCAGCACGATGGCGAAGACCTGGAGCACCTCGCCGAACGGCAGCGAGACGTCGTCGCCGCGGTCGTAGTACCTGATCGCCAGCCCCGCGACCAGAGGCAGGGTGAACAGCGCGATCACCGAGTTGATCGCCGTCAGGGTGATGTTCAGGGCCACGTCCCCGCGGAACAGGTGGCTGAACAGGTTGGCGCTCGTCCCGCCCGGTGATGCCGCCAGCAGCATCATGCCGATGCCGAGCAGCGCGGGCAGGTCGAGCAGCACGACGAGGCCGAAGCAGACGGCCGGAAGCAGCAGCAGCTGGCATGCCAGCGCCACCGCGACCGCGCGAGGGTGCCGCCCGACCCGCCGGAAGTCGTTGATGGTGAGATCGAGCCCGAGTCCGAACATGATGATCGCAAGGGCGATGGGCAGCCCGACGGTGGTGAGCGCGGAGTCCATGGTCGGACTGTAGGGGGTCGTACGCCCGGCGAGACTCGAACTCGCACTGGTCAGGACCTAAACCTGATGCCTCTACCAATTGGGCTACGGGCGCGCGGGCGCCAGTCTAGGTGGGGGTCAGGCGAGGCCGAGGTCCCGGCGCAGCTTGGCGACGTGTCCGGTGGCCTTGACGTTGTACTGCGCCAGCACGACCTTGCCGTCCTCGTCGACCACGAACGTCGACCGGAGCACGCCCTCGACCACCTTGCCGTAGAGCTTCTTCTCGCCGAAGGCGCCGTAGGCGTTCATCACGGACTTGTCCTCGTCCGCGGCGAGGGTGATCGAGAGGGAGTCGCGCTCCCGGAACTTGGCGAGCTTGGCCGGCTTGTCGGGCGAGATCCCGACGACCTCGTAGCCGGCGCCCTTCAGCGACTCGAGGGAGTCAGTGAAGTCGCAGGCCTGGGCGCTGCAGCCGGGCGTCATGGCCGCCGGGTAGAAGTACACGATCACCTTCTGTCCGCGGAGCGCTGACAGCGAGACGTCCTCGCCGGTGTCAGTGGGCAGCGTGAAGTCCGGCGCAGTGTCGCCGGGGGAGAGACGAGCGGAGGGCTTGGTCTCGGTCAAGGGAGGACGCTCCAATCCGGATAACTCGTTGTTGCGAACTACTTGCAACAACGTAAGGTGACTGACATGCACGTTCCCGACGGCTTCCTCGATGCCCCGACCTCCATCGCGACCGGGGTGGTTGCTGTCGGTGGTCTCGCCCTGGCCCTGAGGGGAGCTCGCAGAGAACTCGACGACCGTACCGCGCCGATGGCGGGCCTCGTCGCGACCTTCGTCTTCGCCGGTCAGATGATGAACTTCCCGGTCGGAGCCGGCACGAGCGGACACCTGCTCGGGGGCGCGATGGCCGCGGTCCTGGCCGGTCCGTGGACCGCCGTGCTGTGCATCAGCACGGTGCTCATGGTGCAGGCGCTGTTCATGGCCGACGGTGGGATCACCGCCCTCGGCACCAACATCACGCTGATGGCGCTGGTCGGGGTGGGTGTCGGCTGGCTCGTCTTCCGCGGAATCCGGGCGGTCCTGCCCGACCGGCTCGGCGCAGTGGCACCCGCGGCAGCCATCGCCGCGCTGCTCAGCGTCCCGGTGGCCGCCTCCGTCTTCACGTTGCTGTTCGCCATCGGGGGGACCGCCCCTGTCGACACCGGCAAGGTGTTCGTGGCGATGGTGTCCTGGCATGCCGTCATCGGCGTCGGCGAGGCGATCATCACCTTCCTGGTGGTCGCCTCCGTGGTCGGCGTTCGCCCTGACCTCGTGTACGGCGCCCGCTCGGCCCTGCGTGCCCGCACTCTCGAGATCCGTGAACCGGCCCGGACGAGGGAGACCGCATGAGCTCTCGCCGCTTCTTCGCCGCGTTCCTCGTGGTCGCCCTCCTGGTGGCAGGGGGCGCCAGCTACTACGCCAGCTCGCACCCGGACGGCCTGGAGTTCGTGGCGGGGGAAACAGGCTTCCTGGACCGTGCCGACGACTCGCCGACGGCGGACAGCCCGCTCGCCGACTACTCCACCAAGGGCATCGACGACACCCGCGTCAGTGGGGGAGTCGCGGGTGTCGCCGGTTGCCTGCTCGTGCTCGGCATCTCCTACGGCCTCTTCCGGGTGCTGCGACGCCGCGGCGACCACTCCGCCGAGGCCGGTCGGAGCACGCCCACGACCTCAGGCGCCTAGCCATGGGTGCCGGGCACGGCCACCGGTTGCACTACCACGGGCACAGTGTCGTCCACCGCGCTCCGGCACACCTGAAACTCGTGGTGCTGGTGGCGTTCATGTTGGTGGTGGTGGCCACGCCGAGGGAGTGGTATCCCGTCTTCGCCGGCTACCTGCTGGTCCTGATCGGCTTGGTCGCGCTGAGCGGGGTGCCGTTCGGATACCTCGCCAAGCGAATGCTGATCGAGACACCGTTCGTGCTGTTCGCCGTGCTCGTGCCGTTCATCGCCGACGGGCCGCGGATCGAGGTCTTCGGCGTCTCCGTCTCCGAGCCTGGGCTGCTGGCCGCCTGGGGACTGCTCGCCAAGGGGACGATCGGCGTGCTGGCGTCGCTGACGCTGGCAGCCACTACGGATCCGCAGGACGTCCTCATGGGACTGCGCCGGCTGCGGCTGCCCGACCTGATCGTCCAGATCATGGGCTTCATGCTGCGCTACCTCGACGTCGTGACGGCGGAGATGGGCCGGATGGTCACGGCGATGCGCTCGCGCGGGTGCGACCCGCGGTCACCGCGTCACTGGCCCGTGCTCGCCAGGTCCCTCGGCGCGCTGTTCATCAGGTCCTACGAGCGAGGGGAGCGAGTGCACCTCGCGATGCTCGCCCGGGGGTACGACGGGAACCTGCCCAGCATGTCGCCGCGGCTTGCGTCGGGTGCCCACGAGCACGAGGGAGCCCACTGATGGCTGTCCCAGTCCTCGACGTCCGCGGCCTGGCGCACGCCTACCCGGATGGCACCCAGGCCTTGTTCGGTGTCGACCTGCACGTCCACGAGGGGGAGCGAGTCGCACTGCTCGGCCCCAACGGCGCCGGGAAGACCACGCTCGTGCTGCACCTCAACGGGATCCTCACCGCGGGTGCGGGCACCGTCGCGGTCTCGGGGCTGCCGGTCGAGAAGGCCAACTTCAAGGAGATCCGGCGCCGCGTGGGTGTCGTCTTCCAGGATCCCGACGACCAGCTGTTCATGGCCTCGGTGCGACAGGACGTCGCGTTCGGTCCTGCGAACCTCGGTCTGCGCGGCGACGAGCTCGACCAGCGGGTGATGGAGGCGCTCGACCTCGTCGGGATGGCGGAGTACGCCGATCGCCCGCCACACCACCTCTCCTTCGGACAGCGGCGGCGCGTCGCGGTCGCGACCGTGCTGGCCATGAGGCCTGAGATCCTCGTGCTCGACGAGCCCTCTTCCAACCTCGACCCGGCCTCGCGGCGCGAGCTGGCCGACATCATCCGTTCGCTCGACGTGACGGTGCTGATGGTCACTCACGACCTGCCCTACGCCCTCGAGCTGTGCCCGCGGTCCGTCGTACTCCATGACGGGCAGGTGGTCGCGGACGGGGCGACGTACGACCTGCTCACGGACCCCGAGCTGATGCGACGCCACCGGCTCGAGCTGCCGTTCGGGTTCGATCCGGCGTCCATCCCGGGCATTGGTAACCTTCCTGCCTGAAAGCCCGTCCGCGCCGAAGGCACGGGCTGTACGCGTGACCGACAGGAGCCAAGGACTGTGTCCGACCAGGTGTCGACCCTCGAGAGCGAGATCGAGCAGACGCGCGAGCGCCTCGGCAAGACCATCGACGAGCTTGTCTACCGCGCCAGCCCGAGGACGATCGTGCGCCGGGAGATCAAGTCGGTGAAGGGCTACTTCGTGGACCCCAGCGGTGCACCTCGCCCCGACAACATCCTCAAGGTGGCGGGTGGAGTGGCCGGAGTGGTGGCGCTGTTCGTGCTCGTCCGCAAGATCGTCAAGTGAGCCTGCCCGTCAGTGGGTAGGGGTCGGCAGTGAGCAAGGGCACCGCGGAGGTCACCCAGCCGACGGGGGAGAAGACCCCGATCCGGATGCTGCACGACCGGGTGCTCGTCGCTGTCGACAGCGAGCAGGGTGAGCGACGCTCGAGCGGGGGCATCGTGATCCCCGCGACCGCGGCGATGGGTGCCCGCCGCCTGTCGTGGTGCCGGGTGGTCGCAGTCGGCCCGCACGTCCGCTCCGTCGAGGTCGACGACCGCGTGCTTTTCGACCCCGACGACAAGGCGGAGGTCGAGGTCACCGGTGAGCTCTACGTGGTGCTGCGTGAGCGCGACGTCCACGCCGTGGCCGCGGAGCGTCTCGGTGACACCCGCACCGGGCTCTACCTCTAGCCCGCTAGCGCTTGTGCTTGGCCGGCTGCTCTGACTCCTGCTCCGCCATCTCCTGGTGTACGACGGCCCGCGCGTCCATCAACGGAACGATGAACGTGAACGTCGTCCCGACCCCGGGCGTCGACTCGAAGTCGACGCGACCGTTGTGTGCCTCCGCGATGGACCGCACGATGTGCAGCCCGAGCCCGGTGCCCTGGATGGCGTGCTCGGTGGCGAGGGAGGAACGGAAGAACCGCTGGAACAAGCGTCCCTGCTCCTCGACCGGGATGCCCATGCCGGTGTCGTTGACGCGCAGCTCCGCGACGTCGCCGCAGACGCTCAGGGTGACCGCGATGGCTCCGCCGTCGTCGGTGAACTTCACGGCGTTGCTCACCAGGTTGAGCACGAGTCGCTCGAGGTAGGCAGCGTCACCCTGGAGCAGCACCGGCTCTGGTGGGACCACCACCTGGATGGACACGCGACCTTGGTGCGCGGCGTGTGAGACCTCGTCGGTGGCCACGCGCACTGCGTCGCGGAGGTCGGTGGTGACCCGGTCCAGCGCCAGGCTGCCGTCCTCCACCCGTGCCAGCGTCAGCAGGTCCTCCACCAGGTGCAGAAGCCGTTCCCCGTTCCGGTCGATCCGCTCGACCAGCTGACGCTGCTCGGCGGTGAGGTTGTCCGAGACGTCGTCGGCGAGCAGCTCGGTGTAACCGACGATGCTCGTCAGCGGCGTCCGCAGCTCGTGGCTCACGGCCGAGACGAACTCACCCTTGGCGCGGTCCAGCTCGAGCATCCGCTGGTTGGTCTCGCGTTCCTTGTCGAGCGCGAACACGAGAGCCTGCTCGGCGGCTCTGCGGTCCGTCACGTCGCGCACGACGCTCAGGTAGCTCTGTGGCCTGCCGTCGTCATCGCGCACCGCGGTCACACTGAGCGAGACGGTCAGCCGGCTCCCGTCCCGGCGGACGTAGGTCCAGTCGCGGGTGTCCTGCTCGGCGCCGCGCTCGACGTCGTGGGTCACGGCCGCATAGCCCGCGGTGATGCCCAGCTCATGTGCGCGGGACAGGAGCTCACGGCTCTCGTGGAAGGGCATCGGGGTGATCCGGCCGACGACCTCCTCGCCGCTGTAGCCGAGGAGCTGTTCGGCGCCGGGACTGAACCACGTGATCATTCCGTCGAGATCGGTGGCGATGAACGCCGTACCGCTGGCCGAGTCGAGCAGCTGACCCAGCTGCAGCTCGTGCTCACGGATCCGGCGCAGCGAGTCCCGCAGGTGTCCCAGGGCCACCGAGAACGCGACCGAGGTGACGGCGCTGACCGCGATGAACGTCTGCGAGCTTGCGGCGATCCCCAGCACGGACGTCTCAGCGGTGACGTCCCCGAATGGTCCGCGCTCCATGACGGTGAGCACCGCGAGGCCGATCGACACCGCGAGGAGCTCCAGGTTTGCCCAGCGTGGGGGAAAGCGGGCAGCCGCCCACATCAGGAGCGGCAGCAGCAGGAACGCGACCGGCTCGGAGCGGTTGGCCTCCAGGCACACGAAGCCGCCCAGGGCGAGCAGCAGCAGGTGGCTGGCGATCTCGAGGGGGGAGATCTCGAAGCTGTGGCGCGGCTGACGCATGAACAGCGGCAGGGTCACCGTCAAGGCACCGAGGTGGGTGATCGTGACCCACAGCATGGGACGCCACAGCTCCTCGCCGCCGGTGAGCCCGATCGTCAGGGCCGTGATCGTTCCGGCAGTGGTGCTCGCCACGGTGATGCCGAGTAGCCATCGCCGGTAGTCGCGCCAGGAGCGCAGCTGTGGGCGGTCCATCTCGAAGCCGGTGAGCCAGCGGACGACGAGCAGGGCCTCGACGGCGTTCGCCAGCGCGAAGCCGACCGAGAAGACCGGCCCGCGCCCGGCGATCAGGCAGGCGGTGAGGAAGAGCAGCGCGACGAAGCCGGCGAGCGAGCGGGTGTACCGCGGCGGCGTGAGCATCAGGAGCACTGCCGTCAGGGCGGTCGCCGGCCATGCCCGGGCGACCAGTTCCGGGTCAGGAGTGGCGCGCAAGGAGTGCACGGCAAGCAGCAGCGCGGACGTCGCCAGGCCTGCTGCCAGCAGGGCGTTGGAGCGTGAGCCTTGCACGGACTCGTCCTGTCCTTGAACCGTCGGGTCGGCGGCCACCCCAGGGGCCTGGCAGCCTGTCAGGACGACGTTAAGTCAGAAACACACCTGTATGGGCGCTAATGCCCGATTTCGCGACATCCGAGCGTGAGTCAGGACGGCACCCGGGGGATCGGCACGACTCGGCGGCGAGGGTCCCCGAAGGTCACCGTGAAGACCGAGCCGCGCCCAGGGGTGGAGGTGGCACTGATCCGGGCGCCGTGACGGTGGGCGATGCTGCGCGCGATGGAGAGCCCGAGCCCACTGCCCTTGATCGCCTCGCTCTGCGCATAGGTCGACCTGAAGAACCGGGTGAACAGCAGCGGTTGCTCGTCCTGGGGAATGCCGACCCCGGTGTCCTGCACCTCGATGGCGCACACCTCGCCGTCGTTTCGGACGCGGAGCACGATGGTGCCTCCGTCGGGGGTGAACTTCACCGCGTTCGTGGCCAGGTTCGCGACCATCCGCTCGAGGTGCTGCTCGTCGCCGAGCACCACGACCGGCTCCGCAGGCAGCTGTACGTCGAGCAGCTGACTCCGCTCGGACAGGTCGGCGTGCACCTTCGCGCTGATGCGCCGGATCACCTCGCCCAGGTCCACCGGGTCCCGGCTCAGCTCCACATCGAGCGCCTCGATACTGGAGAGGGTGAGCAGGTCGTCGATCAGCTCGAGCAGCCGTTGGCTGTTGGCGTCGATGCGGCCGAGCGCCTCGTGCTGCGAGTCGGTCGTCTCTCCGTAATCCCCGTCGAGGAGGAGCTCGAGGTACCCGACGATGTTGGTGATCGGGGTCCGCAGCTCATGGCTGACAGAGGAGACGAACGCGTCCTTGGTGCGGTCGACCTCCGTCAGGTGTGCCACCGCGCGACGCTCGGTGACCAGCGCCGCCTCGAGGACGTCATGGGTTCGCACCCGCTCGGTGATGTCCTCCGCGGTGATCAGGTAGCCGACGACGTTCCCCTGGTGGTCGTCGATCGAGGAGACCGACATCGACATGGAGCGCACGTCGCCGTCCTTGCGGACGTAGCGCCAGTCGTGCGGACCCGGGTCGGTGCGGGCGAGCGCCAGGCCGACCTGGACCAGCTCGGCCGGCGTTCCCAGGATCTCGGCGTGCTGGGCGACGTCCGCGCCGGAGTGGAACATCTCGGGCCGGCGTCCCAGCACCTCCTTCTCGGTGTAGCCGAGGATCGCCTGGGCGCCGGGGTTGAACAGCGTGATCCTGCCCTGGGCGTCGGTCTCGATGATCGCCATGCCGGTCGCGCCCTCGACGATCCGCCGCAGGCGCTCTCTCTCGTGCGCGGCCTCGCGCTCACTTCGCCGCTGACGCCCCACCGCCATCGCGAACGGGATGCACACCAGCGCGCAGCCGAGCATGAACGCCTGCTGCGGGATCACCGCCAGCTCCGGTGGACGATCGCGCAGCACGTCGAGCGCGACGAACGGCCCTCGGCCGAGGGTGACCAGCGTGTTCGCGATGACGCCCACGGTGACCAGCTGCCAGAGGGCCTCGCGCATCGGCGCTCGAAGCGCGGACCAGCCGAGGATGGGCAGGATCAGGAACAGGGCGGCGGGCAGCTGGGTGGGGACGAAGGCCAGCAGGGTGACCCCCACCGCCAGCCCCCAGCGAACGGTCCGCTCGCCGGAACCGCCCACGCCCGGATCGTGCGACGGCTCCATGAACAGGGCCAGCAGGATGAGCTGTGAGGCCAGGTGGGTGGCGAAGGCCGCCAGGGCGATGGCCCAGGGGGTCCCGAAGTCGGTGGCGAGCGAGGTGATGCCGAAGAGGGCAGCCCCGGTGGCAGCGCCGAGCACGGCGCCCAGGGTGTACCGCCCGAGGTCGACGTCGTCACTGAGCTGGCGACGATCCCCCCGGCGGCCTCCGAGAACGCGCACGGTGACCAGGCCCTCGAGCACGATGCTCACGGCGTACCCGGCCGCCACCGCGGCTGGGTAGCCACCGAGGTTGATGGTGGCGAATGCCACGAGCATCAGCGTCCCGGTCATGAGCGGCCGCACCCGCTGGCTCACGGAGACGAGCAGTCCCGAGGCGAGGCCGACTGGCCACATGCCCGCGACGTGTGTCTCCTGGTCCGCGGAGTAGACCGCGAAGTATCCGAGGATGCCGGTGAGCAGCAGCAGGCCGACCACGCGTGCGTGGGGCGACTTGACCACCATTCCTCCAACTCCGCCGGGTGCCCCGGGCGTCTCCTGGGACAGCAATCGCCTCGCGGTCGGCGTCAGACGCAGCCACGAGGTGATTTACGGGAATCACTAGAGCATTTGGCGGCGATTGCCGTGGGAAGTTGGGGGATTTCGATACCTCAGGGTTATCCGGGCATCACAACGGCCGGGCACCCGAGATGCCCGGCCGTGTGCGATGCCCCGCGCGCCTGGTGACGCGGCGGGTCAGATCTGGTCGCGCCTCGACTGCTCGCGCTCCCAGGCGTCTACGTCGTCCTCGTGCCCGGGCGCCGGTCCGGATGCGTCCAGACCAGTGGTCTCGGGACCTGCCGGTGCTGGGTTGGCCGGCCCGCTCGACTGCTGCTGCGACCAGGTGCGGGACTCGCGGGTGTCCGCGCGGTGCGACGGCGAGCCGTTGAGGTCCGGCTGGTAGTGAGTCGACCGGTGGTCGACGTCCGGGTCGAGCTGGTCCGCCTCACGGACGGCGTCCTCCTGCTGCGCACGCGTCATGTCGTAGGAGGTGCGCTCCTCGGCCGCGCGAGCGTCGAGCTTGTCGGCCTGGGCGCGGACGCGCTCTGCCTCTGCCTCCGCCTCGCGGGCGCGAGCCTCCTGCTCGCGCTTGGCGGACGCCGACTCAGCGGCGTCCGAACGGAGCTCGCTGGCCCGTTCGCGTGCGACCTGGTCCTTCTTGCGTTTCATCGCTGCCGCGATCAGCGCGACCGCCACGACGGCGGCCAGGATGATCACAATGATGATGACCCACTTCATGTCTGCTCCCTAGTTGCGGCGCCCGCACTTCACAGGCGCCTGGTCCCCCATCAGTGAATTCCCGTACCCGGTCAAGAGGGGACGAAACCATATGGTTGTGGAGATCAACTATGTGTTGATCGGACGACCTCGCCGCTGAACATCGTCATCGGTACGCCGATCGCCGCCGCGTCCGACCCGGCCACCTGCATCTCAGGTGAGGCCAGCGCGGCCCTCATCGAGGCCTCATCCTCGAAGTCGAGCTGGGCGACGAGGTAGACGGACTGAGGCCCACCCATCGGTCGCGGCTTGGACCAGCTGAACGCGCGCAGGCCGGGGATCGGTGCGACGAGGGGGACGTGCTGGTCGAAGTAGCGCTCGTCGAAGGCCGCGGGATCCTCCGGCACGGCGTACTGGATGGTGACTCGGTGCATCATCGGTTCCTTCGTTGCGGGTGTGACTGACGCATGGCAGACTAATACTGACCGATCGGTCTGTAAATGTCGGAGGACCCATGGCGACCCAGCAGCTGACGCCCGAGCTCTCGCCCGCACAGGAGGCCGAGCTGCTCGGCACCTTCGAGGAGACCATCGCGCGCCACGACCGGATCGAGCCGCGCGACTGGATGCCGGAGAAGTACCGCCGCACACTCGTCCGGCAGATCGCCCAGCATGCCCACTCCGAGATCATCGGCATGCAGCCGGAGGGCAACTGGATCACGCGCGCTCCCTCGCTGCGGCGCAAGGCGATCCTGCTGGCGAAGGTCCAGGACGAGGCCGGCCACGGGCTCTATCTCTACTCCGCGTGCGAGACGCTCGGGACGTCGAGGCGCGAGCTGACCGAGATGCTCATCGAGGGCCGGCAGAAGTACTCCTCCATCTTCAACTACCCGACCCTGTCCTACGCCGACGTCGGCACCATCGGTTGGCTGGTCGACGGAGCCGCGATCTGCAACCAGGTGCCGCTCTGCCGGACCTCCTACGGGCCCTACGGCCGCTCGATGATCCGGATCTGCAAGGAGGAGTCCTTCCACCAGCGGCAGGGCTTCGAGCTGCTCGCGACGATGATGCGCGGCACCGACGAGCAGCGCTCGATGGTGCAGGAGTCGGTCGACCGGTTCTGGTGGCCGGCGCTGATGATGTTCGGCCCGCCCGACGCCGACTCGCCCAACACCGAGCAGTCGATGGCCTGGGGGATCAAGCGGGACACCAACGACGAGCTGCGGCAGAAGTTCGTCGACATGACCGTGCCGCAGGCCAAGGCGCTCGGCGTGACGCTGCCCGACCCGCACCTCGCCTGGAACGAGGAGCGCGGGCACCACGACTTCGGCCAGCCGGACTGGGACGAGTTCGCGACCGTCGTGAAGGGCGGAGGTCCGTGCAACGCCCAGCGGATCGCCCACCGGCGTGCAGCCCACGAGAACGGGTCCTGGGTCCGCGAGGCGGCGGTGGCGTTCGCAGCGAAACAAGGTGGTCGAGCATGACCGAGATCCAGGATGAATGGCCGCTCTACGAGATCTTCGTGCGCGGCAAGCGCGGCCTCAACCACGTGCACGTCGGGTCGCTGCATGCCGCCGACGACGAGATGGCGCTGCGGCACGCACGAGACGTCTACACCCGGCGCAACGAGGGCGTCAGCATCTGGGCGGTGCGCGCGGACGCGATCGCGGCGTCGAGTCCCGACGAGAAGGACCCGATGTTCGCGCCCAGCGGCGACAAGGTCTATCGGCACCCGACCTTCTACGACATCCCCGACGACGTTCCGCACATGTGATGGACGACTTCCACGACTCCGCGTACGACGGGCTGCTGGATCACCACACAGTGATGGACGACTCCCAGTGGGCGTTCGGCACGGCTTTCGAGGATCCCCTGGCCGGCGTGGACACCACCGTGCCCGACGGGGTCGACCCGGCTGCCCTCGCGGCGTACTGCCTGATGCTCGGCGACGACGCGCTCGTGCTCTCCCACCGCCTCTCGGAGTGGTGCAGTCACGCGCCCGACCTCGAGGAGGACATCGCGCTGGCCAACATCGCGCTCGACCTGCTCGGCCAGGCACGTCTGCTCTTCGCGCGGGCGAGTGCTGCTGACCCGTCCGTGGCGCCGGCCCTGCCCGCTGGCTCGCCGGTCCCGCCGGAGGACGCGCTGGCGTACTTCCGCGATGGCTCCGCGTTCCGCAACGTTCGTCTCGTCGAGGCCGACAACGGCGACTTCGCGGTCACGCTCGCGCGGCTGCTGCTGTTCTCGACCTGGCGGCTGGCGCTGCTGCAACGCCTGGTGAGCTCGCGCGACCAGGTGCTGTCGGCGATCGCCGTGAAGGCGGTCAAGGAGGTCACCTACCACCGTGACTACGCAGGTCGGTGGTTCCTGACACTGGCGCAGGGGACCGACGAGTCGCGTTCGCGACTGCTCGCCGCGCTGGACCCGGTCTGGCGGATGTACGACGAGCTGTTCGTCTCCACGCCGGTCGAGTCGGCCGTCGCGGCTGCCGGGGTCGGTGTGGACCCGTCAGCGGTCGCCGACGAGGTGGCCGACGTGCTGGGCCAGGTGTTCGCGGCCAGCGAGGTCGACCAGCCGGAGCCGCCCCAGGTCGGACCGGTGAGCGGTGGCATGGGTCGCGACGGTCGGCACACCGAGCCCTTCTCGCTGATGCTCGCGGAGATGCAGTCCGTCGCCCGCGCCCACCCGAGGGGGCTCTGGTGACCACGACCGCGACCCTCGAGCGGGCCCGCACCCTCGCGGCGTCGGTCACCGACCCCGAGATGCCGATGCTCACGCTGGAGGACCTCGGTGTGCTCCGGTCGGTGGCGCTGGAGGACGACACGGTCGTCGTCACGATCACGCCGACCTACTCGGGATGCCCGGCGATGGCGACGATGCGCGACGACCTGGTGCACCGGCTGGACGACCACGGCCTGCGGGCCGTCGTACGAGTGAGCCTCACGCCGGCCTGGTCGAGCGACTGGATCACGCCCCGAGGCCGGGCGGCCCTCGCGGAGCACGGGATCTCGGCTCCGCTCGCGGCGTCCCGGACAAGCGGTCCGGTGACGATCTCGTTGCTCCCGACCCGACGTGAGCTCACCTGCCCGCGTTGCGGCAGCGAAGACGTCACGGTGACCTCGGAGTTCGGACCGACGGCGTGCAAGGCGTTGTACCGCTGCGGCGACTGCCTCGAGCCGTTCGAGCACGTCAAGGAGATCTGATGGTCGCGACCGTCCCCGAGCGCCGCACTCGCGGCACCTTCCACACCCTCACCGTGGCGACGGTGGAGCGGCTCTGCGACGACGCAGTCGCTGTGAGCTTCGACGTGCCGGACGAGCTGAAGGCGGCCTACGACTTCGAAGCCGGCCAGTCGCTGACCCTGCGACGGATGATCGACGGCGTCGACCACCGCCGGGACTACTCGATCTGTGCGCCGGCGGGGGAGCGGCCCCGCGTCGGGGTGCGGCTCATCCCCGGCGGGAGGTTCTCGGAGTGGCTGGTCAACGAGGTGCGACCCGGTGACCAGGTGGAGGTGCAGACGCCGCGTGGCAGCTTCCGTGCCTCGCCCGACGGTGGTCGGCACCTGTGCATCGCCGCCGGCTCGGGGATCACGCCGATGCTCTCGATCGCCTCGACCGTGCTGACGCATCCGGACTCACGGCTGACCATGCTCTACGGCAACCGGACGACCGGGTCGGTGATGTTCGCCGAGGAGCTGGCCGACCTCAAGAACAGGTATGGCTCCCGGTTCGACCTCGTGCACGTGCTGTCCCGTGAGCCACGGGACGTGGAGCTGTTCTCGGGTCGCCTCGAGGCCTCGCGCCTGCGTCGCCTGCTCACGGCGCTGGTGCCGGTGAGCGCTGTCGACCACGTCTGGCTGTGCGGGCCGTTCGGGATGATCGCCGATGCGCGCGCCGTGCTGGAGGAGCTCGGCGTGGCACCGGAGCGGGTGCACTTCGAGCTGTTCTACGTCGACGAGCCGCCTCCGGAGGTGGTCCGGCCAGATGCCGTGGTGACCGGCGAGACGAGCGCCGTGACCGTCGTACTCGACGGGCGGAGCACGACCACGGCGATGCCACGGGACAGCTCGATCCTGGACTCCGCCCAGACCACCCGGGCCGACGTTCCCTTCGCCTGCAAGGGCGGTGTGTGCGGCACCTGTCGGGCGCACCTGACTTCGGGGGAGGTCGACATGCGCCGCAACTACGCGCTCGGCGACGACGAGGTGGAGCGCGGCTTCGTGCTCACCTGCCAGAGCCATCCGGTGTCCGACGAGGTCACCGTCGACTTCGACGCCTGAGGACTGCCATGCCCGAGAACGCTGACGACCTGGCCCGCCGTAGTGCCGGGACGATGTGGGAGGCCGACGCGGCCAGTCGGATGCTCGGCATGTCGATCGTCTCAGTGGCACCCGGAACGGCCACCCTCTCGATGGCCGTGCGTGAGGACATGATCAACGGCTGGGGACTGTGCCACGGCGGCCTCGTGGCCGCCCTCGCCGACAGCGCCTTCGCGGTGGCCTGCAACTCACACGGCACCGTCACGGTCGCGGCCGGCTTCGACGTGACCCTGCTCGAGTCCGCACGGGTCGGTGACGAGCTGGAGGCCGTGGCGGTCGAGCGCGCCCTGCGCGGCCGCTCCGGGTTGTACGACGTCACGGTGACCCGCGCCTCTGACCAGACCGTGATCGCCGAGTTCCGTGGCCGCAGCCGCTCGACCGGTCGCCCCATCGCCGAATGATCTGGACTATCCGGGTGGGGGAGTCGCGGCCAGCCCGTCGAACGCCAGGTCCACGATCGACCGGGAGAGGTCCTCGACGGTCACCGGGCCGTCGGGGCGGTACCACTCCACGAGTGAGTTCACCAGGCCGAACAGCAGCCGGCTGATCAGCTCCGGGGGGATGTCCGCGCGCAGCGACCCCTCGTCGACAGCCGCCTGGACGAGGCCGGCGAGC
Organism: uncultured Actinomycetota bacterium; assembly: GCA_963842535.1. Lineage (GTDB taxonomy): Bacteria > Actinomycetota > Actinomycetes > Propionibacteriales > Nocardioidaceae > Marmoricola. Next base: position 199,892 of record CAWJGP010000009.1, read on the forward strand.
TTGTCGTCGATCAGCCGCCGCCGCTCGAGGGCGGCGAGCTCGACGGGGCTGTTGCCCCGGACCCGGAGGAGCAGCGTCACCGCGGGCAGGTGGGCGGCCAGGATCTCGACGGACTGGCGCACGGCGGCGCGCAGCCGCTCGTAGGCACTCGTCTCGGGGTCAGCATCCGTCGCCTCGTCGATGGCGGCCGAGAGTCCGTCGAGCGCCTCGTCGAGCGCTGCGGCGAGCAGGGCCTCCTTGCTGGAGACGTGGTGGTAGATCGCGGACTTGGTCAGCCCCAGCTCGCGGGCCAGGTCCCCGATGCTGGTCGCCTCGTAGCCCTGCCGGTTGAAGACCTCGATCGCCCGCCGCAACACGGTCGGGCCGTCATACCCCGGGCGGCCGCGGCGGGGTGCCGCCGCTTCGGTGACGTCGTGCGGCATGGGCTCATCGTGGCACGCCCCCGGCGCGCACGCCTCAGCACAGCGGGTTTGGCGCGGCTGGCGAATGGGTAGACCTAATCGTGCTATCTCGTACGTTTTCGTGCGAAATACGACATACCGGTCTAGTCTGGTTGTCGGTAATAGTCCGATTTTCCCCCGAAATGGATACCACCATGCTGCGTCGCCTGACTCGAGTCTTGATCGCCCTCCTCTGCACCATGTTGCTGGTGAGCCTGACTGCCCCCACGGCGGAGGCGAGGCGCAAGAAGAAGTCGGGCAAGGTCTTCGGCATCACCCGTGTCGGGCAGGACTGGTACAACTCCAAGCTCCGGGTGGGTTGGCGCGCGGTCCCCGGCGCGTCGTACCAGATGCGTTGGTCCTACCACCCCTCCAAGCTCAGCTACAGCAAGGTCGTCGGCTCCGGCACGTCCGGCGGGACCTACAGCGGTGTCCTCCACCGCGGCAAGACCTGGTACTTCCAGGTCCGCGCCATCAGAAGCGGCCGCGTCGGCCCCTGGTCGGCAGTCCGTGGTCTGAACTTCATCAACTACTGGCCCAAGGCGCCCGCCCTGACGCGGGTGAGCATGCCCGGCAAGGTGCAGTTCAAGTGGGCCTACACCCCCTACGCCTCGCGCTACCGCGTGCGCTGGTCAGCTGCCTGGTACGGCCAGTGGCCCAGCAGTGCGACCTACGTCGACCGCAGCACCAGCGGCTGGATCGGCCAGACCGCCCGCCAGTCGACCTACACCGTGCCCTCGAAGCCCGGCGCCGGGGACAACTTCCTCGCCGTCGAGTACGCCAACCCGGTCTTCGGCCAGGTCGAGGCCAACAACGGCTACCGCGCCGGTGCCAGCCAGCTCTCGAAGTGGATTGCTGCGTTCCCGACACCGCCCGCCCCCGCCGCCGGTGACGCGGTCCGGATGGGCACCTACAACACGAAGCTGTTCCCCACGGGCAGCCGGGCGACCGCCATTGCCAGGAACATCAGCAGCCACGGTGTCACGATCGCCGCACTGCAGGAGTCCAACACGGCAAGCGCGAGCGCCGTGCGCAGTGCCCTCGGTTCTGCGTGGAGCGTCGTCGGCTCGGGTGACGGCACGGGTCAGCAGATCCTCTACCGCGACGACAAGTTCCGGGTCGTCTGCGAGCGGCAAGTTCAACGTGCCGAACCCGAAGACCCCGTCGCAACCGCTCGCGACGCCGTGGGCACGCTTCGCCCTCACCAACCCGGTGTCGGGCAGCAGAGAACTTCCACGTCGTCTCCGTGCACTTCTCGGAGAACTCGAGCAAGAGCAAGCTGGAGCAGAACCGCGACACCGGTCTGGCCGCGAAGGCCGCCATGTCGGCCATCAACGGCTTCGCCGGCAGCCTGCCGGTGATCGTGGCGGGCGACCTGCGCTACGGCCGCGAGCCGTACGGCGACCCCGCCGGCTACACCCCGGCGCAGCCGACCTTCGTCCGCGGCGGGTACTACGACGCCATGGCTGCACGGACGAAGATCAACACGGCGTACTCCGTCGTGAACGGCGGAGCGCGTCAGGCTCCTCACCCCTCAGGGCTCGGGCCGCGCTCGGACCACATCCTGATGAAGGGGATCCGCGGCAGCCAGACCTACGTCAACGTCGCCAACTGGTCCTACGGTGGCTCCATCCCCTCGGACCACAACCTGGTGTACGCCGACATCGCGATTCCCCGCTCGTAGGGAACACAGCTTCTCCTCACTGATGCCGGGGCCCACATGGGCACCCGGCATCAGTGTTCGGCACGATCAAGCACCTCCCTGGAGACCTTCGAGCGGCTCTCCGAGGCGTTCTTCGCCGAGATCACCACGCGGTTTCGAACCCGATGAAGTGGACTAAGTCTCCTAAATCGGCACGTATCGGGCAGACAGCGGTCATCATGGAACCCCCTGGGAGGTCCATCGTGCACGACATCGGCTACGCGGAGCTGTTCCGGTGGTTCCTGCGTTCGACGACGGACGGTCTCTGGATCTGCGACCAGGCAGGCAGCACCGTCCTCACCAACGATCGTCTCGCGCAGATCCTCGATCGAACCCCCGAGGAGATGTCCGGGTTGACCGTCGCCGACGTCCTGGACCCCACGAGCATCGAGACGTTCATGGCGCACGTCAAGGAGCTGACCCGCAGCCAGGACGGCCAGGAGAACCTGGAGTGCCAGCTGGTCCGCAAGGACGGCTCCCGCATCTGGGCACTCGTGAGCTACAGCCCGTTGCTGGACGACGATGGCGTACGCCGCGGCTGGCTGCACCGAATCGCAGAGATCACCGATCGCAAGCTGCTCCTCGATGACGTCGTGTCCAGCGAGGACAAGCTGGCCGAAGCGCAGGCCACGGCCAGGGTGGGCAGCTGGGAGTGGGACGTCCGCCACGACATCGTCACCTGGTCCGACGAGCTGTACCGCATCTACGAGCTCCAGCCCCAGGAGTTCGAGGCGACCTACGAGGGCTTTCTGGCACGGGTGCACCCGGAGGACCGGCCGCGCGTCGAGGAGGCGGTCAACTCGGCCTTCACCCAGCCCGAGCCGTTCGAGTTCGAGGCCCGGATCAACAAGACCGGTGGCTCAGAAGCCTGGATTCGCGGCCGCGGGCGGGTCACTCGCGACGAGGACGGCGCCCCTGTGCACATGCGCGGGACAGCGCAGGAGATCACCGAGTCCGTCCTGGCGGCCGCGGAGCTTGCTGCTGCGCGCGACGCGGCCATGGAGGCCTCGAGGATGAAGTCGGAGTTTCTCGCGACCATGAGCCACGAGATCCGGACTCCGCTCAACGGTGTCCTCGGGCTGACCGACCTGCTGCTCAAGACCGAGCTCACGTCCGCCCAGGAGCGGCTCGCCGACGGTGTCTCGCAGTCCGGGCGCGCCCTGCTCGGCTTGGTCGACGACATCCTCGACTTCTCCACGATCGAGGCGGGCCATCTCGAGCTGGAGAGCGTGGACTTCGACGTCCGGGCAGTGGTCCAGCAGGAGGTCGCGTTGATGGGCGAGGCGGCCAGGCTGGCCTCTGTCGAGCTCGGCGTGGTCTGCGACGAGGACGTTCCCCTGTCCTTGCGCGGAGACCCCGTCAGGTTCGGGCAGGTGGTGGCCAACCTGGTCTCGAACGCCGTGAAGTTCACCAGTGACGGACGGGTGACCGTGCGGCTCAGCGCCGAACCGAACCGACTCGAGTCGCGGATGGTCCGCGTGGAGGTGTCGGACGACGGGATCGGAGTGGCACCGGAGGCGCAGGCCGGCCTCTTCGAGTCGTTCACCCAGGCGGACGGTTCCACCACCCGTGAGTACGGCGGCACCGGGCTGGGGCTGGCGATCTCGCACCTGCTGGTCGACGCCTTGGGTGGGGACATCGGGTTCACCAGTGAGATCGGCGTCGGGAGCAGGTTCTGGTTCACGGCTGCCTTCCTGCCGGCGTCTGCTGCTGTGGTCGCTGGGCTCGACGCGACCGATCCGGCGAGGGAGTTCTCGCGGGGCACGGTGCTCGTGGCCGAGGACAACGTGGTCAACCAGATGGTGGCTCGCGGCGTACTCGAAGGACTTGGCTACACCGTGGACTTCGCCAACGACGGAATGCAGGCCGTGGCTGCGATCACTGCGACCCCGGACAGGTTCGTGGCCGTGCTGATGGACTGCCAGATGCCCCAGCTCGACGGCTACGAGGCCACCCGGGTGATCCGCCAGCTCGAGGAGCCAGGGGCGCGCCTTCCGGTGATCGCGATGACTGCGTCGACCGTGCAGGGCGAGCGCGAGCGTTGCCTGGCCGCTGGGATGGACGACTTCCTGGTGAAGCCGATCGACTTCGGGCTGCTCGAGTCGACCCTGGACCGCTGGGTCGGGGGAGAGTCCTCACCCGAGTGCGAGGAGCGGCCCACGCCGGACGCCTCCGGCCTGCTGGACCTGACCCGGATCCGGATGCTCCACGATCTCCGCCCCGGAGACCGCTCGCTGTTCCAGCAGTTCGTGGACACCTTCGTCGCGAAGGCTCCTGAGGACGTGGCGGCCATCGCCTCGGCGGTCCGGGTCGCCGACCACTCCCGTCTCGTCGAGGCCGCCCACACCCTGAAGGGCAGTGCCCAGAACCTGGGCGCCGTCGAGGTCGGCCGGGTGTGTGAGGCGCTCGAGAACGCCGGCGGACGCAAGGACGCCTTCGAGGCCGCCGACCTGCTGCCGGTGCTGGAGAGCCAGCTCGAGCTGACGGTGCTGGCCCTGCAGGCCCTGGTCGCAGAGGCCGTCTAGGCCCTTCCCTGCAACCGGCGGCGGCTCGCGACCTCAGCGGCATGTTTGCGCACGTCCGCAAAGGGCAACGTAGTGAAGTCCATCACCTTTCGATCCCAGGTGAGGAGAGCAGATGGAGGCTCGTCCCGACGAGGACACTGCCCCTGCTCCTGCCCTGCTCGAGGTAACGGACCTCGACGTCACGTATGGCGGCGCGGTGCGCGCACTGCGCGGAGTCAGCCTGCAAGTCCAGGAGGGCAGCGTCGTGGCCGTGTTGGGCAGCAACGGCGCGGGAAAGACCACGTCTGCTCCGCACGCTCTCGAGCACGCTGCGCCTGCACCGCGGGCGGGTCGATCGCGGACAGGTGCTCTTCCGAGGCAAGAGCCTGAAGGGCATGGACCCGTCGCTGTGTCGCCGCGGACTGGTGCAGGTGCCCGAGGGGCGGCGGATCTTCAGCCGGCTCACCGTCGAGGAGAACCTGCGGGCCGGCGGGCATGGCGAGCCGGGACAAGGCCGCGAAGGCGCCGGGCGCAGGACCGCGTCTACGACCTGTTCCCGGTGCTCGCGGAGCGCAGGACCCAGCGCGGGGCCTGCTGTCCGGCGGCGAGCAGCAGATGCTCGCCATCGGCCGGGCGCTGATGGCCAGCCCGAAGCTGCTGCTGCTCGACGAGCCCTCCCTCGGGCCTCGCGCCGCGGATCATCGGCCAGATCGGCGAGGTCATCGCGCGAGATCAACCGGCAGGGCACCTCGGTGCTGCTCGTCGAGCAGAACGCGACCATGGCGCTCGGCGTCGCCGACCTGGCCTACGTGCTCGACGTCGGCGAGGTGTCGCTGTCCGGGCGACGCCCGGCGAGCTGGCGCAGACCGACGAGGTGCAGCGCCTCTACCTCGGCCACGACGGCGACGGAGACGGGACGTCGCGCACGCGCCGCGGCGTCGCGACCAGGAAGCTGTCGCGGTGGACGGCGTGAGCGCGCGCCGGAGCGGCCGCGACGGTCCGGTCGCGACGATCCCGCCGGTGAGGTCGAGGACGTGACGTGCGGTTCGGGGCGCTCAAGGCGCTGTCCGAGGTCTCGTTCACCGTCGAGCCCGGCACCGTCCACGCGATCATCGGGCCCAACGGCGCCGGCAAGTCGACGATGTTCAACGTCCTGTCCGGCGTCTACCGCGCACGCCGAGGGCGAGGTCCGCTTCGGCGAGCACCGTGCTGACCGGATGCGGCCGCACCAGATCGCCCGGCTCGGCGTGGCCCGCGCCTTCCAGAACATCGCGCTGTCGGGCGGGCAGACGCGTGGCCGAGAACCTCATGCTCGGCCGCCACCACCTCACCCGGGCCGGCTTCCTCGCCGCCGGGCTCCGGCTGCCGCGGGCCACCCGCGAGGGCCGGCGCCACGGCGAGCGCGTCCGGCCGAGATCGCCGAGTTCCTGGAGCTCGGCGACAAGCTGCACACGCCGGTCGGCGTGCTGTCCTACGGCGACCAGAAGCGGGTCGAGGTGGCCCGGGCGCTGTGCACCGAGCCGCGGCTGCTGCTGCTCGACGAGCCGGTGGCCGGCATGAACGCCGAGGAGACCGACCGGATGGCGGAGGCGGTGCTCGAGATCCGCTCGGCGCTCGGGATCTCCGTCGTCCTCGTCGAGCACGACATGGGCATGGTCATGGGCTGGCCGACCGGGTCACCGTCCTCGACTTCGGCCGCCGCATCGCCGACGGCACGCCCGGCCGAGGTCCAGCGCGATCCCGAGGTCATCCGGGCCTACCTCGGCTCCGGCGACGAGATCGCTCCGGCCGGCCAGCCGCCGACCGCGGCCCACCCCTCCGAGACCCCGGAGACGCCGCTCGTGACCCAGTTCCTGTCGCTGCTGCTGAACGGCATCTCGCTGGGTGCGATCTACGCGCTCATCGCCCTCGGCTTCGTCGATCATCTTCAAGGCCAGCGAGGTCGTCAGCTTCACGCACGGCTCGCTGCTGCTGCTCGGGGCCTACTCGATCGCCCGGCTGTCCGGACCCGCTCGGCTTCTGCCTCGCGCGCTCCTGGTCGGCATCGCGATCACCGCGCTGGCCGCGCTTCGTGGTCGAGCGGCTGCTCATCAACCGGCTGCGCGGGGCCCCGGTCATCAGCCTCGCCATCCTCACCATCGGCGTCGACATCATCCTGCTGACCGAGCTGATCCGGCGGATCGGCTCCGACATCCTCAACGTGCCGCCACCCGTGGGGCGGCGACTCGGTCCGGCTCGGCGACGTCGGCATCAGCCAGAACCGGCTGCTCGCGATCTCGTGGCCGGCGTGCTCATCGGGCCTGTTCTTCGCGGCCTTCAAGTTCTCCAGCTGGGGCGTGGCGATGCGCGCCTCGGCCGAGGACGGCGAGACCGCCGCGCTCATGGGCATCCGGCTGGGCCGGGTGTCGGCGCTCGCCTGGGTCGTGGCCGGCGTCCTGGCCGGCGTCGCCGGCGCTGTTCCTCGTCGGCTCGCCGACCCCGGGGGTGACCCCGGCGCGTCGCCACGGTCGCGCTGCGCGCCTTCCCGGCCGCCATCCTCGGCGGCCTCGACTCGACCGGCGGCGCGCTGGTGGGCGGGCTGCTCATCGGCATCGCCGAGTCGCTCGCCGCCGGCTACCAGGACCAGATCGCTGTTCCTGGGCCGCGGGTTCGGCGACGTCGTCCCGTACGTCGTGATGATCGCCGTCCTGCTGGTCCGGCCGTCGGGGCTGTTCGGCACGAAGGAGCTGACCCGTGTCTGAGGCGCACCACGTCCGCCACCCGGGAGCGCCACCGCGCAGCACGGTGCCGAGCGCGCCGGCGCCGCGCCGGTCGTGTCGTGCGGCAAGCTGTCTGCTGGCCGTCGCGCTGCGTCGTGCTGCTGGCGCTGCCGCTCTACGTCGACGAGTTCTGGCTGCGCACCGGCTTCGCCGTCGTCGGCGCGATCGATCGGCGCGATCGGGCTCAACCTGCTGGTCGGCACGACCGGCCAGCTGTCGCTGGCCCACGCGTTCTTCCTGGCCGTCGGTGCGATCACCTACGTCTTCGTGGCCGGGGAGTCCGGGCGGCATCGGCCGACCGACCTGACGGGCCTGGGCTGGCCGCCGCTCGTCGGCATGGTCGCTGGGCGTGCTGCTGGCCGGCCTGCGCCGGGCTGCTCTTCAGCCCCGATCGCCGCCCGGCTGCGCGGCATCTACCTCGGCGTCGCGTCGCTCGGGCTGGTCTTCATCGGCCAGCACGTGCTGAACACGCTGGACGTCGGTGACCGGCGGCTTCAACGGCCGCAGCGCGCCGGAGTTCTCGCTGTTCGGCTTCACCTTCGGCAACGACCGACCCCGACCTGTTCGTCCTCGGCGTGCCCTTCCGGCGAGGCCGAGCGGCTCTGGTACCTCGGTCTGGTCCTGGCGCTGGCCGCCTATCTGTTCGCCCGCAACCTGCTGCGCAGCCGCCCCGGCCGGGCGCTGCAGACCCTGCGCGACAGCGAGGTCGCGGCCGTCGGTGATGGGCGTCAACGTCCAGCGCTACAAGGCCCGCGTCTTCCTGGTCAGTCCTCGATGTACGCGGGGCTGTCCGGCGTGATGTACGCCCTGTCGATCGGCAGCATCGCGCCGGAGTCCTTCGGGCTGGAGCTGTCGATCCTGTACCTCGCGATGATCGTGCTCGGCGGCCTGGGCTCGGTCGGGCGGCGCGGCGCTCGGCGCGCTCTTCGTCAGCGCGCTGCCGCTGGTCTTCCAGCAGTACGCCGGCTCGCTGCCCGCTGGTCGGCGGGCCCGGTGCAGGGCGGCCTGGCCGCCGGCCAGGCGGCCCGCTTCCTGTTCGGGCTGGCGATCGTCCTCGTCGTCCTCTTCGAGCCGGCCGGTCTCGCCGGGCTGGCCGCGGCGCTTCCGCCGACGCGGCCGGGACCCGGCGGGCGCCCGACGACACGGTCCGCCGCTCGACCAGCGATCCACCAGCTCAGTCCCGTCCGACCCACCAGCACAAGGGAGCACGCTCATGAAATCTCAGGTCACCGTTCACGCGGCGCCGGTCGCTGCGCCGCCGTCGTGGTCGCTCGCCGCCGGCTGCAGCACCAAGGCCCCGAGTCCAGCGGACGGGGGCGGCGAGCGAGGCGACGGCGATGTCAAGACCGACGTCGGGGCATCGAGGGCAACGACGATCACCTCGGCGTCCTCACCGACCTCACCGGCGTCTTCGCCGCGCTCGGCAAGGACATCACCAACGCCAACACGCTGTACTGGGAGAAGCAGAACGCCGGCAACAAGGTCTGCGACAAGTACGACGTCAAGCTGGACGTCAAGGACACCGGCTACGTCGCCGCAGACGGGCGTCCAGCTCTACAGCGGCGATGAAGGACAGCGTCCTCGCGATGCAGCAGACGATCGGCTCGCCGATCAACACCGCGCTCGCGCCCGAAGTACGAGGCCGACAAGATCGTCAACATCCCCGTCGGCCTGGGCGAAGACGCTCACCGAGAACCCCGGGAACGCGGCGTCGTCGGCGCGACCTACGACGTCGAGATGACCAACGGCCTCGACTACCTGTTCGAGGAGGGGCTGCTCAAGGAGGGCGACACAGATCGGGCACATCTACTTCGAGGGCGAGTACGGCGCGAACGGCCTGGCCGGCTCGAAGTACGGTCGCCGAGGAGCACGGCCTCGAGGTCGTCGAGGCGCAGATCAAGTCGACCGACACCGGACATGAGCTGCCCAGGTCACCCAGTTCAAGGCGGCCGGCGTCAACGCGATCGCCCTCACCGTGGCGCCCGCCCAGACGGCCTCGGTCGCGGCGGTCGCCGCGGCGCAGGGGCTGGACGTGCCCGATCCTCGGCAACAACCCGGTCTTCGCGCCCGGCGCTGCTCGAGGGCCCCGCCGGCCGCGTCGCTGAAGAAGAACCTCTCGTCGCCTCGCCGGTGTCGTCCGTTCGACGAGCACGCCGACCTGCTGAAGGCCTACCAGGCCAAGTACCCCGGCGAGCCCAGCCTGGGCGTCGTGTTCGGCACTGCGGCTGCGACCGTGATGAGCCAGATCCTGGACAAGGCCTGCGAGAACGGCGACCTGACGCCCGAGGGGGTCAGCAAGGCCAAGGAGTCGATCGGCGACGTCGACACCGGCGGACTCGCCGTGCCCTCTGGGGTTCGAGACCGGCAAGTCGCCGAGCCTGGAGAGCTACATCTTCCGGGCCGCCAACGTGCCCGGCGGGGCGAAGTCGGTGAGCGACCTCTACGAGGGCGAGGACGCCGCTGGGTTCACTCCGGGCGAGTAGTTCACTGTGACGACGGTTGGCGCCCTGGCTGGCCGAAGCCGGCCACCGGGGCCGTCGGCGCCAAGAGCACGACATCGCGGATGGAGCGGGCGGGTTGTTCCAGCGAAGAGAACTACCTCGGCCGCCAGGCCGCGTCGTACCCGAAGGCGACGTGCTTGCGCTCGGAGCCATCGAGCCGGATGAGCGAGATGTTGTTGTGGTCGCGCAAGGTGATCACGAGGCGCCCTCCGCCGGGGGCCCAGTGGGCACCGCCCATGCAGCTGCCCGGAACCCGGCGAGGACTGGTGCCGTCGGCATTCGCGATGACGACCCCCGTACAGCCGGGCCCCACCGAGTAGGCGATGCGCCTGCCGTCGGGCGACCAGACGGGCGCGAACTCCCATGCCGGCGTGTTCGTCAGCCTCCGTAGTCCGGTGCCGCTGGGTCGGATGGTCCACAGGTCGTAGCCCGCGAGCTCGTGGGGGTTGGTGGGGTCCACGAGGTAGGCGGAGAAGATCAGCAGCTTGCCGTCGGGTGACCAGTCGATGTCTGCGGGTTGCCACCCGGTCCCGCTGAGCGCACGCAGTGGGACGAGCCTGTGGGTCTTGCGGCTGTAGACCGCGACGTCGTTGGCGGTCTGGGCCTGGTTCTGCATCGTGACCGCAATGCGACGTGCCCGCGGTGCCCAGGCGAGGTCGAAGAACGAGCGGACGGGACTGCCTCGCAGCAACGTCTGCTTGCTCCTGCCGTTGGGGCGCATCACCCGGATGTTGGCGTACCCGTCGCCCTGGGGTCTGGTGAGGTACGCGATCCGGTTCCCGGACGGCGACCACGTCGGAGCGGACACTTGTGCGACACCCTTCGGGGTCAGCCGCTGGTGGTGGCGGCCGTTCAGGTCCACGCTGTGGATCCCGCCTGCCGGACTCAGTCCGACGTACGCGATGCGCGGCCGCGGTGGCTTCGCTGCGTGCGTGGGAATGGCGGTGAGGAGGACGGCGGCGACGGTCGGTACGACGAGCGCAACCGTCCACGCGCGCCTGGCCCCACGACTTCGGTGACTGGTTCGGGCTCTCATGATGGGCTGCTCCGCTCCGACTCTTGAACCCACTGTGCCTCATCCGAGGCCCCCGTACAGGGAAGTGGAGTGACCTGACCGTCGCGGGCAAAGCAGAAGGCCAGCCACCGTGACGGTGCCTGGCCTGCAGTTTGTGCGCCATCAGGGACTTGAACCCCGAACCCGCTGATTAAGAGTCAGCTGCTCTGCCAATTGAGCTAATGGCGCGTGAAGCGTTGGAACCTTAGCAAGGGATCGGTACCCCGGCCAAAACGGGGCAGGCTGCCTACGGCACCCCGAGAAATATCCAACATTCAACTAGTGTTGTGAGTGCATACCCCTACCACCGGAGGTGCGCGATGCCCGCTGTGACCGTTGACGACCTGACCGTCCTGGACCGCCTGAGGGCGCCAGGTCTCGGTGACACGGTCCGTCCCGTCAAGCAGCTGATCGACGCACCCAAGGGCTACGAGGGCGAGGGCTTCCCGGTACGGCGCGCGTTCGCCGGCGTCGACCTGCGCGACCTCGACCCGTTCGTGCACATGGACCAGATGGGCGAGGTGGACTACGCGCCCGGTGAGCCGAGGGGTACGTCGTGGCACCCGCACCGTGGCTTCGAGACCGTCACCTACATCATCGACGGAGTCTTCGACCACCGCGACAGCCATGGCGGTGGCGGCTCGATCACGAACGGCGACACCCAGTGGATGACTGCTGGGTCGGGTCTGCTGCACATCGAGACGCCCCCCGAGTGGCTGGTGCAGAGCGGTGGCCTGTTCCACGGCATCCAGCTCTGGGTGAACCTGCCGCGCGAGGCCAAGTGGAACCCGCCCGCCTACCAGGACATCCGCAGCAGTCAGGTCGGCCTGGCCACGTCCGCGGACGCGGGTGCACTGGTGCGCGTCATCGCCGGTGACGTGGGCGAGACGAAGGGTCCCGGGACGACGTACACCCCGATGACCATGGTGCACGCGACCATCGAGGCCGGTGCGCGCCTCGACCTCCCGTGGGAGGTCGACTACAACGCGTTGGTCTACGTGCTGGCCGGCCATGGCAGCGTCGGTGACGAGCAGGTCGCCGTACAGACAGGCAACCTGGCGGTGCTCGGTGCCGGCGACTTCGTCACCCTGATGGCGGCCGGGAACCAGGAGAGTCGCACACCGGCCATGGACGTCCTCGTCATCGGCGGCCGGCCGATCCGCGAGCCAGTCGCCTGGGCCGGTCCGTTCGTGATGAACACCAAGGCCGAGGTGATGACTGCGTTCGAGGACTTCCAGAAGGGCAGGCTCGGCACCATCCCCAGCGTCCACGGAGCACCGACCACCCCGGTGAGCACCGAGGACTGACAGCCCGACTGCTCGAAGCACAGACGACGGCCCTCCCCGCACCCGGGGAGGGCCGTCTGCATGGTGCGGCTGTGTCAGTAGACCGAGTCGACCCCAGCTGCATCCGTGCTGGTGAAGCTCAGGTCGGACGAGGTCCCGTTGCACTGGGGGTAGTGCATGATCGAGGCCGAGTCGTACGGCGTCAGCGGTCGCCAGTTGTTGTCCTCGAAGCAGGTGCCGGCTTCGGGTCGCGTGTGCTCGTGGCGGAATCCGAGCGCGTGGCCGAGCTCGTGACCCAGGATGTTGCCGGGGGTCCAGGAGCCGGAGTTCATCAGCGACGACGCGTTCACGAGGATGTTGCGCTGGGAGTCACTGCTGCTGGGGAAGAACGCCCGCGCGATGTACTCCGTGGTGCTGGTCGGCTCCACCGAGAACAGCACCGCGTTGTTGCTGGTCCTGCAGTTCGAGTTGGCGGACGACACGTAGGTGAAGTTCACGCCAGAGGTCGCGCTCTCCCACAGCGCAGAACCCTGCGCCATTGCGTTGATCACGTTGGCCTGCTGCGAGCCGAATCCCGTGCTGACGCAGTAGGTCAGGTTCTGCGCCTGGGACGAGCTCCAGAGGTCGTCGCTGCCGAAGACGGTGTTCACCACGAGTCCGTTCTCATGGGTGCTGCCGTCGTTGCTGTTCACCATCCGGTCGTAGTACGCCCGGAGTGCCTTCTTGTTCTTGATCGCCTCGTCGCCGTTGACGATGTACTGGCGGTCGGAGTCGCGGTACGTCGACGCCTCGAACTCCCTGAAGGTCGGTACGTCGGCCCGGTCGGTGCCGTTCGAGCTGGGTGCTGCCCCGGCCGGCGTTGTGGACACACCGGCCGCAAGCACGCAGGTGGCGGCCACCGCCAGCTGACAGATTCGACTGCGCTTCATTGTTTCTCCTCCTTGCGATGGCGCAGACGATCTGCCCGCGCTGGAGGCCCGAGACCGGATCGGTGACTCAGGGCCAGGACGGCGCATGTCGCTGCGGGCCCGAGTGACCGTGCGGGAGGGATGCGCCGTACGACCAACCTCGTCGGCATCGGACGCGGAGTACAGGAAGCTGGGCGTTCAGGAAAGTGCAGTGCAAAAAGCCGCAGGCCGCGGGGTCCCCGACCCGCGGTGCAAGGCGATCGAGCCCCTGCCTGCTGCTGCAGGTCAGGGGCTCGACGCTCTTGGGGTGAGTAACGGGACTTGAACCCGCGACATCCGCCACCACAAGGCGGCGCTCTACCAGCTGAGCTATACCCACCATGGAATCTTGCGAGGCAAGAGTGTAGCGGTTATTCAGCCGTCCTCTGACACCGGCCGGGCGCCCGTGAGAGAGCCCTGGTGACGCGCCGCGATGCCCTTGGCCGTGCTCGAGTCCGGGCCGGGGGAACGCACGAACACGGCCTCCCGGTAGTAGCGCAGTTCCTCGATGCTCTCCCGGATGTCGGCCAGGGCGCGGTGGTTGCCGCCCTTGGACGGAGCGTTGTAGTACGCGCGGGGGAACCAGCGGCGGGAGAGCTCCTTGATCGAGGAGACGTCGACGATCCGGTAGTGCAGGAACTCCTCGAGGCCAGCCATGTCACGGGCCAGGAACGCCCGGTCGGTCGCCACGGTGTTGCCGGCGAGCGGGGGCCTGCTCCCCTCAGTGCAGTGCTGCTTCACATAGGCCAGTACCTGAGCCTCTGCATCGTCCAGCGTGGTGCCGCCGTCGAGCTCGTCGAGCAGGCCGGAGGAGACGTGCATGTTGCGCACGAACTCCACCATCTGGTCCATCGCCTCGGGCGGGGGCTTGATCACGATGTCGACACCGTCGCCGAGCACGGTGAGGTCGAAGTCGGTCACGAGGGCCGCGACCTCGATCAGGGCGTCCGCCTTGATGTCGAGGCCGGTCATCTCACAGTCGATCCAGACGAGTCGATCGGTCACAGGGATTGACCCTACCCGCGCTGCCGCGCCCAGCCGCGCGTCGTACGACCTCCGGAGCGGCGCGGACCCGGATCCCGAGGCGCAGCCGGCAGATCCTCGAGGACTGACCGCTCGCCTTCGCTGGCCCGCGGCCTGACATGCTGCTCGCCATGTCAGAGCTCGCCGGTTTCATCTCCCGACTGCCCAAGGCCGAGCTGCACGTCCACCACGTGGGCTCGGCGTCGCCACGCATCGTCGCGGAGCTCGCGGAGCGGCATCCGGGTGCGGTGCCGAGTGACCCCGAGCAGCTGGCCGACTTCTTCGCGTTCCGCGACTTCGGGCACTTCATCGAGGTCTACCTCGCGGTGGTCGACCTGATCCGCACGCCCGAGGACGTCCGGCTGCTGACTTACGAGGTTGCCCGGGAGATGGCCGAGGTGCAGCAGGTGAGGTACGCCGAGCTGACCTGCACGCCGTACACCTCGGTCGCAGTCGGTGTGCCGATCGAGGGATACACCGAGGCGATCGAGGACGCGCGGACAGCGGCCGAGCGGGACTTCGGGATCGTGCTGCGCTGGATCTACGACATCCCGGGGGAGAGCGGGCTGCCGGCGGCCGATGCGACGCTCGACTTCGCGCTGAACCACGCGCCCGACGGCCTGATCGGCTTCGGCCTCGGCGGTCCCGAGGTCGGCGTACCCCGTCCGCAGTTCAAGCCGCACTTCGACGCAGCCCGCGCGGCAGGGCTGCGCAGCCTGCCGCACGCGGGGGAGACCACCGGGCCGCAGACAGTGTGGGACGCATTGCGCGAGCTCGGCGCCGAGCGGATCGGCCATGGCACCTCGTCGGCCCAGGACCCCGACCTGCTGGCGCATCTGGCGCAGACCCGGATCCCGCTGGAGGTGTGCCCGTCCTCCAACGTCGCGACGCGTGCCGTGGCCAGCCTCGACGAGCACCCGCTCCGGGCGTTCCGGGATGCGGGAGTCGTCGTCACCATCAACAGCGACGACCCGCCGATGTTCGGCACCACGCTCAACCGGGAGTACGAGATCGCCGCCGACCTCCTCGGCCTCGACGAGACCGGCGTCGCCGACCTCGCCCGCACCGCGGTCCAGGTCTCCTGCGCGCCCGACGAGGTCAAGACCCGGATCCTGGCCGAGATCGACGCGGCCTCGTGAGGGCAGGCGAAGGCCCTGGAAGCTCATACCTTCCAGGGCCACCCCCTTTGTACGACAGCGCAAACAGGTGTCCCGACAGCGACACGCGTGGGTCGTGAAGAGGATCACGAGGTGACGTCTCGGCATCCGGGCGCGCACGTAGGCTCACGCCATGACCGAGCGCCCCGCACCACTCGACCGTTGGCACGAGGTCTTCGAGACCCGTGACCCCGCCCTGCTGGACGGTCTTCTCGCCGAGACCTGCGTGTTCCGCTCGCCGGCGGTGCACCGGCCGCAGGAGGGAAAGGAGCTGACCACCAAGTACCTCAGCGCCGCGATGGTCGTGCTCGGCCCGACATTGCGCTACGAGCACGAGTGGTGGGACGACGGCTCCGCCGTACTCGAGTTCATCGCCGACCTGGACGGTCTCACGGTGCACGGGATCGACATGATGCGCTGGGGCAGCGACGGCCGGCTGGTGGAGTTCACCGTGATGGCGCGCCCGTTCAAGGGACTCACCCAGCTGATGACACTGATGGCCGCCGAGTTGGAGAAGCACGCGTAACCCCGCCCGATACGGGTCGTTTAGCCCGTATCTACCCCGGATTTGGCCGGGGTCCCAGGCGAGGGGCACAGCATGAAGCAGAGGGATCACTCCACAGTCTCGTCGCCGGTGGCCTCCGGGACCCCCAAGGCCGAACGAGGTCCCGAGGTCTTCCAGCGTGCGGTCCAGCTGATCAAGACCAAACATCATGTCGATGACTCCAGCGCCTACGCGATGCTGGTCCAGCGCGCTGTGACCTCCGGTACGACGGTCCGCGAAGCGGCCATCACCCTGATCAGGGCATCGCTCGTCAGTCACTGACGACATCAGCGCCCTCGGCAGGACTCGAACCTGCGACCTAGAGATTAGAAGGCTCTTGCTCTATCCAGCTGAGCTACGAGGGCTTGCCCGGCAAGCCTAGGGGAGCCGGATCTGCCTCTGGGGACGCTCAGCGCTTCTTGACCCGCGGGGTCCGAGCCGACAGTGCGACAGCCGCTGCGCGAACACCCGTACGCGAGGCGGTGACCCGGACGCTGACCCGTTTGCGGACATCGGCGCGGATGAGCTTGTAGGCAGGGCGGGTGGCTCCCCTGATCACCTTGCCGTTGCGCAGCCACTGGTAGCGGACGCGCGTGGGCGCCAGGTTCCAGCGACCCGGGGTGGCCCGCAGGACCGCGCCCTTCCGAGCAGCTCCACGGACCGCGGGGGGGCCGGTAACGCTCAGTCGGGTAGCGGCTGCGGGTGCAGGGGTGGCGGAGGACGACGGCTGGCCCAGTGGCAGCACGATGTCCTCGACCTGGCGAGTCTCGCCCGGGCTCAGGTTGATGTAGAAGTTCGGCTCGGAGATACCGCCGCCACCGGCCCAGGCCCAGTAGTTGCCGTCGTTGCTGACGCCCATGATGCCGGTCTCGTGATCGGCGGGCAGGATCAGGGCGTAGTCGCCCGAAGCGGATGTGTGCAGCGGTGCGTCCGTGGTCGGCCGGAGCCCACCGTCGTTGTTGATCGAAGGGACGACCATCGAGGACATCGGCTTGCCGGCGCGGTTGGTCACCCGTCCGGTCACGTACGCCGGGGCCGGGACGTCGAAGTCGATGTCGGTCAGGGTCTCGCCGGCGTCGGCCGTCACGGGCAGGGCGGTTTCCGCACCGAAGCCGTCGCCGTACCAGTAGCCGTACTCGCGGCTGCCGTAGCTCACCCGGAGCTTGACCGGCTCGCTGGACGGCGGGTGCACCACGTAGCTGCCGTCAGTGGCCGCGACCGTCTCCAGCGTCTCGTCCTCGACCCAGGTGCTGTCGTCCTGCTGGACGAAGACCTCGACCGTGCGGTCGGGGCTGGCTTCGTGGTAGCTGACGGTGCCGCTGATGGTCGCGCTCTTCGCGGGTGCTGCGGCGTTGGCAGGCATCCCGGTCAGGACGAGCCCCGCCGTCAGCGGGAGGAGCAGCGCCCAACGTACGGGGCTGATCCGGTCCGCCAGTGCAGGTCGGGGTGAAAGCGACATAGTTGGAGGTTAGGGCGCAATTGAGATGCGGTCGAACACCCCGAACACGCCTGTCTAGTCAGCTAAACGAACAATCCGGACATTGCCACCAATGAGGCGACAAGTCCGCCCGGATGTGTTGACATCTGGCTGTTCAGCGGCGCAGGTTTGCCATCCAGGTCTCGACGTCGTCCGGCTGGCGCGGGAGCGCCTCGGACAGGTTGCGGACACCGTCGCCCGTGACGACGACGTCGTCCTCGATCCGGATGCCGATGCCGCGGAGTTCTTCGGGCACGAGCAGGTCGTCCTCCTGGAAGTAGAGACCGGGCTCGACCGTGAGCACCATTCCCTCCGCGAGCTCGCCACCCGGGTAGATGCCGGTGTCGGCCGCCGCGCAGTCGTGCACGTCCATGCCGAGCATGTGGCTGGTGCCGTGCAGGGTCCACCGGGCATAGACCCGGCTGTCGGGGGAGAGCGCCTCATCGGCGGAGACCGGCAACAAGCCCAGGTCCTCGAGCCCGTGCGCGAGAACGTACATCGCGGCTTCGTGGGGCGCGCGGAACGCCGCTCCGGGTCGTACGGCGTCCAGGCCGGCCTGCTGCGCCTGGAGCACGAGCGTGTAGAGGTCGCGCTGCACGGGTGTGAAGATGCCGTCGATCGGCAGCGTGCGGGTGACATCGGCGGTGTAGAGGGAGGACGCCTCCGCTCCCATGTCCAGCAGCACCAGCTCACCGGGCGTGATCGGCCCCGAGTTCTCGATCCAGTGAAGTGTCGTGGCGTGCCGGCCGCCGCCGACGATGGAGTCGTAGCCGATGTCGTTGCCCATCGCCCGCGCGCGACGGAAGAAGGTGCCCTCGATCCAGCGCTCGCCGTGCTCCAGCACGCGGTCCCACTCGCGCACCGAGTCCTCGAAACCGAGCGTGGTGATGTCGCAGGCCCCCTGGAGCTCGGCGATCTCCCACTCGTCCTTGACCAGCCGGAGCTCGGACAGCACCCGCGCGAACTCGGAGTCCTGCCCGGGGTCACCCGAGACCTGGCCGTCCACCCGGGAGTCGACCCCGCGCAGTACCCGGGTCTTGGCGGACCGGGACAGGTGGGTCGGCAGGTCCTCGATGTGGCGGGTCTCGACGCCGAGGGAGTCGGAGATCTCCTTCAGCGACGGGCGGCGGCCCGACCAGAGCTCGCCGTACTGCCGGTCCCGGAAGAACTCGTCGGTATCTCGCGAGCTGCGCGGCCGGGCGTAGAGCGCCGTTTCGCCGTCCTCCATCACCAGGACCGCGTCGCTGGTCTGGTTGCCGCTGAGGTAGGTGTGGGCCGTCTCCGAGCGGAAGCGGTAGTCGGTGTCGTTGGCCCGGGGCTTGAAGGCACCGGACGGGATCACCAGGCGCTCGCCGGGGAACTGCTCGGTGAGCCGTTCGCGGCGCGCTCGCGCCCAGTCGGTGATCGGGTGTGCCGGAAGGTCGAGCTCACGATCGCCCCAGCCGGTGCGCATGAAGGCGGCGTACGCCTCGGGCACGGCGAGGTCGTGGGTCTCGGTGTGGCTCTCGCCACTCGCCTCCGGTGCCGTGCTCTCGTTGTTGTCCATCGCGTCGGTCACGGTGCCACTCTACGACCGCAGCCTCGTTACGCTACGCGCATGCAGGGACCCCGCAGCTCGGCCGCGTTCACCATCGTCGTCACGGTGGTGATGCTCATCGGAGCAGCCGTGATGGGCCTGGTCCTGCTGCTCTCGGGTGCTCCCGGTGCCCTCGTGGTCGGCCTGGTGCTCGCGGCGCTTCCCCTCGCGCCGCTGATCAGCTGCTACATGTGGCTCGACCGCTACGAGCCTGAGCCGCGGAGCCTCCTCGTCCTCGGACTCGGCTGGGGCGCCTTCGTGGCGACCTCTGGTGCCCTGGTGCTCCAGCTCTTCGACACCATCATTTTCGAGTCGGACGACAATTTCACGGCGGCGGTGGTCGCACCGATCACGGAGGAGGCGGCCAAGGGGCTGTTCATCCTGCTGCTGCTCTTCTTCCGCCGTCACGAGCTCGACGGGATCCTCGACGGCCTGGTGTACGCCGGGATGGTGGGCATCGGGTTCGCCTTCACCGAGAACATCCTCTACCTGATGGCGGCGTACATGGGTGAGGACGGCCAGGCCGGCGGGATCGGCAGTGCGGTCGGACTCTTCATCATCCGCTGCATCTTCAGCCCGTTCGCGCACCCGTTCTTCACCGCCTTCATCGGGATCGGGATCGGCATCGCCGTGGGAGCGCGGAGCAAGGCAGTGCGGGTGATCGCGCCGATCATCGGCTACCTCCTGGCTGTCGGCGCCCACGCCGCCTGGAACGGTTCGCTCATGCTCGACGACGGCCGCAACGCACTGGCCACCTACATCTTCCTGATGGTGCCGGCGTTCCTGCTCCTGACCGGCTTCGCGATCTGGTCGCGACGCAGGGAGGGCAATGTGCTCACGACCGCACTCAGTGACTGCGCGCAACGCGGCTTCCTCGACCCGGCCGAGATCCCCTGGCTGGCGCGCATCCCCGCCCGACGCTTCGCCCGGCGGTACGCCGAGAGGGTCGGTGGGAAGGATGCAAGGCGCGCGATGGTCGCCTACCAGAACGAGGCCGTCGAGCTCGGCTTCCTGCACAGCCGCTTCCTGCGTGGGGTGCCGCCTCCGGACTTCGCAGTGATCGGGCAGCACCACGTCGAGCGGATGCGAGCGCTCCGACCGGGGCTGATCTGGCCCCAGCCCGCAGGTGACGGACGACCCGTGCAGATGCCCACAGTCCCGAGTCACGGGACCGGCCCGGGGAGTGGAGCACCGCAGTGACCCACGCCGGGCACTCATCGGGGGGACAGCCCGGCCGCCGCAAGGGGGGCGGCGACGGCTCTGCGCAGATGCTCACCACCCTGACCTCGCTCCGCGGGGCCCTTCAGCACGCGCAGCTGCCGCTGCAGATCCCTGGCGTGGAGGAGAGCCGGGCCGCGCGGGCCGAGATGATCGACCAGCTCGAGGACTATGTGCTGCCGCGGCTGGTGCAGATCGACGCACCACTGCTCGCTGTCGTGGGCGGCTCCACAGGGGCCGGCAAGTCGACGCTGGTCAACTCCCTGGTCGGCGAACGGGTGAGCGAGCCCGGCGTACTCCGTCCGACGACGCGGTCACCCGTGCTCGTGCACCACCCCGACGACGCTTCGTGGTTCGACCAGCAGCGCATCCTGCCCGAGCTCGAGCGGACGACCCGCGCCACCGCTGACCCCGGGGCGCTGCAGCTGGTCGCCTCGACCGCGATACCGCAGGGCCTGGCACTCCTCGACGCACCGGACATCGACTCGGTCGAGGAGCGCAACCGCAGCCTGGCCGCGCAGCTGCTGGCAGCAGCGGACCTGTGGCTGTTCGTCACCTCAGCCGCGCGGTACGCCGACCAGGTGCCGTGGGGTTTCCTCAAGCAGGCTGCCGATCGCAGCGCCGCGGTGGCCATCGTGCTCGACCGCACGGCCCCGCAGGCGGTGCATGAGGTGAGCAGCCACCTCGCGCGGATGCTCACCGAGCGTGGGCTCAAGGACTCGCCGCTGTTCACGGTGACCGAGGAGGCGCTCGACGAGAACGGCCTGCTGCCCGACTCGTCGGTCAGCGACATCCGGGGCTGGCTCACCGAGCTCGGCGCCGATGTCGAGGCCCGCAACGGCGTGGTCCGGCAGACCCTCGACGGGGCGGTGCGGTCGATTGCCCGTCGTACCTATGAGCTCGCGGGCGCCTGCCAGGAGCAGGCCGACATGCAGGCGCGACTGAAGCGCGACGTGGACACCTCCTACGACCTGGCGCTCGCCGACATCGACAAGGCCTCTGCCGACGGCACGTTGCTGCGCGGCGAGGTGCTGGCGCGCTGGCAGGAGTTCGTCGGCACCGGTGAGCTGCTCCGGAATCTCGAGTCCAAGGTCAGCTGGCTGCGCGACCGGATCACCAACGCCGTCAAGGGAAAGCCGCACCAGGCCGAACGAGTGACGGTGGCAGTCGAGTCCGGGTTGCAGACGCTGATCCTCGAGCACGCCGAGGCCGCGGCCGAGCGGACGGACGCGTCCTGGCGGTCCGTCGCCGCAGGCTCGCAGGTGCTGGAGGAGGCCCGGGTCGACCTGTCCAGGGCGTCGCGCGACTTCCGGGCCAAGGCCGAGCGGATGGTGCGGGACTGGCAGGTCGCTGTCCTCGACCTCGTGCGGAACGAGGGAGCGGACAAGCGCACGACCGCGCGGTTCCTGGCCTACGGGTTCAACGGGCTCTCGGTGGCGCTGATGGTCGTGGTGTTCGCCTCGACTGGCGGGGTCACCGGTGCCGAGGTCGGCATCGCCGGAGGGTCGGCCGTCATCGGGCAGAAGCTGTTGGAGGCCGTCTTCGGCGACCAGGCCGTGCGTCGGCTCGCGCTGAACGCTCGGCGCGATCTCGAGGTTCGCGTCCGCGCGCTGATGGACGAGGAGCGACAGCGCTTCGTCGAGCGGCTCGACGCGCTCGAGCTGCCGAGCGACTCCTCCGAGCGGCTCCGGGTGCTGGCCCGCAAGGTGGACGACCTGCGCTTCGCCACGGCGCGGAGCGGTTCGTGAGCGGGCTGGTTGCCGGCGCCAAGAGGGTGTTCGGTCGTGGTGCGCCGCTGGATGCCCGGGTGGACGGTCTCGCGAGCGCCGTCGAAGCCGGTCGGGGACGGCTGGACGATGCCGTGCTCGGCCCGGCCGTCGCGGTGGTCGAGCGCGCGGGCGCCCGGTTGCGTCTCTCCGCCGAGCACACCGTGGTCGCCCTCGCGGGGGCGACCGGCTCGGGCAAGTCCTCGACGTTCAACTCCCTGATCGGGCTCGACCTTGCCGCAGTCGGCGTACGGCGCCCGACGACGTCCTTTGCCACCGCCTGTGTGTGGGGGGCCGACCCGGCCGACCTGTTGCTCGACTGGCTCGACATCCCGCCCCGGCACCGGGTGCTGCGTGACTCGATGCTCAGCCGTGGCCAGGACTCGACGCTCGACGGCCTGGTGCTCCTGGACCTGCCCGACCACGACTCGACCGAGGTGAGTCACCACCTCGAGGTGGATCGGCTGGTCGGGATGACCGACCTGATGGTGTGGGTGCTCGATCCGCAGAAGTACGCCGACGCCGCGATCCACGACCGGTTCCTGAAGCCGCTGGCCACGCACAAGGACGTGATGCTGGTCGTGCTGAACCACATCGACGAGGTGCCCGAGGACCGCCGCAGCGCGATGCTCGACGACGTCCGGCGGCTGCTCGACCACGATGGACTGACCGGTGTCCCGGTGCTCGCCACCTCCGCCCGGACCGGTGAGGGCATCCCGGACCTACGGAAGGCGATCGGCAAACGGGTCTCCGACAAGGCATCCATCCGCACCCGCCTGGCCGGCGACATCTCTGACGCTGCGGCGCGGATGACCGCCCACAGCGGAGAAGCCGAGCCGCGGGAGCTCGGCACCAAGGACCAGCGGGAGCTGGTCGAGGCGCTCACCGACGCGGCGGGGGTGCCGATCGTGGTCGACGCGGTACGCCGGGCCACCACGATCCGGGCTCGTCGCGCCACCGGCTTTCCGCTGACGGCGTGGCTGTCCCGGTTCAGGCCGGACCCCCTCCGCCGGCTGCACCTCGACCGTCGTACGTCCGGCAGGGACCTGATCACGGCGGCCCGCTCCTCGATGCCGACGGCCGACCAGGTGCAGCAGGCGCGCGTCGAGACCACGGTGCGCGACCTGTGCGACGAGGTGTCCGACGGCCTGGCCCAGCCATGGGTCCGTTCGGTGCGGCACGCGTCCACGTCGCGGTTCGCGGACCTCGGCGACCGCCTCGACAGGGCGGTCACCACGACCGACCTGGGCGTCGCGGACACGCCGTTGTGGTGCCGCGCCGTCCGGGTGCTGCAGTGGACGCTCCTGCTCACTGCCCTTGGCGGAGCGCTGTGGCTCGGGGCCTTGGCAGGCATGGCCTACCTCCAGATGCCGGCGCCGGAGACTCCGGACTACCGGGGCTTCCCGATCCCGACGCTGATGCTGGTTCTCGGCGTGGCAGTGGGGGTCTTGCTGGCCCTGCTCTCGCGATGGCTGATCTCGGTGGGGGCGAGGGCCCGTGCGCGGAGGGCGGACAAGCGGTTGCGAGCAGCGGTCACCGAGGTTGCCGAGGAGCTCGTGATCACTCCTGTGGCGGCCGAGCTGGCGGCGTACCGACAGACCTGGGAGGGCCTCCGCACGGCACGTGGCTGACCGGTTCGCGTGCACAGCCACACGTCGTACGCCGCGCATCCACAGCCTGTTGAGCTCGGGGCACGGTTCGTCGGCGATGGCCGGTGGACTGTCTCCACGAACTCTCGAGGAGGCAGCTGATGAACGAGTCCTATGTGACCTTGCAGGGATGGGTCGGGGGAGACGTGGCCGTGCGCGACGTGGGGGAGACCCAGTGCGCGTCGTTCCGCGTGGGATCCACACCGCGCTACAACAAGGGCGGCACCTGGACCGACGGCCAGACGTCGTGGTTCACCGTCAACTGCTGGCGCGGTCTGGGCAAGAACGTCTTCGACTCGGTCAAGCGCGGCGACGCGGTCGTCGTACACGGTCGGGTGCGGGTGGACGTCTGGGAGCGGGAGGGTCAGCCCAACTCCGTCTCCTGGATCGTGGACGCGACCTTTGTCGGCCACGACCTCAACAAGGGCACCAGCAGCTTCGTGAAGACCGCGCGAGCGGTCCCGGCTGACCCGCGCGAGGACGACGGCGTCAGGGAGATGGTGCACGCGTACGACGCCGACGGTCCCCAGCTCGACGGGGCCGGCGAACCCGTCAACCCGGCTGCCTGACGACGTCTTCGACCCGAATCGCTCCTACGGGACTTGGCCCGTAGGCTTGCGGAATCATGGCCGAATACGTCTTCACACTCCGCAATGTCCGCAAAGCCCACGGCGACAAGGTCGTCCTCGACAACGTCACCCTGTCGTTCCTCCACGGGGCCAAGATCGGTGTCGTCGGGCCCAACGGCACCGGCAAGTCCACCCTGCTCAAGATCATGGCCGGGCTGGAGCACGCCAACAACGGCGACGCCATCATCGACCCCGATGCCACGGTCGGCATGCTCCAGCAGGAGCCGCCCCTGAGCGAGGGCAAGACCGTGCTGGAGAACGTCGAGGAGGCCGTCCACGAGATCAAGGGCAAGCTCGACCGCTACAACGCGATCTCCGAGGCGCTCGCCGACCCCGACGCCGACTACGACACCCTCCTGGCCGAGATGGGCGACCTGCAGACCGACCTCGACCACGCCAACGCGTGGGACCTCGACAGCCGGCTCGACCAGGCGATGGACGCGTTGCGCTGCCCGCCCCCGGACGAGCTCGTCGACCACCTCTCCGGCGGCGAGCGCCGCCGGGTGGCGCTGTGCAAGCTCCTGCTCCAGCAGCCGTCCCTGCTGCTGCTCGACGAGCCCACCAACCACCTCGACGCCGAGTCCGTGCAGTGGCTCGAGGGCCACCTGGCGACGTACCCGGGTGCGGTCCTGGCCGTGACCCACGACCGGTACTTCCTCGACAACGTGGCCAGCTGGATCCTCGAGCTCGACCGCGGCCAGGCCCACCCCTACGAGGGCAACTACACGACCTACCTCGAGACCAAGAAGTCGCGTCTCAAGATCGAGGGCCAGAAGGACGCCAAGAAGGCCAAGATGCTCGAGCGCGAGCTCGAGTGGGTGCGGTCCAACGCCAAGGCCCGGCAGACCAAGAGCCGGTCGCGGCTGGCCCGCTACGAGGAGATGGCGGCCGAGGCCGACCGGATGCGCAAGATCGACACCTCCGAGATCAACATCCCGCCGGGTCCCCGGCTCGGCGACATCGTCCTCGAGGCGCACGACCTCGCCAAGGGGTTCGACGACCGCATCCTGATCCACGACCTGTCGTTCACCCTGCCCCGGGCGGGAATCGTCGGCGTGATCGGACCAAACGGCGTCGGCAAGACCACGCTGTTCCGGATGATCACCGGCCAGGAGGAGCCCGACGACGGCGAGCTCAAGGTCGGCACCACGGTGAAGATCTCCTACGTCGACCAGAGCCGAGGGGGCCTCGATCCCAAGAAGAACGTGTGGGAGGTCGTCTCCGACGGGCTGGACTTCATCAAGGTGGCCAACTTCGAGATGAACTCGCGCGCCTACGTGGCGTCGTTCGGCTTCAAGGGCCCGGACCAGCAGAAGAAGGCGGGCGTGCTCTCCGGTGGTGAACGCAACCGGCTCAACCTCGCGCTGACGCTGAAGATGGGCGGCAACCTGCTGCTGCTCGACGAGCCGACCAACGACCTGGACGTCGAGACCCTGTCATCGCTCGAGGACGCGTTGCTCGACTACCCGGGCTGTGCCGTGGTCACCTCGCACGACCGGTGGTTCCTGGACCGCGTGGTCACCCACATCCTCGCCTGGGAGGGCGACGACGAGGACTCCGGCAAGTGGTTCTGGTTCGAGGGCAACTTCGCGTCGTACGAGGAGAACAAGGTCCAGCGTCTCGGTGCCGACGCAGCCAGGCCCCACCGGGTCACCCATCGCCGGCTGACCCGCGACTGACCTACCTCTGACTCAGCTCAGCGGATGTCCGCGTCGTCGGGCATGTCCTTCAGCAGGCGGTCGCTGACCTCGTTGAAGATCCGTCCCAGGGCGGCGAAGTCGTCCCGTGACGCGATGTCGACGAGGTGCTTTCGTACGCCGCGCACGTGCGTCGGCGCTGCCTCGACCAGCTTGGCGCGGCCCTGGTCGGTCATCACGGCCTCCACCCCGCGGCGGTCGGTCTCGGCGGCTGTGCGCTGGACGAGATCGGCTCTCTCCATCCGGGCGACGGTGTGCGTCACCCGGCTGCGGGAGTGGGACATGGCGTCGGCGAGCAGCGCCATCCGCATCCGGCCACCCTCGGCCTCGGAGAGGCGGACCAGGATCTCGTACTCGCTGAAGGAGATCTCGTGCTCCTCGCGCAGCTCCCGGTCGAGCTGGTGCTGCAACAGCTCGGTGCCCATGATGTACGCGCGCCACGACGACTGCTGCTCCGCAGTGAGCCAGCGAACCTCGCTCCCAGACCCCATGCCCGGAGTTTAGGGGGAGCGGCCCGCGAAAACCTTCTGCGACGAGGCGGAATATTCTCGCGAAACGGGTAGTTGAAGGTTGTATTACCGCAGGTGCGACAAGCGCACCGACCCGAATCCTGAGGACTGATCACATGACCATCACCACCGAATCCGGTTTCAGCACCGACATCGTCGCCGGCACCTGGACCATCGACCCGAGCCACTCCGAGGTCGGCTTCACCGTCCGCCACCTGATGAGCAAGGTGCGCGGTCAGTTCACCAAGTTCGAGGGCACCCTGACCACCGGTACCTCCCTCGAGGACACCCGCGCCGAGGCGACCATCGACCTGAACTCCGTCGACACGCGCGACGAGACCCGCGACGCGCACCTGCGCTCGGGCGACTTCTTCGACGTGGAGAACTCCGGTCCGATGACCTTCAAGGCCAGCTCCTTCGACGGCACCAGCGCCACCGGCGAGCTCACCATCAAGGGCGTCACCCGCACGGTCGAGCTCGACGTCGAGTTCCTCGGCCTGGGCCAGGACCCGTGGGGCAACCAGCGCGTCGGCTTCGAGGCCAGCACCGTGATCAACCGCAGGGACTTCGGGGTGACCTTCAACATCCCGCTCGACGGCGGCAAGGTCATGGTCGGCGACAAGGTCAACATCCACCTCGCCGTGGAGGCCGTGCTCAACCAGGCCTGACCCAACCCGCAAGACCCGCGACCCGTCGCATCTGAAAGCCCAAACCACGCCGACCCGTCGCAACTGAAAGCACAAACCACGCCGAGCCGTCGCATCTGAAAGACAACTTCTTTCAGATGCGACGGCTCAGGCGTTTCTGGCCTTTCAAGTACGACGGGTCGGCGGTTCTGGGTCTTTCAGATGCGACGGGTCGGCGAAATTGCGTGGGGTCAGGCGATGCGCTCGACGATCATGGCCATGCCCTGGCCGCCGCCTACGCACATGGTGATCAGGCCGGTCGACTTGTCGTGCCACTTCAGCGAGTTGAGCATCGTGTTCTGGAGGCGGGCGCCGGTCATGCCGAAAGGGTGACCCACGGCGATCGAGCCGCCGTTGACGTTGAGGCGGTCGATGTCGATGCCGAGGTCCTGGTACGACGGGACGACCTGCGCTGCGAACGCCTCGTTGATCTCGACGAGGTCGATGTCGCCGATGGACATGTTGGCGTGCTTCAGCGCCTGCTTGGTGGCCTCCACCGGGCCGAGGCCCATGATCTCGGGGGAGAGACCCGTGACACCCGTGGAGACGATCCGCGCGAGCGGGGTGATGCCGAGCTCCTTGGCCTTGGTGTCGGACATGATGATCACCGCGGCGGCACCGTCATTGAGCGGGCAGCAGTTGCCGGCCGTCACGACGCCGTCCGGACGGAACACCGGCTTCAGCTCGGACATCGCCTCGATCGTCACGCCGGCGCGGGGCCCGTCGTCCGCGCTGACGACGGTGCCGTCAGGCGTGGTGACCGGGGTGATCTCGTTGGCCCAGAACCCGTCGGCGATCGCCTTCTCCGCGAGGTTCTGGCTGCGTACGGCGAACTCGTCGAGCTCCCGGCGATCCAGACCACGCAGACGCGCGACGTTCTCGGCCGTCTGGCCCATCGCGACGTAGATGTCGGGCAGCTGGCCGTCCTCGCGCGGGTCGTGCCAGTCCTGGCCGCCCTGGGCGAGCTCCTCGGTCCGCTTGCCCGGGGCCTCGAACAGCGGGTTGCGGGTGTCGGGGATGTGGTCGGAAGTGCCCTTCGAGAAACGGGACACGGTCTCGACGCCCGCCGAGATGAACGCGTCGCCCTCGCCCGCCTTGATCGCGTGGAAGGCCATCCGTGAGGTCTGCACCGAGGAGGAGCAGTAGCGGGTGATCGTCGTACCGGGGATCTCATAACCGAGCAGCGTGGAGACCACCCGGCCCATGTTGTTGCCGGCCTCGCCGCCGGGAAGCCCGCAGCCGAGCATGAGGTCGTTGATCGTCGCGGGGTCGAGCTCCGGGACCTTCTCCAACGCAGCCTTGATGATGAGGGCGCTCAGGTCGTCCGGACGGAAGTCCTTGAGGGAACCCTTGTTGGCGCGTCCGACTGGGGTACGCGCCGCCGAAACGATGACTGCCTCGGGCATGTGCATCTCCTGGTTCTAGAAGAGTCGTCGACCGGAGGGCTCGACGCTGGGGGCCGCGAACGGCAGGGGGTCAGCCTAGACCGCGCTGATCGGCAGTCCGGGGGCCGTGAGATCAACGCCACATCGCACTGAGACGATCTGCCCGTGCCGCACACCTACGAGTGCCCACTTCGCTGGGCCGACATGGACCTGCTGGGACACGTCAACAACGTCACCTACCTCGACTACGTCGGTGAGGCCCGCGAGAACCTTTTCGCCGGACACCCGGCCGGTCGCGCCCCCGTGTCGCGGCACCAGGTCGAGTTCGCCAAGCCGCTGGTCTTCCGCAGGCATCCGGTGCTGGTGGACACGTGGGTCACCGACATCGCGGACGACGAGGTCACCCTCGCCCATGAGGTGTACGACGAGCCGGCGGACGAGGAGGCGGAGCGGACGGTCTACCTGCGCGCCAGCACTGTCCTCGCCCACCGGCTGAGCGACGCCGAGCGTGCCCTGGTAGAGACGACCCGCGGGCCAGCCCCGGAGTGGCGAGCGGTGCCTGCCGAGGTGCGACCGGCCACGGACGTGTTCTCGCTCACCGTGCGGCGTTCCGACCTGGACGATCGGGGCCACGCACGGTCGGGGGTGTTCTTCGAGTACGCACAGGAGGCCCGCATCCGCTTCCTGATGAACCTGCACACGCGCGGCGAGCGGTGGAGCCAGCACGTGATCGCGCGCACCGACATCGACTACCTGGCGCCGCTGGCGTACCGGCAGGAGCCGTATGCCGTGCACTCGTGGGTCAGCCACCTGGGCAGCCGGTCGTTCACGATCAGCTCGGAGGTGCGCGACGCCGACCGAGTGCTCGCCCGCGCGGTCGTCGTACTCGTGTGCTTCGACCCGGAGACCCAGCGCACCACCGCGATGGCCGAGCACCAGCGTGCCCGGCTCGCGCGGGAGCTGGCCTAGCCGGTGTGCGGCCGTACGTCGTCGAGCGTGTTGACCATGAACTGCGCTGCGTGGGTGACGTACTCCCAGAACTGGTCGCGCTGCTCGGTCGTCAGGTCAGCCTCGTCCAGGCCTGCGCGGAAGTGCGTGAGCCAGTGGTCTCGCGCCTCCGGGGTCACCGCGAACGGTGCGTGCCGCATCCGCAACCGAGGGTGCCCGCGCTGGTCGGAGTACGTCGTTGGCCCGCCCCAGTACTGCTCGAGGAACATCGCGAACCGCTCCTCGGCGTCGGTGAGGTCGGCCTCGGGGTAGAGCGGGCGCAGCACCTCGTCCTCGGCGACACCGGCGTAGAAGCGCTTCACGATGCCCCGGATCGTCGGGCTGCCCCCGATCTCGTCGTAGAAGGTGCTCATCTGCCCATTGTCGCAACCGGTCCTCAGCGCAGAGCGGTCAGGTAGGCCTGTGCCGTCTCCAGGTTCCGACGCCTCGCCTCCCAGGTGATGCCGACCACCAGCAGGACCAGCCCGACCCCGCCGAGGGAGATCCAGCGGGGGACGGCTTCGGCCACCGGTTGCAGGTGCCGCACGGCAAGCACGCCGGTCGTCAGCGCCCCGAGCAGGAACGGCGCGGACATCCGTTGCTGGACGCCGAGGGCGAGGACGAGCACGCCGGCCGCGCCGATGAGGGCGCCGCGCAGCGACACGGGTTCGTCCAGCGCGAGCAGCAGACTCGGCAGCAGGGCCAGCGTCAGACCGCTGCCGAGCACCGTGAAGCTGTTGGTCTCGGGATCGGTGCGGAACCGCCACATCCCGACCGCCACGAGCAGGGCAGCCGCAGGCAACGTGTAGAGCTCCGGGGCGCGCACGTCCTCGATCACGCGGATCAGCGTGGCGAACCCGAGCACGACCGCTCCCGTCCAGCCGAGCAGCTCCCGATCGCGGGTGCTCACCGCGACCAGGCAGATCGCGGTGCCGACGATCGTGAGCACCATCGCGATGGTCTTCTCGTCCCCGGTGGAGATGACGGCCGCGGCGGCGAGTACGACGGCTGCGCACTCGAGCGACAACCGAGTCAGCACCTGGCGGGTCAGGGGCGAGGCGACCACACCCACCAACCCGGCGTACACCGCCAGAGCGAGGATGCGGGCAGTCAGGTCGGCGTCCATGACGTAGGCCCAGCCGACGAGCGCTCCGGCTCCGGCGACGGCCGTCAGCCAGGCGGTGAGTGCGGCTGAGGGCTGCGCGCCGTCTCGCTCGCGCAGTGAGCAGGCGACGGCGAGCGCGAGGAACAGCGCCGTCGTGGTCAGTGCGGCCAGCAGGTCTGCGGCCAGGGCCGAATAGAGCGTCACGACCGCGAGGTACGCCGTGGCGAGGCTGCCCAGCGACGCCGCGAGCACCTGGTCGCGCGACCACCACGACGCTCCTCCGGCCACGCCGGTCGCCAGCGCTCCGGCGAGGACTCCGGCCCACAGCGGCGGCTCGAGCTCGAGGACCATGACCAGCCCACCGAGCGCCACCACAGCAGGGGCGACGGTGCCGATGGACTGTCGAGCGGCCTGGACGAACGTCGTCGGGGCGTGCCGGAGCAGAGAAGCCGCCGCAACGACAATGGCCGCGGCGACGAGCCCGCCAGTCCACGCGGCGCCGTCGTCCTGCAACGAGCTGAGGACGAGGTCAAGGTCAGACCGGCCGTCGGGGTCGAGGTTGGACACCACCGACCACGGACGAATGGCCAACAGCAACCCGAAGACTCCGACACCGAAAGCGGTGAGGGCGGCGGCGCCCTGCGCCCACACCCGGGGCGCGAAGGCCGTGACCAGCCCGAAGACGACCAGGGTGGCGCACCCGACGACCAGGTCACTGGTCGGGTTTCCATAGGTCTGCGGTGCGTTTGCCAGCAGGACGACGGGCACCAGCGAGAGGCCGGCCACGACGGCGCGTGCCCGGTCGTGGAGTCCGGGAAGGTGCACCACGACGGCGCCGATCCCTGTGGCCGCGAGGAGCGGCCAGCCGCGGAAGTCGGACCACCAGGCTCCATGAGTTGCCTCCTCGAGCGCGCGGTTCCACCCGGCTCCGAGCAGCACCAGCCAGGAGAGCGCGCCCAGCCCGCCGATGCCGTACGCCGCAAGGGGGACCTGCTTGCGCAGGAGCACGAACGACGCGCCGAGCAGCGGGATGGCGATCGTGGTCCCGACGGCCGGGTTCTCGGCCGCCCACGCATTCGTGGAGACGAGCACCATGGCGCCGGCGACAGCGACCGTCTCCGCGCCGTACAGCCGCGTGACGGGTTGGCTCCGTGCCCACCAACCCAACCCCGTGCCCAGCGTCAGCGCAGCGGCGCCGACCAGCGCGCCGGTGCCGCGCCACGAGAGCGCGTCCAGACCTGCCAGCCCAGCCGACTGGGCAGCGAGGAGGTCCACGACGAGCATGCCCGACACGATGAGCCAGAACGTCTCGGCGGCTCCCCGAAGGCCGGTGCGCGTCAGGATCACGGCAACCACAGCCAGCACGCTGGTGAGACCGAGCAGCACCAGGGTGCGACCGGTCAGCCCCAGCACGCTCCACGTGACAGCGATGAACACGATCGCCGCGACCAGCAGGCACAGCGCACCCAGCGACAGCAGCACCACCGGCACCGAGGCCGACGGGAGACGACGAGGCCTGGGCGGTGGCGGCGCCATCGGCGTGGGGTAGGCAGGGAGCGGCTCGTGCTGCGTGTCGCTGGGGGGCGGCGCCGGTTGGGCCAGGGGAGCACCGCGGAGCTGCTCGACCAGTCGATCGGCCGTCACCATCACGTTCCACAGCTGGTGAGCAAGCGGCCCCTTGACCTGGAGCCCGCACACCGAGCACGTGGCACTCGGATCGAGCGGCCCGCGACAGTCCGGGCAGATGGTGGAGTCGACAAGTCTGCTCATGTCCCGATCGTCCCCCGCCGAGAGGGGTCTGCGCGTCAGGCTCGCGACTCAGTCGCCCTGAGTAGTCCTACTCAGGTGCGGGAGGTCCTGCCGGGTCGGCACCCTCCCCAGCAGGTTGCGCGGCGCCGTGCTCGCGCTGCCAGATGACCCGCTGGGGCAGCGGCAGGTCGATGCCTTCGTGGTCGAAGCGGGACTTGATCCGCTCGCGCATCTCGCGCGCGACGTTCCACTGCTCCATCGGCGCCGTCTTGAGCGTGACCCGCATGACGACGGCCTCGGGGCCGAGGTTCTGCACGCCCCACACCTCGGGCTCCTCGATGATGATGTCCCGGTAGTCCTCGTCCTCCCACAGGCTGTGCGCCACGTCGGTGAGCACCTCGCGCACGCGCTTCAGGTCCTCGGTGTAGCTCACGCTGATGTCGAGGACGGTGCGGGCCCAGTTCTGGCTCTGGTTGCCGACCCGGAGGATCTCGCCGTTGCGCACGTACCAGACGGTGCCGTCGACGTCGCGCACGCGAGTGACGCGCAGTCCGACGGCCTCCACCGTGCCGATCGCCTCGCCGAGGTCGACCGCGTCACCGACGCCGTACTGGTCCTCGATCATCATCATCACGCCGGAGAGAAAGTCCTTGACCAGGTTCTGGGCGCCGAAGCCGATGGCCAGGCCGAGCACACCGGCACTGGCGAGGATCGGGGCCACGTTCATCCCCAGCTCGGAGAGCACCATCACGAAGGCGATTCCGAACACCACGGTGGTGGTGATGCTCTTCAGCAGGGTGCCGAGGCTCTTCGCGCGCTGGGCGCGGCGGTTGAACGCCTGCCGCGCCGCCGGCACCGGGGCCGTCTCGGCGCGTCGTACGACGCGATCGATGGCCTTCGAGGCGATCCAGCGGACGAGCACCGCGCCGAGAATGATCACCAGGATGGCGAGCGGCTTGCCGATCAGCCACGTCGCGGCGTGGGCCAGCGTCTCGTTCTCAGTCCAGTTGTAGACAGTGGCGCACGTCCAGCTGTCACTTTCCTGGCACGTGCTGGGCATGTCGAACAGGCCCGAGGGAGCCGATGTCAGGGAAAGCATGTGAGGGAGGCTACGAGGGTTGGGCGAACCTGACCAAGCCGGAACTGGCTATCCTTCATGTGTGTTCACTCACGACTCGGTCCCTCGCATCCGTCGATCCGCGCTCACGCTCGCAGTGGCCTGCTCCCTCGTGCTCTCCGGGGCGTTGTTCTCCTCGGCAGCAGCCGACGAGCCTGCCGCCTGGGAGCCTGCGCCGGACGTCTCCCCGCTCGCGTTCCTGCTCGTGGCGGTGATCCTCCCGCTGAGCGCCGCCGCCGTGATCTCGCTCCTGGCGCTGCTGCCCTCGCTGGCCCGTGACAGCGGCTACCAGCCCGGCCAGTCGTGGCGCGGGGAGCCGGAGTGGTTCGGCGGCCCGACCAAGGGCGTGGAGTCCGCCGAGAAGGTCACGCCCGAGCAGATCGAGGCCCGCTCGAAGGACACAGGAGGCACCAGTGTTCGCTGGTGAACCGTTCTCCTCGGCCCAGGAGGCCGAGATCGACCGTGCGATCCGGGGCGCGGAGACCGCCTGCCGGTTCGAGTTCTCGGTGTACTTCGGGGCGGTCGACGGTGACCCGCACGCCTACGCGCAGCGGCTGCACGCCTCGCTGTCCTCGCCGGACCGCAGTGTCCTGATCCTGGTCGACCCGGCGGCACACGCGCTCGAGGTGATCACCGGCTCCGTCGTACGCCGCTCGCTGAACGACGACGCCGTCCGCCTCGCCGCCGCGGGCATGCAGTCGGCCTTCGCCGGCGGCGACCTCGTCGGCGGGATCAAGCACGGCGTCGGCCAGTTGGCTGACAGCGCCCGGCAGCCGGAGAGCCTGCACGAGAAGTAGGTACTCCTGGCCCGCTCTGGTTGCGGTTCAGGCCAACCCGCTTTGGCTCGGCTCCTCCTCAGGCTTCGCCTGAGTCTTTTTCCTGCCCCGCGAGGTAGCGCTCCACGTCGGCTGCCCCTTCGCGCACGTAGCGCTTCGCGGCAGGGTTGGCGGAGGACTCGTGCAGCCAGGCGTTCACCTGGTCGAGGAGCTCCTGTGAGGCGAGCGGCCTCGGGAACAGGAACTCGAGCGCGGTGGAGGCACGCTGGGTTCCCTTCTCCTCCCAGAGCGTTTCGGCGACCTCGAGGTACTTCTCGACATACGGGCGCAGGACCTCTTCCTGGGCCGGCTGCATGAACGCGAGCACGACGCTGCGCTGCGTCTCGTTGGGCACGTCGTCCCGGACGACCGCGGTGTCCCAGGCCTCGGCCTTCGCCTCGGCCGTGGGGCGACAGGTGCGGGCGCCGGCAGCGCGCTCGTGGCCGGAGATGGTGTTGTCCCGTCGCATCTCGGCGGCGATCCGCTCCTCGTCGGCGCGCCCCGAACGGGCGAGGCCGTTGAGGAGTGCCCAGCGCAGGTCGGTGTCGACGGTGAGGCCCTGGAGCTCCAGCGAGCCGTCGAGCAGCCCCTCAAGGTCGTCCAGCGCCTCGTCGGTGTGGGCGGCGGCCGCGAACGACCGCGCGAACGTGAGCTGGTGGTCGCTGCCCGGCTCCGCCTCGTCGAGCAGGCGGCGCAGACCCTGCTCCCACGTACGCCGCAGCGCCGCGCGGTTGGCTGGAGCGGAGAAGTTGTTCGCCGCCTGGGCTGCGTAGCCGGGGATCCGGGAGGAGCCGAACGCGTCGGTCTCGCTCGCGATGTTGCCGAGCACGAGCGTTACGAAGTCGGTCGCACTGAGCTCGGCGTCACGGGTCATGTCCCACGCGGCCCCCCAGCACAGCGCCCGGGCGAGCGAGTCGTCGAGCCGGGAGAGGCCACCGATGACGGTCGCCAGCGAGCGCGCGTCGAGCCGGATCTTGGCGTAGGTGAGGTCGCCGTCGTTGAGGAGCAGCAGGTCCGGCTGACGAGTGCCGACCAGCTCGGTGATCGCGGTCGACTCGCCCTCGACGTCCACCTCCACCCGCGTACGACGGACCAGCCGGTCGACGCCGTCCTGGTTGGCCTCGATGTCGTAGAGGCCGATGGCGATCCGGTGGCGACGCAGCGTGGGGTTCTCGATCGGAGCGGTCTGCAGCACGGAGAAGGAGGTGTAGCTGCCCGAGTCGTCGACCTCGAACTGCGGTGTGAAGGTGTTCACGCCGCTGGTCTGGAGCCACTCCTTGGCCCACGAGTCGAGCTCGCGCCCCGAGGACTCCTCGAGCGCGCTGAGCAGGTCGCTGAACTCGGAGTTCCCGAAGGCATGGCGCTTGAAGTAGCCACGCAGGCCGACCAGGAAGTTCTCCAGCCCGACCCAGGCGACGAGCTGCTTGAGCACGGATGCGCCCTTGGCGTAGGTGATCCCGTCGAAGTTGACCTCCACCGCCTGCAGGTCGTAGTTGTCCGCGGCGATGGGGTGAGTGCTCGGCAGCTGGTCCTGGCGAAGCGCCCAGTTCTTGCGGGCGTTGGTGAAGCCGGTCCACGACTCGTCGAACTCGGTCGCCTCGACGGCAGCGTGGTAGCAGGCCCACTCGGCGAAGGACTCGTTGAGCCAGAGGTCGTCCCACCACTTCATCGTCACGAGGTCGCCGAACCACATGTGCGCCATCTCGTGCAGGATCACCGAGCAGCGGAACTCGTAGAACGCCGCGTCCTGGCGGCTGCGGGGGAGGTACTCGTCGCGGAGCGTCACGGCTCCGGCGTTCTCCATCGCGCCCATGTTGTACTCCGGCACGTAGAGCTGGTCGTACTTGTGGAACGGGTAGGGGTAGTCGAAGGCTTCCTCGAAGAACTCGAAGCCCTGGCTGGTGAGCTTCACCAGCTCCGCGGTGTCCATGTGCTCGACGAGGGACTGTCGGCAGTAGTGGCCGAGCGGGATCTCGCCGAACTTGCCGCGGTAGGTGTCGAACTCGGCGTGGTACTCGCCGGCGACCACCGCAGTGATGTACGTCGGCATCCGCTCCGTCTGCGGGAACTTCCACACGGCCTTGCTGTCGCCCACCGGCTCCGGCTCGGGCGTGGGGGCGTTCGACACCACGACCCATGCCTCGGGCGCGGTCACATGGAAGGTGAACACGCTCTTCAGGTCGGGCTGCTCGAACGTCGCGTAGACGCGGCGGGCATCGGGCACCTCGAACTGCGTGTAGGTGTAGACCCGGTCGTCCACCGGGTCCACGAAGCGGTGCAGGCCTTCGCCCGTGCGCGAGTAGGGGCAGTCGGCGGTCACGACCAGCTCGTTGCGCTCCTGCAGGTCGGTGAGCCTGATCCGGCTGTCGTCGTACACCTCACTTGCGTCCAGCGAGACCCCGTTGAGGGTGATCGCGTGGATGGTGGCGCCCACGAGGTCGGCGAAGGTCTCGGCACCCGGCTCGGTGCACGTGAACGCGATCGTCGTGGTGGTCGCAAAGGTCGTCTCGCTGGTCGTCAGGTCGAGCTCCACGGTGTAGGAGTCGACACTGAGCAACCGGGCGCGGGTCTGCGCCTCGTCGCGGGTCAGGTTGTTTCCAGGCATGTTCGGCATCATTGCATCGAAGTCGGGCGGGCTCCCAACTCGATGTGACGCCTGGGGAACAGGTGGCGGTGGAGCACAAAAGTTTGGTTGTCTTCGTCAACGGGAATGATCTGACCCACCTTCAAGGTTTGGGTAGATATGACCACTCCACATGCAGACTTCTGGTTTGACCCCCGTTGCCCCTTCGCCTGGATCACCTCGCGGTGGATCCTCGAGGTGGAGAAGGTGCGCGACATCGAGGTGCGCTGGCACGTGATGAGCCTGGCCTACCTCAACCAGGACAAGGACGTCTCCGAGGAGTACCGCGAGGGGCTCAAGACTGCCTGGGGCCCGGTGCGCGTGCTGATCGCCGCCGAGCAGAAGTACGGCAACGACGCGCTGTTGCCGCTGTACACCGCGATGGGCACCCGCATCCACATCGACAAGCAGGACCTCTCGCGCGAGATGATCGAGGAGTCGCTGCTCGAGGCCGGCTACGACATCGAGGTGGCCGACGCCATGGACGACTCGTTCCTCGACGAGGCGGTCGCGAAGTCACACCACGAGGGCATGGACGCCGTCGGTGACGAGGTCGGCACTCCCACCATCCACATCAACGACGTCGCGTTCTTCGGCCCGGTGCTCACCAAGGCACCACGCGGCGAAGAGGCCGGGAAGCTCTGGGACGGGTGCGTGACCGTCGCGTCGTACCCCTACTTCTTCGAGCTCAAGCGCAGCCGGACCGCCGAGCTCGACTTCAGCTGACCCCTGGCTCAGTCGCCCTCGGCCAGCGCCTTCGCCCGCCTCTGGATGTCCCGGGCAGCCAGGCCCTCACGGTCGACGACCTTGTGGGCGAGGTCGAGGGCTGACACCAACGCGACGAGCGCGGCGATCCGTTCACCGGGCTGGACACCGCGAACGAGTGCGCCGCCGATTCCGACATCGAGGTAGGTGGTGTTCGTGAGCTTCCCCGAGTCGTCCTCGAGCAGCAGGAGCAGCAGGTCCTCAGCGATCAAGGTGGTCATGTGAGGAGCGTGGGTCCCTCGACCCTAGGATCATCGACATGATCTTCACCCCACGAAACCGCGGAGTGGGCTCGCTGCGCTCGCATGGGCCACGCTTCCGCGGGGGCCCCGAAAGATGAAAGTGCTGTCCGCCGTCGCCTGGCCGTACGCCAACGGCCCGCGCCACATCGGGCACGTGGCCGGCTTCGGTGTGCCCTCCGACGTGTTCAGCCGCTACATGCGGATGGCGGGCCACGACGTGCTCATGGTCTCCGGCACCGACGAGCACGGCACGCCCATCCTGATCGCGGCCGACGAGGCGGGTGTGACACCGCAGGAGCTGGCGGACCAGAACCACCGCCTGATCGCCGAGGACCTCGCCGCGCTGGGGGTCTCCTACGACCTCTACACCCGCACGACCACGCGCAACCACACTGCGGTCGTGCAGGAGCTGTTCAAGGGCGTCCACGCCAACGGCTACTTCATCGAGCAGACCACCTTCGGCGCGATCAGCCCGTCCACGGGACGCACGCTGCCCGACCGCTACATCGAGGGCACCTGCCCGATCTGCGACTACCCGAGTGCGCGCGGCGACCAGTGCGACAACTGCGGCAACCAGCTCGACCCCGCCGACCTGCTGAACCCGCGGTCGCGGATCAACGGGGAGGTGCCGGAGTTCGTCGAAACCCAGCACTTCTTCCTCGACCTGCCCGCCCTGGCCGAGGCGCTGAAGAAGTGGCTCGACGAGCGCGAGGCAAGCGGGACCTGGCGGCCCAACGTGATCCGGTTCAGCCAGAACATCCTCGACGACATCCGCCCGCGCGCGATGACGCGCGACATCGACTGGGGCATCCCGGTGCCCCTCGAGGGCTGGGTGGACAACCCCACCAAGCGCCTCTACGTGTGGTTCGACGCCGTCATCGGCTACCTCTCGGCGAGCGTCGAGTGGGCCCGACGTGGCGACGACCCCGACGCCTGGCGCGAGTGGTGGAACGACCCGGAGTCGCTGTCCTACTACTTCATGGGCAAGGACAACATCACCTTCCACAGCCAGATCTGGCCCGCCGAGCTGCTGGCCTACTCGGGCAAGGGGGAGCGTGGCGGCGAGCCCGGCCAATTCGGCGAGCTGAACCTGCCGACCGAGGTCGTCTCCTCTGAGTTCCTCACCATGGAGGGCAAGAAGTTCTCCTCCTCCCAGCGCGTGGTCATCTACGTCCGGGACCTGCTCAGCCGCTACCAGCCCGACGCGTTCCGCTACTTCGTCGCTGCTGCAGGTCCGGAGAACCAGGACTCCGACTTCACCTGGGCGGAGTTCGTACGCCGCACCAACGACGAGCTCGTCGCCGGCTGGGGCAACCTGGTCAACCGCACCGCGAGCATGATCGCCAAGAGCTTCGGCGAGATCCCGTCCGCCGGTGAGCTCACCGACACCGACCAGGCCCTGCTCGACCACGTCGCGTCGACCTTCGACACGGTGGGCGACCTCATCGCCCGGCACCGGCAGAAGCAGGCGATCGGCGAGGCGATGAGAGCCGTCTCCGAGGTGAACAAGTACGTCTCGGACTCAGAGCCCTGGAAGCTCAAGGGCGACGACGAGCGCGAGCGCCTCGGCACGATCCTGCACGTCGTCGCACAGTGTGTCGCC
Source organism: uncultured Actinomycetota bacterium (assembly GCA_963842535.1). Lineage (GTDB taxonomy): Bacteria > Actinomycetota > Actinomycetes > Propionibacteriales > Nocardioidaceae > Marmoricola. The sequence goes on from CAWJGP010000009.1 coordinate 239,407, forward strand.
GACCTGAACACGATCCTGTCGCCCTTCCTGCCGTTCTCGGCCAACGCCGTCGACGCGGTCCTCGGCGGCGCCGGCGACGTACAGCCGATGCCGCAGCTGCAGGAGGTCGACGACCTCGACGGGGGAGCGGGCTACCCGATCCTGACCGGCGACTACAGCGGCGCAGCCAGGTGGGAGCGCCGGGCCATCGACCCGGGCACGCCGATCGCCAAGCCAACACCGGTGTTCACCAAGCTCGACCCGGCCGTGGTCGACGAGGAGCTGGCTCGACTCGCCGCCACGTCGTGAGTCACGTCCACCACCAGGGACCGGGCAGGATGTGCGCATGACGGCCGCGATGTACCTGCCCCACTTCTTCGTCAAGCAGAAGCTGACGATGATGGTGAACCGCTACGAGATCAACGAGGCCAACGAGGACGGCTCGGTGGGGCGGCTGATGGCGGTGGCCCAGCAGAAACGGATGGCGTTCAAGGAACAGGTCACGTTCTACCGCGACGACCAGCGCACCGAACCAGTCTTCTCCTTCCAGGCGCGCAAGGTGATGGACCTCGGGGCCGGCTACGACGTGCGTGACGCCAGCGGTGCACCGCTCGGCGTCTTCCGCAAGGACTTCGGGCAGAGCCTGCTGCGCTCGACCTTCCACCTGAGCGCCGCGGGCCTCGAGGCCACCGGCCAGGAACGCAACCAGGCAGTGGCGATCCTGCGACGGTTCATCGACTTCCCGTTTGCCTTCCACTTCGACTTCAAGGACCAGGCGACCGGCGCCGTGGTGATGAGCTCGGAGCGACAGATGTCGCTGCGCGACCGCTACGTGGTCAGGGTGCCGGACCCGCGGCTCGACTTCCGCCTCGCCGCCGCGATGGCAGTCGGGCTCGACGCGCTGCTCGCCCGCTGACATGTTGTTCCCGCACGTGAAGGCCGTGGTCGACCAGATGGCGGGCGACCCGCCCGTCTGGGAGACCGACATCAAGGCGTCCCGCGAAGCGGCGCGTGCCGAGGCCGCCGGTCAGCCTCGTGAGGGCGTGGCCGAGGTCGTCGACATCGACGTCGACGGGGTCCGGTGCCGGCTGTACCGGCCCGCATCAGCCAACTCCGGGGTGATCGTCCACCTGCACGGCGGCGGGTTCGTCTTCCACGACATCGACGTCCACGACGCGACCGCCCGCGCACTGGCCAACCGGTCGGGGATCGCGGTGCTCAGCGTGGACTACCGGCGGCCGCCGGAGCACCCCTTCCCAGCGGCGCCCGACGACGTGGACGTCGTACTCTCCTGGCTCGCGAGCAGCGGGCACGCGCACGACCTCTCCGGCCCGGTGGTTCTCCACGGTGACAGCGCCGGAGGCAACCTGGCCCTGGTCGCCGCTCTGCGCAACCCGGGCGCGGCGGCAGCGCTGGTGCTCATCTACCCGTTCCTGGATCCCTCGGCATCGTTCGACTCCTACGCCACGTCCGAGGGCTTCGACCCGCGCGAGGCCGCCTGGTACTGGGAGCAGTACGCCGCGTCACCCGCTGACCTGGCGGACCCGGACCTCGCGCCGCTCGGGCGCGACCTGGCCGGGCAGGACCGTTTCGCGGGCCTGCCGCCCACGCTGATCGTGACCGCCGAGCACGACCCACTCCGCGACGAGGGCGAGCACCTCGCACGGCTGCTGGCCGAGGCGGGGGTTCGGGTGGTGGCCACGCGCTACCTCGGACAGGTGCACGGCTTCTGGCGGTTCCCCGACATCTTCCACGCGGCGGAGCCCCTCATGAGTCAGGTCGCCGGGTTCGTGCAGCACACGTCGCTGACCACAGGACCGTGAGCTTCGCCGACGTTCTCGACCAGGTCCGGGAGGGCGCGTTCGGCACCCAGCCGCCCCCTTCGACAGCCGTGGCTGTCGGCACGGGTCTGGCCGCACTCCTGCTGATGGCGCCACGGGCGTGGCCGGTGACCCGACACCTGGTCACCATCGTGCACGAAGGAGCGCACGGGGTCGCTGCCCTGCTCAGTGGGCGCCGGCTCGCCGGCATTCGGCTGCACTCGGACACGTCCGGGCTGACGCTGTCTCGCGGACGCCCCAGGGGACCGGGGATGGTGTTCACCGCCGCGGCCGGCTACGTCGGGCCAGGGCTGATGGGTCTTGCTGCGGCGTACCTGCTGCAGGCGGGGCACGCCGTCGGGGTGCTCTGGCTGGCGCTGTTCCTGCTCGCGGCGCTGCTGCTGCAGATCCGCAACTTCTACGGCCTCTACGTCGTGCTGGTCGTGGGTGTCGGCCTGTTCGCCCTGTCGTGGTGGGCCGCTCCATCGCTGCAGGTAGTGGCCGCCCACATCGGGACGTGGTTCGTGCTGCTTGCCGCGCCGCGGGCTGTCCTGGAGCTGCACGCCCACCGTCGAGGTGGTCGCGCGAAGACCTCGGACGCGGACGTGCTGGCCAGGCTCACCCGGGTGCCCGGCCTGGTCTGGGTCGCTGTCTTCGCACTGGTGAACGCGGCAGCCCTGTTCGTCGGTGGCGGCTGGCTGCTCGCCGCCTCCGGGTGACCGGGACGGGTCTGCCAGAATCACCGCATGCGCGTGCACCTGGGCTCCGACCATGCCGGCCTCGAGCTCAAGGACCACCTGGTCGGCTGGCTGCGCGAGCAGGGCCACGAGCCCGTCGACCACGGTCCCTTCCAGTACGACGCGCTCGACGACTACCCGGTCTTCTGCCTTCGTGCGGCCGAGGGAGTGGTGAGCGACCACGGCAGCCTCGGAGTGGTCATCGGCGGGTCCGGGAACGGCGAGCAGATCGCGGCCAACAAGGTCCGTGGTGTCCGTGCGGCACTGGCGTGGAGCGACGAGACCGCGGCGCTCGCGCGCGAGCACAACGACGCGAACGTCATCTCGATCGGGGGGCGGATGCACTCCCTGGAGGAGATGACCCGCTTCATCGGGATCTTCCTGAGCACCCCGTTCACCGGCGAGGAGCGCCACGCCCGACGTATCGCCATGCTCGCGGACTACGAGACCACCGGGAACCTGCCGCCACTTCCGGACTCGGCGCTGCCCCACGATGCCTGAGGGCCACACCCTGCGTCGGCTCGCCGACGAGCTCGACGCCGCGTTCACTGGGAGGCCGGTCCGGGTGAGCAGCCCCCAGGGACGGTTCGCTGCCGACGCCGCGCTGGTGGACGGCCAGACAGTGCTCGGTGCCGACGGCCGCCGGGAAGCACCTGTTCGTGGAGTTCCCGGGGGAGCGGTTCATCCACGTGCACCTCGGGCTGATCGGGAAGTTCGAGCTGTTCCCGGCGCCGGTCACCGTCCCGGTCGGGCAGGTCCGGCTGCGCCTGGCGAGCGAGACGACGTACGCCGACCTGCGCGGCGCCACCCAGTGCGACCTGGTCGGACGCGAGAAGCGGGACCTGATCCTCGCGAGTCTGGGCCCCGACCCGCTGCGGGCCGACGCGGACCCGATGCTCGCCTGGGCGCGGATTCGCCGCAGCAACCGGACCATCGGTGACCTGCTGATGGACCAGGGAGTGCTGGCCGGGGTGGGCAACGTCTACCGCGCCGAGATCCTCTTCCGCCACCGGATCCACCCGCTCCGGCCCGGCAAGACACTGCGCGTCAGCCAGTTCCAGGCGCTCTGGGACGACCTCGTCGAGCTGATGCAGGAGGGGGTCCGGACGGGCCGGATCGACACGGTCCACTCGCAGCACACGCCCGAGGCGATGGGTCGACCCCCGCGCGTCGACGACCACGGGGGTGAGGTCTACGTCTACCGGCGTACCGGCCAGGCCTGCCTGCTCTGCGGGGCAAAGGTGCGAACCCAGGTGCTGGTCGGACGCAATCTGTTCTGGTGTCCGCGTTGCCAGCCCGCGTTCCGCTCGCGCGCCGTAGGGTAGGCGGCCAAGGACGAACCACCACGAACCGGGAGACGACGTGGCGAACGGCTATGCGCCTCCGTGGCGCGGCTTGTCTCTTCGCTGGCGGCGGGAGATGTCGGTCTCCGACCGGCCGGCACTGGTGTTCCTGGTCCTCCTGACCATCTTCGGCACGGGCACCGGTCTGCTCTACCCCGACTTCGCGCCGTCGACCGTGCTGCTGCTGCCGATGTTCATCGGCAGCCTGTGGCTCGGGCCACGGACCCTGCCGTGGTTCATCGTGTTCGTCTGTGCCTGCTTCTGCCTCCTGCTCCTCGACCAGCCGGTGGTCAGCCTGCGCACCATCGCGCGGGCCGTCGTCACCTTCGCGATCGCGCTGCTGATCATGTTCACGTCGTTCCGACGCAGCCGACTCGGTGTGTCCGGGCCGCTCGGCGAGTCGATCTTCGTCGACCTGCGGGACCGCATCGACAAGCAGGGCAACCTGCCGGAACTGCCGGCCGACTGGCTGGTGGAGTCGGTGGCGAAGTCAGCCGGCGGCACCTCGTTCGCCGGCGACTTCATCGTGGCCCAGCGATCGACGGAGGACAGTCTGGAGCTGGTGGTCGTCGACGTGTCCGGCAAGGGCGTCGAAGCAGGCTCCCGGTCGCTGTTCCTCTCCGGGGCCTTCAACGGCATCGTCTCCGCGCTGCCGGGAGAGCGGTTCCTGCCCGCGGCCAACGACTATCTCCTCGGCCAGCACTGGGCCGAGGGGTTCGCGACGGCGATCCATCTCCATCTCGACCTGCCCTCGGGCGACTTCGAGCTCCGCAAGGCCGGTCACCCGCCGGCGGTGTGGCTGCACGCGGGGTCCGGCCGCTGGTCAGTGCTCAACTCCGACGGGCCGGTCCTCGGGCTGATGGAGGAAGCGGACTTCGACTGTGTTCGCGGCCACCTGGACCGGGGTGACGTCATCCTCCTGTTCACCGACGGGCTCGTCGAGACCGCCAAGCGCGACATCTCCCTCGGGATGGACCGGCTCGCGGGTCTGGCGGAGCGCCTGTTCAAGACGGGTTTCGACGGCGGCGCGCAACTCCTCATCGACTCCATGGAGCAGACCAACGACGACCGCGCGCTGGTGCTCGTGCATCGGCGCGCTGGGTCACCCGGTTCGTAGACGCCGACCGCCGCGACCGCCGGTTCGTTGAGGCCGGGTGCGCTGTGGCACGATGGTCCCCGCCCTCGCCAGAGCAGTTCCGGGGGTGCGCGGGTGTAGCTCAATGGTAGAGCCTCAGTTTTCCAAACTGATGACGCGGGTTCGATTCCCGCCATCCGCTCTCAGGAGCCCGAAATTGGGCCTCTTGGCGGGGCGTAGCGTAGTGGCTAGCGCGCCTGCTTTGGGAGCAGGAGACCGCAGGTTCGAGTCCTGTCGCCCCGACGTTTCACAGCCTGCACCGTCCGACCGAACCACCCATCAGATTGAGGAGAAACCCTGTGAAGAGCGCCGTCGAGACGTTGAGCCCGACCCGGGCCAAGATCACCGTCGAGGTGCCCTTCGAGGAGCTCAAGCCGAGCCTCGACGCGGCGTACCAGGCCATCGCGAAGCAGATCAACATCCCCGGCTTCCGCAAGGGCAAGGTCCCGCCGCCAGTGATCGACCGCCAGGTCGGCCGCGGCGCCGTGCTCGACGAGGCGATCAACGACGCCCTGCCCAAGCTCTACATCCAGGCGCTGCAGGACAACGACCTCCAGCCGCTGGCCCAGCCGGAGATCGACGTCACCAAGCTCGAGGACAACTCGCTGTTCGAGTTCACCGCCGAGGTCGACGTACGCCCCACGATCGAGGTCCCGGCGTACGACGCACTCGAGGTCGAGGTCGAGGACGTTGCCGTCTCCGACGAGGACATCGCCGAGCAGGTCGAGGCGCTGCGTGAGCGGTTCGCCACGCTGAAGGACGTCGAGCGCCCGGCCCAGGACGACGACCTGGTGACGATCGACCTCAAGGCCACCCGCGACGGCGAGGAGGTCGAGGGCGGCGAGGTCAACGGCTACTCCTACAAGGTCGGCTCGGGCGACATGCTCGAGGGCATCGACGACGCACTCCGCGGCCTGAGCGCCGGAGCGGACACCACCTTCACCTCCCAGCTGCTCGGCGGTGACCTGTCCGGCCAGGACGTCGAGGTCTCCGTCTCGCTGACCGCGGTCAAGGAGCAGGAGCTCCCCGAGCTCGACGACGAGTTCGCGCAGACCGCCTCGGAGTTCGACACGATCGAGGAGCTGCGCGAGGACGTCGCCACCCGGCTGGAGCGCGGCAAGCGTCTCGAGCAGGCGGCTGCTGCCCGCGACGCCGTGCTCGAGCAGCTGCTCGACTCCGCCGAGATCCCGCTCCCTGAGGGTGTCGTGGCCGAGGAGCTCGCCGGTCGGCGCCAGGAGATCGAGCAGCAGCTGACCTACGCCGGCATGAACATGGAGCAGTACCTCGAGAACGAGGGACAGACCATCGACGAGTTCGAGGCCGAGCTCGAGAAGCGGGTCCGCGACGCGATGGCCTCGCAGTTCCTTCTCGACGAGATCGCGCGCACCGAGGAGATCGGCGTCGAGCAGGACGAGCTGTCCCAGCACCTGCTCCGCCGCGCGCAGCAGTCGGGCCAGAACCCCGACGAGTTCGTCAAGCACATGGTCGAGCACAACCACATCCCGGAGATGGTCTCCGAGGTCGTGCGCGGCAAGGCGCTGGCGCGCATCGTCGAAGGCGCGACCGTCACCGATGCGTCCGGCAACCCGGTCGACCTGAAGAACCTCCTCCCGGACGGCAGCATCGCCGACCCCGAGGCCCAGGAGTCGGACACCGAGGCGACAGAGGACGACACGAAGCAGGACTGACCGGCGTGGGTCGTTGACCCCACAGGCGCGTTCAGTGAACACTTGTGCACTGTGAGCGCGAGCGATGCGAGTGTGCTGGATGCGGCGGCCCTGGCTGCCGAATATGCCGAGGACCTGATCGTCGGGACGGTCCGTGATGTGCACGGCGCGGTCTCGAGCCGGGTGCACCGGGCGACCGACTACGTCGCCGGGGGTACGACGATCAGCCATCGGATCCACGACGGCGTCTCGAAGGCGGTCTACACGAGCATCAGCGCCGGCCTGAAGGCGTCGGCCAAGGGACTGCGGGTCGCCGGCGAGGCCGGGATCGGTGCGGAGATCGAGGCCACCCCTCGTGGCCGGTTCGTGCGAGCGGCCATCAACGGCCTGATCGGTGACCGGCTGCGCGACGAGGGGTCCAGGTTCGCCTTCGACATGGGTGTCCGGGTCAGCGGTCGCGACGTCGTACTCGATCGTGGTGGGGTGGCGGCTGCGTTCCCCGGCGCCACCGACAAGGTGGTGATCTTCGTCCACGGCCTCAGCGAGAACGAGGCCTACTGGAACCGCGCCGCCCGCCCCAAGACACCCGCCCGCCGCGAGACACCCGACAAGCGCAGCTACGGCGACCGACTGGTCGAGGACGGGTGGACGCCGGTCTACCTGCGCGTCAACACCGGGCTTCCGATCGCCGAGAACGGTGTCGCCATGGCGGCGCTGCTGAACCGGCTCGTGGAGTGCTGGCCCTGCGATGCACCTCGTCTCGCGCTCGTGGGCCACTCGATGGGCGGGCTGATCACCCGGGCGGCGTGCGCCGTCGCCACCGACAGCGACACTCCCTGGACCGACCTGGTCACCGACGTCGTCTGCCTGGGCACCCCGCACCTGGGCGCCCCGCTGGAGCGTGTGGTGAACAAGGGCGTCACCGCGCTCGGCAGGCTGCCCGAGGCGGCACCCTTCGGTCGCATCCTGGAGTACCGCTCGGTCGGCATCCTCGACCTGCGCCACGGCCTCGCCCAGGACGTGCAGAACCTGCCCAACGCGCGTTACCGCCTCGTCGCCGCGACCCTGACGCGGTCCCCGCGTTCGGTCACCTCGGGCACCATCGGCGACTACCTCGTCCCCTACACCTCGGCTCTGGGTCGCCGTCCGAACGGGGAAGAGATGTTCCCCGCAGCCGAGACACTGCACGTCCCGTATGCCGACCACTTCGATCTGCTCAACCACGATCGGATCTACGCTGCCATCCGGGAGTGGCTCCGTGACCGCTCCGATCCTCCGACGCAGGAAGAGAGCCAGCACGCATGAGAATGCCCGCCGCGATCTCGGCAACCGTGGAGATGAACGCCGGGGCCGACGAGGTGTGGCAGGTGGTCTCGGACCTCGCGCGGATGCCGGAGTTCAGCCCGGAGCTGCGCAAAGCGTTCGTCCTGGGCAAGCCCGGCGTGGGGGCGAACATCATCGGCATCAACCGCCGCAAGGCAGTGCTCTGGCCGACGAGCTCGAAGGTCGTCCGCTGGGAGCCGGGTCGCGCGGTCGCGTGGAAGACCCGCGAGAGCGGCGCCACCTGGATCTATGAGCTCGAAGCCACGGCCACCGGCACGTCGGTCACCGGCAGGCGGGTGCTGCCGAAGTTCACGGTCGGCACCTCGCTCCTGGGCCCGTTCATCGGTGGTGCCGAGGGCCACGACACCGAGCTGGCTGCCGGCATCCGGACCACGCTCGAGCGCATCCGTGCCGCTGTGGAGAAGACACCCGCGCGCTAGTCCACCCGGGCGTGGCGCCGCGATGCAGGGCCGTGGAGTCTGCTGTGGGCGAACACAGCTGGGTTGCCCGTGGAAATGTCATGCACGGCGTCTAGGGTCGGACCCGTGACTGAGAACTCCAACCCGACCTCTCCCCAGATGGACGGCGGGTCGTCGTCCTACGGCCTCGACGACCACATCTACCAGCGGCTGCTTCGCGAGCGCATCGTCTTCCTCGGTTCGGAGGTGCGCGACCAGAACGCCAACGCCATCTGTGCCCAGCTGTTGCTGCTCAGTGCCGAGGACCCCGACGCCGACATCTTCCTGCACATCAACAGCCCCGGTGGCTCCGTCGACGCCGGCATGGCGATCTACGACACGATGAACTACATCCCCAACGACGTCGCCACCGTCGGCATGGGACTCGCGGCCTCCATGGGCCAGTTCCTGCTGTGCGCCGGCGAGAAGGGCAAGCGCTACGCGCTCCCACACGCACGGATCATGATGCACCAGCCCTCCGGCGGGATGGGTGGTTCGGCCTCGGACATCAAGATCCAGGCCCAGCAGTCCCTGCACATCAAGAAGGTGCTGTTCGAGCTGATCAGCCAGCACACCGGCCAGCCGCTCGACCAGGTCGAGACCGACGCCGACCGTGACCGCTGGTTCACCGCCGTGCAGGCCAAGGACTACGGCTTCATCGACCACGTCATCACGAGCGCACGGGACGCGGTCGACGAGGGCCGTCCCGCCCGCACCAAGTGACCAACCGCTGCGAGCAGAATCGAGATCATTGATGAACTACTACATCCCCCAGTGGGAAGAGCGGACGTCCTACGGGGTCCGCCGGATCGACCCCTACGCGAAGCTGTTCGAGGACCGCATCATCTTCCTCGGCACTCCGATCAGCGACGACATCGCCAACGCGGTGATGGCCCAGCTGCTCTGCCTGGAGTCGATGGACCCCACGCGGGACATCCAGATCTACATCAACTCACCCGGCGGATCGTTCACCGCGATGACCGCGATCTACGACACGATGCAGTTCATCCAGCCCGACGTACAGACCGTGTGCCTGGGCCAGGCGGCCTCGGCTGCGGCCGTCCTGCTGGCCGCCGGCGCGCCCGGCAAGCGGCTCGCCCTGCCGAACAGCCGGATCCTGATCCACCAGCCCTACACCGAGGGCACCTACGGCCAGTCCTCCGACATCGAGATCCAGGCCAACGAGATCCTCAGGATGCGCGAGCTCCTGGAGAAGCTCATCGCCGAGCACTCCGGCAAGACCCCCGAGGAGGTCAACCTCGACATCGAGCGCGACAAGATCCTGACCTCGGACGCAGCGTTGGAGTACGGCCTGATCGACTCGATCCTGGAGTCGCGCAAGGCACAGCCTGTCGGTGCCACCGGCCGATAGGTTCCTTCACCGTCGTGTCCTCACCCGAGGACACTGATCTCGGAGTACGGTCTTAGAACTTGTCGTGAGCACGATGTGAACTCAGCAACATCTCGGACCACGGTCCGACCTAGAGAATGAGGGACGGATGGCACGGATCGGTGACGGAGGGGACCTCCTGAAGTGCTCGTTCTGCGGTAAGAGCCAGAAGCAGGTCAAGAAGTTGATCGCTGGCCCTGGTGTCTACATCTGCGACGAGTGCATCGACCTGTGCAACGAGATCATCGAGGAGGAGCTCAACGAGACCACCGAGGTGGGCCTCGAGGAGCTGCCCAAGCCCCGCGAGATCTTCGAGTTCCTCAACTCCTACGTCATCGGCCAGGAGACGGCCAAGAAGTCCCTCGCGGTGGCGGTCTACAACCACTACAAGAGGGTGCAGTCCGGCGTCTCGGTCAGCACGAGCAAGCACTCCAAGGAAGACGTCGTCGAGGTCGCGAAGTCCAACATCCTGGTCATCGGCCCGACCGGGTGCGGCAAGACCTACCTGGCGCAGACCCTGGCGCGGATGCTCAACGTGCCGTTCGCCATCGCCGACGCCACGGCGCTCACCGAGGCGGGCTACGTCGGCGAGGACGTCGAGAACATCCTGCTGAAGCTGATCCAGGCCGCCGACTACGACGTCAAGAAGGCCGAGACCGGGATCATCTACATCGACGAGATCGACAAGGTGGCCCGCAAGGCGGAGAACCCGTCGATCACCCGCGACGTCTCCGGCGAAGGCGTCCAGCAGGCATTGCTGAAGATCCTCGAGGGGACCACTGCGTCGGTGCCCCCGCAGGGCGGCCGCAAGCACCCCCACCAGGAGTTCATCCAGATCGACACCACCAACATCTTGTTCGTGGTCGGTGGGGCCTTCGCCGGGCTCGAGCACATCGTCGAGCAGCGCGTGGGCAAGAAGACACTCGGCTTCACCGCCGAGATGCGAAGCTCCAACGAGACCGAGTCCGACGCGATGTTCGCCCAGGTCCGGCCCGAGGACCTCGTGAAGTTCGGCCTGATCCCGGAGTTCATCGGCCGGCTCCCGCTGATCGCCAGCGTGAACAAGCTCGACCAGGCGGCGCTGGTCCAGATCCTCACCGAGCCCCGCAACGCGCTCATCAAGCAGTACCAGAAGCTCTTCGAGATCGATGGCGTCGAGCTGGAGTTCACCGACGACGCGGTGGAGGCGATCGCCGACAAGGCGATGGAGCGCGGCACCGGCGCCCGCGGGCTGCGCGCGATCATCGAGGAGGTCCTCCTCAACGTCATGTACGACGTCCCGTCCCGCGAGGACATCGGCAAGGTCGTGGTCACCGGAGAGGTGGTCTCCGACAACGTGAATCCGACCCTCATCCCGCGTGAGGCGGAGCCGAAGAAGAAGAAGTCCGCCTGAGGGCTCTCCCCGCACTAGACCAGTTGGCGTTCTGACTAGACCACCGCCGCATCGAGGGCGTTTTGCCCATATTCTGGACAGACTGATCTCGCGCGTTCCAAGTCACGCGCCGCCGGGGGAAATCGATGATGCATGCAGAGCACCGGAGGCCGCTCGCGGCCTTCTTGCTGGTGTTCGCAGCCGCCTGCATGATCATGGGCAACGGGCTCCGCACCCAGGTCGTCGAGGTGCTCGTCGGCGCCGGCGCTCCACGCCAGCTGATCACGGTGATCGCCCCCGACATGGTCCTGGGCCAGTCCCTGATCAACACGCCCCAGGCTCCCCAGGCCCGCCCACCGGTGCCGCAAGACGTGCCGCTCACCTCGGACGACTCGACCTCGCAGGGCGGCGGCTCGGAGGCGGAGTCGTCCCCGGCCCAGGTGGACACCAGTCCCGCCAACGGTCCCCGACCGGGCAACGCTGGGACCAACCCCGGAACCAAGCCCGGAACCAAGCCGGACCTGGCCGCCGGCCCGGTCGCTCCGGGTGTCGTGGCCACGCCTGCGCCCACTCCCGTCCCGAAGCCGGACCCGAGCCCCTTGGTGCCCGGAACTCGGCCCGGGTTCGGCGCGCCGCCGACCCCTCTCCTGCCTGGCAGTGGATCTGACGACGAGGACGGCGATGACCGTCCGGGCCGTGGACACGGTTGGGGGCACGACCGCGACCACGACCGGGACCACGACCGGGGTGACCGCGACAACGACCGGGGTGACCGGGGTGACCGGGGTGACCGGGGTGACCGGGGTGACCGGGGTGACCGGGGTGACCGCGGCGACCGCGGTGAGCACCGCTCCGACTTCGGGTCTCGTGGGGCCGACCGAGGAGATCAGGACCGGGACCGAGGCCGCGGCCGGGACCGTAGCGACGACCGGTCGGACCGCGGACGCGGATCTGAGGACCGCCGCGGACGAGGTGACTCCTCCGCAGACTCTCGCGACCGCGACTCTCGGGACCGCGACTCTCGCGACCGCGACTCTCGCGACCGCGACTCACGCGACCGTGACTCACGCAGCCATGGTCACGACAGCGGCGGCCACGGCCACTGATCACCTCTTGGGCGGAGGCTCCCCGAGCAGGGCGTCCACCCGGATCTCGCTGTCCTCGACCGCGACCAGCTCGAGCTCGCCGGTGATCGAACCCACGGCCCGCAAGTCGCTCTCCGCGCTGCGGATGGCCTCCAGTGCGCTCGCGGGGCCGGTGATCGTGGCCCGCTCGACCGGGGTGCGCATGCCGACCTTGGCGGTCGACTTGGCGCCCCGGAGCCCCGCGAGCACGGCTTCCACCGCGTCGATCACTGCCGGGTCGTCAGTGGCTGCGTCGCCCAGGTCGGCCGCGGTGGGCCACGCCTGCAGGTGGACCGAACCCTGCTGCCACCAGGACCACACCTCTTCGGTGGCGTAGGGCAGGAACGGTGCGAACATGCGCAGCTGCACGTGCAGCGCCGTGGCCAGCGCGGCCTTGGCTGACGCAGTCGCCTGGCTGGAGTCGGCGCTCCCGTCATCGCCGTACGCCCTCTCCTTGACCAGCTCGACGTAGTCGTCGCAGAAGTCCCAGAAGAACTTCTCGGTCTGCTCGAGCGCGGTCGTGTAGTCGTAGGCCGCGAAGGCCCGCGTGGTCTCCTCGAGCGCCCGGGCGAGCTTGCCGAGCAGCGCCCGGTCGACCGGCTCCGTGACCAGCCCCGGCTCGGTGCGGGTGGCCTGGACGCTGCCGAGCACGAACTTCGAGACGTTGAGGACCTTCATCGCCAGCCGACGGCCGACCTTCATCTGGGTCTCGTCGAAGGGGGAGTCGAGTCCCGGCCGGGCCATGGCGGCTCGCCAGCGGACCGCGTCGGCGCCGTACTTGTCGAGGACCTCGGTGGGGACCACGACGTTGCCCTTGGACTTGGACATCTTCTTGCGGTCCGGGTCGACGATGAACCCCGAGATCACGGCGTGCGACCACGGCACCGCGTCGTTCTCGAAGTGCGCCCGGACCACGCGCGAGAACAGCCAGGTGCGGATGATGTCGTGGGCGTTCGTGCACAGGTCCATCGGGAAGACCCGCTCGAACAGGTCGGGGTCCTCCTCCCAGCCGCCGGCGATGTGCGGGGTGAGCGACGACGTCGCCCAGGTGTCCATCACGTCCGGGTCGCCGATGAACCCGGCGGCCTTCCCGCGCTGGTCCTCGCTGTAGCCGGACGGAGCCTGCGTCGAGGGGTCGATCGGGAGGTCCTCCTCGCGCGGGAGCAGGGGGTGCAGGTAGTCCGGCTCACCCTCGTCGTCCAGGGCGTACCAGACCGGGAACGGGATGCCGAAGAACCGCTGTCGGGAGACCAGCCAGTCGCCGTTCAGGCCGCCGACCCAGTTGTCGAAGCGGTGCTTCATGTGGGGCGGGATCCACGCGACCTCGGCGCCGCGCGCCAGCATCTCCGCGCGGAGCTCTGGGTCGCGCCCACCGTTGGTGATGTACCACTGGCGGGTGGCCACGATCTCCAGCGGCTTGTCGCCCTTCTCGTAGAAGTTCGCCTTCCGCTGGGTCGGGGTGGGCTCACCGTCGAGGTCGCCGCTCTCCCGGAGCTGCGCCACCATCGCCTCTCGCGCGCTGAACGTGGTCTTGCCCTTGAGCTCCTCGTACGCCGCAGCGGCCGGCTCGTTCGAGAGCCACTCGGGCGTCTCCCGGGACAGCCGGCCGTCGCGACCGATCAGCGTGCGCACCGGCAGCTGCAGCTCGCGCCACCAGGTGACGTCGGTGAGGTCACCGAAGGTGCAGGACATCGCGATGCCGGCGCCCTTGTCCGGCTCGGCCAACGGGTGCGCGAGCACGGGGATCTCGACGCCGAAGACCGGTGAGGTCACCGTGGTGCCGAACAGCGGCTGGTACCTCTCGTCGTCCGGGTGAGCGATCAGTGCCACCACCGACGGGATCAGCTCGGGACGGGTGGTCTCGATGTGGATCGGGCCATCAGTGCCGTGGAAGGAGACCCGGTAGTAGTGCCCGGGGTAGTCCCGGGCCTCGAGCTCGGCCTGGGCGACGGCCGTCTGGAAGGTGACGTCCCACAGGGTGGGAGCCTCCTGCAGGTAGGCCTCGCCGCGCGCGAAGTTGCGCAGGAACGCTCGCTGGCTGATCTTCTGCGACTTCGGGCCGATGGTCGTGTAGTGCTGCTTCCAGTCCACCGACAGTCCGAGCGTGCGCCACAGGTCCTCGAAGACCTTCTCGTCCTCCTCGACCAGCTGCTCGCACAGCTCGATGAAGTTGGGTCGGCTGATCGGGATCTGGCGCTTGGGGTCCGGCTTGTCCGGCGGGGTGAACTCGGCGTCGTAGGGCAGCGAGGGGTCGCAACGCACGCCGTAGTAGTTCTGCACCCGGCGCTCGGTCGGCAGTCCGTTGTCGTCCCAGCCCATCGGGTAGAAGACGGACTTGCCCTGCATCCGCTGGAAGCGCGCGACGAGGTCGGTGTGGGTGTAGGAGAAGACGTGTCCGACGTGCAGCGAGCCCGACACCGTCGGCGGGGGGGTGTCGATCGAGTAGACCTCGCTGCGCGGCCGGGTGCGGTCGAAGGCGTAGGTGTCGTCGGCCTTCCACTGAGCCGACCACTTGGCCTCCAGGCCCTCCAGCGCAGCCTTGTCCGGTACGACGGCCGCAGCAGGTGCGGTCGTCTCACTGGACACGGAGTTCTCGGGGGCGTCACTCATGCACCGAATCCTAGTGACGGATCCCCACGACCTAGACTCGGCCCCGATGGACGACACCCCTGCAGCCCCGGCCGAACAGGCGCGCCTCGCCGAGACCTACGCCGAGGTCGAGGACGCGTTGCTGAGCCGTTGGCCCGAGACCAAGCTGGACCCCACGCTCGACCGCATCGAGGCGTTCATGGAGCTGCTGGGGGATCCGCAGCGCACCTATCCGGTCATCCACCTGACCGGCACCAACGGCAAGACCTCGACCGCCCGGATGATCGAGACGCTGATCGCGACCATCGGGCTGCGGGTCGGGCGGTTCACCAGCCCTCACCTGGAGTCGATGACCGAGCGGATCAGCCTCGACGGAGAGCCGATCAGCGAGGAGGCGTTCGTCACCGCCTTCAACGACGTCGCGCCGTACACCCAGCTCGTCGACGCCGAGCACGACCATCCACTCTCCTTCTTCGAGACCATCGTCGCCATGGCGTACGCCGCCTTCGCGGATGCACCGGTCGACGCCGCGGTCGTCGAGGTCGGGATGGGCGGCACCTGGGACGCCACCAACGTGATGGACGCCAAGGTCGCGGTGCTGACACCGGTGGCCGTCGACCACGCCAAGTACCTCGGTGAGACGCCCGGCGTGATCGCCCTCGAGAAGGCCGGCATCATCAAGCCCGGCGCCCTCGTCGTGAGCGCGCTGCAGTCCGCCGAGGTCGACCAGGTGATCCGTGAGCGGTGCACCGAGGTGGGCGCGACCCTGGCCCGCGAGGGCCTCGACTTCGGGGTGACCAGCCGGGTGCCCGCGGTCGGCGGCCAGATGCTCGGCCTGCAGGGGCTGCGCGGCAGCTACGAAGAGGTCTTCCTCCCGCTCTACGGCGCCCACCAGGGGCAGAACGCCGCCCTGGCCCTGGCGGCGGTCGAGGCCTTCCTGGGTGGCGACGACGCGCTGGACGGAGACCTCGTGCGCGAGGCGTTCGCCGAAGTCACCTCGCCCGGGCGCCTGGAGATCATCCGGCGCTCGCCGTCGATCGTGCTCGACGCCGCACACAACCCGCATGGTGCTGCCGCCGTCGTCGCAGCTCTGGAGGACTCGTTCCGGTTCTCGCCGCTCATCGGCGTGATCGGCGTGATGGAGGACAAGGACTACGAGGGCCTGCTCTCGGAGTTCGAGCCGGTGCTCGCCCACGTCATCTGCACGCAGAACTCGACGGCGCGGGCGATGCCGGCTTCCGCGCTGGCCGAGGTCGCGCTCGGCATCTTCGGCCAGGACCGGGTCAGCGAGGCCCCGTCCCTGGCCGACGCGCTCGACCAGGCAGCCGCGCTGGCCGAGGCCGGCGGGGCGTTCGGTGACGCGATCGGCTCGGGCGGCGTACTGGTCACGGGCTCGGTGGTCACCGTGGGGGAGGCCCGCGCGATGCTCCGCTCGCGCCGCAACGCCGACGGCAGCAGGAGCAAGGAACAGGACGAGCGCTGATGCAGCGGAGGCTCTGCGCCGCGATCCTGGCGCTCGAGGCGATCGCCTTCGGTCTGAGCACTCCGGTGCTCATCTCCATCGCCGGCGTACCGACCGCGACCGCCCTGTGGATCGGGATCGGCCTCTCTGTCGCCTGCATCATGGTCGCCGGGCTGCTGCGCTTCGAGTGGGCCTACTGGCTGGGCTGGGCGATCCAGGTGGCAGCGATCGCCGTCGGGTTCGAGGCGACCTCGATGTTCGTGGTGGGCGCGATCTTCCTGGCACTCTGGGCGACGGCCTGGCACCTCGGGCGCAGGATCGAGACCGAGCGCGCCGAGTGGATCGCCCGGGGGGAGTTCCCGGGACAGGCCCCGGGGAACGGCGCGAGTCAGCACCACTAGTCTGTCCGCCATGTCGCAGCGCACCCTGGTCCTGCTCAAGCCCGACGCCGTCCGGCGCGGGCTGGTGGGCAACATCCTGTCCCGGTTCGAGGCCAAGGGCCTCAGCGTGGTGGCGCTCGAGCAGCGCCACATCGACGAGTCCCAGGCGGATGCGCACTACGCCGAGCACGTCGACCGCGACTTCTACCCGCCCCTGCGCGCGTTCGTCACGAGTGGCCCGCTGGTCGCGGCCGTCCTCGAGGGGGACGAAGCCGTCGAGGTGGTGCGGGCCATCAACGGCGCCACCGACGGCCGCAAGGCCGCCCCCGGCACCATCCGGGGGGACCTGTCGCTGTCGAACCGCGAGAACCTGGTGCACGGCTCGGACAGCCCGGAGTCGGCGGCCCGCGAGATCGCCCTCTGGTTCCCCGAGCTCGGCTGAGCCACCCTCAGACCAGTCCTCGCTGGATCTGGTCGAGCAGCTGCTCGAGGCTGTCCTCCCGCTCCGGGGCAGGGACGTCGCGCAGCGGCCCGTGCAGGTGCAGCACCGCGAAGCCGTGCACGGCGGACCAGCACAACGCCTCGGCCCCCTCGCGGCGATCGGCGGTGACGGCGCCGGCCAGCACCAGCTCGTCGAGCACGAGTCCGAGCAGCGCGTAGGGATCAGCCGCCTCCGAAGTAACCTCGGGCGGACTGCGGTGAGCGGCGAAGGCGACGTCGAACAGGCCCGGCTGGGCCAGCGCGAAGTGCACGTAGGCCCGACCGGTGGCGCGCAAGCGGGCCACTGCACGCGCGGCCGGTTCGGTCTCGACGACGCCGGCCAGCTCCACCGACATGGCAGCGGAGAGCTGCTGCATGGCGGCCAGCGCCACCTCGGAGAGCAGCTCGTCGCGGTCGGCGAAGTGCCGGTAGGCCGCGTTGTGCGACACCCCGGTCTGCCGTGCGACCTCGCGCAGCACGACGCCCTCCGGGCCGCTCGCCTGCGCCAGCCCTACTGCGGCCTCGACGAGAGCGGGCCGCAGGTTGCCGTGGTGGTAGCTGCCCATGGCCGCATCCTAGCCGAATGTTGACAGCGGTAACACCCCGTGCCACAGTTGATGTTGACACCGTCCACTTCGACCTCCAAGGGAAAGACCGTCATGCGACCGAAGCTCGGCATCCTGCTCACCGTCTGCGCCGCGGTGCTCGCCATCAACCTGGACACCACGATCGTCAACGTCGCGCTGCCGAGCATCAGCCGCGAGCTCGACGCCGACACCCGTGCGCTGCAGTGGATCGTGGACGGCTACAACCTGGCCTTCGCCGGGCTCGTGCTCGCGATGGGCAGCTTGTCGGACCGCTTCGGCCGCCGGCCCGCGCTGATCTGGGGGCTGGTCGGGTTCGCCGCCGCGAGCGTCGTGGGCGCCCTGGTCACCACCCCGGAGGCGCTGATCGCCGCGCGGGCAGGCATGGGCTTCTTCGCGGCCCTGATCTTCCCCACGACCCTCTCGATCATCACCAACACCTTCCGCGAGCGCCGCGAGCGCGCCGCCGCCCTCGGAGTCTGGGGCGCGGTGGTCGGGATCGGCGTCGCGGCCGGCCCGGTGACGGGCGGGGTCCTGCTCGAGCACTTCTACTGGGGCAGCGTCTTCTGGGCGCTGGTTCCGCTGGCACTCGCCGCTGCGGTCGCGGCCTTCGTGCTCGTGCCGGAGTCGCGCGACCCGGTCGCACGGCCGCTCGACTTCCCGGGTCTCGGGCTCTCGGTGGCGATGCTCTCCCTGCTCACCTGGACGATCATCGAGGCCCCGGAGTTCGGTTGGTCGTCGGTGCAGACCCTGGCCGGGTTCGGCGTGGTCGCGCTCCTGCTGGTTGCCTTCGTCATGCGCGAGCGGAGCACGGCGTACCCGATGCTGGACGTCTCGCTGTTCCGGGACCGCCGCTTCAGCGCCGCCAGCGGTGCTGTGACCATCACGTTCTTCGCGCTCTTCGGGTTCATCTTCCTGATCACTCAGTACTTCCAGTTCATCCGCGGGTACGGCGCCCTCTCGACCGGCCTGCGGATCCTCCCGGTCGCGACGAGCATCGCGGTGGCCTCGGTCGCCGGCGCCCTGCTCGCGCCGCGGATCGGCACGAAGACCGTGGTGACGACCGGTCTGGTGCTCTTCGGCCTCAGCTTCCTGTGGATCTCGACGGTGACCGTGGACGCGTCGTACGCCAGCGTGATCGTCCCGCAGATGGTGCTGATGGGGCTCGGGATGGGCCTGATCTCGACGCCGGCCACCGAGTCGATCCTGCTGGTCCTGCCGCCCGCACGAGCCGGCGTGGGCTCGGCCGTCAACGACGCCACCCGTGAGCTCGGTGGCACGCTCGGGGTCGCCGTCGTCGGGTCGGTGTTCTCCTCCGTGTACGCGTCCTCACTGGCCGACAGCGACTTCGGCGGACTGCCGGGGGCGGCGCTGGCCCGGGCGCAGGACTCGGTGGGCGCCGCCCAGGCGCTGGCCGCCTCGTCGCCGGGGCTCTCCACGGCGGTGCAGGACGCCTTCATGGCGGGGCTGCACACGTCGAGCCTGGTCGTGGGGGTGCTGTGTCTCGTCGGCGCGATCGCGGCCGTGCTCTCGCTGCCCGGCCGGATCACGGGTCCCGAGATGTCCGGGTCCGGACCGCAGCGTGTCGTCACGGCAAGTGAGGCTTCCGCTCTTACGCTTCGGTGACGGGTGGGGCGCGTGTTGCGCCAGACCTCTTCCCCAATCGATGCACCTGCGAGGCGGAACGGATGGCCAACAGTCTCATCGGCCGCGACATGGCGGTCGACCTCGGTACGGCGAACACGCTCGTCTACGTCCGCGGCAAGGGTGTGCTCGTCGACGAGCCCTCCGTCGTCGCGATGAACTCGCAGACCCACGAGATCCTGGCTGTCGGCCACGAGGCCAAGCGGATGATCGGCCGCACTCCCGACGGCATCACCGCCATCCGCCCGCTCAAGGACGGCGTCATCGCCGACCTCGACGCGACCGAGGAGATGCTGCGGCACTTCATCCAGCAGGTGCACAAGCGGCGCTACTTCGCCAAGCCCCGGATGATCATCTGCGTCCCCAGCGGCGTGACCGCGGTCGAGCAGCGGGCGGTCAAGGAGGCCGGCTACCAGGCAGGTGGACGCCGGGTCTACATCATCGAGGAGCCGATGGCGGCCGCGATCGGCGCCGGGCTCCCGGTCCACGAGGCGACCGGCAACATGGTCGTCGACATCGGCGGCGGCACCACCGAGGTCGCCGTCATCTCTCTCGGCGGCCTGGTGACGACGCTGTCGGTGCGCACAGCGGGTGACGAGCTCGACCAGGCGATCGTGACCTGGATGAAGAAGGAGCACTCCCTGATGCTGGGGGAGCGCACCGCCGAGGAGATCAAGATGACCCTTGGCTCGGCCTTCCCGCTGCCCCAGGAGCGCCAGGCCGAGGTCCGTGGCCGCGACATGGTCTCCGGGCTGCCGCGCACGGTCACCGTCGGGAGTCCCGAGATCCGCAAGGCGCTCGAGGAGCAGCTGCACGCGATCGTCGATGCGGTCCGGACGACCCTCGACCAGACGCCGCCCGAGCTGGCCGGCGACATCATGGACCGCGGCATCGTGCTGACCGGCGGTGGCGCCCTGCTCCTGGGACTCGACGAGCGCATCCGGCACGAGACCGGGATGCCCGTGCACATCGCCCACGACCCGCTCACCTCTGTCGCGCTCGGCGCGGGCAAGTGCGTGGAGGAGTTCGAGGCGCTCCAGCAGGTGCTCGTATCGGACCACAGGCGGTAGGCGGGTGGCGAAGAAGCGGCTGCGCCCGAGGATGGGCCCGAGGATGGGCAACGTCAAGGGTCCCTCGCTCGGCCGTCCGTTGAGCGACGACGGTGGCCGCACCGGCTTCGGCCGTGACCGCGGCGGCAACTCGCGCCTGGTCGTCGGCCTGATGGTGGCTGCCTCGCTCACCGTGATCACCGTCGACGCCGCCAGTGGCGAGGACTCGCCCGTCGACCCCGCTCGAGCCGTCGTCGGCAACGTCATCGGCCCGATCGAGGCCGGCACCGCGACAGTGGTCCGACCCTTCCGCGAGACGATGGCCTACTTCAGCAACAACAACGACCTCCGGGCCGACGTGGCCAGGCTGTCCGCGCAGAACTCCAAGCTCCGGTCCGAGGTGGAGCGCGCGCCCCTCGACCGCAACCGGCTCGCCGAGCTCGACGGGCTGACCAGCACCGCCAACCAGACGGGCTACGCCCTGGTCGCCGCCCGCGTGGTCGGGATGGGCCCGATGCAGTCCTTCTCGCGCACCGTCACGATCGACGCCGGGACGTCCTCGGGCATCCGCCAGGACATGACCGTGCTCAACAACGACGGGTTGGTCGGGCGGGTGATCAGCGTGACTCGCTCCACCGCCAACGTGCTGCTCATCCTGGACACCGACTCCGTCGTCGGCGCGCGCCTCGGCTCCAACCTCGAGATCGGGTTCCTGCGCGGCCGCGGTGTCACCGGTGATCGCGGTCGCCTCGACCTCGATCTGGTCGACAACTCGGTCACGCCGGCCAAGGGCGACGTCGTGGTGACGTGGGGGAGCCAGAACGGTGTGCCGTACGTCGCCGGCATCCCGATCGGCAAGGTCGAGTCGGTGTACTCCACCCCCCGCGAGCTGGCCAAGCACGCCGTGATCGACCCGTTCGTCGACTACACCTCGCTCGACGTAGTCGGGATCGTCGTACCCCGCAACACCGACGGCGACCGACTCGTGATCAACGGCCTGGGAGGCAAGCGATGAACGTGTCACGCACCGGTCTCGTCGGGTTCGTCATCGTGCTCGCCGTCATCCTGCAGGTCGCCGTGTTCAACCTGTTCGCGGTCAACGGCGTGGTGCCCAACCTCGCTCTGATCGTCGTCGTAGCCGCCGCGATCGCCCGCGGCCCGCAGTTCGGCGCGGTCGTCGGCTTCGCCGCCGGGCTGCTGCTCGACCTTGCTCCTCCGGCGGACCACGTCGCCGGGCGGTGGGCGCTGGCCCTCGTGCTCGTCGCGATCCTCGCCGGTCGCGTGCGCACCGACGCCCGCCGCAGCCCGATCGCCGGGCTGGCCACGGTCGCGATCTGCTCCTTCATCGCGACCTCGGTGTTCGCGCTCAGCGGTGTCGTCCTCGGTGACCACGCCCTGCCGGCCGGCGAGATGATGCAGGTGATCGGCATCGCGCTGCTCTGGGACATCGTCGTGGCGCCGCTGCTCCTGCCCGGCCTGATGGCGTTGCTCGAGCGGACCCGACCGGCCGAACTGGCGTATTGACATGGCAGCCGTCCTCATCCGGCCCAACGCCTCGGAGAAGAGCCGGCTCCGGCTGCTCGTCGTCCAGGCACTGGTGCTCTCGCTGTTCCTGACGCTGTTCGCGCGGCTCTGGTACATGCAGGTGCTCACCGGTGACGGCTACCAGGCACAGGCCGCCGAGCAGTCGGTGCGCGACGTGGTCGTGCAGCCGGCACGCGGCCTGATCGTGGACGACATGGGCCGCCCGCTGGTGGCCAACCGCAGCAGCTGGGTGGTCAGCATCGACCGCACCCTGCTCGGCAAGCTCCCCGACGAGGTCCGCGAGACCACGCTGAAGAAGCTCTCGCGGGTGGCCGACGTGCCCCTGGCCGAGATCGAGGCGCGGATGCTGCTCTGCGGCCAGCCCGGATCCGTGCGAGGCACCTGCTGGAACGGGTCGCCCTACCAGCCGGTGCCGGTGGCCCGCGATGTCCCGCAGAACACCGCGGTCAAGGTGCTGGAGCGCTCCGAGGACTATCCAGCCGTGCTGGCGCAGCAGGAGAACGTGCGCGCCTACCCCTCGCCGTACGGCGTCAACGCCGCGCACCTTCTGGGCTACCTGAGCCCGATCACCGAGGGTGAGCTCGACGAGGCCGAGAAGGAGGACGACACCTCGGTCAACGGTGCGTCGGTGGTGGGTCGCGCCGGCGTCGAGAAGGGGTACGACGCGTGGCTGCGCGGGCAGCCCGGGTACAAGAAGGTGGCTGTGGACTCCATGGGCCGGGTGCTCGGTGACTCCGGTGAGGTCGAGTCGAAACCCGGCAACACCCTGGTCACCTCCATCGACTCCAAGGTCCAGGCCTTCGTGGAGAAGCAGCTCAACCTGACGATCCAGACCGCTCGCGCCACCACCGACACGGTCACCCACCGCAAGTACGCCGCCGACAGCGGTGCGGCCGTCGTGCTCGACGCCAAGACGGGCCGCGTGATCGCGATGGCGAGCCAGCCGACCTACGACCCGGAGGTGTGGTCCGGCGGCATCACCAGCAAGCAGCTCAAGCGGCTCTACTCCGAGAAGTCCGGTACGCCGCTGCTCTCCCGCGCTACCCAGGGACAGTTCGCACCGGGCTCCACGTGGAAGCCGATGATGACAGCGGGAGCGCTGGAGAACGGCTTCACCACCGGGTCCACGCTTCCGTGCTCGTCCGGGTTCCAGGTCGGCAACCGGGTGTTCAAGAACTACGAGTCCGGGTCCTACGGGTCCATCGGGTTCGCCAAGGCGCTCGAGGTCTCGTGCAACACCTTCTTCTACCGGGTCGGGTTCAGCTTCTGGCAGCAGTACGGCACCGACATCGCGGACGTGAACGCCAAGGACCCGCTGGTGAGCATGGCCCAGAAGTTCGGCTTCGGGAAGAAGACAGGGCTCGACATCCCGGGCGAGGCAACCGGACGCATCGCCGACCGCAAGTGGAAGCTCGCCTACTGGAAGTCCATGAAGCGCTACTACTGCAAGGTCGGCAAGGAGGACGGCAGCGACTTCCTGCACCGGTTCGCACGCGAGTTCTGCATCGAGGGGTACGTCTACCGAGCCGGCGACGCGGTCAACTTCGCGATCGGCCAGGGCGACACAGTCGTGACGCCACTGCAGCTGGCGCGGGCCTACGGCGCGATCGCCAACGGGGGCACGCTCTACGAACCGCGCGTGGCCAAGGCGATCGTCAGTCCCGAGGGCAAGCTGATCAAGTCGTTCCCGCCCAAGGTGCAGGCGAAGGTCCCGGTGAAGAAGGACTACCTCGAGTTCATCGACAACGCGCTCAAGGGCGTCTCCAGGACCGGCACCATGGCGTGGCGGCTCACGGAGTTCCCGCTCGACAAGGTCACCGTGCGGGCCAAGACCGGATCAGCCGAGGTCTATGGCAAGCAGAGCACCTCCTGGGTCGCGTCGTACACCAAGGACTACGTCGTGGTGATGATGGTGAGCCAGGGCGGCACCGGGTCGGGCACCTCCGGGCCTTCCATCCGCAGGATCTGGGAGCACCTCTACGGCATCAAGGGCATGGACGTGAAGCCGTCGAACGCCGCGATCCCGGGCACCAGGTCGCCCCGCAACCTGCCGACGTTCGCGCGTGACGGGTCGATCCTGCCGCCGTCGACGAAGGGGGCCGAGAGGTGATCGAGCGATGACCGTCATGCCCATGAGCCGCCTCGCGGTCAGCCGGACCCGGGTCGCCGTACCCCGCCTCGACTGGGTCCTGTTCGGGTCCGCCGGGTTGATCCTGGTGATCGGCACGCTGCTCGTCTGGTCCGCCACCTCCAGCAACGAGCTGCTGACCCGCGGGGAGCCGACGGCGTACCTCCACAAGCACCTGGTCAACATCCTGATCGGCCTGGTGCTCGCGGCAGCCGTGATGGCCACCGACCACCGGTGGGTGCGCATCGTGACGCCGCTCGTCTACGTCGCCTCGATCATCGGGCTCGTACTCGTGCTGGTCATGGGTACGACGATCAACGGGTCGCGTTCCTGGCTGATGCTCGGCGGGCTGTCGATCCAGCCTGCCGAGTTCGCCAAGCTGGCCGTGGTGATCGGGATGGCGATGATCATCGCCGAGCGCACCGAGAACTCCCGGAGACGCCGGGTGGGCCTGGTGGACGTCGCACTGATGGGCGTGATCGCGGGGATCCCCGCCGTGCTGATCATCCTGCAGCCCGACCTCGGGACCATGCTCGTGCTCTGCGCGACCGTGTTCGGGGTGCTCGCCGTTGCGGGGGTCCCGCGCCGTTGGCTGGTCTCGCTGTTCACAGCGGGCGTGGTGGTTGCCTTCCTGGCGGTCTCGCTCGGCCTGCTGAAGCAGTACCAGCTCAACCGGTTCATGGCGTTCACCGATCCCGGGCTCGATCCGCGCGGAGCCGGCTACAACACGACGCAGGCACGTATCGCCATCGGCAACGGCGGTCTCTTCGGCCAGGGGCTCTTCGACGGCTCGCAGACCCGGTCGCGGTTCGTGCCCGAGCAGCACACCGACTTCATCTTCACGGTCGCGGGGGAGGAGCTCGGTCTGATCGGCGCGGGCGTGCTGATCCTGCTGTTCACTGTGCTGCTGTGGCGTGCGCTCCACATCGCCCTGCATGCCGATGACATGTTCGGCCGGGTGGCGGCCGCGGGGATCGTGTGCTGGTTCGCCTTCCAGACCTTCCAGAACGTCGGCATGTGCCTGGGCATCATGCCGGTCACCGGCGTACCGCTCCCGCTGGTCTCCTACGGCGGTTCGTCGATGTTCGCCTCGATGATGGCGCTCGGTCTGTTGCAGAACATCGCCATGCGCGGCAGCGCGGCCTCGAGGGGGGCCCAGAGAGCGGCTAGGCCTCGGGCAAGGTGAAGGTGAAGGTCGACCCGCCCTCGGGGTTGCGCCTTGCCGTCAGCGCTCCGCCGTGCAACGTCACGATGCGCCGCGTGAGCGCGAGACCCAGACCGGTTCCCTCGGAGCGGCCCTCGACCGGCCCGCGGTGGAACTCCTCGAAGATCAACTTCTCCTGACCCTCCGGGATCCCGATGCCACGGTCGACGACGTCGACCCTGATCCAACCCGGCTCAGCGTCGCGTTCCGAGCTGATCCTGACCCACGGCGCCCGGTCGGCGGCCGTGTACTTGATCGCGTTCCCGACGAGGTTGTCCAGGAGCTGACGGAGCAGGCCGGGGTCTGCCTCCACGCTGTGGGCCAGGTCGAGCACGAACTGCGGCTCGTCGCCGTCGGCCCAGTCCCGGCGACTGTCCACGATCTCGCTGGCGACCTCGTGGAGCTTGACGGCGTCGGGACGCAGCTGTCCGTTCTGGACCACGGCGTAGTTCAGCCAGTCCTCGATCACCTGACGCATCCGCTTGCTGGAGTCGCGGGCCTTCGCCATAGCATCCTCGACCGTGAAGTCGTCGCCGGTGGCCTCCCCGTCCTGCAGCAACTCGAGCCAGCCGTCCAGGACGGTCAGCGGCCCGCGCAGGTCGTGGGCCACCATGCCGGCGAAGTTGCTGAGCTCGCGCAGGCGAGCGCGTTGGGCGGTGGCGTCGTGCATCAGCACGATCGTGGAACGCTCCGCGGTCGAGCCCAGGGGTTGCGCGGTCACGTCCAGGATCCGCGCGGAGTCACCACCACCCACGATGACCTCCAGGGTCCTCGCGTGGACGTCGGGGTCCGGGTTGAACAGCCCTTGACGCAGGGCGTCGTCGTCGAGCGCGACCCCCTGGGCGTCGTTGAGGTCGAACGTCTCAGCCCACGAGGCCGGCCGTCCGGTCGGGATGGGGCGGCCCAGCAGCTGGCGCGCGGCGCTGTTGTACATCCGGACCTCGGAGTTGTCGACGATGATCACGCCGTCGGTCATCGAGTTGAACACCGTCTCCAGCACCTGCCGCTGCGTCTCGGACTCCGCGCCCTTCCGGTCGAGCTCGTGGATGAGCGCGCCACGCTGCTGCCGCATCAGCGTCAGCAGCAGGGCGAAGGTGGTGCTGGCGATGACCAGCAGGTCCACGATGGTGGCGGCGGGCAGGATCCCGGTGTACCCGAACTGGTTCTGGGGAAGGTAGGTCAGCGCGCTCGCGATCAGGGCGACCGTGATCGCGAGGTAGGCGGTGCCCCGGACGGTGAGGGTGAGGCCGCCCCAGACGCTGGGCACGATCAGCAGCCAGGACAGCGGCAGGGAGGGGTCGTAGTACGTGCCGTAGACGCAGACCACGGCCGTGGCCAGGAGCCCGATCCTGTTGAGCCACGAGCTCGGCGGGAGGATGGTGGATCGGCGCCCGTAGAACATCACCATGAACGTGACGCCACCGACGAAGCAGAACACCGTGTTCCTGAGCACCCACCACAGCAGGACCTTCGAGGGCAGCTCGTCGGGGGTGAGGAAGGGGAAGCCCCCCACCACGCCGATGAGCACCGACGACCCGACCGCGGCATAGAGCAGTGCGGCAACCTCGTGGGGGCTCTCCGGCGCCCAGCCCCGGTGGTCGAGGCGCCGGCGGTAGAGCCAGGTCATCAGCACGGGCTGAGCCACACCGGTCAACGCGAGCCAGACAGCGACGTTCGGGGCGTAGTCCATCGCCACTGCGGTGACGGCGAACACAGCCAGCATCAGCGCCAGCGTTGCGCCGAGGATTCGACGTCCGGCGAACCAGACCGTGGTGAGCAGCACGAAGCCAACCCCGCCGGGTGGCCACACCTCGGCGATGCGCGGGTCCACGGTGAAGCTGTCCAGGCCCATCCAGGGGGCGATCAGGTAGCAGGCGAAGGCGAACGCGAAGCACGCAATGAGCGTGCGCGCGGGCATGCTGGGGTCAGCGCCCCCCGCGTCTGTCTGCGGAGACGCCAACTCTGGCCCCTCGGATGTCCGTCGCATTTGTCCCTTTTTCCCCCGCACTGAGTCTAGAGATGACTCCCTGAGCGCGTCTTGACAATGGTGCGATTGGCGCGCGGGTCGAAAAGTCCCCGAAACCGCTTCTCAGGGCTGAACCGAGAGCACCAGGTACGCCGCGAGCACCACGAGGTGGACACCGCCCTGCAGGCGGGTCGCGCGGCCTGGGACGACCGTGAGGACGCTGACCACGGCCGTGAGCGCCAGGAGCACCATGTGCGTCGGCTCGAGCCCGAGCCGCAGGGGTCCGTCCAGCCAGAGCGAGGCGACCGCGATGGCGGGGATGGTCAGGCCGATGCTGGCCATCGCCGAGCCGTACGCGAGGTTGAGGCTGACCTGCGTGTGGTCGCGCCTCGCGGCGTTGAGCGCAGCGATCGACTCGGGCAGCAGCACCAGCAGGGCGATGACGACGCCGACGACGGCCTGGGGCAGCCCCAGCGACTGCACCGCATTCTCGATGGGCGCCGACTCGATCTTGGCGAGGCCGACCACGGCGACGAGGGAGGCAACCAGGAGCCCGAGGCTCTTCAGCGCCCTCTGGTTGCTCGGCCGAGCGGCGTGGTCGTCCTCGGGCAGCACCTTCCCGCTCTCGCCGACGGGCAGGAAGAAGTCCCGGTGCCGCACTGTCTGGGTGACCACGAACATGCCGTAGAGCGCCAGCGACGCGATGGCCACGAAGGTCAGCTGCGAGCCGGAGAACTCGGGGCCGGGGGTCGTGGTGGTGAAGTTCGGCAGCACCAGGCAGGTCACGGCAAGCGTGATGACGGTGGCCAGCGCAGCACCGGCCCCCTCGGCGTTGAAGTGCGTCTTCCCGAACTTGAGGGCGCCCGCGAGCAGGCACAGTCCGACGATCCCGTTGCAGGTGATCATCACCGCGGCGAAGACCGTGTCTCGGGCGAGGGTCGAGGTGTCCTTGCCGCCGCCGAGCATCAGGGTCAGGATCAGCGCGACCTCGATGACCGTGACCGCCACCGCCAGGACGAGTGACCCGAACGGCTCACCCACGCGGTGGGCGACGACCTCGGCATGGTGCACGGCGGCGAGCACAGCGGCCGCCAGGAGGACCGCGACCAGGGTGAGCCCAACGGGACCCGGGTGCCGTCCCCAGGTCACGGCCAGGGCGACCAGCGCCACCGGGGGAGCGATCTCGGTCCAGCTCAGCAGCCGGGCGTGTGGGTCGCGCATGTTCCGGAGCCTACGTAGCGCCCGAGCCGTCAGCGCGCCGGCTCACCAGCCTGGGGGAGCGTCACGGTGATCGTCGTGCCCGGGCCCTCGTTGCGCTGAGCGGTGATCAGCCCGCCGTGCCGGCGCACGATGCGCTTGCAGAGCGCCAGGCCCAGGCCCGAGCCCTCGTAGCCGGCCACGGTGGAGGCCCGGCGGAAGGGCTCGAAGACGGCCGTCTCCTCGCCCTCGGGGATCCCGATGCCGGCATCGACGACATAGAGCCGGACCCAGCCCCGGTCGCCCCCGGAGAAGCTGCGCACCGTGATCGAGGGTCGTTCGCCGGGCTGGGTGTACTTCACCGCGTTGCCGATCAGGTTGGCGAGCAGGTGCCGCAGTAGGGTCGGGTCGACCAGCACCGTGTCGGGGGTCTTGATGACGAAGTCGACGCCGGGATAGCCGGCGGCGATGGCGTCCAGACACGGCTGGAGCGCGATCGCCTCGGGCTGTACGACGCCCTCGCGAGCGACGTTGTAGGTCAGCCAGTCCTCGATCTCGCGCGACATCCGGTCGGTCGAGTGCCTCCCGCGCTGGAGTGCCTCCATGGCCATCTTGGGGTCGACCTCGAGCGCGTCCTCAGCGACCTCCATCCAGCCCTGGACAGCGGCCAGCGGGCTCTTCAGGTCGTGTGCGGCGACCGCGGCGAAGCTGGCCAGCTCCTCGATCCGGCGCTGCTCGGTGGTCACGTCCCGGACGATGGCCACGACGCTGTCGGACCCGGCGTACTGCACCGGCGCGAGCTGTACGGCGAGGATCCGCAGCCCGTCCTCGGACCCGTCACGGTTGAACGTGTAGGTGAACGAGGGGCGCTCGGCCATCCGCCGCAACCAGCGCGCCGGCTCCGAGGTGAGCCTGTCCCGGCTCAGGATGTTCACTGCAGCGGCGTTGTGCAGCTGTACGACGCCTTCGGTGTCCATCAGCACCAGGGCCTCGTTGATCGACTCGAACACGGTCCCGAGCAGGCCTGCCTGGTCGAGTGCCTCCTGGCGCCGGCGGACGACCTCACCGGCCAGGTGTGCCCGCTGGTCGCGTACCAGGGAGAGCAGCAGGACGACGAAGACGAACGAGGCCATCAGGCTGTCGAGCAGCAGGATGTCGGGCAGGTCCGTGCTGTCGTAGCCGGAGCTCCAGGCCGCGATCGTCTGCGCGGTGACGACCGCGAGGGTGCCGGTGAGGCTGTAGGCGGCCGAGGTCCAGGGGCCAAGGCTGAGCCCGGCCCAGATGGCGGGCAGGAACACGATCCAGGTCAGGGGGAGGTCGTTGAACGCGAACACTGCCCCGAGGCAGACGCCAGTGACGAGCAGCTGGACGTAGACATCCATCAGCCGGGTGGGGATCGCCTCGCTGCGGGGACGCCGTTGGACCAGCAGCATGATGCAGGCGCTGCCGACGAAGACGTAGGCGGTGCTCAGAGCGGTCCACCGGACCAGCTCGAAGGTGGAGCTGGTCAGCCACAGGCCAGGCGCCGGGCCGAGCGGGAGCACGACCATGGCACCGACGATGCTGGCCACCATCAGGTCGACGATGTCGCTGGGCCGGTGCGGCGTGAGGTTGTCGTCGCCGATCCGCCAGCGGTAGAACGCGAGGATCACCACGGCCTGCACCACCGTCGCCGCGGCCACCCGGGTGGAGACGAGGAAGTCGTCACCGAGTGCGACGCTGGTGGCGACCTGGACCTCGACCGCGAGCACGATGGTCAGGGTCAGGATGGGGTTGCGGTGGTGGCGGATCGGCCACAGCCACGCGAGCACGATCCAGAGGAAGGCGATCAGGCTTCCGAGACGAATCGAGCTGATCGAGCCCACCTGCAGAGTGGTGACGTGTTGCAGCAACAAGGCCACAGGGGTCAATGCCAGGCACACCAGCCACAGCACCCACATCGCCCTGACCGAGAGTCGTCGTGAGGGACGCCAGGCGAGGGCATACTCAGCCACCCCGATCCCCCTTAAATCTCGGGTTGGTTACGTGCTCGGGCAAGCACGTACGCTGTCACTTTCCCCAGATAGTGGAAGGTTCATGCATGTCCGTCCCACCTGGTGAGTCTGTCTTCACCAAACTCGAGCCGCACCTGGCACGGGTTCAGAAGCCGATCCAGTACGTCGGCGGCGAGCTCAATTCGGTTTCCAAGCCCTGGGAGGCGACCGAGGTCCGGTGGGCTCTGATGTACCCGGACGCTTATGAGGTGGGGCTGCCCAATCAGGGAGTGCAGATCCTCTACGAGGTCCTGAACGAGCGTGACGGGGTCCTCGCCGAGCGCACGTACTCGGTCTGGCCCGACATGGAAGCGGTGATGCGCGAGCAGGCTATACCTCAGTTCACCGTTGACGGGCATCGTCCAGTGCGCGGATTCGACATCTTCGGGCTTTCGTTCTCCACGGAGCTCGGCTACACCAACATGCTGACCGCCCTGGACCTCGCCGGGATCCCGCTTCACGCCGTGGACCGCACGGACGACGACCCCGTGGTGCTCGCCGGTGGACACGCGGCGTTCAACCCCGAGCCGGTGGCCGATTTCCTGGACGCGGTCGTGCTCGGTGACGGCGAGGAGATCGTGCTCGCGATCACCGAGGTCTTCCGCGAGTGGAAGGCCGAGGGTCGCCCCGGCGGCCGCGACGGAGTGCTGCTGCGACTGGCCGCGAGCGGCGGCGTCTACGTGCCGAAGTTCTACGACGTGGCCTACGACGACGCCGAGAATCAAGGGGGTGCCCTGCTCGGTGTGACGCCCAACCGGGCCGGCGTACCCGACCGCGTGCGCAAGCACACCCTGATGGACCTCGACGCGTGGCCCTACCCGCGCAACCCGCTCGTGCCCCTCGCCGAGACGGTCCACGAGCGGTTCAGTGTGGAGATCTTCCGCGGCTGCACACGCGGCTGCCGGTTCTGCCAGGCGGGCATGATCACCCGTCCCGTCCGGGAGCGCTCGATCACCACGATCGCGGACATGGTGGAGAACGGCATCCGCAAGTCGGGCTTCGAGGAGGTCGGGCTGCTGTCGCTCTCGAGCGCGGACCACTCCGAGATCGGCGAGGTGGCCAAGGGCCTGGCCGACCGCTACGAGGGGACGAACATCTCGCTCTCGTTGCCGAGCACGCGCGTGGACGCCTTCAACATCACCCTGGCCAACGAGTTCTCCCGCAACGGCAGGCGCTCGGGGCTGACTTTCGCGCCTGAGGGCGGGTCGGAGCGGATGCGCAAGGTGATCAACAAGATGGTCACCGAGGAGGACCTGATCCGCACGGTGTCCGCGGCGTACTCCCACGGCTGGCGGCAGGTGAAGCTGTACTTCATGTGCGGCCTGCCCACCGAGACCGACGAGGACGTCCTCGCGATCGCCGACCTGGCCAAGAAGGTGATCGCCGAGGGCCGCAAGGTCGCCGGCCACAACGACATCCGCTGCACTGTGTCCATCGGTGGGTTCGTGCCCAAGCCGCACACTCCCTTCCAGTGGGCCAGCCAGCTCGATGTGGAGACCACCGACGAGCGGCTTCGCAAGCTGCGCGAGGAGGTGCGGTCCGACCGCAAGTTCGGTCGCGCCATCGGCTTCCGCTACCACGACGGCAAGCCCGGGATCATCGAAGGGCTGCTGTCCCGTGGCGACCGTCGCGTCGGCCGGGTGATCGAGCAGGTATGGCGCGACGGCGCGCGCTTCGACGGATGGAGTGAGCACTTCTCCTACGAGGGCTGGAGGTCCGCCACCGAGACCGCCCTCGCCGGCACCGGCGTCGACCTCGACTGGTTCACCACCCGCGAGCGCGGCTACGCCGAGGTGCTCCCCTGGGACCACCTCGACTCCGGCCTGGACAAGGACTGGCTGTGGCAGGACTGGGAGGACGCCCTCGACCCCGACTCGGTCGATGTCGAGGACTGTCGTTGGACCCCCTGCTACGACTGCGGGGTCTGCCCGGAGATGGGCACCGACATCCAGATCGGCCCGACCGGCCAGACTCTGTTGCCACTCAGCGTCGTCTGAAACCTTTTCCGGGCCTCCGGTATGGACCGCGAAGCCGACATTACGGAACGGGAGAAGACCGAATCGGCCTCGCTGAGTAGCGTCCACCGGGCGACGGCTGGAGGGTCGTCACCTGGCCGCGGACTGGCCGCGCCCGGTAGGAGTTCGGGAGAGCGCATGCGATCTGTGAAGAGAACCACGACCACTGCGGCCGCGTTGACCACGGCCCTGGTACTTGCAGCGACTGCCCTGGCGGCGCCAGCACCGGCCGCCGGCGGGGACGACGGCCCCTCGGGGCAACGAGTCCTTGCCAACGGCCTGGGGGCACCGTTCCAGATCGCACGACGTGGCAACACCGTGTTCTTCGCCGACGGTTTCGTCGGGACGATCAACAAGGTCACCAGGAACGGCTCCAAGGTCGTCGCCCGCGTCCCTGACGTCGCCGGGGTGGAGTTCTCGAAGAACAAGAAGACGATGGCGATCGCCCATGGTGGCGGCCCCGGGTCGAAGGTGACCCTCGTTCGTCGCGGCAAGCCCAACATCGTCGCCCGCCTCGGGGCGTTCGAGTGGAGCCGGAACCCGGACGCCGGTGTCACCTATGGCATCAAGGAGACAGCCAGCGAGTGCGCTCGGGATGCTCTGGAGGAGGCGACCGAGCTTCCGCCGTCGTACCCGGGGATCCAGGACTCGCACCCCTACCAGCTCGAGCCGATCCGGGGCGGCGCGTTCGCGGTGGCCGAGGCCGGCGGCAACGGCATCCTCCGGGTGGGTCCCAGGGGTGGCATCTCCGTCATCGCCCAGCTTCCGGCGCAGCCGATGAGGTTCACCCAGGCCATGGTCGACGCCATGGAGCTGCCCGACTGCGTGGTCGGCATCAGGTATGACTGGGAGCCCGTGCCCACCGACGTGGAGCGGGGCCCCGGCGGCACCCTGTGGGTCACCACCCTGCCCGGCGGTCCGGAGAGCCCTGCCCTCGGAGCGCGGGGTGCCATCTACCGGATCAAGCGCGGTGTGGTCACGAAGATGGCCGGCGGTTTCCTCGGTGCAACGAACCTCGACCTGATCCGTGGTCGCTTCTACGTCACCGAGCTGTTCTCCGGCAAGGTCACCAAGCTCGGCACGGGTGGTCGGTTCACGAGGTACAACGTCCCCGGCGCTGTGTCGGTGGAGGCCACCCGCAAGCACCTCTACATCGGTGCGATGGGATCCGGTCCCACCTCTCCCGGCAAGGTCATCCGCCTCCCGCGCTGACCACCCGAGCCGGTCGCACCCTCGACCATGACGCTCTCTCGGGCGTCATCGGTCGAGGGTGCGACCCATGCCGAGCTCGTCCTCGACGTACGCCGGACGCGACAACGCCAACCCCAGCAGCAGCTGCGGGATCGTGATCGCCAGCAGGAAGAGCAGGGGCAGAGTCCAGTCGCCGGAGACCTCTCGCAACAGCCCGACCGTGAACGGACCGGTGCCGGCGATCAGGTAGCCCATCGACTGGGTGAACCCCGAGAGTGCGGCGGTCCCGGTCGGCGTGCGTGCACGGAGGCCGATCAGGGTGAGGATCAGCGGGAAGGTCGTGGTCCCCGCTCCGACCAGGACGGCCCAGACGATGGCACCCGCGTGCGGAGCGAACATCAGCCCGAGGTAGCCCAGGGGGTAGCAGGCGATCACCGCGCACATCAGCAGTGTCTGGTTGTGGGTGCGGGCCACCAGCCACGGGATGAGGAACGACAGCGGGATGCTCACGCCGGTGATCACCCCGAGCAGCAGGCCCGCGTCGTGGGCGGAGAACCCCGCATCGCGGTAGAGCTCGGCGAACCAGCCGAAGATCGAGTACGCCTGCAGTGACTGCAGCCCGAAGAACAGCGCCATCAACCAGCCCAGCCGGGTGCGGGCAACAGCCAGCAGGCCGATGTGGCTGGCGGCATCCTCGGGCCTGCGGTCGTGCGCGATCAGGGCCAGCCAGGGAAGTACGGCGATCCCGGCGGTCAGCGACCACGCCAGCAGCCCCGAGCGCCATCCGTCACCGGCCTCGCTGATCGGCACGGTCAGGACCGAGGACGACGTGAGTCCGATAGCCAGCGCGGTCGAGTAGACCGACGTCATCAGACCGACGCGGTCGGGGAAGTGCAGCTTGACCAGGGAGGGCAGCAGCACGTTGGCCGTGGCCATCCCCGCCAGCGCCAGCAGCGAGAGCCCGAGGAAGGCGGGCACTGCCGACACGGCTGCCCGGGTGGCCAGACCTCCCACGAGACAGAGCAGGGCGAGGAGCGTCAGCCGGTGCAGCCCGATGACCCTGGCGAGCCGGGGCGCGATGGACCCGAAGATGGCGAACGCGAGCACGGGGAGCGATGTCAGGGCACCGGTCTCGGACGCGGACATGTGCAGGCCGGTGCTGATCTCCCCGAGGATCGGTCCGACACTGCCCGCGGCCGGCCGCAGGTTGAAGGCGAGCAGCACGATGCCCACCACGACCAGCGAGCGCTGCGCGGTGGAGCCTCGTTCCTCGGTCACCCGAGCATCGTGCCGGAACGCCCGCGCAGCCCTGTCGGCGGGGACTGGCAGGATCGGCCCATGCGTGAGGTGACCGACCGCCAGCGGCGCGCCCGGCTGGCCGCCCGCCACGCGATCGCGACCCGTGCCGGCTCCGTTGCCGGGGCAGTGGCGCAGATGACCTGCCTGCACGCCACGGAGCCGGCGAGTGTCTATCTCTCGGCGTTCGCACGCACCGGCGCCAGCCGCGAGGACATCGACCGGGCGCTCTACGAGGACCGCTCCGTGGTCAAGCAGCTCGCGATGCGGCGCACCCTGTTCGCGTTCCCGCGCGACCTCCTGCCGGCCGTGTGGGGGAGTGCGTCGGCACGCGTGGCAGCCCAGCTGAATGCGCGGTTCGCCAAGGAGATCGAGGCCGCCGGGATCGCCAAGCGCGGTGACGTGTGGCTGACGCGGACGGGCAACACGGTGCTGCGGTCCCTGGCCGAGGACGGCCCCGCGACCACGATGGAGCTGCGCCAGCGGATCCCGGCGCTCGACAAGCGGCTGGAGATCAAGCCCGAGAAGAAGTACGGCGGGGTCTTCCCGGTCGCACCCCGCCTCCTCGGGAACCTGGGGGCCAGCGGCCAGATCATGCGCGGGGCGAACACCGGCGACTGGAAGGTGTCGCGGAGCCGGTGGACCCTGACCGAGGAGTGGCTCGGTGCTCCAGTGAGCCACCAGTCGTCGCAGGACGGCTACCTCGAGCTGGTCCGGCGCTGGTTGTTCACCTTCGGTCCCGGCACGGAGGCCGACCTGGTCTGGTGGTTGGGCAGCACCAAGGCCGTCGTACGCCACTCACTGGCGGAGCTCGGCGCCGTCGAGGTCGCACTCTCCGAGGGCATCGGTCATCTCCTGCCCGACGACCTGGACGACGTTCCCGAGCGGGAGCCGTGGCCCGCCCTCCTGCCGGTGCTCGACCCCACCGTCATGGGCTGGAGGCAGCGTGGCTTCTACCTCGCCGACGACGACGTCCCCCACCTGTTCGACAGCAACGGCAACGCGGGCACCACGGCCTGGTGGGACGGGCGGATCGTGGGGTGCTGGGTCCAGGACCAGGACGGCGCAGTCTCGGTGGTCCTGCGACACGAGATCGGGAGCGACGGCGTTCGTGCCCTGGACGCCGAAGCGACCCGCCTCAGCGACTGGCTGGCGGGTCAGCGCGTGGGCACTGTCTACCCGTCCGCCCTGATGAAGTCCGGACGTCAGGCCGGCTCGGCGCCGCGCGCAAACGACCTCCCCACGTAGCGTTCCCTGCATACACTGCCTTGACCTGAGGGGCCGGTGTGGCGGGAGGAGACCAGCGTGACGGAGGCGTACGACGTCGTCGTGGTGGGTGGTTGCGGACACGTCGGTCTGCCGCTGGCCATCGCCTTCGCAGACCGCGGGCTGACCGTCGGCATCTACGACATCGACCAGGCGTCGGTGAAGCTGGTCGAGAGCGGTGAGCTTCCCTTCCAGGAGGAGGGGGCGCACGACGTGCTCCACCGGGTGCTGGAGAACGGGCGCCTGACCGCGACCTCGGACCCGAGTGTCATCTCCGGCGCTGATGCCGTCGTCGTGGTGATCGGTACGCCGGTCGACGAGCACCTCAACCCGGACCCGCACACCGTGACCCGGGCCCTGGCGACGGCCACCGCGCACTTCCGGGACGGCCAGCTGCTCGTGTTGCGCAGCACCGTCTACCCGGGCGTGACCCGCGGGGTCGAGCGGATGTTCCATGAACTCGGCCTGGCCGTGGACGTCTCCTTCTGTCCCGAGCGGATCGCCGAGGGCAAGGCGATGGAGGAGCTGTTCACGCTGCCGCAGATCGTCTCGGGCCGCACGCAGGAGGTGCGCGACCGCGCGGGCAGCTTGTTCCGGTCGCTGACTGACACGATCGTGGAGCTCGAACCCGAGGAGGCCGAGCTGGCGAAGCTGTTCACCAACTCCTGGCGCTACATCAAGTTCGCGGCAGCCAACCAGTTCTACGAGATGGCCAACGACCACGACCTCGACTTCGAGCGCATCCGCAGTGCGCTCGCCCACGACTATCCACGTGCCGCCGACATGCCCGGTGCGGGTTTCGCTGCGGGGCCCTGCCTGCTGAAGGACACCATGCAGCTGGCCGCGTTCACCGACAACTCCTTCGTCCTCGGCCACGCCGCGATGCTGGTCAATGAGGGCCTGCCCCTGCACCTGGTCTCGCGGCTGGAGAAGGACCACGACCTCGCCAACCTCCGGGTCGGCATCCTCGGCATGGCGTTCAAGGGCGAGAGTGACGACATCCGGTCCAGCCTGTCCTACAAGCTGAAGCGGATCCTGGAGTTCCGCGCCCGCGAAGTCCTGTGCACCGATCCCTACGTCACGGCCGATGAGAACCTCGTCCCGCTCGAGCGCGTGCTCGCGGAGTGCGACCTGCTCGTGCTGGGGGCGCCCCACAAGGTCTACCGCGACCTCCAGACCGATCTCCCCGTCGTGGACGTGTGGAGCCTGCGACGAAAGGTGAGTGCCCGATGAGTCTCGGAGTCTCGGTCGTCATCCCGGCGTACAACGAGGGTGAGGACGTCGTCCCGGTGCTGGAACGCATCGTGGAGGCAGTGGAGTCCGACGTCGAGGTGATCGTCGTCGTCGACTTCCCCGAGGACACCACCGTGCCGGTCGTCGAGAAGCTCGCGGCTCGCGACCCACGTCTGCGGGTGGTGGTGAACACCTACGGGCACGGGCCTGCGAGCGCCATCCGCTTCGGGGTCGACCAGGTCACCAACTCCGTGGTGGTGATCACGATGTCCGACGGCAGCGACGACCCCCGCCAGATCGATGACCTGGCCCGGCTCGTGAACCGCGGCGTCGTCGTGGCGGCCGCCTCGCGCTACAGCTCCGGGGGTCAACAGGTGGGCGGGCCGATGCTCAAGGGGCTACTTTCCCGCGGCGCCGGACGCACTCTGGGCACGTTCGGTCGCGTCGGCACGAGGGACGCCACCAACAGCTTCAAGGCCTACTCCACCGACTTCATCCGCGAGGTGGGCATCCACAGTCGCAGCGGCTTCGAGATCGGGCTCGAGCTCACCGCCAAGGCTCGCCGGCTGCGCCGGCCGGTGGCCGAGCTGCCGACCATCTGGCTGGACCGTGAGTTCGGGGAGTCCCGGTTCCAGCTGAAGAACTGGATCCCGAAGTACCTGCGCTGGTACCGGTTCGCGTTCGGCCCACGCCTGACCCTCGAGCAGGTCACCCGTCAGGCAGCGCGGATCGCCGACCTGAACGACCCGGCGTCGCGAGGGTCGAAGACCACGTGAGTCCAGACAGGCAGAAGGTCCTCGTCTCGGGCTCGGCCGGCTTCATCGGCGGGTACGTCGTGGAGGAGCTGCTGCGTCGCGGCTACGGCGTCGTGGGCATCGACAACTACTCCAAGTACGGGCCGGTCGTGAAGTCCTACGACAGCCACCCCGACTACGAGTTCGTCGAGGCCGACGTCCGCGACGCGGAGCTGATGACCAAGCTGCTCTCCGACTGCGAGCACTTCGTGGCAGGGGCTGCCCTGATCGGCGGCATCTCCTACTTCCACGCCTACCCCTACGACCTGCTCGCCACCAACGAGCGCATCATGGCCAGCCAGTGCGACGCCGCCATCGAGGCCCACCGCAGCGGCAAGCTCCAGAAGGTCACCTACCTGTCGAGCTCGATGGTCTTCGAGTCCACGGATCACTGGCCGTCGGTCGAGGGTGACGAGCGCAAGATCCCGCCGCCGCTCTCGTCGTACGGGTTCCAGAAGCTGGCGGTGGAGTACTTCGCCAAGGCCGCCTGGGACCAGTACCAGCTGCCGTACACGATCGTGCGTCCGTTCAACTGCGTCGGCATCGGCGAGGGTCGGGCGCGGGGGGACGTCGAGGTCGACTCGGGCAACGTGAAGCTGGCGATGAGCCACGTGGTACCCGACCTCGTGCAGAAGGTCGTCAAGGGACAGGACCCCCTCCACATCCTCGGGGAGGGGAACCAGATCCGGCACTACACCTACGGCGGCGATCTCGCCCGCGGCATCGTCGAGTGCATGACGCAGACCGCTGCGTTCAACGAGGACTTCAACATCTCCACGCGAGAGTCGACCAGCGTCCGCGAGCTCGCCGAGGTGATCTGGAGGAAGATCAGGGGGGATGCGCCGCTGACCCTGGTCAGCGACCCTGCCTATGAGTACGACGTGCAGAAGCGCGTGCCCGACGTGGAGAAGAGCAAGCGCGTGCTCGGCTTCGAGTGCACCACCTCGCTCGATGAGATGCTGGACGAAGTCATCCCCTGGGTCAGCCAGGCAGTGCACGACGGGCGGCTGTAGCAACCGCCCTCACCACACCCCGGGCGGCGGCGCCGCCGGTCAGGCAGGCGCTCACTCGGGCGTGCGTGGCCGGCCGACCATGAACGCCTGGGCGCCCAGGAACCGCCACGCCAGCGGCACCTTGAGGTACAGCCTGACCAGCCGGGGGCCGCTCGGCAGTCGGCTCTTCGTTGTGTACGGCAGGAACCGGGGGATGTTCAGCTCGACGTCGAACCCGGTCGCGGCGAACGCCTCGGCCAGCGCCCGGTCATCGACCGGGGTGATGTGGTCGAAGAACATCCAGTAGTCGCGGGCGCAGTAGCGCACGTTGGGCTGGAGCACGAGGAGCTTGCCATCGGGACGTAGCACCCGCTTGACCTCGAGCAGGGTCGACAGGATCACGTCGCGGGTGACGTGCTCGAAGAAGTTGCTGATGAACACCCGGTCCACTGAGGCAGTCGCGATGCCTTCCATGGCGTCGGAGTGGCACAGGAACGCCTCGACGCCCTGAGCGGCACGGACCAGGACATCCGGGTTCAGGTCGACTGCGAGCCTGCGCCCGGCCTGGATGTTGTTGATGAACTCGCAGTGCCCCGCGGCGACGTCGAGCACGGTCGCGTCGTGGGGCACCCACTTCTGGAAGAACTCACGGCAGAGCACCTCCCACAGCTCGGAACGCTGGACTTCCTGGGCGCCGAAGCGGTTGCCGTACAGGACCTTCAGGTCCTCAGATTCCGCGCTCATGGGAGTCCTCGTGGGTGCGTGGGCAGCCGTCTCCAGCGAGGTCATCCTAGATGTCCGCCACTCCCGAGGACGGTCGGCGCGGCCGGTAGGGTCGTGCGGGTGCCCAGCCCAGACAAGCGCAACCAGCCGGAGCAGCAGGCTCCGCCGGTGCAGCGGCTGCGCATCCACTACGCCAAGCGCGGTCGGCTGAGGTTCACCAGCCACCGTGACTTCAGCCGCGCGTTCGAGCGCGCGGTGTTCCGGGCCCGCATCCCGATGGCCTACTCCTCGGGCTTCAACCCGCATCCCCGCATCTCCTACATGGGTGCCGCCCCGATGGGATCGGCGAGCGAGGCCGAGTACGTCGAGATCGCGCTGGCCGAGGTGATCGAGCCTGCCCGGGCGCACGCCGACATCGACGAGGCGCTGCCCGACGGCCTCGATGTCGTGGAGGTCGTGGTGAGCGCCGGCGACTCGCTGGCCGACCGGCTCGAGGCTTCCCGGTGGCTGATCACCCTGGTCGACACGCCGGTCGAGGAGGCTCGACCGGCAGTCGAGGCACTGCTCGCGACGGACGAGGTGATCGTCGAACGGATGACCAAGAAGGGGGTGCGCAGCTTCGACGCACGGGCGGCGATCGCGTCCGCGAAGGTCGCCGAACAGAGGTCCGACCAGCCACCGTGTGCGATACTCGACGTGGTCTTGCGACACGGCTCGCCGTCCGTGAGACCCGACGACGTTCTCGCCGCTCTTCACGAGTCTTCTGGTCTTCGCGTCACCGCCGCCCTTCAGCAGCGATTGGCACAGGGACCATTGGATCTGGAAAGTGGCACGGTGGGTGATCCATTGACACCCGACCGCGACGCGGCTGGTCAGTGAAGGTGACAGCTTCACAGACGCAACGGCCCGGCGACCGCGGTTGGTGCCCAAGGGGCCATTCCAATCGACGCGAAGGCGCGGAGGATGTCGCCGCCGACCGAAGGCTTTTGACGTACGCCGCAGTGGATCCTCACCGTGCCGCACGTCCGACCAGCACCGTCGCGAGGGCCTGAACCCTGACGACGTGCACGAGGAGCTCACCAGTGCTCGACAACGACCCGAACAACACCGACAACGACTCAGCAGGCGCACCACCGGCCGCTGCCCCGCACAACACGGAGGCGCAGGGCCGGGCCGAGGGCACCCCCGACACGCCCGAGACGATCGCCGACATCGCTGCCACCGAGCCGCCGAAGAAGACCGCGGCCAAGAAGGCCGCCAAGGCGCCCGCCAAGAAGGCTGCGGCGAAGAAGTCCACGGCCAAGAAGGCCGCCAAGGCCGCCCCGAACGAGTCAGAGCCGACCTCCGACGACGCGACCGGCGAGGAGAAGCCCAAGAAGAAGGCGCCCGCGAGGAAGAAGGCCGCCGCCAAGCGTGTCGCGTCCGAGGACTCCATGGCCGATGCCGAGACCTCCGGGGAGTCCGCGGCGACAGCGGGTGCCCCGATGGTGCTCTTCAAGGCCCCCGAGCCGACCACGGCCCCGCCCCGCAAACGCACCACGCGGAAGGTTGCGGCCAAGCCGACCGAGGAGCAGACCGACAAGCAGACCGACAGGGCTGACGAGGCACCGGACAAGGCTGCCGCCGACCAGTCCGACGAGTCCACCGACGACTCAGCGGACGACACCTCGGGCCGCGGCAACCGCGGCCAGGGTGGTGGCCGGGGCCGAGGTGGCCAGGGCGGCAACCGCGGCAGGGCGGCAGGGCGGCAAGGGCGGCACGGGTGGCCAGCGCGGCAAGGCCAAGGACGCTGGCGACGACAGCGACGACGAGACACCGGACACCGACGACCAGGACGACTCCGACGACGACTCAGGAGACGGGGAGGGCGGCGCTCGCCGACGCCGTCGCCGCGGTGGGCGTCGCCGTCGCAAGCCAAGCGACGGTGAGGGTGGCGACGGCTCGGACGGCCAGTCCGACGACTCGGACGACTCCGAGGACTCTGATGACTCCGATGGGGACGGCAGTGGCTCGCGCAGGCGCCGCCGTCGCCGCCGCCCGGGCGAGGACGGTGACAGTTCCGGCGACCCGGACAACACCACCACGCGGGTGCGCAAGCAGCGCAACCCCGAGGACGAGATCACCAGCATCGGCGGGTCCACCCGTCTCGAGGCCAAGAAGCAGCGCCGCCGTGAGGGCCGCGAGGCCGGCCGTCGCCGCGC
The DNA here is from genome assembly GCA_963842535.1 of uncultured Actinomycetota bacterium. Taxonomy (GTDB): domain Bacteria; phylum Actinomycetota; class Actinomycetes; order Propionibacteriales; family Nocardioidaceae; genus Marmoricola. Next base: position 281,727 of record CAWJGP010000009.1, read on the forward strand.
ACCGATCGTCAGCGAGGCGGAGTTCCTCGCCCGGCGCGAGTCGGTCGACCGGGTCATGGTCATCCGCCAGAAGGACGACCTGACCCAGATCGGCGTACTCGAGGACAAGGTCCTCGTCGAGCACTACGTCGCCCGGGAGTCCCAGACCTCGTTGATCGGCAACGTCTACCTCGGTCGCGTGCAGAACGTGCTGCCCTCCATGGAGGCGGCCTTCATCGACATCGGCAAGGGCCGCAACGCCGTGCTGTACGCCGGCGAGGTCAACTGGTCTGCCGTCGGCCACAAGGACGGCCAGCCGCGCAAGATCGAGTCGGTGCTGTCCTCGGGGCAGACCATCCTCGTCCAGGTCACCAAGGATCCTGTCGGCCACAAGGGCGCGCGTCTCACCGGCCAGGTGAGCCTGCCGGGCCGCTTCCTCGTCTACGTCCCGGACGGCAACACCTCGGGCATCTCGCGAAAGCTTCCCGACACCGAGCGCAACCGGCTCAAGACTCTGCTGAAGCAGATCGTCCCCGACAGCGCTGGCGTCATTGTGCGCACCGCCGCGGAGGGCGCCTCGGAGGAGGAGCTCACCCTCGACGTCGAGCGGCTGACTGCCCGATGGGCGGACATCGAGGAGAAGGTCAAGGCCGGCAAGTCGCCGCAGATGCTGTACGGCGAGCCCGACCTCACCCTGAAGGTCGTCCGCGACCTGTTCACCGAGGACTTCGCCAAGCTGGTCGTCCAGGGTGGCGACGCCTGGGACCTCGTCGAGAGCTACGTCTCACACGTGGCCCCCGACCTCCAGGAGCGCCTCGAGAAGTTCGAGCCGGGTGAGAACGGCAAGGACCTGTTCGCCACCTATCGCGTCGACGAGCAGATCGCCAAGGGCTTGGACCGCAAGGTCTGGCTGCCCTCCGGCGGGTCGCTGATCATCGACCGCACCGAGGCGATGACCGTCGTCGACGTGAACACCGGCAAGTTCACCGGCTCGGGCGGCAACCTCGAGGAGACCGTCACCAAGAACAACCTCGAGGCAGCCGAGGAGATGGTGCGCCAGCTCCGCCTCCGCGACATCGGCGGCATCATCGTCATCGACTTCATCGACATGGTCCTGGAGTCCAACCGCGACCTCGTGCTGCGCCGTCTCGTGGAATGTCTCGGGCGTGACCGGACCCGTCACCAGGTCGCCGAGGTGACCTCGCTGGGACTGGTCCAGATGACTCGCAAGCGGATCGGCACCGGCCTCCTGGAGGCGTTCAGCACCGACTGTGAGCACTGCAAGGGCCGTGGCCTGGTCGTGCACGACCACCCCGTCGAGTCCGGCGGCAAGTCCGACGAGGACGACTCGCGAGGACGCGGTCGCAGCCGCGGTGGCCGCAACCGGGGCCGTGGCGGCAACGACAACGGAGGCGGGAACGGCGGAGGCAACGGTGGCAGCACCCCCGTCAAGCCGTCACCCGCTGACCTCGCCAAGACCCGGCCCCCGGAGAAGCAGCCGGACGACGCCACGGACGAGCAGCCCGCTGCCGACCAGGTCGAGGCGCCGGTCGAGCAGCCGGTCGAAGAGCCCGCTGAGAAGGCGGCCGAAGAGCCGGCCGAGAAGCAGGCCGAGAAGCAGGCCGAGCAGACCGTCGTCGGCAGCCCCAGCGCCGCTGACCACGAGCCCCAGGACGTCCCGTCCGAGTCGGGGGAGTCCGCCGCGTCCGCCGAGGCGCCCGAGGCGCCACGGGTGGTCACCAGCACGCGTCGCCGTACTGCGCGCCGCCCAGCAGGCCCGCCTAGCCCGCTGAACGAGTCCGCCCCGGCCTCCGCCCCTACCTCCGCCGACACCCCGGACGAGGTCGCCGACGAACCAACTGGTGACGACAACGGGAGCGATCAGGGTGACGACGACTCGGGCAACGGGTTCTCCCTCCAGCACGTGCCGGTCAAGCGCAAGGGGTCCCGGAAACGCTAGGCCGTTTTGACCCTGCGACCGGCCAACCAGTAAAGTTGACCCTCGGTGTGTTCACACACCCAAACCACCTGCGCGGATCGCGCCCCCCGACGTACTGACCGGGGTGGCGAGTGCGCCGACGCAGAGCCTGAGACTTTACGAAGTAGACCCGAGGAGAGTGAGTCCGCCGTGTACGCAGTTGTGCGCGCTGGCAGCAAGCAGCAGAAGGTTGCTGTGGGCGATGTCATCGAGATCGACAAGATCGAGACCGGCGTCGGCGAGTCGCTGACCCTTCCCGTGGTGATGGTCGTCGACGGTGACCAGGTCACCGCGACCGGCCTGGACAAGGCCGGCGTGACGGTCGAGGTCCTCGGCGCCACCAAGGGGCCCAAGATCGTCATCCAGAAGTTCAAGAACAAGACCGGCTACAAGAAGCGCCAGGGTCACCGCCAGAAGTACACCCAGGTCAAGGTCACCGACATCTCCGTCTGACTCCTCCACCACGAAGGACAACAGCTCATGGCTCACAAAAAGGGTGCAGCGTCCACCAAGAACGGGCGCGACTCCAACTCCCAGCGCCTCGGAGTGAAGCGCTACGGCGGTCAGCTCGTCAACGCCGGCGAGATCATCGTCCGCCAGCGTGGCACCCACTTCCACCCGGGCAGCGGCGTCGGTCGCGGCAGTGACGACACCCTGTTCGCACTGATCGCGGGCAACGTGGAGTTCGGCGTCAAGCGCGGCCGTCGCGTCGTCAACATCGCGCCGGTGGGGGAGTAACTCTCTCCACCGGCTACTGATCCACCAACGAGGGCGTTCCTGAGACCATCGGGAGCGCCCTTCGTGTTTCTCCACACCCGATCTCGAAAGGACAGACGATGGCAGTGCCGACATTCATCGACCGCGTGACGCTGCACATCGTCGCCGGCCGCGGAGGCAACGGGGTGGCCTCGGTCCACCGGGAGAAGTTCAAGCCGCTCGGTGGACCCGACGGCGGCAACGGCGGGCCCGGGGGATCGGTGATCCTGCGGGTGGACCAGGACGTGACCACGCTCATCGACTACCACCACAAGGCCCAGCGCACCGCCGAGCACGGCGGTCACGGCGCGGGCGGGAACCGCAACGGGTCCCATGGCCAGGACCTCGTCCTGCCCGTCCCGGACGGCACTGTGGTGACCGACGAGACCGGTACGGTGCTGGCCGACCTCGTCGGACCCGGCACCGAGCTGGTGATCGCCCAGGGCGGTCGCGGCGGACTGGGCAACGCGGCACTGGCCTCCTCGAAGCGCAAGGCACCAGGGTTCGCCCTGCTCGGTGAGCCCGGCGACGACCTCGTCGTGAACTTCGAGCTGAAGGTCGTCGCAGACGTGGGCCTGGTGGGCTTCCCCAGCGCCGGCAAGTCCAGCCTGATCGCGGCGCTGTCGCGAGCGCGACCCAAGATCGCGGACTACCCGTTCACCACGCTGGTCCCCAACCTCGGCGTGGTGAAGGCCGGCGACACCACCTTCACCGTCGCTGACGTGCCCGGACTGATCGAGGGCGCCAGCGAGGGACGCGGCCTGGGACACGACTTCCTGCGCCACATCGAGCGCTGTGCCGCCATCGTGCACGTGGTCGACCTCGCCACCCTGGAGCCCGGCCGCAACCCGCTGGGCGACCTCGAGGTCATCGAGCAGGAGCTCCAGCGGTACGGCGGGCTCGAGGACCGGCCGCGCCTGGTCGCCCTGAACAAGGTGGACGTGCCAGACGGACGCGACATGGCCGAGCTGGTCACCGAGGACGTCGAGGCCAAGGGCTGGAGGGTCTTCTCCGTCAGCGCCTCCAGCCACGAGGGCCTCCGAGAGCTGATGTTCGCCATGGCCGGGATCGTCGCCGAGCGACGCGCCGCAGAGCCGGTCAAGGAGACGACCCGCATCGTGATCCGCCCGAAGTCCCTGACCGGCGGCTCCGAGTTCACCGTCAAAGAGACCGGCGAGGGCTGGCGCGTGCGTGGCGAGAAGCCCGAGCGCTGGATCCGGCAGACCGACTTCGGCAACGAGGAGGCTGTCGGCTTCCTCGCCGACCGCCTGAACCGGCTCGGCGTTGAGCAGCGCCTCGTCGAGCTCGGCGCGGTGGAGGGCGACCCCGTCCTCATCGGCGACCCCGCCAATGCGGTCGTGTTCGACTTCAAGCCCGGGATCGACGCCGGCGCGCAGATGCTGGGTCGTCGCGGCGAGGACCAGCGCTTCACCGAGGACCGGCCTGCCGCCGGTCGTCGCCGCGCGATCGACGAGGCCATGCCCGACCGTGGCGAGACCGAGGTGCGGGCCGACGTTGCCCGCCGACTCGACGGCTACGTCGCCGACGGCGAGGACGAGGACGACGCATGAGCCGTGACGCCGTCACCCGCGCTGCGCGTGTGGTGGTCAAGGTGGGTTCCTCGTCGCTCACGACCGCAGAGGGCGGGATCGACCCGGAGCGCGTCCGCGCGCTCGTGGACAGCCTGATCGGCGTACGCGAGCGCGGCGCTGACCTCGTGCTGGTCTCCTCGGGTGCGATCGCGGCCGGACTGTCACCGCTGGCGTTCAAGCGCCGCCCGCGCGACCTGGCCCGGCAGCAGGCGGCAGCGTCGGTGGGACAGGGTCTGCTCGTCCACCGCTACACCGAGGAGTTCGCCCGGCACGGCCAGGTGACCGGCCAGGTGCTGCTCACCCTCGACGACGTCACCCGGCGCAGCCACTACCGCAACGCCCAGCGCACGTTTGCCAAGCTGCTCGAGCTCGGGGTGGTGCCGATCGTCAACGAGAACGACACCGTCGCCACCTCGGAGATCCGGTTCGGCGACAACGACCGCCTCGCTGCCCTCACCGCGCACCTCGTGCACGCGGACCTGTTGCTGCTGCTGTCCGACGTCGACGGGCTGTACGACGCACCTCCCAGCCTGGCCTCGAGCCGGGTGATCCCCGAAGTGACCGACGGCGCCGAGCTCGACGGCATTCGCATCGGCCGAGCGGGCGCGTCCGGCGTGGGAACCGGGGGGATGCACACCAAGCTGGAGGCGGCCCGGATCGCCACCGGCGCCGGCATCCCGGTCGTGCTCACCGACATGGGCCATGCACGCGCTGCGCTGGACGGGGAGCAGACGGGGACCCTGTTCCACCCGACGGGGCGGCGCAGACCTACCCGGCTGCTCTGGCTGGCCCACGCCACCGAGGCCAAGGGGCGGATCGTGCTCGACGACGGCGCCGTGCGCGCGGTCGCGGAGCGGCGCGCCTCCCTGCTCCCCGCGGGCATCACGGGCGTGGCAGGCGGTTTCGTGGCCGGTGACCCGGTCGATCTCGTCGACGAGCGTGGGCGCGTGGTGGCCCGTGGCCTGGTCAACTACGACGCCAAGGAGCTCCCCGGGCTGCTGGGCCGGTCCACCCGTGACCTGGCCCGGGAGCTGGGTGCGGCGTACGAGCGTGAAGTCGTCCACCGCGACGACCTGATCGTGCTCTAGACCCCGCCATGAAAATGTCGGTTTACCTTCGCCAAACCGTCCACGTCGTGGACACTTGGCTCATCATCGGGATCGATACCCGGTGCCCGAGGGGGATCCGTTAGTGGACATGGCCGTACGTCACTGGCACGTGACCTTGACCCTCTCGGGTGAACCAGCGGAACCTCTCATCGTCCGCGGGGCCATGCAGCGACTCAACGAGGAGCGCCAGTTCCTCGACTCGGTGATCTCCACCGGCCAGTCAGTCGAGATCCAGTTCTGGGACGAGGGCAAGAACATGCTCGACGTCGCCTCCCTGGCCATGCGCCTCTGGAACGAGCACCGCGAGTCCGCCAAGCTGCCCGACTGGGAAGTGGTCGGCCTCGAGATCGTGGAGAAGGACCTCCGCGAGAGTCGCGGCGCGCTGGGGCGACGCGCCTGAGTCCAGCCGCCTCTGCGCTGGATACGCTGGGCCCATGCCCGACTCCGCCTTCACTGCGGTCGCGACTCGTGCCCGCATGGCGTCCACCGCGCTCGCTCTCGCCACCCGCGCCGTGAAGGATGCGGCGCTGGAGGCCATGGCCGCAGCACTGCTGGCCGACGAGGAGCGCATCCTCGCCGCCAACGCAGCCGACATCGAGACCGCTGCCTCTGCCGGCACCCCTGACCATCTCGTGGACCGGCTCCGCCTGGACCGTTCCCGGCTCGCCTCCATGGCCCACGGCCTGCGGGACGTAGCCGACCTGCCCGACCCGGTCGGCGAAGTGGTGCGCGGCTCGACGCTCGCCAACGGCTTGCAGCTGCGTCAGGTCCGGGTGCCGTTCGGCGTCGTCGGGATCATCTACGAGGCTCGCCCGAACGTCACCGCTGACGCCGCCGGCATCTGCCTGAAGAGCGGCAACGCAGTGCTGCTGCGGGGCTCCTCCAGCGCCCTGCAGTCCAACACCGCGATCGTGGCGACGCTGCGGCGCGCCGCGTGGAAGTCGGGACTGCCCGAGGACGTCGTGCAGATGGTCCCGGGGGAGGGGCACGAGTCGGTCAAGGAGCTGATGCAGGCCCGAGGCCTCGTCGACGTCCTCATCCCGCGCGGCGGAGCCGGCCTGATCGCCTCCGTGGTGGAGCAGTCGACGGTGCCGGTGATCGAGACGGGCGTCGGGAACTGCCACGTGTACGTCGACTCCGCTGCCGACCTCGACATGGCCGAGCGGATCGTGCTCAACGCGAAGACCCACCGCACGTCGGTGTGCAACGCGGCCGAGTCGCTCCTGGTGCACGAGGATGTCGCCGCAGACTTCGTGCCGCGCATCGTCCGGTCCCTGCAGGACGCAGAGGTGCTGATCCACGGCGACGAGGCGTTCGCTGATCACGACGGAGTGGTGCCCGCCACCGAGGAGGACTGGTCGACGGAGTACCTCGCGCTGGAGATCTCCGCAGCCGTCGTACCCTCCCTCGACGCGGCGATCGCGCACATCCGCCAGTACTCCTCCTCGCACTCGGATGCGATCGTGACCGACTCGCAGTCCAGCGCCCAGCGGTTCGTCGCAGCCGTCGACTCGGCAGCGGTGCTCGTAAACGCCTCGACCAGGTTCACCGACGGCGCCGAGTTCGGGTTCGGCGCCGAGATCGGCATCTCGACCCAGAAGCTGCACGCACGTGGCCCGATGGGCCTGCCGGAGATGACGTCCACCAAGTACGTCGTCACCGGAGACGGCCACACCCGGTGAGGCTGCTCGCGCTGACGCTGGGCTTCGGCGTGGTCTCCGCCGTCATCCCCGTGTTCAACATGGAGGCCTACATCTCCGTGCTGTACGCCAACAACCAGGACCACTCGGCCCTGATGATTGCGTTCGTCGGCTCACTGGGCCAGAACATCGGCAAGCTGGTCTGGTACTACATCTGCCTCGGGGCACTCGACATGCCCTGGCTCAAGAAGCGACTGGACACTCCCAGGCGCCAGGCCAACTTCCAGCGCTGGCGTGGTTTCGTGCACGGCCGTCCGGTGATGAGCGGCGTCCTCACCTTCGTCTCGGCGGCCATCGGATTCCCGCCGTTCTTCGCGATGGCAATGGTGGCGGGCACCTTGAAGATGAACGTGGTGGTCTTCTTCATCGCCGGCCTGGCGGGCCGGACCCTCTTCTTCCTCGCCTGGCTCCTCGGCATCGGCCTGATCTTCAACTGAGCAGAGCGCCAGGGGCGACCGGGCCCTGACTCCGGGCTGGATGAGGTTAGGCTGTGCGCCATGCCGAGTCTGCTTCTGCTGCTGCCGCTGCAAGCCACTGAAGAGAGCGCTGGGATGACGCCGTACGTCATCGGCATCGGCGCTCTCGTGCTCCTGTTTGGCCTGATGGCCGCCCTGCTGGCCTTCGGCAAGGGACGCGAGCACTCCTGAGCGCGACATCTGCCCGTCTCTCCGACGAGCCCGTGGCTCCCGCCACTCGCCGGCGTGTGGGGGTGATGGGTGGGACCTTCGACCCGATCCACCACGGTCACCTCGTGGCCGCGAGCGAGGTGCAGGCGTGGTTCGACCTCGACGAGGTCGTCTTCGTGCCGACCGGGGAGCCCTGGCAGAAGTCCGACCGGATGGTCTCGCCCGCCGAGCACCGCTACCTGATGACGGTTGTGGCGACCGCGTCCAACCCCCGGTTCACCGTCTCCCGCGTCGACATCGACCGAGGCGGTCCGACGTACACGATCGACACGCTGCGCGACCTGAAGAGGGCACTGCCTGATGCTGAGCTCTACTTCATCACCGGAGCCGACGCGCTGGCCGACATCTTCACCTGGCGTGACGCTGCGGAGCTGTTCGCGCTCGCCCGGTTCGTGGGCTGCACCCGTCCCGGCTACGAGATGAGTCCAGCCACGCTCGAGGGGATTCCCAGCGACCGGGTGACGATCCTCGAGATACCCGCCCTGGCGATCTCCTCCACCGAGTGCCGCGAGCGCAGGTCCAAGGGTGAGCCCGTGTGGTACCTCGTCCCCGACGGCGTGGTCCAGTACATCTCCAAGCACAACCTCTACTCGACGAAGGTGCAGACCGAATGACCGCTACCGCGCACGCCATCGAGCTGGTGCACGCCGCCGCACGGGCTGCGTCGGACAAGCTGGCCGAGAACATCCTGGCGTTCGACGTCAGCGACCAGCTGGTGATCACCGACGCGTTCCTGCTGGCCTCGGCGGCCAACGAGCGCCAGGTCAAGTCCATCGTCGACGAGATCGAGGACAAGCTGCGCGAGGTCGGCGCCAAGCCCGTACGCCGCGAGGGCGAGCGTGACGGCCGGTGGGTGCTGATCGACTACGCGGAGATCGTCGTACACGTCCAGCACACCGAGGAGCGCGAGTTCTACGCCCTCGAGCGCCTCTGGCGCGACTGCCCGGTCATCCCGATGCCTGCGGACGTGACCTCCGGCCGTGGCCGCGGCTGAGCGGCGGCCCGGCCGCAGCCGTCGGGTCGTCCTGGTCCGCCACGGGCAGACGGCCTGGAACGCCGAGGGCAGGGCGCAGGGTCATGCCGACGTCGGGCTGGATGACACCGGACGCAGCCAGGCCGAGGCGGTAGCGCCGGTCCTGGCTGCGCTCGACCCGGACCTGCTCGTCACCAGCGACCTGGCTCGGGCTCGGGAGACAGCCGCCTTCCTGGAGAAGCAGACCGGGCTGACGGCGGTCGAGGACCATCGCTGGCGCGAGTACGAGCTCGGTGAGCGGACCGGGCTGACCCTGGCCGAGTTCGGCGAGAAGATCGGCGCCGAGTTCGACGGCTGGTGGGACGTTCACGCCCACGTCCAGGTCCCCGGAGCGGAGACGCCCGAGCAGCTTGCGGCGCGGGTGATCCCGGCTTTCGAGGAGGTTCTGGAGCGGCTCGGGGAGGGCGAGACGGCGGTCGTGGTCACGCATGGCGCGTCCCTCCGGGTGGCCATCGCCGGCATCCTCGGCTGGCCCATCGAGGCCGCCGTGGACCTCGAGGCGATGAACAACTGCGGCTGGGCCACGTTGGCCGAGACCGGCCAGGGACGACTGCGCCTCTCCTCCTACAACCGGACCGTCGGGGGCTCGCCCCCCGATTAGGCTCCGCCGGAGGGCGTTGGCTAAGATTCCGGGCGTTGCCCAGATCAGCAGATCAGGGTGATGGGGCTGTGGCGCAGTTGGTAGCGCACCTGCATGGCATGCAGGGGGTCAGGGGTTCGAATCCCCTCAGCTCCACCCATTTCTTGTGCTGCGCGGCGCAGTTGGTAGCGGCTCTGCCGTTCCATGGGCATGGCATGCAGGCGGCCGGGTTTCCTATGTCTTGAGACATGGGTTTCCTATGTCCTGAACCAGCACACCCTCAGCTCCACCCATTTCGACCTGTGGCGGGCCTCACTCAGGTCCGGTAGAGCGCCGTGATCGGGCACTCGAACGGCCCGCGCGCCTGGATCCCCACGTTGTTCAGATAGCTGACGACGATCCGGTAGGACTCGAACAGGCTGACCTCGGCGTAGGCGACGCCTTGCCGTGCGCAGTACTCCCGCACCAGCGGCCGCACGAGCTTGAGGTTCGGCCTGGGCATGCTCGGGAACAGGTGGTGCTCGATCTGGTAGTTCAACCCGCCCATCATGAAGTCGACCCACAGCCCGCCAGTGACGTTGCGCGACATCATCACCTGCCGACGGAAGAAGTCGATCCGTGCTGTCGGTGGAACGATCGGCATGCCCTTGTGGGCAGGTGCGAACGACGCCCCGAGGCAGAACCCGAACACCGCCATCTGGACGACGAAGAACACCACAGCCTTGGACGGGGGCAGCAGGACCAGCAGCGCCACGACGTACGACGAGAGGCGCGTGACCACCAGGGTCAGCTCGAGCCTGCGGTGCGGCACCCGTCCTGGGCGCAGCAGTCCCCGCACGCTCTCGGCATGCAGGTTCAGGCCCTCGAGCGCGAGCAGCGGGAAGAACAACCACCCCTGGCGCTTGACGAACCAACCCGCGAAGCCGGTGGTACGACTCGCCACGATGGCCGGAGTGAACCCGATCGCCCCGGCAGCGATGTCCGGGTCGTGCCCCTCGCGGTTGGGCGCCGCGTGGTGCCGGTTGTGCTTGTCGCGCCACCACGCGTAGCTGAGACCGGCGCCCACTCCCGCGAGCAGGCGGGAGGTCCACTCGTTCCAGGCAGGTGACCGGAACATCTGCTGGTGCGCGGCGTCGTGTCCCAGGAACCCGAACTGCGTCACGATCACGCCCAGGAGCACGGCCAGGACGATCTGGAACCAGGAGTTCCCGACCATCACCACGCCCACCCACACGAGGGCGAACGCTGACACCGTCATGGCCATCCGGCTCCAGTAGTAGGCGTGACGGCGGTCCATCAGCCCGCTCTCCCGGACGGTCCTCGCGAGGTCGGTGTAGAGGCTCTGGTCGATCGCGCCGGACGCCCGCTGTGCACCTCGCCTTTCGAGCGGTGGTGACGACATGTGGTCTGCCCCAATCTGGTGCGGTTCGCGGGTGGGTTCGACGTGCCGAGAAGCGAACTGCCGGGGTCTGGGGCAGACTCCTTCGAGTCTCCCACCTGGGACGACGACCCGCCATGAGTGAGAAGGAGCCACCGCCAGTGGTTCCGGCGGTGGCTCCTCCCAGCGGGGGTCAGGCCTCGATCGCGGTCCTCCCGGCATCGGATGTGTGCTGGAGCTCGATCTTGCGGGGCTTGGCCTTCTCCGCGACCGGCACCGTCAGCCGTACGACGCCGTCGGAATAGCCAGCCTCGATCCGCTCGAGGTCGAGGTTGTCGCCGAGCACGAGCTGGCGGCTGAACCGCCCGCGCGAACGCTCGGAGGCGAGCATCTCCCAGTCACCGTTGCGGGCCAGTCGCTCGGCGCTGACGGTCAGGACGTTGCGCTCGACGTCGAGGTCGATGCTCTCGGGGCTCACCCCGGGCAGGTCGAACTCGATGACGAAGCGGTCACCCTCACGCCACGCGTCCATCGGCATCACGACGGGCCGGTTGGTGGTGCCCAGCAGCTGCTGGGTCAGGCGGTCGAAGTCACGGAAGGGGTCGGTGTTTCGCAGCAACATGGTGTCCTCCTGATCCGGCTGGAATGTGTACTTGCTGTTACAGGTTTTATATAGTCCACGAGAGACCTGGGATCAAGTCCCGGAACGAAAAAACTTGGAGGAGCCATGGCAGACCGTGCGACCGGGGTCTTTGCCATCTCGGTGGCTGCCGAGATGGTGTCCATGCAGGTGCAGAACCTGCGCGTCTACGAGCGTCATGGCCTGCTCGAGCCGGACCGCACGCCGGGTGGGACCCGGCTCTACAGTCAGGCTGACCTCGAGGTGCTCGCCCGGATCCGCGACCTGCTCCGGGAGGGACTGAACCTGACCGGCATCGCCCGGGTACTCTCCCTCGAGGCCGAGGTGCGCCGTCTCGAACTGGTCAACCAGCGACTGCGCATGCAACGGAAGGAGCGCTGAGATGTCTTCTGACTCCGACCGCGTGGAGCGGATCGCCGAGCTGGCGGCCGAGCGAGAGCTGCGGGTGGTGACGTCTGAGTCGCTCAGTCGCGGTGGTCGATCCGCAGCAGCACGCCGCGCTCGCCGAACTCGCGGGTCTCTTCCGCGACGAGACTGCTTCCCCTGAGCAGCTCCGACACCGCCTGCACCTGGTCGCCGGGACCGAGCTGGAGCAGTGCGACGCCGCCGTCGGCGAGGTGGGCGGAGATCGCCGACACGCACTGGCGTACGACGGTGAGGCCGTCGTCGCCCCCGTCGATCGCGATCAGCGGGTCCTCAGGGAAGCGCTGGGTCTCCGTACGGCGCACCCATGGCGGATCGGCGATGATCAGCGGAAAGCGCTCCTCGGGAGTGAGTACCTCGTTGATCAGGCCCTCGCGCATCTCGACTCGGTGCTGGAGGCCGGCCGCGACCGCGTTGGCCGCCGTGAGCTCCGCCGCGACGGGGTTCACGTCCACACAGACGAGCCGACGATCGCTGGCCGCGACCGCGAGCAGACCGATCTGCCCGGCGCCCGAGCAGAGCTCGAGGACGTCGCCCTCGGGCAGGTCGGGGAGCAGCTCGGCCGCCCACCGCGACTGGTTCTCGGTCCACGTACGCGGCCGCAGCACGCGCTCGTCGTACTCGATCTGCAGCCCGCCGAAGTCGATGGTCTCGCGCTGGAGATCCGTCATCGGTCACGGATGGACTTGTGGGTGCTGTCGCACCAGGGCTTTCGCGAGGACTTGCCGCATGCACACAGCGCGACGACAGGACGCGTGACCTGGTGATCGTCGCCGTTCTCGTCCTGCACCGTCTGTGCGCCGCGGACCAGCAGCGGCCCGCCCGGGCACACGCGTACGACAACCGCGCCGGTCATGACGCCACTTCCAGCTCGCTCGTCCACCGGTCGAGCAGCTCCGCGCCGGCCAGGGAGTCCAGGTAGAGGCAGGCAGCCGCACCGAAGAGCACGTCCCCACGCAGCGACGGGTCCTCGGCAACCATCGCGCCGCAGATGTCGCTCGATGCGAGGTGCTCGTGCACGGCGTCGGCCTCGACGTGCTCGTAGAAGTAGTCGGTCACCGCCGCGGGGAACCCGACGCGCTCGAGTCCGCCGGCGATCTTGCGACAGGGCACCGAGCTGGACGCCTCGAAGGCCGCCAGGTGCCCCATGGCCGCGCCGCGCAGGCGACGGTTGAGCCCGAACATCGTCATCACGTTGGTGCAGGCGAGGCTCAAGGCGGAGACGTCATTGACGTAGGCCCCGTAGGTCCGGTCGAGACCCGCGGCCTCGAGGGCGTCGGCGTACAACGTGGCGTGCAGGCGCTCGGGTCGCCCGCCGCCGTACTCGTCGTACTGCAGCTCGGCCAGGGCCGCCTTCGCCGGTCCGTCGAGGCGGGGGAGGACGAAGGACTGGGCGTCGGACTCCTTGAGCTGCTGGACGCTGCGTTCGCGGAGGTAGCCGACGAGCTGCTCCCTGGTCGCCGTACGGTGCATGAACGCCGCCGGGGACGGGCTGTCGTCGGCCGCGACGAGAGCCATCAGGTGCCGGCCGATGTCACCGTCTGCCGGTACGCCGAGCACAAGGTCGCGGGTCGCGTCGCGGAGCTCCTGCTCGAGGCGGCGCTCGATGGCCAGCCGGAGGGTCAGCAGCCCGACATCCCACTCCCGGTCCGGAGGCACTCCGTCGAACCCGCGGTAGTGCAGCTCGTAGATCATCCAGAGCGCAAGCTGCACGTCCTCGTCGACGAGGACATCACCGGGACCGAGTGCTGGTGGCGCGGCAGGGTCGTCGCCGCTGGTCAACGCCTGGATGACGTGCCTGCTGATGGGCCCGCGTTCGATGGGTAGCCGCATGTAGTCACCTCCGGTGGTAGGTCGTCGTCCCAGTACCCGCATTCGGAAGAATGCCACCGTGCCCCAACGTGAGCAGGCTCACGGCTCGCCGCGTTAAGGAGTTGTCAGCGTTCGCGCGTCCCGCACCTACATCGGGTGGACCAGCGTTAGGGACCTGTTAACAACCTCGTTCCGGGTCTTCGACGGGTTGAGACTTTCGAGGTGGCCCGCGACGCGCCACCTGATGACTGGAGCCCGCATGGAAGACCTCTTGTTCGTGATCCTCGCCGTCGCGTTCTTCGCGTTCGCGGCACTGGTCGTGAAGGGAGTCGAGCGACTGTGAGTGTGGAGAACGCCGTCGGCCTCATCGTGGCCATCTTCTTCGTCGGCTACCTCACGGTCGCTCTGCTGTTCCCGGAGCGTTTCTGAGATGTCGGACAACGCAGCCGGCCTGCTCCAGGTCGGGGTCTTGATCGCCGCGCTCGCGGCGTGCTACCGCCCGTTGGGCGCCTACATGGCGCGCGTCTACGAGAGCGACCACGACTCGCGCGGTGAGCGGGTGATCTACCGAGTCATGGGAGTCGACCCGAAGGCCGACCAGCGCTGGCCGGTGTACGCACGAGCCCTGCTCGCCTTCTCCGCCGTCAGCGTCCTCGGGCTCTACGCACTCCAGCGTTTCCAGCCGGACCTCCCGATGAGTCTGGGCTTCCCAGGCGTGGCCCCTGACCAGGCGTTCAACACAGCCGCCTCGTTCGTCTCGAACACCAACTGGCAGTCGTACTCGGGCGAGTCGACCATGGGCCACCTGGTGCAGATGGCCGGGCTCGCCGTACAGAACTTCGTCTCGGCCGCAGCGGGAATGGCCGTGGCGGTCGCCCTGATCCGCGGGTTCGTGCGCTCGCGCACCGACCGGATCGGCAACTTCTGGGTGGATCTGGTCCGGGGCTGCCTGCGCATCCTGCTGCCCATCTCCGTCATCGGCACGCTCGTCCTGCTGGGGCTCGGCGCAGTGCAGAACTTCTCCTCCGGTACGGAGGCCACCACGCTCACCGGACACTCGCAGACCGTCACAGGTGGCCCGGTTGCCTCCCAGGAAGTGATCAAGGAGCTGGGCACCAACGGTGGCGGCTTCTTCAACGCCAACTCCGCCCATCCCTTCGAGAACCCGAACGCGCTCAGCAACCTGCTGGAGATCTTCCTGCTACTGCTGATTCCGGTGGCCCTGACCTACACGTTCGGCCGGATGGTCAAGAACCAGCGGCAGGGCTACGCGATTCTGGGCGCGATGGGCACCTTGTGGGGCCTGATCCTGGTCGGCATCTCGGCGCTTGAGGCGGCCCATCCGGGTACGGCGCTGAAACTCGCCGGCGCCTCGATGGAGGGCAAGGAGACCCGTTTCGGCGAATACGCATCATCGCTCTTCGCCGCGTCGACGACGGGTACGTCGACAGGAGCGGTCAACTCGTTCCACTCCTCGTTCTCATCGCTGGGGGGTGGGCTGACCATCTTCAACATGGGACTCGGTGAGGTGGCACCGGGAGGTGTCGGCACGGGTCTGTACGGGATGCTCGTCCTGGCGATCGTGACGGTGTTCGTCGCTGGCCTGATGGTCGGCCGGACACCGGAGTACCTGGGAAAGAAGATCACGGCACGGGAGATCAAGCTGGTCTCGCTGAACATCCTCACCATGCCGGTCCTCGTCCTGGCAGGCACCGGGCTCGCGATGGGACTCTCCACCGGGCGGTCGTCGATGCTGAGCTCGGGACCGCACGGGTTCTCCGAGGTTCTCTACGCCTTCATGTCACCCGGCAACAACAACGGCAGCTGCTTCTGCGGGCTTTCGGCCAACACCGGGTTCTACAACACCACGCTCGGCCTGCTCATGCTCGCCGTGCGGTTCATCCCGATCATCCTGGTCCTGGCCCTGGCCGGGTCCCTGGCTCGACAGCAGCACGTTCCTGCGAACGCGGGCACTCTTCCCACCCACCGTGTCCTGTTCATCGGCATGCTCGTCGGCGTCGTGATCATCGTCGCGGGGCTCACGTTCTTCCCGGCACTTGCTCTCGGCCCACTCGCGGAAGGCCTGTGATGACAACCACGACACCCACTCCAACACCAGCGCCGACATCCAGGGTCCGGGGAGGCCTGATCAAACCCAGGATGCTGTTCACCTCACTCCCGGACGCGGCCCGCAAGCTCGATCCACGCGTGATGGCGCACAACCCGGTGATGTTCCTGGTCGAGGCCGGTGCGGTTCTCTCCACTGTGCTGGCGGTGCTGGATTCGAGCCTGTTCGCCTGGTCGATCGTGACCTGGCTCTGGCTGACCGTGATCTTCGCCAACCTCGCCGAAGCCGTGGCCGAGGGCCGAGGCAAGGCGCAGGCGGCCACCCTCCGGCGCGCCAAGACCGAGACGATCGCCCGGCGGCTCCGGTGGGACGGGTCCGAGGAGACGGTGCCTGGCCCCGCTCTCGCCGTCGGCGACCGGGTCGTCGTGGAAGCGGGGGAGGTGATCCCTGGCGACGGTGACGTCGTCGAAGGCGTGGCGAGCGTCGACGAGTCCGCGATCACCGGTGAGTCTGCACCCGTCATCCGTGAGTCCGGCGGCGACCGCAGCTCGGTCACCGGTGGCACCAAGGTGTTGTCAGACCGCATCGTCGTGGAGATCACAGCCAAGCCTGGCGAGAGCTTCATCGACCGGATGATCGCCCTGGTCGAGGGCGCTTCACGTCAGAAGACGCCGAACGAAATCGCCCTGAACATCCTGCTCGCCAGCCTCACCATCGTGTTCCTGATGGCGACGATCACACTGCAGCCGTTCGCGATCTACGCCGGGGCCGAACAGTCCCTGATCGTGCTCGTCGCGCTGCTGGTCTGTCTGATCCCGACGACCATCGGGGCGTTGCTCTCGGCCATCGGGATCGCCGGCATGGACCGCCTGGTTCAGCACAACGTGCTCGCCATGTCCGGGCGGGCAGTCGAGGCTGCGGGCGACGTGAACACGCTGCTGCTCGACAAGACCGGCACGATCACGCTCGGCAATCGTCAGGCGGCTGAGTTCCTGCCGGTCGGCGGTGTCGACCCCGACCAGCTGGCCGATGCGGCGCAGCTGTCCAGCCTGGCTGACGAAACGCCCGAAGGCCGGTCGATCGTCGTACTGGCAAAGACTGCACACGGCCTGCGCGAGCGAGCACCGGGCGAGCTCAGGACCGCCGACTTCGTGGTGTTCACCGCCCAGACCCGGATGAGCGGCGTCGACCTCGGCGACGGCCGACAGATCCGCAAGGGCGCTGCAGCAGCAGTGATGAAGTGGGTCCGTGACAACGGCGGTCACCCGACCGAAGAGGTCGGTGCCATCGTGGATGGCGTCTCCACAGCCGGTGGCACTCCGCTCGTGGTGGCGGAGCGCGTGGACGGCGGAACGGCCCGCACCCTCGGGGTGATCAATCTCAAGGACGTGGTCAAGGAGGGCATGCGGGAGCGGTTCGACGAGATGCGTCGAATGGGGATCCGCACCGTGATGATCACGGGGGACAACCCGCTGACGGCGCGCGCGATCGCGGAAGAGGCGGGTGTTGACGACTTTCTCGCCGAGGCTACCCCCGAGGACAAGATGGCCCTGATCAAGGGCGAGCAGGAGGGCGGCCGCCTGGTCGCGATGACCGGTGACGGCACGAACGACGCCCCGGCGCTCGCTCAAGCAGACGTCGGTGTCGCCATGAACAGCGGCACGTCCGCTGCGAAAGAGGCCGGGAACATGGTCGACCTCGACTCCAACCCGACCAAGCTGATCGAGATCGTCGAGATCGGCAAGCAGCTGTTGATCACGCGCGGATCGCTGACCACCTTCTCCATCGCCAACGACATCGCCAAGTACTTCGCGATCATCCCGGCCATGTTCGGCGGGGTCTACGTTGGCCTGGACACGCTGAACATCATGCAGCTGGCCTCACCTCAGTCCGCGATTCTCTCCGCGGTGATCTTCAACGCCCTGATCATCATCGGGCTGATCCCGTTGGCCCTGCGGGGCGTGCGGTACACGCCCTCCTCGGCAGCCTCCATGCTGCGTCGCAATCTGGGCATCTACGGCCTCGGCGGCATCGTCAGCCCGTTCATCGGCATCAAGCTCATCGATCTGCTCATCTCGCAGATCCCCGGACTCAGCTGAAGAAGGCAGAAACAAGATGGCAGACCAAACCCCGGTGAGCGTTCGTCAGTACGGCGCAGCCGTGCGGACCTTCCTCGCCATGACGGTCATCCTCGGCCTCGGCTACCCACTCGCGATGACCGGTGTGGCGCAGGTGGCCTTCCGCGACAATGCGGAAGGTTCGCTGGTGCGCCGCGACGGCCAGATGGTGGGGTCCGACCTGATCGGTCAGTCATTCACCCGTCCGGTCGAGGAAGACGGCGAGCCTCTACTGGACGCGGACGGCAATCCTGTCGTCGAGCCAGACCCGAGGTACTTCCAGAGTCGGCCGTCAGCCGCGGGGACCGGGTACGACCCACTGTCGACCTCTGCGTCCAACCTTGGTCCGGAGAGCAAGGACCTCATCGACGCCGTGAAGGAGCGTCGCGCCGCGGCAGCAGACCTCGACGGTGTCGAGCAGGCAACGGTGCCTCCGGATGCGCTGCTTGCCAGCGGGTCGGGCCTCGACCCGCACATCAGCCCGGCGTACGCCCGTCAGCAGATCGCGCGCGTGGCAGACGAGCGGGGCTTGAGCGAAGCGCGCGTGCGTGCCCTGGTGGACGAGCACACCCAAGGGCGCATACTCGGTTTCCTTGGGGAGTCGCGCGTCAACGTCCTCGAGCTCAACCTGGCCCTGGACGCGGCATCGCGAGGTTGACGACCATGCCGAGTCGAAGAACCTGGGTGGCGGGAGGAGTGGCATGAAGCGAGGAAAGCTCCGTGTCTACCTCGGTGCTGCGCCAGGGGTCGGAAAGACCTACGCCATGCTCGGTGAGGCCCAGCGCCGGGCCGAGAGAGGCACCGACGTCGTGGTCGGGTACGTCGAGACCCACGGACGCAAACACACCGCCGAGATGCTCGAAGGGCTGGAGGTCATACCGCGGCGCGAGCTGACCTACCGAGACGCTCCTTTCACGGAGATGGACGTCGATGCCGTGCTGGCGCGCCGACCGGCCGTCGCATTCGTCGACGAGCTCGCGCACACGAACGTTCCTGGCGCGAAGAACGAGAAGCGCTGGCAGGACGTCGACGAGCTCCTCGAGGCCGGGGTCGACGTCATCTCCACGGTCAACATCCAGCATCTGGAGTCGGTCAACGACGTCGTCGAGAAGATCACTGGCGTACCCCAGCGGGAGCGAGTGCCGGACGCGGTGGTCCGTGCAGCCGACCAGGTCGACCTCGTCGACATGGCTCCCGAGGCGTTACGACGCCGAATGGCGCACGGGAACATCTATGACGCGGCCAAGGTGGACGCGGCCCTGGGGAACTATTTCCGAGTAGGGAACCTGACAGCGCTCCGAGAGCTGGCGCTGCTGTGGACTGCGGACAAGGTCGAGGACGCGTTGCAGGCCTATCGCGTTCAACACGGCATCGAGGGCACCTGGGAAACCAGGGAGCGGGTCGTCGTCGCGGTCACGGGCGGCCCTGAGGGCGAGACCTTGATCCGGCGGGCGGCGCGCATCGCGGCTCGATCGTCAGGAGGCGACCTGCTGGCGGTACACGTCACCCGAAATGACGGTCTCACCGGCGCCAGCCCCGCCGACCTCGCCGCCCAACGACGGCTGGTCGAGACGCTGGGGGGCAGCTACCACCAGGTCATCGGTGACGACATCGCGGAGGCGTTGCTGGAGTTCGCCCGGGCGGAGAACGCCACCCAACTGGTTCTCGGAGCCAGCCGACGGTCGAGACTCGCGGCACTGGTCAGCGGGCCAGGAATCGGAGTCACCACCATCCGCGATTCAGGCGACATCGACGTCCACCTCGTCACCCACGCCCAGATCGGCAAGGGTCGAGGTCTACCCCGGGTAACAGGCAGCCTCACCACGCGTCGACGACTCCAGGGCACCGCAATGGCGGTGCTCCTGCCGCCCCTGATGACCGTTGCGCTGACGAACGCCAGGGAGCCCCTCAACCTTGTCAGCGACGTGCTGCTCTTCCTGCTGCTCGTCGTCGTCGTCGCCATGGTCGGCGGATTCCTACCCGCCATGCTTGCCGTCGATCAGCGGATCATTGCTTCTCAACTACTACTTCGCCCCACCCCTGCACAGATTCACGATCCAGGAAACCAACAACGCCCTGGCAATAGGCGTGTTCATCGTCGTCGCCGCACTCGTCAGCTCGGTGGTCGACCTGGCGGCACGTCGGACCCGCGAGGCTGCGCGCGCCAAGGCGGAGGCTGAGACGCTCGGCACGCTCGCCGGCAGCGTCCTGCGGGGTGAGACTGCTCTGCCCGCCATACTGGAACGTGTCCGCGAGGCGTTCGGACTCAACTCGGTGACTCTGCTGGAACGCAGCGTCACGAACACCTCGAGTCGCGGACCGACCGCTCGCGGCCATGGCGACGAGTGGAGCGCCATAGCCGTCGCCGGGGCGGATGGATGCACGACGCCCGGAGGACGCCGACACCGAGGTGGCCGCCGGGGACACACTCATGCTCGCCCTGCGAGGACGCCCGCTGCGCGCCGAGGACCAGCGACTCGTCGGAGCTTTTGCGGCCCAGGCGGCGATCATCCTGGAACGTCACAGGCTCAGCGAGGCTGCCGCTGCGGCTGTGCCGATCGCGGAAGGTGACCGGATGCGCACCGCACTGCTCGCCGCAGTGGGGCACGACCTGCGCACGCCCCTCGCCTCAGCCAAGGCCGCTGTGACGAGTCTGCGCATCCCGGAGATCAAGTGGTCCGCGCAGCGACCAGTCCGAGCTGCTGCTCACTGCCGAGGAGTCGCTGGACCGGCTCACCCGCCTGGTGGACAACTTGCTGGACATGAGCAGGCTGCAGGCCGGGGCACTGTCGGTCGTGAGACGCCGCGTCGCTCTGGACGAGGTGGTGCCACTGGCCCTGGACGACCTTGGCCCAGCAGGGGCGGGCGTCGTGGTCGACGTACCCGACGACCTGCCGATGCTGCTGGCCGACCCGGGTCTGTTGGAGAGGGTGGTCGCCAACCTGGTCGGCAACGCCATCCGCTACAGCCCGCCGGAGACCCGCCGCGCGTGATGGGCAGCAGCCTGGCGGACCGAGTCGAACTGCGAGTGGTGGACCAGGGGCCCGGCATTCCGCCGGAGGACGTGGACCGGGTATTCGCCCCGTTCCAGCGCCTCGGGCGACACCGACAACACCACCGGGGTCGGTCTCGGGCTCGCCCTGTCTCGCGGACTGAGCGAGGCGATGGGCGGGATCCTGACCGCTGAGGAGACGCCGGGAGGCGGCCTCACCATGGTGCTCTCGATGCCCGCGGCGCCATCAGAGCAGGGCGCGTCCCCCGAAAGCCAGCCAGGTCGCAGAGAGCGTGAAGGCGAGAGGGACCACGCCACCGCCTCGCGGGAGGCGTCAGTGAACCGCGTACTCGTCGTCGACGACGAACCCCAGATCCTGCGCGCCCTGGCCATCAACCTGCGCGCCCGCCACTACGAGGTGTTCACAGCCGAGCACCGGGGCCGAGGCACTCGCAACTGCAGCTTCGCATCCACCGGACCTGGTCATCCTCGACCTGGGTCTTCCCGACATCGACGGCCTCGATGTCATCCGTGGGCTGCGCGGCTGGACCACCGCCCCCATCGTCATCCTCTCCGGACGAACTGACAGTGCGGACAAGGTCGACGCCCTCGATGCTGGCGCGGACGACTACCTCACCAAGCCGTTCGGGATCGACGAGCTGATGGCGCGGATGCGCGCCGTCGCTCGGCGGGCCAACTCCGACGACGTGCAACCAACCGTGACGTTCGGCCACACCACGGTCGACCTCGCCGCGCGGAGGGTGACGGTTCGCGATGGCGAGCAGGCCGTGGACGTCCGACTCACCCCGACCGAGTGGCATCTGCTGGAGGTACTGCTGCGCCATCCCGGAAAGCTGCTCAGCGGTGAGTCAGCTCCTCAAGGAGGTGTGGGGGCCGGGCTACGAGACCGCAGGCGGGAACCTGCGCGTCTACATGGCCAAGCTGCGTCAGAAGGTCGAAGCCAACCCGGCGCGGCCCAGGCATCTGCTCACCGAGCCAGGCATGGGGTACCGCTTCCAGCCGGACGAACAGGGCTGAGCGTCAGGCCGTCACGAAGTCCTCGAGGTCCAGCTCGGCGCAGCGCTGCTTGTACTCCGCGACGGTGCCGGGCCAGTTGGTGGTGACCCGGCCGCTGCCCTCGCGGTACCAGTTGGAGCAGCCCGCCCAGACGCTGTCGGCGAGACGACTCTGGATCTCGTCGTCGAACCGCTGCTCGGCCTCGGGTCGGACGGCCACCGAGCCGGCACCCTGCTCGTCGGCGTGCCGAAGGAGAGCTGTGATCGCGCCGGACTGCGACTCGAGCATGTTGATGATCGAGCTGCCGCCGAGGTTGGTGTTGGGTCCGTAGACGACGAACAGGTTGGGGAAGTCCGGGACGCACAGCCCGAGGTAGGCGCGCGCGCCGTCGTGCCATCGCTCGTGCAGGTCCTCGCCACCGACTCCGGTGATGGACATGGGAGCGAGGAACTGCGTCGCGGCGAAGCCGGTGCCGTAGATGATCACGTCGACGTCGTGCACCGTGCCGTCGTCGGTGCGAACGCCCTGCGGGAGCACCTCGACCACTGGGTGGGTGACCACGTCGACGTTCGGCCGGGCCAGCGCGGGATACCACTCGTTGGAGAACAGCAGCCGCTTGCAGCCGAGGGGGTAGTCGGGCTTCAGCTTGGCCCGCAGCTCTGGGTCACGCACCTGGGCGCGCAGCTGCGCCCGCCAGGCGAGCTTCATCACGTGCTTGACCGGATGCCTGCTGGAGAACGACTTGTTCAGCTGCTCCGAGAGCACCCACGTCAGTTTCCGCCCGAAGGTCTGGGTAGGTGGGTAGCGGTCGAAGAGCCGGTTGTGGGTCCGGGTGTACTCCCGGTCCGGCTTCGGTACGACGTACGGCGCGGAGCGCTGGAACACCGTGACGTGTCCCGCCTCGGGCTGGATCCCCGGGACGAACTGGATCGCGCTCGCGCCGGTGCCGAGCACGGCGATCCGCTTGCCTCGGAGGTCGACCGAGTGGTCCCACTCGGCGGAGTGGAAGGCCGGCCCCTCGAAGCTGTCGATGCCGGGCAGGTCGGGGATCGAGGGCCGGGAGAGCTGGCCGACCGCGCTCACCAGCACGTCGGTGTCGATGGTCTCGCCGTTCGCTGTGGTCAGGTGCCACGATCGTGTGGATCCGTCGTACGCCGCGGACGTGACCTCGACGCCGGTGCGCACCTGGTCGAGCACACCCTGCTCGGCTGCCGTGCGCTGGATGTAGGCGAGGATCTCGTCCTGGCGCGAGTAGCGGTGCGGCCAGCCGGGGTTGGGCGCGAACGACCATGAGTACAGCGAGGACGGGACGTCGCACGCGGCGTTGGGGTAGGTGTTGTCCCGCCACACGCCGCCGACCTGGTCAGCCCGCTCGAGGACGGTCACGTCGGTGTAGCCAGCGCGTTTGAGCTCGATGGCCGTGCCGAGTCCACCGAAACCGGCGCCGATGATCGTGATGGAGGGTTGGGGCATGGAGGAACCCTAGAGCGAGCCTCCGGGACCCTTCATCGTGTCCAGCAGTTGGCGGCCCTGCTCGGCGAACTTGTGCTCGACGAGGACCTCGTAGCGCGTCGCGACCACCTGGGTCACCGACGTGAAGTCACGCTGTCCACGGGTCGCGAGGTAGCCGGCCAGCGCCCAGACCACTCCGAAGATCGCGCCGAACAGCATGGTCGACCCGATGACGGCCAGGACGTCGTCATCACCGAACAACGAGAAGATCAGTCCCACGAACAGCCCGAGCCAGAGGCCGGACAGCAACCCGCCGAGGGCCACCCGTCCCGTCGTCAGCCGCCCGGTCACGCGTTCGACCTGCTTCAGGTCGGTGCCGACGATCAGGCAGTTCTGCACCGGGAACTCGTTGTCGGACAGGAAGTCCACGGCCTTCTGGGCCTGTTCGTAGCGCTCGTAGACACCGAGCGACATCGGGTACTCGAGGGTCAGCGCCGTTGACGGCACGCGGGGGCTCTGTGGCTGGCTCATGCCTCCAGTGTCCCAAACGGCAGTAGCCTCGGCTCATGCTGATCGCCGCGTGCGTGTTCGCCGCTCTTGCCGCGCTCGTGCACGTCTACATCTTCGTGCTGGAGTCGGTGCGCTGGGAACACCCGGCGACGCGTCGGACCTTCGGTACGACGGAGGAGACGGCCGCGATCACACAGCCTCTCGCCTACAACCAAGGCTTCTACAACCTCTTCCTCGCAGTTGTGACCGCCGCCGGCGTCGCCCTGATCGGCTCGGAACGCGAAGCCGCCGTGGCGCTCCTGCTCGCCGGCCCGGGTTCGATGGTCGCCGCGGCCCTCGTCCTGGTCACCTCGGACCGCCGCAAGGCACAGGCAGCCCTCGTCCAGGCCCTGTTCCCCGCCATCGCCCTGCTCTGCCTACTTGTCTGGTCCCTCACCTGAGCTCGTCAGAGCAGGAGTGAGAACAGCGCCAGGCCGATGAGAGCCGTGGCTACGCCGATGAGGGCACCGAACCCGGCGCCGCGCTGTTTGCTCGAGCCGGCACCGGCGACACCCGGCAGGAGATAGCCGACGGCCGCGCCGACCACCGCCATCAGCACGAGCTGCACGGGAACGATCAGGTTCTCCTTCGAACCGCCGTCGAGGAACGCGGCGGCGACGGGCAGACTCAGGATGCCCAGGACGAGCAGCAGCACCAGGCCGATCACTCGCTGGGTGGGGTCATTCGATCCGGCCGTGGCCATCCTGATCTCCTTGGGTTGTCGTGCCTGTGTCCGACTCAGGTGATGGTCATGCCGCCGTCGACCGCGAGGGTCTGACCGGTGATGTAGCCCGCGGCGTCCGAGGCGAGGAACACCGCGGTGGCGGCGAGCTCGCGGGGGTCGCCCTTGCGGCCGACGGGGATGCGGGCCTGCTGGCTCTCGAGGTAGCCCTCGGGGTAGGAGTCCGTCATCTCCGAGACGAAGAAGCCGGGTGCGATCGCGTTGACTCGGATGCCCTTGCGGCCGGTCCACTGCTGGGCGAGGTCGCGGGTCAGGCCGATCAGGCCGGCCTTGGAGGCGGCGTACGCAGCCTGGGGGAGTCCGGCCGTGGTGAGGCCGAGGACCGAGGAGATGTTGATGATCGAGGAGCCGGGCTGCATCACGCGGCCGCACGCCTGCGCCATCCAGTAGCAGCCGTTCAGGTTCACGTCGATGACCTCGCGGAACTGCTCGGGCGTCTCGCGGGTGGCGGGCACTGCTGTGCCGATGCCGGCGTTGTTGATGAGTACGTCGACCCGGCCGAACTCTTGCATCGCAGCCTCGACCAGGGCCGTGCACGCCTCGGGTGAGGCCACGTCGGTGGCAACGCTGATCGCGCTCCGGCCCGCGGCCTCGACGAGGTCGGCGGTCGAGCCGAGACGTTCGACGCGGCGGGCGCCGAGTGCCACGTTGGCGCCGGCCTCGGCGAATGCCTGGGCGAACGCGACACCGAGACCGGACGAGGCCCCGGTGACGACGGCGACCTTGCCGTCGAGGGAGAACAGGTCGGTGATGTTCGTCATGGGGCGATCATGCCCCAGCCTCAACCACCAGCCGAGGAGCGGGCCTCCCAGGCAGTGCGGACCATGTCCTCGAGGGTGTGCCTGTTCTCCCAGTCGAGGTCGCGGGCAGCTAGCTCGCCGGTGGCGACGATCCGGTCGGGGTCGCCTGGTCGGCGCGGAGCGATCTCGGGAGTGAAGTCGATGCCGGTGACGCTCCGGATGGTGTCCATGATCTCGCGCACGGAGGAGCCGGTGCCGCTGCCGAGGTTGTAGACGGGTTGCAGGCTGTCGCCCGCCGCGAGGTGCTGCGCGGCCACGACGTGCGCGGTCGCGAGGTCGGCGACGTGCACGTAGTCACGCACGCAGGTCCCGTCGGGCGTGTTGTAGTCGTCCCCATTGATGCGCGGTGTCTTCGAGTCGAGCAGCATCTCGAAGACGATCGGGAACAGGTTGTGCGGACTGGTGTCGTAGAGGTCGTTGCTGCCGGAGCCGACCACGTTGAAGTAGCGCAGCGACGTGTGCCGAAGCCCGGTCGCGCGCGCCTGGTCGCGGATCAGCCACTCGCCGATCAGCTTGCTCTCGCCGTACGGCGACTCGGGGAACGTCGGGGTCTGCTCGGTCACCAGCTCGGTGTCGGGGGTCCCGAAGGTGGCGGCGCTGGAGGAGAACACGATCGACTGCACGCCGGTGCGTTCCATCGCATCGAGCAGGTTCACGGTGCCGGTGACGTTCTGCTGGTAGGTGTGCAGCGGACGGTTGACGGAGACGCCGGCGTACTTGAACCCCGCGAGGTGTACGACGCCCTGGACGTCGTGCTCCTCCATGGTGCGCACCAGCAGCTCCGTGTCCACGATGCTGCCCTCGACCAACGGCACCTCCGGCTGCACGAACTCGCGGTGCCCGCTGGACAGGTCGTCGATGACGACCGCCGGGAGGCCGACCTCCTGGAACGAGCGCACCACGTGAGCACCGATGTAGCCGGCCCCTCCGGTCACCAACCACGACATGGAAATTTCCTCCGGGGGTTCAGGTTTGGTCCGCCGGGTACGACGTGGCCGGGAGTAACGTGCTCCTCGGTCCGATCCGACTCGATCCGGGAGGCTCGATGGTACTGGCAGCTGAGGCCCAGCTACGTCTCGACGCGAACTGGGTGGACTACCTCCTGGTCGGGCTCTACTTCGCCTTCGTCATCGGCATCGGCCTGATGGCCAAGCGGTCGGTCTCCACCAGCATCGACTTCTTCCTGTCCGGTCGCTCCCTGCCTGCGTGGGTGACCGGCCTCGCCTTCATCTCCGCCAACCTCGGTGCGGTCGAGATCATGGGCATGTCCGCCAACGGCGCCCAGTTCGGCATCCCGACCGTGCACTACTTCTGGATCGGCGCGGTCCCGGCGATGCTGTTCCTCGGTGTCGTGATGATGCCGTTCTACTACGGCTCCAAGGTGCGCTCGGTTCCCGAGTTCATGCTCAAGCGGTTCGGCACCGGCGCCCACCTCGTGAACGCGATCAGCTTCGCGGTGGCGCAGCTGCTCATCGCCGGCATCAACCTGTTCCTGCTGGCGAAGATCGTCAACATCCTGCTGGGCTGGAACCTCTACCTCTCGCTCGTGGTGGCCGCGGTCGTCGTGCTCTCCTACATCACCCTCGGTGGTCTCTCCGCCGCCATCTACAACGAGGTCCTGCAGTTCTTCGTGATCGTGGCGGCGCTGCTCCCGCTCACCCTGGTCGGGCTCTACAAGGTCGGCGGGTACGGCGGGCTCAAGGACAAGATCACCGAGGCCGGTGACGGGGCGGCGCAGCTCTCGTCATGGCCGGGCACCAACCTGACCGGCATCGACAGCCCGGTGCTCTCGGTGATCGGCCTGGTCTTCGGCCTCGGGTTCGTCCTGTCCTTCGGCTACTGGACCACCAACTTCGTCGAGGTCCAGCGGGCGATGGCCTCCAGCTCGATCTCGGCCGCGCAGCGGTCGCCGATCATCGGCGCCTTCCCGAAGATGTTCGTGCCGTTCATCGTGATCTTCCCGGGAATGATCGCGGCGGTCGCCGTGTCGGAGGTCGCCGGTGCGAAGGCGTCGTCCGACCCGAACTTCGACTACAACAACTCGCTGCTCTACCTGATCCGCGACCTGCTGCCCAACGGGATGCTGGGGATCGCGATTGCCGGTCTGCTGGCCTCGTTCATGGCCGGCATGGCGGCCAACATCTCCGCTTTCAACACGGTGTTCTCCTACGACCTCTGGCAGACCTACGTCATCAAGGAACGCTCCGACGACTACTACCTGCGCATCGGCCGGGTGGCGACGGTGGGCGCGACGGTGATCGCCATCGGGACCGCGCTGATCGCCCGGAACTACCAGAACATCATGGACTATCTCCAGACGCTGTTCGGGTTCTTCAACGCCCCGCTGTTCGCGACGTTCATCCTGGGTATGTTCTGGAAACGAATGTCGCCGGCCGCCGGCTGGATGGGCCTGGTGAGCGGGACACTCGCTGCCATCTTCGTCGGTGTGATCAGCACCGACGTGCTCGGTGGTGCCTCGCTCGGCCTGATCGGGCTCAGCGGGCAGGGGGCCAGCTTCGTCGCTGCGGGTGCGGCGTTCGTCGTCGACATCCTGGTCAGTGTGCTGGTCACCCTGGCGAAGCCTGGTGCGAAACCCGAGTCGGAGCTGAGGGGGCTGGTCTACTCGCTCACGCCGAGGGCCGATTTCCATGACGAGAACGAAGGTGTGCTCGCGTGGTACCAGCAGCCCAACAAGCTCGCCGGCATCGGGCTCGGGCTCGTCGTCATCCTCAACATCGTCTTCTGGTAGGGAGTCATCATGGCCGAGAACGAGACACCGCACCGCGCGGGGTTGTTCGACATCCGCGTCATCATCGGTGCCCTGATCGGGCTCTACGGGCTGATCCTGGTCATTGCCGCCTTCTTCACCTCGGACAAGCAGCTGGCCAAGGCCGATGACCTGAACATCAACCTGTACGCCGGGATCGGGATGGTCGTCGTCTCGGTCGGGTTCATCGTGTGGGCACGAGTGCGACCGATCGTCGTCCCGGCGGACCCCGCATCCGAGGAAGGGGCGGAGCGCCCCGCACACTGACCGACCTGCAAGGCTCGGAGCATGCGTTCCCCGCTGAGCGGTCTCGCGCCGGCTCGGCGCCGGCTCGCCCTCCTGGTGCTGGGCCTCGCGACCCTCGCCTCGGTGGTCGTCGTCGGAGTGCTGCTCGTCGACCGAGTCGGTGGCACCGCCGAGCAGGACCGGCCCGGACCGGTGCTGGTGATTCCCGGGTACGGCGCGGAGCTCGAGGCGCTCGACCCACTCGTGGCGGCACTTCGCGGTTCGGGACGGGAGGCAGTGGTCTTCGAGCCGACCGACGGAGGCACCGGCGACCTGCGGGTGCAGGCACGGCGGCTCAGCGAGTTGGCCGAGCAGACCATGGAGCGGACGGGTGCCGACTCGGTCGATCTCGTCGGCTACTCCGCCGGTGGAGTGGTCGCGCGGCTCTACGTGCGCGACGAAGGCGGGGCTTCCGTCGTACGACGTGTGCTGACGGTCGGCTCCCCGCACCACGGCAGCGACGTGGCCGCACTCGCCGAGGAGGTGGCCGGTGGCTGTCCGACAGCGTGCGAGCAGCTCACTCCGGGGAGCGACCTGCTGCGCCGCCTCGCTGCTGGTGACGAGACCCCGGCCGGACCTCGGTGGGTCACCGTCCGCACGGCCGACGACCGGATCGTGACGCCGAGCGAGTCCGCGGTCCTCGACGGCGCGCTCAACATCGAGGTGCAGCAGCTCTGTCCGGCGGCGACCACCTCGCACGGAGGTCTGCCCGGCGACCCGGTCGTCCTGGACACCATGCGGATTGCCCTAGGCGTGGCACCACCCCGGGCGCCGGCCGAGGTCACCTGTTGATGTCCCTGGTCGCGAAGTTCGCCCAGGCAGCGCCCGCGAACACCAGCAGGTAGGCAAGCTGCGCGACCACGCCGTTGACCACGCCGTGCCACCTGATCGGATCGCGGAAGAGGTCGACGAACGCGAGCCAGTGCCGCGTCACCAGGTAGGGCTTGATCGAGTCAGCGGCGTCCAGACCGAGCAGCACCGTCGAGGCGACCAGGAACCCGATCGTCCCCAGCGCGGCCGCCACAGCCGAGTCGGTCATGGTGCTCAGGAGAAGCGCGATCGCAGCGACGCCGAGCATGGCGAGCACGACGTACACGAACGCCATCGCGGTGCGCTGGAACATCTCGGCTTCCGTGAGCGTCGAGCCCGAGATGCTCACCACGCCTGTCGCCGGAGCGTCGCCGAGCATCAGTCGCCCCTCGACGTACGCCACGAGCGCGACGACGAGCGTCGCGAGCGCCACGAAGGCGACGACGCTGATCAGCTTCGCGACCAGCAGGCGGGCCCGGGAGACGGGGCGCACGAGGAGGTAGCGCAGGGTGTCGGACTGCACCTCGCCCGCGATCGCATCGCCACCCACGACGGCCACCGCGACCGGCAGAAAGAGCGGGAGCACGATGCCGAGCGCCGCGAGCGGGAACAGCGTCCCGTCGGTCAGCACGGCCGAGAGGAACGGCGGTCCGGTGCCCGGACGCGGCCCGAGGCTCGTCAGCGCGAGGAGCACGGCGACCAGCGTGGGCAGGGCGTTCAGAGCCGCGATCGTCACCCAGGTCAGGGGACGGCGCAACATCTTGGCCAGCTCGACCCGGATCACCGTGCCTCCTTCCGTGAGGACTCAGTCGCGGCGAGGACGATCTCTTCCAGGCCGCGGACCACGGGACCGATCTCCGCGACGCGCACCCCGGCGGCGACCAGCCGCTGGTTCAACGCTGCGGGATCGTCCGCCCGGACGTGCACCTCGCCGTCGCCCCGGTGCTCCACGCGCCCGTCGAGCAGCGCGATGGCGGCCACGACGTCGGGAGTCCGCACGCGCACCAGGCCGGTGGCGGTCCGCAGCGCCGACATGTCCTGCTGCAGCACGAGCCGGCCACGGTCGAGCACACCCACGCGGGTCGACATCTGCTCGATCTCTGCGAGCAGGTGACTCGACAGGAAGATCGTCGTGCCGGAGTCGTTGAGCTCGACCAGGAGCTCGCGGATGTCCCGGATGCCCTGCGGGTCGAGGCCGTTGGTGGGCTCGTCGAGCACGAGCAGTGGCGGCCGACGCATCAGCGCAGCCGCCAGTCCGAGACGCTGACGCATGCCCAGCGAGTACGCCTTTGCCGGACGTTCGTCGGCCGGATCCAGTCCCACCTGCTCGAGCACCTCGTGGATGCGCGTCCGTCTCCGGCGGCGAGGGACCCGAGGGCCGGCAGCCGCGTCGAAGACCGCGAGGTTGGCGTGACCGGAGAGGTGCGGGTAGGCGCCCGGCCCCTCGACCAGGGCTCCGATCCGCGGCAGCACGGAGCTCGCCGCACGAGGCATCGGCTCACCGAAGAGCTCCACCTCGCCGGCGGTCGCCAGCACCAGTCCCAACAGCATCCGCACGGTCGTGGTCTTGCCCGACCCGTTGGCCCCGAGGAAGCCGTAGACGTCCCCTTCGCGGACGTCGAGGTCGATGGCGTCCACGGCACGCACGCGGCTGTAGGTCTTGGTGAGCCCGCGGGTCCTGATCACTCGGTCCGCCTGACGTCGCGCAGGAGGTCCGTCGACGCTTCGCTCAGGGTCTCGGGCGTCACTGTGCCGGTGAGCAGGAATGACGTCGACCCGTCCTCGACGAGCCGGACCGAGATCGGTCCGACCTCGAGGGAGATGCTCGAGCCGGTGTCGAACGAGTCGCGGCTCTTGGCGAGCTGGTCGTGCAGCCGCTCCGCCACCCACGGTCGCAGGGGGATGGCGAGCAGGGCCGTGGGGCCGCGGCCGTAGACCCCCACGGCGCCGTAGTCGTCCGGTTCCCCCAGTCGCGCGAGTCCGGCGACGCTGCCCGGCGGCAGGAAGGGTGCGAACGTGTCCGCTCCCGCGGCCTCGTCCAGGGCGACGCCTCGTGAGAAGTCGAGGGTGGGCGACAGCCGGAAGTCGGTCTCCTCCGCGGACGGCTCGCCGAGCTCGAGCGAATCGAGCCGGGTGTCGAGGACCGGCACACCGCCGGCCGGTGCGCCGTACACCTTGACCCGGAGGGGCAGTCCCGAGGAGACATCCGCCCAGACGTCCATTCGCGAGATCGTGGAGCGCTCGTCCGCCGGCACCAGCCGCAGGCCAGCAGCGTCGCGTCCGGCAACGCGTCGTCCGGGATAGCCTGGAGAGCTCCTCGGGCTGGGCGCCCGCGAGCATTCGCGCTGCGAGCTGGGCTGGCACGACGTCGACGTCGTCAGGAAGCCGGACGGCGGAGTAGGGGGTGAAGTTGACGCGGTTCTCCTCGTAGTTCCACCGCACCATGAGGCCGCCGTCCCGCACCAGGTCGGTCTCGCCCGTCGTACGAATCCGGTCGATCCGCCAGTTCTCACGGTCACGCCACCAGACGCGGAGATTGGTCTCCTCACCGAGCAGCCGCGCGATGCCCCCGAAGGTCCGGCCCGTGATCGGGACCTGGAGCGATCCCTGCGAATGAACCTCGCCGGCCCACCCGAGGTCCTTGGCCTCGTGGATCCGGTCCAGCAGCTCCGCGGCGCTGAGGTCCGTCTCGCTCACCGGCAGCACGCGCGGCACGAGCGGAGCCGAGGTCACCCCGAGCGCCACGACCGCCACAGCGAGCCAGCGCGCCCCGGGGACCATGTCGCCACGGTACGACCCAACCCTGAAGGCATCCTGTGCTCGACAGCGCTACGATGTGCGCGTGGAACAGGTCCTGCTTCTTCTCTAGCCGCGCCGTTGCGACGACGCGGCTGCCCCTCGCGCGCGGGGGGTCATTTTTTTGCCCAAAGATGACTGAGCGTGCCCAAGGAAGGCCGGGTGCGCCCGGGCAGGACGAGACCAGGAAGTTGCCGGAGATGAGCGAGCAGGACCAGAGCGAGAACGTGGGGTACGACGTCCACGGCACCGAGGCCAAGTGGCTGCCGGTGTGGGACAAGCTGGATCCGTTCCGCGCCGACGACGACAGCCCGCGCGAGAAGCGCTACGCGCTCACGATGTTCCCCTACCCGAGCGGTGACCTGCACATGGGTCACGCCGAGGTGACTGCTCTCCACGACGTGATCGCGCGCTACTGGTGGCAGCGCGGCTACGAGGTGCTGAACCCGATCGGCTGGGACTCCTTCGGCCTCCCCGCGGAGAACGCAGCGATCCAGCGCAACGAGCACCCGGCGACCTACACCTACGCCAACATCGAGACCCAGGCCGAGTCCTTCCGCAAGTACGGCATCAGCTTCGACTGGTCGCGCCGGCTGCACACCTCTGACCCGGAGTACTACCGCTGGACCCAGTGGCTGTTCCTGAAGTTCCGCGAGCGCGGGCTGGCCTACCGCAAGTCCAGCCCGGTGAACTGGTGCCCCAACGACCAGACCGTGCTGGCCAACGAGCAGGTCGTCGACGGTTTCTGTGAGCGCTGCGGCGCCGAGGTCACCAAACGCGAGCTGACGCAGTGGTACTTCAAGGTGACCGACTACGCCCAGCGGCTCCTCGACGACATGGACGACCTGGACTGGCCCGAGCGGGTGCTGACCCTGCAGCGCAACTGGATCGGCCGTTCCGAAGGTGCGCACGTCGACTTCGAGGTGACCACCGAGGGCAGCGACGCAACGCGGACGATCAGCGTCTACACCACCAGGCCGGACACGTTGTTCGGTACGACGTTCATGGTGGTGGCCGCCGACGCGAAGCTCGCCGAGGAGATCGTCTCTCCCGATCGCAGAGCGGCGTACGACGACTACCTGGCACAGACGCGGATGGCCTCCGACATCGACCGGATGGCGACCGACCGAGCCAAGACCGGTGTGTTCCTGGGGGCGTGGGCGCTCAACCCGGCGAACGGGCAGAAGGTGCCGGTGTGGGCTGCCGACTACGTGCTCGCCGACTACGGCACCGGCGCGATCATGGCCGTCCCGGGGCAGGACCAGCGCGACTGGGACTTCGCCGAGAAGTTCGAGCTCCCGATCGTGCGCACCGTGCAACCCCCCGATGCCTTCGAGGCCGACGGCGGCAAGGCGTTCACCGGCGACGGCCCGGCGATCAACTCCGCCAACGACACGGTCTCGCTGGACGGCATGGAGATTGCCGAAGCCAAGCGCGCGATCATCGGCTACCTCGAAGATCAGGGGAGTGGCCGGGGCGCGGTGAACTACCGGCTGCGTGACTGGCTGCTGTCGCGTCAGCGCTTCTGGGGCTGCCCGATCCCGGTCATCCACTGCGAGAAGTGCGGCGAGGTCGACGTCCCCGAGAACCAGCTGCCCGTCGTACTGCCGGAGCTGATCGGTGCCGACCTCAAGCCCAAGGGCGTCTCGCCCCTGGCCGCGGCCGAGGACTGGGTGAACGTCGACTGCCCGAAGTGTGGCGGGCCGGCCAAGCGTGACTCCGACACGATGGACACCTTCGTGGACTCGTCGTGGTACTTCCTGCGCTACTGCTCTCCGCACGACGACACCCAGGCGTTCGATGCCGAGAAGGTGCGGCAGTGGATGCCGGTCGAGCAGTACGTCGGTGGCGTCGAGCACGCGGTGCTGCACCTGATGTACAGCCGCTTCTTCACCAAGGTCCTGCACGACATGGGGATGATCGACTTCGAGGAGCCCTTCTCCGCGCTGCTGAACCAGGGCGTGGTGATCAACCAGGGCAAGAAGATGAGCAAGTCGCTGGGCAACGGGGTCGACCTGGGCGCCCAGCTGGCCGAGTTCGGCGTCGATGCCGTGCGCCTGACGCTCGTGTTCGCCGGGCCGCCGGAGGACAACATCGACTGGGCCGACATGTCGCCTGCCGGATCGCTGCGGTTCCTGCAGCGTGCCTGGCGGCTGTCGGGTGACGTCGCCACGGAGCCAGGAACCTCGCCGGAGGACGGTGACGCCGCACTGCGCAAGGTGACCCACCGGACCCTGCACGAGGCAGAGGGGCTGCTGGACTCGCACCGGTTCAACGTGATGGTCGCCCGGATGATGGAGCTGGTGAACGCCACCCGCAAGGCGATCGACTCCGGGCCGGGCCCGGAGGACCCAGCTGTTCGCGAAGCCACCGAGGCGGTGGCGATCATGCTGTCGCTGGTCGCGCCGTACACCGCCGAGGAGATGTGGTCCCGGCTCGGCCACGAGCCGACCGTCGCCCGCGCCGGTTGGCCCGTCGTCGACGAGCAGCTGTTGGTCGAGGACTCCGTGACCGCGGTCGTGCAGGTGCAGGGCAAGCTGCGAGCACGGCTCGAGGTCCCGCCCGACATCAGCGACGCAGACCTGGAAGCAGCGGCGCTGGCAGACAAGGCAGTACAGCGGGCGATCGAGGGCAAGCAGGTGCGCAAGGTGATCGTGCGCGCGCCCAAGCTGGTCAACCTCGTCGTCGGCTAGAGCCAGTTCCACCGTCTGGCGGACGAGCCGCCGTACGTCATACGAATCGTGGCCTTGAGGCCCCAATTCGTATGACGTCTTGGGGCTGCAGACAGGTCAAGGGGCGGGGACGAATCTGTGGACTTCAACGTCCCTTGCGTCAAGATCGGTCTGTGACATCAGCCCCGCGGCAGGAGCCGCCCGCCGAACTGCCATCGCGGTGGGATCCGTGAGCCGGTGGACGCGAGCTCGCCAGGGCGACGTGGTCGACCTGTTCGTCTATGTCGTGGTCCTCAACCTTGCCATCGAGTACGTTCCCTCGATCATCAGCCGCAGGCTTCACCCTCTCGCTCCGGCAGCAAGCTCGTCGTGCTCGAGCTCGTGAGCCTCGTCTTCGGTGACTCCGTGAGCCTGGGCGGCTTCATACCGGTGACACTGCTGGTCGCCGCCCTGCTGCTGTCCAGGGCAGCCGTACGCCGACTTCTCAGCTGGGATCTGTCTACGCTGCGTTCGTGCTCACGCTGCGCGACCTGAACCGCACTCTGCTGAAACGGCAGCACCTGCTGGAGCGCACGAAGCTGCCCGCCCTGGAGATGGTCGAGCACCTCGTCGGCCTGCAGGCACAGGAGAACCTGCCGCCGTACCTCTCCCTCGCGGCCCGCATCGAAGGCTTCGACCCCTACGAGCTGTCCGACGCGATCGAGACCAAGGCCGCAGTGCGTTTCCTCACGATGCGCGGGACCATCCACGTGCTCGTGCCCGACGACGCGTTGTCACTGCGGCGGTGGGTGCAGCGTGCTCTCGACCAGCAGAGCTCCTCGAACCAGATGAGCCGTCCGGCAAAGGGCGTGCCCGTCGAGGACCTCGTTGCCGCGACCCGGCGGATCCTCGAGCCTGGGCCGCTTCCCGTGAAGCAGCTCGGGGAGCGGCTCGCGGAGGTCTTCCCTGATGTTCCGGCGGGAGCGCTCGGGCACACCGCGCGGGAGCGGGTGCCGATGGTGCAGGTGCCGCCCCGCGGGCTGTGGAAGCGTTCCGGCGGCGTCGTCTACGAGACGGTCGAGAGCTACCTCGGTGGGCCCACGACCGAGCTCGACGTGCAGGAGCTCGTGCGCCGCTACCTCCGCGCGTTCGGCCCTGCGTCTGCGGCGGACATGACGACGTGGTCGCGGGTGACGAGGCTCGGTCCGGTGTTCGAGGAGATGAAGGACGAGCTGGTCGTCGTCGACTGCGAGGACGGCAGGAAGAGGTACGACGTACCCGGTGCGCCGTACGCCGAAGGAGACGTGCCCGCGCCGGTCCGGCTGCTCGGCGCCTACGACAACCTGTGGCTCTCGCACGCCCACCGCCAGCACATCGTGGCGCCCGACGTCGGCGCGCGCTGGATGAGCACGAACGGGGGAATCGGCAACACGATCTTCGTGGACGGGGTGATGGCGGGACTGTGGTGGTCGCGCGACGGTCGCGTGGAGCCCGACGTGTTCGTCCGGCTGTCGAAGGGCGAGAAGTCGGAGCTCGACGACGAGGTCGCCGCCGTCGAGGAGCTGCTCAGAGTTCCGCCACGGCCTGCTTGATCGGTACGTCGCCGTTCAGCACGTCGAAGCTCTTGCCGATCGTGTTCGAGGCCTCGAACGCCTCGGCAAGGACGTGGGCCACGTCGCCCCGGGTGATCGAGCCGCGCTGGAGGTCGCCGACCTGGACGACGCCGGTCGGTACGTC
Source organism: uncultured Actinomycetota bacterium (assembly GCA_963842535.1). Taxonomy (GTDB): domain Bacteria; phylum Actinomycetota; class Actinomycetes; order Propionibacteriales; family Nocardioidaceae; genus Marmoricola. The sequence continues at coordinate 318,176 of CAWJGP010000009.1, forward strand.
GTCGGTGAGCCGGCCGGGCTTGACGATCGTCCAGTCGAGGTTGCGCGAGCGCACGTAGTCGTCGGCCGCTTTCTTGGCGCGCAGGTAGACCTGGAAGATGTCATCCGAGTCCGGATCGGCAGTGTCGAGCCCCATCGCCGAGACCATCAAGTAGCGACGTACACCGGCGGCCTCAGCCGCGTCCGCGAGCATGATCGCCGCACCCTTGTCGACGGTCTCCTTCCGCTCGGCGTTGCCGTCGGGGCCGCCTCCGGCTGCGAACACGACCGCGTCAGCTCCCCGCACGATCTCGGTCATCTCCTCGAGGCTGGTGTGCTCGAGGTCGATCAACGCGGGCTCGGTCCCGTCCTCCTGGAGGTCGGGAACGTGCTCGGGCTTGCGGATCATGCCCACTGGATGATGTCCGGTCTCGGCGACCAACCTCGCGAACTGCCGGGCGATCTGGCCGTGGCCGCCGGCGATGACGATGCGCATCTGTGCTCCTGCAGGATGAGTGTCGGATGAGTCACCCCGACGTTAGCGACTCGTGGCTGAGCGCCGGAGATAGCCTTTCGCTCATGTCCGTTGCCCTGGTCACCGACTCGACCGCCTCGCTGTCTGCCGAGCAGGTCGCCGAGCACGGCATCACGGTGGTGCCGCTGCAGGTGGTGATCGGGGCCACGTCGTACGACGAGGGCGCCGGTGAGGACTCCGTCACCCCGCAGATCCTGGCCGACGCGCTCAAGGAATGGACCCCCGTCAGCACCTCGCGGCCCAACCCGGAGGCGATCCTCGAGACCTACGAGAAGCTTGCGGCCGACGGAGTCGAGGCGATCGTCTCGGTGCACATCTCCGGAGAGCTGAGCGGCACCTTCGAGTCGGCCCAGCTGGCCGCACGCAGGGCATCGGTTCCGGTGACGCCGGTCGACTCCAGGCAGGTCGGCATGGGCACCGGGTACGCCGTCCTGGCCGCCGCCGAGGCCCTCGCGAGCGGTGCCGACGCCGAGACGGCTGGTGCCGCGGCCCGGACCCGGGCGGCCAACACCACGTCGCTGTTCTACGTCGACACGCTCGAGTACCTCCGTCGTGGAGGGCGGATGGGCGCCGCGGCAGCGCTGCTGGGCTCGGCGCTGGCCGTGAAGCCGATCCTCCGGGTGGAGGACGGCCGGATCTGTCCGTTCGAGAAGGTCCGTACGTCGTCGAAGGCGCTGTCGCGGCTCGAGGAGCTCGCGGTGGAGGCCGCCCAGGACGCTGAGGTGGACGTCGCCGTCGCGCACCTGGCCAGTCCGGACCGGGCCGCAGACCTCGCCGAGCGGCTCGCGAAGCGACTCGACGCGGGGCTGGGGGAGCGCGAGGTGTCACTCGGTGAGATCGGGGCCGTGCTCGGAGCCCACGTGGGACCCGGGATGGTCGCTGTAGCGGTCTCGCGGCGAGGCTGATCTTCCACACCCCGGATCCCGCGCCGGGTTGTCCACAGGCCGACGATTCCCGCTTTCGCCGGCCTAGGCGTCTTCCTAGCGTGGTGACATGCACAGGCAGTCACAGCAGGAGGTCGCGGCCGCTGCCCGGCGCCGGCTCGAGCTCCTGGGTCGCGAGCTCGACCAGGCGGGGCTGAGGCGGGTCGACGAGGAGACGCACCTGACCGAGCCGTCGACGGTGGCGCCCGCGGGCAGGCATGTGCGGGCAGCCCGTCCCAACGCGGCCAGCCGCGTCGGGGGCTGGCTGGGCGACCGGCTGCCGGAGACCCTGCGGGGCCGAACCGGGCTCGAACCGGGACCGGTGCTGTTGGTGGTCGGCCTGGTGGCCCTGGCGGTCACCGCGACCGCCTTCGTGGTGATGCGGATGGGCGGCGATGCGGAGGCTGTCCCTCGGCGACCCGAAACGGTGAGCTCCGCATCGTCATCGCCGTTGGTGCCTGTCGGTTCGCCAGCAGCGCGCACATCATCCGGAGTGGCTGCGAGCGTGACCGTCGACGTCGCGGGCAAGGTCCGCAGACCGGGTGTTGCCACGTTGCCGGCAGGGTCGCGGGTCGTGGACGCCCTGAAACGGGCAGGCGGCGCCCGCGCCGGAGTGGACCTGAGCGCACTCAACCTGGCACGCGTCCTCGTCGACGGGGAGCAGATCCTCGTCGGGCGGGCGGCCGCGCCCGGCGGGCTGGCCGCGAGTGCCAGCACGGCGGCTCCCGACGCGACTGAGGCGCTGGTGAACATCAACACCGCGACCACCGAGCAGCTCGACACGCTGCCCGGCGTGGGACCGGTGACCGCCCAGAAGATCCTCGACTGGCGTGCTGCCAACGGTGCGTTTTCCTCGGTCGACGAGCTGCTGGAGGTCGACGGCATCGGTGAGAAGACGCTGGCCGACCTGGCGCCGCACGTCACGCTGTGACCGCTCCGGCGGGCGTCGACCTGCGCACACCCGTGCTGGGTGGCGTCGCCTGGGCCGCGGCCCTTCTGGCACTGCTGGCACCCGGGTGGGTGTGCGTCGTCCTGGCCGTCCTCGGCTCCCTTCTCCTCGTGCTGCGACGGCGGCGAGCTCAGTCAGTGTTGAGTGGCCTCGCGTGGCTGGTCGCAGGCTGCGGGGTGGCGCTCTCGGCCACGTGGCGAGCCGAGGCGGTGCACGACAGCGCAGTAGCGGACCTCGCCGGAGAGCACGCAGCCGTGCACGCGCGGATCGTGGTCACCTCCGACGCGGTGCTTCGCAGCGGGCGGTTCGAGGAGTACGTCGTGTTCCGGGCCCGCACCGAGAGCGTGACCGGCCGGGGAGCTCGGCACCGGGTCCGGGCGCCGGTGCTCGTGATCGCCGACGAGAGGTGGCAGCGCCTGACCCCTGGGACCCGGCTGCAGGTGTCGGGCCAGCTCCAGCGAGCGAGCACCCGTGACCTCGCTGGTGTGCTGAGCACCCGGGGACCTCCCGAGGTGGTCGAGCTCCCGAGTCCGTGGCTCCGCGGTGCTGACCGGCTGCGGGCCTCCATCCGCAGTGCCGTGGAGGATCAGGGGAGGGGTCCGCGAGCGCTCGTTCCTGCCCTGGTGGACGGTGACGACGGCGGCATGCCCGAGGAGCTGAGCGACGCCTTCCGCACGGCCGGGTTGACCCATCTCCTGGCCGTCTCCGGAACGAACTTGACCCTCGTGGTCGGCTGCCTGCTCCTGTTGGCGCGCTGGGCCGGCGTGCGTGCCCACGGTCTGGTCGTCGTCGGCGCCCTCGGGGTCGTGGGGTTCGTGCTGCTGGCGAGGACCGAACCCAGCGTCGTCCGCGCCGCGGCCATGGGGTCGGTCGGGCTGATCGGGCTGGGCCAACACGGACGCCGGCGCGGAACCCGCGCACTCGGAGCCGCGGTCTTCCTGCTGCTCCTGTTCGACCCGTGGCTGGCGCAGACGATGGGCTTCGCGCTCTCGTGCCTGGCCACGGCCGGGATCCTGTGGCTCGCGCCGGGCTGGCGCGACCGGCTGATGCGCTGGTTGCCGCGCTGGGTGGCCGAGGCGCTCGCGGTGCCGCTGGCCGCCCAGCTCGCCTGCACCCCGCTCGTGGCGGCCATCTCCGGGCAGGTGAGCCTGGTCGCGGTCGCCGCGAACCTCCTCGCCGCCCCAGCCGTCGGCCCGGCCACGGTGCTCGGTCTCGCGGGCGGGGTCGTCGGCCTGGTCTCCGACCCGCTCGGCCGGATCGTGGCCACGCCCGCAGCCTGGTGCGCGCAGTGGATCATCGCCGTGGCCGTGCGGTGCGCAGACCTTCCGGTGGCCGCCGTCGACTGGTCCGCAGGTCCGGTCGCCATCGCGACGCTGACGGTGGTGTGCGTCGTGCTGTCGCTGCTCCTGGGTGCGTTCCTGGCGCGACGAGCCACCACCCTGGGACTCGGTGCGCTGATGGTGTGCGTGCTGCTCGTCCCGTTGCCGAGCCCCGGCTGGCCGCCCGACGGCTGGGTGATGGTCGCGTGTGACGTCGGCCAGGGTGACGGCCTCGTGCTGAACGTGGTCGACGGCACCGCCCTGGTCGTCGATGCCGGTCCGGACCCGAGCGCCATGCACCGGTGCCTGCGCCGGCTGGGAGTCGAGCGGGTTCCGCTGGTGGTGCTGACCCACTTCCACGCGGACCACGTCGACGGGCTGGAAGGGGTCCTCGAGGGGAGAGCGGTGGGCGCGATCGAGGTCACCTCTCTGGCGGACCCGCTCTCGGGTGTCCGGCTGGTCGAGGCGGTCGCTGCGCGGGCTGGCGTCCCAGTGCAGCGGGCGTCGTACGGCGAGACCAGGCGGTTGGGTCCGCTCAGCTGGCAGGTGATCGCACCGTCGCGCCCGCCTCCGGCCACCTCGGACTCGCCGCCGAACGACGCCAGCGTCGTGCTGCTCGTGGAGACCAAGGGCATCAGGATCCTGCTCCTGGGCGACGAGGAGGACCTCTCGCAAACACGGCTCCGGCGCGAGACCGGAGGACTGCGCGCCGACGTACTCAAGGTCGCCCACCACGGCAGCGCCAGCCAGGACCCCGACCTCGTCCGCGGGCTCGGGGCGCGGCTGGCGGTTGTCTCGGTGGGCGTCGACAACGACTACGGGCACCCGGCACCGTCGTTGATGGCTCTCCTGCGGGACGCCAGAATGCGGGTGGCGCGCACGGACCAGGACGGCGACATCGCAGTCGTGGTCGACCACGGGCTGCGAGTGGCAGTGCGCGGCAAGTCAGGCGCCGATCGATGAAAGGCTGCTGTTGTGACGACGTACTCCTTCTCCCAGGTCGACGTGTTCGCACCCGAGCCGATGACGGGCAACCCGGTGGCGGTGGTGCACGACGCCGTCGGGCTCGACGACGCGCAGATGGCGACGTTCGCCCGGTGGACCAACCTCTCCGAGACGACCTTCCTGCTTCCCCCGACCGATCCGTCGGCGGACTACCGGTTGAGGATATTCACCCCGGCCGAGGAGCTGCCCTTCGCGGGGCACCCCACACTGGGGAGCGCGCACGCGTGGCTGGCGGTCGGTGGCGTGCCCGCCGAGAAGGGGCGGGTCGTCCAGGAGTGCGGCGTCGGACTGGTCGAGCTTCGCCAGCAGGACGACACGCTGTCCTTCCGCGCGCCGGACCTGCTGCGGGCAGGTGCGGTCGACGAGGAGACACTTGCGCGCGCGATCGCCGCGCTGGGTATCGCGCCGGACCGGGTGCTGCGCTCCAACTGGGTCGACAACGGTCCCGGCTGGCTCGGGCTGCAGCTCAGGAGTGCCGACGACGTGCTGGGCCTGCGGCCGGACTTCGTCGCGATGAGCGGCCTCGAGATCGGGGTGATCGGGGCGCACGATTCGGCGCAGGGAGACGCGATCGGTGCCGACTACGAGGTGCGCGCCTTCTGCCCGGAGTTCTCGGTGCCCGAGGACCCGGTGACCGGGAGCCTCAACGCGGGGTTCGCCCTGTGGCTGAGCCGGGAAGGCCACCTGCCAGCCGACTACGTCGCTCGGCAGGGCACGGCGATCGGGCGCGACGGCCGCGTGCAGGTCCGCACCGACAAGAGCGGGGACATCTGGGTGGGCGGGTGCTGCCACCGGCTGGTCGCGGGCTCGTTGACCCTCTGAGCTCGGGCTGTCGGCCACGCGTGAGAAGGTGCGGGCATGGTCAATCCGGAGCCGCGCGACGTGCTCGGCAAGATCACCTTGGTCACCGGTCCCGAGGAGTTCCTGGGGGAGCGCGCCATCGCCGAGGTCCGCTCGGCGGTGCGGGCCCACGACGCTGAGGCCGAGTTCTCCGAGACCAACGCCGCATCACTGACGATGGCGGGGCTGGGTGACATGGCGGCCCCCTCGTTGTTCTCCACGACCCGTTGTGTCGTCGTACGCCGCCTCGAGGACCTGCCCGAGGAGTCGTCCGCCGGCCTGCTCGACTACGCCGGCGCGCCGGCGGACGACGTCGCGCTGGTACTGGCTCACAGCGGCGGACCCAAGGGCAGCGGCCTGTTGACCAAGCTGCGCAAGCTGCCGAGCGTCACCGAGGTGAAGTCGGTGCCGCTGACCGCCAGGGAGTTCCCCGGCTTCGTGGTCAACCAGCTGAGGTCGCGGCAGGTGCGCATCGACCCCGACGCCGCTGACTTCCTGATCCAGGCGGTCGGACAGGACCTGCGGTCGCTCTCCGCGGCCGCCAGCCAGCTGGCCGACGACTTCCAGGGACAGCCGTTGACGGTCGAGATGGTGAAGAAGTACTTCGGCGGCAGGGCAGAGGCCAAGTCCTTCGCCGTGGCTGACCACACCATCTACGGCCAGACGGCCAGGGCGCTCGAGGAGCTGCGCTGGGCGCTCGACCGCGGCACCGCTCCGGTGCTCGTCACGAGTGCGATGGCAGGCGGCCTACGCAGCCTGGCGAGGTTCATGTCCGCACCCCGCGGGATGCGCAACAACGACCTGATGCGCGAGGTCGGGGTGCCCGGCTGGAAGCTGGACACCCTGCGCCGGCAGTCACACGGCTGGGACGACGACGGCGTGGGCCGGGCGATCCGGGTGGTGGCCCGGGCGGATGCCGACATCAAGGGGCAGGCCAGCGACCCGGCCTACGCGCTGGAGAAGATGGTGCTCGACATCGTGCGGGCCCGACCCAGTCGCTGAGGCCGAGTCGTCAGGGCAGCAAGAAGGCGCCGGCCCCATCGGGGCACGACGCCTGTTGCGGTGACCGGGTCAGACCCGGACGCTCCTCAGAGAGAGGAGACCTGCTTGTGGATCGCCGACTTGCGGTTGGCGGCCTGGTTCTTGTGGATGACGCCCTTGGAGGCAGCCTTGTCGAGGCGCTTCGCGGCGTCGAGCGCAGCGGCCTTCGCCTCGTCGGCGTCGCCGGCCTCGGCAGCCGCGCGGAACTTGCGGACGGACGTCTTCAGTGCAGACTTCACGGCCTTGTTGCGCTCGTGCGCAGCCTCGTTCTGACGGTTGCGCTTGATCTGGGACTTGATGTTCGCCACTACAGGCTCGCCTCGTTTGTTGGAGATCAGTTCGGGGTGCCCGGACTGGGTCCAGACACGAAGGGAAACGATATCAGCGGGCGGCAGCAGCGCCCAAATCAGGGACGACGCGGGGACACGCTGAGCGGAACGGGCTGCCTGTTCCCAGCCACGCGCAGGACGTAGAACCGCTGAGGGCCGCTGATTCGGGGCCGGACTCGCACCTTGATCGCCCAGGTGTGCATGCCGTCCTTGCCCCGCACCTCGTGGAAGCGGCGACCTCGCGTGGTCACCGGAGAGGTGGACACCCTGCCCAGGAACCTCGGCGCCTTGCTCCCGCTAGTGCTGGTCAGGATCGTGTAGCGACGTCCGCCCTGGACCTGGAACCGCCCGTCCTTGAAGGCGACTCCGCGCACGTAGGTGGTCAGGACGCGGTAGGAGCCGGTGGCTCGGCCGGTGTTGCCGGCGACGTCGGTTGCGGTCGCAGTGAACAGAACGGTCTGGCCGGTCCGGGACAGTCGGACGGTGCATGTCGTGGCACCGGAGAGCGCGTCGGTGGCTGTGCAGCGTGCCGCCGGCGCCGTGCCCACATACGTCGAGCCGGCCGTGACGCCACTGACGCGGGCGGTCGGGGCGACCCGGTCGATGTTGATGCCGGACACGACGACTGTCCCTACTCCGCCGTCGGTGGCCTCGATCGTCCTGCTCACCGACTGTCCGGCCGCGCTGCCGGACAGCGTCACGGGGTCCGGGCACGGCTCAGTCAGCGCGGCGCCTCCGGTAGTGCACGTGAACGACGCCGTCACCGGTGTGCGGTACCAGCCCCCGGTGGAGGGGCTGGTGCTGGACAGTTGCGCCGTGATCTCCGGGTCGGTCCGCGAGGTCGAGGTCGACGAGCCGGTGAAGTCATCTCCGCCGCTGAACGTGGCTGACACCAGGTGGTCCTCGCCGGAGGGTACGGAGTGAGCCAGCGTGGCGACCCCGTCGGTGACTGGTGCGTCCCCGACGTCGGTGCCGTCGACGGCGAAGGTCACGGTGCCCTCGGGCACGCCGTCCCCGGGCTCCAATGGTGTCACCTGCGCAGTCAGGTGCGAGGAGGTCACCGAGAGTGAGGTCGTGGTGGCAGCCTGACCGACGGCAACCGTCTGGTTGGCCGTTCCCGCGGCCGAGTACTGCGCGTTGCCCGCCTGGTCCGCTGTCAGCACGCACGAGCCCGGGTGGTCGAGCGAAGCGGTACCGCCGCTCACCGAGCATGCCGCCGCAGCGGTGCCGTAGCCCGTCGTGGCCGTGTCCACGCCGAAGGTGACGGTGTTGCCCGAGCCGCCACCCGTGGCGTCCGGGGCATAGCTCTGTCCGACTACCAACCCGGTGGGTGCCGCAGCGTCGAACGTGACCGTCTGGGCGAGCGCCGTCATCGTGAGCTCGGTCGACCCCTGGATCGCCGGCTCGGTGCTGTCGTCGTAGGCGTTGATCGTCACCGTCCCCGACTTGTTGGAGGACGACACCTCAGCGGTGTAGCTGCCGTCGCCCTCGTCGGTGACCGGTCCGAAGTCCACCGCTGGGTCGTCGCTGCCGAACCTCACCGCGTCGCCGGGATGGTGGTCGCCGTTCTGGTCGATCAGCGTGGCCGTGACCGTCGTACTCGACGTGCCGTCGTCCGCCGGAAGGGTCGGCACGCCCGTCTCGACGGCCACCGTCTCGGGCGAGGATGCGGCGTACGTCAGGCTCACAGCGGGAGCCGTGCTCGTGAGTGCTGAGGACACCCCGCTCGCACCGGTCGGGACCAGGCTGGAACCGCCGGCGCCGCCGCCGTAGGCGCCGCCGCCACCGCCGCCGTAGTGGCCGCCGCCGCCGCCACCACCAGTGGTTCCACCGCCGCTACCACCGGACCCGAGGCCGCCGGCGCCGCCTGCATTGGCGCCCTCGCAGGTGGGTCCGCCACTGCCGCCGGCTGTGCTCGTGCCGGGCTGGGCCGCTGCGCAGCCGATCGGCAGGGAGCCGGGCTGGCCGGCTGCGCCACCGCCTCGGGAGGTGCTCGCGCCGCCGCCTCCAGCGGCCACCAGCACCCGGTTCGACAGGGCGTCCCCGCCGATCCTGATGTCCGAGCCGCCGCCGCCCCCGCCCGCGAACTGCCCTGCCGTGCCGCCACCGTTGGCACCGCCCGTAGCCACGGCGCCGTTGCTGCCGACGTGGAGATGCAGGACCGTCCCGGGGGTGACGCGGAAGCTGGCGAGCACCTGGTTGCCCAGGCCGCCCTGCCACCCGCCGACCAGAGAGGCACCACCCTTGCCCCCGGAGGCAACGACGTTCACCCGCAGGACATCGGCCGGAACGGTCCAGTCGTGGGCACCCGGCACGGTGAAGCTCACCGTGGTCGGGGGGTCGGCGGCCTGTGCCGTCCCCACCGGGACGAGGGCCCCGCCGAGCACGACGGCGGTCAGCATGGTGGTGGCACGGATCGGCCAACGGCGTGCGGTCATGAGGGCTCCCGGACTCGAGACGGGGCGTGAGGAGCCGAGATCCGGAGCCAGCAAGCCAGTACCAGCCAACGTAGGCGCTACCACCCGTCACGTCTCCGAAAGGGACTTATCGGTCAGGGTGGGCACGTCACTCACGCGGGCGCCGACGTACAGCGGGACACCACGTTTATGGGAGAATGAGGACGTCCCCGATCGTCAACGAGAGTCGTCTGTGCCCTCCGTGCCCCTCAATGCCGCTGCGCCAGTCCCCGGCAAGACCGATCCCGCGATCATCCGGAACTTCTGCATCATCGCCCACATCGACCACGGCAAGTCCACGCTCGCCGACCGGATGCTGCAGCTGACCGGCGTCGTCGACGAGCGGCAGGCACGCGCGCAGTACCTCGACCGGATGGACATCGAGCGCGAGCGCGGCATCACCATCAAGAGCCAGGCCGTGCGGATGCCGTGGACGGTGCAGCCGGACAACGATGCCGGCGCCGAGCCCGACACCTACGTCCTCAACATGATCGACACCCCGGGGCACGTCGACTTCACCTACGAGGTGTCGCGCTCCCTGGAGGCGTGCGAGACCGCCGTGCTGCTCGTCGACGCCGCGCAGGGGATCGAGGCACAGACGCTGGCCAACCTCTACCTCGCGCTCGGCGCCGACCTGCACGTGATCCCGGTGCTCAACAAGATCGACCTGCCGTCGGCTCAGCCCGAGAAGTACGCCGCAGAGCTGGCCGGGATCATCGGCTGCGACCCCTCCGACGTGCTGCAGGTCTCCGCGAAGACCGGTCTGGGCGTGGAGCATCTGCTCAACGAGATCGTCGCCCAGACAGCCGCTCCGACCGGCGATGCGGATGCCCCGCCGCGAGCGCTGATCTTCGACTCGGTCTATGACACCTACCGCGGTGTGGTCACCTACGTCCGGGTCATCGACGGCAGGCTCTCCCACCGCGACCGGATCAAGATGATGTCGACCGGCGTGGTCCACGAGATGCTCGAGGTCGGCGTGATCAGCCCGGAACCGGTGAAGGCCGGTGACCTCGGCGTGGGTGAGGTCGGCTACCTGATCACCGGCGTGAAGGACGTCCGCCAGAGCCGCGTCGGTGACACCGTGACCAGCCAGCACCACGGGGCGACCACCCCGCTGGGCGGCTACAAGCACCCGAACCCGATGGTCTACTCGGGGCTCTACCCGATCGACGGCGACGACTACCCGAACCTGCGCGACGCGCTCGAACGGCTGCAGCTCAACGATGCGGCGCTGGCCTACGAGCCCGAGACGTCCGGGGCGCTGGGCTTCGGGTTCAGGTGCGGCTTCCTCGGCCTGCTGCACATGGAGATCGTCCGCGAGCGGCTCGAGCGCGAGTTCAACCTCGACCTGATCTCGACCGCGCCCAACGTCGTCTACAAGGTGGTGATGGAGGACGGCACCGAGCAGCAGGTCACCAACCCCAGCGAGTACCCCAACGCGGGCAAGATCGCCGAGGTCCGGGAGCCTGTCGTGAAGGCGACGATCCTCAGCCCCAGCGACTACATCGGCGTGATCATGGAGCTCTGCCAGTCCAAGCGCGGGCAGCTCGAGGGGATGGACTACATCTCCGCCGAGCGTGTCGAGATGCGCTACACGCTGCCCATGGGCGAGATCGTCTTCGACTTCTTCGACCAGCTGAAGTCCAAGACCAAGGGCTACGCCTCGCTGGACTACGAACCGACCGGCGAGCAGGCTGCCGATCTCGTCAAGGTCGACATCCTGCTCCAGGGCGAGACCGTCGACGCGTTCAGCGCGATCGTGCACCGCGACGCGGCGTACGGCTACGGCGTGATGCTGGCCGGCAAGCTGCGCGAGCTGATCCCGCGCCAGCAGTTCGAGGTGCCCATCCAGGCGGCGATCGGCGCCCGGGTGATCGCGCGCGAGACCATCCGCGCCATCCGCAAGGACGTGCTCGCCAAGTGCTACGGCGGTGACATCACCCGCAAGCGCAAGCTGCTGGAGAAGCAGAAGGAGGGCAAGAAGCGGATGAAGATGGTCGGCCGCGTCGAGGTCCCGCAGGAAGCCTTCATCGCCGCGCTGTCGACGTCCGGACCCTCCGAGAAGTCCAAGAAGTAGTTGGCTCCAGACCAGTTGCCCGACGGCGTCCTCGGCATGGCGCGCCGCGGTCCGGACTGGGCCGACTGGGTGGACCGGCTGCCGGCCCTCCTCGCTGGGTTGCTGGAGGAGTGGCAGCTGAGCACCGACGGCTGGATGATGCACGGCTTCGTCGCGCTCGTGGTGCCGGTGCGCACGGCCGGTGGCAGCCCGGCGGTGCTGAAGATCAGCTTCCCCGACGAGGAGAGCCAGTACGAGCACCTCGCGCTCCAGCACTGGGGCGGGCGGGGAGCGGTCAGGCTGCTGCGTGCCGACCCGCACCGATGGGCGATGTTGCTCGAGCGGTTGCGGCAGGAGCGGCTCGACGAGATGTGGGACCTGGAGGCGTGCGAGGTCGTGGCCGGCCTCTACCCGCTGTTGCACGTCCCGGCTCTGCCGCAGGTGCGCCCACTCACGTCGTACGTCGAACGCTGGGCAGGCGAGATGGCGGAGCTGCCCCGCAACGCGCCGCTGCCGAGACGGTTGGTCGAGCAGGCGATCTCGCTCTCGCGGGACTTCGTGGCCGACACCGCCAGCACCGGGACGATGATCCACGGCGACCTGCACTACGAGAACGTGATGGCCGCGGACCGCGAGCCCTGGCTCGCGATCGACCCGAAGCCGATGAGCGGTGACCCGCACTACGAGCTGGCGCCGATGCTGTGGAACAGGTTCGACGAGCTCGAGGGAGACGTGCGCAACGGCGTCCGGCGGCGCTTCCACTCGCTGGTCGACCACGCTGGCCTCGACGAGCACCGGGCGCGCGACTGGGTCGTCGTACGAATGCTGAACAACGCGTGCTGGCGGTTGCAGGACCCCCCGGAGGTGGAGCGGCTGACCTCGAACGACGACTACCTGACGATGTGCATCGCCGTGGCGAAGGCAGTCCAGGACTGACCGGCTAGCGCAGCTGGTCGCGCCGCGTCCGCAGGATGCCGGAAATCAGGTACTGCGTCATGGCGTGCTCCTCATGTGGTTCCTGCGGTCGAGGGCGGTACGACGTACCGCCCCCATCATGTCGACTACTCCACGAACGGCACTCGGCGGATACGACAGGTGCCTCGGTCCGCAAGCTGAACCGGGGTCTGGATCAGACCAGTACGGGGCAAATCCCGGCATTCGTCCGGCATCGTTGCCGCAGACAAGTGCCTGGACGTACGTTCCGGACAAGTTCCTGACACCCGGGGGGTCATGACGTTGTCCCGCGCCCACGCGCGCCGTCTCACAGCCGCACTGCTGGTGTGGTTGCTCGTGGCTGCCTTGAACACCGTCGTCACCGCCTCGCCGTCGCACGCCGCCGAGTCGCCGGTGCTCGTCCCCTCCAACGCGGAGACCGTCCCGGTCGCCCACTCCGGTGACGCGATGGACGACCCGGCAGTCTGGGTGCACCCCACCGACCCCTCCCGCTCGCTGCTGATGGGCAACGACAAGGGCGGGGGCTTCGAGACCTACGACCTCGACGGCTCACTCGTCCAGCGGCTGACCTTCAGCTCGCAGTTCTGGGGCAACGTGGACGTCCGCCAGGGAGTGACGATCGGGGGGGAGACCCGCGACATCGTCGGCGTCATCCAGAGGGGTGTGCGGTTCTACGACGTTGATCCGACCACGCGGCTGCTCTCACAGACCACCGAGGGCTCGGCACCCATCGGTGTCAACGGGGAGGGCTTCTGTCTCTACGAGAGCCCCACCACGGACAAGGTCTACGGCTTCTCGATCACCATCGGTGGCGCGGTCAGCCAGTTCGAGCTGCTCGACGCGGACGAGGACGGTCTGCTGGAGAGCAACACGGTGCGGACGTTCTCTGTGGGGTCCGAGGCCGAGGGTTGCGTGGCAGACGACGACACCGGTGCGCTCTACATCAGCGAGGAGAACGAGGCGCTGTGGCGCTACTCCGCCGAGCCCGACACGGGCACCTCGCGGGTCGCGGTCGACGTACTGCAGGGAGCCGGTGGGCACCTCGTCAACGACATCGAGGGCGTGACGATCGTCGACCAGGGTGAGGGCACCGGGTTCGTCATCGTCTCGGTCCAGAACGCACCCGATCCACACGCGTCGTGGTTCAGCGTCTACCGGCGTGAGGCGGGCAACGCCTTCGTCAACACCTTCCGGGTCTCCGACGGGGTCGGGTCCGACGACTGCGACCGCACCGACGGCATCACCGCCGTGACGGCCGACCTCGGACCGGCGTTCCCGCGCGGAATGTTCGTGTGCCAGGACAACAACAACAACCTGCCCGGCGCCAGCGGCAACCAGGACCTGAAGATGGTGCGGCTGGAGAACGTGGTCAACCTCGACGGTGGGCCGCCCCCGCCCCCACCGCCCCCGCCGCCGCCCAGCGGCGACATCTCGTTCGTCGGTCGCTCAACGCTCAACACCAACGCCCGCACCTTCAACGTTCAGGTGCCGGCCGCGACCCAGGCCGGTGACGCGTTGCTGCTGTTCGCCGCCCAGGGGAGTACGACGAGCCTCGGCAGCCCCGGCGCCGGCTGGACCCAGGCCGGCCGGGTCGTCGACGGCAGCCATGCCACCACGGTCTGGCGCAAGGTGGCCACCGCGGGCGACGCCGGCGCGACGGTCAGTCTCAACACCGGCACCACCTACACCAAGGTCGGAATCACGCTCGCGGCCTACCGCGGCACCGACACGAGCGCGCCGGTGGCCACGATCGCCGGACTGCCCGAGCCCGGCAGCACCGCGTCCCACACCAGCCCGCTCGTCAACAACACCGTCGATGGAGCCTGGCGGGTCTCGTTCTGGTCGGACAAGACCAGCGCGACCACGAGCTGGACGGCTCCCGCGGCGGACACCGTCCGCGGGACCACGTTCGGCAGCGGTGGTGGCCGGGTCGGCACCCTGCTCACCGACTCGGCGTCGGAGCTGGCCGCGGGTTCCCCGGCCACGACCGGTGGCCTGATCGGACGCGCGAACGCGACCTCCAGCACAGCCACCGCGTGGACCGTCCTGCTGAAGCCTGCGGCACCGCCACCGCCTCCGGGCAACGAGCCGCCGGAAGCCGCCTTCACCTGGAACTGCGAGGAGCTGGTCTGCACGTTCGACGGCTCCACCTCGACCGACGCCGAGGACAGCATCCAGTCCTATGCGTGGGAGTTCGGCGACGGTGACACCGGGGCCGAGGCGACGCCGGAGCACACCTACGACGAGCCCGGCAGCTACCAGGTCGAGCTGACCGTGACCGACGACGACGAGGCGACCGACAGCGTCACGCACACGGTCGTGGTGGGGGACGTGCCACCGGTGCCGACCCCGATCACGTTCGTCGGGCAGGCGACCCGCAACGCCAACAGCACGGCGTTCACCGTGCAGGTGCCGGGATCGGTCGTGACCGGTGACGCCTTGCTGCTGTTCGCCTCGCAGGGGAGCACAAGCACGCTGACCGGACCCGGAGCCGGGTGGACGCAGATCGGCCGCGTGGTCGACGGGACAACCGCGACCACCGTCTGGCGAAAGGTGGCCACAGATGGAGACGCAGGCAGCACGGTCCAACTCGGAAGCGGCACCACCTTCACCAAGGTCGCAGTCACTCTCGCGGCCTACCGAGGTACCAACCAGACCAACCCGGTGGCCAGCATCACCGGGGAGGGCGAGCCGGGGACCACGCCTGCACACACCACCCCCACGGTCGCCAACGGCACGGCCGGTGCGCGGCGGGTCTCCTACTGGTCGGACAAGAACAGCGCCACGACCGGATGGACGGTGCCGAGCGGGGAGACCAGCAGGGCAACGACGTCAGGATCCGGTGGTGGTCGCGTCAGTAGCCTGCTCACCGACCTCGACACAGCGCTCACCGCTGGCACACCGGCGACCACGGGCGGACGGACAGCCACGGCGAACGCCACGGCCAGCACTGCGACTGCCTGGACCATCCTGCTGCGACCCGCAAGCTGAGAGAATCGCCGCATGGCGCAGGTGGTCTCGATCAACGTCGGCACGCCGCGTGAGTTCGCGTGGGCCGGGATCGGGCGGACCTCCATCGACAAGCAGGCTGTGACCGGTCTCGTCGTCGTGGGCAGGCGCGGCCTCGAGGGGGACCAGGTCTCCGACACGGTGCACCACGGCGGCATCGACCAGGCCGTCTACGCGTTCGCCCGCGAGGACCTCGACTGGTGGGAGGGCGAGCTCGGCCGCGAGATTCGCGACGGCCAGTTCGGCGAGAACCTGACCACGCGCGGAATCGACGTCAACGAGTCCGAGGTGGGGGAGCGGTGGCGGGTCGGCTCGGCCACCTTCGAGGTCGCGATGGTGCGCACCCCGTGCAACGACTTCAAGAACTGGCAACGTCTCAACGGCTTCGACGACCGCGCGTGGGTGAGGAGGTTCGCTTCGGTCGGGCGCCCCGGCCCCTATCTGCGGGTCGTCCAGGAGGGTGAGCTGCAGGCCGGCGACGACCTCACCGTCGTACACCAGCCCGGCCACGGAGTGACCGTGTCCACGATGTTCCGGGCCCTGATGCTCGACCACTCCCTGCTGCCTGAGCTGCTCAAGATCGACGACCTGGCCGCGGTCGCCCGCCGCAGGGTGGACCGGTTCGTAGATCAGCGGGCATAATGCCGATAAGGTCTATAGACTTAGATCCATGAGCCGTCGACCGCCTGACTTCTTCCTGATCGGCGCGCCCAAGGCCGGCACCAGCGCGCTGCATGCCGCGCTGGCAGTGCACCCACACCTGTTCCTGAGCCGGATCAAGGAACCGAAGTACTACATGTGCGGCGACTCCCCGCCCCCGGCGTACAAGGGCCCCGGCGACGCGCACAGCAACCAGGAGTGGGTCTGGCAGCGGGAGCGCTACCTCGAGCTCTTCGACCGCGCGCCCAAGGGCACGTTGCGCGGGGAGAGCACGCCGTTCTACCTCTACAACCGCGACGCCCGTCGCCGGATCACGGCAGACCGCCCGGACGCGAAGCTGATCGCGGTGCTGCGCGACCCCGTGGACCGCGCGTACTCGAACTGGATGCACCTGTGGATGGACGGTCTGGAGCCGGAGGCCGACATCGTCGAGGCGGTGGCTCGCGAGCAGCAGCGAATCGATGCCGGGTGGGCGCCGATCTGGCACTACTCGAGCCTGGGGATGTACGGCCGGCAGCTCGTGGACCTGTTCGACCACTTCCCCCGCGAGCAGGTGCTGCTCCTGCGCTACCGCGAGCTCGTGGACAGTCCTGACGTCACGCTCAACCGGGTCTTCGACTTCCTGGGGGTCGAAGGCGCCGAGATCGACACGATCCCGTCGGACAACTCGCGGGTGTTCGTGCGAGACGGCGTGCGGGCACGGACGGTGGGTCCGGTCATCCGGGCGGGCGCCACCGTGGGGCAGTTCCTGCCGCCCCAGGTCTGGCGGGCGGTCAGCAAGCCGTTGATCAGCCAGCTGCACAAGGGCGGTGACCCGTCGCGTCCCAAGCTGGCCCCCGAACATCGCGAGGCGCTGCTGGCGCCGCACCTCGACGACATCTCGCTGCTCGAGGAGATCACCGGGGAGTCGTTCGACCAGTGGCGCACCTACCGCGAGGGGAGCTCGTTCGAGAGCCGCCGCAGTGCGGCTACGCGGAACTCAGCGTCGTGACGAGATCATGGGCCCCGTCGGGCCGGGCCAGCTCGAAGTAGAACCGGGTCGACCCGTCGTGCAGGCGTACGGCGGTCGCGTAGCGAAGGGCGCCGTCGGAGTCGGGAGACCGCAGCACCGGGGCATCCGGGTCGGGGTGCAGCTGGCCCGTCGCGTCGCATCGGGCGACCGAGGTCGTCTCGTGCCAGTTGTCCTCAGCGGTCGGGCGTCCGTCGTACAGCACGACGAGGGGGTCGTGGGAGAGCACTGCGGTGACCCGCACTCCGCGTGCGTGCCAGGTGCCCGGAGTGGGCGCGAGCACGGTTCCGTGACGCGTCCAGGCAAGCCCGTCGCTGCTGGTGAGGTACGACGTGGACATGCGGTCCTCTTCGCCGGGCTCGCTCAGCGGGTGCTCGCACAGCCACATCTCCCACTGGCCGTCGCGCTCGGTGATGACCGGGTCCTTGACGGCGACCTGGGCGTCGCCGGGAAGCACGACCGTGCGCCGGCCGGTGGGCAGGTCCTCGGGGCGGTCGGCGTCGAGGGCCTCGATCCACCAGTGCTTGGAACCAGGGGTGGCGCACGAGAGGTAGAGCCGCCAGCCGCCCTCGGGACGCTGCACGATCACGGGGCGCTCGAAGGACTCGGCGCCGAACTCGTCACGGAAGACCTCGCACACGGGCTCGAAGAGCAGGCCGTCCTCGGACCTGGCGACCACTGTGGCGATGCCGCGTCCGTCGGGGAGCGGCCGACGCACGCGGTAGGCGAGGTAGATGACGCCGTCGACGATGACGGCAGAGGCGGCTCCAGACCAGTTCCCGGGGCCGACACCCGGCGCGGGCACGACAACCCGAGGGTCGTCCAGCGTCGGGAGGGGGGTCTGCAGCAGGTCCACACCCTTAGTCTACTAAATGACTTGTGTTTTTCGTGGTTGTTCGCGTCCACCAAGTCGCGGGCCGGGGGTGTCAGGACGCCTCCTGTGATCTAAGTTACGTACCAGTCACCCCTCCACCCGGTTCGTCCTCCGGACGCGCACAGCCCAACCAGGAGCACCTCATGTCGCCCGTCAACACCGACACCTCGTTCATCGAGAACCGCCCGGCGAACGTTGCCGTGCAGTTCCGCGACCGGGTCGCCAAGAGCCCGGACCGGGAGGCCTACCGCTACCCGGAGAAGGACGGAGAGCCCTGGACATCGGTGACCTGGAAGGAGACCGGCGAGAAGGTCCAGAAGATCGCCGCGGGGCTCCTCGCGCTCGGCATCGGCTCCGAGCAGCGCGTCGGCATCGCCTCCGGCACCCGCGTCGAGTGGATCTTCGCCGACCTCGCGATCATGTGTGCCGGCGGCGCCACGACGACGGTCTATCCCTCGACCATGGCTGAGGACGTCTCCTACATCCTGGCCGACTCCGAGTGCCACGTGGTCTTCGCCGAGGACGACGAGCAGGTCGCGAAGCTGCGCAAGCACAAGTCCGAGCTTCCCCACCTGGAGAAGGTGGTGGTCTTCGACGGTGCCACCGACGGTGACTGGGTGATCAGCCTGGACGACCTCAGCGCCCTGGGCGAGAAGCACCTCGCGGACAACGCCGAGGCGGTCAACGCGGCCATCGACTCGGTCCAGCCCGACCACCTCGCCACCCTGATCTACACCTCCGGGACGACGGGCCGGCCCAAGGGCGTGCGGCTGCGCCACTCCTCGTGGACCTACGAGGGCGCAGCGATCCAGGCCCAGCAGATCCTGAGCGAGGACGACCTGCAGTTCCTGTGGCTGCCGATGGCGCACTCCTTCGGCAAGGTGCTGCTCTCCACCCAGCTGGCGTGTGGTTTCTCCACCGCCGTCGACGGCCGCGTGGACAAGATCATCGAGAACCTCGCGATCGTGAAGCC
This sequence comes from uncultured Actinomycetota bacterium, assembly GCA_963842535.1. Taxonomy (GTDB): domain Bacteria; phylum Actinomycetota; class Actinomycetes; order Propionibacteriales; family Nocardioidaceae; genus Marmoricola. The sequence continues at coordinate 337,089 of CAWJGP010000009.1, forward strand.
GACCTTCATGGGCGCGGCCCCGCGCATCTTCGAGAAGGCCCACGCCCGCATCGTGACGATGCAGGCCGCCGAGGGGGGCGCGAAGGAGAAGATCTTCCTCAAGGCCTTCGAGGTCGGCCGCAAGGTCGATCAGCTCAAGCGCGAGGGCAAGTCCGTGCCCCTCCCGCTCAAGCTCCAGCACGGCCTGTTCGACAAGCTCGTCTTCTCCAAGATCCGTGACCGCTTCGGCGGACGGGTGCGGTTCTTCATCTCCGGTGCGGCCGCGCTCAACCGCGACATCGCCGAGTGGTTCCACGCTGCCGGCATCCTGATCCTCGAGGGCTACGGGCTGACCGAGTCGTCGGCCGGCTCGTTCGTGAACCACCCCGACAACTACAAGTTCGGCACGGTCGGGCCCGTCGTACCCGGCAGCCGCGTGCGCCTGGGCGAGGGTGACGAGATCCAGATCGCCGGCCCCGGCATCATGGACGGCTACCACAACATGCCGGAGGAGACCTCGGCCACGCTCACCGAGGACGGCTGGCTGCGTACGGGCGACAAGGGTGCGCTCGACTCCGAGGGCTTCCTGACGATCACCGGCCGCATCAAGGAGCTGTTCAAGACCTCCGGCGGCAAGTACATCGCCCCACCGGCGATCGAGGCGAAGTTCAAGGCCGTGTGCCCCTACGCCAGCCAGTTCATGGTCTTCGGCAGCGAGCGCAACTACGTGGTCGCCCTGGTCACCCTCGACCCTGACGCCATCGCCGGCTGGGCCGCGGAGAACGGCCTGGGCGGCAAGCCCTACGAGGAGATCGTCGCCGACGACAAGACCCGCGAACTGGTGCAGGGGTACGTCGACCAGCTGAACGCGCAGCTCAACCGCTGGGAGACCATCAAGAAGTTCGAGCTCCTCGACCACGACCTCACCGTCGAGTCGGGCGAGCTGACCCCGTCGATGAAGGTGAAGCGCAACGTCGTGGAGGGCAACTACGCCGGGATGATCGACAAACTCTACGCCTAGTCACAGTTCGTGCACAGGCGCGGTGCCTAACGTCGTGGGCATGAGCACCCAGCACTCCCACGAGGTCGGCGAGCTGCACGACCACGACCGCGGTCTTTCCCACGACCTCCCGATGATCGTCCAGCGCGGCCTGGGCCGGCGGGGACTGCTCGCGCTGTTCGGCGGCGTCGGCGCGGTCGCGATCGCCGGCTGCGGAACCGACGACGAGACCGGAGACGAGGGCATCTCCGTCGCCGACGGCGAGATCCCCGAGGAGACCGGGGGCCCGTTTCCAGCAGACGGCTCCAACGGCGTCGACGTGCTCAGCGAGAGCGGCGTCGTACGCAGCGACATCACCGGCAGCTTCGGGTCGGCCTCCGGGGTGGCCGAAGGCGTGCCGTTGACGATCAGGATGAAGGTCTACGACCTCGACGGCGACGACGCGACGGTCCTCACCGGGGCGGCCGTCTACCTGTGGCACTGCGACCGGGAGGGCCGCTACTCGATGTACTCGAAAGGCGTGGAGGACGAGAACTACCTGCGCGGCGTACAGGCGACGGACGCGGAGGGCGTCGTCGAGTTCACGAGCATCTTCCCGGCGGCGTACTCGGGTCGATGGCCGCACGTGCACTTCGAGGTCTACCCGAGTCTGGACGACGCGACGAGCGGCTCCAACAAGCTGCGCACCTCGCAGATGGCGCTGCCCGAGGACGTCTGCGCCACGGTCTACGAGGCCGATGGGTACGACGACAGCGTCGGCAACCTCTCGCAGACGTCGCTGGACACCGACAACGTCTTCAGCGACGGATACTCGCTGCAGATGGCCAAGGTCACGGGCAGCAACGACGACGGGTACGTCGCCACGCTCAACGTTCCTGTGTGATCAGCGCACCCGGGTGATCCAGTAGTCCGTCGTCGGAGTCGGCGTGGTGCTGAACCGTGCGTTCGGCAGGTACAGCGAGGAACCGAGCCTGGCGATGGTCGTCGGCACGTCGAACCCGGCGGATTGGATCGTGCGGACGAGTCGTCCGAACTTGCCGCGCTTGGTCAGGCGCAGCACCGCTACCTTGTTGAGCTGGTTCTGGACCACGAAGAGCTTGCGCCCCTGGCGCAGCAACCCGTCACCGTTGGTCAGCGCGTAACCGCCGAGCCCCACCACGGTCGCCCCACCGGTGCGCGGGTTGACCCGGAACAGCTTGCCGGTGACTGACTGGACGACCAGCAGGGCGCGGCCGTCGGGGGTGGTGCTGATGCCGTTGGCGTTGAACTCGTTGGGGACCTGGTTCCACGCGCCGGTGAGCGGAACCGTGCGGACCCGTGCCTGCGCGGGCCGGCCCTTGAGCGTCGAGACCTTGTAGAGGACCGGGCGCTGGGCGTCGGTGAACCACGCGGCTCGCTTGCGCAGCACGACGTCGTTGACGAACGTGGGTCCGGTCGTCGCACCGATGAGGTCGTAGGTGGCCAGGGTCCGTCCAGTGCGGGTGCTCACGACCTTGGCGTCGCCGCCGGCACCGCCGGCGACCCACAGGCGACCCTTGGGGCCCAGCTTCAGGCCGACCGCCGGAGTGTTGTCGCCCTGGCTGATCACCCGTCCGGCACCGGTGCGCACGTTGGCGCGGTAGATGTCACCGTCGGCCAGCGAGCCGAGATAGGCGAACGGCCGCTTGCCGATGGCGATGCCCTCGGGCCGGAACCCGTCGGGGAGGTTGATCCGCTGTGGCCCGATGGGTCGGCGGGCCCCGTCGTCCGGTGATGCCGTGGCGGGGGAGGGACTGGCGATCGCCAGCCCGGCGACGAGAGCGACCGTGACCAGGTTTCGAGTCGATTTTCCGAGAGTCGACATGAGGGAGTCCTTTCGTTGACTCAGAAGTTACCCCCGCGATCCAGCCCCCGAGCAGCCCTTGAGCGCCCGGTGTGACACTGGTGGGGTGCCTGCTGCCCCGGCCGGAGTGCCCTTCGGCGTCTACGTGCACGTCCCCTTCTGTGCGGTCCGCTGCGGCTACTGCGACTTCAACACCTACACCGCCACCGAGCTGGGTGGCGGCGGCTCCCAGGCGGCGTACGCCGGGCATGTGGTCGCGGAGATCGAGTACGCCGGGACGGTGCTCGGCCCGGACCGGCCGGAGGCAGCGACCGTGTTCTTCGGCGGCGGCACGCCGACCTTGCTGCCCGCGGACGACCTGACCCGGGTCCTCGCTGCGATCGACTCGACCTTCGGCCTGGCCTCGGACGTCGAGGCGACCACCGAGGCCAACCCCGACAGCGTCACCGCCGAGAGCCTGGCGACACTGCGCGCGGGCGGCTTCAACCGCATCTCGTTCGGGATGCAGTCGGCGGTGCCGCACGTGCTGCAGGTCCTCGAGCGCACCCACGACCCGGCCAACGTCGAGCGGGCCGTTGCCTGGGCGCGGGAGGCCGGCTTCGAGCAGGTGAGCCTCGACCTGATCTACGGGACGCCGGGGGAGTCGATCGCCGACTGGCGGACCTCCGTCGAGGCGGCCCTGGCCTGCGAGCCGGATCACGTGTCGGCGTACTCCCTGATCGTGGAGGAGGGCACCCGCCTCGCTCGCCAGGTGCGCACCGGGGTGATCGCCGCGCCGGACGAGGACGACCTCGCCGAGAAGTACGTCGTCGCCGACGACGCCTTCAACGCTGCCGGCCTGCAGTGGTACGAGGTCTCCAACTGGGCTCGTGACGAGGCGGCCCGGTGTCGCCACAACGAGCTGTACTGGACCAGCGCGAGCTGGTGGGGCCTCGGCCCGGGCGCGCACTCGCACGTCGCGGGCGAGCGGTGGTGGAACGTCAAGCATCCGAGCGCGTACGCCGCCAGGATCGATGCGGGGGAGTCGCCGGCCCAGGACGGCGAGGTGCTCGACGAGGACACCCGAAACCTCGAACGCGTGCTGCTGGAGATCCGGCTGCGCAACGGCCTCCCCCTGGACCTCGTGGACATGGGCCGGGTCGAAGACGTCGTGGCCCGGGAGCTCGGCGTGCTCGAGCAGGACAGGCTCGTCCTCACCCGCCGGGGCCGCCTGCTTGCTGATGCGGTCGTGCGCGGGTTGGTCGAGTAGGGGTGCAGGTTTCCCCGGTCGACCGGGGAAACCTGACGTTGTCGGCCGATACTTCGGCCCACAACGTCAGGGATCAGCCGACAACCCCATCCGCTTTGTCCCCTCCGTCAACTCTGGTTGACAAGACCCCTGTGTCAACCTAAATTGACACCCATGACCACGGAGTCAGATCTCGCCACCGCCGCCAGTGCAGCGGATCCCAAGGTCGGCCTGCGCGCCGTCCGGGCGCTGCGGCGTCTGCTCGAGGAGCTCGAGCGGGTGCAGGTACGACGAGCGCGGGAGCAGGGCTGGTCGTGGCAGGAGATCGGCGAGGCACTCGAGGTCAGCCGGCAGGCCGTGCACAAGAAGTACCGCAGAGACTGAGGGGACTGAGATGTTCGAGAGGTTCACCAAGCCGGCCAGACGCGTGGTCGAGCAGGCGGCGGATGTGGCGGCCGAGGCTCGCGCCAGCCACGTCCGGCCCGAGCACTTGCTCGTCGCCCTCGTGGACCACGGCGACAACCTGGCCGTGCAGGTGCTCACAGACCTCGGCGCCCCGCCCGGCAAGCTCCGCGCAACTCTCGAGGACCGCCGGAGTCGCTACCTGGACGGGCTCGGGGACGAGGACGCAGAGGCGCTGGCGACCATCGGGATCGATCTGCACGAAGTGCTGCGGCGCATCGGACGCGGCTCGGGCGAAGGACGCAGGCGCGGCCGACCACGGTTCTCACGCGAGTCGAAGAAGGCACTCGAGTTGTCGCTACGTGAGGCGATCCTCCTGCGGCACAACTACATCGGGACCGAGCACATCCTGCTCGGGCTGGTGCGCGGGGGAGACCCGGTGGTGCGCGACACCCTCGCCGCCTTCGAGATCACCGCGACGGAGCTGAGGGCAGCGATCCGGGAGGCCCTCCGCAGGGCCAGCTGAGCTCAGCCCTCGGGCTCGGTGACGAAGTCGATCAGCTGCTCGACCGGGCCGAGCAGCGCGGGGTCGAGGTCCTGGAACCCGCGCACGCCGCCGAGGATGTGCTTCCACGCGCGGGCGATGTCGGCCTGGTCGCGGTGCGGCCAGCCGAAGCTCTGGCAGACACCGTGCTTCCACTCGATGTTGCGCGGGATCTGCGGCCACGCCTTCTTGCCGAGTCGCGCCGGCTTCACCGCGGCCCAGATGTCGACGAACGGGTGGCCGACGATCAGGACGTGCTTGCCCTCCGGTGACTTCGCGACCGCCTGCGCGATCCGGCTCTCCTTCGAGCCGGCCACCAGGTGGTCCACGAGTACGCCGACCCGGCGCGCGGGCCCCGGACCGAAGTCGCGCAGCTTCTCGCCGAGGTCGTCCACCCCCTCGAGGTACTCCACGACGACGCCTTCGATCCGCAGGTCGTCGCCCCACACCTTCTCGACGAGCTCGGCGTCGTGACGCCCCTCGACGAAGATCCGGCTGGCCCGGGCGACGCGCGCCTTGACCCCGTGGACGGCCACCGACCCTGACGCCGTACGCGTCGCCGCCACCGGGCCCTGTCGGGTGGGAGCCACGAGGACGACCGGACGACCCTCGAGCAAGAACCCAGGCCCGAGCGGGAACGTGCGCCGCTTCTCGCGTCGGTCCTCGAGCGTCAGCGTGCCGAGGTCTCGCTCGACCTGCACGATCTCGCCGCACCAGTCGGTGGTCACCTCCTCCACGACCAGCCCGAGGTCGGCGTCGATCTCCACCGCCCGCCCGTTCTTCGGCGTACGCCAGTCGCTGGCGAGGACGTCGGAGCCGTAGCGGTCGTTCGGGGAAGTGGCCACCCGGCAACGCTAGGGCGAGAGGGGGCCGGCTCCCCGGTTGGCGCGCCCGAAACCGGATAGTCCGGAGCGTTCGGACCCTCGGCAGCCGTCGCGCAGGGTCCATCCGCTCCGGATTATCGAGAATTGCCACTTGCCTTCCGACCGTTCGCGATATATCGTCAACATATCGAGACTGTGTCGGCGAGCCCCCAACAGAGCGGAGGGCCCGACACCAGCATGAAGGGAGGTCTCGACATGGGACACGCAATGTGGACACCAGATTTTGAACCGACCCGCCGCCAGCGCGGCGGACGAGGGCGACGACACGGCGGCCATGGCCACGGTCCGTGGGACGGCCCCTGGGGCGGCCCGATGGGCGGTCCGCCGCCGTGGGTCGCGCAGATGTTCGGCCCCGAGTTCGCCGGCGGCGCCGGTCGCGGGGGCAGACGTCGCGCACGGGTACGCCGGGGCGACGTGCGCTCGGCCATCCTCGACGTCCTGCACACCTCCGAGGAGCCGGTGAACGGCTACCAGGTCATCCAGCAGATCGCTGAGCGGACCGACGGGGTGTGGAAGCCCAGCCCCGGCTCGGTCTACCCGACCATCGCCCAGCTGGAGGACGAGGGGCTCGTCGAGGACGCGCCCACCGGCCGCAAGGCCGTCCAGCTCACCGAGGCCGGCACGGCGTACGTCCAGGAACACCCCGAGGAGATGGCGGCCGTGTGGGCGCCCTTCGCCGAGGAGGAGGACGACGACGAGGCACTCAACTTCAAGCAGGTCATCGGCCAGACCGTCGGCGCGATCATCCAGGTCGCGACCACCGGCACGCCGGACCAGCGCGAGAAGGCCATCGAGATCCTCGGGGACACCCGGCGGCGGCTCTACGGGCTGCTCGCGGAGGGACCTGACGACTCCGACTCCGACTCCGGCTCCGGCTCGTACGAGGAGGAGTGATGGACCCGCTGCGCCTCTCCGACGCCGACCGTGAAACGGCGGTGGACCAGCTCGGCGAGCAGTACGCCGTCGGGCGGCTCACCAAGGACGAGTTCGATGAGCGCAGCGACGCGGTGTGGTCGGCGAAGACACGAAGCGACCTCGCTCCGGTCTTCGCCGACCTTCCCGTGCGCTCCAGTACGACGCCCGCCCGCACCGGCGTCGGGCCGGGACGTCGTGGGGGCCTGAGAGGTCTTCCGTTCCTGCCGGTGATCTTCCTGATCGTCGCGATCACCGTGATCACCAAGCTGCCCTTCCTGCTGTTCGGGCTGCTGCTCTGGTTCTGCCTGTCGAGGCGTGCCTGGCACGGCGGGCGCCACTGGAGCGGACATCGCCCACGGATGAGATGACAGCGGGGCGGTCTAGCCGCCGAACGGACCCGGCCCTAGCGTGGACTCACTTTCTCGGGAAGGGGAGTCATGTCGGCCACCGCGACACCAGACGTCCAGGAGGGCGGGCTCGCCCGGTTCGCCCAACGCCTCGCCGGCTGGACCGAAAGGTGGTTCCCTGACGCCTACGTCTTCGCCCTGATCGGCATCGTCGTGGTGGCGGCGGCCGCACTCATCAATGGTTCCACCCCCGAGGCGGTCGCCGGAGCCTTCGGCGGCGGCTTCTGGGACCTGGCCGAGTTCACGCTCCAGATGGCGATGGTGGTGCTGTCCGGGTACATCGTCGCGACGTCGCCACCGGCCGCGAAGGCCATCGAACGCATCGCCCAGGTCCCGTCGACGCCACGCGGGGCGGTCGCGTTCGTGTCCTTGATCGCGTGCTCGGTCTCCATGCTCAACTGGGGACTGAGCCTGGTCTTCAGCGGGCTGCTGGCGCGGGCCATCGCGCGCCGGTCCGACCTCGAGGTGGACTACCGCGCGATCGGCGCTGCGGCGTACATGGGCCTCGGAGCCGTGTGGGCCCTGGGGCTCTCGTCGTCCGCAGCCCAGCTCCAGGCCACGCCAGAGTCCCTGCCCCCGGAGCTGCTCGAGATCACCGGTGTCCTCGACTTCGGCGAGACCATCCTCACCTGGCAGTCACTGCTCATGGCCGCAGTGCTGATTGCCCTGACCGTTGCGATCTCCTGGTTCTCGGCGCCCAGCGGCAAGGCGATCCGGACCGCGGAGGCGATGGGGGTCGACCTCGACGACACGGTCGCCAAGCCCGAGCCCGCCACCCGGCCGGGAGAGTGGCTCGAGCGCTCGCCGATCCTGCCGGCCTTCGTCGGCCTGCTCACCTTGTTGTGGCTGATCTACCAGTTCGTCGACAACCCGTTCCTGACGGTGATCAGCAGCCTGGACACCTACCTGCTGGTGTTCGTCATCCTCGGCCTGGTGCTGCACGGCACCCCGCGAGGCTTCCTCGACGCGACCATGAAGGCGGTGCCCACCACAGCGGGAGTGCTGGTGCAATATCCGTTGTACGCCGCCATGGCCGCCGTGCTGACCCGCGCGACAGGACGGGGTGGGATCTCCGTCTCCGACCGGCTGGCCGAGTTCTTCACCGACATCGGCGGGGGTGGCGGTTTCCCCATCGTGGTGGCGATCTACACCGCGATCCTCGGCATCCTGGTGCCGTCCGGTGGTGGCAAGTGGCTGGTCGAGGCGCCGTACGTGATGCAGTCCGCGACCGACGTGAACATGCACCTCGGCTGGACCGTGCAGATCTACAACGCGGCCGAGGCACTGCCCAACCTCGTCAACCCGTTCTTCATGCTGCCCCTGCTGGCGGTGCTGGGGCTGCGCGCCCGCGACCTGATCGGGTTCACGTTCCTGCAGTTCATGTTCCACCTGCCGGTGGTGCTGTTGCTGCTCTGGCTGCTCGGCCTGACCTTCGAGTTCGAGCAACCAGTGATGCCCTAGCCCCCGGAGACTGCAGAGTCAAAGGAGCGGCAGGCGTTTCGCGTCGCGGGGGAGCTGCTCGTAGGCGCGGGCGACGGCGTTGCCGAGCCGCTCGCTCGGGTAGGGCCACTGAGTGGCTCCGAGCGCCTCGTTCAGTGGCACGCCGCGCATCGCGAGATCACGGATCGTCTCGGCCACCACGCCGATCGAGGACCGCTGCTCCTGGACGAAGTCCCGGTCCACGGGCGTGCCATGGCCGGGTACGACGACGGTGTCCGGGCCGATCAGGTTGAGCGCCAGGTCGAGAGAGAGCGGCCACTCCATCGGGAAGCAGTCGTCGCCGTACGACGGCATGCCCGACTCCTCGACGAGGTCGCCGGCCAGGAGCACGTTCGCGTCCTCGAGGCGTACGACGAGATCGCCGCCAGTGTGCCCGCGACCGGGATGCACCAGCTCGACCGAACGGTCGCCGAGGTCGATCGCGGTGACCGAGGAGAACGTGTGGTCGGCCGGCACGATCGGCGTCGCCGCGATCTCCTCGGCGCGATGCTGGCCGAGCGCGACCGAGGACGCCTGCTTGTCCTCGCCGTGCGGGACCGTCTGGGCGGCGGCCTCCTCGTGCGCGGTGATCGGGACCGGGCCGAACTCCTCGCGGAACGCGAAATTCCCGAAGACGTGGTCGACGTGGTCGTGGGTGTTGACGATCCCGACCACCGGACGTGAGGAGAGCCGTCGGAGGTCCGCGATGACCTCGAGGGCTGCCTTGGTGGAGGCGTGGGTGTCCACCACGAGCAGGCCCGCCCCACCCTCGATCACGGTGACGTTGACGTCGTACCACTCGTAGCGCGCCACCCAGACGCGCTCACCCACCTCAGTGAAGTCAGACACGAGCGCGAGCCTACGACTACGTCTGCCTAGTAGCATTGGCACTCTGGATGACTGAGTGCCAGAGTCCGTCACGAGCGCCAAGGAGGCGAGATGCAGGAGGACCGCAAGCTCGCCGTGCTGCGCGCGATCGTCGAGGACTACGTCTCGACCAACGAGCCAGTGGGCAGCAAGGCGCTCGTCGAGCGGCACCAGCTCGGTGTCTCGCCGGCGACCGTCCGCAACGACATGGCCGCGCTGGAGGAGGAAGGGCTGATCGCCCAGCCGCACACGAGCGCGGGGCGGATCCCCACCGACAAGGGCTACCGGTTCTTCGTGGACCGGCTCACCCAGATCAAGCCGATGACGGCTGCGGAACGTCGCGCCATCTCGACCTTCCTCGAGGGCGCGCACGACCTCGACGACGTGATCCAGCGCTCCGTGCGCGTGCTCGCGCAGCTGACCCAGCAGGTCGCGATCGTGCAGTACCCGTCGCTGGCTCAGTCCACTGTGCGCCACATCGAGCTGGTGGCGCTCGCTCCGACGCGGCTGCTGCTCGTGCTGATCCTGTCCACGGGTCGCGTGGAGCAGCGCGTGCTCGAGCTCCCTGTCGAGGTCGACGGGGAGTCGCTGGCCGAGCTGCGCTCGCGCTTCCTGCACGCCTCGGTCGGTGAGCGGATCACCGACGCGGCGGCCGCGCTGGGCACGCTGGCCCAACAGGTCAGTCCTGGCGACCGCACCCAGGTGGCCCTGATCGCGGCGGCCCTGGTCGAGGCGATGTCCAACGAGCGCTACGAGGAGCGCGTCGCCGTGGGCGGCACCGCCAACCTCGCCCGGTTCGGGGACGGGTTCGACCTGTCGATCAGGCCGATGCTCGAGGCGCTGGAGGAGCACGTCGTACTCCTCAAGCTGCTCGGTGAGGCGACGTCGCCCGACTCGATCACCGTGCGGATCGGCCACGAAGGTCCCTACCAGGAGCTGGCCACGACCTCGGTGGTCGCGACCGGCTACGGCCCGGGTGAGAAGGCCGTGGGTTCCCTTGGCATCGTGGGACCCACACGCATGGACTACCCAGGCTCGATGGCCGCCGTCCGAGCCGTTGCCCGCTACGTCTCCACGATCCTCGACCAAGCCTGACCCAGCACCAGATTCCCCTGAACCCCAGCCGAAAGACACAACGTGAGCCAGGACCCCTACGAGATCCTCGGTGTCTCCCGGGACGCCGAGGCCGACGAGATCAAGAAGGCCTACCGCCGTCTTGCCCGTCAGCTGCACCCGGACGTGAACCCCGACCCGGCGACCCAGGAGCGGTTCAAGGAGGTCTCGGCCGCCTACGAGGTGCTCGCGGACCCCGAGAAGCGGCGGATGTACGACCTCGGCGGCGACCCCTTCGGGCGCGGCGGCGCCGGGCAGGGCGCGGGCTTCTCGTTCACCGACATCATGGACGCCTTCTTCGGCGGCCAGGCTGGTGGCGGCCAGGCCGGCCGTGGGCCGCGTCCGCGCCAACGCCGCGGGCAGGATGCGCTGGTGCGCCTCGAGATCGAGCTCGCGGAAGCAGCGTTCGGCGTGACCCGCGAGCTCAAGGTCGACACTGCCGTGCTGTGCACGGTCTGCCAGGGCAGCGGCGCCGCGGCCGGATCGCGGCCGGTGACGTGCGAGACCTGTCACGGACGTGGCGAGGTGCAGCAGGTGCAGCGTTCGTTCCTCGGCGAGATCCGCACCTTGCGTCCCTGTGCGGCCTGCCGTGGCTTCGGCGAGATCATCCCGGAGCCGTGCCGCGAGTGCTCCGGCGACGGGCGCGTGCGTTCGCGCCGCTCGATCACCGTGAAGATCCCGCCGGGCGTGGACAACGGCACGCGCGTGCAGCTCGCCCAGGAGGGTGAGGTCGGCCCGGGTGGCGGTCCCGCTGGCGACTTGTACGTCGAGATCCATGTCGCCACCCACCCGGTGTTCACCCGCGACGGCACCGACCTGCGCTGCCACGTGACCGTGCCGATGACCGCAGCCGCACTCGGTACGACGATCCAGCTGCCCCTGCTCGAGGCCGATGTCGCCGAGGCCGACTCCGACATGGAGCTGTGGATCGACCTCGAGATCAGTCCTGGCACGCAGTCCGGCACCGAGACGACCCTCCGCGGCCGCGGAGTGCCGCACCTGCGCTCGCAGGTGCGCGGCGACGTGATCGTCACCGTCGACGTCGAGACACCTGGACGTCTCGACGACGAGCAGCAGGAGCTGCTGCGCTCGCTGGCCAAGCTGCGGCACGAGGAGTCACCGGACGGCCGGATCCACTCGCCGCAGAAGTCGGTGTTCGGGCGGCTCAAGGACGCCTTCAACCCGCGATGAGCCGTAGGTGACGCTGCCCGTCTTCCTCGGCCCCGTCACCGGCGTCGCCGTCGGTGACAGCGTGGTCGTCGAGGGCGACGAGGCGCGGCACGCCGTCGTGGTCCGGCGGATTCGTGTCGGCGAGGACGTCGTGCTGGTCGACGGAGCCGGCACCGCAGCGACGTGTGTCGTGACCGAGACCTTGAAGTCCTCCCTCACTGCGACCGTCTCCTCGGTGTCATTCACCACTGCACCACCTCCGCACGTGACGGTCGTCCAGGCCATTCCCAAGGGTGACCGGGCGGAGCTCGCCGTCGAGGTGCTCACCGAGGTCGGGGTGGACCGGATCGTGCCGTGGGCAGCCGCCAGGTCGGTCGGCGTCTGGCGAGGGGAGCGGGCGGCCAAGTCCCTGGCCAAGTGGCGGGTCACTTCGCGTGAGGCGGGCAAGCAGGCCCGCCGCTCCTGGTTTGCCGAGGTCACCCCGATGGCTGCCTTGTCCGAGGTCGTGGCGCTCGTCGAGGCGGCCGACCTGTCCGTCGTACTCCATGAGGGTGCTGCTGCCCCGCTCTCCTCGCTCTCGCTCGACGGCGTCGGCTCGATCCTGGTCGTGGTCGGACCCGAGGGTGGGATCAGCGACGAGGAGCTGGACGCCCTCAGCGCCGCGCACGTCGTACGCATGGGGGAGTCGGTGCTGCGCACCTCCACGGCCGGCGTCGCGGCCGTTGCCGCCCTGTTGTCGCGGACCTCGCGCTGGGGCTGATGCGACCCGCTGGATCGGACTAGAGTGCGATACGAGTCCCGTCGACGAGGTAATGGCATGAGTGACCAGAACGATCCGATCGCCACTTTCCACAGCCTGCACTCCTCCGGCTGCTTCGTGATGCCGAACCCGTGGGACGCGGGGAGCGCGAAGGCCTTGGAGCAGATGGGCTTCAAGGCGCTGGCCACGACGAGTTCCGGGATGGCCTGGACCTTCGGTCTCGCGGACGGTCAGGTCCCCCTCGAGCAGACGCTCGAGCATCTGCGGGTCATCGCCGGCGCCGTGGAGGTGCCGGTGAACGCTGACTTCGAGGGCGGCTACGCGGTGGATCCGGCCGGCGTCGCCGAGAACGTGAAGCGAGCCGCGGACACCGGCATCGCCGGGCTCTCGATCGAGGACTCGACCGGCGACGAGGCTGATCCGCTGTACGACTTCCCCCTTGCGGTCGAGCGTATCCGCGCCGCACGCAAAGCGATCGACGAGAGCGGCACCGGGATCGTCCTCACCGGGCGCTCCGAGGGCTTCGTCATCGGGCGTCCCGACATCGGCGAGACGATCCGGCGGCTGCTGGCGTACTCGGATGCGGGTGCCGACTGCCTGTACGCCCCGCGACTCGAGAAGATGGAGGACGTCGAGGCGATCATCGCCGCGGTGTCACCCAAGCCGGTGAACCTGCTGATCAACGCTCCCTTCACCACGGTCGCGGAGGCGGCACAGCTGGGGGTGCGGCGGATCAGCGTGGGTGGAACGCTCGCGCGAACCGCCTGGGGCGGCTTCCTCAAGGCGGCTGGAGAGTTCGGAGAAGCCGGAACGTTCACGTGCTTCCAGGACCTGCCCAACGTCGACGGACTGTTGGGTGGTTGACGGACGGCACTAACGTGTCGCAGGTGAGCGAGCTGCGGCCACGTCTTGAGTCGGAGTACGTCGCGGACACGGTGCGTCGCCTCGAGGGCAGGATCCGTGCCCGCTTCCCCGACCGACGGCTGGGCAACGTCGCCGCCGAGCTCGCCACAGCGGTTCCCGAGATCCACGACGGGTTCGAGGAGTCGAAGGCGCGGCGCAGGCAGGTGCGGTTGTTCTCGCGGATCACCAGCCTGGTGATCGTGCTGCTGGCCGTCGGGGCCCTCGGTTTCGCGTTGCGCGACCTGATCATCAAGGGGACCGAGAAGTCGTTCGACTGGGTGCCGTTGATGGAGAGCCTGATCAACGACGTGGTGTTCGCGGCGATCGCAGTGTTCTTCCTGTGGGCGATGCCCGAGCGGCTCGAACGTCGAGCGCTGCTCGACCTGCTGCACCGGCTGCGTTCGCTGGCGCACGTGGTGGACATGCACCAGCTCGACAAGGACCCGGAGCAAGCGCGCCCGGACTACACGCCCACGTCAGCGAGCCCGGAGCGCAGGATCATGAACGCGGAGGACCTGCACCACTACTTCGATTACTGCAGCGAGCTGGTTTCGCTGATCGCGAAGACCGCTGCCCTCTGTGCCGAGCGCACGTCCGACGCCGTCGTACTGCACACAGTCAGCGAGATCGAGACGCTGGCCGCCCAGATGTCCCAGAAGATCTGGCAGAAGATTTCGCTGCTCCCGGATCACTGAGTGCTAGAAGTGCGGCGGATCGGTCGGCGCTCGAGGGTGTCGGTCACCGGTGACGTCGAGGGTGCCGGTGTGGTCGCGGAGGAACTGGTAGCCGTGGGGGCTGGACCACAGGAAGGTGCCGGGTTCGAGGGTGGTGTAGGTCCAGGTCGAGTGTGTTTTGAGGCGATGGTGGCGTCGGCACAGGGGTGCGATGTTGCAGGAGCAGGTGGTGCCGCCGTCGGCATGGGCGATGCAGTGCTCGGAGTCGGTACGACGGGCGGGGCGGGTGCACCAGGGGAAGACGCAGGTGTGGTCGGTGCAGGCGCCGGTGCCGGTGACCGCGGCTTCGGAGAGGTGGACGTAGAGGACGACTTGGCGCGGCTTGGTGGCCTTGCCCGCCGGGCGGTCCTGGGCCCTTTCGAGGTCGAGGGCGAGCTGGTGGCGGGCGAGCTCGCCGGCGGCCATCGCGCGGCGGACGTCGAGCGACTCGGTCGACCCGGCGGCTTTGAGGGTCTCGGCTCCTCGGGTGAGGGCGGCGTCGAGGTCGAGGGCGTCGGCCAGGTCGAGCTCTCCTTCGAGGTGGGTGGTGCCGTTGAAGGAGACCTGGTCGTGGTGGAACGAGACGTGCCGGCCCTCGGCCGCGTTCTGGGCGTCCTCGGCTGCGTGGTCGGGCATGAACCGGGCGATCGCCTCGGCGACGAGCCGGTCGAGCTGGGCGGGGCCGATCTTGTGCGCGAACGGCGCGACCTGGGCGTCCACGAACCTCGCCGCCTCGGCTGTGAGGCCGAGGGTGGCTTGGGAGATCCGGCGTGCCCGCCACACCGCAACCTCACCGTTCTGCACCCTGGTCCAGTGCCGCCTGAGGCGGTACTTCAGCTCGATCGCGTCGGCGAGGTAGGCGCGTCCGGAGTCGGTGGAGCGGCCGATCGCGAGCGCGAACTCCGCGATGGCGAACTCCGCGACCAGCGGTGCACCCGGACCGGCGAGGGGGAGGCCGGTGTCACCACCGCCTGCAATCCAGGTCGCCGCGAGGTCGATCGACTCCGGTGGGTGCTGCTCGGCCCAGGTGACTGCGGCGTACAGCACGTCGGCCTCGGCACGGTCCGCATCGGCGCGCCGGTTCCGGGCGAACGTGAGCACCGCTGCCGCGGTGTCGAGGTCCGGCCGGGTCGTCGTCATAGAGTGAATTCAACCAGCGACCACTGACAGTTTCTCCTCGAGAATCCCCTGCTGTGGAAGGGAATTCTCGACTTTTTCGGAGCCCTTCGGCTTCCGGTGAGTGGTCTCGACTGTCCGCTCGCTTCGCTCGCTGCTCGACCACCTACGGGTTCTGGCCCGGTGCACCTACAAGGCAAGCCGCCTTAGTGCACGGTGATGTGCTTCGTGTCCTCGCTGGTCCCGATGCCTTCGCCGTCGGACTCGTCGGTGTCGTGCACGACGAGGGTGTACTCGCCCGGGGGTGCGGTCACGGTGAAGGTGTACGGCGCGAGGGTGCAGCACTGCTCGGCGGTGGTGAAGCCGTTGCGTACGACGGTGTCGCCCTGCTTGAGCTCCCAGACGACGTTCGCCTCGAAGGTGGCTGCCTGGCCGGTGACGTTGAAGCCGGTGGGCATGGTGTCGTCCTCGAGCGGGGAATCGATCGAGACCGTGGACAGCACGGAGTCGGCGCTGGCGCGCTCGATCGGCGAGGACGTGTCGATGCCGAGGATCTCGTCGACGGGCTGGTCGTCCACGGTGAACTGCACAGGCAACGGGGCTCCCGCCGCCTTGGTGGCGGTCCACACCAACGACTGCAGGGCCATCGTGGCGGCCGCCTCATTCATGCCCACTGGACGCCGGATCGGCTCGGAGAGGTCGATGCTGATCTTGCTGGTGCTCGCGGTCGTCTCGGCCGCGAGTCCGTCCGCGGGTGACCAGGCCTGGTAGTCCGGGTCGCGCGGCGGCTTGCCCAGGGCCTCCTGCACGGCGGCGTTGAGGCTGGTCCCTCTGACGCCGTCGATCGTGTGCGACTCGGCGAACAACCGGGGTCCCGCGGCGGTCTCGCCCACGTAGTAGACCGGGACGGTCAGCGTTCGGCCGGGGTCCCGCAGCCGCTGACTGGTGGTCGGCTCGTCGACCGGTGACCCCGGCTCCGCCTCCGGCGTACCCGAGGGCTCGCGGTTGGCCAGCCATCCGGCTCCGGCGATCACCACCACCGTCGCCACGGCTGCGGCCAGCGTGATCGGCAGCCACCGGGTGGCGGAGGGCCGCCTGGCTCGCGCACGGATCTCGCCGGTCCCGACCTGGGGACGTACGTCGGAGACGGCGTCGTCCAGCAGGCGGCGCAGCTCGAAGTCGTCGTTCTGTGGGGTGCTCATGGGTTCTCCTCGAGGAGCTGGGACAGGTGTAGACGCAGGGCGGCTGCCCCACGCGAGGCGTGGCTCTTGACGGCGCCCTGGCTGATCCGCAGCGTCTCGGCGATCTCCCGCTCGGAGAGGTCGAGGTAGTAGCGCAGGGCGAGCACCTCCCGCTGCCGACGAGGGAGCCGGGCGAGCGCGTCGATCACCGCACGCCGTTGCGCGCCGTGCAGGACGTCGTGATCGGCCCCCGGCCCGTCGGGAGGAATCTCGGAGGGATGCTGCGACACCACCTTGAGGTGCCGGAGCACGGAGCGGGAGCGGTTGACCACGGTCTGCCGGAGGTACGCCGGCACGTTGGCGTCACCGAGGTCGTCCCAGCGCTGGTAGATCGCGACGAACGAGTCCTGCACGACCTCCTCGGCACGACCCACGTCACCCAGCAGCAGGACGGCCAGCCGTACCAGCCGGACGTAGTGCTCGTCGTACAGCTGCTCCAGTGCGGAGTCGGCGTCGATGGGCACCCCCAAGGCCGGCGGGCCAGTGTTCTCTGCGAGCAGGATGCGGGTCACGGTAGTTGGACGCCCGGCTGGTTCGGTTGGTTTACACGCCGTGAGGCCCGATCAGGCATATTGGACCCATGAGCGACGCGGACGACGACTGCCTGTTCTGCAAGATAGTCGCAGGTGACATCGATGCCGAGGTGGTTCACGAGTCCCCGACGACGGTCGCCTTCCGCGACCTGAACCCGCAGGCGCCCACGCACGTCCTGGTCATCCCACGCAGTCACTACCCCGACGCTGCGTCGCTCGCGGCCGGTGAGCCTGACACGGCAGTCGACATGTTCGTTGCCGGTGGTGCCATCGCCGAGAGCGAGGGGCTGGGCGAGGGCTACCGGCTGGTCTTCAACACCGGCGCAGCCGCCAACCAGACCGTCTTCCACGCCCACATGCATGTCCTCGGCGGTCGCGCCATGTCCTGGCCGCCCGGATGAGCTTCCCCAGGTCTCGGCGTACGCCGGGGCTCGCGGTCGCCGCCGCCCTGGCCCTCCTGCTGTCGGCCTGCGGTACGACGGGCGAGCAGGACCACTCCCACCACACCGACAAGCCCAAGACGACGAAGAAGGCCACCCCCGAGGCGGCCCACGACACGCACGACCAGGGAGCGGCAGCTGCGCCGGTGCGGCACAAACCGTTGCGGCCGGGCGAGCGCAGGGTGACCGTGCAGATGCCGGAGGACTACACGCCGTCGGCGCCGACGGGCACCGGCACTGACGACTACCGCTGCTTCCTGCTCGACCCGAAGGTGCCGACCGACCAGTTCATCACCGGCTTCAACGTGCTGCCGGGCAACCCGGACGTCGTACACCACGTCATCCTGTTCCGGGTCCCCACCGAGCTGGTCGACGAGGCCGAGCAGAAGGATGCCGATACGCCCGGCCAGGGCTGGACCTGCTTCGGCAACTCCGGCCTGAGCGGCGGCGGCATCGAGATCGACGACGCACCGTGGCTGGGTGCCTGGGCTCCCGGGGGCAGCGAACAGCGCTACGGCAAGGGCTTCGGCTCGCGGTTCGACAAGGGCTCGCGCGTCATCATGCAGGTCCACTACAACCTTTTGGTGGGGAAGAAACCCGACCGCAGCTCGGCCGAGCTGCGGCTCGCGCCCGTGTCCGACAAGATCCAGGGGCTCGAGACCCGGCTGCTCCCTGCCCCGGTCGAGATGCCGTGCCGGCCCGAGCACAAGAACGGTCCACTGTGCGACCGCGACGCCGCGCTGGCGGACGTCAAGAAACGCTTCGGCCAGGGCCCCGGAGCCACCGCCGACCTCTTGCACCTCCTCTGTGGCGAGATCAAGGCCGGTCCGGTGCAGTCGTGCGAACGAATGGTGGCGAAGCCGGAGACGGTCCGCGGCGTGGCCGGGCACATGCACCTGCTCGGGAAGTCCATCAAGATCGAGGTCAACCCGGGCAAGCCCGACGCCCGTACCTTGCTGGACATCCGCGTCTGGGACTTCGACAACCAGGGGAGCCGACCGATCAAACCGGTGTCGCTGAAGCCGATGGACACCATCAAGGTGACCTGCCGCCACACCCAGGAGCTGCGCGACCAGCTGCCGTCGTTCGAGGGGCAGCCTGACAAGTACGTCATGTGGGGTGAGGGCACCACTGATGAGATGTGTCTGGGTCTGCTGCTGGTCACCCGTCCATAGGTCGTCCGGACCGGTTCCGGCGAACCCGGATGCGCCGTATCGAGCGGCTGCGTAGCATTGACCCTCCAGTACCCCCAACGAAGGGCCGCCCCGCACCGGGGCATCCATGACTGAGACCAGCAAGGCTGACACCGTCGGCAACGGCACCCGATCCACCGCTGGGACCACCCGGGACGAGACCCAGCACACCGTGGTGGTGCCCAACAGCATCAACATGGTGTCGCTGCTCGGCCCCGGTGACGAGCACCTCGCGCTTCTGGAGAAGGCCTTCGCGGCCGACCTCCATGTCCGCGGCAACCAGATCACGCTGCGCGGCGCACCGGCCGAGATCGCGCTGGCCGAGCGCATGCTCGACGAGCTGGTGACGATCATCCGCACCGGCCAGGGCATGACCACCGAGACCGTCGAGCGGGTCATCACGATGCTGCGCGCGGAGACCACGGAACGTCCGGCGGACGTGCTGTCGCTGAACATCCTGTCCAACCGTGGCCGCACGATCCGCCCCAAGACGCTGAACCAGAAGCGCTACGTCGACGCCATCGACAAGCACACCGTCGTCTTCGGCATCGGTCCCGCCGGCACCGGCAAGACCTACCTCGCGATGGCCAAGGCCGTGCAGTCGCTGCAGGCCAAGAAGGTCAACCGGATCATCCTGACCCGCCCCGCGGTGGAGGCCGGTGAACGGCTCGGCTTCCTGCCCGGCACGCTCAGCGAGAAGATCGACCCCTACCTGCGCCCGCTGTACGACGCACTCCACGACATGCTCGACCCCGAGACGATCCCCAAGCTGCTGGCGGCAGGGACGATCGAGGTCGCCCCGCTGGCATACATGCGTGGTCGGTCGCTGAATGACGCGTTCATCATCCTCGACGAGGCGCAGAACACCTCGCCCGAGCAGATGAAGATGTTCCTCACCCGGCTGGGCTTCGGCTCAAAGATCGTGGTCACCGGCGACGTCACCCAGGTCGACCTCCCGACCGGCATCAAGAGCGGCCTGCGAGTGGTCGAGGCCATCCTCGACGGCATCGATGACGTGTCGTTCAACCGACTGACCGCGCAGGACGTCGTACGACACCGTCTGGTCGGCAAGATCGTCGAGGCGTACGACGCCCACGACGCGGCACAACACACTGATGCGCGACGCGGGGCCAACGCCGAGCGCGAGCGCAGATGACCCACTGATGACCATCGAGATCCAGAACGAGTCCGGCGTCGAGATCGACGAGCTCCGGACCCAGCGCCTCGCCCGGTTCGTGATGGACCGCATGCGAGTCCACCCGCTCGCGGAGCTGTGCGTGACCGCCGTCGACGAGGAGACCATCGCCGAGCTGAACGCCAAGTGGATGGAGAAGGAGGGGCCGACAGACGTGCTCGCCTTCCCCATGGACGAGCTGCGTCCCGGGCTCGTCAACGAGGAGCCAGAGGAAGGCGTCCTCGGCGACCTCGTGCTCTGCCCGACCGTGGCCGCGGAGCAGGCGAAGACCGCCGGGCACGCGACCGCCGACGAGCTCGACATGCTCACGGTGCACGGCATCCTGCACCTCCTGGGCTACGACCACGCCGAACCGGGGGAGCACCAGGAGATGTTCGGTCTCCAGGCGCGACTGCTCGCGGAGTGGCTCGGCCACGAGGCCGACCGACCGCACTCCGAACAGGCGTGAGCCAGAGATGAGCGGAGACAGTCCGGGCCTGATCCTGCTGGTCGTGGCCCTCGTCACGCTGGCCGCTGCGCTCACCACGATCGAGGCCGCGCTGTCCGCGTTCTCCCGGGCGCGTGCGCTCGAGCTGGCCCACGAGCAGCGACCGGGTGCGATCCGGCTGCTGCGCCTCCTCGACGACGCCGCCCACCACCTCAACGCGCTGCTGGTGCTGAGGTTGCTGACCGAGACAGCGGCCGTGGTGCTGACCACGGCGATGGTGCTCGACGTACTCGGCCCCGAGAAGTGGACCTCGGTGCTCGCCGCGATCGGACTGACGTTCATCGTGCTGTTCGTGATCGTGGGCGTCGGACCCCGCACGATCGGTCGCCAGCGCAGCGAAGCGATCTCGTTGGCCACCGCCGGGCTCGTCGTCGTGCTCGGCCGGATCCTCGGTCCGCTGCCCAAGCTGCTCATCATGATCGGCAACGCGCTCACTCCCGGCAAGGGGTTCTCCGAGGGTCCGTTCTCCTCCGAGGCCGAGCTGCGCGAGATGGTCGACCTCGCCGAGGCTTCCAGCCTGATCGAGTCCGGCGAGAGCAAGATGATCCACTCGGTCTTCGAGCTCGGCGACACCTACGTGCGCGAGGTGATGGTCCCGCGCACCGACGTCGTCTACATCGAGCGCACCAAGACCCTGCGCCAGGCCATGTCGCTGTTCCTGCGCAGTGGCTTCTCCCGGATCCCGGTGGTGGGGGAGGACCTCGACGACATCGTGGGCTTCGCCTACCTCAAGGACGTCGCCAAGCGCGTCTTCGACCGTCAGGCAGCACAGAACACCGAGCACGTCGAGTCGACGATGCGGCCACCGCTCTTCGTGCCCGACTCCAAACCGGTGGATGACCTGCTGCGTGAGATGCAGGCAGACCGACGCCACATCGCCGTCGTCGTGGACGAGTACGGCGGCACGGCCGGCATCGTCACCATCGAGGACATCCTCGAGGAGATCGTCGGCGAGATCACCGACGAGTTCGACGCCGAGGAGGAGTCCGTCGAGGAGCTGGAGGACGGCTCCCGCCGCGTGGCCGCGCGCTTCCCGGTCGACGACCTGGACGAGATCGTGGGCGTCTCGATCGAGGACGACGAGGTCGACTCGGTCGGCGGGCTGATGGCGAAGTACCTCGGCAAGGTCCCGATCCCGGGCTCCACCGTCGAGGTGGCCGGGCTGCGCTTCACCGCAGAGGAGGCGAAGGGCCGGCGCAACCGGGTCGGCACGGTGCTGATCACGCACGTCGTCAAGCCGGACACCCAGCCGTACACCCGGTCGGGTGCGAACGGCGACTCCGAACGCTCCAACCACGCGCGCTCCCAGCGCGCCCAGCACTAGGACGTCTGTGTTCGAGGACTTCAGCGACTCGATGGTGGAGGTCGGCCCGGTCAGCCTGCGGGTCCGGCAGGGCGGCAGCGGACCAGCCGTGTTGCTCGTCCACGGGCATCCGCGCACGGGTTCCACCTGGTGGTGATCCGCTGCCGATCTGGCAGGACTGGTGCGTCGACGTGCACGGCGGGCCGATCGAGTCCGGCCACCACATGGCCGAGGAGAACCCGGAGGCACTGGCCGCGGCCCTGGCGACGTTCCTCGATCTAGACTCCCGTCGTGAGTTCGCTGCCAACCGAGGACAACAAGCTCGTCGTACTTGCCAAGGCGACCCGCGCCCGCGCCAGGGCCAGCGAGGGCGCGGCGCTCCGCGACCTCGACGGCCGCACCTACGCGGCGGCGACCGTGGACCTCCCGTCCCTGCAGGTCTCGGCGGTCGGGGTGGCGGTCTCGATGGCCCTGGCAAGCGGAGCCAAGGGCATCGAGGCGGTCGTGGTGCTCACGGAGGGTGAGATCGCCACGACGGACCTCGACATCGTGCGCGAGTTCGGCGGGACCGGGATCCCCGTGCACCGAGGAACCCCCACTGGAGTGGTCCAGGACACGCGCGCCACATGACACGCACCGCCCGTCCTGACAGGATCGGGAATGCAATATCTGCAAGGGTGGTTGTGGCGGGCAACCAGGCCGGGGGTGGACAGCGAGTTGCGCGGATCGGAAAAGCACCAGGAAGCCGTACGACGGTTGCAGGCGTCGTACGACGCAATCGCGCCCGGGTCACCCGTCCGGCTGGCCAAGCGCACCTCCAACCTGTTCCGGCCACGTGACGAGCTCGCCACCGCCGGTCTCGACGTCTCCGGCCTCGACGGCGTGGTCGCGATCGACCCGGTCGCCCGGACCGCCGACGTTCAGGGCATGTGCACCTACGAGGATCTGGTCGACGCGACCCTGCCGCACGGCCTGATCCCGCTCGTCGTCCCCCAACTGCGCACCATCACCCTCGGTGGCGCGGTCACCGGCCTGGGCATCGAGTCGACCTCGTTCCGCAGCGGTCTCCCGCACGAGTCGGTCCTGGAGATGGACATCTTCACCGGCGGCGGCGAGGTGGTCACCGCGAGGCCGGACAACGAGCACGCCGAGCTGTTCGCGACCTTCCCGAACTCCTACGGCTCGCTCGGCTACGCCACCCGGCTGCGCATCGAGCTCGAGCCGGTGCGGTCGCACGTCGCGCTGCGCCACGTGCGGTTCAGCGACACCGCCGCGCTTCAGGACGCGATCGCGACCGTCACCGACACCGGTGAGTGGCACGGGGAGCACGTCGACGCGATGGACGGCACCGCCTTCGAGCCGGGCGAGTACTACCTGACCCTGGCGCGTTGGGTCGACGGAGCCGCCGGCGACGGATCCGACTACGCCGGCCAGGAGATCTACTGGCGCTCGATCCAGCAGCGCGAGATCGACCTGCTCACGACCTACGACTACCTCTGGCGCTGGGACACGGACTGGTTCTGGTGCTCCCGCGCGTTCGGCGCCCAGCACCCGGTCGTCCGCCGGATCTGGCCGCGCCGCCTGCGTCGTTCGGACACCTACCACCGGCTCGTCGGGCTCGACCACCGCTTCGGGATCATGGACCGGATCCACCGCCGCACCGGGCAGCCGCAGCACGAGCGCGTGGTGCAGGACGTGGAGGTTCCCGTCGAGAGGCTCGGCGAGTTCCTCGACTGGTTCGACGACAAGGTCGGCATGCGGCCTGTGTGGCTGTGCCCGCTGCGCCTCCGGGACGACGCCACGTGGCCGACGTACCCACTCCGACCGGGGCGCACGTATGTGAACGTCGGTTTCTGGGGCGCAGTGGCCGTCGGTGAGGACGCCCCGAACAGCCCCCTCAACCGCGCGATCGAGGACAAGGTCTCCGAGCTCGATGGCCACAAGTCGCTCTACTCCGAGTCCTTCTACGACCCCGCAACCTTCGACCGGCTCTACGACGGCGCGAACCTCGCGTCGGTGAAGAAGCGCTATGACCCCCACGATCGGCTGACCAGCCTCTACGACAAGGCGGTGCAACGCAGATGACGCAGATGAAGGACCTGACCTCCACCCAGGGCAGCCCGAGGCTGACCCTCGCGGAGATCTTCGAGACCTTGCTGGCTGGACCGGCACCGATCAGGTTCACGGCGTACGACGGGAGCACCTACGGTCCCGAGGACGCGCCCGTGGGACTGAACCTCAAGAACGAGCGCGGCCTCGCCTACCTGGTGACGGCGCCGGGCGACCTGGGCATGTCCCGTGCGTACGTCTCGGGCGACCTCGACCTGGTCGGCGTACACCCGGGCGACCCCTACGAGGGCATGCTCCTGCTGCTGCGGGCGATGCGGTTCCGTCGTCCGTCGCCCGCCGAGGCACTCACCCTGATGCGCTCGATCGGCCTGAGCCAGATGCTTCCGCCGCCACCTCCGCCGCAGGAGCACCTGCCCCGCTGGCGCCGGATGGTGGAGGGCTTCCGGCACTCCCCGGAGCGCGACGGCAAGGTGATCCAGCACCACTACGACGTCTCCAACCGGT
This sequence comes from uncultured Actinomycetota bacterium, assembly GCA_963842535.1. Taxonomy (GTDB): domain Bacteria; phylum Actinomycetota; class Actinomycetes; order Propionibacteriales; family Nocardioidaceae; genus Marmoricola. The sequence goes on from CAWJGP010000009.1 coordinate 361,357, forward strand.
TCTACGAGATGGTGCTCGGGCCGTCGATGACCTACACCTGCGCGCTCTACCCGACCGGGTCGGAGACCCTCGAGGAGGCGCAGCACGCGAAGTACGACCTCGTCGCGCGCAAGCTCGACCTCCAGCCCGGACAGCGGCTGCTGGACGTGGGCTGCGGCTGGGGCGGCATGGTGCGGCACGCCGCCAAGGAGTACGGCGTCCGCGGGCTCGGCGTGACCCTCTCGCGGGAGCAGGCCGAGTGGGCCACCGAGAAGAACAAGGCCGAGGGCCTCGACCACCTGGTCGAGGTGCGCCACCTGGACTACCGCGACGTCGTGGAGACCGGGTTCGACGCGGTCAGCTCCATCGGGCTGACCGAGCACATCGGCGTCGACAACTACCCGGCCTACTTCGGCTTCCTGCGCGACAAGCTCGTCCCGGGTGGGCGGCTGCTGAACCACTCCATCACCCGGCCGGACAACAAGTCGACCCAGACGGGTGCGTTCATCGACCGCTACGTCTTCCCCGACGGCGAGCTGATCGGCTCCGGCACGATCATCACCAAGGCCCAGGACGCTGGGCTCGAGGTGCAGCACGAGGAGAACCTCCGGATCCACTACGCCATGACGCTGGCCGGGTGGGGGGCCAACCTCAAGGAGCACTGGGACGAGTGCGTGGCCGAGGTCGGCGAGGGCACCGCGCGGGTCTGGGGCCTCTACATGGCCGGCTCCCGGATGGGCTTCGAGCGCAACGAGATCCAGCTGCACCAGGTGCTCGCCACGCGCACGGACGAGGACGGCGTCAGCGGGTTCCCGCTCCGGCCCAACTGGATCCCCTGAGACGTTTTCCTCGTTACCTGTACGGACCGGCGCGAGCCGGGAGATAGTTTTCGGACGCCTCAGAGCCATCCGGGAGCCACCTCTTGTCAGCTGCACGTGCACGTGTCCTGCTCGGATTCGTGCTCGGTACGGCGCTCCTGCTCTCGGCGCTCGGGCCGATCGGCACCGCATCGGCGCGTGGCGGGCTGGGCAACCCGATCGGCAGCGACCGGTTCGTCCAGGGGCAGCTCTACCGAGGTGACTTCCCCGACCCGGCGATCGTCCGGAACGGCAACACCTACTTCGCCTACTCGACGACGATCGCGAACCTGAACCTGCCGGTGATCAAGTCGACCGACCTGAGGACCTGGCGGGTGGTCGGTGAGGGGCTGGCTCGTCCCGCGGCCTGGGCGCTGTCCCGACAGGTCGGGAACCGCCGGGTCGCCCGGACCTGGGCGCCGACGGTCGCCCGCTTCGGGAGCCGCTTCCTGCACGCCTACGCGACGCCGGCACGTGGCGCCAAGGACCACCGGATGTGCATCTCCATCTCCACGTCGAAGAGGCACTGGGGTGGCTTCGTGGACCGGACGCGCAGGCCGTTCGTGTGCCCGGCCAACCGCGGTGCGATCGACCCGGAGTTCTTCCGTGCTCCGAGCGGCCTGCGCTACCTGCTCTGGAAGAGCGAGCAGACCGCGTCGTACCCCAGCCAGCTCTGGAGCCACCGGATCTCGGGCACCGGGACGACGCTCTACTCGACCCACGGGCTGCTGCTGCAGACACGTGAGCCGTGGGAGGGCCGGGTCATCGAGAACCCGTCGATGATCGCGCTACGCCGGCCGCTACTACCTGTTCTACTCGGGCGGCTCCTACGCCAACTCGTCGTACGCCACGGGCTATGCGGTGTGCAGGACGCCCCTGGGTCCGTGCACTCGCGCCTCGACGAAACCGCTCCTCGCCACCGGCGGCAAGGTCGCCGGACCCGGCGGTGCGACGGCGTTCCTGGGCGCATCGGGCCGGCTGCACCTCGCCTACGCGGCCTGGGACTACGGCAACACGGGTTACCCGAAGTCCACGGCGTGCCTTCGCACGGCCAAGGGCTGCGCCCAGCGAAGATTGCACGTGGCCACCCTGAGAGCGACTCCCGGCACCGGCGCACTCGTGGTGACCTCGCGTGGCTAGTCGTCGAGCGTGGATCGCAGCGGCAGCGCTACTCGCCCTGCTGGTCCCCGTTGCCGCCCAGATTCCCGCGGACGCCCGGCCCGAGCGGCCGGCGCCGGCAGGAAGCGACCCGTTCAGGGCGGGGCAGCCCTACCGCGGCGACTTCCCCGACCCCACCGTGTGGCGCGTGGGCGGACGTTTCTATGCCGCGGCCACGACTGTCGCGGCGCTCAACCTGCCGACGATGACCTCGACCGACCTGCGCACCTGGACGACGAGACCGGCGAGCGACCCGGCGAAGCCCGCGCTCAACGACGCGATGCCCAACCCTGCCGCCTGGGCTCGGAAGCAGCAGACCTCGGGAGGGCGGGCGTGGGCGTCCACCTGGGCACCCTCGGTGGCCCGGATCGGCACCGGCACATTCGTGCTTGCGTACGCCGTGCCGCGCGCCGCTGACGGACGTCGCTGCCTCTCGCTGGCTCGGAGTGCTTCGCCCCTCGGGCCGTACGTCGACGCCAGCCGGGGGCCGCTCAGCTGTGGGGCCGCGGGCGTGATCGACCCGCAGATCTTCATCGACCGCGGGGCGATCTGGATGTACTACAAGATGGAGGGCGCGCCGGACCGGATCCTGGTGCGCCGGATGAACAAGTACGCGACCGGCTTCGCCGTGGGCAGCCGCAACTACACGCTGTTGATGCCGCGCAGGGCGTGGGAGGGGTCGGTCGTCGAGAACCCGGCGATGTTCCGCTACCGCAACCGGCTCTACCTCTTCTACTCGGGCAACGGCTACGGCTCCGCGGCGTACGCGACCGGATATGCCGTGTGCCGCACGGTCGTCGGTCCGTGCAAGCGCAAGCCGAGGTTGCTGTTCACCGGGCGCTACCTCGCCGGTCCTGGCGGTGCGACCCCGTTCCTCGACACCTCCGGCCAGCTGCGCCTCGCCTACCACGCGTGGAAGGTCGGCAACGTCGGCTACCCGCGCAGCGCTTCCTGCGTCGGCACGGCCAAGGGCTGTGCCCAGCGGCGGATGTATGTCGCCTCGATCGGCGCCACCCGGAAGGGTCGGCTGGTGGTTCGCCGCTGGTTCTGAGCGGCTCCCCGGCCCGTTAGCCTTGGTCGGTGACTTCCCGGACCCCCTTCGAAGCGCTGGTGCGCGAGCGCACGGTGCTCGGCGAGCACCTGGTGCGCCTCGTGCTCGAGGCGCCCGAGGGGTTCTCCTCGACCGGGGTTCCCGACGAGTGGGTCGCGCTCACCGTCCCGGGCCAGTTCCAGACCCGCTACTACACGGTGCGGTCCCTGGCCGACGGGCTGCTGACCCTCGATGTCGTGGTCCACGAGCACGGGCTGGTCACCGAGTGGGCACAGACCGACTGCGTCGGTGACCTGGTCGGCCTCTCCGCCCCGAAGGGGTCGTTCGCGCTGCCCGACGACGCCGGGTGGGTGGTGCTGGCCGGTGACCTGACCGGGCTGCCGGCGATGGCGCGCATCGCGGAGAGCGTGGGGACCTTGCCGGTGCAGCTCCACGCCGAGGTCCCGGACGGGCCGATGCCCGACTACGTCGCTGCGCCGGTGAGCTGGCACGACGCAGCGTCGGGGACGAGCGAGCTGGCCGCGATCGTCCGCGGCATCGAGTGGCCCGAGGGTCCCGGCTACTTCTGGATGGCGGGGGAGTCGGCCCAGATGCGCGAGATCCGCCGGCATGCCCGGCACGACCTCGGCTGGGACACCCGCCACTACGACGTGATGGGCTACTGGAGCGGCAGCCGCGGTCGCCAGGTTCGCGAGGTGGACCCCGGTCCGATCTACGCCCGGGGCAAGGCGCTGGGCCGGTCGGACGAGCAGATCTGGGCCGAGTACGACGCGGCTCGAGAAGGCGCATGAGCACCCCGGCGCACCGCTCCGGGTTCGCCTGCTTCGTGGGCCGGCCCAACGCGGGCAAGTCCACGCTGACCAACGCTCTCGTCGGCAGCAAGGTGGTGATCACCAGCTCCAAGCCGCAGACGACCCGGACCGTCGTACGCGGAATCGTGCATCGCCCCGACGCGCAGCTGATCCTGGTGGACACCCCGGGCCTGCACCGCCCGCGGACCCTGCTCGGCGAGCGCCTCAACGACCTCGTCACCAGCACGTGGTCGGAGGTGGACGTGGTCGGCGTGTGCTTCCCGGCCAACGAGAAGGTCGGCCCCGGCGACAGGTTCATCGTCAACGAGCTCGCCAAGGTACGACGCACCATCAAGGTCGCGATCGCCACCAAGACCGACCTCGCCACTCCAGCCCAGATCGGCAAGCACCTGCTCGACATCCAGGCCCTGGGCGAGGAGACCGGCACCGAGTGGGCCGAGATCATCCCGGTCTCCGCGGTGGCCGGAGACCAGGTGGACCTCCTCGAGCGGCTCCTGATCGACCTGCTGCCCGAGGGGCCGCCGCTCTACCCGGACGGCGAGCTCAGCGACTCCCCGGAAGAGGTGATCGTCGCCGAGCTGATCCGCGAGGCCGCGCTCGAGGGCGTGCACGACGAGCTGCCGCACTCGATCGCCGTATGGTGGAGGAGATGGCGCTCAAGGAGGACCGCCCGGCCGACAAGCCGCTGCTGCTCATCCACGCCAGCATCTTCGTCGAGCGCGACTCGCAGAAGGGGATCGTGATCGGCCACCAGGGCTCGCGCCTGCGAGCCGTCGGCACCGAGGCGCGCAAGCAGATCGAGGCCATGCTCGGCACCCCGGTCTACCTCGACCTGCACGTGAAGATCGCCAAGGAATGGCAGCGCGACCCCCGCCAGCTGCGCAAGCTCGGCTTCTGAATTCGCCGACCGGTCAATGGATGCACGCTCTGGTACGCCGACCGGTCAATGGATGCACGCTCTGGTACGCCGACCGGTCAATGGATGCACGCTCTCAGGCGCTGAGGGGTCATTTTCTGAACTGGCACCACGCGGTGCGACGTACGTCGAGTGACCGCTCGACGTCGTACAGCGCACATGGACCGACCGGTCGGCGTCGTACGGCGAGCGTCGAGTGACCGCTCGGCGTCGCACAGCGAACATGGACTGACCCGTCGGCGTGGGTGGGCGCTGGGCAGTAGCGTCGGGACGTGACCTGGGACGACCTGTACGACGACGCCTCCCGTGAGCGTCTCGTCGACGAACCCGCGAAGCGGGTCGACGCACCGGAGCGGACCCCGTTCGAGCGCGACCGTGCTCGCGTCGTCCACTCCGCGTCCCTGCGGCGGCTGGCCGCGAAGACCCAGGTGCTCGGGCCGCAGCACGACGACTTCGTGCGCAACCGGCTCACGCACAGCCTCGAGGTCGCGCAGATCGCCCGGGACCTGGCGCACCCGCTCGGCTGCCATCCCGACCTCGCCGAGACAGCTGCCCTCGCGCACGACATGGGACATCCGCCGTTCGGCCACAACGGGGAGGTCGCCCTCGACGAGCTCGGTGCCGACTGCGGCGGATTCGAGGGGAACGCCCAGACCTTGCGCATCCTCACCCGGCTCGAGGCCAAGTCGGCCGACGCCGAGGGCCGGTCGGCCGGCCTGAACCTCACCCGCGCGACCCTGGACGCCTGCACGAAGTACCCGTGGCCGCGTGGCTCCGCACACGACGGGAAGTTCGGCGTCTACGCCGACGACGCGCACGTGTTCGACTGGCTGCGCAAGGGCATCGACGGTCCACGCCGCTGCGTCGAAGCGCAGGTGATGGACTTCGCCGACGACGTCGCCTACTCCGTGCACGACCTCGAGGACGGCATCGTCGGCGGCAGGATCGACCTGAGTCTCCTGGACGTTGCCGAGGAGCGGGCGGCGACCTGGCAGACCGTGCGCGACTGGTACCTCCCCGCGGCGTCCGACGAGATGCTCGACGAGGCGCTCGGCCGGGTGCGTGCGGTGACCTCATGGCCCAGTTCGTCGTACGACGGGAGCAGGCGTGGCCTGGCCGCCCTGAAGAACCTCACCAGCGACCTGATCGGGATCTTCTGCGGGCGCGTCCACCGCGCCACCCAGGAGAAGTACGGCGAGCGCCCTCTCGTGCGTCACCAAGCCGACCTCGTGGTCCCAGCGGAGACGGCACACGAGATCGTCGTGCTCAAGGGCGTCGCCGCCCACTACGTGATGCGCGCGCAGGACAGGCTGGACCTGATGGAGCGACAGCGCAGCCTCCTGGTCGAGCTGTTCGAGGCGATGTGGAAGCAGGGGAGTGATGCGCTCGATCCTGCGCTGCGCGAGGACTTCGCCGATGCGGCCAACGATTCAGCGCGCACCCGGGTGGTGATCGACCAGATCGCGAGCCTCACCGATGCCTCGGCCGTCACCCGGCATGCCCACCTGGTTCCCGGTGGCCGGGACCGGCGAGAGAGGCTGATGCCATGACCGATTCTCGGACCGAGCCGCTCGTGTGGCTGCCCTTCGATCCCGACAAGCTGGGCGAGCTCCCGGCGACACTGCGCTACCAGCGGGTGGATCCCGACAACCTCCCGGACAGTGGTGACGAGGTCGAGTTCTACGTCCTGGCCTACCGGTTCCGTCCCCGCGACGGGGAGGTGCTGGCCAAGCTGCCGAGGCTCAAGGTCGTGCAGACGATGACGGCCGGCGTGGAGCACATCCGGCGGTTCGTGCCCGGGCACGTGCAGCTGAGCAACGGCCGGGGCATCCACGACACGTCGACCGCCGAGCTCGCCGTCGCGCTCATCCTGAGCAGTCTCCGCGGCATCCCCGAGTTCGTCCGCGCGCAGGAGCGCCACGAGTGGCGCCCGGAGCTCCGGGCGTCACTGGCCGACAAGCGGGTGCTGATCGTCGGCTACGGGCAGATCGGCGAGGCGATCGAGGCGCGCTTGCTGACCTTCGAGGCGGAGGTCGTACGGGTCGCACGCAGTGCGCGGGACGGCGTACACGCGATCGGTGAGCTGCCGGACCTGCTGCCGCAAGCCGACGTGGTGGTGCTGATCGTGCCTGGCACGGAGGAGACCACGGGTCTGTTCGATTCCGAGATGCTCGCGCACCTCAAGGACGGCTCACTGCTCGTGAACGTCTCGCGCGGTGCCGTGGTGGACACCGAAGCGCTGCTCGCCGAGCTGCGCAGCGAGCGGATCCACGCCGCGCTCGACGTCGTCGACCCCGAGCCGCTGCCATCGGACCATCCGCTGTGGGGGGCCCCGAACCTGCTGCTCGTCCCGCACGTGGGCGGCAACAGCAGCGCGATGCAGCCGCGCGCCTTCAAGCTCGTACGCGAGCAGCTCCACCGCTTCGCCGCGGGGGAGCCACTCGCGAACGTGGTGACCGGGGACTACTAGGACTCACAGATCAGGGCAGCGTGCCCTGGGGGCCGGAGTTCTCCTGGAACACGGTGCTCTCCGGGTTCAGCTGGTCGGCCGGGTCGCTCGAGCCACGCGTGGACTTGACCTTGGCGGTGGCGGCGTCGGCCACCTTGGTGATCTTGTCCTGTACGACGGGGGCCTTCTCCTTGGCGAGGTCGGCCGCCTGGTGCGCCTTCTCCTGCACCCGGGGGTCGTCCTTGACCTTGTTGAAGGTCCCGCGCATCTGCTCGTAGCGCTCACGGCCGGCCTTGGTCCCGAGCACGTAACCGATGCCACCGGCGATCAGCAGGGGCAGCCTCTTGATGATCATCATGATTTCTCCTTCTGGGAGTCCTCGGACTCCCGATCCGATGCGCCGTTCGCGACCGCCTGGCGGCGGATCCGTCGACCGAACGCGACGTCCTTGTCCCGCTTCTTGCGGGCCTTCTTGATGTTGCGGGTGTCACGAGCCGGGAGCTGGAGCTCCTCCTCGGCCGGGATACCTGCCTCGAGCTGCCGACCTCGTTCGAGCTCGGCATCCAGCTCCCCACCGAACAGTAGGGCCAGGTTGGTGATCCACAGGAACAGCAGCGTGACGATGACGCCGGCCAGGGATCCATAGGTCTTGTTGTAGCTGGAGAAGTTGCCGACGTAGAAGGCGAAGGCCACCGACGCGAGCACCCAGACAAGGATCGCCACACCGGCACCCACCGAGATCCAGCGGAACTTCGGCTGCTGCACGTTGGGCGTCGCGTAGTACAGCAGCGCAACGACGATGATCACGATCAGCGCCAGCACGGGCCACTTCGCGATCGACCAGACGGTGAGCGCTGTGCTCCCGAGCCCGATCACGTTGCCGATCGACTCTGCCACCGGCCCGGAGACGATCAGCAGCAACAGCGCCACCGCGGCCAGGGTCACGGCGATCAGTGTCAGGAGCAGCATGATCGGGCGCAGCTTCCAGAACGGCCGGCCCTCGTCGATCTCGTAGATCCGGTTCATCGCACGTCCGAAGGCGCCGACGTAGCCCGAGGCGGACCAGAGCGCGGCGAGAACTCCGATCACGAGCGCCAGCCCTGCGCTCTGAGAGTTCGTGACCTGTTCGAGGGCCTTGGAGATCGTGTCGAGAACCTCTGTGGAGACCAGCGGTCGAAGGGTGTCCTCGATCGTGGTCACCGCCTTCGGTGCCTGACCCATGAGACCGAGCACGGAGAGCAGCGCCAGCAGGGCCGGGAAGACGGCAAGCACCGCGTAGTAGGTGAGCGCAGCCGCGAGGTCGGTGCACTGGTCCTCGCTGAACTCGTGGAGGGTCTTGCGGAGCACGTAGAACCACGAGCGCTTGCTCAGGTCTGTCGGGTCGTCGGGCTTGCGCGGGTCGTCGGGGTCCGGCATCGCCTCTTCGGTGCGGTGCTCGCCCTGACCTTCGCCCTGCTTGACGTCCGAAGTGCTCATCGACGTCGTCGCAGCCAGATGAACAGCGCCACGCCGACGAGCACGGCTGCCGCGGCTCCGAGCACCTCGGGGCGGGGCCTGCCCTCGTCGGTGGTGCTGAGGTCCTTGACGTCGGCGACCTTGGCCCTGGTCTGGGCCTTCACGTCCTCGACCTTGGCCTTCGACTGGGCCTTCACGTCGAGCTTGTGGCCGAGCTGGTCGACTGTCTGCGCCAGCTGCTCGCGCTGCCGCTCGATGTCGGCCTGGATCTGCTCGGGGGTCCGGCTGCTCATGGGTGCTGTCCCTTCACGGTCGCGATGTCTTCCTTGACGCCCTCCAGTGCCCTCTCGGGCACCACGGGCGTTGCTTCCTCGACTTGGTTCTTGCCCAGCATGGCGAACGCGCCGGCTGCGCCGAACAGCAGTACGGCAACGATCAGGGCCGCCAACCAGGCGTCCATCACGAGCGCGAGGGCGAGGACCGCCGTGGTGAGGAGAGTGGCGAGGCCGAAGAAGGCGAGCAGGCCGGCAGCGCTGAACATGCCGATGCCGATGCCAGCGCGCTTCCCCTTCTCGGTCATCTCGGCCTGGGCGAGCCGGAGCTCGGAGCGGATCAGCTCGGGGACCTGGGTGGTCAGGTCGTTCACGAGCGCGCCCAGGGTCGGGTCGGGGCCGGCAGTGTGGCGCACAGTTGGTTCGGTCATGCTTGTCTGGTTGCCATTTCGGACTGGTTCAAACATCTTTCCGGCCACAGACTTACAAGATAAGTCAGATCCGTGAACCGCTACGCCGGTCGGGGTGTGCAGCGACCGGCAGAGCGCATCAGCGCCCCCGTAGACTCCGCGTTGTGGCGGGCAGGATCAGGGAAGAGGACATCGCGGAGGTTCGCGAGAAGACGCGCATCGAGGATGTCGTCTCGTCCTACGTGACCCTGCGAAACGCCGGCGGCGGCTCGATGAAGGGGCTGTGCCCCTTCCACGACGAGAAGTCCGCATCGTTCCATGTGACCCCTTCGCGCGGTTTCTACCATTGTTTCGGTTGCCAGGCAGGTGGCGACGTCATCAAGTTCGTGATGGAGATGGACGGGCTCGGGTTCACCGAGACCGTCGAGCGGCTGGCCGAGAAGGTCGGCGTTCAGCTGCGCTACGAGGAGGGCGGCGCCCCGCGTCCGCGCACCGGTGGTCCGCAGCGGCCGCGCCTGATCGAGGCGCACAAGCACGCCGGGGAGTGGTACGCCGAGCAGCTGGCCACGCCTGAGGCACTCCAGGCCCGCCAGTTCCTCGACTCCCGCGGCTTCGACGCAGATGCTGCGTCCACCTTCGGCGTGGGCTTCTCGCCGCGCGGGGGAGAGGACCTGCTCAAGCACCTGCGGCAGAAGGGCTTCAAGGACCAGGAGCTGGTCACCAGCGGCCTGATCGGTGAGGGTCGCGGGCTCTACGACCGCTTCCGCGGCAGGTTGATGTGGCCGATCCGGGACAGCAGCGGCGACACGATCGGCTTCGGCGCGCGGCGCATCTTCGACGACGACCGCATCGAGGCGAAGTACCTCAACACCCCCGAGACGCCGATCTACCACAAGGGCCAGGTCCTCTACGGGATCGACCTCGCCCGCCGCGAGATCGCCCGCGGGAGCCAGGCAGTCATCGTGGAGGGCTACACCGACGTGATGGCCTGCCACCTCGCCGGCGTGAAGACGGCAGTCGCCACCTGCGGCACCTCGTTCGGCGACGACCACGCACGCGTGATCCGGCGGCTGCTGCACGACCACGACGAGTTCCGCGGCGAGGTGATCTTCACCTTCGACGGTGACGAGGCCGGCCAGAAGGCCGCGCTGCGTGCCTTCGAGGGCGACCAGATCTTCGCCGGCCAGACCTATGTCGCCGTGGAGCCGACCGGCCTCGACCCGTGCGACCTGCGGCTCCAGAAGGGTGACGCCGAGGTGCGCGAGCTGGTCGCGCGCCGGGTGCCGCTCTACCGCTTCGTGCTCGCCAACGTCGTGCAGCGCTATGACCTCGACCGAGCGGACGGCCGAGTCGATGCGATGCGCGAGGCCGCCAAGCTGGTCACCGCCATCCGGGACCGGTCCAAGGTCGACGCGTTCTCCCGCGAGCTGGCCGGGATGATCGGCATCGACCCGGTCGACGTACAGCGCGAGGTCCGGCGTACGGCGTCACGCGCCTCCCGCCGCCGCAGCGCAGGCGCGTCCGCCTTCCGAGCTGCCCGATCCCCGCGACCCGAGGCTGATGCTCGAGCGGGAGACGCTCAAGCTGGTCGTGCAGTACCCCGAGGCGGTCGGCCGCACCGCGCGCGATGTCGGCGCCGAGGACTTCACCCACGGTGCCTACCGGGCGCTCTGGGCCGGGATCGAGGCCGCGGGCGGACCGACCGCGGCGGACCCCCAGTGGGCCTCCACGCTCCGCGACGCCCAGACCGACGAGCGGCTGCAGTCGCTGATCAGTGCGCTGACGGTCGAGCCGCTGCTCTCGGCCAAGGAGCCTGACGACGCCTACGTCGGCCAGCACGTCCACCGGCTGCGCGAGCTGACCGCCATGCGCCGTATCGCGGACCTCAAGTCGCGCCTGCAGCGCACCAACCCGGTGGAGCAGGCGACGGAGTACAACAGGATGTTCGGCGAGCTGGTCGCCCTGGAGCAGCACCGCCGCAGCCTCCGCGAGCGGGCGCTGGAGAGTCAGTGAAGCTCTTCGAACGCGGCGAGGGCGTCCCCACCGACGTCCTGGCACGCTCCGGGCTGCCCCGCGGTGAGAGGGTCCTCGCCCGTGCACGAGCGGCCGACGCGACCTGGGTGCTCGGGAGTCGACGACTCCTGGTGATCGTGCCCGCCGACGGCAGCACCCGTCGGATCCCCTGGGAGCAGGTCGAGGACGCCGCCTGGGACAAGGAGACCTCCCGGCTGACGCTCACCGAGATCGGGTCGTACGGCGAGCAGCGGCCGGCGTACTCCTTCGACATGGACGACCCGGCGCACCTCCTTCAGCTTGTGCGGGAGCGGGTGATGGCGAGCATCGTGCTCCAGCGCCGGGTGCCCCTCCGCGGGAAACAGGGGCTGACCGTCATCGGCCGACGCAGTCCCTCCGGGGGCGCCGTGGCCTGGATGGTCGCCTACGACGAGGGCCTGGATCCGGCCGACCCGGAGGTCGCCGCGGCGGCCGAACAAGCGCTGGCAGCAGCGGAGTCCGAGGTCGGCTAGAGCGAGACGCTCCCGATTTAGCAGTTCCACGCCGAGTTGCTAGGGTTTGCGGGCGCGATCCCCTGTAGCTCAATTGGCAGAGCATTCGACTGTTAATCGGAGGGTTGTTGGTTCGAGTCCAACCGGGGGAGCGGTGAGCGGAGCCTCTGGCCTCACGGGTCAGAGGCTCTGCTGTTTGTTAATCGGAGGGTTGTTGGTTCGAGTCCAACCGGGGGAGCGGTGAGCGGAGCCTCTGGCCTCACGGGTCAGAGGCTCTGCTGTTTGTTAATCGGAGGGTTGTTGGTTCGAGTCCAACCGGGGGAGCACCTTGACCAGCGGGTATGCCGGCATCGGCTGCCCGCTGGTCTGCGGCTGGAGTCCGGGCGGGGCGTCATACGAATTGTTGCCTTGAACCCACAGTTCGTATGACGTCCTGGGCCGGTGAGCGCCGCACGGGCGACACAATGGTCGGCATGGAAAGTGACGAACCTGCTGTCAGCCCACGACGGGCGGCGGCCGCGGCCTGGCTCTCGGCGGTGCTGACCCTGGTGTGGGTGGGTGTCTGCCTGAACGGTTTCGACGCCGGCTGGGCGGTGGCCGCGGGCGGGGGTGTCGCGCTCGCCGCTTTCGGTCTGCCGCTCGCTTTTCGTCGCAGCACGCGTGACCTGGGGACGGGGCTCTGCGTCGGGGCTGTTGCTGGCCTGATCGTCGCCGCGTTGGTGGATCTGGCGGTGTAGAGCCGGGGCACCGCGGGTACGGGATCCGCATGGTTGCTCGGATCGCTCAGCTCGCACTCGATGTTCACGACGTGGCCCTGCAGGCAAAGTTCTGGGCAGAGGCATTGGGGATGAACGCCGACCTTGGCGACGGCGGTGACGCAAAGCTGTATCCGCCGGATGATGCGCCGAAGTCCGCGCAGGCGATCTACCTCCAGAGCGTCGATGAGCCCAAGCGCGACAAGGTGCGGGTGCACTTCGACCTGCGGCCGTGGGACGGCGACGTCGAGCGCGAGGTGGACCGGCTGCTGAAGCTCGGCGCGACCAGGGCCGACGTCGGCCAGACGGGTGACGAGGGCTTCACCGTGCTGGCTGACCCCGAGGGCAACGAGTTCTGCGTGCTCCACCAGGACCCGCACTGATTGTTCGCTAGTCGCCCCAGCCCATCGGGAAGACCTCGAAGGGCGCGGCGAAACCGACGCCGAGCCGCTGGCCGGTCCCGCGGGCCATGCCCTCGAGGAACTCGCGGGCGTCCCAGTTCTCCCAGCCCAGGCCGTCGATGTACGCCGCGTGCGCCTTGAGCGACTCGACCCCGGCGTCGAAGGTGTCGGTGGTGTCGACGGCGTGGCTCGACTGGGGTGACCCGAACGCCCAGACCTGGCGTACGCCGCCCCAGGGCTCGAGCCCGTCCGTGAGCTGCTCGGCGAAGATCCACCGGTTGCCGGCGTCCCGGACCGCGTCGACGGTCGCTCTGCCGACGGCGATGTGGTCAGCCTGGTTGAGGTTGACGCCGCCCCACGTGTCCCGGAAGTTGCCGGTGATCACGATGTCGGGACGATGGCGACGGATCTCGGCGGTGAGGAGGCGGCGCATCGGCACGCCGTACTCCAGGACGCCGTCGGGCTGGTGCAGGAAGTCGACGATGTCCACGCCCACGATGCGCGCCGACTCGACCTGCTCGGCCTCACGGACGACGCGGCACTCGTCGGGGTGCAGGCCGTCGATCCCGGCCTCCCCGCTGGTGACCATGGTGTAGCCGACCCACTTGCCTTGGCCGGTCCATCGGGCCACCGCGGCCGCGGCGCCGAACTCCATGTCATCGGGGTGCGCCACGATGCACAGTGCGCGCTGCCAGCTCTCGTCGAGATGCTCCAAGGGTTCAGGTTCCATGGAGCGAACCTATGCCCACCCGGTGTTCAGCGGGGGAGTGTGAAGGAGAACATGCTGCCGCCGTCGGGGTTCGCCTCGACCCAGATGCGGCCGCCGTGGCGTTCCACGATCTGTCGGCACGCGGCCAGCCCGATGCCGTGCCCGGGCTCGCTGCCGTCGACGCGGGTGAACATGGTGAACACCGACTCGCGGTGCTCCTCGGGGATTCCGGCCGCGTTGTCGGTCACCGTGATCAGCCAGTCCGACTCCTGACCCTCCACCGACACATCACAGCGCGGGGGCCGGTCAGGCGCGCGGTGCTTGATCGAGTTCTGGATGAGGTTCTGGAGCACCTGACGCAGCCGCCCACCCTGGGCGAGGACCTTCGGGGCGTAGCCCACGACCTCCACCACTGCACCGGTCTCCCTGATCAGCTGTTCGAGGTCCTGGCGGACGTCTCGGACCAGGTCGGTGACGGAGACCATCTCCCGCGTCAGTGATCCGGCCGCGGTCACCCGGGAGAACTCGAGCAGGGAGCTGACCAGCTCGCCCATCCGCTCGGCTGCCTGCGTCGCGCGAGCGATCCAGTCGTTCGCGTTGGGGTCGAGTACGTCGCCGTACTCGCTCGACAGCAGCTCCATGTAGCCGCGGATCGTGGCGAGTGGGGCCTGGAGGTCGTGGCTGGCGAGCATGGCGAACGCCTCGAGGTCGGCGTTGGAGCGCTCGAGCCTGACCTTCTGCTCGTGGAGCTCGCGGTTGATCTCCTCGATCTGTGCCTTGGCCTCGATCTCCTCGGTGAGGTCGGCGATGTGCGAGACGAAGTGGAGCGGCTTGCCCCGGGCGTTCTTGACGAGGGCCACCGACAGAGTGGCCCACACGTCGTGGCCGTCGGCGTGCAGGTAGCGCTTCTGCATCCGGTAGCGAGGGATCTCGCCAGCGACCAGCTGTCGGAGCAGCTCGAGGTCCGCCTCGAGGTCGTCCGGGTGCGTCAGATCCTGAAACGTTGTCGCCAGGATCTCCTCGGCCGAGTGGCCGAGGATCTTGCACAACGCCTCGTTGACGCGCATGAATTTGCCCTCGAGGCTGACCAGCGCGATCCCGACCGGGGCACTGTCAATGGTGAGTCGCCAGCGTTCTTCAGCCTCGGCAAGCGTGGACACCCGCCAACCCTAAGCCTTTGTGTGCAAACGTCCATGCGTCACGAGGTTTGCCCCTGTTCGTCGAGAGTCGTCCAGGAATAGGTGGTGCGCAGGTCCGGCACTACTCTTGGCCGGTGAGTGAGAGCAGCAATACCCCTCGTTTCGACGAGCTGGGACTGGACCCCAAGGTCGAGAGGGTCCTGCGGGACGTCGGCTACGAAACCCCCTCACCCATCCAGGCGCAGGCGATCCCGCCGTTGCTCGCCGGCCAGCACGTGGTCGGGCTCGCCCAGACGGGCACCGGGAAGACCGCTGCGTTCGCGCTCCCGATCCTCTCGCGCATCGACATGTCCCAGACGTCCCCACAGGTGCTGGTGCTCGCACCGACCCGCGAGCTGGCGCTCCAGGTCTCGGAGGCGTTCGGTCGCTATGCCGCGCACCTCAAGGGCCTGCACGTGCTTCCGGTGTACGGCGGGCAGGGGTACGGCGTGCAGCTCAGCGCGCTGCGTCGTGGCGTGCACGTGGTCGTCGGTACGCCGGGCCGGGTGATGGACCACCTGGAGAAGGGCACCCTCGACCTGAGCGGACTGCGGTTCGTCGTACTCGACGAGGCCGACGAGATGCTCAACATGGGCTTCGCCGAGGACGTCGAGACGATCCTGGCCGGAACCCCCGAGGACAAGCAGCTCGCGCTGTTCAGCGCCACGATCCCGCCCCAGATCCGGCGGATCATCAAGAAGTACGCGCCGGGTGCCACCGAGATCTCGGTGAAGTCCACGTCCAGCACGGCACCCAACGTCACCCAGCGCTACCTCAAGGTCGCGCACCCGCAGAAGCTCGACGCCCTGACGCGCATCCTCGAGGTGGAGAACTTCGACGGGATGATCGTCTTCGTCCGCACGAAGCAGGCCACCGAGGGTCTGGCCGAGCGGCTGCGCGCCCGGGGCTTCTCGGCAGCGGCGATCAACGGCGACGTCGTACAGGTGCAGCGCGAGCGCACGATCGACCAGCTGCGCAAGGGAAAGCTCGACATCCTGGTGGCCACCGACGTCGCCGCCCGCGGCCTCGACGTCGAGCGGATCAGCCACGTGATCAACCACGACATCCCCACCGACACCGAGTCCTACGTGCACCGCATCGGCCGCACCGGCCGGGCCGGACGCAGTGGGCAGGCGATCTCCTTCGTCACGCCGCGCGAGACCTACCTGCTGCGCTCGATCGAGAAGGCCAACCGGACGACGCTCGAGCAGATGAGCCTGCCCACCGTGGAGGACGTGAACGCCTTCCGGGTCGCGAAGTTCACCGAGGCGATCGGGAAGGCGCTGGCCGACCCGCAGCTCGGCATCTTCCGGGAGCTGGTGCAGTCCTACGAGCAGGACCACGACGTGCCCGCTGAGGACATCGCCGCCGCGATCGCCGTACTCGCCCAGGACGGTGAGCCGCTGTTCCTCGAGGACATGCCGGAGCCGGCCGCCCACGAACGTCGAGAACGGCGGGAACCGGCCACCGGCCTGGTCCGCTGGCGGATTGCCGTCGGCAAGCGCCACCGCGTCGAGCCACGCCAGATCGTGGGCGCGCTGGCCAACGAGGGCGGCCTCAAGCGCTCCGACTTCGGGCGCATCGACATCAAGCCCAACTTCTCGCTCGTGGAGCTCCCGCCCGACCTGTCGGCCGAGACCCTGGGCAGGCTGACGGACACCCGGATCTCCGGAATCCTGATCGACCTGCAGCTCGACAAGGGGCCGGCTCCACGCTCCGGCCCGCCGAAGCGGTTCAACGACGGCGGCCCCAACCGTCCGTCTGGAAAGAAGCCCCGGCACAAGTCGCGCTAGCCATCTCGTCGCCCAGCCTCTGACATTCCGCCTACACCGGCGTCTGGCGGAACCTATGATTCATCGGTGTCTCGGATTCAGCGCCACCTCGCCCGCGCCCTCGCGGTCGTCATGTTCCTCGGTCTCCTCGTGGGCTTCACTCCGGCGCAGGCAGCGGACCCCCTCCGGGTGCTCCTGACGGGGGACTCGATCACGCAGGGCTTCCACGGCGACTACACCTGGCGCTACCGGCTCGCGAAGGAGTTCGCCCGGCAGAACAAGGCGGTCGACTTCGTCGGCTCGCGCAATGCCCCGTACGTCAAGCCGGGTTGGACCTCGTCGCAGTACGCCGACCCGAACTTCGACCGCAACCACTTCGCCGTGACAGGGAGCACGCTGGGCCAGCTGGCGAACTGGATCGAGGATGAGCTGCGCGGCCAGGACCCGGACCTCGTCATCCTGACCGGCGGCATCAACGACCTTCGTGGCGGTGCGACTCCCGCGCAGACCGACACCAGCCTGCGACGCTGGATCCGCAACGTGCGCGACGAGGCGCCGACTCTGCCGATCGTGGTCTCACCGGTGCTCGACGCCATCGACCCCGGACGACCAGGGCTCTCGGATCGCATCAATGCGTACAACGCGCTGGCCCGTGACACCGTGGACGAGCTGAGTGCGTCCGGCGCCCCCATCACCATGGCCGACACCACACGCGGCTGGTCGGCGATGTCTCACACCGCCGAGAACCTGCACCCGACCGCGACCGGGGAGACGCTGATTGCCCAGCGGATCGCCGAGACGCTCCACGACCTTGGCTACCTGACCCAGGTGCCCGACATCTATCGCTGGACCTCGTGGAACCGTCAGCCGAAGGTGCGCGTGGTGGTCAAGAGCCAGCGCGCGGTCCTGACCTGGGACTACCAGGCGCTGACCGGTGCCAGAGTGTGGATACGCCGAGTCGGGTACGCCGCAAGCTTCCCGCTCACCAGGTACGCCAACGGCACCATGACCACGTCACCGCTCGTGGCGCGCGCGCGGTATGAGTTCCGCGTGCAGTTCATCCGGGGCCGGATGGCGACGCCGCTCGGGCCGATCACGAGCATCACGGCGCCCGTACCGCCGCCCCCTGCCGCGGTCTCCCGGGTGACCGTCG
The DNA here is from genome assembly GCA_963842535.1 of uncultured Actinomycetota bacterium. Taxonomy (GTDB): domain Bacteria; phylum Actinomycetota; class Actinomycetes; order Propionibacteriales; family Nocardioidaceae; genus Marmoricola. Next base: position 379,188 of record CAWJGP010000009.1, read on the forward strand.
ATGCGGCAGGTGTCCACTGGACCCGTTCGACTCTCGCGTCCCACTACCTCGTCAAGTTCCGCCGGGCGCACAAGAAGCGGTGGATCACCCGGACAACTGGCGGGCTGTACATGCTGGCGGCGCGAGTGACGCGCGCTCGCGTCTGGGCCGTCAATGCCGGTGGCCGCTCGGCCATGCGCGCCGGAGCCCGCTGACTCACCACCGTGCCCTGACACGCACTCGGTCGTTGAACTTCCGACATCGACCCTGGAGTGACCTGTGCGCCGCACCTTCTTCACCATCGTCAGCCTGTTCGCTGCGACTGCCCTGACCCTTGCCGGCGTTTCCGCCTCCTCGGCGGCGAGCGACTACCCGGTGAGCTACAACTTCCTGAGCAGCGCGGTGCTCGCCGGCAGCCAGGTCGACGCCGACCCGCCCGGCGCGAACGACTTCAGCTGCCGGCCGACGAGCCGGCACCCGCGGCCCGTCGTACTCGTCCACGGCACCGCCGGGAACAAGAACACCAATTGGCAGACCTACGCACCGCTGCTGGCGAACAACGGCTACTGCGTGTTCGCGCTGACGTATGGCGTGACTGCCGGCACACCCAAGGGTCTCGACCAGCTCGGTGGGATGGACAAGATGGAGACCAGCGCCGCGCAGCTGCGCACCTTCGTCAACAAGGTGCGCGCCGCCACCGGTGCCAAGCAGGTCGACCTCCTGGGTCACTCGCAGGGCACCCTGATGCCGACGTACTACCTGAAGTTCCTCGGCGGTGCCCCCTACGTGCGCAACTACGTCTCGCTCGCTCCGCTGTGGCACGGCACCAGCCTCGGCGCGCCCGCACAGATGAGCCAGACGATGAAGGTGTTCGGGTCGTCGTCGACCGAGACCCCCGTCTGCAGTGCCTGCAGCCAGATGTCCACCGGATCGCCGTTCATCGAGAAGCTGCGGAAAGGCGGCGTCGCCGTACGCGGTGTCACCTACACGAACATCGTGACGAAGTACGACCAGCTGGTCTCGCCGTACACCAGCGGCATCGAGCCGGGCATGCGCAACATCACGGTCCAGGACAAGTGCGCGCAGGACTACACCGAGCACTTCGAGATAGCGGCCGACCCGGTCGCCGCGGGACACGTGCTGAACGCCCTTGATCCAGCGCACCCGCGTCCGGTCCCGTGCATGCTCGTGCTGCCCTACGAAGGCCCGGTGCCGTCAGCCGGATAGGCTCGGCCGCTCCGGGGAGGTAGCTCAGTTGGTTAGAGCAAAGGACTCATAATCCTTGGGTCGTGGGTTCGAGCCCCACCCTCCCTACCGGTGGCCAATTTTCAGGCGCTTGCGGGACGTTGACGTGGGGGATTGTCCCCAGCCGTCGGCGACGGGGAGTCCAGACCGCTCGACTTCCGCACGATCGCGGCGGCGATCTCGCGCACGGTCCGGTGTTCGCCGGCGGAGTCCTGGACCAGCATCTCGATCGCTTCGTCGCGGCTGACGCCATGAGTCACGATCAGCCATTCGATGGCCTGCCCGATGACCTCGCGGGGGCCCAGCAGCTGAAGGATGTTCTCGTTCTCAGATGACATCTGGATGCCCCGGATTTCCGAGTTGGCGCGTAAGAGCGGCTTACCGGGGTCCGGGGCAGGCATCGAGTCAACCACGCGGAAGGGCCGCGAGCGCCGTTCGGGGATCACCTGAATTCGCAAACTAGCCCACTGCAACCCGGTTGGGCCCTGCTGGGACGAAAGCGGACCAGCAGCCTCAAAATTCCGGCCTAGGCCAGTTGGCCGCGGGACACAGAGGGCGGCGTACTGTGCCCATGAGCGCTGCCCAGGATCGGGGGGTAACCAGATCGGGGGGATCAGGTCCACGGTGGCTCTCGATGCAGGATCCGCCCTGAGCGTCGGTGAAGTTCGAGTCGCCCTTGGAGTGGTCCGAACGAGGGATCGCCCTCGACGCCAACTGACGTCGAGGGCGGTTTCGCGCCGCGCTCCCTACGAGCGTGCAGACGCGCGGGCGTGAAACGATCACCCCATGGAGAATCTGCGGCCGATCGAGACCTGGCTGACCGACATGGACGGCGTGCTCGTCCACGAGGAAGACCCCATCGCGGGTGCCACGGAGTTCATCGAAGCCCTCAAGGAGTCGGGCAAGCAGTTCCTGGTGCTCACCAACAACTCGATCTTCACGCCTCGCGACCTGCGCGCCAGGCTGCTGCGCAGCGGCATCGACGTGCCCGAGGCCGCCATCTGGACCTCCGCACTCGCCACCGCCGACTTCCTCGCCGACCAGCGCCCCGACGGGACGGCGTACGTCGTGGGGGAGGCGGGGCTGACCAACGCACTGCACGACATCGGCTACGTGATGACCGACCGTGACCCCGACTACGTCGTCCTGGGCGAGACGCGTACGTACTCGTTCGAGGCGATCACGCGGGCGATCAGGCTGATCGACGCGGGCGCCCGGTTCATCGCCACCAACCCCGACGTCAGCGGGCCGAGCGTCCAGGGGCTCCTGCCCGCCTGCGGCTCGGTCGCCGCCCTGATCAGTACGGCGACCGGCCGGCAGCCGTACTTCATCGGCAAGCCCAACCCGTTGATGATGCGCAGCGCACTCAACCGGCTGGAGGCACACTCCGAGACGACGGTGATGATCGGCGACCGGATGGACACCGACATCATCAGTGGCCTCGAGGCCGGGCTGCGCACGGTCCTCGTGACGACCGGCTCGACGCGTCCCGACCAGGTGGAGACGTTTCCCTACCGGCCGACGCGCGTGGTGGACTCCATCGCGGACCTGATCGAGCTCGCGAAGACGCCTGCAGGAAAGATGTGACCTACGTCGAGGGCTGCGGCACCTTGCACTTCACCTTCGGGTTGACGCCGAAGTAGTTCAGCGGACCGGCGAGCACCGTGAGTCCGGTGTCGCTCGTGGTCTTGCAGTTCACTTCCTGCTTGTCGCCGAAGTAGCCGCGCTGGTACGCCGCCACCGCGCCGATCACCAGCCAGATGACGACGACGAGCCCGATCAGCTTGCCCATGGTCCCTCCCTCGACGAGCGGGGGCTCGTCCCGGAATCCATCGTGCCCCGTTGGGGGGCGGTTCAATCCTGGTACTGAAGGGTCAGGTGTTGCGCGGCAGGGCGTGGCTCAGGTGGCAGGGCGGTACGACGGAGCCGTGGCCGATCCCCACCAGGACTCGCCCTCGTCGTTCCAGTGGTCGCCCTCGTCGACGTCCGGGCGCTCGTTGATGGCGGTCAGCAGGGCCCCGGGAGAGGTCGCGTAGCCCGGAGTGACCGCGGCGAGCAGAGCCTCGTCACCCTTGGTCCGCGACAGGTGCGGCGGCACGACGAGGATGCACAGCTCTTGGCGCTCGGACGTGGTGAGCACCACGACGTGGGTGTCGTCGTGGGGGTCGAACCCGACCTTGACGTAGCCGCGAGCCGTGGGCACCCGCTTCGGGGAGTCGTCCCAGTCGGGCGCGGAGAACAGGACGCGCACGATCCTGCCCAGCTTGGGTGGGAAGTGGTCGACCAGGTCGCCGAGCTCGAGGGTGAGGTCGCGGCTCTGCGGCCACCACCCGCCGTCGAGGGGTTGGCTACCGGGCTTGTCACCCATCCGCAGCCTCAGCGGCTTGCGTGAGGATCGCGGAATGGGACTGTTTGACGTCGTCATGACGTCCGCCTCTCGACCGAACCGAAGGGCTCCGAGGTGAAGGCTGTTGCAAGAACGGTCACCCCCAGTCTACGGGCGAACGCGTCGTGCTCCTGCCCGGGCCCAGAACAGGCCGGATCCGGGTCCCTGGCGGGATAGATCCACGGGCCGCGCCTGTCCAGCGGCGTCGGGGGTGGGCCGCGCCATACGATCCGCTTGTGATCAAGTACCTCGGCTCCAAACGGGTCCTGGTGCCCGTGCTGGGCGGCATTGCGTCCGCCGCCGGGGCCTCCACCGCCGTGGACCTGTTCACGGGCACCACCAGGGTGGCCCAGGAGTTCAAGCGCGCGTGGGATCGAGGTCACCGCAACCGATGTGGCCTCGTACAGCGAGGTGCTCAGCGACTGCTACATCGCCGCCGACGCCGCGGCCGTCGACATCGACGCCGTGCAGTCCGAGATCCAGCGGCTGAACGCCCTGCCGGGGGAGCCCGGCTACGTGACCCGCACGTTCTGCGAGGAGTCGCGCTACTTCCAGCCCCGCAACGGTGCCCGGATCGACGCGATCCGCGCGGCGATCGACCGCGACCACCCCGAGGGCACGGTCCGGGCGATCCTGCTCACGGCCCTGCTCCTCGCCGCGGACCGGGTCGACTCCACGACCGGGCTTCAGATGGCCTACCTCAAGCAGTGGTCACCGCGGTCGCACCGGGACCTGACGCTGCGGCTCCCCGAGCTGCTCCCGGGAACCGGACACACCGTTCGCGGCGATGCGATGAAGTCTGTCGACGAGCTGCAGCCGGTCGACCTGATGTACCTCGACCCGCCGTACAACCAGCACCGCTACTTCACCAACTACCACGTCTGGGAGACGCTCGTGCGCTGGGACGAGCCTGAGCACTACGGGATCGCCTGCAAGCGGGTCGATGCCCGCGACGATCACACGCACAGTGTCTTCAACCGCAAGCAGACCATGCCCGGCGCGATGGCCGACCTCGTGGCCAGGGCGCGCGCGGACCTGCTGGTGGTCTCCTACAACGACGAGTCGTGGGTCACGCCGGAGCAGATGACCGCTGCCCTGCGCGAGGCAGGCCACGAGTGCGTCGAGGTGCTCGCCTTCGACTCCAAGAGGTACGTCGGCGCCCAGATCGGCATCCACTCACCGACGGGGGAGAAGGTCGGCGAGGTCAAGCGGCTGCGCAACGTCGAGTATCTCTTCATCGCCGGTGACCGCGAGCGGGTGGAAACTGCGTCGGCCTCAGTTGGCCGAAAACCTGCGGAACACACCCCAATGCAGGGAGGCTTGACTGCGACTCAGTGATTCAGTTAGTTCGGTGTCAGCCCCGCACCGTAGAAGCGACGGGAACTCATGAGCGTCCAGGTCACGGCCCCTGACCAGGGGAAGGCTCTCGGGAGCTCGTACTACCTGCCGGGTGCAGGCTGGCTGACGGTGGGCACCCTGCTCTACTTCGTGCTCGGCGTGCTCGGCCGCCTCACGATCCTCGAGGGTGAGGTGCTCAGTCTCGTCTGGCCGGCAGCCGGAGCGGCAATGCTGCTCTTCGGCCTCACTCCGACGCGGTGGTGGGGCCTCGTCTCCGCCCTGGTAGCCGTCGCAACAGTCGCCCTCAACCTGCTCACCGGCGCGACCTGGACCCAGGTCTCGATCTTCATCGTCTCCAACGTGCTCCAGGCGATCTGTGCCGTCCTCATCCTGCGCGCCCTGACGCCTGACCTGCTCGGCGCAGGCGGCAGCCGGCCGCTCGAACAGCTGCGGGCCTTCTGGTCGATCCTGACCGCGTCCGTCGTCGGGTCTCTCATCGGAGCCGCGGTCGGGGCGCTGGGTCGGGGCGTGCTGCTGGACTCCTGGGCGTGGCTGGACCTCGTCGTCTGGTTCGGCCGCAACGCAGTCGGGTGCGCCGTCATCTTCACCACCGGGGTGCTCCTGCTGGCTGGATGGCAGCGACTCCGAGACCCGGAGAAGCGCGCGGAGCTGCGCGTCTCGATCCGGAAACGGGCACTCGAGGGGGTGCTGATCGTGGCCGCGACGGCGGCTCTCTATGTGAGCGCCTTCGACCTGTTCACCCTGCGCCCCATCGCCTTCCCGCTGTTGCTCCCCACCGTGTGGATCGGGCTGCGGTTCCGGCCCCCGGCTGTGGCCCTGCACTGCCTGCTGGTGTCCGCGCTTGTCGTCGAGTACACCGTGAACGGGGGTGGGCCCTTCGCCATGCTCGGTGGGTGGCCCAGGCAGGTGATGGTCTGCCAGCTGTTCATCGCGCTCGTGTTCTGCCTGGGCGTCCTGCTGTCGGTGAGCATGACCGAGCGCGAGACACTCACCCGCACCATCTCGGAGGCTCGCGCCGCAGCCGAGAACCAGGCCCGCCTGCTGTCCACGATCATCGACTCGATGCACGACGGCGTGACCGTGCTCGACGAGCACGGTCAGGTGCTCAAGCGCAACCCGGCCGGCGCGCAGATGGTCAGGAGTACGACGGACACCCTCACCGGCATCATGGACTCGAAGGTCGCGCTGACGATGGACGGACAGCCGATGCGGCCCGAGGACTTTCCCTGGGCCCGGGCCTTCGCGGGCGAGAACGTGGTGGGTCAGGACATGGTGCTGCTCTTCGACGACGGTTCCCCGCAGCGGACCCTGACGGTCAGCGCCCGCCAGCTACCGACGCTGGACGGGGCCGGTCCGCGACAGGCTGTCCTCATCTACCACGACGTCACCAGTGACCGTGCCCAGCGCTCGGCGCTGGAGTCCTTCGCCGGCGTGGTCGCGCACGACCTGCTCGGCCCGCTCGGGGTCGTGGAGGGCTGGACCGAGATGCTCACCAGGCACGCTCGAGGGCCAGGAGACCGTCTCCCGGGACGAAGTCATGCCGCCGCTCGGGCGCATCCTCGTCACGGTCGAGTCGATGCGCCAGCTCATCGGTGACCTGCTCGAGTCATCGGTCTCCCGTGACCAGCAGCTCCGCTCGACCGTCGTCGACCTCGAGTCGGTGGCCCGGTCCGTGGCCGAGCAACGCTCAGTGGTGACTGGCGGCGAGCCTCCGCTCATCGAGATCGCTCGGCTGCCGCAGGTGTACGCCGACGGCGCCCTGGTCAGGCAGCTCCTGGACAACCTGATCGGCAACGCGGTCAAGTACGTCGTACCCGGCGAGGCTGCCCACGTCTCGGTCTCCGCCCGGGTGCTCGACGAGCTCGTCGAGGTGACCGTGTCCGACGAGGGGATCGGGATCCCGCCGAGCCAGCGCGACAACATCTTCGAGGCCTTCCAGCGGGGCGACGAGGCTCAGGCGTACGACGGACACGGCATCGGACTCGCGGTCTGCAAGCGGATCGTGGAGCGCCACGGGGGCCGGATCGCCGCACGGCCCCCATGGGGCTCCCGCGGCTCCCGGATCGTGTTCACCCTTCCCAGGGTGCGCGCGAACGGTTGACGGCAGACAGTCGGTCATGTCGTGAATGTCCGTAAAAACACTTTCAAAAAGAATGCGGTGAATAGTCCCCTTTGTGTACCTTTAACCTACGCCGCTGGTTTTGATGGCGGTGGCATGTCCCGGCCGGGAGGCTCTCCAACACCACGGCGCTGGTCTCCCGGTCGGGGAAGCATGCGCGCTCAGTGGCCGTCGGCGTGGGCCGCGTCGCGGATCTCGCCCACCAGCTCCTCGATGACATCCTCGAGCGTGGCCACCCCAACGACGCCGCCGTCGTCGTCGAGGACCCTGGCCATGTGTGCGCCCTTGGCCTGCAGGGTCTGCAGCGCGGAGACCAGTGTGTCCGACCTCGCGACCGATGCGAACGGGCGGATCCACTTGTCCTCGACCATCCGGGCGCGCCCGTGGGGGTCTGACTGCAACACATCCTTGATGTGCAGGTAGCCGACCAGCTCACCGCTGTCCCCGACGACCGGGAAGCGCGAGTAGCCGGTGTTCGCACAGACCAGCTCGACGTCGGAGGCACGGGCACCGCGAGGGACCGTCTCCACCTGGTCGAGCGGCAGCAGGACGTCCGCGACGGTGCGAGAAGTGAAGCCCAGCGCTCCAGCGAGGCGCTCGTACTCGCTGTGGTCGAGCATCCCCTCGTCGTGGGACTCATCGACCATCGCCTCGACCTCCTCGAGGGTGAACGTGGAGATCACGTCGCTGCGTGGCTCGACGTTGAACAGCCGGACGATGGCGTTGGCGGTCGCGTCCAGGACGTAGACGATGGGCTTGAGCACCGTCACGATCGCCACCATCGGCGGTCCGAGCACCATCGCGGCCCGCTCGGGACCGGCGAGAGCGAGGTTCTTGGGCACCATCTCGCCGAGTACGACGTGCAGGTAGACCACGCAGCTCATCGCGATGGCGAACGCCACCGGGTGCAGCCACGCCTCCGGGAGGTTGACGGCAAGGGCCACGGGTTCGATCAGGTGGGCCAGCGCGGGTTCGGCCACGGCGCCGAGGCCCAGGGAGCAGACGGTGATGCCGAACTGCGCCGCCGCGATCATCTGCGAGAGCCCCTCCATCGCCCGGAGGGTGGTCCGGGCGACTCTGGAGCCCGCGGCTGCCTTCGGCTCGACCTTGGTACGACGCGCCGAGACCAGTGCGAACTCCGCACCCACGAAGAACGCGTTGCCGAGGAGCAGCACCAGCCCGAGCCACAGGGCAGCCTGGGTGCTCACGTGACCACCTGCCCCTCGGCCCCGTCGGACTCGGGCATCAGCCGTCTGATCGAGATCCGGTCGACCCGGAGGCCGTCCATCCGCTCCACCCGCATCAGAGCGTGCTCCTGGACCGGCTCCTCGTCGTCGTCCTCCGGCATCACCATCGGCAGCGGCACCAGCGCCCGGTCACCACGGACGGGGATCCGGCCCAGCTCGCGCACCAGCAGGCCGGCGACGGTGTCGTAGGCCTCGTCCTCGGGTAGCTCGATGCCGGTGGCGTCGGCGACCTCGTCGGGCCGCAGCAGCCCGGAGACGATCCAGGACCCGTCCGGGCGTTGGCGCAGGCGCGATCCGTAGCGGTCGTGCTCGTCGGCGATGTCACCGACGATCTCCTCGACCACGTCCTCGAGGGTGACCACGCCGGCCGTGCCGCCGTACTCGTCGGAGACGATCGCCATCTGGAAGCCCTCGCCGCGCAGCAGCGACAGCAGCGGGTCCAGGCGCAGCGACTCGGGGACGACCGTGGCGTCCACCATGACCTCGCGGACGAGCGTGTGCGCGCGCTCGGCGCGGGGGACCGCGACCGCCTGCTTGACGTGCACCGAGCCCACCACGTTGTCGGTGGTGCCCTTGATGACGGGGAACTTGGAGAAGCCGGTGGTCCTGGACAGCTCGATGATCTCGCTGACCGGGTCGGTGGCGTCGACGCAGGCCATCTGGACGCGCGGCGTCATGATCTCGCCGGCTGTGCGCGGGCCGAAGGCGACCGACCGCTGGACGAGGTGGGCGGTCTCGGAGTCGAGGGTGCCCTCGCTCGCCGAGCGACCGGCAAGCGACGCGAGCTCGTCGGAGGAGCGGGCCGAGCGGAGCTCCTCCTGTGGTTCCACTCCCAGCATCCGCACGATGGCGTTGGCCGAGCCGTTGAGCAGCTTGATCGGGTAGGTCATCGCGGTCGTGAAGCCCCGGATGAAGACCTGCGTGAGCCGCGCGATCGGGAAGGGCGCCGCGATCCCGAGCTTCTTGGGCACCAGCTCGCCGAACAGCATGGTCACCACGGTGGCGATGAGCAGCCCGACCGTGACCGAGATGGTCGGCACCGCTCCCTCTGGGACCCCCAGGGCGGTGAGCGGCGTCTCGAGCAGGCTGGCGATGGCGGGCTCGGCCAGGAAGCCGATCGCCAGGTTGGTCAGGGTGACGCCGATCTGCGCGCCTGAGAGCTGCGTCGACAGCGAGCGGAGGGCCAGCCGCACGCCCTGCGCCTGTCGGTCGCCCTCGCCCGCCGCCTTCTCCACCGCGGACCGGTCGATCGCTACGAGCGCGTACTCAGCGGCCCCGAACACACCGCACGCGATCACCAGGCTCACCGAGATCGCGAGCAGAAGCCACTCCATGGGCCCCATTGTGGCGGGTCGGCCCCTGCGCACCTGCGGGAGGACCTGCTCCGGGAACCGTGAGAGGGTCGGGAGACGTTGAACCCGATGAGGGGGTGAGGCCGATGTTGAGGTTCTCCGGAGTCGCGCTCAGCCATGTCGGGCTGGTGCGCAGCGACAACGAGGACTCCGGCTTCCTGGGCTCGAGCTGCATGCTGGTCGCCGACGGGGTCGGGGGCGCTGCTGCCGGCGAGATCGCCTCCGCGACCGCGGCGTACGTCGTCTCAGCGCTGGCGCTCGCCGACCCGGTGGCCGAGCCGGTGACCATGCTGCGCGCGGGCGTGACCCAGGCGCAGCAGCAGATCGCTGCCGGCGTCCGCCAGGACCCGGCACGGACCGGGATGGCCACCACGCTCACTGCCCTGGCCACCGACGGCGAGCGGTTCGCGGTCGCCCACGTCGGCGACTCACGCGGCTACGTCTTCCGCGACGGTCGACTCACCCGGATCACCGTGGACCACACCTACGTGCAGCAACTGGCCCAGGCGGGAACCCTCGACGAGGACGACGATCCGCTCCCATCCGTGGCGCCACATGGTGCTGCGCAGCATCGACGGCACCACCGCCGAGCATGGCGACGTGACCCCGATCCAGCTGGGCGTGGGCGACCGGGTACTGCTCGCCAGTGACGGGCTCAGCGACCTGGTCCCTGAGGCGGACATCGAGGCCGCCCTGGGCCGGCACCACGACGACGCAGCGGCGCAGTCGCTGCTGGACGCCGCTCTCGACGCCGGCGGGCGGGACAACATCACCTGCCTGCTTGCCACGGTCGTGGACGTACCAGAGGTCGTTCGCGACGAGGTCCTCGTCGGCGCGGCGCGCGATCCGCGCAACGTCGTCGACGCGGCCGCGGTCCGGATGCCGCACACCGCCTGAACCTCGCGCGACTGCGTGCGAGAATCCGCCCATGAGCGAGGTAGATCGTCCGCGGCTCGAGGGTTCGGTAGCCGTTCGTGGTGGGCGCAGGCTCTCCTTCGCGGAGTTCGGGGACCCGCGCGGCGCAGCCATCGTGTGGATGCACGGCACCCCCGGCGCCCGACGGCAGATCCCGATCGAGGCACGCCGCTTCGCCGAGAAGAACGACCTCCGGATCATCGGCGTGGACCGTCCCGGGATCGGCTCCTCGACGCCGCACCTGTATCCCGAGCATCCTCGACTGGACCGGCGACCTGGTCGAGCTGTGCGACGTCCTCGACATCGACAAGCTGCACGTCATCGGCCTCTCCGGCGGCGGTCCCTACGCGCTTGCCGCCGGGGCTGCCATGCCCGAGCGCGTGCACGGAGTCGGCGTACTCGGGGGAGTGGCCCCGACCCAGGGGCCGGACGCGATCAGCGGCGGGCTGGTGACGCTGGCGCCGTACGTCGCCCCGCTGCTCTCCCTCACCCGGGTGCCGCTCGGTTTCGTGATGGCCCAGGTGATCCGGCTGGTGCGGCCGCTCGCCGGGCCGATCCTCGACGGCTACGCAGCCATGCAGCCGCGCGGGGACAAGGAGCTGCTGGCCCGACCGGAGTTCCGGGCGATGTTCCTCGACGACCTGCTCAACGGCTCCCGGTTCCAGCTGAGCGCGCCGCTGGCCGACGTGATCCTGTTCACCCAGCACTGGGGCTTCGAGGCGGCCGACGTGCAGGTGCCGGTGCACTGGTGGCACGGCGACTCGGACCACATCATCCCGCACGCCCACGGGGTGCACCTGGCCGCTCGGCTGCCGCACGCGACCTTCACGACCATCGACGGGGAGTCGCACCTGGGTGGTCTCGGGGCCGCGACCGAGGTGCTCACCCAGCTGATGGAACTCGGGCCACGCGCCACAGTTCAGTCATCCGGGACATAAGCGACACGCCGACAGGGCCTTTTGGAGCGTTCGGCTGGTCTGCGGCCCTCTCATCGGTCACAATGGGCTCACAAGTTCACACGTTCAACTTCTCACCTGCACCGCTTGCTTCAACTTTCGAGACCGCTGGGGAAGGCGTATCTCGACGCCGAAGCAAGAGGAGGTCCGTCGTGAGTCGAACAGCTGCCCGTGGAGTCGTCTACGTCCACTCGGCGCCGTCCGCGTTGTGCCCGCACGTCGAGTGGGCCATCGGTGGCGTGCTCGGCGTCGCCCCGCAGATGGAGTGGACCCCTCAGCCCGCGCAGGCGGGCACCTACCGCACCGAGTACTCCTGGGTCGGTGACCACGGCACCGGTGCCGCCATCACCTCCGCCCTGCGCGGCTGGAACCACCTGCGCTTCGAGGTCACCGAGGAGCCGACCTCCGGCACCGAGGGGGCCCGGTTCTGCGCCACCCCCGACCTGGGCGTCTTCCATGCCGTCACCGGCCTGCACGGCGACATCATGATCCCCGAGGACCGGCTCAAGGCCGCGGTGGTCAAGGCCGCCCTCGGGGAGACCACTCTGGAGCTGGAGATCGACAAGTTGCTGGGCAAGCCGTGGGACGACGAGCTGGAGACGTTCCGGCACGCAGGTGACGGCGTCGCCGTGCGCTGGCTGCACCAGGTGGTCTGAGCTACCGGAGCCGCGTCTCGAGGTAGCCGACCAGGTCGCTGACCTGCACGAAGTCCTTCGCGGCCTCATCCTCGATCCTCACGCCGAAGTGGCGTGACGCCCCCTCGAGGATCTCCACCATCGACAACGAGTCGATGCGCAGGTCGTCGACGAAGTGGCGATCGAGCTGCACCTCGTCGACCGGTCGAGCGGTGACCAGCCGGATGATCTCGGCCAGCCCGGAGAGCACCTCCGAGGAGCTGACCGGGGTTCCGTCGGTGCGCGCAGACATGCCGTGACTCTAGTCAAACGCCCCACCACAGTGGGGAATTCCCACTTCTGGGGCGTGGGTGACCAGAATGCGGCGTTGGGCAATACAAAATGAAACAAGTTCTGGTTGACTCTCGTTCTGTTGTGATCCACCCCCTCCGCATCGCTGGCCCAGGAGTGAGCATGGAGCAGGTACCCGGCACGGCCCCCGAGCTCCAGCGGGTCACGATCCACGGGCACGAGCGGGCGTTCGTGAAGATGGGCCACGGGCCGGCACTGCTGCTCCTGCACGGCCTGGGCTGCGACCACACCACGTGGTCGCCGGTCGTCCATGACCTCGCCCGGCACTACACCGTGATCGCGCCCGACCTGCTGGGTCACGGGGTCAGCGCCAAGCCTCGGGCCGACTACTCGGTCGGCGGCTATGCCAACGGGATGCGCGACCTGCTCACCGTGCTCAACATCGACAAGGTCACCGTGGTCGGGCACAGCTTCGGGGGCGGCATCGCGATGCAGTTCGCCTACCAGTTCCCCGAGCGCACCGAGCGGATGATCCTGGTCGCCCCCGGCGGTCTGGGTCCCGAGGTCTCCCGGTTCATCCGGGCGATCACCCTGCCCGGCTTCCACCAGGTCATGGGCGTTGCGACCCTGCCGGGGCTGCGCCACCTGGGCAAGGCGGGCCTCCGGGCGGCCTCACGGTCCGGGGTGATGGCGGCTCGCGACCTGGGCGAGGTCGCCGAGATCTACGAGTCGTTCAAGGACCCGCGCGCCCGGGCGGCGATCCGGCACGTGGTGCGCGCGGTCGTCGACATGCGCGGCCAGATCATCACGATGGTCGACCGGGCCTACCTCACCCAGGCGATGCCCATGCTGGTGGTCTGGGGGACCGACGACATGGTGATCCCCTCCATGCACGCCGAGAACGTCGCCCGCATCGCGCCCGGTGCCGTCGTCGAGGTGATCCCCAACAGCGGGCACTTCCCGCACAAGGACCACCCGGACCGCTTCGTGAAGATCGTGCAGACCTTCATCAGGGCGACCCAGCCGGCGTCGTACCACCGCGGGCGCTGGCGCCAGCTGCTCCGCAACGGCCCCACGGAGCCGGCCAACCGCGCCGTGGCCGGCGGTCCGCCGCTCGCGCCAGTGGCTCAGCTGCCCAAGCGCGCCTAGGACGCGGGGCCGATCCGCTTCTCCTCGGCGGTCAGCGTGCGCGCGGTGGCCACGACGATCACCAGGCCGAGTACGACGAGGATGGCGCCGACCCCCTTGAAGAGCGGGTCGAGGTCCTCGATGGCCGGCCACGAGAGCGCGAAGCAGAGGATGCCGAGCACGATCGGGATGATGCCGCGGCGAGCGGCGCGCTGCCACGCCTCGCTCATGCGTCGCCACCCTCCTGTTTCACGTCAGCGACTGCTGTCGGGTCGTCGATGCGGTACTTGGAGTATGCCTCCGCGACCACCTCCGCCTTGACCTCGCCGCGCGCGGCCAGAGCCTGCAGCGAGGCGACGACGACGCTCTCCGCGTCGACCTGGAAGAAGCGGCGCGCGGCCGGGCGGGTGTCGGCGAAGCCGAATCCGTCGGTGCCGAGCACGTGGTAGTCGTTCGGCACCCAGTGCGAGATCTGCAGGGGTACGGCGCGCATGTAGTCGCTGACAGCGACCACCGGACCGGCACTGTCGGCCAGCTTGCTGGTGATGTAGGGAACCTTTGCCTCGTCGCCGGGGTTGTTCAGCGACCACTTCTCGGTCTCGACCGCCTCGCGGGCGAGCTCGTTCCACGACGTCACCGACCACAGGTCGGCAGCCACACCCCAGTCGTCGGCGAGCAGCTGCTGCGCCTTCTGGATCCACGGGAAGCCGACCCCGGAGGCGAGGAGCTGGATGCAAGGGGCGTCGCCGTTGCCGGAGACCTCGGGAGCGTCGGCGTAGTGGTAGATGCCCTTGAGCAGGCCCTCGACGTCGATGTCGTCCGGCTCCTTGGGCATCACCATCGGCTCGTTGTAGACCGTGATGTAGAAGATGACGTCCTCACCCTGGGGGTGCTCGTCGCTCACGGTGTACATCCGCCGCAGGCCCTCCTGCATGATGTGCGCGACCTCGTGCGCGAACGCCGGGTCGTAGTGCACGACGGCCGGGTTGGTCGCGGCCAGGAGCGGCGAGTGGCCGTCGGCGTGCTGCAGGCCTTCACCGGTCAGCGTCGTGCGGCCGGCGGTGGCGCCGATCAGGAAGCCTCGCGCCAGCTGGTCGGCCATCGCCCAGATCGAGTCGCCGGTGCGCTGGAAGCCGAACATCGAGTAGAAGATGTAGAACGGGATCATCACCTGACCGTGCGTGGAGTACGCCGACCCGGCGGCTGTCGCGGAGGCCATCGCGCCGGCCTCGGAGATGCCCTCGTGGAGCAGCTGGCCCTTGACGTCCTCGCGCCACTTGAGCAGGAGCTTGCGGTCGACCGACTCGTAGCGCTGCCCGCCCGGGTTGTAGATCTTGGCGCTCGGGAACATGGAGTCCATGCCGAACGTGCGGTACTCGTCCGGTGCGATCGGCACGATGCGCTGGCCGATCTCCTTGTCCTTCATCCAGTCGCGGAGCAGCCGCACGACCGCCATGGTGGTGGCGATCTTGGCCTTGCCCGAGCCCTGCTTGAGCTCGGCGTAGAGGTCGTCGCTCGGGACCTTGAGCGGCTTGGCGCGAACCACCCGTTTGGGCAGCGATCCGCCGAGCTGCCGGCGGCGCTCCATCATGTACTCGATCTCGGGGGAGTCCTTGCCGGGGTGGAAGAACGGGGCACCGCCGTTGGCCTCGTAGGCCTCGTCGATGTCCTTGTCGCTCATCGGCAGGTAGAGCCGGTCGCGGAACCGCTTGAAGTCCTCGGTCTTGAGCTTCTTCATCTGGTGGGTGGCGTTCTTGCCCTCGAGGGACTCGATCGTCCAGCCCTTGATGGTGTGCGCCAGGATCACCGTCGGCTGGCCGACGTGCTTGGTGGCGGAGTCGAAGGCGGCGTACACCTTGCGGTAGTCGTGACCACCGCGCGGCAGCTTCTCGATCTGCCGGTCGGTCATGTGCTCGACCATCTTGCGCAGCCGCGGGTCGGCGCCGAAGAAGTGCTCGCGGTTGTAGGCGCCGTCCTCGACCGAGTAGGTCTGGAACTGGCCGTCGGGGGTGCTGTTCATCTGGTTGACGAGCACCCCGTCGACGTCACGGGCGAGCAGGGCGTCCCACTCGCGGCCCCAGATCACCTTGATCACGTTCCAGCCGGCGCCGCGGAAGGTCGACTCCAGCTCCTGGATGATCTTGCCGTTGCCGCGCACCGGGCCGTCGAGCTGCTGCAGGTTGCAGTTGATCACCCAGGTGAGGTTGTCCAGCTCCTCGCGGGCAGCGACGCCGATGGCGCCGAGCGACTCCGGCTCGGCCATCTCGCCGTCGCCGAGGAACGCCCACACGTGCTGCTTGGAGGTGTCCTTGATCTCGCGGTTGGTCATGTAGCGGTTGAACCGTGCCTGGTAGATCGAGTTGATCGCGGTCAGGCCCATCGAGACGGTGGGGAACTCCCAGAACTCCGGCATCAGGCGCGGGTGCGGGTACGACGGCAGGCCCTTGCCCACGCCGTGCTGCACCTCCTGGCGGAAGCGCAGCAGCTGCTCCTCGGTGAGCCTGCCCTCGAGGTAGGCGCGGGCGTAGATGCCGGGGGAGGCGTGGCCCTGGATGTAGATCTGGTCGCCGCCGCCGGGGGCGTCCTTGCCCTGGAAGAAGTGGTTGAAGCCGACCTCGTAGAGGCTGGCCGCTGACTGGTACGTCGCGATGTGCCCGCCGACCTCGAGCCCGGGGCGGTTGGCGTCGGAGACCATCACCGCGGCGTTCCAGCGGATGAACGCGCGGATGCGGCGCTCGGTCTCCTCGTCGCCGGGGAACCACGGCTCCCGTTCGGGCGGGATGGTGTTGATGTAGTCGGTGCTGCGCAGTGCCGGGACGCCGACCTGTTGCTCACGGGCTCGCTCGAGCAGCCGGAGCATCAGGTAACGCGCTCGGTCACGGCCGCGATCGTCCACCAGTGCGTCGAACGAGGCCAGCCAGTCCTGGGTCTCGTCCGGGTCGATGTCGGGCAGCTGGGTCGGCAGGCCCTCGTGGATCACGGAGACGCGCTGGGTCGCAGCGGGCTTCGGGTTGGTGTCTTCGGTCTCGCTCACCCGTTCATCGTGTCACTTCTGGGGAGCAGAGAAAATCTACTGATCGGTACGTCCGCGCAGGGGCCCATTTCGAGACGCTGGCGGTTGTCGCATGGTGGACGCGGGACGCGTGGGGTTGCGCCTGACACGCGGGTCTAGTGGACTACGGGCACCGGGGCCCCGTGAACCATGGGTGACTCCGACTTGAACGAGTGATGTGGAGGCAAACAGGTGACCCCGAGCGCAGACCGCGCGGACGTCCAGTTGGGGGACCGGCTGGGGTTGAAGCCGGGCACGGTCGTGCAGGAGCTCGGCTGGGATGACGATGTCGACGACTCGATCCGTGCGGCGATCGAGGAAGCGATCGACTCGGACCTGGTGGACGGTGACTACGGCGATGTCGTGGACGTCGTACTCCTGTGGTGGCGCGATGACGACGGTGACCTGGTCGACGCGTTGATGGACTCCCTCACCGACCTCGTGAGGGGCGGCGCAGTCTGGCTGGTGACCCCCAAGGTGGGTCGCCCGGGCGCCGTCGATGCTGCCGACGTCGCCGAGGCGGCGCCAATTGCGGGACTTTCCACGACCACGACCGTTGCTGTGGGTAAGGAGTGGACAGGGACGCGACTCGTCGCGCCCAAGACCCACTGATCCCGCCCGCACAGGAGGCACTCGCCACATGTTCCAGCAGCTGCAGAAGCAGGCCCTACGTCATGCCCGGATGGTCAAGGTGATGGCGGTCTCGGGGGTGATCCGGCCCTACAGCCCGGTGAAGCTCGCGGCAGTGGGCAAGAAGATCCTCGACTGGGGCATCGGCTTCGCCGGCGGCATCGGCGCCCTCGCGATCCGCTCACCCAACGACATCGGACTGATCGACGAGCTCGGGGAGCTGACCTGGTCCGAGATCGATGACCGGGCCACCCGGCTGGCGCACGGCCTCAAGGATGTCGGAGTCGCCGAGGGGGACAGCGTCGCGCTGCTGTGCCGCAACCACCGTTACTTCCTGGACGCCTCGACCGCCTTGTCGAAGCTGGGCGCCGACATCCTGTACCTCAACACCGCCTTCTCCGCGCCTCAGCTCGGTGAGGTGTGCAAGCGCGAGAAGCCGGCGGCGATCATCTATGACGACGAGTTCACCGGGCTGATCGACAAGTCCGGCATCGACGTCGCCCGGGTGATCGCCTGGCACGACGGCGAGACCGAGGACGTCCCGCACGTCGAGGACCTGATCAAGAAGGGCTCTACCGACAAGCACCCGGTCCCCGAGCACGCCACCCGGCCGGTCATCCTCACGTCCGGAACGACCGGCACCCCCAAGGGCGCCCCTCGCGGGGAGTCCGGCCTCGACGGCGCAGTGGCGCTGCTGTCGAAGATGCCGTTCAGGAGCCGGGGAACCACCTACATCGCGGCACCGCTCTTCCACACGTGGGGCTGGGCTCACCTCAACCTGGCGATGCTGCTCGGCTCGACGGTGGTGCTGCGGCGCAAGTTCGACCCGGCCGACTGCCTCGAGACCATCCAGAAGTACGACGCCGACGCCCTGATCGTGATCCCGGTGATGATGCAGCGGATCATGAAGCTCTCCGAGGAGGAGCGCTCCGGCGACTTCTCCAAGCTGAGGGTCGTTGCCGCTTCGGGATCGGCGCTGCCGGGGGACCTGGCCACCGACTGGATGGACGCCTTCGGCGACAACCTCTACAACACCTACGGCTCGACCGAGGTCGCGTGGGCCACGGTCGCCCAGCCCAAGGACATGCGCGAGGCCCCCGGCACGGCCGGCCGGGCGCCGTACAACACCGAGGTGCGGATCTACGACGAGCAGGGCAACGAGGTCGAGGAGGGTGACTCCGGACGGATCTTCGTCGGCAACTCGATGCTCTTCGGCGGCTACACCGGTGACGAGGACGAGGGCAAGGAGATGATCAACGGCCTGATGTCGAGCGGCGACATCGGCCGGCTCGACGAGGAGGGCCGGCTGTTCATCGAGGGTCGTGACGACGAGATGATCGTCTCCGGCGGCGAGAACGTCTTCCCCAAGGAGGTCGAGGACTGCCTCTCCCGCCACGACAACGTGGAGGACGTGGCGGCCGTGGGTGTCGACGACGACGACTACGGCAAACGGCTCAGGGCCTTCGTGGTCAAGTCCGGCGACGTCGACGAGGACACCCTCAAGGCGCACGTCAAGGACAACCTGGCGCGCTACAAGGTGCCGCGCGAGATCGTCTTCCTCGACGAACTGCCCCGGAACTCGACCGGCAAGGTCCTCAAGAAGGACCTCAAGGAGTACGACGAGAACGGCAAGCCCGAGGAAGCGGAGGGATCAGAGGACTGATGCCGGGTATGTCCAGCCCTGCTGGCACCATGGCCTCATGACTCTGGCGATCGGCGATCTGGCTCCTGACTTCACGCTCAGGGACCAGCACGGCCAGGACATCACCCTCTCGTCGTACGCCCGGGGCAAGGCGGCGCTGATCGTGTTCTACCCGTTCGCGTTCAGCGGGGTGTGCAGCGGGGAGCTGACCGGCCTGCGCGACCGCCTCGGTGACTTCGAGACCGACCACAGCACCCTGCTCGCCGTGAGCTGCGACCCGATGTACGCCCAACGGGCGGTCGCCGACCGCGACGGCATCTTCTTCCCGCTGTTGAGCGACTTCTGGCCCCACGGAGTGACCACCCGGGCCTACGGCGTGTTCGACGAGATTTCGGGTGCGCCCATGCGGTCCTCGTTCATCGTGGACCAGGCGGGACGCGTGGGATGGCTGAGGCACAACGCGACTGGTGAGGCGCGCGACCTGGACGAGCACGCCAAGGCACTTGTCGAACTGGCCGACCTGGTCTAGTTCTTTCGGACCATTTTTAGGCAACTCACTTGGAACCGGGCGCTCGCTGGTGCACTCTTGCCCTTGTCGCGCCGCTGGTGACCCGAGACGCCAGCGGCGCGGCTTTTACTTTGTCCGGGCACGGGTGGGTTTGTGCAATCGTCCCGGCGCCACCCCGAGGGCGGGTGAGCGACCCGGTCCGGCTCCCGTAGTCTGTGCGCGCGTGATCGAGGCCCGGGTCTTCCGGGCCAGAGGTCTCCGGGGCGTATAGCTCAGCGGTAGAGCACCTCGCTTACAACGAGGTGGTCGCAGGTTCGATCCCTGCTGCGCCCACTCCGTACCTTCCGCGAGACCTGGTCGTTGTGGTGGTTGTCTGCCGCCCAGCCCCCCAGGACCGCCGCCATGCATCGTCACATCACGGCTCTCGGGCACTACCTCGGACATCCGCTGCGTCCGCTGTGGACGGCTGGGTTCGTGTTCGCATTCATCTGCGCGGTCGCGATCCCCTACCAGCTGAGCCACCCGCACAACCTGCGCGTGCGGCCGAACCACGTCATCGTGGGCGAAGAGGGGACTGTGGCCGGCGACCTGATCGAGCAGCACGACTGCTGGCAGGGCGAGGCGCCCAAGGGTGCCGTGCCGACCCGCTCGGTGGTCGAGCTGGACCCGGACCGTGGCCCGGTGCTGCGCAGCGCAACCGTCGGCTTCGCCATCTGGGCCGAGGGGGCACAGGGCACGCTCTACGCCTTCTGCCGTTAGGTTCCTCCCATGACCGGCGTCGGGCTCATTCTGATCTTCGTGCTGCTCATCGCGGTCAGCCTGTGGTCGGTCATCGACGCAACGCTGCAGCCGGACGATGCGTACGCCGCCGTCGGCCTGAGCAAAGGGCTGGTCACCACGATGCTGGTGCTGACCTGCGTGGTGGGGGCGCTGGTGTACTTCCCGTTCATCCGGCCGAAGCTGCGCCGACCGATCTCCTGACCGATGCCCCCGTAGGCTTCGGATCGTGTCCGATGCCCTGTATCTCGTGGCAGGGCTCGCGATCCTGCTCGCGGCGGTGCTGCCGTCCACACTGAGCCGGCTGGCGATCTCCCCGCCGATGGTCCTGCTTGCCGCGGGCATGGGGATGGGCCTGCTGCCGGTGGGCGACGAGAGCCTGCTGGACCCGGTCGCCAACCGCGCGATGGTCGAGCAGGTGACCCAGTTCGCCGTGCTGCTGGCGCTGATGGGCGTGGGGCTGGCACTCGACCGTCCCCTGCGGCTGCGCCGTCCCCGTGACTGGCGGCGCTGGTCAGCGACCTGGCGGCTGCTGTTCGCGGCCATGCCGCTGACCATCGGGGCGGTGTGGCTGCTCGGCTGGTGGGGACTGGGGTTCGCGCCGGCGACGGCTCTGCTGCTCGGTGCGGTGCTGGCTCCCACGGATCCGGTGCTGGCCGGGGACGTGCAGGTCGGCGGTCCGGACGTGCAGACCCAGGAGGAGGACGACAGCGACGAGCGGCACGAGGTGCGGTTCGCGCTCACCTCGGAGGCAGGGTTGAACGACGGGCTCGCCTTCCCGTTCGTCTACGCCGCGATCTTCCTGGTCGAGAAGGGTGCACCCGCAGAGTGGTTGCCGCGCTGGGTGGCGTGGGAGCTGGTGGCGAAGGTGGTGATCGGGTTCCTGGTGGGCGCGTTCGTCGGATGGCTGCTCGCGAAGCTGGCGTTCCGTGCCCGCCGGGTTTCGCTGCGGCTGGCCGAGCAGGGTGAGCCGTTGCTGGCCCTGGCCGCACTGGCGACGTCCTTCGGCGCCGCGGAGCTGGTCGGCGGTTACGGCTTCATCGCGGTGTTCTGCTGCGGCATGGCGATCCGCAACGCCGAGCGCAGCCACGACTACCAGGACGCGATGCACGGAGTGGTCGAACGCCTGGAGCGGCTGCTCACCCTGCTCGTGCTGCTGTGCCTCGGCATCGCGATGACCCGCGGCCTGCTCGACGCGCTGGACTGGCGCGGGGTGCTGGTCGGGGTGGCAGTGATCCTGCTGATCCGTCCGCTCACCGGCGTACTCAGCCTGCTGCCGTTCGCGCGGCGCGGCCACGGCATGGACCATCGGGAGCGACTCGTCACCGCGTTCTTCGGGGTGCGCGGGATCGGGTCGCTGTTCTACCTGGCGTACGCCGCCGGGCACGCTGACTTCGCCGACGTGCGCTGGATGTGGGCCACGATCGCGTTCACCATCGCGCTGTCCGTCGTCGTGCACGGCGTACTGGCCAAGCCTGCGATGAACTGGCTCGAACGGGCGCATACCTGATCCGCTGAGCCGTGGCTAGGGTGGCGGTAACCGCGAACCGAGGGGAGTCACACCTGTGATCGTGCCGTTCTCTGCCGCCGACTTTCTGGACCGTGCGCTGGCGGTGTACGCCGACCGCATCGGGATCGTCGACGAGCCCGACCAGCCGGCCGAGTCGCTCGGCGAGCTGACCTACGAACGTGTGGGCGAGCTCGCTCGGGCCCAGGCAGCGAAGCTCGACGAGCTCGGCATCGGCGTCGGTGACCGGGTCGCCTACGTCTCGCACAACAGCGCCCGGTTGTTCACGGCCTTCTTCGGAGTCACCAGCTACGGGCGCGTCTTCGTGCCGATCAACTTCCGGCTCTCGGCCGACGAGGTGAAGTACATCGTCGAGCACTCGGGTGCGCGCGTGCTCTACGTCGACCCCGAGCTCGAGGACGCCCTCAAGGGTGTCGAGTGCGAGCACAAGTTCGTCATCGGCAACGACGACGAGATGTACCTGGAGGGCCAGGAGCCGAAGCCCTGGGAGCACGAGGAGAACGCCACCGCGACGATCAACTACACCTCGGGAACCACGGCCCGTCCGAAGGGCGTGCAGATCACCCATCGCAACATCTGGACCAACGCAGTGACCTTCGCGCTGCATGCCGGCGTGACCGACCGGGACGTCTACCTGCACACGCTGCCGATGTTCCATGCCAACGGGTGGGGGATGCCCTTCTCGACAACTGGCCTCGGGGTCAAGCAGGTGGTGATCCGCAAGATCGACGGTGCCGAGATCCTGCGCCGCGTCGAGAGGTACGGCGTGACGTTCATGTGCGCAGCGCCCGCCGTCGTCGCGTCGGTGCTCGAGGCGGCCGAGACCTGGGAGGGCGAGATCCCCGGTCGCGACAAGGTGCGCATCATCGTTGCCGGCGCTCCGCCGCCGACCAAGACGGTGGCGCGGGTGGAGGCGGAGCTCGGCTGGGAGTTCATGCAGATCTACGGCCTCACCGAGACCTCGCCGGTGCTGACCGTCAACCGGACCCGTGCCGAGTGGGATGACCTCGACCCCGAGGAGCGGGCGACCAGGCTCACCCGCGCAGGTCAGCCGGCCGTGGGGGTCACCCTCAGGATCTCCGACGACGGCGAGGTGCTGGCCCGCTCGAACGTCGTGCTCGAGGGCTACTGGGAGCAGCCCGAGGAGTCCGAGGCCGCGCTGCGCGACGGGTGGTTCCACACCGGTGACGGCGGCGTGATCGGCGACGACGGCTACCTGACCATCCAGGACCGCAAGAAGGACGTGATCATCACCGGTGGGGAGAACGTCTCCTCGATCGAGGTCGAGGACGTGATCTTCTCCCACCCGGACGTCGCCGAGGTCGCCGTGATCGGCGTGCCCAGCGAGAAGTGGGGCGAGACGATCAAGGCGCTCGTGGTGAAGACCGAGGGCTCAGAGCTCACCGAGCAGGAGCTGATCGACTACTGCAAGTCGAAGGTCGCCCGCTTCAAGGCGCCCTCGTCCGTGGAGTTCCGCGAGGAGCTGGCCCGCACGGCCACCGGCAAGCTGCAGAAGTTCAAGCTGCGTCAGCAGTACTGGGAAGGCCGCGAGCGGCAGGTCAACTGACACGAACCGGTGCTCAGCGGACGGCTGGCGGTCGAGTCGCGCTAGCGTCGAGCCGTGCCCACGCTTGGAGAGATCACCGCGCTGCTGGACGAGTGGTTCCCGCCGCACCGTGCCGATGACTGGGATGCGGTCGGCCTGGTGCTCGGCGACCCGTCGGTCGACGTACGCCGCATCCTGTTGGCCGTGGACCCCGTCTCGGCTGTCGCCGACGAGGCGATCCTGTACGACGCTGACCTGCTCGTCACCCATCACCCGCTGTTCCTCAAAGGAGTCCACGGGTTCGCGGCCACCGACCCCAAGGGCCGGGTCGCGCACAGGCTGGTGAGCAACGGCTGCGGGCTGTTCACCGCGCACACCAACGCCGATTCCCCGGTCGGAGGGGTCTCCGAGGCACTGGCGCTCGCGCTGGGACTCGAGGGGCTCTCCCCGCTGGATCCACGGCCCACCGAGCTCGACAAGTTCGTGGTGTTCGTGCCGGTGGACGCGGCGGAGCGGGTGCGCACAGCCATGGCGGAGGCCGGAGCAGGGCAGATCGGTGACTACGACCAGGCCTCGTTCACCTCGCCCGGCGAGGGACGGTTCCGGCCACTCGAGGGCGCCTCGCCGACGATCGGCGAGGTCGGTCGCCCCGAGGTCGTCAACGAGGTGCGCATCGAGGTGGTGGCCAGTCGTGAGCTGCGCGGCTACGTCTACGCGAAGATGCGCGCGGCACATCCCTACGAGGAGCCGGCCTACGACATCATCGAGCTCGCCCCCGGCGAGGACCGGAACGACGGATCTGGCCGGCTGGGCACCCTACCCGAGCCGATCAGCCTGAGGGAGTTCGCCGAACGGGTCGCGTCGGTGTTGCCCGCGACGGCGCACGGCGTGCGTGTGGCGGGTAGTCCTGACCAGCGCGTCGAGTTCGTAGGCGTGTGCGGGGGTGCCGGGGACTTTCTGCTCGACCGGGTGCGCGAAGGGGTCGACGTCTACCTGACCTCCGACCTGCGCCACCACCCTGCGTCCGAGCTGCGCGAGCACGGCGCTCCGGCGCTCGTCGACGTCGCCCACTGGGCAGCCGAGTCCACCTGGCTGCCGGTGCTTCAGCGTCGGCTGGGCGATGCACTGGGAGATACGGTGGAGGTCCGTGTCAGTACGACGAGAACCGACCCGTGGACCTTCCGGGTCTGAGATCCACAACTACATCAGGAGAATCCTCTGAAAGCCGACCCGTTCGTCCAGCTGAAGCTGCTCGACGTCCAGGAGCTCGACTCCCGGATCGACACCCTGACCCTCCAGCTCAAGGCGATCCCGGAGGCCGACCGGCTGCGCGAGCTCGCGGCCCGTCGTACCGCCGTCGCGAACGCCGTACGCGACCTGCGCATCGAGGTCGACGACCTCACCACCGAGCAGAAGCGCGCGGACGCCGACGTGGAGCAGGTCAAGGCGCGGAAGGTTCGCGACCAGGCCATGATCGATGCCGGCCAGGTCAAGGACCCCAAGGCGCTCGAGCGGATGCTCGGCGAGCTGGAGTCGCTGAACCGCCGGATCAACTCGCTCGAGGACACCGAGCTCGAGGTGATGGAGCGGCTCGAGACGGCGCAGACCTCGCTCGACGAGCGGTCCGCGGAGCTGGACGCGATGGAGGGCGAGGAGGCTGAGCTCCGCGCGGCGTTCGAGAAGAAGGCGGGCGAGCTGCAGACCGACCTGGCCACCGCCGAGTCGGAGCGGGTCACGACTGCCTCGGGTGTCAGCGACGACCTGATGGCGCTCTACGAGAAGCTGCGCATCCAGAAGGGCGGCGTCGGGGCGGCTGCGCTGCGCCGCCGTGAGTGCGGTGGCTGCCGCCTCACCCTGAACGCCTCCGACCTGGCGGTGATCGGCAAGGCACCCACCGACGAGGTCATCCGCTGCGAGGACTGCAGCCGGATCCTGGTGCGCACCGGGGAGTCCGGTCTTTGACCGCGGCACACCGGTCTGTAGTCGTCGAGGCCGACGGCGCCTCCCGGAACAACCCCGGCCCGGCCGCCTTCGGCGCTGTGCTGAAGGACGCCGACACCGGTGAGGTGATCGCCGAGCGCGGCGAGGCGATCGGCGTTGCCACCAACAACGTCGCGGAGTATCGCGGCCTGATTGCCGGCCTCGTGCTGGCCGCGAAGCACGCTCCCGGGGCCGAGGTCGAGGTCCGGATGGACTCCAAGCTGGTCGTCGAGCAGATGAGCGGCAGCTGGAAGATCAAGCACCCCTCGATGAAGCCGCTGGCCGCCGAGGCCAAGCGGCTGGCCCCGGTCGGCACCAGGTTCACCTGGGTGCCGCGTGCGGACAACGCCCACGCAGACCGGCTGGCCAACGAGGCCCTGGACTCCGAAGGTGGTCGAGCAGCGACCGTCTCGGAACCACAGGACGACGCCGAGGAGACCCCCAAGCGCGGCTGGGGACCTCCGGGCAAGCCGACCACCCTGGTCCTCGTCCGGCACGGCGTCACCGAGCACACGATCGGCAAGCTGTTCTCCGGCGGACTGGCGAGCAGCAACCCGCCGCTCAACGACGAGGGCCGCGAACAGGCCCGGGCGACAGGGGAGTGGCTCGCCCCGCTGGCGGGCACGTTCGACGCCCTGGTCAGCTCCCCCGTGCGGCGTACGCGCGAGACCGCCGAGATCCTGGCGGAGTTCCTCGACCTCGAGATCGAGGAGGAGCCGGCGATCGCCGAGATGGAGTTCGGCACCTGGGACGGGATGAGCTTCACCGAGGTGCACGAGCAGTACCCCGACGAGATGTCCTCCTGGCTCGGCGACCTGGAGTCCGCTCCGCACGGTGGCGAGTCCTTCCGGGCCGTGGAGAAGCGAGTGCTCGAGGGTCGCGACCGGATGATCGCGTCGTACAAAGCGAAGACAGTGGTCGCGGTCAGCCATGTCACCCCGATCAAGACCCTGGTCGCAGACGCACTCGGCGCGCCGCTCGAGGCGGTCTACCGGATGGAGCTCGCACCCGCCTCGGTCACCGTCATCTCCTACTTCAAGGGTGGTCCCGAGCACGACATCCCGATGGCCAACCTGCGTCTCTACAACGGCCGGCCCACCGAGGTCTTCGGCTGACTCGGGTCAGGCCTCCTGGCGGGCGACCACGAACGGAGTCCCGGGACAGTCCGTGACCTGCCACTCGGGACCGGCCGTCCGGTCGGGCCCGAGCTCGCGGATCAGGTCGCCGGTCACCCAGGTGCCGCTGGGGCACGCCACGACGCGCCCGGCGCGGTTGACCACCACGCACCCGTCCGCGAGGTGGCCACCCGTGTCGACCACCGTGAACAGGTGCTGCTCGAACCACCGCGCGAGGACGTCGACCCCGGCGACCCCGAGGAACCGCTCGTCGCCGTTCAGGGGTGCGGTGAACGTCAGCGTGTACTGGTCGGTGCACAGGTAGTCGACGTACGGCCCGGTGATCGTGCGCGCCCCGGTGCGCTGCGGCTCCTCGAACCACGCGAGTGACGTGTAGTCGCGGAACGAGACCGAGTCCGGGTTGAGGTCAGCGGCGAGCCGGCTGGCATCCCCCGGGGCGTCGTCCGGGCCGGCCAGCCACCACTCCAGCCAGTAGGGATCGTCAGTGAGCACGTACGGCGCGACGACGACGCCCGCGCCCGCAAGCGGAGGATCGGCGGTCTCGAGGAGCGTCAGGCAGTGCTTCTCGATGGCCAGGTCCGCGCGCCGGGGTGCATGCGTGGAGAGCGGGTCCACCGCCATCGCGGCGATGCTGCCGACATCGGCGAACCGTTGCTCGCAGAACGTCGTGACTGCCTCGGCCAGCACACCTGCGGGATCGTTCATCGGGTTCTCCTCGCCTCATGGTGCAGTGGTCGCAGTGCCTGGACGAGCTGATGGACGTGGCTCTCCAGGATCGAGCGCGCACCGTCTCCGTCGCCGTGCGCCACCGCCAGCGTGAGTCGCTCGTGCGACTCGGCCGCGCCCTCGTGAGCGTCCGCGTGAGCGTGGGCGAGCCACAGCAGCGGGCCGATCTCTGCCTGAAGCGCGATCTCCTCGCGGGCCAGCCTGGCCGACTGGGCGGCCACCGCCAGCTCGAGGTGGAAGGTGCCCTCCGCGCGAAGCCACTCGCTGGCCGACCTGCCGTGACGCACCGCAGCGGCGAGCGTCTCGAGCCGCGCCACGTCCGAGCCGTCCGCACGCTGGGAGGCGAGCCGGGCGCAGGTGCCGCCGACGGCCGCGTAGTGGTCGCCGAGGTCGCGCAGCTCAGCCTGTCCCAGACCGCGCAGCCGCTCGAGCAGTGCCGACCGGCCGCCGTCGGCGGGGGAGCAGACGAAGGAGCCACCGCGCCGCCCGCGCCTGGTGCGGATCAGTCCGGCGCTGCGGAGCGTTCCGAGGGCCTCGCGCACGGTCACCGTCGCCACTCCCAGCCGGTCGGAGAGCTCGGTCTCCGACGGGAGCATCAGGCCGTCTGGCAGGACACCCAGGCTGATGGCGTCGGTGAGGCGACGCGTGATCACCTCCGCGCGACCGGCGGTCTCGAGGGGCGCGAAGACCGCCGCGTAGGTGCCGAGGCCCATCGACAGGTCCGTCACGTCGCACCTCCCTCCCCGGAGTACCCCGTTCTCGTCCGTGTCGGCTGTGTAGCCCACAGACAACGATCTGAACACGGGGCTTGCAGTCAAAACATATGGGGCCATAGGTTTTGACGCCAGAGCGATGGGACCCCGGCGGCCGCGACCCAAGGAGGCACATGTCCTCGTCACCGTCCACCGAGCCACGTCCCAGTGCGCAGACCCCTGCGATCTGCCTCACCGGCCTGCGCAAGGAGTTCCCCGGGCGTCCTCCAGTCGTGGCCGTCGACCACGCGGACCTCAGCATCAGGCCGGCGGAGTTCTTCTCGATGCTGGGGCCGTCGGGTTCGGGCAAGACGACGGTGCTGCGGATGATCGCCGGCTTCGAGCGCCCGACGGCGGGTTCCATCGAGCTCGCGGGAGAGGACGTGACGGCGCGGGCGCCGTACGACCGGGACGTGAACACGGTGTTCCAGGACTACGCGCTGTTCCCGCACATGAGCGTGCTGCAGAACGTCGAGTACGGCCTGCTGGTGAAGAAGGTCGCCAAGACCGAGCGGCGCAAGCGCGCGCACGAGGCACTCGAGCAGGTCCGCCTCGGCGCCATGGGTGACCGGCGCCCGACGCAGCTCTCCGGAGGCCAGCGCCAGCGGGTGGCGCTGGCACGCGCCCTGGTCAACCGGCCGAGCGTGCTGCTGCTCGACGAACCGCTGGGGGCACTCGACCTGAAGCTGCGCGAGCAGATGCAGGTGGAGCTCAAGGAGATCCAGCGTGAGGTCGGCATCACCTTCCTGTTCGTCACCCACGACCAGGACGAGGCGCTCACCCTCAGTGACCGGATCGCGGTGTTCAACGAGGGGCGGATCGAGCAGGTCGGCACCGCGCGCGAGATCTACGAGCAGCCCGCCAATGCTTTCGTCGCCGGCTTCGTCGGAACCTCCAACCTGCTCCGTGGGGATCACGCCGAACGCGCGACCGGTCACCGAGGAACTGTCGGCATCCGGCCCGAGAAGCTCACCGTCGTCGCGTCCGGTGGCCAGCGCTCGGACGGCGTCGCGTCCGCGGCCGGCACCGTCTCGGAGGTGGTGTACGCCGGTCCGGTGACTCGGTTCGTGGTCGACCTCGAGGGTGGCGGTCGCCTGATCGCCCTGGAGGAGAACGGCCACAGCGCTCGCCACGACGAGTTCGGACGCGGTGACGCCGTGGACCTGCTCTGGCATCCCGAGCACCTGATCGAAGTGCCCGAAGACAGCACGACAGAAGACCCATCCACCGCACAAAGGAGTACCTCGTGAGAACGACCACCAAAGTGGGCGCAGTCCTGATCTGCGCCGCCCTGGCCCTGGCGGGTTGCGGGTCTGATGACGGCGGGTCCGAGAAGAAGGCGGCAGGTGGCTTCGCCGTACCGGACCTGAAGCCGCTCGACAAGCTCGGCGAGGGTGAGGGGGAGGTGAGCGTCCTTGCCTGGCCCGGCTACGTGGAGGACGGCAGCAACGACCCCGAGGTCGACTGGGTCTCCGACTTCGAGACCGAGTCGGGCTGCAAGGTCACCATCAAGACCTTCGGCACCTCCGACGAGGCCGTCCAGCTGATGCGCACCGGGC
This sequence comes from uncultured Actinomycetota bacterium, assembly GCA_963842535.1. GTDB lineage: Bacteria > Actinomycetota > Actinomycetes > Propionibacteriales > Nocardioidaceae > Marmoricola. The sequence goes on from CAWJGP010000009.1 coordinate 408,636, forward strand.
AGTACGACGTGGTGTCCGCCTCTGGTGACGCCACCCTGCGGATGATCGCGGCCGGTGACGTCGAGCCGATGAACACCGACCTGCTCACCAACTACAAGGACATCTTCGACAGCCTCAAGGACCAGAAGTGGAACTCGGTCGAGGGGCAGATGTACGGCGCACCGCACGGTCGCGGTGCGAACCTGCTGATGTACCGCACCGATCAGGTCAAGCCGGCTCCTGACTCGTGGTCGGCAGTGTTCGACGAGGGGTCGCAGTTCAAGGGCAAGGTGACGGCGTACGACTCGCCCATCTACATCGCCGATGCGGCGGTCTACCTGATGGCGACCCAGCCCGACCTGGGGATCAAGGACCCCTACGCCCTCGACGACAAGCAGCTCGACGCGGCCGTCGACCTGTTGAAGAAGCAGGGCGAGAACGTCGGTGAGTACTGGTCTGACTACCTCAAGGAGGTGCAGGCGTTCAAGAACGGCTCCATCGTGGTCGGCACCACTTGGCAGGTCATCGCCAACGTGGCCAAGGGCGAGAAGGCGCCCGTCGAGGTCGTGCTTCCCAAGGAGGGGGCGACCGGCTGGTCGGACACCTGGATGCTCGGCGCGAAGAGCGAGCACAAGACGTGCGGCTACAAGCTGATCGACCACCTGGTCTCGCCGAAGACCAACGCAGCCATCGCGGAGTACTTCGGTGAGGCGCCCGGCAACCGGCTCGCCTGCAAGGAGACGACCGACCCGGAGCACTGCACGACGTTCCACGCCGAGGACGAGGACTACTTCGCCCAGGTGCACTACTGGAACACGCCGATCGAGGACTGCCTCGACGGTCGCACCGATGTGAAGTGCACCGACTACGCGGAGTGGACGAAGCGCTGGTCGGAGATCCGCGGCTAGTGCGGTTCGAACTGGGAACGTGGTGAACCAGCGAAGGACGCCCTACGGGCTCCTGGCTGCGCCGATGACCTGGCTGGTCGTCGCGTATCTGGGAGCCCTGGCGGCGATCTTCGCGACGGCTTTCTTCACCACGGACCCGTTCACCAACAAGGTGGTGCCGACGTTCACGATCGAGAACTTCAGCCTGCTGTTCTCGTCGACGTACGTGCGCATCATCGCGCGCACGCTGCTGATCGCGGCGCTGGTGACGTTGCTCTGCCTGATCATCGCGGTGCCATTCGCGTTCTTCATGGCGCGAGTGGCACCGCCCCGGTTGCGCGGGATCCTGGTGGCGGCGGTGCTGGTGCCGTTGTGGGCGTCGTACCTCGTCAAGGCGTATGCCTGGCGCGCGATGCTGCAGCCCGAGGGCGTGCTCGAGTCGGTGTTCGGGGGTACGCCGGGCTATGGCCTGGTTGCGGTGGTGCTGACCCTGACCTACCTCTGGCTGCCCTACATGATCCTGCCGGTGTACGCCGGGTTCGAACGGCTGCCCGAGGCGCACCTGGAAGCGTCGTCCGACCTCGGTGGCTCGTCGGTGACGACGTTCCGGCGGATCGTGCTGCCGTCGCTGACGCCCGCCATCGTGGCTGGGTCGATCTTCACGTTCTCGCTGAGTCTCGGGGACTACATCGCGGTGCAGATCGTCGGCGGCAAGCTGCAGATGCTCGGCACCGCCGTCCGGCAGAACATCGTGCTCGACCTCCCGTTCGCAGCGGCGATCGGGACGGCCTCGGTGCTGATCATGGTCATCTACCTGACCCTGGCCGGCCGCACGGGCGCCCTGGACAACCTGTGACCGGACTGGAGGCAGTCTCATGAGGATCGGCGGCGGCGGCAGGATCGCGCTCTGGGTGTTCGCCGGGGTCGTGCTCGCCTTCGTCTACGTGCCGCTGCTGATCGTCACCCTCAACTCGTTCAACTCCGACCGCACGTTCGGCTGGCCGCCGCCCTCACTCACCACGGAGTGGTGGTCGATCGCACTCCGCGCCGACGGCCCGCGCGATGCGCTGTGGACGTCGGTCAAGGCGGGCGTCGGAGCCACGGTGATCGCGCTCTTCCTGGGGACCCTGCTCGCCCTGGCGCTGACGCGGTTCGACTTCTTCGGCAAGAAGGTGATCAACCTGCTGGTGATCCTGCCGATCGCGCTGCCGGGCATCGTCACCGGAATCGCGCTGCAGTCGACGATCCAGAACGTGCTCCAGCCGGTGTTCGGCATCAACGCCGGGCTGTTCACGATCATCGTCGGGCACGCCACTTTCTGCATCGTGGTGGTCTTCAACAACGTGAGCGCGCGACTGCGCCGGATGGGCGCGTCCCTGGAGGCTGCCTCAGCCGACCTCGGCGCGAGGCCGTTCCAGACGATGCGGCTGGTGACGTTCCCGTTGCTGCGGTCGTCCCTGGTGGCCGGGGCCCTGCTCGCCTTCGGGCTCAGCTTCGACGAGATCGTGGTGACCACCTTTACCGCAGGGCCGGGCACGCCGACGCTGCCGATCTGGATCTTCGACAACCTGTTCCGGCCGAACCAGGCTCCTGTCGTCAACGTGGTGGCCGTGGTGCTCGTGCTGATCTCGATCCTGCCCGTGTGGGCGGCGCAACGGCTCAGCAGCGACACCGCCGGCGGCAGGCTCTGACCTCAGAGGTCGTCGACGATCACGTCGAGCTGGTTCCTCGACGGGTCGAGCTCGACCTTCCAGCCGAGTGCGGTGATCGCGTCCGCCAGGCGGGCGGGACCGGACGGCGAGACACCGCTCTCGAGAAGGGCACGGACGAGGCGGCCCTTCGTTGCCTTGTTGAAGTGACTGACCACCTTGCGCTCCGACCCGACCTGGTGCAGCACGCGGACGGTGGCGACCTTGCGCGCGAGATCGCGCTGCGGGTGCCAGAAGGCGGCATAGGTGCTGGAGCGGAGGTCGACGACCAGGCCGTTCCCGGCCGCTTCGCGCACCACCGGGTCCAGCACAGCTCGCCAGTGCGCGGAGACCACGCCGACGCCCGGCAGGTTGACCCCGCCGGCGAGACGGTACGACGGCAGCCGGTCGCCGGGCCGGACCAACCCGAAGAGCGAGGAGGTGATGGCCAGTGAGCGGGACGCGCGCCGGCGAGCCACCGTGTCGAGTGAGGGGAGGTCGAGCGCCTCGTAGAGGACTCCGGTGTAGAGCGCGTCGGCCCGGGTGGTGGGGCTGGTCTGCAGACGAGCGTTGCGTCGTACCTCATCGGCCTGGGTGGGACCGAGACCCAGCGTGCGGGCGGCCAGCTCGGCGTCGCCCTCGCACAGGTCCACCAGCGCTGTGCCGACCTTCTGACGCGCATCGGTGAGGGCGGGAAAGCTCAGCCCGTCGAGGGCCAGCGGCTTGCCGCGGGTCGGGGACGACTTGCCCTCCGACGGGGGCAGCAGGATGAGCACCGCGCCAGCCTAGGCGAGCCGGTTGCTCGACTTGTCTAGGGTGGCGACGTCATGCGGCCCACGGCCACGACTTCATGACACGACAGGAGTAGCTGTGGGCACGCGGGTGCTGCAGGTCAAGGGAGCGAGCGTCGACGAGCTCCGCCTGGGCGTTTCGGCCGTCCAGCAGGAACAGGGACTGTCGTCCGGCTTCCCGGCCGACGTCGAGGAGGCCGCTGAGCGGGCTGCTCGCTCGCCGCGCCTGCCGGAGCGCGACCTCACCGAGCTGGAGTTCCTGACCATCGACCCCGTCGGCGCCATGGATCTCGACCAGGCCATGCACCTGGAGTCCGACGGCGACGGGTTCGTCGTGCACTACGCGATCGCGGATGTGATGGCGTTCCTCGAACCGGGTGACCTGGTCGACGAGGAAGCACACCGGCGTGGCGAGTCGCTCTACGGCGCGGACAGCAAGGTCCCGCTGCACCCGAAGGTGCTCAGTGAGGGCGCCGCGTCGTTGCTCCCCGACCAGGTGCGACCAGCGTTCGTCTGGACGATCCGGCTGGACGCCAGCGGCAACATCGGCGCTGTCAATGTCGAGCGGGCGTGCGTGCGGTCGAGGCAGAGACTGGACTACGAGAGCGTGCAGGGCCAGATCAACTCTGCGTCCAAGGGGTCCACCCTCGCTCTCCTCAAGCACGTCGGCGAGCTGCGGATCGCCAAGGAGGTCGAACGAGGCGGGGTCTCGTTGCCGATGCCGGCACAGGAGATCGACGTCCAGCCCGGCCTGTGGCGACTCGAGTACCGGGAGATGCTTCCGGTCGAGTCCTGGAACGCCCAGATCTCGCTACTGACCGGTTTCGCCGCTGCGTCGCTCATGGTCGAGGGAAAGGTGGGCATCCTGCGCACGCTTCCGCCACCCCCGGACGACGCAGTCCACCGGTTGCGTCGTACGGCACGAGCGCTGGGCATCGACTGGCCGAGCGGCCAGAGCCACCCCGACTTCATCCGTTCGCTCGACGCGGCCAAGCCGGAGGAGGCGGCCATGGTGGTCGCCTGCACGAGCCTGCTCCGAGGCGCCGGGTACGCGACTTTCAACGGTCAGCTCCCTGAACAGCTGGAGCATGCGGCGCTGGCCTCGACGTACGCACACGTCACGGCCCCCCTGCGCCGACTCGTGGACCGCTACGGACTGGAGGTGTGTGCTGCGCTGAGCGCGGGGGAGGACGTCCCTGACTGGGTGCTGGCGCGCCTGGGCGACCTGCCGGAGATCATGCGCGACTCAACGCGCACGTCGCGCGCCTACGAGAACGCCGTGCTCAACCTCGTCGAGGCCGAGACCCTGAGGCCGCGGATCGGCGAGCAGTTCCGAGGTGTCGTCACCGAGGTCGACTCGGACGACGAACGCAAGGGCACGGTGATGGTGCGCGACCCAGCGGTCGAGGCATCCGTCTCCTCGCAGTCGCCGCTCCCGGTCGGGGAGTACGTCACGGTCACCCTGACCGACGCCGACCCGGCCACGCGGAAGGTCCACTTCACGCTCTGAGCACCGGAGGAGCGTTTACCCCCTATCCTTGCCAAGCGGATGGGCTGGCCGGGCGACCGCGTCACCGAAAGGTGTCGAGGAAGGTCCGGGCTCCACAGGACAAGGTGGTGGGTAACACCCACCCGGGGTGACCCGCGGGATCAGTGCCACAGAAAACAGACCGCCATCGCTCTTCGGGGCGGAGGTAAGGGTGAAACGGTGGTGCAAGAGACCACCAGCGCGACGGGAGACCGTCGTGGCTAGGCAAACCCCACCTGGAGCAAGACCAGACAGCGAGCGTTGGAGGGTGGTCCGCCCGAGCTCGCGGGTAGGTCGCTGGAGGTTGTCGGCAACGGCAACCGGAGATGGATGGTCGCCAACCGTGCCGTCGTGAGGCGGTACGGCGAACAGAACCCGGCCTATGAGCCAGCCCATCCGCACCACGCCTCTGACCTGCGGGTTTTGCAGTCAAGTGGGGTTTCCGGGTCTCCGTAGGTCGCGTCCTGGTCGCGGATCGCGTCGAGAGCGACCTTGGCGACCGGGATCACACGAATTTACGACTCCGTCTTCGGGGGCCCGAACGACACCGCATCGGACCGGCTCGTTCGAGAGAGCTGCCGGTCCCGGCGCCCACCGTGACGAAGGCGCGACAGCGGGGCGAGATGGCCTCACCACGGGCCTCACCACGGGCCTCACCACGGGGACCGAGTGCATGGGGCAGATCTGTGGAGAGTGGTCAGCAGTCGTGCACCACCTCACAGGACCTGACCAGCGTTACCCGACTTCGTGTCGTTCCGGCATCACGGGTTCCCGCGCCAGCTACGCGCCTTCCAGCTGTCGCCGCGCCAGCTACGCGCCTTCCAGCTGTCGCCGCGCCAGCTGCGCGCCTGGAACTGGTCCACCGGCCAGGTGTGTGCGGCCCAGGGAACGCCGGTCCAGGAACTACCGGTCCAGGTGGCTGCCTCTAGGTGCTTCTTGTCCCATTTCGTGCCAGTCCAGGTCTTGCCGTTCCAGACGCCCTTGACCCACGAGCTGTCCTCGGCCTGGGCGCTCACCCAGGCCTGTGGGCGCCACGGGGACCCCAGGGCGTCGACCTCCCCGGTCAGGGCGTCGCCCGTCCCGGGGTCCACCACGTGCTCCCCACCGCGGGACGCCTCCAGGGACCCGAGGCCCGTCGACGCCGGCAGCGCCGGCGTGGAAGACGGCAGCGCAACCTTGGACTTCACCAACGACACAGCCGCGCCGATGTCAGTGACGCCGGAACCCTGCGCGGGGTCGGAGCCTGCGAGCGGCACAGCCGTTTGCATCAAGACCGCCTTGGCTTGCGCGGCTGTCAGCTTGGGCTGAGCGCTGAAGAGCAGTGCTGCCGCACCGGAGACCACGGCCGCAGCCTGCGAGGTGCCACTCCCTCGGAAGAATCGACCGGCGTCATCTCCCTCCAGGCGACCCTCGGGGTGTGCCGCGTCCGCGTAGGAACCCGGCACGCGCAGCGACACGACGGATTTGCCTGGGGCCAGCACGTCGGAGTGTCGTTCAGCGTTCCCGCCGTTGGTGAAGTCGGCCACCACATCGTCAGCTTTCCGGTCCGAGCCACGGTGGTCGCTGGCACCGACAGCCAGGATGTGTGGGTCGACCGCGGGCATCAGCAGGCTGTCGGCGTCCAAGCCCTCGTTCCCGGCCGCGGCCACCACCAGGATGTCGTGGTTCCAGGCGTTCTCCACTGCGCGCGCCAGGGGGTCCACCTGCCAGCCTTGCGCCGACGCTGTGCCGTAGGAGAGGTTGATCACGCGGACGTGCATGCCCGCGTCGTCACGGTGCTCAACCACCCAGTCGATGGCCGCGATCACCTGGGACACGTCGGCGCCACCGTCGCCCGTCGCCACCTTCATGTTCAGGAGCTTCGCCTCGGGCGCGACCCCTGCGAACTGTGCGGTCTGGGGCTTCTTGGGGTCGAACCCTTCGTCCCGACCGGCAATGATGCCCGCCAGGTGCGTGCCGTGACCGAACCCGTCGAGGTAGCGGGTGTTGACGCTCTGACTCTCGAAGGAGAGGTCGGGACCGTCGATGACCTTGTCGTCCTTCTCGAGCCCTGGAACACCCACGATGCCGGTGTCGATCAGTGCGACCGTGACGTCCTTTCCGGTGGCGCCGCGCAGCCAGGCGTCCCGCGCGCCGATGCTCCTGGAAAGCGCGTACATCGAACCGAGGTCCTTCGAGGCGTCCCACGAGCCGGGACCACGGGCGGCCTGCTTGCCCTCCTTGGTGTCGTCGTCACCCCAGTTGGAGTCGATGACACCGCCTGACGCATCGCTTTGCTCCTGCGCCGACGCACCGTCCTTGGGCGCCTTCGCGAGCGCCGGCCCCACTGCCATCGTCGACAACAGTGCCGAGACGAGTACGACGACCGGTGTGCTTCTCTTCCACGTGATGCTCATCGAGATATCCCCCCAGATACTACTTTTCAGGCATTAATGCTCCGTACCGGAGATATTGCCCTGAAACGGACTAAAGGTCCGACAGTGATTGAAACCAGGCGATTGCGGACTAGTCCGGAAAAGCAGCTGCCTTGACAGAGCGGGTTGATGCACGCTCGCTGTCTTCCCACCCCTCCTCCGATGACGGCCACCTGGCCGCAGGTGACGGCCGTGGGCAACGGCCGCAGGCAGCCGGCGCAGCCCTCGATGGTGAGGTCAGCAATAGCGGGGTTGGGCGGACAAATCGCCCTATCTTGGCCTAGTGTCCGTGTGAGGGCACCAACGCTGGTCGACTGCGAGCGTTGGGGCGTACCGACGCCAGGGGAGTGTGTATGAACGTCATGGTCGAGCGGACGGCGTTGCGGCCCGCCGACCTGAGGGCACGGGGCTGGTCCCAAGAGCCGTTGGGCGCACGGTCGGGGCGTGACTACAGATGGACCTCGAGCCACGTCTGGTAGGCCGGCCCGGCCTACCAGTTCCACCCGAGCCCGATGGGACGCGGGTCTCAGGCGCACCGCCGGAGCGCCGCCAGCTGTTCGTCGGGCTGCTCGCGGCGGACGATGGCAAGCCTGGCCGTCCTGATCAGCGCACCGGGGTGGCTGGATGAACCGGCGGCATCGGTACCGGACCTCAGGTGGCTAGCCCTGCTACCTCTGTTCGCGCTCGCCGAGGTCGTGGTCATTCACCTGCCCACCCAGCGCAACGCCCACGGGCACACGCTTCGTGAGATCCCTGCGGTGCTGGGCCTGACCTTCCTTGCGCCGCAGCAGTACGTCACCGCCTACGTCGTGGGCGCGGTCCTCGCGCTCGTCGTCGCAGCGCGCATGCGCGGGCATGAAGCTGACTGTTCAACGCGGCCATGTTCGCTCTCGAGGCGGCCCTCGGGGTGCTCACCTACCACGCGATCCTGCAGGGTGGGGACCCCCTCTCCCTGACCGGATGGCTGGCCGTCCTGGTGGCGGTCCTCGTCACCGACCTCATCTCCGCCGGCGCCGTGACTGCTGCCATCAGCCTCACCGAGGGTGCTTTCGACGGAGAGGTGCTGCACGAGGCGCTCCGGTCGGGTTCGGTCGCTGCGTTCATCAATACCTGCGTTGCACTCCTCGTTGCGACCCTGGTGCTGGTTCAGCCCTCGGCCCTGCCTCTACTGGGCGTCGTCGTCGTCCTCCTGGTCCTGGGCTATCGCGTCTACATCTCCCTGGCCCGAGGGCACGCGCAAACCCATCTGCTGTACCGGTTCGTCGACCGCACCTCCTCAGCGCGCTCCCCGGAGGAGGTCACCGAGACCGTGCTCAGGGAGGCAGCCGACCTGATGCACGCCGAGCATGCCTACCTCGTGGAGGTGCTCGACGACCAAAACGTGCGCTGCCACGCCTTGGAAGACGGCTCACTGCACGTCGTGTCGCTCGAGGTGGTGGAGTCCAAGACGTGGTGGTGGCCCGCGCTCGAAACCGGCGTCGTGCAGTATGAGCGGCCCCGTGCCGGGCAGGGTGAAGTGCCGGCGCCCACAGTCGGGCCAGCGATGATGGCCACACCACGTGACGGACTCGCCGCCTGCCTGCGAGGAGAGGGTCCCACCCAATACATACTCGTTGTGTGCGACCGATCGTTCGAGAAGGAGACCTTCGGGACAGAAGACGTGCAGGTCTTCGAAGCGCTCGCTGCGCATGCCGGCGTCGCTGTGGAGCGCGCACGTAGCGTCAGCGACCTCCAGACTCAGGCAGAGGAGCTCGAGGTCGCGCGCGATGCGGCACTGGCGGCCTCCGAAGCAAAGTCTCTGTTCCTGGCCAACATGAGTCACGAGATCCGCACGCCGCTGACGACAGTGCTCGCCACCGCCGAGATCCTCGAGGACACCCTCTTGGACAACCTCCAGCTCAACCTCCTGGAGAAGATGCACCGCCAGGGAGAACTGCTCAAGACCCTGGTGGAGGGAATCCTCGACTTCTCCCGCATCGAGGCCGGACAGCTCCCACTGGCCTCAACACCGTTCGACCTCCCCGCGATGGTGGCCGAGGCCGGCAAAGTCCACGAGCTGCGAGCCAACCAAATCGGCATCCGGTTCGAGTGGAACCTGGACCCAGACGTGCCTGGAAAGGTGATCGGCGACCCGGGCCGGTTGTTCCAGGTTCTTACCAACCTCCTCGACAACGCCCTGAAGTTCACCCACCACGGACACGTGCGACTGGCCGTGCGCCCCGCCAAAGCCAAAGACAATGAAGGGGGTGCGGACGGGGGCGCCGGCGTGGAGTTCGTGGTCGACGACACCGGCATCGGCATACTCCGGAAAGACCAAGCATCGATCTTCGAGGTCTTCAGCCAGGTTGACGGGTCTGCCACTCGACGCTATGAGGGCACCGGCCTGGGCCTGGCAATCTGCAAGCAGCTGACAGAGCTGATGGGGGGGACCGTCACCGTCGACAGCCAGTTGGGTGTGGGCAGCACCTTCACGGTTTGGCTGCCGCTGGTAGCAGCCCCATCAGCTCCCCTCCCTGGTCATGACCAACTGTTCGCCGTTGACCACTTGAGCGCAGGCCTGGAGGTGCTTGCGCGCACGTCTGGGACGCCGGGAGGAACGTCTTCGAGTACGCCGCGGCTCCGGTGAATCCCTGACGCACCAATCGTGCGTAGCGCGCTGATTCGGTCGTCACGTTGCGTGGGCCAAAGGCTTCGGGCAGCGCATCTCGTAGGGAGGTGTGGTCCGCAACGGCTCAACAGCTATCGGCTGAGTTCGGCCCGCGCGGAGGCGAGTAGCCACGACTGGCGCCGATCTACTGTGGTCATACTGTGGTCATACTGTGGTCAAGATTTTCAGCGCTCACCATGGTCGGCCAACGTCCCGGCACCCGTTTGCGCAGGTCAGACGCTATGTCCACCAACGGCCGTCGAGGCTCAATCAGGCGGGGATCCTTCCCGGCCTTTGAGCCAGCCCGTCCGCACCAAGCCTCTGACCTGCGGGTTTTCCTCTGGGACCCCCTCCAGTCCGCGGGGAGTCCGCAAGATCTCCAGGGCGTGGTCGACCGCGTCACGGGTGTGGCGCACCCTCTCCGCTCAGTTCGTTGAGCGGCGCACGCCGTAGCGCAGGTGAAGCACTCGGTTGCCCTGAATGATCACGTCGGGATCTTCCAACAGGTACTGAGCATCGACCGACCCGAAGAACGGCTTGCCGACTCCGAGCACGACGGGGATGACGTCCATCCGTACCTCGTCGACGAAACCCGCGGTGAGGAACTGGCCGCCAACGTCTCCGGCCGCGACCTCGACGGTGCGGTCACCAGCGAGTTCCCTCGCCTTGGCCAGAGCTGCCTCGATGCCGTCGACGAAGTGGTACGGCGCCTCGGGGTCCCAGCCCTCGGGCGGCGGCCGGTGGCTGACGACGACGACGTGTTCGACCCCAGCCGGCGGCGTCCCGTCCCAGCCGTCGGTGATGTCGAAGACATGGCGCCCGGCGATGGTCACCGCGATCTCGTCCCAGTACGGCCGGACGTAGTCGTAGGACGCCTGCGACACCTTCAACGCACCGCTCTCGTCCAAGGCGACCTCACCGCCGACCAGCCACTCGAACAACGGCCCGGGGTCGTCGTTCTCGGCTGCGATGAAGCCGTCGACCGACACCGACGCGTACATGACTACCTTGCTCATGGGACTCCTCTGTTGGGATGTGTTCCCGAAGTCTGCGGCGCGTCGAGCTGTTCGGCTTGTAAGAAATCAATCGGCCGGCAACGGCCAGCCGTCGAGCACGTGGCCGGGATGTTCGCGCAGGAATCGCCTCCGGACTTCGACGTACCGGGTCGGCGTGAAGCCGGTGAACTCTCGGAACTCGTGACCGAAGTGCGCCTGGTCGAAGTAGCCGGCGCGAGCGGCGAGGTCTGCCCAGTCGATCGGTTCGGCGGGGACGATGGAGAGCACGGTGGTGGAGAAGCGGTGCGCCCGGGCCAGCCGCTTCGGCGTGACGCCGATGATCTCTTTGAAGCTTCGCGCCAGATAGGTGCTGCTGACCCCGCCCGCGGCGATCAGGTCGCCGATCGGCACCGTCCCTCCGGTCGCCGCGATGGCGGTGCTCACGTGGCGGACCAGATCCAGACCGTGCACCTCGCGCAGCTGTCGCATCAGCGCCTCCTCGAGCAGCGTCAGCATCTGGTCGGGGTCGGCCACCGCGGCCAACTGGTCTCGCAGCTCGGCGATGGCGGGCCGGCCCCACACCTGTCTCGATCGTCGCCGGCCGATCACACAGCTCGACCGCGGCCATCGGCAGGAACGGTGCCAGGCCCCACGGCTTGAAGTGCACGCCGACCGACCGGCTCGGAATCGGGTAGCCGAAGTCCCACGCACGGGTGGGCGTGCTGACCACGCAGCCGTCGGCGTACTCGGCTGCCTCGATGTCGTTGCCCGCGCGGATGTGGAACGGCGCCCCGAGATTGACGATGAGCAGCGGTGCCGGTGCCGCCGGCAGCGTCAGCCGGCGGTACGGCGGCTCGCCCGCCAGGTAGTAGATGTCGTGGACCAGGCCGTCGAGCGGCGGCTGCGGCACCCTGGACAGGTACTCCATGCGTACAGCATGGCCGACGACATCGGCGTCACGATTCCAACGTAAGCGTTCATCCTGAGTGCACCGTCAGGCTGACCCTGATCTCAGCGGCCGCTCGCGCGGTTCGCGGCTGAGGGCCAGTCCATCCGCACCATTCCTGCGAGGCGGTCGTCGTGCGAGGCTGGGGTGATGGCTGCTGACGACACTCGCGACGACTGGTTGCTTCAGGGCACCACGGACCCCGGCGAGGTCGCCGACAGGTACGACAAGTGGGCCGAGAGCTACGACGACGACCTCGACTCGTGGTGCTACCAGGCTCCCGCGGTCGTCGCCGAGACCGTGGTCACCCGCCAACCGGACGCGCGCTCTGTGCTCGATGTGGGATGCGGCACCGGACTTGTCGGCAAGGCGCTGCGGGCACGCGGCTGTGCGGCAAGGATGGTGGGCCTGGACATCTCGCAGACGTCTCTGCGAGTCGCTCGCCAGACCGGTTGCTACGACGTGCTCGAGCCTGCGGACCTGCAGCAGCCGCTCGGCTTCGAGGACAACGCCTTCGACGTGCTCGTCTGCGCCGGTGTGATGACCTATCTGCCAGACGTCGAGGCGGTGTGGCGGGAGTTCGCCAGGGTCGTGCGGTCGGAGGGACTTGTCGTGGTGACTCAACGCGAGGACCTCTGGGAGCCCCGCAGGTGCCAGGACGTGATCGACCGGCTGGCGAGGGACGGTGCGTGGACGCCACTGGACGTGGGCGGTCCAGCGCCGTACCTACCGCAGGCAAGCGGCGGCATGGCTGAGCTCGGCTGCTACTACCTGGCGGCCCGGATCACTGACCCGGACAGTCCGGCCTAGCCAGGCGGGTGGATGAGTCCCGCCTGTGGTCCTCAGGCGCTGAGGAGTGAGGCGAGCTCGTCGTCGAAGTCGACGAAGGCGCTCTCCTCGCCTTCGGGAACCGAGGCCAGCATCGCTGTCACGAAGTGGCTCACGACGCGGGTGCTGGTCTGCACGAGGAGCTCGCCTTCGGGGGAGCACAGCTCGATGATGACGACGGCACACCCCTGAGAGCTCAGGCACGGCCACACGTGGACGTCGCCGTCACCGGCGGGCTTGTAGCGACCCTCGACGAGCAGGTCACGCCCGAAGGTCCAGAGGACCTCCTGCACGCCGGTCTGGAAGACCATGGTGATGGCGTAGGGGTCGGCGGGGTCGAAGACCAGGTCCGCGTCGATCGATGTTGCTTCCCCTTGCGGGTCAACGAACTCCAGCTCGATGGTCTCGGTGACGATCTGAGCGGTGGTGGTGTGCTTCATCGTTTCATCCCTTGGTCGGTGCCAGGTCTCCATCCAGAAACCTCTCCCGTGCCCGGCCACGCGATGGGTTGAGTTTGCGCAGGGATTGGTTCCAGCGATAGGCGAAACGGCTAAATGTCCGTTTGATCCCGTCACTGGTCTACCTTTTCTGAGCGTCCTGTCTATTTTTGGGGGTGTCTGGTCTAGTCAAGTCGGAGAGGTATCCGCATGCGGTTCCGGTGATTTCCTCCGGGCGCAGTGAGGGTGGCGCGCGCATCAGAGCGGTCAGCCCGATCCCCAGCGAAGGCCTTCGCTCCTAGCGTCGATGGCTACTACCAATCCAACCGATCCGCCGAATTGGCGGATCCCATCGAAAAGGGAACCCTCATGCCCCATTCCTCACTGTCCCGACTTGCCGGCCCTCTGGGCATCGCTGCGGGGACGCTCATGGTCGGCGCGCAGCTCGTGATGCTGCCGTTCGATCCGAAAGACCACGTGGCCACGACCACCGCGCCTGCCTTCCAGCTCGGTGGGGTGGCCTATCTCCTGGGATTCATCGCGCTCATGCTGTTCATCGTCACCTCACATGCGTGGCAGGAACGGCAGTCCGGTCGCCTGGGTGTCGTTGCCACAGTCACGGCCCTGGTCGGCACCATGATCATGGGAGGCGACCTGTGGTTCGAGACCTTTGCCGTCCCGTGGCTCGCTGACCAGGCGCCGAGCTCACTCTCGACCGAGCCGACTGTCATCTTGGCGCTGGGCGCGATATCCAGCTACCTGCTCTTCGCCGTGGGCTGGATCCTGTACGGCGTCGCCTCGTACCGCGCACGGGTCTTCCCTCGGGTGATCTCGGCTTCGATCGTGCTTGCCGGCGTGGTCGGTTTCCAGGCGCTGCTCTCACCGTGGGGCATCCCACTCGGGTTGGCCGTCGGTGCCCTCGGCGTCTGGCTGGTCCGGACCCAGCGGGTCGGGGCGACCGAGACAGACATCGAGGCCGACGTCAGGACCGCTGTGGGCCGGGCCGCCTGACAAGGCGCACCTGCCGAGCGCGGCGGTCGGCAGGGTCCGGGCGGCGTTCGACCAGCCCGGCCTTCTCGAGGTCGCGTCCTGCCGCCTGAGTCCACCTGCTGGGACGCCACCGCGAGACAGCCATGTCCTCGTGGTCGGCGTGTCGTTGAGGTACCTGACGACGCTTCGCGCCCAGGAGGCAGACATGGATCAGGGCAAGCCACTCTCGGAGCTCGCTGACGACTCGACGCACCCTCGCGCGTCGGTGCGTGACGCAATCGCTGCGATCAAGGCCGAGCACCATGTCTCGGAGACCAGCGCCTACGCGATGCTCATCCGAGCAGCCGTCGCTGCCTAGGAGACTGAGCCGCGGGTGACGCCCGCGAACACGTCACCCCCGGTCGCAGGCGCCACCTTCCCGTGCGCGGTCGATCGTTCGTCTGGAGGGACAACCGCGCCCGGTGCAGGTCGAGTACCCGGTGGCGGCCACGGCATGCGGCCCCCCGGGCTCCCTCGGGTCAGGACTTCTTGCCCTTCCTGCCCTTCTTTCCGCCGCCGCGCGGGTCGAGCGCGGCCGCCGCCGAAGTAGCGCGGTCCGCGGCCTTGCGGGCTGCCTTGCGGGCGCGCGTGGTCTCCTTCTCGAGCCGCGCCAGGCTCCGGGTGACCTGAGCAGTCACCTCACGGGCGACGCGTTCCGCGGTGGCGCGCGCGATCTGCTCGATGGTCTGGTCGGAGAGCTCCGCGGGCCGGCTGCTGGCCACCTTCTTCGCAGGCGCCTTCTTCGCCGCAGCCTTCTTCGCTGGGGCCTTCTTGGCCGGCGCCTTCTTGGCGGCTGCCTGCTTTACGGGCGCCTTCTTGGCGGGGGCTTTCCTGGCAGCTGCCTTCTTCGCTGGGGCCTTCTTGGCGGGCGCCTTCTTCGTCGTCTTCTTGGCAGCAGAGGATGCTGCAGCCTTCTTGGGTGTCGGCGTACTCGTGCCGACTGGCGTCTCGTTGGTTGCCACTGTGTCTGCCTCCCGCTGGATGAGGGCGCTCACGACGGTTCGCCGTGCTGCTCTGCCCCCAGCCTGCCCGACATCGGTGACTCGTGCATACGTGGGCAGCAACCGGCCTACTGCAGGCGGGTGACCTGGACGTCGACGAACATCCGCGACGTACCAGAGCCGGAGAAGATCCCCGACAGCGGCTTGACGTCGTTGTAGTCGCGGCCCGTCGCGACGATCACGTGGCGGTCTCCGGGTTCGGTGTCGTTGGTCGGGTCGAAGCCACGCCAGCCCTCGTCCCACCACTCGATCCAGGCGTGCGACTCACCGCTGACGGGCTCACCGATGACCGGGTCTGCCTTGGGGTGCAGGTATCCCGACACGTAGCGCGTGGGGATCCCGACCGAGCGCAACGCGCCGATCACGATGTGGGCCATGTCCTGGCAGACGCCTGACCGTTCGGCCCAGGCATGCGCCCCGAACGCGTCGACGGTCGTGGAGCCGGAGACGTACTTGACCTCCCGGTAGACCAGCGCGCAGACCTCGCGTGCGGCCTCGGTCGGGGTCGCACTCGCATCGGCGATCTCCTGGGCCAGCGCCACCAGGTCCTCGGTCGGTACGACGCGTTCGGGCAGGGCCAGGAACTCGGTGTGTACGTCGGCGACCGAGTCGCTGCGCATGTCCTCCCAGCTCATCACCGGATCGCCCGCTGGCACCCGGCTGGTGTGAACGGTCGCGGACGCCGTGACCGTGAGCGACTGGTGCGGGTCGAGCACCTCGAACGCGGTGACCTCCGAGCCCCAGTAGTCCTTGTAGGTGTAGGCCCACGGGGTGGGGGAGACGTCGACGCGCGAGTGCGCGACGATCTGGCCCGGCTTGGTCAGCGGCGTGAGGCGGGCCTCGTTGAAGGAGGTGTTCGCCTTCCCGTCGTACTCGAAGCCGGTCGTGTGGGCGATCCGTAGCTGCATGCTCATGCCCGCACCCCGTGCCATTCGGTCGCTTCGGCGCCCGCGAAGTAGCGCCTGGAGATCGCGTCGGTCGCCAGAGCGCAGGTGCGTTGCAGGCGCTCCATCTCGCTGGGCAGGTCGGCGACGAAGTCGCTGAGTGAGCGGTACTCGAGCTCCGCGCGCGTGCGGCCCAGCAGCCGCTGCGCCTCGTTCTGGATGCCGGCGCGGGTGCCTGAGGACTGCAGCCGCTCCAGGCAGCTCTCGGCCTCGCTGAGCCCGAAGACCACGGAGCGCGGGAAGAGCCGGTCGAGCAGCAGGAACTCGGCTGCCCCACGCTCGGTCTCGAGACCCTTGTAGGTGCGGAGGAAGGCCTCGTAGGCGCCGCAGGCTCGCAGCGACGTCCCCCAGGCCGAGCCCGAGGTGATCGCCGCAGTGGCCACCAGCCGCGAGGTCATGTCCGCACGCTCGATCGAGCGGCCGAGGACGAGGAACTGGTAGCCCTCGTCGCGGGTCATCGTCGCCTCGGCAATGCCGTTGATCTGGGCCGCGCGGTCGCGCACCCACCGGAAGGCCACCGGCGGTCGCATCGAGCGGAAGTGGCCCGAGGGAATCGCGCGGTAGGTGGTGTTCATCGCCTCCCACATTGAGGTGGACAGCGTCTCGCGCGCACGTCGGGCGCTCTCACGGGCTGCACCCATCGTCGCTGCGATCGACGCGCTGGACGCCGGGTCGTAGGCCAGCAGCCGCATCACCTCGGTGGTGTCGATCGGTGCGTCCTCGTCGAAGTCGACGCCCATGATCGAGAGCAGGTTGCGGCAGGTGATCTCCTCGTCGACGCCCGGGTCCTCGAGGATCAGCTGGGTCTGTACGTCGAGGATCCGCGCTGTGTCCTCGGCCCGCTCGACGTAGCGACCGATCCAGAACAGTGACTCGGCGATCCGGCTCAGCATGAGGACACCCCCGTCCTGCCCTGTTGTTGTTGTGTTGCTGTTGCTGGTCCTGCTGGCTGGAGAACGAGTCGAGGGCCGGGCCCACGTCCTGCGGGTTGGCGTGCACCTCGATGCGCTCGGGCTCGACCCGCGTCTGGTGCCGGCTGTGGCCCGCCAGCACCCAGGTGTCCTTGGAACCGCCACCGCGCGAGGAGTTCACGATCAGCTCGCCCTCGCCGAGCGCGACCCGCGTCAGACCGCCGGGGAGCACCCACACGCGGTTGCCGTCGTTCACAGCGAACGGGCGGAGGTCCACGTGGCGCGGGCGCATGATGCCGTTGACGTACGTCGGGACGGTGCTCAGCTGGATCACCGGCTGGGCGATCCACGAGCGAGGATCGGCCAGCACCTTGGTGCGCAGCTCGTCGATCTCGCCCTTGGTCGCGTGCGGTCCGATCACGATGCCTTTGCCGCCCGAGCCGTCGACCGGCTTGAGCACGAGCTCGTCGAGCCGGTCCATCACCTCTTCACGGTGATCGGCGTCGCCGAGCCGCCAGGTGTCGACGTTCTTCAGGATCGGCTCCTCGTCGAGGTAGTAGCGGACGAGGTCGGGAAGGAAGGTGTAGGTCAGCTTGTCGTCGGCGACACCGTTGCCGACGGCGTTGGCGATCGTCACGTTGCCGGCCCGGGCGGCGTTGAGCAGGCCGGAGCAGCCGAGGAGCGAGTTGCTCCGGAAGTGCACCGGGTCGAGGAACTCGTCATCGACGCGGCGGTAGATCACGTGCACCGGTTCGAGGCCCTGCGTCGTACGCATCATCACGCGGCCGCGTCGGCACTCGAGGTCGCGCCCTTCGACCAGCTCGACGCCCATCGTGCGGGCGAGCAGCGCATGCTCGAAGTAGGCGCCGTTGAAGACACCCGGAGTCAGCACCACCACGTTGGGATCGGTGACACCTGCGGGAGCAGCGGCGCGCAGCGCGGTCAGCAGCTTCTGTGGGTAACCGGCGACAGGGCGGATCCTGTGGTCCGCGAACGTCTCCGGCAGGGCTGCCGCGATCGCCCTCCGGTTGGTCATCACGTAGGAGACACCGGACGGCACCCGGACGTTGTCCTCGAGCACCCGGAACTCACCGGTGTCGTCGCGGAT
This sequence comes from uncultured Actinomycetota bacterium, assembly GCA_963842535.1. Taxonomy (GTDB): domain Bacteria; phylum Actinomycetota; class Actinomycetes; order Propionibacteriales; family Nocardioidaceae; genus Marmoricola. Next base: position 426,769 of record CAWJGP010000009.1, read on the forward strand.
CAGGTCGATGCCGCTGACGTGCACACGCACGCCGTTGGGCGGTTCGATGCCCGCGGCGGCACGGTGGAAGTGCGAGGACGTGGTGACCACGCGCCGGGGGACCACGCCGTCGTCGAGCACCCGGCCCGCGTCGTACACGTCAGCGAGGAACTTCTCCAGCGTGTGCACGCGTTGCTGCACGCCCGCCTCGACCTTGGCCCACTGGTCCATCTCGATGACCCGCGGCAGGACGTCGAGAGGGAACGCGCGCTCCTCGCCACCGATGTCGAAGGTGACGCCCTGGTCCAGATAGCTCGACTGCAGCGCCTCGACCCTGCTCTGCAGCTCGCTCTGACCCATCTCCTGCAGCGACGGTTGCAACTGGCTGTACGGCGTGCGCAGGTCGGACCGTGGGTCGTACATCTCGTCATAGGCCGAACCCATGCCGGTCGCGTAGTCCTCGAACATGCTCGTCACGCAAGCGACCCTAGCGATCGCGTGTTTCGGCGCGCGAACGGGTCAGGGGAGGGTGAGAACCTCCGCGCCGTCCGGTGTGACCAGGAGAGTGTGCTCGAACTGAGCGCTGACGCTCCTGTCCTTGGTCACGACCGTCCAGTTGTCGTCCCACATGTCCCACGCATGCGTGCCCAGGTTGAGCATCGGCTCGATGGTGAAGGTCATGCCGGGCTCGATCAGGTCGTTGTAGTCCGGGTCGTCGAAGTGCGGGATGACCAACCCGGAGTGGAAGGACGAGCCGATGCCGTGCCCGGTGAACTCGCGTACGACGCCGTAGTCGAACCTCTTCGCGTAGGACTCGATCACCCGTCCGATCACGTTGATCCGGCGGCCCGGCTTCACCGCGTTGATGGCACGGCGCAGCGCCTCGCGGGTGCGGTCCACGAGGTCGCGCACCTCCTGGGAGACGCCGGGCGTGAGGAAGGTGGCGTTCGTGTCGCCGTGCACGCCGTTGAGGTAGGCGGTGATGTCGATGTTCACGATGTCGCCGTCCTGGACGAGCGTGCTGTCCGGGATGCCGTGGCAGATCACCTCGTTGACCGACGAGCACAGCGACTTGGGGAAACCCTTGTATCCCAGCGTGGACGGGTAGGCGCCGTGGTCGCAGAGGAACTCGTGGCCGATCCGGTCCAGTTCGTCCGTGGTGATCCCGGGCGCGACGTGGGAGCCGACGAGGTCGCGTGCCTCGGCCGCCAGCCTGCCCGCGATCCGCATCCGCTCGATCGTCTCGGAGTCCTTGACCTCCGGGCCCATGAACGGCGCCGGGGCAGGCTTGTCGACGTACTCCGGGCGCTCGATGTGCGCGGGCACGGGGCGACGCGGTGAGATCCTTCCAGGGGCTATGGCTGTCACGAGGCCGAGTGTAGTTTCGAGCGCATGAGCGAGTTCTGGTACTGCCTCAAGCACCACGCTGTCGAGGGCAAGGACGGGTGCAAGAACGCCGACCGGCTCGGTCCCTACGACTCCGAGCAGGAAGCCTCCCGGGCGCTGGAGAAGGTCCAGGAGCGCAACGAGGAGTGGGACCACGACCCCAACTGGAACGACGAGGCACTCGAGGACTGACCGGTCCTCTCGTCAGCCGGTGAAGCTGCCGGCCACCTGGCTGGAGCGACCGTCGACGTGCTGGCTGTCCACGTTGCCATAGGTCCAGCGGAACCCGTGCGACCGCCAGATCTGCACCACCGGGTGTGAGCTCGACCGCCACGCGATCTTGGGGTGGCTGCGCGACGCCCACCATGAGTTGGGCACCAGTCCCGTCCGCGAGCGGTACGGGTTCTCCCAGGTGTTGATGTCGATCGCTCGACCGCGTGCGTGTGGTGAACGAACCCCGGGGTTGTTCACCACGCTGCGGCAGTTGAACGCAGATGTGTTGTCAGCGCGCATCGACGCGTAGTCGTTGGCGCCGCGGAGCTTCTTGCTCCACCCGAACCGGTCGACGCGGTACATCCGTCGGATCGGGAAGCGGCGGTTGTACATGTCTCGCAGCGCGCCCGCCGCGCGCGATGCCACCGCCGTACTGAGCACCATCTCGCCGCGGTAGCGGTAGCCGTCGAAGCCCCAGTAGTTGATCGTCAGCAGGCGCAGGCCGCGGCGGCCGACGGGACAGCCGCGGTGCCAGCTCCGACCCACCATCGAGCGCCAGACCGGGTTGGTCAGGGCGGTGATCCGGGCGTTGGCGCCGGCGCCCTGTGCGCGGGCCTGGGCAGGGGTGCCTACTGGACGCGGCGCCGCGGCCGGGTAGGCGACCGGAGCGGTCGCGGGGATGTTGTCGATGCGTACGTCGTTGGAGGTGTCCGCCAGCCACCAGCTGCCGGCGACGCCCGCGGCACGCCACGTCGAGTCGACGCGGGGGGCCACGGCCACTGAGCCACGCCCGTTGCTCGCGGTGCGGATGCGGCGGTAGGCGATCCACGGCCCGGTGCCGAGCCTGCGGTAGACCTGCGCCAGGCCGCTGACCGGGCTTCCGTCGGCAGCTGTCCAGAGCATGGTCAACGAGCCGGTGGTCTCGTCGACCAGGCGCGCGGGGCCGGACAGGGTGAGCGTGCTCGCGTAGCGGAGACCGGTGACGGTCAGCTCGGGGGAGAGTGAGGGCTGGTGCGCCCCGTCTCCGGCGTACGACGCCCGCCACTTCGTCGCGCCGGCCGGGAGGGCAGCGTTCACCACTACCTGACCGGCGCCGTTGGTGGTGCCCGACCCGACCGCTGCCCAGGACGATCCCAGCCGCTGGAGGGTCACGGTCGCGCCAACGATCGGAGCACCCACGTCGTCCTTGAGCGTCGCCGTGAACGGAACTGCCAGTCCCGCCTTGCCCGAAGCGGGGGCCGTCAGGGTGAGCGACGTCGGCAGCGGAGCCGCCGCGGCCGGGCCGACGGGACCTGTGAGCGCAGCCGTGACAAGAACGAGAAGCACGACGATGCTGCCGGGCGTTGCGGGGAAGTTCACGGTGCCTCCGAGACCGCGCCCGGGTGGCGCGCGGGACTCACGCTAATCCAAACCCCTGCGTTCCCGTAGGGTTTCGCCGTGGCCAAGCCGAAGGTGTCTCCCTGGGGGTTCGTCGGCATCGGCGGCATGGCCTGCGTCCTCTTCCTTGACCTCGGCACAGCCACCGTCGCCCCCTGGTGGGTGACCACCCTGTTCCTGCTGCTGTGGGTGGTGCTGCTCGCGCTGGCCTTCCGCTGGTTCGTCCCGCATCCCACGTGGGTGCCCTGGTTACCGGCGCTCTCGTTCGCCTTGTGGCTGCCGACGATCGCGCTCGGTACGCGCAACCTCGGCTGGGGAGGCTGACCGCAGGTCAGCCGCGGGGGTGGATGCGGAGCACGTAGTCCCGGTTGTTGCCGTTGGCCGTGGTCACGAGAAGGTCCCCGTTGCTCAGCGGCGTGACTGAGCGGAGTCGGCCGTAGCGCCGCAGTGCGGGCGGGACCTTGACGTAGCTGAAGTTGCCCGCCGCGTCGAAGCGCATGAACAGGACTCGGGATCCCTTCAGAGCCGCCACGGCTAGCGTTCCGTTGTAGAGGCCCCACTGCGTTCCCCGGACCCACGCGGCGCCCGAGGTCGCGATCGTCGGGAACCCGGACCTCCAGCGGGCGTTCTGCTGGGTGCCCGGAAGGCCCTGGTCGGTCATCGGGACGCTCTCGTTGTAGCCCGGCACCGGGTTCCACCCGTAGTCACCGCCGGTGATCAGCTTGTTCACCTCGTCGTCCCTGTTGGAGCCGTGCTCCACTGACCAGACGGAGCCATCGAGGCGCTGGGCGAGGCCCTGCACGTTGCGGTGCCCGAAGGTCAACACGTAGCGGGCGTTGCGTGAAGAGGACCCGATGAACGGGTTGCCCGGCCAGGGCGCGCCGGTGAACCTGTTCAGGCGCAGCGTCTTGCCACCGAGCGAGTTGAGGTTGCGGGCGTTGGTGCCGGTCGCGGCATCACCGGTGCCGACGAACATGGCTCCGTTGGTGGCGATGAGCAGCCGGCAGCCACCGTGCCGCCCGGACGTCGACGGGAGTCCCGCGATCAGGGTCCGGATGGGCAGCGCGCGGCGAGCCTTGCGGCCCAGCTGCCAGGCGATCACCCGGACGTCGTGGCCGCCACCCCTGACGTTGCCTCCCTGGCAGGTGTAGAACCGCCGGTTGCTACGGAACCCGGGATCCACCGCCAGCGACATCAGTCCTGTCTCGCCTCCGGCCCACACCGTCGACGCGGCGTACGCCACCCGGCGCAGCTTGCCCTTGCGCAGGGTGAGCAGCCGCTTCGAGGAGCGCTCAGTGACCAGGAAGCGACCGCCGCCCACCGGCTTCACGTCCCAGGGGACGTCCAGCCCTCGGGCGATCGCCCTCACCTGGAGGACTGGGACGGCAGCGGCTGACGGCCGTTGCGGACCGGGATCGGGAGCACCGGGCTTGGCCGGAGCCGCCTGGCCCGGTTCGGCGAAGGAGGTCCCGAGCAGCACGAGCCCGAGCAGCACTGTGAGACGACGTCGCATACGGCAGGCTAACCCTCTGGCTGACCGCCGGCATTCCGCCGTACGTGAGAGACGATCGAGTCCTGGATCAGATCGAGGTCCTTCGCGTCCGGCAGGTGCACGTTGCCGTCCAGGGGCAGGAACGTCGCGTTCGGCAGCCCCGAAGCAAGTTCCCGGCCGCCGTGGAAAGGGATCAGCCGGTCCTGGCGGTAGTGCAGGACGAGGGCGGGCGTGTTGATGTCAGGCAGCAGATCGCTGACGTCCTGCTCATACAGAGTCTCCAGGTACGACGCCGCTACCTCGGGGTCCGCCGAGTCCCGGAACACCTTCGCCAGATGGAGCACGGCCTCGTCTGACAGGCCGGGCCGGTAGAGATCGGCCAGGATCTTCGAGCCCATGCCCCAGTGCGTGCGCGTGATCTCCACGATCATGTCCCGGAGCCGCTTGTCGGTGAACGTCTCGAGGGCGTTGGCGAACGTGCCGAACAGCACCAGCGAGTCGACCCACTCCGGACGACGGTGTGCCAGCCCCAGCGCGATCGGCCCGGCCGCGGACATGGCGAGCAGGGACACCGGTGGCCCCACGGCGCGGACGATCTCGGTCAGCTCCGCGACGCTCGGATCCAGCCCGTAGTCCTTCACCGGACCCGGGGACAGACCGGTGCCGCAGCGGTCGAAGAGGGTCAGCGCCACATTCCCGGCGAGCCGCTCGAGCAGCGACGACCGGGGATCGCGAGAAGAGACGATGACGTCGAGGCTGGAGATCCAGCCCAGTATGACGACGACTTTGGCACCGCTCCCCGTGGTGCCGTGGGCGATGATGTTGCCGGACGCGGTACGCAGGTACTGCACCTGCATCCCCTGCAGTCCCCACGATCCCTTGCGGACAGCCGCAATCGGCCCGGGTGCCGGCGAACGGAGCAGGTCGGCCTGGGCCTGCTCCAGGGCAGGGGAGGGCTCGAGTCCCAGCTCGTCGGCCAGGTGCGAGCGATATCGCTGGTAGTGCTCGAGTCCCTCGGAGGTGCGGCCGTCGGCGTGCAGGGCCCTCATCAGGCAGACGCGCGCCGTTTCCCGTAGCGGGTGCTCGGTGACGAACGGCTGAAGCAGGGACACCGCCTCGTCGGGCCGGTCGGAGGCGAGCAGAGCCAGTCCCATTCGCTCGACGGCCGTGCGGCGTAGTTCCTCGAGCCGGAGGGCCTCGAGCTGGGCGATCTCGGTGTCGGCGAAGGCGCCGTACGCTGCGCCCCGCCACAGATCGAGCGCCCGACCGAGCTCTGCAGCGGCCTGCCGGGGCGGCAGGTCCCGGGCGGTGTCCACGAGCCGGTCGAACTCGGCGGCGTCGAGATCGGAGGGGCCGAGGTCCAGGAGGTAGCCACCCTCTCGCGTCACCAGCAGGTCACGTCCGCTGACCTTCGCCAGGTTGGCCCTGAGCTTGAACACCGCGCTGTGCAGCGCGGCGGTGGGGTTCTCCGGAGACGCGTCGTCCCACAGGAGATGAACGAGACGAGAGGCGCTGACCAGTTGACCCGGCCGCGCGGCGAGCGCGGCCAGCAACGCCGGCTGGCGGCTGCCGGGCAGCTGGACGTCGGAGCCGTCGTGGCCGAGCAGTGACACCTCACCGAGCACGCGAACGAGCACGTGGCCTCCTTCCGCGGTCATTGTGCCGCGGCGCAGCCCACAAGCCATGACGCGTTCGGGCCAGTCGGCGACGCGAGTGCGAGTCTCGCCACAGCCGGGCGGTCGACGCGCGGCGGGTCGAGCAGTCGCAGTTCGCCACGACCCTCGAGCTCTCCGGCGCTTGCCCGGAACGCCAGCCCGATCTGCTCGAGCAGGTGCAGGGACGGGTGGTTCGACGGGAGCACGGTCGCCTCGACGCGCCGGATCCCCGATACCGCGGCCACCGTCGAGAGGACGTCGACCAGCACCGTCCCGAGCCCGCGCCGCTGGTGGGCATCCACCACCTCGAAGGCGACCTCGGCCGTGCAGGGGGCGGTCCTGACGTAGCGGCCGATGCCCACCGGCCGGCCCTCGACCGATGCCAGCCAGGCGACGTGGTCGTGCCCGTCGACCGCGGTCAGCGCGCGGCGCATGCCCGGCGGCATCTCAGGCAGGCCCGTCAGGTAGCGGCTGAACCGCGACTGTGCGGACATGCTCTCGAAGACCTCGGCCAGTGGCTCGAACTCGTCCGGGCCGAGCGGACGCAGGACCGCGAATCCGTCGTGCAGTCTCGCGATGACGGACGAGCCGGTGTCGCGGATGGGCGAGGAGAACAGGAACTGGGAGGTGGTTGATGCGGCCATGGCACGACCATGACCCGGGGCCCTTCCCGCTCCCTTCCCCTCAGGCTGGCCCGCGCGGAAGGTCGGAGAAAGGACGTCTCGGGGTCCGGTCGCCGGGTCAGGTCATGACGCCCAGGGGAGCGATGGCCAGGTCGGGGAACAGTGCGGACACCGAACGGTCTGGAAAGCGCTTGGCGACGATCTCGCCGAGGACGTTGCGGTAGTCGGTGGTCACCTTGAGGTCGCCGTCGATCACCGACTCGGTGCCGAGACCGGGCCAGCTGCCGTAGTACTGGCCGCCCTTCACACCGGCTCCGGCCACCAGCATCATGTTTCCCCAGCCATGGTCGAAGCCCTGGCTGCCGTTCTCCTGAACGCGACGGCCGAACTCGGAGATCGTCACGACAGTGACGCGCGAGCGCAGCGCCCCGAGGTCGCTCATGAACGCGGCCAGCGCCTGCGCGAAGCCGGAGACGTTGCTCTGCATGGAGCCCCACGAGAGGGTGCCGTAGCCGGTGTGCAGGTCCCAGTTGCCGGCATCGATGGCGATCACGTCGGTGCCGATGTTGGCCTTGATCAGCTTCGCGGCGTTCTTCAGCGGCTCGGCGAACGGGGTCGCGTTCCACACCGTGGGGTAGGGAGTCGTCGTCTCCGCCATCGACTTGAGCTTCTGCCCAGGGCCCTTGGAGATGGCGACTGCTTCCCTGGCGCCGTTTGCCAACGGGCCGGTCGCGGAGGCCCACGCACTCTGCAGCGAGCCGTATCGCTGGGTGACCCGGCCGTCGAGACCAGGAATCAGGAGACCGTCGAGGTCCTGCGTCGCGAGCGTCGGGTTCGGGCCGACGAGGGCGGTGGTCGGGAAGTTCATGCCGAGCTGTACGGCGTCGAGGGTGCCGTTCCTGGGGCCGAGGCCGATCATCCGGTTGATCCATCCCGAACGCGTGTCGGAGCCGGGTGCGGCGTCCTCGACCTCCTCGATCGCGGAGAAGTGCGACCGGTTGGCCACGCGAAGCCCGGTCGCCTGGATCGCCGCCAGCTCGCCGGACCTCCAGAGCGGCTCGAGCGGAGCCATCGCCGGGTGCAGCCCGAACATCGGGTCCGCGCACAGCAGGGCACTCGCGGCGACAGCGGTCGTCGGCCGTGCCTTGTAGTACGCCGGGTCGCCATGGGGTACGACGACGCCGAGCCCGTCGATCCCACCGCGGAGGCTGATCACCACCATGGTGTTGCCGCCGGGAGTGCCGGCGAACGTGGCTTGCATGAGTGCGTCGCCGAACATCTGCGTGACGGCCATGCCGCCGCCGACGGCCGCAGCCCCCTGCAGCAGTGAGCGCCGTGTCAGCCGGGACCTCGTGAAGTCGCGGCAGCAGTCGGTCTCCCCGGTTTGCGTGTGGTCGGTCATCGTCTGCCTCACGTCGTCATGTGGTCGGGAGTGTCGAGAAGGGCGCTGACCAGCCGTGGGAACAACCAGGTCGCGAGCGAGTGCTCCTTGGTGACCACGGTCGAGGCGGTCACGATCGCCCACTTCTCGGGTCCGGTGACCGCTTGCGTGGCGACCTGGAGCAGGCGCGCATCAGCGGCTCGTCCCAGCCAGGTGCGGCACAGGTGGTCGACGTACGCGTCGAACCGCAACGAGGGGGCCGGCAGCCACGTCACCGCCGCGCGGTAGACGGCTGCCTCCTTGGGCCACCAGCCGCCACCCATGCTCTGGTGCATGCCGTAGCTGGCGAAGAGACGCGAGGCCGCGGACCAGGCGGCGCCCGTGATCGGCGGGCCGTCCGGCCTCGGCCAGGAGAACACCCGGTCTCCTCCGTGGACGTAGTTGGCGGCGTTTGCCCAGGAGCTGCCGGAGACCGGAGCCAGGACGTTGACGGCGAGCACGCGCGCTGTGGCTACCAGGTCGGCGACCGGCGGACGCACCTTCAGGCCGGTGGAGGTGAGGAACTCCGGGTGCTTCGAGACCGCCCGCAGAACTGCGCGGATGTCGGTGCCCGAGCTGCTGTAGACGTCCGCGAGCGTGTTGACGAGGCCGGCGGACGGGGAGTCGGAGACGAACTGGGTGGCGATCTTGGTGGCGATCCGGCGGGCGGTGGCCGGGTGGCGGGCGAGGTACTTCAGGTACGCGATGGTGACGGCCTGCCCGTCGGCGGCGGTGTTGGGATGGCTGAAGTCGAGGACCTGGACCGCACCTGTTGTGTGGGCGTTGGGGTCGTACTTCGCGTCGAAGGTCTTGCCCCAGTCCACGGTGTAGCCGGACAGGATGACGGCGGAGGACTTGACCATGGCCTCGGTGTAGCCGGCGTTGCGGCCAACCGTGTGCAGCTCCAGGAGCTCGCGGCCCTGGTTCTCGTTGGGCTTGTTCTTGACCGACTTCCAGTTGTCGAGGTAGACGCGCATCGCGGGGTGCAGCGAGCACGCGATGAGCAGGTCCTCGAAGGTGCCGAGCGCGTGCTGGCGGATGGTGGCGTCGTAGTCGTAGCGGTAGGCCCAGGCGCGGTCGTGGCCGACGGGGATGTGCATCAGGTTGGACCAGAACTCGGTCATCGTCTCGAGGACGGTGCGTTCGGAGTAGATCCGGCGCAGGATCGTCCAGTTCCCGAGGTCGTTGCCGTACTCCCACGCCTTCTTGCCGGTGCCGGAGTTGGTGGCCGCCTTCTCGGCCGGGCTGAGCCGAAGGGGCGCGAACCAGTCGTTGATGGCGGCGATCTTGGTCGTCTCCGGGACGGTCGCGGGCGAGAGCTGTCGCTCCAGCCACGCCTCAGGGGTCCCTGTCGCGCGCAGCTGGGTCAGGGCACGCTGGGTGAAGCCGGTGCCGAAGCGGTTCAGGTGCAGCCGCTCGCGGGCGGTCGGCACCAGTGCTGTGGTGACCGCGGCCGGGGTGGGCTTCGGCGTGGTCGCAGGCGCCGGCTTGGGCTTCGGCTTCGGTTTTGGTTTCGGCTTGGTCACGGCGTGCTTGGGCCGCACCGGGTGTCGGCGACGCTTCTTGCGCCGCTTCTTCCGCTTGGTGAAGAAGATCGCCATGGGGGGTCCCTGAAAGTGCCGTGTGTGCGGGTCAGTAGGGCCATCCTGACCGCTCAGACCGGCAAATGCTGGCGAATACGATAAATCGGTCTAAAAGGGACACCCGAAGTGGAGGACGGGTTGTCTGGGGGGTGACTAGAAGGTGTGCTCCGGTCCGGGGAAGTCGCCGGTCCGGACGTCGTCGGCGTAGGCCTTCGCCCCCTCGAGGAGTACGCCGTGCAGGTCGGCGTACTGCTTGACGAACCGGGCCATCTTGCCGGTCCGCATCCCGAAGGCGTCCTGCCAGACCAGCACCTGGGCGTCGCAGTCGGCTCCGGCGCCGATCCCGATCGTGGGGATGGTGAGCTCCTTGGTGATCCGCCCGGCGACGTCGCCGGGGACCATCTCCATCACCACGGCGAAGGCGCCGGCGGCCTCGACGGCCCGAGCGTCGTCGAGGATCCGGTCGCCGGTGTCGCCGCGGCCCTGGACGCGGTAGCCGCCGAGCGCGTGCTCGCTCTGCGGGGTGAAGCCGATGTGTGCCATCACGGGCACACCGCCACGGCTGAGCAGCTCGATCTGCGGCACCATCTCGTGGCCGCCCTCGAGCTTGATCGCGTGGGCCCCGCCCTCCTTCATGAACCGGACGGCCGTGTCGTAGGCCTGCTCCGGCGAACGCTGGTAGGAGCCGAAGGGGAGGTCGCCGACGACGAGCGAGCGTTTGACCGACCGCGACACCGCGCGGGTCAGCGGGATCAGCTCATCGACGGTCACGGGTAGGGAGGTCTCGTTGCCGTAGACGTTGTTGGAGGCGCTGTCACCGACGAGGAGGACCTCGATCCCGGCCTCGTCGAAGATCTGCGCCGTGTACATGTCGTAGGCCGTGAGCATCGCGAAGCGCTCACCGCGCTGCTTCATCTCGCGCAGGTGCTGCGTGCGGACGCGCTTGGTGGGGGTGGCCGCCGCTTTCGGGGCACCGCTGCCGTAGGGGGCGGTCTCTTCACTCATGGGATCCACGCTAGACCTGCTCGGGTCCTCCCGGGGTGTCTCCTCGATCACAGCGGTCCTCAACACACACACACACCCGCACACACACCCGCCGACCCGTCGTACATGAAAGCCCAAACACCGCCGACCCGTCGCAACTGAAAGCCCAAACACTGCCGACCCGTCGCAACTGAAAGCCCAAACACTGCCGACCCGCCTCAACTGAAAGCGGTGGTCTTTCAGATGCGACGGGTCAGCGGCTGCTGAGGTTTCAGATGCGACGGGTCAGCGGCTGCTGAGGTTTCAGATGCGACGGGTCAGCGGCTGCTGAGGTTTCAGGTGCGACGGGTCGGCGGGGGGAGACGGCCATTCCCGGACATCTCGTCTGTAACACTGGTGACGTGGACTTCAAGTCGGCCTACGCGCACGGGTTTGCCCGGGTGGCTGCCTGCACGATGCCGGTCGTGATCGCCGACCCGGCGAGGAACGCTGCCACCGTCCTGGAACAGGCACGTGCGTGCCACGACGACGGCGTGGCCGTCGCGATCTTCCCCGAGCTGTGCCTGGCCGGCTACTCGATCGACGACCTGTTCCTGCAGGACACGTTGCTCGAGGCCGTCCAGCAGGCGATCGCGGAGGTCGTCCGGGCGAGCCAGGAGCTGCGCCCCGTGCTGGTCGTTGGTGCTCCGCTGCGCAAGGGCAACCGCGTCTACAACTGTGCCGTCGTGATTCATCGCGGCAACGTGCTCGGGGTGGCTCCCAAGTCGTTCCTGCCCACCTACCGGGAGTTCTACGAGGCTCGCTGGTTCGCAGCCGGCGAGGACCAGCGCGGTGAGTCGATCAGCCTCGGCGGTGTTGAGGTGCCGTTCGGTCCCGACCTCATCTTCCGGGCCGCCGACCTCCCCGACCTGGCGCTGTTCGTCGAGGTCTGTGAGGACATGTGGGTGCCGATCCCGCCCAGCGCCAACGCCGCGCTTGCCGGCGCCACCGTGCTGGCCAACATCTCCGGCTCCCCGATCACCATCGCCCGCGCCGAGGACCGCAAGCAGCTGGTCCGCTCGGCCAGCTCGCGCTGCTCCGCCGCCTACGTGTACGCCGCCGGTGGACAGGGTGAGTCGACCACCGACCTGTCGTGGGACGGCCAGACGATGGTCTACGAGTGCGGGGGGCTTCTCGCCGAGGGTGATCGCTTCCCCGAAGGACCGCGTCGCACGATGGCCGACGTCGACCTGGACCGGATCCGCCAGGAGCGGATGCGGCAGGGCACCTTCGACGACAACCGGCACGCCGAGGGAGTGGACAACGACAGCTTCCAGGAGATCGAGTTCACCCTCGACCCCCCGTCCGGCGACATCGGGCTGCGACGCAAGGTCGACCGGTTCCCGTTCGTGCCGGACGAGGTCGAGCGACTCGCCCTGGACTGCTACGAGGCCTACAACATCCAGGTCGTCGGGCTCGAGCAACGACTTCGCGCGATCGGTCAGCCGAAGGTCGTCATCGGCGTCTCCGGAGGGCTGGACTCGACCCACGCGCTGATCGTCGCGGCGAAGGCGATGGACCGGCTCGACCGGCCGCGCAGCGACATCCTGGCGTTCACCCTCCCGGGCTTCGCGACGGGGGACACCACCAAGTCCTACGCGACGCGACTCTCCAAGGCGCTGGGTACGACGTTCGAGGAGCTCGACATCCGGCCCGCGGCCAAGCAGATGCTCTCCGACATGGGACACCCCTTCGCTCGAGGTGAGGAGGTCTACGACATCACCTTCGAGAACGTGCAGGCCGGGCTGAGGACCGACTACCTGTTCCGGATCGCCAACCAGCGCGGCGGGATCGTGCTCGGCACCGGCGACCTGTCCGAGCTGGCCCTCGGCTGGTGCACGTACGGCGTCGGCGACCAGATGTCGCACTACACGGTCAACTCCGGCGTCCCCAAGACCCTGGTGCAGCACCTGATCCGCTGGGTCGTCGACAGCGAGCAGCTCGGCGAGAAGGAGGGCGAGGTCAACACCCTGCTCACCGACATCGTCGGACAGGAGATCACCCCGGAGCTGATCCCGACCCGCGAGGGGGAGAAGCCACAGGCCACCGAGGGGACGATCGGCCCCTATGCGTTGCACGACTTCACCCTGTTCCACGTGCTCCGGTTCGGCTTCCGGCCGAGCAAGATCGCCTTCCTCGCGGAGCACGCCTGGTCGGACGCCGCCGTGGGGGAGTGGCCCCCGAACTTCCCCGACGACAACCGGCCCGAGTACGCACTCGCCGACATCCGTTCCTGGCTCGAGGTGTTCATCAAGCGGTTCTTCGCCAGCCAGTTCAAGCGGTCGGCACTGCCCAACGGGCCGAAGGTGAGCGCCGGTGGCACGATGTCGCCTCGTGGTGACTGGCGGATGCCGAGCGACGCCAGCCCCGCGGCCTGGCTGGCCGAGCTCGAGAACGTCCCGCGCGACTGATGGTGAGTCGCCTCCTCGTCGTCCAGCACGAGGACGACTGCCCACCGGCCTGGGTCGGTGACTGGTTGGTCGAGGCGGGCTGCTCTCTCGACGTACGACGCCCCTATGCCGGGCAGGACCTGCCACCGGATCTCGAGGGCCACGATGCGCTCCTCGTCCTCGGCGGTGCGATGGGTGCCAACGACGACGCCACGCACCCGTGGCTGCCGCACACCAAGGAGCTCGTGCGCGAGGCAGTACGACGGACCGTCCCGACCCTCGGCATCTGCCTGGGCCACCAGCTGGTCGCGGTGGCTCTGGGTGGCGAGGCAGGTCGCAACCCGCGTGGTCAGCAGCTCGGGCTCCTGCCGGTGGGATGGACAGACGCGGCGGGCCAGGACGACCTGACCCGCGGGCTGGTCGGCACCGGCTTCGGCGTGCACTGGAACGACGACATCGTGCTGCGCGCGCCGGACGGGACGGTGGCACTCGCTCGGACACCCGAGGGCGAGCTGCAGGTCGCTCGGTTCACCCCGACCGTCTGGGGGGTCCAGCTGCACCCTGAGGTCGACGAACGCATCCTCGCGACGTGGGCCGAGGACGACCGGGACCGCTACGACGAGGGCGTGCTCGAGGACGTCCTGCGACGGATCGCCGACGTCCGGGACGAACTGGCAGCCGGTTGGCGCCCGCTGGCTCAGGCCTTCGCGGCGCTCCCCTAGGCTCATCCCATGGGAAAGCAGGAAGACTTCGTACTCCGCGCACTCGAAGAGCGCGACGTCCGGTTCGTCAGGCTGTGGTTCACCGACGTGCTGGGCTACCTCAAGTCGGTCTCCGTCGCTCCGGCCGAGCTGGAGAACGCCTTCTCCGAGGGCATCGGGTTCGACGGCTCCGCGATCGAGGGCTTCGCGCGGGTCACCGAGGCCGACATGCTGGCCCACCCGGACCCCTCGACGTTCCAGCTGCTGCCGTGGCGGGGTGAGGGTCCTTCCACCGCGCGGATGTTCTGCGACATCATGATGCCCGACGGGTCTCCGTCGTACGCCGATCCGAGGTATGTGCTCAAGCGCACGCTGGGCAAGGCCGCCGAGAAGGGCTTCACCTTCTACACCCACCCGGAGATCGAGTTCTACCTCTTCCAGGGGCGTCCCGGTGTGGGCGAGGAGCCGATCCCGGTGGACCGCAGCGGCTACTTCGACCACACCGCGCAGTCGCGTGGGTCGGACTTCCGCCGCGAGGCGATCAACATGCTCGAGTCGATGGGCATCTCGGTGGAGTTCAGCCACCACGAGAACGGTCCCGGCCAGCAGGAGATCGACCTGAGGTACGCCGACGCGCTCTCGACGGCGGACAACATCATGACGTTCCGCACCGTCGTCCGGGAGGTGGCGCTGAGCCAAGGGATCTGGGCGAGCTTCATGCCCAAGCCGTTCACCACTCACCCGGGCTCCGGCATGCACACCCACGTGTCCCTCTTCGAGGGCGACACCAACGCGTTCTTCGAGGCAGGCGCGGAGTACCAGCTCTCGAAGACCGCGCGCCACTTCATCGCCGGAATCCTGCACCACGCCAGCGAGATCACCTGCGTCACCAACCAGTGGGTCAACTCCTACAAACGGCTGATCGGCGGCGGCGAGGCCCCGTCGTACAAGTCATGGGGGCACAACAACCGCTCCGCGATGGTGCGGGTGCCGATGTACAAGCCCAACAAGGGCCAGTCGACGCGCATCGAGCTGCGGACGATCGACGCCGCATGCAACCCCTACCTTGCCTACGCCGTGGTGCTGGCAGCCGGCATGAAGGGTCTCGAGGAGGAGTACGAGCTGCCCCGCGAGGCCGAGGACGACGTCTGGTCGTTGAACGACCGCGAGCGCAAGGCATTGGGTCTCGAGCAGCTGCCCAAGACTCTCCACGACGCGATCCGGATCGCCGAGGACTCCGAGCTGCTCGCCGACACGCTCGGCGAGCACGTCTACGAGTTCTTCCTCCGCAACAAGCGCGCGGAGTGGGAGGAGTACCGCGGCCAGGTCTCCGCCTTCGAGCGCGACCGGATGCTGCCGGTCATCTGAGCCGGCACCTGACAGACAGCCCGAGAGGTTCACCCCGGTGGCAACTGAAGGCGGCGACACCACGTTGGGCAGCCTGGTGCGCCTGGGCTTCTCGGATGCAGAGCAGGCGAAGAAGCTGTTCGCCGAGCTCGGTGATGTCACCAAGCCGCTTCCGCCGCTGCTGGGGCGAAGCGCTGACCCCGACCTTGCGCTGACCTCGCTGATCGCTCTCGCGGATGCGGTCGAGGACCGGGACACGTTGTTGCAGGAAGTGGCCGACGACGAGGGCACCTCGATGAGGCTGCTCTCCGTGCTGGGCGCCAGCCAGGCGTTGGGTGAGCACCTGCGCCGCCATCCGGAGCAGTGGCACGAGCTCACCGATCCCACCATGGGTTCCACGAGGCCGCCGTCGTTCGCCATCCGTGAGGGTCTGCTGCGTGCGGTCGGTGCCGACCCGACGGACACACAGCCGGTGTCGAGCCTGAAGTACGCCGACGCCCTGGACGCACTGCGTGTGGAGTACCGCCGGGTGCTGCTGCGGCTGGCCGCTCGCGACCTCAGTCACCACCTCGGTCTCGACGACGCGGCTGCCGAGCTCGCCGACCTCGCCGCTGGAACGCTCGACGCTGCTCTGGCCGTGGCGCGCGCGAAGGTCGGCGAGGCTGCGCCGAGCTGCCGGCTCTCGGTGATCGCGATGGGCAAGTGCGGCGGGCACGAGCTGAACTACGTCAGCGACGTGGACGTGATCTTCGTTGCGGAGCCGGCCGACGGACAGGACGAGGGCGTGGCCATGAGGGCCGCGACCCAGCTGGCCTCGACGATGATGCGGGTCTGCTCGGAGAACACGCGTGAGGGCACGATCTGGCCCGTCGACGCCAACCTGCGCCCGGAGGGCAAGACCGGGCCCCTGGTCCGCACCATCGCCAGCCACCAGGGCTACTACGAGCGGTGGGCGAAGACGTGGGAGTTCCAGGCGCTGCTCAAGGCCCGTCCGGTCGCCGGAGACATGGAGCTGGGTCGGGAGTACGCCGAGGTCATCGGACCCCTGGTCTGGTCGGCTGCCCAGCGGGAGGGCTTCGTCGAGGAGGTACAGGCCATGCGGCGCCGGGTGCTGGACCACATCCCGGCCGACAGTGCCGAACGGCAGCTCAAGCTCGGCTCCGGCGGGCTGCGCGACGTGGAGTTCGCCGTACAGCTGCTGCAGATGGTGCACGGACGTTCGGACGAGGAAGTGCGGGCCGCGCCCACGCTGAGTGCCCTGGCCCGGCTGACCGAACGTGGCTACGTCGGTCGCGAGGACGGTCGCGCGCTGCACGAGGCCTACTCGTTCCTCCGCACGCTGGAGCACCGGATCCAGCTCTACCAGCTGCGTCGTACGCACGTGATGCCCGAGGACGAGGAGTCGCTGCGCCGGCTGGGTCGGTCGCTCGGCTACACGAAAGAGCCGGTGCGCGAGCTCGACAAGCAATGGCACTACCACCAGCGTGAGGTGCGCCGACTGCACGAGAAGCTGTTCTATCGGCCGCTGCTGTCCGCGGTGGCCAAGGTCGGCGACGCCCGGCTCACCCCGGACGCCGCGAAGGAGCGGCTGGCCGCTCTCGGCTACCTCGACCCCAACGCCGCGCTGCGCCATCTCGAGGCCCTCACGGCCGGCGTCTCGCGCACCGCGCAGATCCAGCGGACGTTGCTCCCGGTGATGCTCGAGTGGTTCGCCGATGCTCCCGACCCGGACGCCGGCCTGTTCGGGTTCCGCAGGATCTCCGAGGCGCTGGGCTCGACGCCGTGGTACCTGCGACTGTTGCGCGACGAGGGCCAGGCGGCCCAGCGGATGGCCCAGATCCTCGCAACCAGTCGCTACGCGACCGACCTGCTGGAGCGGGAGCCGCAGGGCGTCGCGATCCTCGGCGAGCAGGAGCGGCTCGAGCCGCTGACCCGTGAGGCAGTGCAGGCCGAGATGAAGTCCGCTGCGGAGCGACGCGACAGCGCCAAGGACGCGGCGCTCGCCATCCGCGCGATCCGTCGCCGGGAGCTGCTGCGGATCAGCGTGGCGGACCTGTGCGTGCCCTTCGGCGTCGCGGAGGTCGGCTACGCGCTCACCGACGTCACCAGCGCCACTCTCGAGGCGACCCTTGATGCCGCGATCCGCGGCGTCGAGGCGGCCAAGAACGAGCAGATGCCGACCCGGATGGCGATCGTCGCGATGGGTCGCTATGGCGGCTACGAGCTCGGCTACGGGAGCGACGCGGATGTGATGTTCGTGCACGAGCCGCTGCCCGGGGCGGACGCGCAGCTGGCCGGCACGATGGCCCAGGCGGTGGCCAACGACGTACGACAGCTGCTGACCGAACAGTCCCGCGACCCGTCGCTCGAGGTGGACACCACGCTGCGGCCCGAGGGGCGGCAGGGGCCGCTGGTCCGCACCCTCGACTCCTACGCGGCGTACTACGGGAAGTGGTCGGCGGTGTGGGAGGCGCAGGCGCTGCTCCGTGCCGCGCCGATCGTCGGAGACCCTGACCTGTCGGCGCGGTTCAAGGACCTGATCGACCCGCTGCGCTTCCCCGAAAAGGGCCTCACCCAGGACGACGTGGTCGAGGTACGACGGATCAAGGCGCGGGTGGACGCGGAACGACTCCCGCGCGGTGCCGACCCGGCCACGAACTTCAAGCTGGGGCGGGGTGGGCTCTCCGACGTGGAATGGACCGTGCAGCTGCTCCAGATGGAGCACGCGGGACGGGTCCCCGAGATGCGCACCACCAAGACGCTCGAGGCGTTGCAGGTGGCGGTGGAGAACGACCTGGTGACGCTCGCCGATGCGGAAGGGCTGGCCGAGGCCTGGAAGTTCGCCAGTCGCGCACGGAACGCCACGGTGCAGGTCCGGGGGAAGGCGTCCGACGCATTGCCCCGGGACGCTCGCGAGCGGGCTGCAGTGGCGGCAATCCTCCAGTACCACCCGGGCGAGAGCGACGTGATGCTCAACGACTACCTGCGCTCCGCCCGGCGGGCGCGCGCGATCGTGGACCGGATCTTCTGGGGATAAGCAAATAACTTCATCCAACGATGAATAAGGTATGATCTTCATATGTCGATGATGAAGTCCACGACCCCGGGTGTGGTTGCGACGTTGATCGGCGACGTCGTGGGCTCGCGCGCCGCCACGGACCGCGCCGCACTCCACGAACAGCTCGCCGCCCTGGTCGCGGAGGCGAACGCGACGCTGCGGCCCGTCGTCCCGATCAGAGTCACGGTGGGTGACGAGTACCAAGGTTGCTTCGACACGCTCGGTGAGGCACTGCACGCGACGCTCTGGTTGCGCGTCCACCTGGCGCCCCGCGTCGACGTGCGGCACGGGGTCGGCTGGGGGAAGGTGGCGGTGCTGGCGGACAGTCCGCGGGTGGAGGACGGGCCCGGGTGGTGGGCGGCACGAGCAGCGATCGAGACCGTGAAGGCCGAGTCGGCCAGGGCGGCCAAGCGACACCTGCGGACGCGGTACGAGCGGGACAGCGAGGCCGAGGGTCCACAGGCCGGCGTGGTGAATGCCGCCTTGTTGTGTCGGGACCACATGATTGGCTCTCTTGGAGACAGGTCGCTGCGTCTGCTTCGCGGCATGGTCGATGGCTACAGTCAGGCGGAGCTCGCGGGCTCTGAGGGTGTCTCGGCCTCTGCCGTGTCGCAACGGGTCCGGAACGACGGGCTCGCGGTGATCGTCGAGGCAGATGAGCTGTTGAGGGGAGTCCGATGAGCTGGATCGCCGTACTTCTGATCGGCCTGGCCGTGGCCGACCTCGCCCACTCCATCAGGCCGATCAAGATCGTCAACGAGTGCACGGGTGCTGCGGTCGCGGTTTGGGTGGGGTTGATCGCCGGGCTCACCGAGCTCGAGGACGTCGTCGCGCTCGCGGTGATCGCTGCGGTCGTGGTGCTCTGGGGCCATACGGTCACCCGTGCCTTCGTCGGCGTGCGCACCTGGTTGCCGTTGCTCCTGCTCGGTGGCGCCCTGGTGGCAGGGGTGCTCACGTCGCCGTGGGCGGACCCTGCCGGCGGCCTGCTGGCCGAGTGGCTCGAGTCGGTCCGGGTGCCGATCCTGCAAGGCCTCACTGCCGACCGCGCGTTGTTGCTCCTCGGTGCGTTCCTGGTGCAGCTCAGCACCGGCAACGTGATCGTGCGGCTGGTCCTCGTCGTCACCGGCACGACGAACCCCCTCCACCACGACACCCCGGCCGACCCCGAGCAGCAGCTCAAGGGCGGCAGACTGCTCGGCCCGATGGAGCGCGTCTTCATCCTCGGCCTCGGCCTGTCCGGCCAGCTGACCGCTGCCGCCATCGTCGTCGCAGCCAAGGGCTTGCTGCGCTGGCCCGAGCTGCACTCGAAGCCGGACCAGCACCGGATCCACCAGCTCACCGAGTACTTCCTCGTGGGCAGCTTCGTCAGTTGGCTGGTTGCCCTGTCGTCGCTGCTGCTGCTCGCCAGCTGAGCCAGGTCAACGCCGGGAGAGTACGACGACAGGCAGCGGCCGGTCGGTCAGCCTCTGGTACGCCGCGAACTGGCCGCGGTTGGCCTTGTTGCAGATCGCGAACAACCGGTCGTACTCCGGGTCGCCGGGACGCAGGGCGACCGCGGTCCCGGGCCAGCGGCGTACGCCCACCTGCACCTCCACGTCGGGGTTCGCCTCCAGGTTGAGCAGCCAGGCCGGAGGTTTGCGGTGGCCGCCGTTGGAGGCCACCACCATCAGCCGGTCCCCGTCCTTCCCGTAGACGAGTGCATTGGTCCGCGTCACCCCGGTCCTGCGACCCGTGGTGCGCAGCATCAGGGCCGGCATGCCGAACAGGATCCGGTGCCCGATCAGCCCACGAGTGCCCTCGTAGACCGCCTGATGAACCTTGAGCGCGTTGACGAACAGATCCTTTGAGCTGGGCAGCGAAGGCATGCGACCAGCCTGTCATGTGCCAAGGAACCAGGGCCGGCTACCACCAGGTGGTCGAGCAGCGAGCGAAGCGAGCGGATAGTCGAGACCACGTGCCGTACGACGAGCGGGGACCGCAACTCATAGGTGGTCGAGCAGCGAGCGAAGCGAGTGGATAGTCGAGACCACGTGCCGTACGACGAGCGGGGACCGCAACTCATAGGTGGTCGAGCAGCGAGCGAAGCGAGTGGATAGTCGAGACCACGTGCCGTAACTCTGGGTGCTCATCTCTCCCCGGGCTGGCCTCCTTCGAAGAACACTCGGTCTCGTTTGCCACAGAGATTTTCGAATTATGTGGTTGCTGCCGCAGCGTGGTTGCGCTTGTGTTCCCCGGTGCCTTTGTCGGCTCCTGGCTGCTTCACTCGACCGTTGTGGTCCGGTTCGAAAATTTTCGAAAAAGTTCTCGAATTCCCTTCTCTACAAGGGGAATCTCGACCAGAAACTGTCAGTGCCCGGTGCTTGAATTCACGTATGACCAGCCAGCACAGCGAGTATCCCGAGACCGGGATCCCGGCCGTCCTTGCTGGCATCGGCCACCAGATCAGCGGACTCGGCGACACCCTGTGGGCAGCCCGGTCCGGTGACGAGCTGATGAACACCGTCGCCGAGATCGAAGCCCTCAAGACCACCCTGGACGCCATCGAGCTCCAAGCCGTCCGTGAACTTGATGCCACCAATGCGGTCAAGCCGGTCGGGTGGGCCTCCACCCAGGACTTCGTCACCGCCATCGCCGGCGGCCACAAGGGCACCGGACCCGCAACCGTCAGACTCGCGGCCGCGGTCGACCAGCCGCTGATGGCACCCGTCGCAGAGGCGATGCGCGACGGGTGGCTCTCCACCGCCAAAGCTCAGGTGATCGAGCGCGCGATCGACGCCCTCCCCAGTGACCCCGACCTCCGCTCCCGCGGGGTGCAGGTGCTGCTGGATGAGGCGAAGCGGCTCGACGCCACCGAACTCAAGCGGGTCGCCCGCGGCTGGTGGCCGTGGTGGACCCCGAGGGTGAGGACCGTCGCGACGAGAAGGCCCTGGACCGCGAGGAACGCGCCGCCCACCTGAACCGGCACCTGTCCATCTCCGACGACGGCGCCGGTGGCGCCTGGATCAATGGCCGCTGCAGCTCCGAGGACGCCGCCACCCTCAAAACCACCCTGATCCCACTCGCGAAACCAGAACCCGCCAACGGACCCATCTGCGACCCCGACCTGCGCGGTCCCCGGGTGTGGTCACGACGGACGCGACCCCCGCGACCACGGCGCCCGGATGCTCGACGCCCTCATCGGGCTCTGCCGCCGAGCCCAGAAAATGGACCTGCTGCCCGAGTGCCACGGCGCCACCCCACGGGTCACCGTGACCGTCACCCTCGAGGACCTGGTCCGGGAGTCCGGGTTCGGGACCACCGAGACCGGCGAAGACCTCACCGCCGCCAGCATCCGGCGGATGTGCTGCGACGCCGACATCATCCCCGCCGTCCTCGGCACCAACTCCGAGGTCCTCGACGTCGGCCGCACCCAACGACTCGTCACCGCGGCGATCTGGAAAGCCCTCGTCGCCCGCGACCAGCACTGCCGCTTCAACAGCTGCACCCGGCCGCCGATGATGACCCACGCCCACCACATCCAGCACTGGGCCGACGGCGGACCGACCTCCCTGGACAACCTGATCCTGCTCTGCGGCCACCACCACCGACTCATCCACGCCGGACCCTGGACCATCCGAAGACACGGCACCCAACCAGTTCACCTTCGACCCACCACCCGACACGCATCGTCGAGTCCGCAGACCCCCACCAGACGGCTGAGCGGCGGCTACGTCGGCGTGTAGCCCGGTCGCCCAGCGGCCGCCCACTGCTCCCAGAGCTCGAAGAACTCCTCGCCGAAGGGGTCCTGGCCCATCCGGCGCATGGAGCTGCGACGGATGCTGAAGTCGAGCGGGGCCAGCGCGACGGCGGCCTCGAAGTGCCGCTCGGCGGCTTCGGTCCGACCCTCACGGTGCAGCCAAGCAGCAAGCCGGCGCTCGGCGCGCGCGAGGCGGAGGTCGGCGTCGTCGTCGGCGCCGCTCCGCTGCTGGTCAGGTACGACGCCATCGCTCATCCAGCGACGAAGGGCATCGTGATGGCGAGCCGCGTCCACGTCGGTGAAGTCCTTGAACTGGTCGTCGCCCGGCGCGATGGTCGGCGGCTTGGCCACGCGACCCTCCTCGTCGAGCCAGACGGTCGACGGGACGTTGACGACGCCGAAGACGTCCGAGAGCCGGTGTTCCGGATCGAGCACGGGTGGCAGGCCGGCCTTGGAGGTCCAGTGGCGAACCCGGTCCTCGTCGTCGTCGAGAGCCACCGTCACGAGGTCGAGTCCCAGCGGCTCCAGCTCCTCGGACAGCTGCTTCCAGGCGGGCAGCTCGTAGCGGCATCCGCACCAGGTGGACCACGCAACCAGGAGGGTCCGCCGACCCGGTGTCGTGAGCTCGACGCTGTGTCCGTCCGCGTCGGTGAGGCCCAGCTCCGGTGCGGGATCGCCACGCTGGATCGTCGTACCTCCCGGCTCGCCGAGGACCGCAACAGACGGTTCGACGAGCTCGACTGCCAACGGGCGACCCAGCGCGGCAGCAAGCTCCGGAGGGCCAGCCGCTCGCCGAGCGAGGCGGGGCGACAGACGTCGTCGCGGCACAGTCCGTAGTCCCTGACCTCCCAGCCGGTGGCCTCGAGCACTGCTTCGCGCGTCAGCAGGAGCTCGTCGCCGCGCCGCTCCGCGGAGATCTCGGTCGACCTGTCGCCGACGTGAAGGAGCAGGGGCACGGGACGACACTAGAACACGTTCTTGTTGTTCGCACCTGCTCGGGCGCGCTGTCCGACAGGATGACCCCTGTGACCCGACGCCAATGGACCCTGTGGGTCCCCGCGCTCGTCCTGTTCCTCACAGTCGCGCAACTGGCCGTGGCCGAGTGGTGGCCGGGGATCGACCGGTTCGCCGACAAGGCCTTCGGCGCGAGGCTGGTGGCCTATCCGCTGTTGATGCTGGTGGCGCCGGCAATCTGGTGGCTGACTGTCCGGCGGCGTAACGAGACGGCCACGGCGCCGTACGCCGCTTTCACCCTGATCATGCTGCCGTTCCTGGTGGATGTGACCGGCAACAGTCTCGACCTCTACGACTCGGTGCTGTGGTGGGACGACTTCAACCACTACATCAACTGGTTGTTGCTGCTCTGGGGGATCGGGCTGCTGGTCACTGACCAGGTCCGCCCCGACTGGGCGGTGGTCGCCCTCGTCGCAGGGCTGGGTGCGATCCTCGCGATCGGGTGGGAGCTGGGGGAGTGGTACACGTTCATCCGGCACGGCACCGAGATCAACACTGCCTACGAGGACACGCTGGGCGACTTGGGCCTGGGCACGCTCGGAGCGCTGTGCGCAGGGTTCATTCTGCTCTGGCACCGGCGTCGGACAACGCGCGAGCCCTGAGCCGTCAGAGCTCCTCGAGCAGGGTCAGCACTCGCTGCGTGGCCAGGGTCGCCGCCTCATCGTCGTACGACGCGAGGCTGCTGTCGGCGAACAGGTGACCGTCACCCGGGTAGAGGAACAGCTCCGCGCCCGGAACCGCATCGGCCAGCTCATGCGCGTCCGGGATGTCGCCGAGCTCGTCGTCCGCCATCGTGTGGATCTGGAGACGGACACCCTGGGGCCACTCGTCACCGAACTCGCCCATCGGGATGGCGGAGTGGAACAGCAGGGCCGCCTTCGCCCCGGGCCGGGTCTGCGCCAGCAGCTGTGCGGGCAGCACGCCCATGGAAAACCCGGCGTAGACGAGGCCGTCCGGGAGCCCCTCGGCTGCCTCTCGACCGCGCTCGAGGGCCGTCCCGAAGCCCAGCTCCTTGACGTGGGCCATGCCCTCGTCGAGCGTCTCGAACGTCATGCCCTCGAACAGGTCGGGGGTGTGCACTGTGTGTCCGGCGGCCCTGAGCCTGTCGGCGAATGCTACGACGCCTTCGGTAAGTCCCTGGACGTGGTGGAAAAGAAGAATCTCAGCCATGGCCGGAAGCGTAACGACGAGGACCGACAGAGGTCAGAGGGCGTCTGCCCACCTGCTGACTAGTCCAGGGGCCGGACCGCAGAGCAAGTGCTGCGCGAGCCGTGTCACGATTCCCGACAATCCTGCTGTGTCTTTGCCTGCAAGGAGTGACCATGCTGCGTCGTACTCGTATCGCTGCCTCGCCACGATTGCCGCGGCCGCCCTGTTCGTCCTCTCCGCCTGTGGCGAGAGCGACACCCCCGCGTCGACGGACAAGGACGAGGAGACCTCGCTCCAGACCCTCACCGACGGCAAGCTCACCATCGGGACGGGCGAGCCGGCGTACTCGCCATGGGTCGAGGACGACAAGCCGGAGTCGGGCGAGGGCTTCGAGGCCGCCGTCGCGTACGCCGTCGCCGACGAGCTCGGGTTCGCCAAGGACGACGTGGTCTGGGTCCGGACCCCGTTCGACACGGTGATCTCGCCCGGTCCCAAGGACTTCGACTTCAACATCCAGCAGTTCGCGATCACCGACGAGCGCAAGCAGGCGGTCGACTTCTCCTCGCCGTACTACCTCACCGCCCCGGCCCTGGTCTCGATCAAGGGGAACAAGGGCGCTGACGCGAAGAGCCTCGCCGACCTCAAGGACGTCGCCATCGGCGCGGCTGTCGGCACCACCACGCTCACCGCGGTGGAGGAGGCCGTCGCACCGAACAAGAGGGTGCAGCCGTTCAACAGCAACGAGGACGCCGTGCAGGCGCTGCGCACCAAGTCCATCGACGTGCTCGCCGTCGACCTGCCGACCGCGCTCTACCTCGCGAACGCCGAGCTGGACGACGGCGTCGTCGTGGGCCAGCTCGAGTCCGAAGAGGGTGGAGAAGAGTTCGGCCTGCTCCTGGCGAAGGACTCTCCGCTGACCGAGCCCGTGACGGAGGCGGTCGACGCGCTGCGCGAGGACGGCACTCTCGACGAGCTCGCCGCGAAGTGGCTGACCGAGACCGCGGGAGCACCGATCCTCAAGTGAGCCACCCGCTCTCCGAGGTCGAGCTCGGGCGGCGCCGCTACCGGGACGGTCAGCGGCGTCGCTCGATGCTCGTCAGCGTGGCGAGCACGCTCGGCCTGGCGACGGTGATCTGGCTGGCGCTCGTGCTCAGCCCCGGATGGGACGACGTCAAGGACTCGTTCTTCGATCTCGAGATCGGTCGTGACGCCCTGCCGGAGATCCTGCGCGGGCTCTGGCTCAACGTGCGGGTGCTGGTCGTCTCGGCGCTCCTCGTCGCGGATCGTCGGGAGCATGCTGGCGATCGCCCGCACACTGCGATCACCGGCCCTCGCTCCCGTCCGGTTCCTCGCGGCGGCGTACACCGACATCTTCCGGGGCATGCCCCTGCTGATCGTGCTCTACCTCGTCGGCTTCGGGATTCCCGGGCTCGGGCTGTTCGGCCGGGTGCCGTCGTACGTCTACGGGACGCTGGCCCTGGTGATCACCTACTCCGCGTACGTCGCCGAGGTGCTCCGGGCCGGCATCGAGGCGGTGCATCCCTCGCAACGGCAGGCGGCACGGTCACTCGGGCTCAGCTACAACCAGACGCTGCGGGTGGTGGTCCTTCCGCAGGCGGTCCGCAAGGTCACTCCCGCCCTGATGAACGACTTCGTGTCGATGCAGAAGGACGTGGGGCTGATCTCCGTCCTGGGTGCGGTCGACGCGGTTCGGGCCGCCCAGATCGAAGTCGCGCACACGTACAACTTCACGCCGTACGTCGTCGCGGGCGTGCTGTTCGTGATGCTGTCCTGGCCGACGATCCGGCTGACCGACTGGTACAGCGCCCGCGCGCGGCGGCGCGAACAGATCGGGGCGCTGCGTGTGAGCGCAGCAGGCACTGCGCGTCGTCGGGGTGCAGAAGGCGTTCGGTGAGAACCCGCGTCCTTCGGGGGATCGACCTCGAGCTGGCCCAGCACGAGGTGGTGGCGCTGATCGGCGCCTCCGGCTCGGGCAAGTCGACGCTGCTCAGGACGATCAACCTGCTCGAGCCCATCGACGACGGCCAGATCTTCCTGGCGGGGGCCGACATCAGCGACCCACGGGTCGACGCGGACGAGGTGCGCGCGCAGATCGGTGTGGTCTTCCAGCACTACAACCTGTTCCCGCACCGGACCGTGCTCGACAACGTGATCCTCGCCAGCCGGTTGGTGTTCAAGGTGCCGCGCGCCGAGGCCGAGGCGCGCGGCGTGGCTCTGCTCGAGCGGATCGGGCTGGCCGACCATGCCCGCTCCTACCCCGACCGGCTCTCGGGAGGTCAGCAGCAGCGGGTGGCCATCGTGCGCGCGCTCGCCACCGACCCGAAGCTGCTCCTCCTGGACGAGATCACCAGCGCACTCGACCCGGTGCTCGTCGGCGAGGTGCTGGACCTGGTGCGCGACCTGAAGGAGAACGGCTCGACGATCCTGATGGCGACCCACGAGATGGGCTTCGCCCGCCGGGTCGCGGACCGCGTCGTCTTCCTCTCCGACGGTCAGGTCGTCGAGCAGGGTCCGCCCGAGCAGCTCTTCGACGACCCGCAGCGTCAGGAGACCCGCGACTTCCTCGCCCGCCTCCACCACTGATCCGCATGTAAACCCTCGCCAAGCCGGCGAGGCACTCACGCGTGGTCTGATCCACCTTCACGATCCGCCCTGTCCGGCTAGTGTCACAGCGGTTGGGTCACTACGGTTTCGGCATGCGCATTGAGGTCGCGGACAGCGAGACGGCTCAGGCCGTGGTACGCCGGCTCGGGGAACTCGGCTTCGTCGCCTACGTCCCGACCCTCAGGTTCACCAAGAAGCGCCACCTCGTGCAGGTGGCCGCGTTCGACGGCTACCAGGCTCAGCGCGCATACGAGGTCGTCCGCGAGCTTGCCCCGGCGGCTCGACCGCTCCGCTAGTAGCGGTTCGCGTGAGAGTGTCGGCCCATGAACGCGCCCGGGGCCACCCCTCACGACCCGCACGCCGACGGCCCCACGCCGGGGCCCTTCTCCGCGCTTCTCGGGTTCCGCTACATCAGCGTCGACGACGTCGAGGGTGTGGTCGAGGCCGATCCCGGACCCGAGCACTGCAACGGCGGTGGGATCGTCCACGGTGGTTTCCTCGCCTCGATCCTGGATACCACCACTGGGTGGGCCGTCCATGCGCGCGTGCCTGAAGGGACCGCTGCGCCGCACGTGCACCTGAGCATCCAGTACGTCCGGGCGGCGGTGCCGGGGGAGACGCTGGTCTGTCGCGCCCGCTGCATCAGCGTCGGCGGACGCATCGGCTCGACCGAGGCTGAAGTGACTCAGCAAGGAATGGTCGTAGCGCGGGCGGTGGGTACTCACGCCGTCTTGACTCGCTGAGATGAAGGTAGTGTTGTTCCAGGTGCTGAAGTAGCTCGGCCCTTGACCGGCTGTTGGAGTCGGTCCACATGCCGCCCAGCCCCCGCGGACCTCTTCGGGTAGGGGGCCAGAGATGGCAACTGAGGACGGGTTGGCCGTCGTTCTGAGCGAGTTTGCGCGAACGCTGGTCACCGATTTCCCGCTCCAGGGCATCTTGGACCATCTGGTTCTGCGGATCGTCGACATCCTCCCGATCGATGCCGCTGGCGTCTCGCTGATCACCCCGACGACACACCCGCACCTGATCGCGGGATCTGACGAGTCGGCGATTCGCTACGAGCATCTGCAGACGACTTTGGGCGAGGGGCCCTGCCTGGCGGCCTACGAGACTGACGATGCCATCTCCATCCCGAACCTGGCAGAGGACGACCGGTTTCCGAGGTTCGTCAAGTTCGCGCGGGTCGAGGGACTCGCGGCCGTGTTCACCTTTCCGCTACGCAGCGACGATCGCTGCCTGGGCGCCCTCGACCTCTACCGCACGACGCCTGGCGCCCTTGACGCGCAAGACATGGCCACCGCCCAGACGTTGGCCGACGTGGCTACGGCGTACTTGCTCAACGCCGAGGCTCGCATGACCAGGAACGAGTTCGTCGCAACGGTGAGCCACGAGCTCAGAACTCCCATGACGAGCATCGCGGGGTTCGTGGAGCTGCTCCAGGATGGCGACGAAGGACCCCTGACTGCTGGGCAGGTGGGGTTCGTCGATGCCATCCGCCGCAACAGCGACCGTCTGACTGCCTTGGCGAACGACCTCTTGACGGTCTCAGCCCTGGAGGCCGAGGGAACCCACCACCAACGTCTCATCCTTGACCTCGGCACGGTCGTGATGGCTGCGCAGGCCGCCCTTGAACCTGCGATCGCTGCGAGGCGACTAGCGGTGACGTTCGAGATCCCTCCCGAACCGGTGCTGGTACGCGGCGACGCGGTGGAGCTCGAGGCGGTTGTGGCGAACCTGGTGAGCAATGCGTTGAAGTTCAACCTGGACGGCGGCTGGGTCAACTGCGAGCTCCGTCAACTCGCAGGGAGGGCTCGCATCGAGGTGAGCGACAACGGTCTCGGCATCCCCCGAGCGGAACAGCGAGACCTGTTCACCCGGTTCTTCCGCTCCACCACTGCGCAGGAGCACGCAATCCAGGGGACCGGCCTGGGGTTGACCATCGTCGACTCGATCGTCCAGGGCCACGGTGGCGACATCTCGGTCGAGTCTGACCACATGGAAGGCTCGACGTTCACCGTGAATCTCCCGTTGCACGTGGTGTAGCGCGGAAGACGTCACCGGTCATGATGGAGCGTCACCAGGGTGAGTGGCCGGCGCGCTGGAGCAGGAGGTTCCCCAGGTTTGCGGCATCACGCTCGGCGTGGTGCTGCCGCACGTAGAGCGCGAGGTCCGCGACTCTGGCGACGTGCTCGGCCTCCTGGCTCAGCGGACCGGGCCCGAGTGCGTGGGCGACGTGCCGGTCGACGTCCTCGACGACGGCAGCCACCACCTGCCGCACTCGGGCCCCGAGCAGTGCCGCGTCCGGACCGGTGGCGTGACCGCCATCGACCTGCCTGGCGGCCTCGGCGAGCGTCGAGCGTGCGGCAGCGAGCGCAGCGTCGACCGCACCGAAGTGCATCAGGCTCAGCTCGTCCGCTTGCCGGGACAGCGCGTGCGCCGCGAGCCTGCGAGCCAGGCCGACTGCGCCGCCGTACCAAGCTGCGGCCACACCGATCCCGCCCCACCAGAACCCGTCGCGCTGCAGGTACCAGCCGGTGGCACCCACCGGCTGAGCCCGAACCTCGGCCATCGTCACCGGCGTGGTCACGACATCGGCGAGGCCATGGGGGACCCACGTTCCTGCCTCGACGCTCACCCCAGGATGGGCGAGCTCGACGGCGAACAGGCGCCGGTCATGCTCGTTGACCCACGCTGTCACCAGCGCGTGGCTCACCGTGCCAGCGAGTGAGCACCATGGCTTGCGTCCGCTCAGACTCCACTGAGTCGCGTCATCGCCACGCGCGTCGAGCCGCGGACCGGCTCCCTCGGCTGCCCAGACGCCCCACGACGAGGACGGCGCAGGCTCCTGGCCGTCCTCGGCCAGGATGGCCACGGCATCCAGGTGCGGCTCGAGGACGCGCGCCACGGTGAGATCCTGAGCAGCCACTGTCGCCAGCAGCTCCCAGCGGTCAACGGTTGCGCCACTACCCGGCAGCGCCGCCCACGTGCCGACTTCTGCCGACCAACGCAACATCTCCCGGACGTCTGCGCCCACCAACGCGCGGGCGTCGCGGGCGGCGGTCGCGAGTCGCTCGTCGCTGTCCGTGGTGGTCGTAAGACGCACCGAGCTGACGTCCGGAACCGGCACGGTCCGACCTCTCGTCGTAGGAACACTGGTCGAAGTCTGGCCCAACCCGCCCGACGATCCCCTGACGCAGCCGTATTGCAGCGTTTCATCCTGCTTCTGCGGGGAACTTCATGCTTGGTCGCTGCTCACATCCAGCCCGGGCAGCGCCAACCCAACAACCGAACGGAGTCACTCAATGTTGTGGACCATTCTCGTCATCCTGGCCATCATCGCGCTCGCGATCTTCATCTTCAGCCGCGTTCGCGGAGGGCGGGTCTGAGAACCACTCGTAGAGGTTGGACGTACCTCTGCACCCTGTAACTCCGCACTCTGTCAAGGGTTTCTTGACATCTGACATGCCGTCAAGGGAACCTTGACGGCATGTCAGTCAGTTGCGCCCACCGGCCTGCCCCTTCCGTCACCGTCCCCGAACTCCCCACCGACCTTGATCTAGGTCGAACCTTCACCGAGCTCGCCGCAGAGCTGGCTCGCGCCTCCGACCCCGATGCACTCTCGAGGGCTGTCGAGTCACTGATGACGGCCGCTCTCCGCCTGGCCGATCCGGAGTCGTGGCCCGTCTGGGACAGCTGGAGCGCTGCCGCCGAGTCGCCCTCCAGTGACAGCGCCCGGTCCTTCACCCTGTTCGGCATCCGCGAGGAGGAGCCCGGGCCGCGCTGGCAGGCGCTCTTCGAAGCCACCTGGCCCGCCTACCGGGCGTGGTATCTCCAAGCCGGAGACGAAGCGCGCCCTGACCTCGCCACTGCTCGAGCGCAGCTGACCCGGCACATGCCAGAGCTCGTTCCGACGTGGGAGGCCATGGTGGCCCTGACCGGAGGCGACGAGGTCGCGGCCCGCATGCTGACGCAGTGGGATGCACCCGCGTTTGCGCCCGGCTGCTCGCAGGCGGCCATGGTCGGCCCCGATCCGATCATGGTGCGCAACTACGACTACAACCCCGACCTCTTCGAGTGGGTCGTGTACTCCAGTGAGTTCACGGGCCGCAAGGTGATCGGCACCAGCGACTGCCTGTGGGGGCTGCTCGACGGGATGAACGACGACGGGCTGGTCATCTCCCTGACCCACGGCGGGCGCCAGAGCTCCGCACCGGGGTTCGCGATCCCACTGGTCGTGCGCTACCTGCTCGAGGTTGCCGGCACGGTGGAGGAGGCACGAGCGGCGCTCGACCGGCTACCTGTCGCCGCGTCGTACAACCTCACGATGATGGACGCCACCGGTGCGGTGGTCACAGCCTTCGTGTCACCGGGCAACGCGCCGGAGTACGCCGCCTCGGCCGTCGCGACCAACCACCGCGGGCGAGTGCCCGAGCGCCCCGAACACGCCCGTGCCCTAAGGAGCGTGGAGCGTCAGGACCACCTCCTGGACCTGCTCGGCGCTCAGACAGAGGCGACAGCACTGGCAGCAGCCTTCCTCCAACCGCCGCTCTACAACCAGAGATACGCAGAGGGGTTCGGGACCCTGTACACAGCGGCGTACCGTCCAGGGAGTCAGGAGCTCACCTACTCCTGGCAAGGTTCGAGCTTCACACGCAGCTTCGACTCACCCGATGACACCATCACTGTGCTGCTGCACGAGAGTCAGCAAACCGAACCTGCCACACCGTAGGAGGCGCCATGACCACCCCCGGCGATGACCTCGAGCAGCTCAGCTCCACGGACTTGGGGGTGCTTGCGCGCGACGCCATGTCGATCCTCGCGCTGCGTGGCGACGAAGAAGCCTTCACCCAGCTCGTCACCATGAACGCCCATGCCGGACAGTGCCTCGGTGAAGGTGCCCGCCGCCTGGCCACAGCCGCGTCCTGGAGCCAGGTCGCGGACCTCGCCGGAGTGACCAGACAAGCGGTGTGGTCGCGCTGGAGCGAGGGCTAGGTCAGGACGCACCGGACACGTCGCTTCACAGGACGAGCCGCCGCCTCGGGCTGAGCGAGAGGCGGCGGCTCGTGTGGACTGACTGCGCAGTGCGGATTGGGGTCAAGCCCAGGTTCGCGCGGGACAGGGCTACGACGATCTAGATGTCGTAGTACAGCTCGAACTCGTGCGGGTGCGGGCGCAGCTGCACGGGCAGGATCTCCTGGGTGCGCTTGAAGTCGATCCAGGTGTCGATCAGGTCGGGGGTGAACACGTTGCCGACCGTGAGGAAGTCGTGGTCGCGCTCGAGGTTGTCGAGCACCGCGTTCAGCGAGGTCGGCACCTGGTCGATGTCGGCCATCTCGTCCGGCGGCAGCTCGTAGATGTCCTTGTCGATCGGGTCGGCCGGCTCGATCTTGTTCTGGATGCCGTCGAGGCCGGCCAGCAACAGCGCCGAGAAGGCGAGGTAGGGGTTGGCCGAGGGGTCGGGGCACCGGAACTCGATGCGCTTGGCCTTCGGGTTGTTGCCGGTGATCGGGATTCGCACACAGGCGGACCGGTTGCGCTGGCTGTAGACCAGGCTGATCGGCGCCTCGAAGCCCGGCACCAGGCGGTGGTAGGAGTTCACCGTCGGGTTGGTGAACGCCAGCAGCGACGGCGCGTGCTTGAGGATGCCGCCGATGTAGTGGCGGGCCATGTCGGAAAGGCCGGCGTAGCCAGTCTCGTCGTAGAACAGCGGGTCGCCGTTGTTCCAGATCGACTGGTGGCAGTGCATGCCCGAGCCGTTGTCACCGAAGATCGGCTTCGGCATGAACGTCGCGGTCTTGCCGTTGCGCCAGGCGACGTTCTTGACGAGGTACTTGAACTTCATCACGTCGTCGGCGGCCTGGAGCAGCTCGGCGAACTTGTAGTTGATCTCGGCCTGGCCGGCGGTGCCGACCTCGTGGTGGGCACGCTCGACGTGCAGACCGGCGCGCTCCATCTCGATGACCATCTCGTCGCGGAGCTCACCGAAGTGGTCGTACGGCGCCACCGGGAAGTAGCCACCCTTGTACTTGACCTTGTAGCCGCGGTTGTTGTCCTCGGAGCCGCTGTTCCACGCGCCGGCCTCGGAGTCGATGTGGTAGTAGCCGGCGTTGGCCTTGGTCTCGAAGCGGACGTTGTCGAAGACGTAGAACTCTGCCTCGGGAGCGAAGTACGCCGTGTCGCCGATGCCCGTGCTGGACAGGTAGGCCATTGCCTTGCGGGCGATGTTGCGCGGGTCGCGCGAGTAGGCCTCACCGGTGATCGGGTCGTGGATGAAGAAGTTCACGACCAGGGTCTTGGCGACGCGGAAGGGGTCGATGTACGCCGTGGTCGGGTCGGGGAACAGCGACATGTCCGACTCATGGATGGCCTGGAAGCCACGGATGGAGGAGCCGTCAAAGGCGAGGCCGTCATCGAAGACGGACTGGTCGAACGAGGAGATGGGCACAGTGAAGTGCTGCATCACACCGGGCAGGTCACAGAAGCGGACGTCGACCATCTCGACGCCTTCGTCCTTGATGTACTTGAGCAGCTCTTCGCTGTTCTGGAACATTCGTCCTCCTTGGCCGCCGGAGCGACCGCGTGAAAGTGGTGAGAGTCCGCGCACGCAACGCTGCGAGTGCGACGAGGCGAACCTACGGACGGGCCGTTGCACGACCGTATCCACTTTGTTTCGCGGATGTAACAGGGGTCCATCAGGTGCCCGCGAGCTGCGTCTCGGTGCCGGATAGGGTCGGCAGGTGCCTGAGTACGCGTCCTGGTCGCGACGGATCATCGCCCTGATCCTCGACTGGGCGGCCAGCACCCTGGTGACCGTCGGCGTCATCGGCCCCGGGAACTACCTCGACGACCCGAACTCCGGGTGGGTCGTGCTCGGCGTCTTCGCGCTCGAGGTCTCACTGCTGACCACGTTGGCGGGCGCCTCGTTCGGCCAGCTGCTGACCCGGGTGCGGGTGCTGACCACCGAGGGACGCCCCCTGAACCTGCTGCTTGCCATGATGCGCACGCTGCTGGTCTGCCTCGTGGTGCCGCCGCTGGTGTTCAAGCCGGAAACCGGACGCGGCCTGCACGACCTGTGGACCGGGTCGGCGGCGTACGTCCGCGACTAGCGGCCGCGCTGGTTGCCGCGCATCCCCTTCATCGAGGTGGGCATCGGCCCCTTGGGCATCGGGATGTTGGAGCGGTTGGCGTCCAGCGCCTTGATCCGGGCCAGCACGTCGGTCATCTGGGCCGGCTTCAGCTGGCGACCCAGCTTGGTGACGTGCTTGGTCAGCTTCGCCAGCGGCACCTGACCCGCGTCGTGCCCGACCACGATCTCGTGGATCGGTGTGTCGCTCGCGACTCGTTCATGCTTGCGGCGCTCGGAGGTGAGCAGCGGGCGCAGCCGGTTGACGTTGCCCTCACCGATCAGCACGATGCCGGGCGGACCGACGACGCGGGTGACGACGTCTTGCTGCTTCGTGATCGCGATCGCTGGCTCGGTCTTCCAGCCGCGTCGGAGCATGCCGAGCGCAGCAGCGGCCGCACCGGGCTTGCCCTCGATCTGGTTGATGGCCGCCTTCTGGGCACGCCGCCCGAACACGATCAGGGTGCCGAGCAGCCCGGTGAGGAGGCCGAAGATGATCGAGAAGACCAGCGTCTTGAAGACCAGCAGCATCACGGCGAACCCGGCCGCGCCGGCGAGCAGGAACACGCCGGCCAGGATCAGTCCGATCCGCGGGTCGGACGTCTTCGTCATCGTGTAGCTCTGGCGGATCTGCTTGATCCGACCCTGCTTGTTCGGGTCCTTCGGGGGCTTCGCCTTCTTGGCCATGCGTGATGCCTTTGCCTGTCTACGACGGGGGTGAGAGGGGTCCCACTCTAGGTGGTCGAGCAGCGAGCGAAGCGAGTGGTCGGTGGAGACCCTCAGCCGGTCGCGGCCGACGTGATGTCGGCGCCGCGAGCTTCCATCGCCTGCTTGTAGAGCCGCCCGGCACGGTACGACGACCGCACGAGCGGTCCGCTCAGGACGCCCGCGAAGCCGATCTCCTCGGCCTCGGCTGCCATCTCCACGAACTCCTCCGGCTTCACCCAGCGCTCGACCGGGTGGTGGCGCGGGGAGGGGCGGAGGTACTGGGTGATGGTGATCAGCTCGCAACCCGCGGCGTGCAGGTCGACCAGCGCCTGGTGGATCTCCTCGCGGGTCTCGCCCATGCCGAGGATCAGGTTGGACTTGGTGACCAGCCCGAACTCGCGGGCCTGGGTGATCACGTCGAGCGAGCGGTCGTAGCGGAAGGCCGGGCGGATCCGCTTGAAGATGCGGGGGACCGTCTCCACGTTGTGGGCCAGGACCTCCGGCCGGCTCTCGAAGACCTCACGCAGCAGGTCGCGGCTCGCCGTTGAAGTCAGGGATCAGGTTCTCCACGCCGGTGCCGGGGTTGAGCTCGTGGATCGCGCGTACCGTCTCGGCGTACAGCCAGGCGCCGCCGTCGGGCAGGTCGTCGCGGGCGACCCCGGTGATGGTGGCGTAGCGGAGCTCCATCTTCTGCACCGACTCCGCGACCCGTCGCGGCTCGTCGCGGTCCAGCGGGTCGGGCTTGCCGGTGTCGATCTGGCAGAAGTCGCAGCGCCGGGTGCACTGGTCGCCACCGATGAGGAAGGTCGCCTCACGGTCCTCCCAGCACTCGTAGATGTTGGGGCAGCCGGCTGCCTGGCACACGGTGTGCAGCCCTTCGGACTTCACCAGCTGCTGCAGCTCGGTGTACTGCGGGCCCATCTTGGCCCGGGTCTTGATCCACTCCGGCTTGCGCTCGATCGGGGTCTCGGCGTTGCGCACTTCGAGGCGCAGCAGCTTGCGGCCTTCGGGAGCAGGGGCTTGAGTCACGGGCCCCACTCTACGTGGGCGGACCACGCCACCTGCACGGTGTGGTGGCAATCAGGTAACCAAAGGGTTACCATTTCTGGATGGACGCCTTCGCCGCGATCGCCGACCCCGTACGACGGTCGTTGCTGCGGTCGATCAGGTCCGGGCCGGCCCGGGTCGTGGACCTCGCCGCGGGCCATTCGATCTCGCGGCCGGCGATCAGCAAGCACCTGCGACTGCTCACCGAGGCGGGCCTGGTCACCGCGGCGGTGCACGGGCGCGAGCGCCACTATGCGCTGGTGCCCGACGCACTGGCGGAGGTCGCCGACCTGCTCACTGAGCTCTCGGAATCCGCGACCGGCCTGCGCCTGGGTGCCGGGCGCCCTCGACGCCCTCGACACCGAGGTACGCCGCACCTCCCGCGATCGCCGTACCGGCGCCCTGTCCGTCAGCCACCACCCACACGAGGAGACAGCATGAGTGTCGAGCCCACCGGAAAGATCAGCCGTGAGGGCGACAAGCGCGTCCTGAAGATCACGCGGGAGTTCCGCGCACCGATCGAGGACGTGTGGGCATCCGTCACCGAGTCCGAGCGCCTCGCCCGCTGGATCGGCACCTTCACCGGAGACCCGGAGTCCGGGAGCGTGGCCTTCGTGATGACGGCCGAGGGTGCGACCGAGCCCGAGGAGATGGAGATCCGCGAGTGCGACCCACCCCGGGTCCTGAAGGTGACCTCGCACGTGGGCGAGGAGCACTGGTATCTCGACCTTCTCCTGGAGGAGCGCGACGGCGTGACCACGCTGACCTTCGCCCAGCCCGACATCGATCCGGTCGCCGCGGAGAGCGTCGGTCCGGGCTGGGAGTTCTACCTCGACCGGCTCGTCGCCGCCGAGACCGGCGGTGACGTCGAGGCGATCAGCTTCGACCGTGACTACTACCCGGCGATGCAGGAGCACTACCGCTCGCAGGCCGACTGACGGCTCAGACGTCGGCGCGGTGGAACCACACGAGTGACGCCGCCACCGCGATCACCAGCAGGATCGCCAGGAAGCTCCCTGCCTCGAGGTGGGTCATCACCTGCATCGAGCTGCACCGGTCACCGGGCGTGCAGCTGATGGTGGAGTCGAAGTAGCGGTGGTTCGTGGCCAGCCAGCCGAAGGCGTTGTTGCCGACCGACCACCGGCCGGCACCTTCGATGGGCAACACGTTCACCGCGATCTCGCCGCCGACGCTGTAGACGAACAGCAAAGCGAGTGTCGCCACGGTGTGCCGGAAGATCATCGTGAGTGCGTACACCCCGAGCCCGGCCCCGGCGCTCAGCGCCACTGCACGCAGGACGTGCCAGACCACCTCGGTCACGTCGGCGGACGGGATGCTGATGTCACGCGCTTGGGCGATGACCCCGAGCGCCAGCCAGAAACCGCTGAGCACCACGAGCGCCACCAGGCCGCTGCCCAGCGTCACCGCGGCCGCCTTGGCCAGCCACACCCGGGTGCGCCGGGGCTCGAAGATCAGCTGGTTGGTCAGTGACCCAGACGACCAGTCGGCGCCCGCGAAGGTGCAGCCGGCGATCACCATCAGCCCCACGACGATGAGCGCCAGGCCGACGCCCTCCCGCTTGAGCACGGTGCTGAAGTCGAGGGGATCTCGCGGGTAGTAGGCGTCGGGTCCCGGGACGATGGCGGTCGCGCAGTCGTCGGGGCTCGCATCCGGACCGAGGAAGGCGGTGGGGTCCTGCTCGCACGCCCGTACCTCCTGCCGCAGCTCCGGCCGTTGTCCCTCGAGGTCGGCCTGCGCCGCGGCATCGGCGCGGTCAGCGTCAGTCAGCGGCCGGGTGTTCCAGGCTGCGGCACCGATGAGTGCGACGGCGACGAGGACTGTCGCCAGCGCAAGGAGAGCGATGGCGCGCCGCGAGCGGAACCGGTTGAGCTCGACGGCCAGCAGGCGCATCACGACGCTTCCTCGTCTTGGGTGGTGCTCGGCGGCTTGCGCCCGGTCAGCTTGAGGAAGAACGACTCCAGGGTCGGGCGGATGGCCGTGAGCTCCTGGACGTAGAGGCCCTTGTCGGCCAACAGCCGGGTGATCTGCTCGGGTTGCTCGTGCCCCTCCACGACGAGGTGGTCGACCTCGCGGGTCACGGCGTACCCGGCGGACTCCAGGAAGTGCTTGGCACCCTGCGGGTCGGACACGCCGACGCGGGTGCGGGAGACCTTCTCGCCGATCAGCTCCTCGACCTTGCCGGAGGCGAGCAGCCGGCCGTCGCCGACGATGGAGACCGAGTGGCAGACCTGCTGCACCTCGGCGAGGATGTGCGAGCTGAGCAGCACTGTGACCCCGGAGTCCCCGAGCTCGCGGATCATCTCGCGGATGCCCTGGATCCCGGCCGGGTCGAGCCCGTTGGTCGGCTCGTCGAGGATGAGCAGGTCGGGGCTCTTCAGCAGACCGGCAGCGATGGCCAGCCGCTGCCTCATCCCGAGTGAGTAGCCGCGGTAGGGATCCCGGGCACGATCGGCCAGGCCGACCTGCTGCAGCACGGAGTCCACCGAGGAGCGCGGCAGCCCGATGGACCGGGCGAGCAGGCTGAGGTTCTTGCGACCCGAGAACGTCGGCACGAACCGCGGTTCTTCGACCACCGCCCCGACGCGGTCGATCACCTGGGGGAGCCGTCCAGGCACCTGGAGCCCGAACAGGCGCATCTCGCCCGCGGTCGGACGGACCAGGCCGAGCAGCATCTTGACGGTCGTGGTCTTTCCAGACCCATTGGGACCGAGGAACCCGTGCACCCCGCCGGGCGGGACACTCAGGTCGAGACCGTCGACGGCCACGGTGCGGCGGCCCACGGAACGGTAGACCTTGCGCAGGCCGCTCGTCTCGATCACGAGGTCACTCATGAGTGGACACACCCTTCCGCACGCCAGCACCCAGCATGGCCCAAGGCGCGCTCAGGCGAGCGGATTGAGCACGGGGACACGCAGGTCCCCAGAAGTGGGCGCGGAAGGGCGACGGCCCGGCTCGGGCCGGGGCTCGTAGTCGGGCGTGGGCTGGTACGGCGCCCACGCGAGCAGGTCTGTCAGGTGGCGCTCCACGAGCGGGAGCACCTCCGAGACGGGTACGTCGCGGCCCAGCTCCTGCGACAGCGTGGTGACACCGGCGTCGGCGATCCCGCACGGCACGAACCGGTCGTACCAGGAGAGGTCGACGTCGCAGTTGAGCGCGAACCCGTGCATCGTCACACCCCGGCTGACCCGGATGCCGATGGCGGCGATCTTGCGCTCCGGGCGGCCGGCGTCGGCCTGCAGCCAGACGCCGCTGCGGCCGGGCACCCGGGCGGTGGTGACACCGAGGTCGGCGCAGACGGCGATCAGGGCCTCCTCGAGGCGGCGTACGTAGTCGACGACGAGCACATGGTCCGGCAACCGCACGATCGGATAGCCGACCAGCTGGCCGGGGCCGTGGAAGGTGATCTTCCCGCCGCGGTCGACCTCGATGACCGGAGTCCCGTCGGCGGGGCGCTCATGGGGCTCGGTGCGCTTGCCCGCCGTGTAGACGGGGGAGTGCTCCAGGAGCAGGACGGTGCCGGGACCGCCCGCGACGACCTCGGCGTGGACCTCGCGCTGCCTGTCCCACGCCACCAGGTAGTCAGTGGGGCCGTCGGTGAGCTCCTCGAAGACCAGTGCGTTCACCCCTCGAGGTTAACCCGCGCCTGTAGGCCTGTGGACAACCGACCGCGGCGCCGGGATCGGCGGGAGGGTGGTCGGCATGCGACTCCTCGCGGTCCTTGCGCTGCTCCTCGTGACGTGGGCCGGACCCGTTGCCTCTGCCGGGACAGCGGCTTCGCCGTCACGACGAGAAGATCTCGTCCAGGCGCTCGAGGTGCTGCACGCGTGGGACGGCCAGCGCGCGAGCGCCTGGGCCAGCGTCGATGCGCCGGCTCTGCGCTCGCTCTACGTGCACGGTTCCAGCGCCGGCCGAGCCGATGCGCGCCTGCTCCGCGCCTACGCGGCGCGAGGGCTCGTCGTACGACGGATCGTGACGCAGGTGTTCGCGGTGAAGGTGCTGCTCCAGGATGCGTCGTCGATGCGGCTCCGGGTCTTGGACCGGGTGGCCGGGGGAGAGCTGGTGGAGGACGGTCACGCCATGGCGCTGGGGAGCAGCCGACCCGTGACCCGGGAGATCGAGCTGCTGCTCGTCTCTGGCAGCTGGCGGGTCGCCGAGGTCACCGGCTCGGGTCGAGGCCCTCGCGCAGCACGGCGGTGACGTCGGAGTCCCGGTGGCTGAAGCCGCTCGCGACCAGGGCGGCGGGCACGCAGTTGACCGAGCCCAGGAGCTCGTTGGCCATCTGGCCCGCTGCGGGGCGGAGCACGAACGCCGGCACCCGGAGGAACGCGGGCCGGTGCAGCTGGTGAGCCAGCTCGCGGGTGAACTCCTCGTTGGTGGGCGCCTGCTCGCAGCACAGGTTGAACGGACCCTGCGCTGTCTCCGACTCGGCAAGGTGCACCACCGCGTCGACCCAGTCGCGAGTGGAGATCATCGGCACGTACTGGCTCCCGTCGCCGAGAGGACCGCCCAGGCCCGCCTTGAACAACAGCCGCAGCGCTCCGAGCGGCTGGCTGCGGCGGTCATAGATCGGGGAGGTGCGCAGCACGCAGACCCGTGCGCCGGCGGTCGCCGCTGGCTCGGTCGCGTCCTGCCAGGCGCGCGTCACCCGGGCGAGCAGGGCGTCGCCGCGGGAGTCGGAGTCCTCGGTCACGGGCTGGCTGCCGTGGTCGCCGTAGATGCCGATGGCGTTGCCCGCCAGGAAGGCAGGCTTGGTCGTCGAGGCGGCGATCGCCTCGGCCAGCACGCGCGTGGTCGCGACCCGGCTGTTCATCAGCCTCTCGGCCCACTTCTTCGAGTGCGGGTTGCCGACGGTGGGCGAGCCGGCCAGGTTGACCACGACGTCGTGGTTGTCGATGACCTCGGCGCCGAGGCCGGCGGCGTACGGATCCCATCGGATCTCGTGCGGTCCCGCCGGTGGTCGTCGTACGAGAGAGGTCACGTCGTGGCCCAGCGCGTCGAGCCGTTCGCGGAGCCTGGTGCCGAGGAAGCCGGAGGATCCGGCGATCAGGAAGCGCATGCCCCAACCGTGTCACGGGGGTGTGCGCCGGGCACAGCGAGGTGCACCCGTTGCGGCTCTCCCACGGTTGAGGAATAGGCTCGCCCCGTGAGCGATTTCGATGTCCTTGTCCTCGGTGCGGGCCCCGGTGGGTACGTCGCTGCCATCCGCGCTTCCCAACTCGGCCTGAAGGTCGGCGTCGTCGAGAAGAAGTACTGGGGAGGGGTCTGTCTCAACGTCGGGTGCATCCCCTCGAAGGCACTCCTGCGCAACGCCGAGCTGTCGCACATCCTGACCCACGAGAAGGACAAGTTCGGGATCACCGGCGACGCCTCGATGGACTTCAAGCCGACGCACGCCCGCAGTCGCGAGGTCTCCGACTCGATCGTCAAGGGCGTGCACTTCTTGATGAAGAAGAACAAGATCGAGGAGATCGACGGTTGGGGCACCTTCATCGATGCCAAGACCATCGAGGTGAAGGACGGCGACGGGGAGACCCGCAAGGTCACCGGCGACAACATCATCATCGCCACCGGCGCCACCACCCGGCTGGTTCCCGGGACCGAGCTCTCGGAGAACGTGGTGACCTACGAGGAGCAGATCCTCAACGACCAGCTCCCCGGCTCGATCGTGATCGCCGGCTCGGGCGCGATCGGCGTGGAGTTCGCCTACGTGATGGCCAACTTCGGCGTCGACGTCACCATCGTGGAGTTCCTCGACCGGATGGTGCCGACCGAGGACGCCGAGATCTCCAAGGAGCTGGCCAAGCACTACAAGAACCTCGGCGTGAAGGTGCTGCTGAAGACCAAGGTCGAGAAGATCGAGGACACCGGTGACAAGGTCAAGGTCACCGTCAGCAAGGACGGCAAGGAGGAGGTCATCGAGACCGACAAGGTCCTCCAGGCGATCGGGTTCGCTCCACGCCTCGAGGGCTACGGGCTCGACCAGACCGGCGTCAAGACGACCGACCGGGGCGCCATCGCCGTCGACGAGCGCGGTCGCACCAACGTCGACGGCGTCTACGCCATCGGTGACGTCACCGGCAAGCTGATGCTGGCCCACACCGCCGAGGCGATGGGCATCGTCACCGCCGAGACCATCGCCGACCACGACACCATCGAGATCGACTTCGACATGATCCCGCGGGCGACGTACTGCCAGCCCCAGATCGCCTCCTTCGGCTACTCCGAGGCCCAGGCCAAGGAGAAGGGGTACGACGTGAAGGTCGCCAAGTTCCCGTTCTCGGCCAACGGCAAGGCCAAGGGGCTCGGCGACACCTCCGGCTTCGTGAAGATCATCGCCGACGCGAAGTACAACGAGATCATCGGCGCCCACCTCATCGGCCCTGACGTCACCGAGCTCCTACCGGCCCTCACCCTCGCCCAGAAGTGGGACCTCACCGCGGACGAGGTAGCCCGCAACGTCTTCGCCCACCCGACCCTCTCCGAGGCGGTCAAGGAAGCAGTCGAAGGCCTCGCTGGGCACATGATTCACATGTGAGGTGAGGCTGTCGGTTTCCCCGGTCGACCGGGGAAACCTGACGTTGTCGCCCGATACTTCGGCCCACAACGTCAGGGACTGGCCGACAACCCCACCCGATTTGTCCGGCCCGGGCTGACCAGCTCGTGTCCGTCTCACCCGGCGGCCGGACGTCCCCACGTGACGGCTTCGCGC
Organism: uncultured Actinomycetota bacterium; assembly: GCA_963842535.1. Classification (GTDB taxonomy): domain Bacteria; phylum Actinomycetota; class Actinomycetes; order Propionibacteriales; family Nocardioidaceae; genus Marmoricola. The sequence continues at coordinate 469,148 of CAWJGP010000009.1, forward strand.
ACCTGGTCGGGGGCCTGCTCGACGAGCTGTGGATCCGGTGCTGCTCCCAGGGCGTCGTTCACCGTGGAGAAGGCGATCCGCAGCCCGAGGTAGACCGTGATCGCGACGATCTGCTGGTCGCTGAATCGCGCCGCTCGCAGGTCGTCGAGCTCGGCGGCAGTGGTCGCGTTGGGGTCGCTGGTGACCCGGCGCGCCCAGTGCGCCAGTGCCAGCTCACGGGCACAGAGCAGCTCGTCGGTGCCGAGGAGTACGGCGGCGGCGAGGTCCGCGTCCGCGACCTTGGTGAGCTTGGTGCCCCACGCCAACGCGCAGCAGGAGTCACCGAGCTTCGAGGCCATCGCTGTCACCAGGATGGCGCGTTCCCGGACGCTGAGCCCGGCCGCCCGGGAGGCAGCGTCGGCCAGCTCGAACAGAGCCTGGTTCTCCGCGGGCAGGTGCGCCCAGAGGCGGGTCACGTTCATCACGTAGCCGTAGTCGTCCATGTCCTCGTCGTAGAGCTCCCTCGCCGCAGGCGTCTGCGCGGGTGCGGACACGAAGCCGCCCGGCCGCGTGTCGTGGGGCCACGCGGTCGTCTGCGGCGCCCGGGCGAGGTAGCCGACGACATCGATCTCGGCCCGCAGCGGAAGGCCGTCGCGCACCTGCTCCTCGGCGACCTCGGTCGCGTGACGCAGGAACTCCTCCTCGCCCACCGACTGGATCGCCTCGTACGCCGGACCCATGGACGCCAGGGTCCGCGCGTACGACGCCGGGTCCGGGAACTCCCAGGCGAAGGGGACGACGACTCGCCTGACGTCCTCGAAGCCATACTGAGCGAGCAGCTCCTCACCGGCTCCCGGCCGCCCGAGCGCCACCATCGCGGCCTGGTTCTCCACCTTGGGCTGGCTGGCCAGGCGGAACGGCGCGAGCGCCCAGGCACCGGGGGACTTCTTGATGTGTCCCCAGACGGTGAACCCGATCCGGCCACCTGGGGCCAGCACCCGCCGTGCCTCAGCGAACGCTTCCGGAGTGGTGCCCCAGATGCCGCGGAAGCTGGTCACGACGTCGAAGGCGTCGTCCTCCCACGGGAGCGCGTGCATGTCTCCAACCCGGACGTCGCCGTCGGGCAGACGGTCCTGCGCGATCGCGACGAGCCGCGGCGACGCGTCGATGCCGGCGACCGACGCTCCGCGCAGACTCGCCAGCTCCAGGGCAAGACCGGACCCGCAGGCCAGGTCGAGCACCCGGTCGCCGCTGGTGATGTCGAGGCGATGCTGCATCGCGACGTACTCCCGCACGTTCGACGGCTCGCCGAGCGCCGCGAAGTCAGGCGCCTTGCGACCCCAACCCTCGTCGACGAGACGCCAGGCCTCGGGGTCGGGACCCTTGGGTTCAGCATTCATCCCGCGACGATAGGGCAGACGACGTGAGTCTTGTGTCCCCGGACGCGCCCGAGCGCGCCCTGGGACACACGACCTGCCTCAGTCGCCCTTCACGTTCACGACCTGCCGCAGCGTGTGCCGAATCTCGACCAGTTCGGAGGCGTCCGCCATCACCTGGTCGATGTCCTTGTACGCCCCGGGAATCTCGTCGATGAACGCGTCGGTGTCGCGGACTCGATCCCCACCATCGGCATCGACGCCGCCTGCACCGCCTGCTTCCGAGTGTTGTCCTCCAGAATCGACGCCCAGTTGAGCAGAGTCGTCGAGATCTTCTCCATCGTCCTTCCTCTGTATCGCCATGACGTCCGTTGCCGTGACCGGACGGAAGCGTCCCAGCCCCGCTTGCTGGTGTCACCGGGTTATCGGGGCCGGTTTCCCAGGTGATGAACCCAAACTCTCTCTTCACACACGTTGCGCGGTGTGTGAAGAGCCGGCTTGGCACGTGCAGTTGCCGAACCAGCTGGCGTCCACAGATACGACGTGCACCTTGTCGATCCACAGCTCCGGCACGGGGCCGTACGCCGGTTCCCTCGTTTGCGCACGATCCACGCATGGATGACCCACTTCGACTGATCGCCGAGCAGGAAGGCGTGTTCTTGCGCCGTGAGGCGCTCGAGTGCGGCTTCGACGACAAGGCCATCGCCCGCATGCTGCGTGCGGGTGTGTGGCACCGAGTCCGCCACGGCTGCTACTGCTTCGCCGATGTGTGGTCGACGCTGACTCGCGAGGAGCGACACCTGGTGCTGGCCCGCGCGGTGGTGCGCACGACTTCCGGACCGGTCGCGCTGAGCCATGTCACGGCACTGCTGGCCCACGGGATCGCAGTGTGGGGCACCGATCTTTCGGTCGTCCACGTGACCCGCCTCGACAATGGCGCCGCTCGACGGGAGAGGGACGTGGTTCACCACGTGGGCGTGTGTTCCCTGAACGACGTGGTGAACATCAACGGCATGGTGGTCGTGAGCGCCGCCCGAGCCGTGATCGAGGCGTCCACCATGCAGAACCTGGAGTCGGCTCTGGTATCCGCCGACTCCGCGCTGCATCGGCGCAAGACCGACCCCGCAGCGCTGCACTCGATGTTCGATGACCTGGTGCACTGGCCGGGTTCGCAGAAGATCCATGTCGTCCTGCACCACATGGACGGCCGCGCCGAGTCGCCGGGTGAGACCCGCTGCCGCTACATGTTCTGGCGGCAGGGACTGCCACGACCTGACCTGCAGTTCGAGGTGTACGACGAGAGCGGGACGCTGGTGGCTGTCACAGACTTCGTCTGGCACCGGTTCGGGGTGTTCGGCGAGTTCGACGGCAAAGTGAAGTACGGCCGTCTTCTGCGCGACGACCAGGAGCCCGGGGACGTGGTCTTCCAGGAGAAGGTTCGCGAGGACCTCGTACGCCGACTGACCGGCTACCGGTGCGGCCGCGCGATCTGGGCCGACCTGTCCCGGCCGGCTCAGACGTGCGGGAACTTCCGCAGATTGTTGGACCCGGCCGCCTGACGAGCGCCGTCCGCCCAACCTCCCACGCGAAACTGCCTCTCCACACACCGCGTTCGATGTGTGAAGAGGCAGTTTGGGTTCATAACCTGGGAAACCGGCGTCCCCCCAGCTCCGGGTCAGACGTCGAAGGTGCCCGACTGCAGCCGTGCCTTGACGTCCTGCAGGAAGCGGCCGGCGTCGGCGCCGTCCACCAGCTGGTGGTCGTAGGTCAGTGCCAGGTAGACCATGTGACGCACCGCGATCGTCTCGCCCAGGTTGGGGTCGTCGATCACGACCGCACGCTTCACCACGGTGCCGGGCCCGAGGATGGCAACCTGCGGCTTGTTGATGATGGGGGTGTCCCAGAGGGCGCCCACGCTGCCGAGGTTGGTGATCGTGAAGGTGCCGCCCGACAGGTCGTCGGGGCCGATCTTGTTGGTGCGCGTGCGCTCCGCGACGTCTGCGATCTTCTTGGCGAGGCCAGCGATCGAGAGGTCGCCGGCCGCCTTGACGACCGGGGTGAGCAGGCCCTTCTCCGTGTCCACGGCGAACGCGACGTTCTCGCTGTCGTGGTAGGTCACCTCACCGGCCTCGAGGTCGAACGTGGCGTTCAGCGCCGGGTGCGACTTGAGCGCGTCCACCGCTGCCTTGGCGAAGAACGGCAGGTAGGACAGCTTCACGCCCTCGCGGGCGAGGAAGTCGGCCTTCACGCTGTCACGCAGCCGGGCGATGTTGGTGACGTCGACCTCGACGACCTGCGTCAGCTGCGCGGAGGTCTGCAGCGACTCCACCATCCGGGTGGCGATCACCTTGCGCAGCCGCGAGATCTTCTCGGTCTTGCCGCGCAGCGGGCTCGGCGTGGACGCGGGTGCTCCTGCTGCCGGCTTGTCGGCGGCGGGAGCATCGCCGGACTTGCCCTTCTCCGCAGCAGCGAGCACGTCCTGCTTGCGGATCCGGCCACCGACGCCCGTGCCCTCGATGCTGGCCAGGTCCACGCCGTGCTCGGAGGCCATCTTGCGGACCAGCGGGGTGACGTAGCTGCCACCGTCGGAGGACGACGCACCCTTGGCGGGTTCCTTCGTTGGCTCCTGCTTCGGCTTGTCCTCGGTCTTCGGCTCCTCCTTCTTGGGCTCAGGCTCGGGCTCGGGCTCGGGCTCGGGCTCCGGCTCGTCCTCCTCCTCTGCCTCCGGCTCGGGCTCTTCCTTGGCCTCTTCCTTGGCCTCCTCGGGCTCGGGCTCGTCGGCAGAGTCGTCGTCGCCCGAGTCGTCGGCGGAGTCGTCGTCGTCCGAGTCGTCGGACGAACCGGACCCGTCGCCGATGATGCACAGCTCCGCACCCACCTCGACGGTCTCGTCCTCCTCGGCCTTGATCTCCTGGAGGGTGCCGGCGATCGGCGAGGGGATCTCGGTGTCGACCTTGTCGGTGGAGACCTCGACGAGGGGCTCGTCGACCTCGACCTCGTCACCGACCGACTTCAGCCAGCGGGTGATCGTGCCCTCGGTGACCGACTCGCCCAGGGCCGGGAGGGTCACTGCCTGGCCGCCGCCACCGCTCTTCTTCTTGGCGGCCGGCTTCGGGGCGGGCTCTTCCTCGTCCTCCATGGACTCGTCGGAGTCCCCCGAGTCGTCTTCCTTCGGCTCCTCCTCGGAGTCGTCGGCCGCAGCCTCTTCGTCGGAGGAGTCATCCTCCGACGCGTCCTCGTCGGAGGAGTCTTCCTCAGCGTCGCTCGAGTCCGCTGACTCGTCGGAGTCCGATGACCCGCCGCCCTCGCCCTCCTCGCCGATGATGGCGAGCTCGGCACCGACCTCGACGGTCTCGTCCTCCTCGGCCTTGATCTCCAGCAGGGTGCCGGCGACCGGAGAGGGGATCTCGGTGTCGACCTTGTCGGTGGAGACCTCGAGCAACGGCTCGTCGACCTCGACGGTGTCGCCCACCTGCTTGAGCCAGCGGGTGATGGTGCCTTCGGTGACGGACTCGCCCAGTGCGGGGAGGTTCACGGGTGTCGACATCGGCTTCCTTCGCTCTTCGTTCGATCGGTCCGGTTGGAGAGTGGTTCAGAGTCCAGCAGGTCAGGTGTGCGCGTGCAACGGTTTGCCGGCGAGCGCGAGGTGCGCTTCACCGAGAGCCTCGTTCTGGGTGGGGTGGGCGTGCACCAGAGGCGCGACGTCCTCGGGGTAGGCGTCCCAGTTGCAGATCAGCTGGGCTTCCCCGACGAGCTCCCCGACGCGGGCGCCCACCATGTGTACGCCGACCACGGGGCCGTCGTTGACCCGAACGAGCTTGACGAACCCCTGCGTCGCGAGGATCTGGCTCTTGCCGTTACCGCCCAGGTCGTAGGTGAGCGTCTCGATCCCGTCGCCGTGCTTCTCGCGAGCCTGGGTCTCGGTCAGCCCGACGGAGGCGACCTCGGGCTCGCAGTAGGTGACGCGCGGGATGCCGGCCTCGTCGATGGGCTCGGGGGAGAGCCCGGCGAGCTCCTCGGCGACGAAGACTCCCTGAGCGAATCCGCGGTGGGCGAGCTGAAGTCCAGGAACGATGTCGCCGACGGCGTAGACGCCCTCGACATTGGTCCGGCAGCGCTCATCGGCCGTGACGAAGCCACGCTCCATCGCGATGCCCTGTTCCTCGTAGCCGAGCCCCTCGGTCACCGGTCCGCGCCCGACCGCGACCAGCAGCAGGTCGGCCTCGAAGGTCTTGCCACCTTCCACGGTGACCGTGACGCCGTGGTCGGAGCTCTTCACCGACTCGAACCGGGTCCCCGTCGAGAAGCCGATCTTGCGCTTGCGGAACGCCCGCTCGAGAGCCTTGGAGGACTGCTCGTCCTCGAGCGCCAGCAGGTGTGGGAGCGCCTCGATGATGGTCACATCGGCACCGAAGGAACGCCACACGCTGGCGAACTCGCACCCGATCACGCCACCGCCGAGCACGATCGCCGACGCGGGGACGCTCTCGAGCCGCAGCGCCTGCTCGGAGGTGATCACCCGGGTCCCGTCGATCTCGAGGCCGGGCAGCGAGCGCGAGTAGGACCCCGACGCGAGCACGACCGCCTTTCCGACGTACGACGTGCCGTCGACCTCGACCGTACGGGGACCCGTGAGCTTGCCAAGGCCCTCGACGACAGTGATGCCGCGACCCTTGATCAAACCGGTGAGGCCCTTGAACAGCCGACTCACGACACCGTCCTTGTAGGCGTTGACCCCGGGCATGTCGATCCCCTCCAAGGTCGCCCGTACCCCGAACTTCTCGGACTCACGCGCCGCGTCGGCAACCTCGGCGGCGTGCAGCAGCGCCTTGGTGGGGATGCAACCGACGTGCAGGCAGGTGCCGCCGAGCTTGTCCTTCTCGACGAGCGCGACGCTCAGCCCGAGCTGCGCGGCCCGGAGGGCGCACGCGTAGCCGCCCGACCCCGCACCCAGGATCACGACGTCGAACTCGTTGGCTTCCGGCACGTGTGGTCCCTCCCTGGAAATGTCGACTGAAATGTCGTCCTGCCTTGCGGACCCTTATCCAATCACTCCCGCCACAAGACGCCGACAACACATCTGCCGGATGCAGGCGGTTGCGTGTGACGCGACCCCCGATGCAGCACACTGGTGCGCATGGGTCTGCTCGATCGTTTCAGGCGGAGGGGCCGCGGCAGCAATTCTGTCGGCGGTGGCGGCTCCACCCGCGCCTCGGACGACGCCGACCAGCGTCACCTCCTGGAGTTCGTCCAGAGCCGACGCGGCGTGGAGGGTTTCGTCGAGCCGCGCACCACGGTCACGGACGTGACGTTGCTGCTCGTGGCACACGACGGGGAGTGGACCCGCCGCCGCGTGCCTTCGGTGCACTGGGCGCACGAGTTCTCCAACCGCAACGGTGTGCCGAGCTACGACGCAGCCCTGGTCGGTGTCCCGGCCCGCATGCGGGAGTACAACCGGCGCGAGAAGGAGCGGCAGAAGCAGCAGCTGGGCGAGGAGCTCGACGGGCCGACCGACACGCCGTTCTAGTCGCTGTCGGTTGCAGGCTCGTCGGCGTCGTCCTGCTCGCCGAGTGCTGCGGCGTACGCCACGAGGGTGGAGATCGCGTAACCGGTCGCCCCTGACGGCACATGGCCCCACGGACCGCCCGTGTTCCACGCGGGGCCTGCGATGTCGAGGTGGGCCCACGGCTTGTCTCCCACGAACTCGTTGAGGAACGCGGCGGCGAAGAGGGCTGACCCCCATCGGACCCAGTTGTGCTGCAGCACGTCGGCGATCTTGCTCTCCCGCACCGCCTCGTGACTCTCCGCCGGGATCGGTAGCCGCCACAGCTGCTCGCCACTCGTCCTGGCTGCGGAGGTCAGCGCCGCTGTCGTCTCGTCGTCACCGAAGAGGCCGGCCACCCGCTCGCCGAGGGCCACGATGCACGGGCCCGTGAGTGTGGCGACGTCGATGATCGCGTCATGCTCACCCTCCGCGGCGATGGCGAGGGCGTCGGCGAGGATCAGCCGCCCTTCGGCGTCGGTGTTGGTCACCTCGACGGTCTTGCCGTCGTACATCCTCAGCACGTCGCCGGGACGCATGGCGGCGCCGGAGACCATGTTCTCGGCCATCGGCGCATAGGTAGTCACCGCGACCGGGAGGCCGAGCTCGGCGATGGCGAAGGTCGCGGCGAGTACGGCGGCCGCGCCGCCCATGTCGTACTTCATCGTCGCCATCGAGCTGCCCGGCTTGATGGTCAGGCCGCCGGAGTCGTAGGTGACGCCCTTGCCGACGAACGCGACGCTGGCGCGTGCGTCCTCGGGAGCCCAGGTGAGCTTCACCAGCCTGGGACCGTTCGCCGACCCCTGTCCGACGGCGAGGATGCCGCCGGCGCCGAGCTCCTCGAGCTGCTCGACCCCGAGGACCTCGATCTCCACCTTGGGCTGGCGGGCGCGGCCGGTCAGGTCCTTGCCGAGCTTGACGACCGCGTCGGCGAACAGCTCAGGGGTGAGGTCGTTCGGGGGAGTGTTCACCCAGTCACGGGCACGGCTGACGAGGTCGCCGACGGTGCGCGCCGTGTCCAGCGCCTCGATGGCGTCCTGGCGCCGGGCCGCGTCGCTCAGGATCGAGACATCCGCGAGGCCGGCGTCGTCCGAACGCGACTTGTAGCGCTTGAACGAGTAGCTGCCCGAGAGGAACCCGTCCGCCACCGCGCGCACGTGCTCGGCGTCCTCGGCAGGGAGGGCCAGTGCGACCGACGCGGCGTTGCCGGTGTTGCGGGCAGCGACGCCGGAGGCGCGGCGTACCCGCTCGGGGGTGAGCTCGTCGCGCCCACCGAGTCCGACGACGAGCAGCTGACCGGCCTTGATCGTGCCCGCCGTCGGCACCCGCAGCACCTCGCCGGGGTCGCCTCGAAAGCCCATCGAGGTGAGCAGCGGCCTGAACTTGCGTCCGTACGCCGCAGCGACGTCCTCGCCCCCGGGGCACGCCTGCAGGTCGCCCTTGGCGGTTCGGGCGACGCCGATCACCACCAGATCGGTGCGGGTCTTGGCCGGGCTGCCCTTGCGCAGCGTGTACGTCGTCACGAGGGGTCATGCTAGATGCCAGGCGCCGCCGCGCCAGAGCCGGAGGGCTGGGGTAACTTTCCACGCATGTCGCTCAAGCAGTCGCCGCTCCACGACCGCCACGTCGCCGCGGGTGCCAAGCTCGCGGAGTTCGGTGGCTGGGAGATGCCCCTGGAGTACCCCTCCGGCGTACTGAAGGAGCACGCTGCCGTCCGCGGCTCGGTAGGGCTGTTCGACGTCAGCCACCTCGGCAAGATCGTGGTGCGTGGTGAGGGCGCCGTGGACTTCCTCAATACCTGCCTGACCAACGACCTGCGCCGGATCGGTCCCGGCAGGGCGCAGTACACGCTCGCGTGCGACGACGAGACCGGTGGCGTCGTCGACGACCTGATCGCCTATTACCGCGACGACGACAACGTGCTGCTGGTGCCCAACGCGGCGAACTCGGGCGAGATCATGGGCCGGCTGGACGCCTCAAGGCCCGAGGGGGTCTCCATCACCGACCACCACGACACCCACGCGGTGCTGGCGGTGCAGGGCACGAAGTCGGACGAGGTGCTGCGCGCGGTGGGTCTTCCGGTGGGTCACGACTACATGTCCTTCGAGGAGGCGCCGTTCGAGGGCGAGGTCGTGGTCGTCTGCCGCACCGGCTACACGGGCGAGCGGGGCTATGAGCTGATCGTCGCCAACGCGGCCGCCCCGGCAGTGTGGGACGCGCTCGTCGCAGCCGGGGAGGAGCACGGGATCCTGCCGTGCGGACTCGGCGCCCGGGACACGTTGCGCACCGAGATGGGCTACCCGCTGCACGGGCAGGACATCAGCCTCGACGTGACCCCCAACCAGGCTCGACTCGGCTGGGCGGTCGGCTGGTCCAAGCCCGAGTTCTGGGGCAAGTCGCCACTCGTCGCCGAGAAGGAGGCAGGGCCGAACGTCACCCTGCGCGGGCTCGTCGCCCAGGGGCGCGGCATCGCCCGACCGGGGATGAACGTCAAGGTCACCCAGGACCTGCCCGTCGGCCACATCACCTCCGGCACCTTCTCGCCGACCCTGCGCAAGGGCATCGCCCTGGGCCTGGTCAACACCCAGATCCAGCTGGGCGCCGAGGTGACTGGTCGACGTACGCGGCCGGCCCGAGATCTTCGTGGTGACCAAGCCGCCGTTCGTCGAGACCGACGTCCGTGAGTCCTGATCCGACAACCGAGAGGGGTCACCTCGTGACCAACACCCCCGAGCCCGCGTTCGGCAGCTCCGTCCGCAAGCAGGACCAGGTGCCCTGGTGGTGGCAGCTGCTCGACGCCGACGGACGCGTGATCAGCGCCGAACGAACGGAGTTCCCGACCCGCAGTGACGCGGAAAGCTGGCTGGGGGAGGCCTACCCGGACCTCTCCGAGGACGGCGTCTCGGCCGTGACCCTGTTCGAGGGTGACCGCGAGGTCTACGGCCCGATGTCGCTCACGGCCGGCTAGCGCGTCAGACCACTCTCCAGAGCGAGGACCACGGCCCGGACCCGGTCGCGGACGCCGAGCTTGGCCAGCACGTGGGCGACGTGCGTCTTGACGGTGGTCTCGGCCAGGTGCAGGTCGAGGGCGATCTCGGCGTTGGACAACCCCCGTGCCATCGCACGGAGGACGTCGCGCTCGCGTTCGGTCAGCACCGCGGCCCCGGGGGGAGGCGTCCGCGCAGGGCTCTCGACGAAGGACTCCACCAGGCGGCGTACGACCGTCGGGCCCAGGGTGGTCTCCCCGGCGGCACACGCCTTGACCGCGGCAATCAGCGCATGCGGTTCGGTCGTCTTGAGCAGGAACCCCGAGGCTCCAGCGCGGAGTGCCTCGTGCACGTACTCGTCGAGGTCGAACATGGTCAGGATCAACACGCGCGTCTGGGGGAGCTGCTCCAGCAGGCGCGCGGTCGCGGTGATCCCGTCGCCACCCGGCATCTCGACGTCCAGGGGATCGCCCTCCTTGGCTACCGCGCGGCGCGCGCCGACATGCCGGACGGCGCCACTGCTCGCGGCATGGTCAGCGCGGAGCGCCGCCGATCTTGACCTGCGGCTTCGGCATCCGCAGCCAGCGCAGCTGGAGCACGCGCAGGATCGTGTAGAAGGTCGTGCCCTTGAGGCTCTCGTCGGGGAACTTCTCGCGCAGCGAGCGCTTGAGCCGGAACATCAGCCAGACGGTGTCGAGGGCGACGACGAGGATCGTGGTGGACCAGAGCACGTTGCTGAACCGCAGCAGGCTCGAGTTGCCGGAGTACTGCAGGACCATGATCACGACCAGCAGCGGCAGCAGGAACTCCGCGATCGAGACGCGGGCGTCGACGTAGTCGCGCACGAACCGCTTGACCGGCCCCTGGTCACGCGCAGGGAGGTAGCGCTCCTCGCCCGAGCGCATCCCGGCGCGCATCTTGGAGTTGGCCTCCGCCCGGCGCTCGCGCAGCAGCTTCTGCGCGGCCTTCTTGTCCATCCCGGCCTTGGCCCGCTCACGTGCTGCGGCCTCGGCCTCCTTGCGCGTGGGAGTCGGGCGACCCTTGGCCCCGGGGCCCTTCGGGTCGAGGGAGTCGGGCTGGGCGTCGGTTTTGCTGGTACGGCGGAACACAGGGCCTTCCGAGGCGTGAACGAACGACATGGCGAGTGGATCGGGATGAGCGGTCAGCCTACCCGGCGGGAGTGGACGGCCCGAGCAGTGCTCGCCCCTCGTTCCGCTGGGCTTGGCCGGGTAAGTTGATCGCCATGACCATGATGAAAAGGATCAGCATGATCTTCCGGGCCAAGGCCAACAGTGCCCTCGACAAGGCCGAGGACCCCAGGGAGACGCTGGACTACAGCTATCAGCGCCAGCTCGAGATGCTGACGAAGGTGCGCCGTGGCGTCGCCGACGTCGCCACGAGCCGCAAGCGGATCGAGCTCCAGCGCAACCAGCTGCAGGCGCAGTCGGACAAGCTCACGGCGCAGGCCCAGAAGTCGATCGACATGGGCCGCGAGGACCTCGCCCGCGAGGCGCTGACCCGCAAGTCCGCCCTCACCGGCCAGATCTCGGACCTCGACGCCCAGCACTCCCAGCTCCAGGGCGAGGAGGACAAGCTCACGCTCGCCTCCCAGCGCCTCCAGGCCAAGGTCGAGTCCTTCCGCACGCGCAAGGAGACCATCAAGGCCACCTACACCGCCGCCGAGGCCCAGACCCGCATCGGTGAGGCGTTCTCCGGCATCTCCGAGGAGATGGGCGACGTCGGCATGGCTGTGCAGCGTGCCGAGGACAAGACCCAGGCGATGCAGGCACGCGCCGGCGCCATCGACGAGCTGATCGCGTCGGGCGCCCTGGACGACGCGAGCGCCATCAACCGCGGCGACGACATCAGCCGCGAGCTGGAGGCGATGAGCTCGCAGGCCGACGTGGAGTCCGAGCTCGCTGCGCTCAAGGGCAGCAGCCCGCAGGCGATCGACGCCCCGGAGACACCGGCCCAACCGGCACAGGCGGCGCCCGAGACCGAGGAGACCGCACAGGTCGAGAAGGAGCAGTCATGATCGTGCGCATCCTGGGCGAAGGCCAGCTCGAGGTGCCCGACGACAATCTCGACACCCTCAACGAGCTCGACGGGGCGGTGGAGTCGGCCGTGGAGTCCGGCGACGAGGACGCTTTCGCCTCCGCGCTGGCCGCGCTCCTCGACGGCGTACGCCGTTCCGGCAGCGCGCTGCCGGAGGACGCCCTGCACGACTCCGACCTGATCCTGCCGCCCTCCGATGCCACGATCGCCGAGGTCCGGGAGCTGCTCCAGGGCGACGGGCTGATCCCGGGTTGAACAGAGACGTGACCTGATGGCGCGCACCCGTTTCGTCCCGGACACCGGCCTGACCGTCCGGATGACGTCGGTGATGTTCCTGCTCGGTGCTGTGTTCGTCGCGCTCGTGGTCGGCCTGATGTACGTCGCACCGGCCGGCTGGTCGGTCATCATCGGGGTCGCCGCCATCGGCGTCGCCTTCTACCAGTGGTTCAGGTCCGACACGGTGGCCATGCGCGCGATGCGGGCCCGTGAGGTCACTCCGGAGGAGGCGCCGGAGCTGCACGGGATGATCGACCGCCTCTGCGCGCTGGCCGACATGCCCAAGCCGCGCGTGGGGATCGCCGACTCGGACGTGCCGAACGCCTTTGCGACCGGTCGCTCCCCGGAGCGCTCTGTCGTCTGCGTGACCACCGGCATCCTGCGCACCTTGAACGCCGAGGAGCTCGAGGCGGTGCTGGCGCACGAGCTCTCCCACGTCGCCCACCGGGACGTGCTGGTGATGACCGTCGCATCTTCGGCCGGGATCGTGGCCGGGATGATCATGCGCGGCGCCCAATGGGGCGTTCTCGGCAGGAACAGCAAGGCGAGCGGACTGTACGTGCTGGCCATGCTGGCCGTGAGCCTGGTGGTCTACGCGGTGAGCTTCGTGCTCCTGCGCCTGCTGTCGCGCTACCGCGAGCTGAGTGCTGACCGGGCCGGGGCCTATCTCACGCAGCGTCCTTCGGCTCTCGCCTCCGCGCTCACCAAGATCTCCGGCCAGATGAACGCGGTGCCGGAGCGGGACCTGCGGGCGGCGCAGCCCATGAACGCCTTCTTCATCGCGCCGGCCGTTCGCGGCATCACGCTGGGCACCCTGACCGCCACCCACCCGCCGTTGGAGCAGCGTCTCGACCAGCTGGCGCGCATTGCCGCCAGCCTCGGCCAGACGCGCTGATACCCGTGGGTCTCTGGGACGTGCTGCGCGGGCACTCCGCACCGCGCGAGGCCAACCTCGACGCGCTGTTCTCGCTGCCCTCGGCTGCACTCACGCTGGAAGCCTCGATGGGCCTGCACCCGACTGGCACCGGCTCGGTCTGCTTCCGGGCCGCCGAGGGCCAGGCCGCGGTGAACACCCAGCAGGAGGCGTCCGCGCTGGTCGCGGTCGACGGGGGACCGGCAACGGTGAGCCGGGTGGACGAGTACGGCTACACCTGGGTCACGGTGTCGGCCCCGCCCGAGGACACAGCCGGGCTGGTGACCGACCTGCACGCCGTGAACTCGGCCCTGGAGGTCCAGGGCTTCGGCACCGGGCTGCTGTGCTCCACTGTCGGCTTCCGTGACGACGCCGGGTCTGCGGCGTACATCGTCTACCTCTACAAGCAGGGCACCTTCTACCCGTTCTGCCCGACCGGACCCTCCAGCCGCGACACGCTCCGGGAGCGGCAGATCCGGGACGCCGTGGGCGCCGACCTGCCGATCGAGGACGAGGTCTCCCGCTGGATGCCGATCTGGGGGATCAGCGAGGCCTGAGCAACTCAGTCGCGGTGCGACTTGCCCGGCAGGTCGAGCATGCGCTGCAGCGCGACCTTGGCCCAGTGCTCGGTGTCGGGGTCGACCTCGATCACGTTGACCAGCTGGCCCTCGGCGAGGGACTCCAGCGCCCACACCAGGTGGGGCAGGTCGATCCGGTTCATCGTCGAGCAGTAGCAGACGGTCCGGTCCAGGAACACGATGTTCTGCTCGGGGTGCGCGTCCGCGAGCCGCTTCACCAGGTTGAGCTCGGTGCCGATGGCCCAGGAGGTGCCGGCCGGCGCGGCCTCGACGGTCTTGATGATGAACTCGGTGGAGCCGACCAGGTCGGCCTTGAGCACCACCTCGTGGCGGCACTCCGGGTGGACCAGGATCTTGACGTCCGGGATCGTCGCGCGCAGCTGGTCGACGACCTCGGCGGAGAAGCGGCCGTGCACCGAGCAGTGGCCCTTCCACAGGATCACCTTGGCGTTGCGCAGCTGCTCGGCGCTCAGACCACCGCCGGCCAACAGCGGGTTCCAGACGACGCAGTCCTCCAGCGCGAGGCCGAGCTCCAGCACGGCGGTGTTGCGGCCCAGGTGCTGGTCGGGCATGAAGAGCACCTTGGTGTCGGGACCCTTCTGGTCGAAGGCCCACTCCAGTGCTGCCTGCGCGTTCGAGGAGGTGCAGACGGCACCGTCGTGCTTCCCGCAGAACGCCTTGATGTCGGCGGAGGAGTTCATGTAGGTGACGGGTACGACGACGTCGGCGACGCCCGCGTCGGTGAGTGCGTCCCACGCGTCTTCCACCTGGGCCAGCCGAGCCATGTCGGACATCGAGCATCCTGCGGCCAGGTCGGGCAGCACCACCTTCTGCTCCGGCCCGGTCAAGATGTCGGCAGACTCGGCCATGAAGTGCACACCGCAGAAGACGATGTACTCCGCCTCGGGCCGTGCCGCCGCGTCGCGCGCGAGCTTGAAGGAGTCACCGGTGACGTCGGCGAACTCGATCACCTCGTCGCGCTGGTAGTGGTGGCCGAGCACGAAGACCTTGCTGCCGAGCTTCTCCTTCGCCCGCCGGGCTCGAGCGACGAGGTCGGGGTCGGAGGCTGCGGGCAGGTCGCCCGGGCACTCGACGCCACGCTCCGAGGAGCGGTCGGTGCCCAGGCCGAGGGGCAGGAGCGGGAGCTCGACAGTCGTCATGTCCCCAATCCTCCCACCCGGTCCGAACCCGCGCACGGCAGGATGACCCCCATGCGCGTCGTCTTCGCCCCCGACAAGTTCGCCGGCACCCTCACCGCTCTGGAGGCCGCGTCGGCGATGGCCACCGGGTGGGCGAACCGGGCTCCCGATGACGAGCTGGTGCAGGTGCCGATGTCCGACGGTGGGCCGGGTTTCGTCGACGTGCTCCACGCCGCGCTCGATGGCGAGCTGCACGCAGTCACTGTTCCCGATCCCTATGGCGAGCCCGTACCGGCCACGGTCCTGCAGGTCGGCGACACGGCGTACATCGAGAGCGCCCAGGCCGTCGGGCTGCACCTCACCGAGCCGGGTGACCGCGATCCCGAGCGCGGGACGACCACGGGTCTCGGTGAGCTCCTCGCTCACGCCGCTGACATCGGCGTGAGCAGGGTGGTGGTGGGTCTGGGCGGTTCGGCGACCAACGACGCCGGGGCCGGTCTGCTCGCTGCTCTCGGCGCCACCTCCGATGGGGGTCCGCTCGACCAGGGGCCGTCCGGCCTGGCGACGGTCACCTCCGTCACGCTCGACGCCGCTCGGGCACGGGTCGAGGGCCTCGAGCTGGTCCTCGCCAGCGATGTGGACAACCCGCTGCTCGGCATCAACGGGGCCACCAAGGTCTACGGCCCCCAGAAGGGCCTGCCCGAGGACCGGCTGGTGACGGTCGACGGGTGGCTGCAGACCTTCGCCGACGCCACCGACCGCAAGGTCGCCGCCCAGAAGGGCGCCGGCGCCGCCGGTGGCCTCGGGTTCGCGATGCTGCTCCTCGGTGGCACGCGGCGCCCCGGCGTCTCGATGGTGGCCGAGGCAGTCGGGCTGGCCGAGAAGGTGGGCGGAGCGGATCTCGTGGTCACCGGCGAAGGGGCCTTCGACTTCTCCTCGCGCTCGGGCAAGGTGCCGTACGGCGTCGCGGAGGTCGCCGCGGAGCACCTCGTCCCGTGCATCGCGCTCGCGGGCCAGGTGCTCGTCGGGTCTCGCGAGATGAGGGCGCTGGGCGTGGAGTCCGCCTACTCGCTGGTCGAGCTGGTCGGGGAGGAGCGTGCACTGGGCGCTCCCGCGGAGGCGCTGGCCGAGCTCGCGACCCGGACCGCACGCACCTGGTCGCGCTGACGCGTACGCCGTGCCACCTGGCGGGAGGATGCGAGGAATAACCGACGATGTGCGACCATTGAGCAGTAGCAAGAGCACCCGATAAGCCAATGGAGAGCACCCATGACCGAGCAGGTCGACACCGCCCCGACAACTGGCCACGAGATCCGCACCGACGGCATCAACGTCAGTGAGACCGCGTCGTCGAAGGTCAAGAGCCTGCTGGCGCAGGAAGGTCGCGACGACCTGCAGCTCCGCATCGCCGTGCAGCCCGGTGGCTGCTCCGGTCTGCGCTACCAGCTGTTCTTCGACGAGCGGAACCTCGACGGTGACGTGGTCACCGACTTCGACGGCGTCGCCGTCGTGATGGACCGGATGAGCGTTCCCTACCTCAACGGCGCCACCATCGACTTCGTGGACACCATCGAGAAGCAGGGCTTCACGATCGACAACCCCAACGCGTCCGGCTCGTGCGCCTGTGGAGACTCCTTCCACTGATCGCAGCTGACGTCCCAAGACACAGCAAGTGGCGGTGCCCCTGAGGGGCGCCGCCACTTGCCTTTGTGGGGGCAGTCTGTGCCCCAGTGGGAGTCAGTCGAGGTGCAGGTGCAAGCGCGATGCCAGGTGGGCCGCGGCCTCGCTGACCTCGATCTCCGGCTTGCGGACCTGGCGGGGGAACGTGTCGTACTCCAGTGAAGGCGCCGGCATCGTGACGGAGGCGTTGTCTATGCGCTGGCGTGGGAGAG
This sequence comes from uncultured Actinomycetota bacterium, assembly GCA_963842535.1. Lineage (GTDB taxonomy): Bacteria > Actinomycetota > Actinomycetes > Propionibacteriales > Nocardioidaceae > Marmoricola. Next base: position 485,885 of record CAWJGP010000009.1, read on the forward strand.
TGATCCTGCTGCCGCAGGCGGTGCAGTCGTCGTGCATCTGGTCGGTGGAGTCCTGGTCGTCGTAGGCAAGGCGCTCATAACTCATGTCCCCGACGCTAGGGGCTACCAACCGGTACTCGCGCGGGTACCGCTGGGTAGTGTTCGCGTTTCACAAAGGTTTCACCCGGCTGAAACAATCGGCCGAAACAACCAAGGACCTCCATGTCGCTGCTCATTGCCGGTTCCATCGCCACCGATCACCTGATGAACTTCGGCGGCAAGTTCGCCGACTCGCTGGTGGTCGAGCAGCTCGACAAGCTCTCGGTGTCCTTCCTGGTCGAGGACCTGGAGATCCGCCGGGGCGGCTGCGCCGGCAACATCGCGTTCGGCCTGAGCCGCCTCGGCCTGCGGCCGGTGCTGGTGGGCGCGGCCGGTGAGGACTTCGCCGACTACCGCTCCTGGCTGGAGCGCCACGGCGTCGACTGTGACTCGGTGCGGATCAGCGAGGACCTGCACACGGCACGGTTCGTGTGCACCACCGATGTCACGATGGCCCAGTTCGCCAGCTTCTACCCCGGCGCGATGAGCGAGGCCCGGCTGATCGAGCTCGGTCCGATCGTGAAGCGGGTCGGGGACCCCACGTTCGTGCTGGTCGGTCCGGACGACCCGCAGGGGATGGTCCGCCACACCGAGGAGTGCCGCCAGCGCGGGTACCCGTTCGTCGCCGACCCGAGCCAGCAGCTCGCCTTCGGTGAGGGCGAGATGATCCGCGCCCTCATCGACGGCGCGGCCTACCTGTTCTCCAACGAGTACGAGTCGCACATGATCGCCCAGAAGACCGGCTGGTCGGAGGAGGAGATCCTCTCCCGCGTCGGCACCCAGGTGATCACCCTCGGTCCCGACGGCGTGCGCATCGTCGGCACCGACCAGGAGACGATCGAGGTGCCCTCGGTGCCCGGCGTGACGGCGGTCGAGCCCACCGGTGTCGGCGACGCGTTCCGGTCAGGGTTCCTGGCGGCGCTCGAGTGGCGCCTTCCACACGAGCGCGCGGCCCAGGTCGGTTGCGTGCTGGCGGCCTACGTCGTCGAGCAGGTGGGCACCCAGGAGTACACGTTCACCCACGCCCAGTTCGTCGAGCGGCTGGCCAAGGCGTACGGCGACGAGGCTGCCGCCGACGTGCGGCCACACCTCGGCTGAGCTCAGCTGAGTCTGCGCACCAGATAGGCCGGTACGCCGTCCTCAGAGATCCGCGAACCGGCGTACTCCTGACCGCGCATGCGGCACCACGCCTGCACGTCGACCTCTGCGGCCGGGTCATCGGCCACCACACCGATCGTGTCGCCCAGCGCGACGTCTGCGAAGGCCTTTGCGAGCTCGATGATCGGCCGGGGGCACGCCATCCCGCGGCAGTCCAGCTCGCGCACCGGCTCGCTCATCGGCTCGCTCACCGGGGGACACCCGACCCCGCACGCAGCCGCTCCACGACGCCCGGGAGCACCTCCGCTAGCCGCTGGACCTCGGCGCTGGTGGTCTCACGCCCCAGGGAGATCCGCACGTTGCCGTGGGTCAGTGCACCCATCGCAGCCAGCACGTGGCTCGGTTCGAGGGTGCTCGCGGTGCAGGCGGATCCGCTCGCGACCGCGAACCCGAGCCGGTCGAGCTCGTTCACCAGGGCCTCGCCGTCGACGTACAGGCACGAGAAGGCGAGCAGATGAGGAAGCCGGTCGTCCGGGGCGAGGTAGACCTCCGTGTCGGGGATGGACCGCACGGTCTCGGCGAGCAGGGTCGTCAGGGACTCGTGCGCCACCGCCAGCTGGAGCGACTCGTCGAGGCTCGCGCGCAGTGCTGCGGCAGCGGCCAGGGCAGCGGGCACGTTCTCGAAGCCACACGCCCGCTCGTCGACCCGCTCGTCGCCGGGGAACGGGTTGCGCCAGCGGGCCGAGCGGCGCACCAGGAGCAGACCGACGCCAGCCGGTCCGCCCCACTTGTGTGCCGACGCCGCGGCAGCAGTCCAACCGGTGGGCAGCGGGAGACGTCCGGCCGAGGCGCACGCGTCCACGAATACCGGCGCGGCAACACTCCGGGCCACGTCGTCCACCAGCTGGAGCACCCCGACCTCGCCGTTCGCGGACTGCAATGCGACCACCGCTGGATCGCCGTGCTCGGCGACCGCATCCGTGACCGAAGCGGGAGAGACCCGGCCGTGCCGGTCCACCGGGACGGTCTCGAACCGTCCGCCCCGAGCCGCGTGCCAGGCGCCGGCGTGCAGGACCGCGGAGTGCTCGACGCTGGAGGCCAGGAGCAGGTCGCCCTGGCGGGAACGGCCGGCGAGCAGGCCGAGCACGCCGAGATGCACCGCGTGGGTCCCGCTGGGGGTGAAGGTCACTTCGTCGGGTCGCACACCGAGGCACTCCGCCACCACAGCGCGGGCGTTGTCGAGCATCAGGCGGGCTTCGCGGGCCGAGCGATGCAGGCGTCGTGGATCGGCGTACCCGCGACTCAGGGCCTGGTCGAGCACCTCGCGCGCGGCAGGGTGCAGGGGTTGCCCGGAGGCGTGGTCTAGGTACGTGGCTGGAGCTTCGCTCACAAGGCGAAACCTACCCGCGCCCTGCCCGCCGTTCGGGGGTCACTGAGTAGTAGGGTTTCGAATGTCCTCAACTGGTCAGCAGTCCGTGTCAGCTTGAAGAAAGGGCTCGTCCGTGAGTCTGGAGCATTCCCTGCGCCTCCGCCGCGCGACGCTCGGAGGCCTGATGGCCACCGCGCTGCTTCTCCTCAGCGGTTGCTCTTCCGAGCAGGAGGGCGAGATCAAGCGCCTCGCCATGCCGGTCGCGTCGACCAAGGAAGCCACCTACATCCACGACCTGTGGATGGGGTCCTGGCTGGCGGCCATGATCACGGGTGTCGTGGTCTGGGGGCTGATCTTCTTCGTCTCGATCCGCTACCGGCGTCGCAGCGAGAAAGAGATCCCGATCCAGACGCGCTACAACCTGCCGATCGAGATCTTCTACACGATCGCCCCGATCATGATGGTGATCGTCTTCTTCTACTTCACCCTGGACACCCAGAACAAGGTGATCTACGACGACTCGAGCGCTGCGTCCAAGAACCCCGACGAGACCATCACGGTGGTTGGCCAGCAGTGGTCGTGGACCTTCAACTACAACCTCGGCTACGACGAGGCCAAGGAGAGCTACGAGCAGGTCGGCAGCGGGGAGGTCGTCCACGAGGGCGGCACCACGGCCGACCGGCCCACTCTCTGGCTGGTCAAGGACAAGAGCGTCAAGATCCACCTCGCCTCGCCCGACGTCATCCACTCGTTCTGGGTCCCCGGGTTCCTGTTCAAGATGGATGTCGTGCCCGGTGGCGAGAACCATTTCGTGCTGACGCCCACGCGGGCCGGCACCTTCGACGGCCGTTGTGCCGAGCTCTGCGGGGTCTACCACTCGCGGATGCTGTTCAACGTCAAGGTCGTCGAGCAGTCGGAGTACGACGCGCACCTGGACGACCTCGCCGAGCAGGGCAACGAGGGCCCGGCCCTCGGCGGCGCCGACGTCGACAACGTCGACGGACTAGAGCCGTCTGAAGACAACGGAGGAGAAGAGTGACCGCCGTCTCCGACGCGCCCACTGGCGCACAGGTCGACACCCCGCAGCACAGCCTGGGTGAGCAGCTGGTGAAGATCCTCACCACGACCGACCACAAGCTGATCGGCAAGCTCTACCTCGGCACCTCGTTCGCGTGGTTCCTGGTCGGTGGCGTGATGGCGCTGCTGATCCGCTCCGAGCTCGCGTTCCCGGGCCAGCAGGTGGTCAACGAGGAGCTGTACAACCAGCTCTTCACGATGCACGGCACGATCATGCTGCTGCTCTTCGCGACGCCGTTGTTCTTCGGGTTCGCCAACGTGGTGATGCCGCTCCAGATCGGGTCGCCGGACGTTGCGTTCCCGCGGCTGAACATGCTGAGCTACTGGTTCTTCTTGTTCGGGGGCCTGATCGCGGCATCCGGGTTCCTGTCTCCCGAGGGCGCGGCCGACTTCGGCTGGACCGGCTACACGCCGCTCTCCAACGCCATCCGCTCTCCCGGAGTCGGCGGCGACCTGTGGATCATGGGCCTGTGGCTGGCCGGTCTGGGGACGATCCTCGGGGCGGTCAACTTCGTCACCACGATCATCTGCATGCGCGCGCCCGGCATGACGATGTTCCGGATGCCGATCTTCACCTGGAACACCCTGGTCACCAGCCTGCTCGTGCTGATCGCGTTCCCGATCCTCGCCGCCGCGCTGCTGGCCCTGGAGGCTGACCGACAGCTCGGCGCGCACGTGTTCGACCCAGCGGGCGGTGGCCCGATCCTGTGGCAGCACCTGTTCTGGTTCTTCGGCCACCCGGAGGTCTACATCATCGCGCTGCCGTTCTTCGGCATCGTCACCGAGATCCTGCCGGTGTTCAGCCGCAAGCCGATCTTCGGGTACGTCGGCCTGGTCGGCGCCACCCTCGGCATCGCGATCCTCTCCGTCGCGGTGTGGGCGCACCACATGTTCGTGACCGGTGCGGTCGACCTGGCGTTCTTCTCCGGGATGACGTTCCTGATCGCCGTACCGACCGGTGTGAAGTTCTTCAACTGGATCGGCACCATGTGGGGCGGGTCGATCAGCTTCGACACGCCCATGCTCTGGTCGGTGGGCTTCCTTGTCACCTTCCTGTTCGGTGGTCTGACCGGCGTCATCCTGGCCTCGCCGCCGCTGGACTTCCACGTGTCCGACTCCTACTTCGTGGTGGCGCACTTCCACTACGTGGTCTTCGGCACGGTGGTGTTCGCGATGTTCGCGGGCTTCTACTTCTGGTGGCCGAAGATGACCGGGAAGATGCTCGACGAGCGGCTCGGCAAGATCCACTTCTGGCTGCTGTTCATCGGGTTCCACACCACGTTCCTGGTCCAGCACTGGCTCGGCGTCGAGGGCTTCCCCCGTCGCTACGCCGACTACGCGGAGTCCGACGGCTTCACCCTGCTGAACCAGATCTCCACGGCCGGGGCGTTCCTGCTCGCCTTCTCGACGTTGCCGTTCCTCCTCAACGTCTACAAGACCACCCGCACACGCAAGGTGACCGTCGACGACCCATGGGGCTGGGGGCGTTCCCTCGAATGGGCGACGAGCTGTCCGCCGCCACGCCACAACTTCGTCAGCATCCCGCGGATCCGCTCCGAGTCGCCGGCGTTCGACCTGCACCACCCCGAGATCGCTGCTCTGGAGTACGAAGACAACGAAGGACTCGGTGACGACGACCAGCCGTCGGACGCTCCCGACACGGAAGGTCGCGGCGACGCGATCGGCGGAAGGGGTGAAGGCCGATGAAGGCTGAGACCTGGACCTTCGGCATCTGCGCCGTGTTCTTCGCCCTGGTGGCCCCTGCCTACTGGCTGATCGCGAAGGACTGGACCGGGACCACCGCCCTGGTGATGACCTTCCTGCTGGTCGCGCTGATCACCTTCTACCTCGGTTTCCACGCCCGCAGGATCACTGCCGGCGGTGGGCGTCCGGAGGATCGCAAGGAAGGCGAGATCGCGGAGGGCGCGGGCGAGCTCGGTTTCTTCCCGCCGTACAGCTGGTGGCCGCTGTGGTGCGCCATGTGCCTGGCCACGATGGTGCTCGGTGTCGTGCTCGGGTGGTGGCTGTTCATCATCGGCGCCGCCCTCGGGGCGGTTGCACTTTCCGGGCTGGTCTTCGAGTACTACCGGGGCGAGCACGCCCACTGAGTCACGAGTGGCCGCTGAGACCACTGCGCATTCCCGTCAAGTGCGTGAGCAGTAACACGCGGAACCTAGGCGTGTCGGTATTCGCCCGTGGGTACGCTGACAACGTCCCCTTCTCTGCCTGTTACATGGAGTCACATTGTCCAGCCGGTCCTTACGTACACGCCTCTCCCTGGTGGGTGTCGCCCTGACGCTCGCCTCGGTGACGGCCTGCTCCGGCCAGCCGGGGGACGATCCGGACAGCGGTCCGCAGGATGCTCCGTCCCAGGTGAGCAAGGACTCCGAGGCGAAGATCGCCAGCAGCATCCGGCCGGGAGCCAAGAGTGTCGGCCTCGAGCGCAAGGTTCGCCTGCGAGTCGACTCCGGCACCTTCGAGACGGTCCAGGTGACCGGTCCGAGGGGTGCGGTCGTCGAGGGTCGGCTCTCGGCCGACAAGACCCGGTGGGTCTCCCAGACCCAGCTCCAGTCGGCCTCGCGCTACCGGGTCACCAGCACAGCGGTGGACGCCAACGGCCTGAAGAAGACCTACGAGTCCGGCTTCAGGACGCGCGCCCTGTCCCTGGACGAGCAGACCTATGCCAGCTTCGTGCCGACTGACGGTCAGACCGTGGGTGTGGGCATGCCGGTGATCATCCGGTTCGACGTACCCGTCTCCGACCAGGCCGCCATCGAGCGCCACCTCAAGGTGGCCAGCCAGCCCGCGCAGGTCGGCGCCTTCCACTGGATCAGCAACCAGGAGGTGCACTGGCGGCCGCGGAACTACTGGCGTCCGGGCACCAACGTGACCGTCACGGCCGACATCGGCGGCGTTCCTGCAGGCGACGGCATCTACGGGCAGACCGACCGGTCGATGAAGTTCCACGTCGGCGACGCCATGGTCAGCAAGGTCAACATGGACACCCACGACATGAGGGTCTTCCGCAACGGCAAGCTGATCCGCACCATCCCGATCACCACGGGGGAGCAGCCGAAGTTCACCACCCGCTCGGGCACCAAGGTGATCATCGAGAAGTTCCGACACAAGCGGATGAACTCCGAGACCATCGGGATCGACCCGGACAGCGCCGACGGCTACGACCTCGACGACGTCGAGTACGCCATGCGGGTCACCTACTCGGGTGAGTTCGTGCACGCCGCTCCCTGGTCGGTGGGCCAGCAGGGCAGCGCCAACGTCAGCCACGGCTGCACCGGGATGAGCACGTCGAACGCCGAGTGGCTCTACAACAACACCAACGTGGGCGATGTCGTCCAGTACGTCGGCACCGACAAGGGCATGGACCTGACCAACGGCTTCGGTGACTGGAACGCGTCCTTCGCCGACTACCAGGCCGGCTCCGCGCTCAGCTGACCACCCGAGTCCCGGGCCTCGGCTCGACACCTGGGTCGTTTCAGGCCAAAGCGGGCGCGCGACGGATAGGGTTCGCCGCGTGGGACGGTTCCTGATCATCTACCTGGTGCTGCTGGTTCCCGTGTGCCTGCTGGTGCTGTCCCTCTCGCGCCGCTCCCGCGCCGGCCAGGACAGCCGCAACGCCGAGGAACGGCGTGAGCTCGAGGCCTCGCGCGAGCTCATCGACCGCCTGCTCGAGGCCGCCATCGACCGACGCGACGTCGACCCGGTGCTGGCGCCGGTCGTGATCGACGAGATCCGGACCCATCAGCGCAACCTCCACAAGCGCCGCGACGACGGCACCGGCTGAGCCCATGAGCCACGAAGGAGCAAACATGTCCCCGTCGTCAGGCTTCAAGCTCGGCCCCGGCGCGATCGTCGCAATGGTGGCTGTGCTGCTGGTGCCGTTCGCCCTGGTGGTGGGGCTGGTTGCCGAGTCTGCGCCCCGCTGCCCGGTGGCGTCCCCCCCTCGCCGATCGACAAGGAGCTCGTGGCCTCCATCAACGAGTCGCAGAAGCTGCTGGCCGTCTCCGAGCAGGCGATCGCCCGGGCACGGGCAGACGTCGCCCGAGCCGATGCCGAGGTCGAGGTGGCCAAGGCGCAGGCAGCGAAGCGTCGCGCCGAGATCGAGGGCTACGGGACGACCGAGGCCTACCTGAAGGCGCTCGCGGTCGAGAAGGGGCTCAACCCCTGGCAACCGACGACCTCGAGCATCATTGCCGACCAGGCGCCGTGACGCGGCTCTCCTCCAGCGCGTGCAGCTGACGCACGGTCGGTGAGGTCTGCACGTCGCCGGACTCGGGGTAGGTCCCGAACAGCCGGTCGGCCGTGCCTGCCGAGGTGACCGTGAACCAGTAGTGCTCGTTCTTGTAGTGGTGCAGCCGGTGGTTGCGCCACACCGCCCGGAAGGCACGCGTGCGCGGCTTGTAGTCGCTGTGCACGAGGAAGTGCACCCACTCGTAGTTGAACATCAGCGTCCCGACGGCCACGAGGAAGGTGGCGCCGGCGGCCTGGCTCGGGAACGCGAGCAGCGCGATCACGACGTACGACGGCAGCAGCCACAGCTCGACCTGCCACGGGATGAACACCAGCGGGAGCACGCGTGGGTCGGCATGGTGGGCCCGGTGCTTGCGCGAGAGCAGCGAGTCCACCGGCACCCCGCCCACCTTGCGTGGCCGCCAGTGCAGGATCACCACGTGGATGATCCACTCGATCACCGGGAAGAAGGCCACCAGCGCGACCGGGACGATCAGCTCGGTCCAGTGGAACGTCTGGAGACTTGCCCGGAAGCCGATCGCGCCGAGCAGGAAGCTGCCGATCAGCCAGGGGGAGGGGTGCCGCCAGAACTGGCCCCACGCCTTCCCCAGCGACTGGGAGGTACGCCGGGCGCCGGTCACCTTCGCCGCGGGCTCGGTGGCCATGCTCTGCTCGTCGAGCGCCAGGCGCTCGCGTGCCTTCGCCTCGATCTCGGGGCTGGGTCTGGACATGGTGGATCTCCTGGGGGTCGGCAACAGTGAGGTCGAAGGTTCAGGTGGAGGGTCAGGGATGCAGCATGGCCAGCAGGCGGCCGAGCGCCTCGGTGGCCGGGCGGAGCAGGTCGTCGGCGGCGGCGTGGGCGGCTTTCGGGTCTCCGGCGGCCACGGCGTCCGCCAGGGTCCGGTAGCCGTCGAGGTTGTCGACCTCGGCCTCCATCACCGGGCCGAGTGCGGTGATGGCCGGCTCGTAGGCCATCCGAAGGCTGTTGAACAGCAGCCGGAAGACAATCGAGTCCGCGGCATCGACGATCGCGTCCCAGAACGCCAGCGCGGCGTGCTGGCGCGACTCGGAGTCCGCGGCGTGCTCGAGTCCCGCCACCGCTGCCCTCAGCGCAGGCGCAGCCGCCGCGCCGGCCGTCTCGGCGGCCTGGGCCGCCACGGTCGGCGCGATGCTCTGCCGGGCCTGCAGGATGCTGTGGCCGACGATCGGGTCGAGCTCGCCGTCACGGACCAGGAGTCGGGGGAGCAGGTCGAGCCCGGCGGAGGCGCGGAAGTCCCGCACAGTGGTGCTGCCGCCGTGGCGCACCTCGATCAGCCGGGCCTGGGAGAGACGCTGCAGGGCCTCGCGCACAGCCGGGCGAGAGACGCCCAGCACCTCGGCGAGCCGGCGTTCGCTCGGCAGCGAGTCGCCGGCAGCGAGCTCGCCGTCGACCACCTCGCCGAGGAGCTGGTCGAACACGTCCTCGGGGACGAGGCGGCGGGCGACGGGTTTGAGGACCATGACAGCAGAATCGCTGGCAACTCATCAGGTGGTCAAGTGGTAAGACCAGTATCCGGACGACGACAAAGGGGCCCAGGAGAGTCCTGGGCCCCGTTGCCGATGACTCAGTGCTTGGTGCTGAGCTCGTCCCCACTCACGTCGTGGCGTCCGTCGAACTGGTGACCGTCGGCGGCGTGCCCTTCCAGGGGAGCGTCGTGGGCGTGCTCGATCTCCGCGTGGTGATGGCCTTCCTCGAGCTCGGCCCGGGTCGGCTTCTGGATGTTGTGGCCGTACCAGAACTGGGACAGCTTCGCCCTGAGCTTGTCCTTGCGGGCCGTCGGCGAGGCGACGCCGTTGCTGTCGGCCTCGGAGTCGGGCACGAACACCACGTCGCGGCCACGCGAGGTGAGGGTGTAGGCCCGCTCCGCCGCAAGCGGCAGGTGCTTCTCGCTGTAGCCGCCGTCGGCGTCGCGCATGATCACGCCGCTCTCGTAGCCGTGCAACAGCTTCTCGTTGTCGTGACGCTGCAACGAGATGCACCACCGTCGGGTGATCCAGAAGGCGATCACCGGGCCGATGAAGACCGCGGCTCTCATGAAGTAGGTGATCTGGTTGATGCTCAGCCGCATCTTGAGGGCGATGATGTCGTTGCCACCGGCCGCCCACATCAGACCGTAGAAGGTCATCAGGGCCACCATCACCGCGGTGCGGGTCGGCGCGTTGCGCGGGCGCTGCAGCAGGTGGTGCTCCCGCTTGTCGCCGGTGATCCACGACTCGATGAAGGGCAGCATCAACACGATCGTGAACAGCAGCCCAGGCAGCACGATGATCGGCAGGAAGACGTTCCAGGACAGAGTGACCCCCCAGAGATGAGTCTCCCAGTTCGGCATGATGCGGAGCGCCCCGTCTGGCCAGCCCATGTACCAGTCCGGCTGGGACCCGGCCGTGACCTCGGCAGGGTTGTAGGGACCGAAACGCCAGACCGGGTTGATGGCCATCGTCCCGCCCATCAGGGCGAGCACGCCGAACACGATGAAGAAGAACCCGCCCGCCTTGGCCATGTAGACCGGCAGCAAGGGGAAGCCCACGACGTTCTGCTCGGTGCGTCCTGGCCCGGGCCACTGCGTGTGCTTGTGGTAGACGAGCAGCAGCATGTGGGCGGCGATCAGCGCGATCAGTAGCCCCGGGATGAGCAGCACGTGCGCGGTGAAGAGCCGGGGGATGATCGAGTCACCCGGGAACTCGCCACCGAACAGGAAGAATGACATGTAGGTGCCGACCACGGGCATCGACTTCATGAAGCCGTCGGCGGCGCGGATGCCGGTGCCGGAGAGCAGGTCGTCGGGGAGGGAGTAGCCGGTGAAGCCCTCCAGGGTGCCCAGGAGGAGCAGCAGGGCGCCGATGACCCAGTTGAGCTCTCGTGGCTTGCGGAACGCGCCGGTGAGGTAGACGCGCAACAGGTGGATCATCATCGAGGCGACGAAGATCATGGCGGCCCAGTGGTGCATCTGGCGCATCAACAGGCCGGCGCGGACGTCGAAGGAGATGTCCAGGGTGGAGGCGTACGCCTCGGACATGTGGATGCCGCGCAGCTGGTCGTACGAGCCGTCGTAGACGACCTCGACCATGCTCGGGCGGAACCACAGGGTCAGGAAGACGCCGGTGAGGAGCAGTACGACGAAGCTCCAGAGCGCGATCTCGCCGAGCATGAACGACCAGTGGTCGGGGAAGACCTTGCGGAGCTGCTTCTTCGCGATCCCGGCCATCCCGAGGCGGTCATCGGCCCACTCGGCTGCGGCACCCACCTTGGACGGCTTCTTGGCCTTGGCGGCCGTCTTGGCGTTGGTCTTGGCAATGGCAGACATCGTCAGATCACCCACGTTCCCAGAAGCTCGGGCCTACCGGCTCGGTGAAGTCGCTCGTCGCGACCAGGTAGCCCTCGTCGTCCAGTGCCAACGGTAGCTGGGGCACCGCACGAGCGGCAGGGCCGAAGATCACGCGGCCGTTGTCGGCGAGGTCGAAGGTGGACTGGTGGCAGGGGCACAGCAGGTGGTGCGTCTGCTGCTCCCACAACGAGATCGGGCAACCCACGTGGGTGCAGATCTTGGAGAAGCAGAGGACGCCGTCGATGCCCCAGTTCTCCCGGCCCTTCGCGGGCTTGATGTCGTCGGGCTGCATCTTGACGATGATGACCGCTGCCTTGGCCTTCTCGACCTGGAGCTCGACACCCTCGACCACGGGCTCGCCCTCGGCGTTCTCCTCGAAGAAGATCCCGGGCTGACCGTTGACGAGCTGGCCGATCTCCATGTCGGCGGGCCGGATCGGGGCGCCGTCGACGTCCTGGACGACGCGCATGCCCTTCTTCCAGATGGTGTGGAAGAGCTTGTCGCCGGGGAGGGGACCCAGGTCGCGCAGCGCGATGATGGCGGGCAGTCCCAGCAGGGCAAGGGAGCCGAGCAGCGAGTTGCGCACCAGCGAGCGGCGCCCGATGCCGGACTCCTCGGTCCCCAGTCTCAGCATCGCGACGGTCTCCTCGCGGTCCTCCTGGGAGGACCCGCCGGGGTGGCGGTACTCCACCATCTCCGCGTCGGCCATCAGCTTGCGGGCCCACTGGATGGCGCCCACCCCGATGAACAGCAGCGCCAGGCCCAGGCACACGCCCAGGAAGAAGTTGGAGGCGCCCAGGCCGAGGAACTCGTCGGTGTCCTCGCCGATGTCGAAGTAGAAGTAGGAGACGCAGAACAGCAGCGTGAAGATCGACGAGAGCCCGAACAGAGTGGCGATCTGACGCTCGGCGCGTCTCTCGGCGGCCTCGTCGACGTCGGTCGGGCGGGGTTCGTGCTCGGGGAGGCCGGGATCCGCGATCGGCTCGATCTCGCTCATCCGTGTGTCTTCTTCCTCGAGCGGGTGGAGTTGGCCCCGATCCAGACCGCGAAACCGACGAGGCCCCCGATCCCGACCAGCCACGCGAACAGGCCTTCGGAGACCGGGCCGAGCGAGCCAAGGGTGAAGCCGCCGTAGTCAGGCGTCTCCTCGTTCTTCTTCAGGTAGGCGATGATCTGGCGCTTGTCCTCGGGGCTCAGCACCTCGTCGCTGAACACCGGCATCTGCTGGGGGCCGGTGAGCATGGCCTCGTAGATGTGCTTCTCCGAGACGCCGTCCAGGGGTGGCGCGAACCGGCCACGGGGGAGGGCTCCGCCGTTGCCGGCGAAGTTGTGGCAGGCGGTGCAGTTGGTCCGGAAGAACTCGCCGCCGCGGACGATGTCCTCGTTCTCCACGTCGGAGACGTCGACGTCCGCCGAGTCAGGGACGTCGGGGCCGGGGCCGAGCGAGGCGACGAACGCCGCCAGGGCCTCGATCTCCTCATCGTCGTAGACCGCGGGCTTGCGCAGGGCCTGGGTGCCGGGCTGGGCCATCGGCATCCGCCCGGTGCCGACCTGGAAGTCGACGGCGGCAGCACCCACACCGACCAGCGAGGGACCGTACTGGCCACCGTTGGCCGTGGTGACACCCTCGGCGTTCTTGCCGTGGCACGACGCGCAGCCGACCAGGAACAGCGCCCGACCCTTGGCCACCAGGTCCTCGTCCGCACTCTTCGACTGGGCTGTGGCGGGGGTGAGCGCGGCGTACATGCCGCCAGTGACCAGCAGACCGAGCAGCAGCACCAGCGGCGCTGCGACCCGGCTGCGGCGACGCGCCGAGAGCCGGCCAGCGACCCGGTCGAAGATCCTGCGTGTGACTCGCACCAGTGCGTCCTTTACGGGTCAGTGCTACTTGATCAGATAGATGGTCGCGAACAGCCCGACCCAGACGATGTCGACGAAGTGCCAGTAGTACGACACGACGATCGCAGTCACGGCCTGTTCGTGGGTGAACTTGCGAGCGATCAGCGTGCGCCCCATGACGAAGAGGAAGGCGACCAGGCCGCCCAGCACGTGCAGGCCGTGGAAGCCGGTGGCGAGGTAGAAGACGGTGCCGTAGGCGGAGGAGGGAATGGTGAGGCCCTCGTGCACCAGCTCGGCGTACTCGAAGGCCTGCCCGGCGATGAAGATCGCGCCCATGATGTAGGTGAGCACGAACCACTCGCGCAGGCCCCACTGCCGGAAGTCCAGGAGCGAGCCGGTGCGGCCGACGATGCCGTCCTCGGCCTTGAACACGCCCCACTGGCAGGTGAACGACGACAGCACCAGGATCAGGGTGTTCACCGACGAGAACGGGACGTTGAGCATCTCGGTCGACTGGGACCACAGCTCGGGGCTGACCGACCTGATCGTGAAGTAGGCGGCGAACAGCGCCGCGAAGAACATCAGCTCGCTGGAGAGCCACACGATCGTGCCCACACTGACCATGCTTGGACGGTCGTGATGCCCGTGGAGCCGGGATGCCGGGATAGCCGCTGCAGTCGCCACGACGTCATTATTGCGTCCCGGCTCCCGGGCGCCACCCCTACCCCCGGTGTTTCGCTGTGATCTTGGTTCCCGGGCCATGACAGCCACCGCCTAACCTGATCACGTGCCGCCTTTCTCGCCCTCATCGGTCTTCACGGAATGGGGCCTGCCGCCGGTCCTGTTCGTGCTGGTGGTGTGGGCTGCCGGGCTATACCTGTTCGGTGTCTGGCGGCTGCACGAGCGCGGTGACCGCTGGCCGGTCAGGCGCACCCTGGCCTTCGTGGTGGGCGGCCTGGGGTCGTTCTTCTTCGCCACCAGCTCCGGCATCGCGGCGTACGACACCACGCTGCTGAGCGTGCACATGGTGCAGCACATGATCCTGACGATGGTGGTGCCGTTGTTCTGCGCGCTCGGTGCGCCGGTGACGCTGGCGCTGCGCACCCTGCCCCGGCGCCCGCGCACCTGGGTGCTGTCGGCGCTGCACTCCCGGGTCGCGAAGGTGCTGACCTTCCCGCCGGTCACCCTTGCGCTGTACGTCGTCAGCCCGTGGGCGCTCTACTTCACCGGGTGGTACGACGCGACGCTGCACTCCGAGCTCCTGCACGAGCTGATGCACGTCCACCTCGTAGTCGTCGGGGCGCTGTTCTTCACCCCGATCCTCGGCCTCGACCCGGTCCCCGGACGGGTGAGCCACCCCTTCCGGCTGCTGATGCTGATGCTCACGCTGCCGTTCCACGCCTTCCTCGGCGTCACGATCATGGGCCAGAAGGAGCTGATCGGCGGCGATTGGTATCCGTCGCTGCACGCCTCGATGCCCTGGCTCCCGGACCCCTACGACGACCAGCACCTGGCCGGCGGCATCCTCTGGGGGTCGGGCGACCTGATCGGCCTGCTCCTGTTCTCCGTCCTGTTCGCGCAGTGGGTGCGCGCCTCGATGCAGGAGGCCCGGCGAGAGGACCGGCGGCTGAACCGGCTCGAACGGATCGAGCAGGCGGGGGACAGCCCCGCCGACCGGCAGCCCAACCGGTAGCATCGGCCGCGTGACCAGCGCCCACACGAACGACCCCGCCGAGCCCCTCAGGGTGCTCGTCTACAGCGACGACGTCGACACGCGCCAGCAGGTGATCCTGGCCCTGGGCAAGCGGCCCCACCCGGACCTGCCCGAGCTCGAGTACGTCGAGGTGGCGACCGAGCCGGTCGTGATCCAGCAGATGGATGCGGGCGGCATTGCCCTGGCGATCCTGGACGGTGAGGCCGTGCCGGCAGGTGGGCTGGGCATCGCGCGGCAGCTCAAGGACGAGATCTACCGATGCCCGCCCGTGCTCGTGCTCACCGGCCGCGTCCAGGACAACTGGCTGGCGACCTGGTCGCGCGCCGAGGGCGCTGTGGCGCACCCGCTGGACCCGATCGAGCTCGCCGACAACGTGATCCGGCTGCTGCGCTCGCGGGTCCCGGCCCAAACGTGAGCCCAGACCTGATGGTTCCCCACAGATGACCGGGTCCACCTGGCCCGACGTTCTCGGCGCTCTCATCGCCGGCTCCGATCTCACCTCGGAACAGACCGCGTGGGCGATGGGCGAGGTCCTCTCCGGCGCGGCGACTCCTTCCCAGATCGCCGGGTTCGCTGTCGCGCTGCGGGCCAAGGGCGAGACGATCGACGAGATGGAGGGTCTCGTCGAGGCGATGTACTCCCACGCCACGCCGTTGCCCATCTCGGGACGGGTGCTCGACGTGGTCGGCACCGGCGGCGACAGGTCGTTCTCGGTGAACATCTCCACGATGGCGGCCATCGTCGCGGCGGGTGCCGGCGTGACCGTGGTCAAGCACGGCAACAGGTCGGCGTCCTCGAAGTCCGGCAGTGCCGATGTCCTGGAGACCCTCGGCATCCGGATGGACCTGTCGGCGTCCGAGGTGGCCCGGGTCGCCGACGAGGCGGGCATCACGTTCTGCTTCGCGGCGGCGTTCCACCCCGCCCTGCGGTTCGCGGCCGTCCCGCGCCGCGAGCTCGGTGTCGGCACGACCTTCAACTTCCTCGGCCCGATCGCCAACCCCGCCCGCCCCGAGGCACAGGCGATCGGTTGTGCCGACCGGCGGATGGCTCCCGTGATGGCCGGTGTCTTCGCCCGTCGCGGGGTCGATGCCTGGGTCTTCCGCGGAGACGACGGACTGGACGAGCTGACCACGACCACGACGTCGAGCCTGTGGGCGGTCACCGGCGGCGAGGTCGTCGAGCACAGCCTGGACCCGTCCGTGCTCGGTATCCCGCGAGGGACCGCCGAGGGTCTGCGGGGTCAGGACGCGGCGTACAACGCCGACGTCGTGCACCGACTGCTCGCCGGGGAGTCAGGGCCGGTGCGTGACGCGGTGCTGCTCAACGCGGGTGCGGCGCTGGCCGTGCACGCCGCGGAGCCGGGCTCGATCGAGGAGCGGCTGGCAGCCGGCATCGCGAGGGCCACCGAGGCTGTCGACTCCGGCGCGGCGCTCAGCACCCTGGACCGCTGGATCGCTGCAACCCGCTGACTTCAGAGGTTCAGCGACCAGGAGCCGGTGTCGCTGTCGCGCTGGAAGCCGACTCGCCCGTAGTAGGCATCGACCATGCCGGCCGGAGTGACCACCCGGCGGAAGCCGCGTTCGCGGAGCACCGTACTGCGGCGCCACACGAACTCGCCGGGGGAGAAGTCGCGGAACCGGGGCGTGACGTAGTCGAGCAACACCTGGGCCACGCCGTCGTCGTCCCGCACCAGCACCACCCCCACGGTCTCGTCGCCGCGCTGGACGAGGAAGGCCAACCGTCCGGGGGCCGAGCCGTCCCAGACGAGGTCGGGCTGGAACTTGAGGATGTCGGCCTCGTGCATCCGCAGCACGTGACGCAGGTACTCGTCGTTCGGGCCGACCTCGAGCACGTCGAACGTCGCCTCGTCGTGACGGGTCGCGACGAGCTTGCGGATGTGCCACGCGTTGATCAGGCTCAGCACGACGTTCATCGTCACCAGCTGCCAGATCTCGAGCGCGACGTTGAAGCCGGTGAGTACGACGGCGGCGACCAGGTTGAGCACCCTGAAGCGCAGCACGCGCGTCTGCAGCAAGGAGACGACCAGCAGGGCTGAGCCGAACCAGCCGAGCAGGTCGAGCCAGGACATCGAGTGCGCGCTCAGTCCAGACCGAGGGAGAAGGCCGACTCGAGGTCGTGCTGGGAGTAGGTGCGGAAGGCGATGTGGGTCTCGGTCTCCATCACACCCGGGACCTTGTTGATCGAGTCGGCCACGACCCGCGCGACGTCGTCGTGGTCGGTGACGCGCACGAGGGCGATCAGGTCGATCTGGCCGGTGACGCTGTAGACCTCGCTGACCCCGGCGACTGCGGCGATTGCCTCCGCGACCTCGGGGATGCGCGCGACGTCGGCCTTCACGAAGACGATGGCGGTGATCATGGGGCCAACGTATCCCCTCAGGGCTGGTGGACCGTGGCCAGTGTCCGGCGCTCGTCGAAGGGCACCAGCGACGCCCGCGAGTGCTCCACCGCATCATGGACGGCCAGATGCCGGGTGGCGCCGCGGACGGGACAGGCCCACTCCCCGTCGACGTGGACGAGCCGGACCCCCGGCTGCTCGAGCCAGCGAAGGATCTGCTCGGACTCCTCGGCACTCGCGGCGGGCGTGGGGCCGGGCCCGCCGGGCACGGTCTCGGCGGACTCGCGCAGCTGGGTCACCCACACGCCGGCGTGCGCGTCGGTCGGGATCACCCCGGAAGCGGCCAGCCTGCCGCTGCGTACGACGTGGACCGCCCACCGGCGGTCGTCCTCCCTGCGTGCCGCCACGAGCTCGGAGCACGAGGACAGCGCGCCCAGCCGCTGGGTGCGGGAGGCGGCCCTGATGAAGGCGGAGAGCCGGTCACGCTGCACGGCGGCGTCCTCGAAGCGCTCGTCGTCGGCGAGTCGCTCCATCCGCGCGCTGAGCGCGTCGACGACCTCGTCGGCGCGGTGGAGCAGGTTGTCGCGAACCGCCGCGACGACCTCGGCGTAGTCGTCCATCGACACACTGCCGTCGCACGGCGAGAGGCACCGGCCCATCTCCGCCAGCACGCACGGTGACCTCGTGGGGGTGATCGCCAGCCGGTCGCTGCACTGCCGGATCGGGAAGGCCTCGTGGAGCGCGGTCAGGCACTTCTCCGCCGTACGACGCGAGGCGAACGGGCCGAGGTAGTCGGCACCGTCCTCGGCCACCTTGCGCACCAGGGACAGTCGGGGCCACGGCTCCACTGTCAGCTTGAGCCAGTGCATCTTCTCCGGATGGCGGCTGCGCCGGTTGTAACGCGGCTTGTGCGCGGCGATCAGCCGGAGCTCGCGCACCCGCGCCTCGAGCGGCGTGGCGCACTCGATGCCGGTCACCGATGCGGCCAGACCGACCATCTCACCCATCCGCGAGCGGGTCTCGGACGCGGTGAAGTAGGACCGCACCCGGGTGCGCAGGTCACGCGAGGTCCCGATGTAGAGGACCCGCTGCTGCTCGTCGCGGAACAGGTAGACGCCGGGGGAGTGCGGCAGATGCTCGGCCAGGTGGCGCTTGCGGCGTACGGCGGGGCTGACGCGCGAGGTGAACGTCTGCAGCTCTTCCAGCGTGTGCACCCCGAGACCACCGAGCCGTTCCATCAGACCGTGCAGCACGTCGACCGTGGCACGAGCGTCGGACAGCGCACGGTGGTTGGGGGTGGTGCTCGAACCGAAGGCCACCGCCAAGGAGCTGAGCTTGCAGTTGGGCGCGTCGTCGCGGGTGATCACCCGCCTCGCCAGCCGTGCCGTGTCGAGCACCTCGAACGCGGGCCACGGCCGGCCCTGCTGGGCGGCGAAGTGCTTGAGGAAGCCCACGTCGAAGGGGGCGTTGTGGGCCACCAGGACACTGCCCTGCGCGAACTCGAGGAACGCCGGGAGAGCGGACTCGATCGAGGGTGAGGACGCCACCATCGAGTTGGTGATGCCGGTGAGGACGGCAATGAACGGCGGGATCTGCGCATGGGGGTTGACGAGCGTCTGGAACTCCCCGAGCACCTCGCCGGCCCGCACCTTGACCGCACCGATCTCGGTGATCATGCAGCCGCCCTGCGCCGAGGCACCGGTCGTCTCGAGGTCGACGACGCAGAAGGTGACGTCGCGCAGAGGGCGCCCGAGTTCGTCGAAGCTCATCTGGGCGGACCACCTGCTCATGGCTCTGACGCTAGGCAGGGGCACCGACAAATCCCGGCAGGCAGGGCCGCGACGGAGTCACCGGACGAAACTGTCAGTGGCTGCTGGTGGAGTCAGTGGCACCACCTTCCCCGGTTGCATTGAGGAGCCCGAGATGAGCGTTCGCATCGACTGCGACAGCTGCCTGGTCCGAGGACTGTCGTGTCATGACTGCGTCGTGACGGTCCTGCTCGGGCCCCCGCCCGAGCTCAGCTTCGACAGCGAGGAGCAAGAAGCCCTCGACGTCCTGGCCAAGTCCGGCCTGGTCCCGCCCCTGCGCATGGTCACCCCCGTGTCGGGGCCGGAGGTGGAGTCCGCCTGACCCACAACGCGAGTGGTGGGACTGTCCCGTGTGACTGGTGGGACACCGACGTGGCGGACGCCACACCGGGTCCGCCTCGTGGCGACTTTGTGCCTCTGCGGCTTTTTACCTAGTGTGTTGGGCTCATGGCCCCTGGACCAGCAGACCGACCGGGTTCGCTCAGGGGCCGCGCCGAGTTCGAATCAGGCATGTGTTCCGGGGGGAATGCCTGTGCCGGAGCCGGGGACCCACGTTACTTGGGGTGAATCCGGTCCGACTCGTCACTGATCGTGACGACAGGACTGGTAGGGCGTTCTTTGGGCCCGAATCCGTCAGCTGACCTGGTAGGCGTAGAGACAAAGAGGACGACCGCTTCGTGCCCGACGGCCGTAAGAAGAACCATGCCCGCGCAGCTGCAGTAATCATCACCTCGCTCACCACGGTGGGTCTCGGACTCGCCACGGCGAGCCCCGCATCTGCAGCCCCCGACACCAACGACATCGACGCCGTACAGGCTCGTGTCGACCGACTCTCCCAGCAGGCTGAGGCCGCAGACAAGCGTCATGAAACTGCGCTCAAGTCGCTCACCGGGACGCGCAGCCAGCTCGACAAGCTGGCCACGCAGATCAAGCGTCACCGTCAGATCATGGACAGCCTGCGCGCCCAGGTCGCCAGCACCGTCATCGACGAGTACGACGCGACCGGTGGGTCCTCGGCGCCTTCGGGCCCGCTGACCAACGACTCCGAGGTCATGCTCACCAACGTCACGGTGGTCAGTGAGGACACCGGCCGACGTGGCGACGCGATGGCGCTCTCGAACGCCGCGCTCCAGCAGCTGAACCAGCGTCGCACCGCCGTGCGCGACCAGGTCACCATGCTGGCCGGGCTCGAGAAGAACCTGCGCGTCCAGCAGCAGAAGGTGGACGCCCGCGCCACGAACGCCAGCGCGGTCCTCGAGGACCTCGAGGCGAAGCGCATCGCTGCGCTCGGCGGCCCTGCGGTTGCCTACGCGAAGGCCCAGGTCGGCGACTCCTACGTCTACGGCGCTGCCGGACCGGACGCGTTCGACTGCTCCGGCCTCACGATGGCCGCCTGGAGCCAGGCCGGCGTCAGCCTGCCGCACAGCTCCTCGGCGCAGTACGCTGCAGGCCAGCACATCTCCGAGAGCGAGCTGCAGCCAGGTGACCTCGTCTTCTACTACAGCCCGATCAGCCATGTCGGCATGTACATCGGCAACGGCCAGATCGTGAACGCGCTCAACCCAGGCTCGGGCGTCCAGATCTCCGGCCTGCACGACATGCCGTACTCCGGTGCGGCGCGCGTCGGCTGAACCCCGCGGAGCCGCTCGCCCTCACCGGGCGGGCGGCTTCCTGCTTGTCCCGGCCCTGGTCCTGGCGGTGTTCGCCGCACTGCTGTCCGGATGCGGCGGCGACGTGGACATCCCCCCGCCCAAGCCGTCGACGGACACCAGTGCCGAGCACGCCCAGCAGGCACAGCAAGCACTCGACCGGCTGGTCGAGGCGGTGCAGGCAGGCTCCCGCGAGGACGCCGAGGCGGTGGCCGCCCCGGAGTCCCGCGAGCTCCTGGGCTGGGTGCACGGCAACGCTGCAGCGCTCGGGATCGGCGACCTCTCGATGCGCTACGTCGACGAGGGCCCGGAGCTCGACGCCGCGGAACGCGTAGAGCTCGGCCCCGACGCCTGGCGAGCAACGGTGCAGATGGAGTACCTCTACCAGGGCTACGAGACGACACAGGCCCGGATGGAGACCGACGTGGTCTTCGTACCCGACTCCGACTCCGACTCCGACGCTGCCCGGGTCGTCTCGTTCGGCGGCGGAGAGGGACGCAGTCCGCTCTGGCTGGTGGACCGGCTGAGCGTCGTACGCACCAAGGAGTCCGTGCTCGCAGTGGCGGGCGCCCCGACCGGGCGCTACCCGGGCCTCGTAGCAGGGGCGCTGAGGCAGGTCCGCCGGACCCTCCCCGGCTGGCGTGGACCGCTCCTCGTCGAGGTGCCCCACACGACGGCACAGCTGGAGGCTGCCGTGCGGTCGCAACCGGGGCAGTACGACAACATCGCCGCCGTCACCACGTCCGCGGACGGATCCCTCGCCCCGGATGCGCCCGTGCGGGTGTTCGTGAACCCCACTGTCTTCGACAAGCTCAAGCCGCGAGGTGCGCAGGTCGTGATGAGCCACGAGGCCACACACGTAGCCACCGACGCGACGTTCACCACGATGCCCACGTGGCTGCTGGAGGGCTTCGCCGACTTCGTCGCCCTGGACAACGCCGGCATCCCGGTCCAGGTGGCGGCCGGTCAGATCCTCGCCCGCATCCGCAAGGACGGACTGCCCCGAAGGTTGCCCACGAGTGCAGACCTGGACCCGAAGGCCAACGAGCTCGGAGCCACCTACGAGGAGGCCTGGCTGGCCTGTCGGTTCATCGCCCAGGAGTACGGCACCGACCAGCTCGTGCGCTTCTACCGGAAGGTGAGTGCGGGCGCCTCCACCCAGGAGTCGTTCCGCACCGAGCTGGGCACCACCCAGGCCAGGTTCCTCACGCAGTGGCGCGCCGACCTGGCTCGCCTTGCCGGGGTGGCACGCTGAGCGTCGTGACCCGCGAACCGATGCCCAGCGTGCGGCTGTGTCTGTGGCTGGTCGGTGGCTCGCTGGTCGTGCTCGTCGCCCTCGGTGTCGTCTTCGTGCCGTGGTCCTGGGTGCCGGGGGGTGACCTCGTCCCGGTGCAGGGGAGCGAGGTGTTCACCGCGGAGCAGCTGCGTCGCGGGGAGGCCTATTCGTCGGCACAGCGACACCTCGGCTGGGCGAGCCTGGCGATCTCGGTCGTGCTCGCGCTCGGGCTGGGGTTCACCCGTCTGGGCGCGAAGCTGATCGCCCTGATCCGGGGCCCGTGGTGGGTGCGCGGCCTGCTCGGCACGCTTGCCCTGATCGTCCTCGGGGAGCTGGCCACGCTGCCCTTCGACCTGGCGCTGCGGGACAACGCCCTCGAGTACGGCCTCACCCGGCAGTCGCTGGCCGGCTGGCTGCGTGACCAGGGCGTCTCGCTGCTCGTCGGCTGGGTGTTCACCTCGGTGGTGGTGATGCTGGTGCTCGGCACGGCCCGCCGGTCGCCGCGCCGCTGGCCGCTGTGGACCGCTGTGGCCGGCGCGGTGCTCACCGTGCTCGGGTCCTGGGTCTACCCGGTCGCCGTCGAGCCGTTGTTCAACCAGTTCACCCCGTTGCGTGACGGGCAGCTGCGCACCTCGATCATGGACCTGGCCAGGAAGGAGAAGGTCCCGGTCTCCGAGGTGCTGGTCGCTGACGCGTCTCGTCGTACGACGACCCTGAACGCGTACGTCTCAGGCATCGGCAGCACCAAGCGGGTCGTGCTCTACGACAACCTGGTCAACGACGTGCCGCCGCGCGAGACCTTGGTCGTGGTGGCCCACGAGCTCGGTCACGCACGCCACCGCGACGTCCTGTTCGGCACCTTGACCGGCTCGGTGGGCGCCGTGCTTGGCAGTGGGCTGCTCGGGTTGCTGCTGGGTCGCCGACGACTGCTGCATCGGGTGGGAGCGGACGATCCCGGTCAGCCCGAGGTGGTGGCCCTGCTGCTCGCGCTGACCGCCGTGGGGTCGTTGCTGTCGAGCCCGGTGGTGAACACCGTCAGCCGTGCCGTCGAGGCGCGTGCGGACCGGTCCTCGCTCGAGGCGACGCGTGACTACGCGGCGTTCGAGCGGATGCACGTGAAGCTGGCCCTGCGGTCGCTGAGCGATGACGACCCGCCCCGCCTGAGCCAGTTCTGGTTCGGGTCGCACCCCACCACGCTCCAGCGGATCGGTCTGGCACGTGCCCTCGAGCGCCAGGCGCGGCAGCCCTGAGACACAGATGTGCCCGGTCCCGTCGCCTCGCGAGTCAACGGGACCGGGCACCAGTCCGGCGGCTCACCACCCCCGGTGTCGCAGGAGCGATGCTCTTTCGCCCCGCCGAGGAGCAGCCGGGCACGCCTGCGCAGTGCAAGCCGCAGGTTGATCGGGCAAGGTCAGCAGGTGGCAGCGGCCGAGGACGAACCCTGCTTGACGCGGTTGCAGGTGCCCTGGAAGCTGTTCTTGATGATGCCGCCGAAGACGAAGACGATGGCGACGACGAGTGCCGCGATGCCGGCCACGAGCAGGCCGTACTCGACAGCGGAGGCGCCGGTCTCGTTCCGATCGCGGTTCTTGAGCTCGTTGGCGTGACGAATGTAGTTGAACATGGTGTTCCTCCCTCTGGAACGGATGACCCTTCGGTGTGAGCAGCACCCTGGCTGGCTGCGACGCGCGGGCCGTGCGCGTCACTGGAGCTGTTGATGCGATTCCCAAATCGGTTGCCCGACGCAGTGGTGATGCGCAGGCGGTGTTGACACTGGTGAGGCTGCCGTCAGCAGTTGACGGGAGCCATCTGTCCGCTGGATCCGGAACTGATCGATGTGCAGGTTCCCTCGAAGAGGCCGCCCACCGTGTCTCCGAAGACGAAGACCACGGCGGCGATCAGTCCGGCGATACCGGCGACCATCAGTCCGTACTCCACGGCCGAGGCCCCGTCCTCTGCGGAGCGGCGCGACGTCCCCGATCGAGCTGGTGACATCTGTGCCCTCCGCTTCAGACGTAGGCCGTGGTCGTGGGATCGGCAGGCCCGGGGTCGTCCGGCGGGACGAGCCCGGGCGAGCCGATCACGAAGTCAGCAGGTGGCAGCGGCCGAGGACGAACCCTGCTTGACGCGGTTGCAGGTGCCCTGGAATGCGTCCTTGATGATGCCGCCGAAGACGAAGACGATGGCGACGACGAGTGCCGCGATGCCGGCGACGAGCAGGCCGTACTCCACGGCGGAGGCACCGTCCTGGTTGCGGCGGCTGGTGATGTTGCGGATGAACTCGAGCATGAGTTGTTCCTTCTTTCTGGAACTCGGTGGATTCTGTTGGGCCGACCTAATCGGCCCGCCAGGAAAAAGTATGTCAAAAAGGACAGATCAGGACATCGGCTATCCGGTTCGAACCGTCTGACCCTTTTGTGAGCCCTGGACTAGTCCATTCGGGCTATAATCTGGACAAACCGAACGGAACGGGGTATTCCGTGCGTGGTCAGGGGGGTGGGGACGCCGAGGAGATCAGGCCCAGGCGCATGGCCGTGACCAGGGCCTGGGCCCGGTTGGCGGCGCCGAGCTTGTCGTAGATCCGGCCGATGTGGCTCTTGGCGGTCGACTCGCTGAGATAGAGCCGTCCGGCGATCGCGGTGACGCCCAGACCCTCGGCCAACAGCTCCAGGACCTGCCGCTCGCGGTCGGAGAGCCGAGGTGCGCCGGAGCTCATCCGCCGGACCATGGCCTCCGCCAGGCCGGTGCAGGCAAAGGTCAGCGGAGCCACCGACGCCTGCCGGGCGGCACTGATGACGCTGGAGGTGGGGGCGTCCTTGCCGACGAAGGCCGACGCGCCGGCGTCCATCGCGGCGAAGAGCTGTTCGTCCCCGGCGTACATCGTCAGCACGACCAGTCCGACCTCGCGGCTCGCCTTGCGCAGCGCGCGAACCACGTCGAGCCCCGAGCCGTCGGGGAGACGGACGTCGGTGACCACGACATCTGGTGAGAACTGCTGGGCCAGGTCGAGGCCCTCCTGCACCGAGCCTGCCTGACCGGCGACATCGAAGCCGTCGGCCGCGGCGAAGGCGCTGGCAAGACCCTGACGGATCAGCTCGTGGTCATCGATCAGCAACACGGTCGTCATGGGCATCCGGATGTGCGACCCGGCCTCCTCCTGCAGGTTAACGGCTGGCCCCGCCCACGCGGACGACGACGCGGGTGCCGGGGCGTTCCGCTGACGGCTCGTCCACCTCCAGGTCAGCGTCGATGATGCGTGAGCGCTCCCGCATGATCTTCAGCCCCTGGGAGTCGGCCTTCGGGAGGTGCTGATTGACGCCGTCGTCGCCGATCTCGATCTCGGCGTACGGCGAGCGCACCGTGCAACGCAGCCAGAGGTTGGCGGCGCCTGAGTGCTTGCGTGCGTTGGCCATGGCCTCCTGGGCGATGCGCAGCAGCTCGTACTCCACGTTGCCGGGCAACCGCGGCCCCTTCTCGTCCAGGGTGACGTGCACCGCCATCGGGGAGGTGGTGCTGACCTGGTTGGCGTAGGCCGACAGGCTCTCGCCCAGACCGGCGCCCGAGGCGATCTCGTGCCGCAGGTCGAAGATCGAGTGGCGCAGCTCGGTGACCACGCGGGTGACCTCCTGCCGCAGCTCTCCGATCTGCTCCTGCTGGGCAGGGTCGGCGGCGGTCGAAGCCAGGTTGTCCACGAGATAGCCCAGCGATGCGACGTCCTGGGCCACCCCGTCGTGCACCTCGCGAGCGATCCGCTGGCGCTCCTGGCTCATGGCGTTGTCCCGGACCCGAGCGAACAGAAGCGCTGCCTGCAGCTGTACGGCGTGCCTGGTGAGCCGACCACGCAGCTCGAGCGCCGTCGACGACTCGATGTGGTTCAGCGTGTCCAGGGCGAGCACGGCGATCATCTCGTCGTTCGCCACGAGGGGGATCGCGACGTACCGGTCGCGCAGCATCATCGCCTCGTACTGCCAACACTTCGCTGCCAGGTCATCGGCCCAGATCATCGCCCCCGGCCGGGTGCCGACGCTGTACCGCAGGGGAGCCATCGAGCCGTTGGCGGAGCGCACGAAGACGCCCGCGCTGCGGGTCGGCACGACACTGTCGGCCTCGCCCATGATCTCGTCGGCGATACCCACCGCGTCGAGCCCGCCACTGAGCTTTCCGGAGAGCGCCTCGAGTCGCCGGATCAGGCCGACGGCGCTGCGGTAGGAGGCGTCGGCATCGGTCGAGCTGGCGGTCCGGCGAAGGGACGACCCCATCAGCCCGATGCCGACAGCCGTGGCCAGCCAGGTGAAGCCGCCGGCTGCCACCTCGCGGTCCCACTGCTGCACGACGATCGCCCAGAGGACCAGCAGGATGCCGAACTCGACGACCGTCACGCGGAGCAGGCCCCTGGCTCCTCGGTCCAAGGCTCCGATCAGCGACGGGATGACCAGGTAGGGGGTGACGTTCGCCTGGTCCGGGTAGGTGAAGATCACCAAGGAGGCGACCACCGCGCCCTCGAGCGTGGCCACCGTCGTCTCGGAGAGCCGGTGCGCGAAGGAGAGCGCGATGGCGAGAGTCGCCGTCAGGGCGACGAGCAAGGCCCCCGCGACGTACTCCGACCCCGCCAGCGCCGCGAGCGGGGTGAGCGCAGCGATGGTGAACACTCGGGCCGCCAGTGCGACCCGCCCGACGTCGGTCACGGTCAGAGTTTGCCCGAGAAGCTGTCCATCACGGTGATTCCGGCGGGACCCAGCACTGCGATGAACAGGCAGGGCAGGATGCAGAAGATCAGCGGGACCAGGATCTTGACCGGCACCTTCTGGGCCATCTCCTCGGCCCACTGACGTCGCTTGACCCTGATCTCGGATGACTGGACCCGCAGAACCTGGCCGATCGGGATGCCGAACGCGTCGGCCTGGACCATGGCGCTCACGAAGGAACGCAGGTCGGCCAGGTCCGAACGGTCCGCCATCGAGCGCAGCGCCTCGGAACGTCCGAGTCCGATCTGCATCTCCTGGAGCATCCGGGCGAACTCCTCGGACAGCGGTCCTTCGGTGTTGCGGGCGACCTGAGCGCAGGCGGCGTCGAACCCGAGGCCCGACTCCACCGAGATGGTCAGCAGGTCGATGGCGTCGGGGAGAGCGCGCCCGATCTTCTCCGACCGGTCGTAGGTCTGCTGGTAGAGGTACATGTTGGGCGCCATGTAACCGGCCAGCGATGCCAGCACGACGACGCCGAGTGTGAACAGGAAGCCCAGACCCATGATGACTGTCACGATGAGAGAGATGATCAGCGCAGCCGCGAAACCGACGACCTTGCCGGCCATCACTCGCTCCACGGTCCAGCCGACGGGGTTGCCCGCCTTCTCCAGCTTCTCGCGGATTCGCTCGCTGGCGTCCTCGGGCGTGAGTCGACGCCCCATCCGCTGCGAGCGGGCCAGCAGTGGGAAGAGCACCCGGTCGGCGAAGGTCGAGTCAAGCTCGGTCTTCATCTCCTCGGGAGCCCCGGTGAGCGCCTCGAGCACCGCGATCGACCTGCCGACGCCGGCGCGCTCCTTGTTGATGCCGCCGACATGGGCGAGCACCAGGAAGAGCGCGCCAAAGATCATCACGAAGCCCAGGGGCAAGATCAGGGAGATCACACGTCCACCTTCGCAACCTTGGTCATCCACAGCATGCCGACACCGAGCAGAACCGCCATGCCGACGCAGAGGATCCACCCGATGGGGGTGGTGTACAACGGCTTGACGTAGTCCGGCCTGGACAGGAAGAGATAGAACAGGAAACCCGGAGGCAGCCCACCCAGGACGTAGCAGGAGAGCCGGCCTTCGGCCGAGAGCGCCCGGACATGCCGACGGAGGTACTCGCGCTCCCGGAGAGTCGCAGCCACTGTGAGCAGGAGCTCCGCCAGGTTGCCGCCGACCTCGCGCTGGATCTTGATCGCCATGACGACCCACCCGAAGTCACGGCTCTCCATGCGCTCCGCAACGCCTTCGAGGGAGTCCTCGAGGGTCACGCCGAGGCGGGTCTCGATGACCACCCGCCTGAACTCGCTCGAGATCGGCTCGGCTCCTTCACGCACGATGGTGTCGATCGACTGAGCCAGGGACAGTCCGGCGGAGAGGCTGCCAGACATCAGTTGGAGGGTGTCGGCCAGGCCGGTCCCGAAGGCGTTGAGCCGCTTGGTGCGCTTGATCTTCAGGTACAGCCCGGGACCGATGATCGCGGCGACGACGAAGATCAGGCCGAGGATGATGCTCCCGGACCCAAGAAGCACTCCGAGCAGGCCGCCGCCGACGGCAATGGCGGCC
The DNA here is from genome assembly GCA_963842535.1 of uncultured Actinomycetota bacterium. Lineage (GTDB taxonomy): Bacteria > Actinomycetota > Actinomycetes > Propionibacteriales > Nocardioidaceae > Marmoricola. The sequence continues at coordinate 514,059 of CAWJGP010000009.1, forward strand.
CGCATCAGCAGCCACTCGGCTGGCCGCAGCGACATGCCGGCGGCCTCCAGGCTGTGGGCGATGCGGGCCTCGAGGTTCTTGTTGCTCGCCAGCGCTCGCTCCGCTGCCTCGCGGGCCTGTCCCGAGAAGGGCGCCGCGGGCCCAGCGTCCTTGCGTGGTCCGGACTCGCCGGGCACTGCCATCACGCCGTAGGCCCGGATCTGCTCGGTGAGCGTGAGGTTCGTGGCCGGCTTGGACCCGGTCGCCAGGATCAGGATCAGGCCGAGCAGGCCGACGGCGATGGCGCCGACCGCGCCGTACATCACGTTGGGAGAGAGGTCGAGGGGGCTCGAGGCGACCGGCTGCGGCCCGAAGGATGCGGCCTTCTGTGCCTCGACGTCAGCGGCGTTCCGTACGGGCAGGTAGGCGGCCGCCTCGAACGTCTCGTCGGCCGTGGGCACCGTCACCGAGACGTTGGAGCTGAGTTCGGAACCGTTCGGCACCTCCGCCGTCACGACGAGCTGGCGCGCAAGCGCGTCGGCCTCGCTGGCGAATGCCGCGGTCAGGGCCGCCGGGTCCGCGGTCGTGAGCATCGTTCCCTTGCCTGCGGTAGCGATCGCGTTGAGGGGCGCGTTCGCCTCGTCGCCGACCTGCAGGGAGACCACGTCGATCCCCGCGCCGGACGCCTTGATCTCGCTGAGTACTTCTTCCAGGTCGGTCTCGGTGGTGTCCTTGCCGTCCGAGAGCAGGAGGATCTTGCGCTGGCCGGCGTTCTCGCCAGCCGGGCCGACGGCGTCGAGCGCCCCGAGCACGCCGTCGTACAGTGCGGTCTTCAGCGTGAGGCGGAGCCCGGCGATCGCGGCGCTGGCCGCGGCTCGGTCGAGCCCCGGAGGCACGACGAGCTTGACCGTGTCGTCGAAGGTGAGGACGCCGACCTGCACGTTGGTGGGGACCGCAGCGAGGTACGCGAGCGCTGCCTTCTTGGCCTCGGCGATACGGGCGCCGGCCATGCTGTTGCTCGTGTCGATCGCCAGGATCGTGGTGCGCTTCACCTCGCTGCTGTCGGAGGCCGGTGCCGCCTCAGCTGACACGTCCTCTCCGTCGACGGTGACCGAGACGTCGTCGAGGTCGACCTCGCCCGCGCCGGGGACGGAGACGAGAAGCCGCACTGCACCCTCGGTCGGCAGCGCGTGGTCGATGGCTGCGGTGTCCTCGGCATGCGCGGGCGCGGCGCCCCACATGCCCAGCGCGAACACTGCGAGGAGTGCGCCGACGGCCACGCGACGGAGCGTGTTGGGCTCTCGGGTCATCGGTAGTCCGCCGTCGCGAAGATCCGTGGGTCCACCGTCACGTTGTTGTGCAGCATCTTCTCGAGGAACTTGGGTCGCAGTCCGGTCGCCTTGAGCGATCCGAGGGACCGGCCCTCGGAGTCGAAGCCCGCGGAGTTGTCGAACAGGAAGATGTCCTGCAGCGTGATGACGTCACCCTCCATCCGCTCGACCTCGGTCACGTGGGTGATGCGACGGGTGCCGTCCTTGAGGCGAGCCTGGTGCACGATCAGGTCGACAGCCGAGGCGACCTGCTCACGGATGGCGCGGACCGGGAGGTCCATGCCGGCCATCAGCACGAGGGTCTCGAGGCGTGAGCAGGTGTCGCGCGGTCCGTTGGAGTGGACCGTACAGATGGAGCCGTCGTGGCCGGTGTTCATGGCCTGCAGCATGTCCAGCGCCGAGGAGTCACGGACCTCGCCGACGACGATGCGGTCGGGACGCATCCGGAGCGCGTTGCGGACGAGGTCACGGATGGTCACGGCGCCCTTGCCCTCGATGTTGGAGGGGCGGGACTCGAGTCGGACCACGTGGTCCTGCTTGAGCTGGAGCTCGGCCGCGTCCTCGATGGTGACGATGCGCTCGTCGGACGGGATGAACGAGGACAGCACGTTGAGCGTGGTCGTCTTTCCGGCGCCGGTACCACCCGACACGACGACGTTGAGCCGTCCGCGGACGCAGGCGTCGAGGAAGTCGGCCGTGCGGTCGCTCAGCGAGCCGAACTTGATCAGGTCGTTCACGGTCAGCGGGTCGGCCGCGAACTTACGGATGGTCAGGGTGCTGCCGTCGATGGCCAGCGGGGGTACGACGGCGTTGACACGGCTGCCGTCAGGGAGGCGGGCGTCGACCATGGGGGAGGACTCGTCGACCCGGCGGCCGATGCGCGACACGATCTTGTCGATCGTGCGCCGCAGGTGTGCCTCGTCCTTGAACTTGCCGTCGACCTTGACAAGCTTGCCCCTGAGCTCGAGGTAGATGTCGAACGGACCGTTGACCATCACCTCGGCGACGTCGACGTCGCGCAGGTAGGGCTCGAGCGGGCCGTAGCCGAGGATGTCGTCGGAGATGTCCTGGGTGATGCGCTCGCGGTCACCACGGGTGAGGGGGCGGTTGCTGGCCGCCAGCACGTCGGCGAGGACCGCGCGCACCTTCGACTCGAGCTCCGCCGCCTCGAGGTTGGCGTCGTACAGCTGAGGACCGAGCTGCTGCAGCAGCTCGCTGTGCACGCTCTCCTTCAGGTCTTCGAAGCGGTCCTTCACGGCTTCCGCGCGAGCCGCTGCAGAGGCGGGGCTGGCCTTGGCGGCGCCGCTCGAGCCGGTGGTCTTGCTGCCCGCACTCGTGCTGGCGGGGCTGTTCGCGGTGGTGGTGGCGCTCGGTCCGCTCGCGACGGTGCCGGAGGTCGGCTCCTGCACGACGGGCGGAGTGTGGGTCTTGGGGTGGGCGGTGGCGACCTCGGTCGACGGCGGTGCGTCGATGGGGACGTCGGCCCGGCGCTTCGGAACAGGTGCCCCACTGGCGGCCGGCGCCTCAGGAGACGCGGTGACCTCGGAGGTGTCGGTGTCGGGGTTCTCGGCCTCACCCTCTGGGCGAGTGGTGGTCCGGTTCAGAGAGGCAAGTCGATCGCTGAGACTGCTCATGGCTCTTCCTACTGCTTCTTCTGGCGCCCGAAGAGGCCACGCTTGACGGGTGCGCTCGCCGCGCCGGCCGGCACTTTGCCGGCCAGCTTCCGCGAGAACGCGTCGATGGCTTTGGACACGGGGTGGTCGGGCTTCGACCGGACGATGGGTCGACCGTGGTTGGTCGCACTCGCGACGGCGGTCGAGCTGGGCAGCGACAGCGAGACGTTCATCCCGAGGATCTCCTCCACGTTCGCGAGCGAGAGGCCGACCTCTTCGTCCGCGCGGTTCAGCACGAGGTGGCGGCTGGTCGGGACGAGGTGGAGCAGGTCCAGGGTCTCCAGTGCGACCTTGGTGTTCTTGATCGTCGGCACGTCCAGCGTGGCCACGATGACGCAGTCGTCGGTCTCGTCGAACGCGCCCAGCACCTGGTCGTCGAAGCCCGGAGGGGTGTCGATCACCAGGTAGTCGAAGTTGCGTCGCAGAGTCTGGATGACCCGTCGCACCAGAGACGCCGTGATCAGGTCGCGTCCCTCTGGGTGCGTCGGCGCGGCCAGGATGGTCAGCCCGCTCTCGTGTCGGGTGAGCAGCTTCTGGAGCAGCGAGAAGTCCAGGTCGTGCTCGGACTCCGCTGCCTCGGTGATGGTGTGCTCGGGGATCAGCTGCATGGTGATGGCGACGTCACCGAAGGCGAGGTCGAGGTCCACGACACACACCAGGGCGCCGGTGCCGGCCAGGGCGACGCTGAGGTTGACCGCCATCGTCGTCTTGCCCACACCGCCCTTGGGCGAGAAGACGGTGATCACCCGGCCGTCACGCTCTTCGGAGTTCGTCGGTCCCTGGATGGCCTCCCAAGTGACCTTCGCCCGCGAGAGCGCCGTACCGAGTGCTGTCCAGTCGTCGGCCGCGACGACGGCTCCGATGCCGAACTGCATCGCCTTGGCGAAGACATCTGGTTCGAGCTCGTGTCGGATGAGTACGACGCTCGTGGCCGGGTAGGTGGCACGAACCCGCTCGGCCAGGGCCGTCGCGATGGCCATGTCGACGGTGGGGCCGATCACCACTGACGAGTGGCCACGGCCACTGAGCAACCCGTCGACGTCGTCGGGGCGGGAGACGACCGGCGACCCGGAGGGGAGGGCGGACACAAGCACACCCGCGGTGGTGGTGTCGGCCTCGACGAGGATCGGCATCGTGGTCCTTCTCTAGACGGTCGGCGGAGCAGGTTCAGGCGTCACTGGAACAGGTTTTGTGCGGTCACGCCCTGCGAGGCCGCGACCTGGGAGTCGGTGGTCGTCAGGCCGAAGGCGAGCTCGCCGTTCCTGCTGGCGAACAAGGTGCGCTCTGCCTCGATCTGTGACACGGCGAGCGTGAGCAGGGTCTTGGGCAGCTGCTCGGTGACCTGCGCGCCGGTGGGGTCGGTCGTGGTGGTGGCGACCATGGTCGTGGAACCCACACCGATCACCTGGATGTTGGGCAGGAGCAGTCGGGTGATAGTTGCCGGCCGAGCGTCGGAAGATGGCCACCTTGTCGCCGGGGTTCACGAACCCGGCCACACGTGACGGGTCGCTGAGGTTCACGGAGATGGCGATCTTCCCCTTGGGGATCGTCAGGCCCGTCGCGCTTCCGCTCGAGCCGAACTTCGCGCTGGTGAGCTGCTCACCCGGGTAGAGGGCTGCGGTCGCCACCTTGCCGGCGATGGGCCCGGTCCCGGTGAGGGCGTCGGGCAACAGGTCCTTCTGGGACACCGAACCCGTCTCGAGCTTGCCCGCGGACTGTGCGGCCTCGACCGTCTCACCCGGCGCGATCGGCTTCACCACGCGGAGGACCTCGACGGCCGAGTAGCGCTGATCAGCGCGGGAGTCCGCGCCGCGCACGTAGAGGAACACCAGCAACGTGCCGAGGGCGGCGATGACCGCCGCTACGACGAGCAGGGCTTTTCTGCGATCCATGAACGGTCGACCTACCTAGTTCGTGGGGGAGCCATGGCTGAACCACCACTTCTCCCGTTGGCACCGTGAGACCACTTCTGTTTCACGACAGGTCTCAGATTGCCGTACCGAGTCCGTTTTGTACGCAGAATCCGATTCTCCGGTCGCGCTCAGACTCGAAAATAGTGACGGGCGGCCCGGTGGAGCAGTTTCAGCGCACGTAGAGAGCGTCCACGTCGTCCCGGTGCTCGCGCATCACGACGCCCCGCTTGAGCTTCAGGCTGGGGGTCAGCTGGCCGCCCTCCTCGGTCCAGGAGCGCGCCAGAATCGCGAAGCGGCGGATCGACTCGGCCTTCGACACGGCCTTGTTGGCCTCGTCCACGGCGCCCTCGATCTCGGCGCGAATATCCGGGTCGTCGAGCAGGTCGGAGACCTCGCTGGACTTGCCGTGCTGCTCGGCCCAGGCCGGCAGGGTCTCGGGATCGATCGTGACCAGCGCGGCGATGAAGGGCTGCCCGTCGCCGACGACGAGGCACTGGTCCACGAGGTGGTGTGCCCGGACACGGTCCTCCAGGACCGCGGGAGCGACGTTCTTGCCACCGGCGGTCACCAGGATCTCCTTCTTGCGCCCGGTGATCCGGACGAAGCCCTCGTCGTCGATCTCACCGACGTCACCGGTGTGGAACCAGCCGTTGGCGTCCTTGGTCTCGGAGGTCGACTCCTCGTTGTGCCAGTAGCCGGCGAAGACCTGCCCACCGCGGAACAGCAGCTCGCCGTCGTCGGCGACCCGCACGCTGGTTCCCTGCACGGGACGGCCGACCGTGCCGATCTTCTGGGCGTCGGGCAGGTTGGCCGTGAGCGCAGCGGTGGTCTCGGACAGGCCATAGCCCTCGAGCACGTTGACCCCGATGCCTCGGTAGAAGTGGCCCAGCCTGTCCCCGAGCGGGGCGCCGCCCGAGACGGCGTACGCACACCTGCCGCCGAGGGCGGCGCGCAGCTTGGCGTAGACGAGCCGGTCGAAGACGCGGTGCTGGGCACGGACGGCAAGGCTCGTCTTGCCCGGACTCGAGCCCGCGCGACCAGGCGATGGCGACGTCGGCCGCGCGACCGAAGATCTTGCCCCGGCCGTCGGCCACCGCACGCTGGGAGGCGGTGTTGAAGACCTTCTCGAAGACCCGCGGCACGGCGAGGATGAACGTCGGCTGGAACTCCGCGAAGTCGTCGAGCAGGTTGCGGATGTCCGAGGAGTGGCCCAGCCGCACCCGGGCCTTCACGGCACCGACCTCGACGATGCGTGCGAAGACGTGGGCGAGCGGGAGGAAGAGCAGCGTCGCGGGCGCGTCGCTGCCCTCGGACGCCGGGTCGAAGAGCTCGGGCAGGTCGGCGAGAACGACGGTCAGCTCGAACATGAAGTTGCCGTGGGTGAGCATGCAGCCCTTGGGTCTGCCCGTCGTGCCCGAGGTGTAGATCAGCGTGGCCAGGTCATCCGGCGTCGCGTGTGTACGACGGGCCTCGAGCTCCTCGTCGGACACGTCCTCGCCCAGCGTGCGCAGGACACCGAGCCCGTTCCCCTCGATCGACCAGACGTGGTGCAGCTCCGGCAGGCCGTCGCGAACCTCCTTGACGCGGGAGCTGTGCTCGGGTGTCTCCGTGAACACCGCGCGGGCCGCGGAGTCGGTGAGGATCCACTCGACCTGCTCGGCGCTGGAGGTCTCGTAGACCGGGACGGTCACGGCGCCGGCGAACCAGATGGCGTAGTCGAGGAGCGTCCACTCGTAACGGGTCCGGGAGATGATCGCGACCCGGTCGCCGGCCTCGATCCCGGCGGCAAGGAGGCCCTTGGCGACAGCACTCACGTCCTGGAGGAACTCTGCCGCGGTGACGTCGGTCCACGTTCCCCCGACACGTCGCGAGAAGACCACCATGTCGGCGTACTCGGTCCCGTTGGTGACGGCGTCATCGGTCAGGTTTCCGGTCGACGGGACGCTGACCTGTTGGGCCGTGGAGTACTCGCGCACGATGCACCTCTCTTCGCGGGCTTCTCGAGGGCTTCCCCGACGCCGGATCGCATGTGCACGTTACCGGCCGCGCGGCTTGTACCGCCCGCGGGAGCGTGATCCGGACGGGGAGTCGCCTCCGTTAACCTTGGGCAGCCGGACCGGCATCCGAGCGGCGCTCGTGTCGGCCTCCGCTCATCCGCAGCCTTCGAAGTCAGGACCAGGAACCATGGCCGAGCAGACCACGTCCAGCATCGTCATCGACGCCACCCCGGCGCAGGTGATGGCGGTGATCGCCGACTTCGAGGCCTACCCGGAGTGGGCGCAGGGCATGAAGCGGGTCGAGGTCCTCGAGGACGGGCCGGAGGGACGTGCCCGCGAGGTGCATTTCGAGCTCGAGGCTGCTCCGATCAGGGACTCCTACACGCTGGGCTACGACTGGCACGGTGACTCGGCAGTCCGCTGGAACCTCGTCGAGGGCAAGATGCTCAAGGCCATGCAGGGCGCCTACGAGCTCCGACCGAGCGGTTCCGGCACCGACGTCACCTACCGGCTGGCCGTTGACCTGAGCATCCCGATGATCGGCATGCTGCGCCGCAAGGCCGAGAAGGTCATCATCGACACCGCGCTGAAGGGCCTCAAGAAGCGCGTCGAGTCGCTGGGCTGAGGGTGTCTGTTCGCATCGTCCTCTTCACCGGCAAAGGGGGAGTCGGCAAGACGACCAGTGCGGCCGGTACGGCGACCCTGGCCGCCCGGTCCGGACAGCGCACGCTCGTCCTCTCCACCGACGCGGCCCACTCCCTCGGCGATGCCTTCGGGCTGCGCGGCGTCGGACAGGAGCCCGTCGAGGTGGCCACGAACCTGTGGGTGCACCAGGTCGACGCCCAGCGCCGTTTCGAGCGTTCTTGGGGGGAGATCCAGGGCTACCTGATGTCGGTGCTCGACGCTGCCGGCGTGGACCCGATCACCGCTGAGGAGCTCACAGTGGTGCCCGGCGCCGAGGAGGTGCTCGCCCTCCTCGAGCTCCGCAACCACGCGATCAGCGGCACGTGGGACGTCATCATCGTCGACTGCGGCCCCACCGCTGAGACGCTGCGGCTGCTCGCACTGCCCGAAGCGTTGGGGTGGTACATGACCCGCGTCTTCGGGGTGCAGCGTCGGGTGATCCGGGCGCTGCGGCCGGTCCTCACCAGGGCGGCTGGGGTGCCGATGCCCGAGGACTCGGTCTTCGACGCGGTGGAGCGGTTGCACCGCGACCTCGAGCAGGTGCAGCAGATCCTCAGCGAGAAGGACTCGACGGTCCGCCTCGTGCTCACCCCTGAGGCGGTGGTGGTCGCCGAAGCGCGACGATCGCTGACCACGCTGTCCCTCTACGGCTACCGGGTCGACGGTGTGATCGCCAACCGGGTGTTCCCCGAGGGGGCGGGCGACGCCTGGCGCGAAGGCTGGGTCGCTGCCCAGCAGGCAGTGCTCACCGAGGTGAGGGAATCCTTCGCCGACCTGCCGGTCTGGCTGTCCGACTACCGGCCAGGAGAGCCGGTCGGGGCCGACGCGCTCGCAAGCCTCGCCGAGTCGGCGTACGCCGGGGACGACCCGCTGGCCGTGCCCACCGGCGAGGGGCCGATGACGATCAGCCGGACCAGCACCGGCGCCGTGCTGCGGATCGCCCTTCCGTTTGCGCAGAAGCAGGACGTCGACCTCGCGCGCCACGGTGACGAGCTGGTGGTCACTGTGGGTTCCTACCGGCGGCTGCTGGCCCTGCCGGCCGCGTTGACGCGGCACACGGTGACCGCGGCTCGCGTGGAGGAAGGCTCGCTGCAGGTACGGTTCCGGTTCGAGCAGGAGGAACAGTCGTGAACGAGGCAGGCGAGGGCCCAGACAAGGCGGCGGGTGCCGGGGCGGGTCCCGGCAGCCACGAGCCCGTCGGCAGCGTGGGCGACGAGGCCGCGAAGCTGCTCGGTGCGCTCTCCGACTGGGCCAAGGACCAGGGGACCGACTACGCAGGCACCGCCGCCGGCGCGGCGGGGACCTTCGCGGCAGCCGTCCAGGACGTCAGCGAGCACATCGCCACCGACGGGGAGGACTGCCGCTACTGCCCCGTGTGCCAGGTCATCCACGTCTTTCGGCAGACCAGTCCCGAGGTGCGCGCACACCTGTCGCTGGCGGCCAGCTCACTGATGCACGCCGCGGCCGGGCTGCTGGCCACCAACACGTCCCAGCACGAGCGGCCGTCGCCGGTGGAGAAGATCGACCTGGACTCCGCTGCGGACTGGGACGAGGACCAGTGACCTACACCGTCGGTGTCGACGTCGGCGGCACCAAGATCTCTGCGGGACTCGTCGACGAGCGCGGCCACCTGCTCGCCCGCGACCGCACCGAGTCGCCGGCCACGGACCCCGCCGCGATCGTGCAGGCCATCGGCAAGCTGGTCCACTCGCTGGCCGGGTCCAAGGAGGTGGAGGCCGTCGGAGTCTGTGCTGCCGGGTTCATCGACAAGCAGCGCGCCACCGTCGTGTTCGCGCCCAACCTGGCCTGGCGCAACGAGCCGCTCAAGGCGCGCCTCGAGGACGAGCTGCACCTGCCGGTCGTCGTGGAGAACGACGCCAACGCGGCCGCCTGGGGGGAGTTCACGTTCGGAGCCGGCGAGGACGTCGAGGACCTGCTGATGCTGACGATCGGCACCGGGGTGGGCGGCGGTGTCGTCATCGACGGTGAGCTGGTGCGTGGCGGCTTCGGGATGGGCGGCGAGGTCGGCCACATCCAGATGGTGCCGGGCGGCGTCCAGTGCGGCTGCGGCAACCTCGGCTGCCTGGAGTCCTACGGGTCCGGCAGCGCGCTGGTGCGGATCACGCGTGCACACGCTCTCGAGGACCCGGATGCCGCAAAGACGCTGGTGGAGCCTGGCCGGGGGCGACATCGACCGGATCTCCGGTCCGCTGATCACCGAGGCGGCCCGTGGAGGGGACGCGTTCGCGATCGCGCAGCTTGCCGAGGTGGGCGACTGGATCGGCCAGGGTGTTGCGACTCTTGCCGCCGTGCTGGACCCGAACGTGGTCGTCATCGGTGGGGGAGTGAGCGAGGCGGGTGATCTCCTGCTCGATCCGATCCGGGAGAGCTTCGAGAGTCACGTCACCGTCCGCAAGTACCGGCCGTTGCTCGAGGTGCGCCAGGCCGAGCTCGGCAATGCCGGTGGCGTGGTCGGTGTGGCGGATCTCGCGAGACGCCGGTGACCGCGGGGCCAGGAACCGCACCCTCGCCTGCTGCGCCCGTGGGGACGCCCGGACGGCTCCTGACGTGGATGCCGTACGTGCTTCTCGGTGCCTTGCTGCTCGTGATGGTCCGCTGGGTGAGCGCGCCGGTCTCCAACGCGGACACCTTCTTCCACCTCCGCTTCGGCCACGAGTTCCTCGACGGCTGGTCCCTGCGCGACCCCGGGCACGTGTCGTCCTTCGGCAACCAGGACTGGGTGCCCACGCAGTGGGCGAGCCAGATGCTGATGGCTCTGTCGGAGTCGGCGTTCGGTCTCCCCGGGGTCGTCTGGCTGACCGGGGCCGTCGTACTCGTGACAGTGGCGGCGGTGTTCGTGGTGGCCCGTCAGTACGCCGATCCGCTGCCGGCGGTCGTGGTGACCCTGATGGTCGTGCTCGCCACGAGCTACAACCTGACCGGCCGGCCGCAGGTGGTGAGCTACCTGCTCATCCTGGTGACCACCCACGTCTGGCTCCGCACCGCCCAGGACCTGCGTCCCCGGTGGTGGTTGGTTCCCGTGACCTGGGTCTGGGCAACCCTCCACGGCATGTGGCCGATCGCGCTGGTGATCGGGCTGGTTGCCATCGTGGGAATCGTCCTGGACAACCGCTCCCGCCTGCACGAGCTGCGGCCCGTGCTGCTGCGTCTCCTGGCGGTGCCGGCGCTCTCTCTGGTGGCGGCCGGCCTCACTCCGGTCGGCCCGAGCCTCTACGAAGCCGTGCTCATGGTCGGCGGTCGCACCGAGTTCCATGACGAGTGGTCGGCGACCGACTTCCACGAGCGCCAGCCGGCCATCGCGGCTCTGCTCATCGTGGTGACCCTGGTCATCTGGCTGGCAGGACGTGCCACCGCACGTCCCAACTGGGTCTCGATCCTGCTGCTGCTCCTGGCCGCCGGATGGAGCGCCTATGCCATGCGCACAGTGCCCGTCGCCGCGATGATGACGGTGCCGTTCGTGGCCGGGGCGCTGCAGTCGCTGGTCGGCCGGGGCCGTCCCGCGATGCGACGCGAGCGGACGGTCGTTGCCGGAATCGTGGTCGGGGCGCTGGTACTCCTGGCGGCGGTGGTGCCCGTCACCGCCGACCGACCTGCAAAGGTGCCCGGCTGGCTCGACCCCGCACTGGACGGACTGGCCGACGGCACCGCCCTGCAGACCACCGGGCCTCTCGCCGGCTACCTGCTCTGGCGCCATCCCCAGCTCGACCCGATGATCGACGGCTACACCGACGCCTACACGACGGACCACGTGCAGGACCAGCTCGATCTCGTCGAGCTCAAGCCGGGCTGGGACTCCCTGATGAGGGAGTCGGGAGTGCGTCATGCCTTGCTGCCGACGAAGAGCAAGCTCGCCTATGCCCTGATCGAGTTCGAGGACTGGCGCGTGCTGCATCGCTCGACGGAGATCACGATGCTCGCGGCGCCGGAGGGGTGGGGTTGATGAGCCTGTCCATCGGTGTCGACATCGGCGGCACCAAGGTGCTCGCAGCTGTGGTCGACGGAGTCGGCCGGGTGCTCGACACCGAGGCGACAGCGACGCCCGGACCCGGCTCGGGCATCGAGAAGGCCACCGTCCAGGAGGTGGAGGACGCCCTGGTCGAGGTCGTGCAGCGGCTGATCGCGCAGTACGGCAGGTTGACCGTCGGCGTCGCAGCCGCCGGCTTCGTGGCCCGCGACGGCGACCGGGTGCGGTTCGCGCCACATCTGCCCTGGCGCGACGAACCGCTCGCGGAGCGGCTGGGCAAACGGCTGCGGCAAGCGGACCCCTCGGCCGGGTCCTGGTCGACAACGACGCCTCTGCCGCGCTGTGGGCGGAGGCGCGCTTCGGCGCCGCCCAGGAGACCCCCGACGCCGTGATGGTGACGCTCGGCACCGGCATCGGCGGATCGCTCGTCGTGGGCGGCCGGCTGGTGCGCGGCGTCAACGGGATGGCGGGCGAGTACGGCCACATGCAGGTGGTCCCGGACGGCCGCGACGTGCGAGTGCGGCGGCCGTGGCTGCTGGGAGCAGTACTGCTCGGGCCGCGCCCTGGCCCGTGCCGCGGCCGAGGGCGGGACGCAAGCTCTCCGGTCCGGCGCTCACGACCGCGGCGCGCGAGGGTGACCCGGCGGCGATGGCGGCGTACGCCGAGGTCGGCCGGTGGCTCGGAGTCGGGCTCGCCAACCTCGCGGCCGCCCTGGACCCGCCGCTGATCGTGATCGGCGGCGGCGTCTCCGCGGCCGGCGACCTGCTGCTGGACCCGGCGCGGCAGGCGCTCGAGGAGAGCCTCGTCGGCGCCGGGCACCGCGACCTGCCCACGGGTGGTGGGCGCCGTGCTCGGCCCGATGGCCGGGGTGGTCGGCGCCGCCGACCTCGCCCGGGTGGCGGTCCGGCCTAGCCGCGTCGGTAGGTGGGGGAGAGCTCCATCGCGAGTTGCTCGAGGAAGAGCCCGACGTCGGTGACGATGCCGCGCGCCTGCGAGGAGCCGCGGTCGGCCAGCTTGGTCACGGTCGCCGGGTTGATGTCCACGCAGACCAGCGGGCACCGACGCGGGCAGGATGTTGCCGGTGGCCACCGAGTGCAGCATGGTCGCCACCATCAGGCAGAAGCCCGCGTCGCCCAGCTCGGCCCGCATCGCCCGCTGGCCCTCGATGACGTCGGTGTAGACGTCGGGCAGCGGCCCGTCGTCGCGCACCGAGCCGACCAGCACGAACTCCTTGCCGTGGGTCACCAGCGCGTGCATGATCCCGCTGGTCAGCACGCCCTGCTCGACAGCGGCGCGGATCGACCCGGCCTTGCGGATCGTGTTGATCGCGCGGATGTGGTGCTCGTGGCCGTGCTCGACGCCCTGTCCGCGGGCGAGGTCGACGCCCAGCGAGGTGCCGTAGAGCGCCGACTCGATGTCGTGGGTGGCCAGCGCGTTGCCGGCGAAGAGCACGTCGACGTACCCCGCCTCGACCAGCGCGACCATGGCCGGCGCGGCACCGGTGTGGACGACGCCGGGGCCGCCCACCCAGAGCACCTTCTTGCCGGCCTCCTTGGCCTCGCGCATGCCGTCGGCGACCTGGCGCACGAGCACGGCCTGGGGCTTCTCGCTCGAGACGTCGGAGTCCATGAAGCCGAAGCGAGCCCTCCTCCTTGGTGGAGATCGGCACCGTCACCTTGATCCCGGAGGCGCCGCAGACGATCCGCATCCCGGCCCGGACGTCGGACATCGGCAGCGTGCGGACCTCCAGCGCGGCGCCCTCGCCGTCGACGACCAGCCCGCAGTCCATCTCGGGGTTGAGCACCCGCACCCAGTGGCCGTCCAGCCGCACCTGCGTCTCGAGGTTGGTGCTGGAGTAGAAGCCGTCGGGGAAGACGCCGTCGCGTCTCGGCGAGGTCGACCTGGGCCTCGCCGGGGTCGACCTGGTTGACGCCGTGGATCTGCAGCCGCATCAGGATGCGCTGGAGGGTCTCCTCGTCCTCGGCCGAGACGTCGATGCGGGCGTACGACGGGTCGTCGGACCCGTGCCCGATGTCGAACTGCTCGACGACGTAGTCGCCGCCGTACTCGTCGATGTCGTTGAGGACCTTCGACAGCGATGCCGTGTCGATCAGGTGACCCCTGATCTCGACGATCTCGTTGTGCGCCACGCATTGCCTCCAAGCTGTGGGTCTGTCGAGGCGCTAGAGCCGCGCCCCGTCGTCGTAGTCCTCGCCGGGTCCGGGCCTCATCGAGGCCACCAGGAAGACGAACCCACCGACGAACCAGACCATGAGTAGCAGACCCAACCACGAAGGGAGGGTCACCTTCGCCACGAGGGCGACCAGGCACGAACATCGGCACCCCGAACAGCCCGATCCAGGCGAGCAGTCGCGCCGGTGGCGGTGTGGGCAGCGGAGGTGGCGCCGGGGGGACGTAGTGGTCCTCCGGGTCGGCGATCGGTCGACGTGTCGTGGGCGTCGTCGTCCTCCGGCTCGGGCGCCGGTGGCAGGTCTCGCAGGGAGGGCGGGACCTCGACCTCCGGCTCGACGATCTCGGGCCGCTCACCGTAGTTGTCCACGATGGAGCGCCAGAGCGCGTCCTCGGCGGACACCGGGACCTGTCGCGGACAGCCTCGGCTCGGGGAGCTCGTCCCCGACAGGTTCGTCCTCTGGTTCCTGGGGTGTGGTCACAGGTCGGTCAGCCGCCGTCAGACTGTCCCGGAGACCCGCTCGATGAACGAGGCGGAACCCTCGAAGATGAGCTCGGCATCGTTGTCGAGCGTGGCCACGTGGTAGCTGTTCTCCAGGCTCTCCTCGCGGGTGTCGGCCGAACGGACCGACTCGAGGATGATCCGCGCGGACGACGGGTCGACGACATGGTCGACCGCCGAGCGGTAGATCAGGACCGGGCAGGTGATCCGGCTCAGGTCACCGCGCAGCTGCTTGTAGCCCTTGAACATCGAGTCTGCGGCACGCAGCGGGGTCTTGGTGTAGCCGTGCTCCTCGACACCCGGCTTCTTGATGTCGTTGGCGATGCCGGGGAACGACGCGATGACGTGCTTGAGCACCGGGAGCAGCTTCACGTCGAGCCGGTTGGTGCCGACGGCAGGGTTGACCAGGACGAGTCCGGCAACCCGGTCGGGATGGTCCGCTGCGAGGCGCAGGGCCAGACCGCCACCCATGGAGAGGCCGCACACGAAGACGCTGTCCACCCGCGCGGAGAGCGCCTCGAAGGCCCGCTCGATCTCGCCTGACCACTGGGCCCAGGTCGTGGTGTTCATCTCCTGCCAGGTCGTGCCGTGACCGGGAAGTCGCGGCACCGATACGGCGTACCCCTGTGCCGGCGAGGTACTCGCCCCACGGCTTGATCGACGCCGGCGATCCGGTGAAGCCGTGGCTCAGCAGCACGCCGATGCGCCCGCGCGGCGACGTGGCGTCCCCGTCGGAGAGGAACGGCTCGGCGAGGGGGTGGACGGTCACAGGCGGTCTCCAGGGTCGTGCTCGGCAAACGGGGAGGGGCGCGGCAATCGTGTCACGCGTGGCAACAGCCGGGCTAGGCGCAGTCGAGCCGGTCGAAGAGGGGTAGCCACGTGCCCTAGGGTTCGATGGGTGAGAGGAAGGTGGCCAGCTTGTTCTACTGGTTCTTGAAGTGGATCGCCATCGGTCCGCTCCTCCGCGTGATCTTCCGTCCGCGGGTCTCGGGTTCGGAGAACGTGCCCGAAGAGGGCCCGGCCATCCTGGCCAGCAACCACCTCTCGTACGCCGACTGGCTGTTCATGCCGCTGACGTTGGCCCGCCGCGTGACGTTCGTGGCCAAGGCCGAGTACTTCAACACCCCGGGCATCAAGGGCTGGTTCCAGAAGGGCTTCTTCTCCGGCGCCGGGCAGGTCCCGATCGACCGTTCGGGCGCCTCGGCCGCGGAGGGTGCGATGACCGCGGCCAAGCGGGTGCTGGACGGCGGTGAGCTCTTCGGCATCTACCCCGAGGGCACCCGTTCCCACGACGGCAAGCTCTACCGGGGCAAGACCGGCGTCGCCCGGCTGGCGCTGGAGACGGGCGTCCCGGTGATCCCGGTCGCGGTGGTGGGCACCGACGTCGTGGCGCCACCCGGCAAGAAGTTCGGGACGTTCACCAGGCCGGTCGTGCACTTCGGCAAGCCGCTCGACTTCAGCCGCTACGAGGGCATGGAGAACGACCGCTACATCCTGCGCTCGATCACCGACGAGATCATGTACGAGATCATGCGGCTCTCCGGGCAGGAGTACGTCGACAAGTACGCCTCCGCGGCCAAGGAGGAGCAGAAGAGGTCCGAGAAGGACAGCGCTGCCGGACAGGCCGAGTCGGGTCCGGACGCGAAGGCTTCCTGACCCGTGGCTGCCGGTGTCGAGCCGCATGGCCCCGTGCAGGACACGTTGTTCCGGGCCCTCGGGGTCCTGCGCTTCGTGGTGCTGCTGAACTCCCTGGTCATCTACGGCTGGCGCTACGACGGCTACGACCACCCTGGAGTGGGTGCGGCCGTGATGGTCCTGCTGGTCGGGTGGACCGCGTTCGCGGTGTGGGCGTACGCCGCTCCGCGCAGGCGTGGTTCCTGGCTGCTGGTGGCCGACCTCGCCGTAGCGGTCGCGGCGATCGGCATCTCGCCGTACGTCAAGGGGGAGGGGCTGAACGCGACGCTCCCGGGGTTCTGGGTGATGGGCGTCGTACTGGCCTGGGCGATCCTGTGGCGCTGGCCAGGCGGGCTGGCCGCTGGCGCGGTCGTCTCCGTCGCCGACCTGGCCATCCGGGACGAGTTCAGCCAGAAGTCCTACGGCAACATCTTCTTGCTGGTGCTCGGCGGGCTGATCGTGGGCTTCCTCTCGGAGCTGCTCCAGCGAACGGCGGCCCAGCGAGACCGTGCCGAGCGCGCGGCTGCGGCCGCCGACGAGCGACAGCGGCTCGCGCGCGTGGTCCACGACGGCGTGCTCCAGGCGCTCGCACTGGTGCAACGCCGGGCTCCGGAGCTGGGTCCCGACGGTGTCGAGCTGGGGCAGCTCGCGGGCGAGCAGGAGGTCCGGCTGCGCGGCCTGGTCCAGCAGGACTCGCGTGACCTCCTGGCGCCGCTCGGCGACCTCGACCTGGTGGAGCTGCTGTCGGCCCTGCAGACAGCGCAGGTGCACGTCGCCGTCCCGGGCACCCCCGCGACGCTGCCCGCGGAGACGGCCAGCGAGGTGGTCTCGGCTGTCGAGTCGTGCCTGAGCAACGTCCGGCACCACGTCGGCCGCGACGCCCATGCCTGGGTGCTGCTGGAGGAGCTGGGCGACCGGTGGGTGGTCTCGGTGCGCGACGACGGTCCGGGGATCCCCGAGGGACGGCTCG
Organism: uncultured Actinomycetota bacterium; assembly: GCA_963842535.1. Classification (GTDB taxonomy): domain Bacteria; phylum Actinomycetota; class Actinomycetes; order Propionibacteriales; family Nocardioidaceae; genus Marmoricola. The sequence continues at coordinate 530,957 of CAWJGP010000009.1, forward strand.
AGGCCTCTGCCGAGGAAGGGCGGCTCGGCGTGCTGCAGTCCATCGTCGGCCGGATGCGCGACCTGGGCGGCACGGCGACCGTGCACTCCGCGCCGGGGCAGGGCACCGAGTGGGAGCTCGTGGTCCCGCGACCCGGTCGAGGCCCACGGGAGGGCACATGACGATCCACACCGGCCACCCGTTCCTCGACCCCGATGCCGATCCCGTACGCCGCCTCCGAGGACGTCTCGGTGGGGCGGTCACGCTCTGGACCAGTGGTGACCCGGCCGACGGCGGCACGCGCGCCGGCCTCACCGTCTCCTCGGTGATGGTCGCCGGAGGGGAGCCCGGTCGCTTTCTGGCCCTGCTCGACCCCGACTCCTCGCTGCGCGACCTGCTCGAACACACCGGCCGGGGCGTCGTACACCTTCTGCAGTGGGAGCACCGCGACCTCGCCGAGGTCTTCGCCGGCCAGATGCCCTCCCCGGGAGGGCAGTTCACGACAGCGGACTGGGAGCAGACGCCGTACGGCCCCAGACTCCCGACCGCCCTGACCTGGGCCACCGTCGAGGCCGAGTCCTTCGAGTCAGTCGGCTGGTCCGACCTCGTCACCGCCCGGATCATCGAAGCCGTCATCGGCGAGGACCAGACGCCCCTGGAGCACCGCCGAGGCCGCTACCAGCACGCGCCACACGGTGGTTGAGGAGCGAGCGCCAGGAGCGTCTCGAAACCACAGGATCGCGTGCGACATCCGCTACGTGGTGGATCTCCTCCACCTGGTGCCTGGGATCCACCACACAGCTTGAGCGGGGCCGGTGTCGGTGTCCGATGGTTTTCTGGGCACATGTTCTCTGAACTTCCGCCCTCCGCCGCATGGCGCTTCGTCGACGCGGTCGACGGATTCGAGGTGATGTACGCCGAGCCGGGACGGCTGCGCGGACATACGTCGGCCGTCGAGGACGGGCGGGCCTACGCCGTGTCCTACGAGATCACCCTGGACGACCGCTGGCGCACGCGTGAGGTGCGAGTGACGTCCGACACCGACACGGGGGAGCGCAGCACCGTACTGATGTCCGACGGAGACGGCCACTGGACCGTCGACGGAGCTCCCGCGCCGCACCTCGATGGTCTCGTCGACGTGGACCTCGAAGCCTCGGCGTGCACCAACACCCTCCCCGTCCACCGCCTGGCGACACCGGTCGGCGAGGACGTGGTTGCCTCCGCCGTGTACGTCCAGGCGCTCGACCTCGCGGTGCGTCGCCTCGACCAGACCTACCGACGACTCGACGACCACCACTTCGACTACACGTCCGAGGGCGGCTTCCGCGCCGTGCTCAGCTATGACTCGTCGGGGCTGGTGGTCGACTACCCCGGCATCGCCGTTCGTTTCGCCTGACTCGCCCGCGACGCCGAAGTCGCTCCGTCACGGCGGTGACGCCGCTAGGGTTCGGCGGGTGAGTGAGGCGCTGCGCGTGATGGTGGTCGACGACCACCCGATGTGGCGCGAAGGGGTTGCTCGCGACCTGACCGAGGCCGGGCTGCATGTCGTCGCCACGGCCGCCAACGGCAAGGACGCGCTGAGCCGGTTTCCCGCTGCCCGGCCCGACGTCGTCGTACTCGACCTGCAGATCCCCGATCCCAACGGTGTGGCCGTGACGGCCGAGGTGGTCCGGCTGAACCCGGCCGTGCGGGTGCTGATCCTGTCCGCGAGCGGGGAGCAGCAGGACGTGCTGGACGCGGTCAAGGCCGGCGCGACCGGTTACCTGGTGAAGTCGGCGTCGCGGGCAGAGCTCCTGGACGCCGTACGACGGGTCGCGCTGGGCGACACGGTGTTCACGCCCGGGCTGGCGGGACTCGTGCTGGGGGAGTACCGCCGCCTCTCCGACACCCCGGCCGCCGCGAAGGACGACACGCCGCGGCTGACCGAGCGCGAGACCGAGGTGCTGCGCCTGGTGGCCAAGGGGATGTCGTACAAGCAGATCGCCGAGCGCCTGTTCCTGTCACACCGGACGGTGCAGAACCACGTTCAGAACACGCTCCGCAAGCTGCAGCTGCACAACCGCGTGCAGCTGGTGCGGTACGCCATCGAGCAGGGGCTCGACGACGTCGACAGTGACGGGTGACTCGCACGTTCTCCGGACGCGCCTGCGGGAAGAACCACGCGTTGGGTAGCGTTGGTATGCACACGCCGGGAAAAGGAGCACGACATGGGTCTGGGAACTTTGTTGTTCCGCGCATCGCTCGGTGACGTCCTGCGTGCCGAGCGGATGCGTCAGGGGATGACCCTGCGTGAGCTGTCGTCGTCCGCCCGGGTCAGCCTGGGCTACATCTCCGAGATCGAGCGCGGCCAGAAGGAAGCGTCCTCCGAGCTGCTCGCCGCCCTCTGCGAGGCCCTCGACGTCCCGCTCTCCGGCGTACTGCGCGAGGTCAGCGAGCACGTCGAGATCCAGGAACTCGCGCTCGAGGTCGTGACCGCGCCGTCCGCGCCTGGTGAGGTCGTGGCTTCGGCTGCGTGAATCTCGCGGTGAGTGGTCTCGACTGACCGCTCGCTTCGCTCGCTGCTCGACCACCTGGTGGTGATCGTCCGAGTCAGCTGACGCCGGCGGCCTTCTCCAGGGCGCCCAGCTCGTCGTCCATGTGGCCGAGGAGGCGCTGGAGGTGGGGGACGCTTCGCCGGCAGCCGGTGAGACCGAAGTCCATGTTCTCGGCGTAGCTGTTGCAGGTGATGTTCAGCGCCATGCCGTTGATCGGGATGGACAGCGGGTAGGTGCCGGTCATCTTGGCGCCGTTGAGGTACTGCGTCGACTTCGGCCCCGGCACGTTGCTGATGATCAGGTTGAACGGCGGTCGGATGATGCCCTGCAGGCGCAGCATCGGGGTGACGATCGACGGCGCCATCCCGAGTGCGCTCATCGCCATGATCTGCAGCGGCGTCATCGAGCCGAGCGCTTCCTTGCCCGTCTTCATCGACTTGTGGATCGACGCCAGGCGCTGGGCCGGGTCGTCGAGGTCGGTGCCGAGCTTGACCATCACCGAGCCGACCGCGTTGCCGCCGTCGCCGGATGCCTGGTTGGACTGCTTGGCGTTCAGGCCGACCGGGACCATCGAGACCAGGGTTGAGTCGGGCAACGCGTCGTGGTCGATCAGGTAGCTTCGGATCGCCCCGGAGCACATGGCCAGGACCACGTCGTTGAGCGTCGAGCCGGACGCCTTGCCGATCGCGCGCAGGCGCTCGATCGGCCATCCCTGGGCCGCGAAGCGACGCGAGCCGGTGATCGTCGTGTTGAACATCGTGCGCGGCGCGTACAGCGACAGCGCCGACGTCTCGTTGCGCAGCCCGTGCTTGAGCGTCTTGATCAGAGCGGCCGGGAGGCCGGCGGCGTCAGCGGTGATGCCGAGGGCGGTGCGCAGCGCGTCTAGGGGTACGCCGGCAAGGCTGGTCTCGGCTTCCTTCTGCGCGCGCTCGGTCCTCGCCGAAGGACGCGCGGCCCACATCGCGGGCATGTCTCGCTTGTCGGGGTCGGTGGTCATCACGCTCTGCAGCAGCCGCATCGCCGAGATGCCGTCGACCAGCGAGTGGTGCATCTTCGAGTAGAGCGCCACCCGTCCGTCGCGCAGCCCCTCGATCAGGTGCGCCTCCCAGAGCGGGCGCTCCCGGGCGAGGCGGGTGCTGTGCAGCCGCGAGCACAGGTCGAGCAGCTCACGCACGCGACCCGGCTTGGGCAGGGCGCTGTGCCGGAAGTGGTACTCGAGGTCGAAGTTGTCGTCCTGGGTCCACACCCACTGACCGGCGGTGGTGATGCCACGAGTGGGCCGCTTGAGGAACAACGGCGCGATCTCGTCCACCTGGGACATGGACTCGTAGATCTTCCGGGCGTAGTCGCGCGGGGCTCCTTCGGGCTTCTCGAAAAGCTGCAGCCCGCCCACGTGCATCGGCATCTGCCTGTTCTCCGCGAACAGGAATCCCGCTGACGTCGGGTCGATCGGAACAACCACGTCTCCGCCTCTCTGTGGATCAATCGGTGAGCCGATCCTGTCGCGTTTGCCTCCCATTGAACAGCCGGGGTCCGCATCACCACGCGGGTATAGGTTCGGCGGAGGCCCAGTCGAGCAGCAGGAGGCACCAGAATGTCGGGGAACAGCGGCACCGCCGGAGCGCACGACTACGTGATCGTCGGAGCAGGCAGTGCCGGGGCGGTGCTCGCGGCAAGGCTCACCGAGGACCCCGGCGTACGCGTGCTGCTGCTGGAGGCCGGGCCCGAGCCCGACGCCGACGAGATCTCCATTCCGGCCGCGTTCCCGGCGCTGTTCAAGACCCGGTGGGACTGGAACTACGAGACCACCGAGCAGAAGCAGCTGCACAACCGCCGGGCCTACTGGCCACGGATGAAGGCGCTGGGCGGCTGCTCCTCCATGAACGCGATGATCTACATCCGTGGCAACGCCGCGGACTACGACGCCTGGCGTGACGAGTACGGCGCGGCCGGCTGGGGGTACGACGACGTCCTGCCCTACTTCGTCCGCGCCGAGGGCAACACCCGCCTCGGCTCGCCGTACCACGGGCAGGACGGCCCGCTCCACGTCGAGGACCGGCGCTACACCCACGAGCTGACCAACCTCTGGGTCGAGAGCGCCGTGAGCGCCGGTCTGAAGCCCACCGACGACTTCAACGGACCTGAGCAGGAGGGCGCCGGGCTCTACCAGGTGACCTGCCGCAACGGACGCCGCTGGTCGGTCAACGACGGCTACCTCGACCCCGCCCGGAAGCGGGAGAACCTCGACGTGGAGACCGGTGCGTTCGCAACGCGGATCGAGATCGAGGGCGAGCGGGCCACGGGTGTGACCTACCGGATCGGTGGCCGTGAGGTGACCGCGACCGCCACCCGTGAGGTGCTTCTCTGCGGGGGGTCGGTCAACAGCCCGCACCTGCTGATGCTCTCCGGCATCGGACCGGCCACGCACCTGCGCGAGCACGGCATCGAGGTCGTCGCCGACCTCGCAGGCGTCGGCCAGCGGCTCCAGGACCACCCGGCCGTGCCGATGATCTGGTACACCCGCGGCACCACCGATCTCGTCGAGTTCTCCAACGTCCGCAACCTGCTGCGCTGGAAGGCACGCGGCAGCGGGCCGCTCTCCTCCAACGTCGGCGAGGGCGGTGGCTTCCTGCGGACCAGCGACGACCTCGCTGCGCCCGACATGCAGTACCACGTCGCGCCGGCCGGGTTCTACGACAACGGACTCCACGAGCCGACCCGGCGCATGTTCACCGCGGCGCCGACCCTGGTCTCGGTCCGCAGCCGCGGGTCGCTCCGGCTCCGGTCCTCCGATCCTGCCTGGCACCCGGAGATCGACGCGGCGTACTTCGACGACGGGGGCGACCTCGACGCCATGCTCGCCGGCATGAAACGGCTGTGGGAGATCTGCGGCCAGGGGCCGCTTGCCCGCTACCTCGAGGAGCCGTGGCAGCTCCCGGCCAACCCGAGCGACGAGGACTTCCTCAACCACATCCGCACTCACACTCAGACGCTCTACCACCCGGTCTCGACCTGCGCGATGGGCAGCGGCGAGGACGCGGTCGTCGACGCCGACCTCAGGGTCCGGGGCGTCGACGGGCTGCGCGTCGTGGACGCCTCCGTGATGCCGGCCGTGCCGCGCGGAAACACCAACGCCCCCACCGTGATGGTTGCCGAGAAGGCAGCCGACCTGATCAGGAGCTCCCGATGACAACTGACGTGCAGGCCCCAACGGCGGCCGAGACCCAGGAGACCTTCGACTCGCTCAGCCCGGTGACCGGTGACGTCGTCGGCACCTGGCCGGTCCACTCCAGCGAGGACGTGGCCGCTGCGGTCGAGCGCGCACGGGAGGGCGCCGAGTGGTGGTCGGCGCTTACCTTCGACGAGCGGGCCCAGCGGCTGAACGCGTGGGCCGGGGTGATGACCCGGCGGATTGCCCAGCTCGCCAACGTCGTGCACCAGGAGACCGGGAAGCCGCACAGCGACGCGACCCTCGAGGCTGCCCTCGCCCTGGACCACGTGGCCTGGGCGGCCAAGAACGCCGGCAAGGTCCTCGGCCGGCACAAGGTGTCCTCCGGCCTGGTGATGGCCAACCAGGCGGCCACGGTGGAGTACCTGCCACTGGGCGTCGTCGGCATCATCGGTCCCTGGAACTACCCGGTGTTCACCCCGATGGGCTCCATCGCCTATGCGCTCGCTGCCGGCAACGCCGTGGTGTTCAAGCCGAGTGAGCTGACCCCCGGTGTGGGCCACTGGCTGGCCGCCACGTTCGCCGAGGTGGTGCCCGACCACGCGGTCTTCCAGGTCGTCACCGGACTCGGTGAGACCGGTGCCGCCCTGTGCCGGGCCGGGGTGAACAAGCTGGCGTTCACGGGATCGACCGCGACCGGCAAGAAGGTGATGGCGGCGTGCGCGGAGACGCTGACGCCCGTGGTGATCGAGGCGGGCGGCAAGGACGCCGTACTGGTCGACGAGGACGCGGACGTCGACGCCGCCGCCGACGCAGTGCTGTGGGGCGCGTGCAGCAATGCCGGCCAGACGTGCATCGGGGTGGAGCGGGTCTACGTCCATGACCGCGTGTACGACGAGTTCCTCTCGCGCCTGCTCGACAAGGCCAGGGACCTCAAGGCCGAGGACGCGCCGGGCGCCAAGATGGGCCCGATCACGATGCCCAGCCAGCTGGGCGTCATCGGGTCGCACATCGATGACGCCATCGAACGAGGCGGCCGCGCTGTCCTCGGCGGGCCTGGCGCTGTCGGTGATCGCTTCGTGCAGCCGACCGTGCTGGTCGACGTACCCGAGGACTCCACTGCCGTGCAGGAGGAGACCTTCGGCCCGACCGTGACGGTGACCCGGGTCAGGGACATGGACGAGGCCGTCGACAAGGCGAACGGCACCCGCTACGGCCTCGGCTCGACGGTCTTCTCCAAGGCGCGGGGGATGGAGCTCGCGCGGCGCATCAGGTCCGGCATGACAGCCGTCAACGGGGTGATCACGTTCGCGGCGATCCCGTCGCTGCCGTTCGGTGGCGTGGGGGACTCCGGCTTCGGTCGGATCCACGGGCCGGACGGGCTCAAGGAGTTCACCTACGCCAAGGCGATCGCGCGGCAACGGTTCAAGCCGCTGCTGGCCCTGACCAGCTTCACCCGCACCGCCAAGGCCGACAACCAGCTGACCCAGATCGTCACGATGCTGCACGGCCGTGGATCAACCCTCCAGAAGTAGTCCGCGGGAGCACCGGACTCGCTACGGAGCGGCCGCGGCTCCCCACGTCGAGCTGGCTCTTTCCCGCGGGAGGATCTCACTGCGGCAGCGCCGTGCCCGCCTGCGGGCCAAGGCGTGGCAGATCGGCCAGTGCTCCGTCGCGGCGGGGGTGGCCTGGGTGCTGGCGAGCGACGTGCTCGGCCACGACACGCCCTTCTTCGCGCCGATCGCTGCGGTGGTCAGCCTGGGCACCAGCTATGGGCAGCGGCTCCGTCGGGTCGCCGAGGTGACCGTTGGTGTCGCGATCGGCGTCCTCGTCGGCGACCTGCTCACCCACTGGCTCGGATCCGGGGGATGGCAGATCGCTCTCATCGTCTCGCTCGCCATGTCGACTGCACTGCTGCTCGGGCAGGGCGTGCTGTTCGTCAACCAGGCGGCCATCCAGGCCATCGTGGTGAGCACCCTGGTGCCGACCGCCGATGCCGCGTTCATCCGCTGGACCGACGCCCTGATCGGTGGCGCCGTGGCACTGGTGGCGGCTGCCGTCGTACCCCGGGCGCCGCTGCGGCGACCGCGCGAGCAGGCGAGCGTCGTGGTCCGCAAGATCGCGGTCCTCCTGCGCGCGGCGGCCGACAGCATCACTGACGGCAACGTCGAGCGATCACTGGGGGTGCTGCAGGACGCCCGGTCGACCGACGAGCTGGTCGTCGAGCTGCGCGCGGCCGCTGACGAGGGGTTGTCGGTGGTGCGCTCGTCGCCCTTCCGGCGGCGGCACCGTGGGCGGGTGCGCGCGATGGCCGAGCTGGTCGAGCCGCTGGACTTCGCGCTGCGCAACACCCGCGTGCTGGTACGTCGGGTAGCGGTGGCCGCCTATCGAGGCGAGCCCGTCCCTGCGTCGTACGCCACCATGCTGACGGAGCTCGCGGAATGCGTGGAAGCGATCGCCGACGAGCTCGGCGAAGGGCGGGCGGCCACCGCCGTCCGTGACCGGCTGGTGGCGCTGGGCCAGGAGACGTCCCACATGGTGCGTTCCAAGGACCTGTCTGCGGAGGTCATCCTGGCGCAGGTCCGCTCGCTGATCGCCGACCTGCTCGCCGTGACCGGCATGGACCCGCTGGCCGCCACCGACCAGATCCCGCCGGTCGACGAGTAGCGGACTAGAGCTCGCGCACGACCGAGTCCACGACCGCGACCAGGTCGCCATGGGTGTCAGCGGCAACCTCACGCTGGCGCTGGTACGACGCGCCGCGGCGTGGGATCTCCAGGACAAGGGCGAGCTCGTCGGTGCACCCGAGTCGTTCGGCGATCGGGGCCAGGTGCTCGATGAGCTCGTCGAGGTCCTCCTGCATGAGCCGCTCGTTGGAGTGCTCGTCGAGGATGATCCAGGCGTCCAGCCCGTAGCGGGCGGCCCGCCACTTGTTCTCCTGGACGTGCCACGGCGGCATCGTCGGCAGCTTCTCGCCTCGGTCGAACCGGTCCGACAGGTCCACCACGAGGCAGTGGGTGAGTGCCACCAGCGCCCGCATCTCGGTGAGCGTGGACACGCCGTCGCAGATGCGCACCTCGACGGTGCCCAGGCGCGGCGCCGGCCGCACGTCCCAGCGGATCTCGTCGATCTCCTCGATCACACCGGTCGTGATCAGGTCGTGCGCGTAGTGCTCGAAGTCCGCCCACGTGTCGAACTGGAACGGCAGCCCGGCGGTTGGCAGCTGCTGGAACATCATCGCCCGGTTGCTGGCGTAGCCGGTGTCGGTGCCGGCCCAGATCGGCGAGGACGCAGACAAGGCCTGCAGGTGCGGGTACCACTTGAGCAGGGCCGAGACGATCGGCATCACCTGCTCCTGGCGTACGCCGACATGCACATGGACTCCCCAGATCAGCATCTGCCGGCCCCACCACTGGGTGCGGGCCATCAGCTCCTCGTAGCGGTGGCCCGGCGTGAGCAGCTGGTGCGACCACTCGGCGAACGGGTGCGTGCCCGCCGAGTAGAGGTCGACCCCGAGCTCGTCGGCGAGCGGTCGGACGAGCTTGATCATCGCCGCCAGCTCGTCCACGGCCTCACCTGTGGTGCGGCAGATGCCGGTGGTCAGCTCGACCGTGTTGCGCAGGAGCTCCTTGTGGATCCGGGGCTGCGGACCGTGGCGCGCGGAGACCAGGTCGAAGAGCTCGGAGGCCGCGTTGACCAGGTCGCGGGAGGTCTTGTCCACCAGGGCGAACTCCCACTCCACGCCAAGCGTCGGGTCATGGGAATCGGCGAACTCGATGGGCACAGGCTCATCGTTCCACGCGGCTGGGTTCTTCGGTGTCGCGAGTCGTAGGTCAGGGCGTGGCTGCGACAGAGGAGCTCGGCGCGCTCAGCGCCGGCGCAACCGACCGCGCCATGGAGCCGTCCGCGTTCCTGAAGCCCGCGCCGCCGATCGTGTAGACCACGAACTCGCCGGGCTTGCGCTCCACCTGCAGGTTGACGTGCTTGCCGACCAGGCCGGCGAACTCCTCGGCGTTGGTCTCGACCGAGCCGTCCCCGTCGAAGTCAGCCGCGGCCTGGTTGCCCCGCACACCCGCGTGTCCGAGGTCGAGGGTGGACCCGTTGACGCAGTAGTTGGGTCCGCAGGCGTTCCAGCTGCCGTCCACCCGGACCAGCGCGGGCCCCGACGGGGTCGGGGTCGGCGTCGGCTTGGGGGTCGGCTTCGGGGTGGGCTTGGGTACGACGGGCTTCACGACGGGGGCAGGCTTCACGACCGGCCTGGGCGGCTTCACGGTGTGCCGCGGCTTCGCCGTCTTCTTGCGCACCTTCTTCGCCTTGGGCTCGGGCGGGGGCGGCGGCGAGGGCACTGCGAACACCCCGGTCTGGTAGCCGGCCTGCATGGAGAGGACCAGGGTCACGTAGTAGTCCGAGTGGTTGTAGCGGAAGGCCGCCCGGGACATGCCGGCCGCGTCCGCCAGGCTGCCGCCGGCGCCGCAGAGGTAGACCGCCGAGCCGAGGGCGCTGTCGTCGATGTCGTCGGGGTTCATCCGCCCGTCGCCGTCACCGTCACGCTCGACCGAGCGCCAGGTCTCCGGCAGGAACTGCATCTGACCCACGGCCCGGTCCCAGAGCCTGTCCCGGTCCAGGGTGCCGTTGTCGGAGTCACGGATCGCCGCGAACGGCCCGGCACCGTCGAGCCGGGGGCCGCGGATCTCGGGTCGGGAGACGCCATCCGAGCCGAGCTGTGCGCCACCGAAGCGGCCGTGGTTGGACTCGACCCGGCCGATGGCAGCGAGCAGGGTCCAGGAGATGTCACAGCCCGGGTCCGTCTTGGCCATCACCTTCTCGGCGCGGCGGTAGGCGCGCAGGGCGGCGGCCGGTACGTCGTTGCTGCCGGTGCTGCTGATCTCGAAGAACTGCTTGTCGCTGCGGGTGCCGCGCGAACCGCGATGAGCATCCTCGCGGGCCATCAGGACCCCGCCGGAGACGATGTCCTGCGGTGCGGTCAGCTGCCAGAAGAAGCCGTGAGCGGCCACGGTCGGTACGACTGAAGCTGCCGAGCGTGTCGTCAGGGACGCGTCCCCGCCCGGCGGGCTGACAGCCCCCGCAGCGACACCGGAGACGACCAGCGTGACGGACAGAACCAGGGTGCTGACGAGCGCCCAGAGGTGCTTCATGTGGGGGGACTTTCGTGCGATATCGGGCAGGCAGCACCCAGCCTACGGAGTCACGGAGGGCCTTCTCGCCATTTAGGTCCAAACGGTCCGAAATAGTGACAGAACTTACAAATCGGTCTAGACAGCTGACCGCAGGTCAGCGGTGCCGCAGGCGGGAGATCCAGTCGCGATGTGCGCCGTCGAACGGGGCCTTACCGCCCGTGACCGCGGCCAGCACCTCCTGGCAGCTGGCGATCGCCTGCTCGATCACCTCGTCGGGGTAGCCCAGCGAGACGCGGTGCGCGGCGAACTCGTCCTCGTCGTCGACCCAGACCCGGCCGGTCGTCCCACGGATCACGTCGAGGTCGAGGTCCACCGCCCGGACCAGGTCCTCGCCGTGCCACACGGCCGGAGTGGCCACGTCGACGTAGGTGTCGAAGGGTCGCTTCGGGTCGTCGTCGTAGAAGGTGCTGAGATACCAGGCATCGTGCGGCACCAGGGTCACGTGGTCGGCGGAGGCGTAGAACGCACGCACCGGGCTGGCGAGCAGAGTGCCCTCGGTGATGCCGATCCAGGTGCCGTGCATGTCCGTCCCGAGGAGGAGGCCGTCGAACTCCCAGTGCGGGTCGTCGGGCCACTTGCGGCACTCGACGCGAACGGGTCGCGGCATGCGGCGAGGATACGTTGGGGCGCGTGAGTGAGTTGAGCGTTCCGACGTACGACGACATCGCGCGCGCGGCCGGTGTGATCGCCCCCTGGGTCCGTCGTACGCCGACGATGGACGTCGAGGTCCACGGCCACCCGGTCACCCTCAAGCTCGAGCTGACGCAGCACGCCGGGTCGTTCAAGGTGCGGGGTGCCTTCACCAGCGTGCTCACCGCACCGGAGCAGCCGGCCGTGCTCGTCGCCGCCTCGGGCGGGAACCACGGCCTGGCGGTGGCCTACGTCGGGCACGCGCTCGGGATCGCGACGCGCATCTTCGTGCCGCTGAACGCGCCCGCGGTGAAGGTGGACGCCATCGCCGCCCTCGGCGCCGAGGTCAACCAGGTCGGGACCACCTACGCGGAGGCGCTGGAGGCCAGCCGTGAGGCGGCCGCTCGCCCGGGTGTGCTCGCCCTGCATGCGTACGACGCGTGGGGCACGGTCACCGGCCAGGGGACGCTCGGTCTGGAGGTGGCCGAGCAGGTCCCCGATGTGGACACCGTCCTGGTCGCCGTCGGAGGAGGCGGATTGATGGCCGGGCTGACCCGCGGCCTGGCCGGGGCACGTCCGTCCACGCGGGTCATGGCCGTCGAGCCGGAGGCCTGCCCAACCCTCCACCGAGCGCTCCGGAACGGAGGCCCGGTCGACGTAGCTGTCGGGGGAGTGGCGGCCGACGCGCTCGGCGCCTCCCGCCTGGGTGCGATCGCCTGGACCACGGTGCAGGAGCACGGTCTGTCGGCGGTGCTGGTCACAGACGACGCGATCGTCGACGCACGACGCTGGCTCTGGAACCACGCGCGCATCGCTGCCGAACCGGCCGGAGCCGCAGCCCTCGCAGCGCTCTTGTCCGGAACCCACCAGCCGGCAGACGGCGAGCGGGTCTGCGTCGTCGTCTGTGGCGGCAACGCAGACCCAGCGGGTCTGTCCTGACCCCCCGGACGTCATACGAACTGTGGGCTCAAGGCCTCAATTCGTATGACGTCCCGGGGTTCAGTTCTGCTTGCGCGAGGGCATCACCTTCGGCGCGTACCTGACGATGATGTCCTGGTAGCGCGAGCCGGTGAGCTTGGCGAGGTGGTGCATCGCGTGGGCGTCGGCGCCGACCAGTACGCGGGCCTTCCCGGACAGCGCGCCCTTGAGGATGATGCGAGCGGCCTTCTCGGCCGTCATCCGGGCCAGCTTGTCCTCGAACAACGAGTCGATGGCAGCCGCGTCCTGGCCGGGTGTCTTGCGGCCGTGGCGGGCGATGCCGGTCTTGATCCCGCCCGGGTGGACGCAGGTCACGCCGACCTCGTGGCCGTTGATCAGCATCTCCTCGCGCAGCGCCTCGGTGAAGCCGCGGACGGCGTACTTCGTGGCGTTGTACGCCGTCTGGCCCGGCATGCTGATCAGGCCGAACAAGCTGGAGATGTTGATGACGTGGCCATCACCCGAGGCGATCAGGTGGGGGAGGAACTCCTTGGTCCCGTTGACCACGCCCATCAGGTTCACCCCGACGATCCAGTCGAAGTCCTCGTAGGACATCTCCTCGAAGTCGCCGGTGACGGTGACGCCGGCGTTGTTGATGACCATGTTGACGCGGCCGAACTGTTCGGCGACGGCGGTGGCCCACTCGGCGAGAGCAGCCCGGTCGGACACGTCGACCTTGTCGCTGCGCAGCTCGCGGACACCGGCGGCCTTGAGCAGGTCGACTGACTCGGCGAGTCGCTGCTCGTCCCAGTCCGAGATGGCCAGGAGAGCGCCCTCGCGGGCAGCGCGGAGCGCGAGCTCGCGCCCGATGCCCGACCCGGCGCCGGTGATCGCGACGACCTTGTTCTCGAGTGTCTTCATGCTGCGTTCTCCTTGGTCCTGGTCTGCGAGCGGGTGGCGACGACGTACTGGTCGAGGTCGAAGTCCTTCAGAAGCGAGCGGAACTTGAAGGTGGTGCGGGGCCACAGGGTGGTGTTGCGTCCGTGGTCGTCGATGTACCAGCTCGCACAGCCACCGGTGTTCCACACGGTGCGCTGCATCCGCAGCTGGACGTCCTCGTTCCACGCCTGCTGTGCCTCAGGACGCGGCTCGACGCTCACGAGCTCGCGCTCGCCGATCTTCTGCAGCGCCGAGAGGATGTAGGCGATCTGGCTCTCGATGATGAACACCATCGAGGAGTGGCCGAGGCCGGTGTTGGGCCCGACGATCTGGAACAGGTTGGGGAAGCCGCTGATCGTGGTGCCCTTGTACGCCGTCATCCCCTCCTCGCTCCACGCATCGGCGAGCGTGCGCCCGTCGCGACCCTTGATGTGCTGCGAGATGGGCTGCTCGGTCGTGTAGAAACCGGTCGCCACGACGATGGCGTCCACCTCGCGGGTGGTGCCGTCCTTCGTCACGATGCCGGTGGGGGTGATCTCGACGATCCCGTCGGTGACGAGGTCGACATGGTCTGCGTCGAGCGCCGGGTAGTAGTCGTTGGAGATCAGGATCCGCTTGCAGCCGATCTCGAAGTCGGGCGTGACCGTCTTGCGCAGCTCGGGGTCGGAGATGCCGTGCTCGATGTTCTTCAGGGCCAGCTTCTTCGCGGGAGCGGCCAGCTTCGGGTTGATCGTGAAGCCCGGCACGAAGCACTCGCGGCCCCAGTAGATCCCCGTGCGGTAGGCCAACTGGTAAAACGGCACGTAGCGGAAGGCGAACCGCTCGATCGCCTTGTAGTCGCGGTCCCGGCGCGGCATCACCCAGGGGGCGGTGCGCTGGTACACGTCGAGGTGCGCGACCTGCTTGACCAGCTCGGGCACGATCTGGATCGCCGAGGCGCCGGTGCCGATGACTGCCACGCGCTTGCCGGCCAGGTCGTAGTCGTGGTTCCAGCGGGCGGAGTGGAAGACCTCCCCCTCGAAGGAGTCGATGCCCTTGATCTCGGGCAGCTTGGGCTCGGAGAGCCCGCCAGTGCCGGTGATCACGATGTCGGCGACGACGTCACCCCGGTCGGTGCTCACCTGCCAGACGTGGTCCTCCTCGTCCCAGGCGATGTCCTGGACGGTGACCCCGAACCGGAACCGGTCCAGCACGCCGGACTGCTCGGCGGTGCGCTCGAGGTACGCCTGGATCTCCTGCTGCGGGGAGAACGAGCGCGACCAGCCCGGGTTGGGGGCGAAGCTGAAGGAGTAGAGCTGGCTGGGTACGTCGCACGCCGCGCCCGGGTAGGTGTTGTCGCGCCAGGTGCCTCCGACGGTGTGCCCCTTGTCGACGACCAGGAAGTCGGCGAAGCCGCTCTCCTCGAGCTTGATCGCGGTCCCGAGCCCCGCGAAGCCGGCGCCCACGACCAGGGTGCGCACCCGCTCGGGCAGGGTGGTCTCTCGGCTGGACTGGGAGCTGGTCTGGGTCATGCCATGACTCTACAAAGTATTGAACCAGCGTCAATAGCGATGTTGAAACAAGTTCAGTAACATGGGACACATGACCTCGACCCGCGTTCGCATGAGTCCGGACAGCCGCCGCGAGCAGCTGCTCACGCTCGGTGTCCGCCTGTTCGCGACGCGCTCCTTGGAGGACCTGTCGATCGAGACCCTGGCCGAGGAGGCCGGCATCTCCCGTGGGTTGCTCTACCACTACTTCGGCAACAAGCAGGAGTTCCACACTGCCGTCGTACAGCGCGCGGCAGACGACCTGTTCGCCGTGACGGCTCCCACCGGCGACGGCACGCCGCTGGAGCAGCTGGCCGGCTCGCTCGAGCGCTACGTCGACTACGTCGCGCAGAACTACCGCGGCTACGTCTCCCTGCTGCGCGGCGCGGCCGGCGGCCACGAAGGGCTCCGGGACATCTACGAGTCGGCGCGCGCAGCCCTGACCGACCGGCTCTTCGAGGGACCGATCGCCGAGGAGGCGGCCGCCCTCGGCCTCACCGACACCCCAGCGGTGCGCCTGCTCGTCCACGGCTGGGCCGCGTTCACCGAGGACGTCGTCCTGGAGTGGGTCCGCGACGACCGCGGCATCAGTCGCGAGGAGCTCCTCGTGACCCTGGCGGCGTCGCTGCCGGGGATCCTGTCGCCGTTCCGAGAGGGCTGAGCCCGCGAGCGCTGAGACCCGGGACGAACACCCAGAGCCTCATCGCCACGAACCGCAGCAACGTCACGCCGAGGTTCGCCGTCGTCAGTACGACGACCTCGACACCACGGCTGGGGGACGACGTGGCGTGCAGCAGCGCCAGTGACCCCGAGGTGGCTGCCAGTCCGGCGGCGAAGATCGCGAGCCCCTGCAGCTGATGGCGTACGACGTGCCGCGGACCGCGCACGCCGAAGGTGAACCGGCGGTTGGCCGCTGTGTTGGCGAGAGCCGTGGCGAGGAGTGCCGTGAAGTTGGCCCACCACGGGGACATGGCCGGTCGCAGACCCAGGTAGAGCACCCCGTAGACGAGCGTCGAGCAGATCCCGACCACCAGGAAGATCCCTACCTGCATGCCCAGACGCCCGCGACCGGCCTCGGCGCTCGTGCGACCCAGGCGTTCGCCGATCACCCGCAGCGGAAGAGTCCCGCGAAGCAGCGAGCTCCCGAGCCGGGCGACGCCTCGCAGGTCCGCGATCGCCGTACGCACGATGTCGACGCTGCTGTCCGGGTCGTCGGTCCAGTCGACCGGGACCTCGTGGATCCGCAGTCCTGCGCGCTCGGCGACGACGAGCAGCTCGGTGTCGAAGAACCAGGCGTCGTCCTCGACGAGCGGCAGCACCTCGCGCGCCGCCTCCCGGCGGATCGCCTTGAACCCGCACTGGGCATCGCTGAACCTCGCGCGCAGTGCCTGTCGCAGGATCAGGTTGTAGCCGCGCGAGATCAGCTCTCGCTTGGTGCCGCGCTGCACGCGCGCGGCACGGGAGAGCCGCGAGCCGATCGCCAGGTCCGAGTGCCCGCTCACCAGTGGCGCGACGAGAGGGAGCAGCGCGGCCAGGTCGGTGGAGAGGTCCACGTCCATGTAGACGAGCACATCGCTGTCCGATGCGCTCCACACTCGCTTGAGGGCACGGCCGCGACCCCTCTCCGCCAGGTGCACCGCCACGACCTCCGGGTGGAGGTGGCTGAGCCGCCGGGCGATGAGCGCGGTCTGGTCGGTGCTCGCGTTGTCGGCGATGGTGATCCGGAAGCTCCACGGCATCGAGTGCAGGTGCTCGAGCACCCGCTCGACGGAGTCGGCGAGCTGTGCCTCCTCGTTGTAGACCGGGATCACGACGTCGAGCACGGTGGTCAGCTGCACGTCGTACGAACCCTCGCCGGGCGTCGCCGGCTGCAACAGTGCGCTCACCGGGTCCCGCCCGAAAGGTCGTAGAGCGTGGTGCCGTCGACAGTGGTCGCTGCGAAGTTGGCCTCGACCCACTCGGAGATCTCGTTGCTCCCTCCGCCCGGGCCACCTCCCGTCCCGCTGGCGATGAACCAGTGGACCTGGCCGTCGGCGACGTACTGCTGGAACTGCGCGAGCGTCGGACTCGGGTCGCTGCCGTTGAAGCCACCGATCGCCATCACCGGCTGCTCACTGGCGAGCTGGTAGCCGGCCGCGTTGTTCGCGCCGATCGCCGCAGCGGTCCAGGTGTAGGAGTCCGCGTCCGCCTGGAGCAACGTTGTCACCTCGCTGCTGGAGGTGCTGCCGTTGAGCAGCCCACCCATGCCACCGCCTCCCGGGCCCGCTGCTGCCAACGTCCCTGGCGCGCCTTGCGTGCCACCGGGCGCGCCGCCCGGTCCGCCACCACCCGGTCCGCCACCACCGGGTCCGAAACGCACCCCCGTCGACGCCGGGCCGGCGCTGGGGATCGAGCCGGTGTGCGGGGTCGCGGCCGTGGTGACGGCGTACGCCGCCGGCCCGGCCAGCGTGGCCACCAAGGCGGCGCCGGCAACAGCGATGGTCAACCGCCGCGGCAGGTGACCGGCGCCCGCGAGGAGCAGCGCGGACGCCAGGCCGAGTACCGCGATCGCCCATTTCAGACCGGGCAGGTAGTCGCCGGCGCGGTCCAGGAGGTACCACGCGAGGACCGACGTCAGCGCGACCGTGAACGCGAGCACCCCTGTCGCGACCAAGGAGCCACGGTGCTGCCAGAGCACCCAGGCGCCGATGCCGACGAGGGCGGCGACGGCCGGGGCGAGCGCGACGGTGTAGTAGGCGTGGAAGATGCCGGCCATCAGGCTGAACGTGAGCACGGTGACCAGCAGCCAGGTGCCCCACAGGATGACCCCGGCGCGCAGGTCGGGTTGTCTGCGACCGAGCCAGAGTGTCGCCAGGCCCAGGACGAACGCCGCGGGGAGCAGCCACGCGATCTGGCCGCCGATCTCGCTGTCGAACATCCGGAAGAGACCGGTTGCGCCCCAGCCACCAGCGCCACCTCCACCGACGGAGCCAACCTCGTCGCCGCTCAGCCGTCCGAGACCGTTGTAGCCGAGGGTGAGCTCCAGGATGGAGTTGCTCTGCGAGCCGCCGATGTAGGGGCGACTGGAGGCGGGCCACAGCTCGACGATCGCGATCCACCAGCCGCCGGCGAGGAGCATCGAGCCGAACGCGACGAGCAGGTGCCCGATGCGCCTGCCCCACGACGTGTTCGCACACAGCAGGTAGACCAGCGCGAGCGCCGGTAGCACCAGGAACGCCTGCATCATCTTGGTCAGGAACGCCAGGCCGACCAGGACACCGCCGAGCGCGAGCCAGCGCACCGGGTGACCGCCCGACCCGCGGGTGGCCTCGACTGCGCGCAGCGTGGCCGCCGCCGAGCCGACGAGCAGGAGCGTGAGCAGCGCGTCGGGGTTGTTGAACCGGAACATCAGCACTGCCACCGGGGTCAGCGCCATCACTGCTCCGGCGATGAGGCCGGCTGCCGCGGAGCCCGTCGTACGACGGACCAGGTGGTGGAGCAGCCCGACCGTGGCAACCCCCATCAGCGCCTGGGGCACGAGGATGCTCCAGCTGGAGAGCCCGAACAGCCGCACGGACAGGGCCATCGGCCACAGCGCCAACGGGGTCTTGTCGACGGTGATGGAGCTCGCGGCGTCACTCGAGCCGAAGAAGAACGCCTTCCACGACTCCGACCCCGCCTGCACGGCCGCGGAGTAGAACGAGTTGGCCCAGCCGCTCTCGCCGAGTCCCCACAGGTAGAGGAGCCCGGTCGCGAACAGGAGGCCGAGGAAGGCGGGCCGTGCCCAGGTCGGGTCGTCGGTCGGCCGCGGCAGGGTGCTGGTGGTGTCCATGCCGAGGACACTGACGTCGTCGCCTGCGACAGCCGTGTGGTCGGTCTGTGCCCTCCCTGTGACCGTTCCTGCGCGGTGGTGAACGCGGCCGGCGACTTCAGCCGGGGAGGAGGACGGTGAAGGTGGTGCTGCCGAGCCGAGACTCGACATGAGCGCTGCCGCCATGGGCATGGGCGATCGCGGAGACCAGCGACAGGCCGAGGCCCACTCCGCCAGAGGCGCGGGTGCGTGACGAGTCGCCGCGGCTGAACCGCTCGAACGCGTGCTCGGCGAGCCCGGCTGGCAGACCGGGCCCGTCGTCGTGCACCTCGAGGGTGACACCGGCGGCTGTTGGCTCGGCCGACACGGTCACGGTCGTGCCCGAAGGCGTGTGGTGCCGGGCGTTGCTGAGCAGGTTGGTGACGACCTGGTGGAGCCGCTGTTCGTCGCCGGTGACGATCACTGGCTCGTCGGGCAGGCGCAGCTGCCAGCGGTGGCCGGGCGAGACGACGCGGGCGTCGTCGACCGCGCCGATCACCAGACCGGTGAGGTCGACCGGCTCGGCGGCCAGTGGCCGGCCCGAGTCCAGCCGGGCCAGCAGGAGCAGGTCGTCCACGAGGGTGGACATCCGCTGGGCCTCCTCGGAGACCTTCGCCATCGACGCGGGGAGCACCTCGGGCTTCTTGCCAGCCAGCTCGGCGTACCCCCGGATCGTGGTGAGCGGCGTACGCAGCTCGTGCGAGGCATCGGCCACGAACTGACGTACCTGTACCTCGCTGCGGTGACGGGCGTCGAGCGCTCCCTCGACGTGGCCGAGCAGGCTGTTCAGCGAGGCGCCGACCTGGCCGACCTCGGTGCGCTCGTCGGTGAGGTTGTCGGGGACCCGGACGGTCTGCCCGACCGAGCCGGTGTCGAGCTGGAGCCGGGTCACCTCCTGGGCTGCGTCGGCGACCTGGCGGAGTGGGGCGAGGGTACGACGGACGAGCAGCTGTCCTCCGCCGAAGGCGAGCGCGACACCGGCCAGGCTGAGGATGAGCTCCCACAGCAGCAGGTCGGACAGGGTGCTGTCGAGATCCTGCGTGTTGAGGCCGGTGACCGCGGTCAGCGACGCGCCGGTGCTGGTCCGCACGTGCTGGGTGTGGACCCGGAACGAGCCGACACCTTCGACGTCGAGGTCGTGCACCTCGCCGTCGTCGGGCACCCGCTTGACCTCTGCCATCTGGGGCTTGGTCAGCGCTTTCCCCGCTGCCTCGGCGAGCGAGGGCACGTTGATCCCCTGGCTCACGTCGCCGTCTTCGTCGTACACGGCCACCAGACCGACCACCGGGGGACCCGGGGCGTCGCTGCCGCCGATCAGGGCGAGCTGACGGCCGGCGACCTCGCGGACGTCGCGGTCGAGCCGGTCCGTGAGCGCTGACTTCATCGCGACCGTCGTGATCACGCTGACCAGGATCGACACCAGGGCGACCAGCCCGACCACTGTCAGGACGAGCCGGGAGGTCAGCGTGGTGGGGGTGGGCAGCCTCATTCGGCCGGCTTCAGCACGTAGCCGGCGCCCCGCATCGTGTGGATCATCGGCGGTCTTCCGGCGTCGATCTTCTTGCGCAGGTAGGAGATGTAGAGCTCGACCACGTTGGCCTGGCCGCCGAAGTCGTAGTTCCACACCCGGTCGAGGATCTGGGCCTTGCTCAGGACCCGGCGTGGGTTGCGCATCAGGAACCGCAGCAGCTCGAACTCCGTCGCGGTCAGCGCGATGTCGTCCCCGTCGCGGCTGACCTCACGGCTGTCCTCGTCGAGGGTCAGGTCGCCCACCTGCAGGGTCGAGTCGCTGTCTGCCTGGCGAGCACCGGCCCTGCGCATCAGTGCGCGCAGCCTCGCGACGACCTCTTCGAGCGAGAACGGCTTGGTGACGTAGTCGTCGCCGCCCGCGGTCAGCCCGGCCACGCGGTCCTCGACCGAGTCGCGGGCGGTGAGGAAGAGAACTGGTACGTCGGGCTGGTCGCCGCGCAGCCGGCGGAGCACCTCCATGCCGTCGAAGTCCGGCAGCATCATGTCGAGCACCACCGCGTCGGGGCGCTGCCTCTTGGCAGTGCCGAGGGCCTTGCTGCCGTTCAGCGCGACCTCGACGTCCCACCCCTCGTAGCGCAGCGCCATCCGCAGCAGCTCAGCGATGTTCTGCTCGTCGTCCACGACCAGCACGCGCAGGGGAGTCCCGTCGGGGCGCGTCAGCTCGGACGCAGTGCTCTTCATGTGCCCCACTCTGGAGGGCCGAGCGGAGGAGAGTCCATGAGTCTGCTGTGCGTTCCCTGTGAACGACTGGAACCTTGAGGAGTCACAGGACAAGCACAGGTTCGAGGCGCACCATGAGTGCATGACCGACCAGCCTCCCGAGTCCCGCCCGGCGTCAGAGTCCGACTCCGAGGCGACCCGGGTGCTCCCGCCCGACCAGGAGCCACCAGCGCCGAGGCAGCGTCTGCAGGACCGGCTGTGGTCCTTCCGCTCCGTCATCGCGGTCGCCCTGGCCTCGGTGATCGTCGGCGGGCTCGGCGGCGCCGTACTGGCCAACGTCTCGCAGAACGATGACGAGAGACGCTTCACCCCGGGGCAGGGCCGGTTCGATGGGCGCGGAGATGGTCAAGGACCGCGACGGGATCGGTTCGACAGAGAAGGCCCTCCCATGCCGCCCCCGATGATGGATGAGCGCCTGCGGCAACGCTTCGAGGAGTGGCGCCGAGGCATGGGACAGCGACAGTGGGACCGGGAAGGCCCCTTCGGCCTGCAGCCCTCCGACCAACCCAGCCCCGCGAGACCGACACCCACCGGGTAGAGCCAACCGCTCATTCCAGACAGGGTTGTCGGCCGATCCCTGACGTTGTGGGGTGATGCTTCGGCCGACAACGTCCGGATTCCCCGGTCGACCGGGGAAACCTGCGCCACCCCAACCACCCATTCGCAGCCGCCGAGCCGATCAGGAGACAATGGGCGGGCTGTGCGCATCCACTTCCCTCCCGACCTGCCGGTCTCGGCACGTCGTGACGACATCGCCGAGGCGATCCGTGACCACCAGGTGGTGATCGTCGCGGGGGAGACCGGGTCGGGGAAGACCACCCAGCTGCCGAAGATCTGCCTCGCGCTCGGCCGCGGCGACCCGAGTGCACCGGGCGGCGGCATGATCGGGCACACCCAGCCGCGCCGTATCGCTGCCCGCAGCGTCGCCGAGCGGATCGCCGAAGAGCTGGGCAGCGAGCTGGGGGAGACCGTCGGCTACCAGGTGCGGTTCACCGACCGGACCTCGAAGCAGAGCCGGGTCAAGGTGATGACCGACGGCATCCTGCTCGCCGAGCTGCAGCGCGACCGGATGCTGAAGCGCTACGACACGGTGATCATCGACGAGGCGCACGAGCGCAGCCTGAACGTCGACTTCCTCCTCGGCTACCTCAAACAGCTGCTGCCGAGGCGACTCGACCTCAAGCTCGTGATCACGTCCGCGACGATCGACCCGGAGCGCTTCGCCGAGCACTTCTCGGACGCGCAGGGGAAGCCGGCACCGATCATCGAGGTGTCCGGGCGCACCTACCCCGTCGAGGTCCGCTACCGGCCGCTGCTCGAGGAGCCGTACGACGACGAGGAAGGTGAACCTGTCCTCCGGGACCAGACCGAGGCGATCGAGGACGCCGTCACCGAGCTGCTCACCGACACGGCCGGCGACATCCTGGTGTTCCTCCCGGGCGAACGCGAGATCCGCGACACCGCCGACGTGCTCAAGCGCAAGGCCGAGGGTCCGAAGGGCTTCGACATCGTCCCGCTGTTCTCGCGATTGTCCTCGGCTGAGCAGCACCGCGTCTTCGAGCGGCACACCCGCCGTCGCGTCGTACTCGCCACCAACGTCGCCGAGACCTCGCTGACGGTCCCCGGCATCACCGCGGTGATCGACACCGGGCTCGCGCGCATCAGTCGCTGGTCGTCACGCACCAAGGTGCAGCGCCTGCCGATCGAGCCGGTCAGCCAGGCGTCCGCGCAGCAGCGTTCGGGTCGCTGCGGTCGCATCGAGGCGGGCGTCGCCATCCGTCTCTACAGCGAGGAGGACTTCCTGGGCCGCCCGGAGTTCACCGAGCCGGAGATCCTGCGCACCTCGCTGGCCAGCGTGATCCTGCAGATGACCTCCCTCGGCCTGGGACAGGTGGAGCGGTTCCCGTTCGTCGACCCGCCCGACGGCAGGGCGATCCGGGCCGGCGTCCAGCTGCTCGAGGAACTCGGCGCGCTGGTGCCCAACGCCGCGGGGAGGGACCGCGGTCCTCGGCTGACCGGCACCGGTCGCAAGCTGGCGCGACTCCCGATCGACCCCCGGCTCGCACGGATGATCCTGGAGGCCGAGCGGCTCGGCTGCCTGCGCGACGTACTCGTGATCACCGCCGCACTGTCCATCCAGGACCCGAGGGAGCGTCCGGTCGAGCAGCGGACGCGCGCCGACCAGCTGCACGCCCGCTTCCGGGACCCACGGTCCGACTTCATGGCCTGGCTCAACCTCTGGCGACACCTGCGCGAGAAGCAGAAGGAGATGGGCTCGAGCGCGTTCCGGCGGATGTGCCGCGAGGAGCACCTCAACTACCTCCGCGTGCGGGAGTGGCAGGAGTTCGAGTCCCAGCTGCGGCAGGTGGCAAAGCAGGTCGGCCTCAAGTCGGGTGGCTCGGCCAGCGACGGTACGGCCCCGGACGGCGACGGCATCCACCAGGCGCTGCTCTCCGGCCTGCTGTCGCACATCGGGCTGCGCGACCGTGAGCGTCGCGACTACCTCGGCGCCCGAGGGACGCGGTTCGCCATCTTCCCCGGCTCGGGACTGTTCAAGTCCCAACCCGACCTGGTGATGGCCGCCGAGCTGGTCGAGACCTCCCGGTTGTGGGGGCGACAGAACGCGGCGATCGACCCGCTCTGGGCCGAGCGACTTGGTGGTGACCTAATCAAGCGCAGCTACTCCGAGCCGCACTGGTCGAAGAAGCGTGCCTCCGCGCTGGCCCACGAGCGGGTCACCCTGTACGGCGTCCCGCTGGTCGCCGACCGGGTCGTCCCGCTCGGCCGGCACCAGCCCGACGTGGCCCGCGAGCTGTTCGTCCGGCATGCCCTCGTCCAGGGCGAGTGGCACACCCGCCACCGCTTCTTCGAGACCAACCTGCGGCTGCTGCAGGAGGCCGAGGAGCTGGAGCACCGGGCGCGCCGCCACGACATCGTGGTGGACGAGGAGACGCTCTTCGACTTCTACGACGCCAGGGTGCCGGCGGAGGTCGTGTCCGGCGCGCACTTCGACACCTGGTGGAAGAAGGAGCGGCGCGCCAACCCCGACCTGCTGACCTTCGACCCGGCGATGCTGGTGCACGACCGGTCGGACGAAGTGCGCGCTGGGGACTTCCCCGACGATTGGCAGGAGGGAGCGATGACGCTTCCGCTGCGCTACCACTTCGAACCCGGCCACGAGGCCGACGGCGTCACCATCGATGTCCCGCTCGCGACCCTGAACACCGTCGGTGCTGCCCCGTTCAGCTGGAATGTCCCGGGCCTGCGTCACGACCTGGTCACCGCGCTGATCCGCTCGCTGCCCAAACAGCTCCGGGTCAACTTCGTGCCGGCGCCCGACGTTGCCCGCCGGTTCCTCGAGTCGGTGCCACCGGGTGAGGAGCCGCTGGTCCCGGCGTTGTCCCGCTACCTCCGCTCGCTCACCGGCGTGCACGTGCCGCAGGAGGCGTGGGACGAGACCAAGGTGCCGGACCACCTGCGACCGACGTTCCGTGTCCTCGACGCCACCGGTGAGGAGGTCGGTGTCGGCAAGGACCTGGATGCGCTCAAGGAGCCGCTGCGACCGTCGTTCGACCGGGCCATGCGCCAGGTCGCCGACGAGTCCGGGATGAGCGCGACGGGGCAGACCGAGTGGACCTTCGGGGCGATCGAGCCGTCCTTCACGCAGACGCGGGCCGGTCACGAGGTGCGCGGCTTCCCCGCACTCGTCGACGAGGGCAGCACGGTGGGGCTGCGCGTGATGGCCTCCGCCGACGAGCAGGAGGCCCATCACCGTCTCGGCGTACGACGGTTGCTGCTGCTGGCCGTCCCCAACCCGGCCGCGAAGCTGCTCGACGGGCTGGACAACACCGAGAAGCTGGGGCTGGCCGCCTCGCCGTACGCCGGAGTCAGAGCGCTCGCCGACGACGTGGTTGTCGCCGCCGCGGGCGAGCTCGTCGACCAGGCAGGACCGGTCCGTGACCCGGAGGCATTCAAGGCTCTGGTCGAGCATGCTCGTGCCTCCCTGCCGGACGCCTCGGCGGCGGTGCTCCAGCAGGTGCTCCGGGTGCTGGCCGAGTGGCGCCCGGTCGAGAAGGCGCTGCACGGTCGGGTCGAGCTGGCGATGCTGCCCGCGATGTCCGACCTGCGCGCCCAGCTCGGCCGGCTCGTGCACCCGGGGTTCGTCGCCGAGGCTGGCCCGGCCGCCCTGCGCGACTACCCGCGCTACCTGCGAGCGATGGCTGCCCGGATCGAGCGGCTGCCGGAGCAGGGCAGGGACCGTGAGCTGATGGACCGGGTCGTCGTACTCCAGGAGGCGTGGCAGCACCGCGTCGACGCGCTGCCCGACGGCCGCCCGATGGGTGCCGGCCTTCGCCGCGTGCGATGGATGCTGGAGGAGTACCGCGTCAGCCTCTGGGCCCAGCAACTCGGCACCAGCCAGCCGGTCTCGGACGCGCGCATCCGCAAGGCGCTGGACTGACGGCTGCCGGTTTCCCAGGTTATGAAGGGAAACTGCCTCTTCACACACGATGCGCGGTGTGTGAAGAGGCAATCTGGGTTCATAACCTGGGAAACCGGCAGCCGGTCACAGATAAGGCCGGGCGGCCTCGAGTACGGCGTCGAACACGTCCTTGTTCACGGCCGCGCCCTCGCGACGTACGCCGGTGGGGTCGAGGCGCAGGACGCGGTTGAGCCGGACCTCGCTCGGCCGGCGCTGGGAGTCCCAGGCACCGGTGCCGATGTCCATCCACAACCGACCGTCACGGGACTCCTGGTCCGCGTCGACGTCGTGGTCCCGCGAGGTCATCGCGAGCGCGAGCAGCACCGGACCCTCCCTGCCGAGCACGAGCACCGGCCGGTCCTTGCCCTGCGTGGGGTCGTCCTCGTAGGCCACCCAGGCCCAGACGACCTCACCGGGATCGGCTCTGCCGTCGGCCTTCGGGGAATAGCCGAGACGGGGGATGACCGGATGCACCGCGCGGATGTGGGGGAGCCGGAACCGCATCTCCACCACACCTCCGAGCGTGAGCCTGGTTGGTGCGCCGGGCCGGGAGCGCCTCACGGCGCGTGGCCGCTCGAGGCGGCTTTATGTGGGACCCGGGGCTGCCGCGGCCCGGCGCAGGGACGACTCTACAAGCCGAACCCATACTCGTCAGCCAAGCGAGCCGGTGATCTCGAGGTGTGCCGCGCGCTCGAGCTGGTCGGCCATCGTGAGCAGGCGCGAGGCCGACACGTCCGAGGCGTACGACGAGCCGTTGGCCGACTCCTCGGGGCCACTGTGCACCCGCCCGGCGGCGGCGACCCGGGCGAACGCGGCGGCCCGGAACAAGGTGTCGGCGAAGTCGCCCACCACGACACCGCCGAGCACCTGGTCGACCAGGGCCCGGACCTCGTCAGGACCGGGCGGCTCGACCACGCCGGAGATGACCTCGGCGACGGGTACGTGGTGCCGGCCCCGGTCGAACTCCACCGCGGCGGTCTGCGGGTCGGCGTACACCCAGCTGCGGAGCAGGTAGAGACGCCACAGCGCGCCGGCCAGTGAGTCGGCCGGAGCGCCGGCCCAGAGCTCGGCCAGGGTCTCGAGCCCCTCGGAGTCGGCGAGGTGCACCACCCGCGCCACCAGGGCTTCGTCGGCCTGGTCGCGGGCGCCGCGCACCAGTGCTGCCGCGGCGCGGTCGGCCGCTTCGCTGAGCGTCGCCGGGTCGACCTCGCCCTCGATCGCCTCGAAGTGCTTGGCTCCGGGGAATCGTGGTCGGTGGTGACGACGCTCGGTCATGCGGGGTCCCCGGCGAAGCGCGAGCGCAGCGAGTGGTTCGTTGGGGTGCTCATGGGCCCAGTCTCGCCGACACTGCCTTGACCGCCAGCTCGACGGGGTCCATCCCCGGCTCGTAGTTGTGGTCCTGCCCGTCGTGGTCCATCCGGACCAACGCCATCCGGGTGCCGGAGAGCGCCATCCCCAGGGAGTGGAAGTGGCCGGTGCCGCGGCGCTCGAAGCTGACGAGGTACCACCAGCCCTTGCCCTGGGGGACGGCCACGTCGGTGATCGGCCGCACCTTGACGTTGGTGCCCTTGATCAGGCCACGGCACTCGCGTTGCCAGGCCTCGATGACCTTGCTCGCGCGCACGGCGTTCTGCGCGTCGGGGAACTCGGCGACCAGGATGCCTGCGGTGTCCTTGCCGGCCGTGAAGGAGCGCTCGACGGTGCTCAGGGCGCCGATGGTCAGCGTGTCGTACTGCTGGCACAGTCCGAAGGTCCTGGCGCCCGGGTCGCCCGTGCTGCCTTGGGTCCAGGGCGTGGTGTCGTTCAGCTGTGGCATCTCGGCGGCGGCCAGCAATGCGGCCTCCGGGCTCGGCAGCGTCGTGGTCGATGCCGGCGCCTCAGGAGTGGGCTCGGCCGACGGGGTCGTGGTCGGCTCGTCGGTCGGCTCCTCGGTGGGCTCGGACTTGCCCGTGCTCTGCTTTGGCTCCGGCTCGTCGTCGGCTGAGACCGAGCAGCCGGCTAGCGCACCGCTGAGCACGACGGCGCTGGCGGCGACTGCACCGATGGCCGCCCTGATCCGAGTCGTTGACATGTCGTCAGCGTAGAGCCACGCACCGCTGCCGCACGGCGGGTCACCTTCGCGTGGCGTGTCCCGATATCGTGGCGTCTCAGGGTCGGATGACAGAGGCGGGTTCGCAGGTGCGACGCCTGGCACCATCGGGGAAGGCGCAGGGGTTGCACATGCTGGTCAGTTCGTCGGTCGGAAAGGCCGTGGCTGCTGTCGTCGCGGTCGGCCTGATCGCAGCAGGCTGCGCCTCCAACGACGACCCGCCCAAGACTGACCCGTCCGCCACCCCGACGGGCCCTACGGTGATCAATTTCGCGGTCTACGGCCCGGAGCCGGTGCTCGAGGCCTACAAGACGATCGCCGCCAGCTACACGGTGCAGCACCCGAATACGAAGGTCGCAGTTCAGGCCTACGACACCCACCTCGAGGCGATGGCTGGGCTGCGGACTGCGAGGGCCAAGGGTGAGTCACCTGACGTCTTCCTGATGGACCACGACGACCTTGCCGAACTCACCGAGGAGAAGGCAGTACGCCGGGTCGACGACCTGCTGGCAGATCGCGAGGTCGACTTCGGCGACGGCTACACCCGCAACGGACTGGAGGCGTTCAGCGCCGACGCGGCACTTCAGTGCATGCCCCTGGACGTCTCGCCCCTGGTCGTCTACTTCAACCAACGGCTGATCGACCTGACCCAGATCGCCGAGCCCGGAAGCAACCCGGTCACCCAGGAGGACGGCTGGAACCTCGAGGAGTTCCGCCGTGCTGCGCTGCAGCCGCGCCGTCCCGGCGTACGCGGCCTCTACATCGCACCCGACATCGAGCAGGTCGCCCCGTTCGTCTGGTCCGACGGTGGGGAGATCGTCGACGACTTCGACGAGCCGACCCGGTTGACCCTGTCGGAGGGCCCCGCGGCCGGCGCACTGGAGGAGCTCCTGGAGCTGGTGCGCGACCCGGCGGTGACCTTCAACCAGGCCGCGCTCCGGAGCAAACCCCCGCTGGAGCGGTTCAAGGAGGGCAGCCTCGGCATGATCCTCGGCCACCGCGACCTGACGCCGGTGCTGCGCGAGCAGGAAGGACTCAGCTTCAACGTGATGCCGTTGCCGCGGCTCTCCAGTGGCGCCACGATCGCGAACATGTCCGGTCTCTGCATCTCCTCGGAGTCGGAGCAGACGTCAAAGGCCGCCGACTTCCTGGCGGCGGTCATCTCCGACGAGGGCGCAAGGACCCTGGCGGCCACCGGCTACATCATGCCGGCCAACCTCGACGTGGTCGGCGACGAAGCCTTCCTGCAGAGCGGTGAGTACCCCCTGAACGCCGACGTGTTCGGTCGCGAGGTGCGCGACACCCGGTTGCTGCCCACCACACCCCGCTGGCCGTTCGTGAAACCAGTTGTCGCGCGCGAGTTCACCAGGCTGTTCTACGACCCCGTGATCCTGCCGCTGCAGGAGCGGCTGGAGGCGATCGACGAGGCCTCGGTGCCGCTGTTCGACCCGTCCAAGGCACCGGTCCCGAGCGAGAGCCCGAGCCCCTAGGAGGCAGACGGCTTCTTGGGGTCGAGGATCGCCTGGGACAGCATCGGCGCGATGATCTCGATCTGCCATGGCCGGGCGCCGAAGCTCTGCAGCTCCGCGGTGACGGCCGCCTCCATCTCTGCGCGGTCCGCCGAGGGAGGCTTCCAGAGCACCCGCCGCAGGTAGTCCGGGGTGAGCAGGTTCTCCACCGGCACCTTGCGCTCCTCGGCGAAGACGTTCACCAGCTCCCGCGCAGTGCTCAGCCGGGCCGCTGCAACGGGGTCGCGCTCGGCCCACACCCGCGGGGCCGGAGGACCCTCGGACCGGACGGTCAGTGGAGGCAGTTCGTTGTCGCGCAGCTGGCGTGCCCGTTCAAGTGCTGCCAGCCAGCGTTCGGCGTACCTCCTGGCGCCACGGCCATGGAACCCCTGGGTGTCCAACAGGTCGGCCGTGGTCGCCGGCATCGTGTTGGCGGCGATGATCAGCGACGAGTCGGGGACCAGGCGCCCGGGTGTGGTGTCGCGCTGCTGGGCGATCTCGTCCCGCGTCGTCCAGAGCTCGCGTACGGCGGCCAGGGCGCGGCGGCCCTTCGCCTTGTGGATGCCGGACGTACGCCGCCAGGGGTCCTGCCTGGGGGGCGGCACGTGGTCGATCAGGTGCTGGAACTCCTGAGCCGCCCACTCGGTCTTCCCGGACTCCTCGAGCTCGGCGACGATCACCTCGCGCAGCTCGAGCAGCACTTCCACGTCCAGCGCGGCGTACTCCAGCCACGGCTTGGGGAGTGGCCGCTTCGACCAGTCCACCGCGGAGTGCTCCTTGCGCATGCGGCGGCCCATGATGACCTCCACCAGCGTGGCCAGGCCCACCCGCGGGTAGCCCAACAGGCGGGCGGCCAGCTCGGTGTCGAAGAGCCTGGTGGGCACGAGACCCACCTCGCGCAGGCACGGGATGTCCTGGCTGGCGGCGTGCAGGATCCACTCCGCGTCACCGATCGCGTCGTGCAGCGCGGTCAGGTCGTCGTACTGGATCGGGTCGATGAGGGCGCTGCCGGAGCCCTCGCGCCGCAGCTGGATCAGGTAGGCCCGAGGCGAGTAGCGGTAGCCCGACGCGCGTTCGGCGTCCAGCGCGATCGGGCCGGTGCCGGCAGCGACCCGGCTGACGACGTCAGCGAGCTGGGCCTCGGTCTCGGTGATCTCGGGGAGTCCGTCGCGCAGCGTGAGCAGGGGGACGGGGGGTGCCTCCTCGACAGGGTCGTCAGGGGGCTGCTGGTCGGTGGGTGCGCGCGGCTCGGTGGGCTCCTCCGCCATCAGCCCGGGCCACGTTGTCCACGTCGGGAGGGCATCGTGGCCACACCCTCCGGCACCGGCGGGAGCCCGACCGCGGTGCAAAGCAGCTCGCCCCATGCTTCGACGTGGGCGGTGAGGTCGCCGACGGGCGACCAGGACGCGCGGATCTCCAGCTGGGCCGTGGGTGCCTCGTCGGCCATCCCGCCGAAGCTCTCGGAGCTGACACACGTGACGCTGCCCGAGGGCACGGCGTACTCCGCGCCATGGGCCTCGAGTGCCTCGGTGAGCCAGCTCCAGCCGACCCCCGCCAGCATCGGGTCACTGACCAGCTCGGGGTCGATCTCGGCGCGCGCATAGGCAACACAGCGGAAGGTGCCGGCCCACGCGTCGTTGCCCGCGGGGTCGTGGAGTACGACGATGCGACCCGAGCCGACCTCCTCGCCGTCCACCGTCACATCGGCGGACAGAGCGGAGGCGAACGGGGCGATCCGCTGCGGCGCCGGCATGGCCTCGACGAACAGCTCGGCACGGAACTTCGCAGCCTTCAGCTGGGTCACTGCGCGACGAAACTCCGGAGGAGCCGTCGGTGGCTCGATGCGGGGCTGTTCGGGTGCCGCCATGTCGACAGGTTAGGCCGACTGGCTGGTCCCGGGGACCCGACTCGCCGCCTGACCTGCGAAGATCGGCCCATGCCGGCCGCTTCCACGACCAACCCAGACCTGCACGAATCAGCCTTCCTGAAGACGGCCAGGAGCGAGCCGGCATCGCACACTCCCGTGTGGTTCATGCGTCAGGCCGGGCGGTCGTTGCCGGAGTACCTCAAGGTGCGCGAGGGCATCACGATGCTCGACTCGTGCATGCGCGCGGAGCTCGTCGTGGAGATCACGATGCAGCCCGTCCGGCGGTACGGCGTGGACGCGGCGATCTTCTTCTCCGACATCGTGCTGCCGTTGAAGGCGGTCGGCGTCGACCTCGACATCGTGCCCGGGGTCGGACCCGTCGTCGCCAACCCCGTGAGCACGCTGGCCGATGTCGCGGCGATCCCGGACCTGACCCCGGACCACGTCCCCTACATCACCGAGGCGGTGCAGGGTCTGGTCGGCGAGCTGGGGAACACGCCGCTGATCGGCTTCGCCGGCGCCCCGTTCACCGTGGCGTCGTACCTCGTCGAAGGCGGGCCGTCCAAGGAGCACGCCAAGACGAAGGCGCTGATGTTCGGAGCCCCCGAGGTCTGGGACGCGCTGATGCGCAAGATCTCCGGCATCGCGGCCGCCTACCTCGAGGTGCAGGTCGGGGCGGGCGCATCGGCCGTGCAGCTGTTCGACTCCTGGGCGGGGGCCGTGACGCGCGAGGACTACATCCTGCACGTGATGCCGCACTCAGCCCGCGTGCTGGAGCGGATCGGCCGCACGGGCGTGCCACGCATCCACTTCGGGGTCGGCACCGGCGAGATCCTCGACCTGATGGGCGTGGCCGGCGCGGACGTCGTCGGGGTCGACTGGCGGGTGCCGCTCGCGGCCGGCATCGAGCGCGTCGGTGGCCGCGTCGTACAGGGCAACCTGGACCCCACGCTCGTGTTCGCGCCCACCGAGGTCATGCTCGGTCGCGCCCGCGATGTGCTGGACGCCGGGGCCGCGGCGCCGGGTCACATCTTCAACCTCGGTCACGGCGTGATCCCGTCCACCGACCCCGACCAGCTCGCCAGGCTCACGCACTTTGTGCAGGAGCACTCTCGGCGCTGACGGGGGCGCCGCCCCGGCGTCGTACGACCAGCCACAGCGGTACGCCGAGCAGGACCATCAGCAGTGCGAACGGGAGCACGGCTCCGACGCCGGTGAGGGCCACCACGGTCGCGCCCTTCAGGGCCGACCAGCCGTCCGCGAGCCCGGCGAGGAACCCGCGCGCCTCGTCGTCGTCCGGCTTCCGGTCACCGTCCCGGCTGAGGAAGACGGTGATCGTGCTCAGCGAGGTCTGGTCCTGGAGCCAGGCCTGCTGCGACTTCAAGGAGTCGAGGTCGGCCTGACGCCGGGCGAGGTCGGACTCGATCGCGATGATGTCGCTGAGCTCCTCCGCCCTGCTCAGCAACGCCTCGATCTGGCGGATGCTGCGCTCGGCGGCCCGCACCCGGGCAGCGTTGTCGATCACCTGGGTGGTGACGTCCTCGGACTTGCTGGTCCGCTGCTCGACCTCGCCGAACCGGTCGAACGCGTCCATCGCCTCGGCGAACTTCGCGGTGGGCACCCGGAGGGTCAGCGTGGAGTCGACGATGCGGCCCTTCTCGTCGCTGTTCGTCTGCTCGTCGGCGATGACGCCGCGCCACGAGTTGAGCAGGCCCATGAGCTCGGCACGAGCCCGGCTGATCGACTTGGCGTGCATCGAGATCTGCCCGGTGGAGATGACCTGTCGGGTGATCGGGGCGGTCGCGACTGCCTGCTTCGCACCCGTGTCCCCGTCTGACAAGCTGCTGCGAGCGGCGGTGTCCGGCGCACCGGGGCCGGCGGGCGCGGGCTCAGTCGCCGACTGGTCCTCGCCCGTGCTTCCTCCGTCCGAGCTGGCGTCGTTGGCGGAACCGCCACCGCAACCGGCGAGCAGCGCGACCAGCAACATGAGTGGGACGGCCAGCGCGGCCCGCGGCATCGAGTTCATGGCTCTGTGACGCGGCCCACCCGGGTTCGGTTCCCCTCGGCTGTGCCACGCTTTCGCAATGCCCGAGCCCTCGAGGACCCTCCGTGTCGCCGTCGTCGGCGCCGGCGTCGCCGGGCTCGCGGCCGCGCACCGGATCGGCCGAGACCTGCCCGGGGCCGAGGTCCTGGTGCTCGAGGCATCCGCTCGCATCGGTGGCAGCCTGCACACGGCCGAGGTCGGTGGCGTCGTCGTCGACGTCGGTGCCGAGGCGATGCTCAACCGCCGACCCGAGGCCGTCGGTCTTGCGGTGGAGGTTGGCCTCGAGGCCGACCTGGTGCATCCGGCCACCACTGCGGCGAACCTGTGGAACCGGGGACGTCTGGTCCCGTTGCCGCGCACGATGATGGGCGTTCCGCTCGACCTGCGTGCCCTGGACGGTGTCATCTCGGCCAAGGGACTCGCGCGCGCAGCGCTGGACACCGTGCTGCCGCCCACCGAGCTGGGCGACCGCGACATCAGCATCGGCGACCTGGTCGAGGAACGCCTCGGCAAGGAGGTCGTCGACCGGCTGGTGGAGCCACTCCTGGGCGGTGTCTACGCCGGCCACGCCCGCGAGATCTCGGCCCGGGCCGCCGTACCCCAGATGGTGGCGCTGCTCGAGCACGAACGCTCCCTGGTCCGGGCCGCTGTCACGGCGATGCCACCCCCCGACCCTGGCACCGACGTGCCGGTGTTCGCCGGCATCCGCGGAGGAGTGGGCCGCCTGCCGGGAGCACTTGCCACCGCTTCGGGCGCCACCGTGCGGACCGGGGCCACGGTCCGTGACCTGGCCCGGCGCCCGGAGGGAGGCTGGAACCTCGTGGTCGGTTCGACTCGCGACCCCGAGGTGGTGCGGGCCGACGCCGTCATACTCGCCACCCCGGCGCGGAGCACCGCTCGACTGCTCAGTGATGTCGCCCCCACGGCCGCACTCACGCTGGCGCGCATCGAGTACGCCTCGATGGCCATCGTCACCCTGGCCTTCCCTGTGCGCGCGTTCCCGCAGGTGGCAGGTTCAGGGTTCCTGGTGCCCCCGGTCGACGGCCGGGCGGTGAAGGCCTCGACCTTCTCCTTCGCCAAGTGGGACTGGGTGCGCGCGGCCGGAGCGGCGACGGGCGAGGAGATGCTGGTGCTGCGGTGTTCCCTCGGACGCCACCGCGAGGAGAGGACGCTCCAGGCCAGCGACGAGGAGCTCGTCGAGCTCGCGCTGAGGGACCTCACCGACGCGGTTGGGCTGTCGGCACGGCCGGCCGACAGCCACGTCCAGCGCTGGGGCGGTGCCCTGCCGCAGTACGCCGTCGGTCACCTCGACCGGGTCGCCTCCGTCCGGCGCGAGCTCGACGCGATCCCGGGTCTGGCGGTCTGCGGTTCGGCGTACGACGGCATCGGCATCCCCGCCTGCATCTCCTCGGCGGGCCTGGCGGCTGCCAAGGTGCTTCAGGACCTTGCAAGAATGGACCCATGACCGCCACCGGCAAGAAGGCCCGCGAGCTCAACGACAGCATCCGTTACACGATGTGGTCGGTGTTCAGCCTGCGCGACGTTCTCGGCGAGGAAGCCGACCGCGACGCAGAGGCGCGCGAGCTCGAGGAGCTGGTCGCCAAGCTCGAGGCCGACGACACCCTGGTCCGCGGCATCTATGACCTCAGCGGCCTCCGAGCGGACGCCGACCTGATGGTCTGGTGGCACGCCGAGGAGATCGAGCCCTTGCAGGAGGCCTACCAGCGGCTACGGCGTACGACGTTCGGCAGGCGCCTCGACCCGGTGTGGTCGCAAGTTGCCCTGCACCGGCCGGCGGAGTTCAACAAGAGCCACATCCCGGCGTTCCTCGCCGGTGAGGAGCCGGGCGACTACGTGTGCGTCTACCCGTTCGTGCGCTCCTACGAGTGGTACCTCCTCGAGGACTCCGAGCGCCGCCGCATGCTCGCCGAGCACGGACAGATGGCGCGCGAGTACAAGGACGTGCGTGCCAACACCGTCGCCAGCTTCGCGCTCGGCGACTACGAGTGGATGCTGGCCTTCGAGGCCAACGAATTGCACCGCATCGTCGACCTGATGCGCCACCTGCGTGCCTCGGACGCGCGTCGGCACGTGCGCGAGGAGGTGCCGTTCTACACCGGGCGCCGGCGGTCGCCGACCGAGCTGCTCAGCGCCCTTCCGTGACCGGTGCTTCCGTCAGGGTCAGCGACACCGAGTTGATGCAGTAGCGCTGGTCGGTGGGCGTCCCGTAGCCCTCGCCCTCGAAGACGTGGCCGAGGTGTGAGCCGCAGTTGGCGCAGCGCACCTCCGTGCGCACGCTGCCCATCGAACGGTCCTCGATGTACTCCACCCGCTCCTCGGCCAGGGGAGCGAAGAACGACGGCCACCCGCAGTGGGAGTCGAACTTGGTCTCGGACCGGAACAGCTCGGTGCCGCAGGCGCGGCAGTTGTACACGCCGACGGTCTTGGTGTCGGTGTACTCGCCGGTGAAGGGGCGTTCGGTGCCCGCCTCGCGCAGCACGTGGAACTCCTCGGGGGAGAGTTCGTCGCGCCACTCGGCGTCGCTCTTGGTGACCTCATAGCTCATGGCTTCAGCGTAGTGACCGGCTCAAGAGACCGGGGGTTGACTTGTCCAGTGCACGACTGTTCACTGACCTAGGTCGGCTCACCACAACAGGAGGAAACGGACGCATGGTCGCAGAGAGGGTCTCCTGGGCTGGAGTGCGCAAGATCGGCGCCCGGCTCACCACTCCGCTCCACCCTGATGACTACCTCTCGCTGATCAACCCGCTGTGGACCGCGCGGGAGCTGCGCGGCCGGGTGGAGGAGGTCGTCCCCGAGACCGAGGACGCGGCCACGATCGTGATCCGTCCTGGCTGGGGGTGGCACTACGACCACAAGCCCGGGCAGTACGTCGGGATCGGGATCCAGGTCAAGGGCAAGTTCCACTGGCGTTCCTACTCGGTGTCGTCCCCGCCCAAGAAGGCCGGCGGCAACATCTCGATCACCGTCCGCGCGATGCCGGAGGGCTTCCTCTCCGAGCACCTCGTCTCCGGGCTCGAGCCGGGCACCATCATCCGGCTGGCTGCGCCCAACGGCGACTTCGTGCTCCCCGAGCCTCCGCCCGAGAAGATCCTCTTCCTTGTCGCCGGCAGCGGGGTCACGCCGGTGATGGCGATGCTCCGCACCCTCGACCGCCGCGGCACGATGCCTGACGTCGTCGTCGCCTACAGCTCACCGACCGCGGACCGGATGATCTTCCGCGACGAGCTGCGCGAGCTCAGTGAGAAGCACGAGAAGCTGGTGCTGCACGAGCAGCACACCGACTCCGACGGCATGCTCGAGATGGCCGACCTCGACCGGGTCTGCCCGGACTGGAAGGACCGCGAGACCTGGGCATGCGGTCCGGCGCCGATGCTCGACGCGGCGGAGGAGCACTGGGAGAAGGCCGGCCTCGAGGACGAGCTGCACCTCGAGCGGTTCACCCTCGAGCTCGGCGGTGACGGCGCCGAGGGCGGCACGATCACCTTCCGCAACTCGAACAAGACCACCGAGGCCGACGGGGCAACCACGGTGATGGAGGCCGGTGAGGAAGCCGGCATCGGGATGCCCTACGGCTGTCGCATGGGCATCTGTCACACCTGCACGCTGACCCTGGTCGAGGGCACGGTGCGTGACCTGCGCAGCGGCGAAGAGACCTCGGGACCGAACGAACCCATCCAGACGTGTGTCACTGCAGCAGCCGGTGACCTCACGCTGGACATCTGAGTACGACGAACAGCGAAGGAGCGACATGGCAATCGCAGACGTCAAGGAGTACACCCACCTCACGACCGAGGAGGTGGAGGAGCTCGGACGGGAACTCGACGCGATCCGTGCCGACATCGAGGAGTCTCGCGGCGACGACGACGCGGCGTACATCAACCGGATGATCACCATCCAGCGCCGTCTCGCCGCGGCCGGCCGGATCACCCTGTTCGCCAGCAAGTACAAGCCGGCGTTCTTCGCGGGCGCGGCGATGCTCGGCCTGGCCAAGATCCTGGAGAACATGGAGATCGGCCACAACGTCATGCACGGCCAGTGGGACTGGATGAACGACCCCGAGATCCACTCCAGCACCTGGGAGTGGGACACCGCACAGCCGGCCGAGCAGTGGAAGCACTCACACAACTACGTGCACCACCAGTTCACCAACGTGCTCGGGTTCGACAACGACATCGGCTACGGCATCCTGCGGATGGCCCGCGAGCAGAAGTGGCACCCGGTGAACCTGGGCCAGCCCGTCTACAACGCGCTGCTCGCATCACTGTTCCAGTGGGGTGTCGCGCTGCACGACCTCGACATCGAGGCGATCCGTAAGCGCGAGAAGGACCCCGAGCTGATGAAGAAGCAGCTCGCGCAGATCGGGCGCAAGATCCGCAAGCAGATCGGCAAGGACTACATCTTCTTCCCGGCTCTCACGGGTCCGGCCTTCCTGCACACCGCCGCGGCCAACGGCCTGGCGAACCTGGCGCGCAACCTGTGGTCCTACATGATCATCTTCTGCGGGCACTTCCCCGACGGGGCACTGCACTTCACCGAGGAAGAGGTCGAGGACGAGACGCGGGCGGAGTGGTACCTCCGCCAGATGCTCGGGTCGGCCAACTTCACTGGGAGCCCGCTGTTGCACATCCTGTCCGGGAACCTCGGATACCAGATCGAGCACCACCTGTTCCCCGACCTGCCGAGCAACCGCTACGCCGAGATCAGCGACCGCGTGCGACCGCTGTGCGACAAGTACGGCATCCCGTACACGACGGGACCGCTCTACAAGCAGTACGGCCAGGCGCTGCGCACGATCAACAAGCTCGCGTTGCCGAACAAGTTCACCGACCCCAACCGGCACGACTACCCGGAGACGCCGGAAGTCCCGCGTGGCCGTCGCAGCGACGCAGACCGCCCGGAGCGTCGTACCGAGACGGGTGGATGGACCTCGAAGGCCTCCGCGTGACCGACCTCCCGTTCGCGAGCATGGGGGAGCTCGGGCTCGACCGTCGCAAGGTCACCCAGTGCGCGCTGAGCAGGATCTGCGGGGTGTGCGGGGAGAGTCTCGCGCGGCCGGTGGCCTTCCTGGGCAGCGGCCTGGAGGCTGACAGCAACGCGTTCCACTTCCCGCCGTCGCACGTCCAGTGCGCAGAGGCCGCGCTGGCCGTCTGGGCAGGTGAGTTCAGCGCGGCCCTGGGCCACTCGTCCGAGCCCGAGTCGTGGGCACTGGTGACCACCTCGGGATTCGAGTACGTCCGTCCGACGGGCGACTCCGAGGACCGTCGCTCGGTGTTCTCGCCGAACTCGGTGCTCTCCACCCAAATCCTCGGAGACTGAGTCCCCGGCTGGCACGATCGAGGCGTGACGGCCTCCCTGTCGCCGGCTCGTGTCGTCGGTGTCGACATCGCCCGGTTCGTCGCGCTCGCCGGCATGATGGCGACGCACATCCTGCCGGCGTTCGAGAACGGCACGTCTGACCTCACCTTCGCCCAGTCCCTGGCGGGTGGCCGCGCTTCGGCGTTGTTCGCGGTGCTCGCGGGCGTCAGCCTGGCGCTGACCACCGGGCGGACCACACCGGTTCGGGGCCGGCCATTCGTGGCGGCGGCTGCAGGGGTCGTCGTACGCGCGGTCCTGATCGCCGTGATCGGGCTGGCCCTCGGAGGGTTCGACACGGGGATCGCGGTGATCCTGACCTACTACGGCGTCCTCTTCGTGCTCGGGATCCCGTTCCTGATGCTCCGGACGGGTTGGCTGGTCGCGCTCGCAGGCGGGTGGCTCCTCCTTGGCCCCGTGGTCGCACACCTGATGCGGCCGCAGCTTCCTCCACGCGGGTTCGACAGCCCGTCCTTCGAGTCGCTCGGCGACCTCGGCCGGTTGCTCGCCGAGCTGACCTTCACCGGCTACTACCCGGCGGTGCCTTGGCTGACCTACCTGCTGGTCGGGATGGCGATCGGCCGCACCGACCTGACCCGGTGGCGGGCTCCGGCTCTCCTCGCGTCGGTCGGCGGGGTGTTCGTGGCCGCGTCGGTTGTCGTGTCTGACGCACTGGTCAGCAAACCCGAGGTGCACGAGAAGCTCACTGACTCGATGGGTTCACCCGAGCGCTTGGAGTTCGCCCTGGCCCGCGGGTCGTTCGGCAGCACGCCCACGGACACGTGGTGGTGGCTGGCAGTCCGGGCACCCCACTCGGCCACGCCCTTCGACCTGGCCCAGACGATCGGCAGCGCCCTCATCGTCCTTGCCCTTTGCCTGGTGCTGGGCCGCCTGCTCCCGTCGTTCACCGCGGTGCTCTTCGGCGCCGGCGCGATGACACTCACGCTCTACACCGCTCATGTCTTTGTTCGCGACGACCTGTGGGACGGGCAGACGACCTCGAC
The DNA here is from genome assembly GCA_963842535.1 of uncultured Actinomycetota bacterium. Lineage (GTDB taxonomy): Bacteria > Actinomycetota > Actinomycetes > Propionibacteriales > Nocardioidaceae > Marmoricola. The sequence goes on from CAWJGP010000009.1 coordinate 570,300, forward strand.
GTACTTCGGACAGGTCACCGTCGCGCTCGTCATCGGCGCCCTCTTCGCGTTGGTGCACAGACGGGGTCCACTCGAGGCACTCGTCGGGGGACTCAGCAATCGTGTCCGGCGCGCCGTCACCCATGTCACAGGCAGCCGGGCTGTCTCGTCTTGATGGCAAGAGGCAATACCGGATTGGGAGAATGGTGACGTGATGCGAGTGTTCGTTGCAGGTGGGACCGGGGTCATCGGGCGGCGTCTGGTGCCGCAGCTGGTGGCCCAGGGGCACGAAGTGACCGCGACTACGACCAGCGCGGACAAGCTGGCGCTGCTGGCGCAGCTGGGCGCCACAGGTGTCGTGATGGACGGGCTGGATGGCGCGTCGGTCGGCGAGGCCGTGGCCGCGGCCCGGCCGGACGCGATCGTGAACCAGATGACGGGCCTGTCCGAGGCGCACGCCGGCAAGCCCAACCTGCGGAGGGCCGACCGCTTCTTCGCAGCCACCAACCGGCTCCGCAGCGAGGGGATCGACCATCTGCTTGCTGCGGCCGAGGCGACCGGTGTCTCCCACGTCGTGACGCAGAGCCACGCCAGCATGAACGGCCTGCGCCAGGGCGGATGGGTGAAGACCGAGGAGGATCCGCTCGAGATGATCGAGGGGACGAAGGCGATCAACCATCTCGAGGACGTGGTGGTCAGATCGGGTGGCGCGGTCCTGCGCTACGGCGGGTTCTACGGGCCCGGTGCCCACGACGACCAGGTCGAGCTCGTGCGAAAGCGGCTGCTCCCGCTCGTCGGGGGTGGCACCGGCTACGTCTCGTGGGTGCACATCGACGACGCGGCGGGCGCCACGGTCCTCGCGGTGGAGCAGAAGGCCAAGGGCGTGTTCAACATCGTCGACGACGAGCCGGCACCTATCAGCGAATGGCTGCCCTACCTCGCGGAGTGCGTCGGGGCCAAGCCGCCGCGTCGGGTCCCCGCATGGCTGGTCCGGCTGCTGGCTGGCGAGATGGCGGTGGGCATCATGACCGAGGGGCGTGGCTTCTCCAACGCCAAGGCGAAGCGCGAGCTCGGCTGGGAGCTGCGTTACCCGTCGTGGCGGCAGGGTTTCAAGGCTGAGATGTCAGGGGCAGGGGTCCCGTGACCCGCGACGAGGAGTTCGAGGGGCTGCGCCCGCTGCTGTTCGCGATCAGCTACCGGATCCTGGGCAGCGTGGCCGAGGCGGAGGACGCGGTCCAGGAGGCCTGGCTGCGCTACGAGTCGTCCCCGACGCAACCCAGGTCGACCAAGGCCTTCCTCTCGGCGGTGGTCACCCGGGTCTCGATCGACGTACTGCGATCGGCACGCGTCCGGCGGGAGGAGTACGTCGGGCAGTGGCTGCCCGAGCCGTTGCTCACCGACCCCTACGAGGATCCTGCGCGTTCGGCCGAGCTGGCAGACTCGCTGTCGATGGCCGCCCTGTTGCTGCTCGAGCGGCTCAGCCCGCTCGAGCGGGCGGTCTTCGTGCTCCGGGACGTGTTCGGGTTCGGCTTTCCCGAGATCGCCTCGGCCGTCGGCAGGTCCGAGGCGGCCTGCCGCCAGCTGGGCGTCCGGGCGCGCCGCCACATGGACGATGGGCGCCCCCGGTTCGAGGCGGACCGGCGGGAACGCGAGGAGCTGGCCGCGCGGTTCTTCGATGCGCTCCGGGATGGCGACCTCGACGGACTGAGGGAGCTGCTCGCTGCCGACGTGGAGATGGTCGGGGATGGGGGAGGCAACGCGCCTGCGCTGGCGAGGAGCGTGGTCGGTGTCGACAACGTGGCCCGCGTCCTCGCGTCGGTCTTCCCGCTGCTCGCCCGGATCGACGCGAGCGTGGAGCCGCGCGAGATGAACGGGCAGCCGGGCGCGATCCTGCGCGATCGGGACGGCAAGGTCGCCGGCACGGTGACGCTCGACGTACTGGACGGACGGATCCAGACGATCCGCTCGGTGGCCAACCCCGACAAGCTGGGCCACGTTGGTCCCCTGGCGGACGCCTGGGCGTTCGCGCGCGAGGTGAAACAGGCCAGGCGGCTCACGGACTGATGCCCTCACTGACAAGGAGCGGGAGTTGTCATGCAGGTGGTGATCGCGGGCGGTGGCCCGACCGGACTGATGTTGGCGGCCGAGCTGGCGTTGGCCGAGGTCGACGTCGTCATCGTCGAACGCCGCGCCAGTCAGGAGCTCGACGGATCACGGGCCGGGGGACTGCACGCCCGCACCATCGAGATGCTCGACCAACGTGGCGTCGCAGAACGATTCATCTCGGCGGGGAAGCGGCAACCATTCGTGGGCTACGCGGGAACCTTCCTCGACATCAGCGACTTCCCCAGTCGCCACAACTGCATGCTCGGGCTCTGGCAGAGCGACTTCGAGCGCATCTTGGCCGGCTGGGTGGAAGACCTGGAGGTTCCGGTCCTTCGCGAACGCGAGGTGACGGGCTTCGCGCAGGACGACACCGGCGTCGACGTCGAGGTGTCCGACGGGCAGTCCCTGCGGGCGGCGTACCTTGTCGGCTGCGACGGGGGTCGCAGCGTGGTCCGCAAGGCAGCAGGCATCGACTTCCCGGGGTGGGATCCGACGGCCAGCTTCCTGATCGCCGAGGCCGAGATGGACGAGGACCCGGAGGTCGGCATGCGCCCCGAGGGCGGTGGCCTCGGGCCCGTCAACCCAGCGGAGCCCGGAGGGCCGTACCGGGTCGTGCTGCTCGAGGAGTACGTCGAGGGCTCCCGGGAACCCACCTTGCAGGACCTCAGGGACGCCCTCGTCGCGGCGTACGGGACGGACTACGGGGTGCACAGCCCCACGTGGATCTCCCGGTTCAGCGACATGTGCCGGCAGGCAGCCTCCTACCGCGAAGGACGCGTGCTGCTGGCGGGCGACGCGGCGCACGTGCACGGCCCGCAGGGTGGGCAGGGCCTCAACACCGGTGTGCAGGATGCCGTGAACCTGGGATGGAAGCTCGCCCAGGTGGTCAAGAAGACCTCACCCGAGAGCCTCCTGGACACCTACCACGCCGAACGCCACCCGGTCGGTGCCCGGGTCCTGCGCAACACCATGGCGCAGGTGGCGCTTCTCCGCACCGACGAACGCAGCAAGGCGCTCCGAGAGACCATGCTGGAACAGCTGGACATGGACGAGCCGCGCAGGCGAATCGTAGGAATGATCTCCGGTCTCGACATCCACTACGAGCTCGGAGAGGGGCACCCGCTACTCGGTTGGCGCATGCCCGACCTCGACCTGCGAACGGCGGACGGTCCCACGCGCGTGCACACCCTGTTGCACGACGCCCGGCCCGTGCTCCTCGACCTCGGCGAACCCGGCGGCTTCGACATCTCTCCCTGGGCGGATCGGGTCCGGTTGGTCGACGCCACGCACGATGGCGCGTGGGAGCTCCCGGTCATCGGCGAGGTCGCTGCGCCCCCGGCGGTCCTGATCCGACCCGACGGGCATGTCGCCTGGGCAGGGGACCTCACGGACCCAGAGCTGCCTCGGGCTCTGGACACCTGGTTCGGAGTGGCCGCTCAGCCGGGCTGAGATGCTCGTTCGGCTCAATCAGTCTCCACGAGAGACTTCAGCGCGGCCAGGTCCTTGCCCACGGCGTCGGCGTCACGCCTGAACTCGTCATCGGACATCTCCGGGCGTTGTCGAAGGGTGAAGGTCACTTCGCACCCATTGCCGTCGCTGATGACCCGTAGCGCGTTGTGGACCGTCTCCCCGGACGGCAACGTGACGTCGTGGTCCAGTACGCCGAAGTCGTTGCGCGGCGCGAATGTGAACGTGACCCGCCCCATCGGGGATTCCGTGAACCACTGATCGCCGTCCTGCTCAACCCTTGCGCCGGCGAGGCCTGTCGCCCACTTGGGCAGGTTGAGCGGATCTGCTGCGACGTCATAGACCACCGTGGCTGGTCGATCGATCCCGATGCTGATGTGCTGCGATCTTGATCCCATGGAGTCAAACCTAGTGTCGCTCGGATCGCGGCCAGATCCGCGCAGTCAGTGAGGCGAGCGCCTACTCCGCTTCCGAGTTCCCGAGGTGGCTTCTTCCGCCCTCCATGTGTCCTTCAGGCGTGATACCAGACCCTGTATCGAGTCCCGACTTCTGCTTGCAATCGAAGGAGCCCGTGTGAGTTGGCGTCCCAAGGGTTCTTCGGCGCTTGCCTATATTGGGCCAACCCGATATACAAGGTCCTGTGCACGCTTTCGACGTCTTGAGTGACCCGGTCCGCCGCCGGATCATCGAGCTGCTGGCTGGCGGTGAGTTGTCGGCCGGAGAGGTCAGCGAGATCGTGGCTTCGGAGTTCGGGATTTCGCAGCCGACCGTGTCGGGGCACCTTCGAGTGCTCCGGGAGAACGGGTTCGCTTCGGCGCGTCGGGAGGGCACGCGGCGGCTCTACGCGATTGAGGTGGCGCCGCTGCAGGAGGTGGACCGGTGGCTCGAGGGCTTCCGGGTGTTCTGGACCCAGCCACTCGACGCTTTGGCCACAGAACTGAAGCGCGGCCGGCGCGAACGCCGCACGTCCCAACGCACCATAGTCAACTCGGAAGGAAACAACAGTCGTGAATGAGATTGCCAGCCAGGACGCCAGCTTGATGCTGGTGCAGCGGAGCTTGAGAGATCGGGGAATCGCTCAGGGTGCTGCCCGAGCCGCTGTGCTCAGGCGGCGATACGAAGGATCCATTGAGGACGTGTGGGACGCCATCACCACAGCCGATCGTATCGATCGCTTCTTCCTTCCGGTCAGCGGCGATCTGCGCGAGGGCGGCACGTACGCCTTCGAGGGGCAAGCCAGCGGCAAGATCCTCGTGTGTGACGCGCCGCACTTGCTTCGGGTGGAGTGGGTTCCGCCGGGCTGTCGTGACGACGGCGACCAGGTGGAGGTGCGTCTGTCCCCGGATGGGCCAGATGCAACGTGGCTCGAGCTTGAACACGCGTCAGTCGCCGACGTCTTCCACTTCGACCCCGATGCGGAGACCTACAGCCCGGCGCTCGGCTGGGAGGGTCCGTTGCACTTCCTCGGCGAGTACCTGCGTGGCGTCCTGCCGGACCGTCCGAGCGTTGAGTGGTATGAGTTCGACGAAGCCGAGGAGAGGCGGCTCGCGAAGTCCCGCGCCCCGGAATGGGCCATAGCCAAGGCAGAGTATGACGGCGAAAGCTAGCCGTCGACGCACCGTGATCCACGATGGGAGATAGGCATCATGCACGAGCCCCAGTCTGGCGAGCCGATCGCCAACGAGCCGTCCACTCTGGCCGAGGCGAAGGCTCGTGGGGATGATTTGGCCGCCTTCCCATGGGCGCATGCATTAGACCACCTGGCTCGTGCCGAAGGGTTCTGGTTCGCCACCGTCGGGAAGACCGGCCCACCACGCATCCGACCGGTATTTGCGGTCGTGGCCGACGGTGCCCTGCACACCACCTCGAGTCCTGCTGCGCAGAAGGCCAAGAACCTTGAGCACGACCCGCGATGCGCGGTGGGAGCACACTCTGATGAGTTCGATCTGATTTTGGAGGGAACCGGCCGTCGCGTCCGCGACGCAGATTCGCTTGAACGAGTGGCGGTCGCTTACCGCCAGAGGTACGGGTGGCCAGTCACCGTGGCGGGTGATGCCTTTGACGCCCCGTTCGGCGCCCCCACCGCGGGACCGCCCCCGTACGCCGTATTTCGGATCGAGCCGAGCCGGGCCTACGCCATCGGCATCAAGGACGACACCAGCCACCTCAGTACGCGCTGGCGGTTCTGACAGTGCGTCAGTGCCTGCTTGAGAGGCGGAACGGTCTGTCAGGTCGACGCCGGTTCGCCCGGTGTCGCCGGTTGCGAACAGCGGGGAAGTCCGGCTGCCTTGCCCGACAGCTGCAGGTTCGGCCAGTCGGACAGTCCGGTTCGCTGACCTGAATGCGCCTTGCGGCCCTGGCCCCTAGCATCACGGGGTGAGCACGAGCATCCCCGAGCCTGATGAGCGGACCATGTACTCCTCTCGTCGGCAGGATGAGGTTGAGGTTCTGGCTTTCCCGGTGCTCAGCGAAACTGCCTTGGACCTGCTGCACTCGGTTGGTGAGGTGTTGCAGCCCGAGCCGGGTGAGGTGCTGTGGGAGGCCGGTGACCGGTATGACCTGAACCTCGTCCTCACCGGTGGAGTCCTCCTCGTCGACCGTAGGGACGACCGGGTCGTTTTCGTGGTCGAGGAGGGCGATTTCGTTGGTGAGCTGGGCATGTTGATGGGTCAGAGGGCCTTCCTGCCTGGCGTAGCCATGGAAGGGACTACGTTGCTCCGAGTCCACGTCGAGGATCTGCACCGTGTCGTGGAGATCTCAGGTGAGCTGAGTGACGTGCTCCTCTCCGCCCTGGACGCGCGACGACGACTGCTCAAGCGGCTGGGCGAGGGGGGTCTCGTCCTCGCCGGAGACGAAGGTGACCGGGACCTGCACCGGCTCCGGGACTTCGCCGAGCGCAACCAAATCCCCTACCGGACTGTGCTTCGCAGCGATCCGTCGGCGTGGGCGGAGCTGGCGCAGACCTGCCGCTTGCCCGACACGGGTGCGGCCGTCGTGACTGGGGAGAGGCGGGTCCTGGCCACTCCGACGACGCGAGACCTGGCGAGCGCGATGGGAATCGACGTGTGGAGCGTTTCTGACGGTTCGCAGTGCGACCTCGTGGTGGTGGGCGCCGGACCAGCCGGACTGGCCGCAGCGGTGTACGGCGCCTCGGAGGGTCTGGACGTGGTCGTCGTCGAGGATGTCGCGATTGGGGGTCAGGCCGGCAGTTCCTCGCGGATCGAGAACTACCTCGGCTTCCCTCAGGGCGTGACCGGGGTGGAGCTCGCACGGTCCGCGATGCTGCAGGCCGTCAAGTTCGGAACCAGGCTGGTCTCGCCCCGCGAAGTCACTGCCGTCACGCAGGAGGCCGGGGGTCGATTCCGGGTCCGGCTCGACGACGAACTGGACCTGCTCGCCTCCGCCGTGGTCATCGCCAGCGGCGTGAAGTACCGACGCTTGGAGCTGTCCGGCGTTGCCGACCTCGAAGGACGCGGGGTCTACTACGCCGCGAGCCAGCTCGAGGCCACCGTCGTGTCCGGTAGGAACGCCGTGATCGTCGGCGGCGCCAACTCGGCCGGACAGGCTGCTCTGTTCTTGGCACGGCAGGCTGGCCACGTCCACGTCCTCATCCGCCGCGACGACGTCGACGCCACCATGTCGAACTACCTCGCACAGCGGCTGACCCACCACGAGCGGATCACCGTCCACTCCCGCTCGGAGCTCTTTGCGGTCCACGGCACCGAACGTCTCGAGGCCGTCACCTGGCGCGAACACGCCCTTGGCCGCGACGTACACCTCGACGCCGCAGCGCTGTTCGTGCTGATCGGCGCCGAACCATGCACGACCGCGTTGGTCGAAGCAGGCGTCGAGCTCGACGACTCGGGTTTCGTGGTGACCCGCGACGGCTACGCCACCTCGGTGCCCGGCCTCTTCGCTGTTGGCGACGTCCGCGCCGGGTCCCTCAAACGAGTTGCCTCAGCGGTCGGCGAAGGCTCCGCTGTCATCTCTGCCGTCCACTCCCGCCTCGCCGCCCTCGAGACAACCGGACCCAATACGGAAGCGAGTTCCTAACGCACCTCAAGCACCTGGGCCAGTCGGTGCATCCGCTGCACCAATGATCCGCCTTTGATCGCCCGCCCCGCAGGCAGATCCGGACGTTCACTGACGCCGACGGGGCGTCGGCTGGGCAGAGCAGGCTAGCTGGCGAGGGCGAGGTCGATGAAGCGTGCTTCGAGTCGTGAGCTCGTGGGCGGTGAGGTTCGGGGGAGGCGGCGGGTGCCGGTGTGGTCGACGAGGTAGGTGGTTCCGTAGGGGTCGCGCCACAGGTAGACGCCGGGGAAGGGTTGTTGCACTGTCCCATTGGCCGTGGGTCTTGATCCGGTGGTGGAACCCGGTCATGGGTCCGTAGTTCCCGATGCGGGACTGCTGCTCACCTGCCGCGGCACGTTCGTCGGTCCAGGGGATGGTGTGGTCGATCTGCATGTCGCGGGTGGTGCTGGCCGCGAACGGGAACACATCCGCGGGCGTGAGCAGGTGGGTGGCTTGTCGATGTCGGTGCGGGATCTCGTAGGCGTCGACCGGGACCTGGTCGAGCGGGTCCAGGACCGGGGTTGATCTTGAACCGACACCGCTCACCCAAGTGGCGGCGGACCCACTCGGTGGTGACGGGTTCGGCGCCTTCGACCCTGGCCACGGGGCTGTCGTCGGCGAGGTGGGCGAAGAGCCACACCGTGGGCAGCAGCTTCGACTCATCGAGCAGGTCGGCGGCGGCGGTGGGGTCGAACCGCTCCGGGGTGGGCACGGACGCCTCGTCGGTGGGGGCGTCTCACGGGGGTGCTCTCGGTGCTGTTCTCGGTGGTGTGTTCGGCGGTGCCAGGCGGCATAGGCGTGCAGGATCTTCACGGCCTGGGTGGGGTTGGCCATGATCAGTACTGCTTTGACGCGGCGCTGGTCCAGGGTGGAAGTGTCGCCCATCGCCAGGAGTGCTCGGGCGAGGTAGGCGACGGTGGCATCGATCCTTGCGATGGTGCCGAAGTCGCCGCGGATGTAGAACCCGCGCATCCCGTTTTCGGTGGACCTGGTGGTCTTCGCGAAGACCTCCCGCGCGGCTGCTTCTTCCCGTTCGGCGGCGGCGTCGGGGTCGGCGGCGACGATGGCGGCCTCGACCAGCGTCTCGAACCGGGACCAGGACACCCTCCCGTCCGCGGAGGGTGCGATGCGGGCATCGACGTAGGCGGCCTCGTCCTTGGTGAGGTGGCGGGTCTTGCGGGCCACGTGGCGGGCGTGACCCTCGGAGACCTCGAGGGCCTGCACCCGCGCCCAGTGCGCCGGGAGGCGGTGTTGCAGGTCGAGGACGTCGGCGACCAGGCGGGTCCCGGCCCAGGCGGACAGACCCATGCGGGCGGCGAGGACGGCTGGGTGCGAACTCGGCGACCTGCGGGGTGCCGTCACCGCCGAGCTGGATCGCGCGCTCACGGCCCGGGCGCTTGGCCTGGACCGGGTCGACGGTGCCTTCGCCGTGTTGGCGGGCGAACTCCGCGACCAGCCGCAGCAGCTGCACGCCGGTCTCGAGCTGGTGTTGGCGCAGGACATCGACCTGGTCGAGGAGCCCGCTCTTCGGAGAGCTCCGTGGGGTCTGCCAGTGCCGCTGTCATGGAACAATCCAAGCACCGGGCACCGACAGTTTTGGTCGAGAATCTGCTGCTGGGGCAGGGAATTCTCTACCTTTTCTGAAGTTCGATTTCGTGGTCGAGGTGTGTGGTCTCGACTATCCGCTCGCTTCGCTCGCTGCTCGACCACCTAGTCGGGTGCGGGCCGACCCGGCGTACGACCTTGTGGTTTCGAGACGCTTGCTGGCGCTGGCTCCTCAACCACCGGACCCGATGCACCTAGGGTTTGTCCATGGCTACTCCCGCAGTCGAGGTGGACGCTGATGGACAGGCGGTTCGGGTCTCCAGTCCGGATCGCGTGATCTATCCCGCGACCGAGTCCACTCCCGAGGTCAGCAAGCTCCAGGTGGTCGAGTACTACCTCAGCGTTGCCGACGGGATCACTCGCGCGTTGGGGGATCGGCCCACTGCGCTGGAGCGGTGGACGAGTGGGGTCCACGAGGGCATCACGCTCGCGACCGGGCGCGGGGACAAGAGCGACGCGTTCTACAGCAAGCGGGTGCCCAAGGGTGCTCCGTCGTACGTCGAGACCACCCAGGTCACCTTCCCCAGCGGCCGGACCGCCGAGGAGGTGTGCGTCCGCAACCTCGCCACGGTCGCCTGGTGCGCGCAGATGGGCACGATCACGTTCCACCCGTGGCCGACGCGCTGCGCGGACAACGACCACCCCGACGAGCTGCGCATCGACCTGGACCCGCAGCCCGGCACCACCTTCCGCGACGCCGTCCGCGTCGCAGGTGTCGCACGGGAGCTGCTCGAGGAGCTCGGCATCACCGGCTACCCGAAGACGAGTGGCAACCGAGGCGTGCACATCTACGTGCGCATCGAACCGCGCTGGGACTTCGTCGATGTCCGCCACGCGGCGATCGGGTTCGGCCGGGCGCTGGAGAAACGCGACGCCGGCGTCACCACGAAGTGGTGGAAGGAGGAGCGCGGCGAGCGAATCTTCGTCGACTTCAACCAGAACTCACGCGACCGCACCATCGCCTCCGCCTACTCGCTGCGACCGCTGCCCGGGGCACCTGTGTCCACGCCCGTCACCTGGGACGAGCTTGCCGGTCTCGAGGACCAGCACGGCTTCAACCTGTTCACGGTGCCGGACCGGATGGCCGACGGTGACCCGTGGGCCACCATCGACGACGTGGCCAACTCGATCGAACCACTGATCAAGCTGTACGACGAGTCGGGCGAGGGCGAGGCGAACTACCCGCCGGACTACCCGAAGATGCCGGGGGAACCTCCGCGTGTGCAGCCCTCGAAGAAGGTCGCCTCGCACTGGAACGAGAAGGGCGAGCGCATCGAGGACTGACCCGGGAACCGCGTTCGCCGTACAGACCTGGCGCCAGCGCCTACCGTCGAGCACATGACCTTCAGCGCCCGTCGACGATCACCCGAGTGAGCTCCACCGAGATCGTCATCGTCGGACTGGGTTGTGTCGCCATCGTTGCCGGGGTCTCGGGGGCTCTGGTCGCCGCCTCCCACCACAAGAAGGTCTACAGCGCGGCCACCCTCTCCTTCGTGATCTCACTTGGCCGAGTGGTGTTCGCCGGAGGTGTGGCGCTCTTTCTCGGGAGCTTCGCTGCGGTGCTCAGTGAGCCGCTGGGCAAGGAGGTCGACCTCGTCTACGCACTGATCGGGAAGGCTCTGGGCATCGGTGCCGCCGTGCTCGGCGGGTACACAGAGGAGCACGGGAAGCACGCGCTGCTGCACCGGCTCGACCCCGTGGCGACGCGTTCCACCAAGGTGTAGGACTGCCTGTCTCGAAGGACGGTCCGACGCAGCCTTGCGGGCTATACCGGCCCCTTCTGCGGGGGTTGATACTGATCGCGTCGTCACGACGGGTAGGGCGATGGCCTCGGGGAATCGAGATGTCCGACGGGGAAAGGACCTCGTTGGCGACCCAAGGAGAACGAGATGCGATTCAAGCCAAGCCGTCGGGCGATCGTCGTGGGGACCGTCGTGGTCAGCGCCCTCAGCGTCAGCGGGGCCGCCTATGCGGTCACGTCCACGAACGTGATCAAAGGCTGCTACCAGACCGCCGGTGGCGCCTTGAGGATCAGCAACAGCTGCACCAGCAAGGAGAGGGCCCTGGCGTGGAACATCCAGGGTCCGCAAGGTCTGCAGGGACCACGTGGCGACAAGGGCGACAAGGGCGCCAAGGGAGACAAGGGCGCGAGGGGCGACAAGGGGAGCACCGGAAACGCGGGTCCCCCCGGAGCGCCGGGAGCACCCGGTGCCGCCGGGGGTCTGTCCGGGTACGAGATCGTGGAGAAGAGCGACACCTACTCCGAGTCCACGGGCGACTTCGTCCGGTTCATTGCGGACCAGGCGGTGTGCCCGGCCGGCAAGGTGGCTGTGGGTGGCGGCGGCCAGGCCAACCTGTCGCAGAACCAGTCCAGCCAAGGCTCCGCTGATCTCGTACAGAGCTACCCGGACGAGCAGAATGGCGACTCGGCGTGGAACGCGTCGTTCGGCAGGACTGACGGGGCTTTCTTCGTCGCGGGTCAGTCGATCACCTACACGGTCTACGCGGTGTGCGTGAACGGATCCTGACGTCGGTGGCGGTCACCCGTGCAAGTGGGTGACCGCCGTCCACCCGGGGTCGCGCATCTCGTGGACGGTTGCCTTGCCCTGGTCCCACGACCGGGCGAGGTCCTTCACCGCTGACAGCATGCCCGCGGCCGAGTCGACGTACACGTGCAGCGTGCGGACCCCCGCGTTGCTCAAGTGGGCGACGACCTGGCCCGAAGTGCCGAGCTCGCTCTCCAGGCTCTCCTCGAACCAGCGCAGCGCGTCCAGCGAGTCGAGGCCGGGCAGCCCGTCCTCCGAACGGTCGGAGTAGGGCAGCGTCACTGCGACGTAGGTGTCGAGGTGCGGCGCGGTCAGCGGATGCAACGGGGTGCGCACCATGGCGACCAGAGCACCGGCCTTGGTCTCGCCGCGGAGCATGGCCCACCTGGGACGTCCGTCGGCGTCGACGTGCTGCCGCTTGAGATCGTGTACGACGGAACGCAGCGCCGTCAGCCCGAAACCGTCGAGCGGCGCGAACTCGACAGGGGTGACCTCGCCGAGCCACAGCTCGGTGTCCACCTCACCCAGCGCGGCGTCCAGTGCAAGGAACGTGACCATCGCGCGACCGTCCTCGGGCAGGTCCGCGAAGGACGGGTGGTGCACCTGCACGTCGAAGCGCCCCGACTCCACCCGGGCAGAGACCTGCACGTGTGACAGCTCGATGCTCTGCCCGTCCGGGATGGTGACGACGATCGACTCCGGGTCCCGGGCCGGCGGGCGGGTGTCGATGTATGACCAGGTCGGATCGGCGTCCGGGGCTGCCAGCACGACGCGTCGGGCCAGCGCCCGGCCCTCGGGGTCCCCTTCAGCAGTGATCACCAGCACGTGCCGGGAGGTCTCGCCGCCGGCGAGCTCCCAGCCGAGCTCGCCGAGCGCCCGGACCTGCGCAGTCATCGTCTCCGCGAACCCCTCGGAATCCGCGCCGGTGATGCTCCGTTCGGCGACCGATCGTCCCTCGGCCGTCCACCAGTCCCAGAAGTCCGCAATCGGCTCGCCGCCGGACCCGGGGGACCGCCGTCGGAAAAGACTCACTAGAGCCCCGAGATGCCTTCGCCGTCGCCGGCCTGCTCGTCGAAGTTCTCGTGCTCGAGCAGGTGAAGCACGGGGACACCCAGCTTGCGGCGGGCGCGGGAGGTCCAGTCGACGTGGAAGAACTCGGCGACCACGTGCGGACGGGTCAGGATGATGACCTCGCGCGCGTCGACCTCGGCCACCTTGGCGATCAGGGCTCTGATCGGGTCGTTGGTGACCGGCTCCCCGACTGCACGGCCGCCGGCCGCCTCGATCGTCTTGACCGTGGAATCGACACCGGCGCGGCAGGTGTCGAGCAGCTCCTTGCGCAGGCCCTCGAGATCCGCGTCGCCCACCGCTACCGCGGGCGTGGCCAGCACCTCGCCCGTGGCGAGCGAGCCCATCGCGGTCTCCACCCGCGACGAGGCGTCCTCGACGGGCAGCAGCACGTGGTACTGCACCGGGTCCTCGATGTCCTCGTGCAGGCTGCGCACGTTGGTGGCGTCGACAGCGGTGAAGGGCTGCTCGGCGAGCAGGATGACGTCGTACTCACTCATGACGCACCTCCGGAAGGGTTCATACCAAGCACTTTAGTGAGGTCGTAGCTGACTGGCTGCTCCAGCTGTTCGTAGCCGCAGGACTCGGGGTCGCGGTCGGGGCGCCAGCGCTTGAAATGCGCGGTGTGTCTGAACCGCCGACCCTCCATCGCGTCGTACTTCACCTCGAGCACGCGCTCGGGCCGCAGGGGGGTGAAGGACAGGTCCTTGCCCGCACTCCACCGGCTCTGCGTCCCCGGAACGCGGTCGGGGTTCGCAATCGCCCATTCGTGCCACTTTCCCCAAGGGTGGTCGGCGATGTCGCACTCGAGCGGCCTCAGCTCCTCGAGCAGCTCGGCCCGCCGCGCCTCGGTGAACGATGCCGAGACCCCGATGTGCTGCAGGTCCCCGTCGGCGTACAGCCCGAGCAGCATCGAGCCCAGCAGCGGCTTCTCCGGGGTCGAGGTCTTGTGCAGCCGGTAGCCAGCCAGCACCACGTCGGCCGTGCGCTCGTGCTTGATCTTCAGCATCGTCCGAGCGTTCGGCTGGTACGGCGCACCCAGCGGCTTGGCGATCACCCCGTCGAGACCCGCGCCCTCGAACTCCTCGAACCAGCCCTGGGCCAGCTCGGTGTCGGTGGTCGTCCGGGTGAGGTACGTCGGACCGGTGAGCCCGCCGAACTCGGCCTCGAGCAGCGCACGCCGCTCCGAGAACGGCTGGTCGACCAGGGAGTCGTCACGGAACGCGAGGGCGTCGAACGCCACGAACGAGGCGGGCGTCTTCTCAGCGAGCATGCCGATGCGCGAAGCCGCCGGGTGGATCCGCTCCTGCAGCACCTCGAACTCGAGCCTCGGACCGATCGAGACGAACAGCTCGCCGTCGAGGACACACCGGTCCGGCAGCTGCTCGCGGATCGCCTCGACCACCTCGGGGAAGTAGCGCGAGAGCGGCTTGGTGTTGCGCGAGGTCAGCTCGACCTCGTCGCCGTCCTTGAACACGATGCACCGAAACCCGTCCCACTTGGGCTCGAAGGAGAGTCCTCCCTCGAACTTCGCGGGGTCGGGGATCCCCTTGACCGACTTGGCCAGCATCGGCAGCACGGGCGGCATCACGGGTAGATCCATGTAGCCAGCGTAGGGCGTTTGCGACATGCTCGGCCCATGGCCTACACCGTCACCGACCTGCTGCGACTTCCACCTGGGGCGGTCTCGCTCCCCGAGCGCGACCCCGCGGCCACGTCCGGGTTCGAAGGCACGAAGAAGCAGGCGCAGAAGGCACTCACCGACCTCGGCGAGGAGCTCGCCGAGCTGCAGGAGCGGCTCTACGCCGATGCCTACACAGGTGGGTCGCGGCGGATGCTGCTCGTGCTGCAGGGGATGGACACCTCGGGGAAGGGTGGCGTGGTGGACCACGTGCTCGGCCTGGTGAACCCGCACGGCCTGCGGCTGAAGACGTTCCGCAAACCCACAGCTGACGAGCTCGCGCACGACTTCCTGTGGCGCATCGAGCAGGCGCTTCCCGAGGCCGGGGTGATCGGGGCATTCGACCGCTCGCACTACGAGGACGTCCTCATCGGGAAGGTGCACGAGCTGGCCGACGAGGCGGAGATCGAGCGCCGCTACGGCGCGATCAACGACTTCGAGAAGAGGCTGGTCGACGGCGGCACCGTGGTGATCAAGTGCATGCTGCACATCTCCAGGGAGAAGCAGAAGGAGCGGTTGCTGGCCCGGCTCGAGGACCCCGAGAAACAGTGGAAGTTCAAGCCGGCTGACATCGACGAACGCGCCCACTGGGATGACTACCGGAAGGCCTACGAGACCGCCCTCGAGCGGTGCAACACCGAGGCCGCCCCCTGGTACGTCGTACCGAGTGACCACAAGTGGTACCGCAACTGGGCGGTCGGACAGCTGGTCGTGGAGGCGCTGCGCGGGATGAAGCTGCAGTGGCCCAAGCCGGACTACGACGTCGGCGAGCAGCGGGCGCGGCTCGAGGACGAGAGCTCCGGTTGAGGCAGGTCCAGGCAACCCGCTACGTGACGCCGCTGCGGGAGGGCGGCTCGCTGCCCGGGATCATCGAGGCCGACGACCTGGGCACCTACGTGTGCAAGTTCCGCGGTGCCGGCCAGGGTCTGCGCGTGCTCGTGGCAGAGATTGTCGTTGCCGGGGTCGCCCGGCTGGTGGACGTGCCCGTGCCGGACCTGGTCACCGTCGACCTGGCACCCGAGATCGGTCGCTACGAGGCCGACCAGGAGGTCCAGGACCTGCTCAACGCCAGTCTCGGGATCAACCTCGGCGTCGACCTGCTGCCGGGCGCCTTCGGCTACGACTCGGCGTACCAGCCCCAGGGTGACCTCGCCGGCCGGATCCTGTGGCTCGATGCCCTGTGCGCCAACGTCGACCGGTCGTGGCGCAACCCCAACCTGCTGGTCTGGCGCGGGGACCTGTTCGCGATCGACCACGGGGCCGCGCTCTACTTCCACCACGCCTGGCCCGGGGGCAGCGGGTCGGCGGAGCGCTTCGCGGCCCAGCCGTACGACGTCAACGAGCACATCATGCGGCACTACGCAGCCCAGGCCGCCGCGCAGGACGAGGAGCTTGCCTCGCGGGTCACCATCGACGCGCTGGAGACGGTGCTCGCCGACGTACCCGACGAGTGGCTCGAGGGCGTGCCCGGCGCGGAGTCTCCCGAGGCCCTGCGGCAGCGCTATGTGGAGTACCTGGTCGCCCGGGTGGCGGCACCTCGCGCCTGGCTCCCCGTCGCGGAGGAGCAGAGCGCGTGAACGGCTACCAGTACGTCGCCCTGCGCTGCGTTCCTCGCGTCGACCGCGAGGAGTTCGTCAACGTCGGGGTGGTGCTGTACTGCCACGCCGAGGACTTCCTCGGCTCGGCCTCGCTGGTCGACGAGGACCGGCTCCGAGCCCTCGACGCCGGGGTCGACGTCGATGCGGTGCGGCACGCGCTGACAGCGGTGGAGCAGGTGTGCCGCGGCGAGGCACACGTCGACTTCGGAGTCGGCTCGCGGGCGACGGCGTACGGCGTGCGCGACGGCCGCGACGACCAGAGCACCCGGTTCGGCTTCCTGCGCGCACCACGCAGCACCGTCGTCCAGCCCGGCCCGGTGCACGGCGGGCTCACCGACGACCCGGCCGCCGAGCTCCAGCGGCTGCTGCAACGCCTGGTGTGCTGATCGGGTTCTGGCGTGAGCGACGGGGGTGCTGGTTTCCCAGGTTATGAAGGGAATCTGCCTCTTCACACACAGTGCACGATGTGTGAAGAGGCAAAACGGGTTCTTAACCTGGGAAACCGGACCCCAGCTCAGACCGGGACGAGCTCGACAGCACCCACGGCGTAGCGGGCCAGGATGGTGCGTGCGAGCTCCGGGTCGCAGCCGAGCGGCTCCGACACGGCGACGGCGCCGGCCTCGTGTGCGAGCTCCGCCGCGCGGTCGGGCAGGAAGCCCGGCGCGAGGAACATCGACGCGACCGCGACGTGCCGCCGACCTTCCGCGCGGAAGGCACGGACGGCCTCACCGGTGGCCGGGGGAGCGGACGACGCGAACGCGGCGGTGACGGGCAGCCTGTGCCGCGCGCTCCACACGCGAGCCATCCGGGAGACGGCCTGGTTGGCGAGCGGGTCGGAGGAGCCT
The DNA here is from genome assembly GCA_963842535.1 of uncultured Actinomycetota bacterium. Classification (GTDB taxonomy): domain Bacteria; phylum Actinomycetota; class Actinomycetes; order Propionibacteriales; family Nocardioidaceae; genus Marmoricola. Next base: position 587,266 of record CAWJGP010000009.1, read on the forward strand.
GCTGCCGCGAGCACCAGCGCATCCAGCTCGCGGACCCGCGCGTGCCGCAGCGCCTCACGGAGCCGACGGTCGAGCACGTCGAGGAAGCTGGGCTCGAGCCCCAGGATGTTGGTCATCCGGATCTGCAGCCCGGGGTGGCGCCCGGTGGCCTCGGCGATGGAGCGGGGCACGTCGACCTTGGCGTGGTAGGCGTCGCTGAGGAGCAGCGGGACCACGACGATCTCGTCGAAGCCGGCCTTCACCAGCCGGTCGACGACCTTGCCGAAGGCGGGCTTGGCGAGCTCGAGGAAGGCAGGCTCGATCCGGAGGTCGGGGCGCATCTGGCGGGTCTCTGCGACGAGGGCCTTGATGGTGGCGGCGGACCTCGGGTCACGGCTTCCGTGGGCGAGGGTGATCAGTGCTGGAGCGGTCATTTTCCGTCTCCCTTCGTGCTCGTGCCGCGAACGTCGTTGTCGTTGGCTGGGGTGAACCTGTGGATGGTCGTCGTGCTCATTGATGGATTCCGCACTCGGTCTTGTTCGTCCCTGACCAGCGACCCGCGCGCGCGTCCTCGCCGGGCTCGACTCGACGGGTGCAGGGCCAGCAGCCGATCGACGGGTAGCCGTCGTACTGCAGGGGGTTGACCAGGATCCCGTTCTCGGCGATGTACTTCTCGACGTCCTCGTCGGTCCAGCGAGCGAGGGGGGAGACCTTGACCTTCTGCTTCTTCTCGTCCCAACCGACGACCGGGGCGATCACCCGGTTGTGCGTCTCGGCGCGGCGCAGGCCGGTCGCCCACGCGTCGTACTCCGCAAGGCCGTCGGCCAGCGGCTGCACCTTGCGCAGCTTGCAGCACAGGTCGGGGTCGGTCTTGTAGAGGTCCTTGCCGTACGTCGCGTCCTGCTCGGCGACCGACTGCACGGGGGTGATGTTGATCAGGTTCACCGGCATCGTCGCCTCGACGGCGTCCCGGGTGCCGATGGTCTCGGCGAAGTGATATCCGGTGTCCAGGAAGACAACGCTGACTCCGGGCGCCACCTTCGAGGCAAGGTGGGAGAGCACGGCGTCACTCATCGACGACGTGACGCAGAAGCGCTTGCCGAACGTCGCCACCGCCCACTCGATGATGTCCTCCGCGGGGGCGAGCTCGAGCTCGGCGCCTACGTGGAACACGAGCTCGCGCAGCTCGTCGGTGCTGCGTCCCTCGGTATCGGTGCCGCGCCTGGCGCGGGCAGCCAGCGTGTTGGGCGCGGTCATGGCGTCTCCGACCCAGTGGTGGAGGGGATCTCGGTGGGGGTGGAGCTCGGGTGTCGCAGCTGTCCGATCATGCTCAGCTTGAAGGCGCGGAGGCACGACCTGCATTCCCAGGTGCCGTGCGACGGTCCGTCCTCGACCTCGTGGGGGCGCAGCTCCACGTCCCCGCAGTACGGGCAGTGGAAGGGGACCGCGCGACCGCTCATACCAGGGCCTTCTCGCCGCGCAGGAGGATCTCGTCGGCGCGGATCGTCCAGGCGGCGAAGCTCTCGCCGTCCTCGCGGTCGGAGAGGTAGTTGTTGACCACCGTGGTGATGTAGTCGTCCAGGCCCGTGCTGGTGACCTTGTGGGCACGCAGCTTCTTGCCGAAGCCGTTGGTCAGCCCCAGGCCGCCGCCGAGGTGCACCTGGAAGCCCTCGACCTGGTTGTCGTCGTCGTCGAGGACCAGCATTCCCTTGAGGCCGATGTCGGCCACCTGGGTGCGGGCGCAGGCGTTGGGGCAGCCGTTGACGTTCACCGTGATCGGGGTGTCGAGGTCGGGAAAGCGCGTCTCCAGCTCGGCGACCAGGTCGATCGCTCGCTGCTTGGTGTCGACGATCGCCAGCTTGCAGAACTCGATGCCCGTGCACGCCATCGTGGAGCGACGCCAGTTGGACGGGCGCGCCTCGAGGTTGATCTCGGCGAGGTCCGCGATCAGCGGCTCGATGTCGGCCTGGTCCACGCCGAGGACGACCAGCTTCTGGTGGGCGGTCAGCCGGGCACCGGCGGCGGCGTACTTCTCCACGAGGTCGCCGACCCCGGTGATGGTCGCGCCGTTGATGCGTCCCGCCACGGGTGCGACGCCGATGTAGAACTTGCCGTCCTTCTGGGCGTGTACGCCGATGTGGTCGCCGGCGTCCGCGTTCCCCTCGGGGGAGGCGCAGTCGATCAGCTTGCGGCCGAGGTACTTCGTCTCGAGGATCTCGCGGAACTTCTCCACACCCCAGTCGGCGACCAGGAACTTCAGCCGCGCCCTGGAGCGGAGCCTGCGGTAGCCGTAGTCACGGAAGACCGACGTCACGCCCTCCCAGGCGTCGGGGACCTCGTCGAGGGGGATCCACACGCCGAGCTTCTGCGCCAGCATCGGGTTCGTGGAGAGGCCGCCGCCGACCCACAGGTCGAAGCCGGGGCCGAGCTCGGGGTGGACGGTGCCGACGAACGAGACGTCGTTGACCGACGGGACGCAGTCCAGGCTCGGGTGCCCGCTCGCTGAGGTCTTGAACTTGCGAGGCAGGTTGGAGAACTCGGGGTTGCCGATGTAGCGGCGCTTGATCTCCTCGAGCGCGGGGGTCGCGTCGATGATCTCGTCGGCGGAGACGCCGGCGACCGGGGACCCCAGGAAGGGACGCGGTGAGTCGCCGCAGGCCTCGAGACTGGTCATCCCGACGCTGTCGAGCAGCTCCCAGATCGCGGGCACGTCCTCGATCTCGATCCAGTGGTACTGGATGTTCTGCCGGTCGGTGATGTCGGCGGTGCCGCGGGCGTAGTCGGTTGAGATGCGGCCCAGTGCTCGCAGCTTGGCGGCGTCGAGCAGCTCACCGTCGCTGCGCACCCGGAGCATGAAGTAGGAGTCGTCGAGCTCCTCCTCCTCGAGCATCGCGGTCTTGCCGCCGTCGAAGCCCGGAGCGCGCTGCGTGTACAGGCCCATCCACCGGAACCGGCCGCGGAGGTCGGCGGGGTCGATCGAGGCGAACCCCTTCTTGGAGTAGATGTTGAGGATCCGGGCGCGGACGTTGAGGGGATTGTCGTCCTTCTTGGACTGCTCGTTCTTGTTCAGCGGCTCGTTGTAGCCCAGGGCCCACTGGCCCTCGCCCTTCTTCGGGCGCGCTCGGCCGGATCGCCCGACGCGGCCTTCAGCGGCGGCAGGGCGGTTGGACACGGGGGGAGCGGATGTCATCAGTCTCAAGTCCTGGAGATCGGAGGGCCTGCGGGCGTCGTACGACGGCGGTGTCGCGACGGGCGGCGCAGCCTGGCAGCGGGAATCCGAGGGTTCAAGGCTGGAGAGGACACATCATGCTGCGGGTACGACCGAGGTCCACGTGGCGACGTGCCACGAGCCAGGTCGAGGTTGCAGCGCTGATCATGGGATCGAGTCTCAGTCCTCGGACGCTGGTTTCCCAAATATGAATCTCATGTCGTGAGACGCAAGTCCGTGATTTGGACACCGATGTGGCGGTAGCCCACTCGGGAACAGGTCACCTAGGGTGTGCCCATGAGCGACGTGACGACCCCCGGACCGGCCCAATCAGGCGGGGGAGCCGCCTCCGAGACCCTGGCCAAGACTGCCTCCCAGGCCTACAACGCGGCCCTCGAGGTGATCGCCGCCGTCGAGCCCCGTGTGGCGCAGGCCACACGCCAGGAGCTGGCCGACCAGCGCTCCTCCCTGAAGCTGATCGCCTCGGAGAACTACGCCTCTCCCGCGGTGCTGCTGACGATGGGCACCTGGTTCAGCGACAAGTACGCCGAGGGCACTGTCGGCCACCGGTTCTACGCCGCGTGCCAGAACGTCGACACGGTCGAGGCGCTGGCGGCCGAGCACGCGCGCGAGCTGTTCGGCGCGCCGTACGCCTATGCGCAGCCGCACTCCGGCATCGACGCCAACCTGGTCGCGTTCTGGTCGATCCTCGCCAACCGCGTGGAGACGCCCACCCTGGAGAAGCTCGGCGCCAAGAACGTCAACGAGCTGTCCGAGGCCGACTGGGAGACGCTGCGCCACGAGTTCGGCAACCAGCGCCTGCTCGGGATGGCCCTGGATGCCGGTGGCCACCTCACCCACGGCTTCCGGCCCAACATCAGCGGCAAGATGTTCCACCAGCAGCAGTACGGCACCGACCCAGAGTCGGGGATGCTCGACTACGACGCCGTGGCGGCCAAGGCCCGGGAGTTCAAGCCGCTCGTGCTGGTCGCCGGCTACTCCGCCTACCCGCGCCGGGTGAACTTCGCCAAGATGCGCGAGATCGCCGACGAGGTCGGTGCGGTCCTGATGGTCGACATGGCCCACTTCGCCGGGCTGGTCGCCGGCAAGGTCTTCACCGGTGACGAGGACCCCGTCCCGCACGCCCACATCACCACCACCACGACGCACAAGTCGCTGCGTGGCCCGCGCGGGGGACTGGTCCTGGCGCAGGAGGAGTTCGCCAGCGACGTCGACCGTGGCTGCCCGATGGTGCTGGGTGGTCCGCTCTCGCACGTGATGGCCGCGAAGGCGGTGGCGCTCGCGGAGGCCCGCCAGCCCTCGTTCCAGACCTACGCCCAGAACATCGCCGACAACGCGAAGTCGCTGGCGGACGGCTTCCTTTCCCGTGGCGCGAAGCTGGTCACCGGAGGCACCGACAACCACATCGTGCTGCTCGACGTCACGTCGTACGGCCTCAGCGGCCGCCAGGCCGAGTCGGCACTGCTCGACGCGGGCGTGGTCACCAACCGCAACTCGGTGCCGGCCGACCCCAACGGGGCCTGGTACACCAGCGGCATCCGGTTCGGAACGCCGGCGCTGACCACTCGCGGCTTCGGGCACGACGAGTTCGACACGGTCGCGGATCTCGTCCACGAGGTGCTCTCGAACACGACTGCCGGCACGAACAAGGCCGGGGCGCCCTCCAAGGCGACCTACTCCACGGCCGACGGCGTCGCCGCGCGCGTGCAGGCTCGGGCCGACGAGATGCTCGACAAGCACCCGCTGTACCCCGGACTCGAGCTGACCTGACGGTTCACCTGGTCCACAGATAGGCCACCTCGGGTCGGCCGGCGCCGCCGTAGCGAGGCGAGCGTTCGACCAGCCCTTGGTCGGCCAGGTGTTCCAGGTAGCGGCGGGCCGTCACGCGGGAGGCGCCGATGCGCTCAGCGACCTCGGTTGCGGACAGGCCTTCATCGGCATCACGGAGGACGACCGTGATCTGCCTCAGCGACTCGGGGCTCATTCCCTTGGGCAGCTCGGCAGCCCCGGCGCGCGTACGCAACGTTCCGAACAGCTGGTCCACGTCGTCCTGGACGACGTCGTCGTCGGTGCCGGCGAGCTGGTCGCGGTAGGCGGCGTACTGCTCCAGCTTGCCGCGGAACGCGGCGAACGAGAACGGCTTGATCAGGTAGAGCACCACTCCTTGCGAGACCGCGCGTCGCACCACCTCGGTGTCGCGCGCGGAGGTGACAGCGATGACGTCGCACAGGTGACCCGCCGCGCGGAGCCGTTGCAGCAGGGCCAGGCCGTGTCCATCGGGGAGGTGCATGTCGAGCAGGATCAGGTCCACGTTGCCGTCGGCGGCAAGGTGCCTGACGGCGTCGCCCGCCGAGCGGGCCACGCCCACCACCTCGAAGCCCTCGACTCGGCGGGTGTACTCCGCGTGCGCCTCAGCGGCGAGCTCCTCGTCCTCCACCACGAGGACCCGGACCGTCACGATGGCTCGCCATGCTCTGGGGTGCCGAGGGTCACGGTGAACTGCGCGCCGCCCAGGGGCGAGGCGCCCACGTCGACGCTGCCGCCGTGTCGCCGAGACACCTGACCGATCAGCGCCAGACCGAGTCCATGTCCGTCCGAGGCCTTGGTCGACCAGCCGCGCTCGAGCACCCGCTCCGCGTCCTCGGGGGGTACGCCGGCACCGCTGTCACCGACCACGATCCGGATCCGTCGGTCGTCCCCCTCGATCCGGACGGCGACCCTGCGCTCGACGGCCTCCGAGACGGCGTCGAAGGCGTTGTCCACCAGGTTGCCCACGACCGTGACCAGGTCCCGGGCGGAGACGGGAAGGTGCTCGGCCACCACCCCGCCCTCGATGGTCAGCTCGACGCCACGCTCGGCGGCCTCGGCGGTCTTGCCGAGCAGCAGTGCCGCGAGCACGGGTTCCTGGACCGAGCCCATGATCCGGTCCGTCATGTCCTGTGCCACGCGGAGCTCGTCGGTGGCGAACTCCACGGCGCGCTCGGGCCGGCCCATCTCGATCAGGGACACGACTGCGTGCAGCCGGTTGGCGGCCTCGTGGTTCTGGGCCCGCAGCGACTCGGTGAGACCCCGCACGAGGTCCAGCTCCCCGCTGACCGTCTGCAGCTCTGTGCGGTCGCGCAGGGTCACGACCGCACCGACCTCGGTGCCGCTCCAGAACGCCGGGGCCGAGCTGATCACGAGGACGTGCTCGCCGAGCACGTAGATCGTGTCGGGTTCTGCGGTGTCACCGGACGCCGCAGCCACCAGGCCGGGCGGGAGGCCGAGCTCGCCGAGCGGTCGTCCCACCACGTCGTCGGGGAGCGACAGCAGACGTCGTGCCTCGTCGTTGACGAGCTGGACGCGGCCGTCACTGTCGACCAGGACGAGCCCTTCCCGAACGGCTTGGAGAACCGCCCGGTAGTACTCGTACATCCGGGTGATCTCGCGTTCCCCGAGGCCGTGCGTCTGGCGTCGCAGTTTCCTGTTGATCAGCCAGGCGCCCAGCAGTCCGACGAGCAGCGTGCCGAGCGCCGCGAGGCCGATGGAGGGCAGGTCCTCCCGCAGCTGCGCGTCGATCCGGTCGAGGGTGATGCCGACAGAGACGAGGGCCACCACGCCACCGCCGTCGGTGACCGGAACGACAGACCGGACCGAGGGGCCCAGTGTCCCGACGTACTCCTGGGTGAACACGCGACCCCGTGGCGCCCCACCGAGGTCGCCGACGAACGGCTTGCCGATCTGCGTGGTGTCGGGGTGTGTGTAGCGGGTCCGGTCTACTGCCATCACCACGACGAAGTCGACAGCGGTGTCGGCGCGCACCTCCTCGGCGTACGGCTGCAGCACCGCTGTGGGGTCGGAGTCGTCCAGCGCCTGGCGCACGGTGGGGGAGTCAGCGACCGACTCCGCGACAGCCACGGACTGCGAGCGGGCCCGGTCGCGGGTGTCGCGTCGAGCGTCCACCGTGGCTAGCACCAGAGCGGCGGCCACCAGAACCAGCACCACCAGGACCTGGAGGAGCAGGATCTGCCGCGCAACCGAGCTCTCGCGCGGCCGTACCTCTCGTGGCATGCGTGAGATTGTGCCGCACCCGGGACTGCGCGGCCCATATCGTGAACTCAACGAACACAAGGGTGACGCCGGTCACATCCTCGTCCACGATGAGGCTCGGGACCAGCCCGGCACCGAACCTGGAGGAAGCATGAGCACACCAGCCAACGACACCTCGGAGGCAGCGCCGAGCATGGCGCGCGACCGGACTCACTATCTCTACATCGCTGTGATCGTGGCGGTGTTCCTCGGCGCTGCCGTGGGCATCCTCTTCCCCGATTTCGCGGCGGGGCTGAAGTGGATCGGGGACACGTTCGTGGCCCTGATCAAGATGATGATCCAGCCAGTCATCTTCTGCACCCTGGTGATCGGCGTCGGCTCGGTGCGCAATGCCGCCAGCGTCGGCAAGGTCGGCGGGCTCGCACTCGGCTACTTCATCACCATGTCGACGTTCGCCCTCGCGATCGGCCTGGTGGTGGGCAACATCATCGACCCGGGCGAGGGGCTGAACCTGTCCGACGAGCTGGCCTCGGAGGGCTCGAAGCAGGCGGAGGGCGCCGGGTCGACGACGGAGTTCATCGTCGGCATCGTGCCGGACTCGCTGTTCTCGGCACTGACCTCGGGTGAGGTGCTCCAGACGCTCCTGGTCGCGCTGTTGGTCGGGTTCGCGCTCCAGGCCATGGGTCGCGCGGGCGAACCGATCCTGGTCGGCATCGGCCACCTCCAGCGCCTGGTGTTCCGGGTGCTCTCGATGATCATGTGGGTCGCCCCGGTCGGCGCGTTCGGCGCGATCGCAGCGGTCGTCGGCGAGACCGGCTGGGAGGCGTTGAAGAGCCTCGCTGTGCTCATGATCGCCTTCTACATCACCTGCTTCATCTTCGTGTTCGGTGTGCTGGGCACGATCCTCAAGCTGGTCACCGGGGTGAACATCTTCAGCCTGTTCAAGTACCTCGCCCGCGAGTTCCTGCTGATCCTGTCGACCTCCTCATCGGAGTCCGCGCTGCCGCGCGTCATTGCCAAGATGGAGCACGCCGGCGTCGACAGGACCACCGTCGGTGTGGTCATCCCGACGGGCTACTCGTTCAACCTGGACGGCACCGCGATCTACCTGACGATGGCCTCGATCTTCATCGCCGACGCTCTGGGGACCCCGTTGGCCCTCGGGGAGCAGATCTCCCTGCTGCTGTTCATGATCATCGCCTCGAAGGGCGCCGCCGGCGTCACCGGCGCCGGGCTCGCCACCCTGGCAGGTGGCCTCTCCTCGCACCGCCCCGAGCTGCTCGACGGTGTCGGCTTCATCGTGGGCATCGACCGGTTCATGTCCGAGGCCCGCGCGTTGACCAACTTCGCCGGAAACTCGGTCGCGACCGTGCTGGTCGGGCACTGGACGGACACCTACAACCGGCCCCAGCTCGACCGGGTGCTCGCAGGTGACGACCCGTTCAACGAGATGACGATGCTGGACGACGACCACTCCGAGGGTGAGCGCAGCAACGTCGTCGCCGGCGTCGACGACGGACCATCGGCCCCTGAGAGCAAGTAGCTCAGGCGGTCGCGTCGACCAGGTCGAGGCTGAAGCGCGCGAGAGCTGCGCGCTCAGCCGCGAGCCGGTGCAGCTCGGGGGTCGGCGGCAGCTCGAAGTGCTCGACCGGAATCGTCGACAGGCCGGTGAAGATGAGCAGCTGCAGGGCGTGGGCTCGGCGTACGTCGGACTCGCTCGCCTCGAAGCCCTCGTCCCCGAGTCCTGCGGCGTAGGACGGGAGGATCGCGTCCTCGACCTCGTGCAGGGTGTCCGCCACCCGGCGCCCGACCTGGACGTCACCGACGAGCAGCTGGGCGAGGTCGAAGCCGACCGGCTGCAGGGTCCAGAAGCCGTAGTCGATGAGCACGAAGCCGTCGACTCCGGTGGCGGTCAGCAGGTTGTTGGGGCACGCGTCCCCGTGGCTGGTGGTCATCGGGAAGGACGACAGCTCCTCGACGATCGCATCTGCGCGGTTCCCGGCGTCGAGCAGCCGTTGCCGCAGCAGGTCGTCGTACGCGCCGGCCACCAGAGGGTGTGCCCAGACGCGGTCGTCATTGAGCATCGGCAGCACCTGCATGCCGAGTCTTCCGTAGAGGTAGTCGCGCAGGTGGAAATCGTGCTCACCGACAGTCGCTCGCTCCCGAACGCGTGGGCTGCCCGCCAGGCGACCCAGCAGCCGGGCGGCGCGGGTGTACCGCGCGACGTCCCACTTGCTCGACCGCACCGGGATCGCCTCGAGCCAGATGCTGGAGGACTTCTCGTCGAGGTCGAAGATGCCGAGGGCCCGCGGCATGGTCAGCCCTTCGGGCAGGCGGTCGCGCAGGTCGGAGCGGTAGGCCAACGGTTCCGTGCGCCAGGGAACCGACGCCTCGGCCTGCGCCCGGAAGTCGACGGGGACCTCCTGGAAGAAGGGCGAGCGTGACCAGGACTGGACGTGCTTGACGAAGAACGCGAACGGCGCCGTGCGACCGCCCACCTCCGCTGTCCCGCGCACCCAGTAGCGACCCGCCGTCGTGAGGGCGGGTAGCTCGTAGTCGACCTCCTCAGCGCTCGAGCTGATCAGCGTGGTCTCCGACGGTTCGCTGCCCAGCAGGTCGGCCACCATGCCGGTCAGCTGCTCGTCGGTGACGTCTGCGGGTCCGAGAGCGCTGCGGTCGCCCATGGCTACAGCACCGAGCGGTAGACCTCGAGGGTCTGCTCAGCGATCGCCGGCCAGCTGAACGACTCCTGTGCACGGGCGCGGCCGGCGAGGCCGCGCTCGCGCGCTCGTTCCGGGTCGTCGACTGCCTCCACGAGCGCGGCGGCGAAGTCGGCGACGTACTGGTCCGGGTCCAAGGGGGTGCCGGTGCCGTCGGTGGCCTGCTCGATCGGCACCAGCCAGCCCGTCTCCCCGTCCACCACGACCTCCGGGATGCCTCCGGTGGCGGTGGCGACGACGGCCGTCTCGCAGGCCATCGCCTCGAGGTTGACGATGCCGAGCGGCTCGTAGATCGACGGGCAGGCGAACACCGTTGCGGCAGTGAGCAGGGTGACCACGTCCGGGCGAGGGAGCATCTCGCGGATCCACACCACGCCCTCGCGGTCGGTGGCCAACCCGTCCACCAGTCCCTGGACCTCCGCCTCGATCTCCTTGGTGTCCGGCGCTCCGGCGCACAGCACGAGCTGCACCTCCGGGGGCAGCTGCGCAGCCGCACGCAGGAAGAGCGGCAGCCCCTTCTGCCGGGTGATCCGCCCGACGAAGATCACGCTCGGGCGGTTCGGGTCGACGCCGAGCTCCTGTACGCGCCTTGGCGCATGCACCGGCTGCCAGTCCTCGGTGTCGATCCCGTTGTGCACCACGTGCACCTTGGCGGCGTCGATGGCGGGGTAGCTGCGCAGGATGTCGTCGCGCATCGCGGCGCTGACGCCGATCACCGCGTCGGCTGCCTCGTACGCCGTCTTCTCGGCCCAGCTCGACACGGCATAGCCACCGCCGAGCTGCTCGGCCTTCCACGGGCGCATCGGCTCCAGACTGTGCGCGGAAACCACGTGCGGGGCGCCATGCAGCAGCTTGGCCAGGTGCCCGGCCATGTTGGCGTACCAGGTGTGCGAGTGCACGATGTCGGTCCCTGCGCAGCCCTCGACCATCTCGAGGTCGACTCCGAGGGTGCGGATGGCCGCGTTGGCGCCGGCCAGCTCCGGCAGGTCGGCGTACCCAGTCGTGCCGGCCTCGGCTCTGTCGTCGCCGAAGCAGTGGACCCGCGCATCCACCCCGTCCAGGGCTCGCAGCGCCCGGACCAGCTCGGCGACGTGGACACCGGCCCCGCCATAGACGTCGGGCGGGTACTCACGAGAAAGGACATCGATGCGCATGGGGCGAACCTACTTCTCTCGCGCGCAGGGGTCGACCGGTGTTCCCGGTCCGCACTAGGTTCGTGCCATGAGCCCGTCACCCTCCCGGAAGAACGTCCTCGCGATCGTGCTTGCCGGAGGTGAGGGGAAGCGGTTGATGCCACTCACTGCCGACCGTGCCAAACCTGCGGTGCCCTTCGGCGGCATCTACCGGCTGATCGACTTCGCCCTGTCCAACGTCGTGAACTCGGGCTACCTCAAGGTCGTCGTGCTCACGCAGTACAAGTCGCACAGCCTCGACCGCCACGTCACCACGACCTGGCGGATGTCGACGTTGCTGGGCAACTACGTGACGCCCGTGCCTGCGCAGCAGCGCGTCGGGAAGAGGTGGTACCTCGGCAGCGCCGACGCCATCTTCCAGTCGCTCAACCTGCTCACGGACGAGCGTCCCGACATCGTCGTGGTCGTTGGTGCGGACCACGTCTACCGGATGGACTTCTCGCAGATGGTCGACGCGCACGTCGAGTCCGGAGCGGGGTGCACCGTCGCGGCGATCAGGCAGCCGATCGAGCTCGCCGACCAGTTCGGCGTGATCGACATGGACCCCAAGTCGCCTGAACGGATCCGCGCGTTCCTGGAGAAGCCCAAGGACCCGGTGGGTCTGCCGGACGCTCCCCACGAGGTCCTCGCCTCGATGGGCAACTACGTCTTCGACGCCGATGCGCTTCGCGATGCCGTGACGCGGGACGCCGAGCTGGAGCGGTCCAAGCACGACATGGGCGGCGACATCGTGCCCTGGTTCGTCGACCGCACCGAGTCGGCGGTCTACGACTACAAGGACAACGTGGTGCCGGGCTCCAACGAACGTGACCGCGGCTACTGGCGGGACGTCGGCACGATGCGCTCGTTCTACGACGCGCACATGGACCTGGTCGCGCCGCTGCCAGTGTTCAACCTCTACAACAACGAGTGGCCGATCTACACGACCTACGGACCACAGCCACCGGCGAAGCTGGTCGAGGGCCAGGACGGTGCGCCCAGCACGGCCTTCAACTCGATCCTGTCCCCGGGCGTGGTCGTCACCGGTGGTGCGGTCAGCAAGTCCGTGCTCTCGCCCGCAGTCCGCGTCGACTCCGAGGCCGAGGTGTCGGACTCCGTGCTGCTGCCCGGCGTGCAGGTGGGCGCCGGTGCCATCATCCGCAACGCGATCATCGACAAGAACGTGATCGTCCCGCCGGGCGCCGAGATCGGCGTCTCGCAGGAGGACGACCTGGCGCGCGGGTTCGTGGTGGACGAGGGGCTGACGGTCCTGGCCAAGGACCAGGTGGTTCCCGCCAAGTCGGTCAAGGTCTGAGGAGCGGCGTGAGCGACCCACGTGCCGGTACGCCGGCCCAGCCCGGCGACCTCGTCGACGTGGCGCACCTCGTCACGGCGTACTACACCGGTGTCCCGGATCCCGATGACGTCGACCAGCAGGTCGCCTTCGGCACCAGCGGTCACCGGGGGACGAGCCTGAAGACCTCGTTCAACGAGACGCACATCCTGGCCACGACACAGGCGATCTGCGACTACCGCCGCGACCAGGGGTACGACGGACCGCTGTTCGTCGGTCGCGACACCCACGGGCTCTCCGAGCCGGCGTGGGCGACGGCGCTCGAGGTGCTCGTAGCCAACGAGGTCGACGTCCTGGTGGACGACCGCGACGGCTACACCCCGACCCCGGGGGTCTCGCACGCGATCCTGCGCGCCAACCGGGGACGCACGACCGGACTGGCGGACGGCATCGTCGTCACGCCGTCCCACAACCCGCCGAGCGACGGAGGGTTCAAGTACAACCCTCCGCATGGCGGCCCGGCCGACTCCGATGCCACAGCGGTCATCGCGAAGCGTGCCAACGAGCTGATCAAGGGTGGGCTCGGCGAGGTGAAGCGGGTGCCGTTCGCGCGAGCACGCGCCTCCGTGTCGTCGTACGACTTCCTGGGGACGTACGTCGACGACCTGCCGAACGTGCTCGACCTCGACCGGGTCCGCGACGCAGGCGTGCGCATCGGTGCGGATCCGCTGGGCGGGGCGAGCGTCGCCTACTGGGGCGAGATCGCCGACCGGCACCGCCTGGACCTGACGGTGGTGAACCCACTGGTCGACCCGACCTGGCGCTTCATGACGCTCGACTGGGACGGCAAGATCCGGATGGACTGCTCGTCGCCGTCGGCGATGGCCTCGCTGATCGTCCGCAAGGACGAGTACGACATCGCCACCGGCAACGACGCCGACGCGGACCGCCACGGGATCGTCACCCCCGACGCGGGACTGATGAACCCCAACCACTTCCTCGCGGTCGCGATCGGCTACCTGTTCGGTGGCGCCCGCCCCGACTGGCCGGAGTCCGCGCGCATCGGCAAGACCCTGGTGTCGTCCTCGATGATCGACCGGGTCGCGGAATCTCTGGGCAAGCCCATGGTCGAGGTGCCGGTCGGCTTCAAGTGGTTCGTGCCCGGGCTGATCGACGGCTCGTTCGGCTTCGGCGGCGAGGAGTCGGCCGGAGCGTCCTTCCTGCGGCGCGACGGTGGCACCTGGACCACCGACAAGGACGGCCTGATCCTGGCGCTGCTGGCCTCGGAGATCCTGGCGGCGACCGGACGCACGCCGAGCGAGCACTACGCCGACCTGGTCGCGCAGCACGGCGAGCCGGCGTACGCCCGCATCGACGCACCCGCCGACCGCGCCCAGAAGGCCAAGCTCGCCGCCCTCTCGCCCGACGACGTCCAGGCCACCGAGCTGGCGGGCGAGCCGATCGTCGACAAGCTCACCGAGGCCCCCGGCAACGGTGCGAAGATCGGCGGCCTCAAGGTCACCACCGAGTCCGCCTGGTTCGCCGCCCGGCCCTCAGGGACCGAGGACGTCTACAAGATCTACGCCGAGTCCTTCAAGGGCCCCGACCACCTCGCCGAGGTCCAGGCCGAGGCCCGGGAGGTGGTCTCCGCCGCTCTGAAGTAGCGGGTGCAGGTTTCCCCGGTCGACCGGGGAAACCTGACGTTGTCGGCCGATACTTCGCCCCACAACGTCAGGAAAGGGCCGACAACCCCACCCGATTTGTCGGTCAGCCGTCCGTTCTCGGATGTCACGCTGTGGTCATGTCGCCAGCCTCGACCAACGTTCTCGGAGTCGTTGCTGCGACGACGTCGTACGACTCGGCCGGCTGGCGGTGGTTCCGGACGGTCGAGACGACCACGACCGTGGCGTTCTGGACTGGACGATCGACGGTACGGCGCTCCGCGGGCTCGTCGCCTTCGAAGCTGACCTTCCAGCCGAGACCACCTCGCTGATGACAGATCCCGACCTGCACGACCTCGCGGTCGCCGATCTCCGCGCCCTGCTCGGAGTCGTCCTCGATCAGCCGGAGGCGGAGTTGAACACGCCCTACCCACGCGAGGACGCTCCCACGCGGTTCGCCGACGGCCGCGTGGCCCTGCTGTTCTGCGTCGCTTGCGCATCCATCGAGTGCGGGGCATTGAGCGCCGAGATCGTCTTCGAGGATGACCTGGTCCAGTGGCGAGACATCGCTTGGCAGGACGGCCATGTCCACTTCTGCGTCGCCGACCAGGAGCTGCCGGTCTTCAGCGCATCGTTCGACCGCGCACAGTACGTCGAGCTGCTCGGCAAGCTCCTGGAGGAGCGAGCCTCCTGATCAACCGATGACTGGCGTCGTGCGCTCCACGATCGCCTTCAAGTAGGTGCCGATGGGCAGCGTGCCGAGGGTGCCGTTGTAGTCGCCGCCCAGCCTGGTCGCGCAGAACGCGTCGGCGATCGACGGGGGAGCGAAGCGCACGAGCAGCGCGGCCTGGAGGCAGGCGGCCATCTGGCCGGCGAGGCGACGAGCAGAGACCTCGAGCGTGGTCGTGTCCGCGAGCATGGTGAGCACGCTCTCGATGGCGCGGTCGAGGCGCGGGTCCTCACCCTGAGCCAGACCGACCTCGGTGAGCCAGGCCTCGAGCACCTCCGGCTCGCGGCTCAACGCGCGCAGGACGTCGAGGGCGTTGACGTTGCCCGAGCCCTCCCAGATGGAGTTCAGCGGGGACTCACGGAAGAGCAGCGGCATGCCTGACTCCTCGACGAAGCCGTTGCCGCCCAGGCACTCCAGGGCCTCCGCGACCATCATCGGGGTGCGCTTGCAGACCCAGAACTTCGCGAGCGGGAGAGCGATCCGGCGGAACGCAGCCTCGTGCGGGTCGGACCGGTGGTCGACGGCAGCCGCGAGGCGCATCCCGATCGCAGTCGCCGCCTCCGACTCGACCGCCAGGTCGGCGATGACGTTCTGCATCAGCGGCTTGTCGGCGAGCAACCCGCCGAAGGCGGAGCGATGGGCGACGTGCCACGACGCCTCGGCCAGCGCGTGCCGCATCAGCGACGCCGAACCAAGGACGCAGTCGAGCCGGGTGGCCGCGACCATCTCGATGATCGTGCGCACGCCGCGTCCCTCATCACCGAGCCGCTGGGCCCAGGTGCCGTTGAACTCCAGCTCGGAGGACGCGTTTGAGCGGTTGCCGAGCTTGTCCTTGAGTCGTACGACGTCCAGCCGGTTGCGCTCGCCGGAGGGCAGCACGCGCGGAACGACGAAGCAGCTCATCCCACCGGGCGCCTGCGCCAGCACAAGGAACACGTCGTTCATCGGGGCGGAGGTGAACCACTTGTGGCCGTGGAGTGTGTACTCGCCGTCGACGGAGGTCGCGCGCGCCTCGGTCTCGTTGGCGCGGACGTCGGAACCACCCTGCTTCTCGGTCATCCCCATGCCGGCAAGCGCGCCGGTCTTCTCCGCGAGAGGGCGCAGCCCGAAGTCGTAGGAACGCGCGGCGAGCTTCGGCGTCCACTCCTTGGCGATCGCGTCGTCGACGCGGAGGGCCGGGATCGCGGCGTACGTCATGGAGATCGGGCAGCCGTGGCCGGGTTCGGTCTGGGACCACGCGAAGAACCCGGCAGCCCGGCGTACGTGCGCGTGCGGGTCGTCGGACTCCCAGGGCGCGGCCTGGAGACCGTGGCCCACGCCTCGTTCCAGCAGCCAGTGCCAGGAGGGGTGGAAGCGGACCTCGTCGACCCGGTTGCCGTAGCGGTCGAAGGGGACCAGCTCGGGATGGAACTCGTTGGCGAGCATGCCGTGCTCGCGCGCCTCCGCCGAACCGGCCTCGGCGCCGAGCGGCGTCAGGTCGTCGACCACCTCGGCGGAAGCATGTCGGGTGACTGCCTCGACCAGTGCGGCGTCCGACGTGACCGCGTTGTGGCCCGCGAGCAGCGGAGCTTGGTTGCTGGCTACGCGGTTGTCGGCGGGGTTCCACGAGGTCATGGCCTTACCGTAGTTGTCATGGCAGTGGAAAGCAGTCCGCCGGCGCGTGCGCGGACGCTTTCGTGGGAGACCGTCCGGGCCGCTGTGTGGCGGCTGATCGTGTCGACGGTCGGCACCTGCATGCGCAACCGCGTCACCGGGCTCGCAGCCGAAGCGGCGTTCTTCGCGGTGCTCTCGCTGCCGCCGCTGATCTTCGCGCTCGCGGGTTCGATCGGCTACATCTTCGCCCAGTTCAGCGACAGCCAGATCGACGAGGTCCGGGAGACGGTGCTCTCCCTGGCAGGGCAGGCGCTCACTCCCCAGACGGTCGACAGCATCATCACGCCGACCCTCAACGAGGTGCTGCAGGGCGGAGGCCGCTACGACGTCGTGTCCATCGGTTTCATCCTGGCGCTCTGGTCGGGGTCGCGCGCACTGAACGTCTTCGTGGACACCATCACGATCATGTACGGCCTCGGCGGCCAGCGCGGGATCGTGCGCACCCGCGCTCTCTCCTTCCTGCTCTACGTGCTCGGCATGATCACCGGGGTCATCACCATCCCGTTGGTGGTCGCCGGTCCTACCCTCGTCGCGAAGTGGCTGCCCGACCGGGTGTCGGTGCTGAACAACCTCTACTGGCCGACCGTGCTGCTGCTGGGTGTGTGCTTCCTGGCGACGCTCTACCACGTCTCCGTGCCCGTGCGGACGGCGTGGCGCTACAACCTTCCGGGCGCCGCGTTCACGATGTTCTGCTGGGTCTTCGGCTCCGCGCTGCTGCGCTTGGTGCTGGTCGGCACTGCTCAGGGATCCACCTCGATCTACGGCCCTCTGGCCGCCCCGATCGCGGTGCTGCTGTGGCTCTACCTGCTCTCCATCGCGGTGCTCATCGGGGCCGCCCTGAACGCTGCCTTCGACCAGATCTGGCCGCAGAAGGAGCTCACTTCCGCACGGCTGGAGCGGCTCAAGCGGCTCAAGCTGGAGAACGTCCTGCCATGGCGTACGTCGATCGAGGACGCCGCCCTCGAGGACGAGCGCTCCGCGCAGTCGAACGACCCCGCCCAGGAGACGCGCGACGAGGCTGGTGCACCGCTGGAGGCCCCGCCGCCCGAGCAGACGGCCACCCCGAAGTCCGCCGACCGATAACCCGGTGCGGCAAGGGGGTGCCGCGACGTACATTGCGGGCATGACGGGAGTCCTTCCTTGACTGCAGCACGTGCAGCCCGCCCCGAGCTGGAGGTGGGCTGCGTGCTCGCACGCGAGATCGGGGTGCTCGTCGTCCTGACCGACGACGGGCTGGTCCGTGCGTCGTACGGCGCCCGGATGCTGGGGTCCATCGCCCGCGACCGATCACGAGTGCCCGCTCCGGGGGAATGGGTCAGCGTGCGTCGATGGTGCGACGGACCCGTGACGGTCGAGGGCACGCTCACCCGACCCACTCCACCGCCGCTCGCCCAGGTGCTGCCCCTACGCGGCACCCGGCAGGACTGAGGGTCGCTGCCGGTCGCGACCGCACCCGCGTGCCATGCTTCAGCCGTGGGAAACGTGACCCTGCCGACGCCTGTGTTTCTTGCGGGCGGCGCCCTCTGCGTGGTGGCGGGCATCCTGGTCGGCTCCGTGCTCGTGCCGGACACCCCGGCGCGCACCACCGCGAAGGTGGTCAGCTTCGACGTCAGCAACTCGCAGCTGTGTCTCGAGGGCGACGCCATCGAGGACCAGGAGGGTGTCGACTCCGACGGCAGGCTCTGCGGCACCCTCCGCCGCACTCCCAGCGCGGAGATCCCACGCAAGGGTGACGAGTTCCGCTTCGTCTCCGTGCGCACCTCCGACGAGGTCGCCGGCAAGACCGAGCAACAGATCGTCATCTACGGCGACGTGGTCGACTGAGACCGTGGCCGACGACAAGGCTCCGAAGGGCTTCGTAGGCCTGCTCAAGCTCCCGGCGACGACGCGCTCACCGTGGTGGGAGCTGACGCGCCGGGTGCTGATGGCTGTCGCCATCCTGGTATTCACAGTGCTGCTGGTCTACTTGGACCGCGACGGTTATCGCGACGGCGCCGACATCAGGCCCGGGCACCGCAACGGGACGGTCGATCTCAGTGACGCGATCTACTACACGACCGTCACGCTCAGCACCACGGGGTACGGCGACATCGCACCCGTGACCGAGACCGCCCGCCTGATCAACGCGTTCCTGATCACCCCGCTCCGCATCGCCTTCCTGGTGCTGCTGATCGGGACCACGCTCGAAGTGCTCGCCTCGCAAGGGCGAGAGATGTTCCGGGTCGCCCGGTGGAGGAAGAACATGGACCAGCACGTCGTCGTGATCGGTTACGGCACCAAGGGACGCAGCGCCGTGGACACCCTGGTGAACAACGGCACTCCACGGGACCACGTCGTCGTGGTCGACCCGGGTTCGGTCGCGCAGGAAGAGGCTCACGCAGACGGGCTGGCCATCGTCACCGGTGACGCGACGCGGCGCGAGGTGCTGCGTCGGGCCCACGTCGGCAGTGCCAAGCAGGTCATCATCACCACCGCGCGCGACGACACCACTGTGTTGGCCACGTTGACCGTCCGACAGCTCAACCCCGACGCCTACATCGTCGCGGCCGTGCGCGAGCAGGACAACGTCCCTCTGGTGCGCCAGAGCGGCGCGGACTCGGTGATCACCTCCTCCGACGCCGTGGGACGCCTGCTCGGGCTGGCCTCGTTCTCGCCGAACCTCGGTTCCGTGATGGAGGACCTGCTCACCTATGGCGAGGGCCTGGAGGTCGCCCAGCGGGACCTGCTGGTCACCGAGGTCGGCAAGGCGCCGCAGTCGTTGCCGGACCAGGTGATTGCCGTGGTCCGGGACGAGAAGGTCTACCGCTACTTCGACCCGACGGTGACGTTGTTGGCCCGAGGTGACGAGCTGATCGTCGTACGTCCGGCCAAGGAGCTTCCGTGGGCGCCGCGCCCAGGCACACACGACGAGGCCGGCTCTGACGAGGAGCTGTAGAAGCAGTTCGAGCAATCTCCTTCCTTCGGCCTCGTAGCATGGGGCCAGCCGGCCACCGGGCCAGCGCAGACGGACGGGGATGGTCGTGAAGAGCACAGCCAAGCGGGTCGTGGTCGAAGGCCTGGGCTGGATCCTCGTCGTGGTCGGCATCGCCGCCCTCGTCCTGCCGGGACCGGGCCTGCTCGCGCTCTTCGCGGGTGTTGCGTTGCTGGCAACGCAGTACGAGTGGGCTGAGCGTCGGCTCGACCCC
Source organism: uncultured Actinomycetota bacterium (assembly GCA_963842535.1). Taxonomy (GTDB): domain Bacteria; phylum Actinomycetota; class Actinomycetes; order Propionibacteriales; family Nocardioidaceae; genus Marmoricola. Next base: position 606,918 of record CAWJGP010000009.1, read on the forward strand.
GTCAGAAAGGCCGCCCTGCGCACAGCCGCGGACAGCGTGAAGACCTGGCCCCGGATCCTGATGTCGGTCGCCGGGGTGCTGTGGCTGGTCGCGGCCGGGGTCTACTGGTGCATCAGCCCGCCGGCGCCCTCGTGGTGGCCGATCGACGACAAGTGGTGGCTGGTCGGGGGCTGGGGGACCGGGGCCACCCTGATCGGGTCCGGCATCATCGCCGGCGCCATGGTCGTCTACAGCTACCTCAACTTCCGCGGAATCAAGGAAGAGCAGCACAAGGACGACGTCGGGGCCACGAGCGGCAGCACGCCCGGACCGGCGCGCTGAGAACCACCCGCCGCCCCTACGGGGGACGGGGCTGCGCGGGTGGCCTGCTCCCTGAAGAGCACTTCGGATTCTATCCGGCCCACCGAGAAATAAACCTGCCCGAGAAAAGGTCTGCTGGGGGCTGACAGGCACCTCCCGGTGGCCGTCGGCGGACGACCTGGCCGGGCCAAAAGGTTTGGACTGCTCGCTGTTGGTGTACAGGGAGGGGGTCAACGTTCAGGGAGGAAACACATGGCAACCATCCTTTGGATCATCGCGGTAGTACTCGTGATCAGCGGGATCGTGACACTGGTTCGGGGGCAGATGCTCATGGGCATCCTGCTCATCGTGGTCGGGCTGCTCGTCGGCCCGGGAGGCGTGAGCATCTTCACGTGACGAAGAACGTTTGAGGCAGGACCGCCCCCGGCACCGCCGCTGGGGGCGGTTCTTTCTGCGTGGCGGTACGACGCCAGTCGCCGCTCTAGTTCAGGTCCGGCCAGGGCGGACACGGTGGCAGCTGCGCCCACAGGCCCGGTGCGTCAAGCGCGTGGTCGTTGTGGCTGGCAAAGCCGGTGTCGCCATTCGGCTCGGCAGACATGCCTTCCATTCGTCTCTCCAGTCACTCGAGTCGGACGGCTCGATGTTTGGAGCAACGAACGCAAGCCGGCCCGGTCACGGCCGCCGCGTCGCTGGACTAGTCGTTCAGGAGCAGTCACCCCGCAGGCTGCATCGGGGGGAGACAGCGGTGCGAGATGACTGCCCTCCACCAAGTCTCGCTCTCCCCGGAGATTGTGCGTGGCTCCGGTCTAGGGCACGTCGGGTCGATTGGTTCACCCAACCCGCGACGCGTACTAGGGTGCTTAGCAAGAACCGCCCCGGGTCGGGGGGAGCCACTCGCCGGGGCGGTTCTTTCTGTCCCGGCGAGAGCGGCCGGGTGAAGTCCCTCGGTGACGTCCGGCCCCCGCTTTCTTGATCGACGCGGACGCCACCTTCCCAAGACCGGACTTCGATCCTGGGAGGAACGTCCGGGCTCGGTGAGAGGCCTGTACCCAACCAGGTGAGTTCTGCACGCGCTGGAGGTCATTGACTGCCGATGGGACTGCCGATGGGACTGCCGATGCGTCGATGGGCGAGAACCGGGCGAGGTCCGGACCCGATTCTCACTGGCAAGCGCTCGCGGCGGCCCCCCGCTGGAGAACTTGCCAGTTGAAGGATGCCACGGATGCGAGCGACTGCGCGGTCAGCTGAGTTCCTCGGTACGTCCGCCAGGCCTGACCTGGGTCTGTGCTGGTGGGCGATACTGGGTTTGAACCAGTGACCTCTTCCGTGTCAAGGAAGCGCGCTACCGCTGCGCCAATCGCCCTAGCTATTGAGTTCGAGGTGGGTACGGGATTTGAACCCGTGTAGACGGATTTGCAGTCCGTTGCCTCGCCTCTCGGCCAACCCACCGTGGAGGCTTCGGCTTCTCCGAGCGGACGACGAGGCTCGAACTCGCGACCTCAACCTTGGCAAGGTTGCGCTCTACCAACTGAGCTACGTCCGCCTACACCGCCGGTCTCCCCGCGGTGCGAAGGAAACCATAGCCGAAAGGGTGACCGGCACAAACTCCGGGCATCCTTCGCGCGTCGGACACCCTGGGACCCCCGTCCACACGGGCTAATCTCGGACCTATGCACGCTTGGGTCAATGGTCATCTGGTCGATCCCCATGCGCCGGCGATCGGTATCACCGATCACGGCCTCACTGTCGGAGACGGCGTCTTCGAGGCGATCAAGGTCATCGACGGGCAACCGTTCGCGCTGACCCGTCACCTCGCGAGGCTCGCGCGGTCGGCTGCCTCCCTGGGGCTGCCCGAGCCGGACCTCGTGCTCCTACGCGAGGCACTGGCACAGGTCCTGGCCGAGCAGCACCTCGCGCTCGGACGGATCCGGATCACGTTCACAGGCGGCCCGTCGCCTCTGGGGTCCGGGCGGGGCGACGCGGAGCCGACCTTGGTGGTGGCGGCCGGCCCGATGGACCAGGCACCGGAGTCGACGGCGGTCGCGCGGGTGCCGTGGCCACGCAACGAGCGTGGCGCGCTCGCAGGGGTGAAGTCCACGTCGTACGCCGAGAACGTCGTGGCGCTGGCCGAGGCGGCGAAGGTCGGCGCGAGTGAGGCGATCTTCGCGAATCTGGCTGGTGACCTGTGCGAGGGCACGGGCTCCAACGTCGGCTACGTCATCGGGGGAGAGGTGCGAACGCCGACCCTTGCAGTGGGCTGCCTGGCGGGAGTCACCAGGGCTCTGCTGCTGGAGTGGTACGACGTGGTGGAGATCGACGAGCCGATCGAGGTGCTCGACTCCGCCGACGAGATCTTCCTGCTGTCGACGACCCGAGACGTCCAGGGTGTGCACCGCATCGACGACCGGGAGCTCGAGCGACCCGGTCCGGTCACCCGCGAGCTGATGAAGCTCTGGGCCACCAGGGAACCGGAGAATCTCGACCCGTGAGGGTCGGCGCGGCCCCGGCTCAGCAAGAAGGGGTCAGGCGCTGAGGATCGAGGCGAGCTCGTCATCGAAGTTGACGAAGGCGCTCTCCTCGCCGTCCGGCACTGACTCCAGCATCTCGGTGACGAAGTGGTTCACGCTGCGCGAGCCGGCCTGCACCAGGAGCTCACCGTCGGGCGAGCACAGCTCGATGATCACGACTGCGCTGCCGTCGGAGCTGAGGCAGGGCCACACGTGCACGTCGCCGTCACCGGTGGGCTCGTAGCGGCCCTCGACGAGCAGTTCCCGGCCGAAGGTCCAGAGGACTTCCTGCACGCCGGTCCGGAAGACCATGGTCACGGCGTACGGGTCGGCCGGGTCGAAGACCAGGTCCGCGTCGATCGAGGTGGACTCACCCTGCGGGTCCACGAACTCGAGCTCAACGTTCTCGGTGACGACCTGTGCGGTCTTCGTCTGCTTCATCGTTACTCCCCTTGTTACGATTCAGGGTCTCCCTCCAGAAACCCCAACGCGCCCTCCACGCGATGGGTTGATTCTGCGCAGGGTTTCCCGGTTGCGACAGGTGAAGTGCCGATATGTCCGTTTAATCCCGTAGGTGGTCTACATTTCCTGAGCCACTGGTCTATTTTGGCGTGTCAATGGTCTAGTCAGGTCGGCCGGAGATGTGACGTTGATCGCTGCTCAGGCTATGGCATCTGGAGGGCTGTCGGCCCCGTGCCGGGCCGTGTCGGCCGGGTTGGGAACCTGCGCTAAGGTTTCCGCGCATCAGCACGGACACCGGGGCGATTGGCGCAGTGGTAGCGCGCTTCGTTCACACCGAAGAGGTCACTGGTTCGAACCCAGTATCGCCCACGGACTAGAAAACAGCCCCTGACCTGCGGAAACGCGGGATCCAGGGGTTGTTTTGGTTGGGTCTCGTGTCCTACACGTGTCCTAACACCTGAGCGTCACCAGCGGGCGGAGGGGATGCGCCTCAGGGCCGATTCGAGGTCTTCCAAGCGGATTCGGATGGGCCTCCGTCCGCACTGGTAGGCCGGGATCGTGCCGTCACTGATCCGCCGTCGGATGGTCTTGGTGGACATCGACATCAAATCGGCCGCCTCAGCGATGCTGAGGTAGACCGGCAACCCTCGCGTCGTTGGCGAGGTTGCTCGTGCGGCATTAGAGGTGCGGGACATCGTTGATCTCTCTTCTGGGCGGTTGATGGATAAGAGCGAGGTGCAAGTCGGCGCGGGTAGGACCTGCACCGGCTACCTCGATGCGGGGTCGAGTACGTAGTTCGTTGCGCACGGTTTGGACCACGTCGAGGTCGGCGGGCCGGGTCACGGGGGCGTACCGCTCGCGGACCGGCTGGACGAGTTGGCCTGACCCGGTGACGAGCCGCGGAACGGTCACGCGCTTCACCAACGCCCCGCGCTCGACTCCGTTCTCGACGATGTCGGCGATGCGACTGTCGAGGTGGTGAAGAGCGTCTGGAAGCCGCTGAGGACCCGTGGCTCGACGATAGTGTTGTTCGAGATCGCCCTCAGTCTGCTGACCGCGTTCGCGCCTTCGGCGACGGCAGGCCCGCCCTAGCCGAGCCTTCCGCCGATATCGCGCAGCTGCCGTTGGATCGTCGCGTACGTCGCGGCCCGGGCTTCCCATCTTTCGGCGAGTCCGTCGTCGACCCTCGCCGCGAACGGGACCAGATGGCGTGAGAGCAGGCGCTGGGAGTCGACGATGAGGCGCAGGTTCGTGGCGTCGGGTGCGAACTTCAGGCGCACGACGAGGTTGTGCTCGGCCTGGAGCACCCCCAGGATGCCGGGCTTGGCCGGTCCATCGATCAGCTTGGTCTTCGGGCGCCAGCCCGTGTTGTCGACGTGTAGTCGGGCTGGCCGAGGTTGACGTCGAGCGGCCGCGGCGAGTGCCGCCCAGCCGAGGCGCGCACTTTGGCCGAGGGGCTCCCAGCCGGGCGTGTTCGCGTACCGCTGGTCGAGCACGACCAGTGCCTGGGTGATGGCAGCAACGTCGCCGACCAACGCCTGTGCTTGAGGTGAGGTCAGGTGAGCGGTGATGTCGGGCGCGGTGTCGTGTTCGGCGAGGGCGGCAGCTCGCGCAATTTCGCGCCAGTGCTCCACGACGGGGTTGTCGCTAGGCGTCGTCAGTAGCTCGAGCGATGCAGGGCTGGGCCGAGGACTGGGCTATCGCGTGTTCCAGCGCGCGAGCGAGTTCGCTCCGCGCCGGTGGGTGCGGGTCGGCCGGCGCGGAAGGGGTTGCCGGGTTCGGTCGGCAGGTTGCTGAACAGGAGTGGGCTCGCTGCCTGCATCGCTTGGCTGCACCAGATCAGGAGGTTCTGGCGGTACTGGCGGATCTGCTGGCCCGACGCTTCTCGGTCTGCTTGAGTCGGGCCGCCGAGTCCGGTGCTGGATCCGATGCTGCCGCAGGAGGCGCGGCGAGCTCCTGGCGCATGGCGGCGCCGTTCTCGCCGTACATCAGGTGCCGTCCAGGGCGTACGCGTCGTCGAGCATGGCCAGGACGAGTTCGACGTTGAGCGGATCGACGCCGTGGTGCTCGAGCTCCTCGATGGCCGAGGTGGCGACGGCGAGCAGGTGTCGCGGGCTCGTCCTGAGAGGCGCTCGGAGGTGTCGAGGCCGGGGCAGTCGTCGCCGTGGATGCGGTCGAGCTCGAATCAGGACGTGCTCGTAGGCGGATGACGCGTCGACCGAATCACGCCTGGTCCGCGAGCGCGGCGACGTACGAACGTGCCTGCGCGAGGGTCAGGGCATGGGGGAGAAGCATGGTCGGCTCCCTTCATTGGTCCGGACTCGACGGTGCCTGTGGCCGCCTGCTCCGGGTCGCGGATGCCTGCCACGCTGTGGATGGACCGAGGCTCGCTCGTGCGTGTGGGACGCATTCGGCTCACCCGATGAGCGCGTCGTTGGCCATGGCCTCGATGCGTCGACGCCGCAGGACGTCCGCGCGTGACGAACTCCTCGAAGTCGCGTTCACGGTCGCGAGATCTCGAATCTCGCCGCCGTGTCAGCGGCCCGTTCACCGGGCCAGACCGTCTGCCGGGTCGGGCGGTCACGGTCGAGCCGCGTCCCGCAGATCGCGACCCAGTCCCGCAGCCGGATGCGTGCGTCGGCGAAGTCGCGCAGCCACGCGATCGGCGCCGACGGCGATCGCGCGTCTCGTGGTAGCAGCTGAGCCAGTGGGTGTGCAGGGCGGAGAGCTCCCAGACCAGCTCGTCGTGGCGGTGCCAGTACGGCGGAACGATCGCCGGCGGGAGCCCGAACGTGGTCTTGAGCCACGTCACCCACCGGTCGAGGTCGTGCCACTCGAGCTCGGCCTCGTTCGCGTCGAGCAGGTTCCAGTTGATCGGCGCGGGCGGTGCGCTCAAGGAGGTCGGTCACGCCCCGGTAGCCGTCGGTCTCGTCGAGCTCGTCCGTGTACTGTCCACGACGATGGCCCGATCAGAGGCCGACGGCCGGCGGTCGGAGCACAGGCGTCAGCGCCGGCTCGGGCGCGGCGTGGCGACCGCGCTGGACGACGTAGTCGGTCTTGTTGGCGTTGTGGCCGATCTTGCGGGCGACGAACTCCTCCTTGATCAGGCTCGCCGTCGCGGTCGTCGACCTCGTACTCGTGGACGTAGCCGCTGGCCACGAAGGAGTCGCCCGGGCGGAACCGGGCGTAGGTCTCCCGCGCGGTGCTCTCGAAGGCGACCATGTCGTGGAAGGTCGGGTCGAGCTTGGTGAAGCTCGCCGTCGACCTCCTTGCGCCACTGCTCGACGCCGACGCGAAGCCGGCAGTACTCGGCGCCGGCCTTGGTGAAGTGCAGTTCCGGTGCGGAGGCGATGAAGCCGACCAGGCTCATCTGGGTGGGGATGGACATGTTCCGCTCCTAACTTGGCAGCCGTCACGTGAGGCCGCGTTCAGGAGATAGGTGCGCAGTGCTTGCCGAGAGCTGGGCTACGGATTGCGCTCCTTGCGACCGTGGCATAGGCGGCGGAATGCAGCCCCCCGACGCGGGGCTACCGAGACGTCCAGCATCGGAGATCCGCGACGATGGGAGGAGCGCTTCGCAAGAGCACGAGGCCGGTACCGAAAAGAAGCGTCCGGATGCGCTCCGGTGGCATAACCGCGACCCGCCGGGTCGAGCGTTGGAGAGAACGCTGGCCGTTGTCCCCGATGGTCACGCTGTCAGTGCGCTCGTCGCGGTCTCCGATGAGGGTGGACAGTTCCTGTAGGTCCTTCGAAGCTGACGCGCCGCCGAGGATGATCTTGACGATCGAGGCGTCCCAGATGGTGCTGGCGGCGTGGTCTCCCCATTTGTTGCGCGCCTGGGCGAGCGACTGGAGGACCGGCATGGTGGTGATGCCGGTGCCACCGCCCTCGGCCATCAGGACGGGCAGGGAGGGGAGGGGGGCGAGGTTGCCGATCTCGTCGAGCGCCATCAGCAGGGGTGGATCTAGGCGGGATCCGGGTGACGCAGCGGCGAGGTGGCGGGCGACCTCGGTGAGGTCTTCCATGAACGCGGCGACGAGTGGCCACGAGGCGCTGGCGCCGGCTCCGGTGGCGAGCAGGTAGAGCGTGCCGTTCTGGGTCAGGAAGTCGCGCGGGTCGAATTCCTCGCCGGGCTCGGGGCTGACGGCGTTCAGTACGTCGGGGTCGGCGAGGCAGGAGAGGGCTTGGGCGACGGCCATCCAGATGGAGTCGCGGGTGCGCGGATCGGAGCTGATCATGCCGTCGAGCGAGTCCGACCAGCCGGCGGCGGCGTGGGGGTGGCTGGCGAGGATGCCGACGGCGTCGTTTGCTGCTGACGCGGACAGCGACCACTCGAAGAGGGCTCGAGTCGGGAGTTGCTCGAGTGCGGCGGCGTGGAGCAATGCCTGAAGCGCGGAGCGGGCCTTGCCTTCCCAGAAGCCGCCAGACTCCGTACCGCCGGAGGAGAGTCAGGTCGAAGACGCGAGACCTGATGCCCGAATCATCGCGGTCAGCGGCTGCTCACAGCCGCGGATCGGCGACCAGCGGACACCGTTGGCGCCGACCGCACGCAATCCCGCGGTCAGGTGCTGTGGGTCGAAAACGGCCACCGGCCCGCGTTCCTTCCGAGCGTCGATGGTGGGGGCGATGTTGTCGGGCCGCGTGGAGGTGGTGACGACTGCGCCGGGGGCGTCGAGGATGGCGTTAATGACGAAGTGCAGTCCCTTGCCGGATCGCGGCGGACCGATCACCAGGATCGAATCCTCGACCGACGCCCAGATCTCCCGGCCACAGCTGCGTCCGATCAGGTAGCCGACGTCGCTGGCCCTTGGGTGCTGGATCGAGGGACGGAGGGTGCCGGCGCGTCGTACGAGGGCCTTCTTCGATGCCGTCGCGTCGATGTCCCGTGCGGTTGCGGTTCCCTGGATCCGGTGAGGATCTCGAGCGGTCCGGTGCCGGAGGCGGGCGACCAGTCGCCACAAGGTCCAGGCCAGGGCCGCGAGGACGCCGATGAACAGCGCCACCACGGTCCAATACGGTATCGCTGACAACCCAGGGGCTTCGAACGCTCGCGCCGGCCGCCCTGGGTCGGTGAGGACACGCAGGCCGCTCGCGATCCCGCTGCTGGGCGTGGCCGCACCGGTCGCGACCGCGGCCACCGTTGCAGCGGCGCGCAGCACAAGCGCCAGAGCGAAGGCCGTCAGAAGCCCGATGAGTGCCAGGTTCACGAGCTCGTCGTTCGCACTGCGTGCGGCTGGGTTCATGCCGGGGCCTCGAACGGGGTGACTGTCCGTGAGCTCATCCCGAGGAGCAGGAGCCCGCCGCGGGTTGCGGCGAGCAGCGCGGGCGGGAGGTTGAGTGAAGCGTTGCCTGCGGCGTCGGCGTTCTGGCGTACGACGACGTAGGCCAGCGCGACCTCCTCGCCCGGTTGGAACCCGGCGCCTGCGAGCGACGGAGCTGAGGTGGTGGGTGACGGCTCCGCCGCCGCTGGTGTCGGGGATTCTGGGGGAGTTGCGATGTCGGAGTACGTCGATCCGTCGGCCTCGCGTACCTCGACTCGCACCGGGGCGCCGAGGTCTGAGGTGATCTCGTCGATGACGGCTTGAAGGTCGCCGCGAGTTCTGCTCTGTCCAGAATCGCAGGGGACACCGTCGACGTCGACCGCCATCCCGCCGTCGGCGTCGATCGCGACGTGGACGACGCTCAGGACGACGGGGATCTTCATAGCCCGAGCATCGAACCGTCGCGCCGTACGTCGGTGACGACAGGCGCCGTCCCGGTCCGGACGCTGAGAGCTTCTCGGTCGAGCCCAGGCGGGTTGCCGTCGCCGACCTGCTGGGTGTCGACCTGGTCGAGGATGCCGAGGGCAGTGGCGCGGACGCGTTCGGCGGTTGAACGGATGACCTCGACCGGGTTCTTGCCCGGCACGCTCGCCGCCCAGGTCGACACGTAAGGGACCGTGTAGGAGGAGGTGTCGAGTCCGTGCGCGGCGCCGACCATGAGCGCGACCGATTCGGCTTCCACCTCGGCGATCCCGCGGTGCAAGGTCGCGTCAGCAGCTACCTCGGTCGACAGTGCGTGATCGCGAGGCGCGTGGAGGAGGACGTGGCCGAGTTCGTGGGCGAGCGTCTTGACTTGTGCTGCCTCGTCCATGTCCATGCGGACTGAGACCTCGCGGGAGAGGAAGTCGGTCAGGCCGTTGGCACCGCCGATCGCCGCGGCCGAGGAGACAAGACGGAGCTCGAAGCCGGCGGCCGTGATCTGATCAGCCAGCCCGTCCCACAGCCCGGTCGATGCCTGGCCTTGGAGCAGGGTCGGGCGGGGGAGTTCGGGCACCGGATCGCCGGTGGTCTGGGAGATGTCCCAGACGTAGGTCGGTTTGACGCGGGTCATGCGGGTGCGCGCGTACTCGCCGGACATGGGCTTCTCGTTGCGGGCCAGGCGCCGCCAGGAGTTCGGGTCGTCCGGCGTGAACGAGGCGAACCGGCCGGTGACCGGAGCGAGAATGCCGTAGCCGTGTTGACCCTTCGCGACGCTGCGTCCGAGTGAGAGCCACTGATGGAAGCCAGCGACGTACGTCGGCGTCGGCTCCGGTACCCAGCCCTCCTCGTACGCCGCGAAATGCTGAGCCGCGATCAGCATGGAGTTCCCGAAGCTGCGGCCTCGGAACTGTGCCGCGAAGGTAAGAGCGCGCTTCCAGTCCTCACCGGTCACGAGCGCGGCGACGGACTCCGACAGCTGCTCCTGGAGGGCTACGAGCTTGGCTTCGCGGGCCGCCCGTCCCCGAACTTGATTGGTCATGACGCCGTGCCCACCTCTATGCATCCGAGTTCGTCTCGCGGGATTGTTGAGCGTGGACTGCATCTGTGCAGGTCACCCGGGTTGCGTTCGTTGTCGCGATTGACTGATGAAGCGTCACTGTCACTGACGGTTTGACTGTATGGTCGATGCATGACCGGTCTCCTTGAACGTTGTGGTGGGTGAGGCTGGTTGCGCTGCCTGGTGGCAGCGACGAGGAGCTGCGGCTGTCGACCGCGGCCGAGGTTGAGGACTTCGAGCAGGAGCTGGTCGACCAGTACGCGATCGCGATGTCGGCCTCCGGTTTGAGTGACGGGTACATCCGAGGTACGCGGACGGTGTTGATCGACTTCGCTCGCGCGACCCCTGCGGCCTTGTGGGAGGCGACCTTTGATGACGCTGACCGGTTCCTGGCCGAGCAGCGCCAGCTGGGTCACAGCGTGTCCACGCGTGCGAGCAAGGCGGGCACGCTGGCGTTGTTCTACGAGTTCGTGATCAGTCGTTACCAGGGTCTGATCCACCGGGCGACCGGTGTGCTGGTCGAGCAGCCGATCGACGAGTTCAACCGTCAGTCCGGAGCCTCGCTGGGCAAGGTCCGGGTGCCGCCCTCGGATGCCGAGGTCGACGCCTTGTTCACGGGCTGGCGTCTGTCGATTCCTGACCAGCGCAAGTACCTGCCTGCCGCGCGGGACTACTTCGCGGCGTCGTTGTGGCGTCGGCTCGGGTTGCGGATCAACGAGTCGGTGATGCTCGACATCCGTGACTGGCGGCCGGACCTGGGTGAGTTCGGCAAGCTGCACATCCGGTTCGGCAAGGGTCACCGGGGCCGTGGGCCCAAGCCGCGTCTGGTGCCGGCCATCAACGGGACGGCGGAGCTGATCGACTGGTGGCTGGGTGAGGTTCGTCATCAGTACGGCCACGACTGGTCCGACCCCGATGCTCCGTTGCTGCCCTCGGAGCGGTTCGACCGTCATCTGGACCGATGTGGCCGGGTGGGTGACCATTCGCTGCGCCGCACCCTGGGGTTGCAGGTCGACCAGTGGCTGCCGGCGTGGTCGGGCCGCGTGACACCGCATGTGTTGCGGCACTACTGCGCGTCCTCGCTCTATGGCGCGGGCATGGACATCAAGGCCCTCCAGGAGCTGCTGGGGCATCAGTGGCTCTCGACGACCTCGGGCTACATCCACGTCCGAAGCGAGCATGTCGAGCAGGCATGGAAGGCAGCCAACCAAAGGGTCGAGGACCGGCTCCTGGGCACCAACCCGACCCACCAACCCATCCAGGGTTCCAACCAGAAGGAGAGCTGAGATCGTGCAGTGGAACCTGCGGCTGCGGGCCGCCGAACGAGGGATCTGGAAGTCGGCACAGATGCGCCGGATGCTCGCCGAGGCGGGCTTGGAGATCAGCGCCGGGAAGATGTCGTCGTGGTGGGCCTCGACCCCGCCCACGATGCGCCTGGAGGAGCTCGACGTGCTCTGCACGGTGCTCGAGTGCAGCCCCAACGACCTGATGACACCCGAGCCCGACAAGGTCGCTGCGCGCAGACCAGAAGCCAGCGAGACGGTTAACGGGGACGGCAATGGCAGCGGCAGTGGGAGTGGGAGATCGACGACGGTCACGCCGAGGTTCAACAAGCCCCGCTCGACGCCGCCGCTATAGCCGATTCCCCACCACAGACAGGGCGGACCCGGTTGCCTGCTCCTGGACCGAACGCGCCGTTGCGTCCCCCGGCGATGTGCTCGCGTTGCGGCAGCAACCGCGCGGCGTGGGTCTTCCCCCGGGTCGACTTCTGCTACAGCTGCCTTCCAGGTGGCCCGTTCACGCCGCCTGCCTGCCGGGGCTGCGGAACCAGCAAGCACTACTTCAGCCAGGGGCTGTGCGACATCTGCCATCCCGGCAGCCCGCAGCACCCCGGCTCCTGCAAGGGCTGCCTGGCCTGGGGTGTCTACCGGCGCTACAGCTGGACGTGCTGGTCGTGTCGGTGGTGGCACACCCACTACGAGATGGGGACCTGCGCCTACTGCAACCGCACCGTTCCGATCGGCGACCAGGGCGCCTGTCGACTCTGCATCGAGAACGCCCGGATCAACCAGGAGCCCGGTCGAGCCGCCGACCTGAGGACTGTCCGCAGCGGCCAGCAGCTGTTCCTGGCCAACATGATGTTCGCCCGCCCCAAGACACCTCGCCTGGCACCCAAGTCGAAGGCAGCGGCCGAGCGGTGGCGCCGCAAGGACAAGAACTACCTCCCCTTCGACCCCGCCACGGGGTTCGACGACGATGCGAGCCTGCAGCTCACGCTGTTCGAGATGGCAGCCGATCCCGAGGTCGTCCGGCAACGCGTACTGGTCGAGGACAGCGAGCTGACGCGCTACTGCGCCGCCCTGGTCAACGACCACGCGCAACGGTTCGGCTGGAGCACGCGCCAACGCAACGACGTGATCCGATCGCTGCGCCTGCTGCAGACCCTGCGCACCACCCCGAACGCGAAGATCCGGGCCAGCGATGTCCTGCAGCTGCGCCGCTACGACGGCAACATCGTCTCCACCATCGACGTCCTTGCCGCCGCAGACCTGCTCATCGACGACCGGCCCAGCAGAGTCGAGCACTACTTCGCCACCAAAGCAGCCGACCTGCCGCCAGCGATGCGCGACCAGCTCGAGGTCTGGCTCCAGGTCGTGACCCAGGGGGCGACCAAGGCGCCGCGTCAACGTGCCCGGGACCCGCAGACCGTGCGGCTCTACATCATGGGCATCGTCCCAGTCATCCAGGCTTGGGCTGAGGCGGGCTATGAGTCCCTGGCCGAAATCACACCCGAGCTCATCCGCGGGTCTTTGCCTGAAGGACGCACCCGGCGGCACTTCGCGGAGATGGGCTTCCGGTCGCTGTTCAAGACACTCAAGGCCCGCAAGATGATCTTCGCCAACCCGATGCGAGGCATCCCCTCGACCAGCCCCGGCAGCAACATCCCCCTCGCCGCCGACACCGCACGCATCCGTGAGCACCTCAGCTCGCCCGAGCCCGTCATCGCCCTGGCCGTCGCGCTGGTCTCCTTCCATGCCCTGACCAGCGTCGAGATGCGGCAGCTGAAGCTGACCGACATCGTCGACGGCACGCTGACCATCGGAGGTCGAACGATCCCTCTCGCAGCGCCGGCCCGCAGCCGTCTCGCGGCCTGGCTCGACCACCGAGGCCGGACCTGGCCCAACACCATCAACCCCCACCTGATCATCAGCCAGAAGACCGCCCCGCGCTTGATCCCGGTCAGCCGGCACTACCCCTGGACCCGCGCAGGTCTGCGTCCCCAACTGCTGCGAGAGGACCGCATCCTCAACGAGATCCACGCCACCGGCGGCGACATCCGACGCATCTGCGACCTCTTCGGCCTCACCGTGTCCGGAGCGACCCGTTACCTCGGCGCCCTCGAGCACCCCGACCTCACCATCGAGCGGGACCGCATTCCGCGGTCCTGAGCAGAACTCGACTCGACCGGTCATCGCGGCTTCGTGACACCATGAATCCATGTCCAGGCAGGAACGGTTCAAGACCGTTGTCAGTGTCGATCGGCGCGGGCGGACCCAGGTTCCTATCCCGTTCGACCCCGACCAGAGGTGGGGCCTGAAGCCGCGCCACGCCGTCACCGGCTCGGTGGACAGTCGCTCCATGCGTGGGGTCATCGAGAAAAGCGAGAAGGGACCGGTCATCGCACTGGGTCCTGCCTGGACCTGTGACCAGCTGAGCGACGGTGCTGAGGTCGACGTCGTCCTTGAGCCCGAAGGCCCGCAACGGGCAGACCTCGCTCCCGACATTGCCGAAGCTCTGGACGCAGCCCCCACTGCGGCAGCGTCCTTCGACGCGCTCGCGCAGTTCTACCGCACCAAGTGGCTCCGCTGGATCGACTCCACCAAGCGTCAACCCGACCAACGCCCGGTCCGCATCGCGGAGATGCTCCGGCTGCTCCAGGAAGGACACAAGGAGCGTCCGTGACCCTGGCGCGGGAGGGACTGAAGCCGACGAGCGAAATCAGTGACACCACAGACTTGCAACCTGTACTTAGGTACGGGATTACCGTGGTCGACATGGAGAACCTGCTGAACACCGATGCGTGCACGATGCCGACTGCGCAGCGACCGCTCCGACTAGCCGAGTTCGACGCCCTGTTCGCCACCGCCGTTCGCCGTGTCGAGAGCGACGGTCGCCAGGTCCGGATGCACCTGACCGGCCCGGACGGTCTGGTCGACCAGGTCCGTGACCTGACAGCAAGGGAGACCCAGTGCTGCTCGTTCTTCGCCTTCGCCCTCGAAGGCACCGATGACGACCTGACCCTGAGCATCGACGTGCCACCTGCGCGGCAGGAGATCTTGGACGCCCTGGCCGACCGGGCACGCGAGTTGTCGGCATGAGCCTTCGGATCACCGAGGTCGCCCAAGCTGTCGGCGTCAACCGCGAGACCCTGCGCTACTACGAACGACGGGGGCTGCTTCCCGCACCCGAACGCAGCCCGGGTGGGCATCGCCTCTACGACGACCACACAGTTGCGACCCTGCGGATCGTCAAGGCAGCGCAACGCCTCGGGTTCACTCTTGATGAGGTCGCCGACCTGATCGAAGTCGGCCGCCGGCGCCCAGCCCGAGGGGACTCCGGACTTCAAGCACGCGCTCACGCCAAACTCCTCGAAGTCGAGGCACGGATGGCCGTCCTCGTCGCCATCAGCGACAATCTGCGCGCCGCCCTAGACGCCGGATGCGACGACCTCGACCAATGCGCAACCAGCGAGTGCTGCCCGCTCCCGTTCGTCGAGATCACCAACAGGAAGACAGACGTGTGAGCACAAAGATCAAGGACCGTCACCTCGTCGGAGCCGGAGTAGCGGCATGCGCGGTCTGCTGCGCACCACCGATCCTCGCGCTGCTCGGTATCGCCGGTGCCGGCGTTGCTGCGACTGCCGCCACGATCGCCTTCGCCGGTATCGCCTTCGGCATCGTCGTGCTCGGCGCAACGCTGCTCGGAGTCTGGGCACGAAGCCACCGCGCCCGCATCAGCGCCGCACCTTGCGCCGACGAGAGTCTCGACGATGGTCCGGTCGACGTGGCCATCAGCACGCCTCCGCGCAGCACCCGCTAGACACCGCACAGTCCCGCCGGCTGGCAGGATGCCGTCGTGGACGCCCTGAGATCGATCGCTTTGTTCGTCGCTGCTGCCATCGCGGAGATCGGTGGAGCATGGCTTGTCTGGCAAGGCATCCGCGAACACCGCGGCTGGATCTGGATCGGCGCCGGAATCATCGCCCTCGGCATCTACGGATTGATCGCCACCCTGCAGCCCGACGCCAACTTCGGCCGCATCCTCGCCGCCTACGGCGGCGTCTTCGTCGCCGGCTCCCTGGCCTGGGGCATGGCACTGGACGGCTTCCGACCTGACCGCTACGACATCACCGGCGCAGTGATTTGCCTGCTCGGTGTCGCGGTGATCATGTACTCGCCACGCCCCAACTGACCACGCACCCCTGGCCGCGACCACCCCCACCGCGCAGGGCGTCCACCCGCGGACATTGACGAAGCAGCCCCATCGAGCGCTAATATCGTCACATGACGATGAATCAGGGGCTGACGGTCGTGCCCACCTCAATGCTCGACGAGTCAGCGGCAAGTCGGGCAGCAGCCTGTCTGCTCCGGGGCATGGGCGAACCCTCGCGGGTGGCGATCCTGCGGCACCTGCTCCTCGGAGAGCACAACGTTGCCGAGCTGACCGCGCACCTAGGTCTCGCGCAGTCGACGGTGTCCAAGCACCTCGCCTGCCTTCGCGACTGCGGACTCGTGGACTCCCGACCGGCAGGCCGTGCGTCGGTGTTCTCCCTGACCCACCCAGACGCGGTGTTGAAGGTGTTCGCCGCCGCCGAGGAACTCCTCGCAGCCACCGGCGACGCCGTGGTGTTGTGCCCCAACTACGGCCAAGGAACCACCTGAGATGACCGCCCACACCCATAGCGCCAGTTACATCGAGGATCCCGTCCGACGCAGACAGCTCGGGCGCCGCGCCCAGTTGCTCGCCGCCGCGTCGGTGTCCTACAACCTCATCGAGGCGGTCATCGCGATCACCGCGGGCCTCATCGCAGGATCCATCGCGCTGATCGGGTTCGGGCTCGACTCGGTCGTCGAGGTCAGCAGCGGCCTGATCATCTTGTGGCAGTTCCGCCACCCGCTCCCGGAGTCCCGAGAGCGTCGAGCGCTGCGGCTGATGGCGCTGTCCTTCTTCGGCCTCGCCGCCTACGTGACCTTCGAGTCGGTTCGCGCTCTGGCCAGCGGCCACGACCCCGAGCCCTCCCCGGTGGGCATCGGGCTGGCGGCGGCCTCGCTGCTGATCATGCCGTTCCTGTCCTGGGCACAACGCCGCACCGGCAGGAACCTGGGCTCCAACGCCGTGGTCGCCGACTCCACCCAGACCCTGCTCTGCACCTATCTGTCCGCAGTGCTCCTCGCCGGGCTCGTCCTCAACGCAACCCTCGGCTGGTCCTGGGCTGACCCCATCGCCGGCCTGGTCATCGCGGCCGTCGCCGTCCGCGAAGGACTCGAGGCCTGGCGAGGCGAGGGCTGCGCCTGCGGTCCGACCGTCACTGGCGAGCTCACCCTCGATGCGAACGCAGGCGATGGCTGCGCCGAGGACTGTTGCGTCGACAGTGGGACTCTCCAACCACCGCAGGTTCGGCGAACCTGAACCCCCACGGTCGCCGCCATGGCCGACCATGTTCAAGTTCGCTTCGGAACCGTCAATACTCACGCGAACTTCCATCAGACCGCGTTCATCCGGCCCGTGGTGTCGAACAATTCGAGCTCGGCCGGATGCAGTTGATGTTGGACAACGAACGAGCGGCTCTTGATGCGCCACAGCCCTTGGCCGGTGCCGAGGGTCGGTAGGAGCGACTGCTCGGTCCCGGTCAATCCAAGGGACGACGCGGCCGAGCCGAGCTGGTCAGACTCCTGGCGGTAGACGATCCGGGTTTCCGCATTCGCGAGGAGCGACGAGGCGAGCGCCCTCATCGCGCTGCCCTGGTCGCCGACGTTGTCGAGATCGGAGAGCTTGTGGAAGATCAGCATGTTCGCGATCCCGTAGTGCCGCGCCAGCCGCCAGTGGGCGTCCATCCGTCGCAGGAGCGCTGGGTGTGACATGAGGCGCCAGGCCTCGTCGTACACGACCCAGCGCTGGCCGCCGTTCGGATCGAGGAGGGCTGACTCCATCCACGCCGAGGCGCAGGTCATGAGGACCGAGACGAGGGTGGCGTTCTCGGTGACGCGGGGCAGGTCGAGGGAGATCATCGGCAGGCTCGGGTCGAACGTGACCGTGGAGGGGCCGTCGAAGAGCCCGGCGAGGTCGCCCGCGACGAGGCGACGCAGTGCATGGCCGACGAGACGCCCGTCCTCGGTGAGGCGGCTGTCGGGATCGTCGGCCGGGTCGGGGGCGAGGAGTCGGTCGACGACCATCGGGAGGACGGGAACGTCGGCACCTTGGACGGTGCGGTCGATCGCGATGTCGACGGCGGTGTGCTCGAGCGGGGTGAGTCGGCGTTCGAGCACGGTCTCGGCGAGCGCTCCGACGAGGTCGCGGCGACGGGATGCGATCTGGCTGGCCCACTGTGCGTCGTCGTACCCAGAGGGGCGGTGGCCTTCGTCGAGCGGGTTGAGCCGGTTGGGCATCCCGTGGCCCAGGGCGATGGCGCGTCCGCCGACCGCTTCGGCGACGGCGGTGTGCTCGCCCTTGGGGTCACCGGGGACGTAGACGCGGCGGCCGAAGGGGATCGACCGGGTGTAGAGGCTCTTGGCGAGGCAGGACTTGCCGGAGCCGACGATGCCGGCGAGGACGAGGTTCGGTGCGGTGATGAGGCCGCGGGCGTAGAGGATCCACGGGTCGTAGACGAACGAGCTTCCGGAGTAGAGGTCTTGGCCGACGAAGACGCCTTCGCTGCCGAGGCCGCCTTCGGCGAGGAACGGGTATGCGCCGGCGAGGGTTGCGGAGGTGTCCTGATGCCGCGGGAGCCGGAACCGTCCGGGTGTGCGGAGCGCTGCCGGTCCGGGCTCTCCTGCCCGCGGAAGGGTGACGGTTGAGCGCTTCTCGGCGGTGAGCGCTTCGGCCTTTCGCTTCGCCTCCGTACGGCGGGCTTCGCGGTCCTCCGACATCCGCGCTCGGGCGGCGGCCTTGCGCAGCTTCCGGTCTCCGCGACGCTCGTGCTCGGGGGAGACGAGTACGGCCGAATGGAGTCGGCCGTCCTGCCAGCCGGTCACAACGACAGCCCACGATCCTGCACTGGCCGGGGGACCGGAGCGATGGAAGGGTAGTCCGCGATGTCGTAGGCGATGGTCGCTTCGACCTCGTGCGCCCGGTCGACGCACTCGGCGACCTGGTGGACCATCTCCGCCGCGCGGTGCAACTCCCAGGAGACCTTGTACGACGCAGCGCGCCCTGCATTGGGGTCGCCGTTCATCCACGCCTGCCTGCGTGTCGGTCCGTCGTGGAAGTCGCCCAACTGATGGAGCGACTGGCTCAGCGATGACGAGGGCCGAGCTGAGCGCCCCCAGGAGCGGGTAGACCGCCGTCGGGTCCTCGATCGAACGTGTTGCATGCGCGAGGCCGCGAACCGCTTCGCGGAGTTCGTCAGCGTCGGCGACCGGGTCGTTGAACGTCGGCATCGGTGGCTCCTCGGTCGATGGGTGTTCTCATCGATGAGGTACGCGGGGTAATCCGCCGTGTCGCACGGTGGCGAGCGCCGGCGGACCTATCCTGTGGCCATGGCCGATCTGACGGAGCCTTGCCCGAACTGCGATACCATGATGCGCTGGGAGACCTCCCACGAGCGGTGTGACGGATGCGGCTACATCCGCCCATGCTGCGAGGGAGCGCCCTGCAACTGAGTCCTATTCGTCGACGGTATCGGCAAGGTCACCGCGGCGTCGGGGAACCCACTCCGGATCGCGAAGGACTGCCCAACGGTCCCGCACGGCGGGCCGCTGCGTCGGCCGTTGTGGAAGCTTGCAGGAGTGGAGTCCACCAGAGTGGATGTAGGACGAGGCCCAGCGAGTTCACCCGGTGCAGTCTCGACAGGTGAACTGCAGCGTTTCGTGCTTCCAGCAGGGCACGGCGGTGCGCACTTTGGCGCGGTTCTCCCGTACGCGAGCCGCCGGAATGTACGGTGCTATGCCGTCCGGAATCGGCATGCGGTTCGCCCGGCCCATATCGACGCGGCGGTTCACGCCCTCGCCGATCAGCGGCACACCCTCGACCGCAAGCCGGTCAAGCGCCCAGCCGACCCACTGCGCGCGGGGGCCCGTGACCTGGGCCGCGTCGAGCAGTGAGCCGTCCGATCGCACAACCCGCCACCACGGCAGCGAGTCGAGCGAAGTCCCCTCGTTGGGACGGTGGCCCAGGATCGTCGAAACCGTGCGTGCGTGAGTGGTGGGCCGGCCGACCAGTTGGGCGAGATCGGCATAGGTGCTGACCATGCCCGCAGGGATGCTGGCGCATGCGTCGTAGACGGCCTCTGCCTCGCTGGTCGTGTACTGGCTGCTCATGCTGCGGTGCTCCTTCGCTGATGAAGTTGTACTCGTCCTTGTGCTCGCGCTGCTGCTGCAGGACGCTCTCTAGCTGCAGCTCATCGGAGACGCTGAAAGTCGTCGGGAGTACAGCGACGCGGATGCGGTCGCTGGTCACTGCGCCTTCGGCCCACAGTTCGCGCAGCAGCACGCAGCGGGTGTTCGCGTTGATGAGCTTGCCCGTCCTCGTGATGACACCAGGCTGGTGCTGACCGGCGATGAGGCTGCCCTTCAGGTCGTCGACCTTCCGGTGGGCGGCCCGAACCAGCTGAGCGATGATCTCCTGGGAGGCATCGGAGTCCGGGTCCGCTTCGACCGCAGCCGCGCCTGGGTGGTCTGCGAGCTGCGGTGCGATGCGGAAGCTCTTCGCGTTAAGGACCGGCAGGTCGATGGGTACTTCGATGACGGGCAGGATCATCCCGCCGTGGAACGCCACCTTCAGCGTCTCCCGCGCCGCTGGGTCCTCCGAGTTGAAGTCGCTTAGTGCCTGCTGGATGAATTGTTCCCTGGCAGCCTGTGTGGTCATTGGTGTTGTCTCCCGGTCCCTGTTCGCTTCCCCTCGGAGGGTAGACGAGGGTTCCGACATTGATCCGTGAACCTCGCGCTCTTGTCACCGCGCAAGCTGATGCCCTCAACAATGGCTCGGCTGGGACCTTGACTCGCGTGTCAGGTAGTGCGACGCAGCCGCCGCGATTGCGGTGCAGCGTCGGCTGCGCGACGGGGTAGCGGCTGCCTTAGTCCGGCTCTGGACCCTGCGACTACCGGTGCGCGCTAATAGACGACGGCACCGGTGGCGGCGCTGACTTGCTCGACACTCACGCCGGGAGCCAGCTCTACCAGCCAAAAGGCCCCATCCGCGATGTCGAACACGCACAGGTTGGTAATGACCCTGGACACGACTCCCCGACCAGTGAGGGGAAGGGTGCACTCGCTGACCAGCTTGTGGTCGCCAGCTTTAGTCAGGTGATCCATCAAGACGACAACCCGACCGGCACCGCTCACCAGGTCCATGGCGCCGCCCATTCCCTTGACCATGGCACCCGGCACCATCCAGTTGGCCAGGTCACCGTCAGCGGAGACCTGCATCCCGCCGAGGACGGCGGTGTGGATGTGACCGCCGCGGATCATTGCGAAGCTAGTGGGGGAGTCGAAGTAGGAGCCTCCGGGCAGCACCGTGACGGTCTGCTTGCCGGCGTTGATCAGATCGGCGTCGACCTCGTCGTCGTAGGGGAATGGGCCCACGCCGAGGATGCCGTTCTCCGCATGCAGGGTCACGGTGGACTGCGCGGGCAAGTGGGCGGGAATCAGAGTCGGCAGACCGATACCGAGGTTCACGTACTCACCTGGTTGCAGCTCCGCTCCGGCGCGTGCGGCCATCTCGTCGTGCGTCCAACCGACCTTGTTGACGGTCTGACTCGTCATGACAGACGTGTCCTCACGCGAGTGGTGCGCTTCTCGATGTCCTTGCGGGCCGCCTGCTCGCTGGTGAGCTCCACCACCCGTTGCACGAACACCCCGGGCAGGTGCACCTCGTCGGGGCCGATTTTGCCGACCTCGACAACGCGTTCGGCCTCGACGACCGTCAGGCGGCCGCACATGGCGGCCGCGGGGTTGAAGTTTCGCGTCGAGGCGTGGAAGACGCAGTTGCCGGCCCGGTCCGCAACGGCCGCCCGGACGAGCGCAATGTCGGTGACGATCGATTCCTCCAACAGCATCTCCCTGCCGTGGAACATCCGGATCTCCTTGGGTGGGGACTCCAGGACGACCGTGCCGGCTGCGTCATACCGCCATGGAAGACCGCCGTCGGCCACGAGCGTGCCGACACCGGTGGGGGTGAAGAACGCACCGATGCCCGCCCCTCCTGCTCGCATGCGCTCGGCCAGCGTGCCCTGTGGAGTGAGCTCAACGGTGAGCTCCCCGGACAGGTACTGTCGGCCGAACTCCTTGTTCGCTCCGACGTAGGACGCGATCACGCGGCTGATCCGTCGCTGCTCCAGCAGCAGGCCGAGCCCGGCACCGTCGACGCCGCAGTTGTTGGACACCACCGTGAGGTTGTCGGCGCCCTGAGCAAGGAGTGCCTCGATGAGGAACGTCGGGATGCCGGCCAAGCCGAACCCACCGACAGCGACGCTCGACCCCGACTTGACGTCGCGCACCGCGTCCGCGGCGCTGGCAACTACCTTGTCAACGGTCATCACGTCACCCTTTCGAAAACCGCGGCGAGCCCTTGGCCGCCGCCGATGCACATCGTCTCCAGGCCGAAGCGGCTGCCACGTCGCCTCATCTCGCCTGAGAGGGTGGCCAAGATGCGGGCGCCCGTGGCGCCTACTGGGTGGCCGAGGGAAATGCCGGACCCGAGTGGATTGAGCCGCTCATCGGTGGCACTCACTTTCCACTCGCGAAGCACCGCCAGTACTTGGGCGGCGAAAGCCTCGTTGAGCTCGATGACATGCATCTCGTCCAAGGTCAGCCCCGCGCGCTCGAGTGCTGCCGCGGTGGCGGGCACAGGACCGATGCCCATCACCTCGGGACCGACGCCTGCGACCGCCCATGACTTGAGCGCCAGCACCGGGATCAGTCCGCGACGCTCGGCTTCGGCGCGAGTGGTGACCACGCACATGGCTGCCCCGTCGTTCTGTCCGCTGGCATTACCTGCCGTGACGGTGGAGGCCGCGTCCACTCCCAGCCGGATCGGGCGCAACCGGGTCAGCGATTCAAGCGTGGTGCCAGGGCGCGGGTGCTCGTCCCGGTCCACCAGTGCTTCGGGTTCGCGGCGTCCGGCGGGAACCGTGACCGGCACGATCTCGGCGGCGAAAGCGCCGGATTGCTGCGCGCGCACAGCGCGCTCGTGGGATCTCACCGCCAGCTCGTCCTGTTCCTCGCGGCCGATGCAGTACTGCTCGCGCAGGTTCTCCGCAGTCTCCAGCATTCCGCCCGGGACCGGGTGATACCTGCCCCCGGCTGTCTCGCGAGCGCGGTCGAGCCGGTCGAGGAGGCCGACCGTGCCCGGGTTCACGCCTTGGCGCAGGACGGCGTAGTGCTCGACCTGAGACATTGACTCCGCGCCGCCCGCCACCACGACTCGCGCCGCACCGGTGGCCACTTGGCCCGCGGCGTACAGCACCGCCTGCAGTCCGGAGCCGCACCGTCGGTCGACCTGCAGTCCTGGAACGCGGGTCCCCAGCCCCGCATCCAGCGCTGCGATCCGACCGATGGCGGGGTGCTCTCCGCTGGGGTAACTGTTGCCGAGGATCACGTCGTCGACGTCGCCTTCAGCCAGTCCAGTGCGACGCACGAGCTCGTTCAGCGCAGTCCTCGCGAGGTCGGTCGCGGTCAAGGTGGCGAAGATGCCGCCCTGGCGCCCGACTGGAGTGCGCAGTGGTTCGCAGATCACGACATCAGTCATGGAAACAACGTAGGAGTTCGTATCGATATGGGGAAGTATCGGTTTCGTTGCGATCAAGACTCTGCGAGTATCAGTGTATGGAGCTTCGACACCTGCGGTACTTTCGGGCCGTCGCCGAGGAGCGGCACTTCGGCCGTGCTGCTGCTCGCCTGAACATGGCTCAACCGCCACTTTCCCAGCAGATCCGCCACCTCGAGGACGAGCTCGGAGTCCGACTGCTCCGTCGGTCCACGCGACGAGTCGACCTGACTCCAGCCGGGGAGGCGTATCTCGCGAGAGTCAGGCTGATTCTCGCTTCGGTCGATTCGGCAGGGGAGGAAGCGCAACGAATCGGTTCTGGGCTGGAGGGTCGGTTGGTTGTCGGGTGCGTCGGTTCGGCCACGTACTCGCTGTTGCCCGCGCTTGCTCGGGCCCTGCAGCTCGAGCTTCCTGGCATTGACTTCGCCTTTCGAGGGGAGATGCTTACCCCCGATCAAGTAGTAGCGCTGCGCGACGGCACCATCGACCTGGCGCTGCTGCGACCGCACGTTGACCAACACCTCAGTGCGGACATGACGTGGGAACTCCTGCGGAGAGACAGGTACGTCTTGGCGCTGCCGGACGATCACCGCTTGGCTACGCGCCGTCGGTTGAAGCTGTCCGACCTTCGTGACGAGAGTCTGGTGGTGCACTCAGGGCGGGGGCGCTCGGCGATGCACGGCACCGTGGTCGAGCTCTGCCACAAGGCCGGCTTCGAACCGACCATCCGACACGAAGTGGCAGAGACCTCGACCCTGGTGACCTTCGTGGCGGCGGGGCTCGGGGTGGCGGTCGTTCCAGAGCCCGTCGCCCGGCTGGGGGTTCCCGGAGTGACATACCTCCCTCTAGCGATCCCCGACCGGATGGATCTCCTCGCCGTTACTCGAGCACATGACGACTCCGCAGCCTTGCAGCGGTCACTGATCGTCCTGCGTCGCCAAGTCGTGGTCTGAGGATGAGGGTCCTCTCTCCATGCACAGCAGCGAAACGTCAGACGACTGAGTCCGCCTCGTTGCGTTCGAAGTCCGCGGCGTGTTCGCCGCGGGTCGTGGGCGGCTTGTGGCGCTGAACTGCTGCGTAGTACGTCACCCCAACCAAAATCGCGAGAGCGCTGAAGGTGAAGGCACCCCACTGCAGGTACCAGTGGTCGTCGCCGTACACCTCTGCTCGCGGCCAAGCGATGTTGACGATGATGGCCACGGATGCAGCAACCGCCGCAGCATTCACGGGAAGGCCCCACCGGCCCAGAGAGAAACCAGCATCCGTGGCGGGGCCCGGCCAGTCGCCTCGCAGGCGTGCACGGAGCATGGGGGCGGTCACCATGAGGTAGCAGGCGTAGTACAGCACGATGATGACGCCGGTGATGGTGGAGAAGATCCGGGGGTTGCCTCGGTTCACGAGAAGGAGTGCTACGGTGACAGCTGCGACCAGGAGGGTGGGAATCACTGGCGTCTTCCATCGCTCGGTAACGCGACAGAGTGGCCCCGAAAGTGGCAGCTGGCGATCGCGAGCCATGGCAAAGATGACGCGCACGGCGGTGGCCTGCGCCGCAACGATCGCGCCGAACACAGCTAGTGCCACACAGATCAGAAGGGCGTCTCCCAGGACTGTGCCGAGGGTGGACTGAACGATGAAGGGCAGACCAACCGTGCTGAGCTCCGGTGCTCCCAGGTCCTCGGCGGCCATCAGCGCTACCAGCACCAGGACCGTTACAACGGTGATGCTGAGCACGAGGGCCCTCAGCATCGCCCGTGGGCCGTGTCGCTTGGGATCTGTCGTCTCCTCCGCCAGCGTGGCGGCGCTTTCGAATGCGTAGAACACATAGGCGGCGCTGAGGCTTGCGATCATCAAGGCCCCTAGGTACCCGCCGGACTGCCCCTCGCCGGCGCCGTTTGTCTGAAAGACGACTCCAGGGCCTCTTCTTGCTTGGGTGGCCAGAGCCACTATCACGACAAACACCGCCACCAGCTCGAGCACGACGATCGCTTCCGTGACCCGCCCTGTCCATTTGATTCCGACCACATTGACCAGGGTGGTGACCGCTAGGGCGATGCACCCCAGGATCACGGCGTTCGTGGCACCGTCTGGTGTTGCCGACGTTCCAATGTCCTCCGGGCCGCCGACAAAGAGAAACTTGTCGGAGACTGTGGTGAGGACCGCTTGGAGGGTCGGGCCGATCACACTCGGCACGACCATGAGGGTTATGACGAAAAGCCAGCCGGCCATCCACGGCAGGAACGCTCCTCGACTGAGGTGCCGGGACCACTGATACAACGAGCCGGCCAGCGGGATTCGCCCAGCTGCCTCCGCCAGGCACAGGGCAGTGAGCATGGTGAGTGCGCCGATAATGGGGTAGCCCCAGATGAAGGCCGGACCTCCGAAGCTGTACCCGAAGAAGAAGAGTCCCGACGCGCCAGCAAAGATGGCCACGCACCCATAGGAAACAGCAAATGATTCGAAGGCTCCGAGGCGCCGGCTCAGGCGCTGGGCATATCCAAAACGAGCAAGTTCTTCGGAATCGTTGTCGTGGGAACTGTGCATCACGATCTCCTGTCAGCAGTTCTGCTCAATGAAGTCGGACGAGTATTGGTGTGGGATTGCGGCCATTGCATTCGGTCTGTGATTCTGGGCAAGCCGAGACGGCGACAAGCGCGTCGATCAGCGCGGTGAACCGCGCACTATCGCCAGGCTGGGTGTGGGGAGCTTCGAGATGAAAGGCGCCCGACTCGTCCAGCCTTTGGTTGATGAAGATGTTGATGCCGTTGTCCGCTGCGGCGTGCGACGCGCGTTCGGGCACCCCGAAGCCAGCCAGGGACTCCACGAAGTTGTCGCGACAGTTCCGGTGGCCCGGAGGTAGGCCGAAGTCGACCTCGTAGCGGTATCGGTCGCAAACGCCGAAGAGAACGTCGTTGTTGCCGATCGGGTCGTCGTCAAGCCGCAGGATGGCTCTTCGATGCTTCGTCAGCAAGGAATCGCCTTCCCTGAACTCGGTGCGTTCGAGCGCGAGTCGAGTGACAGGCAGAAACACGTGCTCGTCGTAGTCATGCGCATGCACCGCCGTGACGTCAGCCACCTGTTGACCTTCGACGTCTACGACTTCGAATTGTTGACCTGCTGACACAGCGAAGGCGCGCCCGTGACCAGCTGGGATGAGGATTTCCGTGGACATTCGGTCCTTCATGGTGCTCGCTATGCGAGCGATAGCCCGCATGTCAGTCCAGGATGACAGTGCCCCGGGGCGTGGTCAAGGGCCCCTTGCGCCGTCCCCAACGAATGCAGCTCGGGGAGTCCCCTTCAACGCGTCGTCCACTCGGCAGAGTGCCCTAGCGGTAGGAAGTGCGCCGCTAGTCGCCGAGCCGGAGATGCCATCCGCGGCTTGTCCACGCCGTGAGTTGGAAGGCGCCAGTGGGGGGCGGTCGTCGTCGCTGCGTCCAGGAACCGCCGTTGTAGACCTTGACCAGGCGGCGGCGGGCGGAGTAGCCTCGATTCACTCTACGAGCGAGCGCTCGTAATGTGAACTGTGGCGAGCAGCCTCTCGGGTCGATCCAAGAAGGGACTCCAGGCCTGCCTCTCCGGCTCCGAGCGCAACCAAAGAGGACCTCAAATGACCACCGATTCCCGACACCCGTTGCTTGAGCCGCTCACCTTGCGCGGAGGTCTGGAGCTGCGTAACCGCATCGTCATGGCACCCATGACCAGGTCGCGCGCTCAGGAGCCAGGAGACCTTCCGTCGCCGCTCGCTCACACCTACTACCAGCAGCGAGCGACAGCCGGGCTCATCATCACCGAGGGGACGGTGATCGACCCGCGAGCGAAGGGCTACTCCCTGACGCCTGGCATCTACTCCGCAGAACAGGTGGACCGCTGGTCCGCCGTCACGGAGGCGGTGCACATGATCGAGGGAAGCCGGATTTTCATGCAGCTGTGGCACGTGGGGCGTATCTCCCATGAGCGCATCGCTGGCCAGGCGCCCCTAGCGCCGTCGGCAGTGCTGTCCCCGACCGCAAGGGTCTGGTTCCTCGGGGAGGACGGACCCGCCGGCAACATCGACTGCTCGGCGCCTCAGGAGATGACGTTGGACGACATCGCGGACGTGCTCGAGCAGTACCGACACGCCACCCGCCTCGCCCTTGAGTCGGGCATGGACGGCGTCGAGATCCACGCCGCCAACGGGTATCTGATCGACCAGTTCATGCGCACGGGCACGAACCATCGCACGGACGGCTATGGCGGCTCGATGCAGAACCGACTCCGCTTCCTGCGGGAGGTCGTCCAAGCTGTCGTGTCGGTCGCCGGCCCCGAGAGAGTCGGTGTGCGGCTCTCGCCCGACGTAGACTATGGAGACACGAACGACCCCGAGATCCTGGAAGCCACCCTCCTTGCAGCGGAGGACCTGGAAGCGCAATCAGTCGCGTACCTGCATCTCGTGGAGTCCAACAACGCGAACCTTCTCGCCGCCAGCTCGCAGGACGCGCCCTTGGTCGACGCCGCCTTCAAGGCCGCCCTGCGAACCCGGTTCCGCGGTTCGCTCATCCTGGCCCACGATTACGACCGCGACCGAGCCAATGCCGCCCTGACCAGCGGAGAGGCAGACGCTGTGGCCTTCGGGCGACCCTTCATAGCCAACCCTGACCTCGTCGACCGCTTCACGTGGGGGCTGCCGCTTGCCGACAGTGACCGCACAACGTGGTACGGCGGCGATGGCGCTGGTTACACGGATTACCCGAGCGTCAAGGTACCGGTGCCTCCAGTCGTTTAGCGGCCGAGGAGTGCATTGGCCCGCGCTTAAGCAACGGTAAGGAAGGACGTTAGAGCATCAACACCCGACGGGTGTCGATACCTCTCGCACCGACTGCTGGCCGCGCACCGGTCATCGTGCCGCAGCGCAACGGTTCTCACACGGTCTGCCATCTGTTGCCAGCGTGCATTGCTGTTGGCGGGGATAATAGCGGGTGCGCCGCGAGGGTGCCGGTGTGCTCTTGAAACGCCACCTCGCGACGCCCCGGCAAAGCCGAGCGCTGCCACTGCCGCGCACGCCATGAGACCCGCACAGCACCACATCCCGCGTCCTAGTCCGTCAGCGAATGTCTTGGGGCGGTGTAGCCGCTGCTACCGAATCCAGCCAGTAACTGCAGCGCTGCGGCGATCGCGAGGCTTCCTCTCTGGCGACGGGCGCCAGAGTTATCGCCATTCCGATTCCTACCGCCGCCACCTCAAGCAACACTGCAGGGACATGTGCGGTCTCAGGGGATATGTCGGTCAAGGCGGCCACACCTGCCCCGGCAGTCGCGCAACCGACGCAGGCGACCGTGGCCCCCATTACCCACATCCGTGCCTCGTCAAAGGACATGTACGGGCCCGAACACTTCGCGTTCCCAGGCCACGCACTCCCGACTTCCCACTGGGGGCGCTGACCGGCCGACGCCGTACCTGCTTTGACGGGTACGGCTCTTACCTCGCCATGGATCCATCACTCCGATGAACCACTTCGCTGCGTTGCCCCGTGCGTTAGGCCTGAACCACTGTGGCGTAATCGTCATGGATCACCCGATTGAGGTCCCGCATGTCGAGGTCCGAACGCGGCTCTTCGCAGAGCTCGAGGCTGAGGCCATTACTTCCCAGGGTCGCCGCCTCGGCGTTAACCGCATCCACAGTCCAGAGTTCAGATCGGAGCACTGCCTTTCCACAGTGGAAGAAGGCCTCGTCGACCTTGACCAGAAGGGAGAGCCGCGCCCCTTGGAACCTTTTAGTGACCTGCGGGTCGTCAGTTACGTAGCCGCGTCCATTGACGCGCAGAGTCTCGATTACACCCGGCACGAAGAAGAGCAGTCCCACCGACGGATCTTCTACGAGGTTGCGGAAACTGTCCGCCAAGTTGTTCCCCTGCCGGTCAGGAATTGCAAGCAGGTGGTCATCCAACACGCGCACGAATCCGGGCTCGTCACCCCTGGGACTGCAGTCGGCGCCGTTTGTTGAACGCGTGGCCATGCAGACGAACGGAGAGTGCGCTATGAATCGGCGAGCTGTCTCGTTTAGTTGCCCGCGCTTCTTCGTCGCGACCAGCCGATCCGGTTCCGGAAAGGCCAGCCGGAGATCCTCCACGTCCAGCAAGTTAAAGCGGCTTCCAATGTCAGA
The DNA here is from genome assembly GCA_963842535.1 of uncultured Actinomycetota bacterium. GTDB lineage: Bacteria > Actinomycetota > Actinomycetes > Propionibacteriales > Nocardioidaceae > Marmoricola. Next base: position 636,101 of record CAWJGP010000009.1, read on the forward strand.
CATCGAGCACCAAGCTCTCATCGGCTGCCCTGCTGACGCACGCCATCATGACCTTCGAGCGCTCGCGCTGCTGCTCAGTTAGGACGTCGTCGCGATGGTCGACGGCTCCCTGGATCACTGGTACCTCACACGCGCCACAAATTCCGCTACGGCATCCCGACGGTAGCCGGATCCCCGCGGCTTCTAGTGACTGAAGCAGACTTCGATTACTGGCCACGTCGAGGCTCACGCCACTCCGGCTCGCCAGCACGGAGAACGGACGGGGTGTAGACAAGACCTTTGGTCGTGGCTCGAAGCGCTCGACGTGCAGCTGCACATCCTCACGCTCGCCCACAAGTTTCGCGATGACATCAAGCATGGGTGCAGGCCCGCAGGCGTAAATGCCCGCACCGCTCGGCGCAGACGTGACGACGTGGCCAAGATCCAGTGGGTCATCCTCTTCGTCGACCCGCACTACGATGCGATCGTCGGCCCCGGCACCCAACTCCTGCAGAAGCGCCATGCTGGCCCTTCGTCTGGCGCCGTAGTGCAGTTCGTACGAAACTCCATGGGCACGCGCCCAAGTGACCATCGGCAAGAACGGCGTGATTCCGATCCCGCCAGCAACGAAGACCCAGTGGCTCTCTGTGCCCGCCAGGGCAAAGTGATTGCGGGGAAGCCCGAGGCGGACGGTCTGACCCGGACGAAGGAACGCGTGGACGTACTCGGATCCACCTCGGCTTTCCACGTTCCGCGCCACGCAGAGGCGGTAGGTCCGGAGATCGTGCGGATCACTGATCAAGGAGTACTGGCGGCGCAACTTGTTGGGCAACGTCACATCCACATGAGCGCCGGGCTTCCATGGTGGGAGCGGACTCCCGTCGAGAGTCGCGAAGGTCACTGAGCAGATGCCATCGGCCTCCCACTGCAAAGCGACGACGCGCGCCTCGTTGTCCAGGTGATCGCTGCCGGTCTCCGTCATAATCGACTCCATCCACACACGGCCATGTATCGCAAGATGATACTACATATCGTGGATGGGTACGCGCTGGTGCCGCGATCGATCCTTCCTTTCCAGCGTCCTGCCAGCCCAGCAGGGCCGGGAACTGCCGCATACGGCCCCGGCTCGGTGATAGTTACGGACCCCGTCCACCGCCCTCCAAGTTGGGCGGATCCTCACGTGTCGCACACCGACCCCTAGTATTGACGGCAAGCCGTCTTAAGGAGATCCATGACAAAGAAAGCGACACCCCGCGTCGGCATCGAGTCCGTGGACGCGAGGGACGCTGCTGGCGCAGTCTCCGGCGCTGACGTCGAAATCGATCGGCGGTACTACGTCGAGGCCGCGGCCAGGGCGATCCAGTTGCTGGAGGCTGTGGGGGAGCACGCCCCCGTCACGCTGGCCGTCCTAACCGCGGAGCTCGGTTGGACGAAGCCGATGGTATATCGGCTGGTCCGGACGTTGCAGTCGTCACGGGCCGTCCGACTAACCGACGACGGTTACACCTTGGGCCCGGCACTTATCTCCCTGGGGCACGCAGCGCTCCGGTCCATCCGGCTCGTCGATGCGACTCGGCCAGCGCTGAAGAGAATCCACGACGACACTGGCGAGAGCGTCGTCCTGACCGTCCGCAACGGAACTGATGCGGTCTACGTCGACTTCATCGAGACCGACCATCTCTTGGTAACCAGGGCACGCATCGGCAGCCACCTCCCGGCTCACCTCACTGCCAGCGGACACGCGCTACTGTCCCGACACAGTCCGGAAGAACTACGTGCTCTTTACCGCGAATACAATTTCTCTGCGCCGATGGCGCACTCCGTGTCGGATCTCGACGTCCTGGAGAGAAGGCTCGAAATCGTGCGAAGCCGTGGCTACGCGCTCGTCGACCAAGAAATCGTCGCCGGACACCGTGCGGTGGCGGCACCCGTCATCGACCACACCGGACGACCGGTCGCCGCAATTAGCATCTCGGTCCCAACGGCCAGAGTTGAGCTGGGCAGCCTCCGCACGATGGCCGATCAGGTCCTACTGCCGACGATAGAGCAGCTGAACGGCGAGTTCGGCGCCCCTCACCCCATGACTGCTGGGACGTCCCGCAAGTAGTGTTCCACGGTTCTTCCGTGCGACAGTCCTACACGGTTTCGTAGTCCGTGTAGCCGATTTCGTCGCCGCCGTACCACGTGTTCGTGTCGCTGTCTGCGAAGCCGGCATGGGTCCGAATGCGCGCCACCAGATCGGGATTGCCGATGAACGGACGACCGAACGCGACTGCATCCGCCGCACCGGAGGACACGACTTGCTCGGCCCTGTCCACGCCATACTCGTGGGCCACGATCAGTGCCCCGCGGAAAGCGTCGCGGACGTCGGCACGGAAGGTGTCCGGGGTGGAAGCCGTTCCCCAAGTCGCTGCGTCTCCCTCCTCGAGATGGAGATAGGCGATTCCGAGACCATCGAGCAAACCCGCTGCCGCCAGTAGCGTTTGAGCTATCCCCTCGTCTTGAGTGTCCTCAAAGCCGACGATCGGGGAGACTCGGACGCCGACCCGCTGGGGACCAATGTCCCTGACGACAGCGGTCACGACCTCGTCGAGGAACCGCAATCGGTTGATGACGCTGCCGCCGTACTCGTCGTCACGTCGGTTCGTCCCCTCGCGCAAGAACTGGTCGAGGAGATACCCGTTTGCCGCGTGTAGTTCGACACCGTCGAATCCCGCGTCGACGGCTGCTCGGGCAGCGCTTCGGAAGTCCTCCACCACCCGTGCGATATCGCCCCGGGTCATCTCGCGGGCGGGGTCGCATGGGATTAATCCTGACCAACCGTCGGAACGCCGCACCCAAACTCTTGCCGGGGCAGACTGCGCGGAAGGGGCAACAGGCTGGAGGCCGGACACCTCCTGTGCGGCTATGCGGCCGACGTGCCACAGTTGCATGAAGATTCGCGCATCAGGCGTCTGGTGGACAGCGTCAGAAACCCGCCGCCACTCCGCCGCCTGCTCGGCGGTGTAGATGCCCGGAGTCAGGGAGTAGCCCTTCGCCTCCGCCGAGATGTTGGTCGCCTCGGTGATGATCAGTCCCGCGGTCGCTCGCTGCGCGTAGTAGACGGCCGCGTGCGGTGACGGCACATCTCCTTGCTCACTCGCCCGGGACCTGGTCATCGGCGCCATGACGACACGGTTCGTTAGTGTCGTGCCACCGCGGAGCATCAAGGGTTGAAAGAGCTTGCTATGAGCAGAGTCTGAACTCGTGTCGTGCGGGGCAGTTGACCATAGGGACCGGTCCAAGGATATCGCTGTGCGATCTGTCATATTGTGAAGCGTAACGACGAGGGGTGTGCGTCGTCAAGGCGTCACCCCATACTCATTAATCGCTCGGCGCTCACCGCCCGCTGTTCAGAGGGTGTCGGCGATTAGTCGGCCGATCGCCTGGGCGCTCGCACGGGTATCGCCCAAGAGGCCATGCACCGCGCCAGCTCTATCCTCCGTCGAGCGATTCTGGCTCAGCTTCAGTTTGGCTTCCACTGACTCCACGACAATCTCCAAGCCAACTATGGCCCGCAGAGACTTCTCGATGTAGCCACGTGGGGCATCATCAACCGACCAAGGCTCGGGTCGCCCGCTCTCGTGCATGTTCGTCAGTCGGGTCACCGAAGCTCGCAGCCACTCTGCGTCCTCACGAACCGTAGCTCGCCCGCGTAAGTGCACGGTGGCGTAGTCCCATGTAGGCACAACCCGCGCGTTGGTGCCCTTCGACGGATACCAGCTCGGAGATATATAAGCATGGGCAGTCGTGACGATGATCAGCACACCGCCACAGGGTTCCACGGCGCGCCACTGCGGGTTGGCGCGCGACATATGAAGGGACAGCCGATCGCCGTCCCAATCGACCGGAAGTAGCGTGGCCTCCAGGTGCCCGGCAGCATCCGCCGTAACCAGCTCGCCGGCTCCGGCCTCTGCCACAATCCGGCGGATCTGCTCCAAGTCAGTGAGGGCATAGATCGGTGAGCAGTGCATGCCCTAACCGATCGCAATGTCGGTGCGGCGCTGCGTGGTGACACGCCTGGAGCGGCATGGCCGGTCAGGTTCCATCACGCCTCGTCCTGTCTCCCAATATGCGACGGACCAGGACTGCCGCGACGATGGCGCCGCTCTGAACGAGTAGTTGCGACGAGGTCGGGGCGCCGAACGCCAGGGTCAACTGGACCAGTTGTGTGAGGAAGAGGGCGGCTAGGCCACTCGCTACGACACTTCCGGCGCCTCCCCGAAGCGGGGTACCCCCTACGATCACTGCGGCGACCACGGGCAACAGGAACGGTTCGCCTAGTGTTGTTGTCACTGAACCGGCGTAACCCGAAACCAGTACTCCTGCCAGACCTGCACATGCCGCCGATACGACGTAGCTCAACAATTCCTGTCGTCGGGGATCGATGCCAACTACCCGTGCAACTGGAGGTGAGGCGCCCGCGATTAGGAATCGTAGCCCGCGTGTCGTGCATGACTGGAACGCTTGCAGCAGCGCGACGACGAAAACAGCGATGAGCGCGACGACGGGAATGCCGAACTGGCTGGCGCGAACAAAGTCTCCGAGTCCTTGCGGTGTCTCTAAGGGGAGGCCAGTCGACAGCGTCCATACGCCGCCGGTCACGAGCGCGTTGGACGCAAGAGTCGCGATCAAAGGAGTGATGGCGAGTCGGGTGACGAGCAGTCCGTTGAGCACGCCGATCAAGAGCACTGTGATCATGCAGAGCGACACCGTCAAGACGAGCGAGTAGCCCGCCGCCACGGAGCGGGCGCACACGTACGCGGTCATCGACATCGTGGCCGGCACCGATATGTCGAAACCTCGCTGCTGGACAACGAGGGTCTGACCAGCGGCCGCGATAGCCAGCGCGCCCGCCAGGGGAAGCATCGAATCGAAACTGCCCTGTCGAAGCGTGCCTGGCGCCACCACAAAGCAGACGAGCGCTAGCAAGACCAACGTAATGATGACGCCCACCGCCTGACTGTTCATCACGCCGATCAGCGTCGATCCTCGTCGTGTAGGAGGAACAGCCGCCTGGTGCGAGTTCCTCACCGTCAACTCTGTGCTCACAGCGCAGCCTCGTCTTCTCGGCTCTTGCTGTAAGCCGCGACAGACATCACCAGAACTGCTCCGAGGACGTACCAGTTCCAGGCTGTATCGAGGCCGATAAACGTCGTGACCGAGTTGATTTGCGTCAGCAAGACTGCGCCGAGCAGAGCTCCGACGAACGTCCCCCGCCCGCCGAACAGACTGGCCCCTCCGATCGCGACCGCCGCAATGCTTGTCAGCATGTAGCTGGTGCCGACCGTCGGATTCCCAGAGCCGACCTGCGCCATTAGCGGTATCGCGGCGAAGGCCGCGAACAACGAACAGCCGACGAACGACAACCACCGGTAGCGGCGATCTCGAACCCCGAGCGTCCTCGCCAAGAGGCGTCCCGACCCGACCGCACGTAGCCGAATGCCGGGTTCACTGCGGAGAAGAACGTACTCAAGCACCACTGCCGCAAGGACGGTCAGAAGGAAGACCCATGGCACGACGCCGATGGTTGCGGAGATTGCGTCGAGGACCGGCAACGAGAAGTCGCCGCCCGGGACGGGCCGGAGGATCAGCGACACCGCCTGCAGACCCATGAACATCGCCAAGGTCGCGATTACGGAGGACAAGCCTCCAACGTCAACGAGGAGCCAATTGAGTGTTCCCACAAGTACGGCGATGCCGATGAGGAGCGCCCAACCGCTCAGCTCGGTCAACGGGGTGGCGTTGTCGACGAGATAGAACGACTCGACCACGACAATCAAACCCATCAGTGGTCCCACCGAGAGATCAATGCCGCCAATCAGCATCACGAGCTGCTGTCCCATGGCAACCAAAGCAAGAGTCGCGACAAGACCGAGCAGGCTGGTCAGGTTGTACGGGGTGAGGTACCGATCGTTGCTCATGCTGGCCACAAGGCCGAGGAGCGAGATCGCTGCGGCCAATAGCACGAGGGGCGCCCAGTATCCTGATAACGCGGATGAGATCCTGCGACGCCGCCGTTGCGTTTGCGCGGTCATTCGCTCGGTCGTGGATGTGACGATGGACTTGACAATGCTGTGTTCTGTCACGTCTTCGCCGCTGAGCTCGGCGACCAGGTGTCCACGGGAAAACACCAGTATCCGGTCGCACAGACCGGCGAGTTCGAGGGCATCCGAGGAAAGCACGACCACGGACGTGCCGGCGTTGGCGACTGTCCGAAGATGGTGGTAAATCTCCGAACGCGTGCCGACGTCAACGCCTTGGGTTGGTTCGTCGGCCAAGATCACGGTGGGTTCAGCGACGAGTACGCCGCCAATGACGACCTTCTGCTGATTGCCACCGGAGAGAGTCGAGACCTGCGACCCGAGCGAGGGGGCCTTCAATCGCAGCCGATCGGCCGCTAGGGCGGCGAGCTCCGACTGCTCACGTCTCCGGCGTAGACCGAAGGACGTGTACCGTCCCGCACTGCGGAGGGTGGCGTTCGTCTCCACGTCAAATTCGGGCACCAGCCCTTCACCGTGTCGGTCGGACGGAATATAGGCGATGCCGCTCTCGATGGCGCTTCGGGTGGACCGGACGGAAGTCTTGGCTCCCGCGACATACGTTGTCCCATGGGAGGGTTCGAGACCGGCTAGAGCGCGCAAGAAGTCGCGCTGTCCGTTGCCTTCGATGCCGGCTAGTCCGACAATCTCACCGCGCGCGATATCGAGATCGACATCGGCGAATCGCGCCGAGCCAAACCCTCGGAGGGTCAGTGTTGGTGGCTCCCGAGTCGTTCCCCTTTTTGCTGGGAAGACCGCCTCGAGCGGCCGGCCCGCTATCAGACTGACTAGGTCCGCCTCGCAGAGGCTGTGTTTGTCGAAGGTGCCTTGCCCGCAACCGTCGCGCAGCACCGTGACTCGTTCGGCGACCGACAGCACTTCGTTAAGCCGATGGGAGATGTAGACCACCGCGGTGCCCTTGGCCGCCAAGCCCCGCATGGTGTCAAACAGTCGATCGACATTGGCTTTGCCAAGGTGCTCGGTCGGCTCGTCGAGGATGAGTATCCGTGGTTCCTGTGCCACGGCCTTAACAATCTCTACGACGAACCGGCTTTCCGGGTCGAGCGCAGTGGTTCGTGCGCGGGGACTGATCGCGCAATCGGGATCCCACGAATGCAGCGCCTCGGCCGTCCACCGCTCGGAGTGCCGGACCGGTGGAGGGTCCTGCAGGGCCAGCACCACGTTCTCAGCGACGGTCAGGTCTGGAAGAAGGGCTGGATGCTGTCGGACGATGGCCAGACCGCGCTCGCGGGCGGCACGGACCCCCCCGGCAAGAGTCGCTCCAGAGACCTGGACTGTCCCGGCGTCGTACTCCAACGACCCCGCCGCGATCGACATAAGGGTGCTCTTGCCCGCACCGTTCTCTCCCACCAATGCGTGGATTTCGCCCGCGGCAACCGAGAACGAAACGTGTTGGAGGGCCCGCACTCCGCCGAATGACTTCGAGACGTCCTCCAGGGACAAGACACTCGGCTCAGCCGATCCGTCGTCCTTCAGGTCCTGCATATCTGCCTCCTGTTACCCGGGCACCGCGTATTGCGCGGGGCCCGGTTTCCGTGAACTTCAGAACAGGTCGATCAGTTGCTGCTCGGTGAGGGACGAGGACAGATCGGCATCCGGGGGGAGGGTCGGCTCACACGGCGGAGTCTTGCCGCCCAGTGAATCCATGAACGGAGGCATTTCAAAGTGCTCTACGCGCGGCTCCGACATTCCGTTGGCCAAGGAGACCCCCATACGGAGAGCCAATTGCGGCTTGTCCGTGGTCGAATCCAGGCTATAGATGGGGAACTCTTTCCCCTCCTTCTCCAAGTCCTGCCAAAGGCATCCCAGTTCGTTGCTGGTCGCGATCGTGGCGATCGGAGGAACCGGCCGACCGGCGGCGACCAGCGCATCGATGGCGCCAACGGCCGTGACCCCGTAGTCGGTGATGATGCCGTCGATCTGGTCATACTTGGCGAGCAACCCGTTAACGGCCCGCTGCGTGTCCACTTTGTTCCAGTTCGTGGTCACCGGCTCGTCCACCAGCAGTTTCACATCTGGGTGCTTGTCCAGGGCTGTCTTGATCCCCTCGACAATACCGAGGCTCGTCGGAGCGCCAGCGTTGCCGCCAAGGAAAACGATGTTCCCCTTCTTGATGGTCTCACCCATCCAGTCGCCCAGAGATTCCCCGCCACGTTCCGCCGCCATGACGATCATCGAGTCGTAGTCTCGGCCGAGCTGGCCGCCAGGGTCGGCGTCGAAGGCCACGACTGTCACCCCAGCCTTCACCGCTGCCCGCATCGATGGCAGCTGCGCTGCGCCGAAATCGGGGTGCACCAGGAGCACGTCCACTCCCTGACTCACCAGGCTGGCGACGTCGCTCGACGCCTTCTGCGGATCGCCGTTAGCGTTCGTATAGAGAACTTCCTCGTCCACGGCGCTGCACTTAGCTGCTTCCAGTTCCACGATCTCTAGCGCGATACGCCTCCAGGCGTTTCCGCCGAACCCGTCGGAGACGCCGACCTTCAGCGGCTCGTCGCCGCACCACTCAGACGCTGGCACGTCGCGCTGCACCGAGACCAGTTGCGGTTCGCTGGTGCCGACCGGGGGTCCGGCCTCTTCACTAGACTGGGCCGCACAGCCGGCCGCCGCCAGCGTGAGGATCGACACCCAACACACGGCCGCTCGCTTGATTCTCATTGTGCCTCCTGGTTGATCGCCTTCTAGGCGAATGGTGACGACACCGATACACGGCCTCTTCGACGTCCGAAGAGGTCCGCACGAGCCGCATACTCCAGCGCGCACGACCCGCTCGCTGCGCGTGTTGAAGCCTGCTGCAAGGCAGTTCGGCATCACCTCGCAAAGAGAAGCCCTGACGGGACGCGGTGTCAATACAGAGTGTCGCTGAGCGATACAGAGGCTGGTTGTCCTGCCCGACGTACGGCATGGACGTTTGACGATGGGCGGGATTTTGCGAACAGGAGGAGGACCCCGACCCCGCCCGGTGAAGACCGCCAGCTGTCACACCAAAGATGGCGACACGTAGTCGTGGGCATTCCACCGCCCGCTGGCCGCAACTTGGCAGCCTTCTACGTTCTACGACGTCAAGTTGCTGCCCTGCTGGCATAGCGAAGGTGCGGCCGTGCCGCGCTGGGAAGAAGGCCTCGGTGGACACTTGGCTCCGATGCTCGCCAGGTGAGCAGATGCTCGCATTTCAGCACAGGATGACACCGTCTCTGGTTTGGGTCAAGGAAGGCTCGCCCCAGGGACCTTTCCCGCTGTGGTTGGGCGGCGGGCATGCTCTGTTCTGCCCCGTGTTGGGGCCGGGAGGCTCCTTGACGATCTGGCGCACTCGCGTCACGACGAAATGGCTCGCGTCGCGGAACGGACGAGAGGATGGCATGCGCCCTGTATTGCTCGCCGTAGCTGCGGCTTGGCAGGCGGTGCCGGACTGTCGAGTCGGCCACAAGCAGAAGGCGTTGGTCTGTTTAAGCGTTGGCCGGCCGGCACCGGCGGTGGGGACGGCATCGGTTGACGTGAGCAATTCGGATTGTTGTGCCGCCAAGTTGCTGTTGCCCTTGACGGTGAAAGACGGGGCCGAGTAGGCTCGGCTCATATTACGAGCGAGAGTTCGCACTGTGAACAGGGGTCCGGTCGTGCAGCCCTCGTTGGCAATCGCGGCCAACGAGGTGACGCGATGTCGGCCCGCCCCTCACTTGTCCCGTACCGGCGCCGAGGCAAGTAGAAGGAACTTCCCCAATGGCCGAGTCGCAACACCCATTGCTCGAGCCACACGCTGCAGGGGACTCGCGTGCTACGCAAGCCGAACCGTCCATGGCGCCTCCGGCCAGCCCGTTCGCCCTGCGTATCGATGAGCGAACCCGCGTATTGACATACGCTGTGGACGGGTTTTGTATCTGCGTGCAGACCCTCGCCGGCTCTTTCGCGGACGGCCTGGGTCCCGTCCGTACGACTCAACGCGTAGAGAGAACTCGCCTCGTGAAAATCTCCGCGATCCTCCCGAACAGTGGCTCGGCGCCCATGGTTGTCGGCATAGACGTCATGGCGCGTGCCGCGGAGGAGACCGGCGCGCACGCATTGTGGGTGAGCGATCACATTCTGCTCCAAGCGACCGCGATCGAGGGCTATCCATATGCCGACGACGGTCGAATCAGCTGGAATCCCGAGGACGCCTACTTCGAAGCCCTGAGCACATGCGCCTACGTTGCCGGGGTTACGACCCGGTGTCGGATCGGCACTGCCGTCCTGGTGCTTCCTCAGCGCCATGTCCTCCAGACGGCGAAAGAACTCGCCACCATCGACAACCTGTCCGGAGGCCGGCTGTCGGTGGGGATCGGGACGGGCTGGAACCGAGGGGAAATGGAGGCGCTGGGTCATCGGTTCGAGACTCGTGGTGCCCGTCTCGACGAGATGATCACTGTCTTGAGGGATTGCTGGATGGGTCGCACGACGCGCTTCGAAGGCGCCGAGCTCACAGTGCCGGGCGACCTGCTATTGCAGCCGACTCCACTTCAGAGCCCTGGCCCGCCCCTACTCCTAGGGGGAATGAGCCGACCCGCGATCCGCCGAGCTGCTCGCTCCGGTGACGGCTGGCTTGCCCTCGCGTTCGCCGATCGCTGGGACGGGGATCGGTTGGCCGAAGCTGGTCACTACTACCAGTCCCAGGTCGACCTTGCGCCGCGGACACCCGCTGCCCCGCTCAAGGTGTTGAAACTGCATTGCTCCCCAACTGCTACTGATCTGCTCCCCTCCAGGCTCTCTGAGCTGGCTGACCTTGGATTCAACGAGGTCGCCGTGGAACTGCCTTGGAACGAGGGCATCGACGAGGCCAGTAGCGTGCTCGCCGGCTTGGTCGCGTCATGGGACTAACTCCACGACCGCTTTTCGAAGGGTGCGGCCCCTACCGCACGGCGGTAGACCATCGGCTTGGTTCAGCCCAGGAGCCCGGTCAGGCCCGGCCACTCTCACTGGTTGGGAAGGAAGCAGCTTCATCGTCCGCGACGCATCGACGTGGGGAGCGGAACGGATTCGAGGCTCGAAACGGTCAATTGGCGTTCCTTCCGCTTGGCGGATTCCTGGGACACCCCTGGCTCAACAGGCCCGCAGCATCCTCTCGGTTCATTACCGAGGTTTTCGATTTGCCAACGTAAACACATCGCGTCACCAAGGAGACACATGTCAACCACCGCCCGTCAGCACGCCGGAGAGTCCGGTGTCAGTCCCTCAAGCGCTCGGTATGAGTCCGCCACCGGCGCGAGCCGTGACCTCTGGTCGCGTGCCGAGCGAATCTTCCCGCAGGGTGTCAGCGGACAGGCGAAGTTCTTCTCGCCGTACCCCGTCTTCGTCGAAAGTGCGCAAGGTGCGCACGTGACTGACGTCAATGGTCGCGACTACGTCGACCTGCTGATGGGGGCAGGGCCGCTGCTCCTGGGTCACGGACATCCGGCGGTGGTCGAGGCGATTCGCCGCCAGGTCGGGAACATGATCAACCCGATGATGCCGAGCGCGGCGTCCATCGACTACGCCGAGCGATTGCAGACCCACATGCCCCACCTGGAGCGATTGCGGTTCGCCAACACCGGATCTGAGGCCACCCGCTCGGCGGTCCGCGTAGCCCGCGCCGCGACAGGACGGCTCAAGATCGCCAAGTTCGAGGGCAACTATCACGGCTGCGACGACACGTTCCTCGTCTCGACACACAATCCGAGACCTTGCGGGTGTCCCCGAACGTCCCGAACCTGTTCTCGACTATGCCGGGCTCAGTCGCGCGTCTGCTCGACGAGGTCGTCGTCCTGCCCTACAACGACCCCGCAGACGGCGGCGGCCATCATCGCAGAGCACGGCTCGGAGCTGGCGGCAGTGATCATGGAGCCGGTCAGCTTCTCCAGCGGAGGCGGGGTGCCGGCCACGCGCGAGTTCGCCGCCGCAGTGCGGGCAGCGACTGCCGCGCACGGAATCGTGCTGATCTTCGACGAGGTGCTGTGCGCGCTGCGGCTAGGGCTGGCCGGGGCTCCGGCCTACCTGGGCGTGACGCCGGACCTGGTGTGCATCGGGAAGGCGGTGGGCGGGGGGCTCCCGCTCGCAGCCTTCGGTGGCACTGCCGATCTGATGGACGCCACCTTGGGTGCGAAGGCGGGAGGGCGCAAGATCTTCCAGTCGGGCACGTTCACCGAGAACCCGTTGTCAGTCGCAGCAGGTGCGGCCTCCCTGACTGTTCTGGAGACCGAGGACGCGCTCGAACGGGCGAACGCGGCCGGCGAACGCCTCCGCGCAGGGCTCCGTACGGTTCTGGGCGGGCATGAGACGACCGGCACTGTCACCGGTGTCGGTTCCATCGTCCAGGTCCACCTCGGTATCGCCAACGTCTCCAACAGGCGTGACGTGCTGGCTGGCGACCTGGCGCGGACCGCGGAGCTCCTGCTCGGGCTGCGTGGCTGACGGGGTGCTGTGGCCCCCGGTCCACCCGGCGGTCACGTCCAGCGAGCACACCGATGCCGACATCGACCGGGTGCTAAGCACCGTTGATGCCGCCTTGACCCGGATCGCACGGTGAGAAGTCTTGACGCGGCTAGGGCCGCTCGTTACGTTAAGCGATCTAGAGGTTCGCTCAGCGAAGTGGCAATGAACATGTTCAGGGAACGACCCGCCCTGTGTCAGGAGACAACGTGAAGCGCATCGGTATCGACGTCGGAGGCACCTTCACCGATGTGGTGGTGCTCGACGAGGTGAGCGGACGGACCCGCTGCTTCAAGGCGGCCACCGACTACCACCAGCCGGCCGACGGCATCCTGAGGGCGTTCGACGCCGCAAACGTCGGTGGGGAAGAAGTCAGCCACGTCAAGCTCGGGACGACCCTCGGCCTCAACGCCATGCTGACGCGGCGCGGCGCGGTGACAGGGCTGCTCACCACGGCCGGCTTTCGCGACGTGCTCGAGATCCGCCGTACCCACCGTGACCGACTCTTCGACCTCGCCGAGACGGTTCCCGACCCCCTCGTGCCTCGCCGCTGGCGCAAGGAGGTCGACGAGCGGGTCGGGCACGACGGGGAAGTCGTGCGCGCCCTCGACGAGGACGATGTGCGACGCGCTTGGCGGTCGCTACGCGAGGACGGCGTCACGGCAGTTGCGGTGGCATACCTCTTCTCGTTCCGCAACGACGCACACGAGAGGCGAACCCGCGAGATCATCCTCGAAGAGGGCGGCGCAGACGTCATCTTCCTGTCCAGCGAGGTTCTGCCCGTTCTGCGCGAGTACGAGCGCACGTCGACGACCGTCACGGCCGCCTACGTCGCCCCCGTTGTGCGCAACTTTGTCTCCGAGCTCGAGGAGGCCCTCACTCGGCGAGGGGTGCCACCGGGCCGGCTCTCGGTCATGACCAACTCCGGTGGATCGCTTGCGGCCCGAGCGGCGGCCACGGCGCCCATCCCGACCTTGCTCTCTGGGCCGGCCGGGGGTGTCTCGGGCGCCAAGTGGCTGGCCGCGCAGCTGGGCTACGACAACGTCCTCACCCTCGACATGGGTGGTACGAGCTGCGACGTGTCGGGGGTCCAGGACGGCATAGCGGACGAACGACTCGACATGACGCTGGGTGGACTCGACATCGCATACCCCACCTTCGACCTGCACACGATCGGAGCGGGCGGTGGATCCATTGCCTGGATCGACACCGGCGGCGCGTTGCGTGTGGGTCCTGCCTCGGCCGGCAGCACGCCAGGTCCCGCATGCTACGGACGCGGGGGCGCCCTCCCGACAGTCACTGACGCGAACCTCGTGCTCGGTCGCTACTCCGAGGGAACTCCACTCGGCGGCTCGCTCCACCTGGACCTCAGGTCGGCCCGTGATGCGATCATGACCGAGGTCGCCAACCCGCTCGGCATCACGCTTGAGCGCGCTGCTGCAGGAATCCTGCGCCTGGTCAACGCCAACATGGTGAACGCGGTTCGCGCCATCTCGGTCGAACGCGGTCGGGACCCCCGGGGCTACGCCCTGGTCCCGTTCGGTGGTGGGGGGCCCGTACACGCTCTCGACATCGCCGAGGAGCTGGACGTCAGTACCGTCATCGTCCCGCCGTTCCCGGGATGCACCTCGGCATTCGGTGCATCGCTTTCGCGTCCGCGGCGCGACGCCCTGCGATCGGTCAACAAGGCGATGGACACGCTCTCGGTCAGCGAGGTGGCCACGACGGTGGACTCCTTGACCGAGGACGTGCACCGGCTCCTCGAGGACGAAGGCTTCGACCGTGACGCAGTGACGGTCGAGGTGTCGGCAAATCTGCACTACCAGGGGCAGGCGCACGAGCTCACCGTCCGTCACGACGGCGGGACGGTGTCGGAGGCGTCCCTCGCCGAACTGCAGCAGTCGTTCACTGAGCTGCACGCGCGTTCCTACGGTCACAGTTTTGACGACGTGCCCGTGGAGCTGGTCACCATCCGCGTCACCGCGTTGGGTCAGCAACCGGAGCCGGACGTGTTCTGGGACTGGGCTGAGGTCAGGCACAGCGGCGTCGACGAGAGCCGGCCGGTGTACTTCGAGTCGGTCGACGACTTCGTCGACGCGCGCATCCTCGAGCCGCCAGGCCCTCAAGGCAGGTACCGCCGTGCCCGGACCGGCCGTCATCTACCAGGAGGACGCCACCACGCTCGTGCCACCCGGCTGGCAAGCCGAGCAGCACAAGTCCGGCAACCTCGTCATCACGAAGAACAGCGGAGGCCCGCACCATGACTGACATCGACCAGATCACGCTGCAGGTCATCGGACACGCTCTGACCTCGATCTCGCGGGAGATGGGCGTCACCCTGTCGCGGACCTCGTGCTCCCCGATCTTCAATGAGGGCAACGACTACTCGTGTGCGGTCTTCGACGCGCGCGGCCAGATGGTCAGCCACGGCGAGTTCCTGCCCATCCACCTGGGCTCCATGGCGTTCGCCACGGACGCCGTGACCTCGGCGTTCGCCTCGGACGGCCTCGAGCCGGGGGACATGGTCATCCTTAACGACCCCTACATCGGCGGGACGCACCTTCCCGACGTCACCTTGGTGGCGCCCATCTTCTTCCAGGGAGAACTCCTGGGCTTCGCGGTCAATCGTGCCCACCATCTCGACATCGGCGGCACTGCAGCGGGAAGCTTCTACGCCGCGGCACGGGAGAACTACCAGGAGGGCCTGCGCATTGCCCCGGTCAAGCTCGTGCGTGCGGGGGTGGTTGACCGGCATCTTCTCGGCCTCATCACTGGCAACTCGCGGCTCCCGGCCCAGCTGCGGGTCGACCTGGAGGCGCAGATGTCAGCCAACCGGACGGCTATCGCCCGGCTGACCGAGCTGGCCGAGCGGTACGGCGCCGGCGAGGTGGACGCCGCCATGACGATGATTCTCGATCAGTCCGAGCGTCGGACCCGTGAAGCCCTGCGCAGGCTGCCCGACGGCGACTACCACGCCACCGACTACATCGACAACGATGGCATCACCGACATCCCTCGCGCCGTGAGCGTGACGGTACGCATCCGCGGCGACGAGGCCGAGGTCGACTTCACCGGTTCCTCCGACCAGGTCGAGGGGCCGCTGAACAGTGTCCTTGGCTACACCTACGCCGGTGTCTACATGGTCTTCCAGGCCGCCACTGATCCCGACATCCAACCCAACGCGGGGTGCTATCGGGCGATCAAGATCATTGCGCCCAAGGGCACAGTGGTGAACCCCCGCTTCCCAGCCGCCTGCACCGGGGGCAACGAAGTCACGTGCATCATCCACAACACCGTGTTCCGCGCCCTCGCCACGATCCCACAGACCGAGGATGGCGGCCCGCACGTCATGGCGTGCGACCACGGTTCCTCGAACAACATGATCATCAGCGGTCACGACCCGGAGTCCGGGGCGCGCTACGTCATCTATGAATATCCCGAAGGCGGTTGGGGCGGGAACCAGCACCGCGACGGACTCAGCGCGATCTGGTCAATCGTCGGCAATACGTGGAACGTGCCTGTGGAGGTCGTGGAAGAACGCTTTCCCGTTCGCGTCGAACGGTACGAGATCCGCACCGATTCAGGCGGTCCGGGAGCCAACCGCGGGGGTCTGGGGATCCGCCGCGACCACCGCGTCCTGGACCACGACGCCACCCTCTCCATCGTTGCCAACCGGGTGCGCATTCCTCCGTGGGGACTGGATGGCGGCCACGACGGTGGGACCGCCGCCTTCGTGATCAACCCGGGCACCCCCGAGGAGCGACCGGCAGCGCCGGAGTTCGGCAGCAAGGTGCACGACGCCCCGTTGCGCGCCGGTGAAGTCATCTCGCAGTGGACCGCCGGAGGCGGCGGGTGGGGCGACCCCGCCACACGCGACCCGCACGCGGTGGCGCGCGACGTTCGCGACCTGTACGTCTCACCACAACAGGCGCGCGACGTGTACCTGGTCGTGCTGACGAGCGACGGCGACGTTGACGTCAACGAGACGGATCAGTTGCGCAGCATCCGCGCGGAACGCGCCCCTGCAGGTCAGGTCACCACGTGACGACCGAGGCGGAGGCACCACCGGTGACAGGCACTGACCGAGACCTCTACCGGCAGATGGCCGTGATCCGGGCCTTCGAGCGACACGCGTACCGTGCCTACGAACGAGGCCAGGTTCACGGCACGGTGCACGCAAGCATCGGCCAGGAGGCTGTCGCAGTGGGGGTCATCGGTCCGCTCAGGGACACCGACCAGGTGCTCAGCCACCACCGTGGGCATGGGCACGCGCTGGCCAAGGGCGTCGACCCGGGCCGCCTGATGGCCGAGCTGTGTGGGCGACTCGACGGGGTCTCGCGTGGCAAGGGAGGCTCTATGCACGCCACGGATGTCTCGTGCGGCTTCCTCGGAACTATGGCAGTTGTCGGCAGCGCAGTGCCGTTGGCGGTAGGGGTGGCACTGGCCAACAAGGTGATGGGCAATAACGGCGTCTGCCTCGCCTTCTTCGGCGACGGCGCCGTGAACCAGGGCGTTCTCTACGAGAGCCTCAATCTCGCAGCTCTCTGGTCCCTGCCAGTCGTGTTCGTCTGCGAGAACAACTCCTACGCCATCACGACCTCCGCCGAGGAGTCGACTGCCGGTGACGGTGTCGTCGCTCGAGCTCGGGCATTCGGGGTGCACGCCGAGTCCGTCGACGGTCAGGACGTGCATGCTGTCTCGGCGGCGGCGACCCGACTGATCGAAGACGCTCGTGCAGGGCAGCCAGGCGTCCTAGAGGCCTTGACGTACCGGTTCATGGGCCACTCCCGAGGCGATCCGCCGCACGGGGTCTACCGGACCAAGGACGAGCTCGGCGAATGGACCAAGCGAGACCCGTTGGTCCTCCTGGCCGACGCTGCCGACCTCGACGACGACGTGGTCGCGCAGCTGAACGCGGAAGCCGCCGAGGTCGCGGACGCAGCAATGGCCTACGCGTTGGCCAGCCCGACACCGCCCGCGGACCAGCTCATGAAGGGGGTACGCGGATGACTGCCGTCGAAGTGATGGCCGCGCCCAGCGACGCCAGCTTCGGGGAAGCCCTGTGCGCGGCGCAGAGAGATGCGATGCGCGTCGATGACGCCATCATCCTCCTGGGACAAGACATCCGGGCCGGGTTCCCGTTCGGGGCGACGAAGGGTCTGGTGGACGAGTTCGGTGAACAGCGGGTCCTCAACACCCCGATATCAGAGGCCGCAACCATGGGAGCTGGAGTTGGAGCTGCGCTGGCCGGGATCCGCCCCGTGGTCGAGGTGGACTTCTCCGGATTCTTGTTGCTGGGGCTGGACCAGCTCGTCAACAACGGCGCCAAGCTTCGCTACATGAGTGGTGACCAGGTGTCGATTCCCCTGGTCGTCAGGGTCGGACAGGGCCCGCTGGGATCCTTCGCGGCGCAGCACTCTCAGACCCAGCACGCCTACCTGGCGGCCGTCGCTGGGCTCTCCGTCCTCGCGCCGGCGACACCGCAAGCGGCGTATGACGCGATGCGGTGGGCACTGGTGCAGGAGGACCCGGTCGTGGTGCTTGAAGACATGCGCCTCTACCGGCAGCAGGGCCCCCTGGTGCGAGGCGATGTGCCAGAGGCCATCACGTCGACGCTGCACCGCTCTGGCACCTCATTGAGCATCATCACCTACGGTCACGGGGTCGGTGCGGCGCTGGCAGCCGCGGACGACCTCGCAGAGAAGAACGTCGACGTCGAGGTTCTCGGCCTCGACAGTCTGTCGCCACTCGACGTGGAGGCGATCGCGACGACAGCGCGACGCACCCGACGAGTGCTCTGTCTGGCCGACGATCCGCCGTTATTCGGTGTGGCTGCCACGCTGGCCGGAGTGGTGAACGTCCAAGCACATGACGTGCTTGAGGCTCCCGTCCTCTCGCTCGGTAGTCGATCCGTGCCCACGCCGTATGCGCCGGCGCTCGAAGAGCTGGTGTTCCCCTCGGTGGCCAGCATCATCGAGTCGGCGCAGCACCTCGCGTCCTGGGAGGACTGAGATGGAGGACTTCAGGATGCCGAAGGTCGCGATGAGCGACGACGAAGAAATGCTCATCACCCAGTGGTTGCTCGGTGAAGGTGCAGCATTCAGCGACGGACAGCCTCTGCTCGAGGTCGAGACTGCCAAGGCGAGCATGGAGATCGAGGCTCCGATGGCTGGTGTTCTCGCACGCCAGCTCTGCCAGCCCGGCGACACAGTTCTGGCCGGCGATCTGATCGCGCGGCTTGCCGCGCCCGGCGAGACCTTCACGGCTGAGGACCTCGACGATTCCCCTGCCTCGGAACGCGAGTCCATGACGCCGCCCGCCGACTCTGCGCCGAGCCCGGAAGCGGGGTCCGTCCCACCCCCCAGTGGTTCTGAGGACACGACCGCGAGCCAGAGCCGAGTCTCAGCTCCTGGGTTGCCGACCGCGGTCGCCGTTCCCGCTCCCGCACCCGTGGCAGGCGATGGGCAGGCACGCCCCCGCGCGGGCACCGCACCGGACGGGCCGAAGAGCACCGTCGCGCTCAGCGACTCCGCTCCGGGGGAGCTGTACGGCATCCCAGAACGCAAGCGAGGGCGATCGACGAGTCAGGCCTCGCTGCCCACGGTCCGAGCCGCCAATGCCCCCACGCGGGAGCCGTTGTCACGGCACCGGCGAGCGTTGGGGCGCCTCATGGCCCAATCGGCCGCCATCCCTCAGTTCGCGGTCCAGCGCGACCTGCCGATGCTCGCGGCTCACCGGATGGTTGAACAGCTACGGGCCGCAGGGGTGCGAGCGACACTTACAGACGTCTTGCTCAAGGCCATCGCCCACGCGTTGGTACAGCATCCTGAGATGAACAGTCAGTTCACCGGCGAGGATCTCTATCGCTACCCCGACCCGGCCATCGCCTTGGCCGCCGACAGCCCCGGGGGGGTGGTGGCGCCAGTGGTACGCGACGCGCATCTGCTCGACTGGGCGGGTCTGGCCGCGGAACGCCGACGGGTGGTCGAGGGCGCTCGCAATGGGCGTCTCCTGCCTGCGGACATGACGGGCGGGACGTTTGCCTTCTCCAACGTCGGGGCGTTGGGCGGCGATTCGGTCATCCCCATGCTGACCCCACCTCAAGTCGGGATCCTGGGACTCGGGCGCACCAAACCCGGGTGGGGCGAGACCGTCGCGCACGGCGTCCTGGTCGCAGATCACCGGGTGCTGGACGGTGCCGATTCGGCCCGGTTCCTGGCCACGCTCGCCCAACTGCTCGACGGCGTCGACGGCGCCTACCCCGTGACGGGAGCGCACCGCGGTGAATGACCAGACAAGAGACGCTGCCGTGGTGACTGGCACCAGTCGCGGACTGGGCGCTGCCATCGCGACCCGACTCATGAACGACGGCTTCCACGTGATCGGGGTCTCCCGTAGCGGCAGCCCCGCCCTGGTGGGGCCAAGCTTCACGGACCTGCACGCTGACCTGAGCGACCCTGAAGTGCGCGACGGCTTGGTGGCCGGGGTGCTGCAAGAAGGCCATCGGGTGAAGATCCTGGTCAACAACGCCGGGGCCATCACCTACACCCCGTGTTGGCAACTGTCGCCGGAGGCACTCGAAGAGCTCATCTCCGTCAACCTCACCGCACCGTTTGTGCTCGGTCGTGACCTGGGCAAGCACTGGCTCCAGCACGACGTGCCCGGCATCGTCGTCAACATCTGCTCGATCGAGTCGGAAGTCGCGTGGCACGACCCGCCACAAGCCGGGTACGCGGTGACCAAGGGCGGGCTGGTCGGTCTGACACGCGCCATGGCCTACGACTGGGCCGGCGCAGGGATCCGGGTCAACGGCGTGGCCCCAGGCATCATCCGGACCGACTGTGCACCACCCGACGACGAAGCGCTGAAGAAGAAGGTTCCGCTCCAGAACCGGTTGGGGCAACCCGAGGACGTCGCCGGTGTGGTCGCCTTCTTGTGCGGTGCTGACGCGGGCTACATGACCGGAGAGATCGTGTTCGTCGACGGAGGGTACCGCCTGCCATGATGCGATTCGCTCGCAAGACCGCCCTGGTGACCGGAGGCGGGTCGGGAATAGGCCAAGCCGTCTGCCAGCGGTTGCTCAACGAGGGCGCCGAGGTGGTGGCCGTGGATCGAAATCCGATCGCGGGGGAGTGGCTCACCGACGCTGGAGCGCGGGTCCGCGCCCTCGAGGTGGACCTTGCCCAACCCCTCGACGACGCATTCATCGAAGACCTCGGCCCGATCGACGTCCTGGTCAACGCGGCCGGGATCCTTCACCGGAGTCCGATCGTGGAGCACAGCGTCGCCGAGTGGCAGTTGACGATGGGGGTCAACGTTCACGCGCCGTATCGGCTCTCCAGCCTGTTCGTGCGTCAGCGTTTGCGGCTGGGAGCACCGGGCGCCATCGTGAACGTCTGCTCCATCGAATCGTTCACCGCCGCCCCCAACCACATCGCGTACACGACGTCAAAGTCAGCGGTGCTGATGCTGACGCGATCGTTTGCCTTGGAGCTGGCCAATCGAGGCATTCGCGTCAACGCCATCGCTCCCGGGGTGACCGAGACCGGCATGAACGTTGCCTTGCGAATGGACGCTGACAAGGCCGCGACGCTGTCGTCGCAGATCCCGATGGGTCGCTTCGGACTGCCCAGTGAACAGGCCGCAACGGTGGCCTTTCTTGCCTCGGACGAGGCCTCGTACATCACGGGCGCCGTCGTGCCCGTGGACGGTGGCTGGCTCACCGCATGAGCCGTCACCCCTTCACCAACAAAGGAGCCCGGACATGTCCGAGATAGTGCACTTCACCAGCGAGGGCGTACAGCTGGAAGCCCTCTTCTTCCGACCGGATGGAGACGGGCCTCATCCGACCATCGTGATGGCCGGTGGCTGGTGCTACGTCAAGGAGCTCGTCCAGCCCCGGTATGCCGAGGTGTTCGCCGAGGCGGGCTTCGCCTCGCTGATCTTCGACTACCGGGGCTTCGGTGGCAGCCAGGGTGATGTGCGGCAGCACGCAGATCCCCACGGGCAGATCGAGGACTACCGCAATGCCATCAGCTACCTGGAGACTCGAGACGACGTCGATGCCACGCGGATCGGTGCCTGGGGTATCTCCTACAGCGGAGGGCACAGCCTGATCGTCGGCGCCCTGGACTCGCGCGTGCGGGCGGTCGCCTCCATCGTCCCTGTCGTCGACGGACTCGAGACAATGCGTCGCGCGCACGGGACCATGGGGTTCCGTCGGCTGCGACAGGCGACTCTGGAGAGTCGCCGCAAGCTCTTCGCGTCGGGCGAGCACGACTACATGAAGCACTCGTCGACGACACCAGACGTGGAGTTGTGCACGTGGCCGTTCCCCGGCAGTCCGCCGCTCTTCCAGATGCTGAAGGAGACCGAGGCGCCAGCGTACGAGAATCGCAACACGGTCGCGTCCGCGGAGATGTTGATGGAGTACTCCGTTGAACCCCATGTGCGGCAGCTCGTCGACACTCCGACCCTGATGGTCCTGGCAGACAACGACGACTTCACGTGGTCGGACCTTGAGACTCGCACCTACCAAGCGATTCCGACACCGGAGAAGCGGCTGCACGTGGTCGCGGACACTGACCACCACCAGCTCTACCGTGAGCCGGAGAAGACTCGCGAAGCCGCGGTCGTGTGCCGGGACTGGTTCCTTCGCTACCTCTGAGGAAGTACCAAGCCGCTTCGTCGTAGCTCGAGGATCGGCATCAGCACGTGGGAGGGGTGCAAGCACGATGTGGGTCACCACATGCACGGAGGGGTTGCTCCTCTCCCACGACCGGCCATGCCCCCACTGCGGGCACGCCTTGCACACGTTCCTGCCCTGCTCGGCTCTGTGCCAGTGCGTGCCGTTGCTGACCGCCCCTGCCGTCCCTCGCCAGCGGTGACCGCCTGAGAGCAACCTCCTCCGGCTCGCTCGGGGTTGAGACAGCAGCAGGGGAGTGGGTGCGGGGCCGACCTGGACCTCCCGGCGACGGACTGAAGTCGCTCGCCCCCTGCGAGCCGGCCGGTTGAAGACGTCCGAACGTGCCGTGATGCCCTTACGCCGCTGGGCCCCGTCCGGACGCGGGTTCTGCCTACCGTTCGGCCTCGACTTGGTCGGTCCATGTCACATCAGGGACCGACCTATTGACTTCGCCGTGCTGCTGTGTGCACTATACGAGCCAATGCACGATATGCGAGCGAAGGTTGGAAACGTTGAAGACTTCCCACCGCGGCCGCCGGAACGGACCCGCGAAATGACAAGTACATCGCCCGAGAAGCTCCTCGAGCTGTACCGCCTCATGATGTTGACGCGCTCAGTCGAGCTGGCTATCGAGCGTTCCCATCGGACGGGACGCATCGCCGGGTCTTTCCATTCCTCGCTCGGACAGGAAGCGTGTGCCGCCGGGGTCTGCGCCGCACTTCGCCGCACGGACGCGGTCACCAGCAATCACCGTGGTCACGGACATGCGTTGAGCAAGGGCACGTCTGCCGACGCTGTGATGGCCGAGCTGTACAAGAAGACCCACGGCACCAGCGGCGGGCGAGGCGCGTCAATGCACCTCCACGACCGCGCGTCGGGTTTCTACGGCGAGACCGCCATCGTGGCCGGGGGAGTGCCGTGGGCCGCGGGAGTCGCCTGGGCGAAGAAGCGCGCTGGCACCGACGACGTCGCGGTCTCGTTCGGCGGCGACGGTGCCTTCGCTAACGGCGTGTTCAGCGAGACAATTCGCCTGGCGAAGTTCTGGGAAGCGCCGTGCCTGTTCGTCTGCGAGAACAATGGGTGGGCGCACTCGATGCCGGTCGAGCGAATGTTCGGGCCTCCTGGAAGCATCACCGAGGTGGTCCGGGCCATGGGCGTTCGGGCACTGTGCGTCGACGGGACCGACGTGGCGGCAGTCTACGAAGCGACCCAGGAGTTGCTGGAACACGTCCGACGTGGCCAACCCGCGTTCTTGGAATGCCTCGTCTACCGAGTACGAGCACACAGCATCAACGACGCCGACTACCGCTATCGGGCCAAGACCGACGGCACCGATTGGCTCGAGGCCAACGACCCCATCGCGGCCGCGCGTCGCCAGCTCGAGGACCTGCTTCCCGGACGGGTCGAGACCGTCGACAACGAGATCGCACGGATCGTCGAGGACGCCGTCGCACGTGCCGAGGCCGGCAAGTCCCCGACACCCGAGGACGCGTTCAGCTCCGTGTACGCCAGTGAAGGGTTGGAATGGCATGGCCAAGTACAAGTTCGCTGAGGCGATCCGCGCCGCCCTGGACGCTGAGATGGAGGCTGACCCCTCCGTTGTCATCATGGGCGAAGAGGTCGGCGCGCTGGGAGGCGTGTTCACGGTCACGAAGGACCTGATCGACAAGTACGGGCCAGAGCGCGTGATGGATTCCCCGATCTCGGAAGGAGCGCTCGCCGGCTTCGCCGCCGGGGCCGCCACCGAGGGCTTTCGCCCGGTCGTCGAGATCATGTTCGCCGACTTCGTCATGCTCGCCATGGACCAGCTCATCAACTTCGCGGCGAAGATCCACTACATGAGCAACGGTCAGTTCTCCGTACCGATGGTCGTGCGCATGCCCGGAGGTGCCGGCACCAACCATGGCCCGCAGCACTCCCAGAGCCTGGAGTCCTGGTTCGCCCAGACCCCGGGCCTGGTCGTGGCGATGCCAAGCACCCCATCTGATGCCTACTGGATGATGCGGGAGTCGATCCGTCTTGACGACCCGGTCATGTTCTTCGAGAACAAGAACCTCTACTTCCGCTTGACCGAGGAGATCGACCCCGACGAAGGGCTTCGCGGCATGAAGGCGGCCGTACGTCGAGAAGGAACCGACCTCACGGTCGTCTCGGCCGGACGCATGGTCGGCATGTGCGAAGAAGTAGCCGACACGCTCGCCCAGGACGGGTACTCGTGTGAGGTCATCGACATGCGCTACCTGTGGCCCCTCGACCTCGACACTGTCGCGAACTCGGTCCGCAAGACCTCGAAGCTCGCGGTGGTGTACGAAGCGGTCGAGTACGGCGGCTGGGGCTCGGAGATCGCCAGTTGGGCCGCCAACGACCTCTTCATGCACCTCGACGGCCCAGTCGTCCGCGTCGGCACGCGTCGCGTCCCGATTCCGGTCGGCGTGCCTCTCGAGGAAGCGGTCGTGCCCACTCCCTCCACCATCCACCAGTCACTGCTCGAACTCGCCAAGTTCTAGACCGAAGGACATTCAATGAGCAACGACCTGCACTCCCCGCTGGACCCTACGACGGTCCGGTTCGACTCCGACGGTCACAGCTTGGAGGCCCTCTACTTCCGCCCCGAAGGGGAAGGACCATTTCCCTGTGTCGTCATGGCAGGTGGCTGGTGCTACGTGAAGGAACTGGCGCAGCCGACGTTCGCGGCGGCCCTTGCCGCCGCAGGCATTGCCGCGCTGGTCTTCGACTACCGCAACTTCGGTGGCAGTGAGGGAGAGCCGCGCCAACACATCGACCCTGCCCAGCAGGTAGCGGACTACCGCAACGCCATCGACTACGTGGAGACGCTCGACGACGTCGACGCGGGCCGGATCGGCGTGTGGGGCATCTCTTACAGTGGCGGGCACGTCCTGATCCTGGGCGCGATCGACTCACGAGTCCGCGCTCTGTGCGGCATCGTCCCGGTCACCGATGGCTACAACAACATGCGCCTCGCGCATGGGACGCTCGGCTTCCGCCGATTCACCGAAGGCATCCTGGAAGCGAGGCGCCACAAGCAGCGTACCGGCGAGCACACCTACTTCGCGCACCAGCCCGCGGCAGAGGGCGACCTGGCCACGTGGCCATTTCCCAAGAGCAAGCAGACGTTCGCTGCGCTCAAGGAGCGAGAGGCTCCTGCGTATCGCGGCGAGTCCACCGCGGAGTCGTCGGACCTGCTCATGGGGTACAGCGTTTTCCCGTACTTGCCGCGACTCGTGGCGAAGCCCACGCTGCTGATCATCGCCGAGGGCGACGACCACACGCACTGGGGTCTGGCTCTGCAGGCGTTCGACGCAATTCCTGGCACGGCCAAGGAGGCAATGATCATCTCGAACGCCGACCACCTCACTCTGTATGCCGACCGGGACCGCCAGCACGCCGTTGCGGCCACGGTCGCTGACTTCTTCACCACGAACCTCACCTGAGGTCCCAGCGGTGCCACGGTCCTGAGAATCCACCGTATGCCGCACCCGCGTTTAGCCCAGCACTTCAACTCCATCCAGAGATTTCCAACGATCGAGGTTCGACGACATGGCAGACGACATCAAGATTGCTCTCTGCGGCTTGGGAAGCATCGGCAAGGCAGCGGCGCGCCTGCTGATCGACCACCGCACCGGGTACTCCCTCGTAGGAGCAGTCACCAAGGCGCCTGACGACATCGGTCGACCGCTGGGTGAGGTTGTCGGTTCCTCTGCTCCATGCGACGTAGTCGTGGGCAGCGAGCTGGACGACCTCCTTGCGCTGCGCCCCGACATCGTGGTGTACGCAACTGGTTCGTTCCTCAAGGAGACCACGGACGATGTCATCGCTTGTGTCTCTGCCGGTGCGGACGTCGTGAGCCCGTGCGAGGAGCTCGCGTTCCCTTTCACTCGCGATCCGGACGCCGCGAAGAGGATCGAGGACGCTGCCTTCGCCGGCGGCGCGACGGTCCTTGGTACGGGCGTGAACCCGGGATTCATCTTCGATGCCTTCCTCATCGCTGCATCAGGATGCAGTTGGAATGTGGAGGCCATCACGGGTCGTCGAGTCGTCGACGTCGCCGGCTTCGGTGAGAACATCCACCGTCGCTTGGGGATCGGGTACACCGCGCAGGAGTTCGACCAGGGGCACGCGCAGGGAACCATCGCCGGTCACGTGGGTTTCCCCGAGTCGATCCAGCTTGTCGCAGAGCGCCTCGGGTTCACGCTGGATGGTCCCGTCGAGGAGAAGTTCGAATCGTTTGTTGCGGCGAGCCCGGCCGACACGACCTACGGCGGCCTGCCCGCCGGGCTCACGGAAGGATTCGTCCAGCGCGCAGTCGGTCGCGTCGGCGGCAAGGCCGTCATCGAGCTGGAACTCGTCCTTCATCTCCGACCGGCACAGGCGGGCATGAAGGCCGCCGACTCGTTCACGATCCATGGCGCCCACCCCGTCTCGGTCACGCTTGACCCCGGAATGGATGCCATTCCCGCCACATCGGCGCAACTCGTCAACAGCATCCCAGGTGTGCTTCAGGCACGGGCTGGGCTGCTGACCGTCAAGGACCTTCCGCCAGCCGGCGCTTGGTCCAGCCTGCAGCGCACCTTGCTGCGATGAGCGACCCCGGGGCTTGCGTGGGGTCGTCCTACGCTGCCACACCCATCAAGGCTGCGAAGGGATGCACGCCATGAGATTCGCCGTTGACACTGGCGGGACGTTCACCGATCTCGTCATCGAGGACCAGACCGGCCAGCTCGCCATCTACAAGAGCTCCACGACGCCAGCCGACCCCGTCCAGGGGATCCTCGACGCGTTCCAGGTCGCTGCCGACGAGCGCGGCGTACTCCGGGCCGACCTTATGGCAGGTGGCGAGATGCTGTTCCATGGCACGACGCGTGGACTCAACGCTGTCCTGACGCGCAACGTGGCGCGCACGGCCCTCGTCACCACCGCAGGTCACCCCGACATCCTGGTCCTTCGCGAAGGCGGCCGGACCGGCATCTTCAATCAGCGCCGCTCCTATCCGGATCCCTACATCCCACGATCTCTGACCTTCGAGATCGATGAGCGCATCGGCGCACAGGGCGAGGTGGTGACGGCCCTCGAACGCGCAGACGTGGTTGAGCTTGCTCAGACCCTGCGTGACCGCGGTGTGGAGGCGGTGGCCGTCTGCCTGCTCTGGTCGATCGTCAATCCTCGACACGAGGAGATGGTGGGCCAGGTGTTGGCCGAGGAGCTGCCGGGAGTCCCCGTCACGCTGTCGCACCAACTGAACCCGGCCCTGCGCGAGTACAGGCGCGCGTCCTCGGCGGCGATCGACGCTTCCTTGAAGCCACTGATGACCAGCTACATCGCGGGAGCGCGAGCCCGGCTGAGCGAGGCAGGGTTCGGTGGGCGTCTGTCGATGATGACGTCGTCGGGCGGCGCTCTCGACGCCGCCGATGTTGCGGAGGCCCCCATCCACTCGTTGAACTCCGGGCCGTCCATGGCTCCCGTGGCCGGTCGGTTCTTCGCTGGCCACGACGCCGTCTCCGACATGGCCATCGTCGCCGACACTGGTGGTACGAGCTATGACGTGAGCGTGGTCCGTGATGGACGAATCCCTTGGACCCGCGAGTCATGGATCGGGCAGCCCTTCGTCGGTCACATGACCGGGTTCCCTTCGGTAGACGTCCGGAGCGTCGGCGCCGGCGGCGGCAGTCTGGCCCGCGTCGACTCGGGCGGGCTGCTGCACGTAGGGCCCGAGAGCGCGAGTGCCGTGCCCGGTCCGGCGTGCTATGGCCGAGGCGGGGACCGGCCGACCATGACCGACGCGTGCCTTGTGCTCGGGTACCTGGATCCTGACTACTTCCTGGGAGGGCGAGCCCAGCTCGACCTGGAGGCGGCGCGGAAAGCAGTCGCCACCCACGTCGCCGAGCCACTAGCGATCAGTGTCGAGGACGCGGCCGCATCGATTTATGAGCTGGCGACAGAGCACATGGTCGGCGCCATCGAAGAGATCACCAGTCAGCAGGGCATCGACCCGTCCCGAGCCGTGTTGGTCGGGTGGGGGAGGGGCCGCTGGCTTCAACACCGTCGCCATCGGCCGGCGTTTGAACTGTCCCGGAGGTCATCGTCCCCGTGATGGGGCCTGCCCTCAGTGCCGCTGGCGCGCTCATCTCTGAGCTCGCCCGCGGCTTCGAAGTCAACGGGAAGGCGTCGTCGGACGACTTCGACATTCGCGCGAGTCGCGCGGTCTCATCGCCCACGTTCGTGCCAAGGCCGAGGAGTTCATCACCGCGGCCGGACCAGCGATCATCTCGAGCGGTATCGAGTTCTCCATGGAAGCGCGCTACCCCAACCAGGTGTGGACCCTCGAGGTGCCTATTGACCCGATCCTCACCACGACCCCGGAAGGAGTCGCGCAACTTGTAGAGGCCTTCCACGCGGCTCACCGCGAGACGTTCGCGGTTGCCGATGTCAACGCGCCCATCGAGATCGAGAGCTGGCACGCGCGAGCGCACTGTCAGCTGACTGAGCCGCAGAACCCGGTCATGGAACAAGGACACACTCAGCCGCGCGAACGCCGCGTGTACATCCCCCACAAGGGCTGGCGAACGGCGACGGTGTGGCGACTTCCTGACGTGCCCATCGACCGCCAGGTGGCTGGCCCCGCTGTGGTCGAGACAGCAACGACGTCGGTCCTGATCGAGGAGGGTGCGCAGTTCTCGCGCCGCTCTTCGGGCACGTTGCACGTGGTGCCGGAGGCCCTGGCTCAACGGACCGCTCCAAGCGATGGATCAACCGGAAAGGTGCAGTGACATGGACGGCGTCCGCATGGCAGTGATCAGCAACCGGCTCAACGTCATCGTGGAAGCGATGATGAACACCATCTTCCGGTCCAGTCGGTCAGGGGTCCTCAACAGTGCCCACGACTTCTCCTGCTGCATCGTCAGCGCTGACCATGAACTGGTCATGGGGGCTGAGAGCCTGCCCATCCACATGATGAGCGGGCCCGACCTGATCTCGCGAGCGATCAGTGACGCGTATCCAAACGTGAGCCGGGGGGACGCGTTTCTTCACAACTCGCCCTACAACGGGAACTCCCACGCTGCGGATCACTGCATGGTTGTGCCTGTCATCGACGACGACGGCGTGCACCGATTCACGGTTCTCGCGAAGGCGCACCAAGCCGACTGCGGAAATTCCCAGCCGACCACCTACATGGCGAATGCGCGTGACGTGTACGAGGAGGGCGCGTTGATCTTTGATGCGTGCCGGGTGCAGCGGGACTACGAGGACAACGACGACATCATCAGGATGCTCAAGGCGCGCATTCGGGTCCCCGATCAATGGTGGGGCGACTACCTGGCCTTGCTTGGTGCAGTGCGGCTCGGAGAGCGGCGGATGCTCGACCTCGGGCGCGAAGTCGGCTGGGAGGTGCTGGACTCGTTCGTCGGCGAGTGGTTCGACTACAGCGAGCAGCTCATGGCCAGCGCCATCAAGGGGCTTCCGGCGGCAGATTTCTCTGCCTCCACCCACCACGATCCGTACCCAGGAGCGTCCCAACGGTGTCGAGATCAAGGTAGGTATCGAGATCTCGCCCGAAGACGGTCGCATCGACATCGACCTCCGCGACAACGTTGACTGTCTGCCGAACGGCCTCAACCTCACTGAGTCGACGGCTCGAACAGCAGCCATGCTCGGGCGTCTTCAACTCGATCGGGGACGGGGTCCCCCCCAATGCCGGCAGTTTGCGTCGCGTGGGTGTGCAGGTGCGCGACAACTGCGCCGTGGGCATCCCAGAGCACCCGCACAGCTGCTCGGCGGCCACCACTAACCTGGCGGACCGCGTCTCCAACCTCGTACAGCGCTCGTTCGCAACCGTCACCGAAGATGCTGGTATGGCGGAGTGTGGGGCGGTGATTCCCGCAGCTGCCGCAGTCATCTCCGGGCGGGACCCGCGCTCGGAGAAGGATTTCGTCAACCAGATCTTCCTGGCTGTCACCGGTGGCGCGGGAACTCCCTGGACCGACGCATGGCTGACGATCTTCCACGTCGGATGCGGTGGAATGCTGCGCCGCGACAGCATCGAGGGCGCCGAAATGGCGCACCCGGTACGCGTCCACACCCAGCGGCTGGTCCAGGACACCGAGGGCGCGGGACGCTTCCGCGGTGCTCCATCGGCGCGCGTCGAGTACGGGCCGGTCGGAACCACGCTCTCGGTGGCTTACGGCACGGATGGAGCCGTCCATCCCGCGCTCGGTGTGCGAGGTGGTCTGCCGGGGGGATGCAGCGAACACTTCCGTCGCACGGTGGACGGCGACCTTGGAGCCGTTGGGTTCACAGGGACTGATCGAGCTTCTTGACGGCGAGACGATCGTCTCGATCACCGCTGGCGGTGGTGGCTATGGCCACCCCCGTCAGCGTCCGGTCGAGGAGGTGCAGCGTGACGTCCACGAGGGCTGGATCACAGCAAGCCGGGCGGCCGAGGTGTACGGCGTGCATCTCACGGCAAGCGGCGAGGTTGACCCCGATCGCACTGCCGCGTCCCGCGCAACCCTGGTCGAGGCTCTCGCCTGATCTGCCGCCTCACATGAGCCGCCGCTGGCGCATCCCTGCAGGACCCCCATCCTGCCCACTGCCGTCCCGCGGCCGCATCCCAGAGCGGCCGCGGGACTTCCACGCAGATGTCCGCGATTCGCGGGCGTGATCTCGGGCCGAGTGGGTACTCTGGAGCCGTGGCTCACAAAGCGAACAACGGCTCGGATACGACCAAGGCCGACGGCGGCATTCAGTCAGTGGCGCGCGCCCTCTCGATCCTCGAGCTCTTCGACGAGCGGAACGCGGCCCTGACCACGAATGATGTGGCGGCCATGACCGGGCTCAATCGAGGCACTGCCTACAGGTTCTGCCAGACCCTTCGGCGACTGGGGTACCTCGAGGAAATCCGGCAGAGCACCTTCCGACCGGGACTCAAGGTGCTGTCCCTTGCACAGGGCGTCCTCGGTGGCCGTGGCTTGGTGGACATGGCTCTGCCGACGCTCCAGGCTCTTCGGCACGACACTGGCGAGACGGTCAACTTCGCCATGCCGGACGGCGCGGAGGTCGTGTATGTCGCTCGTCTGCTCAACGACGATCTGCTGGCATTGCGCCTCGTCGTAGGGAGTCGCCTGCCTATCGTTGCCTCCTCCCTAGGACGTGCCATGTTGGCCTTCATGGCCCCTGAGAGGGTGGAAGAGATCATCGATGCGAGTGACATGGCGCAACTGACTCCTCGCACCATCACTGACCGGACGAAGCTGATGGAGGCGCTGGAACAGGTTCGTGAACGCGGGTACGCGTTCAACGACCAAGAGATCGTCATGGGCGTCCGAGGCATCGCTGCGCCTGTTATCGGCGGAGGTGCTGAGCCCATCGCCGCCGTGAACCTCTCGGTCGCGAGGCCGATTGAGCCCGGAGAGATCGAGTCCAGCCTGGCCCCTCAGCTCATCGAGGCCGCCACGGTCATCGGGGAGAGGGCCAAGCAGATCGACGACTTCGGTTACTGAGATCTTTTGCAGGCTCAGCCTGAACCGAGGCCGGCGTAGTGCTGTTTTGGGGAGTGGCGTGCCTCGGTCCTCACACGTTGAACCGGGCACCTTCGAGGCGTTCCTTGACGTCCAGAAGGAAGCGCGCCGCTTCTTCGCCTTCGATGGCCTGCCCGTCAAAGGAGAGTGTGAGGATCATGATCTGGCGCACCGCGATCGACTCACCGTGCGTGGGATGGTCCATGACCATCGGGCGCTTGACCACTGCTCCGTAACCCAAGGTGGCTACCTGCTGCGGACGGATCGCTGGAGTGTCGAAGAGCACGCCTCGTCCACCACTGATGGTGAACGTCCCGACCGACGGTTCACTGTCCCGAACGACACCATCGCTCGTGCCTTGAACCAGTGCGCTGATTCTGCGCGCGAGCCCGGACACTGACAACGTTCCGGCGTCCCGGAGAACGGGAGCCGCCAGAGCATCTGTCGAGTCCACGATGGTGAGGTTGCATACGTCGCCGTTCGTCGTCTTGCCCGTGAGGGGATCGATCGATGCGTTGAGGCCTTGATGGCGCTGCAGTGCGTCGACCGTTGCCTTGGCCAGGAACGGCACTGCGGTGAGCTGCACACTCTCCCGCGCAAGGAATTCCTCCGCGTTCGAGTCGCGCAACCGAAGGACCTCAGTCATGTCGACCTCGACCGCGGAGGTCATGTGCACGGCGATACTTAGCGCTCCCACCGTCTGCTCACCACGGTTGGACACGGAGGGATTCCGGCCAGGCTGAGCGGCGTGAAGGACATCCCGCTTGGACACTCGACCGCCATTTCCCGTTCCTACCAAGCCGGTCAGGTCGACGTGCAT
This sequence comes from uncultured Actinomycetota bacterium, assembly GCA_963842535.1. Lineage (GTDB taxonomy): Bacteria > Actinomycetota > Actinomycetes > Propionibacteriales > Nocardioidaceae > Marmoricola. Next base: position 668,654 of record CAWJGP010000009.1, read on the forward strand.
CTCGGCTGCCAATCGGCGTACCAGTGGTGTGTAACGACCTGAGGTCGGCCGCGCGAGCCTGTCGCCCGTCATGGTCCGGACTACGGGCAACGGGGGAGCGTCGATCGGCATAGGGATTTCTCGCTGCTTCCACGGGGTGCCCACGAAGGCTCTCCTCGCTGCCCCACGCGTGTCGCACTATACGAGCGTGCGCTCGTATCGTGCAATGACCGCTGCGGAAATAGGACTCCTCCGGTGGACACCAACGGCACGCGCCGCGGGATTCTCGGCGCAGCTCGACGGCCCAATGGAGGACTTTCTCACCGTTTCGGAGCCCTGCTGGGTGCAGTGTTGGCACGCGGTGCAGGGATGAGCAGCTGCGCTACCGCTGCGTGAGCGGTCCGGCCGTCCGATGTGTTGTGGGCAAGCGTGACCCTCCAGGCGAGAGCGGCGCCGCCCTTCCGACCCGGATCGGGCGCAGCGCGTCCAGCGGCGCGTAGGTCGCTGCCGGTCCAGCGTGGCAGCGGCGCGCGAGTCGCTGCGGGTCCACCGGGCCCAAATATCACGCCAAGATGCTTGACCCGCCCCCGGCCTAGCAGTAACGTCATATCACTGTGCGAGCGAGTGCTCGCCATACGAACACTGGAGGATGTCGTGCACGAGCGTTCAAGTTTGTGGATGAAGGCCACCGCCGCGGCGATGTCCGTTGTTGCGATGGCTGGCTGCAGCGCCGAGTCCGGTGGGGCCCGTGCCGACGAGGGCTCGGTCTCCCTGGAATGTCGCGACGGGCGCATCCTGATCGGCGTGGCCAAGTCAGAGAGCGGGTTTGCCTCGTTCTTCGACATCGCCGGACGGAGGGGCCTCGAGGTCGCCGTTGACGAGATCAACGCAGGTGGCGGGGTGAAGGGATGCCCGCTGGAGGTGGTGGCCCGCGACACGAAGTCGGACCCCGCGATCGGCGCTCAAGTCGCTCGGTCGCTGATCGAAGAGGGGGCGCAGATCCTCGTGGTCGCCGACGACTTCGACACCGGCGTCGCAGCCGCAAAGGTGGGTCAGAACGCAGGCGTCCTGACCTTGTCCCTCGCTGCCTCTTCAACTGTTTTCGGCGAAGCCGTGGGAGACTTGTTCTTCAGTGGTGGGATCACTACGACCGAACTGGGTGCGGCGCAGGCGCAGTTCGCAGCCGACCAAGGCTGGAAGCAAACTTTCCAAGTCATTGACACCGGTTTGGCCTACTTCACGGAGCAGGACGACGTGTACCGCAAGGTCTACGAAGCCGCGGGGGGCGAGGTCGTCGCTACCGAGCGCGTTGACTCTCTCGCCGGCCAGTCCGACTTCAGCTCAGCGATCTCTGCCATCAAGTCGGCCGATCCGGACGTTGTCCAAGCGCTGGCCGTGTACCCGTCGGTGGGTACTTTCGTGAAGCAGCTACGGGCCGCCGGTGTCTCCACCCCCGTCCTGGGCAACCTCACGCTGCAGACCAGGGAGCTTCCTGGATTGGTTGGAGCCAACCAGTCCAACGACATTCACTATGCCGCGCAGGTGTACTTCGACGGCGCCGGCATCGACAAGGACACGGATCCCGCCATCACCAAGTTCGTCGAAAGCTACGACAGGCTGTTCGGAATGTTCCCGGAGCAGGCGAACGCCCCTGGCGCCTACCAGACCTTCATGGCCATCAACGAGGAACTCCAGCAAGACGACGTTGTTGACGCCGAGTCCGCCGCCGAGGCCATTCGCGAACAGCAGGACTTGGAAGTCCCTGGTGGCACGCTCAGCGGCTGGCAGGACGGCTACGCGGTCTGGGACCCCACCGTCGTGGGCCTGGACAAGGGCAAGTGGAGCGTCGAGACCACCTATTCGGCGAGCGAACTCCGGGGCGAGTGACAACCATGCCCAGTAGTGCTCCCCGTCCACCAGAGAGTGCCTCGCCCCAGCGTTCGGCGAGCATTCGACTCGCCGTGCAAGGCGTTGAGAAGCGATTTGCAGGTGTGGCCGCCCTCGATGGCGTCGATCTGAGTCTGGTGGACGGGGAGATTCTGGGCCTTATTGGTCCCAACGGGTCCGGCAAGACCACGATGATGAACTGCATCTCAGGGGTTCACCGTGTGAATGCCGGTTCCATCAAGCTCGACGGGCGTGAGGTCTCCGCTGTCTCAAGCAGGACGCGGGCCCGGAGGGGATTGGGACGAACCTTCCAGAACCTGAAGCTTTTCACTGACCTGACCGTGTGGGAGAACGTGCGCACGGGTGAGAACGCCTCCCGCGAAGGAGGCTCCCTGGGTCGCACCAGCGAACTGCTGGAGCTGCTCGAGCTCGGCGACGTAAGCGCCGCCGTAGTGAAGGCCCTGCCGTACGGGTACCAGCGGCGAGTCGAACTCGCGCGAGCACTCGCTGGCAGGCCACGCGTCCTTCTCCTCGACGAACCGGCCGCCGGATTGAATGATGACGAAACCAGCACGCTTCGCGATCTCGTTCTGCGCATCAGGGCGGAACTGGATTGCAGCGTCATCCTGATCGACCACGACATGGAGCTGGTGACCACCATCAGCGACCGGGTCCAGGTCCTCGACGAGGGAAAGACCCTCTTCGAGGGTGCCCCTTCCGAAGCCTTCAAGCAGAAGGCCGTCGTCGACGCTTACTTAGGTGCCTCATGATCACAACACCCCTCCTCAGCCTCCGCAACGTGACGGTGGGATATCGGGCGACCGCAGTTCTCAAGGACGTCTCTCTCGACCTGTCGGCGGGGTCGTCGTTGGCGCTGCTCGGAGCAAACGGGGCAGGCAAGACCACCACCATGAAGGTGATTGCCGGACTCTTGCGACCATGGGAGGGCACCGTGCTCTTCCAGGGGCAAGACATCACCCACCTTCCTGCGGAAGATCGGTCCGGACTCGGTATCGCACTCGCCCCTGAAGGCCGCGGGATCTTCGGGACGCTCTCCATCGAGGAGAATCTCCAACTCGGCGCGCTTGCTGCTCGACGCAGAATGGGACGCCGCGAAGGCCAGAAGCAGACACGAGAAGGGCTGGCACGCGTCTACGAGACGTTTCCCGTCCTGGGGAAGCGTCGAGCAGACAAGGGCTGCAACCTCTCGGGTGGACAACAGCAGATGCTGGCCATCGGTCGAGCCCTCATGGGGCGCCCGTCGCTGCTCCTGCTCGACGAGCCATGCCTGGGCCTCGCCCCGAAGGTTGCCAACGAGATGTACGAGTCGCTGGTCGCGCTCAGTGATGCCACACGCGGCGTAGTAGTGGTCGAGGAGTCGTCCCGGAGGGCCCTTGCCTTCGCCGAACGTGCGTGCGTCCTCAAGCTGGGTCGCAAGGTGCTGGACGTGACGTCCGCGGAGGCCAGTGAGGACGACCGGCTCATCCAGGCGTACTTCGGCATTGATTCGGCGGTCGCGTCATGATCGGGTTTGTCCAAGGCGCTCTCGACGCCCTGAGCGTCGGGTCCATGTATGCGCTCCTCGCGCTCGGGCTGACATTGGTCTTCAGCGTGATGAACCTCATCAACTTCGCCTACGGGTTTCTCCTCGTCTGGGCTGGTTATGGCGTCATCCTCCTGACGGGCTCCGGCGTCCCCTTCGGACTGGCCGTCCCACTGGTGATCGTGCTTGTCACCGCGCTCTCGCTGGCGATGGGGTTCTTCGCCTTCAAGCCATTCATCGGAGCCCCGTCGACCACGTTGCTGATCACGTCCTTCGGTGTCCTGCTGGTCGTGCAGTACGTCGCGATCTTGATCCTCGGAGAACAGCCACGCACTCTGCGCGCACCAGAGGTGCTGAACGAGGTCCTTCACATGGGCGAGCTCCGCGTCCCCGTTCTTCAGATCGTCACCATCGTGACGGGGATCGTCACCCTCGCCGGCTTCTACTTCCTGTTGAGCCGGACGTCGTTCGGAGCCCAGCTCCGCGCAGCGGCGGAACTTCCCGACGTGGCACGACTGATGGGCATCCGTCCCAATCGCGTGCTGCTGATCGCGTTCGCGATCAGCGGTGTCCTGGCTGGTGTCGTCGGCGTCCTCTGGTTTACCAAGATCGGCGCCGTGACGCCTCGGTCCGACCTCGAGCCGACGCTGAAGGCGTTCATCGCACTGGTTCTCGGCGGGTTGGGGCGGATCTCGGGGGCGGTGGCAGGAGGGCTCGCCCTCGGCGCGATCGAGGTAGCGCTGAGTTCAGTCCTTCCGGGTCCAGCACTTCCGTTCACCCCCGCGCTGGTCTTTGCGCTGGTGATCGCAGTCTTGCTGTTCAGGCCACAAGGACTCACTGGCGGTAAGGCGGTGGAAGCATGATGCGTCGCCTCGTGACCCTGAGGAGGGATCATTCGCTGACCAAGGGCGGACCATTGCGGGCCGCCGGCGGTGCCGTCCTGGTCAGTCTGTTCCTCACCCTCGCCGCCGCCGCGGTCTGGAGCGCTCCGAGCATGTCCGAACTGGTGCTGCTCTTCGGCATCAACGCCATCATGGTGGTCGGCTACCAAACCTTCGCGGGCAACACCGGCATCGTGTCCTTCGGACACGTGGCGTTCATGGCTGTCGGTGCCTACGCGGGGGGCATCGCCGCCATGCCAGTCGCCGACAAGGCTGCTTTTCTGCCGGATCTCCCGGCACCTCTTGCCGGCTGGGCGGTCGGCACGGTTCCGTCGTTGCTCATCGGGGGAGCGTGCGCTGCCGTGGTGGCAGCCATTGCCGGTCCTGCCCTCATGCGCTTGATCGGTGCCGCGGCCTCGATCGCCACGCTTGGGCTACTGGTGATCGTCAACAACGTCATCGCCCAGGCCACGCCCATCACTCGCGGACCGCAAGCCTTCTTCGGGGTCCCGGCGACGACAACCTTCGCCGGCGTGTTTGCGTGCCTGGCGGTGTGCGTGGCCCTCAGCTCGCTCTTCAAGTGGTCACGCGAGGGGCGCAACGCTCGTGCTGTCCGCGACCAGCCGATTGCAGCCGCCGCTGCTGGCATCTCCGTGGTGCGTTCCCGTACGAGCGCCTTCGTGCTCTCGGCGTTCATCACCGGCATCGCCGGGGCGTTGTACGCCCAGCTGCTCACGGCCTTCTCCCCGGGCTCGTTCTACCTCACCCAGATGGTGCTCATCATCACGATGGCCATCATCGGAGGCATCGGAAGCATCACGGGAGCGCTGGTGGGTGCGGCGCTCATCACCGCGCTGAACGAGCTGCTGCGGCGCCTGGAAGGCGGAGTCACTCTCTTTGGAGCCGACATCGATCTGCCAGCCGGGATCGCCTCGGCGGTGATGGGGGCTGCCTTGATCGTGACGTTGCGTTGGCGGCCCGAGGGACTGTTCGGTCACCAGGAGCTGGTGATCAACGCCCACCGCCGCCCGCCCACGGATCCGAACCACAAGGGGCCGGCGAGATCGCCGGCCACCGAAGTCGTGGCGGACCGCGCTCCGGTCCAATCCTCATGACGTGCCCCCCACCCACGTCGTACTCGGCTCGAGGCGATCTATGGGAGCCCTTGGGTGAATAATCTGGTCCAGCAGCCCCGCGACGTACGAGTGGTCGAGCTCGTGCTGGCAGCGGACGGGGTGATCTGCGTCAAGGTAGCCCCCTTGGACGGTGCCCCCTTGCCGGTGTGGGCGTCGGGCGCGCACGTCGACCTGACCCTGCCGAACGGACTCGTCCGGCAGTACTCACTAGTGGGTGCTGCGCGTGACCTGTCGTGGTACCAAGTGGCCGTCGGACTCGATCCGGCGAGTCGCGGAGGTTCGGAGTACGTACACATGTTCCTGCGTCCGGGACAGCACCTGACCCTGGGCGGGCCCCGCAACCACTTCGCGCTCGTTCCGGCACCGCACTATGTCTTCGTCGCTGGCGGGATCGGCATAACGGCCATCTTGTCGATGGTACGAGCCGTGGCTGCACGTCAGGGCTCCGCAGAAGTTCACTACGCCGGCCGCACCCTCGAGGCGATGCCCTTCAGTCAGTATCTGCGCAGCGTGGCCCCGCGGACTCGCCTGTACAGCCGTCAGGCCGGGCAACGGATCAACTTGGGTCAGCTGCTGAGCAGCGCGCCGACAGGCGCTCAGTTCTACTGCTGCGGGCCGCCCCGGATGCTCGCAGCCCTCGACGAGGAAGCTGCCTCCCGTGGCCTCGCCGAGGAAGTCCATGTCGAGCGCTTCAAGCCGGCTGACCGGCCTCCTAGAGACGACGGGCCGGTCACAGTTGAGGCGAGACGTTCCGGCGTCACGATCGACGTGCCAGCGGACGTGAGCGTCCTTGCGGGACTGGAACGCGCGGGGATCACGCTGCAGTCAGGCTGCCGCAGCGGCTTGTGCGGCGCGTGCGTGGCACCCGTGGTCAGCGGCAGCGTTGACCACCGAGACGACGTTCTCACCCCGGCCCAGCGGAGCGAACAATCCGTGATGCTGACCTGCGTGAGCCGCAGCGCCGGCGACCAGCCACTGGTGCTCGATGTCTGAGGGATTGGCGATGCCTCGCCGTCTGGGCCTGGCAGACCTCCACGCATTGCTCGATCCCCCCGAGGAGCTGGCGACCGCCAAGATCGCTGCCACCCTCGGCGAGACCGCCCAGCGCTTTCTGGCCCACTGCCCGTTCGTGTGCATCTCATCTAGTTCCGCAGCAGGCGCGGATTGCAGCCCCCGGGGCGACACCCCCGGATTCGTGACAGTTCTCGATGCCACGACCTTGGCGCTGCCCGACCGCAGCGGAAACAACCTCGCCGACACCTTCCGCAACGTCGTGAGCCATCCTCCGGTCGGGATGCTGTTCCTCATCCCCGGGCTGACAGAGACACTTCGGGTCAACGGGCAGGCGTTTGTCACCGACGATCCTGACATCTTGCGACGGTTCGACCCCGGAGGTCGGCCCGTTCGTCTGGCGTTGGTCCTCGAGGTCGACGAGGTGTACTTCCACTGTGGCAAGTCGGTCTTGCGCTCAGGGCTGTGGAACGACGCACGAGAGCTAGCGCGAGGGGCCACGCTCGGCAGGAACGTCTTCGCTCTGGAGAACGCTGAGCGGCCGAGAGCAGGAACCAACGCTCGCGACGTCCAGGAACTGCTGCGCGACGGGTACGCCGACATCGTCCGCTGATGCTTACTCCTCCAGAGAAGGTTGCCTCGCACCAGTCCAACCGCTACCGTGATCGTGATGTGAGCATCCGCTCGCTTGATGAACAGAGGAGCATGGGTGAAGTTCTCCATGTGGCTGTGGCCCTACGGTCGCTGGGGGGGATTCGACGGAATGTTGCAAGCCGCTCGACGAATCGAGGCGCTCGGTTTTTCCAGCATCACGGTGTCGGACCACACGGTTGCGCCAGTCGGGCCCGAAGGCGACAGTCTCCTTCCTCACTGGCCGGACTGGGCGGTGACCGCCGCCGCGCTCGCGTCGGCCACTCGCCGCCTTCGTATCGTGGCGTGCGTCGCGATCCCCTATCGCCACCCCATCGTTACCGCCAAGCAGATATCGACCCTTGACGAGCTTTCTAGGGGGCGGCTCACCTTGGCGGCCTGCGTCGGCTGGTGGGAGCGCGAATTCGAGATGCTCAACGTGAGCTTCGCCCGACGCGGCGCGATCACAGACGAGTACCTCGATGCAATGCGCGAGCTGTGGACCAAGGAACAGCCCGAGTTCTCCGGGCAGCACACGTCATTCAGAGAGATTGTCTTCAACCCCCGGGGCTACCAGCGCCCCCACGTCCCCATCTGGATCGCCGGCGGAGCCGGTAGGAAGCCCTTGGAGCGCTTGTGGCGTCTCGGGGACGGATGGATGCCGATGGGTGACGACCGACCCTCTGCCATGGGGGAGACCATCGCCCGCATCAAGGAAGGTGCCGATTCTCGGGGGCGGGACCCGCAGTCGTTGACGTTTCGCTACACCATCGGGCTTGAGACGGCCCAGCCTGCTCTCGGGGTGTTGAGCCAGGCTATTGCCGGGGCTCGTGGCGGCGTACTGGCCGCCGATCCCGCCGACACGGTGACCTTCAGCGGTTCCAGCGACCGGGTCATCGAATCGGTGTCCCTGTACGCCGCGGCGGGATTCACCGAGCTGGCGATCAACCCCTCCGGGCGTACGTATTCCGAGTGCATGGACCGCATCGAGTGGTTCGCCCAAGAAGTGATGCCGTACGTCGGGTCGCCATCCACGGGTCGGTGAACATGCGAAGGAGCAAGGAGGGCGCGAGTGCCGTCGCCCCCGGATGCGGCGACCGGATCATTCTGGGGTTCGACCTCTTCGGTGCTCCCACGTTCCTGAGCCTCAACGGGGATCGCCGGGTTGACTCAACTTCGATGGAGGAGTTGGCGTCTTGTTGGTGGTCGAGCGAGGTGGACGCGTGGGCACGAGAACAACGGCGGGGGTGGTTGGCTGGACGCCCTGTCGTGTCGTGGACCCAGCAAATTGGTGAGTCTCACCCCGGGAGTAGCTGCTCCGCCACGGTGTCGATTTCTCCTGTCCACGATGCCCTGGGTCAGCTCTCGAGCTTCGTGGCGATCACTGATGCCCATCCGTCGACGTGCACTGAAAGGCACGCGGCCCGAGCAGTTGTATGCCTACAAGAACAACTGGTGAAGGAGCACGCCTCGACCGTTTGCGGCAGGACCTGATCGAGAAGGTGACTCACGAACTCCGAACCCCGCTCAGGCATCTCGAGGAAGGTGGATACCGGGGTGGTGGCCCACCGCATCAGGATGGTGTCGCAGTCTGAGCAGCGAAGCACTACCCCTGGCCCCGCGTTGTAGGCGGGCACCTCCGCCACTGTTGCGCGGTGACCGCAGAAGTTGCACACGCCCGTGGCGTCGGTGATGTCCCGTCCGAAGATGTCGGACATGGCGCCCGCGACGCAGTTGCCGTCTACGTACCGTCCCGGTTGCTGGCGCTGGTGTCGTGGGATGTTCATGTGGAGCTCCCTTCTCCGTACCGTTCGGCGCGGATGCGTTAGGGGTCGTAAGCCGAGATCGACCAGGTGGCTGAGTACCGTCTCGACGAATCCCGTAGGACCACACACGAAGCTCGTCGGGTTCAGGCTGGGATGGAGAGCGTGCTGGCGCAGGTCCTCTGCGGTGATCCGTCCCGGAGCTCTGGTCGAGGAGGCCGTTGCATGCCGGGTGTACAAAAAGGTCACGCTTCCTCGCGCGCTCATGGACGCGAGCTCCTCGCGGTAGAGCATGTGGACGGCGCTCGGCAACGAGTACATCAACTGCATCGGAGCGGGATGCTGGTGTGCTTCGTGGGTTCGCAGCATGCTCATGAGGGGCACGATCCCGCTTCCACCGCCGATGAGCTGGACCGGCTCTGTGTCAGACGTGTCCCACACGAACCACTTCCCCAATGGTCCCCGGATCTCCAGGTGGTGCCCGGGTCGCGCACCTTGGGTGAGGTACGTGGAGACCTCGCCGTCGGGTGTGGTTTCCACGGTGATCTCGACGGGTCCGGAGCCGCCGGCCGAGGCCAAGGAATAGGGGCGGACCGTCGAGTATCCGTCGGGAGCGGTGAGCCGGACGTCAACGTGCTGCCCGGCCTGGTGTCCGGGCCAGGCGTCGACGTCGAGGCGCAGCGTGGTCGCGGTCGCGGACTCGCGCCGGACGTCATTGATCGTGGCGGGCAGCCACGTCAGTCGCGGGAGTGCCGCTGCTCTAGCCATGGGTCGCCGTATCGGTGGTAGCCGAGCGACTCCCAGAAGCCCGGTTGGCCGGTTTCCATCAGAGTGAGGCCGCTGATCCACTTGGCGCTCTTCCATAGGTACAGGTGGGGTACGAGTAGTCGCACCGGACCGCCGTGCTCTGGAGACAGAGGCTGTCCGTCGTACTCGAACACGAGCCACGCCCGTCCGTTGGCGAGGTCCGGGAGCGGAATGTTTGTGCGGTAGCCGCCGTAGCTGCGTGCCATCACGTGGGCTGCCGAGGGGTCGTCGACGTCAGCGAGCAGTGCTTCGACAGGGACACCGCGCCAACGGGTCCCGAGCTTCGACCAGCGCGTCACGCAGTGAAGGTCAACCTCGACATCCTCGATGGGCAACTGGTGCAGCCGTGTCCAGTCGAACACGCTCTCCTTGCCAGTGGTGGTGGTGACGGTGCACTCCCACGCACTGGTGGAGATCAACGGCGTGGGACCGGCACTCAGCACGGGAAAGCCGCGGGCCAGGTGCTGCCCAGGCGGAAGGTCAACCCCTTGGGGAGAGACCTTGCCGACGAAGCCTTCGGTGATGGACATCGGTTCGTACTCCTCTCCTGCGACAGCCGATGTGAGTGCCCGATGCGCATCGGTGCGAGGTCGTCAGGTGCAGATTCGTCGCTGTGCCGTGCGCCGGGTCGAAGCGGTCTCCGAAGCTGCAGCCCCTCACGGCAGACCTCCCGGGTGAGGCAGGTAGTTCTCCACCTGCCCTACGGGACGTACGTGTGCCTCGTCAGGGTCCAGGTGCACGGCTCGACGCGCACGGCGTTGGCGCAGCAGGTCCCAGCACTGGTCGAGCTCCTCCTCCAGGTGATGCAGGGCCGCGCGTTCCTTGATGCGATCCGCGTTGCCCGGACTGGAGAGGTGAGCGCGCAGGTCTCGCTCGCGTGCGACAAGGACGGCGACCTGCGCCAGGATCGCCTGTTCTCGATCTGGGTTCATCGGAGTGCTCCTTCGTCATCGGGTCGATGAGGAACAGTCGGGGTGCGGTCGTCCTCGGACAGGTGGTGCAATGCGACGCGCGTCAGCTGGACCCGCGAGTTCACGTCGAGCTTGTTGTAGATGGAGCGCAGGTGGGTTGAGATGGTGTTCGCCGAGACGAAGAGCGCAGCAGCAGTGGCACGATTGGTGTGGCCTTGCACCACCAGGCGCACGACGCGCACCTCTGTGTCTGTCAAGGCGCTCCACCCGAACCGAGGCCGCGGAGATGGGCGCGTGCGGCGCTGCGAGTCGGTGTGGTGGGCAGTTAAGTGCGGCAGTTGCTTGATGTCGGCGCTGAGCGTGACGGTCGGATGGAGCGAGGTGCCAGGTCGACGCTCGACCCCCGAGTGCTCGACCCTTGAGGCCGGCCACCGTGTGGGGACTCGGGCGTCGACGGAACTTACGACGCTGGCGAAGTACCGATAGCACCCAAGCAACCTACGTACGCATGTCGACGGACGGTCAGATAGAAGTCGACACCTTCCCGACGGAACCAACCTCCTCTTAGGTCCGGAGCCATGTGGGCGTTGTGATGTCCGAGCGGATGACGCCTCCGCTGGGTCAACAGGTCCCTCGCTCCATCTTGCTTGTATCGCCCAGCGATGTAGCGTATCTCTCACAGAATCATGCCTAGATGATGGTGCGAGGTCTCGCGTGAAAGTCGGAATCCCGGTCGCGTTCCAGAATCCCGAACCGTGGAGGATCGAATACGCCGACTTGTACGCCGAGACCCTGGACTTCATCGGCGAGGCCGAGGAGCTGGGGATCGACTATGTCTGGCTGGCCGAACACCACTTCGTCAGCGAAGACGGCTACTGCCCCAGCCTGATGCCCGTGGCGGCAGCCATCGCCGCGCGCACATCGCGCATCAGAATCGGGACAAAGGTCATGCTCCTGCCATTCCACGACCCGATCCGTTTGGCCGAGGACATCGCCGTAACCGACTTGATCTCCAACGGACGCTTGGATCTCGGACTGGCGGCCGGCTACCGCAGAGACGAGTTTCTGGGCTTCGGCGTCGATCGAACTCAGCTCGGAAAGCGCATGGAAGAGAGCTTAGGAATCCTGACCCGGGCTCTGTCCGGAGAGCGATTCAGCCACCAGGGTGAGCACTTCACGTACGGCGAGCTGCAGATCAGTCCTCTACCTAAGCAGTCGCCCGTCCCCCTGTGGATGGGGGGTCGCTCGAAAGCCGCGATGCGACGCGCCGTGAGGAACGGCGCTCACCTGGCCCTCGCTGACTTCGTGCTGGAGAACTGCATCCTGGACTACGAGGCGTACGTGTCTGCGTTGGAGGCGGCTGGGCGCAACATTGCGGACTTCGAGGTGGCGACGGTAGCGACGTTGCACCTGGACGAAACGAGGATCGCGCGTGGGCGACGGCAGAGCCGCATGCTCTGTACCAGCAGAACCAGTATCAGAAGTGGTTCAAAGAAGCTGGCGATCGCCCCAGTGACAACTTCGCCACAGCCACGAGCGCGCAGGATCTCAGGGACATGAGCCTGCTGATCGGCACGCCCGACCAAGTGATTGAACGGATACGTGCGATTCACGCCCAGGTGCCGTTCACGCACTTCAGTTTCTGGTGCCTGCTGCCGGGCATGAGGCTCGAGCCCGCTCTCAGATCGTTGCGCCTTTTCGCAGAGCACGTACTGCCGGAACTTCGCAAGCTCGGTTCGTGATGCAGCAGCCACTCAAGCATCTACGTCTTAGCCGCAATCCAGTCACTGGTGACCTGGCCTCCGTTGTCGTTCCTGCTGGACCGGACCGGAGGCGGCGAGGATGGGGTGCACTCACGTCTCACCGTAAATCTGGGCGATTGCGAACCGCGACCACATCTCCAGGAGAATGACCGTGTCCCCAATCCACCCGCTTGACGTCCACATGCAGCTCGTCGATATTGATCCGAGGGCTCTCCGGGTAGCGCAAACATGGCTCGACAGCGAATACCTGCCGGAAGTAACCAGGGCCGGCGGATGGGGCCGAGGACGCCGGTTCGTATGTTCCAACGAGCCGCACCTGCAACTCGTGCTGCTTGATCATGCCCGCGCAGACGTGGCCGTGCGTCCGCGGCGGATCATCGAGTCAGCCATCGGCCGTCGGTGGATCCGCAGCTATCTGGGGCAGCGATTTGAGCAGACCTACGCGTCCTCGGGCAATACGGACGTCCCGGAGGTGATCAACGCGATCATTACTAGGGTGAATCCAAGGGGGGTCTCGGAATTCGACGCTTGGTACAGCCAGGTGCATGTCCCCGACATCCTGGCCTGCCCAGGCTGGGAGGCTGCCCGCCGCTTCCGCGCCACGAACGGAACGCCCCTGTTCATGGCGTTATACGAGCTTGCGGACGCCGAGACCCCATTCCAAAGTGCAGAGTACGAGCGAGCGGTGGGGTGGGACGAGGTGGAGCAGCACTTGGTCGGCTATCACGGTTTCAGGACCTATATCCTCGCCACCGAGTGCGCCGGGCCTCTCGGCGGCTCAGATTCGAGCTGACTGACGCAGGTTCGGTTCGGCTCCGGTCGCCTCCGCCAGAGTGGTCGCGATTTCCCGGACACCCGTTAGCTGAGGTGCCGACCATCCAACCCCAAAAGAATTCAGGTTCAGATCCGATTTGATGGCGGTTCGCGCGACGTCCAGCCGCGAGCCTCGGCACGTTTCCGCGCGAGTTCGGCAAGCCGATCGGATGACGCTTGCTGGTAACGCATGGCCGCTTGGTTAGTTGAGTGGCCACCGAGCGCCATAAGTTCTGCCAGCGTGGCGCCGTGTCGCGCGGCTTCGGTGAGCGCACCGTGCCTGAGGTCGTGAAAACGAAGATCCTCGCGACCGGCAAGACGGCGTGCTTCGTACCAACCCCAGCCTGTGGTGTCGGGCTTTCCGCGGCGCTTCTTGGAGACCTTGCCGTAGAAGGCGCTGGGGGAGAGATGCTCACTGTTCCGGCCGGGAAACAGGAGCCCCCGGGCGCCAGGGGCTGCATGGTGTGCGATGTGGTCCCGCACGGCATCGAGGATGTCGGGTGGAATCGGCACATCCCGCATGCCGGCCTCGCTCTTGGGGGCTTTGGCGACCACGCCGGCCGATCGTGAGCGGACTACGCCGCGGCGTAGTCGTATAACGGCGTTAGCGAGGTCGATGTCGTTGCGCCTGAGCTCGGCGATTTCACCGAAGCGCAGGGCGCACCCGTCGGCAAGGAGCACGATGAGCCGGTGACGCTCGGCGATGGCCGCGGCGATGGTGGCGACCTCTTGGGGGGTGGCCGGTCGGATCCGGCGCTTGGTGCCCGACGAGCCGCCGCCGGAGATCCCGCAGGGGCTGAACGGGATGAGCGGTCGGCCGTTGTTCTTCGTTGGGTCGGCAGCGGTACGCATGATTGCCCGAAGAAGCGAATAGGCGTGTGCCTGGTACGTGGGGGTATCGGGGGCGGCGGTGTCGTACCAATGCGCGACGGCCTCGGGCGTGATCGCCTTGAGCTCGACGTCTTTGAAGGTCGGGAGGATGACGCGGTCGAGCAGGTCCTGGTAGTGGTCCCTAGTGCGGTCGGCAAGGGGTTGACCCTTCACCTTGCGAGCTGCCAGCCATCGGGGCGCGTAGTCACCCATCGTCGGTGCCTTTTCGCGGCGGTGGGAGAGGCGCTCGGCGGGCGAGGTCCAGTCGCCGTTCGTGATGAGGCGCCGCTCGTCAACGAGCCAAGCTTCGGCGTCCGCCCTGGACGCGAAGGTGTGGGGAGCGACGTGTCGTAGTTGCTTGTCCGAGTGGCTGAGGCGACCATATGGATCGCTGTAGCGCGCTCTGAAGCGACCACGGCAGCTTGACGATCTGGCCGAATTCGCGTCTTGCTGATGCCCGAGCCACAACGACGACTTCCCTGTTTCGTGTCCTACACGTGTCCTAAGACAGGGTATTCGTGTCCTTAGAGGACTGCCAGTGTCTCGGGTCAAACCATCTAAACATGCAGGTCAGACACCTGTTGACCACTCGTGGGCACTCATGACAACCCGCTGGCGGGCTGGTTCGAACCCAGTATCGCCCACCCCCTGGTCAGCTCGCCTGAGAGTTCGTAGGTTGACCTACCTCTGAGGGATTCAGACTATTCGGATAAATCGGACTAGTCGCGGTTACCGTTGAGGGGTGTCCACAACCGATTCCCCGCGAACCGGCTGTCGGTCGTGAAGCGGTTCTGGACGCCTGACCCGCCATCGGCCGCCGAGCAGCCGCCTGTTGCTGCGGCCATGCCCAACTGGCTGAAGGCAGCCCTGGTCCTCACCGGCGGGACACTCGTGGTCGTCCAGATGCTGCAGTCGACGGGCCGGCTCGGTGACATCACGTACCTGGCGGCGACCAGCGGTGCCGCGGTCGTGGCGTGCCTCGGCGCTCTGCGCGGACGGCGTCGGAGCTCGATGATCGCCGGTTTGATCGCAGGGGGGCTCACGGCCAACGCGGTCGGCGAGTGGACCTGGCTGATCTACTACTGGAACGGGCATGCACCCAACGTCTCGCTGGCCGACGCCGCCTACTTCACGGGTTACCTGGCCCTCGGGGCAGCGCTCTTCATGGCCACACTCGTCCGTACCCGAGGTGGCGCCCGGATCGACCTCGACGCGATCATCGACGCGCTGACGATCACCGTGGTGAGCGTGCTGATCTTCTGGGACCTCTCCATCTCAGCGATCGTGGCCGACACGACGGTCACCGCGCCGACGCGCCTCGTCTGGGCCGCCTATCCCGTGCTCGATGCGATCCTGCTGGCTCTGGTCGCGCGGGCCCTCATGACTCGCCGGGCCAAGTCCTCGATCGGACCGCTCTTCGGAGTGGGCATCGCCTGCTGGATGGTGGGCGACGTCGGGTACGTGCTCACGACCGATGGGCAGTTCACGGGGATGCTGGATGCCGCATGGATGATCGGCGCGATGCTGATGAGCGCATCGGCCTGGCGCCTTGCTGCCCCGGTGCCTGCTCCCACAGCTGACGAAGCAGAGTCGAGCCACCCGTACTGGAGACTCGGCGTCGCCACTGTCCCCATCCTCTTCCCGTTGGTCCTGCACTTCGTCGACGACCTGAGAGGTTCGGAGGACCACGTCGTGGCCACCTTGGTCAGCGTCGCCGTGCTGCTCGTCCTGAGCTTCCTCAGGAGCGCGCGTCTCCTGCGCTCCGAGAGTCTCGCGCGCACCGAAGCCAGGGCGAGCCGTGACGCCGCCCTCGAGGCGTCTCGGGCCAAGTCCTCGTTCCTCGCGACGATGAGCCATGAGATCCGCACCCCGATGAACGGCGTGATCGGTCTCACCGGTCTGCTGCAGAACACGCGGCTGGACGAGCGCCAGCGGCAGTACGTCGACGGGGTCCACCTGGCCGGTGAGTCGCTGCTCCACATCATCAACGACATCCTCGACTTCTCGAAGAACGAGGCCGGCAAGCTCGAGCTGGACATCATCGACTTCAACCTCGTCCAGGTCGTCGAGGAAGCAGCCGCGTTGGTGGCGGAGCAGGCGCAGAGCAAGGGTCTCGAGCTGCTTGCCTACTGCTCGCCGGAGCTACCGACCGGTCTACGCGGCGACCCGTCCCGGCTCCGCCAGATCTTGCTGAACCTCGCCTCGAACGCCGTGAAGTTCACCAGCGAGGGCGAGGTGGTCATTCGCGCACACGTCGACGACCAGACCCCCCAAGGACCCGTCGTGCGGTTCGAGGTCACCGATACCGGCGTGGGTCTGCACGAGGCCGACCGGCAGCGACTGTTCGAACCCTTCTCCCAGGCAGACTCCTCGACCACCCGCAGGTTCGGTGGCACCGGTCTCGGCCTGGCGATCTGCCGCCAGCTGGTCACCGCCATGGGTGGCGAGCTCGGTGTCGACAGTGAGCTCGGCCGCGGCAGCCTCTTCTGGTTCACCCTGCCGCTGCAGCTTGCCGTGGTCGAGCAGTCGGTGGCACCGATCCGGTCGACCGACGGGCTCGCTGGGTTGCGCGTGCTCATCGTCGACGACAACCAGACCAACCGGCTCATCCTGAGCGAGCAGCTCGGTGCCTGGGGCATGCGAGCAGATGTCGCCACGAGCGGACCTTCAGCCGTGCGCCAGCTCGGTGAGGCGGCCGAGCGGGGTGCGCCGTACGAGCTGGTCGTGATGGACCTGTGCATGCCGGGCATGGACGGCCTGGAGCTGGCAGCGGCCATCTCCCGCGAGCCGGCCTTCGGTGACGTGCAGCTCGTGCTGTTGACCTCGGTGCCGGACGTCACCGTCGAGCAGGCGCGCGACGTCGGGATCGCGGTGTGCCTGACCAAGCCCGTCCGGCAGGCTCGGCTCCAAGCTGCGCTGCTGGACGTCACCAGAGGCACGCGGGTGCCTTCGCGGAGGTCCACGCCGGTGCACCAGGTGCAGCAGCCTGGCAGCCGGGGACATGTCCTCGTGGTCGAGGACAACCACGTCAACCAGCTGGTGGCGGTCGGCATCCTGGAGTACCTGGGCTACACGACCGAAGTCGCCGGCAACGGACTCGAAGCGCTGGCCGTACTGGCGCGCACGCCCTTCTCCGGCGTGCTGATGGACTGTCAGATGCCCGAGATGGATGGGTACGCCGCGACGCGCGAGCTCCGTCGCCTCGAGGGACATGGGGCGCGTACTCCGGTCATCGCGATGACTGCGGGTGTCAGCGAGGACGAGCGCGAGCGCTGCCTCGTGGCCGGGATGGACGACTACGTCTCCAAACCGGTGAGTCCGCAGGAGCTCGACGCAGCGCTCGTGCGCTGGCTCCCTGCCGCCATCACCTGACCGTCCGGCGACACCGCGAGAAACCGGGTACGCCGTCCGGGTGACCCGTCGATACGATCGGCTGGAGCCGCCCGCTGGGCGCCGGCAGCCGTGCCACCGGCCGCATCATCTCGTCAGGGAGCAACTTCGTGTCCGACATCAACGTCCACCTCGTGAACGCCAACGCGCGCGAGGACCGGACCGTGACGACCGGCACCAAGGCCTGGGAGTTGTTCGCGGAGGAGCCGGAGGTGATCGCAGCCCGCGTGGGTGGGGCGTTGCGCGACCTGGCGCACGAGCTCGACGACGGTGACGAGGTCGAGGCCGTCACCATCGGCAGCGCCGACGGCCGCGACATCCTGCGCCACTCCACCGCACATGTGATGGCGCAGGCGGTGCAGGAGCTGTTCCCGAACGCGAAGCTCGGCATCGGACCGCCTGTCGAGAACGGTTTCTACTACGACTTCGACGTCGAGACCCCGTTCGTGCCGGAGGACCTCGAGAAGATCGAGACCCGGATGCGCAAGATCGTCAAGGAGAACCAGCGCTTCCAGCGCCGGGCGATCTCCGACGACGAGGCGCGTGCGGAGCTGGCCGAAGAGCCGTACAAGCTCGAGCTGATCGGCCTGAAGGGTTCGGCTGCCGACGCGGCCGAAGGGGCCAGCGCCGAGGTCGGAGCCGGCGAGCTCACGATCTACGACAACATCAACCGCAAGGGCGAGGTGGCCTGGAAGGACCTCTGCCGCGGGCCGCACCTGCCCACCACCAAGCGCATCCCGGCGTTCAAGCTGATGCGCACGGCCGCGGCGTACTGGCGCGGGAACGAGAAGAACAAGCAGCTGCAGCGCATCTACGGCACCGCGTGGGAGAACAAGGAGGCGCTCGAGGAGCACCTCCACCGGATCGAGGAGGCCGAGCGGCGCGACCACCGCAAGCTGGGCCGCGAGCTCGACCTGTTCTCCTTCCCCGACGAGATCGGCTCGGGGCTCGCGGTCTTCCACCCCAAGGGTGGCGTGATCAAGCGGGTGATGGAGGACTACGTCCGGCAGCGTCACATCGAGGAGGGCTTCGAGTACGTCGGGACGCCGCACATCGCCAAGGAAGGGCTGTTCCACACCTCCGGTCACC
Organism: uncultured Actinomycetota bacterium; assembly: GCA_963842535.1. Classification (GTDB taxonomy): domain Bacteria; phylum Actinomycetota; class Actinomycetes; order Propionibacteriales; family Nocardioidaceae; genus Marmoricola. The sequence continues at coordinate 687,127 of CAWJGP010000009.1, forward strand.
TGCCGTACTACGCCGAGGGAATGTTCCCGCCCATGCAGATGGAGGGCAGCGACTACTACCTCAAGGCAATGAACTGCCCGATGCACAACCTGATCTTCCGTTCGCGCGGGCGTTCCTACCGCGAGCTGCCGCTCCGGCTCTTCGAGTTCGGCTCGGTCTACCGCTTCGAGAAGTCGGGTGTGGTGCACGGCCTGACGCGGGTGCGCGGCATGACCCAGGACGACTCACACTCGTACTGCACCCAGGAGCAGGCTCCGGACGAGATCAAGCACCTGCTGGGCTTCGTGCTGAGCCTGCTGAGGGACTTCGGGCTCGACGACTACTACCTCGAGCTGTCCACCCGTGACGACTCCAGGCTCGACAAGTTCGTGGGCTCCGACGACGAATGGGCGGTGGCCACGAAGGTCCTCGAGCAGGTCGGCAAGGAAACCGGCCTCGACCTGGTCGCGGACCCCGGGGGCGCCGCCTACTACGGTCCGAAGATCTCGGTGCAGGCCCGCGACGCCATCGGGCGGACCTGGCAGATGTCGACGATCCAGTACGACTTCAACCAGCCGAAGGGCTTCGAGCTGGAGTACCAGGCGGCCGACGGCACCCGCAAGCAGCCGGTGATGATCCACTCCGCGAAGTTCGGCTCCATCGAACGGTTCTTCGGGGTGCTCGTGGAGCACTACGCCGGCGCGTTCCCGCCGTGGATGGCCCCGGTCCAGGTGCAGGGGATCCCGATCGCCGAGCGTCACAACGACTACCTCGCCGGGATCGCGGGACGCATGCGCGCGCAGGGGCTGCGGGTCGAGGTCGACGAGTCGGACGAGCGGATGCAGAAGAAGATCCGCAACGCACAGCTGCAGAAGGTGCCGTTCATGGTGATCGCTGGGGACAGCGATGTGGAGGCTGGCGCGGTGAGCTTCCGCTACCGCGACGGCCGACAGGACAACGGGGTTCCGGTGGACGACGCGATCGCCAGGGTCGCCGAGGCCGTCGCTGCGCGGGTGCAGGTGTGAGCGAAGAGACGCATCAGGACGGGGTCGGCGCACCCGACGCGCTCGACCGGCTCTGGACGCCCCACCGGATGGCCTACATCCGCGGCGAGAGCAAGCCGGTCGACGACACCGAGGGGGAGTGCCCGTTCTGCCGGGTCCCCTCCCTCGATGACGCCGAGGGTCTCGTCGTACGACGCGGCGAGCTGGCGTTCGCCGTACTCAACCTGTATCCGTACGCCCCCGGCCACCTGATGGTGTGCCCCTACCGCCACGTCGCCGACTACACCGAGACCACCGCCGCGGAGGCCGACGAGATCACCGAGCTCACCAAGGGCGCCATGCACACGCTGCGCCGGGTCTCGGGCGCGCAGGGCTTCAACATCGGCATGAACCAGGGGTCGGTCGCCGGGGCCGGCATCGCCGCCCACCTGCACCAGCACGTCGTACCTCGCTGGCTGGGTGACCAGAACTTCATGCCGATCATCGGCCAGACCAAGACGCTGCCCGAGCTCCTCCAGAGCACCCGCACGCTGCTCGCAGCCGCCTGGTAGGCAAAGGGGGGTCCGAGCCGGTCTGATCCTGGGTGTGGCGGGTCCGTCAGTTGTTGGCCTGAGCCTGAGCCTGGGCCTGATCCTCGTCAGCTGGCCAGATGATCTCGGTGGGCTCGCTCGCCAGTTCCTGCACACCCGGGTAGGCCGGGGGGCCGTCGAGGATGGCGTCGACGTGCTCGACGAACCCCTCGGTCCAGGTCTGCTGCCGGAACGCCTTCCATGCCCGACGCGCGATGGGCTTCTGTGCCCAGTAGGCGAGCTCGCGCCCGAACCCCTCCCAGTCGGCCTCACCCAGTAGACCGTGGCGGTGCGCCGCGAAGGCGTCGCTGTACAGCACGAAGAAGGGGATCAGAGTGTGCCGGATCTCGCGCGGCACACCGTCATCGAGGTGCCCAAGGACCTTGCGCAGGCCCGGGTACATGGGATCGAGACGGGATTGCAGGGAGGAGTCCATCGCGTGCGCCCGCTCGCGTTGCGAGATCAGCTGGGCCCTGCGGCTCTCGCGCAGGCTCAACCAGCCGACGAACAGCGCGGCGAGAGCAGCGACTGCCGACATGGTTGCTGCCAACACGTTCAGTGCGTTACTGCTCAATGTGGTTGCTCCCGGATATCTGGACGCGCAGGCTGCGGTTCGATGCTGCTGCGAAGGATGTCACTCTTCGAGCGCAGAGGGTGGCCGTTCCCGCTCGCCGTCTCAGTCGCCGACCTGCGCGAAGACCAGGTTCTCCCCGTGCACGCCGATGAAGCTGCCGAACTCGCGCAGGTGGCTCCGCTCGTAGAGGCGGATGGCGTCGCGCGAGGTCACCACCACGGCGAGAGCCGGTTGCATCCCTCGCTCGGCTGCAGCGGTGCATGCCATCTCGAGGAGGGCGCTGCCTATCCCGCCACCTCCTCGAGCGGGATCCACGAAGAGCTTCACGATCTCGCCGACCCCGTTCGGCGACGTCAGCGTGAAGTCTGAGGCCGCTGCGAGGTGGTCGGTCAGGTAGCTGTGGGCCTTCACGAGCTGCACGTGACCCGCAACAACGCCCTCGACCAGGCAAACCCAGCGATCCTGACCGTCTTCAGCCATCAGCCAGGTGCGAAGGCTTGCCGGCGAGCCGTCGACATCCTCGCGGGGTGGGTAGGTCGCGTTGTCGGCATGGACACGAATCAAGACCTGGAGCGTCTCGTCCAGATGCTCGCTCTCCGAGAACCGAACTAGCTGGCGGATCGAAGGCTCCCGTTCCTGGCACTGGGGACGTAGGTCAACGCTTCTTGTGGGGGGTCGGCTTGACGATCGAGGACTCCTCGTTCTGGCCCCGCTTCGCTGCGCGCTTCTCCTTGATGGACTTGCCGGTCTTCTTGGTCATGCTCTGGCGTGGGGACTTGTCGCTCATGGCGGACCCTTTGGTGGGAAGCCTGAATGGCTCCGTGCTGCTGACGGTACGCCCTGCCCACCGAGGAGTCCGACGCCGGGCGGTAGCCTCCTCGCGAGATGTTGGACAGGTTCAAGCACTTCTGGCAGAGCGTCATGCTCGCGCCGTTCGTCAACACCTTCATCAGGCTGGGCATCAGCCCCGACGCAGTCACCCTGGTCGGAACCGTGGGGGTGTCGGCGGCTGCGCTGGTGTTCTTCCCCCAGGGCAAGCTGCTCACCGGCGTGCTGGTGATCACCGTGTTCATCTTCAGCGACCTCATCGACGGCGCGATGGCCCGGGCGACGGGGAGGACCTCGAAGTTCGGCGCCTTCTTCGACTCCACGCTCGACCGCATCGGTGATGCCGCCATCTTCGGCGGGCTGGTCCTCTACTTCGCCGGGCCGGGGGACGACTACCTCTACCTGTGCCTGACGCTCTACTGCCTGGTGATGGGCGCCGTCACGAGCTATGCGCGTGCCAAGGCGGAGTCGCTGGGGATGCAGGCGGAGGGCGGCATCGCCGAGCGGGCCGACCGCATCGTGGCGATCCTGGTGATGACCGGGCTGGGTGCGCTCTTCGACTTCCCGATCCTGATGTACGTCACGATCTGGGCGCTTGCGCTTGCCAACACCGAGACCGTCATCCGGCGCATCCTGATGGTGCGCAAGCAGGCGCAGGCCGAGTCCGCCGCCGGCGAACCGGGCTGAGAAACCGGCTCGGCCGAGGCCCGTCGTACTCCTCCTCCCCGGGTGCGATCACGCCGTCCGCCGGACGTACGATGCCGCCATGGCTGACATCCCTTCCTCGATCCCGCAGAGCTCTCCCGAGCGAGGCACGTCGCGCGTCAAGCGCGGCATGGCCGAGATGCTCAAGGGCGGCGTGATCATGGACGTGGTCACCGCCGAGCAGGCCAAGATCGCCGAGGACGCGGGCGCCGTGGCCGTGATGGCGCTGGAGCGCGTGCCGGCCGACATCCGTGCGCAGGGCGGGGTCTCCCGGATGAGCGACCCGGACATGATCGACGACATCATCGCGTCGGTCTCCATCCCGGTGATGGCCAAGGCCCGGATCGGCCACTTCGTCGAGGCACAGGTGCTGCAGAGCCTCGGCGTCGACTACGTGGACGAGTCCGAGGTGCTGACCCCGGCCGACTACGCCAACCACATCGACAAGTGGGCGTTCACCGTCCCGTTCGTGTGCGGCGCCACCAACCTGGGCGAGGCACTGCGCAGGATCACCGAGGGTGCCGCGATGATCCGGTCCAAGGGCGAGGCCGGCACCGGCGATGTGTCCAACGCGGTCACGCACATGCGCACCATCCGTCGCGAGATCCGCCGGCTCGGTGCTCTCTCCGAGGACGAGCTGTACGTCGCGGCGAAGGAGCTCCAGGCGCCGTACGACCTGGTCAAGGAGGTGGCCGCCAGCGGCAAGCTGCCGGTGGTGCTGTTCGTGGCCGGTGGCATCGCCACTCCCGCGGACGCGGCCATGATGATGCAGCTCGGGGCCGAGGGGGTCTTCGTCGGATCGGGAATCTTCAAGTCCGGCAACCCGGCCCAGCGGGCCGAGGCGATCGTGAAGGCGACCACGTTCCACGACGACCCGGACGTGGTCGCGAAGGTCTCCCGGGGGCTCGGCGAGGCCATGGTCGGCATCAACGTCGAGGAGCTCCCGGAGCCCCATCGACTGGCCGATCGGGGCTGGTGAGGTCCGTCCGGTATAGCCCACTTGAGAGATTTGCCGGGTTTAGTTACTTCTGTCCCGTTTTAGGCACATCATTGGTCTTGCATCGCTTCGTGCGATCAACCCACCCAGTCCCGGTGGGGTGCCGCCGCGGGGGAGGCACCCCATCGGGACTCTCGGTGGAGGCCCCGTGACCGCGACACTGTCCGCGCCAGGGTCCGGGCCAGGGTCCGGGCCACGCGTCGGAGTGCTGGCGCTCCAGGGAGACGTACGCGAACATCTCGCGGCTCTCGACTTCCTCGGCTTCGCCCACGTCGCCGTACGACGACCCGCGGAGCTCGACTCCTGCGACGGGCTGATCATCCCCGGTGGCGAGTCGACCACCATGGCCAAGCTCGCCCGCATCTTCGACCTGTTCGAGCCGCTGCAGCAGCGGATCTCGGCCGGGATGCCGACACTGGGCACCTGCGCGGGCATGATCCTGCTCGCGGACCGGATCGTGGACGGCACCGACGACCAGGAGACGCTGGGCGGCCTCGACGTCACGGTCCGCCGCAACGCCTTCGGTCGGCAGGTCGACTCCTTCGAGGGAGACGTGGACTTCGCCGGCCTCGAAGATCCGGTGCACGGGGTGTTCATCCGGGCACCGTGGGTCGAGTCCGCCGGTCCGGAGGTGGAGGTGCTCGCTCGTATGGGTGTCGGAGACGCCGTGGGTAGGATCGTCGCGGTCCGGCAGGGGCCGTTGATCGCAACGTCCTTCCACCCCGAGGTGGGCGCCGACGTACGCATCCACCGCCTCTTCTGCGACCTGGTCGAAAGCTCGCTCGACCACCGCTAGCTAGGAAGGAACATCTGATGTCTGGCCACTCCAAGTGGGCGACGACCAAGCACAAGAAGGCCATCATCGACTCCCGTCGGGGAAAGATGTTCGCCAAGCTGGTCAAGAACATCGAGGTTGCCGCACGCATGGGCGGCGGTGACCCAGTGGGCAACCCGACGCTCTACGACGCCATCCAGAAGGCCAAGAAGTCCTCGGTCCCCAACGACAACATCGACCGGGCGGTCAAGCGCGGATCCGGCGCCGAGGCCGGGGGAGCCGACTACAGCACGATCATGTACGAGGGCTACGGGCCCAACGGGGTCGCGTTCCTGATCGAGTGCCTCACCGACAACAAGAACCGCGCGGCGATGGAAGTGCGCACCGCCATGAACCGCAACGGTGGCTCGCTCGCCGACCCGGGGTCGGTCTCCTACATGTTCAACCGCAAGGGCGTAGTGATCGTGCCGGTCGAGCAGGAGGGCAAGAAGGTCACCGAGGACGACGTCCTCGAGGCGACACTCGATGCCGGGGCCGAGGACGTCAACGACCTGGGGGACTCCTTCGAGGTGCTCAGCGAGGCGACGGACCTGGTCGCCGTCCGCACGGCGCTGCAGGCCGCAGGCGTGGACTACGACTCGGCGGACGCGTCCTTCGTGCCGAGCATGCAGGTCGAGCTCGACGAGGACGGTGCGGGCAAGGTTTTCCGTCTGGTGGAGGCACTCGAGGACCTCGACGACGTGCAGAACGTCTTCGCCAACTTCGACGTCTCCGACGACGTGTTGGAGTCGTTGAACGCCTGACTCAGGGCTCGCCCAGGCCGAAGAAGTCCCGCACGAGCGTGCCGGTGTCCAGGTTGCGTGCCGTGCGACCCAGGACGAGCGGCGCGTGGTGGTCCGGGTTGGGAATCGTGTGCCCGCCGCCGTCGATCGCGTAGAAGTCGACCGGCGCATGCCCTGCCTCGCGCCAGCGGGTGACCGACGTCGCGAGCCGACCGTCGGTCACCTGCTCGGTGGTCGGCTGCGAGGTGATGCCGTTGCGCTCGGCGAAGTAGCGCGCCGAGTCGTACGACGACATCACCGTGCCGCGCGACTCGGCACCGAACAGGCTGGCCTCGCCCCCGTGGAAGGGGACGATCGGGTCCTTGGTCCCGTTGATGCAGAGCACCGGCATCGCACGGTGCCGGTCGCGAGCCACGACCTCAGGGAGCATGTTGTCGGCAGTCGGGTGGTTGGAGGCGACCAGCGCGGCACCGGCGATCAGCTCCGGCACCTCGTGCACGAGTCGCGTCACCATCTGCGCGCCGTTGGAGAATCCGGCTGCGAACACCCGGTCCCGCGGCACGTCGTACTCCTCGCAGAGCCGGGCGACCAGGGTCGACAGGAACGCGACGTCGTCGACCCCGAGCTCGCGAGCCTTCGCCCTCGTCCCGAGCCGGGCGTCGTTCCACTTGCCCAGGTGCGAGTCGGCGTACGCGACGAGAACACCCTGCTCAGCCAGCCGGTCGAAGGTGTGGCCGCTGAGGACGCGGGTCTCCGCGGTGTCGGAGTCCGAGCCGTGCAGCACGAGCAGCAACGACGACGCCGGCGTGTCCGGCGCCACCACCAGGAAGGCCCGCTCGAAGCCCCCTACGGTCAGGGTCCCGGGCTGCTCGATCGTCACGTCTCAACGCTAGTGGCCCGAGCGAGTGACCCGGCGAGTCGCAACCCGCCGGTGCCGGGCCGCCGCGTTAGCGTGGTGCGAACAGGTGTTCGGACGACCGAGGAGGTCTCATGCGCGTGCTCGGCATCGACCCCGGTCTCACCCGCTGCGGCGTGGGCGTGGTCGAGGGGTCCGTCGGCAGGCCGCTGTCGCTGGTCGACGTCGGGGTCGTCCGCACGAGTGCCGAGATGCCGATCGAGCAGCGGCTGTGCCTGATCGAGGACGGTCTCGAGGAGTGGTGTGATGCCACCCGGCCGGACGCCGTCGCCGTCGAGCGGGTCTTCAGCCAGCACAACGTCAAGACCGTCATGGGCACTGCCCAGGCGAGCGGCATCGCCCTGCTGGTGGCGGCTCGCCGGGGTCTGCCGGTCACCCTGCACACGCCGAGTGAGGTGAAGGCTTCGGTGACTGGCAGCGGCCGCGCCGACAAGGCACAGGTCGGCGCGATGGTCACGCGGCTCCTGCGCCTCAGTGAGGTCCCGAAGCCGGCGGATGCCGCCGACTCCCTGGCCCTGGCCATCTGCCACATCTGGCGCGGAGGCGCCGTCAACCGCCTGGAGGCCGCGGTCGCGGCCCATGCCGCGGCCCACCCAGCAGGAGGAGTACGCCGGTGATCGCCTTCGTCCGTGGACGTGTCGCAGCCGTCGGGCTCACCTCCGCCGTCCTCGAGGTCGGTGGAGTGGGACTCGAGCTGCACTGCACGCCCAACACGATCGCCGGCCTGCGCATCGGTGCGGAGGCGACGCTGCCGAGCAGCATGGTCGTTCGTGAGGACTCGCTGACCCTGTTCGGTTTCGTCGACGAGGACGAGAAGCAGATGTTCGAGCTGGTGCAGACGGCCAGCGGGGTCGGCCCCAAGCTGGCCCAGGCGATGCTGGCAGTCCACCGCCCCGAGACGCTGCGGCGGGCCGTGAGCACCGATGACGTCAAGACGCTGACCAACGTTCCCGGGATCGGGCAGAAGGGCGCGCAGCGGATCATCCTGGAGCTGCGCGACAGGATCGGTTCGCCGACGACCACGTCGACCCCGTCCATGCCCGGGTCATCGGGGGGTCACGAGTGGCAGACGCAGGTGCAGGCCGGTCTCGTCGGGCTCGGCTGGTCGGCCCGCGAGGCTGACCAGGCAGTCAGCTCGGTGACGCCCGAGGCCGAGCAGATGCCAAGCCCCGACGTCGCCCGGCTGCTCCGCGCGGCACTGCAGACGCTGAGCAAGGCGTGATCCGGTGAACGAGTCCGAGCTCGAGGCGGCCGAGGTCGCCTACATGACCACCCGCCCGCTGACGGCGGCCGACGCCGATGGCGACGAGCGTGTCGTCGAGGCAGCACTTCGCCCACGCACCCTGGACGAGGTGGTGGGGCAGGACCGCGTCTGCGAGCAGCTCTCGTTGTTGCTGCAGGCAGCCAGAGTGCGACAGCGCGTCCCGGACCACGTCCTGATGAGCGGGCCTCCCGGCCTCGGCAAGACCACCCTCGCCATGATCATCGCCGCGGAGATGAGCGCGCCGCTGCGACTGACCAGCGGCCCGGCGATCACGCACGCCGGCGACCTCGCGGCGATCCTCTCGGGTCTCAACGAGGGCGACGTGCTCTTCGTCGACGAGATCCACCGGATGTCGCGGCCCGCGGAAGAGATGCTCTACATGGCCATGGAGGACTTCCGGGTCGACGTGGTGATCGGCAAGGGCCCTGGCGCCACCGCGATCCCGCTGGAGATCCCGCCGTTCACCCTGGTCGGCGCGACCACTCGCGCAGGCCTGCTGCCCAGCCCGCTCCGCGACCGGTTCGGGTTCACGGCCAGGCTCGAGTACTACGAGCCCGAGGACCTCGAGCGCATCGTGCACCGTTCGGCGGGGCTGCTGGACGTCGAGCTGCGTGCTGACGGCGGCCGCGAGATCTCCACGCGCTCACGTGGGACGCCCCGCATCGCCAACCGGCTGCTGCGTCGCGTGCGCGACTTCGCGCAGGTGCGGGCCGACGGCGTCGTGACGCGCGACCTCGCGCGCGCGGCCCTGGAGCTGTTCGAGGTGGACGAGTCAGGCCTGGACCGGCTCGACCGCGCCGTGCTCGACGTCCTGTGCCGCCGGTTCGGCGGCGGTCCGGTCGGCGTGAGCACCATCGCCGTCGGGGTGGGGGAGGAGCGCGAGACGGTCGAGGAGGTGGCCGAGCCCTTCCTGGTGCGTCAGGGACTGCTGGCCCGGACCCCACGGGGACGAGTCGCCACGGCGGCTGCCTGGACCCACCTCGGGCTCACGCCACCGGCGGGGCTGGCAGGCGGCGACCCGCCCCTGTTCGGGTCGGAGTCTGAATGAGCCGGTGACGGCCGTTACACTTCACGTTCGGTGCTGTACCGGTCCCTGCGCTCGATCCAAACTCCGGGCCATTGGCGGATCCACGGCACCCACCGACCGGTTTTCTTCCCTTGGAGTTGTGTGTCGTGTCTGCCCCCGTGCAGCTACTCGTGATCGTCCTGGCCATGCTCGCCTTCTGGGCCATCGTGATGCGCCCAGCCAGAGTCCAGCAGAAACGCGTGCAACAGCTGCAGAGCGAGCTCGAGGTCGGCCAGGAGGTCGTGCTGTCCGCGGGGATCTTCGGCACCGTTCGCGCGTTGAACGAAGGACGGGTGGACATCGAGGTGGCACCCGGCACCGTCATCACGGTGGCGCGCCAGGTCGTCGTACGACGGGTGTCTGACCTGGAGGACGGGGCCGAGCGCAAGCCCGACGAGTCTGGGGAATCGGACCCGACCCGGGCCGAGGACTGAGGAGAGACATCACCGTGGCGAAGAGCAAGCTCCGCCCCGTACGGACCCTGGTCGTCTTCGGGCTCACGATCGTGGTGCTCTTCGGGCTCGCCGCGCTGGGCCAGACGTGGAAGCCGCGACTCGGTCTCGACCTCGAGGGCGGCACGCGGATCACCCTCACCGCGATCCCGGAGGGGGGAGCGGTCACCCCGACCAAGCTGAAGCAGGCGGCCGACATCGTCGACTCCCGCGTCAACGGCAGCGGTGTCTCCGAGGCCGAGGTCTCGACGCAGGGCGACCGCAACATCATCGTGGAGATCCCGGGCAGGAACCGGACGGACCTGGTCGACGCGGTGAAGCGCACCGCCCAGCTCAGGTTCCGCCTCGTCGCCGGCTCACCGCAGCCCGGCACCCCGGCGCCCGAGCCGAGCGACTCCGCCTCGCCGAGCCCCTCGAGCACGAGCTCTCCGTCGGGCAAGGCCACGAAGAAGAAGACCCCGCAGGTCGACAAGGCGACGCCCAACCCTCGCCCCGCCCCGTTCGTGGCCAACCCGGAGCCCACACCAGGATCAACGGCTGAGCCGAGCGCTCCTGCGGAGCCGGCCCCGACCCAGCAGCAGCCGCAGCCCACGGAGAAGGGCGCCTCGATCGACGACCCGCTGGCCTGGTCACTGGACCCCGGGGTCGAGTGGCTCACGAAGTTCTCTCAGTTCACCTGCCCACCCAAGGGCGAGAACGCTGCCCCGGCTGCGGACGACCCCGACCAGCCGCTCCTGGCGTGCGACGACAAGGGTCAGAAGTTCCTGCTCTCCAAGTCCATGATCGAGGGCACCGAGCTCAAGTCGGCGTCCTACGGCACTCCGCAGAACGGCGTCGGCTGGGCCGTGCTCCTCGGTTTCAAGGGCTCCGCGCGGGAGGTCTTCGGCGACACCACCACCGCCCTGAACCAGAACGGCGGCACGTTCGCGATCGTGCTGGACGGGAACGTCATCTCCTACGCGGGCGTGAACGAGCCCATCCTCGACGGCAACGCCCAGATCACCGGTGACTTCTCCGAGGCGGAAGCCAGATCGCTGTCCAACTCGCTCAAGTACGGCGCACTGCCGATCAAGTTCGCGGAGCCGACCACCGTCACCATCGGCCCCTCGCTGGCCGGCAACCAGCTGTCCGCGGGCATCCTCGCGGGCGCGGCCGGCCTGCTGATCGTGATGCTCTACTGCCTCGTCTACTACCGGGGTCTCGGTCTGGTCGTGGTCGCCTCCCTGCTCGTCGCCGGCGTCATCACCTACGCGACCGTCCTCGTACTTGCGAAGGCGGCCGGCTTCACCCTCACCCTGCCCGGTATCGCGGGCCTGATCGTGGGCGTGGGTATCACTGCGGACTCGTTCATCGTCTACTTCGAGCGAATACGCGACGAGATGCGCGACGGCCGGTCGATGCGGGTCGCCGTGGAGACCGGGTGGGCGCGCGCCCGGAACACCTGCCTGGCGGCCGATGCCGTCTCGCTTCTGGCCGCTGTGGTGCTCTACATCTTCGCCATCGGCGTCGTCCGCGGTTTCGCCTTCGCCCTGGGCATCAGCACACTCATCGACGTCGCGGTGTTCTTCTGGTTCACCAAGCCGATGATGACGCTGCTCGCCAGGCGAAGGTTCTTCAACACCGGGCGGAGGTTCTCGGGACTCTCCCGCGAGACCCTCGGCATCGACGAGAGCCCCAAGCACGCACAGCTCGCTGGAGGTAGAGCCTGATGGGCAAGATGAGCAGGCTCGGCAACGCGCTCTACGAGGGCGACGTCTCGATCGACTTCGTCGGCCGCAAGTGGCTCTGGTACACCGTCTCCGGGATCATCGTGCTGCTGGCCGTCGCTGGGCTCTACTTCAAGGGGCTCAACTTCGGCATCGAGTTCGAGGGCGGTGTCGAGTACGCCGTCAGCGTGCCTTCCGACCAGGTCACCCAGGACAACGTCGACAAGATCCGTGTCGCCATCGCCGACACCGGGATCGATGCGGCGTCCTCTCCGATCGTGAACACGGCGGGCACCGACACCATCAGGGCCCAGACCGAGGAGCTCACCAACGACCAGGCGCGAGAGGTCAGCCAGGCCATCGCCGACGCCGTCGGGGTGGATGCCGAGGACGACATCTCCACCCAGGACGTCGGTGCCAGCTGGGGTGAACAGGTCGCCAAGCGGGCCCTGACCGGCCTCATCGTCTTCCTGATCCTGGTCGTGCTGTTCATCTGGGCGTACTTCCGGGAATGGAAGATGTCGGTGGCAGCGCTGGTGGCGTTGGCCCACGACGTGCTGATCACGGTCGGCATCTACGCGCTCTCGGGCTTCGAGGTGACCCCCGCCACGGTCACCGGGCTGCTGACCATCCTGGGGTTCTCGCTCTACGACACCGTGGTCGTCTTCGACAAGGTGAAGGAGAACACCCGCAACCTGAGACAGAGCCGGCGTACGTACTCCGAGCTGGCGAACCTTGCGGTGAACCAGACCCTCGTGCGCTCGATCAACACCTCGATCGTGGCGCTGCTCCCGGTCGGCGCGATCCTGTACGTCGGTGTGGTCAGTCTCGGGACGGGGTCGCTCAAGGACCTGGCCCTGGCGCTGTTCGTCGGCATGGCGGCCGGGGCGTACTCCTCGATCTTCATCGCCACCCCGCTCGCCGTACAGCTGAAGGCGAACGAGAAGGAGATCACCCAGCAGGACGCCCGTGCCAAGGCCCGGTCCCGCCGTTCGGTGGACCGCTACGCCGACGTGCCGGTCTTCTCCGAAGACCTGCCGGTGCGTGATCCGGCGGAGGCCTTCGACCCCGACGAGGAGGACGACGAGATCGTCCCCGTCGCACCGGCACGTCGTCCCGAGGCATCCGGATCCGGACGCGTCGTACCCGGGTCCAAGGCGCCGCTGCGCGACTCCGGGGCGGCCAAGCGCAGCCAGCCGAAGCGCGAGCCCCGGTCCAAGCGCGGCAAGTGAGGCTGCGGACGTGACCGATGACAGTGATCGGCTGAGCAAGCTGATCGAGTCGCTTCGGCTGAGCAAGCTGATCGAGTCGCTCGTCCGCGACGTGCCCGACTTCCCCAAGGCGGGGGTGACGTTCAAGGACATCACCCCGTTGCTCGACGACCACGCTGCCTTCACCGCCGTCGTTTCCGCGCTCGCGGAGGCCGGCCGGGACGCTGACGGTGCTGTCGTGGTCGACAAGGTCGTCGGGATGGAGGCGCGCGGGTTCATCCTCGCGGCGCCGGTGGCGCTCTCCCTGGGAGTGGGCTTCATCCCGGTCCGCAAGCCCGGCAAGCTGCCGTGGGAGACGCGCGAGGTCAGCTACGAGCTGGAGTACGGCCACGAGACCCTGGCGATGCACACCGACGCACTCGAGCCGGGCGAACGTGTCCTGGTCGTCGACGACGTCCTGGCCACGGGTGGGACCGCCCTGGCCACCGCCCAGCTCGTCGAGCAGGCCGGTGCCGTCGTGCACGGGCTCGCGATGATGATGGAGCTGAGCTTCCTGCCTGGTCGCGAGACCGTCGGCGACATCCCGCTGACCGTGCTGCACACGGTTTAAGCCTCAACGGTCCAACCCGCGCCTAGACTGGAAATACGAACGTCTGAGCGTGGCGATGGGAGGGATGATGGCCGAAGACCGCGTGGTGACCGACCCCACGACCGACACCGCCACCACCCCTGACGTCGCGCCCGAACGCGCGCCCACGCTGACCGGGCGTGGCGTCCGTGCGCGCCTGGCCCGGATCGGCACCAGCAAGCAGGTCGGCAACCCGGTCCTCGAGCCACTGTTCCGCACCGTGCGCGCCAACCACCCCAAGGCAGATCTCGCCCTCCTGGAGCGGGCCTACGACATCGCGGAGAAGCACCACCGCGGACAGATGCGCAAGAGCGGTGACCCCTACATCACCCATCCGCTCGCGGTGACCACGATCCTGGCCGACATCGGCATGACCGAGCCCACGCTGGTGGCCGCTCTGCTCCACGACACGGTCGAGGACACGGCGTACACCCTCGACGAGCTGCGCAGCGACTTCGGCGACGAGGTCGCGCTCCTGGTCGACGGCGTCACCAAGCTGGACAAGGTCAAGTACGGCGACTCGGCGCAGGCCGAGACCATCCGCAAGATGATCGTCGCGATGAGCAAGGACATCCGGGTCCTCGTCATCAAGCTCGCCGACCGCCTGCACAACATGCGCACCCTGCGCTACGTCAAGCAGGAGACCCAGGAGAGCAAGTCCCGCGAGACCCTGGAGATCTACGCTCCGCTGGCCCACCGACTGGGCATGAACACGCTCAAGTGGGAGCTCGAGGACCTCGCGTTCGCGACGATGCACCCCAAGATCTACGACGAGATCGTGCGTCTCGTGGCCGAGCGGGCGCCGTCGCGCGACCAGTTCCTGGCCGAGGTGATCACGCAGGTGGAGGGCGACCTGCGCACCGGCAAGATCAATGCGCGCGTGACCGGGCGGCCCAAGCACTACTACTCGATCTACCAGAAGATGATCCATGGCGGGCGCGAGTTCTCCGACATCTACGACCTCGTCGGCATCCGGATCCTGGTCGACAACGACCAGGACTGCTACGGCGTACTCGGCGTGCTGCACAACCGCTGGAACCCGTTGCCCGGCCGGTTCAAGGACTACGTGGCGATGCCGAAGTTCAACATGTACCAGTCGCTGCACACGACGGTGATCGGCCCGTCCGGCAAGCCCGTCGAGATGCAGATCCGGACCGTCGGGATGCACCGGCGCGCGGAGTACGGCGTCGCGGCCCACTGGAAGTACAAGGAGGACGTGCGCGCCGGCGTGGACACCGAGAAGGCCGCGGCCGACTCCGACATGCAGTGGCTGCGCCAGCTCCTGGACTGGCAGAACGAGGTCGAGGACCCGGGCGAGTTCCTGGACTCGCTCCGCTTCGAGATCAACAGCGCGGAGGTGTTCGTCTTCACTCCGCGCGGCGACGTGATCGGCCTGCCGATCGGCTCCACCCCGGTGGACTTCGCCTACTCCATCCACACCGAGGTCGGACACCACACCATCGGCGCGCGGGTCAACGGGCGGCTGGTGCCGCTGGAGTCCGAGCTCGAGCACGGTGACGTGGTCGAGGTGTTCACCTCCAAGTCACCCAACGCCGGCCCCACCCGTGACTGGCTGACCTTCGTCAAGTCGCCGCGGGCCCGCAGCAAGATCCGCCACTGGTTCACCAAGGAGCGTCGCGAGGAGGCCATCGAGCACGGCAAGGAGCAGATCGGTCGCCTGCTGCGCAAGGAGGGTCTCCCGCTCAAGCGGGTGATGACCCACGAGTCGCTGACCCTGGTCGCCAACGAGCTCCGGCTGCCGGACGTGACGGCGCTCTACGCAGCTGTGGGCGAGGGCAACCTCGGCCCCCAGACCGTCGTACGCAAGGTCATCGAGATCGCGGGCGGCAAGGACGGCGCCGCAGAGGACCTGGCCGAGGCGGTCACCATCACCCGGCCGCGGCGTCGCGGGCACGCCGCCCAGGACTCCGGTGTCGTGGTCAAGGGCGCCACGGACGTGCTGGTGAAGCTCGCGCGCTGCTGCACGCCGGTGCCGGGCGACGAGATCCTGGGCTTCGTCACCCGCGGCGACGGCATCTCGGTGCACCGCCGCGACTGCACCAACGCCACCCAGCTGCTCAGCCAGCCCGAGCGCCTCGCCGAGGTGGAGTGGGCGCCGAGCTCCCAGTCGACGTTCCTCGTGCAGATCATGGTCGAGGCGCTCGACCGGGCCCGGCTGCTCTCGGACATCACGATGGTGCTCTCCGACCAGCACGTGAACATCCTGTCCGCGAGCCTGACCACCAACCGCGACCGGGTAGCGAAGAGCCGGTTCGCCTTCGAGATGGGCGACCCCAAGCACCTCGGCGCCATCCTCAAGGCAGTCCGCCAGGTCGACGGGGTCTTCGACGCCTACCGCGTCACCCAGTAGTTCGCTGACCGGTCACTCGATGTCCGCCGTAGCGCGCTGACCGGTCACTCGATGCGCGCTGTATTGCGCTGACCGGTCACTCGATGCGCGCTGTATTGCGCTGACCGGTCACTCGATGCTCGATCCGCGGACGAAAATTGACCGCTCGGCGTCGTACGACGTGCACCGAGTGACCGCTCGGCGTCGTACGACGTGCACCGAGTGACCGCTCGGCGTCGTACGACGTGCACCGAGTGACCGCTCGGCGGACTAGCTGAACTCCGAGGCGGCCTTCTTGGCCATCTCCAGGAAGGACTGCCGCGAGGCGAGGTTCTCCTCGAGCTCCTTGACCAACTTCCCGCTGCCGCTGGCACGGGCCTTCACCAGGTCGGCCTCGATGCCTGCGATGGCGCGCTCGAGCTGGCCGAGCATGTCGCCGGCCCGGGCTGACTTCTCGGGGTCGCTGCGCTTCCACTTGTCGTCCTCGACCGAGCGGATGGCCTGCTCGACCTTGCGGATGCGGGCCTCGAGCGTCTTGATGTCGTCACGGGGGACCTTGCCGGCCGCGTCCCAGCGCTCGCTGATGTCACGGAAGGCGCGCTTGGCGGCCTCCAGGTCGGTGACCGGCACGAGTGCCTCGGCCTCGACGAGCAGCGCGCGCTTCTTCTCCGCGTTGGCCGTGAACTCCTTCTCCTGCTCGGCGTTGGCCGCCTCGCGGGCACCGAAGAACGCGTCCTGCGCGGAGCGGAAGCGCTGCCAGAGGTCCTCCTCGACATCGCGCGGAGCGGCGCCGGCGCTCTTCCAGTCCTGCATCAGCGTCCGGTAGCGGGTCGAGGTCGGCCCCCAGTCGGTGGAGTCGCTCAGCGACTCGGCCTCCTTGAGCAGCCGCTCCTTGACGACGCGCGCACCCTCACGCACCTCGTTGAGCTCGGCGAAGTGGGTCTTGCGCCGCCGGGTGTACGCCGTGCGCGCCCCGGAGAACCGGTGCCAGAGCTCGTCGTCGGTCTTCTTGTCGAGCCGGGGGAGCACCTTCCACTCCTCGAGCAGGTCGCGCAGCCGGTTCACGCCATTGCGCCAGTCCTTGCCCTGCGAGATCTTCTCCGCCTCGCCGACGATCGCCTCCTTGCGGGCGCGGGACTCGTCCAGACGACGCGCACGTTCCTCGCGGCGCTTGTTGCGCTGCAGTCCGAGCAGCGGACCCAGGGCGTCGAGCCGCGCGCTGAGCGCGCGCACGTCACCGACCGCGTTGGGCTCCACGAGCTGCGCCGAGACCTTCTTGATCGACTCGGTGGCCTCGTCGGGGGTGAGGGCGCCGGCCCGCACGCGCTGCTCGAGCAGCTGCACCTCGAACTCGAGGGCCTCGAAGCGGCGGGTGAAGAAGGCGAGCGCCTCCTCCGGGGTGCCCTCGGGGTACTGGCCGACGGCGCGTTCACCGTCCGGCGTACGCACGTAGACGGTCCCGTCAGCCTCGACCCGGCCCCACTTGGTGGCCAGGGGAGTCGCGGTCCCGGGACTGCCCTGCTGACCCTCGACGGGGGAGTTGCCCTGCGCGGTCACGATGCTGCTCCTGCTTCTGCGTTGTCCGGTGGTGCGGTTCAGCGTGGCCTCATCGTACGCATGCCGGGATGGATATTCCGGGCCAGTAGGCTGGGCGGAGCCCAATCCAGACCCAGACCCCGAAGCAGGAGACGTAACGGTGCTGATCGCAGGCTTCCCGGCCGGACCGTGGGGCACCAACTGCTACGTCGCCGCGACCGAGGCGGGCGCGGAGTGTGTCGTCATCGACCCGGGCAAGGACGCAGCGCAGGGCGTCGAGCAGGTGGTGCGCGAGCACAACCTCAAGCCGGTCGCCGTTCTGGTGACGCACGGCCACGTGGACCACATGTGGTGCGTGGCCCCGGTCGCCGGCACGTACGACGCCACGGCGTGGATCCATCCCCGCGACCGGCACCTGCTGGCGAACCCGATGGCCGGCATGTCCGCCGAGACGACCGCGATGATGCTCGGCGGCAAGTACGAGTTCGCCGAACCCGACCGGGTCGAGGAGCTCAGCGACCTCCAGACCCTCGAGCTCGCCGGCCTGAGCTTCCTGGTCGACCACACCCCGGGGCACACCGAGGGCTCGGTCACGTTCCGGACACCGTACGGCGAGGCGGACGTCTCCGAGCTGATGTTCTCCGGCGACCTCCTCTTCGCCGGCTCGATCGGGCGCACCGACCTGCCCGGTGGGGATCACCCGACGATGCTGCGCAGCCTGCGCGACAAGGTCCTGACGCTGCCCGACGACATCGTCGTGCTGCCGGGCCACGGGGAGCAGACGAGCATCGCGCGGGAGCGTGCGACCAACCCGTTCCTCCTCGACCTGATCGACGACGACCAGAGCGACCACATCAGCCCGGTCTCGCGAGGTCTGTGAGATGACCCGGATCACCCCGCTGAGCGGGTTTCCCGAGTTCCTGCCCGCCCAGCGCCACGTCGAGCAGCAGGTCATCGCCCGGCTCGCAGAGACCTTCGAGCTGCACGGCTTCGCCAGCGTCGAGACTCGGGCTGTCGAACCACTGGACCAGCTCCTGCGCAAGGGCGAGACCTCCAAGGAGGTCTACGTCGTGCGGAGGATCCACGACGAGGACGGCGACGCCGGGCTCAGCGGGTCCTCGCTGGGGTTGCACTTCGACCTCACCGTGCCGTTCGCGCGCTACGTCCTGGAGAACGCCGGAAAGCTCGAGTTCCCGTTCCGGCGCTACCAGATCCAGAAGGTATGGCGCGGCGAGCGCCCCCAGGAGGGTCGCTTCCGGGAGTTCACCCAGGCCGACATAGACGTGATCGGCCGCGACAAGCTCAGCTTCCACCACGACGTCGAGGTCGCCCGCGTGATGGTGGACGCCCTGAGCAGGCTGGCCGACCCTCGATCGATTGGCCTGCCGGGGTTCCGGCTGCAGGTCAACAACCGCAAGATCCTCCAGGGCTTCTACGCGGGCCTGGGTGTCACGCACATCGAGGACGTGCTGCGTGAGGTGGACAAGCTCGACAAGCTCTCCGAGGAGCAGGTCGGCGACGTCCTGGTCGGCACCCTGGACCTGCCACGCGAACACGCCGACAAGTGCCTCTCCCTCGCCCGGATCAACACCACGGACACCTCGTTCGTCAAGCAGGTCCGCGCGCTCGGCGTACACCACGAGCAGCTCGACGAAGGTCTCGCCGAGCTCGCAGCCGTGATCGAGGGGTGCGCGTCGCTGGTGAACGACCGCGTCCAGATCGTGGCCGACCTCAAGATCGCCCGTGGCCTGGACTACTACACCGGCACCGTCTTCGAGACCCGGCTCGACGGCTACGAGAGCCTCGGATCCATCTGCTCGGGCGGGCGCTACGACGCACTCGCCAGCGACGGTCGTACGACGTACCCGGGCGTCGGCATCTCCCTCGGCGTCAGCCGCCTGCTGGTGCCGCTGCTGGGCAAGGGCGTCGTCGAGGCAGATCGGTCGGTGCCGAGCGCGGTCCTGGTGGCCGTGGTCGGGGAAGAGACCCGGCACGAGAGTGACGCTCTCGCCGACCAGCTCCGCCACCACGGCATCCCCTGCGAGGTCGCGCCGGCCGCTGAGAAGTTCGGCAAGCAGATCCGTCACGCCGAGCGACGTGGCATCCCCTACGTCCTCTTCCCCGGCGGCCCCGACGTTGCCCCCGAGATCAAGGACATCCGCAGCGGCGAACAGACCGCCGTGGACCTCACCACGTGGGCGCCGCCGGTCGAGGACCTGCACCCGCGCGTCCGACGCAACCAACAGGAGCAACAGTGATCCGCACCCACGACGCCGGCAGCCTGCGGCCAGCCCACGTCGACGCCGAAGTCACCCTCGCAGGATGGGTGGCGCGACGCCGTGACCACGGGGGAGTGGCGTTCATCGACCTGCGCGAGGCGAGCGGTGTCGTCCAGGTCGTGATCCGCGACGAGGCGGTGGCGCACAACCTGCGCAGCGAGTACTGCCTGAAGGTCACCGGCACCGTCAGCCTCCGTCCCGAGGGCAACCAGAACCCGAACCTGCCCACGGGTGAGATCGAGGTGATCGCCAGCGACGTCGAGGTGCTCAGTGCGTCGGCCCCGCTGCCCTTCCCGATCGACGAACACGTCGAAGTCGGCGAGGAAGTGCGGCTCCGGCACCGCTACCTCGACCTGCGCCGCAGCGGCCCCAACGCCGCCCTGAGGCTGCGGGCCAAGGTCAACAAGGCCGCCCGCGAGGTGCTGGACAACCACCACTTCGTGGAGGTCGAGACTCCGACGCTCACCCGCTCGACTCCCGAGGGCGCCCGGGACTTCCTGGTCCCTGCGCGGCTGCAGCCGGGAAGCTGGTACGCCCTGCCGCAGAGCCCCCAGCTGTTCAAGCAGCTGCTGATGGTCGCGGGGATGGAGCGGTACTACCAGATCGCCCGCTGCTACCGCGACGAGGACTTCCGGGCAGACCGGCAGCCCGAGTTCACCCAGCTCGACGTCGAGATGAGCTTCGTCGAGCAGGACGACGTGATCGCCCTGACCGAGGAGCTCCTGGTCGCGCTCTGGGGCCTGATCGGGTACGACGTGCCGACGCCGCTGCCGCGTCTGACTTATGCCGACGCGATGGCCCGGTTCGGATCCGACAAGCCCGACCTGCGGATGGGTCTCGAGCTCGTGGAGTGCACCGACTTCTTCAAGGACACCCCGTTCCGGGTCTTCCAGTCCGAGTACGTCGGAGCCGTCGTGATGCCCGGTGGGGCCAGCCAGCCGCGCAAGCAGCTCGACGCCTGGCAGGAGTGGGCCAAGCAGCGCGGCGCCCGAGGACTGGCTTATCTGCTGGTCAAGGACGACGGTGAGCTGACCGGTCCGGTGGCCAAGAACATCAGCGACGAGGAGAAGGCCGCCATCGCAACGCACGTGGGTGCGGAGCCGGGGGACTGCATCTTCTTCGCGGCTGGTGCCGTGAAGAGCAGCCGAGCCCTGCTCGGGGCGGCGCGCCTGGAGATCGGTCGTCGGGCCGGCCTGATCGACGAGTCCGTCTGGAGCTTCGTGTGGGTCGTCGACGCGCCCCTCTTCGAGTCGACAGCGGAGGCCACGGCCGCCGGTGACGTCGCGGTCGGCGGCGGTGCCTGGACGGCCGTGCACCACGCCTTCACCAGCCCCAAGGACCTCGACCACTTCGACGAGGACCCGGCCAACGCCCTGGCGTGGGCCTACGACATCGTCTGCAACGGCAACGAGATCGGCGGAGGGTCGATCCGTATCCACCGCAGCGACGTCCAGAAGCGGGTCTTCGCCCTGATGGGCCTCGACGACGCCGCCGCCCAGGAGAAGTTCGGCTTCCTGCTGAACGCCTTCGCCTTCGGCGCCCCGCCCCATGGCGGCATCGCGTTCGGCTGGGACCGCATCTGCGCGCTCCTCAGTGGCGTGGACTCGATCCGCGAGGTGATCGCGTTCCCGAAGACCGGCGGCGGCTACGACCCGCTCACGGCGGCGCCAGCTCCCATCACTCCCGAGCAGCGCAAGGAGGCGGGGGTCGACTCCCGCCCAGAGGCTCCGGCCAGCGCGGGTACGACGACCGAATAGTCGCGCTCTGGTAACAATCGCGCCCACTTGGGGCAGAACGCTTAACCGGAACCACCCGATGTGCCTAGGGTCACGTAGTTCAGTCGGGTCCCTGGCTGGTTGTTCTGCCGGCCCCGTCCATCTGGGGACGGGCCGCACCGAGGAGGAATTACGTGAGAAGCAAGCGAATGTTTGCCGCGGGGGCGGTGATCGCCACGCTCAGCCTGGCGCTGACAGCCTGCGGCGGTACACCTGAGGCGGAGGACGAGGGCAGCAGCAACGAGAAGACCTCGCTGAACGTCGGTTGGAACCAGCCGTTCTACTCGTACAACGACTTGACATCGAACGGCAACGCGACGGCCAACGCCAACATCAAGTACCTGACGACCGGCCAGTTCTGGTACGTCAACGCGGCCGGTGAGATCGAGGCGGACTCCTCCTTCGGAACCTACGAGAAGACCAGCGACGACCCGCTGACGGTCAAGTACACCGTCGACGACGACAGCACCTGGTCCGACGGCACCCCGGTCGACGCGGCCGACGTGCTGCTCGACTGGGCAGCCCAGAGCGGCAACGTCAACACCATCGCCTCGGACAAGGTCAAGCTCGACGACGCGACCGGTCTGCCCCTGAACACCAAGGGCAAGGTCTACTTCGACAGCTCCTCCATCGGCCTGAACCTGGTCAAGGAGACGCCGGAGATCAGCGAGGACGGCAAGTCCCTGACCCTCGTCTACACCAAGCCGTTCGCGGACTGGCAGTACGACATCAGCATGAACATCCCGGCACACGTCACCGCCAGCAAGGCACTGGGGATCGAAGACCCCCAGGAGGCCAAGGACGCGCTGGTCAAGGCGATCCAGGACAAGGACCCGGCGGCCCTGGCCAAGATCTCAGAGTTCTGGAACACCGGCTTCGACTACACCGAGAAGCCGGACGACCCGGCTCTGGCCCTGTCGAGCGGTGCCTACGTCATGAAGGAGTTCAAGGAGAACGAGTTCATGACCTTGGAGAAGAACACCAAGTACAAGGGTGACCGCGCCGCTTCCATCGACGAGTTGACCATTCGCTGGAACGAGGACCCGCTGGCTCAGGTCCAGGCGCTCGAGAACGGCGAGCTGGACATGTTCTCCCCGCAGGTGACCACTGACGTGGTCAAGGCTGCGGAGAAGATCCAGGATGTCGCGATCGAGGCCGGCGTCGAGGGCACCTACGAGCACTTCGACCTGGTGATGGGCAACAAGGGCCCGTTCGACCCGTCGTCGTACGGCGGTGACGCTCAGAAGGCGTTGCTCGTTCGTCAGGCGTTCCTGCACGGCATTCCGCGACAGGAAGTCATCGACAAGCTGATCAAGCCGATCAACCCCGAGGCCGAGGTCCGCAACTCCTTCATCAAGACCCTCGGCACCCCGGGCTACGACGAGATCGTCGCGCAGAACGGGTCGTCTGAGTACGCCGAGGTCGACCCTGCACAGTCGAAGAAGCTGCTGCAGCAGGCCGGCGTCACGGGTCCGATCGACGTGCGTGTCATGTACGCCAAGGGCAACGTCCGACGCGAGAACGAGTTCCAGCTCTACAAGCCGGCACTCGCCAAGGCGGGCTTCAACCTGATCGACAAGGGAGACCCGGACTGGGGCGAGAAGCTCGGCGACGGCACCTACGACGCCGTGTTCTTCGGCTGGCAGTCGACCACCCCGGCGGTGAGCTCTGACCGTGAGATCTTCGGCACGGGTGGCCTGAACAACTTGATCAACTACTCCAACAAGGAGGTCGACGCACTCTTCGACGAGCTCGTCGTCACCGCCGACCTGGACGAGCAGGTCAAGATCCAGACCGAGATCGAGAAGAAGCTGTTCGAGGACGCTGTGGGGATCACGATCTTCCAGTTCCCCTCGGCCAACATCTCCAACAAGACGCGAGTGACGGACCTCGAGCCCGCCATTCTCGCCCCGACGATGTTCTACGGGTACTGGAACTGGAAGGTGCCGGGCAACTGACCTGAGGGTCTGAGCATCTTCACGTAGCAAGCACGTGGTGGGTACTGTCGCTGGGCGGCGGTACCCACCACGTGGTCCGTCGGCACAACATCGTCAACGACAGGTCGGGTCCTCGCTGTGGTGGTCTTCTTCGTCAAGCGGCTGCTGATGTCGCTGTTGGTGGTGCTGGTCTCGACAGTCATCATGTACTGGCTCGTCGACCTCGCGATCGATCCGCTCGAGGACCTGAGGATCAGTACGGCGCCCAACAAGGCCGAGCAGATGGCCAACCGGACCGCGGAGCTCCGGCTCGACGATCCCGTGCTGCTCCGCTACTTCGACTGGCTCAGAGGGGCCGCCGGCTGCCTCTACGGCAACTGCGATCTCGGCGAGAACTGGAAGACCAACCAGGAGGTCACCTCACTGCTGAGCGGTGCGGTGACGACCACCATCCAACTTGTAGGTGTCGCCACCGTCCTCGCGATCGTTCTCGGTGTCATGGTCGGGATCGTGAGTGCGCTTCGCCAGTACACCGGCTTCGACTACTCGATCACCTTCCTCTCGTTCCTGCTCTACTCGTTGCCGGTCTTCTGGGTCGCCGTGCTCGCCAAGGTGTTCCTGGCGATCAACTTCAATGACTTCCTCCGAGATCCACATTTCTCGGTTCCCGTGATCGTGATCGTCTCTGCCTTCGTCGGACTCGTCGTGTCCTCAGCGGTGGCCGGCCCCAAACAGGCGCGGCTGCGGAACTTCGCGATCGCGGCGGCGATCACGGCAGTGATGTTCGTCTACCTCAACGTCACGGACTGGTTCAACGAGCCCACGATCGGCATCGTGCTGATCACGCTCAGCTCGGTCGGGTGGGCCTTCGTGGTGACGACGCTGAGCACTGGCCTGCGCAACCGCAAGGCGCTGTACTCCGCCCTCTCCGTCGCGGCCCTTGGGGCCGTGCTGTGGCTGCCGATGCTCTACTTCTGGGACTGGGCCGGGGATGCCGGGGTCCTCGGCTGGCCGCTGGTCATTGCGGCCTTCCTCGTCGGGCTCGTCGTCAGCGCCGGCATCGGTTTCGCGTGGGGCGGCCCGGACCGAACCCGATCTGCGCGTACGGCGGCACTGACCGCCATCCCGGTGAGCATGATGCTCTTCGTCGACCGGGTGATGCAGAGCTGGCCGGCCTACAACAACGCCGTGAAGGACCGCCCGATCGCAACGATCGGCAGCAGGACACCGAACCTCGACGGCAGCTTCTGGGTGCACACCATCGACTCGTTCACCCACCTGTTGCTGCCGACCGCGACCCTGATCCTGATCTCGTTCGCGGCGTACACCCGGTACTCGCGGGCGTCGATGCTCGAGGTGATGAACCAGGACTACATCCGGACCGCCAGGTCGAAGGGACTCACCGAGAGGACGGTGATCATGCGGCACGCCTTCCGGAACGCGTTGCTGCCGCTGGCATCCATCGTCCCGATCGACATCATCACCCTTCTCGGTGGCGCCGTGCTCACCGAGACCGTGTTCGGCTGGTTCGGCATGGGTCGGCTGTTCGTGGTCTCGCTGGACGGCAACCAGATAGATCCGGTGATGGCCTACATCGTGATCATCGGCATCCTCGCGGTCGCGGCCAACTTCGTCGCAGACCTCGTCTATGCAGTCCTCGACCCCAGAATTCGGGTGGCAGCATGAACCACCCCACGAAACTGCTCACGAGAGGACGCTCCGCGTCGATGGAGTTCACACTTTCGAGGGGACCCCGATGAGTACTCCACTGGAGCCCACCGGGCACCTCGAGCCCACCAACAGCGACACCGTCGAGAACGCGATCGAGCTCAAGGACGTCGAGGGCCTGTCGCAGGGCCAGATCGTCCGGCGCCGCTTCTTCCGGCACCGCGGAGCACTGGCCGGCCTGACTGCGTTGTTCCTGGTGGCCCTGCTCGCCTACACCTCGATCGGAGCCTTCGGCGTCCCGGGCTGGTGGAAGTTCGACCACTTCACCCCCGGCGACGTGCAGAACGGGGGGTCGCCCACCCTGAGCCTGCCTGGCTTGTTCGGAGGCGACGGGTTCGCCGTCGGCAGCCACCCCTTCGGTCAGGACGAGATCGGCCGAGACATCTTCGCCCGCGTGATGAAGGGCACCCAGACCTCGCTCAACGTGATGGTCATCATCAGCCTGCTCGCCGCACTCATCGGGATGACGATCGGTGCACTTGCGGGTTACTTCCGCGGCTGGATCGACCAGGGTCTGATGCGGGTCACCGACCTGTTCATCACCTTCCCGGTGATCGTGATCGGTGCGGTGCTGGGGAAGCTCGCGGGGGGCGCCGGTCCCTTCTGGCTCGCAGTGGCTCTGGGTGCCATCACCTGGACCACGTTGGCCCGGCTGGTGCGTGGCGAGTTCCTGAGCCTGCGTGAGCGGGAGTTCGTCGATGCCGCGAAGGTGGCCGGAGCCAGCAGCTTCCGGATCATGCGCAAGCACATGATCCCCAACGCCATGGGCGTGATCATCGTGAACACCACGCTGCTCGCGTCCCAGGCCGTGCTCCTGGAGACCGCGCTCAGCTACCTCGGGTTCGGCATCAAGTCACCCGACGTGTCCCTCGGAACGATGATCTCGGAGTACCAGTCGGCCTTCTCGACGCGTCCGTTCCTGTTCTGGTGGCCGGGCCTGTTCATCGTGATCATCGCGCTCTCGGTCAACTTCATCGGCGACGGCCTGCGAGATGCCTTCGACCCGCGGCAGAAGCGGATCCCGTCCGCCCGGGCGATGGCCAAGGCCGCGCGAGCCGACACAGCAGCTGCATCGGCCGACGGAACCGGGAACGAGGCCGGGCGATGAGCGCGCAGACCTCAGGCCAGCAGCGGCAGCACGATCGTGGCCACGCCGAGCGTTGCCAGCACAGCAATCAATGCCATGTGCCAGACGGTGCGGGGTTCGGGACGTTCGAGCCTGGCATCGTCGAGGTGTCCGGCGCGGCGGAGCAGCTCGAGCCGGTCCGTGACCACCTCGGCTGCTTCGCTCTGCGCGCCTCGCGCCCGGTCGCGTCCCGACGGGGCTGCGGCTCCCCAGGCGTTCACTCGCCCGTACGACGTCTGCAACCGCAGGCCGTAGCGCCCGTCGACGGACTGCACGGCCGGCCACGGGATCTCGACCGTTCGCAGCGTGTTCACGACCGTGATGCCACCGTCGGAGACCTCGACGCGGGGCTGCCAGAAGGCGCCCCAGCCCAGCACGCCGAACAGGGCGAGCGGCGCGGCGTACAGAAGCACCGCATCCGTTCCTCCGGCCACGACCGAGGCCAGGCCGGCGAGGGCGAACACCACCATGGCCGCACCCAGGACCTGCGTGGAGCGCGACCTCAGCTGCACCGTCGGTCCCATGACGCCACCCTGACAGATGTGCCGGCCTTGGCTTCGGCAGGATCGAGAGGCAGCTCGTGAGCACACCCACCGGTGACGAGGCCCAGCCGGGCCGGCACGCCGTCGTACCCGAGGAAGAGGGCCCGATCCTGGAGGTCGAGAACCTCAACGTCTCCTTCTACGTGGACGGCGAGTGGTTCCCGGCCGCGATCGACATCAGCTACCACGTGGACGCCGGCGAGGTGCTGGCCATCGTCGGTGAGTCCGGATCCGGCAAGACCCAGTCCGCGATGACGCTGCTCGGTCTGCTCCCCTCGAACGGGCGCGCGCAGGGCAGCGCCAAGCTCAAGGGCAAGGAGCTCGTAGGCCTGACCGGTGCCGGCATGCGTCGTGTCCGCGGCAAGGAGATCGCGGTGATCTTCCAGGAGCCGATGACCGCGCTGAACCCCGTCTACACGATCGGTTTCCAGATCGTGGAGACCATCCGCTCGCACTTCGAGGTGTCGCCGAAGCAGGCCAAGGAGCGTGCCATCGAGCTGCTCACCCTGGTCGAGATTCCCGAGCCGGTGCGCCGCTTCGATGCCTTCCCGCACCAGCTGTCCGGCGGTCAGCGCCAGCGCGCGATGATCGCCCAGGCGCTCGCCTGCGAACCCCAGCTGCTCGTCGCAGACGAGCCGACCACGGCTCTCGACGTCACCGTGCAGGCCGAGATCCTCAAGCTGATGCGTGACCTGCGCGAGCGGGTCAACGCCGGAGTCCTGCTGATCACCCACGACATGGGTGTGGTCGCGGACATGGCTGACCGCATCGTGGTGATGCAGCAGGGGCGGATCGTCGAGAGCGGCACCACTGACAAGATCTTCAACGACGCGCAGCATCCCTACACCCGGCAGCTGCTCTCCGCCGTCCCGCACTTCGGGGCGGTCACCGCAGCCGAGGCCGCTGACCGCACCGAGCGTGAGCGGGTGGAGACCGAGTCGCAGGTGCGAACCCCGATCCTGGTCGCCGAGAACCTGGTGCTGGAGTACCCCAAGCGGGGCAACCAGCCCGTCTTCCGGGCCGTGGACGAAGTGAGCCTCACGATCAACTCCGGTGAGGTCGTCGGCCTCGTGGGCGAGTCCGGCTCGGGCAAGACGACGATCGGCCGCGCCGCCCTCGGCCTGCTGCCCGTCGCAGGCGGCAGCCTGGAGATCGCCGGCATCTCGATGAAGGGCGCGAACCGCAAGGACCTTCAGCCGCTGCGCGACCGGGTCGGCATCGTCTTCCAGGACCCCGGCTCGTCCCTCAACCCCCGCCTGCCGATCGGCGAGTCGATCGGGGAACCGCTGTTCCTGCACCGTCAGCTCAAGGGCAAGGCGCTGAACGCCGAGGTCGAGAAGCTGCTCGACAAGGTCCAGCTCCAGCGTGGCTTCCGCAACCGCTACCCGCACGAGCTGTCCGGCGGGCAGCGCCAGCGGGTCGGCATCGCCCGGGCGCTCGCGCTCGACCCCCAGCTCCTGGTCGCCGACGAGCCGACGTCCGCCCTCGACGTGTCCGTACAGGCCAAGGTGCTGGACCTGTTCCAGGAGCTGCAGCGCGAGCAGGGCTTCGCCTGCCTGTTCATCAGCCACGACCTCGGCGTGGTGGAGATCCTCGCCTCGAGGATCGCGGTGATGTACATGGGCAAGATCGTCGAGCTCGGCCCGCGGGACCAGATCGTCCGCAACCCGCAGCACGAGTACACCCAGCGGCTGGTCTCCGCCGTGCCCGTTCCCGACCCCGCGGAGCAACGTCGCCGTCGTCAGGCGCGCGACGACCTGATCACCAGGGCCGGGATCTCCTGAGCCGGCCGACCATCGGCGTCGTCCCTCCCGGATAGGGTCGACGGAATGGACGGCCTCTTCGCGTACGACGGACCCGAGTCGGCGCGCGCCCCCTCGGGCGGGACGCTGGCCGGCAACACCCACGACTCGGCCCCGCTCGCTGTCCGGATGCGCCCGCGCGACCTCGACGAGCTCGTCGGTCAGCAGCACCTGCTCGCGACGGGGGCGCCGCTGAGACGCCTGGTCGAGGGTGACCAACCCATGTCATTGCTGCTGTGGGGACCTCCCGGCACGGGCAAGACGACCATCGCCTCGATCGTCTCGGGACAGACCAACCGGCACTTCGTCGAGGTCTCGGCCGTTGCGGCCGGGATCAAGGAGGTGCGCGCAGCCATCGACAGCGCCCGCGCGCGGTTGGTGTCGTCGGGCCAGGAGACGGTGCTGTTCGTCGACGAGGTGCACCGGTTCACCAAGGCGCAGCAGGACGCGCTCCTGCCCGGCGTGGAGAACCGCTGGGTCACCCTGGTCGCGGCGACCACCGAGAACCCCTTCTTCTCGGTGATCTCTCCGCTGCTCTCCCGGTCGCTGCTGCTCACGCTCGAGCCGCTCACCGACGACGACGTACGCGGCGTGATCGAGCGGGCGCTGACCGATCCTCGTGGGCTCGACGGCCAGGTCACCCTGGATAAGGACGCCCTCGAACACCTCGTCCGGCTCGCCGGCGGCGACGCCCGACGCTCGCTGACCTACCTGGAGGCGGCGGCTGGCGCCGCGATCACCCAGGGACACGAGACGGTCGACCTCGCCACGACCGAGACGGCCGTGGACCGCGCCGCCGTTCGCTACGACCGGCAGGGCGACCAGCACTACGACGTCACCAGCGCCTTCATCAAGTCGATCCGCGGCTCCGACGCCGATGCGGCCGTGCACTACCTGGCCAGGATGGTGGAGGCGGGCGAGGACCCGCGGTTCATCGCCCGGCGGCTGGTGATCCTCGCCAGCGAGGACATCGGCCTGGCTGACCCGACCGCGTTGACCACCGCGGTCGCGGCTGCTCAGGCCGTGCAGCTGATCGGCATGCCCGAGGCCAGGCTCAACCTGGCGCAGGCGACCATCGCCCTCGCACTCGCCCCGAAGTCCAACGCGGTGATCAAGGCCATCGACGCGGCCAGCGCGGACGTCCGTGCGGGCAAGATCGGGCCCGTCCCGGCACACTTGCGCGACGCCCACTACGGCGGTTCCAAGAAGCTCGGCCACGGCAAGGGCTACCAGTACTCCCATGACTCGCCCTACGGGATCGCCGAGCAGCAGTACGCCCCGGACGTCGTCGCCGACGCCGAGTACTACCAGCCCACCAACCTCGGCGCCGAGAGTGCGTTGAAGGAGCGGTGGGAGCGGATCAGACGAATGATTCGTGGCAGGTAGGGTCGGACACCATGGAACCGCCCGTGCTGATCGCCGGCGCCGCTGTCGTGCTGCTGCTCCTCGCCTGCGTACTCGCGCTCGCGCTGCGCAGCCGCACGCGTTCGCGGCGAGACCTGGCGACCGCGCTCGCCCAGGCCCAGGCCGAGACGGCGGAGCTGCGCAGTCGCCTGGACGCGCTGACCGAGCAGCTCGAACGCCAGTCCACCTCGATGATCAGTGTCGACGACCCGGCGTACGTCATCACTGACGCGGGGTCGCCGCGGCCCGAACCCACCGTTCCCGACCGGGTCGTGCTCACCGCCACGGTGGGCGAACCGCTCGTCAAGGTCGTCGCATTCGGTCACGGCATGCGGCGAGCGCTGTCCCCGGAGTCGCGCAACAGGATCTGGTTCGAGATGCGTCGAGAGGTAAGACGCGCGCGCAAGCAGCGCCGTCGAGAGATGAAGGACGCCTGGCGCCGGATGCAGGCCGAGGACCGGGCTTCCCAGGCCGAGACACAGAAGCCGTCACAGCCGGCCGACGCCGCGTGAGGGGCGTTCGATGATGAGGGGCTTCTGGTTCGTCGCGGGTGCCGGCGCGGGCGTCTACGTCATGGTGAAGGCACGCCGGGCGGCCGAGGCGTTCACTCCGGAGGGTCTCCGCGACCGGATGGCCGGGCTGAACCTGGGTGCGCACCTGTTCGCAGAGGAGGTGCGCGCCGGCATGGCCGAGAAGGAAACC
The DNA here is from genome assembly GCA_963842535.1 of uncultured Actinomycetota bacterium. Classification (GTDB taxonomy): domain Bacteria; phylum Actinomycetota; class Actinomycetes; order Propionibacteriales; family Nocardioidaceae; genus Marmoricola. The sequence goes on from CAWJGP010000009.1 coordinate 717,764, forward strand.
GAGTTGCGCGAACGCCTCGAGTGGACGCTTGATGGACCACCTGGTGTTCGGGGCGAGCTGGAGTACGCCGCCTCCTCCACCACCCACGAACTGAAGGACACGGACTGATGGACACCGCCGACATCCGCCGCCGGTTCGTCGCGCACTTCGAGTCGGCCGGGCACCAGGCAGTGCCCTCCGCATCGCTGCTGGTCCCTGACCCCAACCTGCTGTTCGTCAACGCAGGCATGGTGCCGTTCAAGCCCTACTTCCTGGGCCAGGAGAAGCCGCCATACGCCCGCGCGGTCAGCGTGCAGAAGTGCGTGCGCACGCCCGACATCGAGGACGTCGGCAAGACCACCCGCCACGGCACCTTCTTCGAGATGTGCGGCAACTTCAGCTTCGGCGACTACTTCAAGGAGGGGGCGATCGAGCTCGCGTGGGACCTGGTCACCAAGCCCCTCGCCGACGGTGGCTGGGGCCTGGAGGAGAGCAGGCTCTACCCGAGCGTCTACATCGATGACCCCGAGGCCGTCGAGCTGTGGAAGAGGGTCACCGGGTTGCCCGACGAGCGCATCGTGCGGCTCGGGCGCAAGGAGAACTACTGGTCGATGGGAGTTCCCGGTCCCGGGGGTCCGTGTTCGGAGATCCTCTACGACCGGGGCCCTGAGCACGGCCCGGAGGCGGACTTCCCGTCGCTGGGGCTGGACATGCCGACCGAGCTCGAGGACCGCTACCTGGAGATCTGGAACCTCGTCTTCATGCAGGACGAGCTGTCCGCGGTCCGCAGCAAGTCCGACTTCGACATCTCCGGCTCGCTGCCGAAGCAGAACATCGACACCGGCATGGGCCTCGAGCGGGTCGCCTTCCTGCTGCAGGGCAAGCAGAACATGTACGAGATCGACGTGATGTTCCCGGTCATCCAGAAGGCGGAGGAGCTCTCCGGGCGCCGCTACGGCGCCGACCCGGGCGACGACGTGCGGTTCCGGGTGGTCGCCGACCACGTACGCAGCTCGATGATGCTCATCGGCGACGGCGTGACGCCGGGCAACGAGTCGCGTGGCTATGTCCTGCGGCGCCTGTTGAGGCGCGCGGTGCGCTCCATGCGGCTCCTCGGCTTCGAGGACCGTGCGCTGCCGGAGCTGTTCCCGGTCAGCCGGGACAAGATGGCCGACGGCTACCCAGCGCTCCTGGCCGACTGGGAGCGCATCTCCACGGTGGCCTATGCCGAGGAGGAGGCGTTCCGGCAGACGCTGCGCACGGGCACGCAGATCTTCGAGCAGGCGACCGCCGGCCTCCAGCTCAGCGGCGAGGGCGCTCTCTCCACGGACGCGAAGGCACAGCTTCCGGCGGACAAGGCCTTCGCCCTGCACGACACCTACGGCTTCCCGATCGACCTCACTCTCGAGATGGCCGCCGAGAAGGGCCTCTCGGTCGACGAGCCGGGGTTCCGTCGGCTGATGGACGAGCAGCGCCAACGGGCCAAGGACGACGCGCGGTCGAAGAAGGGCCAGCACGCGGCCACGGGCTCCTACCGCGAGATCGCCGACACGATCGGGCAGCCGGTGCAGTTCACCGGCTACTCCGAGGTGGTCAGCGAGGGCGAGGTCCGGGGCATCGTCACCGGAGGCTCCAAGGTCGAGTCCGCGGGTGAGGGAGCCGAGGTCGAGCTGGTGCTCGACCGCACGCCGTTCTACGCCGAGGGCGGCGGCCAGCTCGCCGACCAGGGTGTCATCGAGCTCGACAACGGCGCCCGGCTCGAGGTGTACGACGTGCAGTCGCCGATCACGGGGCTGATCGTGCACAAGGCGCGGGTGCTGTCCGGCGAGGTGTCGGTAGGGGGTCGGGCGCAGTCGCTGGTCGACATCGAGCGCCGCCGGTCCATCAGCCGATCGCACACCGCGACCCACATGGTGCACAAGGCATTCCGGGAGGCGCTCGGGGAGACCGCCACCCAGGCCGGTTCGGAGAACTCGCCCGGCAGGTTCCGGTTCGACTTCTCCGCCACCGGATCGGTGCCTGAGTCGGCGATGAACGACGTCGAGGCCCGGGTCAACGACCTGGTGATGGCCGACCTCGGGGTGCATGCGGAGACGATGACGCAGGAGGAAGCCGTCCGCTCCGGCGCGATGGCGCTGTTCGGCGAGAAGTACGGCGACAGCGTGCGCGTCATCTCGGTCGGCGACTGGGCCCGCGAGCTATGCGGAGGCACGCACGCCCAGCGCTCCGGCCAGCTCGGAGTCGTCAAGCTGCTCGGTGAGAGCTCCATCGGGTCCGGCGTACGACGGGTCGAGGCGCTGGTCGGGGGGGACGCCTACCAGTTCCTGGCGCGCGAGCACCTGCTGGTCGCTCAGCTCAGCGAGGCGCTGAAGGTGCGGCCCGAGCAGCTGCCCGAGCGCGTCAACGACATCGTCGACCGGCTCCGCGTCGCGGAGAAGGAGATCGAGAAGGTGCGGCTGCAGCAGCTGCTCGCGGCAGGCGGTGAGCTGGCGGCGAACGCCGAGGACATCGGCGGTGTCTCCTTCGTGGGCCACGAGGCCGCCGGTGCCGGCGGTGGTGACGTGCGCACGCTTGCACTCGACATCCGCAACCGGATGCCCGGCGCCCGTCCGGCCGTGGCGGCGGTCATCGGCTCGGCGAACGGCAAGCCCTCGGTCGTGGTGGCGGTCAACGACGCCGGCCGCGACGCGGGGATCTCCGCGAACACCCTGGTGCGGGCAGCCTCCGAGGTCCTCGGTGGCAAGGGCGGCGGCAAGGACGACGTCGCGCAGGGTGGCGGCACGGACCCCAGCCGGACAGGCGACGCCATGGCGGCGATCAGGCAGGCCCTGGTCTCACGCCCGGCAGGTCACTGAGAAGTGGACGCCGAGCTCTCCGGCGTACGCCTCGGCATCGATCCCGGCGACGCCCGCATCGGCGTGGCCAGCAGCGACCCGTCCGGCATCCTGGCGACGCCGGTCGAGACGGTCGCCCGCGGTGACGGGGACCTCGACCGGATCGCGGCTCTGGTCGAGGAGCTCGGCGCGGTGCGCATCTACGTGGGGCTGCCGCGGTCGATGTCCGGTGGTGAAGGACCGTCGGCCGGTAAGGTTCGAGCGTTTGCGCGTGAGCTGTCCAGCCGGGTTCGGCCGGTCCCGGTCAGGTTGTGCGACGAGCGCCTGAGCACCGTCACTGCCGAGGGGCAGTTGCGGGGACAGGGTAGGAAGGGCAAGAAACGTCGCGCCGTGGTCGACCAGGCCGCGGCCGTGGTGATCTTGCAGGGAGCCCTCGAGCGGGAAAGGCAGACCGGCGCGTTGGCGGGGGAGCCAGTGCCGCCGCCCGGGGACATGAGCGAGTAGGACGGATGCGTTGAACCAGACCGGCCCCGGCCAGGATGACGACTTCGGCGACGCTGAGTTCGACGACCGCTACGAGGACGAGACGTACGCCGACGAGCCTGTCGACGACGAGCCGAAGCGGTCCCGGCGAGGCCGGGGATGCCTCCCGGTCCTGATCGTGCTCGCGGTGCTCGTGGGAGGGGGCTGGTTCGGCGGACGATGGGCGTACGACGAGATCAGCTCGCGACTCGCCCCCGCGCCCGACTACGAGGGCCCCGGCAGTGGTTCGGTGCTCTACCAGGTCAAGTCCGGCGCCACGTCCAGCCAGATCGGGCGCGAGCTCAAGGCAGCCGACGTGGTCAAGAGCGTCGACGCCTTCACCGAGGCTGCGCGGGGCAACGACAAGTCGCGCAGCATCCAGGTCGGCTACTACGAGCTCCAGAAGAAGATGAAGGCCAGCCAGGCGCTCGGTGTGCTGGTGGACCCGGCGAACCTGATGCAGAGCCTGGTCGTCGTGCCGGAGGGTGCCCGCGTCCGCCAGATCGTGAAGACCATCGTCGACAAGACCGACATCAGCAAGAAGTCGGTGACCGCGGCTCTCGCGAACCCCAAGGCGATCGGGCTGCCCGCCGAGGCCAACGGCAACCCCGAGGGGTTCCTGTTCCCGGCCACCTACACGGTCCCGCCGAAGCAGACCGCTGTCGGCCTGATCAGGCAGATGGTGGCCAAGAGCGTCCAGGTCGAGGAGTCGCTCGACGTCGCGTCGAGGGCTGAGGCGGTCGGGCTGACCCCGGAGCAGGTGCTGACCGTCGCCAGCATCCTGGAGTACGAGGCGAACAAGTCCGAGGACTACCCCAAGGTCGCACGCGTGCTGTACAACCGGCTCGAGGCCGACATGCCCCTGCAGCTCGACTCAACCGTCTCCTACGTGAGCCAGCGCTCGGGGGACGTGTGGACGACTGCGGAGGAGCGGTCCAACACCTCGCTCTACAACACCTACGTGCACACCGGGCTGCCGCCAGGGCCCATCGGGTCGCCCGGCGAGGAGACGATCAAGGCAGCGCTCGAGCCCGCGGAAGGTGACTGGCTGTTCTTCGTGCCCGACTACGAGGAGGACACCACCCGCTTCTCCACGACCTTGAAGGAGCACAACAAGTGGGTCGCGAAGCTCCGGGAGTACTGCCGGAGCAGCGAGGACTGTTGAGCTCTCAGTCAATGCGCTGCGCCGTCCTCGGTTCGCCGATCTCCCACTCGTTGTCCCCTGCGATGCACCGGGCGGCGTACGACCACCTGGGCCTTGACTGGTCCTACGACGCGGTCGAGGTCGCGGCGTCCGGTCTCGAGGACTTCCTCGGCGGGCTGGATACGACCTGGCGGGGTCTGTCGCTCACGATGCCGCTCAAGCGCATCGTGGTGCCGCTCGTGGACTCCGTCGACGAATGGACGCGACTGTCAGGGGTCACGAACACCGTGCTCCTGGCGGACGGCCGCCGGCAGGGCTGCAACACCGACATCCCCGGCGCCATGGCCGCGCTCGTCGAGCGGGTCCACGACCCGATCCGGTCGGCAGCCGTGATCGGCGGGGGAGCAACTGCGACGTCGGTGCTGCTGGCCCTGGTCGAGCTGGGGTGTACGACGGCCCAGGTGCTCGTGCGCGACCCCGCCCGCGCCGCGGAGACAGTGGCTGCAGTTGTCGCCCACCCTCGTGCCCCCGAGGTCTCGGTGAGCACCATCGCCGAGGCCGGACCGCTCGACGTGGACATCGTCGTCTCGACGGTGCCGGCCGGCGCCCAGACCCCCGACCTGCTGGCTGCCTGCGCGGCCGTGCCGACCGTCTTCGAGGTCGTCTACGACCCGTGGCCCACCCCGATCGCGGGAGCGGCCCAGGACTCCGGCCGTCGGCTGGTGAGCGGGCTCGACCTGCTCGCGCACCAGGCGGTCATCCAGGTGGAGCTGATGACGGGCGGATCGGTGCCGGTCGACCTGGTTCGGGACGCGGGACGCGCCGAGCTGGCGCGCAGAGCTGGGGAGAACCCCGCCGACGGGCGCTGAAAACCCCTAACCTCACAGGATGGACTCGGTCGACGCAGCGCACCTCCAGGCCGCGCTGACCTGTCTCGTGGTGTGCGGGGCGCTCGGGTGGTTCGCGCCGCCGTGGATCGCGCGCCTGCCCGAACCCGAACCTGACCCGAACCCGAGCCCGAGCCCGAGTTGGAGTCCGTCCCGGAGCCGGTCAGCGAACCCGGGGCCGTGACTGTGTCGGGGGAGGAGGATCTGCCCGCCGGCGACCGCAAGCTGTTCGCCCGAAGCCTGCCGGCGGCGCCGCCCAAGGAGCTCTACAGCGAGATCGCGGCACTGCCTCATCTGTCCGCGTGGGTGGCTGCGTGGTCCGCGGTGATCGGCGCCTGCTTCGGCCTGGCACTGGGCTGGACTGGCGCGCTGGTCTACCTGGTCCCGTTGGTCCCGATCGGGGTCGTGCTGATGGTGATCGACTGGCGTACGACGCTGCTCCCCAACCGCATCCTGCACCCCACCTATGTCCTGTTGGCCGTGCTGATTCCGCTGGCCGCGCTCATCGACCGCGATCTCGATGCGCTCTACCGCGCGGGCTGGGGCTGGCTGGTGATCGGGGCCTGGTTCTGGATCTTCTGGTGGCTGTTCAACGCATGGGGGTTCGGCGACGTACGCCTCGCGCGGGTGCTCGGTCCTGCGCTCGGCTACCTGGGCTGGTCGCAGATGCTGATGGGCCTGGCGCTGATCCTGTTCGTCGGTGCGATCGGCGGCCTGGTGCTGGCCATCATCCGGGGGAGCATGCGCGCCCGCGTCCCCTATGGCCCGTTCATGCTGGTCGGCGCTGGACTCGCAGTGGTCGCGGGGCCCTGGCTGGCACAGAGTCTCGGCTACTAGGGCCTGCCCTCGACGCGCAGCGCTGCGTGAAACACTGACCCCATGCTGCGCTGGCTCACGGCGGGGGAGTCACACGGTCCCTCGCTCACCGCGATCCTCGAAGGTCTGCCTGCCCACGTGCAGGTGACGACCGCGGACATCACGGACGCGCTGGCCCGGCGCCGGCTCGGCTACGGCCGCGGCGCCCGGATGAAGTTCGAGCAGGACGAGGTCCGGATCACCGGTGGTGTCCGCCACGGCATCACCCAGGGCGGCCCGATCTCGATCGAGATCGGCAACACCGAGTGGCCGAAGTGGGAGCAGGTGATGTCTGCGGACCCGGTCGACCAGGTCGAGCTGGATGCCCTGGCCCGCAACGCCGCGCTGACCCGCCCACGTCCCGGGCACGCGGACCTCGTCGGCATGCAGAAGTACGGCTTCGACGAGGCTCGCCCGATCCTCGAGCGCGCCTCGGCCCGCGAGACCGCCGCCCGGGTCGCCCTGGGGCGGGTCGCCGCGGCGTTCCTGGAGCAGGCAACGGGTGCCCGGATGGTCGCCCACGTGGTCGAGCTCGGCGGCGTACCCGCCCCGGCCGGCTCGGTGCCCTCCGCCGATGACGTCGCTCACCTCGACGACGACCCGGTGCGTTGCCTGGACCCGGACGCCTCCAAGCTGATGGTGGAGCGGATCGACCAGGCCCACAAGGAGGGCGACACCCTCGGCGGCGTCGTCGAGGTGGTCGTGCACGGCCTGCCGCCCGGCCTGGGCTCGCACGTGCACTGGGACCGCCGGCTCGACGCCCGCCTCGCCGGCGCGCTGATGGGCATCCAGGCGATCAAGGGAGTCGAGGTCGGCGACGGGTTCGAGCTGGCTCGCACCCCCGGGTCCCTGGCCCACGACGAGATCGTCAGCGAGGACGGCGCCCTGCGGCGTACGACGGGACACTCCGGCGGCACCGAGGGCGGCATGTCCACCGGCGAGGTCCTGCGCGTGCGAGCGGCGATGAAGCCCATCTCCACCGTTCCCCGCGCCCTGCGCACGGTGGACGTGGCAACCGGCGAGGCAACGGTCGCCCACCACCAGCGCTCCGACGTCTGTGCCGTGCCTGCCGCCGGGATCGTCGCCGAGGCGATGGTCGCGCTCGTGCTCGCCGACGCGGTGCTCGAGAAGTTCGGTGGCGACTCGGTGACCGAGACGCGCCGCAACGTCGAGGGCTACCTGGACACCCTGAGGTTCCGTTGACCCTCACTCCGAAGCTCGTCCTCGTGGGTGCGATGGGGGCGGGCAAGACGACTGTCGGGCGCCGCGTCTCCGACGCCTGGGGCGTGGCCTTCCGCGACACCGACCACGACATCGAGCAGAGCGAGGGGCGTGCGGTCTCCGACATCTTCGTCGACTCCGGTGAGGCCCGGTTCCGCGAGCTGGAGCGGGAGGCCGTCGTAGCGGCACTCACCGGGTACGACGGCGTGCTGGCCCTCGGCGGCGGCGCGGTCCTGGACGAGCGGACCCGAGAGGCGCTGGCCGGCCATCGGGTGGTCTTCCTGCGTGTCGGGCTCGGGGAGGCCACGAAGCGGGTGGGACTCGGCGTCTCCCGGCCGTTGCTGCTCGGCAACGTCCGGGGAAGGATCAAGCAGCTGATCGACGAACGCACACCGGTCTACGAGTCGGTGGCCACCCACGTCGTCGACACCGACGGTCTCGCGATCGACGAGGTGGTCGCGCGGGTGAGTGCGCTGCTCGACTCTGGGCTCGAGGATGGTGCCCATGCCTGACCGCACCCGCGTGCACGTCGGCGGCGCCTCTCCGTACGACGTCGTCGTCGGCCACGCCGTGCTCGACGAGCTGCCGACCATGCTCGGCCCAGGCGTACGCCGGGTCGCACTCCTCCACGACGGTGACCTGACCGCGTTGGCGGAGCAGGTGCGCCTGCCCTTGCTCGACGCGGGCTACGACGTGACGGACGTGCCGCTGATGCCTCCGGGCGAGGCGTCCAAGTCCTACGCAATGGCCGAGACCTGCTGGGAGATGCTCGGGGAGGCCGGCTTCACCCGGTCCGACGTCGTCGTGACCTTCGGTGGCGGCGCCACCACGGACCTCGGCGGATTCGTCGCCGCGACCTGGCTGCGCGGGGTGCGCGTGGTCCACGTGCCCACGACACTGCTCGGGATGGTCGACGCTGCCGTGGGCGGCAAGACGGGGATCAACACCGGTGCCGGCAAGAACCTGGTCGGCTCCTTCCACGAGCCGGCCGGCGTCCTCTGCGACCTCGACCTGCTCGGGTCGCTGCCGCAGGCAGAGCTGGTCGCCGGCCTCGGCGAGGTCGTGAAGTGCGGTTTCATCGCCGACCCGGAGATCCTCGCCCTGATCGAGAGGGACCCCGCGTCAGTGCTCGAGCCCGGCTCGGACCAGCTGCGCGAGCTGGTCGAGCGCGCCATCCGGGTGAAGGTCGACGTCGTCGTCTCCGACCTCAGGGAGACGGGCGGCACGGACGGGCATCCCGGGCGGGAGGCCCTCAACTACGGCCACACCCTGGCGCACGCGATCGAGAAGGGCAGCGACTACCGGGTCCGGCACGGCGAGGCAGTCGCGCTCGGCATGGTGTTCGTTGCCGAGCTGGCCCGGCTCGCTGGGCGGCTCGACGACGAGACGGCGTCGCGGCACGCAGCGGTCCTGGCCTCTGTCGGGCTGCCGACGACGCTGGAAGCTGCCGGGGTCGACGAGATCGCGTTCGACGAGGTGCTGGCGACGATGCGGGTCGACAAGAAGGCGCGCGGAGCACAGCTGCGGTTCGTGGTGCTCCACGGGCTGGCGCAGCCCGCGATCCTCACCGATCCGGACGAGAAGATCCTGCGGGCGTCGTACGACGAAGTGAAAGGGTTGTCCTCGTGAAGGTACTCGTGCTCAACGGGCCCAACCTCGGCCGGCTCGGGCGACGCCAGCCAGAGATCTACGGCACCACCACCCATGCCGACCTGGTCGGGCTGTGCCAGGGATGGGGCCGCGACCTCGGGCTCGACGTGGAGGTCCGGCAGACCAACCACGAGGGCGAGATGCTCGACTGGCTGAACCAGGCCGCTGACGACGGCATCCCACTGGTCCTGAACGCGGCTGCGTGGACGCACTACTCGTTCGCCCTGCTCGACGCCTGCGCCCAGCTCACCGCACCCATGGTGGAGCTGCACATCAGCGACCCGAAGACGCGGCCGGAGGAGTTCCGGCACCACTCGGTCGTGACGAAGTACGCCGCCAAGGAGATCACCGGACAGGGGATCGACGGCTACCGGCAGGCGCTGGGGTTCCTCGCCACCTCACGATGACGAGCGAGCGACCGGTGAGCTTCACCCACGTCGGCCCCGGCACACCAGCCATGGTGTGGCAGCGCCACCCCGAGTGGGCGACGGCCGAGCCGATCCGCCTCGACGGAGTGACCCGGCTGGTCGTGCTGGCAGCCCACCCGGACGACGAGAGCCTCGGAGCAGGCGGGTTGGTGGCCTCGGCCATCGAGCAGGGCATCGCCGTGGAGATCGTGTGCGCGACCGACGGGGAGGGCAGCCACCCGGACTCTCCGACGCTCACACCGGAGGACCTCGCTCCCATCCGGGCCGAGGAGGCGCGGGCGGCCGTCCGGCTTCTCGGCGCCACCGTCGAGCACGTGCACCAGCTCGGGCTTCCCGACGGCGGACTTGCCGAGCACGTGGAGGAGCTGACCGGCCACCTCGTCGCGCTCGTCGGCGACGGACACGGGACGGTGGTGGTGGCTACGTGGCGTCAGGACGGGCACCCCGACCACGAGGCCGCCGGGCGGGCGGCGGCAGCGGCTGCCCGTCGTACCGGCGCGGACCTGTGGGAGTACCCCGTCTGGTTCTGGCACTGGGGCCGTCCGGAGGACGCGCCGTTCGCGCTGCTGCATCCGTTCGCGCTGGACGAGCACGCGCTCCAGGCCAAGCGCGAGGCCATCCACGCCCATGCCAGCCAGGTGGCGCCACTGTCGGCGCTCGAGGGCGACGAGGCCCTGCTGCCACCCGAGTTCCTGGCCCACTTCACCGAAGGCCCCGAGCACTTCCTGCGGACCTCCTCTGCTCGACTGCGCTGACCCGGACGGACATCGCTTCTGTCTGGTGGTCCGCTGAGCCATGCTGTGACCGTGACAGAGCGCAATGTCCTCGGCGAGGAACTGCAACCGTGTGGCACCGACCCGATGACCGGGTTCTTCCGGGACGGGTGCTGTGCCACCGGTCCGGAGGATCTCGGGAGCCACACCATCTGCGCGGTCGTGACCGCCGAGTTCCTCGAGCATCAGCGCAGCATCGGCAACGACCTGTCAACGCCGATGCCGCAGTACGACTTTCCTGGGCTCGTTCCGGGTGACCGGTGGTGCGTCACGGCTATGAACTGGGCGCGCGCCCACAACGACGGCGCTGCGGCACCGGTCGTGCTGGCCTCGACCAACCAGGCAGTCCTGCAGGTGGTGCCGCTGTCAGCGCTCAGGCAGCATGCCGTCGACGTGCCCTCTGACCCGGGCGCTCTGGAGACCTGAGGCCGCCAGGAGCCGTTCACCGAGCAGGCGAGTGGTCTCCCGGAGCTCGACACCGCCCACGACCCGGAACGACGAGGGCAGGGTGGCGAGGCGCTCGGCGTACCAGTAGGGGTTCCCCGTGGTGCCGGTCAGCCGCGAGGTCTCGCCATCGATCTCCTCGAGCCGGCCGAGGGCCCGCGGCACCGAACGCGCGAGCACCTCGAGGGGTGCGTCGATGACCACCTCGGCGTCGTACTCCCAACCGACCGCGAGGTGGTCCTCGAGCAGGGCGACCGGGTCGAGGTCGGCCGGTGGCGCGAAGGTCTCCTCGAGCAGCTCCACGCTCTGCACCCGGTCGATCCGGTAGGCCCTCACGGCGTCCTTGGCGGGCACCCGGCACAGCAGGTACCAGCGGCCGTGCCGTACGACGACCGCCCACGGCTCGACCTCGACCACCCACCGCGAGCCGGCCTCGGAGCGGTAGTCCAGGCGTGCCCGCTGGTGCTGCGAGCACGCCTCCACGAGGGCCGCGGTCGCGCCGTAGTCGGGCCGGGCGGCGGCTCGGTCGGGAGCGGGCGCGGCGTTGCGTCGTACCGCCTCAGCCTGGGCGGCCACCGGCTCGGGGAGCGCCCGCACGATCTTGCCGAGGGCGCTCCCGACCGGGTTCGTGGGGTCGCCGGCGTCGTGGTGACCGTCGAGCACCGCCATCACCAGGCCGAGGGCCTCGGTGGCACTGAAGACCAGCGGTGGCAGCCGCAGTCCTCGTCCGACGCGGTAGCCGCCGTAGGGCCCGCGTAGCGACTCGATCGGGATCTCCGCCTCTCGGAGAATGCCGACGTAGCGCCGGGCCGCGCGTTCGGAGACGCCGAGCTTGTCGGCCAGCCGATCGGCGGTGATGCCGGGGCCGGTCTGGATGAGCTCGAGAGCGAGCAGCGCGCGGGCGGTCGGGCTGACCTCGGCCATGAACCCCTCCAGATCCGGAAGCAGAACGTCCGGAATAGACCGTAGCGTGCCAGCCATGACTCAGGACACCTCCCAGAACATTTCCCAGAACACTTACCAGGACACCTCCCTGGACACCTCCATCGCCGAACCGTCGATCACTCCGGACGAGGTCGAGATGCTGCTGTTCGCACTAGCGCGCTCCCGGGCGCAGTTCGCCTGGAAGGTCGGCGGGCTCGATGCCGCGGCCCTGCGCCGGGAGTTCGCGCCGAGCACGATGACGCTCGGCGGGCTGATCAAGCACATGGCCGGCGTCGAGGAACGCAAGATGGCCCTGGCTGTCACGGGGCAACGGCCGGCACCGCCGTGGGACGCGATCGACCCGGGTGAGGACGAGGACTTCGAGTGGCGCACTGCAGCGGACGACTCGCCCGAGGAGCTCTACGCGATGTGGCGTACGGCCGTGGAGCGGTCCACGGCAGCGACGGCCGCGGCCCTGGTCGACGGGGGTCTCGACCGGCCGGCCGCCATCGGGTTCGAGGGCTGGGGCACGCCCAACCTGCGCCGCCATCTGGTCGACCTGCACGACGAGTACGCGCGCCACGTCGGCCACGCGGACCTGTTCCGGGAGGCCGTCGACGGCCTGGTCGGTGAGGACCCGCCACAGGACTGACGACGGGTCGCACTGTCAGTCGGACTCACCCTGGAGCGGGCGCGAGCTGAAGTCGCCTGCGTAGTAGCCCCTGTGGAGGCGGATCGGGCCGGTGAACACACCTGACTCGATCTCTACGTCGATGGTTGCAGCCATGGTTCTCACCTCCTGGGGCTCTCGATTGCGCTCATCTGTGTAGACCCATGACCTGTGCGGAACTCATCGTTGTGACGACAGGAAATGTCGGTGGCCATGAGTGAATTCAAGCAGCGACCACTGACACTTTCTGGTCGGCTTTCGCCTGCTGTGGAAGGAAGTTCTCTACTCAGTCGGACGAGGCCGGGTTGAGCTTCTCGTCGAAGAACGCCAGCACTTTCAAGATGCCCTTCTCCTGGCTGTGCTCGGTCAGCGTGGAGTGCTTGGCGCCCTTGAACTCGACCTTGAGGAAGGCGCTGCTGAGTTCGTTCTCGAGGGTCTCGAACCGCTTGCCCATCAACGCGTCGCTTGCGTAGCGCAGACCGAGGACCTGACACCCCGCCGCGGCCCGGGCCTTGACGGTCGCGAGGTCCGCGGGGCTCAGGTTGAGGTCCCGGCTCCGCTTCGGGGTGAGGGCGAAGGGTGCCGAGGGTTGCGCCACGACGGGGGCGACCACCGAGGTGTCCACCATCATGGCGAGCGCGAACCCGCCGGTGAAGCACATGCCGAGGGCACCCACGCCGGGACCGCCGAGCTCGCTGTGCAGCTCCCGGGCGAGGCTGCGCAGCCAGCCGGCGATCGGCGTCGTGACCCCGGTGGCGAGCTTGGTGAACTCGTTGCTGACACAGACCTGCCCCAGGGACCTCGCGATCGTCCGCAGGTTCTTGGGCGCCCCTGGTGTGCCGAACAGGTGCGGCATCACCACGGTGAAGCCTTCGTCGACGACTCTCTGCGAGAACGCGATCACCTTCGGAGTCATCCCGGGGATCTCGTGGATCACGATGACGCCGGGGCCGGTTCCCTTGCGGTAGGTCGGGTGGCTCACGCCGTCGAAGGAATGTTCACCCAGCGTCCAGCCGTCGAGGAGAGTCATGGGCGCGATCCTGCCATCGGCCCGGCCGAGGTGCTGTGGAAGGCTGCGCTGGTGAAGGCCTTCCGCTGTCGTATCTGTGACCAACCTCTGCACTTCGAGAACTCCGCCTGCATCTCCTGCGGGACCAGGCTCGGGTACTCCCGTGACGAGCGCGCCATCGTCCCGGTCGACGGGAAGGGTCGCTACGTCGACGGCCACGCAGCCGAGTGGTTCGTGTGCCGCAACCTCACCCTCTCGGGGTGCACCTGGCTGGCCCCGTCCGAGAACGGGCAGTGCTTCGCCTGCGACCTGACCCGGACCCGGCCCAACGACGAGGACAGCAAGGGGCTGGCCAACTACCCGGCGGCCGAGCGCGCGAAAAGACACCTCATCGTCGAGCTGGACACGCTCGGCTTCCCGGTGGTCGGCAAGCACGTGGACCCCGAGAACGGACTAGCGTTCGACCTGCTCAGCAGCGTCGAGGAGAACGTCGTCATCGGCCATGCAAACGGCCTGATCACCATCGACCTCGCCGAGAGCGAGGTCGTGCACCGGGAGACCGTCCGGGAGCGGCTGGGTGAGCCGTACCGCACCATGCTGGGTCACTTCCGGCACGAGGTCGGCCACTACTACGAGTGGCAGCTGGTGCGCGGCGACTACCTCCTCACCAGGTGTCGCGAGCTCTTCGGCGACGACACCCTGGACTACCAGGGCGAGATCGACCGGCACTATGCCGAGGGCCCACCGGCCGGGTGGGAGTCGTCGTACATCTCCAGCTACGCCACGATGCACCCGTTCGAGGACTTCGCGGAGACGTGGGCGCACTACCTGCACATCTGCGACACGATCCAGACAGCGTCCGAGTACGGCCTCGCCACGGTGAGCGCGGTGACCCGGTTCGCCCACTTCCGCGACGTCGTGGTCGGGATCTGGGTGCCGCTCAGCGTCGCGCTGAACATGATCAACCGCAGCATGGGTCACGAGGACCTCTACCCGTTCGTCATCCCGGACACGGTCCTGGACAAGCTCGACTTCGTCGCGTCGCTTGCCACCGCCGACTGACCCCCAGCGCGCATCCGGACGTCATCCGAATCGTGGCCTTGAGGCCACAGTTCGGATGACGTCCGCGCGGTCGGGCGAGCTCAGACGGGAGTCAGCACGCAGTCGGCCAGAACGGGTGCGCCGTCGCGCTCGCCCTCGCCGCGGACGGTCGCCGAGACGAGGATGCCCTCGTCGCTGTGCCAGGCGCGCACGCGGATCGTCTCGCCGGGGAAGACCACGCCCGCGAAGCGCGCCGTGAAGGCGCGGACCTTGCCGGCGTCACCACCCAGCAGCTCGTCGGTGACGGTGCGCAGGACGATGCCGTAGGAGCACAGACCGTGCAGGATCGGCGCGGGGAACCCGGCTGCTTCGGCGAACGCAGGGTCGGCGTGCAGCGGGTTTCGGTCGCCACAGAGGCGGTAGAGCATCGCCTGCTGGGGCGTCACGTCGTACGACGCGTCGGCGTCGGGCTCGCGGTCGGGCAGCTCCACCTTGGTCGAGCTGCCGCGGTCGCCACCCCAGCCGCCCTCGCCGCGGACGAAGATCGACGAGCGGACCGTCCACAGGGTGTCGCTCTCGGCCGAGACGGCCTGGCCCTCCTGCCAGATGACCGCAGCCTTGCCCTTGTCCCAGACATCGGTGATCCGCGTGCGCAGGGTCGCCGACCCGAAGGTCGGGATCGAGCCGTGGACCTCGATCTCCTGGCTGCCGTGCACCACCTGGGAGAGGCTGATGTCGCAACCGGGCAGGTCGAGGGGCGGCGGGTCGGTCTCGTGGAAGGTCGGCGCGACGATGCCGAAGCTCGGCAGGACCTGGAGGTCGTCGTTGTCCAGGGTGTAGCGCAGGGCGGCGGGGTCCAGGTTGTCGCCCGGACGGGAGCCGGCGCCGATCCCGAGGTGGTAGAGCAGCACGTCGCTGCTCTCCCAGGAGAACGTGCGGTCGGAGAGCCTGGCGCCGATGGCGACCTCGGGGTCGATGGGCATCAGAAGGCTCCTGGGGCTTTGTGGGGCTCGTCGGGTTCTGGTGCCGGCTCGATCGTTCGTTCAGGCGCGTGGCCTCGACTGTCCGCTCGCTTCGCTCCCTGCTCGACCACCTTGTGGGCTATGTCCTCGGCTGCGAGGTAGCCGAAGACGAGGGCGGGGCCGATGGTGGCGCCGGGGCCGGCGTAGGTGTTGCCCATCACGGCGGCGGAGACGTTGCCGGCGGCGTACAGGCCGTCGATGACCGTGCCGTCGGGGCGCAGCACCCGGGCTTGCTCGTCGGTGACCAGTCCGCCCTTGGTGCCGAGGTCGCCCGGCACGATCTTGACCGCGTAGAACGGGCCTTGGTCGATGCGGTGCAGCGACGGGTTCGGCTTCACGGTCGGGTCGGAGTAGTACTTGTCGTAGGCGCTCTCACCGCGGTGGAAGTCCTCGTCGATCCCGGTGGTGGCGAAGCCGTTGAACCTCTCGATGGTCTCGCGCAGCCCGTCGGCCGGGACCTCGATCTCGGCCGCCAGGGCGGCGAGGGAGTCCGCCTTCTTGATGGTGCCGAACTTGTACCAGCGACCGGGGAACGGCTGCCGCGGTGACAGGCCGGCGAAGAGGTAGCGGTTGCGGTAGCGCTGGTCGATGATCATCCACGCCGGGACGTGCGAGACGCCGGTCTCCTCGCCCTTGTAGATCTCGTGCACGGCTTCGACGTACGGCAGCGCCTCGTTCATGAAGCGGCGACCGGCCGAGTTCACGATGATCGAGCCGGGCAGGTTGCGCTCGGCCAGGGCGAACCACGGGCCGCGGGGGAGCGGGATCGTCGGGCCCCACCAGGCGTCGTCCATCAGGGCGATGTCTGCGCCGGCGTCCATGCCGGCGAGGTGGCCGCCACCGGTGTTGGAGGCGGCCCCGGTGGTCCAGTCGATGCTGGTCGGCTTGGGCTGGTAGCGCTCGCGCATCTCCAGGTTCTTCTCGAACCCACCGCTGCCGAGGATCACTCCGTGCGTCGCCCGGACCGTGCACTCGACGCCTCCCCGGACGACCTTGACCCCGGTCACGCGGCCGTCCTCGATGACCAGGTCACGCAGCTCGGTGTCGTACTCGACCGGGACTCCGGCGTCGATCAGTCCCTGGCGTAGGCCGATGACGAGGGCGTTGCCCATGGCGTACATCTTGCGGCCGCGCAGGATGCTGAAGAGCCGGTTGAACATCACCCGGAGCATGGTGAGCGGGCCCTTGATGGTGCGCAGGCCGAGACTGATCTTGCGGAAGTCGGCCTGGGTGACGATCAGGTTCGCCGGCGCCTTCGTGTACGGCGGGTGCAGGTGCCCGAGCTCCGCCCCCAGGAAACGCGCGTCGAGCGGCATCGGTTCGACGCTGCGGCCCCGAGGCCGTCCGCCGGGCGACTCCGGGAGGTAGTCGGAGTACTGCGGCACCCAGTTGAACCGGACCCGGGTGTGGTCGCGGATGAAGTCCATCACCTCGGGCCCGCGGTCGATGAAGGTGTCGCGGCGGACCTTGGGTACGACGTCACCCACGATCGCGTCGAGGTAGCGCTTGGACTCCACATTCTCCTGGGCCGGGTCGTCGGCCTCGCCAGCAGCGCGCAGGGCGTAGTTGCCGGGAATCCAGACTCCGCCACCGGAGCGGGCGGTCGAGCCGCCGAAGTAGCTGCTCTTCTCGACCAGCACGGTGTCGAGGCCCTGTCTCGCGGCGGCCAGGGCGGCGGTCATGCCAGCGCCACCGGCACCGACGACGACCACGTCGTAAGAGTCCTTCATGGCGCAAAACTGTAACAGGTTCTATTGTTGGGGCCATGCTCTCCGACGACGTACGACACGCGGTCGCCGACGCCCTCCGGGACGCCGAGACGAGTCGCCGGCCCATCCCTCCGCTGCGTGAGACCTGGCCCGAGATCGACGTCGTGGACTCCTATGAGATCCAGCTGCTCAACATCGGGCACCGGGTCGCAGCCGGCGCGGGGGTGCGTGGTCACAAGGTCGGCCTCTCCTCGAAGGCGATGCAGGAGATGATGGGCGTCGACGAGCCCGACTACGGCCACCTGCTCACCGACATGGAACTGCCCCCCAATGGACAGAGCGAGGACGAGCCGGTCTCGGCGGGCCGCTACTGCTACCCCCGCGTCGAGGTCGAGGTCGCGTTCATCCTCGGGGAGGCCCTGCCTGGTGCTGGGTGCACCGAGGAGGACGTCCTCCGGGCCACGGAGTACGTCGCCCCATCGATCGAGCTGATCGACAGCCGCATCCTCGACTGGAACATCAAGATCGCCGACACCATCGCCGACAACGCGTCCTCGGCCGGCTTCGTCCTCGGCCGTGAGCGCGTCGACCCCCGCGACGTCGACCTGAGGTCGATCAACGCCGTCCTGACCAGGAGCGGCGAGAAGGTCGCCGAGGGACGTTCGGACGCGGTCCTCGGCAACCCGGTCACGGCAGTCGCGTGGCTGGCCGACAAGGTGGCCGGCTTCGGCGTGACCCTCGAGGCGGGGCATGTGATCCTGCCCGGCTCGGTGCACCGCGCCGTCGACGTACGCCCAGGCGACGCGTTCGTCGCCGACTTCGAGGGCTTCGGCTCCGTCCACCTGAACTTCATCGACTGAAGGAGACACATGACCAAGCTGACCGCCGCGATCGTCGGCCCGGGCAACATCGGCACCGACCTGATGTACAAGCTCCTGCGCAGCGCCGAGAACGGGGGGAGCATCGAGCCGCGCTGGATGATCGGCGTGGACCCCGAGAGTCCGGGACTCGGACGCGCCCGCGACCAGGGACTCGAGGCGAGTCACGAGGGTGTCGACTGGCTGCTCAAGCAGGACCAGCTGCCCGACCTCATCTTCGAGGCGACCAGCGCCTACATCCACCGTGAGTACGCCCCGCGCTACAAGGAGGCCGGCATCCGTGCCGTCGACCTCACGCCCGCGGCCGTCGGCCCGGCCGTGATCCCGGCGGTGAACGGTGACGAGCACGCGTCCGCCGACAACGTCAACATGATCACGTGCGGGGGACAGGCGACGATCCCGATGGTCGCCGCGGTCTCGCGCGCGACCCCGGTGTCGTACGCCGAGATCGTCGCCTCGGTCGCTTCGCTCTCAGCCGGGCCGGGGACGCGTCAGAACATCGACGAGTTCACCCGCACGACCGCCAAGGGCGTCGAGACGATCGGTGGCGCCGAGACCGGCAAGGCGATCATCATCCTGAACCCGGCCGAGCCGCCGATGATCATGCGGGACACGATCTTCTGCGCCGTCGGCCCCGAGGCGTACGACGAGGGCCAGGACGCCATCGCCGAGTCCGTCCACCGGATGATCGAGGCGGTGCAGGACTACGTGCCGGGCTACCGGCTGCTGCAGGACCCGCAGTTCGATCCGCCCACACAGGCAACCCGTGGTCAGACGAAGGTCAGCATCTTCATCGAGGTGGAGGGCGCCGGCGACTTCCTGCCGCCGTACTCCGGAAACCTCGACATCATGACCGCCGCGGCGACGCGAGCAGGAGAAGGGATGGCACGAGGATGAGCGAGCGAAGCGAGCGACCAGTTCAGCACAGCGTCTTCGGAAACCCCGAGCTGAACGCACTCGACCGCACCTGGTCAAAGGACCTGGACATCCGCCTCACCGACACCTGTCTGCGCGACGGGTCGCACCACAAGCGGCACCAGTTCACCGGCGAGGAGGTGCGCTCGGTGATCGCCGCCCTCGACGAGGCAGGCGTGCCAGTCCTCGAGGTGACCCACGGCGACGGCCTCGGCGGGTCGAGCTTCAACTACGGCTTCTCGCACACCCCCGAGCAGGAGCTGATCAAGATCGCGGCCGAGACCGCGAAGACTGCCAAGATCGCGTTCCTGATGCTCCCCGGAGTCGGCACCAAGGACGACATCCGCGAGGCGCAGGACAACGGCGGCTCGATCTGCCGGATCGCCACGCACTGCACCGAGGCCGACACCTCGCAGCAGCACTTCGCGCTCGCCCGTGAGCGCGGGCTGGAGACCGTCGGGTTCCTGATGATGAGCCACACCCAGCCGCCCGAGGTGCTCGCCAAGCAGGCGCGGATCATGGTCGACGCCGGCTGCCAGTGCGTGTACGTCGTCGACTCCGCCGGCGCGCTGATCATGGAGGGCGTGGGGGACCGCGTCTCCGCACTGGTGGCGGAGATCGGCAGCGAGGCGACAGTCGGGTTCCACGGCCACGAGAACCTCGACCTCGGAGCTGCCAACACGGTGATGGCCGTCCGGGCGGGCGCGACGCAGATCGACGGTTCCGTACGACGGTTCGGGGCCGGTGCGGGCAACACCCCGCTGGACGCCTTCGTCGGCATCTGCGACAAGCTCGGCTGGCGCACCGGCGTGGACTTCATGAAGATCATCGACGCGTCCGAGGACGTCGTACGCCCTGCCATGCCGGAGGAGTGCCGCCTCGACCGGATGACGATGATGATGGGGTACGCCGGGGTCTACTCGTCCTTCCTCAAGCACGCCGGCAACGCCGCCGAGCGCTACGGCGTCTCGGGCGCGCGCATCCTGCAGATCGCCGGCGAGCGCAAGCTCATCGGCGGCCAGGAGGACCAGCTGATCGACATCGCCCTCGAGCTGCGAGCGAAACAGGACGCCAACGGCTAGTCAGTTCCGGGCGTGACCAGGCCGGTCTCGTAGGCCAGGACCACGGCCTGCACCCGATCGCGCAGGCCCAGCTTGCGCAGGATCGAGGTGAGGTGTGTCTTCACTGTCGCCTCACCGATGAAGAGACGTGCACCAATCTCCGCGTTTGAGCAACCGTGGCCGATCTCCACGAGCACGTCGCGCTCCCGTGCGGTCAGTCCGCTCAGCCGGGTCACGTCAGCCGCACGGGTGCGGGTGAACCGCTCGACGAGCCGTCGCGTCACGGTGGGGTCGACGAGCATGTCGCCCCGAGCCACGGTGCGAATGGCTTCGGCCAGGCGTTCCCGCGGTGCGTCCTTGAGCAGGAAACCGGAGGCCCCGGCCTGGACGGCGTCGTACACGTACTGGTCGAGGTCGAAGGTCGTGAGCACGAGCACCCGGGCGAGCTCGGCGGTGGCGATCCGTCCGGTCGCCTCGATCCCGTCCATCACCGGCATCCGCACGTCCATGAGGACGACCTCGGGCCGCAGTCGATGGGTCTCCTTCACCGCCTGGGCGCCGTCCGCGGCCGTGCCGACCACCTCGAAGTCAGGCTCCAGGTCGAGAATCGCTGCCATGCCATCGCGCACCATGGCCTGGTCGTCGGCCACGACGAGCCGGATCATGTCCGCACCTCCGGGGTCGGCAGGACGGCCGCGACGCGGAAACCACCGCTCTCCCGGGGCTGCGATGTCAGGGAGCCGCCGACGAAGGATGCGCGCTCGGTCATTCCGGAAATACCGTGGCCGGCCACATGCTGGTCAATCACCGGTCCCTCATTCTCCACGATGACCTCGATCGAATCGGGACAGTAGGTGAGCTGCACCCGCGCATCCACCGGGCCCGCATGCTTGACCACGTTGGTCAATGACTCCTGGACGATGCGAAAGGTTGCCAGTGCGACCACAGGAGCAACCGGACGGGGCGTTCCCACGATGTGGAGCGCGGTGTCGAGACCTCCGGCGCGTGCGTCGTCCACCAAGGCGCCGAGGCGGGAGAGGTCGGTGTCCTCGGGACTGCGAGTGGCCTTCGTGCCGTCGTGCAGCAGTCCGAGCACTGATCGCAGCTCGTCCATGGCCTCGCGTCCTGTGCTCTCGATGGCGTTGACGGCGGCGCGTGCCGCTTGTGGGTCCCGGTCGACCAGCGAGTCCGCGAGCTGGCTCTGCACGACCATGAGGGACACCCGGTGCGCGACGACGTCGTGCAGCTCGCGGGCGATTCGCAACCGTTCCTCCTCTGCGCCCGCCCGGGTTGCCTCGAGGCGTCGCAGCTCGAGCGCGCCGAGGTCGGCGGTCCGGCCCGCCACGACCAGCCCGGCACCCCAGGCAGCCCCCATGACCATCAGCACGAAGAGGTCGTCGGCGAGGTCCGACCCGACCAGGAAGGAGGTTACGGCGATCATCAGCAGCCCGGCATACGCCGGCGGCGGGCGGGTGTACCGGCCGAGGGAGTAGGCCACGATCAACATCGCAAGCAGGTTCGCGAGCCCGTCTGACGGAGTCGCCAGGGTCGACTGGACCACCTCGGCACCCAGCGCCAGGATCGCCACCGGCCACGGCTGAGATCGCCGGAATGCCACCGGAAGCGAGATGAGCAGGCTGGTGGCGCTCAGGAGGGGGCGGTTGGTGAGTGCGCTGTCGGCCCCGAAGTACTCCGGCGCCCAGATCTCGGCCTGCATCGCCAGCGTCAGGCCGAAAGCCAGCACCAGGTCGACCGGGTCGACCTGCGACAACAGGCGCGAGCGCATGCCGTGACGCTACTGGCACGGGCCGCCCGGCGCCTCAGACGTGAGTCGTAGACGAACCGGCGCTGAGGCGGAAGCGCGCGGTGGTTCCCGCGGCGGATGCTCCTTGCAACCAACAACAGGAGGCATGAGATGAACACCAGGACCCAGACCGTTCTTGCAGCGCTGCTCGGTCAGCTCGTGGGACTGCTCGGCTACGTCGAGCCGCTCTTCATCCCTCTCGTCCTCGCCGGGCCCGTGGTCGTGGGCGCTCTCGCAGCTGCTCGCGGTCTCGCCCTGGCTGTGCCGGCCGTGCTGTGGGTGAGTGCCGGACTCAACATGGCCTGGATGGACTGGCTGCTCTTCCGGGAGGACGTGGTCTTCCACCTGGTCCTGGCGGTCGTGATGGCGGCGTTGACCGCGGCGGGCTGGGGCGTGGTGGTCCTCATCCAGCGCTTTCGGTCGCCCTCGAGCGCGTGACCGTGGTGTCGGGGCGATTTTCGAGACGTGAGGATTGGGTCGCGTCTCAGAGCGGCATGGGCAGGGTCGTGGACGGTAACCTAGAACGTGTTCTAGTATTGACGCGGGAGTAACCAACTGCACGAGGAGGAGCCCCATGAGCCAGACGGTTCTCGATGGCGTCCGCGACCTGCTGCCCACGTTCCGTGAGCGAGCGGACGAGGCCGAGCGTCTGCGCGTCGTACCCGAGGCGTCGATCAAGGAGCTCGAGGAGACCGGCTTCTTCAAGCTGCTCCAGCCCAAGAGGTTCGACGGCCTGGAGGCCGACCCGATCGACTTCTACACAGCGGTGCGCGACATCGCGTCCGCCTGCGGTTCCACCGGCTGGGTCTCCAGCGTGGTCGGCGTGCACCCGTGGCAGGTGGCCCTGTTCACCGACGAGGCACAGCAGGCGGTGTGGGGGAACGACACCAACACCCGGCTGAGCTCGTCGTACGCCCCGACCGGCAAGGCCGTCGTCGCCGACGGCGGTTTCCAGCTCTCCGGCAAGTGGAGCTTCTCCTCCGGCTGCGACCACTGCCAGTGGGTGCTGCTCGGCGGGCTAGTGTTCAACGCCGAGGACCAGGTCGTCGACTTCCGCACGTTCATGGTCCCGCGCGAGAACTACCAGATCGTCGACGTCTGGAACATGGTCGGGCTGCGCGGCACCGGCTCCAACGACATCGTGGTCGACGACGTGTTCATTCCCGAGGCGTTCACGCTCTCGATGGGCGACACCGGCCGGTGCTTCGGCCCGGGCCAGGAGCTGAACACCTCCGAGCTCTACAAGCTGCCCTTCCACTCGATCTTCACCGGCACCATCACCGTCCCGATCATCGGGATGGCGATGGGTGCGTACTCCGAGCACGTGGAGATGCAGCAGAAGCGCACCCGTGCGGCGTACCTCGGCGAGAAGGCCTCGCTGGACCCGTTCGCCGCCGTACGCATCGCCCGGGCGTCCAGCGAGATCGACGCGGCCTGGGCGCTGCTGGTCAACAACATCCGCGAGGAGCAGGCACACATCAGCAAGGGCGAGAAGATCCCGCTGGGCACCCGCCTGAAGGTACGACGTGACCAGGTCATCGGCAGCCAGCGCGCGATCGACGCGATCGACTCGCTCTTCGAAGCCTCGGGTGGACGTGCGCTCGCCAACGGCACCTACCTGCAGCGCGCGTGGCGTGACGCTCACGCCGGCCGGGTGCACGCGGCCAACGACCCCGAGCGCGCCCTGCAGATGTACGGCGCCCACGAGTTCGGCCACAAGATCGACCCGGGGATGTACTGAGCCACATGGCTGATTTCAGCAAGGAGGCAACGCGGCGCTCGGGCAAGGCCGGTGACCTCACCCTGAACTACTACGAGGCCGGCGCCGCGTCCGACGTCGGCGGTGGTCTCCCGCTCGTGATGCTGCACGGCGGTGGGCCGGGTGCGTCTGCGTGGAGCAACTTCGGGGCCGCGCTGCCTGGCTTTGCGGAGAGCTTCCACACACTGCTCGTCGACCAGCCCGGCTTCGGTGCCTCCGACAAGCCCGCGGTCGTCGGCAACTACTACCGGTTCGCGGCCGATCACGTCGTACAGCTCCTCGACGAGCTCGGCATCGGCCGGGTGCACCTGCTCGGCAACTCCCTCGGGGGCGGCACCGCCATGCGGCTCGCGCTCACCCATCCCAAGAGGGTCGGGCGACTCATCCTGATGGGTCCTGGTGGCGCCTCGCTGAACATCTTCCACGCCGACCCCACCGAAGGGGTCAAGCGACTGATGGACTTCGCCGCCAACCCGTCACGTGAGGCACTGCGCGCCTTCATCTCCACGATGGTCGTCAACCAGGAGCTGGTCACCGACGAGCTCGTCGAGGAACGCTACGCCGACGCGACCGCTCCCGGCGCGCAGGAAGCACTCGCCTCGATGGGGGCGTCCTTCTGGAACCCGGACACCTACGAGGACGGCATGCTCTGGCGCGAGGCCCACCGGCTGCGCCAGCACACCCTGCTCACGTGGGGCCGCGAGGACCGGGTGAACCCGCTCGACGGCGCCATGGTCGCGCTGAAGCTGATTCCCAAGGCGTCGCTGCATGTGTTCCCGAACTGCGGGCACTGGGCACAGATCGAGGCCGCCGACGAGTTCCGCGAGGTCGCGACCGCGTTCCTGTCCCGTCACACCGAACGAACGCCCAAGTAAGAGCTAGGAGGCCGACCGATGACCATCGACATCCGGAGCATGGGCTACGCCCGTGTCGCCAGCACGGACCTCGAGCAGTGGAAGCACTTCGGGCTCAAGGTTCTCGGTCTCGCCGAGGGACGCGGGCCTGACCCCGACAACCTCTACTTCCGCATCGACGAGGTCTCCGCACGGCTGGTGGTCTTCCCGGCCGACGTCGACCAGCTGTCCTGCATCGGCTGGGAGCTCGCCGACCACCCAGCACTCCAGGCGGCGCGCGAGCACCTGTCCAAGGAGGGCATCGACTTCGAGGAAGGCACCGAGGAGGAGCTCGCCGAGCGTCGCGTCCAGGAGCTGGTGCGGTTCACCGACCCCTTCGACAACGTCTTCGAGCTGTTCCACGGGATCACCTACGAGTCACGACCGATCGTCACGCCGTACGCCGCGAACTTCGTCACCGGCGACCAGGGCATGGGCCACGTGGTGATCCCGGTCAGCGATGACGTCGAGGCCCTGCGGTTCTACACCGACGTGCTCGGCTTCCGCCTGCGCGACTCGATGAGCATGCCGGGGGAGTTCGTCGGCAAGGAGCCGGGTTCGAAGGTGTGGCTGCGTTTCCTCGGGGTCAACCCGCGGCATCACAGCCTGGCGTTCCTGCCCCAGGAGAATCAGGGGCCCATCCCGAGCAAGTGCGTGCACATCATGCTCGAGGTCGACAAGCTCGACGACGTGGGCCGGGCGCTGGAGCGCGTACGCAAGCACAAGGCACCGCTCTCCGCGACGCTCGGCCGTCACATGAACGACCAGATGGTCTCGTTCTACGTGAAGTCTCCCGCCGGTTTCGACGTGGAGTTCGGCACCGAGGGACTGCAGGTCGACGACGCGCGGTGGGTGGCCCGGGAGAGCACCGCAGTCTCCTACTGGGGTCACGTCTTCGGCGGACAGTGAGCCAGGGCGAGGCATCACTGATATGACTGCATCCATGTCTTCCCCTTCCGGGCCCTCCCCTGAGGTCCCCGAGGGCATGAGCCCGGACGCACGCGAGACGTGGCCCAGCCGCGAGCTGATCGACTCCTTCCTCGGGACCGGCTTCGACTTCGAGCTGCGCCTCGGCGACCACACCCCCATCCCGATCGACGACCCGGAGGCTGCCGAGCACGCCCGCAGGTTCCGTGACGTCCTCGGGATGTTCGCCACCGGGGTCACCGTGGTGACGTCCATGTCGGCCAACGAGCCCGTGGGGATGACCTGCCAGTCGTTCTCCAGCGTGTCCCTCGACCCACCGCTGGTGATGTTCTGCCCGGCGAAGACCTCCCGCGCCTGGCCGTTGATGCGGCAGGCCGGCTTCTTCTGCGTCAACTTCCTCTCCGCCGAGCAGCAGGACATCTCCAACGGGATGGCCACCAAGGGCTCGGAGAAGTTCCACGGCGTGGGCTGGAAGGCGGCATCCACCGGGGCCCCGCTGATCGACGGTGTCCTCGGGTACGTCGACTGCACGATCGACCGGGTCCACGAAGCCGGCGACCACTACATCGTGGTCGGACGGGTCAAGGAGCTCGACATCGGCGACGGCAGCCCGGAGACCGACAGCGTCGAAACCCCGCTGCTGTTCCACCGCGGCGCCTACACCAGACCGGAGTAACTCTCTGCCACGCTTTGGGCCATGAGCGCAGAGCGCGTTTCCGCCGACTTCACCGAGCGACTCCTGCGGCGGTTCCTGCTGCTGTGCGAGAGCCCGCGGACCCAGCGACGGGCGCTCGCGCTGGTGCGCGGAAGTGTCAGCAACGCCCGTGCGGGCAAGGCCTTCTACGCGCTGGTCAACCGCGTAGTGCTCAACCCGGTCGCCCGGTCGATGGGCATCGAGACGTCGGCCATCCGCCTCGAGCTCGTGGGCTCCCAGCTGATCGGGCTGGCCATGATCCGCTACGTGCTGAAGGTCGAGCCGATCGCCTCCCTCTCGGTCGACGAGCTCGTTTCGTTGATGGCGCCACCGCTGCGCGCGGCGCTGAGCGGACGCGAGGCCGCCCCGGTCGTCGAGGTGTGCTCCTGCCATCCGAGGGAGCTGGCCACCGTCCCCTGGTGAGACCTGTGGATAGCCGTTCGACGCGTCGGCCCGCCCGGTTCAACCTGTCCAGATGGACGAAACCCTTCCGCTTCCGCTGAACCCGCTGCACACCCTGCTGCCGCTCGACAGTCCGTTCACGCCCGCGATGGCGAGAGCCGTGGGCGTCGAACGGCGGTCGCTGGAGCGGATGCTGCGCGAGGGCACGGTGCGCCGGGTTCTCCGTGGGGTGTACGCCGCCACCCCGGCACCGGACTCGACCGCCATGCGCGCGGCGGCCCTGGCCCTGGTGACGAGTCGGGACGCGATCGTCGTCGACCGGACGGCCGCGTGGGTGCACGGGGTCGACGTGACCCCGCCGGCGCCGGGGGAGGTGAGGCCGGTCGAGATCCTTTCTCCTGGCCGTTCCGCGCGTGCCCGTGCTCGGGGCTTCGGCAGTGGCAGGGAGCTCGCCGGGCACGACCTGCAGCGCATCGGGTCGCTGCGGCTGACCACGCCGTTGCGGACCGCCCTGGACCTCGGCCGGCTGCTGCCTCCGGACCTGGCGCTGGGCACGATGGACGGTCTGCTCCTCGGTGGCACGTTCACCCACGTCGAGCTGCTCGCCGAGGTCGCGCGGATGACGGGCCACCGCGGGGTCGGCCAGCTGCGCATCCTGGCCGCCCAGGTCGACGCCCGGTCCACCGGTTTCACCGAGTCGGCACTACGACTGCGCTGGCACCAGGCACGGCTCCCGACAGCGATCCCGGGAATGCGGGTGTGCGCGTCCGGCCGGCTGGTCCGGCTGAGCCTCGGCGTCGAACGCCGGCAGTTCGGCGCGGTGCTCTCCGGCCAGGTGACGGCCGACGATCTCGTCGCCCTCCAGGGAGCCGGGTGGCGGATCGTCGTACTCAGTGAGGAGCGGGTACTCCGCAGCGACCCGGTCGTCTGGACACACCACCTCGAACGCGAGTTCCACCAGCACCTCCTCGCCCAGACCGAGGCCGAGGCTGGCTGAGATGGGGACCGGTATTCCGCATAATCCGGAGCGAACGGACCCTCTGATTGCCCTCGGCAGGGTCCGTTCGCACCGGACTATCGGGGCGGCGTCCTGATCCGTGGACGAGCACCACTGGAACCCAATCTGCAAACGTCCCGAGAACTTGGTGCGTCCGGTTCGAGTCGATCCAACTGGCCGGATCGGCCCGACCAAGAGGCAGGCGACCGGGCCGTTCTATCGCCAGACTTCGACCGGGCTGTACGTCCCGGCTGACACCGACTCGGACGTGGTCGAGCAGCGCATCTTCGAGCAGGCTCATCGGCTCCGGTCGGAGGGAGGGGTCACTGGATGGGCCGCGCTGCGTTGGTATGGCGCCTCGTTCTTCGACGGGACGGCACACGGGGGGACGGTGAAGCTACCTATCCCGCTCGCAGTGGGGCAGTCACGCCTCCGCGAAGATCCCAGAATCGCGCTGCTCCAAGCACAGCTCGCTCCCACCGAGCGAATCAATGTGGGCGGCATCTGGTGCACCACCACCCAGCGAGCCTTGTTCGATGCCATGCGTCTAGCAGACGATGTCCGGTCGGCTGTCGTATGCATGGACATGGCGGCTGCCGCCCGACTGATCTCCGTCGCGTTGATGACGTCGTACGTCGCGTTGCGGCCGGCCTGGACCGGGGTGCCGCTTGTACGCGCGGCGTTGCGTCTGGCGTCCAATGACAGCCGCTCACCGCAGGAGACACGGATGCGCCTCGTCTGGATCCTCGATGCCTTGCTGCCAACGCCTCTGTGCAATGTCCCGGTCTTCTCCCTTGCCGGGCGGCTCCTCGGATATCCGGACCTCTTCGATCCCGTGGCCGGCGTTGCGGGCGAGTACGACGGTGCCGACCACAAGGACGCTGCCCGCCATCGCTCTGACGTTGCCCGCGAGGCTCTCTTTCGCAACCACGGTCTTGAGTGCTTCACAGTGGTCGGCGGTGACCTCCTTGATCGCCAAATGGTCGTGGATCGGATGCACGGGGCTCGACGCCGCGCGCGCTTCGATCCGCCCGAGAAGCGCCTCTGGACGTTGCAACCGCCGGCATGGTGGAAATCAGAAGAGGACCTGGACACTCATCTGCTTCGCACTGGCGAGGCGCCACTACTCGTGCGGACCTGACAACGTCGATAGTCCGGCGCAATCGGACCCTCAAACCAGCCCCGGGAGGGTCCATTCGCTCCGGATTATCCGGTCTGTATGGCGCCGATCGCCTCGTGCATGCTCAGGATCCGCTGGGCGGACTCGACGTGGAGGTTCTCGACCATGCGGCCGTTGTAGGTGACCACTCCGCTTCCGCGGCCGTCCTCCCAGGCTTGCAGGATGCCCTTGGCCTCCTCGACTGCCTGCTCGCTGGGGGCGAACGCCTCGTTGGCGCCGTCGACCTGGCCGGGGTGGATCAGGGTCTTGCCGTCGAAGCCGAGCTCGCGGCCCTGCTGGCACTCGGCCAGGAAGCCGTCGGTGTTCTTCACGTCGTTGTAGACGCCGTCGAGGATCGCCTTGCCGGTCGCCCGGGCAGCGAGCAGAGCGAGCTGCAGGCCGGTCAGCAGGGGCTGGCGGCCGGGCACGTGCTCGGCGTACAGCTCCTTGGCCAGGTCGTTGGTGCCCATCACCAGGACGGTCAGCCGGTCGGAGGCCGCGGCGATCTCCTCGGCGTGCAGCATGGCGTACGGCGTCTCGACCATCGCCCAGAGCTTGGTGTGCTCGGGAGCGTCGTTGCCGGCCATCGACTCGACCAGCTGCAGCACCGCGTCGGCCGAGTTGACCTTCGGTACGACGATCGCGTCCGGGCCGGCGGCACACGCGGCCGCCATGTCGTCGGCGTACCACTCCGTGTCGGCGCCGTTGATCCGGATGGTCAGCTCGCGCTTGCCGTACTCGCCCGAAGTCACTGCGGCGCAGGCGGCTTCGCGCGCGGCGGGCTTTGAGTCGGGCGCAACCGCGTCCTCGAGGTCCAGGATCAACCCGTCGCAGAGAATCGACTTGGCCTTCTCGAGCGCGCGCTCGTTGGAGGAGGGCATGTAGAGCACGGACCGGCGCGGCCGGAAGGCGTCGTCGAGGCTCATCAGGAGGTCTCGATCGCGTCGTACTGCTTCTTCAGCTCGGGATCGATCGCCGCCAGCTGCTCGGCGAGCTCGACCATCACCAGGCACTGTTTCAGCGAGGCGTCGTCCTCCATCTTTCCGTCGAGCATCACCGCCCCGGTTCCGTCGCCCATCGCGTCGACGACGCGCCGCGCGTGCGCGACGTCCTCCGGCGATGGGCTGAACACCTTGTTGGCGATGGCGATCTGCTTGGGGTGCAGCGACCAGGTGCCGACGCAGCCGAGCAGGAAGGCGTTGCGGAACTGGTCCTCGCACGCGACGACGTCGGTGATGTCACCGAACGGGCCGTAGTAGGGGTAGATCCCGTGCATCGCGCACGCATCGACCATCCGCGCGATGGTGTAGTGCCACAGGTCCTGCTGGTACGTCGCCCGCGGCCCGTCGATGTCGCCGTCGACCGGGTCCTGGCGAACGAGGTATCCGGGGTGACCGCCACCGACGCGGGTCGTCTTCATCCGACGGTCGGCGGCCAGGTCGGCGGGGCCGAGCGAAAGACCCTGCATCCTCGGTGACGCGCCGCAGATCTCCTCGATGTTCACCATCCCGCGGGCGGTCTCGAGGATGGCGTGCACCAGGATCGGCTTCTCGAGCCCGGCCTTGGCCTCGAGCTGGGCGAGCAGCCGGTCGACGTAGTGGATGTCCTCGGCGCCCTGCACCTTCGGCACCATGACCACGTCGAGCTTGTCGCCGATCTCGCCGACCAGGGTGGTGAGGTCGTCCAGGCCCCAGGGGGAGTCGAGCGAGTTGATCCGCGTCCACAGCTGGGTCGGCCCGAAGTCAGTCGACTGCGCGATCTTCACCAGGCCCTCGCGGGCAGCGAGCTTGTTGTCCGCCTTGATCGCGTCCTCCAGGTTGCCCAGGAGTACGTCGACCTTGCCGACCATGTCGGGGATCTTCGCCGCCATCTTCGGGTTGCTGGGGTCGAAGAAGTGGATCGCCCGACTGGGCCGGGCCGGGATCTCCCGCAGCGGGTCGGGAGCTCCGACGGCGAGGGGGGCGAAGAAGTCCTTGGCAGAGCGCATGAGCCGGACGCTAGCAGCGCCTCAACGGGTAGAGGTATGACGCATCACACCCTCCATGGCACCGTTGTCGCGTGCACAGGTCAGCCCGAGCCCTGGTCCTCGTCGAGGGGGACAGCGACAGGGTCGCGCTATTGGCACTCGCGGAGCGACAGGAGCGGGACCTGCAGGAGGAGATGGTCGAGGTCGTGAACCTCGCCGGCGCCACGAACGTGGGCCGCTTCCTCGAGGACCTGCAGTCCACCGGTCGTCGGCCACGCCTCGCCGGGATGTACGACGCACCAGAGGAGCGCTACTTCCGCCGGGGCCTCGAGCGCGGGGGCCATGGTCCGGTCCCGGACCGGGCGCGTCTGGAGGAGCTCGGCTTCTTCGCCTGCGAGACCGATCTCGAGGACGAGCTGATTCGCGCGTTGGGTGTGCCGGCCGTGGAGGCGGTCATCGAGGAGCAGGGCGAGCTGATGTCGTTGCGCATCCTGCAGCGACAACCAGCGCAGCGGGGCCGCACGGAGGAGGAGCAGCTGCACCGTTTCCTCGGCACGCGATCCGGCCGCAAGAGCACCTACGCAAGGCTGCTCGTCGAGGCACTCGACCTGGCTCGGGTGCCGACACCCCTGGAGTCGGTGCTACGCCGCGTGTGACCCCTCGTTCAGGGCAGCAGCCGGGCTCGAACCTGGTGCGCAGGCGCCCAGAGATGGCTCAGCGCATGCGCGCGCTTGAACACCAGCTGCGCGTCGTGCTCCCAGGTGATGGCGATGCCGCCGTGCAGCTGCACCGTCTCGGAGGCCACGTGGTCGAGTGCGTCGGAGCAGTAGGAGCGAGCCACAGCCGAACGGCGCCGGAGGATCTCGGCGTTCTGGTCAGTCGCGTCGTTGACGTACGCCGCTGCCGCAGCCGTCGCGCCCCACGAGGCGGACCGGGATGCCTCGACCAGGACCAGCATGTCGGCCATCCGGTGCTTGAGCGCCTGGAACGAGCCGATCGCCCGGCCGAACTGCACCCGCTCCTTGCTGTAGGCCACGGTCATGTCCAGGCCACGCTGGGCGGTGCCGACCTGCACGGCGGACGTGAGTGCCATCGCCACGTCGAGCAGCGGACCGTCGTCGAGCACCTCCCCGATCGATTCACCGGTCGCGGCAGTGACGCGGCCGAACCTGATCGTCTGGTCGAGCCCACCGACGGCTTCGACCTGTGGGTCGGAGAGCAGCTCGAGGTGGCCGTCGTGGACCCGCAGCAGAACTGCTGCAGCCGGGGCGTCGAGCACGAGGTCGCCGAGGACGAGCGTGGCGATCTCCCCGGCTGCGATGCGGGGGAGCAGGGCCGATCGGTGGTCGGGTTCCGCATGCAGCAGCAGGCCGGTCGTCGCGATGGCCGTGGCGAGCAGGGGGGACGGTGCGAGGTTGTGGCCCAGCTCCTCGAGCACGGCTGCCGTCTCGACCAGTGACGCGCCGAAGCCGTCGTACTTCTCGGGGACCGCCAGCGCCGCCACGCCGACCTGCTCGCACAAGGACTGCCACAGCTTCTCGTCGTACCCGGTCTCGGACGCGGCAGCGGCCTGCACCGCCGCGCTGTCGCTGTGCTTGTCGAGCAACGAGCGCACGATGGCGGCGAGCTCGTCCTGCTCCTCGGTGCGGGCGAAGTGCATCAGCGCTCCCCGAGGGAGTCAGCGATGCGGCCCCGGTGGTACGCCGGTCCGCCCCACGCGCCGACCAGGGCGCGCACCCTGTTGATCCAGAGCCCGAGGTCGAACTCGGCGGTGTAGCCGATGGCGCCGTGCACCTGCAGCGCCACCCGCGAGGCGAGGTACGCCGCGTCGCCGGCTGCGACCTTGGCTGCCGAGACATCGCGAGCTGACCCGGTGAGCGCCGCCCCGTGCACCAGCGGACGCGCGAAGTCCAGCGCGATCCGGACGTCGGCCAGCTGGTGCTTGATGGCCTGGTAGGACCCGATCTGGCGGCCGTACTGCTTGCGCTGCGTGACGTAGTCGACCGAGTCGGCCAGGAGTCGCTCGCCGCAGCCGAGGAGCTCGGCCGAGCAGGCGAGGACGGCCATGTCGAAGGCGGCGGCGTGTGGTCTCGACTGATCACTCGCTTCGCTCGCTGCTCGACCACCTCGAGGTTGCGCTCTCTCCACCGAGCAGAGCCGGCGGGTGGTGTCGACGGACGGCAGAGCCATGGTTGAAGGGGGAGCGTCGGCGACCGTCTCGAGACCGCCATCGACAGCCAGGTAGATCCTCTCCGCGACATCCGCATCCAGCGCGAACGGAACGAGCGGCGGTACAGCGACGGTTGCCACGGCGCCCTCGACCACGGCAGCAAGGTCCTCGCCGGAGAGGGCCTGCGAGAGATAGGCAGCCGACTCGATCCACGGCCCGACGGCGAGCTGGTGTCCGAGCACCTCGAACGCGACCACCAGGTCGACGGGAGTCCCGCCGAGCCCGCCGTCGTCCTCGGCGACGACGAGGGCGTTGACGCCCTGCTCGGAGAGGCGTCGCCACAGCGCCAGGCCTGGCTCGCTGTCGCCCGAGGCCCAGGAGCGGGCGGCGCTGACCGAGTCGGCCTTGGTCATCAGCTCGCTCAGGGACTGCGCGAAACCGGTCTGCTCGGGGGTGAGTCGGAAGTCCATCAGGCACCCCTGGCTTCTCTGGGGAGTCCGAGGATGCGCTCGGCGATCACGTTGCGCTGCACCTCGTTGGTGCCGGCGTAGATCGGCCCGGAGAGCGAGAACAGGTAGCCGTCGACCCAGGGGCCGCGCAGCTCGCCCTCAGGTCCGAGCAGCTCGAGGGCGGTCTCGTGCAGGGCCACGTCGAGATCTGACCAGAACACCTTGTTCACCGAACCGGAGTAGCCGATCTGGCTCCCGTCGAGGAGCCGGCTGACGGTGCCCCACGTGTAGAGGCGGTAGGCCTCGGCACCGAGCCAGGCGTCGACGACCCGGTCGCGGTACTCCACCGGGGAGCCCTGGCCTCGCCACAGCTCGACCAGCCGGTCGGCCGCAGCACAGAAACGACCGGGGGAGCGGAGGGAGAGACCGCGCTCGTTGCCCGCCGTACTCATTGCGACGGACCACCCGGCACCCGGGTCCCCGAGCACGTCGCTGTCCGGCACGAACACGTCGTCGAAGAAGATCTCCGCGAAGCCGGGCTCTCCGTCGAGCTGCGCGATCGGGCGGACGGTGACGCCGTCGGAGTCGAGCGGGAAGCAGAAGTAGGTCAGCCCGTGGTGGCGCTGCGAGTCGGGGTCGCTGCGGAACAGGCCGAACCCCCAGTGTGCGTACGACGCCCGCGAGGACCACGTCTTCTGGCCGTCGAGCACCCAGCCACCACGGTCGTCGTCACGCTTGGCAGTGGACCGCAACGACGCGAGGTCGGACCCGGCCTCCGGCTCGGACCACGCCTGCGCCCAGATCTGCTCGCCGGTGGCCATCGACGGGAGCCAGCGGTCCTGCTGCTCCTTCGTGCCGTTCTCGAAGATGGTGGGGGAGAGCAGGAAGATGCCGTTCTGGCTGACCCGTCCCGGTGCGCCGGCGCGGTAGTACTCCTCCTCGAAGATGATCCACTCCACCAGGGAGGCGCCGCGGCCGTGGTACTCCTCGGGCCAGCTGACCACCGCCCACCGGGCCTCGGCGAGCACGGCCTCCCACTCCTGGTGGGCGCGGAAGCCTTCCGGCGTGTCCATCGACGGCAGCGGCTCGGCAGGCACGTGCTCGGCCAGCCACTCGCGGGCCTCGGTCTGGAAGGCGAGCTCGTCGGGGGAGAGGTCGAGGTTCATCCGCGGTCCCGGAGGTCGTTCTTGAGGACCTTGCCGCCGAGGTTGCGGGGCAGGGCGTCGATGAACTCCACCTGGCGGGGCACCTTGAAGTTGGCCAGCCGTTCCTTGGCGAACTCGATCACGTCTTCGGCGCTCAGCCGGGCGTCACCACGTACGACGTACGCCTTGCCGGTCTCGCCCATGCGCTCGTCGGGTACGCCGACCACTGCGACGTCGTTGACTCCCTCGAGTCGCATCAGCGCCTGCTCGACCTCCGCTGGATAGACGTTGAACCCGCCGGAGATGTACATGTCCTTGAGCCGGTCGGTGATCGTCAGGTTGCCGGCCCCGTCGAGTGTCCCGACGTCGCCGGTGTGCAGCCAGCCATCCTCGTCGATCGCTTCGCGGGTGGCCTCCGGGTCATCGAGGTAGCCGAGCATCACGAACTCGCCGCGCAGCAGCAGCTCGCCCGCGTCCGCAATGCGTGCCTCCATGCCGGGGATGGCGCGTCCGCAGGTGTTCGCCACCAGCTCGGCAGGATCACCCCTCCGGCACATCGTCGCCACCACGGCCTCGGTCATCCCGAACGCGGTCACGACGTTGTCGATCCCGAGCCCCTCCGGGGCGTCAGCGCGCATGCGTTCGATGAGCACGACCGGCACCACAGCGGCGCCGGTCACAGCGAGCCGCAAGGAGGAGAGGTCATAGGACTTGCGGGTCGGCGCGGTCAGTAGCGACTGGTAGAGCGTCGGGGCGCCGGGGAGCACGCTGATCCTGTCGTCCTGGATGGACAACATCGTCTGGTCGAGGTCGAAGGTCGCGACGGGGTAGAGCGTTGCGCCCGTCGTGAGGCCGACGACGATGCCCGCCTTGTAGCCGAAGGAGTGGAAGAACGGGTTCACCACCAGGTAGCGGTCCTCGGAGGTGACGCCACCCAGCTCGCCCCAGGCGCGGGCGACTCCGACGGTCTGGCGATGCGCCGACATGGCGCCCTTGGGCCGACCGGTGGTCCCGGAGGTGAACAGGATGTCGGCCACGTCGTCCGGCGAGACCGCTTCGGCGCGCGCGTCGATCTCCTCGGGACTCGAGCTGGCGCCGAGCTCGGTCACCCACTCGAGGTGCTCGAGGTCGATCACCTCGCGCACCGAGCCCAGGTCGCTCGCGGACTTCAGGTCGGCGATCTGGTTGCGGCCGAGGAAGCCGTCGTGGACGACGACGAGGACGGCGCCGGTGCGGTCAACGATCTCGGCGACCTCGTGGCCGGTGTAGCGGCTGTTCGCGGGCACCAGCGTGCCCCCCGCGTAGGAGACGGCGAGCGCGGCCACCACCCAGTCGATGCTGTTCGGTCCCCACAGGACCACGCGCTCGCCGCGTTCGAGGCCGAGCGCCGCATAGCCGCGAGCTGTCTCGCGCACCCGGTCGAGCAGGCCGGCGAACGAGAGGGTGCGGTCGCCTTCGACGTACGCCGGCCTGTCGCCGTACTGCTCCGCGGCGGCACGCAGCAGGCCCGGCAGCGTGTCAGGCATCAGGCTCCTAGGTGCTAACCAAACAAGTGCTTGGTAGGCTACCTTATCGACATGGATCTGACCTACAGCCCGGAGGACGAGGCGTTCCGCGCCGAGGTCCGTTCGTGGCTGGAGGAACACCTCGGCGGCGACTTCGCGCCCCTGCGCGGCAAGGGCGGCCCGGGACGCGAGCACGAGGCCCACGACGAGCGCATCGAATGGGACCGGCACCTCGCCAAGCACGGCTGGACCTGCATCGGCTGGCCGGAGGAGTACGGCGGCCGTGGGCTCCCGTTGTTCCAGCAGGTGATCTTCCACGAGGAGTACGCCCGCGCCAACGCCCCCGGCCGCGTCAACCACCTCGGCGAGGAGCTGCTCGGGCCAACCCTGATCGCGTTCGGCACCGACGAGCAGAAGAAACGCTTCCTGCCGAAGATCGTGGCCGTCGAGGAGTTCTGGTGCCAGGGCTACTCCGAGCCAGGAGCCGGGTCCGACCTGGCCGCGGTCTCGACCAAGGCGCGGCTCGAGGACGACCACTGGGTCATCGACGGTCAGAAGGTGTGGACCTCGCTGGCCCACCAGGCCGACTGGTGCTTCGTGGTCGCGCGCACCGAACCCGGCTCGGAACGCCACCGCGGCCTGTCCTACCTGCTCGTCCCGATGGACCAGGAGGGCATCGAGGTCCGGCCGATCATCCAGCTCACGGGGACCTCGGAGTTCAACGAGGTGTTCTTCTCCGGCGCCCGCACCGACGCCGACCTGGTCGTGGGCGGCGAGGGCAACGGCTGGCAGGTGGCGATGGGCACGCTCGGCTTCGAACGAGGTGTCTCCACCCTCGGCCAGCAGATCGGATTCCAGCGCGAGCTCGACGCACTGCTCGAGGTCGCGCGCGCCAATGGGACGTACGACGACCCGGTGATCCGCGACCGGCTCGCGAAGGCGCAGGTCGAGCTGGAGGTGATCCGGCTGAACGCACTCCGCACCCTGTCCGAGGACCAGGCGCCGCGGCAGGCGAGCATCTCCAAGCTGCTCTGGGCCAACTGGCATCGCACGCTGGGTGACCTCGCGATGTTGGTCCGAGGCGCCGACTCGCTGACCACCGGACCCGACTACGACCTCGACGAATGGCAGCGGCTCTTCCTGTTCACCCGCGCGGACACCATCTACGGCGGGTCCGACGAGATCCAGCGCAACGTCCTGGCCGAGCGAGTTCTCGGCCTACCGAGGGAGCCCAGATGAGAGACAACCGATGACGGCCACCAGACCCGAACAGCCCACTCCCGACTACGTGGCGGCCCACGACCTCCTCCTCGACAAAGTGGTGGTCGTAACCGCCGCTGCGGGAGCCGGGATCGGTGCGGCCGTCGTACGCCGTGTCCTCGAAGAGGGTGCGCGGGCCGTCGTCCTCGGCGACACCCACGAGCGGCGCCTGGCCGAGGCCGAGCAGTCGCTGGCCGAGGAGTTCGGCAAGGACCGGGTGCGCTCCCTGCTGTGTGACGTGACCGACGAGGCGCAGGTGCAGGCGCTGGTCGACGCGGCCGACGAGTTCGGTGGTGTCGACATCATGGTCAACAACGCAGGCCTCGGCGGGACCGCCAGCGTCCTGGAGATGACCGACGACCAGTGGGGCAAGGTCATCGACATCACCCTGACGGGCACCTTCCGCTGCATCCGCGCGGCCTCGAACAAGATGATCGAGACCGGGAAGCGCGGCGTGATCGTGAACAACGCCTCGGTGATCGGCTGGCGGGCGCAGGAGGGGCAGGCCCACTACGCGGCGGCCAAGGCCGGCGTGATGGCGCTGACGAGGTGTTCCGCACTCGATGTCGCGCCCCACGGAATCCGCATCAACGCGGTGTCGCCGAGCCTGGCGATGCACCCGTTCCTGGCGAAGGTCACCTCCGACGAACTGCTGCACGAGCTCAAGCAGCGCGAGGCGTTCGGCCGTGCTGCCGAGCCGTGGGAGGTGGCCAACGTGATGGTGTTCCTGGCCAGCGACTACTCGTCGTACCTCACCGGCGAGGTGATCTCCGTGAGCAGTCAGCATGGCTGAGACCACGGCACCCACCAGACGCTCCGAGCTGCTCGCCATCGCAGCGCGGCTGTTCGCCGAGCGCGGTTTCAAGAACACCACCGTGCGGGACATCGCCGACGCCGCGGGCATTCTCTCGGGGAGCCTCTACCACCACTTCGACTCCAAGGAGGCGATGGTCGACGAGCTCCTCGACTCCTTCCAGCAGGAGCTGTGGCGTGAGTACGACGCGATCGAGGCCTCCGACCGGACACCTCGCGAGAAGCTCGAGGCCGTCGTGCGTGCCTCCTTCGACGCGATCCACCACCACCACAGCGAGGTGGCGATCTTCCAGACCGACGCTGCCTATCTCGCCACGTTCGACCGGTTCGGCTACCTCGGTGAGCGCAACACCCGCTTCCGCGACCTCTGGACCGGACTGCTCGTCGAAGGGGTCAGGGCTGGTGAGCTGCGTGCCGACCTGAACGTCGAGCTGGTCTACCGGTTCCTGCGCGACACGGTCTGGGTGGCTGTGCGCTGGTACCGCCCCGACGGTGACCTCTCACCCGAACAGGTCGCCGACCAGTACCTGCACATCCTGCTCGACGGGATCGCCACGGAGGACCCCCATGCCTGAGGCCTACATCGTCGACGCCGTCCGGACTCCGGTCGGCAAGCGCGGCGGCTCACTCGCCACGCTGCACTCTGCCGACCTGGGCGCGCACGTTCTCAAGGCGCTGGTCGAGCGCACCGGCATCGACCCGGGGGCCGTCGACGACGTGGTGATGGGCTGCTGCGACACGATCGGGTCCCAGGCAGGCGATGTCGCGCGGACCGCGTGGTTGGTGGCAGGACTGCCCGACCACGTGCCCGGCGTGACCATCGACCGGCAGTGCGGCTCCTCCCAGCAGGCGGTGCACTTCGCGGCCCAGGGCGTGATGTCGGGGACGCAGGACCTGGTCGTCGCCGGCGGACTGCAGAACATGTCGGCGATCCCGATCTCCGCGGCCATGCTCGTGGCCCAGCAGTACGGCTTCACCACTCCCTTCGCGGAGTCACCCGGCTGGACCGCACGGTATGGCGACCAGGAGGTCTCGCAGTTCCGCTCTGCGGAGATGATCGCCGAGAAGTGGGACATCAGCCGCAAGGAGATGGAGCAGTTCGCTCTCGAGTCGCACACGCGGGCGCGGACCGCGATCGACGAGGGCAGGTTCCAGAACGAGATCGTGCCGGTGGCCCTCCCCGATGGACAGAGTTTCGCCGTCGACGAGTGTCCACGTGACACCTCGCTGGAGAAGATGGCCGGGCTCAAGCCCTTGGCCGAGGGCGGCCGGATCACCGCCGCGGTGGCCTCACAGATCTGCGATGCGTCGTCGGCCATGCTCGTGGCCTCGGAGCGCGCGGTCGAGGAACACGGCCTCACTCCGCGTGCCCGCGTGCACCATCTGTCGGTGCGCGGTGACGACCCGGTGTGGATGCTGACCGGTCCGATCCGGGCCACGCGGCACGCGCTGGAGAAGACCGGGCTCTCCGTCGACGACATCGATGTCTTCGAGTGCAACGAGGCGTTCGCGTCCGTCGTACTCGCCTGGTCGCGTGAGCTCGACGTCCCGCTGGACAAGGTGAACGTCAACGGAGGCGGCATCGCGCTCGGCCACCCGATCGGTGCCACCGGTACGAGGATCATGGCGACGATGCTCAACGAGCTCGAGCGCACGGGTGGCCGCTACGGCCTGCAGACGATGTGCGAAGGCGGCGGACAGGCAAACGTGACCATCATCGAGCGCCTCGGCTGAGCCATTGGCAAGACGAGCCTCCCGGGTTCAGGA
This sequence comes from uncultured Actinomycetota bacterium, assembly GCA_963842535.1. Taxonomy (GTDB): domain Bacteria; phylum Actinomycetota; class Actinomycetes; order Propionibacteriales; family Nocardioidaceae; genus Marmoricola. Next base: position 757,440 of record CAWJGP010000009.1, read on the forward strand.
TGGATCACGGAGGCGATGACGATGAACGATGCCACTGCGACCGACACGCTCACCCGCGATCAGGTGCTCGACCAGGTGGAGGAGCTCGCCCGCATCGAGCACGCGCTGATCGTGGAGTACCTCTCAGTGCAGTGCGCGCTCGGCCATGACCTCGAGGCAGCAGAAGGGGGCGCTACCTCCCCGGAGGGCAAAGAGGCTGCCCGGACAGCCGGAAGCCTCGCCCAGAGTGAGATGTTGTTCCATCTCAAGGCCATCTGTCGGGTCCTCGTCTCAGCCGGCCGGATCCCCGACCTCGGCCGCGCGGCGAGCATCATGGATGCCGCTGGGGGCCAGGTCTCGCTCGACCCGCCCACGGTGGAGCAGCTGCGCGACGTGCTCGACCGCGAGAAGAAGATCACCGAGGCGGTCGACCATGCCTACGCGCGCCTCGGTGCCAACCTCACCCCGGACCTCTTCGAGGAGGACCTGCTGGCGAAGCTGCGCGACCTCGTGGAGAGAGGCGACCAGCATGCCGAGGGTGCGGCAGCAATCAAGGAGGCGCTCGGGGACCCTGCCCCGCCTGACTTCCTCCGCGTGCCGCGGCGTGAGACTGACGACAAGTTTGAGCAGGGACTGATGTCCGTGAGCGACCTCGCCTACCGGCTGGTGACCTCGGCGCTGCGCGAGCACTTCGCAAACCCGGATGCCTTCGGGCTGCGAAGCCTGGCCACCACTGCCATGGACGCGCTGGACGCGAGCAACCGTGCGTTGGCGCAGCGCGGGCTGCTGCCGGCCTTCAACCCCTGAGCACGTCGATCAGAAGGCCGTGGCCAGCACGTCACTGAACAGCGCGTGCTCGTCGGCCACGTCCTTGTCGAGTCCCTTGCTGCGGAACCAGGCGCAGACGTTCGCACAGTCGCGCAGCAGGAAGTCCATCCCCTGCGGGTTACCCACCAGGTCCACGACCTGTGGCAGGTCGATGATGACGAGACGTTCACCCGCCGCCAGCAGGTTGTACGCCGACAGGTCGCCGTGCACGATGCCGTGCTGCGCCATCGTGGCGATCGCCTCGCGGAGCTGGTCGAAGTAGGACGCAAGCAGGTCCAGTGAGGGCCGGGACTGAGCCAGCCGCGGCGCCGTCTCGCCATCGACCCGGATCCACTCCATCAGCAGCTCGGTGCCGTCGATCTGCACGGGGTAGGGGACCGGCAGACCGAGCGACCAGCACAGCTTGAGCGACTCCCACTCGGCGTTGGCCCACTGGCCGGCCGCGACCGCGCGGCCGAAGGCACTGCCCTTGGCAGCAGCACGCGCCTCACGACTGTCGCGCCCGCGACGTCCCTCTCGGTAGGCCGCGTTGCGGTGGAAGTTGCGGTGCTCCGGGCTGCGGTAGCGCTTGGCCGCCATCACCACGGACGGCCCGTCGTCGACTGCGCGCTCGAGCAGGAAGACGTCGGCCTCCTTGCCGGTCTTGAGAATGCCGAGCTCGGTGTCGATGGCGGCCCGGTCGGTGATCACCCAGTCGGGCCGGGGTTCGGGCCCACGACAGAGTGGTTCGACGTCGTGCCAGGTGGACCAGCGCTGGCGGCCGTCGTCGGGATCGTCGTACGCGCGGAAGTCGAAGACGAAGGAGGGGTCGACGTCGAGCGAGTCAGTGCTGGTGGAGAGGGGTTCCTGTGGAGTGAACAACGGTGCTCCGGGTGTGAGAGAAGTGGTCTGCGGACAGGCCAAGGACAGTCGTGGTCATGTCACAACTCCTCTCGTGCACGTGCCGGGGCACTCGGTCTCTTGGTTCGATGGTGACCCCTCGGGCGCTGACGGGCAACTGAATATATTCGTTCGACAGCCGTCCAGGCTGGGGTCACGCTGAGTGGCATGGAGGTCAGGGAGTACGACGCCGACGACACGGATGCCGTCGAAGCGGATCGGCAGATCCTCAACGCTGCCCACCGGACTGACTCTCCGTGGCTGCCGGAGATGACCCACCACCGGCGTCAGATGCGGATTCGCTACGGCTGGGACCAGAGTCCGGAGCTGCACCTACTCGCGTGCGTGGACGGTGTTCCCGTGGCCCTGGCCGAGGTCGAGCTGGGGGAGTGGGACAACCAGGACTTCGCCTGGATCTATCTCGTCGTACACCCGGAGCACCGTCGTCATGGTCTCGGTTCGGCGTTCCTCTCCGAGATCAACGAGATCGCGCGCGCGGCGGGACGCACGAAGATCGGCGGTGCCTGGTGGCAGACGACGGCAACCGAGACCTTCGCCAAGCGACACGGGTTCGAGCTCGCCTCCCAGGAGATCTATCGACGGGTGATCTTGGCCGAGCTGCCTGCCGGTTTCGTCGACGCGGCGTACGCCGAAGCGGCACCTCGTGCGGCCGACTACGAGCTGGTCCAGGATCGAGGGCTACGCCCCGGTCGAGATGCTTCCCGCCCTGGCCGACCTCACCGCCTCCATCAACGACGCCCCGACCGACGACCTCGACGTCGAGGATGAGGTGTTCCCGGTCGAACGGATCCAGAACTATGAGAACGCCGCAGTCAAGTCCGGCCACCGCCTCTATCGCGTGGTCGCACGGCACCGCACTACGGGTGAGCTCGGGGGCCACACGGTCGTCCTGGTCGACACCGAGAGCCCACACCTCGCACACCAGCACGACACCTCAGTGTCCCGGGACCACCGCGGGCACCGGCTCGGGTTGCTCCTCAAGGCCGACCTGATGCGCTGGCTGGCAGAGGTCGAGCCCCAGGTGGTCTCGATCGACACCTGGAACGCCGAGTCGAACGACCACATGATTCGCGTCAACGAGCGCCTCGGCTACCAGGCTCTTGGCCGCGAGCTGGCGTTCCAGCGACGCCTCTAGGCCATCAACGACGCCCCGACCGTGTTGCACCGCGCAAACGGTGTGGCTGCGCGGGGGACGGACGGCTAGGGCAAGGACTCAACGACCGGCTCGTGGCGCACGCCGAAGTTGACGCTGTTGGCGATGAAGCACAGCTCGTTCGCACGATGGTGCGCCTCCGTCGCGGCCTCAACCATGCTTGCGTCGGCGACGGTGACCGCTGGATGCAGCACGACCTCGGTGAACCGTCCGCTTCCGTCGCTCTCGGTCTTCATGGAGCCCGTCGGGTGGTCGACGTAGTCGGTGACGACGATGCCCGCGGCAACGCAGACGTGGAGATACGACAACATGTGACATTGGGAGAGTGAGGCGAGGAGCAGCTGCTCCGGGTTCCACCGCTCACGCTCGCCGTGGAAGGTGCGGTCCGCCGAGCCCGGCAGTTCCGGCGGCCCGTCGGCTGTGACCGTGTGCGTGCGCTTGTAGCCGCGATACGTGAGAGTGCCCTCTCCGGTGTTGCCGGTCCAGGTCACGGTCAGCGCGTATCGGTGTTCCATTGGCCCAGCCTGCCCTGCCGTCGTGATTTCTGGTCGGCCTGTTTCAGGTCACTCAGGCTCGATGCGCTCGCAGACCAGCACGAGCTGCTCGCTGATGATCCGGTTGTCGCCGGCGTCGAAGGTGCTGATGATCGTGAGGCTCTTCGGCCAGGCATTCGTGAACCGGTACTTCCTGACTGGGGTACCCGCGCGGTCGAACGCGGTGACGGCTCCGCTCCTGCCTGCATCGTCCCCCGGACCCAGTTGGGACGTCTTCACCCAGTTCCCGAAGTTGGTGTCCGAGGTGAGACCTCGTGTCAGCGTCACCTCGGGGGACTTCCACGGACCGGGGAGCTTGCGAACGGTGACCGTTCCGCCGGGACCTTCCTCTCTGCGCTCGACGACGTCGCGCTCCATGTTCAGCCCGGAGGCTCCGGTGAGGCGCGAACTGAAGACGCCGTCGACTACCAGGCCGAAGGAATGTCCGACGTTGGTGTCGATGTCAGGGAGTGGCACATGCCCACCTGCGTTCTGTTACCGGACTGATCCTCTAGAAACCATCGAATGCATGCTCGTCGGTGTCAACAACCCGCCGAAGATTGACGGTGCGATCAGTAGATGTGCCTGGATCAACCGCGATCTGCGTTGTCCAAGTCGACAGATGCCGGCGATAGCGCGCCCGCCGCGGCCCGCCGGTGACCCACTTGTGGTGGCATGGGGCACGAGATGGTCCACGCTCGCATTGACGCAAGTGGATCGGTATTCGGTCAGAAACGGATAGTTCAGATGGACTTGCACTCGTCGGTGCGGGGGTCTCGGTGGCGCGCACGCAGGTCGTGGCTATTGGTATCGGCGACCGATCAGGTCATCGGTCCGCAATGACGATCGCCCGGTCCCGGACCATGGGCGCGTACTCCTCGCCGATCTGGCCGTACACGATTGCGTCCTCCACGTGCATGAAACGCCCCAGGGTTGCGCGCGATGCCACGACTTCCTCGGCGTAGTTGCGCGGTAGGCCACACAACGAGCTCAGCTGCTCGGCCGTTGCAAGGTTCAGATCCAACAGGCCGCCGTCGTCGTAACCCTGCCTGGACTCCGGGCGCCCAATTCCCAGCTCTCGAGCCATCATGGGGTCCTTGACGGCAAGCTGTCGTGCCTCGTTCCTCTTTCGCCGTGCCTCCTCGACACTCGCCATGGCGCCCTGATTACGGTCGGGCGGCAGGGCAACAACGGAGGGGTTGTAGACCTCTCGTCTGAGGCCAATCAACAGGAGCGTGGCCACAACCATCACGGCGAGCAGGATGAACACCGCCACGTTCGACAGCCATCCCGTCGCCTGGCCGGTGCTGTCGGTAGGGGACACGGCAAACAGCGCGTAGCCGAGGAGACTTCCGGCTGCCATCCCCGCACCAACTTTACGGAGTTGCGGCCTGTCGAGGCGCGAGGCGGCGTGGAAGAAGGGCACCGCCGCGAGCAAGCCGGCGGTGGCGATGGTGACGACGAAGTACCACTTCCCGGTGGCGACCGGCGGTGGCGGTGGCGTGCTCCATGCCGGCGGGGAGGCTGGATTTCGCGGACTCCGCTGATCTGTCCAGGCGCTTCCGCTCCAGTACCGCAGCTGTGAAGAGTCGCCTGGGTCGGGGTACCACCCGGAAGGCTGCGCGTTCATCTGATTCCCCGTGCAATTCGTGAGTTCATTGCCCTGTGAAAGCCGCCGTCGTGCCCGCTGGTCCTGCAACACATAAACGATCTGGTCCAAGGTCCCGCGGCGGTGGTGTTCACCGCAGAAGCCTACGGACAACGGCTTCTCGATTCCTAGCAGCGGACGCATGCTGGGCGGCCGGCCGGCGCATTCGGGGCCCGAACCAACTCCCGCGTCTAGCGAACTGGGGGTCGTTGACCACATCTCCTCCCGCTGACAGTCGTCCACGGCAATGAGCGTGCGTTCTCCTAGGTCTAAGTGCGTGGTGTCGACGCAGCCGTGACGACCGAGCTAGACGCCGGCGATGTATGCGATGAGGTAGTGGACGCCGTGGCGGTCGAGCGTGCCTGGGGCGCGGTCGTAGTGCTCGGTGGTGCGCGGTCAGCGTGCCGAGCCAGGGTCTGGGCGTCCCGCAGCGGTACTCCGGCGTCGAGAGCATAGGTGATCGCTGCGTCACGCAGCGAAAATGCAAAAAGTTCGGTCCACCCCTTGCACAACCGACGATTTCTCTGTAGAATCGAACACAAGTTCGATCCATCGAGATGCCAGTGGTCAGCCCCGACCGTCTGGTTCGCCCGGTCAATGGGCGCGCTGGATCGACACCTGAGATGTGTTGGCTGTTGTTGCCTGCAGGAGGTGCCGGGGTGAGCTCGACGTTCGATCGTGCTGCTGTTCATCCGGTGCTCGCCTGTGCCGACGCCATCGAAGATGCGCTCAAGGAGACGACCGATCTGCAGGTCGTGTTCATGGACCCCGCTGACAAGCGGACGGCGTTGCTGCGCCTGGCCCGGCTGGATTCGCGGCTGACGGCGTTGAGACTGCGGCTGATGGCCGTGGCCGACGACGTCGCCCTGGCCGAGGGCGCGCGCGACGTGGCCGCTTTGCTTTTCCACGAGACCCGAGGTGACTTCGGTGCGAACCGGCGTGACCTGGCGCTGGCCGAGGCCCTGGACCGGCGCTGGTGCGGCGTCGCTGCCGCCCTCGGTCGAGGGTGATCTCAATGTGGCGCAGGCCCTGGTGATCACCCGTGCCCTCGATGAGCTGCCGGCCGACAAGCTTCCGGTCGAGGTGCTCGCGGCCGCCGAAGCGCACCTGGTCGCCCAGGCGGGCGAGTTCGGTCCACGTGAGCTGCGGATCCTGGGTCGGCGGATCCTGGACATCGTGGCGCCCGAGATCGGTGAGCAGCACGAGGCCGAGCAGCTCGCGAAGGAGGAACGGCGCGCCGAGCGACGCACCAGCCTGGTCTCCACACGGCTCGGTGACGGCACCACCCGGATCACCATCAACGTCCCCGACGCGGTCGCGACCCGGCTGCACACCTACCTCGAGGCGTTCACCTCACCGCGGCACCCGGGGATCGGGGAGGCCGACCGGATCCCGGTCGACCGCAAGCGCGGGCAGGCGTTCTGCTCCCTGCTCGAAGCGCTGCGACCCGAAGCGGCTGCCGGCTCATGGCGGGGACGCGACCACGCTGATCGTGACGGTGTCGTTGGAGGAGCTGCGCAAGGAGCTCGGCACCGGCGAGCTCGGTCCCGCAGAGAAGCTGACCGCGGCAGAGGTACGCCGGCTGGCCTGCACCGCCCAGATCATCCCGGCCGTGCTGGGTGGGAAGTCCGAGGTCCTCGACCTGGGCCGAACCTCCCGACTGTTCCGCCCCGCCCAACGCAAAGCGATGATCATCCGCGACCGGGAGTGCCGCGCCGAGGGATGCACGGTCCCCGCCGCCTGGTGCGAGGCGCACCACTGGGGCAGACCCTGGGCCCAGGGTGGCCGCACAGACCTCAAGGACGGCGTCCTGTTGTGTTCGTGGCACCACCACCGAGCCCACGACGACAGCTACGACGCCAGTCGGCTGCCCAACGGTGACGTGAGGTTCAGTCGGCGGACATAGAGGACACGGTCGGGCTCCAGGCGTGTACGGCTAGTCGGCCACGACGTAGTCCGATGTACGCCGAAGACACTCGGCGGCCTGGATGACCACGCGCTCCACCAGCTCCTCGCAGGTGGGCAGATCATCGATCAGACCCACCACCTGCCCGCTGGCCAGCACGCCGGCGTTGGTGTCGCCCTCGACCAGCCCGGCCTTGAGCATCATCGGCGTGTTGGCGGCCAGGGTCATCTGCGCGAGGGTGCGTCCCTGCTCCTTGCGCATCGCTCGTCCGTCCACGGCCAGCTGGCGCCAGGACATCCCGCTCATCTGCTTGAACTCCAGTGTCCGGCGTGCCGTCGGGACGAGCCGCCGGAGGCCGCTGGTCTCCTCGACCTCGTTCACCAGATCGGTCCGGAGCATCCGGTGGGGCATGCCGTCGACCTTCGTGGTCACCACGGTGCCGTTGAGGTCGGCGTCGAGGTAGCGCTGCTTGACCGCATCCGGCACTGTCGAGTCCTGGGTCAGCAGGAACCGCGTGCCCATGCCGATGCCGGCGGCGCCGTAGGAGAGTGCGGCCGCGAGGCCGCGCCCGTCGAAGAAGCCACCCGCCGCGACCACCGGGATGTCGACGGCGTCGAGGACGGTGGGCAGGAGAAGCGTGGTCGGGACGCTGCCCGTGTGGCCACCGCCCTCACCGCCCTGGATCATCACTGCGTCCGCACCCCAGGCCGCGACCTTCTCGGCATGCCGAGCGGCACCGATGCTCGGCAGCACCACGATCCCGTGGTCCTTGAGCTTGGCGATCAGCTCCTTCTTGGGAGCCAGCGCGAACGAGGCGACCTTGACCTGGTGCTTGATCAGCAGGTCGACCCGGTCGCCGGCGTCGCTCGCATCGGCGCGCAGGTTGACCCCGAACGGCTGCTCGGTGCGGACCTTCACCTCGAGAATCGCGCGCTCGAGCTCCTCGAAGGTCATCGTGGCGCTCGCCAGGATGCCGAGGCCACCGGCGTTCGCCGTACCGACGACGAGACGCGGCCCCGCGACCCAGCCCATGCCGGTCTGCACGACGGGATGGCGTACGCCGACCAGCTCGGTGAGCGGCGTCCGGAGCAGCTGCTCGATCACGGTGTCGTCTCCTGGGCCAACTCGGTCGGGGAGACCGGCGGCACCTCGCGGTCGCGCAGCGACTTCGGGTCGAGCATCTCCCGGATCAGCATCAGCTCACCGGGGGAGGGCTCCCGGGTGGCGGGGACCTTGCCGGATCCAGGCCCCCCAGATCAGGCAGGGCGATCTCGAAGGACGACGCAGCCTGCACGTCCTCGACCGTCACGCCCGGGTGCACCGAGACGAACTGCATGGTGTGGTCCGGGCCGTTGAAGTCGAAGACGCCGAGGTCGCTGACCACGCGGTGCACCTGGTGGAACCTGGTGGCGGCCGGCCCTGCGGCCTCGGCACGCGTCCGGCCGACGCCGGAGACGATGTCCACGTTGTCGACGAAGACGCGGGAGGAGTGCTTGGGGACCCAGTAGGAGGTCTTGTTGTTGACCGTGTTGCCCGGGGCGCCGCGCACGCCGAGCAGCTGCCGCTTCGGCTGGGCCCACTCACCGATGGCAGAGATGTTCTGGTTGCCCTCGCGGTCGATCTGGGTGGCGCCCATCATCACGTGGCGCTTGCCGTAGGTCACGACCGACTCGAGCACGAGCCGGAACGGCATCCAGCCCTCGACCACGTCCTGGGTCACGCCCAGCGGAGGAGCGCCCTGCAGGATCCGCGCCTCGCCATCGGTGATCATCAGCAGCGGGTTGGAGGTGAGCTTGGCCAGGCGCGCGCCCAGGCTCGGGAGCAGACCCATCGGGCTGCCCATGATCTCGCCGTCGTCGGCGAAGCAGTCGGCGATGGCGATCGCGCAGTACTCCGCGCGGGTCACGTCACTCATCACGCCTCCCCCACAGAAGATTCCTGGGCGAACGCTTCGACTGCGTCCTGGTAGTCCTGCTCGCTCCCGGAGAGGAACCGCTGCTCGAACTCGGCCCAGTCCTCGGGCGTCTTCGCCGCGGTCGCGTAGGCCTTCTGGAACTTCTCGTCGCGCTCGTAGGTCGGGGTGCACGTGGTGAAGTGCGCGCCGTTGGGCGTCTCCACGACGCCAGCGACCATCGTGCGGTTGAGCAGCATCGTCTGGAGGGCGGCGTCCACGGTCATCCCTGCGGTGTCGATGATCTGCTCCGTCGAGACGTAGGCCTCCTTGGCCGCCATGCAGAACAGGTCGTCGAAGTAGGGGTCGGGTCCGAGGTACTGCGCGTTGCCGAACTGGTCGGCGCGGTTCATGTGCACCAGTGCGACGTCGAGCTCCAGGGCGGGTACGGCGACGAGGGTCTCGCCATCGTCGTACGGACTGCTGACGGTCTTCAAGGTCGGGTCGTTCTCGAGTACGGCGGAGCCGAGCCCGGCGCGCACCGGCAGGAACGGGAGCCGCTGGGCGGCGGCGCGGAGTCCGGTCTGGAACATGCCCTCGTCCCACTCGCGGAACGAAGCGGTCGCCTCCTGCCTGGCCCGGGAGAACAGCGGCTCCAGTGGGATGGAGTCCAGGGTCGCGAACGCGTAGACGACCTTGGCTGCCTTGCCGGACTGGAGGAGCAGGCCCACGTCCGGGCCGGCGTACGACACGATCGTGAGGTCCTTGAGGTCGGTGCGCAGGATCGCGCGGACCAGCGCCATCGGCTTGCGTCGCGACCCCCAGCCGCCGATCCCGACGGTCATCCCGTCCTCGATCCGGGCGACGACGTCCTCTGCCGTCATCACCTTGCTGGGCATGCTCACTCGGAGGTTCTCCTTGACTTGTCGGTGCCAGCGCTCTGCCCTTCTACAAACAGATCTCGGTGCTCGTCGGCGACGCCCGCGAGGTTGAGCTCCATGGTGAAGCCCTGCTCGAACCGGTAGCTCTTGTTCACGTCGATCGGGTCGATGCCGTTGATCGCCTCCTTGGCCATCCGGATCACCCGGGTGTCCTTGCGGGCGATCTCGGCGGCGACCGTGAGCGCGGCGTCGTCGAGCTGGTCGCGGGGGACCACCTCCAGCACCGACCCGTGCTGCACGAGGTCGCTGGCGGAGATGTTGCGGCCGGTGAAGTAGAGGGTGCGCATCAGGTGCGGGGGGACCATCCGGGACAGGTGGGTGGCGGCGCCGAGGGCGCCACGGTCGACCTCCGGGATCCCGAAGAAGGCGTCGTCACTCGCCACGATGCAGTCAGCGTTTCCGACGAGACCGACGCCGCCGCCCACGCAGAAGCCGTTGACCGCGGCGATCACCGGGACCGCGCATTCATAGACCGCACGGAACGCGGCGAAGCAGCCGCGGTTGGCGCCGATCAGGGCGTCGAAGCCCTCGGTCTGCTGCATCTCCTTGATGTCCACGCCGGCGTTGAAGCCCTTGCCCTCGGCGCGGAGCACCACGACATGGGTGCCCATGTCGCGACTTGCCTCGTCCAGCGCGTCGGCGAGGTCGAACCACCCCTGGACCGGGAGTGCGTTCACCGGCGGGTAGCTCATCGTGATCACGCGGATGCCGCGCTCGTCCAGCTCGCTGGAGATGCCCATTGCCCACCCTTTGACTGCGTACCAAACCTAACGTTTGCTTGGTAGCCTAACAGTCGCTTGGTCCCGCCGTCTGTGTGAGACCCGTCAACCTCAGGAGGGCACGTGAGCCTGGAACTCGATCTCACCGGTCGCGTCGCCCTCGTCACCGGCGGTTCCCAGGGCATCGGCGCGGGCATCGCCCAGGTGCTCGTCGCTGCGGGAGCATCGGTGGTCACCTGTGCGCGCTCCGCGGTGGAGAGCCCGGCAGCCGGCACCACCCACCTGCAGTGCGATGTCCGCGACCCCGAGGCAGTCGCGGCGATGGTGCAGTCAGTCGTGGAGGAGCACGGTCGGCTCGACCTGCTCGTCAACAACGCCGGTGGCGCGCCGTACGCGCCGGCAGCCGATGCGTCCCCGCGCTTCCACGAGAAGATCCTCGGCCTCAACCTCACCGCCCCCTTGGTCGTCGCGCAGGCGGCGAACGCCGTCATGCAGTCGCAGCCGACCGGCGGGGTGATCGTGAACATCTCGTCGGTGTCCGCGCTGCGACCTTCGCCCGGCACTGCGGCGTACGGCGCAGCCAAGGCCGGTGTGGACAGCCTGACCAGGTCGCTGGCTGTCGAGTGGGGACCCAAGGTGCGCGTCAACTCGGTGGACGTGGGTCTGTGCCGCACCGAGCAGACGGACGACCACTACGGCGGAGACGACACCGTCGCCGCGATCGAGGCCACCATCCCGCTCGGCCGGATGGCCGATCCTGCCGAGGTCGGCAACGTCGTCGCCTTCCTGGCCTCCGACCTCGCCTCCTACGTCTCCGGCGCCTCCGTGGAGTGCCACGGCGGCGGCGAGCCGCCAGCCTTCCTAGTGGTACAGAGCCTGCACGTCGCCCAGAAGGAGCAGCAGTGACCGGAATTCTCCAAGGACGCATCGCGATCGTGACCGGAGCGGGTCGTGGCATCGGTCGCGCGCACGCCCTCGAGCTCGCCCGCCAGGGCGCCAAGGTCGTGGTCAACGACCTGGGTACGTCGGGCTCGGGTGAGGGGTCGGCCTCCGAGGTCGCTCATGAGGTGGTCGCCGAGATCGAGGGGATGGGTGGCGAGGCGGTGGCCAACGGCGCCGACGTAGCCGACTTCGAGCAGGCCGCCGCCATGGTGCAGCAGGCGATCGACTCCTTCGGCGGTCTCGACGTCCTGGTCAACAACGCCGGCTTCGTGCGCGACCGGATGCTGGTGAACACCTCCGAGGAGGAGTGGGACGCCGTGATCCGGGTCCATCTCAAGGGCCACTTCGCACCACTGCGGCACGCCGGGGCATGGTGGCGCAGTGAGGCAAAGGAAGGTCGCCAACGAGTCGCGCGGGTCATCAACACCTCGTCGGGTGCTGGGATGCAGGGCTCCATCGGGCAGACGACGTACTCCGCCGCGAAGGCCGGCATCGCCGGGATGACGCTGGTCGCCGCAGCCGAGCTGGGTCGCTACGGGGTGGGCGTCAATGCGATCGCGCCGGTCGCACGCACCCGGATGACCGAGGGAGCGTTCCCCGAGATGATGGCTCAAGGGAATGGCGAGGGAGGCGGCGAGTTCGACGCGATGGACCCGGCCAACAACTCACCGGTGGTCGCCTGGCTCGCCTCCGAGGATTGCGACATCACCGGCCGCGTTCTGGAGATCGAGGGCGGCCAGCTCTGCGTCGAGGAGGGCTGGCGGCACGGGCCGAAGCAGGACATCGGCCGTCGCTGGGACGCCGCAGAAGTAGGAACCGCGGTCAGGGAACTGATCCGCCAGGCAGCGACACCCGATCCGGTCTACGGGGCCTGAGCTCAGCCCATGAGCGTCGAGGACGGACCGTTGGGTCCACGCATGTCAGCGTTGATGCCGGCTTCGCCGGCGGCGTCGTGCTGGTGGCGGTCGAAGTCGGCGACTTCGTTGCGGCCGGACCGCTTCTCACGCACGTAGAACGCTGCCACGGTCGCGATCACCACGGCCCAGATCAGCAGCCACACGAACGCTGGCATGTGACCCCCCTCACCTCGATGTTTCACGAGCCTACTCCGGTGGCACCTGAGAGGGGTTCCAAGGACGATGTTGGCCGGTCGATAGGTTTGGCCCGACCCGAGGAGACCCCATGACCCGCTTCACCGCGAGCAACAAGTCCGCAGCAACTCTGAAGTCCTCCCGCAAGGACATCTGGGACGCGCTGACGGACCCCAAGCTCCTGCCGAAGCTGACGCCGTACCTCCACAAGATCGACGTGGACGGCGACCGGTGGACCTGGCACGTCACGAAGGTGCCCGTCCTCGGCAAGGACATCGGCTCGACGTTCACCGAGGTGATGACCTTCGACGAGCCCAAGCGGATCGGCTTCGAGCACGACCCGCAGCGCATCGAGGAGAAGACCGAGGTGCACGGGGAGTACCACTTGGAGGAGGCGGGCTCGGGCACGCGGGTGTCCATCGAGCTCGGCGTGAGTGTCGAGCTGCCCTTCCCCAAGGCCATGCGCCGCCCCGTCGAGGGTGCCATCCGCGCTGTGATGGCCGGGATGGGACGTCGCTTCGCCCACAACCTGTTGCGGCACCTGGGCGAGAAGTGAGGATCCTGGTCCTGGGGGCCACCGGCTACGTGGGCTCCCGCCTGGTCCCGGCGCTCCTGGAGGCCGGCCACACCGTCGTCGCTGCGTCGTCCTCTGTCCCGGCACCCAAGCGGTTCGCGTGGGGGGACGAGGTCGACTGGGTGCGCTGCGACGTCACCGACGAGGACGCGGTGCGGCTGGCTCTCACCGACGTCGACGGGGTCTGCTACCTCGTCCACTCGCTGGACTCGAGGATGTTCGAGGACCGCGACCGGCTCGGAGCCGAGGTCGTCCGGGACGTGGTCGCGGAGACCGGCGTACGCCGCATCGTCTACCTGTCCGGACTGGTTCCGGATGTCCCCGATGCAGAGCTCTCCCGCCACATCTCCTCTCGCCTGGAGGTCGAGCGCGTGCTCGCCGAGGCCCAGACATCCGACCGCACGGTGCTCGCGCTGCGTGCCGGCGTCGTGCTCGGCGCCGGGTCGACCTCCTTCGAGGTGATCCGGCAGCTGGCCACCCTGCTCCTGGTCCAGCCGGTGCCGAGCTGGCTGGAGCACAAGGTGCAGCCGATAGCCGTGAGCGACGTCCTGCGGGCCATGGTCGAGGCATTCGCCGACGACCGCCTGACCGGTGCCCTCGACATCGGCGGACCCAACGTGCTGCCGTACTCCAAGCTGCTCGCCGAATGCTCACGAGCGGCGGGCCTGCTGCGCGTCCGCGTGCCCACACTTCCGGTGCCGGCACCGCTGGTCGGCCTGGGCACGGCAGCGCTCTCGGCCGCACCGTTCTGGACGGTGACCGCGCTGATCGCCAGCCTGCGGCACGACATGGTCTGCCGTGCCGGACAGACCTGGCTGCCCCGGGACGGCCTGCCCCTGCTGGGCGTGCGCGAGGCGATGGACCTTGCGCTCGGACCCGTGGGCAGCAGCCCGGAGGCGCCCTCGCCGAGCGACCCCGACTGGACCCGGATGCGCGCTCCGGTGCTGGACGAGCTGCACGCGCCGGCAACCGTCCGGGCCGGTGCCAGCCTCGCCCTGCGACGCGTGCGCGCGCTGCTGGGACGAGAGAGCTAGCGGCGGAGCAGGCCCTTGGCGACGTGGGTCACCTGCACCTCGTTGGAGCCCGCGTAGATCATCAGGCTCTTCGCGTCGCGGGCCAGCTGCTCGACGCGGTACTCGGCCATGTAGCCGTTGCCGCCGAAGAGCTGTACCGCCTCCATCGCCACCTCGGTGGCGGCGCGGGACGAGTAGAGCTTGATCGCCGACGCCTCGGCGAGGTCCATCTCGATCTCGCCGCGGCGCGCGGCGATGCCCTTGAAGACCATGTTCTGCACGTTGATCCGCGCGACCTCCATCTCGGCCAGCTTGAGCTGGATCAGCTGCAGGTCGCCGATCGGTTTGCCCCAGAGCTCACGCGCCTTGGCGTAGTCGACGCACAGCCGCAGGCACTCCTCGATCACGCCGAGGGACAGCGTCGCGATCCCGACGCGCTCGACGACGAAGTTGGAGCGCGCCGACTCGCGGCCGTCCCCGGAGCGGCCCTCGAGCAGCCGGTCGCGGCCGAGCCGGACGTGGTCGAAGAAGAGCTGGCCAGTGGGGGAGGAGTTCATCCCCATCTTCTTCAGCGGCTTGGACCGGGTGAGCCCTTCCATGCCCGCGTCGAGCACGAAGGTCAGCACCGGCTGGTCCCTGCGATCCTGTGTTGTTCCTTGGCCAGATCCGTCGTCCAGCTTGGCGTAGACGACGATCGTGTCGGCGTACGGACCGTTGGTGATGAAGGTCTTCTGGCCATTGAGCACGAACTCGTCGCCGTCCGGCTTCACCGTCGTACGCATGCCGCCGAAGGCGTCGGACCCCGCGTCGGGCTCGGTGATGGCCCACGCGCCCACCTTCTCGAAGGTCATCAGGTCGCGTGCCCACCGCTTGCGCTGCTCGATCGAGCCACTGGCGTTGATGGTGCCTGCGGCCAGGCCGATCGAGACACCGATCGCCGCAGGGATGCCCATCGAGACCTTCACGAGCTCGATCTGTGGGATCACTGCCAGCGCGGGATCGAGCCCGCCGCCCGAACCTCTCGGTGGTTCCTGGCCCGACTCGGTGGCCTCGGCCGCGGCGATGGTCTTGTCGAAGGTCTCGCCGGCCATCACGTCCAGCCCGAAGGTGGCGAAGAACTTCCGGATCAGTGCGTACGGCGGAAGGTCGCCGTGCTCGAGATCGTCCTGAAGAGGGCGGACCTCCTTGTCGACGAAGGCCCGGACCGCGTCCCTGACAGCCAGCTCGTCCTGCGACCACGCGAACATGGCCTCGACCCTAGGGCCTAGAGCCGCTCGATGACCGTGCCGGTCGCCATGGCGCCGCCGGCGCACATCGAGATCAACGCGCGGTGTGCGTCGCGGCGCTCGAGCTCGTGCAGCGCTGTCGTGATCAGCCGGGTGCCGGTCGAGCCGACCGGGTGACCCAGGGCGATCGCGCCACCGTTGACGTTGAGGCGCTCCTGGTCGGCACCGGTCTGCTGCGCCCACGAGAGGACCACGGAGGAGAACGCCTCGTTGACCTCGAACAGGTCGAAGTCCGAGAGGGACATCCCGGTGCGCTCGAGGATGCGTCGGGTCGCGTCGATCGGTCCGTCGAGGTGGTAGTAGGGATCCGACCCGACGAGGGCATGGTCCACGATCCGGGCGCGCGGGGTGATGCCCAGTGCGTTCGCCACGTCGGCGTCCATGATCAGGACCGCGGAGGCGCCGTCGCTGATCTGTGACGAGGTGCCTGCGGTGTGCAGGCCGTCGGGCAGCACCGTTCGCAGCTTGGCCAGGCCCTCGAGCGTGGTGTCGCGGAGTCCCTCGTCAGCGGAGACCAGCCGGAGCTCGTCGGTCGGCTTGCCGGTCTCCTTGTCCATCACCGGTGCTTCCAGAGGCGCGATCTCCCGCTCGAAACGGCCTTCGTCGACGGCTACCCGGGCCTTGCGTTGCGACGCGGCACCGAAGACCTCGAGGTCCTCACGGGTGAGGCCACGGTTTCCCGCGATGCGGTCGGCACCCAGGAACTGGTTGGGCATGTCGATGCTCCACGACTCCGGACGGGGGTCACCGGCTCCTGGGGGGACGTTGGCGCCGAGCGGGATCCGGCTCATCGACTCGACACCGCACGCGATGCCGACCTTGATCGTGTCGGCCTTGATCATGTCGTTGACCAGGTGGGCGGCCTGCTGGCCCGAGCCGCACTGGGCGTCGATCGTGGTCGCGCCGGTGGGCTGGGGGAGTCCTGCGTGCAGCCAGGCGCGGCGCACCATGTCGTTGGACTGCTCGCCCGCCTGGGAGACACAGCCGCCGACGACCTGCTCGACGAGCTCGGGATCGACGCCCGCGCGGGTGAGCACCTCGCGCTGGACGAAGCCGAGCAGCTCGCCCGGGTGCACACCAGCCAGCCCCCCGTTGCGCTTGCCGAGAGGAGTGCGGACGGCTTCGATGATGACCGGGTTTCCCATGGTATAAAACTAGAACACGTTCTCGTTGGCGGCAAACCGGGTGACCGATTCGGGGCGCGTCGGCTCTTCCTAACAAACCGAGAGTATGTCAAGATCTGGGACTAGAACGTGTTTCAGATTCCTGGAGGTTTCTGCTGTGACCGCTTCGCCAACCCTGCCCACAGGGTTCGACCCGACCGACCCGATCCTGTGTGAGGGGTCCATCCCGCTCGAGGAGTTCATCGAGCTGCGCAAGACCGCGCCGGTGTGGTGGGTCGCCCAGAACGAGGGTGCGAGCGCCGGGTTCAACGACGACGGCTACTGGGCGGTGACCAAGCACGCGGACATCTCTGCGGTGTCGAAGAACAGCAAGGACTTCTCCAGCGCCGAGAACGGCGCCATCATCCGCTTCGGCCCGGACATGACGCGTGACCAGGTCGAGCTGCAGCAGATCATGCTGATCAACCAGGACCCGCCGGTGCACACCCGGACCCGCCAGCTGATCAGCCGCGGGTTCACCCCCCGGGCGATGAACGCCCTGCACGACGTGCTCATCGGCCGGGCCAACAAGATCATCGACGACGCCCTGGCCAAGGGCTCCGGCGACTTCGTCGAGGAGGTGGCCGCCGAGCTCCCGTTGCAGGCGATCGCCGACCTGCTCGGCGTACCCCAGGAGGACCGGCGCAAGCTGTTCGACTGGTCCAACCAGATGCTTGCCGGAGACGACCCGGAGTACGGCGGGCAGCCGGACGTGGCCGCCGCCGAGATCCTCGGCTACGCGATGGAGATGGCCGACGACCGGCTGAAGAACCCCAAGGACGACATCATCACCAAGCTGGTCCACGCCGACATGGATGGACAGAAGCTCGGTGAGGACGAGTTCGGCTACTTCGTGATCATGCTGGCCGTCGCCGGAAACGAGACCACGCGCAACGCCATCACCCACGGGATGAACGCGTTCTTCCAGCACCCCGACCAGTGGGAGCTGTACAAGCTGGATCGCGCGAAGAGCGCCACCGACGAGATCATCCGGTGGGCGACGCCAGTCACCGTCTTCCAGCGCACGGCCCTCAACGACGTCGTGGTCGGAGGCCAGCCGGTCAAGAAGGGCGAGCGCGTCGGCATCTTCTACGCCAGCGGCAACCACGACGAGGACGTCTTCGAGAACCCGACCAGCTTCGACATCACGCGCGACCCGAACCCGCACCTGGCGTTCGGTGGACACGGTGCGCACTACTGCATCGGCGCCAACCTGGCCCGCCTCGAGGTCGAGGTGATGTTCAACGCCATCGCCGACCGGATGCCGGACATCGAGCAGACCGGCGACGCGGTCCGGCTTCGCCACGGCTGGATCAACGGGATCAAGCACCTCCCGGTCAAGTACGCCTGACCCCGTCGACGGAGGCCCGCGCGGGTTCGACCGCGCGGCGCCTGCCGAGCGCCAGCCAGACGCCCACTGCGCTGACTCCGAGCCCGACCAGGCCGGCGACAGTGAGGCGCTCACCGAACATCAGGTAGACCCAGAACATCGTGGTCGGCGGCGTGAGGAACAGCAGCGTGCTGACCACGGTCGCGCCTTGTCTCCTCGTCACGAACACGTACATCACGTAGCCGCCGAGACTGGACAGCACGATCAGCCACACGATCGCCCGCCAGAAGTCCGCTGAGGCCGGCGGCGTCGCCTGACCGAAGGCGAGCGCGAGGGCCATCAGCACGACGGCAGTCACCACGGACTGCATCAAGATCGTCTCCAGCAGGCTCTCCGCCGGGCGGAGGCGGCGCTCGAGGACCGTGCCGATTGCCAGGCACAACATCCCGGCGCTCGGCAGCAGGAACGCCCACAGCGGCGCCTCGCTGACGCCGAGGTCTCCGGAGACCACGATCGTCACGCCAGCCAGCCCCAGGAGCATGCCGAGCCACATCCTCGGCGAGCTGTGCTCACCGAGGAGCCGGCCGGCCACGGTAGCGACGAGCAGCGGCTGCAGCGCCGCGATCAGGGCCGCGGTGCCTCCGGGGACGCCGTGCGTCACGCCCTCGAAGACGAACAACAGGTAGGCGGCCTGGCTGAGCACGCCCAGCACGATCTGTCGTCGCCAGGCGCGCCAGGTCGGCCACGGCGTACGACGCAGCCGAGCGACCACGACGAGGAGCGCGGCCAGCAGCATGAACCGCCAGCCGAGCAGGGTCAGCGGGAGCGCCCCGGCCCGGCTGGCCAGCTCGGCACCGACGAACCCGGAGCTCCAGGTCACCACCAGCGCCACCGAGGAGAGGGCGCCGGCGTGCTGGCGGAAGAAGGGTGGAGATGGCATGTGGACCAGGTAACCACACCGGTCGGTATACTCGCAGTACACCAGGAGGCGATGCCCGATGACCACCACCACCGACGAACCCATGCTGACGCCCGCTGCGCGCCGGATCCTCGAGGCTGCGAGCGAGCTCTACTACGGGCGCGGCATCAACACAGTGGGGATGGACCTCGTCGCCGAGCACGCCGGAACCACGAAGAAGACGATCTACGACCGCTTCGGGTCCAAGGACGGCCTCGTGGTCGCCTACCTCGAGGCCCGGGCCAGGCGATGGCAGACCCACGTCGAGGCGCACCTGTTGTCGTCGACGGAGAGCGGCGCCGACCGGCCGCTGGTGGTGATCGACGCGCTCGAGTCCTGGATGGCGCAGGGCACCCGCGGCTGTGGCTTCGTCAACGCCTACGCCGAGCTGTCCACGCAGTCGTCGGCGGCGACCCGCGTCGTACGCCGCGAGAAGGAGTGGGTCCGCGACCTCTACGCCGGGCTGGTGGCCGAGGCTGGATTCTCATCACCGGCCGCCCTGGGGAGACAGCTGGCCGTGATCCACGAGGGAGCCATCGTGGAGCTCACGGCCGGCGACTCGCCCGAGGCGTTCGAGGATGCGAGGAACGCGATGCGTTCAGTCCTTCGCGGCGCCGCCTGAGTCAGGTCCCTGCTCGCGCAGCCGCTGGACGCTGGTCATCGCCTCGCGCAGGTCCCGGAGCCAGTCCTCGGTGTGCTCGCCCACGAGCCGCACGCACCATGCGAGAGCGTCCGCGCGACTGCGTGCCACGCCGGCCTCGACCAGGGTGTCCAGGACGACGCGGTCGCGCTGGCGGAGCCGGGTCATCACCGGCACGGCCAGGTTGGTGAACACCCCGCGCACCGGTCCGCACTCGGCTCCCCATGCGACCTTGCGACCGAAGCGGTGCTCGGCCTCGCGGGCGATGGCGATCCGGTCGTCGCGGGTGTCCTCCCGGAAGCGGGAGATCCGTCCGTGCGCCGCCTCGGTCATCTCCGGCCCGTCGGTGTCGCCTTCGATGCCCTCGGGGGCGGGAAGAATGCCCAGCACGAGGATCTCCTCGCGGTCGATCGTCACCTCGGCCGGGCCGGTGAACCACTCGTCGGGCAGGCGGCCGCGGAGCCACCCCGCGATCTCGCTCTTGTTCGTCGTCATCACGCCTCCTGAAAGTCTGTAATGAAGTAATCATGTAACGCTGCACGCGAGATGACAAGGACTTCTGCTCAGGGCAGAACGGCTCACGGCAGATTCGCTGGAGTACGACGGGCGCGGTGCGGAGGCTGGGGTTCCACGACCCGGAGGTGCCCCCATGAATCCAGCAATGAACCAGACCAACCAGCGCGACCCCGTCAGCGGCTCGCTCGACGACCAGCTCACCGCCCGCCTGCTGCACCAGCGGATCATCGTCCTGGGCCAGGAGGTGGACGACGCGATCGCCAACCGGCTGTGCGCCGAGCTGCTGCTCCTCTCGGCCGAGGACCCGCACCGGGACATCAGTCTCTACATCAACTCGCCGGGCGGCTCGGTCTCCGCGGGGCTCGCCATCTACGACACGATGCGGCTGATCCCCAACGACGTCAGCACCCTGGCCATGGGGCTGGCGGCGAGCATGGGTCAGTTCCTGCTCTCGGCCGGCACGCGAGGCAAGCGCTACGCGCTGCCGCACTCGCGGGTGCTGATGCACCAGGGGTCCGCGGGCATCGGCGGAACGGCGGTCGACATCGAGATACAGGCCGAGAACCTCGAGCACACCAAGAACGTGATGACGCGGCTCATCTCCGAGCACACCGGCCAACCTGTGGAGAAGGTCGAGGCGGACTCCGACCGGGACCGCTGGTTCACCGCGGAGGAGGCCCGCGAGTACGGCTTCGTGGACGAGATCCTCAGCGATGTGGCGGCCGTGACGCCTGCCCGCGTAGCACGCCGGGTCGGGCTGGGGGTGCTGTGATGAGCAGCTACACGATCCCCAGCGTCGTGGAGAAGACGATCCGCGGGGAGCGCGCCGTCGACATCTACAGCCGGCTGCTCACCGACCGGATCATCTACATCGGCACCGAGATCGACGACGGGGTCGCCAACGTGGTCATCGCCCAGCTGCTGCACCTGGAGTCCGAGGGCCGGGAGTCGCCGATCAACATCTACCTGAACTCACCCGGGGGCTCGGTCACCGCCATGCTCGCGATCTACGACACCATGCAGTTCATCGGTTCCCCGGTCGGTACGACGTGCGTCGGCCAGGCCGCGTCGAGCGCCGCGGTGCTGCTGGCGGGCGGGGACTCGGGGCGCCGGATGGTCCTGCCCCACGCCCGGGTGGTGCTGCACCAGCCGTCAGGAGGCGGACAGGGTGCGTTGCCCGACCTGGCGCTGCAGGCCAAGGAGATCGTCCGGCTGCGCGCGGAGATGGAGGCGATCATGTCGCGCCACACGGGGCAGACCGTGGAGCGGCTGCGCGAGGACACCGGCCGCGACCTGGTGCTGAACGCGCAGGAGGCGGTGGCGTACGGCGTCGTGGACGGTGTTCTGGACAGCCGGAAGCTGCTGACTGCCTAGGCAGCGAGGGCGACCGGACCGGACGGCCTGGTGGAGAGTGACCGTGTCAGCCGGGCGCTGAGGTCGACGAGGCGGAGGCCCAGGGCCCCGGCGACGGCGCCCAGGATCTCCGAGCTCGGCTCCTTGCGGCCACGCTCGACCTCGGAGAGGTACTGCGTCGAGACACCCGCAGTCGAGGCCACGTCGGCGAGGGTCCGCTCCTGGCGCTGGCGTTCGATCCGCAGCTCGCGACCCACCGCTTCGCGCCACAGCGGTTCCGGTTCGGCCTGTGGCTCACGCTGCGGAAACTCGATCACTTCTCCCATGAACCGACACTAGGCGCGTGTCGTCGACGAGGGGAGACTCGTTCGCGCTCGGCTTAACCGGTCCCGGGCGGCATGATGACCAGATGACCAGTGCCGTCGTCGTACGACCGATCGAGTCCACCGACCATGACGCCTGGGCGCCGCTGTTCGCGGCGTACCGGACGTTCTACGAGCTCGAGGACGAGCCCGAGGTCGTGGAGCGTGTCTGGGGCTGGCTCCAGGACCCGGACCACGAGGAGAACGCGCTCGTCGCTGTCGTGGACGACGGCGTCGTCGGGTTCGCCCACCACCGGCTCTACTCGCGGCCGTCCGAGGGTGCGACCGGGCTGTTCCTCGACGACCTGTTCACCCTCGCCGAGGTGCGTGGTCGCGGTGTCGCGCGCGCACTCATCAACAGGCTCGTGGAGCTCGCCCGGGAGCGCGGTGCAGCGAAGGTGCGCTGGGTGACCGCGCCGGACAACACCGTGGCCCAGAGGTTGTACGACGACATGGCCGAGCGGACCGACTGGCTCACCTACGACCTGCTCGTCTGACGTCTAGCTGGTGGGCTGCTCGCTCCCCACGACCCACATCGCGAAGAACTGGGAGCCTCCGCCGTACGCGTGGCCGAGCGCGCGCCTGGCGCCGTCGACCTGGTGCTCGCCGGCTGCACCCCTGACCTGAAGAGCGGCCTCGGCAAACCGGAGCATGCCACTGGCGCCGATCGGGTTGGAGGAGAGCACGCCGCCACTCATGTTCACGGGCATCGCCCCGTCCAGAGCGGTCGCACCCGACTCGGTCAGCTTCCAGCCGTCGCCCTGCCCGGCGAACCCCAGGCTCTCCAGCCACATCGGCTCGAACCACGAGAACGGCACGTAGATCTCGGCGCAGTCGATCTCCTCGACCGGGTTGGTGATGCCGGCCTGCTTGAAGATCGCGGCGGCGGCGTCACGCGACGCTTGCGGGTTGACCTGGTCGCGTTCGGCGGCGGTGGTGGCCTCCGAACGCATCACGGTGCCGTGGATCCATGCGGGGTTCGGCGAGGACTTGGCGGTGTCCTCGTCGACGATCACCAGGGCGCAGGCACCGTCCGATGACGGGCAGGTCTCGTCGTACCTGATCGGGTCCCACAGCATCTGTGAGGCGAGCACGGACTCGACGGTGGTGTCCTTGTTCCGCAGGTGTGCGTAGGGGTTCTTCAGCGCGTTCTGCCGGTCCTTGGCGGCGACGATCGCACCGATGTGCGTCGGTGCCTCGGAGCGACGGATGTAGGAACGCACGTGCGGTGCGAAGTACCCGCCGGCACCCGCGTGCACCGGCATGTTGAAGGGCACCGGCACGGAGAGTGCCCACATTGCGTTGGACTCCGACTGCTTCTCGAAAGCCATCGTCAGCACGCGCTTGTGCACGCCCGACTGCACGAGCGAGGCGGCCACGATCGCGGTCGAGCCGCCGACCGACCCGGCGGTGTGCACCCGCAGCAGTGGCTTGCCGGCCGCGCCCAGTGCCTCGGCCAGGAACAGCTCGGGCATCATCACGCCCTCGAACAGGTCGGGCGCTTTCCCGACCACGATCGCGTCGATGTCGTCGAAGCTCAGGTTGGCGTCCTCGAGCGCGCGGTCGATGGCCTCGCGGCACAGACCGGCGATGGAGACGTCCTCGCGCTTGGCCCGGTGGTGGGTCTGGCCCACGCCGATCACGGCTGCCGGCTTCTTGTGGGCTGAGGGCTCGCCCATCAGGACCGTCCTTCCATCACGCACACGAGGTTCTGCTGGAGCGCCGGGCCACTGGTCGCGTGGCCGAGGACCTTGGTGGCCTCACCGGCCCACACCTTCTTGGCGGCTTCGCCGAAACGGATCAGGCCGCTGGTGAACATCGGGTTCCCCGCGAGGGGCCCGCCCGAGGGGTTGATCGTCACGTCGTCGGCCAGACCGAGCTCGGTGCGCAGGATCAGCTCCTGGTGGCTGAACGGCGCGTGCAGCTCGGCCAGCTCGACACCGTCGAGGTCGGACTTGCCGGCGGCGAGCGCCGTCGAGGGGGAGCGGGTGAGGTCGCGGCTGCCCATGCTGATCGGGTCGACGTACGTCGCCAGGCTGGTGATCCACGCCGGGCGCTCGGACACCTCATCTGCTCGGTCGCCGGCGGCCAGCACGATCGCGGCTGCGCCGTCGGTGACCGGGGCGCAGTCGTGCTTGCGCAGTGGGTCGGCGTACATCGGCCGGTCGAGCAGTTCGTCGACAGACGACCCGCCCTTGCGGATCGCGTACTCGTTCTTCTCCGCATCCGTGAGCGACCGGTTGACCACCTCGGCCATGGCGCGCTCGTCCCACAGGCCGGCGTCGATGCCTGCGCGAGCCTGGAGGCCTGCGAGGGACACGGTGTCGGGCCACAGCGGCGTCATCGTGTAGGGGTCGAGCTGCAGCGCCAGCGTCCTGCGGAGCACGCCGGCCGAGCTCTTCCCGAAGCCGTAGACGAGGGCGGTGTCCACCTCGCCCGTCTGGATCTTCACCCAGGCCTCGTAGAGCGCCCAGGCGGCATCCATCTCGACGTGGGACTCGTTGACCGGCGGGATCACGCCGATCGCGTCGACGGCCTGCACGAAGGAGAAGGACCGGCCGGCCAGGTAGTCCGAGGACCCGGAGCACCAGAAGCCGATGTCGCGCCGGGTCCAGCCGGTCTGCTCGTAGCACTCCTTGAAGAGCGGGACGAGCATCTCCACACAGGTGGGGGACCCGTCGAACTCCTCCATCTGTCGCTGGGCGAACCCGACGACGGCGACGTCTCTCATCAGATGGTTCCCCTCATCAGAGGTGCTGCTTGTAGGTGTCGTAGTCCGCGTCGGGTTCGTCGATCGGGCGGAAGTGGCTGATGTTCTCGATCGTGGTGCCCCACTCTTCGCGGGGCTTCCAGACCGCCTCCACGCGCATGCCCATCCGGACCTCGTCGGCAGGGATGTCCAGGATCAGGTGCAGGAAGGCGATGTCGGCACCGTCGAGCAGGACGTACGCCGAGACGTACGGCGGCTTGATCCGCTGGCCGAGGAACGGCACGTTGACGATGCAGAACGTGGTCACCGTGCCCTTGTCGGGCAGCTCCACCTCGTCGGTGGTCGGGGTGCCGTCGGCCGGACAAGCGGAGCGCGGCGGGACGTAGACCTTGTGGCAGGTCGGGCACCGCTGGCCGAGGATCCGACCCTCGGCGAGACCGCGGTAGAACGCCGACTCCTCGGGAGACGCTGCGTACTGGTAGTCGAGGGAGACCGGGGTGATCACGCCGGTGACGGGATCCATCTCGGATGGTTTCGAGACGCCCGTTCCTCGCTCCTCGACCACCGAAGACTCGGGCTCGAAACACGCGATGTCGGTGATCGCGCCGACCCGCTCGTCGGCCCAGCGGACCTGAACCCGCATGCCGGTGCTGACGTCGGCGGGGGAGGAGACGTCGAGTGCGTGCAGCAGCGGCACATCGGTGCCGTCGAGGGTGACCAGCGCGAACGCGAACGGCCGGTCGAGGGGCTGGCCGGCGACGGGTTCGGACACCCAGCTCCATGAGGTCACGGTCCCTGTCGGCGCCACCTCGACGAAGTCGGTGGTGGGCTCGTGGGTGACCGGGTCGAACTCCGGCGGAGGCAGGACGACCCGCCCGTCCGACGTACGGCCGGCGACGAGCACGCCGTCGCGGAGGCCAGTGAGGAAGCGGCCGATCACCGGGCCCGTCGAGCGGGTGTAGTCGAACGCTACGGTGACCGGTGCTGACAGAGTTCTTGTCATGGTCTGAAAGTAGAACACGTTCTACTATTCAGCAAGCACCCGCCTCGGCAAAGGAGACGCCAGATGAAGCTTGGACTGCAGCTCGGCTACTGGGGAGCACAGCCGCCGACGGGCGTCGGAGAGCTCGTCGCCGCAGCCGAGGAGGTCGGGTTCGACGCGATCTTCACCGCCGAGGCGTGGGGGTCCGACGCGTTCACCCCGCTCGCCTGGTGGGGTCGCGAGACCAGTCGCGTGCGACTGGGCACCTCGATCGTGCAGATGTCCGGACGTTCGCCGACGTCGATCGCGATGCATGCGCTGACGCTCGACCACCTCACCGGTGGCCGGGTGGTCCTGGGCATGGGGGTGAGCGGGCCGCAGGTCGTCGAGGGCTGGTACGGCCAGCCGTTCTCCAAGCCGCTCGCGCGCACCCGCGAGGTCGTCGACATCATCCGCAAGGTGCTCGCCCGCGAGGGCCCGGTGACGAACGACGGCCCGCACTACCCGCTGCCGTACGCCGGTGAGGGGTCGGTCGGCCTGGGCAAGCCGCTGAAGCCGATCGTGCATCCACTGCGCGCAGACATCCCGATCTGGCTCGGCGCCGAGGGGCCCAAGAACGTGGCCCAGACGGCCGAGATCGCCGACGGGTGGATCCCGATCTTCTACACGCCCAGGACGGCGGAGATGTACCAGCCGTGGCTGGACGAGGGGTTCGCCCGGCCCGGTGCCCGTCGTACCCGCGAGGACTTCGAGATCGCCGCGACCTGCCACCTGCAGATCACCACCAGCGAGGAGGAGCGGCAAGGGGTGGTCGACGCGCTGAAGCCGACGGTCGCGCTCTACATGGGCGGCATGGGCGCCAAGGAGCAGAACTTCCACAAGAACGTCTTCGACCGGATGGGCTACGCCGCGATCACCGAGGAGGTCCAGGAGCTCTTCCTGGCGGGCAAGCGCGACGAGGCAACGGCGTTGATCCCGGACGACCTCGTCGAGGACATGCACATCGTCGGTGATGCCGCTCAGGTGAAGGAGCGGGTCGGCCAGTGGGAGGAGACGGGCGTGACCACGCTGCTGCTCAGCTGCCGTTCGGCCGACGAGGTGCGGCTGATCGCCGAGACGCTGGCCTGAGCTGGAGCGGCTCAGCGCAGGAAGATGCCGGCGTACGGCTTCGGGTCGAAGTACGTCGTCTTCGGCGGCATCACCTCGCCGCGGTCGGCGACGTCCGTGAGCTGATCGAGCGCGGGCGGGCGCAGCGCGAAGAGGGCACCCCCGTCCTCGTCGCAGGCTTTCGTCAGCTCGGCCAGGGGTGAGAGCGCGGAGGCGATCTCCACGCGAGCTGTCGCGTCGAGGCCGAGGAGCGGGTCGAGCACCTGGGTGTTCAGGATGGCGATGTCCAGTCCCGCGGCACCGGGGGAGCGGACACCGTTGTAGGTGGCGTCGTACCAGCGGCCGTCGACGTACAGGCCGAAGCAGCCGGTCGCCTCGTCCGGGTGGGCGATGTCGGTGAAGTCGAAGGCATCGGCCAGCAGCGTGAACAGCTTGTCGGCAGGAAGCGGTCCGACGACCCTGCGGTGGAAGGCCAGGAGCCGAAGGCCGTCGAGCGGGAACATGACGCACATCAGGCCGGCGTCGGACGGACGTCCGTCCTGCTTCCACATGCTGAGGCTGGCTGCGACTCGGTGGTGACCGTCGGCGATGTAGTGCACCTCGCCGCTCAGCTCGTCGGACAGCACCTGGTGGGCGGAGTCGGGTACCCGCCACACGGTCTGCTCCCACTCGTCCGGTCCGGTGAACTGGATCACCGGCCGGGTGCGCATGCCCTCGTCGATCGCAGCCTCGACTGCGGGTCCCGATCGGTGCAGCAGTGCCACCAGCTCTGTCCGCACTGCTGCCGAGGCGAAGTGCTCGACCAGGGCCTCGACCCGCTCGGGCTGCACGGCTTCGTGGCCGCGTATCTGTCCGTCGACGAATGCCTCGGCACTCACGTCACCGACGACACCGACGTGCTGCTGGTCCTCGCGCCGCAACCGGTAGACGTAGAGGGCCGCTTCCGACTCGTCGTACCCGTCGCGGTCGATGCCCCGCGGAGGCCCTTGGCGTGCGTCTGGATCCGACGAGCGCTCGGACGCGGGCAGCGCGTCGAACATCCGGGAGACGTTCTGGCCGACATCCTCCGCACGGACGATCAGGGCGCGGAAAGGTCGTACGACGGCCGTCACGCGCTCGTCTCCCACGGCCGGTTCACTCCGACCCCGCAAAGGGAGTCGCGGACACGCCGAGCACGTTGGGGACCTCGCCGAGCTGGTCCAGCAACCCCTCCGGGAGGGACCCGTCGACGTCGATGGATGCCACCGCGGCCTTCCCTCCGCTGAACACCCGGTTCTCCATGTGCTCCACGTTGAGCCTGGCCTGGCTCAGCAGGTCGAGCACCCGCGCGAGCACCCCGGGTTGGTCGAGGTGGCGGACCGTCAGCGTCAGGGACCCGAGGCGGCTGGGCGCGAGGTTCACGCAGTTGCGGGTCTCGCCGTCGGTGAACGCGTCGACGATCTCGACCACGCCGGCGGCGGTGGCGAGCTGGGCCTGCTGGGTGGATGCGCCGATGTGGTGGGTTCCCACGACCTTCGGGTGCCGCGCGAGATCGGACTTCCACTCGGCTCTGCCGCTGCCGGGTTCGTCCTCGTAGACGTCCAGGCCGGCGCGGACCGAACCGGCGTCGAGTGCCTCGAGCAGGGCGGCCTCATCGATGACGTCGCCGCGCGAGGTGTTGAGCAGGATCGACCCGGTGCGCAGCTGGGCGAGGAACGACTTGTCGACCAGGTGCTTGGTGTCGTTGCTCGACGGCACGTGGATGGAGACGATGTCGGAGGTGGAGAGCAGCTCCTCGAGGGAGGCGCAGGTGGTGATCCCGAGCTCGGCTGCCCGTGCCTCGACGTACTCCTCACGACGCTTCTCCACGACCTGCACCTTGATGCCGAACGACGCGGCTCGCTCGGCGACGCACAGCCCGATCGAGCCGAGCCCGATGATTCCCATGGTCGAGCCGAGCAGTCCGGCGGCCTTGCCGTAGCCCTTCTTGTCCCAGCGGCCTGCGCGAAGGTCCGCGACGTTGTCCGGGATCCGCCGGTCGAGGGCGAGCAGCAGGCCCATGGTCAGCTCCGCCACCGCTGCGGAGTTCCGGCCCGGCACGTTCGCCACCAGCACGCCACGAGCGGCGGCGGCATCCGTGGCGATGGTGTTGGTCCCCGCCCCGGCCCGGATGACGAGCGCGAGCCGGTCCGCGACGCCGAAGACACCCTTGGGCACCTTGGTGCTGCGCACGACGAGGACGTCGAACCCCAGGATGCGGTCCGCGAGGTCCGAGCCTCCCAGGCTGGTGTCCACCACACACTCGTGCCCGCGTGCCTCGAGCTCGTCGATGGCCGTCTGCGGGAGCGAGTCGGCAACGAGAATGCGAAGCCCGGCACCTGTCCGAACCTCATCGCGGTCGTCGGGCATCCGCAACCTCCATCGAACGGGCCAGGCCCCTCAGTCTGGCGGTGTCCGGCCACGCTAGTGCCTGTGTCACGCCCGCACCATGAAACGGCCTCGCCACCAGGGGCGGCCCGATTGATCATTTCTGAAACACGTTCTAGTCTCGCGTGCATGACGGAGACGCTGCGCCTCGGCACCCACAACGGCCACCTGATGGTGGCGGCACTCAAGCGGCACCGCGAACGGCCGGTGATGTTCCTCGGCGACACCACCCTCACCGGCGGTGACGTGGCCCGGAGGATCAGCCAGTACATCCAGGCCTTCGAGTCGCTCGGCGCCGGGCAGGGCACACCCGCCGCGCTGCTCGCGCTGAACCGGCCGGAGGTGCTGTTCATCCTCGGCGCGGGCCAGACCCAGGGCTACCGACGTACGTCGCTGCACCCGCTCGGCTCGCTCGACGACCATGCCTACGTGCTCAACGACGCCGGCATCACCGCGCTGATCATCGACCCGGTCCCGATGTTCGTGGAGCGGGCGCTCGGCCTGCTCGAGAAGGTTCCCGGACTCACCCAGGTGCTCACCATCGGACCGGTGCCGGAGGAGCTGGCCCACATCGGCAAGGACCTCGCCGCTGCGGCCGAGACCTTCGAGCCAGAGCCACTCCAGGCACGGTTGCTCCCGCCGGACCACATCGTGTCGATCACCTACACCGGTGGCACCACGGGCAAGCCCAAGGGCGTGATCGGCACCAGCCAGGCGATGGCGACGATGACGCAGGTCCAGCTCGCAGAGTGGGAGTGGCCGGAGTCGCCGCGATTCCTGATGTGCACGCCGCTCTCGCACGCCGGCGCCGCGTTCTTCGTGCCGACGGTGATCAAGGGCGGCTGCCTGATCGTGCTCCCGCGGTTCGACCCGGCCGAGGTGCTGCGGACGATCGAGGAGCAGAAGATCACCGCGACCATGCTGGTGCCCTCGATGTTGTACGCGCTGATGGACCACCCCGACTCGCGGACGCGGGACCTCTCGTCGCTGGAGACGGTCTACTACGGCGCCTCGGCGATCAACCCGGTGCGGCTGGCCGAGGCGATCGAGCGGTTCGGGCCGATCTTCGCCCAGTACTACGGGCAGTCCGAGGCGCCGATGGTGATCAGCTACCTCGCCAAGGGCGACCACTCGTTGGAGAACCGGGACCGGCTCGCCTCGTGCGGCCGGCCGTCCGCGATGCTGCGAACTGCGCTGCTCGACGACGACGGGAACCCCGTGCCGGTGGGCGATCCCGGCGAGATCTGTGTGGCCGGGCCGCTGCTGGCCGGTGGCTACTGGAACCTGCCCGACGAGACCGCCGAGACCTTCCGCGACGGCTGGATGCACACCGGGGACGTGGCCCGCGAGGACGAGGACGGCTTCTGGTACATCGTCGACCGGACCAAGGACATGATCGTCACCGGCGGCTTCAACGTGTTCCCCCGGGAGGTCGAGGACGTCGTGGCCGAGCACCCAGCGGTGGCGCAGGTCGGAGTGATCGGCACCCCTGACGAGAAGTGGGGCGAGGCCGTCACCGCGATCGTCGTACTGCGTGAGGGTGCGGAGCTCACCGACGAGGTCGTCCAGGAGATCAAGGACGCGGTCAAGGAGCGCAAGGGCGCCGTGCAGTCGCCCAAGCAGGTGATCGCGACCGACGCGCTGCCGCTCACCGGGCTCGGCAAGCCGGACAAGAAGGCCCTCCGCGCAAAGTACTGGAGCGACCAGCAGCGCAGCGTCGGCTGAACGCACCCGTCACAGACGCGAGGTGCCCTCCCAGCCCGAGGCGGGTGCCTTCAGGCCGAAGTAGGCGCCCAGGGTGGGTGCGACGTCCATCGTGTGCGCCTTGGCCGACCTGGCGACGCCCTTGCGTACGGCGGCCGTGCCGCCGGCGAGGAAGAACGGGATCGGCTCGCTGGCCGGGTGCCCGTGGTTGCCCGGGATCGGGTTGCTCTGCGGGCCGGGGTCGCTGAACCGCCAGCCTGCCTTGCAGTACACGAGCAGGTCGCCGGCATTCGGCCCGAGGCGCAGGCTCGGCGTCTGGGCGATGACGTGGGCCTGGAAGACACCGGCAGTGCCCAGGGCCAGGGATCGCATCTTCGCCAGCGCGGCGGCCCGTTCGGAGCCAGGGCCGGTCCAGTAGACGAGGTCGGCGCCGCCGTTCTGGGCGATCTCGAACTTGCCCGTCAGGGTGGCGTCGGCGTCGAAGGCCGGGGTGAGGCTGATCGTCTGCGAGGGGACCGACCAGTCCATCGAGTGGTCGGCGAGGACGAGGACCATCGAGGACGCCCAGCGCCCGGAGGACTTGAGCATGTCCACGAACCGGCCGACCTGTGCGTTGGTCGAGACCAGAGCTGCGGCGCGCGCCACCTTCAGCGTGGTGCCGGTCAGGTCGGAGTGGCCGACCCGGTCCACGTCGCCGAGGTTCAGAAAAACGAAGTCCGGGTCGAACTCGTCGACCATCGCGAGCGCGGCGTCCATGGTGGCCGCGTCCGGCGAGTGGTCCGAGACGGGGATGACCGGGAACGGCTCCCAGCGGTGGGTGGCCCGTTCGCCGAAGACCGAGTAGAGGTACTCCTTGGACAGCACCGTGCCCGTCGTACGACCTGAGGCGTTGAGCTGCTCGATGATCGTCGCGACCTTGATGTCGGTGGGTCGGTCGCAGTGCCGCACGGCACTCTCGGCGCGGTCGTAGATGTCGTTGGCGGGTACGCCGTTCCGCGCCGGCCGGCATCCGGTCATCATCATCACGTGGTTCGGGATGGTCTCCATCACGGGCAGCGAGCGAGCAGCGGGATACCACGTCCCGGCGTCGCGCAGTGCCTTGAGGTTTGCCATCGCGTCGATCTCGCCCGGACGACAGCCGTCGATCACCAGCACGTAGGCACGCTTGCGAGCAGTGGCCGCGCCTGCTGGGGCGCCGGCGACGGACGAGAACACCATGGCTGCGCCGGAAGCCCCGGCCACCTTCAGGACGGTGCGACGGGTTGCTGCCACGCCGGCCATCAGGAACCCACCGGACCGAAGACCTGACGGACGTTCTGGCTGCCCGCGGTGGTCGCCCACGACGTGGTCCAGGTGACCCCGGTCGTCTTGCTGGCCCGGTCTCCGATGATGTACCAGTCCATCTGCGCTCGTTTCGGGGTGATGTCGAGGACCGAGAACCCGTGGTCGTCGAAGTTG
This sequence comes from uncultured Actinomycetota bacterium, assembly GCA_963842535.1. Lineage (GTDB taxonomy): Bacteria > Actinomycetota > Actinomycetes > Propionibacteriales > Nocardioidaceae > Marmoricola. The sequence goes on from CAWJGP010000009.1 coordinate 789,533, forward strand.
AGGTACTTGATGTGCGGGTTGTTGGCCTTGAGCCCCTCCTCGGCCGCGACGCTCGTCGTACGACGTGGCGTCCCGGTGATGTCCTTGAGGTTGTTCGAGGTCACCGAGGTGGCCACGAACTCGACTCCGACGGAGTCGTTCGTCCCCAGGTAGGCGGCCTTGTCGGCCGGCAGGTCACAGGCCCAGCCCGAGTGGATGTCACCGGTGATGAACAGCGAGTCGGTGACACCGTTGTCGCGCAGGTGCTCGAAGACCTCGCGGCGGTCGTCGGTGTAGCCGTCCCACTGGTCGACGTTGTAGGGCACTCCCTCGGGCGGCAGTAGCCCGACCGTGTCGTTGACCGGCCTGATCAGGTCGCGGGGGAGCCCGGCGAAGGTCACCGGGGCGATCATCACCGGGTTGCCGACCAGCTTCCACTGGGACACCTGGCGGGTCAGCGACTCCTTGAGCCAGTCCATCTGCTGGCGACCGGTGATCGTCCGCGCGGGGTCGGCTTGTTCGGGGTCGACCTGCGCGAGCAGCTGCTTGTCGCGGTAGGTGCGCAGGTCGAGCATGCTGATCTCGACCAGGTCGCCGAACGTGAGCCGGCGGTAGAGCGCGGTGCCGTCGCCGATCTGGGCGGTGCCGTTCATCCGGACCGGCATCCACTCGTCGTACGCCTTGTGGGCGGCGGCTCGACGGGCGGCCCAGTTGCCCTCGCCGGGGGTGTGGTTCTCGGCGCCGTCCTTCCAGGCGTCGTTGGCCGACTCGTGGTCGTCCCAGGTGACGATGAAGGCGTACTTCGCGTGCAGGCGCTGCAGATCGGCGTCCCGCTTGTACTGGCCGTGACGGCGCCGGTAGTCGGAGAGGTTCAGGATCTCGTGCGCCGGCTCGTGCGGGCGGATGTCCACCTCTGCCTGTCCGTAGCCGTACTCGCCCGGGCCGTACTCGTAGATGTAGTCACCCAGGTGCAGGACTGCGTGCAGGTCGTTGCGGTCGGCCAGGTGGCGGTAGGAGCTGAACCAGCCTGCCTGGAGGTTGGCGCACGAGACGACGCCGAGCCTGACGTTGGCCGGGGAGGACCCGGCTGCGGGGGCGGTGCGGGTGCGACCGACGTGCGCTGCGATGGGAGCCATAGCTGAACCGGTAGTAGTAGGTCTTCGCGGGCTGGAGCCCGGTCGCGTCGACCTTGACCGTGTGGTCGCGGGCAGGACCGGTGCTGAGGGACCCGGACCGCACGACGTTGGTGAAGCCGCTGTTGGTCGACACCTGCCAGCCGACGGTGACGTTGGGACCGACCCCCGATCCCGGCGTGCTCGCTGCGGTGGGCGTGACGCGCGTCCAGAGGACCACGGAGGTCGGACGCGGGTCACCGGAGGCGACGCCATGGGCGAACTGGGCACTGGGCATGACTCATCCAACGACACAGGACGCACTCGGTCATGCGATTCCGGCGTGACCTGCGTCCTGCGACGCTCAATTCACCCCTGGTTCACCTGCGGGTCGTCAGGACCCTCCAGCTCCTTGCGCTGCTTGGCCTCGAGTCGCTTGCGCTCCTTCTTCTCCAGGTCGCGCTCGATGGAGCGGGTGACGTTCTCGCGGCTGGTGAGGAGCTGGACCAGGCGCATCCCGGTGCCGATCATCACGAAGATCGGCCACGGGAGGCCGTCCGCTCCTGATGCGATCCAGATCACCCAGCAGATCAGAGTCGGCGTCAGGAAGGTGAACAGCGCCTGCTGCCGCGCCTGGAGGTACCGGCGCTCGGCCTCGGCGCGGGTGTCACGCCGCACCGGGGTGGTGTCGTTGCGGACGACGAGGTCATCCATGATCGGCGGGAGCTCACCCAGGGTCTTGGCCCGGGCTGTCTGGTCGCTGCGTTCGTCGAGCTCGTCCGGGGTCAGGCGTCCCTCGGCGTACGCCGTGCCGAGCACGTCGTTGACGATGTCGCGATCGCTGTCGGACGCACGCAGGCGAGCATGCTCCGCGTGCCTCGGATCGTGCGTGAACCGCTCCCAGATGTTCCCCGCCATGGGCGAAGCCTATGTCTGGCCGTGGGGAGGGTCCGGCACCATGGGGGCGCTCTGAGAAACCTCCGTCAGGGAATGACCGTGATCCTGTTGGCGGGTCCGGGGGCCACGGCGCCAGCCCCGAGGTAGCTCGCGAGGGCGTCGACGTCGAACCCTGGCGCGACCACACGGTTGGTTCCTGCGGCGAGCTGCGGGAACCCGTCACCGCCGTTCGCCAGGAAGTCGTTGGTCGTGACGCGGTAGGTCGCCGCGGGGTCGATCGGGATCCCGTGGAGCATCAGGTTGCTGACCTTGGACCCCAGCGGCGCCGAAGTCGAGTAGGTGTAGGTGAACCCCGCCGACAGGGGCTCTCCCCGGAGGAGACGACATCGCGGACAATGTCGGCGGTGATGGCCCCGACCACCTCGTTGGCGATGGAGGCCAACGCCCTGGGAAGGGTGCTCAGGTACCGGTGAAGTCCGGTGCCCGCTTCTCGGAGAAGGCCCGGGGACCCTCCTTGGCGTCGTTCGACGCGAACACCGCCGCGCCGACCTTCGCGTCGTCCTTCCAGCAGTCGTCCTCGTGCTTGCCCTCCGAGTTGCGGATGGTCTTCAGCACCGCCTGCACCGCCAGCGGGCCGTTGGCCGCGATCAGGTCGGCGATCTCATGCGCCTTCGCCAGCGCCTCGCCATCGGGTACGACGTGCCCGATCAGCCCGATCTGCTTCGCTTCCGGCGCCTTGACGTGCCGGCCGGTCAGCAGCAGCTCGGCCGCCACCGTGTAGGGCAGCTGGCGCGGCAGCCGCACCGCCGACCCACCCAGCGGGTAGAGCCCCCACTTCGGCTCGGAGACACCGAACCTGGCCGACTGGCCGGCCACCCGGATGTCGGTGGCCTGGAGGATCTCCGTGCCGCCGGCGATCGCGGGACCCTCGACCGCCGCGATCAGCGGCTTGTTCACGCGGTAGCCCTTGAGCAGGGACTTGATGATCGACGGGTCGAACTCGCCCGACTCGAACTTGTCCGAGGGGGAGCTGGAGGACATCGCCTTCAGGTCCGCGCCTGCACAGAAGTAGCCGCCCGCCCCGGTGAGGATCACCACCCGGACCTCGGGGTCCTCGTTGGCCCGCTCCCAGGCCCGCTCCATGATCGCGAGCATCTCCCCGGAGAGGGCGTTGCGAGCCTCGGGACGGTTCATGGTCACCACGAGCGTGTGTCCCTTGAGCTCCACGAGCGCATGCGGCGCGTGCTCCTGGGCGACATCGGTCGGGTCTGCTGCTGCGGGCGTTTCGGTCATGGGGGTGATGCTAGTCAGAAACAAGAACGTGTTCTAGTCTTGCGGCCATGGCCCTGAACATTGCTGACCTCTTCGAGCATGCCGTCGACGCCGCGCCGGACAACCCTGCGGTGAAGGTCCTGGACCGCGTCGTGACCTACGCAGAGCTCGAGTCCGAGTCCAACAAGCTCGCCCACTACCTGGCCTCGCAAGGCGTCGGCGAGGGTGACCACGTCGCCATCTACGCCAAGAACAGCGTCGAGCACGTCGTCGCGGTGCTCGCGATCGTGAAGATCCGCGCGGTCAACATCAACGTGAACTACCGCTACGTCGAGAACGAGCTGAACTACCTGTTCGAGAACGCCGACGTGGTGGCCCTGATCCACGAGCGTGGCTATGCGCCGCTCGTGGCCGCCTGCGCTCCCAAGCACGAGAAGCTGAAGACGTTCGTGGCCCTACCTGATGTGACAGAGCCTGACGTCACCGACCCCGACGACGAGGCCGATGTGTCTGCCTACGGGGGCGTGCTGCTCGCCGACGCGCTGGAGGGACAGAGCGCCGAGCGCGACTTCGCCGAGCGCAGCGCCGATGACCTGCACATCATCTACACCGGCGGCACGACCGGCTTCCCGAAGGGCGTGATGTGGCGCCACGAGGACTTCTGGCGGGTCCTCGGCGGCGGCATCGACTTCTACACCGGCGAGCCGCTCTCGGAGTACGACCAGTCCAAGCAGGCCAACGACCCGCGCATGGTGACCTTCCCGCTCAGCCCGCTGATGCACGGCGGCGCCCAGGCAGGCCTCCTGATGCACCTGTTCGCCGGCCACCTGACCGTTCTCGAGCCGAAGTTCGACGCGAAGCGCACCTGGGAGATCATCGAGCGAGACAAGGTGCAGCTGATCTTCATGACCGGCGACGCGATGGCCCGACCGCTGATCGAGGAGTTCGAGCGCAAGGCAGAGACGGGCACGCCGTACGACGGGTCCAGCCTGTTCGCGATCTCCAGCAGCGCCGCGATCTTCAGCGCCTCGGTCAAGAAGCGGTGGATGGACGCCTTCCCCAACAGCATCTTCACCGACTCCGTGGGGGCCTCCGAGACCGGCTTCCAGGGGATGGGCCTGCAGGACAAGGACCACATCAGCACCGACGGTCCGGTGGTGGGGCTCGGTCCCGCCAGCGTGGTCATCGACGACGACAACAACGTGCTCGACCTCGCCGAGAACATCGGCCAGGTGGGGCGCCTCGGTCGTGGTGGCTCCGTGCCCCTCGGCTACTACAAGGATCCCGAGAAGTCGGCAAAGACCTTTTTGGAGATCGACGGCCAGCGCTACTCGGTGCCGGGCGACTTCGCGCGCATCGAGCCCGACAACAAGGTGACGCTGCTGGGCCGCGGCTCCAACTGCATCAACACCGGCGGGGAGAAGGTCTACCCCGAAGAGGTGGAGATGGCGATCAAGGCTCACCCGGGTGTGTACGACGTGCTGGTGGTCGGTGTGCCGGACGACAAGTACGGCCAGTCGGTCACCGCGGTGGTGCAGCCTCGCGAGGACGCCACCCTGGACCTCGAGGACCTGCGTGCGTTCCTGCGCTCGTCGCTCTCCGGCTACAAGCTTCCGCGCGCGATGACCCTGGTCAAGGAGATCCCGCGCAACGCCACGGGCAAGGCGCAGTACCCCAAGGCCAAGGAGTTGGCGATGGCCTCGTTCGCCGCCAAGGTCGCCACGTCACCGACGGGGGCCTGAGCGATGCGCACCGACCTCTGTGAGCGGTTCGGGATCGAGTACCCGATCTTCGCGTTCACCCCGTCCGAGCATGTCGCTGCCGCGGTGTCCCGCGCCGGTGGCCTCGGTGTCCTGGGTGCCGTGCGGTTCAACGACCCCGAGGAGCTCGAGCAGACCCTGACCTGGCTCGACGACAACACCGACGGCAAGCCCTACGGCGTCGACATCGTGATGCCGATGACGATCCCCACCGAGGGCAAGTCCGTCGACCTCAAGGCGATGATCCCCGAGGCGCACATCTCGTTCGTGGAGCGCACGCTCCAGCAGCTCGGCGTACCCCCGCTCGCTGACGGTGAGGGCCGCGAGGGCGTGCTCGGCTGGCTGCACTCCGTGGCCAGGTCGCACGTCGACATCGCTCTGCACCACCGGCCGGTCCTGATCGCCAACGCGCTCGGGTCGCCCCCGGTCGACGTGATCGAGCAGGCCCACGCCAAGGGCGTCGCCGTCGCCGCCCTCGCCGGCGCCGCCAAGCACGCGCTGTCGCACGTGAAGAACGGCGTCGACATCATCGTGGCCCAGGGCTACGAGGCCGGCGGGCACACCGGCGAGATCGCCAGCATGGTGCTGACCCCCGAGATCGTGGATGCGGTCGGTCCCGACGTACCTGTCCTCGGTGCCGGCGGCATCGGTTCCGGTCGCCAGATGGCCGCGTCGCTCGCGCTGGGCGCCCAGGGCGTGTGGACCGGCTCCCTGTGGCTGACCACCGAGGAGTACGCGAACCTGAACACCAACAAGGGCATGACCGAGGCGTTCTTGCGGGCAAGCAGCTCGGACACGGTGCGCACCCGCGTCTACACCGGAAAGCCCGCGCGTCTGCTCAAGACCAAGTGGACCGAGGCGTGGTCCGAGGAGGGCGCCCCCGAGCCGCTCCCGATGCCCCTGCAGAACCTGCTGGTGGCCAACGCCCACAACCGGATGAACGAGCACGGCGACCCCGACGTCATCTCGATGCCAGTCGGTCAGATCGTCGGCCGGATGAACGAGGTGCGCCCGGTCGCCGACGTGATGGCCGACCTGGTGCGCGACTTCGAGGAGGCCGTCGCGCGCCTGGAGAAGATCCGGGGCTGACCCACTTCTCGGGCTACTTCTTGCCCGGGAGCCGTCGCTCCAGCCCGTCGAGGATCAGGTCGAGGCCGAACGCGAACTCGTTGCCGAAGTCGTAACCGGGTTGCATCACGAACTCCGTGGTGAGCTCGAGCAGGTGCGGATACTCGCCCGTGCTGAAGAATTCCATCATCGACGCCGCCACATCCGCGACGGTGTCGCTCTCGAACGGCAGGGCGGCCTCCTGGAGCGCAAACCCGTGGACGTAGCTGTCGATCAACGCGATGGCGTGCGCCGTCATCTCCACAGAGAACCCGGCGGAACGCAGCGCGCCGATGTTCGCGTCGTGGTGCCGCAAGGTCGCCCAGCCGGGGGAGGTGCGCGAGTCCAGCAGGGTGACCGCCCAAGGGTGGCGTGCCAGTACGGCGCGGGCCGAGGAGGCCCGACGGGTGACCTCGGCGCGCCACTCACCGTCGACGGACGGCAGCTCGATCTCGCTGAAGACGATGTCGACGATGCCGTCGAGGATCTCGTCCTTGTTGGCGACGTGGTGGTAGACCGACATCGGCTTGACTCCGAGCTCCGCGGCGAGCGAGCGGATGGTCAGCCCCGCGATTCCGTGCGCGTCCGCGACGGCGACGGCGGCAGCCAGCACCCGCTCACGGCTGAGCGGTGCCCGGTCCTTGGGTGGGGCAGCTGCTGCTCTGGGCATCTCTCTCCCGGGTGGTGGCGGTTTCGTACTTAGTAAGGTAACGTGGCCGTACTAAGTACGAAACCCTAGCAGCACCGAGCCCCCGGAAGGGGACCGAGATGACGAACCACCTCCACGAACCGCTGGCGCCCGTCGGCGCAGCGACCCGCTCTGCCCGTCCGGACGTGGATGCGAGCCCGGTTCGCACCGGCAGCATCGTCGCCGGCGCCGGCATCCTGCTGATGTCGGTGCTCGCGGGGGTCGGCCAGCTCGTGGTCATCGAGGGCCTCGTCACCCAAGGTGATGCCGCCAGGACCGCAGCGGACATCCTCGGCTCCGAAGGCATGTTCCGCCTCGGCGTCGCGTTCTGGTACGTCGTGGCGATCCTGGACGTGGTGGTTGCCTGGGGCCTCTTCCTGGTGTTCTCCCCGGTCAACAAGGGCATTGCGAGGCTGGCCGCCTGGCTGAGGCTGGCGTACGCAGCAGTGCTGGCGATCGCTGTCAGCCAGCTTGCCGGAGTGCCCGACGTGCTGCGAGGCGACGACTACGCGGCGGCGTTCGACGAGCAGCAGCTGCAGGCACAGGCGATGCTGAAGATCGACGCCTTCAACGACATCTGGATGGCCGGCCTGCTGCTCTTCGGCGTCCACCTCGTCCTGGTCGGCTACCTGGCCTTCAAGTCCGGCTACGTCCCCAAGCTCCTCGCGGTCCTCATCGTCATCGCGGGAGCGGGCTACGCCTTCGACACGTTCAGCACGGTGCTTTCACAGGGTTCGCCCGTCGTCGTCTCCACGGTCACCTTCCTGGGTGAGTTCCTGCTGGCCTGCTGGCTCGTGCTCCGTGGCCGCAAGCTGTCGCGCAGCACCTCTGAGGACCGAGCAGCCTGATGCGGGCCATCGTCCAGGACTCCTACGGCGAGGCAGACGTCCTGCACCTCGGAGAGCACGACCGACCCGAGCACGGCGCCAAGGAGGTGCTGGTCAAGGTCCGCGCGGCGGGTCTGGATCGTGGCACCTGGCACCTGATGACCGGCAAGCCCTACCTGGCTCGCCTCGCCTTCGGGTTCCGCGCTCCGCGCAATCCCGTGCCGGGCCTCGACGTGGCCGGCACGGTGGTGGCCATCGGTGACGCGGTGACGCGGTTCGCGGTCGGGGACGAGGTCTTCGGTGTCGGCAACGGGAGCTTCGCCGAGTACACCGTGGCGCGGGAGCGGCAGCTGGCGCACAAGCCGGAGAACCTGTCCTTCGAGCAGGCGGCCGTGGTTCCGGTGTCGGCCACCACAGCGCTGCAGGCGCTGCGTGACCGCGGACGTCTCCAGGCGGGTCAGTCGGTGCTGGTGATCGGTGCGTCCGGCGGCGTGGGCAGCTACGCCGTGCAGCTGGCCAAGGCGTTCGGCGCGGAGGTGACCGGCGTCTGCAGCACCGTCAAGCTCGACCTGGTCCGTTCCCTCGGCGCGGAACACGTCATCGACTACTCGCAGGAGGACTTCGCCGACGGCGTACGACGATTCGACCTGGTCCTCGACATCGGCGGGAACCCCACCATCACCCACCTGCGCCGCGCACTCGCTCCCAGGGGAACGCTGGTGATCGTGGGCGGCGAGGAGGGTGGCAACTTCTCGGGAGGGATGAACCGGGGGCTGCGTGCCTCCGCCATGTCGCCGTTCCTGCGGCAGCGGTTGACCATGTTCGTCGCAGTCACGCGGCACGCAGACCTCGAGTACCTGACCGAGCTGATCGAGGCAGGCAAGGTCACGCCGAGCCTGGAACGCGCGTACCCGCTGGCCGAGGCGCCAGAGGCGATGCGGCACCTGGTGGCGGGCAAGGTGCGGGGCAAGGTCGCCATCACCGTCTGAGCCGGACGAGGTCAGGGCACGTCAGCAGTAGCTGATCTCGTCCTCGGTCAGCTCATACGAGCGGTCGCCCAGGTAGCCGTCGACGAGGGCGAAGAGCTCCGTGGCTCCCTTGAGGTGGCGGGTGCACATGTTGACCATTCGGCCGTTGGCCATCACGAGCTGCCGCGTATTCTGCGAGACGCCGCCTCCGACGACGTCGTCCCACCATCCACCCAGGGTTTCGCCTGCGTAGCTCATCCGGAGTTGCATAGAGCTGCTCGCCGACGTCGGGAAGTCCGTCGATCGGAGACTGGGGAGGATCCGTCACGGCGACGAGGGCGGTGCCGATGGCGTCCTCGGCGAGTCGGCGTACGTCGTCAGGGGTGACGGACGCGAAGAGCTCGCGGTCCTCGTCGCGCGTCTGGACCGGGAGACTGTAGACGTGCCTGATGGCCTGAGCCTGCAACCACTCGAAGTAGCTCCGGTCGTCCTCGACGGCGGCGGCGCGCAGGGTGCGCTGATGGTTCAGCTCCTGTTCCGCAGGAGGGACGCGTGCCAGATCGGATAGTGAGGACCACATCAGCCGGACCATGTCGTCGGCATCCTCCTCGCTGGGATCCGCGTGCAGGCACGCGATGATGTGGTCGGCGTCGAGCTGCTCGATCTCGAGTCCCACGTGGTAGGCGATGCCACGACGGTGTCTGGCTTCGTCCTCCAGCCGATCGCGCAGCACGTAGGCGAGCATGCCGGCTCCGACGCCGGACGGAAGCACCAGCGAGAGGGACGGGTGCGGCACCTCGCCGTGCACGAGGCCGGGCAGCGGGAACTCGAGGCGTGTGGGTGGCACCGCGGTGGGAACTGTGCCCGACGGCAGGTCGACGGTGAGTCCCGCCGGCGGAGGGCCGGAGAACACCAGGACCGCGTTCTCGCGGACGTATCGGAGCTTGATGAACTCCACCACGGCGGCATCGTCCACGTGATCGATCCCGGCGCCCTCTGAGTAGCTCAAACCCGGTCCTCGCAAGCCGAAGCGAGTCGCCAGCGCCCACCCCATCGCCGGGTGACAGGCACTGGACTGCTCGAGCTGGACCACGCGCCGCTCACGCTCGAGCTCGGCCAGTGGCGGGTGCCTGAGGGCCGAGCAGACATGAGCCACGAAGGCAACGACGTCCTCGACGTCGCCACTCGCGTGGAACACGGTCGCGTCGAGATCCACGAAGGCGTTGTGGTCGAGCGTCGTCTTCGGCAATCCACACATCGCCAGGTGCTCGACGAGGTGAGCGACTCCGACGGTGTGGAACGTCTCGTGCCGCACCCCTGCCCCGAAGACGAGGGCTGCGCTGAACGGCCCTGGGGCGTCGTCCCAGAGAGTGGTGACGCCGTCGATCTCGGTCCGAGGCATGCGCGGGAGCGTACGTCAGCCGAATGCGGCTGCGGCACCTGGGCCGAGCGATGGCTCGTCCAGGATGGAGGGTCAGCCCCGATAGGCGTGCAAGCGTGGCCACCAGCCCGGGACGGCCGACCGGTAGTGCTCGTACGACGCGCCGAACTGCTCGGCCAGCGCAGGCTCCTCGTAGGCATGCACGAACCCCGACACCGCGGCCATGAAGACGAGCAGCCAGAGACCGACCGGGGCACTTCGGAACAGCAGCGCCTGGCCGCCAATCACTGAGGCGACCGCGAGGTACATCGGGTTCCGGACGTAGCGGTAGAGACCGCCGACCACCAGCGCCTCGGTCGGTGCGATCGGGGCAGGGGTTCCGGTGCCCTCGGTAACGAAGCGCGCGAAGCAGGCGATCACAGCGGCCAGTCCAACCGTGACGAGAACCGCTCCGAGCACGTCGAGGAGACCGGCGCGCACGTCGGGGCGGTCCCAGCCCGTGATCCACCACGGCACCAGTCCGGCCATCGTCCCTGGTGCCAGGAAGAAGAACACCACAGTGAAGACGGCTGCCCGGGCCCTGACCATGGTCCAGCATAAATCATCGGCTGCCGAATTACACCGTGGCGAGGTCAGCAGTGGTAGGCGGTCCCGCGCTCGTCCCGGGTCCAGAGGATGCCTGCGTCCCCCAGGCCGGCCGCCTTCAGCTCGCGCTTCAGGACCTTGTTGGTCGCCGTGCGGGGGAGCTCGTCCAGGATCTGCACGAACCGTGGTCGTTGCTTCGGCCCGAGGTCCCGCTGCTCGGCCAGGAACGCCTCGAACGCCTCGGGGTCGAGCTCACCGACCAGCACGAGTGCCGCGACGAGCTGGTCACCAGAGGCCGGGTCGCGTACGGCGTACACCGCGGCCTGTGCGATCGAGGGATGCCGCACGAGGATGCGCTCGATCGGGGCGGCGGCCAGGTTCTCGCCGTCGACGCGGAGCCAGTCGGCAGTGCGGCCCGCGTAGTAGACGAAGCCGTCCTGGTCCCGGTAGGCGAGGTCGCCGCTCCAGTACATGCCGCCGCGCATGCGCTCCGCCGTGGCCGCCTCGTCGTTGTAGTAGCCGGCGAACTGGCCGGTGCCGGTCGTGTTCACCAGCTCGCCGGTGGCCTCCTCGAGGTTGGTCACCTGCCCGGCAGCGTCGAAGACCGCGCGCGGGCACTCCTCACCGGTCTCGGGGTCGAGCACGGCGACACCCTCGAGAGGCACGCCGAGCGACCCGGCTGGGGTGCCCGGGACGCGGGAGATCACCACGGCGTTCTCGGTCGAGCCGAACCCGTCGACGACCAGGCAGCCGAACCGCTCGGAGAACGCCTTGATGTCGCGGTCGCCGGCCTCGTTGCCGAAGGCGATGCGCAGCGGGTTGTCCGCGTCGTCGGGCCGTTCAGGTGTGGCCAGCACGTAGGAGAGCGGCTTGCCGACGTAGTTCAGGTACGTGGCGCCGTACCTCCTGAGGTCGTCGAGCAGCCCGCTCGCGGAGAACTTCTCACCGAGTGCGATGGTCGCTCCGCAGGTGAGCGCCGGCCCCCATCCCGCCATCACCGAGTTGGAGTGGAACATCGGCATCGAGACGTAGAAGACATCTCTGGGACCCAGGCCCAGGCGTTCGGTCAGGTAGGCACCGGGGACGGTGACCTTCTCGTGCGTGATCCGCACCGCCTTCGGGTCGCCGCTGGTGCCCGACGTGAAGATCAGCATGAACAGCGATTCAGGTTCGGGCGCGGCGTCCGGCGCAGTCACGGCGCCGTTGACCACAGCGCCCCGCCACGAGGGGTTGTCGGTGCGCAGGAGGCGTACGCCGCCGAGGTCGAGGTCCTCCAGCAAGGAGTGCAGCCGCGCGTCGGCCAGCACCACCTGGCAGTCGGACTTGCGGATGTCGGCGAGCAGCGCGTCCCCGCGGCGGGTGGTGTTCAACCCGACCGCGACGTGCGCCCCGAGGCCGGCGGCCCCGAGCTGGAACGCCATCTCGGGAGTGTTGTCCATCAGCAGGCCGACGTGAGGTGGGAGAGCGGGGTCGAGCATTCCGGCCAGCACATGGGCACGTCGAGAGGACTGGGCGACGTACTCCTGCCACGTCCATGCCCGGTCGCCCGCCCGGAGCGCCGGGCGCAGGTCCTCAGACCGCGCCAGCAGCGCGTCGCGGATGGTGGTCACTTCAGGCTGGCTCGTGCGCCAGCAGCGCGCCCAGGGCTCGCGCCTGGTCCGTGGTGCCGCCGAGGGTGAACTCGTTCCGCTTCGCCGCGGTGAAGTAGCGGTGGGCCTCGCCGTCGAGGTCGATGCCGACCCCTCCGTGTACGTGGACCGTCGTGTGTGCGATCCGGTGGCCGGCGTCTGCCGCCCAGAGCTTCGCGATCGCCACGTCGGCTGTTGCCGGCAACGCCTGGCTCAGCTTCCACGCGGCCTGCCACATGGTCAGGCGGGCGCCGAGGACGTCGATGTAGCCGTCCGCCAGTCGCTGCGACACAGCCTGGAAGGTGGCGATCGGCTTTCCGAACTGCTCACGCGACTTCGCGTAGTCGGCGGTCAGCGTCAGCGCCCCGTCGACGGTGCCCAGCTGCTGCGCGCAGAGCGCCACGGTCAGCCGCTCGCTGAGCCACTCACAGACCTCGGCGCCGTTGCCGATGCTGCCGAGCACGCGCTCCATCGGGATCATCGCGCGGTCGAACTCGAGGCGGGCGACGAGGTCACCATCGCTCAGCTTCTGGGGTACGACGGTGACGCCGGGGTCGTCGGCGTGCACCAGGTAGACCGTGAGCCCGGACGCAGTCCCAGCCGGTACGAGGAACAGGCCGGCCAGCATCCCGGCGGGCACCACGGCCTTGCTGCCGGTCAGCAGCCAGGAGCTGCCGTCGTTCTCGGCCCGCGTGACCGGGACTGCAGGGGAGTACTGCCGGTCCTCCGTCAGGGCGGTGGCGAGCACCGACTCTCCGGAGGCAGCCTCCGGCAGCCACCGGGCCTGCTGGGCGACGCTGCCGAACTGGGCGATCGCCATCGCAGTGATCGCGTGCGTGCCGAGCGGCACCGGCGCCACGGTCCGACCGACCTCGACCAGCACGCTGCACAGCTCGATCAGGCCGAGCCCGCTGCCGCCGTGCTCCTCGGGCACGGTGAGCGCGACCAGGCCGGCCTCGCCGAGCGCGGACCACAGCGCGCGGTCGAACCGCTGGTCCTCGGCGTCGACCGCCCGCAGCCGCTCGGGGGTGCAGTGGTCGGCGAGGATCGTCGCGGCCAGGCTGGCAGCCTCGGTCGCCTCGGGGGTGGTCTCGAAGTCCATGTCGGTTCCTCTATCGCTTCGCTGCCGGGAGGCCGAGGCCGACGTACCCGATGATGTCCCGCTGGATCTCGTTGGTGCCGCCACCGAAGGTCATCACCAGCGACGACCGGTAATAGCGCTCCAGCCGGCCTCGCAGCACCGCGCCGGACGAGCCTGCGGCCACCAGGGCCTTGGGACCGACGACCTCCATCAGCGAGCGGTAGACCTCGGTCGCCATCTCGGACCCGTAGACCTTGGTGGCCGACGCGTCGGCGGGGGAGAGGTCCTGGGTCTCCGAGGCCAGCCGCCAGTTGAGCAGCTTGAGCATGTCGGCCCGGGCCTGTGCGCGCCCGAGCAGGATCTGCACCCACTCGGAGTCGATCACCCGGCCGCCGTCGGGGTTGCGGGTCTGTTGCGCCCACTCGGTGACCAGCTCGATCGAGTGCGTCACCGGGGCAGCCGAGGTCAGCGCCACGCGCTCGTGGTTGAGCTGGTTGGTCATCAGCGCCCACCCGCCGTTGAGCTCACCGACCAGGTTGTCGTGCGGCACCCGGACGTCCTCGTAGTACGTCGCGCTGGTGCCGACGCCGGCGACCGTGTGCACCGGCGTGTAGGAGAACCCTGGGCTGTCGGCCGGCACCAGGATCATCGAGAGGCCCTTGTGACGGGGCAGGTCGGGGTCGGTGCGGCAGGCGAGCCAGATGTAGTCGGCGTACTGGATCAGCGAGGTCCACATCTTCTGGCCGTTGATCACCCACTCACTCTGCCCATTCGAGTTGGCCTCGAGCCGTGCCCGGGTCTTCAGGCTGGCGAGGTCGGTGCCCGAGTCGGGCTCGGAGTAGCCGATGGAGAAGTGCATCTCGCCCTTGAGGATCTTGGGCAGCATGTCCTTCTTCTGGGCGTCGGTGCCGAAGCGCATGATCGTGGGCCCGACGGTGTTCAGGGTGAGGTAGGGGATCGGTACGCCGGCGATCGCCGCCTCGTCGGTGAAGATGAGCTGGTCCATCATCGAGCGGTTCTGGCCGCCCCACTCCTCGGGCCAGCCGATGCCGAGCCAGCCGTCGTGCCCGATCTGGCGGATGACGTCCCGGTAGACGTCGGCCGCACCGAACTCGCCTCCACTGTCTCCACCGTCACCGGCGTCGCTGGTCTGACTGGGATCGAAGGCACTCGTGGCGGCTGCGAGACCCGCACGCCTCTCGGGCGTCACCAGCGCGGCGAAGTACTCTCGCAGCTCGGCGCGCAGCGCCTCCTGGTCGGGTGTCAAGGCGATGTGCATGGGGCTCCTGACCGCGCTGGGATCTCTACCGGGACTGATGGTGGGACTGGTACTCGGATTGGGCGATGGACTGTCATTCTCCCGCGTAAAACTATAACCTGTTCTTGTTTCCGGCCACCATCACGGAGGAACCGATGAGCGCGACGACCACCCCTGCCCCCACTTCCGGGGCGCGTGCCCTGGACCACGGCACCGCTCCCCAGCGTTTTGCCCGCGGCTGGCACTGCCTCGGGCCGGTCGAGCAGTTCCGCGACGGCAAGCCGCACGCCGTGCAGGCCTTCGGCGGCAAGCTCGTCGCCTGGGCGGCCGCCGACGGCAAGCTCAACGTGCTCGACGGCTACTGCCGCCACATGGGGGGCGACCTCACCCAGGGCACTGTGAAGGGCGACGAGATCGCCTGTCCGTTCCACGACTGGCGCTGGGGCGGCGACGGCAAGTGCAAGGCGATCCCCTACGCGAGGCGCATCCCCCTGCGTGCCCGGACCCAGAAGTACGAGACCGCGGAGCGCAACGGGCTGCTGATGATCTGGCACGATCCCGAGGGTAGTCCTGCTGATCACGACATTCTGCCTCCCGAGCTCGAGGGCATCACGGACTCGGAGGTCTACACCGACTGGACCTGGCACCAGCTCGACGTACCGACCGCGCACTGCCGCGAGATCGTGGACAACGTCGTGGACATGGCGCACTTCTTCTACATCCACTTCGCGTTCCCCACGAACTTCCGCAACGTCTTCGAGGGCCACATGGCCACACAGTTCATGGAGTCCACCGGTCGCCCGGACATGGCCGGTGAGGGGTACGGCGACGAGGACCTCGTGCTCGAGTCCGAGGCCACCTACTTCGGCCCGTCGTTCATGATCAACTGGCTGAAGACCGACTACAAGGGCTTCATCACCGACGTGGTCCTCGTCAACTGCCACATCCCGACGAGCGACAACTCCTTCGTGCTGCAGTACGGACTGAAGGTGCTCAAGCCCGAAGGCGTCGACAAGAAGACGACGGACTACATCGGCGCGAAGTACAGCGAGATGTTCGGCGACGGCTTCATGCAGGACGTGCACATCTGGCTGAACAAGGCGCCCGTGCAGAACCCGCTGCTGTGCGAGGAGGACGGACCGGTCTACCAGCTGCGTCGCTGGTACGAGCAGTTCTACGTCGACAAGGCCGACGTCACCGCGGAGATGACCGAGCGCTTCGAGTTCGAGGTCGACACCACCAGGGCCAACGAGCGCTGGCGTGCCGAGGTGGCCGAGAACCTGGCGAAGAAGGCCGCCGAGGACCAAGCAGCTGAGGGCGGGGCGGCGGACGAGCAGGAAGAGGCGCCGGAGAAGGTCGGCGGCCCGACGGCGGGTGGCGGCGTCTGATGGTCTCGTTCGCACCCACCAGCGAGGAGACGCTGGAGGATCAGCGTCTCTACACACAGGCACGCCTCACGGAGGTCGCGTGCCTGGACTGTCTCGCCAAGGTGGGCGTGAAGAAGAACAGCGAGCACCACACCTCGATCCAGTGGGACGCCGAGTCGCTCTCCGCGTGCGCCGAGTTCCAGCGGATGTCGGCGGAGCCGGGCGGGCGGCACGTCTACGCCGCCTGCTCGCGGCTGCGTTCGTCGATCGACCGCGCCGTGGCCGAGGGTGAGCTCGAGATCGGCGCCCTCGATGGCTACTGACTCCTTCGTCCTGAAGGTGCTCGACGTCATCGAGGAGACCGCCGACGCGCACTCGATCGTCTTCGAGGTGCCCGACGAGCTGGCGGACCAGTTCACCTACACGCCGGGCCAGTTCCTCACCGTCGCCGTACCCAGCGACGAGACCGGCCTCGCCGCGCGGTGCTACTCGCTCTCGTCGGCACCGCACTCGGGCCGCCACCAGATCACCGTGAAGCGCACTGTGGACGGCTACGCCTCCAACTGGATCTGCGACAACCTCCGCGAGGGCGACACCCTGCGGGTGCTCCCTCCCAGCGGCATCTTCACGCCGCGGGACCTCGAGACCGACCTGCTCCTGTTTGCGGGCGGGTCCGGGATCACGCCGGTCATGTCGATCACCCGAACCGCACTGGAGAAGGGCCACGGCAAGGTGGTGCTGTTCTACGCCAACCGCGACGAGAGCTCGGTCATCTTCGCGAAGGAGATCGCAGAGCTGTCGTCGGAGTACGGCGAGCGGCTCGTGGTCGTGCACTGGCTCGAGTCCGTGCAGGGACTTCCCAACCAGGAGCAGCTGAAGGCGTTCGCGTCGTACTTCCCCAGCTACACCGCGTTCGTCTGCGGCCCGGCGCCGTTCATGAAGGCGGTCGTCGACTCGCTCAAGGAGCTCGGGTTCCCACGCGACCGCCGCCACCAGGAGAAGTTCGTGTCGCTGGGCGGCAACCCCTTCGGCGACGTCGAGGAGATGCAGGCCGCGGCCAAGACGCTCGCGGACGCGGATGACCACGAGGACGACGACGAGGTGCCCATCGCCGGACCGATCTCGGTCGACGTCCACCTCGACGGCGACGACTTCACCTTCGACGACTGGCAGGGCGACAAGCCACTTCTCGACTTCCTGGAGGAGAAGGGCATCGACGCGCCGTTCTCGTGCCGCGAGGGCAACTGCAGCGCCTGTGCCTGCGTGGTGCTCGAGGGCGAGGTCAAGATGAAGCACAACGAGGTCCTCGACGCCGAGGACCTCGCCGAAGGCATCCGTCTGGTGTGTCAGTCGATGCCGGCCAGCGAGAAGCTGCGGATCACCTACAACGGCTGAGTCGGGATCGGTTCACGGAGCCAGGGCCGGCGCGATCACGTCGTCGACCAGGAACGTCAGGCTGTTGGCCGAGAACCCTCCGCTCCGAGGGGCGTCGTACTCGATCTCGTTGGCGACGACGACCACCAGCGACCGGCTGGGCACCACCTCGATCAGCTGCCCGCCGAAACCGTAGGCGACGTAGGCGGGTTCCCCGTCGGCCTCCGTGAGCCACCACCCGTAGCCGTAGCCACGCCCCGGCAGCTGGCGGTTGTCCCCGTCCACGGTGTGCACCTGCTCGTGCGTGGCCTCACGAACCCAGCTGAGCGGAACGACGCGCTCGCCCTTCCACTCGCCACCGCCGAGGAAGAGCTGACCGAGCCTCAGCAGATCCCGGGGCCGGAGCTTCAGCGAACCCCACCCCAGGTGCAGCCCCGACCGGTCGACGGGCCATGCGAACCCGTCGGCAGGATCGGTGTCGATGCCGAGAGGTTCGAAGAGCCGTGACCTCGCGTAGTCGAGGACCGACCCGCCGGTCGCTCGTGCAAGCACGGCGGCCAGCAGGTGTGCGCCCTGGTTGGAGTACTCGAACCCTCCGCCGAGCGGGTCGGGGGCGGCTCGCAGCATGCGCCCGACCGGGTCCGGCGCGGCCATGTACGCGGGCGTCCGGTCACGGTCGACGCCGGCGAAGCCAGCGGTCATCTTGAGCACCTCGCGCAGCCTGGTCGCCGCGATGGCGCGGGTCATGTCCGCGCGGTGGTCGGGCAGCAGCTCGCCGAGCGTCTGGTCGAGGCCGGAGATGGCGCCTTCCCCGATGGCGATGCCCACGAGCGTGGCCAGGATGCTGTTCGTGATCGCGGAGACGTCCCAGTAGGCGTCGGCGGGCCAGTCGAAGTACTTCTCGAGCACCGGCTTGCCGTCGACGTATGCCAGCACGGCCCGAAGGTTGTCGTGGTCCGGGTCGAGGCTCAGCAGCTCGTTGACGGCAGTGACGAGCTGGGCCTCCTGCTCCTCCGACCGGTCAGGCGTACGTTTCGGGTCGCTCGAGCACGCCGTCGCCGGGGCAAGCGCCAGGATCACCGCTCCCGCGAGCGTGGCCGCTCGGCGCCACCTGCACATCCCAGAAGTCTTCCCGGCGGTTGTGTGAGCGGCAAGCGATGAGTTCGGGTTGTCGGCGACGTCTGATGTGATGAGAACCGAACCTTCGACGTCAGGAGAGAGCAATGGGCAGGATCGTCTCCAACTTCTTCATCTCCCTCGACGGGGTCGTCGAGGCCCCCGACCAGTGGCACTTCCCCTACTTCGACGACGAGATGGGCGCTGTCATCGGCTCCGGCATGGAGACGCAGGGCGCCTTCCTCCTCGGCCGCACGCTCTACGACGAGTGGTCGGAATACTGGACGTCGAACACTGACGAGGACGGCTTCGGTCCCTACATCAACAACCTGAAGAAGTACGTCCTCACGCACCGGCCCCTCGAGGGCGACGTCTGGAACAACACCACCGCGATCACCGAGGACCACGTCGCAGCGCTGCAGGCCGTCAAGGAGTCCACCGAGGGCGACATCGGCATGTCCGGCTCTGCCACGACGGTGCGCTGGCTGATCGCCAACGGTCTGCTCGACGAGCTGGCGCTGCTCGTGCACCCGATCGCGGTCGGCAAAGGACAACGCCTGTTCGAAGACACCGGCAAAGTCCCGCTGAAGCTCACGCACAGTTCCTCCCTGACGAGCGGCGTGCTGCTCCTGCGCTACGCGCCTGCCTGAGGCGCGATCACCAACCGCGCTCGCGCCACTCCTGCAGGTTGGGCCGCTCGTTGCCGAGCACCGAGTCGTTGCCGTGGCCCGGGTAGAACCAGGTCTCGTCAGGGAGCCGGTCGAACAGCTTGGTGCTGACGTCGCCGATGAGCGATGTGAACGCGTCCTTGTCACCGAAGGTGTTTCCCACGCCGCCGGGGAAGAGGCTGTCGCCGGTCCAGAGGTGGGGCGTGCCCTCGGGGTCGTCGTACAGCAAGGCGATGGAGCCGGGCGTGTGCCCGACGAGGTGGATCACCTCGAGGCGGCAGCCACCGAACTCGATCGTGTCGCCGTGCTGTACGGCGTCGTCGACCGCGACCCCGGTCTGCTCGGTGATGGCAGCGGCGTCGTCTGCGCCGGCGATGACCACGGCACCAGTCGCTGACACCACGTCCGCGAGGGCTCGGTGGTGGTCCCAGTGCTGGTGGGTGGTGATCACCTTGGTGATGCCTGACTCGCCGATCAGGGTCAGCAGGCGGTCGGGATCCGCGGCCGCGTCGATGAGGACCTGCTCGTCGGTGGCCCGGCTGCGCAGCAGGTAGGCGTTGTTGGACATGTCCGGGTCCACCGCCAGCTTGGTGACGATCAGACCCGCGAGCTCGCGGGTGTCGGGAGGACCGCCCGGGGTGACCTCGCCGGAGTAGGGACCGCTGTCGCCGATGCTCGCTGCCATGGACGCCAGCCTAGGAGACCGTGCCCGATGCTCGCCGCCAAGGGCCGAGCGTGGGCAGACCGTCCGGCTCGCAGGAGAGGCCCTCACCCTGACCGCGGCCGGTGAGCCACCAGCCGAGGTCGGCAGCAGTACCCGTCACGGTGGGCCCACCCTCGCCGCCGACGGGCCAGTCACGGCCGAGGTCGATGGCGCGCACCCGGAACGGGCCCGACGAAGCCTGGTCCACCGTGACCACGTCGAGCAGCTCCACCAGGAAGTCCTCCGGCCAGTCGGCCCGGGTGTACGACGCACCGAGGTCGACGTGGTGGATCTCCAGCTCCCGCCGCCGCGTCGGTACGACGGTCACCATCGGCCACGCCGGACCACCCGGAAGCCGGTCGATCCGGCCAGACCAGTGGTTCTCGTCCATCAGGGCCACGGCGTCGGCGAACTCCGTGGTCGCGGTGAGGTGGCGCTCGCGAAGCTCACTGGGTTCGGCTGCGGCCAGCGCCTCGATGTCGCCGTCCCGCTGCTCGTCGGACTCGTACATCGCCACCGGGGTGTCGTGGACGAGGCCGTTGATCACGCCCGCGAGCGAGAGGCCGTTGAGGGCGACGTGCGCCACCACGTGCGCGCGCGTCCACCCCGGAAGCAACGACGGGGCAGCGAGGTCCCCCGGGGTCAGTGTGTCGACGGTGCGGGTGAATGCCTGGGAGGAGAGGTCGAGACCGGTCAGGTCACCGGGGTCCCAACCCTTGTCCACAGTGTTTTCGGAGTCCGAGCTCATGGGCCAACTAAATCCGGCCAGGGCGGCGGACACCAGCCCCCGCGCCTCAGTTGCCGTCGTCGGTGATCGGCAGGAACACAGACTGGGTCCGGTGCCGCGGTGGGGCCACCGCCTGCACACCGAAGATCCGGGCGCGGGGCGTGGCCGTGACGACACCCAGGGGTGCGGTGAGCAGGTAGGCGCAGGCGACGACCAGGACCGTCGTCGCGGCGTCGAGAGCGAGGCCGATCACGAGGGCCAGCGCCATGACCGTAGTGGTCGCGCGCGCCTGCGACGTACGCGGCGAGAGCAGCCCGCGGAAGGACCGGAAGCGGACGGTGGTGATCATCAGCAGGGCGGGTACGACGCTGACGGCGACCGGGACCAGCATCCAGGGACCGGCATCCGGACTTCCGAGAGCGAAGATCGTCGCGATCACGACCATGGTCGCGCCCGGGCTCGGCAACCCGACGAAGTACTTCTTGTCGGCCAGCGGATCGACCGTCACGTTGAACCGCGCGAGCCGGAACGCCGCGCAGGCGAGCCAGAAGAAGGCCGACAGCCAGGCCAGCACCGGGTTCTCTGGGAGGGCCCAGGTGTGCACCAGCACGGCGGGCGCGACCCCGAAGGAGACGAGGTCGGCCAGTGAGTCCAGCTGGATGCCGAACGGCGAGGTGGCACCGACGAGTCGTGCGACCGCACCGTCCGCGATGTCGAGCACGATCGCCCCGAACAGCAGAATTGCCGCCCAGGTGAACTCGTCGCTGAACGCGAGCAGGATGGCCGAGAAGCCGCACGCCATGTTGCCGGTGGTGAACATGCTCGGCGCGGTCACCCGCAGCCGTTCCTTGGGGTTCAGCTGGCGCAGGGAGACGACCTCCGCGCCCGAGGGGGAACGCAGGCGCCAACGGTCGAGCAGGCGGCGGTTTGCCTTGTCGGCTCCGGGAGTCAGCGCGGTCGCCCCGGATCGGGGGAGCCCGGCCACCGGGCGATGACGGTCTCGCCGGCAACCGTCCGGTCGCCCTTGGTGGCGACGAGATCGACGTGCGGGGGCACGAACACGTCCATCCGCGACCCGAACTTCATCAGCCCGATGCGCTGGCCGGTGTGCAGCACGTCCCCGGGCTGCACGCGCGTCACCACCCGGCGCGCGACCAGGCCCACGACCTGGCGGAAGACGACGCGGCGCTCCTCGCCGCCGACCGTCGCGCTCAGGGTGATCTCGCTGCGCTCGTTCTCGGTCGCACTCTCGAAGCGGTAGGCAGCGTGCCACTTGCCGGGGCGGTAGGTGACCTCTTCGACCCGGCCGGAGTACGGCGTGCGGTTGATGTGCACGTCGAAGAGCGACAAGAAGATGCTGACCTGCTGCCAGTGGCCGGCCGGAGCGACTCCGACCTGACCCGGTCCGGCGTACATCACCATGCCGTCGGCGGGCGCGACGACGAGGTCCTGAGCAACTTGTCGGTGGTCGGGCGTACGGTCTGGGTCGCGGAAGAAGGCGGCCACACCGAGCGGGATCGAAGCCAGCGCAAGGGAGGTCCGCCGGTGTCCGCTGACTGCGGCCACCGCAGCCGGCACGGCGCTCACGGCCATGGCGGGAGCGGCAGCCCAGTCGATGGCTCGGGAGATGGGGGGCACGTAGGAAGACACTAGATGCTGGGTACGTTTCATGCTCCGGCCGCCCGCGTGGCGGCTTGGCTCATCCGTTAGGATGGCGAACACTTGTTCGAACCATCCCATAGACACTGCAGGGGTCTCATCCGTGGCTGATCAACTGGTCATCCGGGGGGCGCGCGAGCACAACCTCAAGGACGTCTCGCTCGACCTCCCGCGCGACTCCCTGATCGTCTTCACCGGTCTGTCCGGCTCAGGAAAGTCCAGCCTGGCCTTCGACACGATCTTCGCCGAGGGCCAGCGTCGCTACGTCGAGTCGCTCTCCGCCTACGCCCGCCAGTTCCTGGGCCAGATGGACAAGCCCGACGTCGACTTCATCGAGGGCCTGAGCCCCGCGGTCTCGATCGACCAGAAGTCCACCTCGAAGAACCCGCGCTCGACCGTCGGCACCATCACCGAGGTCTACGACTACCTCCGGCTCCTCTACGCCCGGGCGGGCCGTCCGCACTGCCCTGAGTGCGGGGCGCCGATCGAGCGACAGACGCCGCAGCAGATCGTCGACCGGGTCCTGCAGCTCGATGAGGGCACCCGGTTCCAGGTGCTCGCACCGGTCATCCGTGGCCGCAAGGGTGAGTACATCGAGCTTTTCCGCAGCCTGCAGTCGCAGGGCTTCAGCCGGGCGCGCGTCAACGGCGAGACCATCCAGCTCTCCGACCCGCCCAAGCTGGACAAGCAGAAGAAGCACACCATCGAGGTCGTGGTCGACCGGCTCGCCGCCAAGCCGAGCTCGAAGCGCCGGCTCACCGACTCCATCGAGACCGCCCTCAACCTCGCCTCCGGGCTGGTGGTGCTCGACCTGGTCGACGTCGACCCCAAGGACCCCCACAAGGAGATGCGCTTCTCCGAACGGATGGCCTGTCCCAACGAGCACGACATCGAGACCGACGAGCTCGAGCCGCGGTCGTTCTCCTTCAACTCCCCGTTCGGTGCCTGCCAGCAGTGTCACGGCATCGGCACCCGGATGGAGGTCGACCCGGAGCTGGTCATCTCCGACCCCGGCGCAACGCTGGGGGAGGGCGTCATCGGACCGTGGTCCGGGGCCCATGTCAGCGACTACTTCACCCGGCTGCTCGGCGCTCTCGGCGACGAGCTCGGATTCGACCTGAACACTCCGTGGGAGGACCTGCCCGTCAAGGGCAGGAAGGCGATCCTGGAGGGTCACCCGACCAAGGTGCACGTGCGGCACACCAACCGCTACGGCCGCGAACGCGCCTACTACACCAACTTCGAGGGCGTGCGCCCCTACATCGAGCGCCGCCACCGCGAGGCGGAGACCGACACCAGCCGTGACCGCTACGAGGGCTTCATGCGCGAGGTCCCGTGCCCCGCCTGCCAGGGCACCCGCCTCAAGCCGGTGTCGATGGCAGTCACGCTGGGCGACAAGGACGATGGTGGGAAGAACATCGCCGAGGTGTGCGCGCTGCCCATCAACGAGGCGGCCGACTACCTCAACGACCTCGAGCTGTCGCACCGCGAGCGCCAGATCGCCGAACGCGTGCTCAAGGAGATCCAGGAACGGCTCCGGTTCCTGCTCGACGTGGGGCTCGACTACCTGTCCCTCGACCGTCCGTCGGGCACCCTCTCCGGCGGGGAGGCGCAGCGCATCCGGCTGGCCACCCAGATCGGTGCGGGCCTGGTCGGCGTGCTCTACGTGCTGGACGAGCCGAGCATCGGGCTGCACCAGCGCGACAACAAGCGGCTGATCGAGACCCTGGTCCGGCTCAAGGAGCTGGGCAACACCCTGATCGTCGTCGAGCACGACGAGGAGACCATCAGGACGGCCGACTGGGTCGTCGACATCGGCCCCGGCGCCGGTGAGCACGGCGGTCAGGTGGTGCACTCCGGCACGGTCAAGCAGCTGCTCAAGCACCGCGACTCCGAGACCGGGCTCTACCTCTCGGGTCGCAAGTCGATCCCGGTCCCCGTCGTACGACGCCCGCCGACGCCCGGCCGCGAGCTGACCGTCCACGGCGCCCGCGAGAACAACCTCAAGGACGTCGACGTCACCTTCCCGCTCGGCTGCTTCGTGGCAGTGACCGGCGTGTCCGGCTCCGGGAAGTCGACGCTGGTCAACGACATCCTCTACACCGCGCTGGCCAAGCAGATCTACAACGCCCGCACGGTCCCGGGCCGGCACCGCAAGATCAGCGGCGTCGAGCACGTCGACAAGGTGATCCACGTCGACCAGTCGCCGATCGGGCGCACCCCGCGGTCCAACCCGGCGACCTACACCGGCGTCTTCGACCACGTGCGCAAGCTGTTCGCCTCCACCGCCGAGGCCAAGATGCGGGGCTACCTGCAGGGCCGGTTCTCCTTCAACGTCAAGGGTGGGCGCTGCGAGGCCTGCGCGGGCGACGGCACCATCAAGATCGAGATGAACTTCCTGCCCGACGTCTACGTGCCGTGCGAGGTCTGCCACGGGGCGCGCTACAACCGCGAGACGCTCGAGGTGCACTACAAGGGCAAGACGATCGCCGACGTGCTGAACATGCCGATCGAGGAGGCGGTGGACTTCTTCGCGGCGATCCCGGCCATCTCTCGTCACCTGGTCACCCTGATGGAGGTCGGGCTGGGCTACGTGCGCCTGGGCCAGCCGGCGACCACGCTGTCCGGCGGCGAGGCACAGCGGGTGAAGCTCGCCAGTGAGCTGCAGAAGCGATCGACCGGTCGCACGGTCTACGTGCTCGACGAGCCCACCACAGGACTGCACTTCGAGGACATCCGCAAGCTCCTCGGGGTGCTGTCCAGCCTGGTCGACAAGGGCAACACGGTGCTCGTCATCGAGCACAACCTCGACGTCATCAAGACCTCCGACTGGATCGTCGACATGGGACCTGCCGGTGGCAACAAGGGTGGGACCGTCGTGGCGACAGGCACGCCCGAGCAGGTCGCGGCCCATGAGAAGAGCTTCACCGGGGAGTTCCTGACGGCCCCTTCTCGACGGCACGTCCCGCACGGTCGAACCTCGTGCCACCCGCGGTCGTAGGACCAATGGACAGCAGAGGACGCGAACACCCAGCCGCTAGCGTTGTCGACACCGCGCAGACGACTCAATCTGGAGGCTCGGGTGACCGACGACAACGTGCAGGACCAGACAGGGGAGGCGTCACGACGAGCCGTCATGGGCGGCTTCCTCGGACTGGGGGTCGCGGCGCCGCTGCTCGCCGCCTGCGGTTCCGACGACCCCGCGAGTGACAGCGCCGGGACAGATGGCGCCGACACGGGGGACACCGGGGACAGGCGGGCGGCGGAGGCACGACCTCGAGCGGAGGCATCGGTACGACCTCCGAGGTGCCGGTCGGCAGCGGCAAGATCTTCAAGGCCGACAAGGTCGTGGTCACCCAGCCGACCGAGGGGCAGTTCAAGGCCTTCAGCGCCGTGTGCACCCACCAGGGCTGCGTCGTCAACAACATTCAGGGCGAGGACATCAACTGCATCTGTCACAACAGCGTGTTCTCCACCGTCGATGGCTCAGCCGTCTCCGGGAAGGCGACCAGGGCTCTGGAAGAGCTCAAGGTCACCGTCGAGGGGGAGAACCTGATCGTCAGCTGAGCGTCCCGCACCACGGCAGCGCCAGCCTGAGGGTGGCGCTGCCGCGGCCGATCTCAGCCTTGCTGCTTGCCCGGGGTCTCCTCGAGGGTGGTCGCGCCGGTCATGATCGCGACGACCTCGTTCGGCGTGTGCGACTTGGGCGTGACCACTCCCGCACACCGGCCGAGGCGCTGGATGTGGATCCGGTCGGCGACCTCGAACACGTTGGGCATGTTGTGACTGATCAGGATGACCGGGAGCCCGGACTCGCGCACCCGGTTGATCATCGAGAGCACCTGGTTGGTCTCCTTGACCCCGAGCGCCGCGGTGGGCTCGTCGAGCACGATCAGCTTCGTGGCGAAGGCGGCCGCCCGGGCCACCGAGACCGCCTGGCGCTGGCCGCCGGACAGTGTCTCCACGGCCTGCGCCATGTTCTGCAGCGTGCCGATGCCCAGGTCGGACATCGACTGGCCAGCGCTCTCCCGCATGCCCTTGTGGTCGAGCATCCGCAGGACCGAGCCGAGCGGCCCCTTCCGACGCAGCTCACGTCCGAGGAACATGTTGGCGGCGATGTCCAGCGCCGGAGCGACCGCGAGAGTCTGGTAGACGGTCTCGATCCCGGCCTCGCGAGCCTCCGACGGCTTGCGGAAGCTGACCACCTCGCCGTCGAGACGGATCTCGCCCGCGTCCGGGTGCACCGCTCCGGTGGCGGCCTTGATCAGCGTGGACTTACCGGCACCGTTGTCGCCGATGATGGCGAGCACCTCGCCGGGATAGAGGTCGAAGTCGACCCCGTCCAGGCCCACGACCCTGCCGAAGGTCTTCACCAGACCTCGAGCCGAGAGCACCGGAGCTTCGGAGCGCGTTGACGGGGACGTCGGGGCGGGAGCTGTCGTGCTCATGCGCGTACCTTCCTGATCCACTGGTCGATCGAGACTGCGATGATCACCAGCAGGCCGATGGTCAGCACCCGCCATTGATCGTCGACACCGGCCAGCGAGAGACCAGTCCTGAAGTATCCGACGATGAGGGCCCCCAGCAGCGTGCCCAGGAGTACTCCGCGTCCACCGAACAGGCTGGTTCCGCCGATGACCACGGCAGTGATCGACTCGAGGTTCGCGTCTGCGGCAGCGTTCGGGCTGGCGGCACCGGCACGGCCGATGAGGATCCACGCGGTGATGCCGTAGATCAGGCCGGCCAGCGCGTAGACGCTGAAGAGCACGCGGTTCACGGAGATACCGACCAACCGGGCGGCCTCGGCGTCGTTGCCCACTGCGTACACATGGCGACCCCAGGTCGTCTGCTTGAGCGCGAAGCCGACCACGATGTAGAGGATCACCACCATGAGGACTCCTGTCGTCACGCGAAACCCGCCCAGGTTGACGATCTCGCCGGTCCAGGTCATCAGGTCCGGCATGTCCGACGCCCGGACACTCTGACCACCCGAGGAGAGCAACGCCATCGCAGTGAAGATGGACAAGGTCCCGAGAGTCACGATGAACGGCGGTAGGTTCAGCCTCGTCACCAGTAGCCCGTTGACGGCTCCCGCCGCTGTTCCGACGGCGAGGCCGATCAGGATCGCCACTGGGCCCGAGATTCCACCGTCGGCACTGAGCTTGGCGCTGTAGAGCATGGCCAGGATGGCGATGGCACCGACGGAGAGGTCGATCCCCGCCGTCAGGATGATCAGTGTCTGACCGACGGCCAGAGCGCCCACCACGGCGACCTGCTGCAGGATCAGCGACTGCGTGCGAGTGGTGCCGAAGTTCGCGTTGAGGGAGGTGAAGACGAAGAAGGACACGACCAGCAGCAGGAGCGGGCTGATCGCGGGGTGGGCGTGCAGCACGTGCTGGATGCGCTGCACCGGGGACTGGCGTCGCCGCGCGAACTGCTCGGCGGCGGTGTTGGAGGGTGCGGGCGCCGCTGCGTCCGCATCGGTGGGGGCTGCTGGTGTCACGGCTGTTCTCCTTGCCGGTGTGCAGGCGTGGCCCGGGGGGCCGGGGGCGAGCCCCCGGGCCACGCGCTGCGGTGGTGCACGGGTGATGTGGTCAGTTCTGGAGACTCAGCCCCAGCAAAGCTCAGTGCCCTTGGCCGTGTCGATCGAGTCCACGCCGTCGGCCGGCT
The DNA here is from genome assembly GCA_963842535.1 of uncultured Actinomycetota bacterium. Taxonomy (GTDB): domain Bacteria; phylum Actinomycetota; class Actinomycetes; order Propionibacteriales; family Nocardioidaceae; genus Marmoricola. Next base: position 817,360 of record CAWJGP010000009.1, read on the forward strand.
TGTCGGTGACGAGCGCGACCCCGGTGTCGTAGAAGTCCAGGCCTTCGGTGTTCTTCGGCTTGTCGCCGCCTTCGGCGATCGTCTTGATCGCCTTGACCCCGAGCTCCGCCATCTTCAGCGGGTACTGCTGCGACGTTGCACCGATGACGCCCTTCTTGACCTGGTCGACACCGTCACAGCCGCCGTCGACGGAGACGATGAGTACTCCTTCGGGCGACCCGCCCTGCTGGAGGGCGCCGTAGGCGCCGACCGCGGCCGGCTCGTTGATCGTGTAGACGACGTTGATGTCCTTGTTCTTGGTCAGGCAGTTCTCCATCGCGGTACGACCACCGTCCTCGGCACCAGTGGTGGGCTCGTTGCAGACGATCTCGTAGTCGCCGCCGTCGTAGGAGCCGGTCTTGGCCTCGTCACCGTTCTTCTTCTTGTCCTTGGTGTCGATGCCCATGCCCGTGAGGAAGCCCTGGTCCCGGTCGTAGTCGACCGAGACGATCTTGTCGTTGAACAGGTCGAGCATCGCGATCGTGGCCTTCTCGCCCTTGAGCTGGGCCTTGGTCCACTGGCCGATCAGCTCGCCGGCCTTGAAGTTGTCAGTGGCGAAGGTGATGTCAACGGTGTCCGCCGGGTCGGGGGGTGTGTCCAGGGCGATCACATACAGGCCCTGGTCGCGAGCCTTCTCGATCGCGGGGTTGACCCCGGGGCCGTTGACGGTGATCAGGATGCCGTCGTCACCGTTGGCGATGGCGTCCTCGATGGCCGCGATCTGACCGGCCTCGTCGCCGTCCTCCTTGCCCGCGGCCGTCTGAACATCGACACCCGCGTCCTTGCCGGCCTTCTTGGCACCCTCCTGCATGGCGATGAAGAACGGGTTGGAGGCGTTCTTGGTGATCAGGGTGACGGCGACATCGTCATCGCTCCCGCCTGAGCCGCCATTGCTTCCACAAGCGGCGAGCAGCAACGACGCGGCGCCTACCGCGACCAGCCCGACGACCCGCCGAGTGCGCATCTTTACGAACATGTTCAAGTCCCTTCACAACGCTGCTCGACCCGGCGTTCCGAGTGAGGATGACAACGTTGTCTAATACCGATACTCTGCGACACCAAGGGGCCCGTGTCAAGGGTCACACCCAGGTTTCTGACAACGTTGTCATAGCGCATCCGGACAGGAGGGTCTCGTGAAGTCACCAGCACAGGGGACGCCATCGGCTCGCCGGAGAACGCGGACAAGCCGGGCCACCATGCACGACGTGGCCTCCCTCGCCGGGGTCTCCTTGAAGTCGGTCTCGCGGGTGGTCAACGGGGAGCCCGGCGTCTCCGCGACGCTGGCGGGCCGGGTCACCAGTGCCGTGCAGGAGCTCGGGTACCGCCACAACCTGGCGGCGAGCAACCTGCGCCGGACCGGGCAGCGCACCGCCTCCATCGGGATGCTGGTGCAGGACCTGTCGAACGGGTTCTGCAGTGAGACCCTGCGGGCAGTCGAGGACCGGGCACGCGAGCGCGGTGTGGTCGTCATGGCGTCCAGCACCGACGAAGACGGGGACCGCGAGCGGGAGCTGGTCAGGGGTCTGGTCTCGCGGCGCATCGACGGTCTGATCCTGATGCCGACAGGCCCGGACCTCTCGTGGCTCGAGGTCGACCTGGCCACCGGGCTCGCGGTCGTCACCGTGGACCGCAGACCCGCCATCCCCGAGCTGGACGGCGTGGTGGTGGACAACCAGGGTGCCGCCGCAGAGGCAGTCGGCCATCTGATGGCTCACGGGCATCGACGCATAGCGTTCCTGGGGGACACGCCGTCGATCGCGACGGCGGTCCACAGACGGGACGGCTACCGCGCGGCGTTGCGCGCAGCCGGCGTGACGCCGGACCCCGTGCTCGAGCGGGTCGGCCTGCGCTCACGGGACGACGCCATCGCCGTGACCACCGAGCTGCTGGCCCTCGAAGAACCCCCGACGGCCATCTTCGCAGCGCGTAACGTGATCTGCGAGGGGGCTTTGATGTCCCTGCAGCGACACCGCCTCTCGTCCCAGGTCGCGCTGATCGGCTTCGACGAGGTGTCCGTGGCCGAGATGGTCGAGCCGGCGATCAGTGTGATCCGTCAGGACACCTACGAGATCGGCACTAGGGCCATCGACCTGCTGCTCGCGCGTCTCGACGGCGATGAGTCACCCGTCCGCGTCGAGGTCGTCCCCAGCACCCTCGTGGCCAGGGGGTCCGGCGAGATCCCGTTGGCGGGCAGCGTCAGACCTCCCTCGTAGGGTTGGGGAGTGGCCGACCCGTCGACGTACCGTCCGAAGCCGGGGTCGATCCCTACCCAGCCGGGCGTCTACCGGTTCCGCGACAAGGACGGCCGGGTCATCTACGTCGGCAAGGCGAAGACCCTCAGGGCCCGGCTCTCGTCGTACTTCCAGGACGTCGCCAACCTGCACCCGCGCACCGCCACGATGGTCACCACCGCAGCATCGGTCGAGTGGACGGTGGTCGCCACCGAGGTCGAGGCCCTGCAGCTGGAGTACTCCTGGATCAAGGAGTACGACCCCCGCTACAACGTGAAGTATCGCGACGACAAGTCCTACCCGTGGCTCGCGATCACGATGAACGAGGAGTTCCCGCGCGTGATGGTCGGGCGCGGCGCGAAGAAGAAGGGCGTGAAGTACTACGGCCCCTACAGCCACGCCTGGGCGATCCGGGACACCGTCGACCTGCTGCTGCGGGTGTTCCCGATGCGGTCGTGCAGCAACGGGGTGTTCAAGCGTTCCGCGCAGATCGGGCGGCCGTGCCTGCTCGGCTACATCGAGAAGTGCGCGGCTCCCTGCGTCGGCCGCGTCGACGCCGACGAGCACCGCCGGATCGCCGAGGACTTCGCGGACTTCATGGGTGGTCGCACCGACCCGTTCGTCAAGCGCATCGAGCGGGAGATGTACGCCGCCTCCGCGGCTCAGGACTACGAGCGCGCCGCTCGCCTCCGCGACGACCTGGGCGCCCTGCACAAGGCCCTCGAGAAGCAGGCGGTCGTCTTCGGCGACGGCACCGACGCGGACCTGATCGCCATCGCCGAGGATCCTCTCGAGGTCGCGGTGCAGATCTTCCACGTCCGTGCCGGGCGCATCCGTGGCCAGCGCGGCTGGGTCGCCGACCGCGTCGAGGACATCGACACTGCAGGGCTGGTCGGGGAGTTCCTGCTGCAGCTCTACGCCGGCGAGGAGGCCGACGCGATCCCGCGCGAGATCCTGGTGCCGGCGATGCCCGAGGATGCCGACACCTTCGAGGAGCTGCTCAGCGAGACCCGGGGGAGCAAGGTCTCCATCCGGGTGCCGCGGCGGGGGGACAAGCGGGTGCTCCAGGAGACCGTGGCCAAGAACGCCGAGCAGGCGCTGGCGCTGCACAAGGTCAAGCGCGCCAGTGACCTCACCGTCCGCAACCAGGCGCTGGAGGAGATCCAGCAGGCGCTCGACCTGGCGTCGGCGCCGCTTCGGATCGAGTGCTACGACGTCTCCAACCTGCAGGGGACCGAGGTCGTCGCCTCGATGGTGGTATTCGAGGACGGCCTGCCGCGCAAGAGCGAGTACCGCCGGTTCGTGATCCGCGGCGTCGATGGCCAGAACGACGTCGCCTCCATGCACGAGGTGATCAGCAGGCGGTTCCGACGCATGCTCGACGAGCGGATGGAAACCCCCGACCTTCCTGGCGGGGAGATCGGTCCGGACGACGACCAGGGACCGATGCTGGTCGATCCCGAGACCGGACGACCACGGAAGTTCTCCTACGTCCCCGGACTCGTCGTGGTCGACGGCGGGCCACCCCAGGTCGCGGCAGCACAGCGGGCTCTCGACGAGCTCGGCATCGACGACGTGCCCCTGGTCGGGCTGGCCAAGCGGCTCGAGGAGGTCTGGGTCCCGAACGAGCTGGATCCGGTCATCCTGCCGCGGTCGAGCGAGGGCCTCTACCTGCTCCAGCGCATCCGCGACGAGGCCCACCGGTTCGCCATCGCGCACCACCGGTCACGGCGTTCCAAGACCATGGTGGAGAGCCTGCTCGACGAGGTCCCCGGGCTCGGCGAGGTCCGCCGAAAGACACTGATCAAGCATTTCGGCTCACTTCGCAAGCTCCGGGCTGCCACCATCGAGGAGATCGCCGAGGTCCCAGGGATCGGCTCGCGGACCGCGACGGCGATCTCGGAGGCGGTGGCGGCCTCACCGAGACCGACCTCCGTCAACACCGCGACCGGCGAGATCGAGGAGCACTGATGGTGACCCCGGCAAGCAGCTTGGGCGAGCTCGTGGTGGTGACCGGGATGACCGGCGCCGGCAGGAGCACCGCAGCCAAGGAGCTGGAGGACCTCGGGTTCTTCGTGGTCGACAACCTGCCCCCCGAGCTGGTGGCCGACGTGGTCCGGCTGATCGACGACAAGCAGGGCGTCACCCAGCCGGTGGCGGCCGTGGTGGACGTGCGCGCCGGTGTGTTCTTCGAGTCGCTGCGCGAGCAGCTCGCAGTGGAGTTCCCGACCCGTCGTACGACACTGCTCTACCTCGAGGCCGAGGACGACATCCTCGTCCGGCGCCAGGAGGCGGCCCGGCGTCCACACCCGCTGCAGGGCTCGGGCCGGTTGCTGGTGGGCATCCACCGAGAGCGCGAGGTGATGGCTGACCTGCGCGGCGACGCCGACCTGGTCATCGACACCACCTCGCTCAACGTCAACCAGCTCAAGAGCAAGGTCGCGCGCGCCTTCGGCACCCCGGAGGCGGTCCGGCTGCGGATCACGGTGGTCAGCTTCGGGTTCAAGTACGGCGTACCAGTCGATGCCGACCTGATGGCGGACATGCGGTTCCTGCCCAACCCGCACTGGGTCCCCGAGCTCCGTCCCCGGACCGGCCAGGACCCCGACGTGGCGGCGTACGTCAAGGACCGGCCGGATGCCCAGGAGTTCCTCGAGCGCTACCTGCCCGTCATCGAGACGGTCGGCGACGGCTATCTGCGTGAGGGCAAGCGGTTCATGACAGTGGCCATCGGCTGCACCGGCGGCAAGCACCGCAGCGTGGCGATGTCGGAGGAGATCGTGACCCGGTTGCGGGCCATGGACCTCGAGGCCGACGCGACCCACCGCGACATGGGCCGGGAGTAGCCCTGATGCGCTGGTCGACGGAGCCCTCGGTCGTCGCTCTCGGTGGGGGACACGGGCTGGCCGCCTCGCTGACCGCCCTGCGAGGTGTCACCACCGACCTGACCGCCGTGGTCACCGTCGCCGACAACGGGGGCTCGTCGGGACGGTTGCGGGAGGAGTTCGGCGTGCTCCCGCCGGGGGACCTGCGGATGGCGTTGGCAGCGCTCTGCGGCGACGACCGCTGGGGTCAGACCTGGGCCCGGGTGCTCCAGCACCGGTTCGCCTCCGAGGGCGAGATGGACGGCCACTCGATGGGCAACCTGCTGATCGTCACTCTCTGGGAGCTCCTGCACGACCACGTCGACGGCCTCGACTGGGTCGCCGGGCTGCTCGGCGCCCGCGGCCGGGTGCTGCCGATGGCGACGACGCCGCTGGACATCACCGCCGAGGTCCGCGGGGCCGGTGACGACCCTGCCGAGGTCTCGACGATCAGCGGCCAGGTCGAGGTCGCCACCACCCCTGGCGAGGTGCTCTCGGTGAGCCTGGTCCCTGCGGACGCGGCTGCCTGTCCCGAGGCCGTCGAGGCCATCACCGCGGCCGACTGGGTCGTGATCGGGCCCGGGTCCTGGTACTCCAGCGTCATCCCGCACCTGCTCGTCCCAGGACTTCGCGACGCGTTGTGCAACGCGCCGGGCCGGGTGATCGTGTCGATGAATCTCGAGCCGCATCTGGACGAGACCCGGGGCTACGACCTCGCCGACCACCTCGACGTACTCCTCCGGCACGCCCCTGACCTGCGGGTCCACACGGTTCTGGTCGATCACACGGCGGTGCGTGACACCGGCCGTCTCCAGGACGCCGTCGCCGCCGCCGGGGCCGAGCTCGATCTCGCCGACCTCGCCTCGACGAAACCCGGCGTCCACGATGCGCGAAAACTCGCCTCTGCGTATGCGCGGTTGTTGACAGAGTCTTAAGGTGAGTCCATGGCGATGACGGCACAGGTTAAGGCAGAACTGGCCAGCACGACCGTGACGAAGACCTGTTGCCGGAAAGCCGAGGTCTCATCGATGCTCCGGTTTGCCGACGCCCTCCACCTGGTCAACGGCGGCATCGTGGTGGAGGCCGAGCTCGACACCGGGGCTGCCGCCCGCCGAATGCGCAAGGACATTTCCGAGGTCTTCGGTCACCAGCCAGAGGTCGTGCTCCTCAAGGGCAGCGGCATCCGCCGGGGCACCCGCTACATCGTCCGGGTCTCCCGAGAGGGCGAGTCCCTCGCCCGCCAGACCGGCCTGATCGACCAGCGAAACCGACCCGTGCGTGGTCTCCCGCCCGTGGTCGTCAACGGCTCCGGCTGCGACGCAGTGGCCGCCTGGCGTGGCGCCTTCCTGGCACACGGCTCGCTCACCGAACCGGGCCGCTCCAGCTCCCTCGAGGTCACCTGCCCCGGTCCTGAGGCCGCGCTGGCCCTGGTCGGCTCAGCGCGCCGCCTCGGCATCTCGGCCAAGGCCCGCGAGGTGCGCGGCGTCGACCGGGTCGTCATCCGTGACGGCGACGCGATCGGTCAGCTCCTCACCCGGCTGGGCGCCCATGAGTCTCTCCTGGCCTGGGAAGAGCGGCGGATGCGTCGCGAGGTCCGCGCGACCGCCAACCGGCTGGCCAACTTCGACGACGCCAACCTTCGCCGCTCCGCCCGCGCCGCTGTGGCCGCCGGCGCCCGCGTCGACCGGGCCCTGGAGATCCTGGGCGAGGAGATCCCCGACCACCTGCGTCAGGCCGGCCGGCTGCGGCTCGAGCACAAGCAGGCCTCCCTCGAGGAGCTCGGCCAGCTGAGCCAGCCGGTGCTCACCAAGGACGCGATCGCCGGCCGGATCCGCCGGCTGCTGGCGATGGCCGACAAGCGGGCCGAGGAGCTCGGCGTACCCGACACGGAGTCGTCGCTCACCCCCGACATGCTCGCCGAGGAAGTCTGAGACCGGACGCTTCTACACCGTCCGGCGGTGCCTTCTGGTTACCGGCACGTACGCCGGACGCGGCTGGATCAGCCGTTCCGACCCCGCGATAGGGTCGACGCTCAGACCTCATTTCGCTGACCAGGAGAACCCGCTGTGACTGTCCGCGTAGGTATCAATGGCTTCGGCCGCATCGGCCGCAACTTCTTCCGCGCCGTGCGCGCCTCGGGTGCTGACATCGAGATCGTCGGGGTCAATGACCTCACCGACAACAAGTCGCTCGCCCATCTGCTCAAGTTCGACTCCATCCTCGGCCGCCTCGACGCCGACGTGAGCTCCACCGACACCTCGATCAGGGTCGGCGACCAGGAGATCACCGCGTTCGCCGAGCGCGACCCGGCTGCCCTGAAGTGGGGCGAGATCGGCGCCGACGTGGTCGTCGAGTCGACCGGTTTCTTCACCGACGCCGCCAAGGCCAAGGCGCACATCGACGGTGGCGCCAAGAAGGTGATCATCTCCGCGCCGGCCACCAACGACGACTTCACCGTCGTGATGGGTGTGAACCACGAGGACTACGACCCCGAGAAGCACCACGTCATCTCGAACGCCTCGTGCACCACCAACTGCCTGGCACCCATGGCCAAGGCACTCAACGACGAGTTCGGCATCGTCAAGGGCCTGATGACCACGATCCACGCCTACACCGCCGACCAGAACCTCCAGGACAACATCCACAAGGACCCGCGTCGTGCTCGCGCGGCCGCGATCAACCTGGTGCCCACCTCGACCGGTGCTGCCAAGGCGATCGGACTGGTGCTGCCCGAGCTCAAGGGCAAGCTCGACGGCTTCGCGATCCGGGTCCCCGTGCCGACCGGCTCGGCGACCGACCTGACCTTCGAGGCCGGCCGTGAGACCTCGGTCGAGGAGGTCAACGCGGCCGTCGAGAAGGCGGCCGACGGGCGCTACCTGCGCTACTCCACCGACCCGCTGGTGTCCTCCGACATCGTGACCGACCCTGCCTCGTGCATCTTCGACGCGCCGCTCACCAAGGTGATCGGCAACCAGGTCAAGGTGATCGGCTGGTACGACAACGAGTGGGGCTACTCCAACCGCCTCGCCGACCTGATCACGCACGTCGGCGCCACGCTCTGATCGGGCGCACGGCATGAGCGACACGACGGTCGAGACCCTCGAGCGTGCCCTCGGGGACAGCATCCCCGGCAAGCGCGTGCTGGTCCGTTCGGACCTGAACGTGCCGCTGGACGGCACTCCACCGAACCTTCGGATCAGCGACGACGGCCGGATCCGGGCCAGCGTGCCGACGATCAAGGCGCTGTCCGAGGCCGGCGCCAGGGTCGTGGTGATGGCGCACCTCGGACGTCCGAAGGGCGAGCCCGACCCGTCGTACTCCCTGCAGCCGGTGTCCGTCCGGCTCGCCGAGCTCCTCGGCACGGCGGTGCACTTCGCCACTGACACCGTGGGGGAGTCCGCGCACGACGTCGTGGACGCGCTGGCCGACGGCGAGGTGGCGCTGCTGGAGAACGTCCGCTTCAACCCCGGCGAGACCAGCAAGGACGACGCCGAGCGTGGCGCGTTCGCCGACCAGCTCGCCGAGCTCGGCGACGCCTTCGTCAGCGACGGCTTCGGGGTGGTCCACCGCAAGCAGGCCAGCGTGTACGACGTCGCCGAGCGGCTCCCGCACACGATGGGCCAGCTAGTCCGTGCCGAGATCAAGGTGCTGCGTCGGCTCACCGAGAGCCCCGACCGGCCCTACGTGGTGGTGCTCGGTGGCTCGAAGGTCAGCGACAAGCTGGCCGTGATCGACAACCTGCTCGGCAAGGCCGACCAGCTGCTCATCGGCGGCGGGATGGTGTTCACCTTCCTGGCAGCCGAGGGTCACGAGGTCGGCCAGAGCCTGCTCGAGGAGGACCAGGTCGAGACCTGCAAGGAGTACCTCCGTCGTGCGTCGGAGACCGGCGTTCCGATCGTGCTGCCCACCGACATCGTCGTCGCCCCGGAGTTCAAGGCGGACGCTCCGGCGACAACGGTTGCCGCCGATGCGATCCCCAAGGACCAGATCGGGCTGGACATCGGGCCTGAGTCGGCCAAGGCGTTCGCCGACGCGATCAAGGAGGCCCGGACGGTGTTCTGGAACGGCCCGATGGGCGTCTTCGAGTTCGAGGCCTTCTCCGCCGGGACCCGTGCAGTCGCGGAGGCCCTCACCGAGGTCGACGGGCTCTCCGTCGTGGGAGGTGGCGACTCGGCTGCCGCCGTACGCCAGCTCGGCTTCCCGGAGGACGCGTTCGGGCACATCTCCACCGGTGGTGGCGCGAGCCTCGAGTACCTCGAGGGCAAGAACCTGCCCGGCATCGACGTACTCGACTAGAGAGAAGGAACATGCCCAAGCACACCCGCACGCCGCTGATGGCGGGCAACTGGAAGATGAACCTCAACCACCAGGAAGCAGTCGTCCTGGTGCAGAAGCTCACCTGGACGCTGTCGGACAAGAAGCACGACTACTCCAAGGTCGAGGTGGTCGTGGTGCCGCCCTTCACCGACATCCGCAGCGTGCAGACGATGGTCGACGGCGACCGGCTCCAGCTGAAGTACGGCGCGCAGGACGTCTCCAGGAACGACGACGGTGCGTTCACGGGTGACATCTCCGCAGGCATGCTTGCGAAGCTGGGCTGCTCCTACGTGCTGGCCGGCCACTCCGAGCGCCGCGAGCACCACGGCGAGGACGACGCCCTGGTCAACGCCAAGGCGCACAAGGCACTCGCCGCGGGAATGACCCCGATCGTGTGCGTCGGCGAGGGGCTCGAGGTCCGCAAGGAAGGCCGTCAGGTCGAGTACACGCTCGCGCAGGTCGATGGTTCGCTCGCCGGCTTCTCGGCCGAGCAGCTCGCCGGACTGGTCGTCGCCTATGAGCCGGTCTGGGCCATCGGCACCGGCGAGGTCGCGACTCCCGACGACGCCCAGGAGGTCTGCTCCGCCATTCGCGCCCGCGTCGCGGAGACCGCAGGAGACGACGCGGCGGCCGGTCTCCGCATCCTCTACGGCGGTTCGGTCAAGGCAGCGAACGTCGCAGGGATCATGCAGCAGACCGACGTCGACGGTTGCCTCGTCGGGGGTGCCAGCCTCCAGGTCGAGGAGTTCGGCGGGATCTGCCGCTTCTACGACATGCCCGTACTCGGTTGACCAGTCTCTGATCCGCGCGCCTCATCAGTTAGGCTCCCCCAGTGGTTATCGTCTTCGAGGTCTTGCTCGTCATCACGAGCTTGCTTTTGATCCTGTTGGTGCTCCTCCACAAGGGGCGCGGCGGCGGGCTCTCTGACATGTTCGGTGGTGGCGTCTCGAGCGGCGTCGGCGGTTCGTCCGTCGCCGAGCGCAACCTGGATCGCATCACGATCGGTATCGGCCTGGTGTGGTTCGCGTGCGTGGTCGGACTAGGGCTCCTGCTCAAGACCGGCAACTGATCCTCAACGATCTCGAAGGAGACCAAGCGTGGCAGGCGGAGGAAACGCCATCCGGGGCAGCCGTGTCGGTGCTGGCCCCATGGGTGAGGCGGAGCGCGGCGAAGCGGCTCCGCGACAGAACGTCACGTACTTCTGCTCCCACGAGCACCGCACGCTGATCGCTTTCGCGGTCGAGGCGACGGTGCCCAACACCTGGGACTGCCCGCGCTGCGGGCTTCCGGCGAGCCTGGACTGCGACAACCCGCCGCCGGCTCCCAAGATCGAGCCCTACAAGACCCACCTGGCCTATGTGAAGGAGCGTCGTTCCGACGCCGAGGCCAAGGACATCCTCAACGAGGCCATCGCGACCCTGCGAGCCAGACGCAAGAGCGGCGACGTCGTCTTCTGAGCGTGGTCCCGTGACCGAGAACCCGTGGCAGATCGACGAGCTCGACCTCCCGGGTTATCTCGCAGCCGTCGGCGTGCCCGATCGAGAGCCGAGCCTCGAAGCACTCTCCGAGCTGCACGAGGCGCACGTGCGCACCTTCCCGTTCGAGAACTTCGACGTCCTGCTGGGAAATCATCCGGGCGTGATGTTGCCGGCAGTCCAGGAGAAGTTCGTCCACCGACGCCGTGGGGGTTACTGCTTCGAGCACGCGACGCTGTTCTCCGCCGTGCTGGAGCGACTCGGGTACGACGTACGGCGTCAGCTGGGCCGTGTGGGTGACGCCACCCTGGTCGCCAGGACGCACTTCGTCGTCGTCGTCACCCTCGACGGGCAGCGGTACCTCTGTGACCCCGGCTTCGGGATGAGCCTGCTGCACCCGATCCCGATGGAGGACGGAGCCGAGGTCGACGACGACGGTTGGCAGTACCGCCTGCGCCGGGTCGACACCGGCGCCTCGGGTCCCGTCTGGGAGCTGCACCGGCTGCGCGAGGGTGGGTGGGAGCTGATGCACACGACCGACGAGCTGCCGGTGCACCCGATCGACGTGGCGATGGGACACCACTTCACGAGCACTGCGCCCACTTCGCACTTCAGGTCCGGCCTGCTCCTGACCCGTCACCTCGAGGGACGACACGTCACCGTCACCCACGAGACCGTCACGGTCCGGCGCCCGGGCCAGCCCACCGAGCACCGTCCCCTCCGCGAAGGTGAGCTCCCGGACCTGATGGACGAGCTCGGCGCCACCCTCTCCCCAGACGACCGCGACCGCCTCCTCACCAAACTCCAACCCCCGACCGGTCACTGAATGTCCGCTGGAACCCGCTGACCGGTCACTCAATGTCCGCCGGAGCACGCCGACCGGTCACTCAATGTCCGCCGGAGTACGCCGACCGGTCACTCAATGTCCGCCGGAGTACGCCGACCGGTCACTGCGCGCACGCAGGTCGCAGAGAGCCTGTGGATGACGAAAGCGGCCCCGCTTCAGATCGCTCATCCTCGTGCGATGAATCCCTCCTGGCTGGACAACACCGGCACCTTCCTCGGCATCGGCTGTCCGCTCCCTCTCGACGAACCGTTCACGTCCGCGCAGGCACGCGATCTCGGAGTCGGCCGTCGCTCGTTGACTGCGCTCCTGCGCGCAGGACTCGTCCGGCGCGTGCTGCACGAGGTGTACGCCGCGGCGCAGGCTCCTGACGACACACTGATGCGCGCCAGGGCACTCGCCCTCGTGGTTCCCGACGCAGCGGTCGTCACCGACCGGACCGCGGCCTGGCTGCACGGCGTCGACATCCTCCCTCGCTCGGCGCTAATCGTCGCACCGCCTCTCAACATGGCTCACACCGAGGAAAGTCGCGTACGGCGACCGGGTGTTGATGGCAGGCGACGAGGCCTGATTCTCAGCGACATCACGGAGGTCCATGGCGTTCGCGTCACGACCGGGTTGCGGACCGCTTTGGATCTCGGTCGTCTGCTCTGGCGGTTCGATGCGCTGGCGGCAATCGACGGCTTCCTTCGGATCGGCGTACCCCATGAGCTGTTGGCGGCCGAGGTCGGACGGTTCAGGGGCTATCGCGGCGTACGACAGTTGCGGGTGCTCGTCCCGTTGGGAGATGGACGCGCAGAATCTGCCGGAGAGTCCGCACTGCGCCTTCATTGGTACGACGCCGGCTTGCCGAGACCTGAGCTTCAGTACTGGATCTACTCCGATTCCGGCGTCGCGATCTATCGCCTCGACATCGCGGAGCCCGAGGCTCGCTACGCCGCGGAGTACGACGGAGAGGAGTTCCACACCGAGGATGACGCCAAGCAGCACGACGAGGAGCGGCGCGATTGGATCAGTGAGAACCGGTCGTGGACGATCGATCCGTTCACGAAGGATGACGTCTACAAACCTGGCGCCGATCCGATCCCGCAGCTGCAGTCAGGCTTCACAACCGCTCGACGAAGTGTCAGCTTGTGGACTCCGCGACGGCGGGTCGGTCGATCGCTGCGCCTCGAGTGACCGGTCGGCGTACCAGGACGGACATCGAGTGACCGGTCGGCGTACCAGGACGGACATCGAGTGACCGGTCGGCGAACTAGAGGGAACCTGCAGCTGCTTCGTCGAGCCACCAGGTGCGGTTCTCGCAGGTGATGCCGCGGGCTGGGGTCTCCTGGACGGAGCCTTGGTCGGCGAGGGCGCGGGCCACGGCGTCGGCCTTCCCCTCTCCTGCGACGAGGAACCACACCTCGGCGGTGCGGCTGAGCGCGGGGAAGGTGAGGGTGATCCGTTCGGGCGGCGGCTTGGGGGAGTCGGTCACGGCGACGGCCACCTCGTCGTCCACCTCGAGCTGGGGATAGCCCGGGAACAGCGAGGCGACGTGGCCGTCGGGCCCGAGACCGAGCAGCACCAGATCGAAGGGACCCTCGGCGCGGGTCCGGACGAGCTGGTCGTACGCCGTCGCGGCGGCGTAGACGTCCGGGTGGACCTCGTCGGCCGCAGGCATGGCGTGCACGCGCGCCGGGTCAACCCCCACGACGTCGAGCAGGTCGAGCTCGGCTGCGCGGTCGTTGCGGTCGGAGGAGTCGGCCGTCACGTAGCGCTCGTCGCCCCACCAGAAGTCCACCCGCATCCAGTCGACATCGGAGGAGGGGAGCGCAGCCACGGCCCGGTAGATCTCGTTCGCGATGGTGCCGCCGGTGAGGACGATCGACGGGACCCGGCCCTCGGCCTGGACAGCGGCGATCCGGGCGACCAGCTGCGCCGCCACGGCGCGCGCGACGCCATCGGCGCTGGGCAGCACCTTGATCTCGGTCACCTGGCGGCCAGCTTCACGAGCCGCCGCGCGGTGGCGGCATAGGTGTCGTCCTCGTCGAGGCGTCGGAGCTCCTCGGCCAGGAGCTCGGGCACGGAACGCCTCTTCAGCGCCACCGGTCGGTCGGGCTGGCCGGGGGAGGCGAACGCTGCGAGCTTGCCGTCGGGGCGGTTGATGCTGACGTCTCCGGACTTCGTGGTGAGCACCACCTCGGTGATCCCCGGGCCATCGGAGTTCTGCCGGTCGACGTCGACCTTCAGTCTGTCGTTGAGCCAGGCGACCAGCAGGTCGGCGCTCGGGCTGACCCGTTCGGCGGTGACCGATGCACCGGTCACCTTCTCCGGGTGCTGGTCCAGCGCCGCTGCCAGCAGCGCGCGCCAGGGAGTGAGGCGGGTCCAGGCGAGGTCGGTGTTCCCCTTCGCGTACGCCGCGCACTGGCGGTGGATCGCCTTGGTCTTCACCTTCGTGGCCGCTGCCGCGTCGGTGATGCGTCGCTGCGCCAGGGCGCCGAGCGGGTCCGTCGCAGGATCCTGCGGGGCGTCAGCGGGCCACCAGACAGCCACGGGGGAGTCCGGCAGCAGGAGCGGGAGCACCACCGACTCGGGATGCTTCACCACCTCGCCGTTGAGCCTGATCAGCGCGGTCTCGCCGCTCCACCCGGACCCGGTGCCCACCTGGGCGTTGATGTGGGCCTTGCCGCGCGCATCACCCAGGATCACGCCCAGCACGCGTGCGGGGTGCTCCTGGGAGGCGCCGCGGGCCGCCTCCATGGCGTCCTGCGCCTGGTCCTCGTCGACCACGATCACCAACGTCATCACCATGCCCATGGCCGGCGAACCGGCCTTCTTCCGGGCGCGCACCAGCTCCGCGGCGATGCCGGCGGAGTTCGTCTCGGTCAGCTCGATCACGGTCGTCTCCAGACGCGGCCGTCGCGGGCGAGCATCGCGTGCGCGGACTCGGGCCCCCAGTTGCCCGAGGCGTACTGCTCGACCTTGGACTTGCCGGCTGTGTCCTGCTTCGCCCAGTGCTCCAGGATCGGGTCGAGGATCTTCCAGGACAGCTCGACCTCGCGTTGCTGCGGGAAGAGCGGCGGGTCACCGAGCAGTACGTCGAGGATGAGCCGCTCGTAGGCCTCCGGACTCGCCTCGGTGAACGAGCCGCCGTAGGCGAAGTCCATGTTCACGTCGCGGATCTCCATCGCGGTGCCGGGCACTTTCGAGCCGAACCTGATCGTGATCCCTTCGTCGGGCTGGATCCGGAACACGACGGTGTTGTGCGACAGGTCCTCGGTCGCGGTCTCGCTGAACGGCAGGTGCGGTGCGCGCTTGAACACGACGGCGACCTCGGTGACGCGTCGGCCCAGTCGCTTGCCGGTGCGCAGGTAGAACGGGACACCCGCCCAGCGACGGGTCTCCACGTCGAGCCGGATCGCGGCGAAGGTCTCGGTGGTCGAGGTCTTCGCGATGTCCTCCTCGTCCAAATAGCCGTTGACCTTCTCGCCACCGGCCCAGCCTGCGGCGTACTGCCCGCGGGCGGTGTTCAGGTCCAGCCTCCTGGGGAGTACGACGGACGAGAGGATCTTCTGCTTCTCGATCCGCAGACTCTCCGCATCGAAGGAGACCGGCTCCTCCATCGCGACCAGGGCCATCAGCTGGATCAGGTGGTTCTGGATCACGTCGCGCGCAGCACCGATGCCGTCGTAGTACCCCGCTCGTCCGCCGATGCCGATGTCCTCGGCCATGGTGATCTGCACGTGGTCGACGTAGTTCGCGTTCCAGATCGGCTCGAAGAGGTTGTTGGCGAAGCGCATCGCCAGGATGTTCTGGACCGTCTCCTTGCCGAGGTAGTGGTCGATCCGGAACACCGACTCCGGCGGGAACACCCGGTCGATCACCGCGTTCAGCTCCCGCGCGGACTCCAGGTCGTGGCCGAACGGCTTCTCCACCACCACCCGGCGCCAGGAGCCGTCCTTGGCAGTGGTGAGCCCGTGCTCCTCGAGCTGGTCGATCACGTCACCGAAGAACTTCGGCGGGATCGAGAGGTAGAAGGCGTGGTTGCCACCGGTGCCTCGAACCAGGTCGAGCTCCTCGATCGTGCGGCGCAGCGTGTCGAACGCGGCGTCGTCGGAGAAGTCGCCCTGCACGAAGCGCAGACCCTCCGAGAGCTGGCGCCAGACCTCCTCGCGGAACTCGGTGCGGGAGTGTGCTCGGACCGAGTCGTGCACGATCTGCGCGAAGTCCTGGTCCGCCCAGTCGCGCCTCGCATAGCCGACGAGGCTGAATCCCGGCGGGAGCAGCCCGCGATTGGCCAGGTCGTAGATCGCCGGCATCACCTTCTTGCGAGCGAGGTCGCCGGTGACGCCGAAGAGCACCATGCCGCTGGGGCCGGCGATCCGTGGCATCCGGCGGTCATCGGGATCCCGCAGCGGGTTCTGCCACTCCTCCCGCGCGTTCCCGGTCGTCACTGTGATGGAGCGACCTCGCCGAGGACAGCGCGCACAGCGGCGAGCCCGGCGTCGTGGTCGACGAGGTGGAGGCGCAGCACCGGCCGACCATGGTCGGCCAGCACGTTTGCGTCGCCGATGGCCTGGGCCATGATGAACGTGCCGAAGGTGAAGGGGCGGCCGCTGATCTCGAGGTCCTCCAGCGGACTGGTGGTGATCTGCAGGTACACGCCGGCCGGAGGTCCGCCCTTGTGGTACTGCCCCGTGGAGTGCAGGAACCGCGGGCCCCAACCGAACGTGGTCGGTCTGCCGGTGCGGGCCGCGAGGGAGTCGCGTACGTCGGCCAGGTTCGCGTCTCCGAGACGGTCGAGGAACGCCATCACGGAGAGGTAGCCGCTGTCGTCGTCGAGCCGCCCGAGCAGCGCCTGCACGGCACCGGCAACGGTCGTCTCGTCGGAGAGGAGGCCGTCGGTCGCGTAGACCTCGACCGAGGCCTCGGTGAACGCCGGCGTGGGCGCGTCCCCGCCGCCGTCGAGCATGTCCCGGGCGGCCTGCTTGGCGCTCTCCACGTCGGGCTGGTCGAACGGGTTGATGCCGATGATGCGCCCGGCGATGACTGTGGCGTACTCCCACAGCAGCATCTGCGCGCCCAGTGGGGCGGCGACGGCCACACCCCAGCCCGACGCCGGAAGAGCGTCCATGCGCACCCCCGGGCCGATGGTGACCAGCACCTCGTCCGGTGTGCTCGGGCTGAAGTTGGGCGACTCGGGTGAGCGTACGACGACCGGCAGGATGCCCTTGTCGTTCTTGCCGGTCGACTCGGCGACGAGCTGTTCGGCCCAGTCGCCGAAACCGGGGATGCCGGAGCCGTTGTCAGCCAGCACCAGCTTGTCGACGCCCTGGGTGTTCGCCACGCCGAGCAGGGCGCCCAGCCGGACTCCCGGGTTGTCGACGAAGTCGAACTCCAGGATCGGCTGGATGGCGACCGCCTCGTCGAGCAGCCGGCCGATGTCCGCGCCGGCCAGGCCGCTCGGCACCAGGCCGAAGGCGGTCAGCGCGGAGTAGCGCCCGCCCACGTCGGGGTTGGCGTGGAAGACGCGGTAGCCCGCATCCTGTGCCGACTGGTCGAGGGGGGAGCCGGGGTCGGTCACGACGACGATGTGCAGGGTCGGCTCGCAGTCGGCGTCGTGGAACGCCTTCTCGAAGGCGCGCTTCTGGCTGTCGGTCTCGACGGTGCCGCCCGACTTGCTCGAGACCACCACGATGGTGCGCTCGAGCTTGTCGTCCAGGGCGCGGCGTACGTAGTCGGGGTCGGTCGAGTCCAGCACGGTCAGCTCCACGCCGTGGGTGGCGCAGATGACCTCGGGGGCCAACGAGGACCCGCCCATGCCGCAGAGCACGACGCGATCGAGGCCCCGGCGGGCGAGGACGTCACGCAGCCCGATGATCTCGTCGACCAGCTCCCGTGACTCGTGGGCCAGGTTGACCCAGGCGAGCCGCTTGGCCGCCTCGTCCTCGGCCTCAGGGCCCCACAGCGTCGCGTCGCGGCTCGCGATCCGAGAGGCGACCTGGTCGGAGACCTGCTCCTCGACGGCGGTGCTGAAGGCCTTCTCGTCGCGGTAGCCGTAGAACAGCTCGAAGCCGTCGTCGGCCGTGGTGCTCCAGTCGGTCACGCTCAGACCTCTCCCTTGGCGGCTTCGAGGTTCTTCCGCACGGTCTCGAGCAGCTCGTTCCAGGACTTCACGAACTTGTCGACACCTTCTTCCTCGAGGGTGGCGATGACGTCGTCGTAGTCGATGCCGGCGTTCTTGAGGTCCTGCATCACCTTGCGCGCGTGGTCGTAGTTGGGCCGCACCTGGTCGCCGGTGATCACGCCGTGGTCCTTGACCGCCAGGAGTGTCTTCTCGGGCATCGTGTTCACGGTGTTCTCGACGACCAGGTCCACGACGTACATCGTGTCGTCGTAGTCGGGGTTCTTGACGCCCGTGGAGGCCCACAGCGGTCGCTGCGTGTTGGCGCCCGCCGCCGCGAGCGCCTCCCAGCGCTCGCCGGTGAAGAACTTCTCGTAGGCCTCGTAGGCGAGGCGGGCGTTGGCGACGCCGGCCTTGCCCCTGAGCTCGTCGGGGGCACCGGTCTTGTTCAGCCGGTTGTCGATCTCGCTGTCCACACGGCTGACGAAGAACGAGGCGACCGAGTGGATCTTCGACAGGTCCTGGCCGGCTTCCTGCGCCTTCTCCAGCCCGCTCACGTAGGCCTCCATCACCCCCTGGTAGCGGTCGAGGCCGAAGATCAGCGTGACATTGACGCTGATGCCCTCGGCCAGGGTGTCGGTGATGGCGGGCGCTCCCTCGGTGGTCGCCGGGATCTTGATGAACAGGTTGGGCCGGTCGACCTCCTTCCACAGCTCCTTCGCCGAAGCCAGCGTCGCGTCGGTGTCGAACGCGAGGTCGGGCGCGACCTCGATGGAGACGCGGCCGTCCACCCCGTTGGTGGCTTCGAAGACCGGCCTGAGCACGTCGCACGCATTGCGTACGTCGGTCGTGGTGAGCGCGAACACCGCCCGGTCGACGTCGGCCCCTTCGGCGGCGACCTTGCGCAGCTGGTCGTCGTACCTCTCGCCCTCCGCCAGCGCCGCCGCGAAGATCGACGGGTTGGTCGTCACTCCGACGACGTGGTCGTTCTTGATGAGCTCTTCGAGGTTGCCCGTGTCCAGACGCTCGCGCGACAGGTCGTCGAGCCAGATGGAGACGCCTGCGCCGGATAGGTCCTTCAGATTGTCAGTCATGTAGTGCTCCCATTCGCTGGATGGATTCTCTCGGGTCGTTCGCCGGGTCAGCCGGTGGCGACCCGAATGCTGTCCTCCGCGGCCGCGGCCACTGCCTCCGCGGTGATGCCGTACTCGCGGTAGATGCGTTCGTAGTCGGCTGATGCGCCGTAGTGCTCGATCGAGACGATGCGCCCGCTGTCTCCGACGACCTCGCGCCAGCCCTGGGCGATCCCTGCCTCGACGGACACCCGCGCCTTCACCGTCGGGGGGATCACGGTCTCCCGGTAGGAGGCCTCCTGCTCGTCGAACCACTCCCGGCACGGCATCGAGACGACACGTGCCCGGATCCCCTTCTCGGCCAGGGCCTCGCGGGCCTGGACGGCCAGCTGGACCTCCGAGCCGGTTCCGATGAGTACGACGTCGGGCAGGCCGCCGTCGGTGTCGACCAGCACGTAGCCACCGCGGTGGACGTTGCTGGTGTCACTGAAGCCGTCCTCGTCGCGCGGGAAGACGGGCACGTTCTGGCGGGTCAGGATGATGCCGGCCGGGCGGTCGTTGTGGCTGAGCACGGCCCGCCAGCAGGCTGCGGTCTCGTTGGCGTCTGCGGGGCGTACGACGTCCAGGCCGGGGATCGCCCGCAGCGCGGCGAGGTGCTCGATCGGCTGGTGGGTCGGCCCGTCCTCGCCGAGCCCGATGGAGTCATGGGTCCACACGTAGGTCACCGGCAGCTGCATCAGCGAGGCGAGTCGTACGGAGGGGCGCATGTAGTCGGAGAAGGTCAGGAAGGTGGCTCCGAACACGCGGGTCCCGCCGTGGGCGGTGATGCCGTTGAGCACCGCGCCCATGCCGTGCTCGCGGATGCCGAAGTGGAGCACCCGGCCGGCGTACGGGTCGCCCTTCCACATCTTCGTGGAGCGGATCTTGGGGATGAACGACTGCGCACCCTCGATGGTCGAGTTGTTCGACTCGGCCAGGTCGGCGGAGCCACCCCACAGCTCCGGCATCTTGGGGGCGATCGCGTTGATCACCGCGCCAGATGCCTTGCGGGTCGCGACGCCCTTCGGGTCGGCAGGCCAGCTCGGCAGGTCGCTGTCCCAGCCCTCGGGCAGGGTGCGGGTCTGCATCCGCTCGAACAGGGCCAGGTCTGCGGAAGGCTTGCGGGTCCAGGCTGCGAACTGCTCGTCCCACTCGGCCTGGGCGGTCTTGCCTCGCTCGACCGCCGCGCGGGTGTGCGCGATGACCTCGTCGGAGACCTCGAAGGTCTGGTCGGGGTCGAAGCCGAGGAGCTTCTTGGTGGCCGCGACCTCCTCCTCCCCGAGCGCGGAGCCGTGGGCCTTGCCGGTGTTCTGTGCGTTGGGCGCGGGCCAGGCGATCACGGTCTTCAGCACGATGAAGCTGGGCTGGTCGGTCACCTTCCTGGCCGCCTGGAGCGCCTTGTAGAGCGCCGGCACGTCCTCCTTGTAGGACGTGCCGCCGTTGGTCCAGTCGACGACCTGGACGTGCCAGCCGTAGGCCTCGTAGCGCTTGGCCACGTCCTCGGAGAGCGCGATGTCGGTGTTGTCCTCGATGGAGATGTTGTTCTCGTCGTAGATCAGCGTGAGGTTGCCCAGCTGCTGGGTGCCTGCGATGGAGGAGGCCTCGGAGCTGACGCCCTCCTCGATGTCGCCGTCGCTGGCGATCGCGTAGATCTGGTGGTCGAAGGCCGACTCGTCAGGCGCGGCGTTGGGGTCGAGCAGGCCGTGCTCGCGGCGTACGGCCATCGCCATGCCGACCGCGTTGCCCACGCCCTGGCCCAGGGGACCGGTGGTGGTCTCCACGCCCGCCGTGTGCCCGTACTCCGGGTGCCCGGGGGTCTTGCTGCCCCAGGTGCGCAGCGTCTTGAGGTCCTCCAGCTCGAGACCCCAGCCGCCGAGGAAGAGCTGGATGTAGAGGGTCAGGCTCGAGTGCCCGGCCGAGAGCACGAACCGGTCGCGACCTGGCCAGTGCGGGTCCGCCGGGTTGTGCCGCATCACCTTCTGGAACAAGAGGTACGCCGCGGGGGCGAGACTCATGGCGGTGCCGGGGTGCCCGTTGCCCACCTTCTGCACTGCATCCATGGCCAGGACCCGCGCGGTGTCGACTGCGCGATCATCGATCTCGGTCCAGTCGAGGGGGGCATCTGTGGGCACGTCGGTGGTGTCCTCTCGTGAGCGTCCAGCGTCACCTTCGAGCCTAGTCCGCAGACACTGCGCAGGTCACGCCGGTCGGTTCGTGGAGCGAACGCTCCCGGAGATAGACTCCTCAGGTCTGTACCCCGTTTCCGTTCCACGATCCGCGCCGCCCCACGGGCGCGGCGAAGGCGAGGCCCCGTTGACCGCCCTCGACTCCGAGGTGACCCTGAACGGGCGCTCCTCGGGTCAGGCGAGCGTCCGGGACGTGGTGGGTGCCTATGTCGGTCTGACCAAGCCTCGCGTGATCGAGCTGCTTCTGCTCACGACGGTCCCGGTGATGTTCTTCGCACAGCGAGGTGTCCCGCCGCTGTGGCTGGTGGTCGCCACGGTCGTCGGCGGCACCCTGTCGGCCGGCAGCGCCAACGCCCTCAACTGCGTCTACGACCGCGACATCGACGAGCAGATGCGCCGCACCCGTCGCCGGGCGCTGCCACGCCACATCGTCACGCCACGAGCCGCGTTCGTCTTCGGGCTGGTGCTGATGGTCGTCTCGACGCTGGTGCTCGGCTTCTACGTCAACTGGCTCTCGTCCGGGCTGGCGCTGGCGGCGAGTGCGTTCTACCTGTTCGGCTACACGATGCTGCTCAAGCGTCGTACCACCCAGAACATCGTGTGGGGCGGGCTGGCCGGTTGCTTCCCGACGTTGATCGGCTGGACCGCAGTCACCAACGAGCTCGCCTGGCCCCCGGTGGTGCTGTTCCTCGTGGTGTTCTTCTGGACGCCGCCGCACACCTGGGCGCTCGCGATGCGCTACCGCGAGGACTACGCCCGCGTCGACGTGCCGATGCTCCCCGTGCTCAAGGACGCGGAGGCGGTCGGGAAGCAGATCGTGGCCTACTCGTGGGTGATGGTCGCGACCTCGCTCGCGCTGTGGCCGGTGGCCGGCACCGGCGTGCTCTACCCGATCGTGGCCACCGTGCTGGGCGCCGGCTTCCTCGTCGAGGCACACCTGCTGTGGCAGCGCGGCCGTCGCAGCAACGACCTCGCCGAGGTGCGTCCGATGAGGCTGTTCCACTGGTCGAACATGTATCTCTCGCTGCTGTTCGTCGCCGTGGCGCTCGACCCGCTGCTCAAGCGCTGAGCTCGGTCGCCACCTGGTTCGACCGGCGTACGTGGTCGCCGACGCCGGCGGCGATCGCCAGACCGATCAGCAGCACGCTGGTTCCGGGCGCGAGTCCCAGCACTGCCACCACCCAGATCACGGCGATGATCGCCAGCACGGGTACGACGCTGGGTCCGCTGTCACCCGCCAGCGAGTGCACCCAGGCAACCACGAGCAGGTAGACCGACAGGGCCCCCACGAGCAGGAACAGACCTGCCCGGGGCTCGATGTCCGCGGCGTCCTCGACGACGTCCACGACCACCGCCAGACAGGCTCCGACTGCCGCGATGCTGGCAAAGACGAGGTAGTGGCCGTAGCCGAAGACGAACGCCGTCCGCTCGGTGACGGAGTCGACGACCGGACGCTTGAAGTAGAGCCACCACATCGAGAACACCATCAGCAGCGCGCCCACCACGAGCAGCAGCAGCTGTCGGTCGAGGCCGTGCTGGTCGATCGACTCGGAGATGGCGCGAGTGCTGGCGAGGATCACCTCGCCGAGCACGATGATCGTGAACAGCTGGTAGCGCTCGGCGATGTGGTGGCGGTGCCACGGGGTCCTGCCCGCGTGCTCGGCCCAGTACGGTGCGGCCATCTCCAGCAGGGCCATCACCACGAACGAGACGTACCCGATGGTGCCCTCGGCGAGGAACATGGTGCGCAGCACCCAGAGCACCTGGCTGACAACGATGCTGCCGGCGTACCTCAGCGCCGTACGCCGCAGCTCCGGGTGTTCCCTGGAGACGCGCAGCCACAGCGGGACCATCGCCAGCCTCATGATGATGTATCCCGCGACCAGGATCCAGAAGTCGTGCTCCTCACCGGCCGCGCTGGGGACGCCGGCCGCGACCACCAGGACGCCAGCCATCACCACGAAGGTCAGCAGCCGGAAGATCACGTCGTCGGTGTCGTAGGCACTGGCGAACCACGAGTAGTTGACCCAGGCCCACCAGATCGCGAAGAAGACCATGGCGTAGCCCGCCAGCCCGGAAAGGTGGTCGTGGGCGAGGTCGTGGTGCAGCGACTCCGCCGCGGCAGCGACCGCGACCACGAAGCAGAGGTCGAAGAACAGCTCCAGTGGTGTGGAGGCGCGGTGCGACTCGTCGGGGTCCCGGCCCGACATCCTCCGGTGCCAGGGCACCGCCGGCATGCCGCTCACGACCGGCTCACGATCTGGCAGCTCACGACCAGGCAGCTCACGAACAGGGCCCGGGAGCCGTCAGGACTCGCCGGCCAGCGAGCCGAGGACACCTTCAGCCATCTGCTTGGCCCGGGTGAGAGCAGGAGAGGCGTCGGGCGGCTCCGAGGTCACCCGCACCGTGACGATCTCGAGCCCGTGAACCGCGGCGATCGTGGCGGAGTCGGCACCGTCGACCGTGCCGCTCCCTGCGCACACCTCGTCGGCGCCAGCAGCCAGGAACCCGTCCGCCACCTGGTACTTCGCGCGGTCGATGGCCCGGCACTGGCTGGCCAGCACCTCGTCAGCAGAGTCCTCGTCGTTGGTCTGCAGCCACGTCACCACCGCGCGCACCTCGGTGGCCGCGTTGTCGGCGGACCGCAGCGAGCACGCGGCAGTGGGGTTCCCGGTCTCGTCGCTGCTGGCGTTCGCGACCAGCTCCTGGCGAGCTGCCTCGGGGACCAGCGCGCACAGGTCTGCAGGGACCTCGGGCGTCATCGCGGTCAGCGGCTCCGGTTCGGTGGTTCCACAGCCGGCTGCCAGGAGAAGGGTTGCCAGCAGGGTTCCCACCTGCGCGGAACGCCGTCGTGCCGGCATGGACTCTCCCTGTCTCGCCCGTCGGTCTGCCTCAACGGGCCACATTCCACCACAGGGAAAGGCGCGGACGTGGCCGAACGGTAGGTGTCGGCGCGGTTCGACGTACGTCCTGGCTCGAGGAAGGCGCCCCCCGCCCCATTCAGATCGAGGTCCGGGCCGAGACCAGCTAGGTGGTCGAGCGGCGAGAGAAGCGAGTTTCTCGAAACCACTGGGCCGGCACAAACTAGGTGGTCGAGCAGCGAGCGAAGCGAGCGGATAGTCGAGACCACACACCGTCGACCACGAAATCGAACTTCAGAAAAGGTAGAGATTTCCCTGCCCCAGCGGGCGAATCCGAGCAGAAACTGTCAGTGCCCGGTGCTTGGATTGTTCCATGACAGCGCAGCTGGCAGACCCCACGGAGCTCTCCGAGAGCGGGCTCCTCGACCAGGTCGATGTCCTGCGCCAACACCAGCTCGAGACCGGCGTGCAGCTGCTGCGGCTGGTCGCGGAGTTCGCCCGCCAACACGGCCCCGACACCGTCGACCCGGTCCAGGCCAAGCGCCCGGGCCGTGAGCGCGCGGTGCAGCTCGGTGGTGAGGGCACCCCGCTGGTCGCCGAGTTCGCACCAGCCGTCCTCGCCGCCCGGATGGGTCTGTCCGCCTGGGCCGGGACCCGCCTGGTCGCCGAGGTCCTCGACCTGCAATACCGGCTCCCGGCGCATTGGGCGCGGGTGCAGGCCCTCGAGGTCTGCGAGGGTCACGCCCGCCACGTGGCCCGCAAGACCCGCCACCTCACCAAGGACGAGGCCGCCTACGTCGATGCCCGCATCGCACCCTCCGCGGACGGGAGGGTGTCCTGGTCCCGGTTCGAGACGCTGGTCGAGGCCGCCATCGTCGCCGCCGACCCCGACGCCGCCGCCGCCCGGGAAGAAGCAGCCGCGCGGGAGGTCTTCGCGAAGACCACCAGGTCCACCGAAAACGGGATGCGCGGGTTCTACATCCGCGGCGACTTCGGCACCATCGCAAGGATCGATGCCACCGTCGCCTACCTCGCCCGAGCACTCCTGGCGATGGGCGACACTTCCACCCTGGACCAGCGCCGCGTCAAAGCAGTACTGATCATGGCCAACCCCACCCAGGCCGTGAAGATCCTGCACGCCTATGCCGCCTGGCACCGCCGAAACACCACCGAGAACAGCACCGAGAGCACCCCCGGTGAGGACGCCCCCACCGACGAGGCGTCCGTGCCCACCCCGGAGCGGTTCGACCCCACCGCCGCCGCCGACCTGCTCGATGAGTCGAAGCTGCTGCCCACGGTGTGGCTCTTCGCCCACCTCGCCGACGACAGCCCCGTGGCCAGGGTCGAAGGCGCCGAACCCGTCACCACCGAGTGGGTCCGCCGCCACTTGGGTGAGCGGTGTCGGTTCAAGATCAACCCGGTCCTGGACCCGCTCGACCAGGTCCCGGTCGACGCCTACGAGATCCCGCACCGACATCGACAAGCCACCCACCTGCTCACGCCCGCGGATGTGTTCCCGTTCGCGGCCAGCACCACCCGCGACATGCAGATCGACCACACCATCCCCTGGACCGAAGAGCGTGCTGCGGCGGGTGAGCAGCAGTCCCGGATCGGGAACTACGGACCGATGACCGGGTTCCACCACCGGATCAAGACCCACGGCCGATGGGAAGTGCGACAACCCTTCCCCGGTGTCTACCTGTGGCGCGACCCCTACGGAGTGACGTACGTCGTCGACCACACCGGCACCCGCCGGCTACCACCACCACCTACGACGGGTTCCCGGCTCGAAGCGCGCTTCATCGACCTCGCACTCGCCAGCTAGCTGCGCCTCCTTTGGCCGAGACCGCGCGACGTGGACATGAACGTCCTGACAATGCCGATGAGCGTGCCCTTCAGGGTGGTGCGGCACCCAACTCCATCCGGTGCGCTCAAGAGTCCGGCAGCACGTCCTTGACCGCGTCGACCACCTTGGCCAATGCGGGCCGGTCGTCACCGCCGCTGGCCCAGGCCGGGTCCTGCGGCAGGGGCCCCATCGGGTCTGCGTCCTCGGGCCCCGTCGCGGGCGGAGCAAGGGAGCGGCGGAACGCCTCGTCCAGCCCTACCAGACCGTGTCCCCCGGGAAGCAACATCTCCCGGAAGTCGTCGTTGGCCGCGACCATGTCGTGGTGGAGGCTCTCGACCAGCGCCTCGACCGTTGGCCGGGGCACGTCGGTGAGGCTGCCGACCAGCGTCCCGACGAGCGCAGTCGGCAGCAAGGGCACGCCGACCTGGGGGCGCTCGAGCCCCGCGTGCGAGGTGTAGGCGTCGATCAAGGCGCCGTAGCGCAACCGGTCGGGGCCGCCCACGTCGAAGTGGCGCGACGGGCCGTCGTACTCGAGCGCGCCGACCAGCGCCGCGAGCGCGTCGACGATAGCGATCGGCTGCACCAGGGAGTCCATCCAGGTCGGGATGGTGTGCACGGGCATGCGTTCGCTGACCTGACGGATGATCTCGAACGACGTGGACCCGCTGCCGAGGAGCACGGCGGCGCGCAGGACGACCACGGTCGCCGGACCGTCGCTCAGGATCCGCTCGACCTCGCGGCGAGACTTGATGTGCTCAGAGAGCTCGTCGTCGGCGACGTCCGGCACGACCCCGGAGAGGTACACGATCCGGTCTACATCGTGGGCACGTACGCCGTCCGCGAGGTTGGCGGCTGCCTCGCGGTCGGTCTGCGCGAAGTTGTCGCCACCCATCCCGTGGATCAGGTAGTACACCGCATCGACACCCGCGCAGGCGGCCGCGACCTGGTCGGCGTCGAGCGCGTCCATGGCGACGGTCTCCACTCGGTCTCCCCACCACGGCTGCTCGCGGTCAGGGTTGGTAGTGGTCGTGCGTACGTCGTGGTCGCGCTCGAGCAGCAGTGGCACCAACCGGCCCCCGACGTAACCCGTCGCACCCGTCACCAGGATCTTCAACTCGTCCTCAACTCTCCACGGATTGTCGGCCTCTGGCCGAGTTGCAGCACGACGACTACAAGTCCCACGAGACACCCTGCCCGGTACCCACGCAACGTCCGCTCATGCCGCTGTGCGCGCGGGCGGGTACCCAGTTGGCTAGGACGCGCGAGGACGATCTCATCGGGCGCCGATGCAGCCCGCGAGTTCCTCGTCACCCACCCGGATCCCGACCTGCCCTGACCTTGCAACAGCTATGGCCGAGCCGACCTGTGACTAGAGCTGAAGGTGCAGCCGTAGGGCATCGTCGAGCCGAGTCATCAGGTGCGTGGGAACGCGACCAAGTACGTGGCCGAGGCGCCCGACGGACACGGACCGGACCTGTTCGGCTTGTGCCTTGGACTCGAGTCGAAGGCCCGTCTCATCGGCTGCCAGGAGCACCTGGAATGGGAACACCTGAGTGACGGTGCTGGTGATCGGCACGATGGTCACGACGCCGCGACCGAGTCGCGCGGCCGTGGCGTTGGCACGGTCGTTGCTGACGATGACGGCTGGGCGACGCTTGTTCGCTTCGCCGGGCCGGGCCGGGTCCAGGTCGGTCAGGCGGATCTCACCGCGCAGCATCATGGAGTCCATCGGCTGCGGTCGAATCCCAGGCCCCTGCGTCGCCCGAGGCCTCCCATTCGTCCCAGGCTGCTTCGTAGGATTCTTCGAGCTCGGGATCTCCCAGAAGCCGGATCGCCTGCTGGATCGCCGCAGAACGCGACCCCAGACCGGCCGCGCGCGCGTACTTGTCGAGGGCGGCCACCTCGCCCTCGGAGAGACTGACGCTGAGCTTCACGTAGTCATGCTACCTCAGTAGCACTGCTCCTACTACTCCGGTCACCCTGTTCGCTCTCGCGGACCTCGATGAGCATCCGGGTCACCACCGCCGTCAGCACAGCGGCGCCGAGGAGGTGGAAGCCGACGAGTACGACGGGAAGGTCGGTGACGTACTGGACCACCCCGACCAGTCCCTGAGCCAGCTCAACCGCCAGGACGGTCCAGGTGGCGCGGGTCGGATGGACGATCACCAGGGCCACGGTCAGGCCGACGAGCAGGAACACGAAGTCGGCGTGCAGCTGGGAGATCTGCAGCGGGTCGAGTCCGTTGCGCGGCACCTCGACATCTCCGGCGTGCGGGCCGGAACCGGTCACGACCGTGCCGAGGTAGAGCACCACCCAGGTCGCGATGTAGGTCGCCCAGGCGAGCGTGACGTGACGTGGTGCTTCCTCGACCACCGGGAAAGCGGGATGGTCGATGCGGTGCAGGTAGAGCACGGCCAGGCTGATGATCGCCAGGGACACGAGGAGGTGGAAGGACACCACCCACGGGTTGAGGTCGGTGAGCACGGTGATGCCCCCGACGATGGCCTGTGCGGGGATGCCGAGGCCGAGCCAGAGGGCCAGCACGCGCAAGTCCCGGCGCCCGGACTGCCAGGCGCTGACGAAGGTCGCAATCGCGATCGCGGCCAGGAGGAACGTCAGGGTGCGGTTGCCGAACTCGATGGCCGAGTGGAAGTCGAGCGCGCCGTGGGGCGTGAACGACTCCTCGGTGCAGCGGGGCCAGGTGGGGCAGCCGAGGCCGGACGCCGTGAGGCGCACGGCCCCGCCGGTCAGCACGATGCCGATGTTGCCCACCAACGTCGCCCAGCCGAGTCGGCGCAGCCAGACCCTCATTCCCACTTGAACGTCCTCGCCGTCAGCACGGCACCGATCCCGGCCCAGACAACGAGCACCAGCCACGAACCCCACCGGATGCTGCCGGACCAGAACGCTTCGCGGAGCGCGTCACCGAGGGCGCCCGACGGTAGTAGGCGGGTCACGCCACCGAAGGCGCCGTACGCCGATGAGGGAAGTACGACGGCCCCGCCGGCCATCAGCAGCAGGTAGACGAGGTTCGCCGCAGCCAGCGTCGCCTCCGCGCGGAGCACGCCGGCGACGAACAGGCCCAGCGCCGCGAACGCCGCGGTCCCGAGCAGGATCGTCAGCAGCACGGCGAGGACGGAGGCGTGCGGCTGCCAGCCCAGCGCGTAGGCGACCAGCGAGATCACCAGGATCTGCAGCGCCTCGACCAGCAGCAGCGCCCCGACCTTGCCGAGCAGCAGCCCGGAGCGGGACAGCGGTGATGAGCCGAGCCGCTTGATCACGCCGTAGCGCCGCTCGAAGCCGGTCGCGATCGCCAGCGAGGTGAAGGCCGTCGACATCACGGCAAGGGCCAGCACACCCGGGGCGAACACGTCGACGGGCCGCCGCGAGAAGGAGAGGTCGAGGTGCTGAGCGCCTTCCACACCACCGATCAGCACGATCACCGGGATCACCACGGCCAGCAGCAGCTGCTCGCCGTTGCGCAGCATCAGCCTCGACTCCATCGCGGCCTGCGCGAGCACCTGCCGGGCGAAGGGCGCGGCCCCTGGACTCGGCGTGAACACTCCGGTCGGCGTGCTCACGTCGCCAGCTCCCGCCCTGTGATCTCGAGGAAGACGTCCTCGAGGTTGCGCTGCCCGAGCTGCAACGACTCCGGCAGCACGCCGTTCCGCTCACACCACGCCGACACCGTGGCGAGCGTGGTGCTGTCGGCGGGGCCGGTGATCAGCAGGCTGACGTCACTGATCGTGCGTACGTCGAGCCGGCTGCCCAGGGCTACCTGCAGCGACTCCGGCGCCCCCTCGGGGAACGGCTTGGTCACCACCAGGCGGATGGTCGAGGTGCCACCACGGGTGAGCTCGAGCGGCGTACCCGACGCGATCATCCGGCCGCGGTCGATGATGTGGATCCGGTCCGCCAGGCGCTCGGCCTCGTCCATGTGATGGGTGGTGAGTACGACGGTCACTCCGTCGGCCCGCATCTCCTCCAGCAGCTCCCAGGTCGTACGCCGGCCCGCTGGGTCCATCCCGGCGGTCGGTTCGTCGACGAAGACGAGCTCAGGTCGGCCGACGATCGCCATCGCGAGCTTGAGCCGCTGCTGCTGGCCACCGGAGAGCCGCCGGTAGGGGGTGCGGCCACAGTCGCCGAGACCCAGGCGCTCACCGAGCAGGCCGGCGTCGAGGGGGTCGGCGTGCAGGCGCGCGATGTGGCCCAGCATCTCCATGGCACGCACGCCGGACCAGGCACCACCGTCCTGGAGCATCACCCCGATGCGGGGGAGCAGGTCACGTCGCTGGCGCTGCGGGTCCAGCCCCAGCACGGAGACGACGCCTTCCTGCGGCCGTGCGGTAGCCCTCGCAGGTCTCCAGGGTCGTGGTCTTGCCGGCCCCGTTGGGTCCCAGCACCGCGGTGATGGTGCGCCGCTCGACGGTCAGGTCCAGATGGTCGACGGCCACCTTGTCGCCGTACCTCATCACCAGCCCCGACACCGCGACCGCAGCATCTGGGATCGGGTAGGCGGGCACGCGTGGATTCTACGGAGCGGCCTGCGGATCCTCGCGGTTGGTCTCTACGGCGCCCTCGGCACGGCGAGCCGCCAGCTCGGCCAGGACGTGCCGTTCGTCGCTGATGATCCCGGTCACCCCGATCGCGAGCATGGCGTCGAGGGCTGCCACATCGTTGACCGGCCAGGTCATCACCACCTCCACATGGCGGTGCAGCGCGGCGACGACCTCCTCGGTGAGCAAGGTCAGGTGCACCGAAGCGCCGTGCACGGGCGGCCCGGTCGCCAGCCGCTGGTGCAGCCGGGCGAGCTCGCGGGAGTTGCGAGCGGACAGCACCGGCCGGACGAACGGCAGCTCGGCCACGGTCTCCACGGAGGGCCACCACCTCCCGCAGACGAGCACCGGAGGGTGGTGACCGCGTTGGTGGAGCAGTCGTGCCACCGAACGGGCCGCTGAGGAACGCCGTCCCTTGATGTCGAGCATGAACGTCGTCCCCTGCTCCTCGGCCAGGAGCAGCTCGTCCAGGTTCAGTCGTGGGGTGGACGCCCAGGCCAGCTCCCAGCGGTCCCAGAGGAAGGGAAGCGGTCCAGCCGTCTTCAGGTGCCGGACCTCGAGGCGGCCACGGTGCTCGTGGACGTCACACTCGATCACGTCGACCCCGAGGTCGCTCGCAGCGTGCAGCGCCTCCAGCGAGTTCCCCGCGCGGTGGGCGATCGAGAGGACGGGCATTCAGGCGCTCACCCGATGTGGCTCGCGTCGTCGCTGCAGCCGTCTGCGTTCGTGACGGCGGCGCTCGAGGAGCAGGGCGACCGTGTGCCCGACCAGGACCAGCGCCACCCCGGCGACGACGTCGACGAGGTAGTGGTTGGCGGTGGCGACCACGGCGAACGCCATCAGGACAGGCATCGCGAAGCCCACGACCTTGAGTACGACGGAGGAGGCCGCAGCGATGATCGCCATGCCCACGAGGAGGTCCCAGCCGGAGTGGAGACTCGGCATCGCGGCGTACTGGTTGACGAAGGCCGGGGGCTGCAGCACCCGGTAGGCCCGCGACTGCTCGGTGACCGTGTCGACCAGACCGAGGTCGGCCAGCCGCGGCGGCGCGACCGGGTAGCTCACGAACACGACCATGCCCAGGACGCCGGAGACCATCATCGCGTCGCGGAGACGGAGGAAGATGTCGCGGTGTTGCCAGACGAGCCAGATCATCGTGGTGATGATGACCGGCCAGTGACCCCAGATGTAGATCCAGTTGGCAAAGGTCTGGATCGCCTCGGAGGGTGCCACGAAGTCCTGCAGCTTCTGCTCCAGGTTGAGTCCGAGGGCTCTCTCGAAGGCCACGATGTCGTAGGCATGGTCAACCGCGCGCGCGGTTGAGCTCTCGGTCAGCCCCCGGACGCCGAAGTAGACGAACACCCCGAGCAGCACCAGGCCGGCCTGGCCCAGCACCCAGCGCAGGCGTGGCAGTACCCGCCTCGCATCGAGGTGCACGCGTTGTGGAGCACGCAGCATGTACATGGAACTTCCCCAGGCCGTTTCTGCTTCCTGACCTCACATAGTGCCGCCAGCCACGTCCTGATGCGTGGTGGTTCTTCGCCCACGACGAGCGTGGCATAGACCGCTGACAGTCCTGATCCGTCGGCTGGGTCAGGCAGGCTGGAGCGCGCCCTCGCGGCGTACGGCGCGGCGCGTCAGCACCAGGCTCACGCCGCCCAGGGCCAGTGCCGGCGCCCACGCGACGGCAGCCTTCAACGCCACGGCACCCGCTGCCGCGACCCACGGAACCCCGAGCGCCACCAGGGCGACCACGAGCGCGGCGTCACGCGGGCTGGCGCCGTTCGGTCCGGGTACGGCGGCGGCGAGCTGGCTGGCGCCGAAGGCGCCGAGGACCGCGAGCGGGGCGACCGTGTGCCCGGTGGCCGCGACGGTCCCGAGGAGCAGGCCGGCGATCGTCAGCTGGTACCCCGCCGACAGCAGCAGTGCGTGCAGGAGCTGGCGCGGGCGGGGAAGCGGCCTGGTGGGCAGGAGGTCCGGACGGATCTTGCGCAGCACGAGAACGGCAGCGACCGCCACGACGCCGACCGCGAGCGCAACCACCAGCATCCGGAGCGGCAGCGCGGCGCCCGCGAAGCCCACGAACAGCGCCAGACCGATGGCGCCGACGAAGCGATCCATCCCGACACTCACCACTGCGTCGCCGCGACCGAGACCGGTCCGGGTGAGTCGATGGATGCGCCACACGTCGGCACCGACGTGTCCGGGAGTGAGCAGGCCCAGCAGCTCGGACTCGGCGTAGGCGCGAATGTGCCAGGTCCGCGTCAGGCCGGCACCGGTGAGCACTCGCCACCGCAGCGGGCAGAGGAGGTACTTGCCGATGACCCACGGGGCCAGGCCCAGCAGGACCGGCCACAGGGTGACGTGCGGCAGGTGCGGCAACGTCACGGCCGGGACGATGATGCTGACCGCTACACCGAGGGCGAGCACGAGGCGCGAATGGAGCACGGCGCGCAAGCTCATGGTGGTCCTTCTACCCAGCAGGCGAGGCCGGAACACCTCGTCTCTGTCAGTGAACCAACCCGACTACACCCCATCGGACCTTTTGGACAAACTCCGCCGATGTAATTATCTGGGCAGGCCTTTGACGTACGCCGCCTGGCCCAGGTGCTGCAGGCAGTCGCCGATCAGGCTGACCAGACGTACGCCGGCCGTGACCGGGGGATCCCACCGGGTGTCGACGATCCGGGCAAGCTCGGCGGCGTCGATGCGTCCGAGGTAGTCAAGGGAGAGCTGGTGCACGGCCTCGTGATAGTCCACCAGGTCCTGGAGCCGGGCGACCCGTACGGCGTCCACGTCCTCGGAGGAGTGGCCGTAGCCGATGTCGCTCTCCTCGAAGGGCAGGTCGAACCTGCTGGCCCAGCCGGTGCGCCAGACCTGCTTCGCTCCGGCGAGGTCGGCGACGTGGTCGTCCTGCACCCGCGCGGTGTGCCAGAGCAGC
The DNA here is from genome assembly GCA_963842535.1 of uncultured Actinomycetota bacterium. Lineage (GTDB taxonomy): Bacteria > Actinomycetota > Actinomycetes > Propionibacteriales > Nocardioidaceae > Marmoricola. The sequence goes on from CAWJGP010000009.1 coordinate 850,738, forward strand.
CAGGCGACCGGGTTTCCGGTGCCCTGGGGGCGCCAGTGGGCGGTCTCCTCGTCGAGGTCACCGGCCACGTCGACATACAGTTCACGGACCCGCCCGAAGGTGTCGGCGAGCAGTTCTGAGGTCTCCATGACCCCGACCGTACGGCCCCGGCGCCCAGCCCTCCAGCGACTTAGGGTCGCCTTATTTGAATCCCTCTCGGCATTAAGGGCACACTGGTGTTGTGGAAATCGCCGGAGACCTGCCCAGCACGGGGCAGAACCAGCACGACCAGCCCACGCGCGAGCGTGTGGTGCGGTCGGTCATGGTCAACGGCCCCTCCACAGCTGCGGCGCTCGCCGAGCGTCTCGAGCTCACCCCGGCCGCCGTACGCCGTCACCTGGACCACCTCCTCGAGGACGGCACCCTGGAGGCCCGGGAGCCGCGCAGCGGCGGCGTCCGCGGACGTGGCCGACCGGCCAAGGTGTTCGCACTGACCGCTGCCGGGCGCGACGGGCTCGACCAGGCCTACGACGACCTCGCTGTGCAGGCGATCCGCTTCCTCGACGAGACCGGTGGCAAGGAAGCCGTCCGCCAGTTCGCCGACCGGCGCGCCAACAAGATCGAGCAGCGCTTCGGCGACCTGGTCAAGGCACGCCCTGACCTCGCCCCCGTCGACGCGCTGGCGCAGGTCTTCACCGACGAGGGGTACGCCGCCGCGGTGCGCGACCTCCCGATGGGGGAGCAGCTGTGCCAGCAGCACTGCCCGGTCTCCCACGTGGCCCACGAGTTCCCCGAGCTGTGCGAGGCCGAGACCGCGGCCATCAGCCGGATGCTCGGCGGTCGCCACGTGCAGCGGCTCGCGACCATCGCCCATGGCGACGGGGTCTGCACGACCTGCATCCCGCACACCCCGGTCACCACCACCGCCCCAGAATCAACCACCCCAGGCTCAACCACCACAGGTTCAACCACCAGAAGCAAGGAGAAGGTCACGCGATGACTTCCATCGAAGAGCTGAACCCGTCGCTCAAGGACATCGGCCGCTACGAGTTCGGCTGGTCCGACAGCGACGACGCCGGCGCAGGTGCGACGCGCGGTCTCAACGAGGCCGTCGTACGCGACATCTCTTCGAAGAAGAGCGAACCGCAGTGGATGCTCGACCTTCGTCTCAAGGGGCTCAAGCTGTTCGGCCGCAAGCCCATGCCCAAGTGGGGCTCGGACCTGTCGACGATCGACTTCGACAACATCAAGTACTTCGTCCGCTCGACCGAGAAGCAGGCCCAGACCTGGGACGACCTGCCGGCCGACATCAAGAACACCTACGACAAGCTGGGCATCCCCGAGGCCGAGAAGGCCCGCCTGGTCTCCGGTGTCGCGGCCCAGTACGAGTCCGAGGTCGTCTACCACAAGATCAACGAGGAGCTCGAGGCCCAGGGCGTGATCTTCCTGGACACCGACACCGCCCTCAAGGAGCACCCGGAGCTCTTCCAGGAGTACTTCGGCACCGTCATCCCCGTCGGTGACAACAAGTTCTCCGCGCTGAACTCCGCGGTGTGGTCCGGTGGCTCGTTCATCTACGTGCCCAAGGGCGTCCACGTGGAGATCCCGCTGCAGGCCTACTTCCGGATCAACACCGAGAACATGGGCCAGTTCGAGCGCACCCTGATCATCGTCGACGAGGGCGCCTACGTGCACTACGTCGAGGGCTGCACCGCCCCGATCTACAGCTCGGACTCGCTGCACTCCGCGGTCGTCGAGATCATCGTCAAGAAGGGTGGCCGTTGCCGTTACACGACCATCCAGAACTGGTCGAACAACGTCTACAACCTCGTCACCAAGCGCGCGACCTGCGACGCCGGCGCGACGATGGAGTGGGTCGACGGCAACATCGGCTCCAAGGTGACGATGAAGTACCCCGCCATCTACCTGATGGGCGAGCACGCCAAGGGCGAGACACTGTCCATCGCGTTCGCCGGCGAGGGCCAGCACCAGGACGCGGGCGCCAAGATGGTGCACGCCGCGCCGAACACGTCGAGCTCGATCCTGTCGAAGTCGGTGGCCCGTGGTGGCGGCCGTACGTCGTACCGGGGACTGATCCAGATCAACGAGGGTGCGCACGGCTCGAAGAGCAACGTGCTCTGCGACGCGCTGCTGGTCGACCAGATCAGCCGCTCCGACACCTATCCCTACGTCGACATCCGCGAGGACGACGTGTCGATGGGCCACGAGGCGAGCGTCTCCAAGGTCTCCGACGACCAGCTGTTCTACCTGATGTCGCGAGGCATGGAGCAGGACGAGGCGATGGCGATGATCGTGCGCGGCTTCGTCGAGCCGATCGCCAAGGAGCTCCCGATGGAGTACGCCCTCGAGCTGAACCGCCTGATCGAGCTCCAAATGGAAGGTGCGGTCGGCTGATCGTCGATCCAGCCCAACCACCCCGAGACCCAGGAAGTACCGATTCTGTGAGTGTTGCAACCGACAGCGTGCGCGACGCGCTCGAAATGCCGTCCGAGAAGGTGCTCAGCCACCTGCATCCGGAGGGCTCGTTCGAGCTCGCCAAGCACGAGATCCCCACGGGCCGCGAGGAGGTGTGGCGGTTCACGCCGCTCAAGCGCCTACGTGGCATCCACGACGCCGCCGCGCTGGACGGGCGCGCGTTCGACGTCGAGGTCCACGCGGCCTCCGGTGTCAGCGCCGGACCGGTCGGCATCGACCACGAGTCCCGGGGCACCTCGGGCCTGGTCCCGCCGGACCGCGTCAGCGCGCGCGCCTGGGAGGCAGCCGACTCGATCTTCCTGGTCGACGTGCCCAAGGAGCACGTGGGCAACGAGGCAACCACTGTCACGCTGACCGGCAAGGGCAACGAGGTCGCTTCCGCGGGCCACCTGGTGGTGCGTTCGGGAGCCTTCTCAAGGTCGACCGTCGTGCTTCGCTTCCAGGGCACTGCGACGCTCGCCGAGAACGTCGAGATCGTCGTCGGTGACGGCGCCGAGCTGACCGTCGTCACCGTGCAGGACTGGGACGACGACGCCGTGCACCACTCCACCCAGCACGCCAAGGTCGGCCGCGACGCGACCCTGCGCCACATCGCCGTCTCCATCGGTGGAGACGTGGTTCGCCACGACGCCACCGTCGAGTACTCCGGCCCCGGTGGCTCGGTCGAGATGCTGGGCATGTACTTCGCCGACGAGGGCCAGCACATCGAGCACCGGCTCTTCGTCGACCACAACCAGCCGCACACCCGCAGCAACGTCGTCTACAAGGGCGCGCTGCAGGGCGAGGGTGCCCATGCCGTGTGGATCGGGAACGTGCTGATCCGCAAGATCGCCGAGGGCATCGAGACCTACGAGGAGAACCGCAACCTGGTACTCACCGACGGCTGCCAGGCCGACTCCGTGCCCAACCTGGAGATCGAGACCGGCGAGATCCTGGGGGCCGGGCACGCCTCGGCCACCGGCCGGTTCGACGACCTCCAGCTGTTCTACCTGCGCTCGCGCGGGATCGAGGAGTCCGAGGCCCGTCGCCTCGTCGTACACGGCTTCTTCAACGACCTGATCCGCAAGATCGGCGTGCCTGAGCTCGAGGAGCAGCTCGTGCTCACCGTGGAGGCGGAGCTGGAGAAGAACGTCCACAGGATCCTGGCATGACCTTCGTTCGCGCCTGCGCCGTCGCAGACCTGACCGACAGCACCCCGCTGCGGGTCGAGGTCGACGGCCTGGACGTGGCTGTCGTCAAGCACGACGACGAGATCTTCGCCATCGAGGACGAGTGCAGCCACGCGGCCGTCGCTCTCTCCGAGGGTGACGTGGACGACTGCACCATCGAGTGCTGGATGCACGGATCCCGATTCGACCTCCGCACCGGCAAGCCCACCGGCCCCCCGGCCACCGAACCCGTACCGGTCTTCCCCGTCCAGATCGACGGCGACCACGTACTCATCGACATCGAAGCGCCCCTCGCGGGCTGACCAGACTTTCAAACAAGGAGCATCACATGGCAACGCTCGAGATCAAGGACTTGCACGTCTCCGTCGACACGGAGGACGGCCCCAAGGAGATCCTCAAGGGCGTCAACCTGACCATCAAGGCAGGCGAGACGCACGCGATCATGGGCCCAAACGGGTCGGGCAAGTCGACGCTGGCCTACTCGATCGCCGGTCACCCGAAGTACGCCGTCACCAAGGGCACCGTGACCCTCGACGGCGTCGACGTCCTCGCGATGAGCGTCGACGAGCGTGCCCGCGCCGGCCTGTTCCTCGCGATGCAGTACCCCGTCGAGGTGCCGGGCGTGTCGGTCTCCAACTTCCTGCGCACCGCCAAGACGGCGATCAGCGGCGAGGCGCCCAAGCTGCGCACCTGGGTCAAGGACGTCAACGCGGCGATGGACCGGGTCAACATGGACAAGGACTTCGCCACCCGCAACGTCAACGAGGGCTTCTCCGGCGGTGAGAAGAAGCGCCACGAGATCGTCCAGCTCGAGCTGCTCGACCCGCAGGTCGCCGTCCTCGACGAGACCGACTCCGGCCTCGACATCGACGCGCTGAAGATCGTCTCCGAGGGTGTGAACCGCTTCAAGGAGGCTGGTGACAAGGGCGTCCTGCTGATCACGCACTACACCCGCATCCTGCGCTACATCACCCCCGACTACGTGCACGTCTTCGTCGACGGCCGGATGGTCGAGGAGGGTGGCCCCGAGCTCGCCGACCAGCTAGAGGCCGAGGGCTACGACAAGTATTCGAAGACGGCGGTCTGATGGAGGGGCTCCTGCCCGGTCTGGAAGTCATCCGCAAGGACTTCCCGATCCTCGAACGCCGGCTCAGTGGCGACCTGCCACTGGTCTACCTCGACAGCGCCAACACCTCGCAGAAGCCGCAGTGCGTGATCGACGCGATGGTCGACCACCTCGAGCACCACAACGCCAATGTGGCGCGGGCGATGCACCAGCTCGGCGCTGAGTCCACGGCCGGCTTCGAGCAGGCCAGGGACAAGGTAGCGGGGTTCCTGAACGCCCCGTCGCGCGACGAGGTGATCTTCACCAAGAACGCCTCCGAGGCGCTGAACCTGGTCGCCAACACGATGGCGTGGCCCGGTCCGCTGGAGGTGAAGGCGGGCGACCGCGTGGTCATCACCGAGATGGAGCACCACTCCAACATCGTCCCGTGGCAGCTGCTCACCGAGCGCAAGGGCGCCGAGCTGCGCTGGTTCGGGCTCACCGACGACGGCCAGCTGGACCTCTCCAACATCGACGAGCTGATCACGCCCGAGACCAAGGTCGTCGCGCTGACGTGGGTCTCGAACATGCTCGGCACGATCAACCCGATCGCCGAGATCGCCCGGCGCGCGCACGAGGTCGGCGCGGTCGTGGTGGTCGATGCCTCCCAAGCAGCGCCGCAGCTGCCCGTTGACGTGCAGGCCGTCGACGCCGACTTCGTCGCGTTCACCGGCCACAAGGTCACCGGGCCGACAGGCATCGGCGTGCTCTGGGGCAGGAGCGAGCTGCTCGGTCAGCTGCCGCCCTTCCTCGGCGGCGGCGAGATGATCGCCACCGTCTCGATGGAGAAGTCCACGTACGCCGCGATCCCGCACCGCTTCGAGGCGGGCACCCCGCCGATCGTCCAGGCCGTGGGCCTCGGCGCAGCGGTCGACTACCTCACCGAGATCGGCCTGACGAACATCCACCGGCACGAGCAGGCCGTCACCGGCTACCTCTTGGACGGCCTGGCCACCATCGCCGGAGTCACGGTGATGGGTCCACTGGACCCCGCCATGCGTGGCGGAGCGGTGTCCTTCGAGATCGACGGCGTGCATCCTCACGATGTGGCCCAGACGCTCGACTCGCGCGGGATCGCCGTACGCGCTGGGCACCACTGCGCCAAGCCCGCGCACAAGAGGTACGGCGTGCAGAGCTCGACCCGTGCGTCGTCGTACCTCTACACCACGCCGGCCGAGATCGACGCCCTGATCGAGGGAATCAACTACACCAAGAACTACTTCAAGGTGAAGTGATGGACCTCGACAGCCTCTACCAGGAGATCATCCTCGATCACTACCGCAGCCCGCACCACGCGGGGCTGCGGGAGCCCTTCGAGGCCGAGGTGCACCACGTGAACCCGACCTGCGGCGACGAGGTGACCCTGCGCGTACACCTCGAGGGTGCCCCGGGCAGCGAGACCGTGACCGACGTGTCGTACGACGCGGAAGGCTGCTCGATCAGCCAGGCCGCGGCCTCCGTGATGGCCGACCTGGTGATCGGCCAGCCGGTCACCAAGGCGATGCAGACCCACGAGGCGTTCGTCGAGCTGATGCACGGGCGCGGCAAGGTCGAGCCCGACGAGGAGGTCCTCGAGGACGGCATCGCCTTCGCGGGCGTCGCCAAGTTCCCCGCGCGCATCAAGTGCGCACTGCTTTCATGGATGGCGTTCAAGGACGCCACCTCACAGGTTGTTTCCAAGGAGGACTCATGACCGAAAACACCCAGCACAACACTCAGCACGACGATGGCGACCTGCCCGAGGTGCCCGAGGCGGCACAGGGCGGCGGCACCGCCACGGTGACCAAGGACGAGGTGGTCGAGGCCATGAAGGACGTCGTCGACCCCGAGCTCGGCATCAACGTGGTCGACCTCGGCCTGGTGTACGACGTGCACCTGGACGAGCACTCCAACGCCGTACTCGACATGACCCTGACCTCGGCAGCGTGTCCGCTGACCGACGTGATCCAGGACCAGACCAACTCTGCGCTCGAGGGTCTCGTCGGCGACGTCACCATCAACTGGGTGTGGATGCCGCCGTGGGGTCCGGACAAGATCACCGACGACGGCCGCGAGCAGCTTCGCGCGCTCGGCTTCAACGTCTGAGCCACCGCCCCGTCCCTCGTTTGGCGTACCTTCGTCGGCATGCCAAGCGAACTCATCCGGGTCGCCACACCCGACGGCGACATGCCCGCGCACCTGTGGCGGCAGGCGTCGTCCGGCGGCCCGGGAATCCTGCTGTTCCAGGAGATCTTCGGGATCAGCAACTACATCGTCAGCCGGGCACAGGACCTCGCCGACCTCGGCTACACGGTGCTCGCTCCCGAGATCTACTGGCGCCTCGGCGCCTCCCGGATCGAGAACGGCCCGGACGCGCTGGATGAGGCCATGGGTCTCGCTCAGCAGGTCGACTGGGACGCTGCCGTCAGTGACGGCGCGGCAGCAGTGCAGGCGCTCAGTCAGCTGCCGGGCATCTCCGGCGTCGGCCTGGTGGGCTTCTGCTTCGGCGGTGCGCTGGCCTACAACGTCGCTGCACTCTCAGAGCCCGACGTGCTGGTCAGCTACTACGGCTCCTCGCTGCCGGGCATGCTCGAACTCGCTGCTGACATCAGCGCTCCGTCGCTGTACCACTTCGGACTTGCCGACAGCTACCTCGAGCCTGCCGCCGTCGAGCGGATCAGGCAGGTGGTCACGGCCCGGCCGGACGTCACCTTCGAGACCTACGAAGGCGCCGACCACGCCTTCGACAACCCGGACTTCCCGCTGCACCACCCGGAGGCATCGGCGCTTGCGTGGGAGCGCACGGTCGCGTTCCTGCGCAGCCGGCTCCCGCTCGAATGACCGCTCGTGTCGTCCTCGTCGTTCCGACACGGGTGCAACGCTGGGTCGAGAACTTCGTCACCAGGCACGGTGAGACCGAGCTCGGGGTCGTGGACGGGCAACTGACCGGGCGCGCCGACGACGGGTCGTCCTTCGCGGCCAGGCCACCCTTCGCCAAGCTGTACGCCGGCCCGCCCGATCCGGGCTCGTTCGCGCAGGCGTGCACGCCACCCGCCCACTGGGGCGTCCTGCTCGTCCGCAAGGGCGGGTTCGCGATCGCCCGGCTGGCAGGGGAGCGGATCGTCGAGTCGAAGGTGGGCCAGCGGCACGTCCAGGGCCGCACCAAGGCCGGTGGTCAGAGCCAGCAGCGGTTCTCGCGCCGTCGCGACAACCAGGCCCGCGCTGCCTTCGAGGCGGCTGCAGGGCACGCGTACCGGATCCTCACCGGTCCGCTGACCGCCATGGTCTGCGGCGGTGACCGGACGGCCGTCGAGCAGGTCCTCGAGGACCCGCGGCTGCGCCACCTCGTCCCGCTGCGCGTCGAGCCCTGGCTCGCGGTGCCCGACCCGCGACGGGGCATTCTCGACCAGGCGGTCCTGGACGGCAGCTCGGTGGCCGTCACGGTGACCGACCCCTCCTGAGACCGGCTACAGCGCCACCGGCGCGTGTACGACGACGTGCTGGATCGGCACGTCGTACCGCTCCCGGGCATCGGCCACCACGCCGTGCCGCAGCCAGGTGGACCGCTCCTCGGGCTGCGTGGCGATCACGACGTGGTCGGGGTCGAACTCGCGCATCGCCTTGTCCAGGGCCACGCTCGGCCGGTAGTCGCCCAGCTCGCCGTCGACGGTGAGCCCGCGCGAGCGGAGCTCCGCCAGGGTCTGGTCGAGGCGCTCCTGCGCGGCCACGGTGGTCGCCTGCCACACGAACGCGGCGCCTTCGCGCTCGGCCTGTCCCGTGTCGACCGGGTTCGCCGGCACCACCACGAAGTAGCTCGCCTCGCCGCTGCCCTCGATGCGTTCCAGGGCGTCGTGCAGCTCGGTCTCGGCCATCGTCTGGTTCGCGAGTACGACGATCCGCTGGGCCGGGCCACCGGACTCGTCCAGCTCATCCGCCGACACGGACCCGCCCTGCCAGCGGGTGACGGCGTAGAGCACCAGCACGACCCCCCACGACAGCAGGCTCAGCAGGAGCTGGGAGCGGGTGTCGCTCTTGAACGCCATCTGCACGAGCACGGCGACGATGCCGACTGCCGCCGCGATGGTCAGCACCGGGAAGAACCACATCTTGACCTTGAGCTCGTCCTCCGGGGTGCGACGCCGGAGCACGAACTGCGAGATGGCGATCAGCAGGTACACGAACAGGATCACCGCACCTGATGAGTTGAGCAGGAAGGTGAAGACGGTGTCGGGGGAGACGTACGCCGCGATCACGCTCAGGAAGCCCACGACGGTCGAGGCCAGGATCGCCCAGACGGGAACACCGCGACGGTTCACCGTGATCAGGCGCATCGGCGCCTCCCGCCGCGCACCCAGCACGAACAGCATCCGCGACGCCGTGTAGAGCCCTGAGTTGAGACAGGACAACACCGCCGTCAGGACGATCGCGTTCATGATGTCGTCGGCGTACGGGATGCCCATCTCCTCGAAGGCGGCGACGTACGGCGAGGCGCCGAGCTTGCTGTCGTTCCACGGGACGATGCACACCAGCAGGAAGATCGAGCCGACGTAGAACGTCCCGACGCGGAAGATCACCGACTGCGTGGCCTTGGCGATCGCCTTCTCGGGGTCGTGCGACTCGGCTGCGGCCACGGTGGCGATCTCGGCGCCGACCATGGAGAAGACGACCACCACGATGCTGGAGAAGATCGCGCCGACGCCGTTGGGCAGGAACCCGCCCTGGTCGGTGAGGTTGCTGACGTCGAAGCCCTGGTTCGGCCAGAGCCCGACCACGAACAGCGCACCCAGGATGAGGAAGGCGATGATGGCGAGCACCTTGATCCCGGCGAACCAGTACTCGAACTCGCCGTACGACCCGACCGAGAACAGGTTGGTGGCGGTCATCAGCACCATCAGGACCAGGGAGAGCATCCAGAGCGGAGCGTCGACCCAGACCCGGAGGATCTCGGCGCCGGCCACCGCCTCGAAGCCGACGACGATCACCCAGAAGTACCAGTACAGCCAGGCGACGGAGAAGCCGGCCCAGCCGCCGAGCGCCCGGCGCGAGTAGTCGGCGAAGGATCCCGTGGACGGGTTCGCCGTGGCCATCTCGCCGAGCATCCGCATCACCAGGATGATCAGCACGCCGGTGACCAGATAGCTGAGGAACGCCGCCGGACCGGTCTCGTTCATCACCACACCGGAGCCGACGAACAGGCCGGCACCGATCACACCACCGATGGCGATCATGGTCAGGTGCCGCTGTTTGAGGCCCTTCTGGAGCTGCGCGGGTTCGGTCATGGTCGTCCTCGTACCCCGTCGGGACTCTCGGCTAACGAGCCGAGGGCGCACGCTCTGTCAGGATGAGCGCCATGTGGGAGCCCGACCCGTCGTGGCGCCAGCTACCCGGCGTGGGCGGGCCTGCGACGGTCGGTGTCTGGCTCGCAGAGGTCGACGGGCGTCGGTGGGTGGTGAAGCGGCTCGCCGCGCCCCCGGAGGCCAACCGGGCCCTCACCGACCCGAGCCACGCCGGCTACTGGCGCCGGGAGGCGGAGGTGGCCCGGCATCCCGAGGTCGTCGCCGGCCCCGGACTCATCCCCTCGGAGTTCGGCCCGGTGCAGGACGACGACGAGGGCGTCACCGTGTGGAGCCTCGAACAGGAAGGGCCACCGCCGACAGGGCTGTTCACGGCCCGTGCCCTCGGGCGCTTCGCCAGTGCCGCGCACGCCACCCCGGGCTGGGCCTCGCGCCGGCTGCTGGCGGACCGGCTCGAGATGGCCGAGGAGCGCGCCGGATGGCCGACGCTGGCGCGCACGACGCTCGCCGACGTCGCCGACCGTCTCTGGCAGCGCCGCCACCACTGGCTGCGAGCCTGTGCGGAAGGGCCGCAGGGGCGACTCCACGGCGACGCAGTCCCGGCCAACTTCCTGACGACCAGCGGCGAGGACGTCGTGACCGTGGACTGGCAGTGCTTCGGCGTGGGTCCCGTCGGCGCGGACCTCGGGTACTTCGCGCTCTCGAGCCGCGAGGAGTTCGACGTGCTGCTGGACGCGTTCCTGGACGGCGCGGGGCACGAGACGAACCGGGACGCGATCAGGCTGGCCGCCCGGGTCACTGCCGTCTACACGGTGCTCTCGCGAGCCGAGTGGGCGCTGGCCCAGGCTGCCAAGGGCGAGGGCGCTCTCGCCGGGAAGTTCCGTCACCCGGCGGTGGCGCCGTACCTGCGGGCACTGCAGCGCCAGTTCCCGCAGATCGAGCCACTCCTGGAGTGACGAAGGTCCGGGGGCTGGATCGGGTCATTGACCGCCGGTAGGCGCGCCAGCACAGTGACCTCATGTACCCACGGGCAGTGTGCCTCGCAGTTGTGGCGCTGCTGCTGTCCGGCTGTGGCTCGGACGTGTCGTCCAAAGCGGACGGGGGCGACCGGGCGGACCTGCGGAGCGCCACGACGGCGTACTTCACGAGCGAGGACACGGAGGCGCTCGACAAGGCCGCCGCGGCCACCCAGGAGGTGAGCGCCGGGGCCGGCAACGTCATGAGTGTGCGGACGTGTGAGGAACTGGTGGACGACCCGGCGTGGCAGTCCTGCTGGCACGGGTTGCTCGATCCCTACCTCACCGAGCTGACCGGCCTGGCGGGCGCGTTCACCGCGCTGACGACGCGCGAGCTGCGTACGCCGTGTCTGACCGCGCTCGAGAACGGTGCCGAGCGCATCACCACCTTCGCCGGCACGATCGATGCCCTGCTGGTCGGCATCGACAGCCCTGACCGCGCTGTCCGGGTCAAGTCCGCCAGGACCTACACCAGGAGGCTGGACAACCTCACAAGAGGCTTCGCCAGGCCGCTGGCGAACCTCACCCAGCACTGCCACTCACCGGACGACCCCTGACGCAAGCGTCACACGGTCACCTCGCGCCGGCCGTCGAGCAGGTCACCGACAGGACCGTCCACCTCGTCGCCCAGGAGCGTGGCTCGGGCGAAGTCTGCGGCTGATTCCTCGAAGACCGAGCGGTGGCGCAACATCGCGTGCCGGCCACCGGTGACCCGGAGGTAGCCGACGGCTCCGGTCCGGGACAGCTGTCTGGCGAGCACAGCCGAGCGACCCGGGTCGGCGATGCGGTCGTCGGTGCCGTGCACGATGAGGGCGGCTCGCCCACCGAGGTCCACGCTGTCGGTGGAGCGCACCCACGGGTTCAGGGCGACAACACTGCGGACCTCGGGCTGGTCACCGGCGAGCAGGGCGGCGCGACCACCGAGGGAGTGACCCACCAGGCAGGTCGGCAGGCCCTGGCCGTATTGCTCGCCCAGCTGCCGCAGCGCCCAGCGGACGTCGTCCACCGGCGTGTTCGTGGTGTCCCAGCCGCGCACGGAGTTCAGCAGGCGTACGACGGTCAGCCGGCCACGCCCGGCCCGTGCGATGCGGCGGGCGATCGGCACCATTCGCAGCACTGAGAGCTGTGTCGGGCTCACCATGGTGCTGTCGCGACGGGTCCCGCCGCCGTGCAGGACCAAGACGAGGCCCTCGGGATTGCGAGGAGCGCGAGTGGTGACCAACCGGGCGGCGACGTCCATGCCGCGAATCTACCGACCGGCCCCTCAGCGGGAGACCAGGCGAGGGAGGCCCAGTCCACCGGCTCCGCGGGGAACCGACCCAGGTGGCTGAACGGAGAGAGGTCGTTGAGCCAGGCCAGCACCGCCCAGCGCGGGCGAGGACGTCGAGTGCGCGTGTGTGGCCGAATGTTTGACGAGGCCCGAGATGTCGATCGGTAGTTCCACTGGAGCGGGGCTACAGCGAGGTCACCCAGTTGGGGGCGGCCCGTCGGAAGTCCGCGACCGCCAGGCCGCCGGCACCTTCGGGGATCTCGCCGAGCACGGGGACACCGGTCAGCAGCGGCAGGTCGACGAGGTTCTGCGCGGCGGCGAGCCCGGGATGCTCCGGCCACGAGCCGATGACGACACCGTCGACACACAGCTCGCGGGCCTGGATGGCGTGCACGGTCAGCGCAGTGTGGTTGAGGGTGCCGAGCCCGGCACGGGCGACCACGACGAAGCTGACCTCGTGGCCCTCGCGCTGGAGCCGCTCGGCCAGGTCGAGCAGGTTCCAGTGGTCACCGAGGTTGACCAGCACCCCACCCGAGCCCTCGACCAGCGTGACGTCGTGGTCGGCCGAGGCAGCGACCACGAGCTTGCTCTGGTCCTCGAGGGTGGGCAGCTCTGCCCCGGCGACCCGGGCCGCGGCGTCGGGCGCCAGCGGGTCAGGCAGTCGCACACCTTCGTGCACGGAGACATCGCCCGCGAGCCGGCGTACCTCGGCCACGTCGCCGTCGTCTTCGGGTCCCACGCCTGTCTGTGCCGGCTTGACCACGGCGACCGAAAGACCGCGCGAGAGCTGCTCCGCGGCGATCACGGCTGTCACGACGGTCTTGCCGACATCGGTGTCGGTGCCGGTGACGACGATGACCCTCACAGCAGCCCCTCCAGCACCTCGACGGCCGTGGCCAGCTCGAGGTCGTCGAGATGGGCATGCGCGGTCAGCCGGAGTCGCGAGATGCCGTCGGGGGTCGAGGGGGGCCGGAAGCAGCCGATGCGTACGCCGCTGCCAGCGGCCTTCTCGACGGCGGCGACGGCTTCCAGTGGACCTTCCATCGGGACTGCCAGGACGGCACCCGCCGGCAGGTCGACGCGGCACGCGACGGCGAGGGCGGAGGCGACCAGGTTGACCCGCTCGACACGGGCTGGCTCGCCGCGGATCACCTCGATCGCGGCCAGTGCGCCACCTGCCGCTGCCGGGGCCAGCCCGGTGTCGTAGATGAACGGCCGGGCCCGGTTGACCAGGTGCTCGCGCACTGCGCGCGAGGACAGCACCGCGCCTCCCTGGGCGCCGAGGGACTTGCTCAGCGTCACCGTGGCCACGACGTCAGGACGGTCTCCCAGACCTGCTGCGTGCAGCAGACCGCGACCACCGACACCGGCTACGCCGAGCGCGTGCGCCTCGTCGGCCACGAGGACCGCGCCCCGGGCCGCACACACCTCGGCCAGCTGCGAGACAGGAGCGGCGTCCCCGAGGACCGAGTAGATCGTCTCGACGAGGACCAGCGCTCTGGACTGGGTGCGCCCCGCCAGCGCCGCGTCCACCGCGGCCACGTCGTTGTGCGGCACCACCCGCACCTGGGCCCTGCCGAGGCGGCACGCGTCGATCATCGAGGCGTGCACGTGGGCGTCGGAGACGACCAGGGTGTCGGCGTCAGCCAGTGCGGACACCGCCGAGAGGTTCGCGTGGTAGCCGGTGGAGAACACCAGGGCTGCAGGGAAGCCGGCGAAGTCGGCCAGCGCCCGCTCCAGGTCGTCGTGGATCGGCAGCGTGCCGGTGACCAGGCGAGAGGCACCGGCCCCCGCGCCGTACTCCACGGCTGCCGAGACGGCACCGGCGACCACCATCGGGTGGCGGGAGAGACCGAGGTAGTCGTTGCCCGCCAGGTCGATGGTCGGTTCCGCTGGGTGCCGGGACACGAGCCGACGGGTCAGGCCGGCCTCCTCGCGCTCCTCTGACTGGGCCCTGAGCCAGTCCTCGAACGCGTTCATCCGTGCACCTCGGCAACCGCGCCGACGAGCGCGTCGGTGATCGTGCGGACCTCGTCAGTGGAGGACACGTAGGGCGGCATCGTGTAGACGAGGTTTCGGAACGGACGCACCCAGACACCCCGGTCGAGCGCGGCCTCGCTCACGCGTACGACGTCCACGGCGGTGTCCAGCTCGATCACGCCGACCGCTCCGATGGTGCGTACGTCGACCACGGAGCCCAGCATCCCAGCGGGCTCCAGGCCGCTGGTGAGCTCGGCGTTGACGGTCTTCACGAGGGATGCGGCGTCGCGCTCATCGAGCAGGTCGAGGTTGGCGCAGGCGATCGCACACGCGAGCGGGTTCGCCATGAAGGTGGGGCCGTGCATCATCGCTCCGGCAGGGGAGTCGCTCACCCGCCGGGCAACCTCGGGCGTGCAGAGCACCGCCGCCAGGGACAGGTAGCCGCCGGTGAGTGCCTTCCCGACACACACGATGTCGGGCCGCTCCTGGCCGTGGTGCCCACCTAACGCAGGGCCGGTGCGCCAGAAGCCGGTCGCGATCTCGTCGTGGATCACCAGGGCGCCGTGCTCGCGCGCGAGCCGAGCGAGGAAGTCGGCGCACCGGGCCGGGTAGACCCACATGCCGCCGGCTCCCTGCAGCACCGGTTCGATGATCACCGCGGCGATCTCGTCGGCATGCTGCTCGAAGAGAGCCCGAGTCTCCGACTCCCAGGCGAGCACCTCCGGGTCGTCGGCAGCCCGGTCGAGGCCACCGGGTGGACGCGGGGCGAAGAGATGCTCAGGCAGCAGTCCGGCGTACATCGAGTGCATGCCGCCGTCGGGGTCGCACACGCTCATCGGCGAGAAGGTGTCGCCGTGGTAGCCGCCACGGATCGTGAACATCCGCGTCCGGGTGAGCCCGCCCGCTGCGTGCGCCTGCCAGGCCATCTTCATCGCCACCTCGACGGACACCGACCCGGAGTCGGCGAGGAACACGTGTTCCATCCCGACCAGGTCGACCAGTCGTTGTCCGAGCTGCACGGCTGGGCGATGAGTGAGCCCGCCGAACATCACGTGCGACATCCGGGTCAGCTGGTCCGCGGCAGCCGCGTCGAGCTCCGGCACGGCGTACCCGTTGACCGCGCACCACCACGACGACATCGCGTCCACGACCTCGACAGACGTCCCGTTGCGCCGCATCCGGAGTCGTACGCCGCTCGCGGACTCGACCTCGTGGACCCGGGAAGCCGCCGTCATCGAGGAGTAGGGGTGCCACAGGTGCTCCCGGTCCCAGGCGAGAAGCTCATTCACCGGAACGTGTCCCGTGCTCGACGCAGGTCGCCGTCCAGGAACGGGGGATCACCTGCACCACCATCCGCCGCCGGCACTGCGTGCAGAACCGGGGCGGCTCCAGCCTCAGCCGCGACTCGCACTCCTCGTGACCGCCGAGGGCGCGCTCACGCCCGCAGTGACCGCAGAACTGCTCCAACACCGCCACGGCGTTCAGATCGACTCACTCAACGCCTTGATCGGCATCTTCAGGTCCACGAGGAGAGCGAGGTCGTCCTCGGGGTCGCGGCCGAGAGTGGTCAGGTAGTTGCCCACGATGACGGCGTTGATGCCACCGAGGAGGCCTTCACGCGTGCCGAGGTCGCCGAGAGTCAGCTCGCGGCCGCCGGCGTACCGCAGGATCGTGCGGGGAAGGGCGAGCCGGAACGCGGCGATGGTACGCAGCGCGTCCTTGCTGTCCATCAGCGGCAGGTCGCCGAACGGGGTCCCTGGCCGCGGGTTGAGGAAGTTCAGCGGCACCTCGTTGGGCTCGAGCTCGGCGAGCTGAGCGGCCAGCTCGGCGCGCTGCTCGACGGTCTCGCCCATCCCGACCAGGCAGCCGCAGCACAGCTCCATGCCGGAGGCGCGGACCATCTGACAGGTGTCCCAGCGCTCCTCCCAGGAGTGCGTGGTCACCACCTGCGGGAAGTAGGAGCGGGCCGACTCCAGGTTGTGGTTGTAGCGGTGCACGCCCATGTCGGCCAGGTCGTCGACCTGCTCCTGGGTCAGCATGCCGAGCGAGGCGGCGACCTCGATGTCGACGGCCTCCTTGATGGCCTTCACACCCTCGCGCATCTGGGTCATCAGGCGCTCGTCCGGGCCACGGACTGCCGCGACGATGCAGAACTCGCTGGCGCCGGTTGCCGCGGTCTGCTCAGCGGCCTTGACCAGCTCGGGGATGTTCAGCCAGACCGAGCGCACGGGCGAGGTGAACTGGCCGCTCTGGCTGCAGAAGTGACAGTCCTCGGGACAGCCGCCGGTCTTGATCGACACGATGCCCTCGACCTCGACCTCCGGGCCGCACCACTTCATGCGTACGGCGTGGGCGAGCTCGAGCAGCTCCGGCAGCAGCTCGTCCGAGGACTGGAGCACGGTGAGGACCTGCGCCTCGTCCGCGGGTACTCCCCGCTCGAGGACCTGCTCGCGGAGATCGGCCAGCAGGCCTGCTTCGGGACGGGACACCTCGGTATGCACGGACATGGCAGTCATTCTTGCCCACGACGTCTCGGACGCGACGCTGCGGCCCACTACTGGACGGTCACAACTGGCGGGTGCGCTTCACAGGTCGTCGGTCGCGAAGGTGTCGCAGCCCTCGATCGTGCCCCCGGACATCCCCTTGTTGAACCAGCGGATGCGCTGCTCGGCCGAACCGTGCGTGAACGAGTCCGTGTTCACCCGACCGGAGGTGCGCTTCTGGATCCGGTCGTCGCCCACGGCTGCGGCGGCGTCGATCGCACGCTTGATGTCGTCCTGGTTGAGCTCGTCGAAGACGGGGACGCCGGTGCTGTCGGTGGTGCCCTGCGCGTTCTTCGCCCACGCTCCGGCCAGGCAGTCGGCCATCAGCTCCACCCGGACGGCGTCGCTCTTCGGACCTCTCTGCGTCCGCATCTTCGCGAGCACGCCGAGCTGGTCCTCGACGTGGTGGCCGTACTCGTGCGCGACCACGTAGCCGATCGCGAAGGGTCCGCCTTCGGCGCCGAGCTGGCCCTCCAGCATGTCGTCGAAGAAGGTCTCGTCGAGGTAGACCAGCTTGTCGTTGGGACAGTAGAACGGCCCCATGTCGGCGCTGGCCTGACCACAGCCCGACTCGGTGGAGCCCTGGAACCTGACCGTCTTGACGACGTCGTACGGCTCGCCGGTCTGCTCGGGGTAGGCCTCCTTCCAGTAGTTCTGCACTGAGGTGGTGAACAGGTCGGTCGCGCACGCGTCGGACTTGTTGGCGTCCGCTCCGGACTCGCAGGTGTTGGTGGTCGCGCTGTCGCCGGCGCCACCTCCTCCGCCGCCGCTGTTGGGGCTCAGCTGGGTGATCACGACGTACAGGATGATCACGACGATCGTGCCGAGGCCGATCTTGCCGCCGCCACCACCGGGGATCGGCAGACGCATCCCGCTGCGTCCGCCACCGCCGCCGCCGGCGCGCGTCTCGATCTGGCTCTGGTCGATCCTGGCCTTCGGGTTGAACCGCACGCGTGTCCTCTCAGCCCTCGGTGGCCTCGTAGACTAGCCACCACCGGCCCTCGACGTACCCCGCCGGACCCGCCCCATGAGGCGGTGTCGACCAAATCTCTTTCGAAAGCCTGTCGTGATCACTGTCTCCAAGCTCGAGGTGCGTGCCGGTGCGCGCCTGTTGATGGACGACGTCTCGTTCCGGATCGCTGCCGGCGACCGCATCGGGCTCGTGGGTCGCAACGGCGCCGGGAAGACGACACTGACCAAGATCCTGGCCGGCGAGGCGCTCCCGGCGGGCGGCACGGTCACCTCCTCGGGCTCCGTCGGCTACCTGCCGCAGGACCCGCGCACCGGCGATCCCGAGGTGCTCTCGCGCGACCGGATCCTGTCCGCCCGCGGCCTCGACGCCGTCGTACGCCGCCTGCGGCAGTCCGAGACCGAGATGGGCAGCGACGACCCGCTCGTCCGCGACCGGGCGATGGGCCGCTACGAGAAGGCCGAGGCGGCCCTGCACGCCGCCGGCGGCTATGCGGCCGAGGCCGAGGCCGCGCAGATCGCGTCCTCGATCGGCATCGCCGACCGGCTGATGGACCAGCCGCTGCGCACCCTGTCCGGAGGCCAG
The DNA here is from genome assembly GCA_963842535.1 of uncultured Actinomycetota bacterium. Taxonomy (GTDB): domain Bacteria; phylum Actinomycetota; class Actinomycetes; order Propionibacteriales; family Nocardioidaceae; genus Marmoricola. Next base: position 869,124 of record CAWJGP010000009.1, read on the forward strand.
CGTCGTCGCGTGGAGCTCGCCCGGATCCTGTTCTCCGGTGCTGAGACGCTGCTGCTCGACGAGCCGACGAACCACCTCGACGCCGACTCGATCGTGTGGCTGCGCGACTTCCTGAAGAACCACAAGGGCGGCCTGGTGGTGATCTCGCACGACGTGGAGCTGCTCGAGGCCTGCGTCAACCGGGTGCTGCACCTCGATGCCAACCGCGCGATGATCGACATCTACAACATCGGCTGGAAGGCCTACCTCGCCCAGCGCGAGACCGACGAGAAGCGCCGCAAGCGCGAGCGGATCAACGCGGAGAGCAAGGCCAAGACGCTCACCGACCAGGCCAACAAGATGCGGGCCAAGGCGACCAAGGCCCAGGCCGCGCAGTCGATGCTCAAGCGCGCCGAGAAGCTGATGGCGGGCATCGAGGGCGAGCGCAAGTCCGACAAGGTCGCCCGGATCAAGTTCCCGTCGCCAGCCCCGTGCGGCAAGACACCGCTCACTGCCAGCGAGCTGTCGAAGTCCTACGGCTCGCTGGAGGTCTTCACCGACGTCGACCTCGCAGTCGACAAGGGCAGTCGCGTGGTGATCCTCGGACTGAACGGCGCCGGCAAGACCACCCTGCTGCGGATCCTGGCCGGAGTCGACAAGTCCGACACCGGTGCCGTCGAGCCGGGCCATGGTCTCAAGATCGGCTACTACGCGCAGGAGCACGAGACCCTGGACACCTCGGCCACGGTGCTGCAGAACCTGCACGCCGCGGCGCCGCAGCTCACAGACACCGAGGCGCGGTCAGTTCTCGGGTCGTTCCTGTTCTCCGGCGACGACGCCACCAAGCCCGCGAGGGTGCTGTCCGGCGGCGAGAAGACCCGCCTCGCGCTGGCCATCCTGGTCGTCTCCAGCGCCAACGTGCTGCTGCTCGACGAGCCGACCAACAACCTCGACCCGGCGTCGCGCGAAGAGGTGCTCGCGGCCATCCGTTCGTACGCCGGCGCGATCGTGCTGGTGACCCACGACGAGGGCGCCGTACACGCTCTCGAGCCGGACCGCGTGCTGATCCTGCCCGACGGGGTCGAGGACCTCTGGACTCCTGACTACGCTGACCTCGTCGCGCTGGCCTGACCTTCGAGGGCCCGCTCAGTCGCCGAGTCGCGCCACGAACGTCTTGATCGCTGCGTCATACGCCTGCGGATCGGCGTTCCACGAGCGCACGTGCTCCACACCCTTGGTCTCGACGAGGGTGACCAGGTCGGGCCGGTCCTTGGCGAGCTCGCGGCTGGTGGCGATCGGGACGGTGGTGTCGGCGGTCCCGTGGAACACGAGCGCGGGCATCGTCAGCCAGGAGCTGTCGGAGAGGTAGTCCAGCGCGTCCCAGTCGATGTCGTAGCGGGCCGCCGCGATCGTCTTGGCGGTCCACGTGAGGCTGTCGGGGACGTGGCCGAGGAGCGGCACCTCCAGCTGGCGGGCACCGAAGGCCACAGTCTCGCCGAAGTCGAGCATCGGGGCGTCCAGCACCAGCCCGACGACCTCTGGGCCCTCCATCTTGCCGTCCGCCCGGTGCCGCAGGTAGGAGGCCACGATGCCGCCGCCCATGCTGTCGGCGCCGAGCACGACTCGCTCCGCCCCGTGGTCCGACGCATAGGCCACGGCTCCGCGGAGGTCCTGCCACTCCTTGCGCCCGTACTGGTAGTAGCCGGACGGATCCAGGGGGTGTCCCTCGTCGTTGCGGTAGGTGATGTCCAGGGAGGGCATCCCGGCCGCCCGCGTGGCCCGGGTCATCCGGAACATCTCCATCCGGGAGCCGCCCTTGCCGTGCACCAGGATCGCCCAGGTCGTCTGGTCGGGTCCGTCGCCGCGGACGAACCAGGCGGGGAACTGGCTGCCTGGCGAACCGTCCCGCGACGTGTAGCTCACCTCGGAGACCTCGGGACCCAGAGCGATCGTGGGGTCGTCCGGGAAGGCGACCAGGTCGAGCTCGGCCTTGGTCCCGTCGACCGGAGGCTTTCCCGTGACCACCTCGAACCGGCGTACGACGCGGCCGTTGTCCGTCGAGACGACCGGGCCGGACACCCGGCCGTAGCCGTCCTTCCACTCGATGCCGAACGTCGAGGGAGCGCGGAGCATCCTGGTCTCGGCCGGGTCGCTGGACCTGATGCTGACTGCGTCACCGGCTTCGGCAGTGAGCGTCAGGTTTCGCTCGACCGGGTAGGGCTTGACCTCGAGGCCGTCGGAGTGGATCAGGCTCGAGAAGTACCACCCTGCGCCGGCGAAGAGGACCACGACGACGAGGAGAACGACCAGCAGCCACCGGCCGAGAACACGGAGCCTGGGACGTCGCGCGCGCTCGGTCGTCGTACTCACTGCGCCAGTCAACACCCGGCGCGCTCTAGAGTTCGGCACATGGCGCTTCCCTCCGACACCGACCTGCGCGAAGCAGGCCTCGCAGTCGAGCTCACCGGCTCGATCTTGACGATCACCCTGGACAAGCCGGACCGTCGCAACAGCCAGACTCCGCGGATGTGGCACGCGCTCGCCGCGATCGGCGAGGGGCTGCCCGAGGACGTGCGCGTGGTGGTGCTCCGGGGTGCGGGGGCCAGCTTCTCGGCAGGCATCGACGTCGGCCTGTTGGGTCCGGACGGCGTCGACGGCGAGGACTCCGTCCTCGAGCTGCTGCACGGCGGCGAGCAGGGGGTGCTCGACGCCATCGACGGCTACCAGCGGGGTTTCGTCTGGCTCTCCGACCCGCGGGTCGTCACCGTCGCTGCTGTGCACGGCCATGCGATCGGCGCGGGGTTCCAGCTCGCGCTCGCCTGCGACCTGCGGGTGGTCGCGGACGACGTGAAGTTCTGCATGAAGGAGCCCGCGCTGGGTCTCGTGCCGGACCTGGCGGGAACAAAACCGCTCGTGGAGCTTGTTGGCTACTCACGAGCGTTGGAGATCTGCGCCACCGCGAGGTACGTCGAGGCAGACGAGGCCCGCTTGTTGGGCATCGCCACCGTCGTCGTACCCCGAGCAGAGCTCGACGCGACCACATCCGACCTGGTCGAGGCCGTCCTCGCCAACAACGCCGGGGCTGTCCGTGAGACCAAGGCCCTGTTGCTGGCGGCGAGCGGACAAGACCTGGAGGAGCAGCGGCTGGCCGAGCGCCAGGCACAGCTTCGCAGGTTCCGCGATCTTGTCGGTGGGGCCTGACAGGCTTCTGAGAAGCAGCACCCGGCTCACCCCGGGAGAGGAAGGGGGCGCAGATGAGTTCCATCAATCCCGGAACCCTGTGGCGCTCGATGCACCGAGACCCGAGTGTCGTCGACCAGAAGCTGACCCGTCAGACCGTACGCCGCGTGGCCGGGTTCGCCGTGCCCCACAAGAAGCTGATCATGGGCTTCCTCGTCTTCGTCGTGCTCGACGCAGGACTTGTCGTCGTCAACCCGCTGCTGGTCAAGCACATCCTCGACGACGGCATCCTCGGCAACAACGCCAGCCTGGTCCTGTGGCTGGCCCTCGCGATGGGCGTCGTCTCGGTCCTCGACGCGATCCTCGGGGTCGGCTCCGGCTACCTCTCCTCCCGCATCGGCGAGAGCCTGATCTTCGACCTCCGCACCAAGGTCTTCGGCCACGTGCAGCGGATGTCCCTGGCGTTCTTCACCCGCACACAGACCGGTGCCCTGGTCTCCCGCCTGAACAACGACGTGATCGGGGCCCAGCGCGCGTTCACCTCGACCCTGTCGAGCACGGTGTCCAACTCGATCAGCGTGGTCGTCGTCGGCATCACCATGTTCGCCCTGAGCTGGCAAGTGACCCTTGCCTGCCTGGCGCTGTTCCCGCTGCTGCTTCTCGCGTCGCGCTGGGTGGGTCGGGCGATCAGCGGTCTGACGCGTCAGCAGATGGACGGCAACGCCGACCTCGGCAACATGATGACCGAGCGGTTCAACGTCGGCGGGGCGCTCCTGCTCAAGCTCTTCGGTCGCCGCGACGAGGAGGACGAGAAGTACTCCGAGAAGGCCGGCCTGGTGCGTGACCTCGGCATCCGGATCTCCCTGGTCAGCCGGATCTTCATCGCCATCATGATGCTGATCCCCGCGCTGGCCACCGCCCTCGTCTACGGCATCGGCGGCACCCTCGCGGTCGACGGCGCCCTCACGATCGGCACCCTGACCGCCCTCGCCACCTTGCTCCTTCGCCTGCTCGGCCCGCTCCAGGGTCTCTCCAACGTGCGCATCGACGTGATGACCGCGCTCGTCAGCTTCGACCGGGTCTTCGAGGTGCTCGACCTGCCCTCGACGGTGCAGGAGAAGCCGGACGCCGTTCCGCTCGCGCCCGGAGCGTCCCGCGTCGAGTTCGACAACGTGCACTTCACCTACCCGCGCGCGGACGAGGTCTCGCTCGCCTCCCTGGAGACGGTCGCCCGGGTGGAGAAGCGCGAGAGCGGCGAGGTCCTCCACAGCATCAGCCTCGTGGCCGAGCCCGGTCAGATGATCGCCCTGGTCGGACCGTCCGGTGCCGGCAAGACGACCATCACCCACCTCGTGGCCCGGCTCTACGACGTCAGCCAGGGAGTGGTCCGCGTCGGTGGCCAGGACGTCCGCGACCTGACGCTGCAGTCCCTCGAGGACGCGGTCGGCTACGTCACCCAGGACGCGCACATGTTCCACGACACCATCCGCGAGAACCTCCGCTACGCCGCTCCCGACGTCACCGACCAGCAGATCTGGCGGGCCCTGGAGTCGGCCCGGATCGCCGACCTCGTCCGTGCCATGCCCGATGACCTCGACACCGTCGTGGGCGACCGGGGTTACCGCCTCTCCGGTGGGGAGCGCCAGCGGCTGGCGATCGCCCGGTTGCTGCTCAAGGCGCCCGGGATCGTCGTACTCGACGAGGCGACGGCACACCTCGACTCCGAGTCGGAGTACGCCGTGCAGCGCGCGCTCGACGAGGCGCTCGAGGGCCGCACCTCGCTGGTCATCGCGCACCGGCTCTCCACGGTCCGCAACGCCGACCTGATCCTGGTCGTCGATGCCGGCCGGATCGTCCAGCGCGGCACCCACAGCCAGCTGCTGGCGGAGGGCGGTCTCTACGCGCACCTCTACCGCACCCAGTTCGAGGAGGATGCGGCGCAACCCGACCCGGTTGGCTAGTGCCGCGGCGTACTAGGTTTGGCGAATGGACCTCGGACTCTCCCAGCACGTCTACATCGTCACCGGCGGCGGGCGTGGCCTCGGCCGTGCCACCGCTGATCTCCTGGTCGCGGAGGGGGCACGAGTCGTCATCTCCGGTCGGAGCACTGACACCCTGGAAACCGCCGTGGACGAGCTGGGCCCCGAGAACGCCGTGGCGGTCGTCGGCGACAACGCCGATCCCGACACGGCCCAGAGGCTGGTCGACGCAGCCAAGGACAAGTGGGGCCGGGTCGACGGTGCGCTGATCTCCGTCGGCGGTCCTCCTACCGGGAGCGTGATGGACACTCCCGACGATGCGTGGACGAGCAGCTTCCAGTCGGTCTTCGTCGGCGCGCTCCGGGTCGCCCGCGCGGTCGCGCTCGCCATCGAAGGTCCCGGCTCGATCGCGTTCGTGCTGTCCAGCTCCGTGCGGGCGCCTTTGGGCAACCTGGCGATCTCCAACGGACTGCGGCCCGGCCTCGCGATGGCGGCGAAGACGCTCGCAGACGAGCTGGGCCCCCGTGACATCCGGGTCAACGGGCTGCTGCCCGGACGCGTCGGCACCGAGCGGGTCGACGAGCTGGACGCGTCCACCGGGAACGCCGAGGCTGCGCGCGCGAAGGCGATCGCATCCATCCCGCTCGGACGTTACGGGGAGCCGGAGGAGTTCGCCTCCCAGGCCGTCTTCCTGCTCAGCCCGAGGTCATCCTTCATCACCGGCGTGATGCTGCCCGTGGACGGTGGCATGCTCCGGGCGCTCTGAGCCACGCCGCTGCCGCCGCTGGCGGAACTCGTCCCAGGCCAGGTAGCAGAAGCCGAAGATCGCCAACGCCCCGAAGAACCACCACTGCAAGCCGTAGAAGAAGTGCGGCCCGTTGCTGGTGTCGTCGGGGAGCTCGGTCAGCCTGAGCTGCTCTGCCGGTTCCGGGCTCTCCTCCGCGAGGTCGACGAAGCCGCGGTAGACCGGGTACGGCGTGACCTCGCCGATCTTCCTCGAGGAGATCGCGCGGGTCGACAGCTTGCTCACCCTGGTGGCGCTCCCGGTCGCGTCGCGTCGTACCCAACCTGTGACGGTTACCTGCCCGTCGGTGACCGGAGGGAGATCGGGCCGGCTGGCACCGGAGTTGCCGGTGGAGATCCAGCCGCGATCAACGAGCACCGCCGCACCGCGCTCCGTCACCAGCGGGGTGACCACGTCGACGCCTGCCCCCTGGTCCCGGGTCTGGTACTTCAGCACGACCGTGTGCTCGTCGTCCCAGGTGCCGTGCACCGTGACGCGACGCCACTCGTCCTCGGCACGCGGCGCCCGCTCGGTGGAAAGGATGTCGTCGACGGGGGCCGGCGCCAGCTTCAGGTTGGTGGAAACGATGCGGTTGTCCTGCTTGCGCTCCTCCAGGCGGTGGAACTGCCACTGGCCCAGCTGGGTCGCCAGCCAGGCCAGGATCGCCACCACCAGGGCGAACAGCACCCAGCGTCGGCTCAGCAGGAATCTCACGCCGCGAGACTAGTTCGCGGCGCCCTGCCTACACTGGCCGGGTGAGCACCTTCAGGGGGAATCTCGGACTGGCCGACAGCTATGGGCGCGTCGCCACGGATCTGCGCGTCTCGCTCACCGACCGGTGCAACCTGCGGTGCAGCTACTGCATGCCGGCAGAAGGACTTGAGTGGCTGCCGACAGAGGAGACGCTGACCGACGACGAGGTCGTTCGCCTCGTCCGCATCGGTGTCGAGCACCTCGGCATCCGAGAGGTGCGGTTCACCGGCGGTGAGCCGCTGCTCCGACGAGGACTGCCCGGGATCGTCGCCCGCACCAAGGAGCTGAGCCCCGCGCCGGAGGTCTCCCTGACCACCAACGCGCTCGGGCTGGCACGTACGGCGCAGGCGCTCGCGGCTGCCGGTCTCGACCGGGTGAACGTCAGCCTCGACACGATCAGGCGCGACGTGTTCCAGGAGATCACCCGCCGTGACCGGCTCGACGACGTCATCGCCGGGCTGGCCGCAGCACAGGAAGCGGGGCTCGGTCCGGTCAAGGTCAACGCGGTGCTGCTGCGAGGACTCAACGACCAGCACGCGCCCGAGCTGCTGCGCTGGTGCCTCGAGCGCGACTACCAGCTCCGGATCATCGAGCAGATGCCCCTCGACGCCCAGCACAACTGGTCGCGCGAAGGCATGGTGACCGCCGAGGAGATCTTCGCCTCCCTGGACAACGAGTTCACCCTGACACCCGACCCCGAGCACCGGGGGAGTGCGCCCGCCGAGACCTTCCTCGTCGACGGCGGACCCGGCATGGTCGGCGTGATCGCCTCGGTCACCCGGCCCTTCTGCGGCGACTGCGACCGGGTCCGGCTCACCGCCGACGGCCAGGTCCGCAACTGTCTCTTCGCCCGCGAGGAGTCCGACCTCCGCGCAGCACTCCGCGGTTCCGCCACCGACGAGCAGATCGCCGACCAGTGGCGCCTGGCGATGATGACCAAGCGCCCCGGTCACGGCATCGATGACGAGTCGTTCCTGCAACCCACCCGCCCGATGTCGGCCATCGGCGGCTGAGCGGAGCGAAGCCGCGCGTGGTCCAGACCGTCGCGGCCCTCCAGGGACCGCTCCTTGACCCTGGTCCGGGTCACCGCTTCTCTGGAGAGACTCTTGCGTCAACTCCAGGGAGTCCTCATGCGCCCGTCTCTGCCCTCGTTCGTCGCCGGCGTCCTGACCGCCACCGTGCTCGTCGCGGTCCCTGCCACGGCGCTCGTCGGTCGTAGCGCAGCGCCGGACCCGAACCCGAACGCCTACGACGGCACCTCGCCGACCCTGACCCTCGCACCGGTCGAGTTCGTCGTCGGTTCCAGCCTCGACGCGACCGACCCGATCCCACCAGAGATGTGTGCTGCGTGGCCCTGGAACACCAACGTTCCGCTGCGGATGCGATGGTCCGGCGGGGATGTCACCAGCGGCCTGGCCGGCTTTGACGTGTGGGGAGCCGGCCCCAAGTGGGACGGCGTCAGCAAGCTTGTCGACGCCACCTCGGCCACCAGCTACGTCTACGCCGCCACCAACTACGGCGGCGACTGCGGCGGCGGTGGGGAGTACTCCAACCACTACTGGGTCTCTGCCCGGGACAACAAGGGCAACACCGCGTCCTCCCGGCTGGTCGGTCAGCTCGTAGACGTCTGGGACGAGAAGGGCATCACCCCCAACGTCGGTGACAGCAACCTGGCGCTCACCAAGACCGGCACGTGGACGGCAGCGTCGTGCACCTGCTTCAACACCGGCAAGACGTTGTACTCCACAGCGAAGAACGCTGCCCTCTCCTACAAGGTCACCTCCACAGCAGCCGGTCAGGTGGTCGGCGTGGTCATGGAGAAGGCAAGCAACCGCGGCACCGTCAACATCAGCGTCGACGGCGGAACGGCCACCACGGTGAACACCAACTCGGCAACGACGGCACACCGGGTCGTCGTGTGGCAGAAGGCACTCTCGCTGGGCACGCACACCATCAAGCTCACGAACGCCGGGACCGCTGGCCACGGACGCATCGACGTCGACGCGATCATGCTCACCTACGGAGCCACCACCCAACCCGCGAGGTAGCCGCATCGCCACTCGGGCTCTGCACGACGCCGCCGAGCAGATCTGGGCCGAAGCCATGACGCTGCCCGGAACAGCGGAGCCTACGACGCCGCGCTGCTAGCCGGGCATCGCGTCGCGGTTGCGTCTTTCGGCGACGCTTTGGGCTTGCCCCGCGTGTATGTCGCTGACCCATTCCCAACCGGGCTTGGCCGATGGGCCGATTCGCGGGTCGTCGGGATCACGGCCGTCACGTAGGGCCTCCACGTACGCGCGGTCCAGGTCGATCCGTGCGTGTACGTGATCAGCTCCGCCGACGGACCCGTGGCCAGGGATGACGACATCGACGTCGTCCGCCACGCCCTCCAGCAGCCCAAGCCCAGTGAGGTACTCCTCGATCGGGTCGTTGGTGTCGCCGAAGTCGTCGAGCATCGGAACAAAGAGATCAGACAGCATGTCGCCGGCCACGAGAACCCGGCCCTCGATCAGCAATGCCGCATGGCCAGGGGAGTGCGCCGGGTGCTCGATGATCCGGACCTGAGGACCATCCCAAGGAATCCGCGCAGTTCCGGCGGGCAGACCCGCAATGAGACCGAACAGGTCGAGCGGTGTCTCCTCCGCAATCTCTGGCGGCAACCCCTCGGTGACCCGGGCCTTCCAGTCCGAGCTCGACCGCAGCTCTTGCATGTTGGCTGCGCAGCGCGCGGTGCCGTAGCGGGGCGCTTCGCCGAGCTCCGCGTGCCAGAGCACGTGATCCCAGTCAGGATGCGTCGCGAAACCTGCCACAACGGGCTGGCCCATCTCGCGAAGGTCGTTCGCGAGGCACGCCATCTCGGAGCCTTGAATCCCGGGGTCGATGAGCAACACGCCTGCCTGGCCTTGTACGACGACGGAGTTGTTCTGGAGTAGCTCGCTCTGGTGGACCAGCACACCTTCCGCGACCTGCGTCAGCATGGGGCTCCTTCCGCTTGCAGTTTCACATCGCGACACTAAGAGGACCCTGCCGTAAGTGCCACAATCAGAGGATGTCTCCGACCGGTGACCAGGGGAAACGTCATCCAGCGCTCGTCGCGGGCGCGGTGACGATCCTGGTGGTGATCGTTGGCGGCCTGTCACTGTGGCTTCTGCCGGACTGGCTGGCGGATGGGACGCCACAGGGCGCGGCAGAGGACGCCGTACGTGGCCGCGTGGTCGCACTTCTAGGCGTCCTCGGTGTCCTCGGCGGATTGGTGTTCACCGGGAAGAGCTTCCGCCTCAGCAGTCAGACGCAAGCCGAGACGAACCGTCGTGCAGTCGAGAACCTCGTGAATGCGACCGAGGCGCTCAGGTTGACCGAGCGAGGTCAGATCACCGACAGGTACGCCAAGGCGGTGGAGTTGCTCGGTGACACCTCCCCAGAGATCTGCGTGGGGGGCATCTACGCGCTCGAGCGCATTCTGGGTGACGGCCCCGACCACGAGAAAGCGATCGTCTCGACGCTGTCCGCCTTCGTCCGCCGTCAGGCGAAGCTCGACGACGGCACCCCTCACCAACCGCCTTGGGGGCCAGACGAGGCTGAGCGGGACGAGACGAAACCCTCGTTCCGAGTCCAAGCGGCGCTGAATGTCCTTTCCCAACGAGCTGCGTCCAGCAACGTTGCGCCAGACCTGCGCGACTGTGACCTACGAGGTGCACGCCTCGACAACGCGCGCCTGGCCAACGCCAGCTTCCGACGCTCCTACCTGTACAAGGCCAAACTGCACGACGCCGATCTGCGGGGCGCCGCACTGCGGGACGCCGATCTGACGGAAGCGTCGCTGCAAGGAGCCGATCTGACGGGGGCGTCCCTGCACGGGGCTGTTCTCACCGGCGCAAATGTGGCGAGGGCCAAGTTCACCCGGGGCAGCCTCAGCCGTGAGCAGATCGACTCGGCGGACAACGCCGATGAGATCGAGTGGCAGGAGACCTCGGGCACGCCTGACGAGCTGGCTGACGATGTAGCGGAGTGAGGGAGGTCTGGATCGCGTGAACCGACCGCTGTGTGGTGGATCTACCCTGAGCGCACGAGTCCACTCATGCGCGTTCACACCTCGTGCGGGGCTACCTCGCGCAGGAAGTTCCGGGCGGCCAGGAAGTCGGAGAGGCTCTGCCGGTGCTCGTCACACGCGAGCCAGACCTTGCGCCGGTCAGGGGTGTGCAGCTTGGGGTTGTTCCAGCGCAGCTCGTGGACGGCGGGCGCGTTGCATCCCCTGGCCGAGCACCTGGCCCGCTCTTCGGGCTCGGCGCTCACTGGTCGTGGTCCCGGGAGCCGAGCTCCTTGTAGCCGTGGTCCGGTGGCACCAGGTCGGCGCCCTCGACCCGGGGGCTGGCGCTGTTGGCCATCACCACGGCGACGTACGGCAGGATGAACGCACCCGCGACCAGCACCCAGCGCACCCAGCCGTCACCCACGACTACGGCACCGATGAAGCACAGCGTGCGGATGCCCATGGAGATGGCGTAGCGGCGCCGGCGACGCGCGAGATCCTCTCGATGACTGGTCGGTGCGGTGGTGATCCGGACCGGCTCGGCCTCGCCTCGGGCCCTGCCTGGTGATGCCACACGTGCCAGCGTACGTCGCGGGTATGGACGCCCACAGGGGGACCGGGGGAGACCCGGAGAAGACATGGCATTCTTGGCAGGTCCGCAGTCCCTAACCGCAGGAGTGATCGCCGTGTCCAACCGCACCTACCGCGTCACCGAGATCGTCGGCACCTCTCCCGACGGCATCGACCAGGCTGTCCGCAACGGCGTCGAGCGCGCCGCCCGCACCCTGCGTCACGTCGACTGGTTCGAGGTCACCCAGATCCGCGGAGCCGTCCTGGACGGTGCCGTCGAGCACTTCCAGGTGGGCATCAAGGTCGGCTTCCGGCTCGAGGACGACTGACCACCCCGGACGCACCCGTTGCCGTGAGCGACGCCGAAGTGCCCCGGGACACGTCCGCGCTGGTCGAGCTGAGGATCCTCGAAGGACCCAACCTCTACTTCCCGCGCGCGGCAATCAAGCTCACCCTTGATGTCACGGCGCTCGCGCGGGCTCCGGAGGCGGACCTGCGCCGGCTCGCCGAGCGGCTCGGGATCGCGTCGATCCGGGCCGGCGTCCCGCTGAGCGGCTTCCGGCAGCGTTCGCTGACCCGGCTGGTGACCAAGCTCGTACGACGCATCGCGGCGGAGGCGGGCACCACCCGGCTCGGCGTACGGGTGCGTCCGACGGCGCAGCCGGAGCGGATCGTGGTCGCCTACCCCTGGCGCGACCGCAACCGGGCACGTGCCCTGGGCGAGGCCGTCGCCTCGGTCATCGACGGCCTGGGCACCGCCGAGGTCGCCACCCTCGTGGAGGAGGCCGCGCACAAGGTCACCTCGGTCGAGCGCGGTCCCGCGCCGACCACGATCCGGCCGAAGATCCCGGTCGTGGCGGTGACGGGTACCAACGGCAAGACCACCACCTCGCGGATGATCGCGCACATCGCCCGCGAGGCGGGCCACCTGGTCGGCTGGTCCAACACCGACGGGATCTACGTCGACGGCGAGCTCGTCGAGGCCGGCGACTACTCCGGTCCCTCAGGTGCCGGGAGGGTGCTCGCGCACGAGAACGTCGACTTCGCCGTGACCGAGACGGCGCGGGGCGGCATCCTGCTCAAGGGCATCGGCCTGATCAGCAACGACGTCTCCGTGGTCACCAACGTGACCGCCGACCACCTCGGGATGCAGGGCATCGACACGGTCGACCAGCTCGCCGAGGTGAAGGGCGTGGTCGCGCGGATCACGAAGAAGTCCGGATGGGCGGTGCTCAACGCCGATGACCCCAGGGTCTTCGCGATGCGTACGACGACACCGGCGCGTCCATGGGTGTTCTCCCGCGACCCCGACTCGCCTGCCCTGCGGGAGATCCTGGCCAACGGAGGACGCGCCACGACCGTGATCGACGGGTGGATCACCATGCTCGAGGGCAACCGGGCCGACCCACTCCTCGAGGTCACGGACGTGCCGATGACCCTGAGCGGCCTGTCCCACTTCAACGTCGAGAACGCTCTTGCTGCGGCCTCAGCCGCTCTGGCTGCCGGCATCTTCCGTCAGTACGTCGTCTCCGGCCTCCGCTCGTTCCTCCCCGACGCCGAGCACAACCCAGGCCGGATGAACATCTTCACCCTGCCCATGTCATCGGGGGGCGACGTGTCGGTGGTGATGGACCTGGCCCACAACGAGGCCGGGCTCGAGGCGATGATCGAGGTGATGCGCGGCCTGCGTGCGCCCGAACGACGGCTCCTGCTCGGCCTGGGTGCTGTCGGCGACCGCCAGGACGATCTCCTCGAGATGATGGGCGAGATCGCCGCGCGGGACGCGGACGTGGTGATGATCGGACACAAGCAGCACTACCTGCGCGGCCGCACCATGGCAGAGCTCGAGGCGCTGCTGGGGGCCGGGGCCGAGCGTGTGGGGATGACCGACATCGCCGCCTACGCGACCGAGCTCGCGTCGCTCGAGGCACTGGTGGCAGCAGCCGATCCCGGTGACGTCGTCGGCCTGATGTGCCACGCCGAGCGCCAGGAGGTCTACGCCTGGCTGGACGCGCACGGGGCCACGCCGGACTCGCCGGAACAGCTGAGGACGAAGGTCAACAGTGCCGCCGGACGGAACTGACATCGCCGGCGATGAGACGCCGGGCGACGGGCTCCTGGCGCTGGGCTCCCCGCTCGGCCGGCTCACCCTGGCCACGGTCATCATCGGGTCCGGCATCGCAATGCTGGACGGCACCGTCGTCAACATCGCCCTGCGCGCGATCGGCACCGACCTCGACGCCTCGCTGGCCGAACTGCAGTGGATCTCCAACGGCTACCTGCTGAGCCTGGCGTCCCTGATCCTGGTCGGCGGCGCGTTGGGCGACCGGCTCGGCCGCCGACGCATGTACCTCATCGGAGTCGGGGGGTTCGCCCTCGGCAGCGCGCTGTGCGCCTTCGCCCAGTCACCAGTGCAGCTGGCGGTCTTCCGGGTGCTGCAGGGCGTCGCCGCCGCGCTGCTCACACCGGGAGCCCTGGCCCTGATCCAGGGCTCCTTCCGGCGTGAGGACCGCGCCAGGGCGATCGGGACCTGGGCCGGCGTCTCGGGCGTCGCCGTGGCGATCGGACCTTTCCTCGGCGGCTTCCTGGTCGAGCACGCCGGCTGGCGGTGGATCTTCGCGATCAACCTGCCGCTGTGCGCGCTGGTGATCCTGATGGGGCTGCGCATGCCCGAGTCGAAGGACGATTCCCCGGCTGTGTCGACCGCCAACGCCCACACCGGCCATTTCGACGTACCCGGTGCGCTGGCCGGCGCAGTGGCCCTCGGTGCCACCACCTACCTGCTGACGGCCTGGCGGGGGCTCTCGGCCACGGTGATCGTGGTCGGCACGCTGGCTTCGCTCGGCGCGTGGGTCGCGTTCGTCGTACTCGAACGGAGGCCGGGCGCCATGGCTCCGCTGTCGATGTTCCGGTCGCGGGTGTTCTCGGCCGCGAACCTGATGACATTCCTGACGTACGGCGCGCTGGGAGCGGTGCTGTTCTTCCTGGTGCTGCAGCTCCAGGTCACCCTCGGGTACGACGCGATCTCGGCCGGCGTGGCCACCCTGCCCATCTCGGTGGTGATGCTGTTCCTCTCGTCGAAGGCGTCGGTGCTGGCGGCGCGCACCGGCCCACGGGTCCCGATGACGGTCGGACCGATCGTCTGCGCCGGTGGCGCGTGGCTGCTCAGCGGCGTGGATGCCGGGTCGTCGTACTGGGCAGACGTGTTCCCGGGCATCACCCTGTTCGCGATCGGACTCACGGCCCTCGTGTCGCCGCTGACCGTCGCAGTGCTGGCCGCAGCCCCCGATCGCCATGCTGGAGTTGCCAGCGGCATCAACAACGCGGTCGCGCGCGCCGGGTCGCTGCTGGCGGTGGCGGCACTGCCGGCGATCGTCGGTCTCGCGGGCGCCGAGTACCGCGACCCGACGGCGCTCACGGCGGGGTACCAGAGCGCGCTGCTGCTCTCTTCAGGCATGCTGGCACTCGGGGGCGTGATCTCGTGGTTCGGCCTGCCCGAAGTCGGGCGGCTCAGCGAGACTCGCCGTGCCCCCAAGAAGGAGAGGGACGCCGCATGAGCGACGACACCAGTCGGCTCGCCGTACTGATCGACGCCGACAACATTTCGGCCAAGGTCGCCAAGGACGTATTCGAGGAGCTCGCAAGCTACGGCACGCTCACGGTCAAGAGGGCGTACGGCGACTGGACGACCTCCCAGCTCCACGGGTGGAAGGAGCAGTTGCACGCGTATGCCATCGCCCCGATGCAGCAGTTCGCGTACACGGTGGGAAAGAACTCCACCGACTCCGCGCTGATCATCGACGCGATGGACCTGCTCTACGCCGGCCACCTCGACGGCTTCGTGCTCGTCTCCAGCGACAGCGACTTCACCCGCCTGGCCACCAGGCTCCGTGAGTCGGGGATGACTGTCTACGGGGTCGGCGCGAAGAAGACCCCGCGCGCGTTCCGGGACGCGTGCGACAAGTTCACGTTCCTCGAGGTGCTGGGAGTGGACGCTGCAGCGGTGGCGGCCCCGGAGGTCTCCCTCCCGGAGGCCGCCACGCCAGAGCCAGCGCGCGACGCCAAGGGCGGCAACCTGCAGAGCATGCTCACCAAGGCTCTGAACAAGACGGCCACCGACGACGACTGGTCGGCGCTCGGCTCGCTGGGCAGCCACCTGAACCGGACGGACCCGTCGTTCGACCCGCGCACCTACGGCTTCGCCAAGCTCAGCGACCTCGTCAAGGCGCAGCCGTTCCTGGAGACCAAGACCGTCAGTGCCCCCACCGGGCAGGGGCAGCTGTGGGTCCGGATCAAGGGTCGTGCCACTACCAAGAAGGCTGCGTCACGACCTGCGAAGAAGGCCGCCAAGCCCACACCAGAGCCTGCACCGGAGCTCGTGGAGGAGCAGGAGGTCGAGCCGGCCAGGAAGTCCCCTGCACGCCGCAGGACGACCAGGAAGGTCAGTCAGACCTCTGGCGGTGGCGTGTAGTCCGGGTCCGCGACGTGGGTGTCATCGCCCCCGGCCGAGGCGCCCGCCTGTGCGTGCGGTGACCAGTTCTCCAGCTCCCACATCACGGCCGGGTGCTGGTCGACGCACAGGATGAGCAGGTCGCCGTAGTTGGAGCGGCTCATCGCATGCCGCACGGCCTCGATCTCGTCGAGCACCACCTCGACCTGCTTGCAGCGTGAGCCCGCCTCCATGGCGGCGCGGACACCATCTGCCACGAAGCCCGCAGTCTCGCCCTTGGGCCGCCGCCGCAGGTTGACGTCCTCGCGGACGATCACGACGTCGAAGTGCTGCGCTGCGATCTCGCCGAGCTCGCGCATGTCCTCGTCGCGACGGTCGCCGGCGGTCGCGATGACACCGATACGCGACCGCTTGCCGAGCTCACTGCCCGAGTCGAGACTGTCTCCGGTGCGGTCGACGAAGTCACCGAGCATCCGCATGCCCGGCGCGTTGTGGCAGTAGTCGACGATCACGTTGACGCCGTTCACCTCGACCTCGTTGAGGCGACCGGGGGAGAGGTAGTAGTTCGTGGAGAAGGTGCGCAGGCCCTGACGGATGTCGTGCAGCGGGGCGCCGGCAGCGAACGCGGCGGCCGCTGCGGCCAGGGCGTTCTGCACGTTCATCCGCGCACGGCCCGAGAACGTCGAGGGCAGCAGGTGGGTGAAGGCCAGTTGCATGTCACGCCCACCATGGCGTACGACGATCATCTCGCCGCGCTCGGTCGGCTGAAGGACCAGCGCCTTACCGCCACGACGGCAGTGAGCGTCGATCATGTCGCGCTCCTCCGAGCCGGGCTCGGCCATCGAGAACCACACCACCTGGCCCGAGCAGCGACGGCGCATCTCGCGCACCAGCGGGTCGTCGGCGTTGAGCACGGCGTGCCCGTCTCGCGGGACGGCCTCCACCAGCACGGCCTTCACGTCGGCCAGCTGCTCGACGGTGTCGATTCCGCGCAGGCCGAGGTGGTCCGGTTGCACGTTCAGCACAACGGCGACGTCGTTGCGCTCGTAGCCGAGTCCCTCACGCAGGATCCCGCCGCGGGCCACCTCGAAGACGGCGAAGTCGACCCGGGGGTTCTGCAGCACCATCCGCGCGCTACGGGGTCCCGAGGCGTCGGCGCGGATCACGAGTCGCTCGTCGATGACGACGCCGTCGGTGGAGGTCATGCCGACCTTGCGGCCCATGCCCTTGAAGATGTGGCTGATCATCCGGCTGGTGGTGGTCTTGCCGTTGGTGCCGGTGACCGCCACGATCGGGATCCTGCTGGGCGCGCCGGGCGGGAAGAGCATGTCCACGACGGGCTTGGAGATGAACTGCGGCTCGCCGATGGTCGGGTGGGTGTGCATCCGGAAGCCGGGAGCGGCGTTGACCTCGCAGATCGCGCCTCCGGTCTCGCGCACCGGCTGGGTGATGTCGGGGCAGATGAAGTCGATGCCGGCGATGTCCAGCCCGATCATCCGGGCCGCCTCCTCGGCGATCTCGGCGTTCTCCGGGTGTGCCTCGAAGGTGCGGTCGATCGAGATGCCACCGGTGGACATGTTGCCGGTGAGCGCGAGCTTGACCATCTCGCCCTCCTCGGGCACGGAAGTGAGCTTGTGTCCCTGTCCGGCGAGCACCTCCTCGGCGGCGGCGTCGATCTTGATCCGGGTGAGGATCTTCTCGTGGCCCACACCGCGGCGGGGGTCGGCGTTGGTGTCGTCCACCAGCTGCTGCACGGTGTGGGTGCCGTCACCGATCACGTGTGCGGGCACCCGCTCGGCGATCGCGGCGACCTTGCCGTCGATGATCAGGCAGCGGTAGTCCTTGCCGGTCACGAACGACTCCACGATCACCGTGCCGCGACGCGACTGCTCCCTGGCGATCGGGAACGCCTCACGCACGTCGTCGTCGTCCATCAGGTTCAGGCAGACTCCGCGCCCGTGGTTGCCGTCGAGCGGCTTCACGACGACCGGGAAGCCGATGCGCCTGGCCATGGTGACCGCCTGGTCCGCCGTACGGACCGACTCCTGCTTGGGCACCGGCAGCCCGGCAGCACTGAGCAGCCGGGTGGTGAGGTCCTTGTCGGACGCGATGTCGACCGCGATGGAGCTGGTCTCCGAGGTCATCGTCGCCCGGATCCTCTTGGCGTGCACGCCCTGGCCGAGCTGGACCAGCGAGTGCTTGTTCAGCCGGATCCAGGGGATGTCGCGCGAGACGGCCTCGTCGATGACGGCCTGCGTGGAAGGGCCGAAGGCGGTGCGCTGGGCACGCAGGATGAAGGCGTCGAGCTCCTCCTCGAAGTCGAAGTCGGGGTCGGCCTCGACGAGGTGGTTGACCAGGCGTACGGCGAGCCGGGCGGCCTCGAGCCCGACCTGCTCGTCGACGTACCCGAAGATGATGTTGTAGTGGCCCTTCTCGCCCTTGACCTGACGGGTCTTGCCGCGGCGGATGTCGTGGCCGACTACCTGCTGGAGGGCGAGCGCGGTGTGCTCCGCGACGTGGCCGAGCCAGGTGCCCTCGTTGAGCCGCTCGACGAAGCCGCCTCGCCGGCCGCGTGAGCAGGAGTGCTCGCGCAGCCCGGGCAGCGCTTCGAGCAGGTGGTCGGTGAAGCCGGGCAGGGTGTTGGTGGGGTAGTCCTCGAGCACGCCGAGGTCGACCACGAGATGGATCGACTTCTCGTAGGACCAGACGTTCGCGCCGCGATAGACACGGGTCTCCAGGATCGTCAGGTCGCCGGTCGGTCGACCACCCGTGCTGTGCACGGACGCCCGGTCGTCGATCTTCTCGTCTCTGGCGCTGTCGGTCACTGAACGGCTCCTCTGCTTCTGCGGGCGATGCGGCGACGCAACACCGAGGGCCCGATGTCCCCAGCGGCGATGTCACTGGCCATCTTGCGCAGATCACGGTTGGCCGACGCCAATTCGTCGGCCTCGGCAGCGTCCACGCGGGGCGTGCGCGGAAGGAGCAGGCGAGCGCTCAGGTTGAACTCCGATCCCGACGGCAACACGTGCAACACCACCCCCGAGGCCAGGATCGGCCGGTGCTCCCGCGCCTCGTGGGAGTTCGTCACCATGTTGGAGCCGTCCATCAGGGTCACCGACCCGCGTCCGATGACGCGCAGCAGGTCACCGTCGTCGGTGCGGCTGATGATGGCCGCGGTGTCCTCGTCGACGCCCATGCCGAGCAGCTGTGGGCTCTGCGAGACGATCATCAGCAGCCGGCCGTAGCGGTTGCGCTGGGCGAAGTGCTGGTCGATGACGCAGTTCTCCACGAGCCCGAGACCCGCCGCGACCTGGGTCATCCGCTGCTTGGGGGTGGATCCGCCCGGCCCGAAGGCGACCATGTGCGAGGACTGGATGCTGGCACCGGCGGAGGTGCCGGCGATGGTCACCCCGCGTTGGCGCGCGTCGACGATCGCCTGCCCGAACGGTGTTCCAGCGATCACGGTCGACAGCTTCAGCTGGTTGCCCCCGGTCATGAAGATCCCCGTGGCCCGGTCGAGCTCGTGGACCACTGCCGGGTCGGAAGCCTGGGACCGGTCCTCCGGGCGCGCGCCGTACACCTCTGCGGCTCCGAGCCGCGTGAACAGCGCGGCGTAGACGTCGATGATCTCCGGGCCCAGCGAGGACGCGGTGGGGATGACGGCGATTCGGGCGTCAGGACCGCCGGCTCGCTCGATGAACTCCCTGAGTACCGTGCGCTTGCCGAGCTTGTCCTCGGCCCCTCCGATGACGAGCAGGTCGCCTTCTCCACTCTTGGCACCCATTGTCATGACAGGAAGCCTAAGGGGTGAATACAGTGCGGAAGTGAGCCCGCCTTCTCCCGATTCGTCCGCGACGGAGCGGCGCCTTCTGGTGATCATGCGGCACGGCAAGGCCGAAGCCTTCGCCGCGGAGGACCATCGGCGCCGCCTGACCGAGCGCGGCCGCCGAGAGGCCACCGCCGCGGGCGAGTGGCTGGCGGAGCAGGGGATCGTGCCCACCGAGGCCTTCGTGTCCTCAGCGACACGCACCCGGCAGACCTGGAAGGCCCTCGTGGCGGGCAACGGCACCCCGGCCGAGGCCAGGGTCGAGGACGCCGTCTACTCCGCCGACGCGGACAGCGCGCTGGACGTGCTGCGCGAGGCGCCGCCCGACGCCGAGGTGGTGCTCTACATCGGCCACAACCCGACGGCTGCCTCGCTTGCGTACCTGCTCGACGACGGCGACCCGGACCCCGAGGCGTTCAGAGCGATGAGCGCGGGCTTTCCCACAGCAGCCATCGCTGTCCTGGAGATCTCGGTCCCGTGGGCCGATCTCGGCGCCGCGACCGGCCACCTCGTGGCGTTCTACTACTCGCACGGCTGATCCGGTGGCAGCAGAGTTCACCTACGCCGAGGTCGGCGCCACCCGGAAGATCGACCGGATGCCGGACGACGCCACCCTGGTCGGCTATCGCAGACCGCTGGGCGGGCCGGAAGCCTTCAGCCCGGCGGCGGACTTCGTGTTCGGCTTCGGGATGCAGCGCGGAGCGGGCTTCGAGGTCTCCGCCTCCACGCCAACAGCCGTCGTCGGGACCGAGGTTCGGGCGACGGTGCAGTACCTCAATGCGGTCAGCGACGCCGTCGACTCTGGGTGATGCGCACCTGGCGCTACATTGCCGCCGTATGCCGTACCCGGACATGCGAATGTCGCTGCCGTGGTCGACGTGGCATGCCCCCTTCCCATCAGCCACATTCGCATGTCGCCGTACGACGCCGCTCGGGCTCAGACGGTCGGTTCGGGAGTCGTGATGCCGACCTCGGCGTCGGCGGCGACGATCTCCTCGCGGCTGATCCCGAGCAGGTAGAGCACGGCGTCCATGTAGGGCACGTTCACGGCCGCGTGCGCGGCCTCCTGTACGACGGGCTTGGCGTTGAACGCGATGCCGAGCCCCGCGGCGTTGAGCATGTCGAGGTCGTTGGCGCCGTCACCGATGGCGATGGTGGAGTGCACGGACACCCCGGCCTCCTCGGCGAAGCGACGCAGCGCGGCGGCCTTGGCGGCGCGGTCGACGATCTCGCCGACGACACGGCCGGTGAGCTTGCCGTCGACGACCTCGAGCTCGTTGGCCACCGAGAAGTCGATGCCGAGCTCGCCGGCGAGCCGGTCGGTCAGCTGGCTGAACCCGCCGCTCACGATCGCGAAGCGGTAGCCGAGTCGCTTGAGCACGCGCACGGTGGTCCGGGCGCCGGGGGCGAGCTCCAGGGCGTCGTACACCTTGTCGATGGCGCCTGCATCGAGGCCCTCCAGCAGTGCCACCCGCTCGCGCAGGCTTTCGGCGAAGTCCACCTCGCCCCGCATCGCCTGCTCGGTGATCCGGGCAACCTCCGCCTCGCAGCCGGCGTGTGCCGCCAGCATCTCGATGACCTCGCCCTGGATGAGCGTCGAGTCGACGTCCATCACGATCAGACGCATGCCGCGACGCATCAGGTTGGCGGCCTGGACGGCGATGTCGACGCTCTGCCGGGCGGCCTCGCGGGCGAGGATGTCGCGCAGCTTGTCGGGATCGACCCCTGACACGTGCAGGTCGATCGCGGTGATCGGGTAGCGCGCCATCCGCTCGATGCGGTCGATGTTCGCGCCGGTGTCGGCGATCCGGCCGGTGATGGCGGCGACGGCTGGAGACTTCAGCGGTGTGCCCAGAACGGTGACGTGGCTGCGTCCCTCGGGCCGCGGCTTGTTGTCGCCGGAGCCGCGGTCGACGTCGATCGTCATCCCGAGGTCGTCGGCGACCTGCTCCATGGCGCGCTTCAGCGGCTTCCAGTCACGCGGCGCGCTGACCAGCAGGCCGAGGATCAGCCTGCGCCGCAGCACGATCTGCTCGATGTCGATGACCTCGACGCTGAACTGGGCCAGCGTGTCGAAGACCAGCGACGTCACGCCCGGCCGGTCCTTGCCGGTCAGGGTGATCAGCAGTGTCCGCGGCGGCTCGCGGGTCGTCTCCTCCAGCACGCAACGAGGTTAGCCGCAGCCGTCTCGGTCAGTCCGGGCGGCCCGAGGACGCCCCGACCAGAGCCCTGCGGGCCGCTCGGTCAAGATCGCCGAGGGCGCCACGCCGCTGGTCGATCTCGTACGCCGACACGGCGCCCCCGTCGCCCGCACGGGCGAGGGCCACGACCTCGAGGCAGAGCAGCGCCCGGTCCAGAGTCTCGATCCTCCGGGGGTCGTGTCCTGCAGGCAGTGGCAGTGGCGGCCGGTGGCGCAGGTTCATCAACAGGTCGGGGATCTCCGGCTGCCACGAAGCCACGTCGAGGTCGACCAGTCGACGGGTGACCGTCGCGAGGGCGGTGCGCAGCTCGATCGCTGTCTCACGCTCGTCGACCCAGGGCACGGGGTTGGCCGGGTACGCGGTCCACACGACGGTGCGCGCGTCCTCGACCGGGACCAGCCCGACCGGACCGACCACGACCGCCTCACCTCTCTCCATTGCGGCAAGGTTGAACGACGTCGGCCCGCCGAGACCCACCGGGTCGCCGGGGACGGGAAGGGCCAGCGAGACCTGTCCCGTCAGACGGTCGGGCAGCTCATGGAGCTCCAGCACGTCGTCGAGTCCTACGACCAGGTGGCGCGGGTCGTCCCCGCGAACCACCTTGGCCAGCTCGTCCGGGCTGGCGGCTCCGGCCCGGACCGCGCCCAGCCAGATGGCGAGGAGGGCGGACACCGGCAGTGAGCTCACATGAGCGAGGGTAGGTTGACCGCGACCGCATCCGCTCCCGACCCCGCCCCTGAGGTCCCCCTGTGAACGCCGTACTCGAGCTAGCGTCCGTCACCGTCAAGCGAGGCCAGGCAACCCTCCTCGACAGCGTCGACTGGATGGTCGATGACGACGAGCGCTGGGTGATCCTCGGTCCCAACGGTGCCGGCAAGACGACGCTGATGCAGTTGTGCTCGGCGCAGATCCACCCGACCTCCGGTGTCGTCGGCATCCTCGGCGAGGTCGTCGGCACCGTCGACATGTTCGAGCTCCGTCCGCGGATCGGCTGGACCAGCGCCGCCGTTGCCGAGCGGATCCCGCGGGACGAGCTCGTGCGCGATGTGGTGGTCTCTGCGTCGTACGGCGTGGTGGGTCGCTGGCGCGAGCACTACGACGAGCTCGACCACGACCGGGCGCATGAGCTGCTCGTCGAGGTGGGGGCGGGCGCACTGCTCGAGCGCACTTTCGGCACCCTCAGTGAGGGCGAGCGCAAGCGCGTCCAGATCGCGCGTGCGCTGATGACCGACCCCGAGGTGCTCATCCTCGACGAGCCCGCAGCCGGGCTCGACCTCGGCGGCCGCGAGGATCTCGTCGCCACGCTGTCCAGGCTGGCTCTCGACGAGTACGCACCTGCGACGATCCTGGTCTCCCACCACGTCGAGGAGATCCCGCCGGGATTCACGCATGCGCTGTTGATGCGTGCGGGCCGGGCGGTCGCCTCAGGTCCGTTGCCCGAGGTGATGACCGATGCGGTTCTCAGCGAGACGTTCGGGATGTCGCTCTCGCTGCACGAGGAGGAAGGGCGCTACTCCGCGCGTCGGCGCAGCTGAGCGTTGCGGGCAGTTGGATAGGCTTCCCGCATGGACTGGCTGAGCGACCACATGTGGGAGAGCTGGCTCGGTCTCGCGGTCGTGTTGGGTGCTCTTGAGCTGCTGAGCCTCGACCTGTTCCTCGCGATGCTTGCCGGTGGTGCCCTCGTCGGCGCCGTCACCGCCCTCCTCGGCGGGCCCATCGCCCTGCAGATCATCTTTGCTCTCGTCTCCGCGGTCGGCCTGCTGGGCGTCATCCGCCCGAGCGTCGTACGCCGGCTGCACAAGGGCCCTGACCTGAAGACCGGCGCCGAGGCACTGATCGGCAAGCGCGCGACGGTGCTGCGCGAGCTCGTACACGGAACGCCCGGCCGCGTGAAGATCGGCGGCGAGGAGTGGACCGCAGAACCGTACGACGAGGACGACCGCATCGAGGCGGGCGAAGTCGTCGACGTGGTACAGATCAAGGGCGCGACGGCATATGTGCTGCGCGCCCACCGGCTCGGGTCCTGACGGCCCAGGCTCCAAAGAGAAACAGAGGGGGTCCCCATGGGTGCAGCAATCCTCATCCTGCTGGCACTGGTCCTGATCTTCGTCGTGCTGGTGCTCGCGAAGACGATCCGGATCATCCCGCAGGCGCGTGCCGGCATCGTTGAGCGGTTCGGCAAGTACAAGAACACCCTGGCGCCGGGACTGAACGTCGTCACGCCGTTCGTCGACCGGGTGCGCTATGTCATCGACATGCGCGAGCAGGTCGTCTCCTTCCCGCCGCAGCCGGTGATCACCGAGGACAACCTGGTCGTCTCGATCGACACGGTCATCTACTTCCAGGTGACCGACCCCGTGTCTGCCACCTACGAGATCGCCAACTACATCTCGGCGGTCGAGCAGCTCACCATGACCACGCTGCGCAACATCGTCGGTGGCATGACCCTCGAGCAGACGCTGACCTCCCGCGAGGACATCAACCGCGGACTGTCCGGCGTACTCGACGAGGCCACCGGCCGCTGGGGCATCCGCGTCGGCCGGGTGGAGATCAAGGGGATCGACCCGCCGCCCTCGATCAAGGACTCCATGGAGAAGCAGATGCGCGCCGACCGCGACAAGCGCGCCGTCATCCTCACGGCCGAGGGCCAGCGGCAGTCGTCCATCCTGACCGCAGAGGGCAACAAGCAGGCCGCGATCCTGACGGCTGAGGGTGACCGCGAGGCCCTGATCCTGCGCGCGCAGGCCAACCGGGAGGCCGCGATCCTCAAGGCACAGGGTGAGGGACAGGCGATCCAGACGGTGTTCCAGGCCATCCACGACGGGCAGCCCGACCAGGCGCTGCTCGCCTACCAGTACCTCCAGATGATGCCGAAGATCGCGGAGGGGTCGGCCAACAAGGTCTGGGTCGTGCCTTCGGAGATCACCAAGGCGCTGGAGGGCCTCGGCTCGGCGATGCACGAGGTCTCCGGGATCCCGAAGAAGTCCGGCGGACCGCGCGTCCGCGTCGAGACCGACGCCGAGTCGGCCCGGAGCACCGATCCGGCCTCGATGCTCGCGGACACGCATGCCGAGGTCGAGAAGGCGATCGCGGCGGCCGAGGGTGCCGCCCGCAGCGCCGCCGGCACCCCTACGCCAGGACCGGCGACAACGGCTCCCGAAGTACCGCCGGTGCCGCCAGCGGTCGACCCCGGTGACCCGACGGGAGAGGCGCCCACCACTCAGTGAGCCCGTTCGAGATCATCGCCATCCTGCTCGCGGGGATGGCGGCCGGAACCATCAACACCGTGGTGGGGTCGGGAACGCTGATCACGTTCCCGACCCTTCTCGCGTTCGGCATCCCACCGGTGACGGCCAACGTGTCGAACACGATCGGGCTGGTGCCCGGTTCGTTGTCGGGGGTGATCGGCTATCGCGCTGAGCTCGCCGGGCAGCGCAAACGCGTGCTCAGGCTGGCCAGTGCCTCCCTCGTGGGGGGCATCGCCGGTGCGTTGTTGCTGCTCTCGCTGCCGTCCGAGGCGTTCGACGCGATCGTGCCCCTGCTCATCGTCCTGGGCTGTGCGCTGGTGATCCTCGGGCCCAGGATCTCGAAGCGGGTGGCGGCGAAGGCGGAGTCCCGCGGCGGGCTCGCCGAGCACGGCGCCTGGTGGGTCTGGCCGACGATCGGCCTGGCCGGGGTGTACGGCGGCTACTTCGGCGCGGCCCAGGGGGTGCTGCTGATGGCGATCCTCGGCATCGGCGTCGCCGACTCCATGCAGCGGCACAACGCGACCAAGAACGTACTGGCGCTGCTGGTCAACGGCATCGCGGCGGCCGTGTTCCTCCTGTTGGCCTTCGTGGACGTGCCGTTCCTCCCGGAGAGCGCCTCCAGCAGCATCGACTGGCCGGTCGTCGGCCTGATCGCCGTCGGCTCGGTCATCGGCGGTCAGCTCGGCGCCACGGTCGGCCGCAAGCTCCCGCCCGACGTACTGCGTGGTGTGATCGTGGTGGTCGGCGTCGTCGCCGTCATCACGTTCATCTTCCCGCTCTGACCGCAGCGTTGCGTCATACGAATGGTGGTCTCAAGGCCACGATTCGTATGACGTCCCGGGGGTCAGCGGGTGGTGAGGCGGAGAGTCAGGACTCCTGCAGGCCCACGATGCCGTTGGCGACGGCGACGGCCGCAACCAGGGCCATCGTGATCCCGGCCTTCTTGCTCACCGCGCCGGAAGCGGCCGCGGCAACGCCGGTGAACGCGTCAGCCCCGTCGACGGCGATCCCCACCTGGACCAGGACGCGTCGAGCCTCCCCGGAGGAGGCGAGGGTGAGCCCACCGAGGGCGATCTCGCGAGAGCCGAACATGCGCGTCATGTACGGCAGCGACCGGTTGGCCGCCGGGTCCAGCAGGAACAGCTTGGCGGCCAGGTTGGGGGACAGCAGCGCAACGGTGCCGACGGCGATGCGGCCGATGGCGAGACCAGTGACGGGATTCATGGGGTGAGGCTAGCGGTCGACGTACGCCGACAGGAATCGCTGGATCTCCTCGTACACCTCGGTGCGAGCGGGTTCGGGGGAGAGGGTCACGTCGTGCAACGCTCCCGGCACCTGCGCGATCGTCATGTGGCGGGACAGGCGAGCGGCCCGGCGGCGCATCCGCTCGACATCGAGCACGACGTCGGTGGTCCTGAGGTCGACGTCCGAGGTCGGGCGCCCGGACAGCGCTGAGCTGACCAGCAGGACCGGCGCATCCACCTCGAGCCCCCGCTCGATCCGTGCCTGTCCCGTGCGGACGGCGCGGATCCAGCCGGCGTACACGGGCCAGGAGGCGACCGGCTTCCAAGCGAGGTTGTAGTCCCACTCGCCCTGGAAGTCGCGGTGCAGGCTCCGGCCGTAGCCGCCGCTGACGTTGCGGGGGATCTGCCGCATCGGACGCACAGCGCCGAGGTGGTGGATCGCCGGCATCGCCAGCAGCCGGGTGAACGCGGGGCCGTGCATGTCGATCCACGGGGCGTTCAGGAAGACACCGGCCGCCGAGTGCCTGCGATCGTGCAGCCACAGCGGCAGGGTGAGGCCGCCGGTCGAGTGCGCGGAGAAGACCAGGTGGTCGTGCTCCTGCGAGATCCGAGCGAAGGCCAGGTCGAGCTCCTCGTAGTACGTGCTCAGGTCATCGACGTAGTTCGGCGTCTGGTGCGGTCGCAGGGAACGCCCGTACTTCCGAAGATCCAGCGCGTAGAAGTCGTAGCCGTTGCGCACCCAGAAGTCGGCCGCCCCGGTCTGGAAGAAGTAGTCGCAGAAGCCGTGGAGGTGCAGCACGGCCTTGCGGGTCGGCGCGTCGGCGGGGCGATGCACCAGGGTCGCGACGACCTCGCCCTCCTCGTCCGGGCGGAGCGCCAACGTCTCGGAGCTGTACGGCGCCCCCAGGACATCCGTTCGCAGCTCGGCCATGGGCGCGATCCTGTCACGTCGTACGACGCGACAGGATCGCCGCCGTTCAGCTGTTCGCGTTGGTGTTCGGCTCCACGATCGGGTCGGTGGCCTCGTCCTGCGCGTCGTCGGGCTGGGCGCCAGGTGCACCGAGGTCGGCGCCCTCGCGGACGAGCTCCTCGATCTTCTTGCCGCAGTCGGAGTCGACGCTCTTCCAGTACTCGAAGGCACGCTCGAGCACGTCGCCCTCGACACCACCGAGCAGGTGCCCGGCCACGGTCTTCACGAACGCCTCGCGGATCTCGTCGTTCCAGACCTCGCGGACCAAGGTGCCGGCCTGGCCGAAGTCGTCGTCGGCCTCGCGCAGCGTGTACGCCTGGCGCACCATCGCGCCGTCGGCCTCCCAGCTGTCGTTGACCTCACCGACCTCGTCGGCGTAACCCCGCCCGAACGAGTTCGGCGCGTAGACCGGGTCGTCACTGCGGTGCTCGTAGGCCATCGCGCCGTCCTGGGTGTAGGTGTTCACCTCGACGTGCGGGCGGTTGACCGGCAGCTGCAGGTAGTTCGGCCCGATCCGGTGACGGTGCGTGTCGGAGTAGGCGAAGGCCCGGCCGAGCAGCATCTTGTCGGGGCTGAACCCGATGCCCGGCACGACCGCGCTCGGCTCGAAGGCGGCCTGCTCGATCTGGGCGAAGAAGTTCTCCGGGTTCCGGTTCAGCGTCATCGTGCCGACCTTGATCAGCGGGTAGTCGCTGTGCGGCCAGATCTTGGTGAGGTCGAACGGGTTGTAGCGGTAGGTCTTCGCGTCCTCGTAGGGCATCGCCTGGATCGACAGCGTCCACGAGGGGAAGTCACCCTTGGCGATCGACTCGGACAGGTCGCGGCGGTGGAAGTCGGCGTCCTCACCGGCGATCTGGGTGGCCTCCTCGTCGGTGAGGCCCTCGACGCCCTGGTTGCTGTGGAAGTGGTACTTCACCCAGTGCTTCTCACCGGCCTCGTTGATCCACAGGTAGGTGTGCGAGCCGTAGCCGTTCATGTGGCGGTAGGTCTTCGGGATGCCGCGGTCGCCCATCAGGTAGGTCACCTGGTGTGCCGACTCGGGGTTCAGGCTCCAGAAGTCCCACTGCATGTTGTTGTCGCGCAGGCCGTTGCCGCCGCGACGCTTCTGGGAGCGGATGAAGTGCGGGAACTTCATCGTGTCGCGGATGAAGAAGACCGGGGTGTTGTTGCCGACGAGGTCGTAGTTGCCCTCGCTGGTGTAGAACTTCAGCGCGAAACCGCGGGGGTCGCGCCAGGTGTCGGGGGAGCCCTGCTCGCCGGCCACCGTCGAGAAGCGCGCCAGCATCTCGGTCTTCACGCCCGGCTGGAACAGCGCGGCCTTGGTGTAGCGCGAGACGTCCTCGGTGGTCTCGAACTCCCCGAACGCGCCCGAGCCCTTGGCGTGCACGTTGCGCTCGGGCACCCGCTCGCGGTTGAAGTGCGCCATCTGGTTCAGGAAGTGCACGTCGTGGAGCAGGATCGGCCCGTCCGGCCCGATCGTCAGGGTGTTCCGGTCGCTGGGGGCCGGCGCGCCGGTGTCGGTCGTCGAACCGAGACGCGCCTCCTCCGACGGAGCAGTCGCGATCGAGGTCTCACTCGGCTGGGGCAGGTCAGGCATTGCTCACTCCTTGTTGGTTGTGGAAGGTGTGTGGTTCTGACAGTCGGGGCAGACGCCCCAGTAGGTGACCTCTGCCTCGTCGATGACGAAGCCGAGGGTCTCGGCGGCGTCGAGGCACGGCGCCTCGCCGGTGGCGCAGTCGACGTCGCGGACCGAGCCGCACTCACGGCAGACGAGGTGGTGGTGGTTGTCGGCGAGGCGCAGCTCGTAGCGCGCGACCGACCCGGCCGGCTGGATCCGGCGCGCGAGGCCGCGGTCGGCGAACACGTTCAGGACGTCGTAGACCGCCTGGGTGGAGACACCGCCGAGCTCTCGTCGTACGACGCCCAGGACGGTGTCCGCACCGGAGTGCGGGTGGGCCGTCAGGGCCTCGAGCACGGCCAGTCGCGGCCTGGTCACCCGCAGCCCGGCTCGCCTGAGCAGCTGCTCGGGAGTGGCGTGAACGGCGTCGTGACTCATCCCTCCGAGACAATCACTCAATCTGGAATGAGTCAAGTAAAGGATCTCAGTGCTGGTAGGTGCCCTGCACGATGGCGCGACCGGCTGTCTTGAAGGCCAGGTTGAAGCTGACCACCGCGGGGGAGGCGTCGGAGTCGACGCCGAGCGACTCCTCCTTCACCGCGTGCACGACGAAGTAGTAGCGGTGCACCTGGTCGCCCTCGGGCGGGGCCGCACCCATGAAGCCCCTGACGCCGCCGTCGTTGCGGACCATGAAGGCGTTGCCCGGAAGGTCCGCGCCCTCGGCCCCTGCGCCGGCCTCGAGCGAGGTCACGTCGGCGGGGAGGTCCACGAGCACCCAGTGCCAGAAGCCCGACGGCGTGGGGGCGTCGGGGTCGAAGCAGGTCACCGTGAAGCTCTTGGTGCCTTCCGGCACGTCACTCCAGGACAGCTGCGGTGAGGCGTCGCCTCCGGCGTTGACCTGGTCGTCCTTGAGTGGCTGGCCGTCGGTCACGTCGTCGCTGGTGACGGTGAAGGACGGCACCTGCGGCAGCAGCTCGTAGGGGTCGGGGTGGACGGGGCGCTCGAGAGTCATGCGCGCAACATAGTCCGGCAGGTGGGCCCGCGAAACCTCCTGGGCATCCGGAGTCCGCACAATGGTCCGGTGACCCCGCGCCCCCACCCACCCGGTGACTACCCGACGTACCCGGCCGGCCTCCGTCTTGCCGGCCGCAAGGTCGTGGTCGTCGGCGGCGGGAACGTCGCTCAGCGCCGGGTTCCCACCCTGATCGCCGCCGGTGCCGAGGTGCACCTCGTCTCACCCGAGGTCACGCCCGCGATCGAGGGACTGGTCACGTCCGGCGAGGTGGCCTGGGAGCAGCGCGGCTTCGCCGACAGCGACCTGGACGAGGCGTGGTACGTGATGGCTGCCACCGACGACACCGAGGTCAACGAGCGGATCAGCGTGCTGGCCGAGCAGCACCGGATCTTCTGCGTCCGAGCCGACGACGCCGACGCCGCGACCGCCTTCACCCCTGCGGTCGGCAGCCACGACGGCGTGACGGTGGCAGTGATGGGCAGCGCGGCCGCCGACCGGAACCCGCGTCGTTCGGCCGGCGTCCGGGACGACATCGTCGCCGCGCTGCGCGAGGGCTCGGTGGCCTCTCGCCACCACCGTGAGCGGACCGCCGGGGTGGTGCTCGTCGGTGGCGGACCGGGTGACCCTGAGCTCATCTCGGTCGCGGGTCGCAAGGCGCTGATGGATGCCGACCTCGTCGTGGCCGACCGGCTGGCGCCGCGCGAGCTGCTCGCCGAGCTGCCCTCCGACACCGAGATCATCGACGTTGCCAAGCTGCCCCGCGGACGCTCGACCACCCAGGAGCAGATCAACCAGATCATCGTCGAGGCCGCCCTGGCCGGCCGCCGCGTCGCCCGCTTCAAGGGTGGTGACAACTTCGTGTTCGGCCGCGGCTACGAGGAGGTGCTCGCGTGCCGGGCGGCCGGGGTCCCGGTCAGCGTGATCCCCGGCATCAGCAGCCCGCTCGGGGTCCCGGCCGTCGCCGGCATCCCCGTCACCCACCGTGGCGTGACCCACGACCTGACCATCGTCTCGGGCCACCTGCCCCCCGGCCATCCCGACTCGCTCGTCCAGTGGGGCGCCCTGGCCAGCCTGCGGGGCACGATCGTGCTGATGATGGCCGTCGAGAACTCGCCGATGATCGCCGAGGTGCTGCTGCGCGGCGGCCGGGACGCGGCCACGCCCGTGGGGATCGTCTGCGACGGCACGATGCCCACCGAACGCACGGTGCTGACCACCCTGGGCGAGCTGGCGGCCACGGTCGCAGCCGAGCGGGTGCAGCCTCCGGCGGTCATCGTGATCGGGGAGGTAGTCGGGGTGGCGTACCCGGGTCGCTACGGTCCCGGGGCCGGCTGAGCATGGCGACGTACGTCGAGATCACGGACCCCGGCGACCCACGGCTCGACGACTACCGCAACCTCCGCGACGTGCAGCTGCGCCAGTCGCTGGAGGCCGAGCAGGGCTTGTTCCTCGCCGAGGGCGAGAAGGTCGTACGCCGGGCCACCGAGGCCGGCTTCCCGGTCCGGTCGTTCCTGTTGGCGCCGCGCTGGCTGGAGGGGCTGGCCGAGGTGCTCGAGGGGACCGACGCGCCGTGCTACGTCCTGCCAGAGGCACTCACGGAGCAGGTCACCGGCTTCCACGTCCACCGCGGCGCGCTCGCCTCCCTGGTCCGGACACCCCTGCCCACGGTCGAGGAGGTCCTCGAAGGGGCGCACAGCGTGGTCGTCTGCGAGAACATCGTCGACCACACCAACGTCGGGGCCATCTTCCGGTCCGCCGCGGCGCTGGGAGTCGACGCGGTGCTGCTCGCACCGCGGTGTGCCGACCCGCTCTACCGCCGCTCGATCAAGGTCGCCATGGGTGCGGTCTTCGCCCTGCCCTGGACCCGGCTGCCCGACTGGTACGACGCACTGCCGCTGATCGCCAGTCACGGCTTCACCACCGTCGCGCTCACCCTGGCCGACGGCGCTGTGCCAGTGGCGGACGCCGTCGCCGGACTAGACAAGGTGGCACTGGTGCTCGGCAGCGAGGGGCACGGTCTCACGCCGCACTGGGAGCGTTCCGCACACCGCTCCGCGGTCATTCCGATGCGTGCGGGCATCGACTCGCTGAACGTCGCGGCGGCGACCGCGGTCGCCAGCTATGAGATTGCCCGAAGAAAAATTGGCATCGAAGGGTAGATACACCCCTATTCTTTCCGCGTGGGACGGGGAGCAGAAGACAAGGCGGGGTCCAGCGACGACCTCGTGGGTCAAGTTGTCGACTACGCGATCATCGGGCTCGACCCCCAGGGCACCATCAAGAGCTGGAATCTCGGCGCCGAGCGGGTCAAGGGCTATACCGCTGAGGAGGCCATCGGCCGCAGCTTCGCGATGTTCTACACCGACGAGGACCGCCGCCGGGGGCTGCCGCTGACGCTGCTGCTCCAGGCCAGGGATGAGGGCCGGGTCAAGCACACCGGTTGGCGGCTGCGCAAGGACGGCACCAGGTTCTGGGGAGACGTGGTGATCACCGCGATCCACGACGACCAAGGACATGTCACCGGCTACGCCAAGGTCACCCGCGACCTCACCGAGCAGCACGAGCTGGAGACGGCCCTGCGGACCAGCGAAGAGCGCCTGCGCCTGCTCGTTGGCCAGGTCGTCGACTACGCGATCATCGCGCTCGACCCCCAGGGCACGATCCAGACCTGGAATCTCGGCGCCGAGCGGGTCAAGGGATATTCCGCGGAGGAGGCCATCGGCCGCAGCTTCGCGATGTTCTACACCGAGGAGGACCGTCGCGCCGGGCTCCCGATCCAGCTCCTTTCGGACGCCCGCGAGCGGGGCCGGGTCGAGCACACCGGCTGGCGGCTGCGCAAGGACGGCACCAGGTTCTGGGCGGACGTGGTGATCACGGCCATGCACGACGACGGCGGGCAGCTCACCGGCTATGCCAAGGTCACCCGGGACCGGACCGACCTCAAGTCGCTAGAGGAGGCGCAGGACGCGTTCTACGCCGCCTTCAACCACGACTTCCGCACGCCCATCACCGCGATCAAGGGCTTCGTGGACGCCCTCCGCGACGCCGACGACACCACTCGCGACACGCTCGTCGACCGGGTGGAGGCCAATGCCGACCGCCTGCTCAGCATGGTGGAGGGGTTGGTGCTCTTTGCGAGCCAGCGGGCGGGACAGGCCCCCCTGATTCTCGCCGACATCGACATTGCCCAGGTGGCCCGGGCCGCGGTGCGGGACCTGACACTCTCGCTCGACCCGTCGCGCGTGCAGATTGCTGAGGACACCGTCGCCCTGGCGCAGGCCAACGGCGTGGCGCTGCACCGAGTGGTGACCAACCTGGTGATGAACGCGCTGAGGTACTCCCCGCCGGACACTCCGGTGGAAGTGACCTTCGGTCGCCCGCGACCGGGCCGGGTGCACCTCTCGGTCAGTGACCGCGGGAGGGGCATCCACCCCGACGACCTCGACACGATCTTCGACGAGTTCGCCCGTGGGCGGCTCGCCGAGGACGACGGCGGCAGCGGGCTCGGCCTGGCCAGCGTGCGGGACCTGGTCGCGCAGCAGCAGGGCAGCGTCGCCATCGAGAGCAAGGTCGGGATCGGGACGACCGTCACCGTCGAGCTGCCCTCGACCCCTTCGCTGAAGCCGGCCGCGCCGATTCAGCGGTCGTCGTGGTCCACGTCGGTGACCGTGCCACCGGCAACATCGTCGGCGGACGAACGTGACGCGGCCGCCCCGGAGCCCTCGCCCACCGGCCAGTCGGCCGGGTAGTCCTCCGCCGCCTCGGTCATCTGCTTGCGCAGCTTCTTGCGCGCCCGGTCGCTGAGCCGGTCCCCGAAGACGGTGCCGTGCGTGTGGTCGGTCTCGTGCTGCAGGCAGCGCGCGAACAGACCGTCGCCTTCGTACGACACGTCCTCACCCTCGAGGCCCGAGCCGGTGACCCTGGCCCAGTCGGGACGGGCGCACTCGACGAAGGCTCCCGGGTAGGAGAGGCAGCCTTCGTCGCTCTCGTCGAGCCGCCGCTCGCGTCCCTCGGGGAGCTCGAGCACGGGGTTGCACACCAGTCCCCGGTGCATCGTGCCTGACTCGTCGGGGCAGTCGAAGACGAACACCGCCAGGTCCACCCCGATCTGGCAGGCCGCGAGACCCACTCCCTCGGCGGCGTACATCGTGACGAACATGTCGGCCACGAGGGAACGCAGCTCCTCGTCGTACGACGTCACGGGTCGCGCCGCCCGGTGCATCACGTCGGTGCCCCAGCGCACGACGGGGCGCACCGTCCCGCCGGTCGGGACCGCGACGGATCCGGGGGAGGGAGGGGCGCTGTCCTGTGCGGAGTCGGGGCCGGGCATGTCCGGAATCCTAGGGCGTGCGTGCCAATCGCGACCCGCGTGACCCGCAACACGTACGGCAGGTGTGGCGCAATGTGTAACTCACAGTTACATTTCGAGGCATGTCTTCGAATTCCACGAGCGACCCGCAGAAGCTGCCCTGGAGCCTGCTCCGGGCCGGAGGCCGTCACGGGCTGTCCGACAGCGAGAAGCGCGACCCCATCGGGTTGGCGATCGCGGCGCTGAACAAGCTCGCGTCCAGTGACCTGATCGACCGCCTCGGCATGCGCAAGGCCAGCGAGCAAACGGTCTACCGAGTCACGAGCGCCGGCTTCCGGACCGCGGGCAACGTGGGCCGCAGCTTCGCGCGTGCCGGCAGGGCAACGAGGGGCAACCGCGTGCCCGCGGCGAAGAACACCGGCCTGTTCGACCTCACCCCGGGCGAGGACGAGCAGATGCTCGCCGACGTCGTGGGGGAGTTCGCCGAGGAGATGGTGCGCCCCGTCGCGAGCGAGGCGAACGAGGAGTGTGCCGCCCCTGACGAGCTGCTGAAGGCCTCGTTGGAGATCGGGCTCCCGATCCTGGGCGTTCCCGAGGATCTCGGTGGCATCGCCACCGAGCGATCTGCCATGGCCGGCACCCTCGTCCACGAAGCGCTCGCCAAGGGCGACATGGGTCTTGCGGTGGCCCTGCTCTCCCCGGGTGCTGTCGCGACGGCGCTGTCCCTCTGGGGCACCGATGAGCAGCAGTCCACCTACCTTCCCGCGTTCACCGGCGACGAGGTCCCCGCAGCCGCCCTCGCGCTCAGCGAGCCGACGGCCCTCTTCGACCCGCTCGCCCCTGCCACCAAGGCAGAGAAGCGCGACGACGGCTACGTCCTCAACGGCGTGAAGTCCGGCGTGGTGCGCGGTGCCGACTCCGAGCTGTTCGTTGTCGGCGCCGAGCTCGACGGCGCCCCACAGCTGTTCATCGTGGAGTCGGGCGCCGAGGGCATCACGATCGAGTCCGACCCCTCCATGGGGCTGCGCGCCGCCAGCCTGTCTCGGCTCGTCCTCAAGGACGTCGCCGTGGAGCAGATCTCCCTGCTCGGCGACGCGTCGGACTACCGCGAGTGCGTGCGCTTCTCCCGCCTCGCATGGTGCGCGCTGGCCGTCGGCACCGGCCAGGCCGTCCTCGACTACGTCACGCCCTACGTGAAGGAGCGTGAGGCGTTCGGTGAGCCGATCGCCCACCGCCAGTCGGTGGCCTTCATGGTCGCCAACATCGCGATCGAGCTGCAGGGCATGCGCCTGGTGACCTACCGGGCTGCCAGCCGGGTGGCGCAGGGCAAGCCGGCCGAGCGCGAGATCGCACTGGCCCGTCGGCTCTGTGCCGAGCGCGGCATGCAGATCGGCCTGGACGGCGTACAACTGCTGGGCGGGCACGGCTTCGTCAAGGAGCACCCCGTCGAGCGGTGGTACCGCGACCTCCGCGCCATCGGACTCATGGAAGGAGCGGTCCTGGTCTGAACGCGGCCGCCACGAAGCGACCGTCATTCATCGACCAAGGAGCACACACTCATGATCAACCTCGAGACCCCCAAGAAGATCCGCCCGCTCGTCGACCAGGCCCACCAGGTCGCGATGAACATGCTGCGCCCGATCTCCCGCAAGTACGACGAGGCCGAGCACGAGTACCCCAAGGAACTCGACATGCTCGCGGCCATGATCGACGGCATCTCCGAGTCGGGCGCCACCGGTGGCGCAGGCGCTGCCGGCGTACGCCGCGACGAGAGCGTTGAAGAGAAGAAGGGAAACAAGAACGGCGCCAACCTCGCGTCGGTGCTCTCCATCATGGAGATGTGCTGGGGCGACGTCGGCCTGCTGCTCTCGATGCCGCGGCAGGGCCTGGGCAACTCCGCGATCGCCTCGGTGGCCAACGACGAGCAGCTCGAGCGCTTCGCCGGCACCTGGGCGGCGATGGCGATCACGGAGCCGGGCACCGGTTCCGACTCGGCCAACATCCAGACCACGGCCCGCAAGGACGGCGACGAGTACGTCCTCAACGGCGAGAAGATCTACGTCACCTCCGGCGAGCGCGCGGACAGCGTCGTCGTCTGGGCCACCCTCGACAAGAGCCTCGGACGCGCGGCGATCAAGTCGTTCGTGGTCAAGAAGGGCAACCCCGGCATGCGGGTGGAGCGGCTGGAGCACAAGCTCGGCATCCGCGCCTCCGACACCGCGGTGATCATCTTCGAGGACTGCCGGGTCCCGGCCGAGGACCTGCTCGGCGATGCCGATGTCGATCCGAAGCAGGGCTTCGCCGGAGCGATGGCGACCTTCGACAACACCCGTCCGCTGGTGGCCGCGATGGCCGTCGGCTGCGCGCGGGCCTCGCTCGACCTGACCCGCGAGATCCTTTCCGAGGCCGGCGTGGACATCGACTACGACCGCCCCGCCCTGGTGCAGTCCGCCGCGGCGGCGACCTTCCTGCAGCTCGAGGCGGACTGGGAGGCGGCGTACCTGCTCACCTTGCAGTCGGCGTGGATGGCCGACAACCGCAAGCCCAACTCGATGGAAGCCTCCATGGCGAAGGCCAAGGCCGGCCGGATGGGCTCGGACGTGACCCTGCGCTGCGTCGAGCTCGCCGGAACCTTCGGCTACTCCGAGATCGAGCTGCTCGAGAAGTGGGGCCGTGACTCCAAGATCCTCGACATCTTCGAGGGCACCCAGCAGATCCAGCAGCTGATCGTGGCCCGGCGGGTGCTGGGGTTGAGCTCGGCTGAGCTGAAGTAGGGGCTGCCGGTTTCCCCGGTCGACCGGGGAAACCTGACGTTGTCGGCCGATACTTCACCCAACAACGTCAGGGATCGGCGTACAACCCCATCCGTTTTGGGCACTACGGCTGCATGAGGTACGACGAACGCGACCGCACGCCTGAAAGGGTGGGCGGATGAGCAAGGCCACTCGCACCGACCTGATCGTCGAGGTGTTCCGAGACGCGTTCGACCCGCTGATGAAGGCGAACCCGAAGGGGTTCCGCACCAAGTACCGGAAGATGGCTGCCGACCCGCATGCCTTCTACCGGGGGTCGGCCTGTCTGTACTACGCGGACGTCACCGGGAAGCGGGATCCCTGGGTGAACGACCAGAGCGGCGCGATCTGGATCCACGGCGACCTCCACGTGGAGAACTTCGGCACCTACCTGAACTCGGACGGCCGGCTCGTCTTCGACATCAACGACTTCGACGAGGCCTACATCGGGCACTTCACCTGGGACCTGCAACGCTTCGCCGCGAGCCTGGCCCTGCTCTGCTGGCAGAAGGCCATGCCCGAGGAGGAGATCGTCGCCCTGATCCGTCGTTACGTCCGCGCCTACCTCGCCCAGGTGGACCACTACGCGAGTGAGGCCGAGGACGACGACTTCGCGCTGCACCTGGAGAACACCGAGGGCCCGGTCCTCGCAGCGCTCGTCGGGGCTCGCACGATCCGGCGGGCCGACCTTCTCGATGAGCTGACCCACATCGAGGACGCCGTCCGGGTCTTCACCGAGGACCCGACCGTCAGGCACCTGAAGAAGCAGGAACGGACAGCTGTGGAGACGGCGTTCGCGTCCTACCTGGAGACGATCCCGCCTTCCAAGCGCTTCGACCGCAAGCTGTTCTACGACCTGCGCGATGTGGTGGGCAAGTCCGGGTTCGGCATCGGCAGCGCGGGGCTCCCGGCGTACAACCTGCTCGTGGAGGGGTACAGCCAGGCCCTCGACAACGACGTCGTGCTGTCGATGAAGCAGGCCAACACTCCGGCCCTGAGCCGGTTCGCCGACAGTGCGGACGTCGACAGCTACTTCGAGCACGAGGGCCACCGCACTGTGGTCAGCCAACGGGCGCTGCAGGTGCACACGGACCCGCTACTGGGGTACGCCGAGCTGGGCGGCGTCGGCTACGTGGTCTCGGAGGTCTCGCCCTACGAGGTGGACCTGGACTGGGAGAACATCACCGAGCCGAACGAGATGGCGGCAGTTGTCGACCTCCTCGGCCGCGCCACCGCGAAGGTGCACTGCGCCTCCGATGAGGACAGCGACCAGGACCTGGTCTCGTTCCAGGTCGAGGAGGCCATCGTCGCCTCGCTGAAGAACCGACGACGCGACTTCACCGACCACATCGTCGAGTTCGGCCTGTCGTACGCCGAGCGGGTGCGCCGGGACCACGCGCTGTTCGTCGACGCCTTCCGAGCCGGGCACATCGGGGTCGCGGCGACGTGACCGGTCAGCCCGTCGTCTGGACTCGTGCTCCGGCGCCGGCCTCAGCCTCGATGAACGCGGGCTCGGCCCAGCCCCGGGCGACGAACGCGTTGCGCACGGCTGTCTCCACGGCGCTCATCCGCTCGAGCGGGACCAGCGCAATCGCCGAGCCGCCGAAGCCGCCACCGGTCATCCGGGCACCCACCGCACCAGCTTCGCGAGCAGTGTCCACAGCGACGTCGAGCTCGTCGCAGGAGATCTCGAAGTCGTGACGCAGGGAGAGGTGCCCCGCGTCCAGCAGGGCACCGAGCGAATCCCAGTCGTCGGACCGAAGGGCTTCGGCGAACAGGTAGACCCGCTGCAGCTCGGTGGCCACGTGCTTCGCGCGGCGCCGCAGCGGCTCGTCGAGACTGCCGATCTTCTCCAGGTCCGTCGCCTGCCCAAGGTGCTCCACCCCCAGTAGCCGGGCAGCCTCCTCGCACTCCTTGCGTCGCTGGCCGTACCCGCCCTCAGTCATGGCATGGCTCACCCGCGTGTCCATCACGAGCAGACCGAGCCCGTGCCCGGCCGCGTCGAAGGGCACCTGCTCCCGACGATCCTGCGCGTAGTCCATCAGCAGCGTGTGGCCTGCCTGGCCGTGGATCGACACCGTCTGGTCGAGCCCTCCGGTGGGCGCGCCGACGTACTCGTTCTCGGCTCGGATGCACGCCTGCACGAGCTCCTCACCGGACCGACCCAGTGCCAGCGCGGCGTCCACCGCGACGGCGACGCTGCACTCGAGAGCGGCCGAGCTGGACAGCCCGGCGCCCACCGGCACGTCGCTGGTGATGTCGATCGTCATGCCGTGCTCGACCCCAAGCGTGTCGAGCACGCCGACGACGTACGCCGCCCACGCGTCGTCGTCGCCGGGCCGCTCGCCCACGCCTCCGGCCCACGCCAGATCACCACTGTTGACCGTGACCCGGGCTTCGTCGGCGAGGGTGACCGTGGCAGCGGTGGTCTGCGCCAAGGCGATGGACAGGCAGGCGCCGCCGTTGTAGTCGAGGTGCTCCCCGATCAGGTTGACGCGACCCGGTGCGATGCCCGTCACCGGGCCTGTCTGCCTCGGGCCGGTAGATTCTTCTCCCGTGCGATTCCTCTCCGACACGCGGCCACCCTATGACCTGACCTACGACGACGTGTTCATGGTGCCCCGGCGCTCCGGCGTCGCATCGCGCTACGACGTCGACCTCGCCTCCGGCGACGGGACGGGTACGACGATCCCGCTCGTCGTCGCCAACATGACAGCCGTCTCCGGACGCCGGATGGCCGAGACGATGGCCCGTCGTGGTGGCCTCAGCGTGATCCCTCAGGACATCCCTCTCGACGTGGTGGAGGAGGTGGTCGCCTGGGTCAAGCAGCGGCACCCGGTGTTCGAGACGCCGATCACGCTCAGCCCCCAGGACACCGTCAGCGACGCGCTCAGCCTGCTGCCCAAGCGCGCCCATCGCGCAGCAGTCGTCGTCGAGGACGGCCGCCCGGTCGGCATCGTCACCGAGGCCGACTGCACCGGCGTCGACCGGTTCACCCAGCTCGCCGACGCGATGACCACCGACATGGTCACCCTCAAGCACTCCATGGAGCCACGCGAGGCGTTCGACGTACTCGCCACCTCCCGCTACCGGCTCGCACCCGCCGTGGACGACGACGGCGCACTGGTCGGGATCCTGACCCGTCTCGGGGCGCTGCGCTCCACGATCTACAAGCCAGCGCTGGACGACCTCGGGCGACTTCGGATCGCAGCCGCGATCGGGGTGAACGGCGATGTTGCCGGGAAGGCCAAGCGGCTGCTGGCGATGGGCATCGACTGCCTGGTGCTCGACACCGCGCACGGTCATCAGGAGCGCATGCTGGAGGCACTGGCCGCGGTCCGCTCCGTCGATCCTGGTGTGCCGGTCGTCGCCGGCAATGTCGCCGGCGCCGAGGGCGTGCACGACCTCGTCGAGGCCGGCGCCGACATCATCAAGGTGGGGGTCGGCCCGGGCGCGATGTGCACCACCCGGATGATGACCGGCGTCGGGCGCCCGCAATTCAGCGCCATCGTCGAGTGCGCGGAGGCAGCGGCACGGCACGGCAAGCACGTGTGGGCCGATGGGGGAGTGCGGCACCCGCGCGACGTTGCCCTTGCTCTCGCCGCTGGCGCCGCGCAGGTGATGATCGGCTCCTGGTTCGCCGGCACGCACGAGTCACCCGGTGACCTGCACGTCGGCTCGGACGGCCGTCCCTACAAGGAGAGCTTCGGGATGGCCTCGGCTCGCGCAGTGGCGAACCGTACGTCGAGCGACAGCCTCTTCGACCGTGCCCGGAAGTCCCTCTACGAGGAGGGGATCTCCTCCTCGCGGATGTTCCTGGACCCCGACCGCCCGGGTGTGGAGGACCTCGTCGACGAGATCTGTTCCGGCGTCCGCTCGGCATGCACGTACGCCGGCGCCCATGACCTCACCGAGTTCTCCGACCGCGCCCTGATCGGCGTCCAGTCGGCGGCTGGTTTCGCCGAAGGACGGCCCCTTCCCAGCGGCTGGTGACACACCCTCCCGATTACTCGAAGCCGTCCCGCCCTTGCTAGGGTTACGGCGCTCGTCCGGGTGGCGGAATTGGTAGACGCGCTAGCTTGAGGTGCTAGTGCCCGTATTAGGGCGTGGGGGTTCAAGTCCCCCCTCGGACACGAGTTGAGAGCCCCAGGTTCCTGCAAGTCAGGAGCGTGGGGCTCACTGCTTGCCGGACGCGCTTGAGGCCCTACTTGTCGAGCTTGTCGGCCCGCTGGTTGAGGTCCTCCATGATGCCGGCGGCATCGTCGGTGGACAACGTCACTCCGGGGGTCTGGTCGATCGTCAACCGGACCAGTCGTCGCGGGTTCCACTCGTCGTAGTCGAGCTTCTGCTCGCTGAGGCACGCGGCCGTCACACTGTCCTCGGTGAGCGGCGGCTGGGTGGTCTCCGGGCAGGTTCGCTCGGAGTTCTCTCGCTGGGTCGTGAGCGTCTGCTTGGCCGACGCGGCCTGCTCCTCCCGGTCGAAGTCGATCAGGGTGACGATGAGGAGCGGCTGACCGCTGACCACGACCTCGCAGCCGTCAGTGAATTTCCCGTCGCGGTAGAGCTTGCCGACGTCGTGCCAGTCCCGGTCATCGGCCAGCTCGGTGATGAGGTCTGCATCTATCAGGCCGCACGCCGAAGAAGGTTCCTTGTCGTCCTCCTTGCCGCAGGCGGTTGCCGCCATGAACAACACGAGCACTGCGGCCACGAGGCCGGTGCGAGCAAAAAGTCGTGTCCCAGGCTTCGGGGGCACCATCACTCCTTCTTGAGGGCCGCATCGTAGAACGTCGAGGTGTAGGTCTCCTCGGTCACAGCGTCCCATGCCTCGCTCTCGCGGAAGTCCTCCCAGGCATCGATGATGT
Source organism: uncultured Actinomycetota bacterium (assembly GCA_963842535.1). Lineage (GTDB taxonomy): Bacteria > Actinomycetota > Actinomycetes > Propionibacteriales > Nocardioidaceae > Marmoricola. The sequence goes on from CAWJGP010000009.1 coordinate 910,934, forward strand.
CGGCGCGTTGATCCTCGGGGATGTCGGTCTCGTCGAGCACGTAGCCATCGTCGTCGAGGAGCTCGGGCCGCAGCGTGGGCGGGTTCCCGGTGAACAGGTTCTCCCCCGCGCCGTCGAAGTGGCCGCCACCCGTCAGGTCCTGCTCGCCCAGGTAACCGGCGCGGTAGAGGTCCGAGACTGCCCCGTAGCGGAGCTGGTCCGGCACCGAGTCGATGGCGTTGGAGCGGTAGGCGTCGGTCGTCGACGACGGCGAGCCGGCCACACCCTCGCTGAGTGCGCTCAGCGCCTCGCCGGAGACGGTGTCGTAGGTCATCCTCGCGAGCTCGGAGGCGCCCTCGCCGAGGACGGTGCCCGCCCCGGGGATGAAGCCACCGGCGATGTCCAGCCCCTTGGACAGCAGCGCGGCGCGCGCCTCCTCGGTCTTGTCCTCGTCCTCGGCTATCGCAAGTCCGTGGTCGAGGAGATCCGCCATGACGCCGCCGTGGTCCATCTGCATCCCCTCGAACGCAGTGCCCGGGAGCGACGCCAGGTCGTGCGGCCCCTCCAGACCACGGAGGTAGTCGATGTTCTGGTTGCGGATCTCCATGTGCATCGCGGCGGTCAGCGTCTCCAGCCCGCTCTTGTCGTCGCTGTGGCCGATCTCGCCGAGCACCTTCTCCATCTCGTCGGGAGTCAGGGCGAGGTGCGTGGGGCCACGGTCGATCACTCCGTCGGAGAGGGACTCGTACACGTCGCCGGTGTAGCCGGAGGCGATCGTGCCGAGGCTGTCGGTCATGCCGTTCCACACGTGCCAGTGGGGGTCCGGGCCGATGCCGTCACCCTCGCCGGAGTGCTCGGCGATCGTCGTGAAGAGCTCGTTGGCGATCCTCGTACCGTCCTCGTCGCGGGTCTCCCCGCCGACAGCAGCCGCCTGGAGGGCGCTGCCGAGGCCGTCACCGTCGTCCTGGGAGAACGTGCGGGCGTCCTCGCCGCCGATCAGGTAGTCCATCCGCTCCTCGAGCGACTCGGTGCTTCCCTCGTAGTTGCCGAGGAAGAAGTCCTGTGCCCCTCCGGGGGTGTGCTCCATGCCGCCGAGCAGGTTGGCCAGCCCGTCGTACGCACTGTTCCCGGTCACGAGGTCGTCGTAGGGGTCGTCGCTGTCTCCGTAGTCGATGGACGGATCCTTGATCCCGTAGTCGTAGCCTCCGGCAGACTCGTTGAGCGGGCTCCACACCGGATCGCCGTCGTGCTCCCTCTCCCATTCGTAGACCTTGCCGGTCAGCTCCGACATGAACTCGTCGTCGAGCGAGGTCTCCGCCCCGCCGTGCCTGATCAGCAGTGTGAGGGCGCCCGCGTTGTGGGGGTTCTCCTCGTCGGTGATGGCGTTGAAGTAGGTGTCGACGAGGTCGGACGGCGGCGCGTAGGAACCCGTGCCCTTGGTGTAGGTGGCGAAGGTGACGCCGGCCGCGTCCAGGAAGCCCTTGTAGAGCTCGGCGCGCTCGGTGGCGTAGGGGTTGTGGGCACCCGAGCTGTCGTTGGCCGGGAACGCCTCGTTGGACAGGTGGCTGATCGCGTCGCTCATCTCGTCGGGCGAGACCTCGCTGTACAGCTGGTGGGCGAAGGCGGGCTCCTCCTGGAGGAACGCGAGCAGATTGACGGTCTCCTCGTCGATCTCGTCGGGATCCTTGATGTCGTCGGAGACATCGTTGGCGATCTGCTCCTGCACCTCGGGCCGGATGGCACCCGCAGCCTCGGGGGGCAGGTCGTCCTTGTTCCGGTTGATCCAGTCGATCTGCTCCTGGGCGCTCATCTGGCCCAGCGTCGCCTCGTAGTAGCTGCGCTTCTCGGCGCTGGTCAGCTCCAGCCCCGGGTAGAACGCCGCGGCGGAGAGGGGGATCAGTCCGGCAGCGACCAGCTCGCGGACGTTCTCGTTCGTCGCACCCTGCTTGAACTTGGTGGCGATGCTGTCGGCGTCGTTGTCGAGCTTGTTGACCGCGGCGTCGTACTGCGGTTGCAGGTTGGCCTTGATCGACGGTCCCATGTGGGCCTCTGTGACCAGCCTGTCGTCCGCGGGGTCCGGGGTCGTTGCGGCGGCCTGCCCCGTGTAGCGCATCGCCGAGGCGAGGTTGGAGCGGTACTGCTGGTTGAGGGAGCTGACGGTGGTGTCGAAGGTGTCCACCATGTCCGCGAAGCTGCTGACCAGCCCGACGGCGTAGTGGCCCTTGGCTGCCAGCTGCTTGGCCGTCGCTGAAGCCGTGTCGGGGTTGGCCTGGACGTCGGCGGTGATGTCGCCGCTCAGCTGTCCGGCCACCTGCCGGGAGTCACCCTCGAGCTCGCCGGCCAGGACACCGATCGTGGCGGCCTGGAGACCGGGGTTGTGGGCGTCGGCGCGAATCGTGTCGCCGTTCACGCCCGCGTGAATCTCCTGGTAGTACTCGAACGGACCCTCGGTGCGGTCGACCACGTGCGTTCCCCCTCATGAGATTCAGACACCAGGGCCGGACCGACGTATGTCGAGCCGACCCTGGTGGTAGCCGTGGTGGTGCCCCGGCTCAGATCTGCCTGTTGATGCGGCTCCCGATCTCGGAGGTCCCCGAGACGGGTGCAGTGAGTGCTGCAGCACCCGCGTTGTCGCTGTCGCGGGACGTTGCGGCGACGTTGGAGACGTTGTGGCCACCGTCGCTCAGCTGGACCGGGAGCTTGGTGGCCGGGTCCATCACGTCGTTGGTGACGAACGCAGTCATCGCGCTCTTCACGGCGAAGTGGCCGATCCCGCCCCCGGACGACTCCAGGCCCTCCATCAGCCCTCTGGCAGCGGACCCACCGCCCGTCGCGCGGGCAGAGATGGTGCTGCCGGTGCCGTGCAGGGCGTCGACCTCGACACCGATGGCTCCGGAATCCGATCCCACGGTGCTACCTCAGCCGATCGGGCGGATGTTCTTCGACGCTGCGCTGCGCACGTTGCCGATGAACTCGTCCGCCGTCTCAGAGGTCCGGCCGGCCAGCTTCGTGGAGTTGGTGTGGATCTCCTCGGTGGCGTGCCGGGTGCCGCTGCGGACCTGGCCGATCTCCTCGCTACCGACACCCTCCTCGGTCATGCTCTGCAGGTAGCCCTGCTGGCGGTCGACGTTGTCAGCCGATCCGCGGAAGTTGCCCATGTTGCTGTGCGTGTCGTCGGCATGCGTCTGGTACGCCGCCCGGTCGACGCGAACCTGGTCTCCGTTGTTAGCCATGACAGTTCCCCTAGCTCTCGTGGTCCGCGCCCTAGGCGCGGTTGATCTTGCTGTTGAGGTCCATGGCTGCGGTCTCGACCGTGCGGGACTCACCGGCCTGGACGTGGGCGCCGGACTCTTCGTGACCGGCGGTCTGGCGCAGGAACTGCTGGCTGTTGTCGGCGTTGGCGCCGTGCAGGTTGCCCCCGGCAGCCAGGCTGTTGGCGGTGGCAGTCGAGCCGTTGCCGCCCTGCGCCGCGAGGGCGCCCTTGTTGGATGCGAGGAACGCTTCGGTGTGTCCGTGCTGCTTCTTGGACAGTCCCGTGACGTTGGTGGCTTCGTCGTTGACGGCGTTGTTCTTCTGTTGCGCTCCGCCGTAGCCCTCGGTCAGTGATACGCGGTCTGCAGGCATCTTCAGTCATCCCCTCGTTGGCGTCACGGCCAAGTCGCGCCAGTGTTCCGGCTCGAGGCCATGTGTGCGTTCTATCCCTTGATGCCCGCAACCTACCCGGGCCAAACCTGGATGGACGTTCTAAATGTGGTCCGGGTCACTGTCGTCGACGAGGGCTGTCTGCACGAGTGAGGTCGACCCGTCGCGCGTCACGAACATCGCGCGGCCCCGGGGGAGCCGCTGGGAGGGATGCCCGCCGATCAGGCGGCCCTCGAGCCGGTCGCCGGAGAACATGAACCCTGGTGCGCTGAGGTCGATCAGACGCTGGACCATCGGTTCGAAGACTGCCCGCGACATGCCGCCGGTACGCCGCGACAGGACGAGGTGGAAGCCGAGGTCGCGGCCCTGGGGCAGCAGATCCACCAGCGGCATCAGCGGGTTGCCCTGTGACGTGGAGACGAGGTCGTAGTCGTCGATGATGACGAACACCTCCAGCCCGGACCACCACGAGCGGTTGCGCAGCTGCTCGGAGGTGACATCAGGTCCGGGCACGCGCTTGGCGATCGCCTCGCTGATCTCGCCGGCCATCTGCACGGCCTGGTCCTGCCCGGTGACGTAGGTGAGGAGGTACTCCTCGGGCACCACGTCGAGCAGGGACCGGCGGTAGTCGACCACGACGATACCGATCTCGTCGGGGGTCCGGCTGGCCACCAGGTTGCGGATCAGCAGCTTGAGCAGGTTGGACTTGCCGGTCTCGCCGTCGCCGTACACCTGCAGGTGCGGGTCCGCGCCGAAGACGTCGATCTCGGCAGGGCCCAGGTTGAGCTCGGAGATGCCGACCAGCACGCCGGCATCGCCCTGCTGGACCGCAGGCAGATCGGTGGCTCGCACCAGGGTGGGCAGCACCTCGACCCTGGTGACGGTGCGGTCGCCCCACTTGGCCACGACTGCGTCGACCAGCTCCTTCTGGGCGGAGCTGTCGTCCCCAGCATCGTCCTCGGACGTCGCGAGCACCGGCAGTGCCGACTGGAAGATCAGCGCCTTCTGGCGGGTGCCGGTGACGCCTCGGCCCGGAGTGTCCCGGGGGATCTGTTCCATCACCGAGCGCTCGAACTCCGAGTCGTACACGTCGTTGAGACGGAGCTCGAGCCGACCGCCCATGGACCCCTGCATGCGCATGCGCACCTGCATGGCCTGGGTGACCGTCACGACCACGTGGATCCCGAAGTTGGTGCCTCGTGCAGCAATGTCGGCGATCGCGTAGTCGAGGTCGTCGAACTCGTCCCGGAAGGTGCCCCAGCCGTCGACGATCAGGAACAGGTCGCCGGTCTCCTCCTCCGGAAGGGTGCCGGCCGCGCGGGCTCGGCGGTAGGCCGCGATCGAGTCCAGGCCGTGCTCGCGGAAGAGCGCCTCGCGGTGGTTCAGCGCGGTGCGCACGTCGTTGACCGTCCGGCTGATGCGCTCGGCGTCGATGCGGGTGGCCACCGCTGCTACGTGGGGCAGCCGCTGCAGCGGCGCGAGGGAGCCGCCGCCGTAGTCGATGCAGTAGAAGGCGACGTCCCCGGGGGCGTAGCGGGCCGACATCGACAGGATCAGCGTGCGGATCAGCGTCGACTTGCCGGTCTGCGGGGAGCCGGTGATCACCAGGTTGGCGCCACCACCGGTGAAGTCCCAGTTCAGCGGGTGCTGGTCCTGGTTCGCCGGGTCGTCGACGCTGCCGATGACGGCCTCGCAGGTGCCGGCCCGGCCGGTCTCCTCCAGGGAGACCAGCGACCCGAGGGCGAGCTCGCTGGGCAGGGGCTCGAGCCAGACCGGCCGGACCGGTGTCGCACCGGACGAGACGATCTGGTCGCAGAGCACGTCGAGGACGCTCGTCGCCGAGCGCACCCCGGGCTGGTCCGTGGCCTCGACCGGGCTCAGAGCTGCGGCCGCCTGCTGCGCCACCCATGCGCCGAGGCCGTTGACGGCCAGGTACGGCACGACGGGCACGGTGGTCTTGGGTCCCTCGCTGGGCGGGGTGTACGGCGAGGAGACCAGCGCCGCCTTGAACCGGTCGAAGACGGAGGTGTCGACCTTGAGGTAGCCCGAACCCGGCTCCGGCGGCAGGTGGAACGCATCGGGTACGCCGATCGCGTCGCGGCTCTCGCCCTCGGAGAACGTGCGCAGGCTGATCCGGTAGGAGAGGTGGGACTCCAGCCCACGGATCTTGCCCATCTCGAGCTTCTGGGTCGCCAGCAGCAGGTGGACGCCGATCGAACGGCCGATCCGCCCGATCGCGACGAACAGCTCGGCGAAGTCGGGCTTGGCCGTGAGCAGCTCGGAGAACTCGTCGACGATGACCAGCAGGTGGGGGAGCGGCTCGAGGTCCTCGCCAGCGTCGACGCGAGCCTGGTAGGCAGTCACGTTGGGCAGGTTGCCGACCCGCTTGAGGATCTCCTGACGGCGCTGCATCTCGCCGTACAGCGCGTCGCGCATCCGGTCGACCAGCGTGAGGTCGTCCTGGAGGTTCGTGATCATGCCGGCGATGTGGGGGATCCCCTCCATCGGCGCGAACGTCGCACCACCCTTGAAGTCGACCAGCATCAGCGCGAGCCGGTCAGGGCCGTGGCCGATCAGCAGCGAGCTGACCAGGGTGCGCAGCATCTCCGACTTGCCCGAGCCGGTGGCGCCGACCACCATCCCGTGCGGTCCCATGCCGCCGTGGGCAGACTCCTTGAGGTCGAGCATCACGGTGCTGCCCGTCGCGCCGACGCCGATCGGTACGCGCAGCAGGTCGCGCTGTGCCCGCGGTCGCCACGTGCGCCTGAGGTCGAGCTTCGCCGGGTCAGCAACGCCGAGGATGTCGGCGAGCCCCACAGTGTCGGTGAGCCCGTCCTCCGAGAGGTTCTCCGCGCTCAGCCGCAGCGGAGCAAGCGTCCGGGAGACGGCGTGTTCGGCGCCCATGGGGGGCAGGTCGAGGGTGAACGGCGCCTCGCGCCCCGACATCGTGGTCGACCCGTCGTCTGCGATCTCGATGCGGCTGTCGACGCGCTCGGGCTCCTCACGAGCCGTGTCGAGGAGCGAGACCACGTGGATGCCGAGGTCGGCGAACGCAGCCTGCGCGTCCGGCGGAACGAGGTGCTGGCCGCTCGGCAGCCCCTCCCCGTCGACGACGACCACGAGGTGGCGCATCCCCGTCTGGCTGCCACGGGTGCGCTGCAGCCGGTCCAGCCGCGTCTCCATGTCGGCAGCGAGCAGCTCGCTCATCGCCTGGACGGTCGAGGTCACGCGTCGCGACGGGACGTCGCCGTCGAGGAGCTGCCCGTCCTGGGCGTGCGGGAGCCACTTCACCCAGTCCCAGTGCGCTGCCGTGTCCTCCGAGCGCACCACAGCGATGTCCACGTCGGTGGGGCTGTGCAGGGCGACCGCCTGCAGCAGCAGGTTGGTGGCGAGCAGCCGGCGGTTGGCAGGGTTGCCGAGCACGCTCACCTGTCCGAGCTCCCGGAGGGAGAGCACGATCGGCTGGTCCCGGAGCTCGGCGTACCGGTGCTGCAGCTCCTGGGCCGTCTGGAGGCACACGGGGTCGAAGTCGTTGAGCGGGCCGGTGTCGGCTTCGAGCGTCAACCCCGCCGCGAGCGGCACCGTGCCGGTGCCGATCCGCGTGGCCAGGAAGTCGACGTGGGACGTACGACGCTCCCAGCGCCGGGTCTGGTCCTGGCAGACGTCGAGCAGCTGGTCGCTGCGCGGATGACGCCACGCCTGCTCGGCGCGCTGCCCGGCGATCTGGTCGCGTACGGCGTGACGCAACGCCTCGATGTAGTCCAGGTAGCGCTCGCGCGACTCGCGGACCTGGCGCTTGGTGCCGCTGCGCTGGCTGATCATCATCACCACCCCGATGGCGATGGAGCCGATCAGGGCCAGGAAGGCCGCGACGGCCACGATGGGCCGGTCGCGCTGGGTGATGGCCACGGTCATCGAGCCGGTGCCGCTCATGATCGGCATCATCATCATGCTCGCGCCGGCCATCGCCGGCGCCGCCTGACCCCGCGCCGGGGGAGGCGAGATCTGCAACGACTGCCGGACCACGGTCGGTGGCTCGATCCGGGCCGGTCGCTTGACCAGTGTCGTTGTCATGTTTGCGTTTGTCCCGTTCTGGAGAAGTGCGGCAACGATATGCTCGCAACCGCCGAGAGCGTTGCAAAAGGGACCTCTCACCGGTGGACGTGGGGGAGGTAGCAGGTGCTGACGGCGTACAGCCGGGTGACGGTCGTGACCGGCGAACGCACCATCGACCTGGCACTTCCCAGTGCGCTGCCACTCTCCGACGTCCTCCCGCAGGTGATGCGGTTCGCCGCGCCCGAGCACCAGGACGGCGCGCCGACGAGCTGGACGCTGGCCAGGCTGGGTGCCGCCTCGCTCCCGCTCACCCAGTCGCTGGCCGAGGCCGGCGTGCTCGACGGCGACGTGCTCGAGCTGCGTGGACAGCAGGAGGACGTGCGACCTGCCCTCGTCGAGGACGTCCGGGACGCCGTCGAGGACAGCGTCGACGACGCCGGAGGCGTGTGGTCCACGCGCACCACCGGCTCCTTCGCGGTGCTGGCGGGTGCGTCCCTGCTCGGGCTGCTGGCCGTGGCCAACCTGATGACCCGGCTGTTCGGGTCCCCCTCCTGGATCGACCAGGTCGACACACCGGGTGCGGCGACCGCTGCGATCGTCGGGCTGCTGTTCGCGACCTGGTGGGCGGCCCGCTACGCGCGGGCGCTGGATGCAGCAGGCGCTGCTCTGTCGGCAATGCTCTGGGGCGCCCTGCTCGGTCGGGCCGCCGTCAGCGGGCTGGACGCCCAGCCCTCGACCGAGCTGGCCGGCACCGTGCTGGGTCTCGCACTCGTGGCCGGGGCCGCTGTGCTGCTCACCCGGGCCGCGATCGGGCACGTCGCCGCGGCCGCCGTGCTGGTCGCTGCGGCGCTCGTGCACGCAGCCGTGGGCTGGCTCGACCAGCCCGTCGAGCAGGCAGTGCGGGTGCTGCCCGTGCTGGCGCTGCTGACGGTGGGCATCATCCCGAGGGTGTCGCTCTCGGTGGGGGGCCTCGCGAGCGCCGACTACCGGGTCCGCCACGTCGGCCGCCTCGACCTGGCAGTGCTCCGGGCTCGCTACCGCGCGAGCAACGCGCTGCTCGTGGGCTCCTTGGTCGGCGTCGCCCTCGTGGTCGTGTGGGGCAGCGTCGTCCTCGACGTGCGCGGCGACGAGTGGGACCGCACCCTCGCGCTCAGCCTCGCCGTCGCGGCGCTGCTGCGCTCGCGGCTGTTCTCGAGGACGCAGCACATGCTGCCGCTGCGCATCGCCGGCCTGGCCGTGCTCGGGTTTGCGCTGACCCGCTACGCCGTCGATCACCAGGACCTCGCCCCCTGGCTGGCGCCGATCGGTGCGCTCGCTCTCGTGGCCGGGGTCAGCGTCGCGGGAATCCCGGTCTCGGAGATCACCAGGGCCCGCGTCAAGCGCACCCTGAACATCATCGAGTTCCTGGTGATCGTCGACCTGCTGGTGGTCCTGGCCGGCGCGATGGGCGTCTACTCGGCACTGGGTGGAGTCTTCTGATGGCCGACGACGAGCGCCCGGAGGACCGCACTGACGAGGGACAGCCCGACGAGTCCGTCGTACGTCGCCAACGTGCCGAGGACGTCGCCGGCGACCTGGAGCGGATGGGGATCGACCCCCGGAGCCTCGGCCTGGGCGAGGCTCCCGCTCGCGAGCCGGGTCCCGACGGTCCCGAGTCGGGTGGCTCCGTCGTACAGCTCAGGCCAGAGCAGTGGCAGTCCCCGGCTCCAGCGCGTGAGGAACAGCCGGCAACACCATCCGACGCGACTGCGGCGCCGAGCCCCTCCCAGAGCCTCCTCGCGCGCACCGCCCCGCCACCAGCACGAGAGACCTCACGGTTCCTCCGTCTGGTCGCGCGCGGCCTGGCGACTCCCGACGCGGCCGTCGCAGCGCAGGACGAGCGCACGGTCGTGGAGGCCGCCCGGCACCGACAGACCGACCGCCGTCTCGTCGCGTTCGTCGCGGGCAAGGGCGGCGTCGGGTGTACGACGCTGGCCATCGGCGTCGGCACCACGTTCATGGCCCTGCGCGAGGACCACTCGGTGGTCGTGGATGTCCAGGCCGGTGCCCCCGTGCTGACCGACCTGTACGGCGCGGGGGAGCGGATGTCGCTCACCTCCCTGCCGAACGACGACCAGCCGCTGTCCCCACCGACGGCCCCGTCCGGACTCGCGATGGTCAGCGGCGGGGCCTGGGACGAGACCGTCACACGCAACGACGTCGCACGGGTGCTGGACCGTCTCGGCACCGATCACACCTTCCATCTCCTCGACGTGGGGAACGACGCCGGCGAGGGCGGCCACGCTGCGCTGGCCCGGGCCGACCAGGCAGTGGTCGTCACCGGCGCGGGTCAGGCGGGTGCCGCCGCACTGGATGAGGCGCTGATGCGCGTGCGCATCGTCAACCCCAGGCCTCGTGGCCCGCGTCGTGCAGGTGATCGTCTGCTCCAGCGAGGAGTCGTTCCGGGAGACGAGCCGGCAAGGTCCGGCAGGGTCCGGGGTGGTCGTCGTAGCGCCAGACCCCTACCTGCTGGCCGGCCATGTGTACGACGCCCACAGCGTCTCCGCGGCGACGCGAGAGGCCGTGCTGCGGGTCGCCGCGGCGGTTGCCCTCGGGAGCGTGCACGGATGAGCGACCGCGAGCAGCCGGCAGCCGCGCCACCGAACCTGACCTACCAGAACACGCCCAACGCCGAGCGCTACGTGCTCGAGGCCGACGCGATGCGCCGGCGGCAGCTGCGCTCGGCGCTGCTGCACGGCAGCCGGCGCACCTGGCGCGAGCACGCCCGCGCCTGGCCGGCGGTGGTCGTGGGCCTGATCGTGGTCGCGGTGATCGTCGCGGGGCTGGCCGTGACCCAGGCCTTCCAGAAGACCGAACAGAACCAGAAGAAGCAGGAACAGGAGCAGAACAGCCAGTCCTCAGGCGCTGCGCTGACACCCGGTTCGGTGACCGGCCCGGTCACCCTTCACGCTTGAGGGGTTTGCCCCGACTGGTCGCCTTCGTCGGTGTACCGTTTCTGCTGCCGGGTCTGCGCGGGGGGTGCCTCGACGTGGCCGTGCCACATGTCGCGAAAGATTGAGATCACATGACGCAGACGAGTACGAAGCCACAGACTGCTTCGCGCTTGCCCTCGACCCGTGAGTCCCGTCCTGCGCTGATCGGGCTGGCGATCCTGCTGATCGTCGGCGGGGCGCTTGCCTCGGCCTACCTGGCGATCCAGTCGGGTCACCGCGCGTACTACGTGAAGGTCGACCAGGAGATCGCCCAGGGATCCCGGATCACCGAGGAGGACCTGGCGCGGGTCAGCCTGCCGGAGGGCTTCGAGGACGCCATCCCCTCGGACGACCTCGACTCGGTCGTGGGTCAGTCCGCGACCACCCGGCTGCTGCCCGGCACGATCCTGATGCGCTCGATGGTCTCGAAGACGGCCGGTGTGGAGGACGGGAAGACCCGCCTCACGCTCCCGGTCGACGCCAGCCCGTTCATCCGCAGCCTGCAGCCGGGCGCCCAGCTCGCCCTCGACGTCGGCAGCCCCGACGGTGAGTCGCAGGAGGCGATCCTGGCCGAGCTGGTCTCGGTCGGGCAGTCGGAGGACGACGGCGGGCTCAGCGGCTCCGGGAGCTCGACCCTGCCGATCGTGGTCTCCGTCGACATCTCCTGCCTGTCCGCCGTCTCGCAAGGCATCGAGGACAAGACCGTGACGCCGGCGTTGGTGGGCAGTGCCGACAACGGTTCGGTCCGCGCTACCTGCGGGAGCTGAGTCATGGGTCTGTTGGCCGTGGCCTCGGCGAAGGGGTCTCCGGGGGTCACCACGACGGCGATGATCGTCGCGGGACTGTGGTCCCGTCCCAGCGTCCTGGTCGAGTGCGACCCGGCCGGCGGTGACGTCGCCTGGCGGATGCCGTCGCCCAGTGGCGCCACGTTGGATCCGCAAGGCGGGCTGCTCAACCTCCTCGCCGCCGGACGCAAGTCGTTCCACCCGGGTCTGGTGATGGCCTCCAGCCAGAAGATCGTCGGCGGGCTCGAGGTGGTCGTCGGGGTCTCCTCGCCGGAGCAGGCGGCCGGCGTACGTCACTGGGACCAGCTGGGCACGCTGTTCGCCGAGGTTCCGGGGGTGGACGTCATCGCCGACCTCGGCCGCATCGGTGCGACCACGCCCCAGAACGCCCTGCTGCGATCGGCAGCGGCGGTTCTGTTCGTCGTCGACACGGTCCCCAGCAGCATCGTCCACCTGCGTGAGCGCCTGTCCCGGGTGCACCAGTCGGGCGGCCCCCTGGCGCCGCCGATCTTCGTTGCGGTGGTGGCCGAGCCCAAGCGTCGGCGGGCCGTGCGTGAGGTGCGGGAGGCGATCGAACGATCGCAGACACCGGTGGCCGGAGTGCATCACCTGGCCCACGACCGCGCTGGCGCAGCGTTCTTCCTCGGCCAGGTGAGGGGCAACCCGAACCGCACCCAGCTGGTGCGCTCGGCCCGGCCGCTCGTCGAGCAGCTCGACGAGCGCGCGGTCACGGCGTTCGTACCTACCGGTGGCCGCACCACCCCGGAGGCTCCGGAGTCGCCGACCGAGACGAGGCGGGAGTACCGATGATCGACCACGACCTTGTCCGTCGGCTGCGCGTGCAGGTGGCCGACCGGCTGACCGAGCAACGCCGTCGCGACCAGCTCAGCGGGGTGACCGCGATGAGCGTTGAGGACGAGCGCGAGTACGCCCGTTCCCTGATCGTCCAGGTGCTCGAGGACCATGCCCGGCAGGAGGTGGCCGAGGGCCGTACGCCGACGGACCCCGAGGAGGAGGCCGAGGTCGCGACCGCGGTCCACTCGGCCCTGTTCGGCGTGGGTCGGCTGCAGCCGCTGCTCGAGGACCCCGACGTCGAGAACGTGGACATCAACGGGTGTGACAACGTCTTCGTGCAGTACCACGACGGCCGCGAGGAGAGGCACCCTCCGGTTGCCGAGTCCGATGAGGAGCTCGTCGAGCTGATCCAGGTGCTGGCCGCCCACAGCGGACTCTCCAGCCGGCCGTTCGACTCCGCGAACCCACAGCTCGACCTGCGCCTGCCCGACGGGTCGCGGCTCTCGGCCGTGATGAACGTCTGCGCCAGGCCGGCGATCTCGGTCCGCAAGGCACGCATGGGCCGGGTCTTCGTCGACGAGCTGATCGAGAACGGCACCATGTCGGCCGATCTCGGCGACTTCCTCAAGGCGGCCATCGCTGCCCGCAAGAACATCATGATCGCGGGCGCGACGAACGCCGGGAAGACCACCATGCTGCGGGCGCTGGCCAACGAGATCCTGCCCGACGAGCGACTGGTCACCGTCGAGCGGGCACTCGAGCTCGGCCTGGGTGAGTTCCCGGACCTGCACCCCAACGTGGTCTCGTTCGAGGAACGGCTGCCCAACTCCGAGGGCCTGGGCGGGGTCTCGATGGCCGAGCTCGTCCGGCGCTCCCTGCGGATGAACCCGTCGCGGGTGATCGTCGGTGAGGTGCTCGGCGACGAGATCGTGACGATGCTCAACGCGATGAGCCAGGGCAACGACGGCTCGCTCTCGACGATCCACGCGAACTCCTCGGTCGAGGTCTTCAACCGCATCGGCACCTACGCGATCCAGAGCCGCGAGCGGCTGCCGCTGGAGGCCACGAACCTGCTCATCGCCGGAGCCCTCGACTTCGTCGTCTTCCTGCGCAAGCGCAACGACTACCTGCAGGGCGGCGGCCAGAGCCGCGTCGTGGAGAGCGTCCGCGAGGTCGTCGGCCACGACGACCAGGTCATGTCCAGTGAGGTCTTCGCCCCCGGACCGGACGGGCGCGCTGTCGCCCACGCACCGGCCTCCTGCTTCGCCGAGCTCGAGGAGCACGGCTACCGGCCTCTCGTGCACGGGGAGTGGACCTGATGCTGGAGGAGCTCCGCCTCCCACTCGCCGTGACGTCCGGCGCCGCACTCGGGCTCGGACTCACCCTGCTGCTGATGGCCTTCCGCAAGCAGCCTGCCCGAGGTCCGGACACGGCGAAGCCGGGCCGGCGCCGGCTCAGCGCCGCTGCGGCGCGACGACGCTCGCAGTTCGTCCTTGCCGGCATCCTGCTCGCGCTGCTCACCCTGGCGCTGACGCAGTGGGTGGTCCTGGCCGTCGTCGTCGGTCTCGTGGTCACCTTCTGGGACCGGGCGTTCGGGGGAGCACGCAACGAGCGTGAGGCGATCATCCGGGTCGAGGGTCTCGCCGCCTGGATCGAGGCGCTGCGCGACACGATCGCCGGTGCGGTCGGTCTGGAACAGGCCATCCCGGCCACGGCGACCAACGCCGCCCCTTCGATCCGCCCGGCGCTCAACCTGCTGGTCGACCGGCTGCGGGTGCGGGAGCCGCTGCCCGACGCCTTGATGAAGTTCAGCGACGACCTCGACGACCCCTCGGCCGACCTGGTGGTCGCCGCGCTCATCCTGAACGCGCGCCTGCGTGGTCCTGGTCTGCGCGACGTCCTCTCGGCCCTCGCTGTCTCGGCCCGCGACGAGCTCGACGTACGTCGTCGCGTGGAGAGCAGCCGCCGCAGCACGCGCCGCAGCGTCCAGATCGTCGTCGGCGTGATCGTCTTCGTGGCCGGCCTGCTGGTGGTGTTCAACCAGGAGTACGTCGAGCCCTACTCCACTCTCGTCGGGCAGCTGGTCCTTGCGTTCGTGCTCGCGATGTTCGGCGTCGGTGTCTTCTGGATGCGCCAGCTCGCCGGGGTGGTGGAGCCGGAGCGCTTCCTGGTCACTCGGGGGGTCACTCGGGTAAACACTCGGGAGCACGCGAGGAGCGAGTCGTGATCGCGCAGCTGCTGGCAGGAGCCTGCGTGGGCGCTGGAGTCCTGCTCCTGGTCGTCGTGCTGCGCCGCCCGGTGCCAGGCATCGCGGCAACGCTGCAGCGCATCGACGACTCGCGGCACAGCCAGCGCGCGGCCACTGCCAGCGCTTCCGGCGAGGAGGCCGAGAGCCGCTTCGGACGGATCCGCGACGGCGTGGGTGACCGCATCGTGATGCAGGCAGCGTCCCGGGGCTGGCAGATGACCCGCACCCGGGAGGACCTCGCGGTGATGAGCCGCCCGCTGACGACCCACCTCGGCACCAAGGCGCTGCTCGGGCTGGGTGCGTTCATCTGGTTGCCGTCGATGGTCTGGGTGACGGGGTTCGGCAGTGGGTTCGGAGTGCCCATCATCGCGGCCGTCGTCGCCGGTCTGTTCTTCTTCATCCTGCCCGACCTCCAGCTGCACCGCGACGCGGAGCGCCGCCGCCGCGACTTCCGACACGTGACGGGCAGCTTCCTCGACCTGGTGGCGATGAACCTGGCCGGTGGGCGGGGCCTTCCCGAGGCGCTCGTCGCAGCCTCGTCCTTCGGGGACCACTGGGCGATGGTGCGCCTGCGGCAGGCGCTGTCCAACGCCCGCATCATGGGCTGGACGCCGTGGGAGGGCATTGCCCGACTGGGCCGGGAGCTCGGCGTCGACGAGCTTCGCGACCTCGCCTCGGCGCTGGCACTGGCCGGCGACGAGGGCGCCCGGATCCGGTTGTCGCTGATGGCGAGGGCGGAGAGCATGCGCCGCCGGGAGATGGTCGACATCGAGGGTGCGGCGGGGGAGAACTCCCAGTCCATGCTGATGGCGCAGTTGCTTCTGTGCATCGCTTTCTTGGTATTCTTGGCGTTTCCTGCCGTTAGTCGGCTTGGCTAGAGATGTCCCTACCCGCCCAAGGAGATGAATCGTGCCGCCAGCCCTCTTTCATGCTTGGGCCGTCATCACGGTCGTCCGCGGGAGGGCTGCCCAGGCCCGGCGCGAAGGGCACAACGAATGGGGCACCTCCGCCGTCGAGTGGGCCATCATCTCGGCGGTCGTCGTCCTGCTCGCCCTCCTCGTCGGCCGAGTCATCCAGGGCGTCGTCGAGGACAACGCGAGCAAGATCGAGCAGGGTTCCAACTAGCCGCGCTCCGGTTTCGGCTCCTGCGCGCCTCTGGGGGGAGCGCGGCACCAGCGCGGTGGAGTTCGCCATCGTGGCGCCGATCTTTTTGCTGCTGATCTTCGGGGTCATCCAGGGCGGCCTCTACTTCCAGGCGCGCAACACCGCCCAGTCAGCGGCCCGCGAGGGGGTCTCCTACCTGCGGCTGGCCGGCAACAACTCCGACCCCCAGGCCTTCGTCGCCGGCGCCGAGCAGGTCACCCAGGGCTTCGCCGAGGACGTGGGGCGCCTCAAGAACGTCACGGCCGTCGGTCACATCGACACCAAGACCGGCCGGGTCGACATGATTGTCATCGGCGAGGTGATCCTGCCCCTCGGGGGTTCGGTCCAGGTGCAGCAGACGGCCGAGGCAACGCTGGAGCAGTTCCGGGGAGACACGAGGAACGTCCCGTGACCCGGCGTACCGAGCAGGGGACCGCCAGCCTCGAAGTGGTGATCGTCGCGCCGTTCGTGCTCCTGCTGCTGATGCTGATCATCGCCTTCGGTCGCTACGCCCAGACCGAGAACATCGTCGACCAGGCGTCCCGGGACGCAGCTCGTGCCGCCACCGCGCAGAACGAGAGGGGCGAGGTCGCGGACGTGGTCGACCAGGTGGTGAAGGAGTCCATGGACGACGCGCCGTCGTCATGCCGCTCCACGGCCACCCAGTCGACGTCGTTGACGCCCACGGCGTTCGGGCTGCCGGACCCGGAGGACCCGCTGGCCATCGACTCCGTGACCGTGACCGTCCGCTGCACGCTGGACCTGAGCGACCTGGCCGGGTTGCCGCTGAACTCGGTGGAGATCAGCCGCACCTTCACCAGCCCGCTGGACCGCTACCGGGGCTACCAATGATGCGGCCGCGCGACGAGCGAGGGTCGATCACCCCCTTCGTGGTCATCGTCTCCCTGGCGATCCTGATGCTGGCGGCGCTCGTCCTCGACGGAGGACGCCAGCTCAACGCGCGGGGACGTGCCACGGCGTACGCCCAGGAAGCGGCTCGTGCCGGGTCCCAGGCGGTCGATGTCTCCGACCCCAGGCTGGACCTCGTCTCCGGTGACGCCCTCAAAGCCGCGAGCACCTACTGCCGGCAGGCCATGGCAGCAGACGCGCAGCTGATCTCGTGCACGCCCGCGATCACCTCGGTGACGGACCAGGCCGGGACGTTCAAGGCGGTGAGCGTGACCACCAGGATCCAGGTCAGCGCGATCCTGCTCGGCATCATCGGTCGCTCGGAGCTGCGGTCGTCGGGGCAGGCTGTCGCGCGTCCCGTCAGCGGCATCACCGAGCCCGACAGCGGGAAGGTCTCGGACGTCGCTCCGCCGTCCGTCGCACCCCCCGCGGAGGGTCCGACCCCGTCGACGGCGCCTCCGTCCATCCCGGACGTGACCGTCGCCCCCTGCACCCCCAAGGAGAGCGTCAAGCCGAAGCCGAAGCCCACGAAGCCCGGAAAACCCGGGAAACCGGGCAAGCCACCGCGGCCGCCGAAGCCGCCGAAGCCGCAGCCGCCGGTGTGCAAGGACCCCACCCTGTGACCGCTTCGCTGAGGTGGCACTGCGGGGCCGCCGGTTTAGCCGACGCCCAAAATGGCTATGTTTCTAGCGAAACGTCGATTCGAGTGTCTTGGGGGGTTGCATGAGCGTGCTGCGGATTCGCTGCGCTGCAGTTGCGACCGCCCTCGCGCTGGCCGCGACCGGTTGCGGTGGCGACGACAAACCGTCGGCCGACCCGAAGCCGAAGTCATCCTCTGACGCGGCCCCGAGCGAGCCCACCAGTGCGTCCCCGACCGCCACGCCGCAGCCTGCCAGCACCACCGGGTCGACGTACGACACCCTCAACTGGGACGAGTACGCCGACGACCCGGCGTTGCTGGCCTGGAAGAAGGCCATCGAGGCGGCCGCGGGGTCGATCATGGGCGGCAAGCTGCTTCCGGGTCTGCGTGAGAACACCACCCCCGCGATGTTCCGGGTCTACTACGGCAACGTCACGACCGGCCAGAAAGAGGGATGGCAGGTCAAGCCCGTGACCCAGGTCTGGGTCGAGTCGTCGAAGGCCCAAGGAACGAAGACCACGCTTCGCGTCTGCCTCTGGAGCCCCACCTCGAGCGTCTACCTCAAGGACGGCTCACCCGTCGGCGGCGGTGCGGTGGAGCAGCAGTGGGACCGCCAGGTCGTGCGCGTGACCGAGGCCGGTGGCCGCTCACGAGTGGCCGACGTCAATTTCAACGCAGGAATCTGCAAGGGAGTGAAACGACCGTGAAGCAGCTTCGCCGCAAGCCCGCACGCCTGCTGGTGTGGGCGTTGGTCGGGATCGGCATGCCCCTCGTGCTGGCCGCGCCAGCGATCGCGGGCTGTGGGATCGGCGAGTGCCCGCCAGGTGGCGGCGCGTCCGGTCCATCAGGGTCCGACTCGTCGTCGAGCTCGGCGACCCAGGTCGAGCAGTACAACTCGGTCCCCTCGACCCCCGCCGAGCCCGCGGTCAGCTGCTCGGTCTACGCCAACGGCGCGGGGATGGGGTCCTACTGCGTGACGGTCGGCGGCACCAGCGAGGTCAAGAGCCTGCGTGAGCGCTTCCCGGGCCAGACTCTCCAGCGCTGCCGCTACCGCCCGGTCCCGGCCGGGATCGAGACGCCGTTCAACAGCCGCGAGGGTGACGGCAAGTACATGGTGATGACCTGCTTGGGCAACATCGACTTCGACACCCTCACCGGCGGTCCCGACCGCACCCTGGACATGTCGATCGTGTTCGTGGAGAACGGCACCGACACCTCCGACCACGAGAACGGCATCTCGACCTACCTGTGGGACCAGTTCGAGTCCAGCTCCCAGCTGCCGGTGCCGTTCATGCGCACCCGGCCCAACATCATCCCGATCGTCGGCGTGCCCACCTTCTTCACCTTCCGCTGGCTGGACCCGGCCACGAACCAGGTCGTTGCGGAGGGCCCCTACGCGGGTGAGGCCGACGGCGGACCGTTCCGCGAGGTGAGCGAACGAGGCCTCGTGATGCGGGCCGAAGCCACCGGGATCACCGTGGACCCCAACCAGAAGGGGATCCCGTCGGTCACCTGCAGCCCTGCCACGCCGTACCGCGAGGGCGCCAGCCCGGGTAACCAGCCGGAGGATGCGTGTGACATCAACTTCCCGCGCTCCTCGGCCTCGGCACGTACGTACGCCACCGAGCCCATCCCCGCCAACGTCAAGGACGCCTTCAACGTCTCCGTCGAGGTGGAGTGGCGGGTGACCTACGGTCGCGGCGGCGGGGACATGCGGGCCCTCGGCGACGGTTTCACGATGCGCATCAAGCAGGTCCTGCCGGTCCAGGAGATCCAGGTCCCGAACCAGCCTCCGACCGTCATCTACTGAGCCAAGCCACGAAGAATGGGGTGAGTCACTTGTCGACCACGACACGCGGGAGCGCCCGGAGCCGGCTCCCGGCGCCGGTCAAGCTTCCCGACCGGCGCGTCGAGGTGGCCAAGGGGATTGCCGCCTTCCTCGGCACCGTCCTGGTGGTCGTCGGCCTGCCGATCCTGCTGTACTCCGCCTTCGGTTCCCCGTGGCCCGACGAGTCGCCCAGGCTGGACTGGCTCACCGAGCCGACCACCAGCGATGTCGTACTCGGCGTCCTCGCTGCCGTGGTGTGGCTCGCCTGGGCACACTTCGTCATCTGCCTCGTCGTCGAGGCAGTCGCCGAACGCCGCCACCGCGGCCTGGCTCCGCACGTCCCGGGCGGCGGCATCGGGACCCAGACCCTCGCGCGGCGCGCGGTCGCCACGATCCTGCTGATCGCCAGCACCTCGGCCGTCGGTATGAGTACGGCGAGCGCCGCCTCTGCTCCGACGCACGACGGCTCCAGCGCCGCCCCCGCCACCACCTCGGCCCGGGCCGTCCCGGGCACCACCCCGGACGCCCGTCAGGACGCCGGTGCGCGGCCGGTTCAGACCGGGGCGCTGCCCTCACTCACCCAGCTCGACCGGGCGACGAAGGCCGATGTCGCGGCAGGGCTGACCACCTTCTACGACGTCAAGCCGCCCAACGGACGGCGCTACGACACCTTGTGGGACATGGCGGAGCGGTTCCTCGGCGACGGGCTGCGCTACAAGGAGATCTGGGAGCTGAACAAGGACGTCATCCAGCCCGACGGACGCCAGCTCAAGGACGCCGACCTGATCTACCCCGGCTGGGTGATGAAGCTCCCCAACGACGCGACTGGTGCCGGGCTGAAGGTGATTGACCACGCCCAGGGACTGGCGTCGACTGCGCCGTCGACCGGCGAGACGGCAAGCCGCTTCACCAACCAGCCGGGCCCGAGCGCCGGGCAGGCAGCCGCTGCGGCTGTGGTCTCCGAGGAGAGCAGCGCTGTGCTCGGCGGAGCCTGGGCGCCGTTCTTCGGCGTCACGGGCGGCCTGGCCCTGGCCGGAGCCGCTCTGGGCCTGCGCCGCCGGAAGGCGTCGTACTCCCTGGCCGAGCTGTGGGGCGCCCGCTCAGCACGCCGGCCCCAGCCCGACCCCACGAACCCCACCCCGGACGGTGACGGTGCCGGTCGCAGGCTGGGCGAGGAGGCGGACGTCTCGACCGCCGCGTGGCTGGACCGCGCGTTGCGCTCCTGGAACGGCAGCACTCCATTGCCGGCTCCCACCGCTGTCTCGCTGGGGGCGGCCGGTCTTGCGGTCGTCTTCGAGCAGCAACCCCGCTGCGCCGCACCCAAGGGCTGGTCGACGCACAACAGCCTGGTGTGGACCCTGGCGCGGGACGCGGCAGTCGATGGCACCGGTCCCGCTCCGCTGCCCGGACTGGTCACCGTCGGTCGGGACGACGACGGTGCAGCTGTGTTCATCGACCCCGAGTCCGTGCCCGGCATCGTGGCCCTCGAGGGGCCCGACCGCGAAGCGCGTGGGGTGGCCCTGAGCATGGCGGTCGACACCGGCACCCATCCCTGGGCGGACGACCGGTCGGTGACCCTCGTCGGGTTCGCCGACGACGTCAGCGCAGTGGGCCAGGGACGGATCCGGCGTACCTCGGACCTGGGCCGGGTCCTGGAGCGGCTGCAGAACCTGGCCGCCTTCCAGCGACGGGCCTGCCGTGACGCCGAGGCCCCCACTGTCCGAGACGCCCGTGTCCTGCGGCCCGAGCTCGACTGGACCTACCACCTCGTCGTCTGCTCGGGAGTGCCGTCAACGGACGAGGTGTCCGCGCTGACAGCGCTGGCCGCGGACCCCCAGGTGGCCTTGGGTGTGGTCGTGATCGGCTCGCTCCCGGGCGCCGCCGTCCGACTCACCGCGCGTGCCGACGGCAGGCTGGTCTCACCGTTGCACGGCATCGATGTCGCCGCCCAGGTGCTGGACGTGCAGGCCGGCCGCGAGCTGGCCGAGCTGTACGACGTCCCGGCGTCGACCTCGACACAGACGCTCGACGACCTGGTCGACGCGCTCCAGGGCACCGGATCGACAGCCACCGACGCAGTCGTCGACCTCGGCATCCTGGGCCCAGTGACGGTGGACGCGCCGGGGCCCGTCGACGCGGATCGACGCGACTTCCTCACCGAGCTCGGCTGCTTCATCGCGCTGCACTCCACGGGAGTTCACGTCAACCGGATCAGCGCCGCCCTGTGGCCGCGCGGTGTCGAAAGCGACGTGCGTGACGCTGCCCTGGACCAGCTCGTCGCTTGGTGGGGGACCACCGCCGACGGCTCACCCGTGCTCGCGCACCAGTCCGGCGTGTGGTCGGTGGCGCCCGGCGCCCTGCGCCTGGACTGGGACGTCTTCCGGGACGCGCTCAACCGGGCCGCCCACGACGGGCGACAGCGCGAGCGCCACCTGCGCACCGCCCTGGACCAGGTGCGCGGCTCCACGCTGGACGGCGTTCCCCTGGGGCGCTACGCCTGGGTGGCCGGCACCACCCTCGAGGTCGACACTGCCCTCGCCGTCGCCATGACGGCCCAGGCGCTGGCCGAGAGCGCCGTCTCCCGTGACGACGTCCCCGCCGCGCGGGCCTGCCTGGACCGCGGCCTCGAGCTGCTGCCGGCCAACGAGGACCTGTGGCGCGCGCGTCTGCAGGCTGGGGGCGAGGACCGCGATCACATGCGTCTCCTCGCCGACCGCATGTACGCCGCCATCGCTGAGCACGGCTCACCTGTCGGAGCCTCTCCCCAGACGGACGCGCTGGTCGACGAGCTGATGCCGGGCTACCGGACCCGGGCCGCATAGCCGCATAGCCGCAGTCAAACCGGCCAAACCAAGTGATCACAGACGACCCATGCCTGAGAAATCGGGACAGAGCAGGCGAGTTGGCCCCAATACAGGGAGAATCACCCACACCGGGCTAGACTGAGATGAGGTCGCGCGAGCCCGCTCCACAACACCGCCGGTCTCCACCTTGGAGGTGGCGTGATGACGGTCCACGGATCGAACGACCAGAGTGTGCCCGATCTGGGACCCAAGGCGGCCGCGATCTATCGCCAGTTCCCGGAGCTCCACCCGTCAGTCGTTCCAGGGTTCCTCTCGGGACATGACATCCGCACCCGGTCGACCGCGGACGTGGCTGCTTCCGTTGTTGCAGCGGCTGCCATGACGGCTCGCGGAGCCCGGGCGTACGCCGCATCCGAAGCGGCCGCCACGGTCGCCAGCGAGGCCGCCCAGAACGCCGAGATCGTGCAGATGCGGGCTGATGCCGCTGCCGCCGACCTGGCACAAGGAGTCGCGGCAACCGCGGCTCGCATGGCACTGGTGGTCTCGGCCGCGGACCTCGCCTTCGAGATCGAGGTCACCGCCGCTGCCGATGCGCTCCTTGGCGTCGCTGGGCACTCGCGGTCTGCATGAGTAGGGCGACCGGGTGCTATTCCTGATCGGCCTGTGCCTGGTGTGCGCCAGCGTGCTGCTCATGCGCTCGGTTGCCAGATCGGTCTTCCGCGGTCAGGTCAGGCACGAGGACGAGTTCCCCGACAGTGCGCGAGCCGGCACCGAGGTGTAGTCGTCCTAGGATCGACTCGTGGACGCAGACTCAGCCCCCGACGAGCGGGACCGGGACGAGCGGGACCGGGACGAGGACGGACGGGCGAGACAGGCGCGGCCACGCGATGCACTGGGCCGACCTCTTCCCTACGGGGCTGAGGGCGTGGAGCCGGTCTCCGAGGAACCGCTGCCCCCGGAGGAGACGCTGCAGTTCGCCCGGCGCCTGCTCGACGAGGGGCGGCCGTTCGCAGCGCACGAGGTCTTCGAGGTTCGCTGGAAGACCGGACCCGCCGAGGAACGTGAGCTCTGGCAGGGCCTCGCACAGCTCTGCGTGGGGCTCACGCACCATGCCCGCGGCAACCACGTGGGAGCGGCGCGGCTGATCGACCGCGCCGCCGGACGATTGCTGCAGTACGACGCCACCGACGCGCCGACCTACGGCCTCGTGCTTCCTGACGTCATCGAATGCGCGCGCCACCAGGTGACATCTGACGGCGGCTGAGCCCGTCGCTCAGGCGTGGATGCCGTGCTCGGGCAACCAAGCCTCGGGGTCGACCGGGTCGCCTCCCGCCGGGTGCACCTCGAGGTGCAGGTGCGGGCCGGTCACGTTGCCCGTGGAGCCGACGTACCCGAGGAGATCCCCGGCAGCCAGGCGCTGTCCGACCTCGACGGCCAGCTCGCTCTGGTGGCAGTACCAGAGCACGGTGCCGTCGTCGAGGCGCACCACGGTCTTGTTGCCGAAGGCGCCGTCGCTGGCAGCCTCGGTCACCACGCCCGGGCCGATGGACCGGATCTCGGCGCCCTCGGGGGCCGCGAAGTCGAGCCCGGTGTGGGTGCTGGACCAGAGTCCGCTGGAGGCACCGAAGCGGCCGGTCAGGTGGTAGCCATCGACGGGCAGCACCCACGGCGGCGGCTTTGCCTTGAGCCTGACACCGGGTACGGCGGGCGCAGGCGGGATCGGCTCGGTCAGCGCGTCCTTGGACGCCCGGTCGGGTGACGGGGCGACCGCTGCGGACGCCTGGGGCGCCGTGGACAGGGTGGTCGTGGCAAGCAGGCCGGTCAGTAGCGCGGGCGCGACTAAGCGACGTATTCGAAAGTTGGTCAGCATGGCAACGCAGAGTTCCTCGTCGCGCCCCGACGGCGGGGGTTTGCTCACCCGTCGCCCGGCGCGCGTCCGCGCGCCTCGCTGCTCGTCTGAGGTTCCTGTAGGGGGCACACCCGGGGGGACGAGCAGAGGGCGCTTCGCCACCGGGCTGGTTCTCGTGTCAGTGCGCTGTCTTTTGCAAGCAACGCGAGGAACCATGGAGCCATGCATGACCCCTGAAGTGCAAACCGAGCAGTTAGCAGCTGTTAGCGCGATCACACCTGCGGGCGTACGCCCACGCTCAGCAGCCCGGATGCTGCGACGGACGTCACACTCAGCGGTGCTGGCCGGCTCGCGCCGCTAGGGTCGGAGAAACTGACGAGAGGACATCACCATGGGCGTTGAGGACAAGGCAAGCAACTCCTTCAAGGATGCGAAGGGCAAGGTCAAGGAGAGCACCGGCAGGGCGACCGACAACGAGGAGCTCGAGAGCGAAGGCAAGGCCGACCAGGTCGAGGCCTCGGTCAAGGACACCGTCGAGCACCTCAAGGATGCCGCGGGCAACGTGAAGGACGCATTCAAGAAGTAGCGCCGTTCCCCAACGCGGGAGACTGCAAAACGTCACTGGGTCACCGGGCTAGACAGGTACGCCGTGGCGCGGTGGCGGATCGTGCTCTCGGAGCGCCCCGGCCCTAGCCTCGAAACATGGACGACACACAGGCTCGCCCCGTCACGACTGCGGGCGTAGGCACGACCGCTTTGGGGCGGTTGCAGATGCGTGTGCCCGAGGACGACGGGTTCGAAGAAGTGCTGGTCGAGCGCCGCTGGCCCGACATGAAGTCGGCCCGGACATGGTGTGAGCGCACAGCCGCGCGGGCCCCGGAGGGCGCCACCATCCTCGAGATCCAGGTGTTCGAGGAGAGCTGGAAGCACCCCCGGTCCTGGGAGGCGACCAAGACCCGTCCGATCGCCGAGGTGCTGCAGCTCGGCGTCGTGACCGACGGCTCCGTCCGCTGGTCGGAACCCCGCTCCATGAGCCCGCGAGTCGGCTCCCGCCACCTGCTCTGACCGTGTCCTGACCGGGACGCGCGTGCCGCTGGACCTGCTGGGGCACTATGGGCGCATGAGCGCGTCCGACTACGACCCCTCCGCCGAGGTCACGGAGATCTGCCGTGACCTGATCCGCGTGGACACCACCAACTACGGCGACCAACCGGGACCTGGTGAGCGCAAGGCCGCCGAGCACGTCGCGACGCTGCTCGATGAGGTCGGCATCGAGTCCGAGCTCTGGGAGGCCGAACCCGGGCGTACCAATGTGCTCGCCCGATGGGGTGGCACGGAGGGCGACCCGATACTGCTGCACGGCCACCTCGACGTCGTGCCCGCCGACGCTGCCGACTGGCAGCTGCACCCCTTCAGCGGTGAGATCCACGAGGGCCAGATCTGGGGCCGCGGCGCCGTCGACATGAAGGACTTCGACGCGATGCTGCTCTCCGTCGTGCGTGCCCGCGCCCGCGCCGGGGCCGTCCCGGACCGGCCGCTCGTGCTGTGCTTCACGGCCGACGAGGAGGCGGGCGGGACGAAGGGCGCCGGGCCACTCGTGCAGAGCCATCGGGAGTGGTTCGAGGACTGCGCGTACGCCGTGGGGGAGGTCGGTGGGTTCTCCACGACCGTCCGGGGGCGCCGGCTCTACCTGATCGAGGCCGCGGAGAAGGGCATGGCCTGGATGCGGCTGACCGCCAAGGGCAACGCCGGTCACGGGTCGATGCGCCACCCCGACAACGCAGTCACCACTCTCGCCGAGGCGGTTGCCAGGATCGGTCGGCACCCGTGGCCGGTGCAGCTCACGCCCACGATGCGGGTGTTGCTCGGTGCCGTGGGCGAGCTCGCCGGCGTCGAGGCGACCCCCGAGAACGCCGAGGCACTGGTCGAGGAGTTCGGGGACGCCGCCCGGATGCTCGGCGCGGTGATCCGGCACACCACCAACCCGACGATGCTCGAGGCCGGCTACAAGGTGAACGTGGTGCCCGGGCAGGCGAGCGGCCAGGTTGACGGCCGCTTCCTGCCGGGGTTCGAGGACGAGTTCCTCGCGACGCTCCACGAGCTCGCGGGTCCCGAGGTCGACATCGACTTCATCACCAAGATGCCCGGCCTGGAGACGCCGTACGACGGAGAGATGGCCGACGCGATGACCTCGTCCCTCCTCGAGGAGGACCCGGACGCGCTCGTGGCGCCGTACCTGATGAGCGGTGGCACCGACGCGAAGTACTTCGCCGACCTGGGCATGCGCTGCTTCGGGTTCGCCCCGCTGCGACTGCCGGCGGAGCTGGACTTCACCGCCCTGTTCCACGGTGTCGACGAGCGGGTGCCGGTCGACGCGCTGGAGTTCGGAGCGCGGGTCTTCGACAGGTTCTTGGGCAAGCTCTGATCTAGATCAGATAGGCGATCCGCTGCCGGATGATCCGGCGGCGCAGCTGCACCCGTCGGGTGCCGTCGGCGCCGAGACGCAGCCGGTCCAGCTCCCAGCCGTCCTGCTCGGCGAGCTCGACCAGCATCCGGGTGACCGCCCCTCGTGACACCTCGCGCGAGATGAGCAGCTTGTCGAACTCGTACTCGACCCCGGGCCGCAGAGCACGCCGGTCAACCCTGCGCTGCTTCGCAGAGCTCACGTGACCACCTCCAGATCTGCTGAGACGTCCTCGAGTGCCTGGATGATCTCGACGGGCAGCTCGCACTCCTCGACGTGCAGCGACTCCCGCAGCTGGGCAGCGGTCCGGGCGCCGATGATCGGGGCGGTGACTCCCGGGCGGTCACGGACCCAGGCCAGCGCGACCTCGAGCAGCGACCAGCCGAGTCCCTCGGCAGCGCGCGCCACCGCCTCGACCACTCGCTGGGAGTCCTCTCCGAGGTAGCGGCCGACGAACGTGGAGAAGTGCGGGGAGGCCGCGCGCGAGTCGGCCGGCGTGCCGTTGCGGTACTTGCCGGTCAGCACCCCTCGTCCCAGCGGGGACCACGGCAGGATCCCGAGGCCGAGTGCCTGCGCGGCTGGGATCACCTCGGCCTCGACGGCACGGTTGAGCAGGGAGTACTCCACCTGGTGGGCCGACAGCGTCGCCCGGCCCGGCACGGCGCGCTGCCAGGTGGCTGCCTGCGCTGACTGCCAGCCGCTGTAGTTGCTCACCCCGACGTACGACGCCCGGCCGGTGCTCACTGCGTAGTCCAAGGCGGACAGCGTCTCCTCGAGCGGGGCGTCGTCCACCCAGGTGTGCACCTGCCACAGGTCGACGTGGTCCACGCCGAGGCGCTTCAGGGACGCGTCCAGCGTGCTGATCAGGTGACCGCGCGAGGCATTGGTGACCCGCTCGCGGCCGCGACGGCTGATGCCGGCCTTGGTGGCGAGCACGATCTCGTCGCGTTCGCAGACGTCACCGAGGAGCGAGCCGATCAACCGTTCCGAGTCACCGTCGGTGTAGCCGGCCGCGGTGTCCACCAACGTGCCACCCGCATCGACGAAGGCAACCAGCTGCTCACGCGCCTCGTGCTCGTCGGTGTCACGCCCCCAGGTCATGGTGCCCAGGCCCAGTCGGGAGACCGAGAGTCCGGTGGAGCCCACGAACCGCTGCTGCATGGCCAAACGCTATCCAGCGCACCCCAGTGGCGGACGCACGGCTCGCCGGTGGCGCACACCCACCCCTGGCACCGGGTCGCGCGTCCCTACACTGACCGCGTGCTCGACTTCCTGAAGGCCGTCGTCCTGGGACTGATCCAGGGGCTGACCGAGTTCCTTCCGATCTCGAGCAGTGCCCACCTGCGGATCTTTCCCGAGCTGTTCGGCTGGGGTGATCCCGGCGCAGCGTTCACGGCCGTGATCCAGATCGGCACCGAGCTCGCCGTACTCATCTACTTCCGCCACGACATCTGGCGGATCGGCTCGACCTGGGTGCGCTCGCTGTTCAAGCCCGAGTACCGCGGCCACCTCGATGCGCGGATGGGTTGGTACGTCATCATCGGGTCGCTGCCGATCGTGATCCTCGGCGTACTCCTCAAGGACGTCATCGAGAAGGATCTGCGCAACCTGTGGGTCATCGCCACCGCGCTGATCGTCCTCGGCCTGGTCCTCGGCCTCGCCGACCGGATGTCGACCGGCACCCGTGACATGAAGCAGGTCGGGCTGAAGCACGCGGTGCTCCTCGGGCTGGCGCAGGCGGCGGCACTCGTCCCGGGTGTCTCCCGCTCCGGCGCGACGATCTCGATGGGGCTCTTCCTCGGCATGAACCGCGAAGCTGCGACCCGGTTCGCATTCCTGCTGGCGATCCCGGCGGTCGTCGGTGCCGGGCTGTTCGAGCTCAAGGAGATCCCGAACGGCCACAACGACTACGGCTGGGGACCGACGATCGTGGCGACCGTGGTGTCCTTCGTCGTCGGGTACGCCGCCATCGCCTGGCTGCTTCGCTACGTCTCGACGCGCTCCTACATGCCGTTCGTGATCTACCGGGTCGCCCTCGGGCTGTTCACGCTCGGGATGCTGTGGGCCGGCGTGCTGACCGCCTAGAGCCAGCCGGAACGCTTGGCGAGCAGGTAGACGCCGAGCGAGCTGAGCACCATGAACCCCAGCGCCATCGGGTAGCCGAACATCCAGTGCAGCTCGGGCATGTGGTCGAAGTTCATGCCGTAGATGCTGCCGACCAACGTCGGCGCGGCGACCAGTCCGACAGCGGCGGTGATCTTGCGCATGTCGTCGTTCTGCTGGATCGAGATCTGCGCGATGTGCGCCTCGAACGCCGCAGAGAGCAGGGCGTCCAGCGTCTCGATCGTCTCGGCCACGCGGGTGAGGTGATCGGCCACGTCGCGGAAGTACGGTCCCGCGTCGCTGTGGATCTCGCGGATCGAACCCATCGCGAACTTGTTCATGGGGTCCCGCAACGGCAGGACGGCGCGCCGCATCTCGGCCAGCTCGCGTTTGAGGACGTAGATGCGCGCGGAGTCGTTGGTGCGCTCGGGGGAGAACACCGACACCTCGACCTCGTCCACGTCCACCTGGAGGGAGCCGGCCACCTCCTCGTAGCGGTCGACGACCTGGTCGCAGACGGCGTACACGACGGCGGAGGGTCCGTGTGCCAGGACGTTCTTCATTCCCTCCAGCCGGTGCCTCGCCTCGCTCAAGGCTCCGCCGGAGCCGTGCCGGACGGTGATCACGAACTTGTGACCCACGAACAGGCTGATCTCACCGGTCTCGACGGCGTCCTCGTCGTCGACGTACCAGAGGGTCTTGAGCACCATGAAGAGCGAGTCCTCGTAGCGCTCGACCTTGGGCCGCTGGTGTGCGCTGATCGCGTCCTCGACCGCGAGTGCGTGCAGGTCGTAGAGGTCTGCGATCGACTCCAGCTCCTCGCTGGTCGGGTCGTGCAGACCGACCCACACGAAGTCCTGGTCCTCGGTCGCCTTGGCGCGCACGCCGGCGAGGTCCTGGTTGTCGAGGCCGAGGTCGACCCGTTCCCCCTTGCGGTAGAGCGCGTTGTCGACGATCACAGGCTTGAGGTTAGGCCAGTACGCTCCGGGCATGGCAACGGTGATCCTGGCGCGCCACGGACGGACTGCCGCCAACGCGACCGGCGTGCTGGCGGGACGTGGCAAGGGCGTGCACCTCGACGACACCGGCATCGCGCAGGCGAAGGCCGCTGCGGAGCGGCTGACGGGGCTCGAGCCTGTCGTCGTGGTCACCAGCCCCTTGGAGCGGTGCCGCGAGACCGCCAGGCTCCTGGTCCCGGGTGTGCGCGCGGTCAGCGACAAGCGCCTGCTCGAGTGCGACTACGGCGACTGGACCGGGCAGGAGCTGAAGAAGCTGTCCAAGGACAAGCTCTGGCGCACGGTGCAGACCCAGCCGTCCGCCGCCAGGTTTCCTGACGGCGAGTCGTTGCAGGAGATGTCGTCCCGTGGGGTGGCGGCGATCCGCGGTCGGGACGCGGCGATCGAGGCCGAGGCCGGCGACCACGCAGTGTGGGTGGCGGTCTCGCACGGCGACGTGATCAAGGCGATCCTCGCCGACGCGCTCGGCATGCACCTGGACGCCTTCCAGAGGATCATGGTCGACCCGGGCAGCCTGTCCGTGATCCGCTACACCCCGCACCGGGCGTTCGTGGTCACGATGAACTCCAGGTCCGGATCGCTGGCCCATCTGGCGGCCAAGCCGGCGCGGCGCCGCTCTCGCCGCAGCGACAGCGACGCGGCCGTCGGGGGAGGGGCCGGTCCCTCGGGAGCACGCGCTTCGGGTAAGCAATAGGGTCGGACGCATGCCCGTAGTCCACCGCTTCGACCCGCCCGAGCGCTTCGTGCCCGGCACGGTCGGCGAGCCCGGGCAGCGGACGTTCTTCCTGCAGGCGCGCGCCGGCAAGCAGGTCACCTCGGTCGCCCTCGAGAAACAGCAGGTGCAGATCCTGGGCGAGCGGGTCGCTGAGCTGCTCGACGAGCTGATCCAGGCCGACGACGCCACGGCCACGGTGCCCGCGATCACGCCGGTGGCGATGGTCGACAACGAGCCACTCGACCAGCCGATCGAGGAGGAGTTCCGCGCCGGCACCATCACGCTGTCCTGGGACGCCGGCGACGAGCGGGTCGTGATCGAGGTCTTCCCGGTCGTCGAGGTCGAGGTGGAGCTGCCCGTCGAGGCCGCTGAGCAGGAGCTGATCGACCTGCCGATCGAGGAGCCCGAGCCCGAGGAGGTCCTCCTGGTGCGGATGTCCGCGGCGATGGCGCGCTCGTTCGCGGCGCGGGCAGAGTCGGTGGTGGCGGCAGGACGAGCCCCGTGCCCCTTCTGCGGTGGCCCGATGGACCCCGACGGCCACCTGTGCCCGCGCGCCAACGGCTACCGGCGCACGCGAAGCTGACCCTCGTGCAGGCGCCGGACCCCTGTGAGCTGCTCGAAGGCCAGCTGGTCGTGCTCGGGCGGATCATGCCTGCCTCGAACCACACCTTCCTGACCCGGCTGGGCGACTCGGGCGCACAGTGCGTCTACAAGCCGAACTCAGGCGAACGACCGCTGTGGGACTTCACCGACGGCACCCTCGCGGACCGGGAGTACGCCGCCTGGGTGATCTCCGACCACCTCGGCTGGGACATCGTCCCGCCGACGGTGCTGCGCGACGGCCCGGCCGGACGCGGCATGGTGCAGCTGTGGATGGAGCCTGACGAGGGCACCGAGGACGGACCCGACCCGGTGGACGTCGTACCCGAGGGAGTCGTGCCGCCCGGCTACCTGCACGTGCTCGACGCCAGCGGGGCGCAGGACGAGCCCGTCATGCTCGTCCACGAGGACTCCCAGCCGCTGCGCAGGATGGCGGTCTTCGACATCATCACCAACAACACCGACCGCAAGGGCGGTCACGTGCTGCCGATGGCCGGGGGACACCGGCACGGCGTCGACCACGGCGTGTGCTTCCACACGGAGGACAAGCTGCGCACCGTGCTGTGGGGCTGGGCCGGACAGCGCCTCTCCGTCGATGAACGTGCAGGCGTGGAGTCGGTGCTCGACGGGCTCGACGGCGGCCTGCGCGACTCCCTGGAGGACCTGCTCACCGTGCGCGAGGTGGACGCCGTCGCGCGACGCTGCGAACGGCTTCTGCGGGTGGGCTCGTTCCCGGTCCCCAGAGGAGGTTGGCCCTCGATCCCGTGGCCGCCGTTCTGAGTGCGGCCGATAGGCTCGGCGCCATGCGTGCGTGGAGCTCACCCGGCGGCGAGACGCGGACGACCGCCCTTCCCCAGGGGCCGGCCGTTCGCGTCTTCGACAGCTCGACCGCGGCGCTGCGCACGGTGGCTCCGGCCGAAGGTCCGGCCCGGATGTACGTCTGCGGCATCACGCCGTACGACGCGACGCACATGGGCCACGCCGCGACCTACGTCGCGTTCGACCTGCTCAACCGCGCCTGGCGCTCGGCGGGGCTCGACGTGCACTACGTGCAGAACGTCACCGACGTCGACGACCCCCTGCTGGAGCGGGCGAACGAGACCGGTCAGGACTGGACTGCGCTCGCCGAGCGCGAGACCGAGCTGTTCCGGACCGACATGGAGGCGCTTCGGGTGCTGCCGCCGGACGCCTACGTCGGGGCGATCGAGTCGATCCCGCTCGTGGTCGACATGGTCCAGCAGCTGCAGGCAGCCGGGAGCGTGTACGACGTCGACGGCGATCTCTACTTCTCGGTCACCCACGATCCCGGCTTCGGAGAGGTCTCCGGCTGGACTCGCGAGGAGATGCTGCGGCTGTTCGCCGAGCGCGGCGGCGACCCCGACCGCCCGGGCAAGAAGGACCCGCTCGACTGCCTGCTCTGGCAGGCCGAACGACCGGGCGAGCCGGCGTGGGACTCACCGTTCGGGCGCGGCCGACCCGGCTGGCACGTCGAGTGCTCGGCGATCGCTCGCACCCACCTCGGACCTGCGATCGACGTGCAGGGCGGCGGCAGCGACCTGGTCTTCCCGCACCATGAGATGAGCGCCTCCGAGGCACAGGTGGCCGATCCGGGGTCGCGCTTCGCGCAGGCCTACGTGCACGCCGGAATGGTCGGGCTCGACGGGCAGAAGATGTCGAAGTCCAAGGGCAACCTGGTGCTGGTGTCCAAGGCGCGGGAGAGCGGGCTCGACCCGATGGTGATCCGGCTCGTCCTGCTCGGGCACCACTACCGCAGCGACTGGCAGTGGGACGAGGCTGACGTCTCCGCCGCCGGTGCCCGGCTGGACAAGTGGCGTGGAGCAGCCGCCAAGCCGGCCGGCGCCCCCACGGAGCATCTGGTCACCGACGTGCTCACCGCGCTGGCCACCGATCTGGACGCGCCCTTCGCCCTGCGGCTGATCGACCACTGGGCCAACGCGACCGACTTCGGCGACGACCGCGAGCCGGGGGCCGGCGAGGTCGTCCGGGCGCTGGTGGACTCGGCGCTGGGCGTTCAGCTCTGAACGGATGAGAGCCAGCGCTGCAGGCTGACAGCCAGCTCCACCGGGGCGTCGTACTGGATCAGGTGGCCCGCATCGTCGATGACTTCCAGCTCGGCTCCAGGGATGAGTGCGGCCAGCCGATGCGCCCGGTCGACCGGAATCCAGGTGTCGTCACGGCCCCAGACCACGAGCACCGGCAGTGCCATCTCCTGGTAGCGACCCTCGACCTCGTCGGTGTACCTCTGGTCGGCGGCCGCGATCTGCCGGTAGAAGGCCGCCTGGCCCTCCTCCGAGAGCCATGGGCCGGTGAGCGCATCGAGCTGGGTGGAGGTCAGCCCACGATGGCTGGCGCCCGAGATGTAGGCCTCCAGCGCTCCACGGTGCACAACCGGCGGCTGCGCGGCGAAGACGTCCTCGTGCTCGGCGACCAGCCGGAAGTAGTCGGACCCCCAGGGGCTGAGCGCCACCACGTCCACCAGGGCCAGTGAGGCGTAGCCCGCCTCGTGCAGCAGGTGCGCCCGCAGGCTGACCGCACCGCCGTAGTCGTGCGCGATCACGTGCGGGCGCGTCAGTCCCCAGTGGTCCAGCAGGTCCCGCAGCAGCTCGGACTGGGTGCCGAGGTCGACTGCGTGGTCAGGATCCTTCGAGGACTGCCCATATCCCGGCATGTCCCAGAGAAAGACGGTGAAGTCCCTGCTGAGCGCCTGCGCGAACGGCCTCCACAGGACCGAGGACCACGGTGTGCCGTGACACATGACCACGGCCGGCCCGTCACCGACCCGGTCCCAGGCGACCCGGCGTCCGTGCCAGTCGAAGGTGTGCGGGAGCTGCATCGGCTACTCGTCGGGCCGGTTGCGCCGCTTGAGGTAGCGCTCGAACTCCCGGGCGATCGCCTCGCCGCTCGCCTCGGGAAGCTCTGCGGTGTCCTGGCTCTCCTCGAGGTTGCGGACGTACTCCGCGACGTCCTCGTCCTCCTCGGCCAGCTCCGCGACACCCCGCTCCCATGCCTTGGCGTCCTCGGGGAGGTCGCCGAGCGGGATGCTCGTCTCCAGCAGGTCCTCGACCTGACCCAGCAGCGCGAGCGTCGCCTTGGGGCAGGGCGGCTGGGGGAGGTAGTGCGGAACGGCTGCCCAGAAGGACACGGCCGGTACGTCGAGACGCATGCACGCGTCCTGCAGCACGCCGATGATCCCGGTCGGGCCCTCGTAGGTGGCCGGCTCCAGCTTCAGCCGGTCCTCGAGGTCCAGCTCGGTGGCGGTGCCGCTGACCTGGATCGGACGCGTGTGCGGAGTCTCGGCGAGCAGCGCGCCGAGGGTCACCACCAGCTCGACGGCGAGCTCGTCGGCGCAGGCGAGCAGCTCGGCGCAGAACTGCCGCCACTTCATGTTGGGCTCGATGCCGCGCAGGAGTACGACGTCACGCTCGGCGCCGGGTGGCCGCGCGACGTACACCTGGGTCGAGGGCCAGGTGATCCGGCGCATGCCGTCGTCAGTCGTGCCGATCATCGGCCGGTTGACCTGGTAGTCGTAGAACTCCTCGGGGTCGACCACGGCGACGACCTCGGCGCCCCAGACGTCGATGAGGTGGTCCACGACCCCGGTGGCAGCGTTTGCGGCGTCGTTCCAGCCCTCGAACGCCGCGACCATCACTGGATTGACGAGGCGAGGCACGTCATCGATCTCGATCACGTGGCCACACTAGTGCGGGCCACCATGTGAAAATGGTCCGTCCCCGGTGGCAGCGCTGCCTAGGCTTGGGGTTCGTCGACACACCGGAGTGCATCAGTGAGCAACGCCCGCAACACCGAGCGCCCTTCATTGGAGCGCCCGGACGCCACGGAGGCCCTGACGGACCTCCTCACCGAGCGCATCCTCGTCATCGACGGCGCGATGGGCACGATGATCCAGGGGCACGGGCTCGACGAGAGCGGCTACCGCGGCGAGCGCTTCGCCGACTGGGACAGCGACGTACGCGGCAACAGCGACCTGCTCAGCCTGACCCAGCCGGACATCATCCGGTCGATCCACAAGGAGTACCTCGAGTCCGGCGCCGACATCGTGGCGACGAACACGTTCAGCGCCCAGCGGATCTCCCAGGCCGACTACGGCATGGAGGACCTCGCCTACGAGCTGAACTACGAGTCCGCACGGCTGGCGCGCGAGGCCGCCGACGGCGTCACCGAGTCCGACCCGACGCGACCGCGGTACGTCGCCGGGGGACTGGGGCCGACCAACCGCACCGCGTCGATCTCACCCGACGTCAACGACCCGGGGTTCCGCAACACCAGCTTCGAGGAGCTCGTCGAGGCCTACACCGAACAAGCCGCCGGCCTCGTCGACGGCGGTGCCGACCTGCTGCTGATCGAGACGATCTTCGACACGCTCAACGCCAAGGCCGCGATCTTCGCTCTCGAGACGCTGTTCGAGGAGCGTGAGCGCCGCTGGCCGGTGATCGTCTCGGGCACCATCACCGACGCCTCCGGCCGGACCCTCTCCGGACAGGTCACCGAGGCGTTCTGGAACTCCGTGCGACATGCACGCCCGCTGGCCATCGGCCTGAACTGCGCTCTCGGAGCGGCCGAGATCCGGCCCTACCTCGCCGAGCTGTCGCGCGTCGCCGACTGCTTCGTCTCCTGCTATCCCAACGCGGGCCTGCCCAACGCGTTCGGTGAGTACGACGAGACCCCCGACCAGATGTCGGCCGTGCTCGAGGAGTTCTCCGGCGCCGGTCTGATCAACCTCGTCGGCGGCTGTTGCGGGACCACCCCCGCCCACATCCGGCGTATCGCGGACGTGGTCGACGGGGCCACGCCCCGCGAGGTCGCGGAGCCCCAGCCGGCGATGCGCCTCTCCGGCCTCGAGCCACTCAACATCAACGAGGACTCCCTCTTCGTCAACATCGGCGAGCGCACCAACATCACCGGGTCCGCGAAGTTCCGCAACCTGATCAAGGCCAGCGACTACGACGCCGCCCTCACCGTGGCCGGCCAGCAGGTCGAGGCCGGTGCCCAGATCATCGACATCAACATGGACGAGGGCATGATCGACGGCGTCGCGGCGATGGACCGCTTCACCAAGCTGATCGCCGGTGAGCCCGACATCAGCCGGGTGCCGGTGATGGTCGACTCCTCCAAGTGGGAGGTCATCGAGGCCGGACTGCGGTGCGTGCAGGGCAAGCCGATCGTCAACTCGATCTCCATGAAGGAGGGCGAGGACAAGTTCCGCGAGCAGGCACGCCTGTGCCGCAAGTACGGCGCGGCAGCGGTCGTGATGGCCTTCGACGAGGAGGGCCAGGCCGACAACCTCGAGCGGCGCAAGCAGATCTGCGAGCGTGCCTACCGGATCCTGGTGGACGAGGTCGGTTTCCCGCGCGAGGACATCATCTTCGACCCGAACTGCTTCGCCCTCGCGACGGGCATCGAGGAGCACTCCAACTACGGCGTGGACTTCATCGAGGCGACCCGCTGGATCAAGCAGAACCTGCCCGGGGCCCTGGTCTCCGGCGGCATCTCCAACGTGTCCTTCTCCTTCCGCGGCAACAACCCGGTGCGCGAGGCGATCCACTCGGTATTCCTGTTCCACGCGATCGAGGCCGGCCTGGACATGGGCATCGTCAACGCCGGCGCACTGGTCGTCTACGACGAGATCGAGCCCGAGCTGCGCGAGCGCATCGAGGACGTGGTCCTCAACCGTCGTCCGGACGCGGCCGAGCGACTCCTGGAGATCGCCGAGAAGCACCGCGGCTCCGGGGAGCAGCAGGAGGTGGCGACCCTCGAGTGGCGCTCGCTCCCGATCGGCGAGCGGATCACCCACGCGCTGGTCAAGGGGCTCGACGCCCACGTCACGGAGGACACCGAGGAGCTGCGGGCCGAGATCGAGGCCCGTGGCGGCCGACCGATCGAGGTGATCGAGGGTCCGCTGATGGACGGCATGAACGTGGTCGGCGACCTCTTCGGCTCCGGGAAGATGTTCCTGCCGCAGGTGGTGAAGTCGGCCCGGGTGATGAAGAAGGCAGTGGCCTACCTGATCCCGTTCATCGAGCAGGAGAAGCTCGACAACCCCGAGTACGCCACAGCCAAGGACACCAACGGCACCATCGTGATGGCCACGGTGAAGGGCGACGTGCACGACATCGGCAAGAACATCGTCGGCGTCGTGCTCCAGTGCAACAACTACGAGGTGATCGACCTCGGCGTGATGGTCCCGGCGCAGAAGATCCTGGACAAGGCCAAGGAGGTCGGCGCCGACCTGATCGGCCTGTCCGGCCTGATCACGCCCTCCCTGGACGAGATGGTGCACTTCGCCACCGAGATGGAGCGCCAGGGCTTCGACATCCCCCTGCTGATCGGCGGCGCCACCACGTCGCGCGCCCACACCGCTGTGAAGGTGACTCCTCGCTACAAGGGTCCGGTTCTGTGGGTGAAGGACGCCTCCCGGTCCGTCCCGGTGGCAGCGGCACTGCTGTCACCCGAGCAGCGCCCCAAGCTGCTCGCGGACACCGAGGCCGACTACGACTCGCTGCGCAAGCGCCACGCTGCGAAGAACGACCGGCCGATGCTCTCGATCGAGGATGCCCGTGCCAACCGGACGCCGATCGACTGGTCGTCGTACACCCCACCGGTGCCGGCGATGGTCACCGGCGACGAGGGGTCGAACGTCCGGGTCTTCGAGGACTACGACCTCGCCGAGCTCCGCGAGTACATCGACTGGATGCCGTTCTTCAACGCGTGGGAGATGAAGGGCAAGTTCCCCGACATCCTGAACAACCCGGCCACGGGCGAGACCGCGCGCAAGCTGTACGACGACGCGCAGGAGATGCTCGACAGCATGATCAAGGAGAAGTGGGTCACCGCCAACGGCGTGATCGGCTTCTTCCCTGCCAACGCGGTCGGTGACGACATCGAGGTCTACCGCGACGCGGATCGCTCCGAGGTGCTCACGACGCTTCACAACCTGCGCCAGCAGGGTGAGCACCGCGAAGGCATCCCGAACCGCTCGCTCGGCGACTTCGTCGCGCCCCGGGAGACGGGGCTGAAGGACCACGTCGGCGCCTTCGCGGTGACCGCGGGCCTGGGCGGCCAGGACAAGATCAAGGAGTTCAAGGACGACCTCGACGACTACAGCGCCATCTTGCTGGAGTCCCTGTCCGACCGGCTAGCCGAGGCCTTCGCGGAGCGGCTGCACCAGCGCGTGCGGACCGAGCTGTGGGGCTACTCCGATGACGACGGCCTGGACAACGAGGCGCTGATCGCGGAGAAGTACACCGGCATCCGTCCCGCACCGGGCTACCCGGCCTGTCCCGAGCACACCGAGAAGACCACCCTGTGGGAGCTGCTGGACGTCGAGCAGAGGGCCGGCATCGAGCTCACCGAGTCGATGGCGATGTGGCCCGGCGCCTCGGTCAGCGGCTGGTACTTCTCGCACCCGCAGTCGCAGTACTTCGTCGTCGGCCGGCTCGGCCGCGACCAGGTGGAGTCGTACGCCGAACGCAAGGGCTGGACGCTCCAGGAGGCGGAGCGCTGGCTCTCGTCGAACCTCGGCTACGACCCCGAGGACTGATGGACAAATCGGATGGGGTTGATGGGCCATCCCTGACGTTGTCGGGTGATGCTTCGGCCGACAACGTCAGGTTTCCCCGGTCGGCCGGGGAAACCGACAGCCTCCCCAACGCCGTCCTGTGGGACATGGACGGCACCCTGGTCGACACTGAGCCCTACTGGATGGAGTGCGAGTTCGCACTCGCTACGAAGTACGGCGGGACCTGGACGCGCGAGCACGGGCTCGCGGTCGTCGGCGGGGACCTGATCGACTCAGCGACCTACATGCGCAAGCACATGGGCATCGACCGCACGCCACGCCAGATCGTCGAGGAGCTGCTCGACGGCGTGGTCGAGCGGGTGAAGCAGGAGGTGCCCTGGCGCCCGGGGGCGCGCGAGCTGCTCGGCGCACTACGCGACCTCGACGTGCCGTGCGCCCTGGTGACGATGTCGTGGCGTCGGTTCGTGGAACCGGTCGTGGACGCCCTGCCCGAAGGGTCCTTCGCTGCCTTGGTCTGTGGCGACGAGGTGGCACACGGCAAGCCGCACC
Organism: uncultured Actinomycetota bacterium; assembly: GCA_963842535.1. Lineage (GTDB taxonomy): Bacteria > Actinomycetota > Actinomycetes > Propionibacteriales > Nocardioidaceae > Marmoricola. The sequence goes on from CAWJGP010000009.1 coordinate 949,589, forward strand.
CCGAGGCCTACCTGCGGGCGGCAGAGCTGCTCGGATTTCCTCCGGCCGAGACGCTCGCGATCGAGGACTCGCCGACCGGCACGCTCTCGGCCGAGTCGGCAGGCTGCCAGGTGCTCGTCGTACCCAGTCACGTCGCCGTGCCACCGGGGGAGCGGCGGGTCCTGCTCGAGAGCCTCGTCGGCCTCGAGCCGCATGATCTCGCCCGGCTGCACCACCGCTAGCAGTCTCAGCTGGCAACTTTTGTCAAAGATTGAAACCCCTGTGTCTAGTCCTGGGGTTACCAGCAGGGCCTCAGCCTGCGTGAACGCGGGTCGTCAAGGCGGATAAAAGGAAGATAACGCCCATGGATCTGTTGGGGCGCATATCGTCATGAAGTGAAGGCAAAGTCCGTGTTGGTCACTGGAGCCGTTGGCGTCGCAGTGCTGACGGCGATTGTCGTGTACGCCGTCACGGACAACATGGTCCTCGCCACTGCCTGCGATCTCGCCGTGGCGGTCGGCGCATGTGTCGGTGCCTGGATCGGGGCGGAGCGCGCGCCGCGTGGCCAGCGGTTGGTGCCACGTCTCATCGCAGCGGCGATCTCACTCTCGATGCTGGGTCACGTGCTGTTCGGGGTGCTCGACTCCATCGGTGCCGAGACCGACGTGTCCGTTGCGGACGTCCCGTGGCTGGCCAGCTATCTCGTGTTCGGCGCCGCGATGTGGGTCCTGCTGCGTCGAAGCCGGAGCGCAAACCGCGTCGACCTGGACTTCCTGATCGACGTGCTCACCATCGTGGTCGTCACCGTGCTGGTCATCTGGAACATCTCGGTCCACGCCATCGCTGTCGACGACAGTGTGCCGCCGTTCACGCGCATGGTCTGGGCGGCATACCCCCTGTTGAGCTCGGTGCTGTTCGCACTGGTGCTGCGCGTCCTGATGGGCCGGAACGGGCGCGCGGCCATCGGTGTCTCGTTCGCAATAAGCGCGAGTCTCGTGCTGGCCGCCAACTTGATGTACTTGCAGGCACCCGAAGGCACCATGCTGGTGCTGATGAACGCCGCCTGGATGCTCGCACCGGCGATGGCCGCCTGGTCCGTGTGGCGATACAGGGAGGTTCGGGCCGACGCCTCGAGCGGCCTCTCCCTCGACGGCTGGGCGCTCGTGGTCGTGATCGGCCCTCTGTTCGTGCCTGCCGCGCTCGAGCTGGCCGCTGACCTGCGGGGCGAGCCCGATCAGGCGCTCGAGCTGTTCGTCGGCACCGCGCTGCTGGGCACGCTCGCCCTCGTCCGCACCACACGGCTGATCCGCTCCGAGAGAGGCGCCCGTCGGGAGCTCGAGGCGGCCCGAGACGCGGCGCTCGCGGCGTCACTTGCCAAGTCCATGTTCCTGGCCAACATGAGCCACGAGATCCGCTCCCCGTTGACCACCGTGCTCGCCGCAGGCGAGCTCCTCGAGGACACGACCCTGGACGAGCACCAGCTCAAGCTCCTCACGAAGATGCAGGGCTCGGGAGATCGGCTGAAGACGCTGGTCGAGGGGATCCTCGACTTCTCGCGGATCGAGGCCGGACAGCTCGAGCTGACCTCGTCGCCCTTCGACCTCCACGCCATGGTGGCTGACGTCGCCGACGTCTACGAGCTGAGGGCGATCGAGGCAGGCATCACGTTCGAGTGGCGCCTCGACTCGGGCGCGCCTCGAGTGGTGGTGGGCGACCCTGGCCGGCTGTTCCAGGTCCTCACCAACGTCCTCGACAACGCCTTGAAGTTCACCCACCAGGGACAAGTGCGCCTGATCGTCCGACCCGCCAAAGCTGATGACCAAGGCAGTGGCGCTGGCGAAGTCGTGGAGTTCGTGGTCGACGACACCGGCATCGGGATCCGGGACGAGGACCAGGAGTCGGTGTTCGAGTCCTACCTGCAGGTCGACGGATCGACGACCAGACGGTATGGCGGCAACGGACTCGGGCTGGCGATCTGCAAGGAGCTGACCCAGCTGATGGGCGGGTCCATCACCGCACAGAGCCGGTTCGGCGTCGGCAGCACGTTCGTGATCCGCGTCCCGCTGCCAGGCAGTCCAGCAGACCGCCCCGAGCAGCCGAGCTCCGCTCCTGATCTGATCGCGAACGCACACCGCTAGGTCGGCTCGGCAACAGCCTCCGGCAGGGGAGGTGGCTCGTTGCCGAACGCCGGACAGTGCTCCTGGTAGCTGCACCACCGGCACGAGGCACTGGGGCTGGGCAGCCACTCGCGCGAGGCACGTGCGTCCTCGATCGCGTGCCACAACGCCTCGACCAGCCGCTCGGTCGCCCGCAGGTCCTGCTCGTCCGGCCGGTAGCTGAGCACCTGCCCGTCACCGAGGTAGATCAGCTGCAGGAGCGCCGGGACGACCCCGCGGGTCCGCCAGATGACGAGCGCGTAGAAGCGCATCTGGAAGAGCGCCTTGGCCTCGAAGCCGACGCCGGGGGAGCTGCCCGTCTTGTAGTCCACGACCCGCAAGGCACCGTCGGCAGCGACGTCGATCCGGTCCACGAACCCCCGCAGCAGGAGCTTGGAGTCCAGCAGTGCCTCGACGTAGACCTCGCGCTCGGCCGGCTCCAGGCGGCGCGGGTCCTCGAGGGCGAAGTAGCCGCGCAGGCTCTCGCGGCACGAGGCCAGCCAGTCGGCGATCTCCGCACCCTGGTCGGCGCCTCCCTCGGTCACGAACATGGACGCGAGCTCGGGCTCCGCGTCGAGCACGAACTCCCAGGCGTCCTGCACCATCTCCTCGGCACGCTCCGGTGTCCGGTCGGCGGCAGGGAGGTCGAACAGGTCCTCGAGCACCTTGTGCACGACGGTGCCGCGCACAGCGAGGGGCGAGGGCTGCTCAGGGAGATGGTCGATCGTGCGGAGGCGGAACATCAGCGGACAGGTCCGGAAGTCGCCCGCACGGCTCGGTGACAGCGCGCCGAGGACGTGCTCGCCGTCGACGGGCGTGCCGATGCGGGTCCGGCCCTGGACCAGGTCGCCCGCGCTCACCACTGCCGCTTCCTCCATGGCCTCACACTAGGTCGCCGGACCGACACGTTCTGCTCGCCGGTAGCGTTGGGGCGTGACCGAAGAAGACGGGACAGGCGCACCCGGGGGAGAGCCCCGCCGGTCGTCGTACCCGCCCGGCACGCTGCGCATCGGCTCGATTGCCGGCGTCGACGTCCTCGTCCGCTCCTCCTGGCTGCTCGTCGCGGTGCTGATCGCCTACCTGATCGCACCGCGCGTCGAGCAGGTGCAGCCCGACCTGGGTGTCCTGAAGTACGTCGCGGGGGTCGCCTTCGCGGTGCTGCTCTACCTCTCCGTGCTCCTCCACGAGATCTCGCACGCCCTGATGGCGCAGCGCTACGGCCTCGGCGTACGGTCGATCACCCTGCACTTCCTCGGCGGCGCCACCGAGATCGACTCGGAGACCCGCACGCCCGGGCAGGAGTTCAAGGTCGCCGTCGTGGGTCCGCTGACGTCCCTCGCGGTCGGTGGCATCGCGGTCGCCCTGTGGTTCGTGACTCCCGACGGGCTGCTCCAGCTCGCGGTCGAGGGCCTTGCAGGAGCGAACCTGATCGTCGGCGCGCTCAACCTCGTGCCGGGGCTACCGCTCGACGGTGGACGCGTCCTCCGGGCGCTGGTCTGGAAGATCACCAACAACATGCACCGGGGCACCATCGTCGCTGCCTGGGGTGGCCGTGTGGCGGCCGTGCTGACCCTCGGCTTTCCCGCCCTGGTCCGCGCGCTGGGCGGCACGCCCGACATCTTCGACTACCTGATGGCGGTCATCATCGCCTCGTTCCTGTGGTCCGGTGCGACGGCGTCGATCGTCAGCGCGCGCGTCCGTCGCCGCCTCCCTGCGCTCAAGGCACGCCCGCTCGCCCGGCGGGTCATCGCAGTGGCACACGAGCTCCCGATCGCCGAGGCCGTCAGGAAGGCCCAGGAGGTCGGTGCAGGCGCGATCGTGGTCCACGCCGGCGACGACCGGCTCAGCGGAGTGGTGAACGAGACCGCCTTGCTGGCCACTCCAGAGGAGCGCCGTGCCTGGGTTCCGGTCAGCTCGGTGGCGCGGACCATCGAGGACGGGCTGGTGCTCGGCGCAGACATCGCGGGGGAGGACCTGATCAAGGCCATGTCCAACACTCCCGCCGAGGAGTACGTGCTCGTCGAGCCTGACGGCACCATCTTCGGAGTGCTGGCGACCGTGGATGTCGACCGTGCCTTCGAGAAGGGCGCCGCCAAGTGACCACGGCCGACGCGTCAGGACCGCCCGACTGGTCCGGCGTACGCCGCGGGCCGCTCCGTCCCGGGGAATGGGTGCGGCTGGTCGACGCCAAGGGCCGGCGGCACAACATCTGCCTGGAGGAGGGAAAGTCCTTCCACACCAACCGTGGCGGCCTCTCCCACGACGACATCATCGGCCGCGACGAGGGCTTCACCCTCACCTCCACCTCGGGTGGCGAGTACCTCGTCTTCCGCCCACTGCTCAGCGAGTTCGTGGTCTCCATGCCCCGAGGCGCGGCTGTGGTCTACCCCAAGGACGCAGCGCAGATCGTGGCGATGGCCGACATCTTCCCCGGTGCCCACGTGGTCGAGGCCGGAGCTGGTTCGGGTGCGCTCAGCTGTTCCCTGCTGCGTGCCGTCGGGCCGACCGGACGGGTCTCGTCGTACGAGCGTCGCGAGGAGTTCGCCGACATCGCACGGCGCAACGTCAACCAGTTCTTCGGTGCCCCTGAAGGGGAGTCCCATCCTGCCTGGACGCTCACGGTGGGCGACCTCGTCGAGTGTCTGCCGTCCGGGGACGAGCCCGGCACCGTCGACCGCGTCGTACTCGACATGCTCGCTCCGTGGGAGTGCGTCGACGTGGTCGCCGACGCCCTGACTCCGGGCGGCATCGTCGTCGCCTATGTGGCGACCACCACGCAGCTCGCGCGCATCGTGGAGACCCTGCGCGCGCACGGGGAGTTCACCGAGCCGCAGCCCTGGGAGACACTCGTGCGGGACTGGCACGTCGAAGGCCTGGCCGTCCGGCCGGGGCACAGGATGAACGGTCACACCGGCTTCCTGGTCACCGCGCGCCGGATGGCGCCGGGCAACGCCGCTCCACGCAAGAAGAGACGGCCGGCACCCGGCGCCTACGGCGTCGACTACGACGGCCCACGTCCCGCCGGGATGCCACAGGATGCCGACCAGGTTGCAGATCTGCAACGTGACGAGTGAGACACGCGCTCAACGCCTTTGCATCTGGTCCCGGCCGAGTAGGGTCGAAATCCAGATCCTGCCCACGGAGGTGGTTCACGTGCCTGACCCAGGTGCCGAACACGGACCGACCACTGCCCAGCTGCTGAACCAGGTCTCCTTCCTGGAAGCGGAGGTCACGGATCTGCGCCGCCGGCTCGCCGACGCCCCCGGCAGTGCACGTGCGCTGGACCAGCGGCTGCTCGACACCCAGCGCTCACTGGCCGCTGTCACCTCGCAGAACGAGCGACTCGCCCAGACCCTCCGTGAGGCGCGCGACCAGATCGTCACCCTCAAGGAAGAGGTCGACCGGCTGGCGCAGCCACCCACCGGGTTCGGCACGTTCCTCAAGCGCAACGAGGACGACTCCGTCGACGTGTTCACCGGCGGTCGCAAGCTGCGCGTCAACGTGAGCCCGTCCGTGGACCTCGACATCTTGTCCAAGGGCCAGGAGGTCATGCTCAACGAGGCCCTCAACGTCGTCGCCGCGCTCGAGTTCGAGGAGGTCGGCGAGGTCGTGATGTTCAAGGAGGTGCTCGCCGACGGCGAACGCGTCCTGGTGATCGCGAATGCCGACGAGGAGCGTGTGGTCCGGCTGGCCCACCCGCTGAAGGAGATCACCCTGCGTGCGGGTGACTCGCTCCTGCTCGACGCGAAGTCCGGCTACGTCTACGAGCGGGTGCCCAAGTCCGAGGTCGAGGAGCTCGTGCTGGAGGAGGTGCCCGACATCGACTACACCTCGATCGGTGGGCTCTCCGGCCAGATCGAGCAGATCCGCGACGCGGTCGAGCTGCCCTACCTCTACCCCGAGCTGTTCAAGGACTACCAGCTCAAGCCGCCGAAGGGCGTCCTGCTCTACGGTCCTCCCGGTTGTGGCAAGACCCTGATCGCCAAGGCAGTCGCCAACTCGCTGGCCAAGAAGGTCGCGGAGAAGACCGGTCAGTCCGGTCGTTCGTTCTTCTTGAACATCAAGGGTCCCGAGCTGCTGAACAAGTACGTCGGCGAGACCGAGCGGCACATCAGGCTCGTGTTCCAGCGCGCCCGTGAGAAGGCGAGCGAGGGGACACCCGTCATCGTGTTCTTCGACGAGATGGACTCGCTGTTCCGCACCCGTGGCTCAGGTGTCTCCTCCGACGTCGAGAACACCATCGTCCCGCAGCTGCTCTCCGAGATCGACGGTGTCGAGGGGCTCGAGAACGTGCTGGTCATCGGCGCCTCCAACCGCGAGGACATGATCGACCCGGCCATCCTGCGGCCCGGACGACTCGACGTGAAGATCAAGATCGAGCGTCCGGACGCCGAGTCCGCGCGCGACATCTTCACCAAGTACCTCAAGGCCGAGCTGCCGCTGCACGCCGACGACCTCGCCGAGTTCGGTGGCGACAAGGACGCGACCGTGGCCGGCATGATCACCGCGACCGTCGAGCGCATGTACACCGAGTCCGAGGAGAACCGCTTCCTCGAGGTGACCTACGCCAACGGCGACAAGGAAGTCCTCTACTTCAAGGACTTCAACTCCGGAGCGATGATCCAGAACATCGTCGACCGCGCGAAGAAGATGGCCATCAAGGAGGTCATCGACCATGACCAGCCGGGTCTGCGGGTCCAGCACATGCTCCAGGCGTGCGTCGATGAGTTCAAGGAGAACGAGGACCTGCCCAACACCACCAACCCCGACGACTGGGCGCGGATCTCGGGCAAGAAGGGCGAGCGGATCGTGTTCATCCGCACGCTGATCACCGGCAAGCAGGGCACCGAGCCCGGCCGCTCGATCGACACCGTCGCCAACACCGGTCAGTACCTCTGAGCGAACCTACGCACGACGAAGGGCGCCGACCTCGCGGTCGGCGCCCTTTGCTGGATCTTCGGTCCGGTTCCGGCGCCGGCGCTCTGCTAGTCGCCGTTGGGGGACAAGTACTTGAAGGCTCCCTTGCCGAACGGGATGGTGTTGCCGGGCGGCAGCAGGCGAGCCTCACGGGGCCTGACACCGTAGCCAGGGGCGTGCGATGACCGCTGTGCCCAGGTCCGGTTGAAGTTGAGCATGTGCGCCCGGGTGGTCCCGTAGGCGTTGATCAACTGGATCTGCTCGTCGTTCCCGAAGGCCGCGTTGCTCCAGTTGGTGGAGCCGGCATAGGTCAGGTACGTGGCCGTCGAGCCACCCCAGTTCCCTGCGATCGTCATCCACTTGCTGTGGTTGTACTTGACGATCTCGCGCTTGCCGTTCGTGATCACCGACTGCCGCATCGGGACGGGGCCACGGCCGGACCCGTTGCGCAGGATCGCGAGGACCGGCCGCGTCGAGAGGGAGTAGATGATCGAGACGTCACAGCCGGCGTTCCAGAGGCTGCGCAGCTTCTTGGCGAGCCATACTCCTCGGGAGTCGTAGATCGCGTAGTTGATGACGCGGATCTTCGTCCGGCCGTTGCTGCCCGCGGTCGAGCCGGTGCACCGCGTCTGGTTCAGCACCTGCATCGCCGGGTCGGTCGAGGCCGAGCTCCCGGGCTTGGGATAGAAGATGTTCGTGACGTTGCCCGACGACGTAACGGCGGTAGGGGAACCGCTGCGGAATCCCGAGGCGGTCCTCGCGGAAGATCGCCAGGTAGTTGTTGTAGATCGTCGGCGACCAGGACACCTGAGCCTGGTTCCACTGGCCCTGGTAGCCCATCTTGGTGAGGTTCGTCGGAGGACTGCATAACGACGTTCTCGACGTGGTTGCTGCCGACGTCGTTGAACAGGTAGTACTTCGAGTGGTGTGTGCCGCCGCGTCCCCGGCAGGCGCCGCGGCACGCGCGCGCAAAGCTGACCTTGTCCGAGGAGTTGGCGACGCCGGCCTTGTAATAGTTGCCGCCCAACTTGTTGCGCAGCAACCGCCACGCCTTCTCCTTCTTGTTGCGGCTGGCCGCTGCGACCACCTGGACACTGACGCCGCGGTTGTGGGCAGCGACTAGGGCCTTCGCAACGGCCATGTCGTTGAAGGACCACGTGGCGATCCGGATGGAGCCGTCGTTGATCGGGAGCCGGTTGCGGTCGCGCGGACCACCCCACACGCCCTGGATCGTGAACAGGATTCTGTTGCGGATCGCGAGCTTGTTGGCGGCTCCGGCGTTCGGGAAGCTGAACACGCTGCCGGGGGGCATCACATAGTTGCGCGACGGCGTCCAGGCGGACCGGACACTGATGCCGCTCGGGGCCTTCTGCGGACTCGCGGCGCGGGGTGAGGGCGCAGCAGTCGCTGTGCCCGGGACATTGAGAGTGCCTGCGAGGACGATCAGGCCTGCAACAAGCGCGACAGTGCGACGGTTGAACATGTGGGCTTCCCCCAGTGAAAAGTGGCCGAGACGCCCAGCAAGGGGCTCGCAGAATCTAACACGCAGAACAGCCCAGGACCCGGAACGCGGTCTAGACTGATGCCGCACGTACGCTCGCACAGTGAGCACCACCCCAAGCAACCACTCGCTGCGCTCCCGCTTGCCCGGGGACCCCGGATGAGCGTGCGCAGGGTGATGGGGACCGAGACCGAGTTCGGCATCTCCGTGCAGGGTCACCCGCACGCCAACCCGATGGTCGCGAGCACCCGGTTGGTCAACGCCTATGCCACCGCGACGCTGAAGGCGCGCCGCGCACGCTGGGACTTCGAGGAGGAGTCGCCACTCCGCGACGCCCGCGGTTTCGACATGTCCCGCGAGGCGGCCGACCCGAGCCAGCTCACCGACGAGGACCTCGGCCTGGCGAACGTCATCCTCACCAACGGGGCCCGGCTCTACGTCGACCACGCGCACCCGGAGTACTCCACGCCGGAGTGCACCACCCCGCTCGACATCGTCCGGTGGGACAAGGCGGGGGAGCAGATCGCGCTCGATGCATGCCGGTTCGCCTCGGTGAGTGGCGAGGGCGACCTGCTGCTCTACAAGAACAACACCGACAACAAGGGGGCGTCGTACGGCGCCCACGAGAACTACCTGGTGCGCCGGTCGACGCCCTTCGGCGACATCGTCCGTCACCTGACGCCGTTCTTCGTGAGCCGGCAGGTGGTCTGCGGCGCGGGGCGGGTCGGCCTCGGCCAGGACGGCCACGGCGACGGCTTCCAGATCAGCCAGCGGGCCGACTACTTCGAGGTGGAGGTCGGGCTCGAGACGACCCTGAAGCGGCCGATCATCAACACCCGGGACGAGCCGCACGCCGACCCGGAGAAGTACCGCCGCCTGCACGTCATCCTCGGCGACGCGAACCTCTCCGAGATCTCGACCTACCTCAAGGTCGGCACCACGGCGCTGGTGCTCACGCTGATCGAGGACCGGTTCATCACCACCGACCTGACCGTGCTGCGTCCGGTCGCCTCGCTGAAGCAGGTCTCCCACGACGCGAGCCTCACCCACCTGCTCGAGATGAACGACGGCCGCACCCTGACCGCGGTCCAGCTGCAGTGGGAGTACTTCCACCTCGTGCAGAAGCACATCGCCGAGCGCCGCGGCGGCGAGGCCGACGACCAGACCCTTGACGTGCTGGCTCGCTGGGAGTCCGTGCTCACCAGGCTCGAGCGCGATCCCTTCGAGTGCGCCGACGAGCTGGACTGGGTCGCGAAGCTCAAGCTGCTGAACTCCTACCGTGACCGGGACGGGCTCGCGTGGTCCGACGCGAAGCTGCACCTGATCGACCTGCAGTACGCCGACCTGCGCCCGGAGAAGGGGCTCTACCACCGGCTGGTCAAGCTGGGCAGGATGAAGCGGCTGGTCGAGGACAAGGTCATCGAGGAGGCCATGCACGAGCCCCCCGAGGACACGCGCGCCTACTTCCGCGGCCGCTGCCTGAGCAAGTACGCCGACAACATCGCCGCCGCTTCCTGGGACTCGGTCATCTTCGACCTGCCGGGGCACGAGTCGCTCCAGCGCGTGCCGACGATCGACCCGCTGCGGGGGAGCAAGGCACACGTCGGCGCGCTGCTCGACAGCCACGACACAGCACTCGGGCTGTTCCAGGCCCTGACCCGCCGCTGATCAGTCCTCGGGGAGGTAGCGGTAGATGCCCTGCCCGAAGACCGGCTCCTCAGGGATGTCCTCGGGGATTTCGCCGCTCGCGACGCCGGCTGTCCGGCCGAACGACGCGACCCGACCGGCCGTGGGCGGCGTGGAGGTCCGCTGGCGCCAGGTCTTGGCGAACGCTGCAAGGTGGCGCAGAGCCACGTCGCGGCTGAGGATGCGCTGCATGTGTTCGTCGGCGCCGAACGCCGGCGTCGCCCAGTTGGCTGACCCGCTGAAGGTCATGTACGCCGCCGTCGAGTTGTTCCAGTGACCGGTGATCGTCATCCACTTGCTGTGGTTGTACTTCACGATGTTGCCCCAGCGAGTCCTTGACCACCGACTGCCGCATCGGGACCGGTCCCCGGCCCGAACGCTTGCGCAGGATGCTGATCACGGGGCGGCTGCTCACGGCGTAGATGATGGCGACGTCGCAGCCCGCCTCCCACAGGAAACGGAGCTTCTTGGCAATCCAGGCCCCGCGGTCCCCGTAGAAGGCGTACTCGGTGACCCGGATCATCGTCCTGCCGCTGCCACGGCCGGTCGTCGCTCCGTGGCAGTTAACCGCGTTGAGGTTCTGCATGACCGGGTCCTGGGCCGGTGTGGCCCGGGGACGCGGGAAGAAGTAGTTCGTGACCGACCCCATCAGCTTCACGTGGTAGGGCTGGGCCAGGCGCCGTCGGACGACCATCTGCCGGTGGATCGCGTCGAAGTCCCGGTAGGCCAGCACCGAGTGCATCGCCTGCGCCTGGTTCCACTGGTTTTCGAAGGCCATGCCGGTGAGGTTCGCCGAGCTCTGGATCACCACATTGCGCTTGTGCGCGGCGCCGACATTGTCGAACAGGAAGAACTTCGCGTGTTGCGTTCCGCCGAAGCCGCGGCACGATCCCGGGCACTGACGGGCGAAGCTGTGCATCGCGCGGGTGATCGGATAGCCGCGGCGATAGAGGTTGGACCCGAGCTTCTTGCGCAGCCACCGCCAAGACGGGATGCCGCGATTGGCCGCCTTGGCCGCCACCACCTGGACGCTGACGCCCCGGTCGCGCGCCGCGACGAGAGCGCGCGCAATGACCCAGTCGTCGAACGACCAGGTGGCGATGCGGATCCTGCCGTTCGCGGGGAGCGGACCGCCCAGGGAGTTCCTCTTTCCACCCCAGGTGCTCTGGATCGAGTAAAGAATCCGATTGCGGATCGCCATCTGGTCCGCCTTGCCGCGGTTCGGAAAGTTGAAGTAGCTGCCGGGCGGAATCACGTAGTTGCGACGAGGCTGCCCCACGACCTTGGGCACCTTGTGGGCACGCGACGAGTGGTGGCCCCGCTTGTGGTCCATCGGCTTGCGCTTGGCCTCGGCGGTGCCATGGAGGGGGAGCAGCACGGCCACCAGGGCGAGGACCGTCACGAGGACAGGCGCCAGCGCAGGGCGCACACGGGGTCTGGGCCTGCCATGGGGGAAGGCCTTGAGCACGAGGGACATCGGTTCCTCTTCGCAAGGTCAGTAGCGGGTCGCTCCTATCCGACCACGTATTCGTCACGATTTGTGGGAGGCGGGCCGACGCACGGGAGACGGCCAGCACCCCTCTGATTCACGCGTGTGGTGTGTTCAGGCCCGCCCGCCTCGGGTCACTGGATAGGGTCGGGACAACGACGTAGGTAGGAGGTCGCGATGGCGCAGGAGCAGAAGCAACCGCGCAAGTCCCATGACGAGGAGGAGCCGGCCGACGCCGCACCAGCGCCGGCCGACGCCGTCTCCGAACGCAAGGAACAGCTCGACGAGGACATCGACGCCATCCTCGAGGACATCGACGACGTGCTCGAGACCAACGCCGAGGACTTCGTGAAGTCGTTCATCCAGAAGGGCGGGCAGTGACCGTTCATGAGTGATGCCCGGCTCCCGCACGCGTTCCTCACCCCCGGGACGTCCTCGTTCGCGGAGTTCATCGGGTCGGTCGCGCCCGACCTGCTGCCCTCACGCCGGCCGCTCCCTCCGGGAGACGCCACGTCCCTGGCGCCACACGCGACCACGATCGTGGCCGCGACGTACAAGGGCGGCGTCGTGATGGCCGGTGACCGGCGCGCCACGATGGGCAACATCATCGCCCAGCGCGACATCGAGAAGGTCTTTCCCGCAGACGAGTACTCCGCCGTCGGCATCGCCGGAACGGCCGGCCTCGCAGTCGAGATGGTCCGTCTCTTCCAGACCGAGCTCGAGCACTACGAGAAGATCGAGGGCACCACGCTCTCGATGGACGGCAAGGCCAACCGGCTCTCGGCCCTGATCCGCGGCAACCTCGGGATGGCGATGCAGGGCCTGGCGGTGGTGCCGCTCTTCGCCGGCTACGACCTGATCAAGGAGCACGGCCGGATCTTCTCCTACGACGTCACCGGTGGCCGCTACGAGGAGACTGCCTTCCACTCGGTGGGCTCTGGATCGGTCTTCGCCCGCGGGTCGCTGAAGAAGCTCTACCGCGACGACTTCGACCAGACCGAGTGCGTCACCTCCGTCGTGCAGGCGCTGTACGACGCCGCGGACGACGACTCGGCAACCGGAGGCCCCGACCTGTCCCGCCGGATCTTCCCGGTCGTGAGCGCGATCACGGCCGCCGGCCACGTCCGCCTCTCCCAGGAGGAGGTCGCGGAGATCGCCGACCAGATCGTCGCCGGCCGGCTGCAGCGTCCCGACGGCCCCGCGGCCCCCCTGATCTGACGAGGAGCGACCCACTCATATGCCCGAGCGAAGCGAGAAAATTCAGCAGAGCGCCCCGGCATGGGCATGCCCGGCCCGAGCGGAGCGAGGCCCCGCATGACCATGCCCTTCTATGTCTCCCCGGAGCAGATGATGAAGGACCGGGCGGACTTCGCGCGCAAGGGGATCGCGCGCGGCCGATCGGTGGCAGTGATCCGCTACGTCGACGGCGTGCTGTTCGTCTCCGAGAACCCGTCGGCGGCGCTGCACAAGGTGAGTGAGATCTACGACCGGATCGCCTTCGCGGCCGTCGGTCGCTACAACGAGTTCGAGAACCTGCGCATCGCGGGAGTGCGGCTCGCCGACATGCGGGGCTACTCCTACGACCGCAGCGACGTGTCCGGCCGCGGCCTGGCCAACGCGTATGCCCAGACCCTGGGCACGATCTTCTCCAGCGGCGGCGAGAAGCCCTACGAGATCGAGATCTTCGTCGCCGAGGTGGGCGACACCCCCGACGACGACCAGGTCTTCCGGCTCACCTTCGACGGCCAGGTCGTCGAGGAGCACGACTTCGCGGTCATGGGCGGCGCGGCCGAGTCCGTGACGAAGTACCTCGAGGAGCGCTACACCCAGGGCCTTTCCCGCGACGACGCCATCAAACTGGCCGCTGCGGCGCTGGGTCACAACGACACCGGCCACCGGGACATCCCGGCGCGCGACCTCGAGGTCGCGGTGCTCGACCGGACCCGCTCCCAGGAGCGCAAGTTCAAGCGCGTGAACGGCCAGGTGCTGGGCTCGCTCCTCGTCGAGCCGGCCCCCTCCGAGCCCGAGCAGACCGCCAAGCCGGAGCCCGAAAACCCAGCCGGCGACGTCGAGGGAGCCACGCCCGAGGACGAGCCGCCCGTCGCGCCCTGACCCGATATCCCCAGCCGCGGCCTAGGGTGTGACCGTGGACAGGCGAATCTTCGGGATCGAGAACGAGTACGGCGTCACGTGCACGTTCAAGGGCCAGCGCCGCCTCTCACCGGACGAGGTCGCCCGCTACCTGTTCCGCAAGGTGGTCAGCTGGGGGCGCAGCAGCAACGTGTTCCTGGCCAACGGCGCGCGTCTCTACCTCGACGTCGGGAGCCACCCGGAGTACGCCACCCCGGAGTGCGACGACATCGTCGACCTGGTCACGCACGACAAGGCGGGGGAGCGGGTCCTCGAGGGCCTGCTGGTCGACGCCGAGCGCCGGCTCCGTGACGAGGGCATCTCCGGCGACGTCTACCTGTTCAAGAACAACACCGACAGCGCCGGCAACTCCTACGGGTGCCACGAGAACTACCTGGTCAGCCGGCACGGTGAGTTCAGCAAGCTCGCCGACGTGCTGATCCCGTTCCTCGTCACCCGGCAGATCATCTGCGGCGCCGGGAAGGTGACCCAGACGCCGCGCGGGGCGTCGTACTCCGTGAGCCAGCGTGCCGAGCACATCTGGGAGGGCGTCTCGAGCGCGACCACCAGATCGCGGCCCATCATCAACACCCGCGACGAGCCGCACGCCGACGCGGAGCGGTTCCGGCGCCTGCACGTGATCGTGGGCGACTCCAACATGAGCGAGACCACCACGATGCTCAAGGTGGCCAGCTGCGACCTCGTCCTGCGGATGATCGAGGAGGGCGTGGTGATGCGCGACCTCACGATGGAGAACCCCATCCGGGCGATCCGCGAGATCTCCCACGACATGACCGGTCGCCGCAAGGTCCGCCTCGCCAACGGCCGCGAGGCCAGCGTCCTGGACATCCAGGGGGAGTACCTCTCCCGGGTTCGCGACTTCGTGGACCGGCGCGAGCTGCACACTCCCGTGATCGAGCAGTCGCTCGACCTGTGGGAGCGCGGGCTCAAGGCGGTCGATTCGGGCGACCTGTCCCTGGTCGAGCGCGAGATCGACTGGGTGATCAAGTGGAAGCTGATCGACCGCTACCGCTCCAAGCACGGGTTGCCGCTCGGCCACCCCCGGGTCGCCCAGCTCGACCTCGCCTACCACGACATTCACCGCGAGCGCGGGCTCTACTACCTGCTCGAGAAGCGCGGAGCAGTCAAGCGGGTGACCAACAACCTCGAGATCTTCCGGGCCAAGTCTGTGCCGCCGCAGACCACGAGGGCGCGGCTGCGGGGCAACTTCATCAAGCGTGCGCAGGAGCGCCGGCGTGACTTCACCGTCGACTGGGTACACCTGAAGCTCAACGACCAGGCCCAACGCACCGTGCTGTGCAAGGACCCCTTCCGCTCCCACGACGAGCGGGTCGAGCGACTGATCGAGGGAATGTGACCCAGCTCCACCGTGCCGCCGCCGTCCTGGTGGCCCTGACTCTCTGCGCCACCGCCTGCGGCTCTGCCGAGAAGAAGGAGGCCGCCAGCCTGAAGGACCAGATCATGGTCACCGGCGACTTCGGCGAGAAGCCGACGATCGAGATCGACGCGCCACTGAAGGTCCCGGAGAGCACGTCGTGGGCAGAGGTGGACGGGGACGGGGAGAAGGTGGGCGGCGACGCCACCACGATCCTCCAGCTCACCTTGGCCGACGGCCGCACCGGTGAGACCGCGGTCTCCACCTACGACGAAGGTCAGCGTCCGCTCGAGGCGATGCTCGGCGACCAGATCTTCCCGTCCCTGACCGAGGCGCTGATCGGCAAGGCGGCCCACAGCCGGCTGGTGGTCGCCTCCACCTCCGACGACGCGTACGGCGAGGACGGCGCTCCTCAGATCGGCATCAAGGGCGGGGACCCGGTCGTGATGGTCGCCGACATCCTCTCCACCGACCCCACGTCCGTGCTGGACGGGCCGACCGGCGCCTCGCCGGCGCCTTCGCCGACCGCACCGGTGCTGCAGGAGAAGGACGGGCTCCCGGTCGGCTTCGACTTCTCGAGGGCGACGAAGTCCAAGAAGCTCGAGGTCGTGACCCTGCGTGAGGGAACCGGACCTGCGGTGGAGAGCCCGGACCGGATCGAGGCCGACTACTTCGGTGCGGTCTGGGGGGCCAGGAAGCCGTTCGACGAGACCTTCACCAGGGAGCCGGCCAAGTTCTCCATCGGTCTCGGGAGCGTGATCCAGGCCTGGGACACCGCCCTCGCGGGCAAGAAGGAGGGCGCCCGGGTGATGATCATCTGCCCGCCGCAGGTCGCCTACGGTGCCACCGCACAACCCAACATCCCGGCCAACTCGACCCTGGTCTTCGTCGTCGACGTGCTCGGCGTGGGCTGAGGGAGGAAGACAGACCCTTGTCCGCCGCGAAGTCCGAACGCCTGCTCAACCTGGTGATCCTGCTGCTGGTCGCGCGCAACTACACGACCAAGGAACAGATCCGGGAGCTGATGGAGCCTTACCGCGCCAGCAGCCACGAGGCCTTCGACCGGATGTTCGAGCGGGACAAGGACGACCTTCGGGCTCTCGGCATCCCGCTGGAGGTCGGCTATGTCGACAAGTTCTTCGAGGACGAGCAGGGCTACCGGATCAAGCGCGACGCGTTCGAGCTGCCGGCGATCGACTTCACCGCCGACGAGGTGGCCGTCCTGGGCCTGGCCGCCAGGGTCTGGCGCCACGCCGGGCTGGCGGCCGCGACCTCGGACGCCCTGGTCAAGCTCAAGGCCGCCGGCCTCAGCTTCGACCGCGACCAGCTCGAGCACGTGCAGCCCACCCTCGCGGCCGAGGAGCCGGCGTTCGAGGCGATGTGGCAGGCCACGGTGCACCGCAGGCCGGTCGAGTTCGACTACAGCCGGGCGGGCCAGAGCGATGCGACCACCCGCCACGTCGAGCCGTGGGGCGTGATCACGGCCCAGGGCCGCTGGTACGTCGCGGGCCTGGACACCGACCGCGGCGAGCCGCGGATGTTCCGGCTCAGCCGCGTCGTCTCCGAGGTGACCCCCACCGGGGATGCGGGCTCGTTCACCGTGCCCGAGGGCACCGACCTGCGCGCGCTCTCCGAGTCGCTGGCACCCCGGCGGCCCGACCGCAGCGCGACCGTGCTGGCGCGGGCGGGGGCCGCCATCGGGCTGCGTCGCCGCGCCGAGGTGGTCGCACTCGAGGTCACCGGGCCGGACGGGTCGACGGGCTGGGACCGGCTCGAGGTGCCCTACGTGTCGGAGACGGACTTCGCCGGCGAGCTGCTGGGGTACGCCGACGCGGTGGCTGTCGAGTCACCGGTCGAGCTGAAGGCGTCCGTCCGGCACCGGCTCTCCGCTGTCCTCACCGGGTCGAGACCATGAGCGGAGCACGCGAGCAGGTCTCGCGGCTGCTCGCCCTGGTGCCCTACCTGCAGAACCGCACCGACATGTCCCTGGCCGAGGTCGCCGCCGAGTTCGGGGTGACGCCGGACCAGATCAGGCTGGACCTCAAGGTGCTGTGGATGTGCGGGCTGCCGGGTCTCACCCCGGACAAGATGATCGATGTCGACTTCGAGGCGATCGAGGACGATCCCGAAGGCGTCGTACGCATCGAGAACGCGGACTTCCTCGCCCGGCCCGTCCGGCTCGGGAGCTCCGAGGCCTCTGCGCTGATCGTGGCCCTGCGGGCGCTGCGCGAAGGCAGCCCTGAGTCCTCGCACGAGGTGATCGACCGCTGCCTGGTCAAGCTCGAGGACGCAGCCGCGACCGGGACCGCTGCGCCACAGGTCGAGGTGCACCTGTCCCGCTCGGACGCCGGGCGGCGCCACGCGGCGGCGCTGCAGTCCGCGATCGACTCGAACCGGCAGGCCCGTCTGGACTACTACGTCCCCACGCGTGACGAGACCACCCAGCGCACCGTCGACCCGCTCGAGCTGCTCACGGGCGATGGCCGGGACTACCTCGACGCCTGGTGCCACCTGGCGCAGGCGCGGCGGTTGTTCCGCCTGGACCGGATGTACGCCGTGGAGGTGGTCGACGAACCGCGCCAGGAGCACTCCCTGAGCCCGCGTGACCTCTCCGAGGGGCTCTTCGCGCCCGGCCCGGACGATGTCGTGGCCGTCGTACACCTCGAGCGACACGCCCGCTGGGTCGCCGACTACTACCCGGTGGACTCGGTCGAGGAGCTCGGCGACGGCCGGCTCGCGGCCACTCTGCGGGTCGGCGACCCGCGGTGGCTGGTTCGCCTGGCGCTGCGGCTGGCACCCGCACTCGACGTCATCGAGCCCCGGGATCTCCGCGAGGCGGTCACCAGCAGCGCCCGCGCCACTCTCGACCTGTACGTGGAAGGCGCAGCGGATGCTCAGGACGACGGCGTAGCATGATCGACATGACCCACCCGCTCGTCACCCCTCTCGTACTCGGTCTCGGTACGCAGGAGCTCGTGATCATCTTCGCCGTGCTGATTCTGCTGTTCGGCGCGAAGAAGCTCCCGGAGCTTGCACGCGGCAGTGGTCGCGCCCTCCGCATCTTCAAGGCAGAGACCAAGGGCCTGATCGACGAGGATGACGACGACACGACCAAGACCGATGAGCAGCGCGAGATCGACGCGCGCAACCGCGCAGCCGAGGCCGAGCGCGAGGCCAAGCCCGAGGGCCCCGGGTCCTCCTCCAACCTCTGACACCGGACCGTCCCACCAGTGTCACTTCGCGGTGTCTTTGAGCTGTTCCGCGGGCGGCCCCGTGACCCCATCGGCGAGGGCGGCCGGATGTCCCTCGGCGACCACTTCCGCGAGCTCCGTGCGCGCGTCCTGCGCATCTCGCTCTACCTCGTTGTCGGCACGGTCGTCATGCTGTTCTTCTGGGAGCAGCTCTTCGACCTGATCTACCAGCCCTACCGCCAGGCCTCCGAAGCGCTCGACCAGGAGGTCCAGACGCAGGCTGTCATCACCGGGATCGGCAGTCCGCTGCTGCTCCAGCTCAAGCTGTGCGGCGTCGCCGGGATCGTGGCCACCTCACCGCTGTGGCTCTACGAGATCTGGGCGTTCATCACCCCTGGCCTGCACTCGAACGAACGCCGCTGGACCCGGTTGTTCGCGATGGTGGCCGGACCGCTCTTCCTCGCGGGCGTGGCGATGGGCTACTACGTGCTGCCCAAGGGCATCGCCGCTCTCATCGGGTTCACACCGCTCGAGCTGACCCAGCTGACGGAGTTCGGTGACTTCTTCACCTTCATCACCCGGATGCTGCTCGTCTTCGGCGTCGCCTTCGAGATCCCGCTGTTCATCGTGCTGCTCAACCTCGCCGGGGTGGTCTCCGGCAAGGCTCTGGGCCGGCACCGGCCGTGGATCGTCATCGGGACGTTCATCTTCGCCGCGGTCGCCACGCCTTCCACGGACCCGTTCTCGATGCTGATGCTGGCCCTGCCGATGCTGGTGCTCATCTTCATCAGCGAGATCATCGCCCGCACCATCGACCGGCGCCGCGGGCGAGCCACTCCGAAGGAGCTCGACGACGACGTCGCCTCGCCGCTGTAGGCAGGCATTTGCGCACAGACGGACAGATAGGGTTTCACCGTGTCCCAGGAGATCGCGTTACTCACCAACCCGACGTCCGGCAAGGGCAAGGGGGCGCTGATCGTCGACGAGGCCCTGCCGCGACTCCGGGACGCGGGGTACGTCGTACGCAACCTGGTGGGACGTGACGCCGACGAGGCGCTGGACCTGGCCCGCAAGTGCGTCGCCGACGAGGTCGAGACCCTGGTCGTGGTCGGCGGGGACGGGATGGTCCACCTCGCGCTCCAGGCCGTGGCCGACACGGAGACCCGTCTGGGCCTGATCCCGGCGGGCACCGGCAACGACGTGGCCCGCTACTTCGACATCCCGCGCAAGGACACGGCCGCGGCCACCGACGTGGTGATCGGTGGCAAGGAGCGGCGCGTGGACCTGGCCCGCATCGGCTCGAAGTACTTCGTCACGGTCCTGGCCGCCGGCTTCGACGCCATCGTGAACGAGCGGGCGAACGAGATGACCTGGCCCAAGGGCCAGATGCGCTACAACCTGGCGACCCTCGCGGAGCTGCGGACGTTCAAGCCGATTCCGTACGTGCTCGAGATCGACGGCGAACAGCACCGGTTCGACGCGATGATGGTCGCGGTCGGCAACGGGCCCTCGTTCGGCGGTGGCCTGCGGATCACCGAGGGCGCCCTGCTCGATGACGGACTGCTGGACGTCGTGATCATCCGGCCGATGAGCAAGCTCGAGCTGGTCCGGACCTACCCGAAGCTGTTCAAGGGCACCCACATCCACCACCCCGACTACCGCCACCACCACGCCAGGAAGATCACCATCGCCGCGCCGGGGATCACGGCGTACGCCGACGGTGAGCGGATCGCGGCCCTTCCACTGACTGTGGAGGTCGCGCCGCTCGCGCTGCGCGTGCTCGTGCCATGAAATTCACACCACAAATGAACGCCAGCGCCTCCCCGGCCGAGCAGTACGCCCGGTTCCGTCGGGGCAAGGAGCACCCCTTGCTCGCCGACTTCGGGTCGCGGCTCGACTTCAGCCTCGACGACTTTCAGCTGCGTGCCTGCCGGGAGCTCGAGGACGGGCGTTCGGTGCTGGTCGCGGCACCCACCGGGTCAGGCAAGACGGTCGTCGGCGAGTTCGCCGTACACCTGGCCCTGGAGAGCGGCCGGAAGGCCTTCTACACCACCCCGATCAAGGCGCTCTCGAACCAGAAGTTCAACGACCTGGTGAAGCGGTACGGCGCTGACAAGGTCGGCCTGCTCACCGGCGACAACAGCATCAACGGCGAGGCGCCCGTGGTGGTGATGACCACCGAGGTGCTGCGCAACATGCTGTACGCCGGGTCCCGGACGCTCGAGGGTCTCGGCTTCGTGGTGATGGACGAGGTGCACTACCTCGCCGACCGCATGCGCGGAGCGGTCTGGGAAGAGGTGATCATCCACCTCCCGGAGTCGGTGGCGCTGGCGTCACTGTCTGCCACGGTCAGCAATGCCGAGGAGTTCGGCGAATGGCTGGGCACCGTGCGCGGCGAGACGACGACGATCGTCGAGGAGCGGCGCCCGGTGCCGCTCTACCAGCACGTGATCGTCAGCCGCCGCATGTATGACCTGTTCGCCGACGAGACCGGCACCGACCCGGCGGAGCTCGAGGCCGACCACCGCGAACCGCAGGTGAACCCGGAGCTGGTGCGCGTCGCGCGCGACGACTGGGCCAGAGGCCGGATGAAGGACCGCCGGCCCGCCCGCGGCAACAAGCGCCCCAACAAGGGTCCGGGCAACACCCGGGCCGCCTGGACGCCGGGCCGCAGCGAGGTCGTCGAGCTGCTCGACCGCACCGGCCTGCTGCCGGCCATCGTGTTCATCTTCAGCAGGGTCGGCTGCGACGCCGCGGTGCAGCAGTGCCTGAACACCAACCTGCGGCTGACCTCGCCGGACGAGCGAGAAGAGATCTTCGCGTTCGTGCAGGACCGCTGCTCCAACATCCCCGACGAGGACCTGGAGGCGCTCGGCTACCACGAGTTCCTCGACGGGCTCACCCGCGGCATCGCCGCCCACCACGCGGGGATGCTGCCCACGTTCAAGGAGTGCGTCGAGGAGCTCTTCCTCCGCGGGCTGGTCCGGGTGGTCTTCGCGACCGAGACCCTCGCCCTCGGGATCAACATGCCGGCGCGCTCGGTCGTCATCGAGAAGCTGTCGAAGTGGAACGGCGAGACCCACGCCGACATCACGCCGGGGGAGTACACCCAGCTGACCGGTCGCGCGGGCCGGCGTGGCATCGACGTCGAGGGGCACGGCGTCGTGCTCTGGCAGCAGGGGTTCGACCCCAAGGCAGTGGCCGGTCTCGCCTCGACGCGCACCTACCCGCTCAAGTCGTCGTTCCGTCCGACGTACAACATGGCGGTGAACCTGGTGCACCAGTTCGGTCGTGAGCGCGCCCGCGAGCTGCTGGAGTCGTCCTTCGCCCAGTTCCAGGCCGACAAGGCGGTGGTCGGGCTCGCCCGGCAGCTGCGCAAGAGCGAGGACGCGCTCCAGGGGTACGCCGAGGCCGCGGACTGCCACCTCGGCGACTTCATGGAGTACGCCGCACTGCGACAGCGGCTCACCGAGACCGAGAAGTACCTCGCGAAGTCCCGTCGGTTCGACCGCCGGCAGGAGGTCATCGACTCGTTGGAGTCGCTCCGACCCGGTGACGTGATCGAGGTCCCGAGTGGGCGCTTCGCCGGGATGGCCGTCGTACTCGACCCAGGCACTCGCGCCGACCGGGAAGGACCTCGCCCCTACGTCCTGACCGCCGACAAGCACGCGCGCCGGCTCAGCCTGGTCGACTTCCCGACACCGGTGGCGTCGTTCACGCGGGTGCGGATCCCGAAGAACTTCAACGGCCGCAACCCGCAGTCGCGACGCGACCTGGCCTCCACGCTGCGCAACCGCACGCACAACCTGACGCCGCCACCACCGGACAAGCGCGGCGTTCGCGGGTCGTCCACGCACAACCCCGTCGAGGACCGGCGCATCGAGGAGATCCGGCGCGAGCTGCGGGCGCATCCGTGCCACGGCTGCCCCGACCGTGAGGAGCACGCCCGGTGGTCGGAGCGCTACTTCAAGCTCGACCGGGACGCGAAGACGCTCAAGCGGCGCATCGAGCAGCGCACCAACACCATCGCCAGGCACTTCGACCGCGTGTGCGACGTGCTCACGACGCTCGGCTACCTGGAGGGCGAGAGCCACGAGTCCACGGTGACCGACCGCGGGCGCAGGTTGATGCGGATCTACAACGAGATGGACCTGCTCACCGCGGAGTCACTGCGCGCGGGCCTGTGGGACGGCCTGGACCCATCCGGCCTGGCTGCCGTGCTCTCGACGCTCGTCTACGAGTCGCGGCGCCCCGACGACGCAGCGGCACCGCGGCTGCCCGGGGGCCGGGTCAAGGGGATCCTGGCGGACATGGTGTCGATCTGGGCCGACCTCGAGGCGCTGGAGCGCGAGAACCATCTCGACCAGCTCCACGAACCCGACCTCGGCTTCGCCTGGGCTGCCTACCGCTGGGCCGAGGGCGACGAGCTCGACGACATCCTCGAGACGACGGACCTCGCCGCCGGCGACTTCGTCCGCTGGGTCAAGCAGCTCCTCGACCTCGCCGACCAGGTCGCCGACGCCTCGGGCAACTCCGACCTCCGCAAGGTCGCGCGCGAGACCGCCGCCCGACTCCGCCGCGGCGTGGTGGCCTACTCGAGCGTCAGCGAGTAGGGCTCAGGCCCGTCGCACGGCCCGCAGGACCGTGTCGTGGAGAGTCACGTCGTAGCCGTCCGGGTGCTTCGCCGGTCGGGGCCGCGCCTCACGGGTCACGACCTCCCACCGCTCGTCGAGGTCGGCGGCGAGCTCCTCGGCGGTGAAGTAGAGGTCGGGCTCCGGCGGTCGGGGCACCACGCCAACGTCACTCGGGTGGTGGGCCGCGACCAGGAAGCTGCCGCCTGGTGCGACGGCTGCGGCCAGGGCGGCGTACACGGGTGTCCGGTTGCGCGTCGGCAGGTGCAGGAACGACAGCGAGACCAGGTCGTACGACGCCTCCGGTGGCGCCCACTCCAGCACGTCGCGCTGAGCCCAGGTCAGCCGGTCGGCGATCTCCGGCCCGGCATCCCGCGCGTGACCGGCGGCGCGCTCGATGGCGACACGGGACACGTCCACTCCGTCCACGCGCCAGCCGCGCGCGGCCAGCCAGAGCGCGTCGCCGCCCTCGCCGCAGCCGATGTCGAGCGCGCGGCCGGGAGGCAGGCCGGCCGTCTCGGTCATCACGACCGCGTTCACCTTGCCGCTCCAGATCGCCGGAGCGGAGCTGTAGCGCTCGTCCCAGAACGCTGCGGTCCAGCGCTCCATCGGTTCGGTGATCTCGTGGCTGTGTCCTGTGTGCTCGCCGTGGTCGCTCATGCGCTCATCCTCGCGCGTGCGTCAGTCATCACCAGGTCAGCGTTGGCCGCGGCACCGGCCATCGTGCCTGCGGCAGCGGCACCCATCACTTGCGCGCTGAGGTCGACGACGTTGCCAGCGGCGTACACCCCGGGGACCGAGGTCTGGCGCATCTCGTCCACGACGACGTGCTCACCCATGCCGGACTGGTGCGGCACCGTCTCGATCCCGAGCGAGGTGAGCACCTCGCTCCGCGCCCGCATGTACGTCGCGACGGTGATCGCAGTAGCCGGGAGCACCCGCCCGTCGTCGAGCCGCAGGCCGGCGACGGCATCGTCCTCGACCTCGACCGCCTGCACCCGTCCCTCGACGACCGTGACGCCAGCCGCGGCGAGCAGCCGACGTTGCTCGTCGTCGGGCTCGAAGGTGTGCGTGACCAGGGTCAGGTCGTCTGTGAGCTGGCTGAACAGCAACGCCTGGTGCACCGACATCGGCCCGGTGCCGAGCACCACGATCGCATGCCCGCGCACCTCCCAGCCGTGGCAGTAGGGGCAGTGCAGGACGTCGCGTCCCCACCGCTCGCGGAGTCCTTCGACGTCGGGAAGCTCGTCGACGAGGCCCGTCGTCACCACCAGGCGACGGGCGGTGACCCGGGCTCCGTCCTCGAGAGTCACCGAGAAGCCCTCGCCGAGCTGCGCGGCGCCGATGGCCCGGCCCGAGCGGATCTCGCCGCCGTACTGCTCCACCTCCGCACGCCCGGCCTTGAGCAGGTCGCCGGGAGCGGCGCCCTCACGGGAGAGGAAGTTGTGCACCCCGGCCGCCGGTGCGTTGCGGGGTTCGCCGGCGTCGATGACCAGCACCGACCGGCGCGAGCGCCCGAGGGCCACCGCCGCCGCGAGCCCCGCTGCTCCTCCGCCGATGACGACTACTTCTTGTTCGAACTCCATGGTCACTCCCTGTGGCTGCCGTGCGTCTTGTCCTTGGTTCAGAGGGTCCCTCGCGGGGACGCCAATTGACAAACTCCGTTGCCGAAATGGCAAACTGTGCGGATGGATGAGTCTGACGACGTGCTCGAAGCAGTGGGTCCCCGCCTGCGCGCCCTCCGCCAGCAGCACGACCTGACCCTGGCGGAGCTCTCCGGCTCGACCGGGATCTCGGTGAGCACGCTGTCGCGGCTGGAGTCGGGGCAGCGCAAGCCGACGCTGGAGCTGTTGCTGCCACTGGCCCGGGTGCACCAGGTGCAGCTCGACGAGCTCGTGGGCGCGACCTCTCCCGAGGATCCCCGCGTCCGGGCCGAGCCGATCCGACGACGCGGCATGACCATGGTCCCGCTCACTCGGAGGGCCGGGGGCATGCAGGCCTACAAGATCACGATCGCGGCGGGCTCGGACCGGCGTAAGCCCGACCCGCAGACCCACGAGGGCTACGACTGGCTCTACGTGCTCGACGGCCGGCTGCGGATGGTGCTCGGCGAGCACGACCTGGTGCTGGAGCCCGGGGAGGCCGCGGAGTTCGACACCCGGGTGCCGCACTGGTTCGGCGGGGCCGACGCGCGCCCAGTGGAGCTCCTGTCGATCTTCAGCCGCGAGGGCGAACGGATGCACGTACGCGCGCGGTCGACGGACCCGAAGCAGCCCGGGGACTGAGGGCTTGGGCGCTTGGGGTCTGCCTGGGGCCGCCAGACATGCGAATGTCGCAGGAGTGACGGTCGTTGCGTGCAGGCGCCTCTGGCGCGACTTTGGCATGTTTGACGCCGACCCCGAGCGCCGCCAGACATGCGAAAGTCACCGCTGGGGCTGGCGAGTGCTGCGCAGGCATCATGCGCGACATTCGCATGTCTGACGCCGGCCCATCCCAGAGCCGCAGCACCTACTTCCCGAGCACCTCGAGCAGCCGTGAGACGGGGCTGTTCAGGCCCCACTGGCCGGCGATGGCCTCGAGCATCTCGGGGTCGGCGGGGGAGTGGGGCAGGGTCAGGTCCGGTGAGCCGAGGTCGATGTCGCGCGCCACGGCGACCACCTTGGGGGCGACCTTCAGGTAGTCGGCCGACGCCTTGATCTTGCCGCGCGGTCCCGGACCCATGTCGCCGTCAGGGTCCTTGGCAGCAGCGATGATCGCGTCCAGGTCACCGAACCGGTTGAGCAGCACGGCGGCGGTCTTGTCCCCGACGCCGGCGACTCCGGGGAGCCCGTCGGAGGAGTCGCCGCGCAGGGTCGCGAAGGCGGCGTACTGGTTGGCGTCCACGCCGTACCGCTCCTGCACCCAGGCGTTGTCCACGCGCTCGTGCTTGCCCACCCCACGCGCGGTGTAGAGCACGCGCACCTCGGCCTCGTCGTCGACCAGCTGGAACAGGTCCCGGTCGCCGGTGACGATGTCGACCGGCATCCCCGCCTCGGTGGCAAGGGTGCCGATCACGTCGTCGGCCTCGTAGTGGTCGGCGCCCACGATCGCGATGCCCAGCGACTCCAGCGTGGCGATGATGATCGGGATCTGCTGCTCGAGCGGGTCCGGGACCTCCTCGATGTCCGGGGCGTCCCCGGGTCGCGCTGCCACGACGCGGTGTGCCTTGTACGTCGGCAGCAGGTCCACCCGCCACTGCGGCCGCCAGTCGTTGTCCCAGCAGCAAGCCAGGTGGGTCGGCTCGTACTCGTCGACCAGCCGGCTGATGAAGTCCAGCAGTCCGCGCACCGCGTTCACCGGTGTCCCGTCGGGGGCCGTGACCGTGTCCGGCACCCCGAAGAACGCACGGAAATAGAGCGAGGCGGTGTCGAGCAGCATCAGCCTGGGTTCGCGGTCAGTCACGAGGCGAGCCTAGATGCAAGCGAGCGTCTGGCCGCGGAAGCCCTAGGCTCTCCTTCGTGGAGAAGATGGACCGCCAGATCCTGGGACTGCTCGCCGACGACGGCCGCATGTCCTACACCGATCTGGGCAAGGCGACCGGGCTGTCGACCAGCGCGGTGCACCAGCGCGTGAAGCGGCTCGAGGAGCGCGGTCTGATCCTCGGGTACGGCGCCACCATCGACCATGCCGCTGCCGGCAAGCCGTTGACCGCGTTCGTGTCGATCACGCCGTTCGACCCCTCGGAGAACGACGACTACCCGGACCGGCTCGAGCCCATCACCGAGATCGAGTCGTGCTGGTCGGTGGCGGGGGAGGAGTCCTACATCCTCAAGGTGCGGGTGGGCACTCCCGCTGATCTCGAGGACCTGCTCGCGCGGGTGCGCGCGGCGGCCAATGTCTCCACGCACACCACGATCGTGCTCTCCACGCCGTACGAGAACCGTCCCACGCACTGAGCTCAGCGGCCCTCGAAGGCCGCCTCGAGCTCGGCGATGTCGAACTGCCGTCCGTTGACCTGCATGAAGCAGGCCGTGACGCGCTGGACCTTCTCCTGGTCGGGGTCGTCGAGCATCTTGTACAGCGCGGTCGGGGTGACCTGCCAGCTGAAGCCGAAGCGGTCCTTGAGCCAGCCGCAGGGGCCAGGCTCGCCACCGCCGGAGAGGAGGGCGCCCCACATCCGGTCGACCTCCTCCTGGGTGTCGCAGCCCACGGCGAAGGAGACCGCCTCGTTGGGCGTGAAGCTGGTGTCGGCGCCGCTCAGCGCGACGTACGGCTTTCCCTGGAGCTCGAACCGGATGACCATCTTCGTTCCGGCCCACTCACCGGCGTCGGGGCCGTAGTCGTTGCTGCCGGTGATCTGGCTGTCCTCGAAGAGGGAACAATAGAAGTCCGCCGCCTCCTCGATCTTGCCGTCGTTGATCCACAGGGTGGTGGTGATCTGGTCCATGGCTTCTCCTCGGTGGTAGGTGCCGCTCAGGTGTGACGACCTGCCAGCGCGTCGGGATTCATCGCTGCTGCCTGCACCCTGTTGCGCCGGGTCTCCACGGTGGTGTGTGCTCAGTCACACGACCCTAGGCGTAGGAGGAACCATGACCCAGGCCCCCGAACGGGAGAGCACGGAGACCCAGTCCCAGGCACAGGCACGCGTCGACGCGTGGCTGGCGCGGTTCGAGACAGCACTGAAGGCCCGCGACGTCGAGGCGGCAGCCGGGCTCTTCGCCGGCGAGAGCTACTGGCGCGACCTCGTCGCGTTCACCTGGAACCTCAAGACGGTCGAGGGCACCCAGGGGGTCGCCGAGCTGCTCACGGCGACGCTCGAGAGCACGGACCCGTCCGGCTTCGCCACCGAGGAGCCGCCGGACGAGGCGGCCGGGGTGACCACTGCCTGGATCGTGTTCGAGACCGCCGTAGGCCGCGGCAGGGGTCTGCTGCGGCTGAAGGAGGAGGACGGCGAGGACAAGGCGTGGACCCTGCTGACCACGCTCTATGAGCTCAAGGGCCACGAGGAGCCTCGCGGGACGCACCGCCCGATGGGGGCCGAGCACGGAGCCAACAAGCAGCGGATGACGTGGAAGGAGAAGCAGCAGGAGGAGTCGGAGACCCTCGGCAGCACCACCCAGCCCTACGTGCTCGTGATCGGCGGTGGCCAGGGCGGCATCGCCCTCGGCGCGCGGCTGCGGCAGCTCGGCGTTCCGAGCCTGGTGATCGACAAGCACCCACGCCCCGGCGACCAGTGGCGCAGCCGCTACAAGTCGCTGTGCCTGCACGACCCGGTCTGGTACGACCACCTGCCCTACCTGAAGTTCCCGGACAACTGGCCGGTGTTCTCGCCCAAGGACAAGGTCGCTGACTGGCTGGAGTCCTACACCCGGGTGATGGAGGTGCCCTACTGGTCGAGTACGACGGCCACGAAGGCGGCGTACTCGGAGGACACAGGGGAGTGGACCGTCGAGGTCGAGCGGGAGGGCAAGCCGCTCACCCTGAAGCCGAAGCAGCTGGTGCTGGCCACGGGGATGTCGGGCAAGCCCAACATCCCCGAGGTCCCGGGGACCGACATCTTCAAGGGCGACCACCACCACTCCTCCGCGCACCCCGGTCCGGATGCCTACCGAGGCAAGAAAGCCGTGGTCATCGGCAGCAACAACTCGGCCTTCGACATCTGCGGGGCACTCTGGGAGAACGACGTCGACGTCACCATGGTGCAGCGGTCCTCGACCCACATCGTCCGGAGCGACAGCCTGATGGACATCGGGCTGGGCGACCTCTACTCCGAGCGGGCGCTGGCTGCCGGGGTGACGACCGAGAAGGCGGACATGATCTTCGCCTCGCTGCCCTACCGGATCCTGCACACCTTCCAGATCCCCGCCTATGAGGCGATGGCAGAGCGGGACAAGGACTTCTACGCCCGCCTCGAGAAGTCCGGGTTCGACCACGACTGGGGTGACGACGGCTCCGGGCTGTTCATGAAGTACCTCCGTCGCGGCTCGGGCTACTACATCGACGTCGGCGCTGCCGATCTCGTGGCCAACGGCGACGTGAAGCTGGTCAAGGGCCAGATCGACCACCTCACCGAGGACGCGGTGGTACTCGCGGACGGCACCGAGCTGCCCGCCGACCTCGTGGTCTTCGCCACCGGGTACGGGTCGATGAACGGCTGGGCGGCCGACCTGATCAGCCAGGAGGTGGCCGACCGGCTCGGCAAGGTGTGGGGGCTCGGGTCGGACACCACCAAGGACCCCGGCCCGTGGGAGGGCGAGCAGCGCAACATGTGGAAGCCCACCCAGGTGGAGAACCTGTGGATGCACGGCGGCAACCTGCACCAGTCCCGGCATTACTCGCTCTACCTCGCGCTGCAGCTCAAGGCCCGATTCGAGGGCATCGCGACACCGGTGTACGGCCTGCAGGAGGTGCACCACAAGGCGTGAGCGAGCGTGTTGACTGGTCGGCATGGAACTGGTTCGTTCGATCAGCCTGTTCGCAGCGCTCCTCACGACCGGTCTGATGGCCGGGCTGATCCTGAACCCGATCTTCTTCCTGATCTTCGTCGGGTCGCTGCCCCTCGGTCTGCTGGCTGTGGGCAGCCGGCTCACCGAGGGCGACCGGCCGGGCTCGGCTGATCAGCTGAGCAGCTCGAGCACCGCCTTCTCCAGGGTGCGCTGCTTGGCGGCGGGGGAGGTGTAGCTCTTGTTGACCAGGTCCGGGTCGATCGTCGTACCGCTCTCGTAGAGATCGATCACCCGCGGGTCGATGTAGGAGTTCTTTGCGATCGTCGCGGTGTTGCCGAGGTACTCCGCCACTTCACCGACCGCTGCCCTGATCGCGCGCTGTCGTGAGCGCTTGGTGTCGCCGGGCTCATCGGACGCGGCCAGCGCAGCAGCCGCAAGGACGGTGGCGTGCCAGGTGCGGAAGTCCTTGGCCGTCAGCTCCTCCAGGTGGCCGCTGAGGTAGGTGTTCACCGACGACGAGTCCAGGTCACGCCACCGGCGCTCGAGCTGGTAGGCCAGCAGCCTGGCACTTCCCCCGCGGCGCCGACGGAGGCTGTCGAGAGCAGCCATCACCTCCGGGTCGTCGATCTCGACGATGTGCTCGATCCCGGACTTGCCGGTGAAGCGGAAGACCAGCCTGTCTCGCTGTCTGCGCACGTGCCGCTTCTCCAGCGTGGTCAGCCCGAAGGATCCATTGGTCTCGGCGTAGATGTCGCTGCCGATGCGGAAGTAGCCGAGGTCGAGGAGCCTGACTGCCACCGAGTTGGCCCGCTCCAGCGGCATCCCCTCGAGCGCGAGGTCACGGGCGATCTTGCGACGGGCCGCAGGCAGCTTTCGCGCGGCGGCCAGCACCCGGTCGAACTTCATCTTGTCGCGCTTGATCCGCCAGTCCGGGTGGTAGAGGTACTGCCGCCTACCTGCGTCGTCGGTGCCGACGGCCTGGATGTGCCCGTTGGGGTACGGCGAGATCCAGACCTCCTCCCACGCCGGCGGGATGGCCAGCGACCGGATGCGCTCGATCTCGTCGGGGTCGGTGATCCGCTGCCCCGCCTTGTCGAGGTAGACGAATCCCGACCCCGCGCGGCGACGCGAAAGTCCTGACGTGTTGGGGGAGACGGTCCTCAACCTCGGCATGACGACAGAGTGCCCCAAGCACCGCCGACGCATGCAGTGTTCTGCGACACGCGCACCCCGCGGCTTGACCTCAAGTCCACTTGAGTTTGTCCAATGGAGACATGCAAGCCATCCGCCTCCACCGCCCACTCCGATCCGGAAGGCAGGAAGGCGCTGGGCAAGGTCGTCCTCATGGTCGTCCTCACGGTCGACCGATGAGTTCCGGGCGGACTGTCAGTCCCTACATGCAGAGTGTCGTCGAAGGAGGTGGCCATGACTGAGCAGCTGACCGAGCAGGCGTCGGGAGCACCCGAGCCGACCGGCCCCGGCAGCGGAGGTCAGTTGCCGCGAGCCCTCCGACCGTTCCGTCATGTCGGCTACCGCCGGCTCGCCCTCGCGTTGTCGTTCTCGACGTTCGCCTCCGGCGTCTGGGTCGTGGCCATGGTCTGGGAGGTCATCCGCATCGGCGGCGGTCCGGCCCAGCTCTCCGTGGTGTCCACGGCCGGCGCTGTCGGCGTACTCCTTCCGGCGCTTCTCGGCGGTGTCGTCGCGGACCGCGTGCCACAGAAGCGCATCCTGCTGTGCGTCGCGGCCCTCGAGCTGGCCGGCATGTCGCTGGTGGCGACGCTGTCGATCCTCGACCTCACAGAGGTCTGGCACCTCGCCGGCGTGTCCCTGGCGACAGGCATGGGGATGGCGTTCTACTACCCGGCCTACTCGGCGTGGCTGCCCTCGCTCGTCGACGAGTCCGAGCTCCAGGCGGTCAACGGCTTCGAGGGCATGGTCCGCCCGACGCTCGGCCAGGCCATCGGTCCCGGCGTCGCCGGAGCCGTCGTCGGCGCCGTGTCCTCCGGAGCGGCCGTGAGCGTCGCCGCCTGCGCCGCGCTGGCGGGCCTCGTGGCGCTGACCTTCGTGCCGCTGACCCCGGTCCGCCGCGACCCGGACGCGACCCCGGGGACGACCGAGGACAAGGGCCACCCGATCACCTCGGCGCTCAAGGATGTGCGTGAGGGCTTCGTCTACATGCTGCGCACCCCGTGGCTGCTGGCCACGCTGCTGTTCGCCGCCCTGATGATCCTCGCGATGATGGGGCCCTTCGAGGTGCTGATCCCGTTCCTGATCAAGGACCGGCTGGGCGGTGGCCCCGGGGACCACGCCCTGGTGATGGCGGCGTTCGGCGTCGGCGGAGCACTGGGATCGCTCGCGATGGCCTCTGTGCCGATGCCACGGCGCTACCTCACCGTGATGATCCTGCTCTGGGGACTGGGCTGCCTGCCACTCATCGTGATGGGCCTCGCCACCGAGATCTGGATGATCGTGGTCGCCGGGTTCGTCCTGGGCGTGATGTTCTCCGCACCGATGGTGATCTGGGGGACGCTGCTGCAGCGACGGGTGCCGCCACACATGCTGGGCCGGGTCGCCTCCCTCGACTTCTTCATCTCGATCAGCCTGATGCCGGTCTCGATGGCGCTCGCAGGCCCGATCTCAGAGGCTCTAGGACTGCGTACGACGTTCTACATCGCCGGGATCGTCCCGGGCGTGGTCGCGGTCGTGGCCATCCTCTGGGCGAAGCTGCCCCAGGACGAGATCGCTCACCCGCTCACCGACTGATCGGCTCCTGGGCCTGCTCCTCGGCCTGCCGAGCCCACCACGCCTGCCCCTCGCGGGGGAGCGTGTGGATCGGGTCGTAGTACTCGTAGGTGCGGGTCAGCGCCCCGGGGTCGGCCGCCTCGATCGAGGTGCGGTAGTTCTTCGTCCAGTAGGAGATGCCGCGGACCTGGTCGTAGTCGCTGAGCTGGTGCACCCAGCGCTTGCCGACGAAGGGCACGTCGCAGACGATGCGGGGCGTCGCGAAGCCGGGCAGGTAGCCCATCATGTGGTGCTGCAGCCTCTGGGCGTCGGCCACCGAGACCCGCCAGTGCTCCGAGGCCGGGATCATGTCGCACATGTAGAAGTAGTAGGGCATGATCTGCGCGCCGTCGAGGAGTCGGAAACAGAGGTCCAGCAGCGCGTGCGGGTCGGCGTTGACCCCGTTCAGCAACACGCCCTGGTTGCGTACGTCGCGGACGCCGGCCTCGAACATCGCCCCGGCGGCCTTCGCCACCAGCGGGGTGACCGAGTTGGCGTGGTTGACGTGCGTGTGGATCGCGATCGCGACACCGCGCTGGCGGGCAATCGTGCAGACCCGCTCCATGCCCTCGCGGACCTCGTCCTGCAACCAGTGCTGGGGCAGGCCCATCAGCGCCTTGGTGGCGAGCCGGATGTCGCGGATGTTCTCGATCTCCATCACCCTGGTGAGGAACTCCTCGAGGCGCGCCCAGGGCATGTTGGCGACGTCGCCGCCGGAGACCACGACGTCGCGCACCTCGGGCGTCCGGCGCAGGTAGTCCAGCATCTCGGCGTGCCGGTCGACGGGCTTGCCGATGAACTTCAGCTTGTCCACGCTCGGGGTCGAGTTGCCGACGAGGTCCATCCGGGTGCAGTGCCCGCAGTACTGCGGGCAGGTCGGCAGCAACTCGGCCAGGACCTTGGTGGGGTAGCGGTGGGTCAGGCCCTCGGCGGCCCACATGTCGTGCTCGTGCAGCGAGTCCCGGCTGGAGTGCGGGTGCGAGGGCCAGTCCGTGCGGCGGTCGGAGAAGACCGGGATCATGTAGTGGCGCACCGGGTCGGCGAAGAACGCCTCGGTCAGGGAACCCGGACCGGCTGGGAGCTCGTGCGGGGCCATCGTGTTCATCATCTGCGGCGGGATCAGCATCGACATGGTGGCCCGTTCGGCCTGGTCACGCTCGAGGTCGGCGTAGAAGCGGTCGTCGACGAGGTCGCCGAGCAGGGCACGGAGCTGGCGGACGTTCTTCACGCAGTGCGCGCGCTGCCACTGCACGTTCTCCCACTCCTCAGTGGTGACGTCCTTCCACCCGGGGAAGCGGGTCCAGTCGGGCTCGACGAGCTCGACGCGGCGGTAGGGATAGGGCTGGCCGGTCTGGCCCTCCACCAGGGAGGCGATGGACGTCTCGATGCTCATGTGTTCCTCCTGCGACGTGCCGCGCGCGATGTTTGGTTCTTGCGTGCCCTACCTGCGACAGTATGGACATGATCTTGCGGTAGACCAAACCCGACACCGCAAGATATCTCGATGATCTGGGTATTGACAGGAAGGTATGTGGCAGCGTGGGACGCATGACAGGTGATCCGGTGGGCATGCACCGGGTGCTGGAGCCCTCCGGAGTGCTGCCCCAGGCTGCCCAGCGGCTGGACACCGACCCGGTCGTGCGTGACGACGAGGTGCGCGTGCGGGTCGAGCGGCTCAACCTCGATGCAGCCTCGTTCCGTCAGCTCGAGGGCAAGCACGACGGTGACGGTGACGCCGTCCGCCGAGAGGTGCTCGAGATCGTCCGCAGCCGCGGCAAGATGCACAACCCGGTGACCGGGTCCGGAGGCATGCTGGTCGGGACCGTCGAGGAGGTGGGGGAGAGCTCCCCACTGGGGCTCGCCGTCGGCGACCGGGTCGCCACCCTCGTCTCGCTCACGCTGACCCCCCTGGTCATCGAGGACGGCCTGGTCGAGTGGGACGGTCGCAGCGAGCAGGTCCCGACCGACGGCTACGCGATCCTCTTCGGCCGCAGCATCGCGGCGAAGCTCCCCGACGACCTGCCCGCCCCGCTGGCGCTCGCCGTGATGGACGTCTGCGGTGCCCCAGCGCTGACCGAACGGCATGTCAGCCGATACGTCGACCCGGTCGTCGTGGTCGTCGGGGGAGCGGGCAAGTCGGGCTCCCTGTGCCTGGCCGCTGCTCGTCGGGCCGGCGCACGACGCACCATCGCCGTCGTACCCCACCAGGCGGAAGCGGACCTCCTCGAGCCCACCCTGGTCGCCGACCACGTCGTCGTCTGCGACGCCCGTGACCCAGTGGCGCTGCGCGACGCCGTCGCCGCAGCGGGCGGACCGGCCGACCTGACCATCGTGTGCGTCGACGTGCCCGGCTGTGAGGGGGGCGCGATCCTGGCCACGGCAGACGGCGGCACCGTCATCTTCTTCTCGATGTCCACGTCGTTCAGCGCTGCCGCCCTCGGGGCCGAAGGGCTGGCTGCGGACGTGACGATGATCGTCGGCAACGGCTACGTCCCCGGCCACGCGGACCTCGCCCTCGAGATCGTGCGCTCCGAGCCGGCGATCCGCACACTGTTCGAGAGGAGGTTGTAGTTCTCGTGGAGAAGAAGCTGAACCTTGACCCGGTGACCGTCCGCAAGGCGCGCAGCCTCGCCCGCAAGGTCGGCAAGCCGATCGTGAAGATGGCCCAGGCGCACACCACTGTCTCCGTGGAGCGGGCGACCCTCCGTCTCGCCGGCCTCGCCGGCGCCGACCCCGACGGCACCCCCTGGGTCAACCGGCTGGCCGACGCGGTGCGTGCCGACGTGGGACTCGAGCACGGGCTTGCCGTGCCGGTCTGGGACGCGCTGCTGCGCGGCGAGGCCGAGGACCTCGAGACGCTCGCCCAGAAGGCATCCGCGGGTTCCGCCCGGTTCCGCATCCCGGAGGGGAAGGACGCACAGAAGGCGCGGACGGCGTCACGCAAGCAGGTCGGCGCCGGGGTACGCCGCATCGACGCGCGCAGACGCGAGCGCGAACGGCTGATCGCCCGGATCGGCGACGCTCCCCGGCAGCCGTGGATCTACCTGATCGTGGCCACCGGCGACATCTACGAGGACATGCCGCAGGCACAGCAGGCGGCCCGTGAGGGCGCCGACGTGATCGCGGTGATCCGCTCGACCGGCCAGTCCCTGCTCGACTACGTCCCCGAGGGACCGACCCGCGAGGGCTTCGCCGGCACCTACGCGACCCAGGACAACTTCCGGCTGATGCGGGCGGCGCTCGACGAGTCGAGCAGGCAGCTCGGCCGCTACGTCCGGCTGACCAACTACGCCAGCGGCCTGTGCATGCCGGAGATCGCCGCGCTGGCCGGGCTCGAGCGTCTCGACATGATGCTGAACGACTCGATGTACGGCATCCTCTTCCGCGACATCAACCCGGTGCGGACCTTCGTCGACCAGCGGTTCAGCCGGCAGGTGCATGCCCGGGCAGGGATCATCATCAACACCGGTGAGGACAACTACCTCACCACCGCCGACGCCGTCGAGGCGGCGCACACCGTCACCACCAGCCAGCTGCTGAACGAGTACTTCGCCAAGGAGGCGGGGCTCGAGGACTGGCAGCTCGGCCTGGGCCACGCCTTCGAGATCAACCCGGACCTGCCGGACTCCTTCCGGATGGAGCTCGCGCACGCGCTGCTCGCGCGGGAGCTGTTCCCGAAGGCGCCGCTGAAGTGGATGCCGCCCACGCGGCACATGACCGGTGACGTCTTCCGCGGCTACCTGCTCGACGGGTTCTTCAACCTCGCGGGCGCGCTCACCGGCCAGGGGATCCTGCTCGTCGGGATGATGACCGAGGCAGTGGTCACGCCGTGGATCAGTGACCGCGACCTGGCGCTGCAGAACGTCCGCTACGTGATGGAGGCCGCCGGGTCCCTGCACGAGGACTTCCGTCCTGCGCCCGACGGGTTCATCGCCCAACGCGCCCGACAGGTCCTGGCCGAGACCATCGACCTGCTGGAGCGGATCGCGAGCGACACCGACGGCTCGGGGAGGCCGCCGATGCTGGCCGCCATCGCCGACGGCACCTTCGGGCTGATGAAGCGCCCGGCCGACGCGGGCCGAGGGCTGGACGGCGTCGCCGCGAAGTCCGAGGCGTACTACAACCCGGCGAGCGAGATTCTGGAGGGGGAGTCATGACCGAGGGGAAACGCCTACTCCGCCCCTATGGAGACACGACGGGTGACGGGATGGTGCAGCTGTCCTTCACGCTGCCCCTGTCCTCTCTTGGTCCGCACTCCAAGATCGCCGAGGGCGCCGCCGTACAGCTGGCCAACAAGATGGGCATGGACCCGGCGCTGGTCGCCCACGCGAAGCCGATGGGGCCGGACTTCACCTTCTTCGTGGTCTACGGACGGGTGAACCACCTCGTCGACCCGTCCGTGGTGGAGATCGTCGAGCGGGACTACGAGCTGCTCACCCCCAAGGAGGTCAATGCCGCCGTCAAGCGGGCGCTGCGCCGCCGGCTGGTGGTCGTGGGTGGCTGCATCGGCACTGACGCGCACACGGTCGGGATCGACGCGATCCTGAACATCAAGGGGTTCGCGGGGGAGAAGGGGCTGGAGTACTACCGCGAGCTCAAGGTGGTGAACCTGGGCGCCCAGGTCTCGGTGCCCCAGCTGGTCGAGCGGGCGGTTGCGGAGAGGGCCGACGCCGTGCTGGTCTCCCAGGTCGTCACCCAGCGCGACGCCCACCTGCTCAACACCCGCGAGATGTCCGCTGCCTTCCGGGAGGCGTTCCCGCCCGCGCGGCGACCGCTGCTGATCGTCGGCGGCCCGCGGTTCGACGAGAAGATGTCCGGCGAGCTCGGCGTCGACCGCGTCTTCACCCGGGGTACGACGCCCGGAGAGGTCGCGAGCTACCTGGTGCACCGGTTGGTCACCGAGAGGAGGGCGTCATGATCTTCACCCCACAAGCCGGACCAGAGGTCGGTCTGAAGGTGGTCCACCGGCGCTACGTGCCGTACTCGCACGCGCACTACGCGGGCAACCTCGTCGACGGCGCCTGGGGGCTCGCCCTGTTCGGCGACGTCGCCACCGAGATGTGCATCCGCACCGACGGAGACGAGGGCCTGTTCGCGTCGTACTCCGACGTCCAGTTCATCGCGCCCGTCCGTGCCGGTGACGTGGTGGAGGCAACCGCAACCCTGGTCCGAGTAGGTCGCCGGTCCAGGGAGATCGAGTTCGCGCTGGTCGTGGTGGCGCGCGGCGAGGCCGGCGACGCCTCGGCCTCGGCAGCACGGATGCTGGCCCAGCCCATCGTCGCGACCACCGCGGTCGGCACCGTCGTGGTGCCGTAGGTCTGGACCACGCACGGCGTGTCCACTGCGACACGCCGCTATGTGGAAAATTCTGAAACCTGTTGTTCATCTGGGTGTAACCGGCTGACCTGCATCTTCACGACATCGGTGCTGGTGGGGAGGGTGTTGACACGCACCGGTCCGAGGGGTCAGGGTCTGCACGTTACTCCGGGCAGAACGTCAGTTGCATGTTCGACGGATGCGGTTTCGGGCCATCTCGCCATGATGGTCGCGGAAGCCGCACTTGGCGGGTTGGGCATTGCGACCTCGACGGGAGGACACGGGGGGAGTGAGGCGACCAGTAGACAACGCGTGCGGCTCTGGCATCCGGCCAGGGCGTGTGCGGTCCGAAGGTCACCAGGCTCCCCCCGCCCTGCCTTTTCACCTTGAGTGAGAGCGCCCCCGACCTCGGGGCGGGGGCCCCCACCATTCCCCATACGGCTGGGCGCCGGCTGCCGTCCCGGTAGGTTTCTGCGCATGGCTTCCCGCGACTCCTCTGGGTCTGACTCTGGACCCGCCGGGACCATCCCGGAGCTCGGTCGCGTCGTGATGGTGATCCCGACCTACAACGAGACCCTCAACCTGCGCGAGATCATCGACCGGCTCAGGGCCGCGGAGCCGGACGTGGATGTCCTCGTGGTCGACGACAACTCTCCGGACGGGACCGGCGCCCTCGCCGACGAGATCGCGGCCGCGGACCCGCGGGTCTCCGTGCTGCACCGGCCGCACAAGGAGGGTCTCGGCGCGGCGTACCGCCACGGTTTCCAGGTGGCGCTCGACGGCGGGTACGACGTGATCGGGGAGATGGATGCCGACGGGTCGCACCAGCCCGAGCAGCTGCACCGGCTGCTCGACGCGCTGCGTGAGGCCGACCTCGTCATCGGGTCCCGCTGGGTCCCCGGCGGCAGCATCGTGAACTGGCCGGCCGGCCGCGAGCTGCTCTCCCGTGGTGGCAACTTCTACACGCGGACCCTGCTCGGCATCGACGTGCGCGACGCGACCGCCGGCTACCGCGTGTTCCGTCGTACGACGCTCGAACGGATCCATCTCGAGTCGATCGTCTCGCTGGGCTACGTCTTCCAGGCCGAGCTGGCCTATCGCACCCTGCGTGAGGGGATGCGGGTCGTGGAGGTGCCGATCGCGTTCGTGGAGCGGGCGCGCGGCGACTCGAAGATGAGTCGCAGGGTCGCCACGGAGTCGTTCAAGCGGATCACCTCGTGGGGGCTCAGCGAGCGCGGGCGCCGGATCGCGGGTGTCCTCCGCCCGGGCCGACGGCGCGGGGCACGGAACGGCCATCCGCTCCCGGACGTTGACGAGACATGAGTGAGACCCGAAACGTGACTGGGAGACGCCGCCGGTTCCCGTGGTGGCTGGTCCTGGTCGCCTTCATCGTGGTGCCACTGGTCGAGATCTACGTGATCATCCAGATCGGCCAGGTCATCGGCGCCTGGTGGACGATCCTGCTGCTCATCGCCGACAGCATCTTCGGCTCCTGGCTGGTCAAGCGTGAAGGCTCCCGGGCCTGGAAGGCGCTCAGGACCGCGCTCGACGAGCACCGGATGCCCGCTCGTGAGCTGGCCGACGGGATGCTGATCCTCGTGGGCGGCACGCTGATGCTGACCCCGGGCTTCGTCACCGACATCTTCGGGATCCTCTGCATCCTCCCGTTCACCAGGCCGCTGGGCCGCCGGGTGCTCGCCGGCGTGATCAGCCGCCGGCTGGTCGGCGTGGGCTTCCCGGTCGGGTCCACCGGGTTCCCGACCACGGCGCAGGACCCCCGGACGCGACAACGCCCCGGACCAGGGTCCCCCGACAGCGGGGTGGTCCAGGGCGAGGTTGTCGACGAGGGGCCCTCAGAGGACAAGCAGCCGCCTCACTGACGCATCAGCGTCCGACAGCAGCCTTCTTCTTGCGGGCACTGGCACGGTGCAGGTGCGCCGGGCCGATCTCGCCGCCGCGCAGCAGCTCGAGGCGCTCGGTGAGGATGTCCTCGAGCTCCTTGATCGAACGGCGCTCGAGGAGCATGTCCCAGTGGGTACGCGCCGGCTTCACGTCCTTGACCTCGGGCTCGATGCCCGACATCGCGCGACCCTCGGCGCCGCAGCGCGGGCACTCCCACAGCGCGGGTACGTCGGCCTCGACCGACATGGTGATCTCGAACTCGTGCCCGTGGGCACAGCGGTAGCCCACCTGCTGACGAGCGGCGAACTCAATGCCCCGCTCGTCCTCGAAGCTCTGACCCCCGAGTCGTGCTCCGCGTAGCGTGCGCTCTCCCATGAGAACCTCCAAAGTTCTGCACCCGGGCCGGACAGGCCACGGGACGTGGTACCCCTCATGCGTACCGTTCTTATAGACGGTACGGCAAGCCGGTCATGACGCCGGACGGGTTTGGCAATTCGGTCAACCGGCACCTGAAGGCGGGCCGTCACTCCTCTAACGAGCGTGACCGGCGAAGGATTCCCGTCTGGGCTCAGACCTTCGTCGGCAACCGGTTGCCGGCCTCCCGGATCCCGCGCTCCGGGTCGAGCCGCAACAGGAAGAACGCGCCCAGGACGAAGAAGATGATCAGCGCGAAGATCGCGGGTCGGTAGGAACCGGTGACCTGGAAGATCACCCCGAACAACAGGG
Source organism: uncultured Actinomycetota bacterium (assembly GCA_963842535.1). Lineage (GTDB taxonomy): Bacteria > Actinomycetota > Actinomycetes > Propionibacteriales > Nocardioidaceae > Marmoricola. The sequence continues at coordinate 989,815 of CAWJGP010000009.1, forward strand.
TCCCGAACCACGACGTGCCTCGCTCCGCGGCGCCGTACAGGCTGAAGTACTCACCCTCCCGGCCGCGTGGGATGAGCAGGCTGAAGAAGGACCGGGAGAGCGCCTGGGTGCCACCGAGGACGATCCCGATCGCGATCGCCAGCGAGAGGAACAGCGCGACGTTCTTCTCGGGCAGGAACAGCGCCAGCACCACGATGGCCATCCAGACGTAGACCCCCCAGAGGATGGACCGGTACGCGCCGTACCTCGCAGCCAGCCGGCCGAAGTACAGCGCGCCGCCGAAGGCGACGAACTGGATCAGCAGGATGGTCGCGATCAGCACGTCCTGGTCGAACTTGAGCTGCTTGGAGCCGTACGTCGACGCCGCGTAGATCACCGTCTGGATGCCGTCGTTGTAGAACAGGTAGGCCAGCAGGAACGTGAGTGTCATCGGATAGTTGCGCAGCTCGCGCAGCGTGGTGAAGAGCTGGCCGAAGCTCCGCTGGAAGATCGTCCCCTCCTCAGCGACCACGTTGACCGGTGCGTAGTTGCGCAGCCGGATCACCGGGATGATCGTGAAACCGGCCCACCACAGTGCGGCGGAGAGCAGCGACAGCCGCACGGACATGCCCTCGCCGAGTCCGAACGGTGTCGTGCATCGTGTAGACGACCAGGTTGACCAGGAGCAGGAGCCCGCCGCCGAGGTAGCCCCATGCCCAGCCTCGGGAGCTGGCTCGGTCGCGCTCGTCCTCGGTCGAGATGTCGCAGAGGATCGCGTAGTAGGCCACCAGGGAGCAGCCACCGAGGATGCTGCTGAGCACGACGGCGACCGCGCCGAGCTGCCAGCTCTCGCCCTGCATGAAGAACAGGAGGGCGGCGAAGAACGAGCCGGCGAAGGCATAGGTCGCCATGTGCCACTTCTTGCGCCCGGAGCGGTCCACGAACGCGCCCACGATGGGCAGGATGAACGCGCTGGCGATGGTGGCGAAGCTGATCAGGTAGCTCGGCAGCGACCCGGCGGCGAGGTGCAGCCCCAGGACGCTGACCGTCTTGTTGCAGGTCTCGTCCGGGTCCGCGCAACCGGCCGCCTCGCCGGCGACGGTGATCATGTACGGAGCGAAGAGCACCGACAGCACCGTGGTGTAGAAGGCCGAGTTGGCCCAGTCGTACCAGTTCCAGGCCTTCTGCTGCTTGAGCCGATCGATCGGCGTGAGATCGGCGATGCCGAGTGGTGCCTGGGTGCTCATGGTGTTGCTCCCGTCCATTGTCCTCGGCTGATCAGGACGTCCTTGAGTACGTCGGTGCGGTCGACGATCAACCCGTCGACCCCCATGTCGAGCAGCGTGTGCAGGCTCTCCGCATCGTCGATCGAGACCCACTGTGAGCCCTCGTCACCGGTCCACACGTGTACGTGCAGACCGGCGCGGTGCGCCCGGCGTACGAACGAGGGTGTGGTGACGGTGATCCGGCCGCGCTTGTGGCGCCACGGCACCTGGAGCGCCGACGCCTGCATCCGCGGAACCCGAGGAGCGAACTTCACCACCGCCACCTCTGAGGGGGAGGCGCTCGTGGCCACGCGGCCCCCGGTGGCGCGCCGGAAGGCCTGGAGCCGTCGACGGGAGAAGGATCCCACGCAGACCCTGTCGTGTGCGGCGCACCGGTCGATGAGCTGGGCGAGCGGGGCCACCGCCCCCACCGACTTCACGTCGATGTTGAACCGGCACTCGGGGAACTCCTCGAGCAGCTCCGCCATCGTGGGCACGGCGTGCACGTCGGCGATCCTGGCCAGTGCCACCTGCTCCGCGGTGAGGTCCGCGAGCAGGCCGACGCCGTCGGTGACGCGGTCCAGTGCGCTGTCGTGGAACGCCAGCAGCACCCCGTCGCGGGTGGCGTGCACGTCGGTCTCGAGGTAGCGGTAGCCGAGGGAGGCGGCGTGCCGGAACGCGTGCAGGGTGTTCTCGGTGCCCGGGATCTCGGGGTGCAGCGCACCGCCGCGGTGCGCCATGGCGACCACCGCGCCGTGCGGCACGTCGTCGAGATAGGTGAACCCAGTCACCGGCCGGGGACTCGGCTGCTGGGTCACCTGTGCAGTATTCACCGGCATGTGTCGATGGTGCTCTCGAATCGCCGCCCGGGCCATCCGCGTTCCTACTCAGGCGGCGCCGGGCGGGGGAGTACGGTGCGAGGCATGGAGGAGATGACCTGCCCCAAGTGCGGCGGCACCATGGCGGAGCGGGCACACGGTCGGGTCCGCGTGCGGCAGTGCGAGTCGTGCCAGGGAGTGTTCCTCGACCGCGCCGACCTCGGCAGCCTGGTCGAGGCCGAGAACGACTGGCACGCCAACCGGTCCACCGACACCGCGCAGCTGCCCCGGATCACCGCCGACATGGTGGCGCCCCCGCCGCCCACCAAGGCGCGGTCCTACGTGGACGGGTTGTTCCAGGGCTGACCTGTCACAGGTCGTGGAAGGTCTCGATCTGGGCGCCGAGCTCGTTGAGCCGGTCGGCGAGGCCTTCGTAGCCGCGGTGGATGACGTACGTCGAACGCAGCACCGAGGTGCCCTTCGAGGCGAGCATCGCGAGCAGGATCACCACGGCCGGCCGGAGTGCGGGAGGGCAGACCACCTCGGTGCCGGACCAGCGCGTCGGGCCCTCGATCATCACCCGGTGCGGGTCCATCAGGGTCACCTTGCCGCCCAGCTTGTTCAGCTCGGTCAGGTAGATCGCGCGGTTCTCGTAGACCCAGTCGTGCAGCATCGTCTGCCCCTGGGCGGTCGCCGCGATGATCGCGAAGAACGGCAGGTTGTCGATGTTCAGGCCCGGGAACGGCATCGGGTGGATCTTGTCGATGGGGGACCGCAGGACCGAGTGCAGCGTGCTGACGTCCACAAGACGGGTGCGCTGGTTCGCGGCGAGGTACTCCTCGGAGAGCCGGTAGCGGAACCCCATCTCCTCGAGCACGGCGAGCTCGATCTCCATGAACTCGATCGGCACCCGTTTCACGGTGATCTCGGAGTCGGTCACGATCGCGGCGGCCAGCAGGGACATCGCCTCGATCGGGTCCTCGCTCGGGGCGTAGTCGACGTCGACCGAGATGTCGGTGCAGCCGGTGACCGTCAGGGTCGTGGTGCCGATGCCCTCGATCCGGACACCGAGCTTCTGCAGGAAGAAGCACAGGTCCTGGACCATGTAGTTGGAGCTGGCGTTGCGGATCACCGTGGTGCTGTCGCACAACGCGGCAGCCATCAGCGCGTTCTCGGTGACGGTGTCGCCGCGCTCGATCAGCACGATCGGGCGCGTCGGGACGATCCCCGTCTGGACCAGGGCGTGGTAGGTCCCCTCGGTCGCCTTCACCTGCAGGCCGAACGGTCGCAGCGCGGTCATGTGCGGCTCCACCGTGCGGCTGCCGAGGTCGCAGCCGCCGGCATAGGGCAGCTCGAAGTCGCTGAGCCGATGCATCAGCGGGCCGAGGAACATGATGATCGAGCGAGTGCGACGGGCCGCGTCGGCGTCGATAGCGCTGAGGTCGAGGTTCGGCGGGGGAGTGATCTCGAGGTCGTTCTCGGCGTTCAGCCAGCGCGCCTTCACACCGATGCTCTCGAGCACCTCGAGCAGTCGGTTGACCTCTTCGATGCGGGCGACCCGCCGCAGCGTCGTACGCCCCCGGTTGAGCAGTGAGGCGCAGAGCAGGGCGACCCCGGCGTTCTTGGAGGTCTTGACCTCGATGGCGCCGCGCAGCGTGGTCGGGCCGGTGACCCGCAGGTGCGTCGGGCCCTGTCCGATGCTGACCAGCGGTGAGTCCAGGGCCTCGCCGATGCGCGCCAGCATCTCCAGGGAGAGGTTCTGGTGACCGCGTTCGATACGGTTCACGGCGCTCTGGCTGGTGCCCAGCACCTCCGCCAGCTGCTGCTGGGTCCACCCGCGGTGCTTGCGCGCGTCGCGGATCAGGTTGCCGATTCGTCCCAAGTAGCCCTCAGTCACCGCGCGACTGTATCTCAGATATGAGATACACCCCCATCTGTCAGGATGCGTGTCATGCGAGTCACCACCATCCACGGCCCGCGCGACATTCGTCTCGAGGAGCGGCCGACGCCCACGATCGAGGAACCGACGGACGCGGTCCTCAAGGTCGCCGCCGGCTGCATCTGCGGCTCGGACCTGTGGCCCTATCGCGGCGAGAACGAGATCACGCCGGGGGACACCATCGGCCACGAGATGATCGGGATCGTCGAGGAGGTCGGGCCCGCGGTCAGCGCGTTCAAGCCGGGCGACTTCGTGATCGCGCCCTTCTGTCACAGCGACAACACCTGCGCGAACTGCCGGGCCGGGGTCACCTCGGCCTGTGTGAACGTCGACTTCACCACCGGGGGACAGGGCGAGTACGCGAAGGTGAGCCAGGCCGATGGCAGCCTGGTCAAGACCGACGGCGTGCCCGACGAATCGATGCTCCCCTCGCTGCTGACCCTCTCGGACGTCTTTCCCACAGGATGGCACTGCGCGGTCTCGGCAGGTGTGAAGCCGGGGGACACAGTGGTCGTGGTGGGTGACGGCGCGGTCGGACTGTGCGCGGTGCTGGCCGCGGCACAGATGGGTGCCGAGCGGGTGGTGGCGATGTCGCGGCACGCGCAGCGGCAGGAGATCGCCCGCCAGTTCGGGGCGACGCATGTCGTCGCCGAGCGCGGCAAGGAGGGTGCGGACCGGATCAAGGAGCTGACCGACGGCATCGGCGCCGACGCCGTGCTGGAGTGCGTCGGCACGAACGACTCGATGCTTCAGGCCTTCGGTTCGGCTCGTGCCGGCTCGACGGTGGGCTTCGTCGGCGTACCGCACGGCGTCGACCTGCCCATCCGCAAGATGTTCAGCAAGAACGTCGGACTCGCCGGGGGAGTGGCGCCCGTGCGTAGGTACCTCCCCGAGCTGCTCGAGCTGGTCACCTCCGGCAAGGTTGACCCCGGCCTGGTCTTCGATGCCCGGATGCCCCTCGCCGATGTGGCCGAGGGCTATCGCGCGATGGACGAACGCCGTGCGATCAAGGTCTACCTCGACGTCTGAGACCGACGCCCGGGCTCGGCCGGCGGTTCGCTGCCCGTCGCCAGCTGACGCTGCATCCAGAGCACGTCGTGCCAGGCGCCGAACTTCCAGCCGATGCGCTGGTACCTGCCGATCGGCTCGAAGCCCAAGGACCGGTGCAGGCCCTCGCTCGCAGCGTTGGGCAGGGTCATCCCCGCCACTGCGCTGAGGTAGCCGAGGTCGACGAGGCTGTCGAACAGCGCGTCGTAGAGGACCCGGCCCGCGCCCGTACGCCGACGGCCGAGCTCGACGTACACGCTCACCTCGCAGGCCCAGCGGTAGGCCGCGCGACCCCGGTAAGGGCTCCCGTAGGCATAGCCGACGATTCCGTCAGGCCCGTCGAGGACCAGCCAGTCGTGGGCGCCGAGCGAGGCGGCCATCCGGTCCCTCATCTCGACCTCGGAGGGTGTCTCCTGCTCCAGGCTGACCACCGTCTCCTCGACGTACGGCGCGTAGATCGCGCGGCAACGTCCGGCGTCCTCCAGCCGTGCCCGGCGCACCTCCACGGCGTTGGCGTTCACGTCCACGGGAGAGACCGTAATCGCCGGAAGGCCGTCCCGGAGCCGAGGAACCGGCGCTGTGGCCTAGACCATGTGGGGCCTCGGCCGACCGAACCACCCGCAAATGGGTATGCGGGGGTGTGAGGCAGGCAGGAGTCAGTTCGGGAGAAACATCCACGAATGCCCCGAAAGCGTCCCCCGATCCGCGTCCCAAACCGAGGCCCGCGGTGGTGGCACGGGCCGTAAATGGGGGGATAACATCCTTGGTTGTCGGGCTCCACCAATACCATCGCGCCACAACAGCCACAGCCGTAGAGTCACATCGCAACACAATCGGGGGTGGGCTCGTGTCCGACCTGGACAGGTGCCGCGGGTGCAGGACGTTCTCAGGAAGAGACGATGAACTCGACCAGCCAGATGGCGCAGCTTCTCGGGTTCTCGGGCGCGCTCGCAGGCGAGCACACGCCTGACGGCATCCTCGAGTCGGCGCTCCCGCTGCTCGTCGACCTCGCGGGGGCCGACGCGGCGCTGGTGATGCGGCAGACGAGCGACGCGCTGCGGGTCACCGCACGGGTCGGGCTCGACCTCGACGACGACGCTGTTCAGGACTCCTACGGGTCTGCAGAGCGCCGGCTCACCGCCATCGCGGTGCCTGATGTCTGGGCCGGCAAGGGCATCAAGCGCGTCGCTTCCCTGCAGCTGCCGGCCCATGCCGGTGTGCTGGTGCTCGCGTGGGGCACCGAGGAGGAGCCGGGGGCCGTCGTCGAGCTGGCCCTGAGCTCTCTGGAAGCGAGCCTGGCCCGCGCCCAGTCCGAGGAGAAGCTGGCGGACCTCGTCACCCGCGTCGACAGCGCCCAGCATCTGGCGAGCATGGGCGACTACGACTGGCACATCCCGACGGACGTGAACACCTGGTCCGACCAGCTGTTCCGCATCTACGGCCACGAGCCGCAGTCCTTCCACCCGTCGTACGAGACGTTCCTCTCGCTGATCCACCCCGATGACCGCGACCGCATCTCCGCGCTGCACCAGCATGCGTACGCCACCGGCGAGCCCTACCAGATGATCGAGCGGATCGTGCGTCCCGACGGCGAGGTGCGATACCTCTCCTCCAACGGCGAAGTCATCATGGACAGCGAGACCCGGCAGCCGGTCCGGATGCGCGGCACCTGCATCGACATCACCGACCGTGTCCTCGCCGACCGGGAGCGTGAGCAGATCGCGGCCCGCTTCCAGGGGCTTGTCGAGTCGGCACCCGACGCCATCCTCGTACTCGGCGACGAGCACCGCGTCCTCGAAGCCAACCAGCGCGCCCACGAGCTGCTCGGCGGAGACCCGCAGGACCACCGCATCGAGGAGATCGTGCCGGGTTGGCCGGGCAGCGGGACCGTCGGGGTCGACGCGACCAGCCTCGACGGACGCGCGCTGCAGCTCGACGTGATCACCGTCGGCGTCAGCCAGTCAGCCGACGGCGAGCCCGGCGACGACTCGCTGATCGCCCTGTTCCTCCGCGACGCCAATCCCAGACTCGAGGGCGAGGCGGTCGCTGCCCGCCTCGGCGAGGCACAGCTCAGGCGGCGCCAGGCACTTGAGATCAACGACAACGTGGTCCAAGGTTTGGTGGCAGCCGTCTACTCGCTGGACCAGGGTGAGGTCAACGGAACGATGAAGTTCCTCGACAGCACTCTTTCCGCGGCCCGGGCGATGATGGACGACCTCCTCGACCCGCTCGACGGTGGAGGACTGCAACCAGGTGATCTCGTCCGCACGTCGCCGGCGGTGATCGGCATGGACGTCAAGCAGAAGAGGACAGGGCAGGAGCAGGTGATGGAGCTGCAACGGTCGCACAGCGTCCTGGTCGTCGACGATGCCGAGGACCTCCGCATGCTCCTGCGTGCCCGGATGGAGTCCTACCGGGGACTGACAGTCGTGGGGGAGGCCGCAGACGGCGTCGCGGCAGTCGAGCTCGCTGCCGAGCTCCAGCCCGACCTGGTGCTGCTCGACCTGGCCATGCCGCGCATGGACGGGCTCGAGGCGCTGCCCCTGATCCGTGCAGCGGTGCCCGGCGTACGCGTGATCGTGCTGTCCGGCTTCAACCAGAGCACGCTCGCCCAGAAGGCGCTCGAGGCGGGGGCCGACCACTACGTCGTCAAGGGCGGGTCGATGAGTCGCCTGCTCGAGCTCGTCGACGCCCTGCTGGAGCCCGCTTCCTGAGCCGGATACGGTCGGGCCATGAGCAACTCAGACCAGATCCAGCCCGAGGACAGCCTGGACGACCGCGGCGTCGACGACGTGCTCGACGAGGGGTTCTCACCCCCTGAGCGCGAGACCGACCACCTGCGGCACCCCGAAGGCGGAGAGACCCTCGACGAGCGACTGGCCGAAGAGGAGCCCGAGGTCTGGGCGCAGGTGGAGTCCGAGGCTGACACCGACATCGTCGACGGGGACGTCGGTGGTGAGGTCGGGGGAGCGCGCACCGGTCGGCTGATGGCGCCGGACGAGGGCTCGCACGAGGACGTCGACCCGGAGATGGTCGCCGAGGACGAGGGCATCGACGGCGCGGGCGCCAGCGCCGAGGAAGCCGCGATGCACACGATCGAGGACGAGACGCCCTGACCCGCAGAGGAAGGGACGACCGGGACAGCGCTCGCCTGCCTGGCGGTCCTCGACGGAGTACCGGCGGCCGAAGCCGTCGCCTACGTCCGCGCGCACTACTCGCCGCGCGCCGTCGAGACCCCGTGGCAGCGGCGCTACGTGGCGCGGTTCGGCCAGCTCACTCGCGACGGTCGTCGGACTTCGAATCCGACCAGGCCAGCCGCGAGGTCCGGGAGAGGGTGCCGGCGAGGATGAAGCCCACCGCCCACCAGGAGGGCTCGGAGTCCGCGAACCGGTACATGACGTAGCCCAGCACCAGAGCCATCACGGCGGCCACGGCGTACCTCTGCGGATCGAGCGTCATCGAGCCGCGTCCGGTGTAGGAACCGAAGAAGACCATCACGGCCAGGCTCAGGGCGAGCACCATGCCCATCAGGAAATGGGCACCGGTGGCGCCGGACGCGAGTCCGACCAGCACGCCGAGGAAGAGGCCGATGACGAGGTTCTGCGCCAGCTGGTTCATCACCCCAGCCTGCGTCACCGGAGGCCGAGCCTCAACCTGCGCCGATATGGCACGATCTCGCAGGTGACCAGCAGTCCCTCGGAGACCCAGCGCCTGAACGACCTCGTGCTGCTGCGCCGCGTCCGCGACCGGATGGACCGGGAGTACGCGCAGCCGCTGGACGTCGAGGCGCTCGCCCGCGGCGTGCACCTGTCGGCCGGGCACCTGAGCCGCCAGTTCCGGCTCGCGTACGGCGAGTCGCCCTACTCCTACCTGATGACGCGGCGCATCGAGCGGGCGATGGCGCTGCTGCGGCGCGGCGACCTCAGCGTCACCGACGTCTGCTTCGCAGTGGGTTGCTCGTCGCTGGGCACCTTCAGCACCCGCTTCGCCGAGCTGGTCGGGGTGCCACCGAGCACCTACCGACGCGACGGAGCGCCAGCAACTGCCGGGATGCCAGCCTGTGTCGCCAAGCAGGTGACCAGACCGATCAGGAATCGAGAAGCGCCGGCCCGCGAGCCGCATCTAGCCTGACTGCCATGGACATCACCATCAACTCGAGCTTCCTTCCGCACAGCGACCCGGATGCCTCCCTGGCGTTCTACCGCGACATCCTCGGCTTCGAGATCCGTCTCGACGTCGGCTACGAGGGCATGCGCTGGATCACGGTCGGCCCTGCCAACCAGCCGGACACCGCCATCGTCCTGCACCCGCCGGCCGCCGGCCCGGGAATCACCGACGACGAGCGTCGGACGATCCTCGAGCTGATGGCCAAGGGCAGCTACTTCGGCGTCAACCTCGCCAGCACTGATGTTGACGGGACGTTCGCCAAGCTGGAGGCCAACGGCGCCGAGGTCGTGCAGGAGCCGATCGACCAGCCGTACGGCGTCCGCGACTGTGCTTTCCGCGACCCCGCGGGCAACCTCCTGCGCATCCAGCAGGCGTCATGACGTCGATCGAGTCCGTCACCCTCGAGGCGGACGACGTCGATGCCGCGAAGGCCTTCTACACCGTCTTCGGCGTCGGCGACCAGGTGAAGGTGCGCCTCGCGGAGGCACCGACGACTGGCTTCCGTGCGTTCACGCTGTCGCTCGTGGTCTCCCAGCCGAACATCGTCGACATCTTCCTCGAGTCGGCGCTCGACGCCGGCGCGACCGCACTGAAGCCGGCCAAGAAGGACTTCTGGGGGTACGGCGGTGTCGTGCAGGCCCCGGACGGGTCGATCTGGAAGGTCGCGACGTCGTCGAAGAAGGACACCGGTCCGGCAACCCGGAAGATCGACGACGTCGTACTCCTGCTCGGGGTCGAGGACGTCAAGGCGACCAAGAAGTTCTACGTCGACCATGGTCTGAAGGTGGGCAAGAGCTTCGGCAGCAAGTACGTCGAGTTCGACACCACCGGCTCACCGATCAACCTGGCCCTCTACACGCGCCGCGCCGCCGCCAAGGACGCCGGTGTTCCCGCTGAGGGCTCCGGGTCGCACCGGATCGTCGTACACGGCGATCTCGGAACCTTCACCGATCCCGACGGGTTCGTCTGGGAGAGCACCCTCGCCCGAGGTGACGCCATCGGGTAGACAGGCCCGGTGCCGCCGCGCCCGCCGACAGATGGAGAGACGATGAGCAAGGCCCCGAAGACGGACACGAAGTCGTCTGCACACGTCGCCGACACCCACGACCTGATCCGCGTGCAGGGCGCGCGCGTGAACAACCTCAAGGACGTCAGCGTCGAGATCCCGAAGCGCCGGCTGACGGTGTTCACCGGCATCTCCGGCTCCGGCAAGAGCTCGCTCGTGTTCGCCACGATCGCCGCGGAGTCCCAGCGGATGATCAACGAGACCTACAGCTCCTTCGTGCAGGGCTTCATGCCGTCGCTGGCGCGGCCCGAGGTCGACCTGCTCGAGGGCCTGACGACAGCGATCATCGTCGACCAGGAGCGGATGGGCGCCAACCCCCGCTCCACCGTCGGCACCGCCACCGACGCCAACGCGATGCTCCGAATCCTGTTCAGCCGCCTGGGCAAGCCCAACGTCGGGCCGCCCACCGCGTTCTCGTTCAACGTCCCCACCCGCAAGGCGAGCGGGGTGATGAGCACCGAGAAGGCAGGCGGCAGGGTCGAGAAGGACGTCGTACGCGAGGTGGTCTACCTCGGCGGCATGTGCCCGCGCTGCGAGGGCATGGGCAACGTCAGCGACATCGACCTCACGGCGCTGTACGACGAGAACAAGTCGCTCAGCGAGGGCGCGCTGACGATCCCCGGGTACTCGATGGACGGCTGGTACGGCCGGTTGTTCGAGGGCGTCGGCCTGCCGATGGACAAGCCGATCGCCACGTTCAGCAAGAAGCAGCTCGAGACGATGCTCTACGCCGAGCCGACCAAGATCAAGGTCGAGGGCATCAACCTCACCTTCGACGGGATCATCCCGAAGATCCAGAAGTCGATGCTCTCCAAGGACGTCGAGGCGATGCAGCCGCACGTTCGCCGGTTCGTCGAGCGGGCGGTGACCTTCCAGGTCTGCCCCGAGTGCGACGGGACCCGGCTGACCAAGGAAGTGCTGGCATCGAAGATCAGCGGCAAGAACATCGCGGACCTCTGCACGATGCAGATCAGCGACCTGGCCGACTGGATCAGGGACCTCGACGACCCGTCGGTCGCCCCGTTGCTCACCGGTCTGCGGCACCTGCTCGACTCGTTCACGGAGATCGGCCTGGGCTACCTCTCGCTCGACCGTCCGGCAGGCACCCTGTCCGGCGGTGAGGCGCAGCGCACCAAGATGATCCGGCATCTCGGCTCGTCGCTCACCGACGTCACCTACGTCTTCGACGAGCCCACGATCGGACTGCACCCGCACGACATCGAGCGGATGAACGACCTGTTGCTCCAGCTCCGCGACAAGGGAAACACCGTGCTGGTGGTCGAGCACAAGCCCGAGACCATCGCGATCGCGGACCACGCCGTCGACCTCGGCCCAGGAGCGGGCACCGAAGGCGGCACGGTGACCTTCGAGGGCACCGTGGAGGGGCTGAGGGGGAGCGACACCACCACCGGCCGGCACCTCGACGACCGGGCCACCCTCAAGGACTCGGTCCGTTCGTCCTCCGGCGCGATGGAGATCCGCGGGGCCTCGACGCACAACCTCCAGGACGTGGACGTCGACCTCCCGCTCGGCGTGCTCTGCGTGATCACCGGCGTCGCCGGCTCCGGGAAGAGCTCACTGATCCACGGCTCGGTCGACGGCCGCGAGGGCGTGGTGGTGATCGACCAGGCTGCGATCAAGGGGTCGCGACGGAGCAACCCGGCGACGTACACCGGACTGCTCGAGCCGATCCGCAAGGCGTTCGCGAAGGCCAACGGCGTCAAGCCGGCGCTGTTCAGCTCCAACTCCGAGGGCGCCTGCGAGAACTGCAACGGCGCCGGGGTCATCTACACCGAGCTGGGCGTGATGGCCACCGTCGAGTCCACCTGCGAGGTCTGCGAGGGCAGGCGGTTCCAGGCAGCGGTGCTCGAGTACAAGTTCTGTGGGAAGAACATCAGCGAGGTCCTGGGGATGTCGGTGGCCCAGGCCGAGGAGTTCTTCGGGGACGGAGAGGCGAAGACGCCGGCCGCCCACAAGATCCTCGACCGGCTCGCCGACGTCGGCCTCGGCTACCTGCACCTCGGACAGCCGCTCACCACGCTGTCCGGCGGCGAGCGGCAACGGCTCAAGCTGGCCGCCCAGATGGCCGACAAGGGCGACGTCTACATCCTCGACGAGCCGACCACCGGTCTGCACCTCGCGGATGTCGAGAATCTGCTCGGGCTGCTGGACCGGCTCGTCGAATCCGGCAAATCGGTCATCGTGATCGAGCACCACCAGGCAGTGATGGCGCACGCCGACTGGATCATCGACCTGGGGCCGGGCGCCGGTCACGACGGCGGCAAGGTGGTCTTCGAGGGAACGCCCACCGATCTCGTCGCCAACAGGTCGACCCTGACCGGGGAGCACCTGGCGGCGTACGTCGGCAGTTGAGGGCCCGAGAGGACACCGTGAGATGGGGGTCCCAGCCACACTGGGTCAGACTCAGACCAAGCGCCGATAAGGTGCATTATGTCAACTTGTCCCTGCGGGGGTGACCTGCCTTCTGCGGGTTGGGCGTCTCTCCGCGCGCCAGCATCTCCACCATCTCGGTGATCTTGCGGGCCCGGCTCTCGACGCGCTTCATGCTCTCGACGCGATGGATCAGCGCGAACCGGTTGGCGCTGGTGAGCACGTCGAACATCGCCTGCGCGTCCGGTTCCGCCGCGATCGCCGCGGTCAGGTCGTCGGGCGCCTGGCGGGTCGCCGGACCGGCGTACGCCGCGTCCCACCGCCCGTCGGCGCGCGCGGCCTCGACCGCGACGCGCCCGGCGTCGGTCATCCGGCCCTGCTCCTCGAGCGTCGCCACGAGTGCCACGTTTCGCTGGGACCAGCTGCCCTTGGGGCGGCGCGGGGTGATGCGCACGGTGTAGCTGTCCTCGTCGCGCTTGCCGGCCTGGCCGTCGATCCAGCCGAAGCAGAGCAGCTCCTCGACCGCGCTCGCCCACGTGATCGTGGTGACCGAGCCGCCCTTCTTGGTCAGCACCAGCCGCACGCCGGGCGACGTCGCGTGGTGCTCTTCGAGCCACGCCCGCAGCGCGGCAGGGTCGGTCACGAGCAGCTCGGGCAGCAGGGTTGCCATGGGTCCGACGCTAGCCGCGGCCGCCGACACCGGGGTCGCGGGACCACCGGGCTCAGCCCCAGTCGTCGATCTTGACGTCGCGCGGCGCGGGTGCGCCCTCGCCGGTCTCGAGGAGTTCCTTGAGGCTCAACAGGAAGGTCGCCCACTTGGTGCTGCAGTGGTGCATGAACTCGACCGGCTCGCGCCAGCCCTCGTGCTTGAACACCACGATGGTGTAGTCGCCGTCCTGACGGAGGTCCCACGTCACGTGGGTGCCGATCCACTCCTCGGCGCCGCCGACGACTTCCCAGCGGACAGAGCGGCCGGGGTCGCGCTCCACGACCTTGAGGTGCGGACCGTCCGACCCGAGCCGGAACTCGGTCACGCCGCCGTCGCCGGTCTCTCCGGTCGTGTCGTCGACCCACCAGCCGCGGATACCGTCCAGGGAGGTGAGCACGTCGTACACCTGTTCGGGCGAGCGCTGCTCGACGCCGATGCGGTGAAGGATGTCTGGCATCTTCTTCTCCTCTCTCTACTTCTTCTCGCGTTTCTCTACTTCTTCTCGCGTTGGATCGTCTCGGCGAGACGCTTGATGCGCTCGAGACGGGAGTCCCAGGCGGCGCCCACCTCGGCCAGCTGGGCGACGGCGCGCGCGAGCTGGGCCTGGTCGACGCGGAACTGCCGCTCGCGGCCGGCCGCAGTTCTGTGCACCAGGCCGACCCGGTCGAGGACGACAAGGTGCTTGGTCACCGCCTGACGGGTCACCGGCAGGTGCTCACTCAGGCTGGTTGCGGTCCCGACGCCGTCGTTCAACAGCTGGTCGAGCATCCGGCGCCGCGTTGGGTCGCCGACCGCCGACCAGAGGTCGTCGTCCACCATGACACTCATGCGCCCGCTGCCACCTTGGCGGCGTACACGGGCAGCCGCGGCAGGAAGAAGTCCCAGCCGTTGACGTGGTCGGCGTACTCGGCAGCTGTCTTCGCCTCGTCCCAGCCGCGCTCGCGGAAGCCGCTCTCGGTCATCCGCAGGAGCGTCCCCTCCCCGGCGGGCTCGAGCTCGAAGACGACCAGGAGCGAGTTGCCCGGCGCAGCGGACTCCCCCTCCTCGTGGGTCCACCTGAAGGAGAACAGGCGTGGAGGCAGCGCATCGACCACCGTGAACTGCTCCCACTCGGTGCCGGCGTCCTGCGAGAAACCGATCCGCCCCGCTCCCCCGGGCTCAGCCGGGTACTCGGCCTCGTCCGGCCACCACTCGCGCACGTGCGCGGGACTGCTCACCACGTCGAAGACGACCTCAGGTGAGGCCTCGATGTGGATCTCTCGCTCGATCGTTCCTGATTCCATGCTCGCCACCTTCTGCAACGTTTGGTTGCAGGTGACGCTAGCCGATCTTCACGAGATACGCAACCTTTAGTTGCGCGTGACCGGTCCACCCACGTGGGGGACGGCTCGTCGGTCGGGTTGCTCTCCCGGTGCACCGTGTGCGCAGGCACGTGAACGAAGTGACCCGGACCCAGACAGGGATCCTGCTCGGTTTCGCCGCGTCGCTCTCCGGGTTCTGCTTCTGGCGCATCCGTCGCGACCTGACCTAGGCCGCTTCGGTCTCCCACTCCCCTGACGGGTGCTGTCGTGGCATCGTGAGTCTGCGTGACTCTCGACGGCAGGAGTGACATGACCACCACCCGCACAGCTCTCGTGACCGGTGCCTCCTCGGGCATCGGCCGGGCCACCGCAAAGATGCTGCTCGAGCGTGGGCACCGGGTCATCGGAACCAGCCGGAACCCCCGGACCATCGCGTCCGAGACGCGTCTCGAGGGCGTCACCTACCGGGCCCTGGACCTGACCGACCTGCACGCCGTGGAGGGTTTCGTCGCTGCGCTCGGCGCGGAGGGCCATCGTGTCGACATCGTGGTGAACAACGCCGGCGAGTCGCAGAGCGGGCCACTGGAAGACCTGCCCATCGGGGGTCTGGAACGGGTGTTCCATCTCAACGTCCTCGGCCCGGTGCACCTGACGCAGCTGCTGCTCCCCGGCATGCGGGAGCGTGGCTACGGCCGGGTGGTGATGGTCGGCTCGATGCTCGCGAGCTTCCCGCTCGCCTACCGGTCGTCGTACGTCGCCACCAAGGCCGCCATCAAGGGCTTCGCCACGGCTGCCCGCTTCGAGCTGTCGCCGTTCGGCGTGTGGCTGACGACCGTGGAGCCGGGCTCGGTGAAGACCGGCATCAGCGAGCGGCGTACGAAGTACATCGCCGACGGCTCCCCACACCTCAGCTCGTTCCGAACCATGCTGCGAGTGCTCGACCGCGAGGAGAAGGAGGGGATCGCGCCGGCACGCGTGGCCAGGACGATCCTGCACGCGATCGAGGAAGAACGCCCCGACGCGCTGTACGCCGTGGGGAACAACGCCTCGACCGTCTTCGCGCTGCGCCGTGCGCTGCCGAGCTCGGTGGTCGAGGGCATCGTGGCCCGCAAGTTCGGCGTCAGCCGGAGCCGGGACATGCAGGCGTGACGGTCGACCTGCCCCCGCTGTACGACGACCTCGAGTTCATCAGTCCACTCTCGAACACCCGCGCCGACAAGCTGGCGGCCTGGCTCGCGCCCGGCGGGCGCCTGGTGTACGGCGAGGCGATCTGGTCCCGCTCCCCCACCCCCGAAGCCACCGCTCCCCTCTCCGGCCGCGACGACGAGTTCGTCAGCCTCGCCGAGCTGGTCGACCTGGCGCTCGGATGCGGGTTCGCCGTGGTCGGCGTACAGGAGGCCACACTCGACGAGTGGGACGAGTTCGAGTCCGGCTTCACGGCGGGATACGCCACCTGGCTCGCCACGCATCCCACCGACCACCCCGACGCGGCCGAGGTCCGGGATCGTGCCGCCGGGCAGCGGAACGGCTACCTGCGCGGTTACCGCGGCGTGCTCGGAATGGCGTACCTGCAGCTGATCGCCGTGTAGGCATGGCTACCATCTGCGGCGTGACTTCCCTGCGCCGCCTCTCCGCTCTCGTCGTCCTCCCGCTCCTCATCTTCGTCGCCGGCTGTGGCGACGAGGAGACCGAGACGCCGAAGGCCGACAACTCGCAGTGCAGCTACAGCGAGGGTGGCCCCGAGCCGGCCAAGCCGATCGAGCTGCCGCCGGGTGACCCCGAGAAGGACGCCCCGACGGAGGTCACCATCGCCACCGACCGCGGGGACGTCAAGGTCAGCCTGGATGCCGACAAGGCGCCGTGCACGGTCAACTCGTTCCTGTCGCTGGCCAAGCAGGGATTCTTCGAGAACACGAAGTGCCACCGTCTCGTCATAGGCGGGCTCAACGTGCTGCAGTGCGGCGACCCGACGGCGACCGGCACCGGTGGTCCCGGCTACGAGTTCGCCGACGAGCTGGTTCCCAGCGACCCGCGGTTGCAGCCGTGCCTCGGCCAGACCGACCCGGCCACGGGCGCCGAGGTCTGCACGTACACCTCCGGGACCCTGGCGATGGCCAACTCGGGGCCGGACACCAACGGCTCGCAGTTCTTCCTGGTCTTCCAGGACTCCCCCTTGCCCGCGGCGTACACCGTCTTCGGCAGGATGAGCGCAGCCGGCGTGAAGGTCGTCCAGACGATTGCCGCGGAGGGCAACGCTCCTGACGGTGTCGCCCCGAAGACGCCGGTGACCATCTCCTCGGTCAAGTAAAGGCTGCCAGCAGAGCTCCCTTGGACGACCCGTAATGTCGAGCACATGGAATTCCGATACCTCGGCAACTCGGGCCTCAAGATCTCCGAGATCACCTACGGCAACTGGCTCACCCACGGCTCCCAGGTCGAGAACGACGTAGCCACGCAGTGCGTGCGCGCGGCTCTCGACGAGGGCATCAGCACCTTCGACACCGCCGACGTCTACGCCAACACCAAGGCGGAGTCGGTGCTCGGCGAGGCACTCAAGGGCGAGCGGCGTGAGTCTCTCGAGATCTTCACCAAGGTCTACTGGCCCACCGGCCCCGGCGGGAAGAACGACACCGGCCTGTCGCGCAAGCACATCCTGGAGTCGATCAACGGCTCGCTGAAGCGGCTGCAGACCGACTACGTCGACCTCTACCAGGCGCACCGCTACGACACCGAGACGCCGCTCGAGGAGACGATGCAGGCGTTCGCCGACATCGTCCACCAGGGCAAGGCGCACTACATCGGGGTCAGCGAGTGGACTGCCGCGCAGATCAGCGAAGGGCACCATCTCGCCACCGAGCTGGGGATCCAGCTGATCTCCTCTCAGCCGCAGTACTCCATGCTCTGGCGGGTGATCGAGGACCAGGTCGTGCCCACCTGCGAGGAGCTCGGTATCTCCCAGATCGTGTGGTCACCGATGGCCCAGGGCGTGCTGAGCGGCAAGTACGCGCCGGGTCAGGCCCCGCCCGAAGGGTCGCGCGCCACCGACGAGAAGGGCGGCGCGAACATGATCAAGCGCTTCCTGGACGACGACGTGCTCACGCGCGTGCAGGCACTCAAGCCCGTTGCGGCCGAGCTCGACCTGAGCATGGCCCAGCTGGCTGTCGCCTGGGTGCTGCAGAACGACAACGTCGCGGCAGCACTCGTCGGTGCGTCACGCCCCGAGCAGGTCAAGGAGAACGTCAAGGCTGCTGGGGTGAAGATCCCGGACGAGCTGATGAAGCGGATCGACGAGGAGCTCGGCGACATCGTGGTGCGGGACGCGGCGAAGACCGCCGAGATGGCTCCGAAGACCCGGGTCGTCTGACAGCTCCAGGGGTCAGCCCCTGGCGCGGCAGCTCGGGAAGACGGCGTTCTTCGCGAGGTCCGGGTAACCCTTCTTCAGCTGTGCAGGCAACACGTTGTCCGCGGTCTCCTCGGTCGGCCCGGCCGTCACCGTCGTACCTTGCAGCGCGTATGTCGTCTGCTTGATGTCCCACGCGAACATCACGCCGGCAGGTTCGTGCGCGACTGCCTCGGTCACGACGATGCTGTTGTCACCGCAGTCGATGCTGACGGGGTGCTCCTGCACGTCCGTGGCGACGAAGGGCACGAGGGGCTGGCCATCGATCTCGAGCTGTTCGGGCTGGTCGTCCGCGAACGCGAAGACGCGTGTCTGGAACCCGCCCCGCGGGTGGTCCTGCCGAGTCACGGCGAGCTCGCCCGTGCGACCGGGGATCGCCACCGCGAACGCTGCACTCACCTGCGGCTCGTCGGCGGGCAGCGACCACGTGTGATCGTTGCCCCCGATCTCCGTCCACAGCAGGCCGGGGCACGGATCGCGGTCGGTCGTCACGCCCACGGGGTCTGGTGTTCCGTCACCGTCGAGATCGACGCTCGCAAGATCCGTCGTCACCCGGGTCGCCCCGTCGGTCGGAACGCACGTCCCCTCGGCTCCTGTCGACGCGGAAGAGTGGCCGAATCCCTCGGCCGGTGCCCGCCTCGTCGTCGCTCCCCTGCTCGGCCGAACCACACCCGGCAACCAGGACCAGGGCGAGGACGGCCAACGCGCGCTTCATGGGGATCTGACGCAGTCGGGGGCGCGCGGGTTCCGGCATGCGCCCACGGTAGTCGCGGGCGCCCGTCGTACCTCAGCAACACGTTGGCCGAACCTTCGCGTCGCCGAGCCTGGGCACGGAGAGATCGTCGTCCCCGGACATGCGAATGTCGCTGGAGGGACCAAAGACCGCTCCTCGCGCGCCGCGGGTCACATTCGCATGTTCGGCTGCGTGACCATGACCTGTCCTCAGTCATCGGCGACGACGTGGCTGCGTCGACGTACGCGGACATGCGAATGTCGCTGGAGGGACCAAAGACCGCTCCTCGCGCGCCGCGGGTCACATTCGCATGTTCGGCTGCGTGACCATGACTTGCGCACGGGAACACTCCTCCGGTTGCCCGCCGCGGCCTACAGTCATGGTGTGAGCACGACTAAGGCGAAGCGCCCCGGACCTTCCGTACGCACGCGCGTCGCAGAGTTCCGTGACGGGAAGCGGCTGGACCACGAGGACCGGGTCGCGACCGAGGAGCCGCTGGAGATCCGCGTCGCAGCACCTGGTCTCGCGGCTCAGCGGGTTGCGGTCACCATGCGTACTCCCGGCAACGACTTCGAGCTGGCTGCCGGGTGGCTGGTGCACGAGGGCGTGACCACGCCGGGCGACATCAGGGGGGTGCGCTACTGCACCGACGCGAGCATCGGTGAGCTCGAGGAGTTCAATGTCGTCACCGTCGAACTCGCGACTCCCCCGCTCTCGTTGCCGACTGCTCGCCTCGTCAACTCCGCCTGCGGGGTCTGTGGAACCGACACGATTCAGGACGTACTCGCTGCTGCCCCGTCCCCGCCCCCGGTCTCCCTGGAGCTGGCCACACTTCTCGAGCTGCCGGAGAAGCTTCGTGAGCACCAGCCGGGGTTCGGCAAGACGGGCGGCGTGCACGCGGCCGGCCTCTTCGAGGTGGACGGCAGCGCGGTCGTCGTACGCGAGGACGTGGGCCGGCACAACGCGGTCGACAAGGTGATCGGTTCCCGGATCCTCAGCGGTTCGGCGGTCCCTCCGGTACTCGTGCTGAGCGGACGGATCGGCTTCGAGCTGGTGCAGAAGGCCGTCGTGTCGCGGGTCTCCGCGATCGTCGCCGTCGGTGCTCCCACGTCCCTCGCGCTCGCTCTGGCACAGGACGCGGGCCTGGTCCTGGCCGGCTTCACCCGGGCGCAACGCTGCGTGGTGTACGCCGGTGTCGACCGGGTTGTGGCCTGAGCACGGCGTGTGATCCCTGATCTGTCGGTGGCCTCTCCTAGCGTGGCCGCATGCGCATCCTGCACACCTCCGACTGGCACCTGGGCCGGTCGTTCCACGGCGAGGACCTCCTTGCCGCGCAGGGTATCTACGTCGACCACCTGATCGAGACCGTCGAGACCCAACAGGTCGACCTCGTGGTCGTGTCAGGTGACGTCTACGACCGCGCGCTCCCGCCCGTCGACGCGGTGCAGCTCGCCGACGACGCGTTCACCCGGCTTGCGGCCTCGCGCGCCCGGGTCGTGATCACGAGCGGCAACCACGACTCCGCGCGACGTCTCGGCTTCAGCTCGCGCCTGGTCGACGCCGCCGGTGTCCACCTGCGCACCGATGCCGGCCGGGTGGACGAGCCGGTGCTGCTCGAGGACGAGCACGGTCCGGTAGCGGTCTACGGGATCCCCTATCTCGAGCCGGACGTGCTCAAGCACGCCTGGGACCTGCCGAAGCGCTCCCACCATGCCGCGCTCACCGAAGCCATGGGACGCATCCGGACCGACCTGGCCCAACGGCCGCCGGGCACTCGTTCGGTGGTGATGGCGCACGCCTTCGTCGCCGGCGGACTGCCGAGCGAGAGTGAGCGTGACATCGCGGTCGGTGGCATCTCGGTGGTCCCGCTCGAGCTGTTCGACGGCATCGACTACACGGCTCTCGGGCACCTGCACGGCCGCGCGACCCTGAGCGACTCGGTGCGCTACAGCGGATCTCCGGTCGCCTACTCGTTCTCCGAGGCCGGCCACCTGAAGGGTTCCTGGCTGGTCGACCTCGACGCTGACGGCCTGGCGGCCACCCGGTTCGTCGAGGCACCCGTGGCCCGGGCCCTGGCGTGCGTCGAGGGCACCATCGACGAGCTGCTGTCCGACAGTCGCTTCGACGTGCACGAGGAGAGCTGGGTCCAGGCGACCCTCACCGACACCCTCCGGCCGACCCAGGCCATGGAGCGGCTGCGCACCCGCTTCCCGCACGCGCTGGCCCTGCGTTTCGCGCCGGCGGGCAGTGCCGAGATGCCGGCTCGTCCGGCAACGACTGGCAAGTCGGCACACGAGATCGCGCTGGACTTCGTCGGCCACGTGCGCGGGACACCGGCGAGCGATGACGAGTCCCGACTGATCCGGACCGCGCTCGAGTGCTGCACCGAGGACCCCGACCTGGTGGTCGGGCGCGACGCGGTGGTGAGCGGCTGATGCGGCTGCACCAGCTGTCGATCACCGCCTTCGGCCCGTTCGTGGAGACGGTCGACGTCGACTTCGACGAGCTCGCAGCAGCAGGGGTGTTCCTGCTCACCGGCGACACCGGCGCCGGCAAGACCAGCGTTCTCGACGCCGTCTGCTTCGCGCTGTACGGCGAGGTTCCCGGTGACCGACACGATGCCCGCCACCTGCGCAGCGACCACGCCGATCCCGATGCCGAGCCGAGCGTTGTCCTGCTGCTCAGCATCGGCGAACGCACGTTCCGGTTCACTCGCTCACCCTCCTGGGACCGCCCGAAGCGACGCGGCGTCGGCACCACCCGGGTCCAGGCCCACGTGGTGGTCGAGGAACAGCGCTCGGGTGAATGGGCAACGCTGACGAACCGGCTCGACGAAGCGGGCCAGCTGGTCACCTCCCTGCTCGGCATGACCTGCACCCAGTTCACCCAGGTGGCGATGCTGCCGCAGGGCCGCTTCCAGGCGTTCCTGCGAGCCAGCTCGGCCGAGCGGCACGCGGTCCTGCAGCGTCTCTTCCGGACTCGCCGTTTCGAGGAGGTCGAGCGGTGGCTGGCCGAGCGGCGGATCGCGCTCAAGCGACAGAGCCAGACGCACCACGACCGGACCGCCGGTGTGGTCAACCGCCTCCAGGAGGCCGCAGGGTTCGGCGTACCCGACGGATGGGACCTGCACGACCTCGACCCGGTGGTGGCCGACGGTTCGCTGCTCTCCTGGGCCCGGGACCTCGTCCTGGGATCAGTGGAGAGGGCCGCGTCCCTGGAGAGCGACCTGAAGGTTGCATCCCTGAAGCTCGACCAGCACACGACGGCCTGTGAGCGCGCAAAGCGCATGGCCGAGGCGCGCTCACGCGGCCAACGCGCCCAGAAGTCCCTTGACGAGCTCGCCGAGACGGCTGACGTCGAGGCCTCGCTCGTCGAGTCGGTCGAGAGCCACCGCCGGGCAACGTCGGTGCTGCCCGCGGCGCTCCGGGCAGAGAACGCAGCAGAGGCTGTCGCGGAGTCGGAGACCACCGCGTCGACCCACCTTGCCGTGGTCGCGCCGCTCCTCGGGCTGGAGCCGTCCGAGGTGCGCACCGACTCGCTGGCCGAGGCCGCGACTCGCGCCGGCGAGGCCCGGGCAGTGGCGGAGTCCTGGGTCCCCCGCGAGGAGGAGCTGCACAACGAGCGCGCCCGGTGTCGGTCGCTGACGGCGCAGCTGTCCCTGCTGGCCAAGCAGATCTCCACCGACGACGACGAGCGCTCCCGCCTCGAGACGGCACGCGAGCGCGCGCTGCCACTACTGAGCGAGACCAGGCTCGCGGCCGGGCAGTGCGATGCCCGGCGCCTCGCCCTGGAGACGGCTGAGGCCGGCCTGGCAGCAGCTGCCCAGGCGTTCGAGCTGGAGGCCAGGCTCGCCGAGTCAGAGGTGCTGCTCGACGAGGCCACCAGGAACGCGCTGGACCTGAAGGAGCACTACCTCAACCTTCGTGAGCAGCGGATCTCCGGGATGGCTGCCGAGCTCGCGGGCGGCCTGGTTGCGGGATGCTCGTGTCCGGTGTGCGGCAGCGCCGAGCACCCGGCGGTCGCAACAGCGGCCCAGACGGTGAGCCGAGCCGACGAGGATGCTGCGCGGCAGTCGCTCGACGATGCCGAGTTCCAGACCCTGGCGGCCAGGGAGTCGCTGAACGCTCTCCAGGTCCAGCTGCACGGCACCCGGTCACGTAGCCAGGGTCTGGGCGTTGCCCACTGGGAGCAGGCGTTCGCGGAGGCCACGTCCGCGCTTCAGCAGAGCATCGCTGCCACCTCGCGACTGGGAACCCTCGAGGCCGAGGTCGATGCGGCCGAGAAGCGCGCCCACGCCCTCACAGCGACCCTGGCCACCGCGCGCGCCACGCTCGCGGAGCGGGCCCAGCAACACGCAGACTCCGAGAGCCGCTGCGCCAGTCTCGAGCAGGAGCTGCGCGAGCTGCTCTCGTCCCACCCGGAGGCCGGTTCGGTCGCGGCCCTCGTCGAGCTGCACGGCCGGACGCTGCGGGTTCTCGAGGAGGCGCGGGAGGCACTGACCAGGCACGAGCGCGCGGCTCACGAGCTGAGCGAGGCGGCGAGCGGCGCCGAGGCCGCTGCGGCGTCCGCCGGCTTCGCCTCCCTGGCCGACGCATTGGGTGCCGTGCTGACGGGCGGAGAGGCGGCGGCCCGCTCCTCGGTGCTGGACACGCGCCGGGCCGTCCGGACAGCCGCCACCGCAGTCCTCGCGGAGGAGCCAGTCGCCGAGGCGCTGGCCGAGCCGCCGCCAGACCTTGCGGTCCTGACCTCCGCAGTGCGAGAGGCCGGCAGGACCCGTGATCGCGTCCACGCCCAACACCAGCAGGCGGTCACTCGCGTCCAGCGGCTCGAGGCACTGACCAGCGAGCTCGGGCGTGAGGTCGGCGCCTGGGAGCCGGTGCGGGTCGAGCATGCCCTGACGGCCGGGCTGGCCTCGCTGGTGGAGGGCCGGAGCGCCGACAACCAGCTCAAGATGAGGCTCTCGGCGTACGTCCTCTCCGAGCGGCTGCGTCAGGTCGTCGCCGCGGCCAACGAGCGACTCGGCGAGATGACCGACCAGCGCTACGCGCTCGAGCAGGCCGACGAGAAGGGTGCGGGCGAGCAGCGTGGCGGACTCAGCCTCCGGGTGCGCGACGAGTGGAGCGGCAAGGGCCGCGACCCGGCCACGCTGTCGGGTGGCGAGACCTTCCTGGTCTCTCTCGCCCTCGCCCTGGGGCTGGCAGACACGGTCACCCACGAGGCCGGCGGCACCCAGCTGGACACCCTGTTCATCGACGAGGGTTTCGGCGCGCTCGACGCGACCACCCTCGACGGCGTGATGGACACCCTCGACTCGCTGCGTGACGGTGGTCGCGTCGTCGGGCTGGTCAGCCACGTGGCCGAGCTGCGCAACCGGGTTCCGTCCCAGCTCGAGGTTCGCAAGGCGCGCCGGGGATCCACCCTCTGCGCCTCGGTCGCGACTGGTTAGGGTCATCCGCATGGCACCGAACGAGATCGACCCGACGTTCCTGGCGCTGCCCTACGAGCGGCTCGGCCAGGTGGCTCTCGGACGTGCTCGTGACTTCGGCGTGACCCACGCGGACTTCAGGTTCGAGCGCAACCGCTACCAGCACTTCTCGGTGCGCGACGGCGCGCTGGAAGGCGCCCAGGACGCCGAGGACCTCGGCTTCGCCGTCCGGGTGATCCTCGACGGCGCGTGGGGGTTCGCGTCCGGCGTTGCCCTCACCGAGTCCGAGGCCGTGACCGTGGCGGAGACTGCGGTGACGGTGGCCCAGGTCGCCGCGAAGATGACCAGTCGGCGGGTGGAGCTCGCTCCCGAACCGGTGCACAAGGACGCCACGTGGGTCTCGTCGTACGACGTGAACCCGCTGGATGTCCCGCTCGCGGAGAAGACCGGCCTGTTCGCCGGCTGGACCCAGGAATTGCTCGGCGCCAAGGGCGTCGACCACGCGACCGGCGAGCTGCAGCAGGCCCAGGAGAACAAGTACTACGCCGACCTCGGTGGCTCCTCCATCACCCAGCAGCGCGTCCGGGTCGCACCTCATCTCGAGGTGCACGGCGCCGAGGCGTCCAGCGGCGCCTTCGACTCGATGCGCACCATCGCCCCGCCGGTAGGCCGCGGCTGGGAATACTTCACCGGCGACATCTTCGACTTCGCGGACGAGCGTGCCCAGCTGCCCGAACTGCTCGCGCAGAAGCTCGCGGCCCCCAGCGTCCATGCCGGCATCTACGACCTGGTGATCCACCCCTCCAACCTGTTCCTGACCATCCACGAGTCGATCGGGCACGCGACGGAACTCGACCGCGCGCTGGGCTACGAGGCCAACTACGCCGGCACCTCGTTCGCCACCTACGACAACCTCGGCACGCTGAAGTACGGCTCTCCGGTCATGAACGTCACGGGTGATCGCACGGTGGACTACGGCCTCTCCACTGTCGGCTACGACGACGAGGGTGTCGAGACGCAGTCGTGGGACATCATCCGCAACGGCGTCCTCGTGGGTTACCAGCTCGACCGCGCGATGGCGCACACCTACGGCGCCGAGCTCAACGAGGGGCGCTCCAACGGATGCGCGTACGCCGACTCGCCCGGCCACATCCCGATCCAGCGGATGGCCAACGTCTCGCTGCAGCCAGCAGCCGACGGCCCCGACACCGAGGGCCTGATCAGCAAGGTCGAACGCGGCATCTACGTCGTCGGTGACAAGTCCTGGTCGATCGACATGCAGCGCTACAACTTCCAGTTCACCGGCCAGCGGTTCTACCGGATCGAGGACGGCGAGCTCAAGGGCCAGCTCCGCGACGTCGCCTACCAGGCAACCACGACGGACTTCTGGGGATCGATGGAAGCCGTCGGCGGGCCGCAGACCTACGAGCTCGGCGGCGCGTTCAACTGCGGTAAGGCCCAGCCGGGCCAGGTCGCCGCGGTCAGCCACGGCTGCCCGTCAGCACTGTTCCGCGACATCCGGATCCTGAACACGACCGAGGAGGGGACAGCCTGATGAAGGTGCGCCCGCAGCGGCTCGTCGACCACGCACTGGAGTCCTCCTCGTCGGAGCACTGCATCGCGATCGTCAGCGACTCCACCAGCGCCAACCTGCGCTGGGCCAACAACACCCTGACCACCAACGGCGTGATGCACGCGGTCGACGTCACGGTGATCGCGTTCCAGGGTCCCGGCTACGCCTCGGTGAGCGGCACTGCCGCATCGCTGGAGCAGGTGACCGCGCTGGTGACGAGCGCCGATCGCGCGGCCGCGGTCGCCGAGCCCGCCGAGGACCGCGCCGACCTGATCGGCGGCGAGGCTGCCCGCGACTGGGACGACTCCCCTGGCGAGACCTCGATCCAGGTGTTCGAGGAGTTCGCCGCCCAGCTCGGCGACGCCTTCAAGCAGGCCGACGCGGAGCGCCGGATCCTCTACGGCTTCGTGTTCCATGAGGTCACCACCACCTACCTGGGCTCATCCACCGGCCTGCGGCTGCGTCATGTGCAGCCCACCGGCCACTACGGCTGCACCGGCAAGAACGTGGAGCTGACCAACAGCGCCTGGGTCGGCGGAGCGACGCGCGACTTCGCGGACGTCGACGGCACCCGGATGGCCGCGGACCTCGCGGCCCGGCTCGCCTGGGGCGAGCGTCGGACGGACCTGCCCGCTGGTCGCTACGACACGATCCTGCCGCCCTCGGCCGTGTCCGACCTTGTCATCGACGCCTACGGCAGCACCGGTGCGCTCAACGCCGCCGACGGTCAGACGATCTTCTCCCGCCCCGGTGGCGGCACCCGGATCGGCGAGCAGATGGTCAACGAGGCGGTGACGCTGCGCAGCGATCCGGCCTACCCCGGACTGGGGTGTCTCCCGTTCGTGGCGACCGGGGCATCGTCGGACCGCAGCAGCGTCTACGACAACGGCCTGGCCCTGCACCCGACCGACTGGATCCGCAACGGCGTGCTGACCTCGCTGATGCAGACCCGGCACACCGCGGAGCAGACGAGCCAGCCGACCACGCCCGGGATCGACAACGTGGTGCTCGACATCGCCGATGGTTCCGGCACCGAGGAGGACCTCGTCGCCGGGATGGACGACGGACTCCTGGTCACCTGCCTCTGGTACATCCGCGAGGTCGACCCGCAGACGATGCTGGTCACCGGTCTCACCCGCGACGGCGTCTACCGGGTCCAGGGCGGGGAGATCACCGGAGCGGTGAACAACTTCCGCTTCAACGAGAGCCCGATCGACCTGCTGAACCGCTACACCCATGCCTCAGAGACCGAGCTCAGCTTCTCCCGTGAGTGGGGCGAGGACTTCTTCTCGCGGACCGCCACACCCACGCTCCGGGTCCCGGACTTCAACATGAGCTCGGTCTCCCAGGCTCTCTAGAGGGATTGATAGGGCTCGCGGGTGTAGACGAACGTCGCGCACTCGAGGTGCTGGATCGACCCGTCGTCACGCCGTACGACGTGCAGGGTCTCGCCGTGGTGGTAGCCCGCCAGGCCGACGATCTGCTCGCCCTGCAGGCCGAACTGCTCGGCTAGCGCTCCGCGAGCGAGGTCACGCCACTCCAGCCGGCCGACGTTCCACCGCACCTCGTAGGCGGAGTTGCCCCAGTGCCAGTATCCGAGCAGCTCGAGCGCCCACGACGGCACCTCTGGTGTGGGGGTCCACGGCTGCATCGGCCCCGGCGTGCGACCGACCAGGAGTGCGAGTGCGAGCTCGGGTCCGGAGAAGCCGGTGGTCGCGTTGGTGAGAGCCACCACGCCCGTGTGGTTCAGCGGGTCGGCGAACACGGTTGCCTGGTAGCCGGGCATCGATCCGGTGTGGCCGGCGAGCACGCCGTCGGCGTACGGCAGCAGGCGAACGCCCAGCCCGTAGTCGACTGCCGGCGGCACCGGCTGTCGCATCTCCGTGAGGGTGCTCGCGGCCAGCACGTCCGAGTTGCCTCCCGACAGGAATCCGGCGAACCGCGCGAGGTCCTCCAACGTGCTCCACAGCTGGCCGGCCGGTGCCATCGAGCCGGTGTCGTGCAGGGGCTCCTCGGTGAGGGTTCCCTGGAGGTGGTGCACGCTGAACCCGAGAGCGTACGGCGGCATAGGGTCGTACGACGTACGCGTCATCGCCAACGGGCCGAGCACCCTCTCCTCCACCAGCGACCACCAGGATCGACTGCGGATCCGCGCGACAGTCTCGCCGAGCAGGGCATAGCCGAGATTGCTGTAGTGGTAGTGCTCCCCCGGCCCGAACACCGCACCAGAGCCGTCATTGGCAGCGATCAGCTCTTCGGCGGGAACGCCGGGCGAACGCTCCCACCACGGACCGACCGGCTCGCTCTGCATGCCCGAGGTGTGCGCCAGCAGCTCGCGGACCGTGGCCGACCCGTAGCCGGTCTCCGGGAGGAAGCGTCCGATCGGGTCGCCGAGGTCCAGGAGCCCGTCATCACGGCACTGCAGCACGAGGATCGCGGTGATGGTCTTGGTGATCGACCCGATCCGGTACTGCGTGTCGGTCGTCGTCTCTGCCCCGGCGGTTCCCGACCAGGCCAGGTCGGGACCTGCGAGCACACCGGCGACGAGTGAGGGCAGTCGTCGTTCTGCCTGGTAGCGGTCGAGCACCGCCTGGTAGTGGTCGTGGCGCATCCTCAGGCGAAGGCCTCGGGAGGAGGGCAGGCGCAGACCAGGTTGCGGTCGCCGTAGGCCTGGTCGATGCGTCCGACCGGCGGCCAGTACTTGTCCGGGTCGGGTCCGGCCGGGAACACCGCGACCTCGGTGGAGTAGGCGCGTTCCTGCTCGCCGACCAGCACGGCCGCCGCTGTGTGCGGTGCGCCGCGCAGCGGTGAGTTCTCCGGCGTCCACTCCCCCTTCTCGACGCGCCTGATCTCACCGCGGATGGCGACCATCGCCTCGATGAAGCGGTCGAGCTCGCCGAGGTCCTCGCTCTCCGTCGGCTCGACCATCAACGTGCCGGCCACCGGGAAGCTCATCGTCGGCGCATGGAACCCGTAGTCGATCAGCCGCTTGGCCACGTCGTCGACGGTCACCCCGCTGGACTTGGACAGCCCGCGCACGTCGAGGATGCACTCGTGTGCGACCCGGTCGTGGTGGCCGCGGTAGAGCACCGGGAAGTGCTCCTGCAGCCGCTCGGCGACGTAGTTGGCGCTGAGCACGGCCACCGCGGTCGCGTGCGTGAGTCCATCGGCGCCCATCATCCGCACGTAGGCCCACGAGATCGGCAGGATCCCGGCCGAGCCGTACGGCGCGGCGCTGATCGGCCCGATCCCGGAGCGCTTCTCGGCCTCGGGATGCATCGAGTGCGAGGGCAGGTACGGCGCCAGGTGCTCGCGTACGCCGACCGGGCCGACGCCCGGCCCACCCCCACCGTGCGGGATGCAGAACGTCTTGTGCAGGTTCAGGTGCGACACGTCGCCCCCGAACTCACCGGGGTTGGCGTAGCCGAGGAGCGCGTTCAGGTTCGCTCCGTCGACGTACACCTGCCCGCCGGCGGCGTGCACCAGCTCGCACAGGTCGGAGATGGTGTCCTCGTAGGCGCCGTGCGTCGAGGGGTAGGTGACCATGATCGCGGCGAGGTCGTCGCGGTGCTCGTCGCACCGCAGCTTCAGGTCGTCCATGTCGACGGACCCGTCAGCCGCCGACTTCACCACCACGACCTTCATCCCGGCCATCACTGCCGAAGCGGCGTTGGTGCCGTGGGCGGACGACGGGATCAGGCAGACGCGTCGCTCTCCCTGGCCGTTGGCCTCGTGGTAGCCGCGGATCGCAAGCAGACCGGCGAGCTCACCCTGCGAGCCTGCGTTGGGCTGGATGGACACGCGGTCGTAGCCGGTGACCGTCGCCAGCCACGACTCGAGCTGGTCGATCAGCCGCCGGTAGCCCTGTGCGTCCTCGGCGGGTGCGAACGGGTGCAGGTCGGCGAAGCCGGGCAGGCTGACCGGCTCCATCTCCGTGGTGGCGTTCAGCTTCATCGTGCACGAGCCCAGCGGGATCATCCCCCGGTCGAGCGCGTAGTCGCGCGCGGACAGCCGGCGGAGGTAGCGCAGCATCGAGGTCTCGGAGCGATGGGTGTTGAAGACCTCGTGGGTGAGGAAGTCCGTCGTACGACGCAGGGGTGCTGGCAACGACTCGGCCGCGGCGTCGCCTGCGGTGCCACCCTCCAGGCCGAACGCGCCGAGCACCGCGTCGAGGACGTCGGTGTCGGTGACCTCGGAGGTGGTCAGGCCGACGTGGTCGTCGTCGACGTGCCGCACGTGCACGCCCGCGGCGCGCGCTGCCGAAACCACCTCGGCGGCCCGTCCGGGTACGCGCGCGAGCACGGTGTCGAAGAACGAGCCGTGCACGACCTCCACTCCCCCAGCACGCAGCCGGCCCGCCAGCGCCAGCGCCTGCGAGTGCACCGCGACGGCGATCCTGGTCAGCCCGTCGGGGCCGTGGTAGACGGCGTACATCGAGGCAACGACCGCCAGCAGCACCTGCGCGGTGCAGATGTTGGAGGTGGCCCGGTCGCGGCGGATGTGCTGCTCGCGGGTCTGCAGCGACAGACGGTACGCCGGACGCCCGGTCGAGTCGACCGAGACGCCGACCAGTCGCCCGGGGAGGTGTCTCTCCAGCCCGGAACGCACGGACATGAACCCGGCGTGCGGCCCGCCGTAGAACAGCGGCACGCCGAACCGCTGCGACGACCCGACGGCCACGTCGGCCCCCAGGGTGCCCGGCGACTCCAGCAGCGTCAGGGCGAGCAGGTCGGCTGCGACGACGGCAAGGGCGCCGCGCTCATGGGTCTCCTCGATCACCGCGCGGGGGTCGAGAATGCGGCCGGACGCGCCCGGGTACTGCACGAGCACCCCGCTGAGGTCACCGTCCGGAAGGCCCTCGGCGAGGTCGGCGACGACCACGTCGATGCCCATCGCGCGGGCACGCGTCTGCACCACCTCGATGGTCTGGGGCAAGGCATCGCCGTCGACCACGAAGGGGCCGTCGGCCTTGGGGTTGGCGCGCCGCACGAGGGTCATCGCCTCGGCCGCGGCGGTGCCCTCGTCGAGCAGGGAGGCGTTGGACGTCTGCAGGCCGGTCAGGTCGGAGACCATCGTCTGGAAGTTGAGCAGCGCCTCGAGACGGCCCTGGCTGATCTCGGGCTGGTACGGCGTGTAGGCGGTGTACCAGGACGGGTCCTCGAGCACGTTGCGTCGTACGACGGGCGGCGTGACGGTGCCGTGGTAGCCCAGACCGATCATCGGCACGAGCGGGTTGTTCATCGCCGCGATCTCACGCAGTTCGGCTGCTGTCGCACGTTCGGAGGCAGCGGGAGGCAGCTCCAGCCCGGAGGACCTGATTCGCCCGGGCACGGCGTCGTCCATCAGCGCCTCGAGGCTGCCGACCCCGAGTGCCTTGAGCATGTCGGTGACCTGCTGGTCGTCGGGCCCGATGTGCCGGTCGCGGAACGGACGCGGATCGAGGGCGTCGGCGAGAGTTCGATCTGACATGTCACTCCTGGTCGTGAGGCGATCTACCGGCAACGGTGAGTACGCCTCCCCTCAGTCACAACGTCGTTGCTCCTGAGTGCCAGCCCGAACGGTCCTGATGCCTGAGAGGTTGATGGGAGGAGTTGCCCCTTCGGCGTCTCGCTCGGCTCAGTGAGCCAGCCCGAGAACTCTCCCGCACGGGTTTGTCAGCGAGGCCAAAACTACCAGCCCCGGTCCCGCAATCGCGGGTACCGGGGCTGGTGTGGGACGGAGGTGGAGCAGTGGCTGGGCTGCTCAGCCGGTCAGCCGGGCCTTACGCCGGGCAGCGAGCTCGTCGCTGGCCAGCTCGGCCTCGGCCTCGGCGGTGCGCTCGGAGGGGAGGTCGGCGAGAGAACCCTCGATCTCGCGCCACACTCCCCCGATGGCGATGCCGAAGACACCCTGCCCGCCCTGGAGCAGGTCGATGACCTCGTCGTCGCTGGTGCATTCGTAGACAGTGGCGCCGTCGCTCATCAAGGTGACGCGAGTCAGGTCGTCGGTTCCGCGGGCTCGGAGGTGGGCCACTGCGGTGCGGATCTGCTGCAGCGAGATGCCGGCGTCGAGCAGGCGCTTGATCACCTTGAGCAGCAAGATGTCGCGGAAGCCGTAGAGGCGCTGGGTGCCGGATCCGGTGGCGCCCCGGACCGTGGGCTCCACCAGGCCGGTGCGCGCCCAGTAGTCGAGCTGCCGGTAGGTGATGCCCGCCGCGTTGCAGGCCGTGGGCCCGCGGTAGCCGAGATCCTGCGGCAGCGTCGAGACGTCGTCGTCGAACAGGAGACCCTGCTCGTCGGCGTGCAACGCCGCCTCCAAGGCGGCCTGCTCTGCCTGAGGATCCGTGCCCGCGGTGGTGCTTGCGCCACCGTCACCGTTCTTGGTGCCCACTGTTACCTCCGAAGTTGGCTCCACTGAGCGTAACCCCCGGAAAGGGTGGCTGGTGGATTCTCAGTGACGAATCGCAGCCTTGGAGTTACAGCGAAGACATTGCGAAGGTAAACCCCCACTTGAGGGTTGGTCAAAGACATGCGCGGCGTGTCGCATTAACCTTCAAGTTGAACTTGAGGGTCACGCCTCGCCCAGGCGTGGCTCAGCCCTTGCCCTTGTCGAAGTCCTCGGGCGAGACGTGGTCGAGGAACTCGCGGAACTTCTCCACCTCGTCCTCCTGCTCGTCGGGTACGACGATGCCGGCATCGTCGAGCAGCTCCTCGGAGCACACGATCCTCGACCCGGTGCGCAGCGCCAGTGCGATCGAGTCGGAGGGGCGGGCGCTCACCTCGACACCGGAGGCCAGCACCAGGAGGCGTAGAAGACGTTGTCGCGCATCTCGGTGATCCGGATCTCCGCCACCTCGTTGCCGGTCGCCTCGAGGATGTCGCGCAGGAGGTCGTGGGTCAGGGGCCTCGGTGGCACGACACCCTGCTGGGCGAAGGCGATCGCGGTGGCCTCGACGGCCCCGATCCAGATCGGCAGGTAGCGCTCCCCCATCAGCTCCCGGAGCAGCACGATGGGCTGGTTGGAGGGCATCTCCACCCTGACTCCGACGACCTCTACCTCACGCACTCGATCAGCCTACTGCGCGTCAGCGAAGGGAACGCAGTCCGGCCTTGACCAAGGCGGCGTGCAGTCGCACCGAGAGCACCGCCATCTCGTCCATGGTCTGGGCGGCCCGTCCCTCGGCGCCGTCCTCGCGGCTGCGGCGGATCGGCGAGACCACCTGTTCCATCAGCCCGACTTCGCGGTCTGCGGCTGTCTTGAAGGAGCGGAGGTGCCGGGGCTCGATGCCGTACGCCGCCAGCTCGCCGGCCACCTTGGCGATCACCAGGGCATCGGCGTCGTAGTGCTTGGAGCCGGGACGCGGGCGCACCAGCCCGAAGTTCTCGAGGGCGTCCAGGGTTTCCTCGGTGATCTCGGCCGTCTTCACCAGTTCGCGCCGGGAGATGCGGACGTCGGAGTGGCCGGAGAGGAACGCCTCGACGCCAGGTGCCGGGTTGGCCATCAGCGCGCCCGGGATGCTCGGCGAACCGCTCACGGGCGGCGGCTCCAGGCCCCGGTCGAGGGCTTCGAGGTGCTCCTTGATGACGCGGAGCGGCAGGTAGTGCTCCTTCTGCGTCCTGATGATGTAACGCAGCTTCTCCATGTCCTCGACGGCGTACTTGCGGTAACCCGACGGGGTCCGCTCCGGCGCGATCAGGCCCTCGTTCTCGAGGTGCCGGATCTTCGACTCCTTGATGTCGACATCCGGGAACTCCGCCTTGAGATCGGCGACTGCCTGCCCGATGGTGATCCGCGCCGTCTGACGCACGGGTCAGAGGTCCTTCGCGTCGCTGGCGAAGAAGATCAGGCGGAACTTGCCGATGCGCACCTCGTCACCGTTCTGCAGCTCGGCGTCGTCGACGCGGTCGCCGTTGAGGTAGGTGCCGTTGAGGCTGCCCACGTCGTGGACCCGGAAGGTCCCGTCCTCGCGGCGGAACTCGACGTGCCGGCGCGAGACCGTGATGTCGTCGAGGAAGATGTCGCTCTCGGGATGGCGCCCGACCGTGGAGAGGTCGGTGTCGAGCAGGTAGCGGCTGCCGGCTCCGGGGCCGCGCTGCGTGACGAGCAAGGCACTGCCTGCGGGCAGCGCGTCCACTGCAGCGGCGTCGGCCGGGTTGAGCGAGGCCCGCTCGTCGGCGTCGGTCTTCGCGGGAGCCCCGAAGGTGATCGTCGCGGTCGAGTCGTTCGGCTCGTTGGCCGGGGCGGTCAGCGGGGTGCCACATTGCGAGCAGAACCGAGCGTTGTCGGCGTTCTGGCTCCCACACTGTGAGCAGTACGGCATGTCGTCGATCTCCCCGTTCTTGGTCTTTTCGGTGGTCGTCCAACCCTGAAGCGTGAGTGGAGGGTCAGGGTTCTGGCGTCAACCTACCAGCGGGCGGCAACGTCGTGGCCGACCCCGAACGGAGTTTCGATCGATCAGTCAGAACGGTTCGGCAGAACCCGAAAACGCTCACCCTTCGAGGGTGGCCTCGTACGTCGAGGCGTCCAGCAGATCGGCCGATCCGCTGTTGTCGGGGACGACCTCGAAGAGCCAGCCGTCGCCGTACGGGTCGGTGTTCACCAGCTCGGGAGTCGCGTCGAGTGCCTCGTTGCGGGCCACGATCTCGCCACCGAGCGGGGCGTAGACCTCGCTGACGGACTTGGTGGACTCGAGCTCGCCGACCACGGCTCCGGCGGTCACCGTCTCCCCGACCTCGGGCAGCTGCACGAAGACGATGTCACCCAGGGCGTCCTGGGCGAAGTCGGTGATGCCGACCCGGACCGAGCCCTCGGCCTGACCCGGCTCGCGCAACCACTCGTGCTCGGAGGTGTACTTCAGGTCTGCGGGAATCACGCTGCTCCTAGTTGTTGCTCGGGGCACCGGCCGAGGTCCGACAGGCGACACCTACCGAGGCTACTGCCCGGGGACCGCCTCGGCGTAGCGGGGCTCGGAGGGGGTTCTGGTGACGGTGACCTGGATCCGGTCCTCCTCCTGGACCTTGACCGACCCGCCGTCGAGCTCCACGTCGTCGGTGAAGCCGCCCTGGAACTGCAACGCCCCGGCGAGCGTCTCGGGACTGCCGATCGCGTCGATGATGTACGGCGCCTTGAGCACCACACCGTCGACCCGGATGCCGTCGGGGTCGTCCTCGAAGGACGTCTGGGCGATGACCCGGACCCGGTCGTTGATCTCGACCGCTTCGACGCCCGCGTTGCGCAGCTCCTCGACCCCGTCCAGCAGGTGGTTCAGGCTGAGCTCGCCCGTCGGGTCAGCGACGGTGATCCGGATGCCGGGCCCGGTGGCGGGCACTGTGCCGGCGAGCACACTCAGGGTCTTGACCTCGTTGCGAGCCTGCTCGAGGGCCGTCGTACGACGTTGGGTGCTGTCGCGCAACCGGTCGCGGGTCGCCTCGAGCTCGGCGATGTCGCGCTCGGCCTTGCGGGATGCGGACTGCAGGCCGTTGAGCGCCTGGATCAGCTCGGCCTGCCGCAGCCCGGCGTAGGTGTCGTCCTTGCCGGTCAGGCGGGCCTGGGTCACCGCGGCGAAGGCCAGCACGCCCACGAGCACCGCCACCACGGCCTGGCCGCGCGAGGGGGCGAAGAAGGAGCGCCGCAGCCGGTCCATGCCGGACCGAGGCGTGGCCGGCTCGCTCGGCGTCTGTTCGCTGTCGGGGGCAGTCATGGTCGTCAGGCGTGGAACAGGTGGCGCCGGATGGCGGCCACGTTGGAGAAGATCCGGATCCCGAGCACGACGACCACACCGGTGGAGAGCTGGGCTCCCACACCGAGCTTGTCGCCGAGGAAGACGATGACGGCCGCGATCAGCACGTTGCTGATGAAGGAGATCACGAACACCTTGTCGTCGAAGATGCCGTCGAGGAAGGCGCGGAAGGCTCCGAAGACCGCGTCGAGAGCGGCCACGACGGCGATCGGCAGGTAGGGCTCCATCGCCAGCGGCACGTCAGGGGTGAGCACCAGACCGAGGACCACGCCGACGACCAACCCGATGATCGCGATCATGACGCTCCTCCTACAACTTCAGTGTTGGCATAGCGCAACGACACCTCTGTGCCGGGGAGCCGCAGGGAGGACACCGGGGTGATGCTCAACCGCAGGCCCACCTCGCGCTGCAGGTCCAACCATGCCTGACCGCTGGAGGTTTCCGCGAAACGCGCGGGCAGCGTGTCCTGGTTGCCGATCGCCGTGACGACGTACGGCCGCCGCAGGGATCTGGCGTTGACCGTGATCGCGCCACCGGCCAGCCGGATGGTGCTGAGGTTCGTGAGGCGCTGCCCGTTGATCGCGATCGCCTCGGCGCCGGCCTCCCAGAGTGCGTTCACGAGCTTCTGCAGGTCCGAGTCCAGCACCTGGTTGCGCGCCGTGTCGGCACCGCGGGCGTCGTCAGCCACTACGCGCACCCCCGGACCACGGACGGCGACGGTGCCGGCTTTCACACCGAGGAGGTTGATCGTGTCCAGAAGTCCCTGGGCCGAGGTGTCGTTGCTCAGCTGTCGCGCCTCGAGGGCGGCGGCCTCCGCTCGCGCTTCGACCAGGCGCGTCCTCTGGGCCTGGAGCTGGTCCTGGGCAGCGTTCACCTGGTCGACGAGCTCGCGTCGCTGGCGCTCGTCACTGACCGAGTTGCGCGAGGTCTGCACGGCGGCCGTCACGACGAGCACCGCGAAGACCGCCATCACCAACGCAGCGACGAGGCCGACCCGGCGTCTCGACGGCTCGCCCTGGGTGTAGGTCTTGCGCTCGGAGACGAACGCGTAGTCCTCGTCGAGGGTGTGCGTGGTCAGGTAGTCCAGCAGCCCCATCGTGGCCTGTGGCGGAAGCCGCTGCGAGGCGGCTTCGGGTTCGGCCGTGCCACGTCGTCCGCGAGGCTTCGTCGTCACGTCCTCAACCGTCCGTGAGGCTCGGGGCGCGCCGGTCACGGTCGGCCATCAGCTTGCGGACCTGCCAGGCGTAGAGCAGACCGGCCCACCAGTACAGGCCGATTCCCCAGATGGCGAACGCCCAGCCGAACACCTCCGCCAGCGTCGGGATCGGTCCGTCCCCGTCACCGAGGAAGAGCAGCGGGAAGGAGTAGAGCAGCGCAGCGGTGGCGGCCTTGCCGAGGTAGTGCACCGGCAGGGCCGAGTAGCCGCGGGTGCGCAGGAACGGCACCAGGCACCACAGGAACGCGTCGCGGAGAGGAAGCAGTACGGCGACCCACCACGGGATGATGTCGCGGTAGAGCAGTCCGATCACCGCGGCGAGGATGTAGAGCCGGTCGGCAACGGGGTCGAGGATCTCGCCGAGCTTGGACATCTGGTTGAGGCGACGGGCGAGATAGCCGTCGAGCCAGTCGGTGAAACCGGAGATCATCAGGACGACGAGCGCCCACACGTCCGCTTCGGGGCCGATGACGAGCCAGAGGAAGAGCGGTACGCCGGCCAGCCGCACCATGCTGATGATGTTGGGAAGCGTCCACACCGCAGAGGTGCGCGCGCCGTCCTGCTGCCGGGCCACGGGTGTTCCTCCTGACGGGTCGTCGGAGGTCACCCTATCCGCGGGTGACTCTCAGTTCAGGCAGCAACCACACCGGGGGCAGTGCGCCCGCTTGGTACCGCTGATCTCCTGGCCGCAGCCGCACACCAGGACAGTGATCACGCCAGACCCGCTGGCGTTCGTGGGGCCGTAGAGGGCCGCTTCTGTGGCAATCATCGAAATCTCCTCGGATGTCTTCATCCAGTGGACGCCTTGTCCCTTATGTCTGACACCCCAACACGCCCGAATAGTCCGAACGTGCTATGGATTTTGACCCGTTATGGCCATCACACTCGTTGACTGGTCTGGACCGGTATGTCCGATTCGCAGGAGGGGGTTGCCTTCGGGTCGGTTGCCGCCTGAGGAACGGGCCTGCTGAACGCGGCCCTATGCGGACGTGGGCCAGCCGGTGTAGGCCTCGGCCAGGTAGCCGGATCCCGCCCGCGAGGACACCACCATCGAGAGCTCGCCGACCTGGCGGCGTACGTCGAACGGGCTGGAGTCCGGCAGGGTGTGCAGCATCGTCGTCATCCAGTAGGAGAAGTGCTGCGCCTTCCACACCCGGTCCAGCGCGCGTGTCGTGTAGTCGTCGAGCAGCGCGCCGTCCTTCTTGGCCAGTGCCCGCTCGAGCTCCTCGGCGAGAACGCGCACGTCCGCGAGCGCGAGGTTGAGCCCCTTGGCGCCGGTCGGGGGCACTGTGTGGGCAGCGTCGCCGGCAAGTAGCAGGTTGCCGTGCCGCATCGGCTCCTGGACGAAGCTGCGGAACGGCAGCACGGTCTTCGAGGTGATCGGCCCCTCCTGGAGGGTGTGGCCGTTGGCCCCAAGTCGGGACTGGAGCTCTTCCCAGATGCGGTCGTCGGACCAGTCGGCGACGTCCGCGTTCACATCGCACTGGAAGTACATCCGCTGGAGGGACTCGGTGCGCTGGCTGATCAGCGCGAACCCGCGGTCGGAGTGGTTGTAGATCAGCTCAGGGGCACTCGGCGGCGCCTCGCACAGGATGCCGAACCACGCGAAGGGGTACTCCCGGCTGTACTGCCGACGCTGGGCCTCGGGGAACTCGTGCCGGCAGATGCTTCGCGAGCCGTCCGACCCGACGAGGTAGTCGCACCGAATCTCCTGTGCCTGGCCATCGGCGTCGGTGAACAGCACGCCAGGGCTGTCGCTCGTGACGTCCACGACCGACACGTCACTCACCCCGAACCGCACGTCGCCACCGTCGCGTTCGCGGGCATCGGCGAGATCGATGAACACATCGGTCTGCGGATAGAGCTGGACGGCGGCGCCGACCAGGCTCTCGAAGTCGATCCGGTGCAGCTCGCCGCCGAAGGCGAGCTCGATCCCCTCGTGGCGGTAGCCGTCGCGCAGCACCCGGTCCGAGACGCCGGTGTCGACGAGCATCCGCACGCTGTCGTGCTCCAGGATCCCAGCCCGCTGGGTCTCCTCGATCTCCTTGCGCGTGCGCAGGTCGACGACCGTGGACTCGATCCCGGAGAGACCGAGGAGGTGGGAGAGCATCAGACCGGCGGGACCGCCGCCGACGATGCCGACGGTGGTGCGGGACGGAACGGGGGCCATCCGCCGAGCATGAAGTCCACCTGATGGAGCCGCCACCGCCGCCTTCCGGTCAGTGGAAGTGGTCCACCGAGGTGGACGGGTCGACCAGAGCCCGGCCGATGCTGCGGGCCGAGACCTGCATGGCCGTGACCAGCTTCGAACGGTCCTTTTTCAGACTGGGCACGACGATGCCGACCGACGCGACCACGTCGGCGCCCGCACGGATCGGCACCGCGACCGAGCAGGCCCCCAGGCTCATCTCCTCCACCGTGGTGGCGTAGTCGTCCCTGACCACCCGGGCCAGCTGCCGTCGCAGCGTGCCCGGCTGGGTGATCGTGTACGGCGTCACCCGCGTCAGGTGTTTCAGCACGTCGGCCTGGACCGCCACCGGGGCGTGCGCGAGAAGCACCTTCCCGACCCCGGTCGCGTGCATCGGCAGTCGCGACCCGATCGTGCTGACGACGGGTACGGACGCGTGCCCGGAGAGCCGGTCTAGGTAGAGCACCTGGTTCCCGTCCCGGACCGCCAGGTGCACCGTCGCGAGAGTGGCGCCGTACAGGTCATGCAGGTAGGGGGACGCCAGCTGACGCAGACCGGTGTTGACGGGGGCGAGCAGACCCACGTCCCACAGTCGCCTGCCCACGACGTACTCCCCCGACTTGGTGCGCGTCAGCGCTCCCCACGCGACCAGCTCGGCGACCAGCCGGTGTGCCGTCGGCACCGGCAGGTCCGCCCGCGAGGCCAGCTGGCTCAGCGACAGCCGCCGGTGCCGCCCATCAAAGGCCCCGATCAGCGCCAGAGCCCGACTGGTGACCGTCACCCCCGCCCGGGAAACATTGCCCGCCATCCCCCCATCCTTCCACTGAGCGAAACCGACAGCCACCCCTCATCCGCCGACCCGTCGCAACTGAAAGCCCCGAGCCCGCCGAGCCGTCGCAACTGAAAGCCCCGAGTACGCCGAGCCGTCGCAACTGAAAGCCCCCAGCCCGCCGAGCCGTCGCAACTGAAAACCCGAGTACGCCGAGCCGTCGCAACTGAAAACCCGAACGCACTGAGCCGTCGCATCTGAAAAGCCGGCTGGTCGTCGCACGCCGCACCACGTGACGGGCTCCGTCTTTCAGTTGCGACGGGTTGGCGGGTTTCAGGCTTTCAGTTGCGACGGGTCGGCGCCGCTCCGTCTTTCAGTTGCGACGGCTCAGCGTGTTTTGAGCTTTCAGATGCGACGGGTCGGCGGGGTTTTCAGGGCACCGTGGCCGGTTCTCGCATGTGGGCGGGGACGGTGGAGAGGGCGAGGACCGCTAGTACGGCGGCGATGGCGAAGGCGTAGAAGCCCCAGGGGTAGGCGATGCCTGCGGTGACCAGGGCTCCGCCGAGGAAGGGGCCGATGATGGCGCCGATCCGTCCTACGCCGGCGGCCATGCCCAGTGCGGTGCCGCGGATCTCGGTCGGGTAGAGGTGGCCGACGAAGGCGTAGACGAGCACCTGGGCGCTGAACACGAAGATGCCCGAGAGCAGGACCGCGGCGTACACCAGGAGCGAGTTCTCCAGCTTGATCGAGAGCAGCGCGAGGAAGACCGCGGCCAGGCCGAACCAGAGCAGCACTGTCGGCTTGTTGCCGCGCGAGTCGGAGATGCCGCCGGCGATGAGCAGGCCGATGACGGCGCCGACGTTCAGCACGAGCAGCAGCCCGGTGCCGGCCTTGATGGAGTAGCCCGCCTCTCCCATGATCTTGGGCAGCCAGGTGTTCAGCCCGTAGACGAGCAGGAGTCCCATGAACGAGGCCACCCACAGGCCGAGGCTGACCCGGAGGTAGCGACCCTTGACGACGTCCGAGCTCCGTACGGCGACGGTCGCGGTGCCCTGTTCGCGGGCCTCGGCGGCACGGAGGTAGCTCTCGGACTCGGGGAGCTTGAGCCACATGACCGGAAGCGTCAGCAGTCCGGCGACTCCGCCCACCACGAACATCGACTCCCAGCCGTACTCGTCGACCAGCCACAGCGCCAACAGAGCAGTCAGCACCGCACCGACGTGGTAGCCGGTCATCATCCGCGTCACGGCGGACCCGCCGCGGCCCGCCTTGGCGTGCTCGGACATGAACGCCAGCGCCGTCGGCAGGCAGGCACCCAGACCGAGTCCGGCCAGGAACCGCAGCACGGTGAACTGCGTGACGTCCTGGGCAACTGCGATGGCCAGGGTCAGCAGCGAGAAGATCGCAATGCTCGTGATCAATGTCGTACGACGGCCGAAACGGTCGGTGAGCGGACCCACGGCCACAGCCCCGATGCCCACTCCGATCAGCCCCACGGTCGAGGCCAAGGTGAGCGAGGAGTCGGTGAACCCGAGGGCGCCGGTCTTCGACAGGGTCGGGATGACCGCGCCCAGCACGACCAGGTCGAACCCGTCGAGTGCGACCGCGACCCAGCAGAGCAGCACGGGCCAGAACCCTGCTGCTGCCGGTGCCCGAGTGGCCTGCCGACTTGAGGTTGAAGAGGACATGAGCGCTCCTTGCCGAGGGTGGAATGCTCGGCACACCGTCGCAGTGGCGCTGGTCGACCTCCAGCGATCTATTCCACTCAGTGAAATCAACCCCGAGCGTCGAGACCAGCATTCGTCGTACGTTGCGCGGGTGACCGACACCAGACAGCTTTCCTCCCAGGCGGAGATCGACGCCGAGATCGCCGCGATCCGGGACGACTTCGAGCGCACCGGCGCCGAGGAGAACCAGCCGAGGCTGGACTACGCGCCCTACCGCAGCAACCTGCTGCGCCACCCCACCAAGGACCTCCATCACGCGGACCCGGAGACCATCGAGCTGTTCGCGCCGGTGTTCGGTCACCGCGACGTGGGTCGGCCCCGAGGCGGACCTGACCATCCAGCACGCTGGCGAGCCGGTCGGCGAGCGCATCGTGATCACCGGACGGGTGCTCGACGGCGACGGTCGTCCCGTGCGCAACCAGCTGGTCGAGATCTGGCAGGCCAACGCGGCCGGCCGCTACATCCACAAGCGCGACCAGCACCCGGCGCCCGATCGATCCGAACTTCACCGGCGTGGGCCGCGCCCTGACCGACGGCGACGGCAGCTACACCTTCTCGACGATCAAGCCCGGCCCGTACCCGTGGAAGAACCACCACAACGCCTGGCGCCCGGCGCACGTGCACTTCTCGCTGTTCGGGACCGAGTTCACCCAGCGGATGATCACCCAGATGTACTTCCCGGGTGACCCCCTGTTCAGCCTGGACCCGATCTACCAGTCGATCATCGACCCCAAGGCGCGCGATCGCCTGGTCGCGACCTACGACCACGAGGTGACCCAGCACGAGTGGGCCACCGGCTACCGATGGGACATCGTGCTGACCGGAACCCACCGCACGCCGATGGAGGAGGAGCACCCCTCATGACGCTGTCCCCGACGCCCGGCCAGACGGTCGGACCGTTCTACGGCTACGCACTCCCCTACCCCGGCGACAGCGAGCTCGTCTCTCCGCGGGCACAGCGAGGCGATCAGGCTGCACGGCACGGTGTACGACGGAGCAGGTGACCCGGTCCCGGACGCACTCATCGAGATCTGGCAGGCCGACCCCGCCGGCCAGGTCGTCCAAGCAGAGGGATCGCTGCGCCGCGACGGCTGGACGTTCACCGGCTTCGGCCGCGCCGCCGTTGACGACACCGGTCACTACGCCTTCACGACACTGGTCCCCGGACCCGACTGAGAAGGGCGCCGCTCCGTTCGTCGCGATGACGGTCTTTGCCCGGGGTCTGCTCAACCGGCTGTTCACCCGGATCTACCTCCCGGTCGACGAGGCGGCGCTCGCCCGGGACCCGTTCCTGCGGACGGTCCCGGAGGACCGGCGGACGACGCTGGTCGCGACCCGGACGAGCACGGCTACTGCTTCGACGTCCGGCTGCAGGGCGACGGCGAGACCGTCTTCCTCCAGTTCCCGGGGGCCTGATGACCGACCTCTTCTGGCCCGGCGACGAGCGGGCAGCCGACGGTCTTCGACCAGGGCGACTTCCTCGAGACCATGGTCGAGATCGAGAACGTCTGGTTCCACACGCTCCAGCGAGCGGGTGTGGCGCCGGCTGCTGACGCCGCGCGTGCTGCGCGGGCTGATCAGGAAGAAGGACCTCGCCGAGATCGCCGCGGAGGCCGAGGCCAGTGGCAACCCCGTCGTACCCCTCGTGGCGCTGATGCGCGAGCGACTGGCAGCACGCGACGAGGAAGCAGCCCGCTGGCTGCACCGCGGGCTGACCAGTCAGGACGTGCTCGACACTGCGCTGATCCTCGTGTGCCCGTGCCACCTGCGGGCTGGTCCTAGCCGATCTCGACCGTCAGGTCGGGACACTCTCGGACCTGGCGGAACGACACCGCGACCACCTGATGGCCGGGCGCACGCTGACCCAGCACGCCGTACCCATCACCTTCGGGCTCAAGGCGGCGCAGTGGCTCCAGGGAGTCCTCGATGCGCGCGACGACCTGCGAAACCTGCGCTTCCCAGTGCAGCTGGGCGGTGCCGCAGGGACACTCGCCGCCGCTACCGAGTTCACCGGCGACGCCGCTGCCGCCCAGTCGCTCGTCGCCGACACTGCCAGGGCCCTACACCTAGAGCCTGCGACACCTTGGCACACCAGCCGAGCTCCCTTCACGCGGTACGCCGACGCGCTGGTCCGTGCGAACGACGCATGGGGGCACATCGCCAACGACGTGCTGCTGCTGGCCAGGCCGGAGATCGCCGAGCTCGCGGAGCCGGCCGTCGAGGGCCGGGGCGGTTCGTCGACGATGCCGCAGAAGGCCAACCCCGTGCTCTCGCTGCTGATCCGTCGCGCTGCGCTGACCGCCCCCGGGCACGCAGCCCAGCTCCACCTTGCAGCCGCCACCACCG
The DNA here is from genome assembly GCA_963842535.1 of uncultured Actinomycetota bacterium. GTDB lineage: Bacteria > Actinomycetota > Actinomycetes > Propionibacteriales > Nocardioidaceae > Marmoricola. The sequence continues at coordinate 1,033,592 of CAWJGP010000009.1, forward strand.
TCGACGAACGACCCGACGGCGCCTGGCACACGGAGTGGTCGAGCCTGGCGACGCTCTCCCGCCACACGCTGACCGCTGCCTCGCAGACGACCGAGCTGCTCGACGGGCTGCACGTCGACACCGGCAGGATGGCCGCCGTGGTCAAGCAACAGTCCTCGGCCCTGCTGGCCGAGCAACGCAGCATCAGCGCCATGTCCGACTCAGTGTCCGACCCCGGGCCTGACCCCGACTTCGACCCGAGCCACTACCTCGGCGCGACCGGACGGGTGATCGACCAGATCCTCGCCCGTGCGCGCGGCGACCAGGAGACCTCGTGACCGTTCCCACCATCACCGCCGTCCGGCTCACCGGGGCCGCCAACCGGGCCGAGCTGCCGCTGCTCGTGCTGGGCCCCTCACTCGGCACGTCGTCCGCGACGCTGTGGACCGAGTGCGCCGCCGCGCTGACCGACGTCTTCGACGTGGTGGCCTGGGACCTGCCGGGCCACGGCTACAACCACACCGTGCCCGACGAGTCGTTCACCATGGCCGAGCTCGCCCGCGGTGTCGTGAAGGTGCTCGACGAGATCCTCGAACAACGTGACCAGTTCGGTGGATCCTTCGCCTACGCGGGCGTCTCTGTCGGCGGCGCCGTCGGCCTGCAGCTGCTCCTCGAGCACCCGAGCCGGGTGACCGCGGCCGTGCTGCTGTGCACGGGCGCCAAGATCGGTGACGCCGCGATGTGGGGTGGACGCGTCGGTCAGGTCAGCGTCTCGGGCACCCCCGTACTCGTCTCCGGCTCCACGGAGCGGTGGTTCGGTCCCGGCTTCCTCGACCGGCGTCCCGAGATCGGATCGGCACTGCTGCACGCCCTTCAAGACACCGACGACCAGGGCTACATCCAGGTGTGCGAGGCACTCGCGGAGTTCGACGTCAGGGACCAGCTCGGCAAGATCGACGTGCCGGTGCTCGCCGTATCCGGGGCCGCCGACGGGGTGGCGCCGACCGACGGTCTGCGGGAGATCGCCGAGCAGGTGCAGCACGGCCGGCTGGTGGAGCTCGAAGGAGTGGCTCACCTCGCACCCGCCGAAGCACCCGAGCAGGTTGCCCAGCTGATCCGCCAGCACGTTCTCGGCGAGGTCGAGCCGGAGACGACAGCCCCCGGCCCGTCGTACGACGCGGGGATGGCGGTACGTCGCGAGGTACTCGGAGATGCGCACGTCGACCGTGCCACCTCCAGCGCCACCGACCTCACTCGTGAGTTCCAGGAGTTCATCACCGAGTACGCCTGGGGCGGCATCTGGACCCGCCCCGGTCTCGACCGCCGCAGCCGGTCGCTGATCACCCTCACGGCGCTGATCGCCCGCGGGCACCACGAGGAGTTCGCGCTCCACGTCCGAGCCGCTCGCACGAACGGCCTGACCAACGACGAGATCAAGGAGCTCATCCTGCAGAGCGCGATCTACTGCGGGGTTCCCGACGCCAACACGGCGTTCCGGATCGCCCAGGGTGTGCTCGACGAGCTCGACGCTCAACACCCCAAGGAAGGGGAAGCCTGATGACCGCATTCCTGTACGACGCCGTCCGCACGCCCTTCGGCAAGTTCAACGGTGGCCTGTCCGGCGTACGTCCCGATGACCTGGCCGCCGTGGTCCTCGGCGCGATCCTCGAACGGAACCCCGACCTCGACCCGAGCGCCGTGGACGAGGTGATCCTCGGCAACGCCAACGGCGCGGGCGAGGACAACCGCAACGTGGCCCGGATGGCCAGCCTGCTGGCGGGGATCCCGGTGACCGTGCCCGGTTCGACGGTGAACCGGCTGTGCGGGTCCTCGCTCGACGCCGCCATGTCCGGCTCGCGGATGATCGAGACCGGCGACGCCGACATCGTGCTCACCGGTGGCGTGGAGTCGATGACCCGCGCGCCCTGGGTGCTCCCCAAGCCCAGCCGCGCGTTCCCGGCCGGCAACGTCGAGGCCGTCTCCACCACCCTCGGCTGGCGTCTGGTGAACCCCGCGATGCCGTCAGAGTGGACGGTGTCGCTGGGTGAGGCCAACGAGCAGCTGCAGGAGAAGTACGACGTGTCCCGCGAGCGCCAGGACGCCTTCGCGGCACGCTCGCACAACCTGGCCGACGAGGCCTGGCAGCGAGGTTTCTACGACGACCACGTCGTGGCCGTCCCCGACACCGATGTCGTGCGCGACGAGAACGTGCGCGCAGGAGCGAGCGTCGACTCCCTCGCCAAGCTGAAGCCGTCGTTCCGGAAGGACGGGACGATCACGGCCGGCAACGCCTCCCCGCTCAGCGACGGGGCCTCGGCGGTTCTGCTGGGATCGGAGAAGGCCGCCGACCGGCTCGGGGGCACTCCCGTGGCCCGCATCGCCGGCCGGGCTGCGCACGCGCTCGAGCCACAGCTGTTCGGCTACGCACCCGTCGAAGCGGCCGAGAAGGCCCTCGCGAAGGCAGGAATCGACTGGTCCGATGTCGGCGCCGTCGAGCTCAACGAGGCCTTCGCCGTGCAGTCCCTCGTCTGCGTGGACGCGTGGGGCATCGATCCCGAGATCGTCAACGTCAACGGTGGCGCGATCGCGCTCGGTCACCCGCTGGGCGCATCCGGCGGCCGGATCCTCGGCACGCTGGCCAAGGTCCTGCGCGACGGCAACCACCGTTGGGGTGTGGCCGCGATCTGCATCGGCGTGGGCCAGGGCCTCGCCGTGGTGCTGGAGAACGTGACGTGACCGACGTACTCGACTCTGCGGACGCCGCCGACCAGGCCGTCGCCGACGTCCCCGACGGCGCGACCGTGCTGATCGGCGGGTTCGGTACGGCGGGACAGCCGATGGAGCTGATCGACGCGCTGCGTCGACATGGAGCAGCCGACCTGACAGTGGTGAACAACAACGCCGGCAACGGCGACGAGGGGCTCGCGGCGCTGCTGAAGACCGGCCACGTGCGCAAGATCATCTGCTCGTTCCCGAGGCAGAGCGACTCGTGGGTCTTCGACGACCTCTACCGGTCCGGCCGGATCGAGCTCGAGGTCGTCCCCCAGGGCAACCTCGCCGAGCGGATGCGTGCTGCCGGTGCGGGCATCGGCGCCTTCTTCGGCCCGACAGGCGTCGGCACGCCACTGGCCGAGGGCAAGGAGGAGCGCACCATCGACGGGCGCGACTACGTGCTGGAGTACCCGCTTCGCGGTGACTACGCCCTGATCAAGGCGCACACGGCGGACCGGATGGGCAACCTCGTCTACCGCAAGACCGCACGCAACTTCGGGCCCGTGATGGCCACCGCCGCCACCACGACCATCGCCCAGGTCGAGCAGGTCGTGGAGACCGGCGACCTCGACCCGGAGCACATCGTCACACCGAGCATCTTCGTCGACAGGGTGGTGCTCACCTCATGAGCGAGCCACTCTCCAAGGACGGGATCGCGAAGCTGATCGCGAAGGACATCCCGACCGGCGCGTTCGTCAACCTCGGCATCGGGCAGCCGACGCTCGTGGCCGACCATCTCGACCTCGAGCAGGGCGTGGTCTTGCACACCGAGAACGGCATGCTCGGCATGGGCAGGGCGGCGGTCGACGACGAGATCGATCCGGACCTGATCAACGCCGGCAAGATCCCGGTCGTGGAGACCCCCGGTGCGTCGTACTTCCACCACGCGGACTCGTTCGCGATGATGCGCGGCGGGCACCTCGATGTCTGCGTGCTCGGGGCCTTCCAGGTCTCGGTGCGTGGCGACCTTGCCAACTGGCACACCGGCGCCGAGGACGCGATCCCGGCCGTTGGTGGGGCGATGGACCTCGCGATCGGCGCCAAGGACGTGTTCGTGATGATGACGCTCTTCGCCAAGGACGGTTCCTCGAAGCTGGTCACCGACTGCACCTACCCGCTGACCGGTGTCGCGTGCGTGAGCCGGGTCTACACCGACTACGGCGTCTTCGAGATCACCGACGACGGCGTGCGGGTGCGTTCGTCGTACGGCGCAACGGTGGACGAGCTCCGCGAGCGAACAGGTCTCGACCTGACCGGCTGAGCCCGAAATCAGTGCTCGAGATAGGTGGCCGACATGTCGAGGTCACCGTGCCCGGCGTCGACGGCCCGCGCGAAGTGCTCCCGGATCGCAGGCATCAACCCGAGCTCGGTGCCGGCATCCCTGGCCGCAGCGAGGATCAGGTCGACGTCCTTGAGCGCCCCGGTCAGGGTGAAAGCGGGCGGGAACTCGCCGGCCAGCATCCCCTTGCCCTTGAGCTGCACGTACGGCGCGTCCAGCGCTCCTCCGGCGACCGCCTCGAGGAACAGCGCAGGAGCGAGACCCAGGTCGCGGGCGAAGGCCAGTGACTCGGCTATCCCTTCGAGCGCGGTGGCGGTCCAGGCGTTCGCCACGAGCTTGAGCCTGCTCCCGGCGCCGGCCTCGCCTACCCACATCGTGCGGCTGCCGATCGCGTCGAGCACCGGCGCGACCACCTCCCGAACGTCCTCCGGCCCGGAGGCGAGCACGACGAGCGTCCCGTCCTCCGCGGGCTTTCTCGTGCCCAGCACCGGGGCGTCCACGTAGGTGACCCCGAGGTCCTTGGCCAGGTCGATCATCCGCTCACAGCCCTCGACACCGATGGTGCTCTGCTGCAGCCAGATCGCATCCTGGCCGAGGTGACCGCGTGCCTGCTCGATGGTCTCCGCGACGCTGTCGGCGTCGTAGACCATCGTGATGAGGATGTCGGCACCCTCGACGGCCTCGGCCACGGTGTCGGCCACCTGAGCCACATCGGCCAGCGCGTCCGCCTTGTCCCTGCTCCGGTTCCACACGCGTATCGGCAGCCCCGCGGCCGCGATGTTGCGGGCCATCGCGGCCCCCATGATCCCGGTGCCCAGCAGTGCCACGGTTGGTTGCTCGTTCATGGTCCTAACGCTACTCAGGCCGCGCTCGCCCAGATGAGGTCGATGTGATGTGCCCCTGTTTGTGGGACTGGTCGGTGGGTTCCGTTGGTGTCGGTCACGAAGACCCGGCCGTGTGGGGTGGTCCAGGTGAACCGGCCTTGGTGTTGTCGGACTGTCCAGCCGGCGTGGGTCTTGATGCGGTGGTGATGTCGGGTCAGCTTGCCGAGGTTGGGTTCGGTTGTCTGCCCGGGTGGTCCGTTCTCGTCGTAGGGCACGGTGTGGTCGCGGTCCAGCCTGCGGCTCATCGAGGAGGCGAACGGGAACACGTCGGCCGGCTTGCTGAGCTGGAGTCGTTCGTCGATCGCGGCTGGGACCTCGTAGCAGTCCGCGGCCATTCCTTCGTTCAGGTCGATCACCGGTCGCAGGCTGATCTGGTGGTGGCCCAGCAGGTCGATCAGCTGTTGGCGGGTCAGCGCACCGAGCTCCTCGGCCCGGACCAGGCCACGGCCGCGCAGCGCGTCGGCGGCCAGGTGCAGGTAGACGACGGCCACCGGCCGCACCTTGCTCGCGCTGGCGTCACGGATCGCGTCGGCGACGGCCTGCGGGCAGCCGGCCTCGTCGGCTCCGACCAGCAGCTTCAATGCGGCCAGCGGGCTGGCCAGCAGCACCGCGGCATCAGCGCGTAGTTCCTCGGTCGACGCGGCCCGCTGGGCAGGGGTGCCGTGCTCCTGCAGCAGGTGGGCGAGGTGGTCGATCGTGCCCTGGAGGCGGCGTACGCCGGCGCTGGGACCGCGGATCACCAGGGTGCGGGTGCCGTGCTCATCGAGCGGGCTGAGCCACACGCCGCGGGCAGCGGCAGCCTCCTCGGCCTTGCGGTCGGCCAACGCCTGGTCCGCCTCCACGACCCGGGCCTCGACCAGCCGGAGCAGCCGCCCGGTCGGCAGGGTGCCGAGGACCTCGGCGACCGATCCGTCGACCCAACGGGCTTCCTCGTCGGTGAGGTCGCTGGTCGCCGCGGCGATCTTGCGCGCCACCCAGACCTCCAGACGACCCTCCGCGAGTGCCGACCAGTGGTGCGGCAGTCGGCCCTCGATGTCGACCGCGTCGGCCATCACCCGGCGACCGGCCAGCGGGTGCAGCTCGAGGGCGGCGGCGAACTCGGCCGGCGCGTACTCATCGACCATCAGCCCGACCGCGCCCAGCGGGGTCGGCCGACGCCGCGGGTCACCCAGCTGGTCCGGATCGGTGACCAGGTGCGCGAGCGCCCACTCACGCGCCAGCACCAGCCGCTCGAACTCCGCCCTGCGGACCGCGACCAGGTTGGCCTCCACCCGCGCCAGCACCCGGTGGGTGAAGGTCGTGGAAGCGGTGGTCATGCAAGGAATTCTACGACGAGTCACCGACAGTTTCGACAACCAGTTCGAAAATGTGGATAGCCAATTTCGCAGGTGACACCTTGAGCTCAATCGGTTGTCGCAACCGGTGCCTACTCCCCCGTTGCGCCGTCGATCCGCTCGCGGATCAGGTCGGCGTGACCGTTGTGGCGGGCGTACTCGCCCACGAGCTTCTGCAGGTTCCACCTGAGGGTTCGACCGTTGGCGCCTCCGGCGTCGTCGAGATCCAGCCGACTGATCATCCCGTCGGTGCTGGCCTTCTCGTCGCGCCAGACCCGCATCGACTTCTCCACCTGGGACGCGTCGCAGTCGAAGTCGGGCTCCGGCCCGCCCTCGGCGTACTCACCCCACACGAAGACCAGCTCGCACGGACAGCCGTTCGCCCACACCCCGTAGACCCGCTCCATCTCGGCCAGGTGACGGACCAGCCCGAGCAGCGACATCGTTGACGGAACCGCCGACCGCTTCGCGAGATCCTCGTCGGAGAGCCCGGCGCACTTGGCCTCGAGGGCGTTGCGGTGGAAGGCCAGCCAGCCGAGGAGGATGCTCCGCTCATCGCCGTCTCCCGGCACCGGCACCCTCTCGATCTCACCCACCTGCCCAGCATGGCCGCCACGCCAACTCAGGGAAAGGGCGATCACTGTTCATCTGCCCGCCCCAGCACTTCACGCGACACCGAAACGGACGTCACCGACCATTCACCCGCCCGGACCACCGTGGTGTCATGCGAGTCGCCATCGTGACCGAGTCCTTCCTCCCCCACGTCAACGGCGTCACCAACACAGTCCGGCACATCGCGGACCGGCTCATGAATACCGGCCACGATGTGCTGATCATCGCTCCGGGTCCGGGACCGGACAGCCACGGAGGCGCGCGCGTCGTGCGGGTGCGCTCCATGTCGCTGCCCGGCTACCGGTCCTTCTCGCTCGGTCTGCCCGATGCCGCCGTGGAGCGGGCGATCGCAGAGTTCCGTCCCGACGTCGTGCACCTCGCGTCCCCGATCGTGCTCGGTGCGATCGGGCTGCGAGCTGCGCGCAAGCTCGGGATCCCCACCGTGGCCGTCTACCAGACCGACATCGCAGCGTTCGCCCGTCAGTACGGCGTCCGCGCACTACCGGTGATCGAGAAGTGGGTGGCCCGGATCCATCGGCGCTCCTCCCGGACGTTGGTGCCTTCGGCTGCCTCCCGCACCCAGCTGGCGGCTCTCGGAGTTCCCGACCTGCACGTCTGGCGCCGGGGCGTCGCACTGGACCTTTTCGGGCCGAGACACCGCAGCGCGGAGATGCACTTCCGCTTCGCGCAGGGTCCCGGCCAGGTAGTCATCGGGTACGTCGGCCGGCTGGCCGCCGAGAAGCAGGTCCGCCGGCTCGTGGAGCTGGCCGACATCCAGGGCAGTCAGCTGGTCGTGATCGGCGACGGTCCACTGCGTCCCTGGCTGGAACGACAGCTACCTCGGGCGATGTTCACCGGGATGCTCGGCGGGGCAGAGCTCGCCACCGCGTTCGCCTCGCTGGACGTGTTCGTCCACACCGGCGAGTCCGAGACGTTCTGCCAGACCGTCCAGGAGGCCCAGGCCAGCGGCGTACCCGTGGTCGCACCTGCCGCCGGTGGCCCGCTCGACCTGGTGCGACCGGGCGAGACCGGGCTGCTCTACGACCCGGCCGACCGGGCGTCCCTGCGTGCGTCGGTCGAGTCCCTGGTGGGCGACCTGGCGCTGAGACGATCGCTCGCCTGGAATGCGCGGCGACAGGTCACCGGCCGCACCTGGGCCAGGGTGGTCGACGAGCTGGTGGACGTCCACTACGCGGCCGTCGTACTCCCCGACAACCGGGAGCTGGTCGCTTGACGACCGGCCCTCCGATGCGGCTCACCGTCATCGGCACGGGCTACCTCGGCGCCACCCACGCGGCCTGTCTCGCGGAGCTCGGCTTCGACGTGCTCGGTGTCGACAACGACGCCGAGAAGGTCTCCCTGCTCTCGCGCGGCATCGCACCGTTCGCAGAACCCGAGCTCGGCGAGCTTCTCGAGCGACACACGCGCAGCGGACGACTGCGGTTCACCACCCACGTCCGTGAGGCCGCAGCCTTCGGCGACGTGCACTTCGTGTGCGTGGGGACACCGCAGAGTGCCGACGGGCTGGCTGCCGACCTGACGGCCGTGCGCACAGTCACTCGGGCCCTCGCGGCTGATGCCAGGCGTGACTTCCTGGTCATCGGCAAGTCCACCGTCCCGGTAGGCACCGCGCAGGAGCTCGCGCACGACCTGGCCGCACGGGTTGCCCCCGGGGTGACTGCCACGGTCGCCTGGAACCCCGAGTTCCTGCGAGAGGGCCACGGCGTCCAGGACACGTTGCATCCGGACCGGCTCGTGTTCGGGGTGTCGACGCCCGAGGCAGAGCTGGCGCTGCGTCGGATCTACGACCTGCCGATCACGTCGGGAGTTCCCGTGCACATCACCGACCTCGCAACCGCCGAGCTCGCCAAGGTGGCCGCCAACACCTTTCTGGCAACGAAGATCTCGTTCATCAACGCCATGGCGGAGATCAGCGACGCGTCCGGTGCCGATGTCGTGGCGCTGGCCGACATCCTCGGCGACGACTCCCGGATCGGTCGCCGGTTCCTCGATGCCGGCATCGGCTTCGGCGGCGGCTGCCTGCCCAAGGACATCCGCGCCTTCGCGGCACGGGCAACCTCGCTCGGGGCCGGGTCGGTCGCGCGCCTGTGCCACGAGATCGACGCGATCAACCTCTCCGCCCGGGTTCGTCCCGTGGCCATGGCCGAGGAGGTTCTCGGATCCCTTGGCGGCCGACGTGTCGCCGTACTCGGTGCCGCGTTCAAGCCACTCTCGGACGACGTACGCGACTCCCCTGCGCTGGACATCGCGGCCCAGCTGCACCTGCAGGGCGCTCAGGTCCGTGTCTACGATCCAGAGGCCAGCGTCAACGCCCGGGCAGTGGTCCCCGCCCTGACGTACGTCGCCAGCATCGAGGCGGCTCTGACCGGGGCAGACCTGGTGCTGCACCTGACCGAGTGGCCGGTGTTCCGGGAGATCGACCCGGCCTGGGCGGCGAAGCTTGTCCGCGGCCGTCAGCTGATCGACGGCCGCAACAAGCTCGATGCCGACGCGTGGCGACGGGCGGGCTGGACGTTCCGCGGGATCGGACGAGGTGAGCCTGCCGACCTACCGGTCCCCCGGCTCGTCCCGGACCGGGCATGAGCTGGCGCTCACTCACGCGAACACTCGCTCCTGGCGCCGCGGTCGCCGGAGGCGCCGTACTCGCGGTGCTCGGCTCCCGTGAGCTGATCCGCAGCCAGGCACGGGCTGCTCGCCGGATCATCGGCAAGCCGCTCGGCGAGGACGCGTACCGGGCCGACAAGGTCTACCGCCCCAAGAACGGCGACCCGATCGACCTGCTCCTGCTCGGCGACTCCATCGCCGCCGGGCTCGGCGCGGACCGACGCAAGCGAACCCTCGGCGCACAGCTGGCCAGGCGGTTGGCCGACCGCACCAACCGGGCGGTGCGCCTGCACACCGCAGCCATCGTGGGGTCCGAGACGTCGATGCTGCGCACCCAGCTCGCGGGACTGCCAGCTGGCTACCTGGCTGATGTGGCCGTCATCGTCGTCGGCGGCAACGACGTGACCCACCGGGTCAAGGCGTCAGTCTCGTGCGACCACCTCGCGGCGGCGGTCACCGCGCTGCAGGCACAAGGAACGCAGGTCGTGGTGGGCACGTGTCCGGACCTCAGCGCCCTCACTGCTGTGCCGCAGCCGCTCCGGACGATCGTCGGCGTGACCTCGCGCCAGCTCGCCGCGGCCCAGCGCGACACCGTCACCGCGATCGGCGCCCGAGCCGTCTCCCTCGGCGAGGTGGTCGGGCCGTTCTTCGTCGCAGACCCCGCAAAGATGTTCGCGATGGACCGGTTCCATCCCTCGAGTGCCGGCTACCGGCGTACGGCGAAGGCCATCCTGCCCAGCGTGCTCGCGGCACTCGGCGACGACTCGGAGCTACCGTCCGGGCACCACGGTCCGGGCAGCAGCTCGAAGGCACGGAAGGCCTTGCGAATGCTGCGGGGCGTGTCTGGGCCAACTCGTGCCACTTGTGGTCTTTGCGCGGTACATTTGCCCTCAAGTGGCATCAAGCCATCGCGCATTTCTCCGCCCAGCCCCCGCGGACTGACAACGTCCGTCTGGGGGCCGTTGTGCTGCTGGAGAACCGTTCCATCCCCGTGACCACCGAGCCAGCCCGAAGGCCGAGAGCATGACTGCGTCACTGAGCTGGTTCCGACGCAGGGCTGCCTCGCCGCGCATCCCGGGGCCGAGGGAAGCGCAGAACCCGGTCGCTGAGCCGAGCCTGCACCCCGACATTCTCGACGCCACCGGCTGCGTCGTGATGGTCGTCGACATCACCACCGGGAACGTGGTCGGCACCAACCGGCCCACGGAGGTCGTCACGGGGTTCCACACCTCGGAGCTGCTCGACCGGCCGCTGTGGGAAACCATCATGGTCTCGGAGGACCGGGCGGCCATGGAGACGGCGTACGACGCCTGCGTCCGCGCGGGTGTTCCGCTGTCCTACGAGAGCACCGTGGCCACCAAGTCCGGTGAGCAACGACGCGTCGTCTGGTCAGGAGAGTTCCTCCTCGACGACCTCGGGGCCCGCACGCATCTGGTGATGACCGGGATCGACATCACGGCCATCCAGTCGACCGGCGGACTGTTCGGCCGCCTCATGCGAGCCGCCACGACAACCTCGTTCATCGCCACCGATCTGGAGGGTCGGGTCACGTTCTTCAGCTCCGGAGCGGAGGAGATGTTCGGGTACCAGGCCCGCGAGATCCTCGGGAAACGGTTCCCGCTGTCGTGCTTCGAACCAGCCCAGTTCCAGGCCCGCGCATCGGCCCTGGGGGTCCCTGCCGACCTGCGCCTCCTGACACTCGGCTACTCGCTGCTGGACGACCGCCCGGGGGGTCGCGAGTTCGACCTCGGTGTGCACGAGCGGCGCCGGGCCAGCGACGATCTACGTGACGACTCGCAGCACGCATCCGTCGCACCGCGTTCACACGACTGGACGATGGTGCGCAAGGACGCGACCCAGTTCACCGTGTCCGTCTCGGTCGACCAGGTCACGGACACGTCCGGGCAGCTCGTCGGTCACCTCGGCGTCGGTCACGACGTCACCGACCAACGGATCACCGAGGACCTGCTCTTCGAGACCCTCGAGCTGGAGCGCGAGGCCGTCGAGAGGCTCCGCAAGCTCGACCAGACCAAGACCGAGTTCGTTGCCACCGTGAGCCATGAGCTGCGTACGCCGATGACCAGCATCTCCGGCTACACCGAGCTGCTGCAGGACGGCGCCGCTGGAGACCTCAACGAGGCGCAGGCAGCCTTCGTCGACGCCATCGGACGCAACTGCGACCGGCTGACCTCATTGGCCAATGACCTGTTGACCCTGTCCAGCCTCGAGGCCGGCACGTTCGCCCACGAACAGACCGACGTGGACCTCCGCAACGTGTTCTCCGCAGCGCATGCCGCGCTCCAGCCGGTGCTGGACGGACGGCGGCTGGACGTCACCTTCGAGACGCCGCCGGAGCCTGTGGTGGTCGCGGGTGACGCTCCGAACCTGGAACGCCTGGTGTTCAACCTGGTGACCAACGCGGTCAAGTTCACCGAGGACGACGGATGGGTCGTGTGCAAGCTGCGGGTGGTCGGTGACTCGGCCCGGCTGGAGGTGAGCGACAACGGCATCGGGATCCCCGAGGACGAGCAGAGCGAGCTGTTCACCAGGTTCTTCCGTTCCTCGAATGCCGTGGAGCGGGCGATCCAGGGGTCCGGCCTCGGCCTGACGATCGTCGAGTCGATCGCGCACGGCCACGGCGGTGACATCTCGGTCGTGTCCGCCCCCATGCAAGGCACGACCTTCATCGTGGACCTGCCGCTCAAGCAGCAACCCGGCGAGCTGGAGCGCCTACGCGCCCGACCCGACGAGGCATCCTAGGAAGCGCCGGACTCCACCGGTCCTCCGCGAACAGCCTGACCCACGGCCACGCGCGCCTCGTTGTCCCGCAGTCGCGGCTCGTAGTGCTGGAAGAAGATCCGGGTCGTCAGGTCGCGGCGAGTGCGGACCCCGGTCTTCTCGAAGACGCTCTTCAGGTGCTGCTGCACGGTCGCCGGGACCACGACGAGGCGCTCGGCGATCGCCGTCGTCGACCGCCCGGTGAGGACGAGTCGCGTCACGGCCTGCTCGCGTTCCGTCAGCCCGTAGGCGCTCATCAGTAGAGGCACGATGCGTTCGGGGTGCGCGGGCTCCACGATGACCGCTGCTTGCCGGCCGGCCTCACCGTGCAGGACGCTCCCGTGCAGGGTGACCCAGATCCCGCGTCGGGTCCGCAGGCGCACCTCCGGCGGCGGCGCGCTCGCCTGGTCGGCGTCGAGCGCGGCAGCCGCGACCGACGAGACGGCGGTGGGCAGCCGTGAGCTGTCGAGGTCTCCGTCCGGGAAGTCGTCCAGCCACCTGCGCGCGTGCTCGGTCATCGACACCGCGACCGTGGGCTCGTCCAGGACGATCAGCCCGGGAGCGGAGTCGAACTCGGGGTCCCGGGCCTCGCCGATCAGCAGCCCACGTCGTACGCCGTCGGCCAGCAGCGGGGCGACCCTGGTGATCATCTCGCGCTCGGAACCGGAGAAGGTCGGAGCACCGGTCTCGCGATAGAGACCCAGGGCGCCCCAGACTTCGCCGGCGCGACCCCGCAGGGGTGCGATCAGCTCCTGGTCTCCCCCGAGCTCCATGTTGAGCTGCCATCGGCGGGTGGTCGACGGATCGCCGCCGGTCGCCTCGTGCAGGGTGGAGACCGGCAGCCCACTCGCGATCACCGCAGTCAGGCTGTGTACGTCGTCTCCGCGGTACTCCTCGGCGAGCCACTCCGCGGGGAACTCGTCCATCCCGTCGTGGAAGTGACTGGTGATCAGGTGGGTCGCCGGGTCGAGGGTGTACCAACAGGGCGTCCAGTAGTGCGGCACGGCGGCTGTGATCAGCTCGTTGACCTCCCGGAGGAGGGTGACGACGTCGGATCCGCGCCTGGTCAGCTCCGCGACCCGGGTGACATCGCGATCGATCATGAGCTGAGGCTAGGCCCGGGCCGTCTCGAGCCTCCACATTTGTGGAATGTTCCCGCGCACCGACCAGACCTACCCTCGGGTCATGACCTCATCGAGCCCACGCATCCTGCTGGCCGGCCAGGGTGACCAGAGCACCGCCGGGAAGGTGCGCGATCGGTTCATGATCGACGGCTCCGACACGGATCAGCGCTTCGCCCTGGTCCAGCACCTGTTCGACCCGCACAGTCTCGCCGCGCCGATGCACCGGCATCATCAGGAGGACGAGTACACCTATGTGCTCAGCGGCCACATCGGCGCGATCCTCGAAGGGCAGGAGGTCGACGCCGGAGCCGGTGACCTGCTGTTCAAGCCACGAGGCCAGTGGCACACCTTCTGGAACCCCTCAGACGAGCCGGCGACGGTGCTGGAGCTGATCTCGCCCGCAGGACTCGAGACGTTCTTCCGGTGGCTGATGGACAACGAGAACCCCGACCCGGAGGCGCTTGGTGCCGCGGCCGCGCCGTACCACTGCGATGTCGACCCGGCGGCCACCGAAGCGCTGCTGCAGCGGATAGACGCGGGGTTCTAGCCTGCTGCCTTGGGCACGATGTGCGCGTCCGCGCCGGGGAACATCAGACCCTCGTGCCCGTCGCTCCAGCGGACGACGTACGGCGGCGCGCCGTCCTCGCCGTGGACCTCGAGGACCTCGCCCGCCTTGCGGGGTGAGTCCACCTTGTTGCTCTCGATGACCAGCTGGTCACCCACCTTTGCCTGCACCACACACCTCCAGACGGCCGCTACTCACACGATGCGCCGGTTGCCGCCGCAGGGCAAGGGTGCCAACGTCAGTCCGTGCTTGAGAAGGCGGAGTCGAAGGCGGCCGTCGGGGGGTCGAAGGCGAGCGAGCGGACGAACTCGAGCGCCTCGGGGGCTCCGCGGAGCCGGTCCATGCCTGCGTCCTCCCACTCGACCGAGATCGGGCCGTCGTAGCCGATCGTGTTGAGCATCCGGAAGCACCTCTCCCAGGGGACGTCGCCGTGGCCGGTCGAGACGAAGTCCCAACCGCGCCGGGAGTCTGCCCACGGCAGGTGCGAGCCCAGCCGGCCGTTGCGGCCGTTGCCGACCTGGAGCTTCGTGTCCTTGCAGTCCACGTGGTAGATCCGGTCCTTGAAGTCCCAGAGGAAGCCGACCGGGTCGAGGTCCTGCCAGACGAAGTGGGAGGGGTCCCAGTTCAGGCCGAAGGCCTCGCGGTGTCCCACCGCCTCCAGCGCGCGCACGGTCGTCCAGTAGTCGTAGGCGATCTCCGAGGGGTGCACCTCGTGCGCGAACCTGACTCCCTCCTGGTCGAAGACGTCGAGGATCGGGTTCCAGCGGTTCGCGAAGTCCTCGTAGCCGGCCTCGACCATGGCTTCGGTCGCCGGCGGGAACATCGCGACGTACTTCCAGATCGAGGACCCCGTGAAGCCCACCACGGTGTCGACGCCGAGACGCCTGGCAGCCCGGGCGGTCATCTTCATCTCCTCGGCGGCGCGCTGCCGGACCCCCTCGGGGTCGCCGTCACCCCAGATGCGGCTGGACAGGATGTCCTGGTGCCGCTGGTCGATCGGGTCGTCGCAGACCGCCTGGCCCTTGAGGTGGTTGGAGATGGTCCAGACCTTGAGGTCGTACTTCGCGAGCACCTCCAGCTTGGCAGCGAGATAGGCGTCGTCCTCCACGGCCTGCCAGACATCGAGATGGTCGCCCCAACAGGCGATCTCGAGCCCGTCGTACCCCCAGCCGGAGGCGAGCCGGCACATCTCCTCGAAGGGCAGGTCCGCCCACTGTCCGGTGAACAACGTGATCGGTCGGGTCATGCCGGGTTCCTCCGCTCCTGGTGCTCGACGAGCACCGTCGTGGGCTCCCACGAACCCAGCTGCGCACTTCGCTCGATGGCTGCCAGGACACACTGCACCTGGAGGCCGTCTGCGAATGACGGTAGTGGCTGTTCGCCATGACCGATCGCCGTCACCAGGTCCGCCACCTGATGGATGAACCCGTGCTCGTAGCCAAGCCCGTGACCCGCCGGCCACCAGTGCCCGACGTAGGGATGCTCGGGCTCGGTGACCAGGATACGGCGAAACCCGGCCGTCTCCGCGGACTCGTCGCCGTCGAAGAACTGGAGCACGTTCATGTCCTCGAAGTCGAAGGCGATGCTGCCCTTCGACCCGTTGATCTCGATGCGGATGGCGTTCTTGCGACCGTTGGCGTAGCGGGTGGCCTCGAAGACGCCGACCGCGCCGCCGCTGAACCGGGCCAGGAACGCCGCCGCATCGTCGACGGTCACCTGGCCCATCTCCACGTCGGGGCCGTCGGCCGTGGTGCCTCGGAGCGCACCGTCGGACGCATTGCCCAGCGGCCGCTCCTTGACGAAGGTCTCCAGGAGCCCGTTCACCGTGACGATGCGCTCGCCGGTGATGAACTGGGTCAGGTCGACGATGTGAGCGCCGATGTCACCGAGGGCCCCGGAGCCGGCCTTCTCCTTCTGCAGGCGCCACGTCATCGGGGCGAGGGGGTCAGAGATCCAGTCCTGGAGGTACTGCGCCCGTACGTGCCGGATGTCCCCGATCCGCCCCTCGCTCACCAGCTGGCGGGCGAGGCCGATGGCGGGAACGCGACGGTAGGTGAAGCCGACCATCGCGAAGACGCCGTTGACGGCGGCGCGCTCGGCCGCGTCGGTCATGGCCTGCGCCTCCGCCACGGTGTTGGCCAGGGGCTTCTCGCACAGCACGTGCTTGCCGGTGTCGAGTGCGGCGATCGCGATCTCGGCGTGGGTGTCGCCAGGGGTGCAGACGTCGACGAGGTCGATGTCATGGCGCGAGAGCAGCTGGGTCCAGTCGGTCTCGCTCGACTGCCAGCCCAGGCGCTCGGCGGCTCGGGCGACACCGACGGGGTTCCGGCCGCACAGCGCGCGGAGCTCGGGCCGCATGGGGAGCTCGAAGAAGTGTGGAGCTGTGTGCCAGGCGTGTGAGTGGGCGGCGCCCATGAAGGCGTACCCGACCTGGCCGACGCCGAGCGTCGGAACGGAGCTGTTCATCGTTGGTTCCTCTGCTGGAGGCGTGCCGACCGGGCGGTTGTGCCCGGTCGGCACGAATGGTCAGGACTCGAAGCAGAGATCCTTGTACTCCTCGACGTTGTCCTTGGTGACCACCGGAGCGTTCAGCACGATCCGCTTGGGCACCTCGACCTGCACCAGGTCGGACATGCCCTTGGCCTGCGCGATCAGGCGCGCCAGCCGGATGCCGTCGGCAGCCTGGGTGGGCGGGTAGATGACCGTGGCACCCATCTCTCCGTCCGCAATCCACTGCATCGCGTTGCAGGAACCGGCACCACCGATGAAGGTGAACTCGTCGCGGTTGGCGTTCTCGAAGGCTGCCTTGACGCCAACGCCCTGGTCGTCGTCGTGGTTCCAGATGACGTCGATCTTGTCAGCAGCCTGCAGGAGGTTCGAAGCCACCTTCTCGCCCGACTCGACGGTGAACTCGGCGGCGACGCGGTTGTCCACGTCCTGGCCGCAGCCCTTGAGGGCGTCCTTGAAGCCCTTGGAGCGGTCCTGGGTCAGCGGCAGTGCGTCGATACCGGCGATCTCAGCGATGACCGCGTTGTCGAGACCCTTCTCCTCGACGACCGAGCAGGCGTAGGTGCCCGCGGAGACGCCCATGCCGTAGTTGTCACCGAGGATCGTGGACCGTGCGGCGAACGGGGACGAGAACTCCCGGTCCACGTTGATCACGGGGATCCCCGCTTCCATCGCCTTGGTCGCCACGTCGGTCAGCGCTGCACCGTCCGTGGGGAGCAGCACGATCGCGTCGACCTTGTCGTTGATGAAGGTCTCGACCTGGCTGATCTGCTGGTTGGCGTCGTTGGTTCCCTCGGCGCTCTTGAGCTCGATGTCCTCGTACTTCTTCGCCTCCGCGAGTGCGGAGCTGTTGATGGCGGCGAGCCAGCCATGGTCGGCTGCCGGGCCGGAGAAGCCGATGACGACGTTGTCGCCCGGGTCATCGTTGTCCGATGCGGCTCGGGCGGTGTCGTCGCCCCCACCACCGCCGTCTGTGTCGTCCGTGTCCGTGCTACAGGCCGAGACGAAAAGCAGCCCTGCGGCCAGGGCGGCTCCGATGACCAGCCTCAGCTGGTGGCGGCGAGTTCTGCGAGTCATGACTGCTCCTTCTTGGTGTTCCGAGAATCTGGTTGACGACTACTGCGTTGGTTGACGGACTGGCTGGCTGGGTCGGTGAGGGCGCGCGCGGCTAGGTGCCCCCGGAGTCGCTGCGTTGGGCGAGGCGCTGCTGGAGCAGGACGGCGATGACGATGATCAGACCCTTGGCTACCGACTGCGCCGAGCTGGAGAGGTTGTTCAGCGTGAAGACGTTGAACAGGGTGTTGAAGATCAGCACGCCGAGGACGGTGCCGACGATGGTCCCGCGGCCCCCCGCGAGCAGCGTGCCGCCGATCACCACCGCCGCGATGGCGTCGAGCTCGTAGAGCAGTCCGTGCGTGGACGAGCCGGTCGTCGTACGCGCGACGAGCATCACCGCTGCGATGCCGCAGCACCCGCCGAGGATCGTGTAGAGAGCGACGGTGTGCCGCTTCACGTTGACGCCGGCCAGCCGCGCCGCCTCGGGGTTGCCACCGACCGCGAACGTACGCCGGCCGAACGTCGTGCGGTTGAGCACCACCCATCCGACCAGCGCCACCAACGCGAAGATGATCACGAGCAGGGGGATGCCGAGCACGTCGTTGCGGAAGAAGTCGGTGAAGCCCGGCACGCTGACGATCTGGGTCCGTCGCTGGGCGATGATCTCGGCCAGACCACGGGCCGACGCCAGCATCGCCAGGGTGGCGATGAAGGGTACGACCCTGCCGTAGGCGATCAGCAGTCCGTTCAAGAGCCCACACCCCAGGCCGACGGCGAGGGCGACGATGATGATCAGAGTCCAGTGGTTGCCGCGAGCCAGCGACTGGGTGGCCAGGGTGGTCGACCACACGGACGCAAGAGCGACGATCGCTCCGACCGACAGGTCGATGCCACCGCCGGTGATCACGAACGTCATCCCGACGGACACCACGCCGATCACCGACGCCAGCCTCAGGATGGTCAGGCCGTTGTCGATGCTGGCGAACTGCTCCCCGGCCGTCCACACCCCCACCAGGCAGAGCACCAACAGCGCGACCATCAACCCCAGGTTGCGTCCCACCGAGGAGCCGAGCAGGAAGCCGGCGAGCCCGGCACGATCGGCGCCGCTCCCGGACAAGGGTTCCTGGACCACGTCCGTGTCCTGTGCCTGGGCCCCTGTGGTGAGCTCTTGTCCCTGTGTCACGCCGCGCTTCCTTCCATCACCAGGTCGAGGACCCGGTGCTCGTCGATCTCGGTTGCCGGACCGGTGTGCACGATGCGTCCCTCGCGTACGACGAGGATCCGGTCGGCCAGGCCCAGCACCTCCTCCATCTCGCTGGACACCACCACGACGGCGACACCGCTGGAGGCGAGAGTGCGAATCAGTGCGTAGATCTCACTGCGGGCGCCGACGTCCACGCCACGGGTCGGCTCGTCGAGCAGCAGCACGCGACAGTCGCGCATCAGCCATCTGGCGAGCACGACCTTCTGCTGGTTGCCGCCCGACAGGGTGCGCACCGGGCGCGCGACGCCAGGTGGACGCACGTCGAGCGACTTCGTCAGCTCCAGCGCTGCCGCACGCTCAGCCGCATTGTCGAGGAACCCGCCGCGTGCGAACCGGCCGAGGCTGGAGACGGTGATGTTCCGGTAGATGGCCTGGTCGAGCAGCAGCCCCTGGCTCTTCCGCTCCTCCGGCGCCAGACCGACACCGGCCTTGACCGCCGCCCCGACGGACCCTGGTCGCAGTCGAGTTCCGTCAATGGTGACACTCCCCTGGCCCGCCTTGCGGGCGCCGTACACAGCCTCGAGGATCTCCGAGCGACCGGAACCGACCAGGCCGGCAAGACCCACGATCTCCCCGGCCTTCACGGAGAAGCTCACGTCGGCGAACTTCTTGGCAAGGGTCAGGCCCTCGACCTCGAGAACGGTGGCTGTGCTGTCGTCGTGGGGCACGCGGTCGGGGAACACGTACTCGATCTGGCGTCCGGTCATTCTCCGGATCAGCTCGCTCGTGGGGGTCTCCCGAGCGGGCAGGTCGGTGGCCACGGTTCGGCCGTCCTTCAGGACCGTGACCCGGTCCCCGACCTGGCGGATCTCCTCCAGCCGGTGGGAGATGTAGACGACGGCAACGCCTTGAGAGGTCAAGTCGCGGATCACCCGGAACAAGGTCTGCACCTCTTGCTGGTCGAGCGCTGCAGAAGGCTCGTCCATCACGATGAGTCGGGTGTCGCGGGACAGAGCTCGCGCCATGCTGACGATCTGCTGTCCCGAGGAGGGCAGCGTGCCGACCTCACGGTCGACGCGGATCTCCTGGTGGCCGAGCCGGGCGAGCAGGGCCCGAGCCGCCTTGCGGGTGTCTCCTCGTCGAATGACGCCACCGCGCGACTTCTCGTGGCCGAGGAAGATGTTCTCCGCCACGGTGAGGCCGGCGACGAGGTCCAGCTCCTGGTAGATCGTGGAGATGCCCAGCGAGATCGCGGCCTCCGGGTTGTTCAGCTCGACCGGCTCCCCGCGCCAGGTGATCTCGCCCTCGTCGGGCCGGTGCGCACCGGCCAGGACCTTGATCAGGGTGGACTTGCCGGCGCCGTTCTGGCCCAGGAGGCAGTGCACCTCGCCGGGACGGACGATGAGGTCGACGCCGTCGAGGGCGCGAACGCCGGGAAACGTCTTCACGATGCCCCGCATCTCCAGCAGTGGCTCAGGTCCGGGGGTGCTCGACGCCGGCCGTTCGGTCTCATCCAGACCTTCGGTCACCTTGGCTCCCTCGCCGGTACAGAACGTGACACCCGTCACTCCAGTAGGGCGAACTTAGGCGACCAAACGAAAGTTTGCAATAGTCATTCGCAACCTTCTTGCGAAAGTATCCGCGGACTCAGCTGGTCGCGTAGACCGCGTCACTGATCAGGCGGGCCGCCCCGATCACGCCGGCGTCACCACCCAGCTCACTGAGTACGACGGGCAGGTTTCCGGTGGCCAGCGGCAACGACTGCCGGTAGATCACGCTGCGGATCTCGGCCAGGAGTGCGTGGCCGAGACCGGCCACACCGCCGCCGATCACGATCAGACCGGGGTTGAAGAAGGACACGAGGTTGGCGAGGACGGTCCCGACCAGGCGTCCGCCATCGCGCGAGAGCTGCATCGCCACGGCGTCGCCCTGACCCATGGCGATGCCGACGTGCTCCGCGGTGAGTCCGTCCCCTCCGTCGAGGAGGCCGGCGAGCACCGCTGAGCGGCCCGACCGCGCGGCGGCCGTGGCGTCACGGGCCAGCGCCGCGCCGCCGAAGAAGGCCTCGAGGCAACCTCGGTTGCCGCACGCGCAGACGGGGCCGTTCTGGTCGATGCGGATGTGCCCGATGTCGCCGGCACATCCGTCGGCGCCGCGGTAGAGGTGGCCGTCTACCACGATGCCGCAGCCGATGCCCGTCCCGATCTTGACGAACAGGAAGGCCGACGCCGAGCGAGCAACGCCGGTGTGCTGCTCCCCCAGCGCCATCACGTTGACGTCGTTGTCCAGCAGGACCGGGCAGCCCAGCTCGCGCGACAAGGCGTCGCGCACGGGGTAGCGGTCCCAGCCCGGCATGATCGGTGGCGACACCGGGACGCCGACCTGGAAGTCCACGGGTCCGGGCACACCGATCCCCAGCCCGGCTGGGCGTTCGACTCCCTGCTCCGCGAGCAGCTTGCGGGTGATCTCGATGGCCTGGGCGAGCACCGGCTCCGGCCCCCTGCGGATGTCGCTGGGCGACGAGGCGCGGGCCAGCACCCCCAGCCTGCCGTCCGTGACCGCAACGGTCACGGAGGTGGCGCCGAGCTCGATGCCCACGAAACGCAGACCGGCGTCGAGGTCGACCAGGGTGGATCGGCGTCCGCCTCGCGACGCCGCCGGCCCGCCGTCCTCGGCCAGGCCGAGCTCAACCAGGCGGCCCACCTCGGCAGCGACGGTGGTCCGGGAGACGTTCAGCCGGGTCGCGAGATCCATCCGCGACAGAGGGCCTTCGTCACGGACGTAGGACAGGATTCGGGACTGCGTGGGAGTCTCGGCTCGGCCGGACAGAGCGTGCGCCATGCGCGAATCTTGTCACGACGCGGCATTCTTGTGCAGATTCCTTGCGAAAGTCGTCGAGCTGCCCCGGTCCACGGCCGGCCCCCTCCCGCCGAGCCACGCGACCGCCGATACTTGCTCCATGGCAACAAGCGTGACCGACACGATCCCTGGGCTGCTGGCGAAGGCCGCCGCACGCGACCCGGGCGGCACCTGGTTGCGCACCGATGACGGCACGCTGACGTTCGCGGGGGCCTGCGGACAGGTCGCCCGGCTCGCGGATCGGCTGCGGGAGGCCGGGCTGGGGCACGGTGACCTGGTGGTCGTCACGGCCCGGACGACTCCGCCGTACGTGCTCTGCTGGCTCGCTCTCGCCACCGTCGGCGCGGTGTCGGTCCCAACGGACCCCGCGACCACCGTCGACGAGCTCGCCGGACTCATGGGGCAGGTGGAGCCGCGCACCGTGATCACTGACACGGCGATGATGCCTCTCGTGCGGAGTGCGTCGTCGACGGCGTACAGGGATGCCACCGTGCTGGACATCGACGAACTCCTCGAGGACTGGCGCGCCGAGCAACCCTCCGCGGACCTGCCCGTGCTCAACACTCTCGACTCAGCCGACCTGGCGGTGCTGATCCCGACGTCGGGGACCACGGGGAAGTCCAAGCTGGTGATGCAGACACACCGCGCATACGCGTGGGCGGGCGAGGGTTTTCCGTGGTGGATGGAGCTGAGCAGCTCGGACCGACTGATGACCTCGTTGCCGCTGTTCCACATCAACGCCCCGGCCTACTCGGTCATGGGGTCGCTCGCCGTTGGCGCTGGTCTCGTCCTTCTTCCGCGGTTCTCGGCAACCGGGTTCCTCGACTCGGCACGGCGACACGGGGCGACGGAGTTCAATGCCATCGGCGCCATGCTCGAGATCCTGATGAGACAGCCACCGCGGCCGGACGACGCGGACACCGACCTTCGCCTGTGCTACACCGGCCCCTCCCCCGCCCGCGAGTGGCAGGAGGCATTCGAGGCCAGGTTCGGCCTGCGTGTGGTGTGCGGCTATGCGATGTCGGAGTCGCCGTACGGGTTGATCTGGCGGCACGGCACGCGGCCTTTCGGCACTCTCGGCTCCGCCCGGCAGCACCCCACGCTCGGCACGGTCAACGAGGTGCGCGTCGTCGACGACCAGGGAACTGATCTCGGGCCAGGGCAGACCGGTGAGCTGCTCCTGCGCAACCCGACTGTCACGCCCGGCTACTGGAAGATGCCCGGCGAGACCGCATCCACGGTGGTCGACGGCTGGATGCACAGCGGCGACCTGGTCACGGCCAACGCGGACGAGACCTACACCTTCGTCTCGCGCAAGAAGGAGGTCCTGCGCCGACGCGGTCAGAACCTGTCGCCCCTCGAGGTGGAGGAGGCGATCGCCACCCATCCCGACGTCCTCGAGGCCGCTGTCGTCGGGGTTCCTTCCGAGCTGACCGAGGACGAGGTGAAGGCGTTCGTCGTACCCGTGCCCGGCGGCAGCCTGGACTTCGAGGCGATCCGGGCCTGGACTGCGGAACGTCTCTCGGCCTTCAAGGTGCCGCGGTTCTGGCAGGCTGTCGAGGCACTCCCCCGGACGCCGACCTCCCGCGTGGCCAAGCACCAGCTCCCGGTCGGACGCTCGACCGAGGAGTACGACGCTCAGCCACCGGAAGCGAAGGACCGACCATGACCAGCTATCCGACGTCGATCGGCACCTCGGACGAGACCTCCATCAGCCTGCTCGGGCAGGACCTTGCCGAGGACCTGCTCGGGAAGGTCGGGTTCGGGGAGCTCGCCTTCTGGCTGGTCGCACTGCGGCGCCCGACCGCCGGTGAGCTGCGGGTCTTCGAGGCCGTCCTCGTGGCACTGGCGGACCACGGTTTCACGCCGACGGTGATCGCCGCCCGCCTGACGCTGACGGGCGCACCCGAGTCCGTCCAGGGTGCGATGGCCGCCGGCCTCCTCGGAGGCGGCTCGCGTTTCCTAGGTGCCACCGAGGACACCGGCCGATTCCTTGCGAGAGCGCTGGCCGACCACCGCTCCGAGCTGCCCGCCGACGACCGCGGCTGGGACGACCTCGCCCGAGCGGCTATCGGCGCCGAACGTGCTGCGGGTCGGCACGTCCCGGGCCTCGGTCATCCCGTGCACAAGAACGGCGACCCGCGGACGCCAGTGCTCATGCGCATCGCCCGTGAGGAAGGCGTGTTCGGCCCGCACCTGCAGCTCGTCGACGCGGTCGGCCGCGTGCACTCCGAGGTCCTGGGCCGCTCGCTCCCCGTCAACGGTGCCGGCATCTGCGGCGCCCTCCTCTGCGACCTCGGTTTCCCCGTGGACATCCTGCGGGGGTTCGCGCTGCTCGCCCGTGCGGCCGGGCTGCTCGGTCACCTCGCAGAGGAGATGCGTCAGCCGGTCGGGCTGGACATCTATGCCGAGACCGAGCGGCTGACCGACTACCGGCCGCGGACTGACCCGGCCTAGCTAGATGCTGAAGAAGAGGTTGAGGTAGCGCTCGGCCAGCGCGTGGTCGCCGCGCACCGTGCCCGCGTTGATGCGTCCGAAGACCCGGAGCACGAAGCTCGCGGCGTCGAACTCGATCCGGGTCGGCAGGCTCTCGATCTCGCCCTCTTCGTAGGTCAGCCCCTGGTCGCTGACCGACACCCTGAAGTCACCACCGCTGCGACCGCTCACCCTGATGCCGATGGTGAACGGCTCGGTCACGGACTCGGCACTGACGGTGCCCTGCCACAGCGCGAACATGAACGGCACGAGCAGGTCAGCGGCATCGCCGGAGAGTGCGTGCGCCCGCCCCGTGTTCTCGCGGATGTCCCACGAGTGCACGCCGTAGTCCATCAGCTGGCCGGCCGCGTAGAAGAACGCGGGCACCGGACCCATGTAGGGGTGGGTGACCATCAGGCCGGTCCAGTCCTCCGGACCGAGTGGTTCGAGGATGCCCTGCATCTTCTCGAAGTCGGAGCGGAGGCGCTCCACCATCTCCGCCTGCGGCATCCCGCGGAACGCGGTCGCCCCTTCGTTGGCCTTCTCCGACATCAACGGCAGGCCGTGTGGCTCGGGCGCCTCCCCGGCGCCACGCGCCGCGTCGAACGCCCGGAAGTATCCCTCGGTCGTGTCGATGATGTGGCCGACGACATCACGGGTCGTCCAACCCTCACAGGCCGTCGGCGACTCCCAGGTCTCGGGTTGCTCGACCATGGCGAACATCGCCTCGGCCTCGTTGCGCACCACCCGCAGGATGGTGTCCTTGCCCTCGAACGTCATTGCGTTCCACTCGCCCATGCCAAACACCTCTCCTGTGATGAGTCAGGATGGCTCCCGAGCCGCCGTTACTCGTCGAGTTGCTGACCGCCGAAGTACATCAGCGGGTCGCTCAACAGCTCGATCTGGATGCCGTCGGGGTCCTTGAAGTACATCGACTCCTCGATGCCGCGATCCGGGCCGCCGTACTCCACACCTGCCGCGTCCAAGCGCTCGCGCGCCTTCTCCCACTGGTCGCGGGGCGTCGAGATCGCGATGTGCTGCACGGTCCCGATCGCCTCGATCCCGGGCTCGAGGCCCAGACCGGGGAAGTCGAAGAAACCGAGCAGCGTCTTGTTGCCGAGATCGAAGAAGAAGTGCGAGGAGCCGGGATAGTCGCGGTTCTCCACCAGCTCGACAAGCGGGAAGCCCAGCAGGCCCTGGTAGAACTCGATCGTCCTCTCGACGTCCGAGCAGATCAGGGCGGCGTGGTGGATCCCCCTGCCCGGCGACGGTGGTCGCTCCGCAGCGGGCTGCAGGTACTGCTCGCGCAGCTCTGCCCTGCGCGTCTCGAGCTCGTCCAGCGCGACATCACTGGGCATCGTCCGACCCCCCATTCCTCGTCGTAACTCGTAAGACTTTCAACAACTTTTACTGTAGTCCTCTGGAGGGGCGGAGGTAAGCCCCAGCAGGCAAGCCGGCGATCGGCCGGGTCAGGACGCGAGCTGGTTGTGGTGCAGGTTCCGGGCCAGGATGCGGCGGATCCGCTCGGCGTCGGGACCCTCCTCGTTGCGGATCGCACCGAGCAGGTCGTCGACCTCGGCGGGTGTGTTGTACGACGCGAGGTCGCGCTCGAGGGCGCGGTACTCGGCGCGCTGCTGACGACGCTCGCGCAGCTCGTCGCGGACGGTCGACCAGAGCTGCGTGGAGCGCGAACGGGCGGAGGTGGTGGGTTGTGTGGTGTTCATGAGTCAAGTCTCCGCCTCTTCGATCCATACGTCCAATGACTGTTTGCACACTGACTCATGCCGTAACGTCATGGGTATGGACACTGATGCGTTGCGCTGGTTCCAGCAGGTGGTGGACGGAATGACCGTCACCGAGGTGGCCGAGATCGACATGGTCAGTCAGCCCGGTGTCTCCCGGGCCCTGGCGCGCCTGGAACACGAGGTTGGTGCGCCCCTGCTCCACAGGACGGGCCGGTTGCTCCGGCCGACCCAGGCAGGCAGCGCGTTCAAGCGGCACGTCGACACGCTGCTCCACGAGCTCGACGACGGGCTGGCCGCGGTCAACGAGCTGGTCGACCCCGAGACCGGGACAGTGACGGTGGCCTTCCAGCTCTCCCTGGGCACCTGGCTGGTGCCGGGCATGATCAGCAGGTTCCGCGCCCAGCACCCCCGCGTGGACTTCCTGCTCGAGCTCTCGGAAGACGCCCGCGGGTCCGCGCTGCTTTCCGGCGGGCGCGTCGACCTGGAGTTCACGGCTCGTCGTCCGCGCAACCCCGAGGTGCACTGGGAGCACCTGTTCGCCCAGCCGCTCCTCCTCGCAGTACGGGAGGGACACCCGCTTGCCGGCCGGGAGGCGGTTGCTCTGGCGGAAGCAGCCGACGACGACTTCGTGATGCTCCGGCCGTCGTGGGCACTTCGCGCACTGACCGACGGGCTCTGCGCCGCGGCGGGTTTCGTTCCGCGGGTCGCCTTCGAGGGTGACGACCTTCCGGTGGTCCTGGGCTTCGTCGCTGCGGGCCTGGGAGTTGCCGTCGTCCCGGCCATGGACTCGGCTGCGGGCGCCGTCACCTCGTCCACCGAGCTGCTGATCCCGCTCACTGACGAGGGCGCGTTCCGCGACGTCGGTCTGTCGTGGTCCGAGCGCCGGCGGCTGCTGCCATCTGCCGAGCTGTTCCGCCAGCACGTACTGGCTATCAAGCACCCCGAGGTGCCACTCGCTCGTCCCTGACCAGGTCCGCGCTGGCCTGCCACAGGCGGGCGGCCGCGGACTCGTCGTAGGTGCGCTTGGCGGACCGCTTGGGCTTGCCGCCCGCGAAGTAGCACCCCGAGACACTCTCGACATCGGGAGAAGCAGCGACGTGGATCGACATGGCGGCGCCCTGTGTCGGCGACTTCAGGAACGGCCGCAACACAGGTACGAGCAGACGCTGAGTCGCGCCCGGGTCCTCGCCTCCGAAGTCCGTGCTGACCACACCGGGGTGCAATGCGTTCGCGGTCACCCGAGTCCCGCGCAACCTCCTGGCCAGCTCGTAGGTGAACAGGACGTTGGCGAGCTTCGACTGGTTGTAGGCCCGGGCGCCGGAGTACGACTGCTCGCCCTGCAGGTCGTCGAAGTCGATCCGCCCCATCGCCTGCGCGTTGGAGGAGACCGTCACGACGCGGCCCGATGGACTCTGCGTCAGTCGCTCGAGGAGCAGGTCGGTGAGCAGGAACGGTGCCAGGTGGTTGAGGGCGAAGGTGTGCTCGAGTCCATCGGCCGTCACATGGCGGCTGTTCCAGTAGCCGCCGGCGTTGTTGAGGAGTACGTCGACCCGCGGGAGGCACACGAGCACCTCCTCGGCCAGCCGGCGTACCTCCGCCTGCGAGGAGAGGTCGCCGACGAACACGTCCACGCGGCCGCTCCCGGCCAACCGGATCTCGCGACCGGCAGCCTCGGTTCGGTCCGCGTCCCGTCCGACGATCGCGATGTCGGCCCCCATCGCGGCAAGGCCCAGGGCTGTCGCCCTGCCGATGCCCCCGCTGCCCCCGGTGACCAGCACTGTCCTGCCAGTCATCGGGGCAGCAACACTGCCGGGCGTGGTCGACACGGTCACTTCACCTCGGCGCGGAGCACCCGGACCAGACCGACGACGAACGGCAGGACTACCCAGATCAGGGTGCTGGTGGCGCACTGGGCCCACTGGTCACTGGTCATGTTCCCGCCCATGAACAGCGGTGTCTGCGAGCTCCACAGGTCGAACCAGGGCTGCACGTCCTTCATCGCTGCCCAGAACTCAGCCAGGATGTTCAGCGCCGTCGGAAGCACGAAGTAGCTCACGATCGCGGCGGAGGAGTTCAGGAACAGCAACCCGAACGCCAGTCCCTGGAGCACGCCCGTGGCCTGCAGCAGCACGAACTTCGCGAGATCGTCGACGCCGACCTGCGCCCATGCGTTGTCCGCACCGCCGATGAGCGTGGCCAGTACCGCAACCACCACGGTGAGGGCGATGGCGGCGAGGCCGGCGAGCAGACCACCGAGCACCTTGGCGAGCAGCACTCTTCCGCGTGCCGGTGTCAGGGTGAAGGAGACCAGGGCCGTCCGTTGGGTCCACTCGCTGGTGACCAGCAGGATGCCCAGCACCGGGAGCAGGAGACCTTGCGGACCGTTGGTGGCGGCCATGAAGTTGAAGAACGTCCGGTCGGACTGGTCGGCGGTCAGGTAGAAGACCGCGATGACGACCAGCGTGATCACGCCGATGCCGATCAGCAGCCACTTGCCCGACCGGGTGTTGGCCATCTTGCGCAGCTCGACCCGGACGAGCCGTGACAGCGGGATGCCTGGGGTGCTGGAGACATCGATGGGGTGGGCCGGGTTGGGATCGATGGTCATGGTGTTCGTTTCGGGGTGATTCATGCGAGGACTCCTTCGCGCTGGGTGTCGGCGGTGAGCTGCAGGAAGAGGTCTTCCAGACCGGCACCTTCGGCCGGTCGCAGCTCGGCGAGCGTGAGGCCCGCAGCAGCGGCCACCTCGCCGATCTGGATGGGTTCGGCGTCGCTGCGCAGCCCGTCCCCGGAGGGGATGGTGAGAATGCCGGCACGCTGCAGCGCATCGGCGAGCGACTCGTGCTCGGTCGCCTTGACGTAGGCACCGCGGGTCTGGAGCAGCTCCTGCTTGGTGCCCTGCGCGACGATCCTGCCGCGCCCGATCAGGACCAGGTCGTCGGCGATCCTCTCGACCTCGTGCAGCAGGTGCGAGGAGAGGAGCACCGTTCCTCCGCCAGCCGCGTAGTCACGGAGCAGGCCACGCATCCAGTGGATGCCGGCCGGGTCGAGGCCGTTGGCCGGCTCGTCGAGGATCAGGATGCGCGGGTCGCCGAGGAGTGCGTGGGCGATGCCCAGCCGCTGCCGCATGCCGAGGGAGTAGTCCCTGAGCCGACGCTTCGCCTCGGTGTCGGAGAGGGAGACCAGCTCCAGCATCTCGTGGACCCTCGCCCTGGGCAGCCCCATGGTGTCGGCGCCGATCGTGAGGATCTCCCGACCGGTGCGACCGTTGTGCTGCGCCGAGGCATCGAGGAGCACTCCGACCAGCACGCCCGGGTTGGGAAGGTCGCTGTAGTGGTGTCCCCCGATCGTGACGTGCCCTCGAGTGGCCGGCGTGAGGCCGACCATGATGCGCATGGTGGTGGACTTGCCGGCGCCGTTCGGCCCCAGGAAGCCGGTGACCCGGCCAGGCCGGGCAACGAACGACACGTCGTCGACGGCCGAGTGGCCGCCGTACGTCTTGGTTACTCCATCGACTGTGATCATGGGTCGAGTCTCATCGCCGGCAACCGCCCGCACATCGGTCCCAGGGATCGCGAATCCCCTACCAAAGCAGGGGGTCGTCGCGACTCAGGGATCTGCTCCTCGGTCGCCGCGGCTCGTATGGTGAGAAGCGTGCAGCGACCCAGCCCGGATCAGTACAACCCGCCACTGACCTGGTTGGCGCAGCTGTGGCGATTGACGGCCGCGGTCGCGTTCAGCGGGGTCCTGTGGTGGTTCTCGGCCCCCGGCCAGTGGGAGGACGCCCGGTGGCTGTTCTGGCTCGACCTGTCGTTCGGACTGGTCGCCTTCGGTCTGACGTTCTACCGGCGCCGCTGGCCGTTCGCGGTCGCGGCACTCACCAGCATCATGGGTTCGGTCTCGGTCACGGCGAACGGGCCGGGCACGCTGGCGACTGTCTCGCTGGCCACTCGCCGGGTGATCAAGCAGCTAGTCGTGATGCTGGTGCTGATGACGGTCTCATCGATCTCCATCCCGCTGCTCCAGCCTCGTTCGGAAGGCTTCGCGAGCGGGATCGACATCTCGCTCGGACTGCTCTCAGCGATCGCCATGCTGGCCATCGGCATGTACATCGGGTCCCGTCGCGAGCTGCTGTGGACGCTGCGCGACCGGGCCGAGCGCGCGGAGGACGAGCAGTCGCTGCGGGTCGAGCAGGGACGGCTGAGTGAACGCACCCGGATCGCCCGCGAGATGCACGACGTGCTCGCCCACCGGATCAGCCTGATCGCCATGCATGCCGGCGCGCTGGCCTACCGGACGGACCTCACCCCTGAGGAGATGCACGAGACTGCCGAGCTGATCCAGGCCAAGTCTCACGAGGCGCTGACCGACCTGCGGCAGGTCCTCGGCGTGCTGCGTGACGACGACACAGGCGCGCTGCGCGAGCGTCCGCAACCCACCTTCGGGGACCTCTCCGCACTGGTGCTGGAGGCGGAAGGAGCCGGCATGCGGATCCAGTACGACGACGCGGTGCAGGATGTCGCGGACATGCCCGAGCAGGTGGGTCGTACGACGTACCGGATCGTCCAGGAGGGGTTGACCAACGTGCGCAAGCACGCGCCCGGAGTAACCGTCCTCGTGCAGGTGACCGGCTCGCCGGCCGAAGGAGTCAGCATCCGGATCATCAACCCGGCGCGCAGCACGCACGGGCTCAACGGGACACCCACGCCAGGATCCGGTCTCGGCCTGGTGGGGCTCGTCGAGCGCGCGAAGCTGGCCGGAGGACGGCTGACGACGCAGCGTGACGCCGGGTCGTTCGAGCTGACGGGATGGCTGCCGTGGACGACGTGAGCAGCGCCGCGACCATCCGGGTACTCGTCGTCGACGACGACGCCCTGGTCCGGTCGGGACTGGTGATGATCCTCGGTGGTGCTTCCGACATCGAGGTCGTCGGGCAGGCAGTCGACGGCCGCGACGCTCTCGCCGCCGCGCGCGAGCACCGGCCCGACGTCGTACTCATGGACATCCGGATGCCCCAGCTCGACGGCCTCGAGGCCACCGAGCAGATCGGCTCGTGGCCGGACCCGCCCAAGGTGATCGTGCTGACCACGTTCGACGCCGACGACTACGTCGCCCGGGCGCTCGGCGCGGGGGCGAGCGGGTTCCTGCTCAAGGACACCGCGCCCGCCGCGATCATCGATGCCATCCGCAAGGTCGCCGACGGCGACCCGATGCTCTCGCCGAGCGTCACCACCAGGCTGATCGCCCAGCTGACCGCCGGGGCGGCCCCTGACCGGACGCGCGCCGCCCGGGGGCGGCTGGAGCGGCTCACCGAGCGCGAGCAGGAGGTGGCCGTCGCCGTGGGAGCGGGACTGAGCAACGCCGACATCGCCGCCCGTCTGTACCTGTCCGTGCCGACCGTGAAGGCGCACATCGGCCGGCTCTTCACCAAGCTCGAGGTGACCAACCGGGTGCAGATCGCGATCTGCGTGCACGACGCCGGCCTGGTCTGACCAGCGCTACAGCTGGTCCACCCACTGCGAGGTCTCGTCCCACAGTCGCCGGCCAACGTCGGCGTCCCGGGCATCGGGCGACGAGTCGGCGGACGGCAGTCCCGACCCAGGCGATCTGGATGATCGGACCTTCGGCGATGCGCATCGCCCATGCTGTGATTCGGCTTGTGATTCTGCTCACTCAGGTCGTTCCGGATTTCGAGACTCGGCCCGATGTGGAAAGTAGACCACCTCGCCCGGATCGGCCCTGCCGGCGTCCCATCGGCCATCGGGGGCGTGGTCGACCGGGGACTCCCCGGCGTGTCGGTGGCTGGCAACAGCGCATCACCGGTTTCCGCAAATATGCGTAATTTAGTGACATCTGCGCTTACATCACATACGGAACTTCTTTGGAGAACTCGGACTAGAAATACCGGGCGATTTCTTGATTATTCCGACTAGGGACATCAGTGTGATTTATCGGTTCCGCGCATCTGGTCATGCGTCCGGGAACCGCCCAGGCCACCTTCCCCGATCGGCCGGCACGGCCCATCCTAGGACCCCGGCGACACGCCGAACGTCTTGCTTGCAACTGCAAGCAAGCGGGGTCCACCTCACTGCCCCGGCTTGCGTTTCCATGACCCGTTCGGGCTAGCGTGTCACCCCCCACATGGGTCATCGAGTCACAAATGGTGCCCCGGGATTGTCCTGTCGCCTCCCCCCAAGCGAGCTCATGCGTACACGTCACATCACCACTCTGTCCTCAGCACTACTCATCCCCCTGGTCCTGGCCCTGGCCGGACCCCTGGCACCTTCGAAGGCTTCCGCACCGACCCTGACCAACGGCTGCTCGGTCAGTGCCCGAGGCATCCCGACCTGCGGCGCCTACTTCGGGGCGGCCTACGGCTCCAACACCGACCCGACCGCCTGGGAGAAGTCCATGGGCAAGGGCCTCGGCGTTCGCCGCACCTACTGGGGCTCCGGCTCCGCAGCATCGGCTGCCAAGACTGCCAAGGCAGACATCGCCAAGCACCGGCTGCCGTGGATGAGCTTCAACGCGCCCTACTCCTGGTCGCAGATGGCGGCCGGCAAGGGTGACGCCTGGGCTCGCAGCCTGGCCACCCAGCTGAAGGCCGCGGG
The DNA here is from genome assembly GCA_963842535.1 of uncultured Actinomycetota bacterium. Taxonomy (GTDB): domain Bacteria; phylum Actinomycetota; class Actinomycetes; order Propionibacteriales; family Nocardioidaceae; genus Marmoricola. The sequence continues at coordinate 1,066,002 of CAWJGP010000009.1, forward strand.
CGGCCCGGTCTGGGTTGCTGTCGACCACGAGCCCGAGGGCGAAGGTGACATGCAGCAGTGGAAGGCCATGCAGGCGCGGATCGCTCCGATCATGCGCGCCGCCGCACCCAACCTCGGCTACAGCATCATCCTGATGGGCTACCACCAGCTCTACGGCGCCGCGAAGTACTCCCTGGCCTCGACCTGGCCGAACACCAAGATCGACGTGGCCGGGTTCGACGTCTACGAGAAGTACGGCGTGAAGGGCTACACGACCTGGAAGGACATGGACGGGGCCTACTTCTCGAAGTTCAACACCTGGGCGAAGTCCAAGGGCGTGAAGTGGGGTCTTGCCGAGACGGGCTACAGCGACGGCGCGGCCAAGGTGTGGTCCGGCTGGATGTCGAAGACCTACAAGGACATGGTGGCCCACGGTGGCATCGCGTTCGCGTACTTCAACACCAACCTGCACAGCCAGGCCAACTGGCGACTCAACCTGCCGACGAAGCAGAACGCGTTCACGTTCGTGAGCAAGTCCGCTCCCACCCTCAGGTGAGCTAGCAACACCGCTCAGCCGAAGAGCCCTCGCGGGTCCGTGCCGCGAGGGCTCTTCGCTGCGTCAGCGACGCGCGACCTGCGAGCCGTGCCCCGAGAGGTACGCCGCCACCAGCCCGCCCAGGGTCGGCAGGTGGTAGCCGCCCTCCTGCACCACGACTGTCGGGAGTGCGGGCCTGCGCCGACCACCACTCCTGCTTCATGGAAGCCCTCGCGCGTGACCAGCAGCGGGCTCTCCGGGTCGTCCTTCGCGGCGTCGACGCCGAGCGAGATGACCAGCGCGGTGCACTCTCCAGCCACGGCCCACGAGACCAGCTCGCGGACGGCCTCGAGCCAGCCCTCGTCCGCGGTCCCTTCGGGCAGCGGGATGTTCCTGGTGGCACCCGCGCCGGCATCCTCGCCTGTCTCGTCGGCATGCCCCACGAAGTGTGGGAACCACCCGGCCGCCGGATCGACGTGGACCGACCCGTAGAGGACGTCTGACCGGTCGTAGAAGATCGCCGCTGTTCCGTTGCCCTGGTGGGCGTCGATGTCGAGGATGCCCACGCGCGCGTGACCCTGGTCGCGCATCGCCTCGGCGGCGACCGCCGCGTTGTTGAGGTAGCAGGAGCCGCCGAACCCGGCGTACGTCGCGTGGTGGCCGGGAGGACGACACAAGGCGTAGGCCATGGGCTCGCCCTCAGCCACCAGCGCGGCCGCCGTCAGGGCACAGTCGGCGGCTGCTCGCGCCGCGTCCCAGGTGCCCGGGCCGACGAGGGTCATCGTGTCGTAGGCGAACCGACCTGCGTCGGCGTGCACCGCGACGGCTGGTCGCACAGGTAGGTGGCCGGTCATCGCCGACGTCGGGAACAGGTAGGGCACCACCCGGTCCTGGCCGACGAGGCCGTCGTAGGGGCCCTCGTCCCAGCGCGTCCACGCAGTGGCCAGGAAGTCCAGGAGCCCGGGGTCGTGGACCTTGCGCAGCAGGTCGTCGGGATGGGTTCGCGCCTTCACGATGCGGTGACCGTCGGACACCAACGCTTCGAGGATCGCGTCGACGCGCGCCGCGACCTCGGTGCCATCGGTGGCGACGCCGACCCAGATCTCGTGCCTCGGGTCGTGGTCGCGCGTGGTGGGCGACCAGACGACCGGGACGTCGTACTGATTCATGAGTCAGTATCCCACCATGAACCCGCCGGGGTCGGGCAAGATGGCGGCATGCCCCGTTCGCGAGACGTCGGGATCCGCATCGGCGTGCTGCCGACGGGACCCACCAACTCCGTCCTCGACGTCGCCGGTGTGGGCCTCGGCCACGCGACCGTCGTACGCGACGAACCAGCACCTCCCGACGGACGGGGTTCCGCGCGCACGGGAGTCACGACGCTGGTGCTTGCCGAAGATGCCTACCCGAGACCTCTCGCTGCTGGCGGCGCCGTTCTCAACGGCGCGGGAGAGTGCACCGGGTTCCTGACCGCGAGGGAGTGGGGAACGATCGAGACGCCCGTCTACCTCACCTCCACGATGCAGCTGGGCCGGGTGTACGACGCGGCCTGCCAGATCGCCCTCGAGCAGCACCGCGGCGTGACCGACGACGTGGTGATCCCTGTCGTCGGCGAGTGCGACGACTCCTTCCTCAACGACTGCAGAGCGATGCAGGTCGAGGCGGCGGATGCGCGGGCCTCCCACCAGGCGGCACTCGACTCCCGGGGCGGCACGGTTGCCCCCGACGAGGGATCGGTCGGTGCGGGGACCGGGATGTCCTGCCTCGGCTTCAAGGGCGGCATCGGCACGTCCTCGAGGGTCACCCCCGACGGACACACGGTGGCCGTGCTGCTCCTCACCAACTTCGGGGAGCGCAAGCGGCTGACCGTCGCCGGGGTCCCGGTCGGGCGGCTGCTGCCTGCCGGCGAGGAAAGCCGCACCTCGCCGGCCGGGTCGTGCATCGGCATCGTGGTCACCGACGCACCTGTCGCAGCGAGTGACTGCGGCCGGCTCGCCCGTCGCATCGGCCTGGGGCTCGCGCGCACCGGCTCGACGGCCCACCACGGGAGCGGCGAGATCTTCCTGGGCGCGTCCACCACGTGCCGGGTGGACCGCGACGGGAACACCGAGGCCGGACCGCGTGTGTCCGGCCGCGCGCTGGACGACCTGTTCGAGGCCGTGGTGGATGCCGCCGAGGAGTCGGTGCTCAACTCCCTGCTCGGCTCGAGGACGACCGTCGGCCGCGACGGCAACACCAGCGAGGGGCTCGACCCCGACGTGCTCACCAGCCTGCTGACGGGGGCCGCACATGCCGGGGAGTGAGCGCGAGGTCCGCATCGAGATGGCCGACGGCGTCGGGCTCGCAGCGAGGCTCTATCTCCCCGACGAGGCCGACGGGCCACAGCCCTGCCTGCTCGAGGCGCTGCCCTACCGCAAGGACGACCTGACCTCGTCGTACGCCGAGTCCTACGTGGAGCTCCGCGACGACCACCACTACGCCGTGTGCCGTCTCGACCTGAGGGGCACCGGCTCGTCGTCGGGCGACGGGACCGACGAGTACCCCGAGGCCGAGCAGTCCGACCTGGTCGAGGTGATCGCCTGGCTGGCGGCGCAGCCGTGGTGCGACGGCAACATCGGCATGTGGGGGACGTCGTACTCCGGGTTCAACTCGCTGCAGCTCGCCTGCGAGCGACCGCCCGCGCTGAAGGCCATCTGCGCCATCTACGCGAGCGACGACCGGTGGACCGACGACGTGCACTGGCGCGGTGGCGCGCTCCGGCTGGTCGACCTCGTCGACTACTGCCACTACATGACCCCGATGTCGATGCTGCCTCCGGTGCCTGCGGTGTGGGGTGCTGACCGTTCCCGCACCTGGCGGGAGGAGTGGCGGCACCGACTCGACACGCAGGAACCGTGGGTGCTGACCTGGCTCCGCGAGAACCGCGACGGCCCCTACTGGCGACACGGGTCGGTGCGCAGCGACGGTGACGAGAACGGCTACGACCGGATCGACTGTGCCGTGATGATCGTCGCCGGCTGGGCCGACGGCTACCGGAACAACACCTTCCGCACCGTCGAGGCGCTTCGCGACGCCGGCGTCCCGCATCGCCTCCTTGCCGGGCCGTGGGTGCACGCGGACCCCGCCACGGCCTACCCCGGGCCGCGCATCGACCTCACCGTGGAGATGGTCGCCTGGTGGGACCGATGGCTGCGCGGCCGCGACCAGACCCCGCACGAGGACTGGGTCGACGTGTTCGTGCGGAGCTCGACCCGGCCGGTTGCCTTCATGGACCAGCACGAGGGCCGCTGGATCCGGGACGAGTGGCCGTCCTCGGCGGTTGCCCCGGAGACACGGCCGCTGGCGGGGCCGCGGACCCTCGCGGTCGAGCCAGATGTCGGCACCGCAGCGTGGATCGACTGCGCCGGCCACCTGCCGTGGGGACTGTCGGTGGACCAGCGGGAGGACGACGCGCACTCACTCACCTGGGAGTGGGCCGGCGACTCGAACCTTGTCCTCGGTCAGCCCCGTGTACGACTGCGGCTCAGCGCCGATGCTCCCGCGGCGTCGGTCTCGGTCAAGCTGTGCGACGTGTTCCCCGACGGCACCTCTGCGCTGATCAGCCGAGGCAGCCTCGACCTCGCCTTCCGCGGCGGCGTGCACGCGCCGGCCGAACCGACGCCACTGGTCCCCGGTGAGGAGTACGACGTCGAGGTGGTCCTCGACGCGTGCGCCTACCAGCTGGCTCCCGGACAGACGCTGCGCCTCTCAGTTGCCGGTGCCGACTGGCCGAACACGGTCGCTCCCCCGGCCCCGGTGACGCTGACCGTCCACGAAGGCTCGCTCGAGCTGCCCTTGCGGACAGGCGAGGAGCAGGCGCCACCGGTGTTCACCCCCGGTGCGGAATCGTCCTCGGAGGAGCCTGCCGACGTCTCGTGGACGGTGTCCAGGGACGTGCTCCGCGACACGACGACCTGCGCGGTGCGCCACGGCGCGGAGTACGACGTGCCGTACGACGGCCGGGCCTCCGAGCAGTATGTCGGCCAGGTGGTCGTGGACCGGCGCACCTTCGCGCAGCACGCCTTCGCCGACTGCACCTACTCGCTGACGTGGCCGGGCCTCGACGTGCGAGTCACCTCGACGATGCTGGTCGACGTGACGGCCGATGGCTACGACGTCGTCATCGATGCCGATGCCTTCGAGGACGGCGAACCGGTGTCGCACCGCCACTGGACCGAGCACATCCCGCGCTAACGAGTCCGCAGTCGCGCGGCCCTCTTGGTGAGGTGGTCCCGCTCCGCGGTGCTTCTCGTACGACGGGCCGCGGCGAGGTAGAGCTCCAGTGCCTCCTCGAGGTTGCCGGCCCGCTCATGGAGGTGTGCCCGCACTGCGTCCGCCCGATAGTGCCCTGCCAGCGCCTGCTCGACCTCGTCGACCGCCCGGAGTCCGACGAGCGGGCCGTCGACCTCACCGACCACCACCGCCCGGCTCAGCGCGGCCATCGGGTTGTCGGTCAGGGCGACCAGGTCGTCGTACCACTCGAGGATCTGCGCCCAGTCGGTCTCCTCGGTCGTGGGCGCGTCGTCGTGCAGAGCGGCGATGGCGGCCTGGATCTGGTACTCGCCCAACCTCTCGAGCGTGAGGGCGGCCGTGATGATGCCTGCTCCCTCGGCGATCTCGGCTGAGTCCCACAGGCTGCGGTCCTGCTCGTCGAGCGGCACGATCGCGTCGTGCTCGTCCCACCGAGCGTTGCGGCGAGCGTGGTGCAACAGCATCAGGGCGAGCAGGCCGGAGACCTCCGGTTCGGCGGACTCCAGTGCGAGCAGCCGCGTCAGCCGGATCGCCTCCGCCGCGAGGTCGAGACGTCCGCCGTACCCCTCGTTGAAGATCAGGTAGAGCACCCTGAGGACGACAGCGATGTCGGCCGGCCTGGAGAACGCCTGACCCGCGACGGTGCGCTTGGCCCTGGAGATCCGTTGGGCGATGGTTGCCTCCGGAACCAAGAACGCCTCGGCGATCTCCCTGGTGGACAGCCCGCCGACCGCACGCAGCGTCAGGGCGACCGCCGACGCCGGGCTGAGCGCCGGGTGGCAGCACAGGAACATCAGCAGGAGGGTGTCGGCACGCTCGGTCGGCCCGGCCGTGGGCTCGAAGGCTGACAGCTCCTCGCGTCGCCTGCGGGCCGCTTCCGACCGGTGGGCGTCGACCAGCTTGCGATGGGCGACCGTGATCAGCCAGCCCTTGGGTTCGTCCGGCAGCTGCTCCGGCCATGCCCGGTGCGCTTCGATGAGCGCCTCCTGTACGGCGTCCTCGGCCGCCGCGAAGTCGTTCCCGCGACGGACGAGGACACCGAGCACCTGTGGGGTCAGCTCGCGCAGCAGGGCCTCGTTCATTCGTCGGCCGGTGCGCTCCACATCACCGGCCGCACCTCGAGCCACTCGTGGATCGGTCGGCTGTCCTTGCCCGGTGCGGACGAAACGAGCGCCGCCACCTCGTAGGCGCGGGCCTGGGACTCCACGTCGATCAGGTACCAGCCCGCGATCAGCTCCTTGGTCTCCGGGAACGGCCCGTCGGTCACGACCGGCGCCGCTTCGGGGCCGCCGTACTGCACCCAGGCGCCGTCGGGGCTCAGGGCCTGCGCGTCGACGTACTCCCCGTTCTCCCGCAGGATTCGGGTGACCTCGTGCTGGAAGTCCATGTGAGCCGTGATCTCCTCCGGCGTCCACTGGTCCATCGGTACGAACCCGGGGGCCTCGGGGCCGCCCTGGTAGTGCTTCAGCAGCAGGTACTTCGGCATCTCTGACTCCTCGTGTCCGGGGCGACTCGCTGCCACCCTCAACCCTGGGACGGAGCCAATCCAGCATCCTCGACATCTTGACCGAGAATTTCTCAGGGAGCCGGGAATCTCAGCCGGACCTGACGGCCGCCGATGTTTCCGGAGAGCACGGCCGTGGCGCCGGCCCGTTTGGTGTTCCACGTCCCGTGCAGCCGGCCGTGCGGGCCGGTGCCGCGGAGCCGCAGGTTCACGCGCATGCGTTCGCTGTACCGGTTCCACCGCGCCTGACCGCTCACGGCGATCCCCGGCACGAAGCGCACTCCACGGAGCTTGAAGACCACGGTGCGATCGCCGCTGTAGGTCCACTTGCCGGCCCGCAGCCCGAATCCGTGACCGGAGTAGTTGTTCCACCACCGACCGACCAGGTCGGTCACCGTCACGGCGGCAGCGGGCCCAACTTGGCGAACGCGAAGCGGGACCCGCTTGCGTGCCGCCGCAGGGAGGACGTCGGCAAGCGCGCGCGGGAACTCGCCCAGGGCCCGGATCGGCGGGATGGAGGCGGCACACGCCCGGAGCAACGGTGGCACCGGGCCCAGCGAGGACACGAACGTGCGCACCATGCGCTGCGCACAGTTGTCGGTGTCGCCGTACGCGTTGACGTGCAGGCTGTTGCGGACCAGCACGTGCTGGGCGTTGGGGAACTGCTCTGCCACCAGGTCCCCCTCCGCCGCGGTGGTGATCGAGTCCAGCTCGCCGCTGAGCACGAGCACCGGCACAGCCGGGTACTGGCCTCCGCGCGGCCTCGGCGGACCGGCCGGGTTCGTGGCCGGAGCGACCGGCCACCGCGTGCACGAATCCATCAACTGCCAGTCAGAACGGGCGTACTCGTGGACGGTGAACGGACCAAAGGTGAACGGCGCCGACGTGGAGCGCGCGTTCAGCGCGGCGGCGTACTGCTGCTCGCGTACGGCGCCGGGCGGGGCCGTCATGTCGTAGAGCTGCGGGTAGTCGTGGCAGGCGACCGCTGCGTAGAGCCCCTCGCTGTAGTCGACCGGGTCACCTGCGTCGGTGCCACCGCCCAGCGCCTCGGCGACCAGTCGGAGCAGGGGCGCACGGTCGCCGGCCAGTCCGGAACGCATCGCAGCCGTCAGCTCGCGGTAGGCGGTCGGGGTGAACGTCGCGCCGAAGGCGACCGAGACCAGGGTCGCTCCGTTCACGGTCACCCTGGCGCGCCGGCCGTCCGCGTCGTGGGAGACGCCGCGCCACGGGCTGGTCCGAACCACCCCGAGAAGTCGCGTCAACGTCGGCACGAACCGCTGCCCACCGTTGCGGCAGGCCGCGGACCGTCGGCACGTGGCGTCGAAGGCTTCGCGCATCGCGGGACCCTGCGTCGGGTACCACGCGGACTCGCCGTACGTCGGGTAGGCGCTGTCGAGCACCAGGCTCCGCACCAATGCCGGGTGCCGGCCGGTGAACACCTGGGTGAAGAAGGTGCCGTAGGAGTCGCCATACACGTCGACCCTGCCGAGTCGGAGCTGGAGGAGCACGGCTGCGAGGTCGTCGGCCGAGAGCGCGCTCGAGTAGTTGTCGGCCCGTGCGCCGAGTGACCGTCCGCACTGACCAGCGGCCACGCGGTAGGCGATGGTCAGGTTCTGCAGCGCAGGGCAGTTGATCGGCTGCGAGAGCCCGGTCCCCCGCTGGTCGACCAGCAGCAGGTTGCGGCGTCGCAGCAGCGGGCCGTACATCTGGGCGTACGACTCAGCCGTGCCGGTCGTGCTGTAGCCAGGCCCGCCCTCGTGCGGCACCAGCGTGCCCAGGACCGGGCGCTTGCGGTTGCGCGCGGGGACGAACGCGAAGCCGACCTTCACCTGGCCCACACTCGGGTTCTTCGGGTCCCAGAGGCGGCGGATCGAGCCGCAGAGCGCGCGAGGCAGTACGTCGCAGCGATGGACGGCGACGCCGCCGACGAACATGGGCCTGGGCCTCTTCGTCGGCCCGGCGGCCTCTGCCGGACCGGTGGCGACCAGCCCGGAGGACACGCACACGAGAGCACCGACGAGCGCGGCCACTGCCCTGCGTGCGCCCCTCACGGCTGGAGCCGGCCCGTCCGGTAGGCATCGCCGATCGCTCCGACGAGGTGGGCCACCGCATCCTCCTTGGGAGCGAACGGACCGGGCTGGAAGTGCGGGCTGGCCAGCCCTCGCTGCACCGACTCGCAGGCAGCCCAGTCCTGTTTGTTCGTCAGGTCCCAGAACTCCACTGCACCGCCCGCGTCGGGTGCGGTCCCGTCAGGCCCTGGCCGCACGAGCCAGGAGCACTCGATCCAGGTGCGCCCCGGAGCCAGGGGCAGCAGGCGGTGCGTCATCACGTAGTCGGGGTGGGCAGAGACCAGCAGGTTCGGCAGCAGGTGGAGGTACTCCACCCTGACCGGGTCCACCCCCGGGATGGGTGTCGCGGCCAGCTCCCCGGTCATCGACATGGTCGCCATGCCGTCGCGCAGGATCATCGATCCGCCCACCCAGTCGCCCGGCTGGTCGTAGTTGTCGCCCGACTCCGGCGGGCTGAGCTGGCACAGCTCCGGGTGGATCAGCGGGCAGTGGTAGCACTCGTGGTAGTTCTCGGCGATCACCTTCCAGTTCGCCGCCACCTCGTAGGCGTGCCGGTCGGCGAGCACGAGCGTCCCGCAGTCGTACGCCGAGACGATGGCGTCGAGCTGTCCGACGTGCTCGGTGAACGACGGCACGAGGTCGCTGCCCATCGGGTGCAGTGCATGGCCGAAGACCCAGCCCTGCCACACCTGCACCGGCAGCTCGACGAGACCGTGCTCGCCAGGCACGAAGCTCGCGTCGTCCCGGAAGCCCTTGGCGGCGATCAGCCGGCCGCCCAGGTCGTAGCTCCACGCGTGGTAGGGACACACGATGCTGCGACGCTCCGATGCCTCACCGATCGGCAGCAGCTCGTGGCCGCGGTGCCGGCAGGTGTTCGCGAACATCCGCAGCGACGAACCGTCCCGCACCAGCAGTGTCGAGACGTCACCGACGACCAGGGCTCGTTGGGTGACCGGCCTACCAGCAGCGGGAGCCGGGAACAGGTCGTCCACCCGGCCCAGGCACGACCAGCTGCCCGCGAACAGGTGGCGTTGCTCCCACGACAGCACCTCCGGCGACGTGTAGGCCTCCGCCGGAAGCATCCGCTCGGGCTCCCCCTCGGCTCGGGCCGCTCGTCGCACGGTTGCCAGGGGGTCGATCTGCGTTCCGGTCATCCGCGTGCCTCCTGCCTTGTGGGTTCTATGCTGCGCGCCATGGGAGTTCGAGAGTGACGCGCTCGAAGAGCGGTCGGGCCCGCCGCACTGTCGAGGTGCGGCGGGACGAGATCCTGACCGCGACGACCGACCTGCTCGACCGGATCGGACTGGCGGCGATCCGGGTCGCCGACGTCGCCGAGGAGCTCGGGATCAGTCCGTCGCTGGTCTTCTACCACTTCGGCACCAAGGACGCGCTCGTGGCGGACGCCTTCGCGCACGCCGTCGACCGGGACCTCGACAAGCTCGACCAGGCGACCGCGAAGGGGGTCGACCCGCTCGACCGGTTGCGCCGCGTGCTCCGCCTCTACGGTCCGACCGGTGCCGCGATCGGCTGGCGCGTCTGGATCGACGCCTGGGCACTCGCCCAACGCGAGCCGGTGATCCGCAAGGTGCTGCGCCGCCTCGACCATCGCTGGTCCGCGGCACTCCTGGAGGTCGTCGAGGAAGGTGTCGCCGACGGCTCGTTCACCTGCTCCGACCCACCCGCGGCCGTGGCCAGGGTCTCGGCGCTGCTGGACGGGTTGTCCGTGGCGACCCTGGTCTACCGGACCGTCACCCGTGCGCAGCTCCGGGAATGGGTCGCCGGCGCGGTGGCCGGCGAGCTGGGGCTGGACGCCGAGACGCTGGTCTGAACGGAACCGCTCGAGAGTCGTCACGTCACACCAGCCAGTGAGCCTGGTAGTCGGGGTCGGTCAGCCCGGGACGGTCCATCCGGAACGGGGTCAGGTCGGTCGTCGTACTCCCATTGACTGCGAGCTCGGCCAGCAGCCGCCCGAAGGTCGGCGCGAACTTGAACCCGTGGGCGGCGCCCATCCCGACGACGACCGACTCGTGGCCGGGCACCTGCGAGATCACGAAGTCACGGTCGGGGGTCAGCGTGTACTGGCAGCGCAGCGACCGCACCGGCTCACCGCTGCCGGGAAGAATCTGGCTCATGTGAGCCGCGAGCAGCGCCTCCATCTCCGGGTCGGGCTCCGAGGTGCGTCCCTCCGGGTCGACCACCGGACCGCCGCAGTCCTGGGCCGCCTTGACCGTCTTCTCCCCGAAGCACGGGAAGCCGTAGAACGACGGGTCGTCCATCCAGATCCACAGCGGGAGCTCACCGGGCTCGAACCGCGCGGGCTCCGGCGGCTCGAAGTAGGTCACCTGCTCGAGCGTCACCTCGAGGGGGATCTGGTGGCCCAGGCCCGCGAGGACGTCGTTGACCCAGGCGTCGGCGCAGATGACCAGCCCGCCGCAGTGCCACCTGCCCTGCGGCGTCTCGAGCGTGATGCCGCTCGAGCCGAGGTCGCGTACGGCGAGCACCGGGCTGTGTCCGCGGAGCTCGGCACCGTGTCGCCGGGCCTCGTCCTGCATCACCCGCGTCCCGCGGCCGGCCGGCACGATCGCGGCGTCCTCCTGGTGCAGGGCGATCAGCCCCTCGGGCAGGCGGAACTGCGGCCACCGGCCCGTCACCGCAGCCGCATCCAGCACGTCGTACGCGATCCCCACTTCGTCGAGCGCACTGGTGTAGTCGATCGAGCTGATCGCCGCGTCGCTCGGGAACAGGTCAAGGCCACCGACGACCGTCACCAGGCTGGTGTGCGCATCACGCTCGAGGCGCGCCCAGTCGACGTAGGCGTCCTGGGTCAGGCGGACGTACTCCGGCGTGTGGTAGCTGTGCCGCAGGATCCGGCTGGTGTCGTGGCTCGCGCCCCTGGAGTGTCCGAGCTCGAACCGCTCCAGGCCCACGACGCTGTGGCCTGCACGCGCGAGCTCCATGCAGACGGCGCTTCCGAGCGCCCCCAGGCCGACGACGACGTAGTCGACGTTGCCGGTCCTCCTGTCCCAGCTCACGGCGTCAGTCCCAGCAGCGGCAGCAGCCACCGGCGGATGTCGAGACTGTCGTTCTCCATCGGCGCGAACCAACCGTGCCGGTAGCTCCGCGATGACATGCCGCGCTGCACGGACTCACAGATCGCCCAGTCCTGACGGTTGACCAGGTCCCACAGCTCGCGCGCGTCGTCTGGATCGAACCGGTCATCCGCGACCTCGTCGGCGGCGAACAGCAGCGAGCAGACGACGTCGGTGCGGTCCACTGCCCGTGGTCGCAGGACGAACGCGGCAACGTGGTCCGCGGACGCGGACAGCATCAGGTTCGGGTAGACGAGGTCACCCTTGTGCCGAGTGCGTTCCTCCTCGCTCAGCCCGGGCAGAGGTGCTCGCGACGACGTCCCGCTGGTCGTGAACGTCCAGGCCCCTTCCCGGTGCGGTATCCCGTCCGACCACTCGAGGCCCGCACCCCCGCCCGCGAAGGCGGGCACCAGCCGGCACAGCTCCGGGTGCACCGGGCCGCAGTGGTAGCACTCGTTGTAGTTCTCCAGCAGCACCTTGTAGTTGGCCCGCACCTCGTAGGTCATGGTCGCGCCGGTCACCAGGCTGGACAGTCCGTAGTTCGCCAGCGTCTCCCCCGCTGCGAACGCTGTCTGCGCTAGCGGTGTTGCCCTCTCAGGCGAGAGGTGGACGAAGACGAATCCTCCCCAGACGTCCACGGCGACAGGGTGGAGCCGGAACGCTTCGAGGTCGGCGCTCGCCAGGTCAGCATGTGGCGCGTGCATCAACCGTCCGTCCAGACCGTAGGTCCACGAGTGGTAGGGGCAACGCACCGCTGACGCGGCACATGCGACCGGCGTGGCAGGAGCCTCCTCGACGACCGGCTTGAGCTGCGAGCCACGATGCCGGCAGACGTTGTAGGCGCCGTGAAGCTGTCCCTTCGCGTCACATGTGATGAGCAGGGACTCCCCCGCGACGTCCACGACCACCAGCTGCGAGGTCGTTGCCAGGCCGAGATCGTCGATGCGGCCGATGCAGTACCACTGGTCGAACAGCACCCTCTCGCGCTCGACGAGCCAGGTCTGCTCGTCGACGTACATCTCCCGCGGCAGTGCCGCTTGCAGAGTGCCCTGTGCCATGGAGCCTCCTCGCCACTACTGACTCACAAGTCAGTAGCAGCATCGTGACACGGCCTGTGACCACGGCGCCAGATGCCGAGCGCGATGTCGCCCGGCAGGCAGACTCAGGGGTGAGGAGTGTCCATCACTGCGGACAACGAAAAAGGAAAGGGGCAACAACCCCTTTCCTCTCTCAACTTATAGCGCACCAGGGGGCTTGCGGCAAGGCCCCTGTCCTGCCGCAGAATCGCCGCTCGTGAGCACCAAGATCGGAACGGATGACGTGAGCCACCTGACCACCAGCGCGTTCGACCTGCCTGACCGCCTCGCCCCCAAGGCTGACCCGGCGCTGATCGCCGGCGATGAGCAGCACTTCGCGGCCATCGCGGAGAGCCTCGACGAGTCGATCGCCGACCTGTCCGACCGGCTCGAGGCCGCGCGGAGGGCGCCCGGCGGCATCGGGCAGGAGGCGATGGACCGCGACCTGGAGGTCCACCGGCTCACCGCTCGCCTGCGCACCCTGCGCCGCTTCGGCCTCGACCTGTGCCTCGGGCACATGGTCGGCGCCGACGACGGCGAGACCACGTACGTCGGACGTCTCGGTCTCACCGACAGTGCGGGACGACGACTGCTCGTCGACTGGCGCTCTCCGGCGGCCGAGCCGTTCTTCGGGGCGACCCACGCCAACCCGATGGGCCTGGCGAGCCGCCGCAGGTATCGCTGGACCCGCGGCCGGATCAGCGACTACTGGGACGAGGTGTACACAGCTGACGGGCTGGACAGCCGAGCAGCGCTCGACGACCAGTCCGCGTTCATCGCCAGTCTGGGCAGCAACCGGTCGGCCCGGATGCGCGACGTGCTCGGCACCATCCAGTCCGACCAGGACGCCATCATCCGCGCCGGTGCCCGCGGTGCTCTCGTCGTCGACGGCGGCCCCGGTACGGGCAAGACTGTCGTCGCCCTGCACCGCACCGCCTACCTCCTCTACTCCGACCCAAGGCTCGGTCACCGCCGGGGCGGCGTGCTTTTCGTCGGTCCGCACCAGCCCTATCTCGCCTACGTCGCCGACGTCCTGCCCAGCCTCGGCGAGGAGGGCGTGCAGACCTGCACGTTGCGCGATCTCGTTCCCGAGGGAGTCGCAGCAGCTCCCGAGGCCGACCCGGACGTGGCCCGGCTGAAGTCGTCGGCCGCCATGGTGAAGGCGATCGAGCCGGCCGTGCGGTTCTACGAGGAGCCACCGACCGAGGGCATGGCGGTCGAGACGCCGTACGTCGACATCTGGCTCAGCCCCGCAGACTGGGCCGACGCGTTCGACGCACCGCCACCCGGCACGCCGCACAACGAGGCACGCGACCAGGTCTGGGAAGAGCTGCTCTCGATCCTGGCGAGCAAGGTCGAGCAGGAGGACGAGGACGACGAGACCACGGCCGACCTGGTCCACACGTCGATCGCGCAGAGCCACGACCTGGCCGACGCCTTCAACAAGGCGTGGCCTCTCCTCGAGGCGGCCGACCTCGTCGGTGACCTCTGGGAGGTGCCCGCCTACCTGCGCCTGTGCGCGCCCTGGCTCGACCCGGAGGAGGTCCGCAAGCTGCAGCGCGACGACGCCCGCGCCTGGACACTGGCCGACCTGCCGCTCCTCGACGCCGCCAGGCAACGGCTCGGAGATCCCGAGGCATCGCGCCGCAAGCGGCGTCACGAGGCGGCCGTCGCAGCCGAACGTCAGCAGATGGATCGGGTCGTCGACGAGCTCCTCCAGCTCGACGACGACGAGGGCATGATGGCCCAGCTCCGCCAGGATGGGATCCGCGACGTACTCGTCGACGAAGCCGCACTCCCCGAGACCGACCCGGACCTGCTCGCCGGCCCGTTCGCGCACATCGTCGTCGACGAGGCGCAGGAGCTGACCGACGCCGAGTGGCAGATGCTGCTGCTCCGCTGCCCGTCCAGGAGCTTCACGGTCGTCGGCGACCGTGCCCAGGCCCGGCACGGGTTCACGGAGTCGTGGCACGAACGGCTGGAGCGCATCGGGCTCGACCACATCAATCTGGCCTCGCTGAGCATCAACTACCGGACACCGGAGGAGGTGATGGCGGAAGCCGAGCCGGTCATCAGGGCCGTGTTCCCGGACGCCAACGTGCCGACCTCCATCCGCAGCAGCGACATCCCCGTCGTACACGGGCCTACCTCCGACCTGACCTCGATCCTCGACACCTGGCTCGCCGAGAACACAGACGGAATCGCCTGCGTCATCGGCAACCCTGCGTTCACAGAGACCTCCCGCGTCAGGTCGCTCACGCCAGAGCTCTCCAAGGGCCTCGAGTTCGACCTCGTCGTCCTGATCGACCCCGAGGACTTCGGCACCGGCATCGAAGGAGCCGTCGACCGCTACGTAGCCATGACCCGAGCCACCCAACAGCTCGTCATCCTCACCAGCGACGCCAGCCCCTAGGTGGTCGAGCAGCGAGCGCCCTCGTAGGTGGTCGAGCAGCGAGCGAAGCGAGCGAATAGTCGAGACCACACGCCGTACGACGACCGGGCACCGCAAGCACTAGGTGGTCGAGCAGCGAGCGAAGCGAGCGAATAGTCGAGACCACACGCCGTACGACGAACGGGGACCGCAAGCACTAGGTGGTCGAGCAGCGAGCGAAGCGAGCGAATAGTCGAGACCACACGCCGTACGACGAACGGGCACCGCAAGCACTAGGTGGTCGAGCAGCGAGCGAAGCGAGCGGATAGTCGAGACCACATTCCGAACTTGGGGTGCCCTCTCTCCCCGGGCTGGCCTTCCTCGAAGAACACTCGGTCTCGTTTGCCACAGAGATTTTCGAATTATGTGGTTGCTGTCCGCCGCTGGTTGCGCTGGTGTTCCCGGGTGCCTTCGTTCGGCTCGCCGTCGCTTCACTCGACCGTTGTGGTGGCGGTTTGGACTTCTTGAAAAAGTTTCGAATTCCCTTCTGTACAAGGGGAATCTCGACCAAAAACTGTCAGTGCCCGGTGCTTGAATCAGTTCCATGACCAGCCAGCACAACGAGCATCCCGAGACCGGGATCCCGGCCGTCCTCGCTGGCATCGGCCACCACATCCGCGGACTCGCCGACACCCTGTGGGCAGCCCGGTCCGGTGACGAGCTGATGAACACCGTCGCCGAGATCGAAACCCTCAAGACCACCCTGGACGCCATCGAGCTCGGCGTGGTCCGTGAACTTGATATGACCAATGCGGTCAAGCCCGTCGGGTGGGCCTCCACCCAGGACTTCGTCACCGCCATCGCCGGCGGCCACAAGGGCACCGGACCCTCAACCGTCAGACTCGCGGCCGCGGTCGACCAACCACTGATGACACCCCTCGCAGAAGGCATGCGCGACGGGTGGCTCTCCACCGCAAAAGCGCAAGTCATCGAGCGCGCGATCGACGCCCTCCCCAGTGACCCCGACGTCCGCTCCCGCGGGGTGCAGGTCCTGCTCGATGAAGCCAAGAGCCTGGACGCCACCGAACTCAAGAGGGTCGCCCGCCGACTCGTCAGCGTGGTCGACCCCGAGGGTGAGGACCGTCGCGACGAGAAGGCCCTGGACCGCGAGGAGCGCGCCGCCCACCTCAACCGGCACCTCTCCATCTCCGACGACGGCGCCGGTGGCGCCTGGATCAAGGGACGCTGCAGCTCCGAGGACGCCGCCACCCTCAAAACCACCCTGATCCCCCTAGCCAAACCAGAACCCGCCAACGGACCCGTCTGCGACCCCGCCACCTGCGCGGTCCCCGGATGCAGCCACGACGGCCGCGACCCCCGCGACCACGGCGCCCGGATGCTCGACGCCCTCGTCGGGCTGTGCCGCCGCGCCCAGAAAATGGACCTGCTCCCCGAGTGCCACGGCGCCACCCCACGGGTCACCGTGACCGTCACCCTCGAGGACCTGGTCCGGGAGTCCGGGTTCGGGACCACCGAGACCGGCGAGGACCTCACCGCCGCCACGGTGCGGCGGATGTGCTGCGACGCCGACATCATCCCCGCCGTCCTCGGCACCAACTCCGAGGTCCTCGACGTCGGCCGCACCCAACGCCTGGTCACCGCGCCGATCTGGAAAGCCCTCGTCGCCCGCGACCAGCACTGCCGCTTCAAGAGCTGCACCAGACCACCGATGATGACCCACGCCCACCACATCCAGCACTGGGCAGACGGCGGACCCACCTCCCTGGACAACCTGATCCTGCTCTGCGGCCACCACCACCGACTCATCCACGCAGGACCCTGGACCATCCGAAGAACCGGACCCAACCAGTTCAGCTTCGACCCACCACCCGACATACGCCGCCGTGCCAGCAGATCCCCACTCATCGAGTGAGGATCAGGCCAGCGCTGGCAGCCTCGAGAGCGCGTCGGCCAGGGCGGCCTGGATGTCGTCGTCTTCCCACTGGTGGTCGACGACGTTGCCTGACAGGTAGGCGTCGTACGCAGCCAGGTCGAGGTGGCCGTGCCCGCACAGCGCGGTGAGGATCACCTTCTCCTCGCCAGTCTCCTTGCACCGCAGCGCTTCCTCGATGGTTGCCGCGAGCGCGTGCGTCGGCTCGGGGGCGGGCAGGATGCCCTCCGTGCGCGCGAACAGCACCCCCGCAGCGAAACACTCGGACTGCGGCTTGGCGACCGCGCTCATCTCGCCCGTCTCGTAGAGGTGGCTGATCAGCGGGCTCATCCCGTGGTAGCGCAGACCACCGGCATGGATCGGGTCAGGCACGAAGTCGTGGCCCAGGGTGTGCATCTTCATCAACGGGGTCATCCCTGCGGTGTCCCCGAAGTCGTAGGCGTAGGTGCCCTGGGTCAGTGAGGGACACGCAGCCGGCTCCACCGCGAGCACGTTCGGGTTCATCCGGCCCGCCCACTTCTCCCGCAGGAACGGGAACATCAACCCGCCGAAGTTCGACCCACCGCCTGTGCAACCGATCAGGAGGTCGGGGGTGTCCCCCGCCTTGGCGAGCTGGAGCAGCGCCTCCTCGCCGATGATCGTCTGGTGCATCAGCACGTGGTTGAGCACACTGCCGAGCGCGTAGTTGGAGGTCGGGTCCTGGGCCGCGACCTCGACAGCCTCACTGATGGCAATGCCCAGGGAGCCCGTCGAGTCGGGGTGCTCGGCGAGGATGTTTCGGCCGGCCTCGGTCAGCTCCGAGGGGCTGGGGTGCACGGTGCCGCCGAACGTCTCGATCATCATCCGCCGGTAGGGCTTCTGGTCGTACGACGCCCGCACCTGCCAGACCTCGCAGGCCAGGCCGAACTGGGCGCAGGCGAAAGCCAGAGCCGTGCCCCACTGGCCCGCTCCGGTCTCCGTGGTCAGCCTCTTGATCCCCGCCTTGGCGTTGTAGAACGCCTGAGGAACCGCGGTGTTCGGCTTGTGCGATCCGGCCGGGGAGACCCCTTCGTACTTGTAGTAGATGTGCGCCGGTGTGCCCAGCGCCTTCTCCAGCCGGTGCGCCCGATAGAGCGGGCTCGGGCGCCACAGCCGGTAGACCTCGAGGACCTCGTCGGGAATGTCGACGTACTGATCCGTGGACACCTCCTGGAGGATCAGGTCCATCGGGAACAGGGGCGCCAGATCGTCAGGCCCCACCGGCTGCCCGGTCCCCGGGTGCAGCACCGGCGGAGGTGGGGTGGGCAGGTCGTGCAGCACGTTGTACCAGCGGGTCGGCATCTCACTCTCGTCGAGCTGGAACTTGTGCTGCTGCACCTGGGACATGGCGGCTCCTGACCTCGCGACGGCTGGTCGACCCGACACTAGTGATTCGACGGCGACGAAACCAAAGGTTCAGTCGCAGTAGTCGCACACCCCGGAGGCCGGCACCTGGGTGAAGCAGCGTGGACACAGTGGAATCGGCTTGGGCTCGGGAGCTGAGGTGGCCTTCCGGACAGCCGTCTTGCGGGGACTGGACACACGCGCCGCCGGCTTGGTCGCACCCGCCTTTCGCGCCAGCGTGAAATGGGCGGTGCGCAGCGGCGTACCCCCGTCGCGTGGGAGGCCGGCGGCTTGCCAGTGCTGGTAGCAGGCGAGGCGTTCCTGGGCGGCGTGGTCATCCGGATCGTGCGGACGGGTGCCGCGGGCGGCCTCGACGGCCTCGGCGTACCCCTGACCCACGCTGCCCTGGGCACTGATGCACAGCGCAGAGAGCAACGGTTCGCCCCGCGACTGGCACTCGTTGGTGACCCGTCCGAGCACATCGCCGATCCACTGGTGCATCAGCTGCGTCGTCGTGATGCCGGCGGACTCCTGGACGGCAGCGGCGAGCTGCTTGTAGGTCACCGTCGCGCGATAGCGACCTGCGGCCTCGAGGAGCACCGGGCGAGCCGCGTCTGCCCATGCTTCCCTGGCTGCCGAGGAGCCAACCTGGGAGGCATCGCGCGGTTCCGGAGCGGGGTCAGCAGTCACGCCTTCATGTGTACCCGACGACCCGGCACCGCGTCATTGCTGCTGGCGACAAAGTTCACCAGTCACGGGCGCGCCTCGTTCAGGACCGCGTCGAGGTGGCACGCGACCCGATGCGCACCTGTGGCAGGCAAGGTCTCCAGCGGTTCGGACCGGCATTTGTCGGCGACCCCCGCACGCTCCGCGCTCCCGTCCGCGAGCGCTGGGCAGCGAGGGTGGAAGCGGCAACCGCTCGGGATGCGGGTCGGGTCGGGGATCTCGCCGGTGAGCACCACCGGCTCGAGCCGGTCCATCTCCGGTACGACGGAGAGCAGCGCGCGCGTGTAGGGGTGACGTGGGGACTGGAGCACCTCCTCGGTGCTGCCGCACTCCACGACTCTGCCGAGGTACATCACGGCGATCCGGTCGGCGATGTTCCACGCCAGGCCCAGGTCGTGCGTGACCACCACGATCCCGAGGCCGAGATCCTGCCGGAGGCGCAGGAGCAGCGCCAGGATCTCGCCACGGATCGACGCGTCCAGGGAGGAGACCGGCTCGTCCGCGATCAGCAGCTGGGGCCGCAGTGCGAGTGCTCCGGCGATCAGCACACGCTGCTTCTGACCACCGGACAGCTCGTGCGGGAACCGGAGGAAGAACCTGTCGGGCGGGCGCAGACCGGCTTCTGCAAGAGCCACCGCCACCAGGTCCGTCTCGGTCCTACCGTCTGGGTCGCTGGCCACCCGCCGGTGCAGGCGGATGCCCTCGGCGACCGACTCGTAGATGGTCTGCCGCGGGTTCAGCGAGCCTGCTGCGTCCTGGAGCACCATCTGCACCCGGCCGCGGAACTGCCGCAGCGCGCGGATCGAGTAGTCCAGCGGCTTCCCCTCGACACGCACCTCACCGTGGCTCGGCCGCTGCAACCCCATCAGCACGCGCGCCAGTGTGGTCTTGCCCGAGCCGGACTCCCCCACCAGCGCGACGATCTCGCTGGGGCCGACCGCCAGGTCGGCACCGTCGAGGGCCCGGGCCACCTGCCCGCCGCGGGTGACGAAGTCGACGTAGACGCCGTCGGCCTCGATGACCGGGGTCTGGTCCTCGGGTGCCGTCGTCACAGCTCCCCCACCCGGACACAGGCAGCAGAGCGGCCGGGGCCGACCTCGAGCAACGGTGGCTCAGCCGCGCGACAGACGTCGGCTGCGTGCCGGCACCGCGGCGCGAACGAGCACCCGGTCGGCAGCGCGCGCGGGTCTGGCGGGTCACCCGGGAGGCCGGCCGGTGCGTAGCGCGCGGACTGATCACCGATCAACGGGAAGGCGTCCGAGAGCGCGCGCGTGTACGGGTGTTTCGGGTCGGTGAAGACCTCTTTCGCGCCGCCCGTCTCCACCACGCGCCCGGCGTACATCACGACGACCCGGTCGCAGACATCACCGAGCACCGACAGGTCGTGGCTGATGATCAGCAGTCCCACGCCCAGGTCGCGGACCAGGCCGGAGAGCAGGTCGAGGATCTGTGCCTGCACCATCACGTCCAGCGCAGTCGTGGGCTCGTCGGCGATGATCAGCCTCGGTCGGCAGGCCAGCGCCATCGCGATCATCACCCGCTGCTTCTGCCCTCCCGACAGCTGGTGTGGGTAGGAACGGCTGCGACCTCCCGAAAGGCCCACCTGCTCGAGCAGGGCGTTCACTCGCTCCTTGACGTGGGACCTGGTGAGCCCGGGCTCGTGCACCAGGATCGGCTCCGCGATCTGGTCCCCGACGCGGTGGACCGGGTTGAGCGAGTGCAGGGCGCCCTGGAAGACGATGGACGCGTCGGCCCAGCGCAGCGCCCGCAACGGCCCCCAGCCCATCGTGAGCACGTCCTCGCCCTGGACGCGTACTTCTCCCTCTACCTTCGCGCCCGGTGGCTGGAGCCGCAGCACCGTGCTGGCCAGCGTCGACTTGCCGCAGCCCGACTCGCCGGCCACCCCGACGACCTCGCCCTCGCCCACCACGAGGTCGACACCGCGGACGGCCGGGAGCGGGCCCTCGGAGGTCTGATAGGCCACGGTCAGCCCGCGTACGTCGAGCAGGTACTGCTGTCCAGTCATGGAGGTCATCGCTCACCGTCCCCGCAGCCGGGGGTTGACGGTCTCCTCGAGTGCCTGGCCCACCAGGTTGAACGAGAGGACGACAGCGACCACGCAGAGTCCGGGCGGGAGGATGTACCACCATGCGCCGGTCGTCATCGCACCGACGGCGAAGGCGTCCTCGAGCATCGAGCCCCATGAGACGCGGGTCGGGTCGCCCAACCCGAGGAAGGCCAGGGTGGTCTCGGTGAGGATCGCGATCGAGACAGTGAGGGTCGTGTTCGCGAACACCATCGGCATCACGTTGGGCAGGATGTGCCGCGTCATCTGGTGCCAGCGCCCCGCCCCCAGTGCTCGGGCGCGCTCGAGGAAGGGCCGCTCCTTGACCGACAGGGTCTGGCTGCGGATCAGCAGTGCGGTGCTCGGCCAGCTGGTCACCCCGATGACCAGGATGATGATGGCCAGCGACCGTCCCAGCACGGCCGACATCACGAGGGCGAGCAGCAGGAACGGCAGCACCAGGAACCACTCGGTGAACCTGTAGAGGAAGCGCGCCGGCCACCCCTCGAAGAAGCCGGACATCAGGCCGATCAGGGTGCCGATCACGATGGAGATGGCGGTCGCCAACAGGCCGACGAGCAGTGAGATGCGGGCTCCCCAGATGCACAGGGCGAGGACCGAGCGCCCGGCCTGGTCGGTGCCCAGCCAGAACTCGCCGGAGGGAGGTTCGAGGATGCCGCCGGTCGCCTTGGTCACCTCGATGGTGTCGTGAGGGGCGAACAGCGGAGCGAGTAGCGCCACCAGGATGAACAGGCTCAGGACGACGAGGCCGACCACCCCGGACCGGTGCGTGCGGAAGATCAGCCAGTTCCGACGGCGAGCCGCGCGGCGTCGACCGCGGGCGATCTGCCGGTGCGTGAGGGGGCCAGTCATTCGGGGTCCCCGGCGCGGCGCGAGCGAAGCGAGTGGCGTGTTGGGGTTTTCATGTCCGCACCCGGGGGTCGATGAGCCCGTAGAGGAGGTTGACCACCAGGTTGGCGAAGATCACGGCGGCCGTGGCGACCAGGAAGGTGCCCTGCAGGACCCAGAAGTCCGGGATGTCGAGCGCTTCACTCGAGAGCAGCCCGAGCCCGGGTATGGAGAAGACGGTCTCGATCGTGATGGCACCCGACACCACGAAGCCGATGTTGAGCACGACCAGGGTGGTGGTCGGCAGCAGCGCGTTGCGGACGGCGTGCTTGTTGCGCACCTCCACGTCACGCAGGCCCTTGGCTCGCGCCGTGACCAGGTAGTCCTCACCGAGCTCGTCGAGGATCGAGGACCGCATGATCAGCGAGAACTCCGCCAGGTAGGCGAGCGTCAACGTGATCACGGGCAGGGTCAGGTGCCACGCCGTGTCCACGACGTAGCCGAACGTTCCGGGCTCGACGTCTGTCGAGTGCAGCCCGCCGGTGGGGAAGATGCCGGTGAAAGGACCGATCCCCACCGCAAGCGCGGCGATCAGGAGAAGCCCGAGCCACCACTCCGGCATCGAGTACAGCGTCAGCGTGGTCGACTGGCTCGCCGTGTCGACCCTCTTGCCGCGGTTCCACCCGCTGATGATGCCGAGGTAGACACCGATCAGCATGGCCAGCAGCGTCGAGGTCCCGACGAGCAGCACCGTCGGCCAGATCCGGTCGGCGATGAGATCGGACACCGGGACCCGGTAGCGAAGCGAGATCCCCAGCTCGCCGGTGAAGGTGTTCTTCAGGAAGGTGAGGAACTGCTCCGGCATGCTCTGGTCGAGGCCGTAGGTCTGCCGGAAGTTCTCGAGCTGCTCCTCTGTCCGGAACCGGTTGCGGCCCAGCGTCCTGGCGGGATCGCCGGGGAGCACCCGGAACAGCAGGAAGTTCGCCACGAGGGCGAAGAACAGGCTCCCCAGAGCGCCCAGCACCTTCCCGCCGGCGTAGCGGCCGTAGCTCCGTCTCCTCGCGACCGGCGGCGGGATGGCCGCCGCGATCACCGCCGTCACGGCCGGACCACTCGGCTCACTCGCGCTCGCCCGCGGTGGACCGTCGGCGGAGGGCCACCACGCCACCACCCACAGCGGCGAGGACGAGCACGACCGCGCCACCGATCAGCAGGACGTTCGAACCGCCTTCGTCCGGCGACGCGGCCTCAGACGCGCTGTTGGCTCCCACGGCACGGGCCACCCCGTCACAGTCACCGGCATCCTTGGTGGGTCGGATCAGGGGGTAGTTGCCGGCGCCGTACTGCATCACCAGCACTCCGTCGGGCTTCGGCTGCGGCACGAAGCAGGCGAACCTGTCGGTGCGGTAGGCCTGGCCGTCCGCGGTGTAGGCGAGCACCAGGTACGGCGACGCCTCGAAGACCATCTTCTGCATCTCCTGAACGATCTCGACCCGCTTGGCCTTGTCCATCTCGCTGGCCTGCGCCTTCATCAGGGCGTCGTACTCGGGGTCACACCACCACGAGTCGTTGGCGTTGGCCCGCTGCTCGCAGGTGAAGTAGGAGACGACGGAGCCAGGGTCGGACTCGACGTACCAGCCCCAGTGGAAGACGTCGTACTCGCCGGCGATGATGTCCTTGGTCAGCCGGGCGCTCTCCCGCACCGTGACTTCGGACTTGATCCCGATCTCTCCGAGCCACTCGGAGAAGAAGTCCATGATGGTGGTGGAGTGCTGCTCCTCAGGCCGGGCGAAGAGGCGCAACGTGCCGATGGGCTTGCCGTCGGGCATGGTGCGGAAACCATCGGCACCCTTCTCGTAGCCCGCCTCGTCCAGCAGCTCGCCCGCGCGGTCAAGGTCGAACTTGAACGCCTCCTCCTCCGAGGGCTCCCAGCGGAACTCGGGGAAGGCGACCGGCACGATCGTGTCACCACGCACCGCCGCCCCCTGGTAGGCACTCTTCAGCAACCGGTCCTGGTCGAGGGCGTAGCCGAGGGCGTGCCGGAACTTCGGGTCCTTGAGTGCGGGGTTGCCGTCGCCGATCGGCTTGTCGGTCTCGGTGTCGACCGCCCCGGTGTTGAACCCGAGCTCCTCGAAGTACGGCGAGACACCGTTGAACGCCTTGATGTTCTCGCGACCCTCGAGTGCCTTGATCTGCAGCGGGTTGATGTCGTGGATGAAGTCGACCTCGCCCTTGATCAGGGCCTGGACCATGGGGTCCTCGGCCTTGAACACCCGGATGATCACCTCGTCGATGTGCGGTTCGCCGCCCCAGTAGTCCGGGTTCTTCTCGAACCGGTAGGTGGAGCCACCCGCCTTGCCCTCCACGAGCACGAACGGACCGGTGCCCACTACCGGCTTCCCCTCGGACGGCTCGGCCGGATAGGTGGCCATCTCCTTGTCGTTGACGGCCTTCCAGATGTGCTCCGGGATGATCGGGATCGGCAGGAGCGGCAACGCCGGGTTGGGGGACTTGAGCTTGAGCACCACGGTGGTGTCGTCCGGCGCCGTGACCGTTTCCACGTTCGTCAGGTAGGACCCGTACAGACCGCTCTCGGTCTCCCCGTTGATGACCCGGGTGTAGGTGTAGGCGATGTCGGCGGCCGTGAACGGAACGTCGTCCGACCACGTCACGCCGTCGCGGATGTCGAACGTCCACGTCAGGCCGTCTTCCGAGGCCTCCCAGGACTTCGCCAACGCAGGCACTGGCGACATGTCGTCCATCGAGTAGCCGACCATGTAGTCGTAGGTGAGCGCCCATGCCTCGTAGGACGGCGCCTCGAAGCCGAGGAACGGGTTGAACGAGTCGACCTCGTTCTTCAGCCCGAGGGTGAAGGTGACCTTGTCCTCATCCGCCGCGCCCGCGTGCTGGGCCGGCGACAGCGCGAGGAGGCTGGCAACAATTCCCAGTGATGCGAGGACCCGGGTGGGAGTACGGTGCCGGCTGTGACGTCTCCTCCGGTCGCGGCCAAACAGCCGCACGAGCACACGGAGCACGGTGTCCGCCGCCCCGACCCGTACCACTGGATGCGAAGACTCGACTCCCCCGACCTCCTTGCGCACCTCGTGTCTGAACGCCTTTGGTACGAATCTGCCACCGGACATCTGAGCTCCCTCGTCAACGCGCTGCGGTCCGAGATGAAGGACAGGGTGCCGACTACTGACCGGTCAGTCAGTTGGCGACATCAGAACTGTTACTACTACACGGTCCTCCCCGCGGGAAGGGAGTACACCCAACTGTTGCGCGATTTCGACATCAGCGGCACGGAGGGGACTAGTCAGGTCCTCCTCGACGCCAACCTGCTGGCGGACGACTCCGGGTATCTCGAGCTCGGTCTCACGCAGGTCAGTCCGGACGAGAAAGTCCTCGCGTACTCGGTCGACCGCACCGGCGACGAGGTCTACGACCTGCGGTTCCGTGACCTGGAGACCGGTGAGGACCTCCCCGACGAGGTGCCCACGACGTACTACGGCGGCGCGTGGAGCGCCGACTCGTCGTACTTCTTCTACACGGTGCCCAACGACGCGAACCGGCCCTTCCAGGTGAGGCGCCATGCCCTCGGGACGTCGTACGACAAGGACGTGCTGGTGCTCGACGAGCCGGACGAACGGTTCGAGATCAACGTCCGGGCGACCCGTAGCGGCGCCCTGGTCGTGTTCACCGCGGAGAGCCGGGACACGACCGAGGTGTGGGTGGTCGACGCCCACCGTCCGCAGGACCCGCCCCGTTCGGTGGGAGGACGGCGGCCCGGTGTGGAGTACGACGCCGAGCTCGCGATCCTTCCGGACGGGTCAGAGACGCTCCTGGTCGTCACGAACGACGACGCGCAGGAGTTCCGGCTGGCCCGGTGCCCGGTGCCCCGCGACGCCGACCAGGACCACCTGGTCTGGGAGCCGGTTCGGCCCGAGGACCCGAGCGAACGGCTGGAGCGCGTCGACGCCTTCGCGACGCACGCCGTGCTGAGCTTCCGCTCCAATGTCCGGCACCGACTGCGGGTGCTGCCGATCGACGCCCTCGACTCCCCCGGCTTCGTGGTCGACCCCCTCTACGAGGCCGGCACGGTCAAGCAGTCGCACAACCAGGACTTTGCAGCGACAGCCGTGACCGTGGTCGATGAGTCATACATCCACCCACCCGTCTGGTCGGACGTCGACCTGCGCACCGGTGAACGGACCGAACGGCACCACCAGGATGCCCCCGGCCACGATCCGGACACCTACACCTGCGAGACCCGGACCTTCCGGTCCCCGGACGGAACCGAGGTGCCGGCCACGCTGGTGCGCCGGCGTGATGTCCCTCTCGACGGCACGGCCCCGGCGCTGCTGTACGGGTACGGCGCCTACGAGTCCTGCGACGACCCGGCCTGGGACCCCGCACTGCCGAGTCTGCTCGATGCCGGGGTGGTCTTCGTGAACGCCCACGTGCGGGGCGGCGGTGAGGGCGGGCGTCGATGGTGGATCGAAGGCCATCTGGAGCACAAGCAGAACACCTTCACCGACCACCTCGCCGTGGCCGACGGCCTCGACGGGCTCGTGGACGGTACCCGGCTCGCCACCCGCGGCCTGAGCGCCGGGGGGCTGCTCCAGGGCGCCGTGCTGAGCCAACGGCCTGACCGATGGCGCGCCGTCGTGGCGGAGGTGCCCTACGTCGATGTGGTCAGCACGATGTTCGACCCGTCCATCCCCCTGACCATCGTCGAGTGGGACGAGTGGGGGGACCCTCGCCGCAAGGTGGAGTTCGACTACATGCTGGCCTACTCGCCGTACGACAACCTGCCGCCGGCGGGCTCGCGGCCGGACCTGCTGGTGACCGGGGCCCTGCACGACCCGAGGGTGCTGGTGCACGAGCCAGCGAAGTGGGTGGCCGCGCTCCGCGACTCCGACTCCGAGTGGTCGCCACGATGCCTGTTCCGGTGTGAGACCGGCGCGGGCGCCCACGCGGGCCCATCCGGGCGGTTCGCGCGGCTGGCGTACGAGGCGGAGGTCTTTGCGTGGGTGCTCGATTCCTTCGGTCTCGCTACTGACGCGCCAGTCAGTAACGGCTAACGTCGGAACACCATGGTCAAGACCACGCCGTTCCACCCGCGGCTGAGCGAGCTCAACAACCAGAGCCTGTACACGCACTGGCAGGGGCACCTCTCGGCCCTGCGCTACACGCACGCCCCGAAGCACGAGTACTTCGCGGTGCGAAACGCCGTCGGTGTCTTCGACACCTCTCCCCTGTTCAAGTACCGCATCCATGGTCCCGACGCCGAGAAGTTCCTCGCGGGCATGCTCGTCCGCGACATCCGCTCCTGCCGGCCGGGTCAGGCGCACTACACGCTGTGGTGCGACGACCGCGGGTTCGTGATGGAGGACGGCGTGGTCTTCCGGCACTCGGAGACCGACTTCCTGCTCACGGCGGCGCGACCCAACGTCGGCTGGTTCAGCGATCACCGTGGCCGATTGCGCGTCGAGATGGAGGACGTCTCCGACGACTACGGCATCCTCGCCGTCCAGGGTCCCCGCTCCAGGGCGGTGCTGTCGACGCTGATGCCCGAGGCCGAGTCACTCCCCTTCTTCGGCATCACCCAGGCCAAGATCGGTTCGGCGCAGGTGACCCTGTCCCGCACCGGCTACACAGGTGACCTCGGGTTCGAGGTCACCGTGGAGTCCGGCGACGCAGTCGACGTGCTCGACGCCATCCTCGAGGCGGGTCGCGGCCACGGCGTCCGACCCTTCGGCGAGGAGGCGCTGATGATGCTGCGCATCGAGGCCGGGCTGCCGCTCGTCGATGTCGAGTGGACCAACAGTCGGCTCGCATTCACCGACCATGCTCGGGTCACCCCGGTCGAGCTCGGCATGCGCTGGATGCTCCGAGGTGTGGCGGACGGCGACCGCGCCTTCATCGGCGGTGCCGCCATCCGCCAGGAGCTGGCCACGAAGTCCTCGAGGTGGGCCAGCGTCGGGGTCGTCGTCGACTGGCAGAGGTGGGATTCGCTTCACCGCGACGCAGGACTGTTGCCGCCCAAGGACGAGCACCCGCTGTCCTACGAGTCGGTGCTCCACGACCGGCCGACGACGGACAGCGACTCGCGAGTCGGCTACGTCACCAGCTTCATGTACTCCCCTGTGCTCCAGCGGCACATCGGCCTCGCGCGGGTCCGCCCGGACCTGGCGGCACCGGGCACAGAGGTGCACATGGAGCTCGCGCTGAACCACTCCAACACGACCGTCCTCGCCCGCACCGCGAGGCTCCCCCTGTTCAACCCTGCAAGGAAGACGGCCAAGGCATGAGCTCTGCGACGTACGACGCCATCGTGGTCGGCGGCGGCCACAACGGCCTGGTGAACGCGGGCTACCTGGCCAGGGCCGGACTCCGCACGCTCGTGCTCGAACAGCGCGACCTGGTCGGCGGGGCCGCGATCACCGAGGAGGTCGTCCCTGGGTTCTCGTTCACCACGTTCTCCTATGCCCTGAGCCTGCTGCGGCCGGAGATCATCCACGAGCTCGACCTCGTCGAGCACGGGTTCATGCCGCTGATGATGCCGTCGTCCTTCCACCCGACCGGGGACGGCGACTTCCTGCTGCTCGGCGACGACCACGGGCAGAACCTCCAGGAGATCCGCCGGCACTCGCGGCACGACGCCGACGCCTACGACCGCTACCACCACGACCTCGACCGGGTCGTCCAGGCGATCCAGCCGCTGTTCGACAACCCGCCACCGAACGTGTTCGGCCCAAAGTCAGGCCGGGACCCGGAGGACCAGGCCGACGTCGCGTGGCTGCTCGACCACCTGGGTGGCATCGAGCAGAAGGTGATGCACGACGTCGTACGCCTCGTCACGGGCAGCGCCTCGGACTGGATCGAGGACTACTTCGAGCATGAGGCGATCAAGGGCTACCACGCCTCGTCGAGCATCATCGGCACGAGGATCGGGCCGATGTCACCGGGCTCGGGACTGGTGCTGCTCTTCCACAAGATGGGCGAGCACGACGGGCACCTCGGCTCGTGGGCGTTCCACAAGGGTGGCAACGGCGGCTTCACCCAGGTGCTCGCCCGTGCGGCCGAGGCCCACGGCGCCGAGATCCGGCTGGGTGCGCACGTGAGTGACGTGATCACGCACGAGGGCCGCGCCGTCGGCGTGGCGCTGGAGGACGGGACCGAGTTCCGCGCCCCGGTGGTCGTCTCCGCGCTCGACCCCCGGCGTACCTTCCTCGACCTGCTCGACCCCCGGGAGCTGCCGTCCGACCTGGTCGAGAACGTGGAACGGATGAAGTTCCGCGGGGTCTCGGCGAAGGTCAACTTCGCCCTGGACGCGCTGCCGGTGTTCCCCGCGCTCCCGGACACCGTCGACCACTACGGCGGGTTCCTGAACATCGGGCCGACGATCGAGTACGTCGAGCGGGCGTACGACGCGGCGAAGTACGGCTGGTACAGCGAGCGTCCGTTCATCGACGCAGCCATCCAGTCGGTCGTGGACCCGGACATGGCGCCACCGGGCAAGCACGTGATGTCGTGCTTCGTCCAGTACGCGCCGTACGAGCTCCGGGGCAGTGACTGGGAGACCGAGCGCGAGCCCTTCGGCGACAAGGCGCAGGCCGTGCTGGAGTCACACTTTCCCGGCTTCGGCGAGCTCGTGCTGCACCGGGAGGTCGTCACGCCGGTCGACATCGAGCGCGTCACCGGCCTCACCGAGGGGAACATCTTCGCCGGTGAGTTCCTCGCGCCCCAGATGTACTTCTTCCGGCCGGCGCCGGGCTGGAGCCAGTACCGCACTCCCATCGACGGCTACTACCAGTGCGGCTCCGGCACCCATCCCGGCGGCTGCGTCATCGGCTCCCCCGGGAAGCTGGCCAGCCAGCGGGTGCTGCGCGACCTGGGTCACCCTGAGTAGGGAACCTCGGTCTGCCACTCCGCCTCGTCCTGGGCGGCCGCGGCGAAGATCGCCTCGGCTACGCGGTCAGGCGTGAAGGCCCCCTCGCGGGACAGCGTTCCCCGAACGGTCACCGACACTGCCCGGATGCCGTCCGGCTTGAGCGTGGTGTCGATGCTGCGGACCAGGTTGCGCAGCCCTGCCTTCTGCACGCCGAGGCTGGCTGCTTCGTTCCAGGGTTTGTCGGCCGCCATGCTGCCGGTGGCCGTGACGCGACCTCCGGACGACATGAAGGGCCTGGCCGCCTGCACCGCGGTGAGCAGCGCGCCGACGCCCAGGGTGACGTCGGAGGCGAGCTCCTCGGGGGTCAGCTCCAAGGGAGTCTTCTGACGAAACGCACTGGGGTTGAAGTGCACGAGGTCGATCCGGCCGGACTGCTCCCCGAGGCTGGTCACGGCCGCCGCGAAGGCCTCGGCGTCGGTGATGTCGACCGCCCGCCAGGTGGCCTCGACCCCCTCGGCCCGCAGTGACTCGCCGACTTCCACGAGCACCGACTCATCGAGCCCCACGAGCGCCGCGTCGTACCCGTCGCGCCCGAACCGCCGTGCCACGGACCCGCTGACACCCGGCCCCGCACCCACCACCAGCACCACTGGTCTACTCATGAAACCCACCCTAGGCCGGGTCCCTGAAAGTGCGCTGCGTCACATACACTCGCCCACTGTCGTCTCAGAGAAATGAGGGCCCGCGTGAAGAACGTCGAGGCTGAGCTGATCCACGACATGCGGAACACCGCGATGGTCCTCCGTGAGGCCGCCACCCAGCTGCGAGACAACGGCGACTCGCTGCCACCCGGCGTGGTCACCCACCTCACCGACATGCTGGCCCGTCGCAGCGACATGCTCGTCCGCCTGCTCAGCGACCTGTCGACGTCACACCTCGCCGAACGCGGCGAGCTCGACCTCACCCTGCAGCGGGTGTGTCTCTCTGACATCTGCCACGAGCTGGTATCGGAGCGTCAGGCCGAGGTCGGCAAGCAGGTCACCGTCGATGTCGGCGACGACGTCCTGGTGGTCGCCGACCCCCTGCGGATCACCCAGGTGCTGGACAACCTGGTCACCAACGCCCTCCGCTACGGCGGCCAGCACGTGAGCGTGAGCGCCGAGCGCGACGGCGACAAGGTGCGCCTCACGGTCCATGACGACGGTCCTGGCGTCGCCGACGAGCTGCTTGACACCCTCTTCCACGCCTACGTCCGGGGCGCCGCGTCCCACAGCCACGGGGGCAGTGGGCTGGGGTTGCTGATCGTCCGCCAGCTCTGCGACGCGATGAGCGGCAGCATCGAGTACGACGGCACCGACGGCAGCCGGTTCACAGCGACGTTCCCCGCGCTGCCAACACCTTCCGAGCAGCTCGACGCCGACGTTGCGGGAGCCGGACACTCGGTGGCCTTCTGGCACCGCGACGAGGATCTCGCCGAGAGCATGGTCGCGTACGTCGCCAACGGGCTGGCGGCCGGCGAGGCAGTCCTCGTCGCAGCGACGAGGGCACATCACCAGCTGCTGGAGCACAGGCTGGCCGCGATCGGCCTCGACCCGGCCGCGGTGAAGGCGTCCGGGCAGTACCTCCCCCTCGACGCCGGTGTCCTCCATGACGACCTTCCGCGGCTCCACCACATCGACCGCGTGCGCTTCGACGCGCTCATCGGCCAGACGGTGGAGGAGGTCAGCAGTCGCTGGCGCGCCTTCAGGGTGTTCGGCGAGATCGTCGACCTGTACTGGCGCCACAGCGACGACCACCTGGCGCTCGAGCTCGAGGCGTGCTGGAACGAGCTGCGGACCAGGATCCCGTTCCCGCTCCTGTGTGGCTACGAGCTCGCCCCGGGCGAGAATGCCGGCGCCATCTGTGACTGCCACGACGTGGTCGTCTCTGCCTGACCCGCACCTCGCGCGCTCCGGGGAACTGGTCCACCGCGCGCTGCGGGAACTGGTCTACCTGCGGTGAGGCGTTCCGGCGACCCCGTGGCACCGTGAGGACATGCCCGAATACCGAGCCTTCGCCAAGAAAGGGGTCCTCGTCAGCCATGACCATTGGACGCGGGACACTAGCCGAGCCGACGAGCCGCCACCTCGGCCAGGAAGGCAGCGCAGTCAGGCAGGACTGAGTCGTCGAACTCGGCCCGCGCGGAGTGGTTGTCGGGCGCGGTGTGCGGATCCTCGGCCGAGCAGGCGCTGATCGACACGTAGGCGCCGGGCACACGTTCGAGGACGTAGGAGAAGTCTTCAGTGCCCGCGTCGGAGTCCGGTTCCTCGACGTAGCGGCCCTCGCCGAACAGATCGAGGAGAGTGTCGCGGGCGAAGGCGTACTCGTCGACATCGTTCACGGTTGGCGGATAGCCAGGTGTCCACACGGTCTCGGCACGGAGCCCGTGTGCGGACGCGATGCCGTCGAGCAGCTGGAGCACGGCCTCCTTCATCAGCACTCGATTGCCCGGGCTGAACGAGCGGACCGTCGCCTCGAACACCGCTTCGTCGGGAATCACGTTCTCCTGTGTACCCGCCGCGAACTTGCCCACGGTCAGCACCACCGGGTCGCCGATGTCGACCCTGCGTGTCACCAGCGTCTGGAGGGCAGTGACCATCTCGCACGCGACGGGAATCGGGTCACGCGTCAGGTGCGGTGCCGAGCCATGCCCTCCGACGCCGACGATCCGAGCGACGAACTCGTCCGAGGCAGCCATCAGGGGTCCAGGTCGGGAGTACCAGATGCCCAACGGGCGGCCGGCCGACATCACGTGCAGGCAGTACGCCGCGGTCACCGGGCGCCCTGCCGCCTCGAGCACCCCCTCGTCGATCATCGCCAGTGCACCCGCTGTGGTCTCCTCGGCCGGCTGCCACATGAAGACCGCGTCACCCCGGAGCTCCGCTCGACGCTCGT
The DNA here is from genome assembly GCA_963842535.1 of uncultured Actinomycetota bacterium. Taxonomy (GTDB): domain Bacteria; phylum Actinomycetota; class Actinomycetes; order Propionibacteriales; family Nocardioidaceae; genus Marmoricola. Next base: position 1,098,699 of record CAWJGP010000009.1, read on the forward strand.
GCAGGAGCCGCGCCGCCCCGACCAGGGCCGCCACGTGCAGGTCGTGGCCGCAGGCGTGCATCACGCCGTCGTGCTCGGAGGCGTAGGGCAGCCCGGTCTCCTCGCGAACTGGCAGCGCGTCCATGTCCCCGCGAAGCAGCACCACCGGGCCGGACCCGTCGTGCGCACCTCCGCGCAGGACGGCGGTCACCGACGCGAGCTGTTCCCCCGTCGTCACCTCGAGGTCCAGGCCCTCGAGCGCGGCCAGCACCAGGGCCTGCGTCTTGGGCAGCTGTCGGTCGAGCTCCGGCACCCGGTGCAGCTCCCGGCGCAGGTCGATCAGGTCGGCGGCGATCGCGTGGGCTCGTTCGAGGACTGTCTCCATCCCCGCATTGTGGCGGGGCGTCAGAGCCACACCACAATTTCGAGACCGAAGTCCAGTTCTGGCCTCTCTGGGCGGCCCACCCTTACTCAGTAAGGCGTAACGTGGGGCACGTGAACGAACTCGTCGTTCTCGCAGTGGTCCTGGTCCTGCTGTGGGTCGGGTACCGCGCCATCTTCAGATGGCTCGACGTCCGCGAGCAGGCGCGCATCTGGGGTCCGGTGCGCGGCTCGAAATCCTCTCGGGACAAGGCCCGGCGCTAACCGCGAACGCGTCAAACCGGTCCCAATCGACGGCTCGGGTCGGTGGGTGTCTAGACCTGTCGCGGGACACGTTCTGCATCTGCCGCCAGTGAGGTTGCGGAGCGATAACTTGAGCGCGCTCCACTCGGGGAGCAGGCCACCCGTGCGCCCTTTCCCCCCGACAGGGCCGCGGGTGGTTCTGTCTCGTCAGTGGTCCTCAGTGGCAGGCAGTTGTGCCACTGTCGGTGAAGGTCTGCCCCGCGACCGGGACGAACTGCCAGTCGTAGCTGTTGTTGTGCAGCGTGAACTTCAGTACCCCGTAGACGGTGCTGTTGCGGACCTGGCTGTTCGGCGCAGGTGTGGTGAACCCGTAGTGGCTGGCACCGCCCATGCCCGCGACGAAGCTGCGGATGCCGTCGGCATTGTCGAGCCCGCCGGCAGGGTTCATCGGTGCGAACCGCTCGTAGTTGTGGTTGTGGCCCGCCACCACCACTTCCGCGTCGTGGTCGTAGAGCGCCTGGAACAGCGGGCGGGTCTCGGGGGACCCGACGTGGTTGGCGCTCGAGGTGAACAACGGCTTGTGCCAGTAGGCCAGCGTGCACGGCTTGGTGCTGGCCACGAGGTCGTCGCGCAGCCAGGTCTCCTGCGCGGAGCCGGCCACCATGCTGACCTCCGAGTTGAGCGATACCACGTGCCAGTCGCCGAGATCGTAGGAGTAGTAGCCGCGGCCCGACGGTCCGGCCAGTGCGCCGAAGTAGCTGTAGTAGCCGGCCCCACCTGCAGTGTTGTACTCGTGGTTGCCCGGCGATGGCCTGGTGCGTGCCTTGTGCCGACCCCAGGTCGGCTCGTAGTAGGTGTTGTAGTCCGCCAGGGTGCCGTTCGGGTAGGCGTTGTCGCCTGCGGTGAAGACGGTTCCCGGAATGTTGTCGAGCAACGCCGCCGTCGCCGTGTCGCCGGTGGATGAGTTGGCGATGTCGCCGGCGCCGACCAGGACGGGGTCACCAGGCGGTGGGGTGGTGCCGGTGACGAACACCAGCTGCGGGGCCAGGGAACCGGTCTCGCGCGAGTCGAAGGCTGCGCCGTCACTGCTGGTGGCGGTCACACCGATCGAGTAGGTGCCGTTGCCGGTGATCTTGCCGGTGAGGTCCAGCTCGACCCAGGTGTTGCGAGCGACGGAGCCGATCGTGCCCAGCGACGTACCGGTGATGGCGGGTTGTGAGTTCCACGTGGTCGTGGACTCGCTCCACGTGGTGTTGCTCATCAGCCGGTAGGTGCCGCCGCTGTTGCTCTGGGCGTTGGTCACGTTGTCGACGTGCATCCGCAACCTGGCACTCGTGACCGGCTCGGTGAGTCCGGTGACGTTGAACCGCAGCAGCACCCGCCTGGCCGGAGAACGGTCGAGCCAGTGCTGGGTGCGCGTCCCGAAGCTGGTGCTCGGGAAGTCACTGGCGACGTAGGTGTCCGCGACCGGGGTGAACGTGACCGTGGCGGCAGTCGCGCTGGGCATGGCCCCACCGACCAGGGCGGCCACACAGGCCACGGTGCTGATCAGGGCGCCTAGAGCGAATCTACGGGTGTGCATCGTCAGTCCTCGGTTCACGATAGAGGAGCGCGAAACAACCGGTCTAAACCGTCGGCGAACCCAGCGAACGGGCCTGGTTCGGAGCGCGCCTACGATGGTGGGCCCGAACAGACACCCCTCTCCAACCGAAGGGCACCCGTGATCGCAGGCAGGTACTCGCTCGACCGCGAGATCGGACGGGGCGGCACGGGCGTGGTGTGGCTCGGGCGCGACGAGGTCCTGGGGCGGCAGGTGGCTCTCAAGCGGATCGGGCTGCTGCCAGGAGCAGACAGCACCGACCTCGCGCGCGCCGAGCGCGAGGCGCGCCTGACAGCTCGGCTCAACCACCCTCACGTGGTGGGGGTCTTCGACGTCGTGGTCGACGACGAGTCCGGCGCCCACTGGCTGGTGATGGAGTACGTCGAAGGCTCGACCCTCGGCCAGCTCGTCCGGCAGCAGGGCAAGCTCTCGCCGGACGACGCGGCGCCGTTGATGTGGCAGGCAGCCGACGCACTCGTGGCGGCACACCGAGCCGGCATCGCCCATCGCGACGTGAAGCCGTCGAACATCCTGGTCGACCGCAACGGACAGGTGAAGCTCACCGACTTCGGTATCGCCCGCATCGCAACGGACGCGACGCTCACGCAGACGGGCATGGTGACCGGGTCGCCGGCCTACCTGGCGCCGGAGATCGCCACCGGTGGCCGGGGCGACATGGCGGCCGACGTGTGGTCGACGGGAGCCACCATGTTCCACCTCCTCGCCGGCCGGGCGCCGTACGAGATCGGGGACCACGTGCTCAGTGCGCTCTACCGCATCGTCAACGAGGAACCTCCGCGTCTCACCGATGCCGGCTGGATGGCGCCGTTGCTCGAGGGCACGATGGTCAGGGACCCGTCCCGGCGCTGGTCCATGGAGGAGGTCCGTGACTTCCTCGCTGAGGGTTCACCGCGGGTGGCGCCGTTGAGCTGGGCCGAGCCCGACCAGCTGGAGGACGCAACCGGAACCCGCGAGATGGGAACAGTCGCGCCCGCGCCCCCGCCGGCCGTGCAGCCGACCCCGGCTCCGAACCGCCCCAGACGTCGCCCACCGACGAAGCTGCTGCTCATCGTCCTCGGGGTCATCCTCTCCCTCGTGCTCGCGGCGGCGCTGTACGTCGCCCTTCCCGACCGCGACCCAGCGGCGAAGACCCCGTCGGACACCGCATCGACCAAGGACGCGGCCCCGGCCGAGCCGACCGAGGAGGGGATGGAGTCCTTCATCCGCGACTACGTGGCTGCTGCCGCGGAGGATCCATCCACCTCCTGGCAGATGCTGAGCCCGAAGTTCCAGGTCGAGAGCGGCGGGTTCGAGACCTACCGCAAGTTCTGGGAGCCGGCCACCAACGGCCGCGTTCTCAGCATCTCCGCCAACCCGGAGAACCTCAGCGTCAGCTACCAGGTGCGGTTCGACAACTTCGACAACGGGCCGGGCCCGACCGTGCTCGACCTGAAGTTCGACGACGGCCGTTATCTGATCGACGGAGAACGCACCCAGGGGTTCGACCCGGCTGGGTGACCGCTCACTTCACGTAGGCGATGGGCATCACGGAGGGCGTCTCAGGGATCGGCTCCGAGACGTACTGCGCGCGGATGCCGTTGATGTAGCTGCGGCTGCGCTTGGTGAGGCCCTCGGCGGTCTGCATCCTCCCCTTGGTGACGAGGATCCCGAGATCCGCGCCCTTGAACCGGAAGTCGCCGGGCGCGTAGACGCGGAGGAAGAACGCCTCGTCCTCGTGCGTCACGTCGTGCCAGTCCTGGCTGATGCCCCCGTAGGACAGGTTGTCGTCCTCGTCGAGGTGCCAGGTGCCGGTGCGGGGAGCCTCGAGGATGCGTTCGATGCTGTCGTCGGGCTCCTTCATGATCAGCTGTGCCCACACGTCGACGGCAGCGAGCTCCCGCCAACGCTCATTGATCTCCTCGACGTCGACGGTGTACTCCACGTCCATGAACTCGAGCAGGTGGAACAGGAACAACGGCACGTCGGCGTAGGCACCAGCGGTGACGTTGGTCATCGACGAAGCCCCGGAGATCCGCGGGTTCAGCTCCCCGAGGTAGACCGCGTCGGTCTCGAGGTCAACGAGGACGTCGATCTCGAGGAAGCCCTGGTAGCCCTCTTTGGCGAGCCGGTCGCCGAGCCGACGGACGTGGTCGATCGCCAGTGCGCGCTGTGACGGGGTGAGAGCCTCCGGGAACAGGTCGTTCCCGCACCAGCCACCCTTGTACGGCGTGAGCTCCGGGTATCCGGTCAGGTCGGTCATGAACGGGCCGACGATCGTGCCGTGCGTGGTGATGCACGCCTCGACCGCCGCGGCCTTGTTGTCGATCCGCTTCATCACCTTGAGGTGCTCGCCGATGATGTCGTCGGCGGACTTGTCGAAGTCGGCCTTCGACTTGATGAAGAACGTCGTCTTGCCGGAGTCGCCGTAGGGGGTCTGTACGACGAGGTCGGTGCCCAGCCCGTTGGCCTTCGCCAGCTTGCTCAGCTCCGGCCACGAGCTGGCGGTGCCGAGAACGTTGGGCACCGACGGTGCGCCGGCTTCGTTGCCCAGCTGCGTCGTGACGATCTTCGAGTCGAGACGGCGCCGCAGGGAGTCGGACGGCATGATCAGGTTGTAGCCGAGCTCTCGACAGATCTCCTCGGTCTCCTCGTCGAAGAAGACCATCACGATCATCGGTGTGCCGCCGCGCTTCTTCAGGTAGGCCTGCACCTCGGGGTCGCGCAGCAGGTAGTTGTTGATCTGCTCGGTCGACTCGAACTCGACGTACGGCTGGTTGGACGGGGCGAACACGCGAGGGTGGGCGCCGTCCCACGAGTCGTAGTAGACGAGGTACTGGAAGTTGCGTACCCACCGATCGATCCCGAGCAGGTTGAACGCGGTCGGTCCGACGAAGTAGATCGGTTGGGTGTTCGTCCGGAAGAACGTTCGGATCTCCGAGATGCCGTTGAGGTGCTGGACCATGGTTGCCTCCCTGGAGCGACCGACTCCCCGAGCAAGTCTTCAGGCTAGGACCGAACCGGGCCCGCGTCGACTGCCTCCCTGACCACGGCTCGTCCCGGCGACGACGCCGGGCAACCCCTTCGTCTGGCCTGTTGACGCCCGCTTCGACATGGCTCCACCCACGGCGTCGAACGCCCGCAGCGTGTCCTGCAGGAACGCGGGGTTCGAGGGATCCGGCCAGCTGGACAGCTTCACGCAGACGGTGCCGGTGCGGCGACTCACGTGCAGCATCTGGCCGTGGATGCCGAGACAGAGGAGTACGTCGCCGTGCTCACCGGGACGGAACCAGAACTGGTTGCGGTACCAACCACCCGGGAAGGGGACCTCCGCCGGTGACTCCATGAAGTTCCTGCGTCCTTCGGCGTCGACGGCCCAGGCCCGGCGCAGCCACTTGGGGGGTACGACGGAGACCGCGCCACCGTCCTCGCCCGGCACCACTCCCCCGTCGAGCAGCATCTGGCCGAACCGCAGCAGGTCGCGGGCAGTGGCCGCCAGCCCGCCGTCGTGCACCGCCGTGCCGAGCCCGTCGCAGATGATCTCGGCGTCCCGCTCGGCACCCATCGGGACCCAGACGAGCGTCGAGATCAGGTCCGCCATCCGCGCGCTGCCGGCCCGCTCGCACACCCAGCCGAGGACATCGGTCTCCGACGAGCGGTACAGGAAGCGGCTGCCGTGGACTGCCTCGGCACGCAGCGCCTCGAGGAAGGGGTAGAGCCCGCGCGGGGGCTGACCGGAGCGCGGCGGCCCAGCCGCGATCCACCGGTCGAGCCGGCGAATCTCGGCGTTCGGGTTCGTGTACTCCTCGCGGAACCGCACGCCGCTCCCCATGTCGAGCAGGTGCTGGACGGTCGCTCCCGCGTAGCCGCTGGCAGACAGCTCAGGGACGTACTCCACGACATCACGGCCCAGGTCGAGCAGGCCCCGGTCGGCCAGGATCCCCGCGACGCACCCGACAACCGACTTGGTGATCGACAGGACCGCGTGTGTCTGCAGCGGTCCCCCAGTGGGCTGGTAGTCCTCGGCAACGAGGACTCCGCCCTGGAGGACGGCGTAGGCATCGGTGAAGGTGTCGGCGAGGACGTCACCCACTGTGGCGCGTGAACCGTCGGCCCGGGTCACCTCGACGGACTCGATGTCGTGGCCACCGGTCTCGTCGGCGAGCGCCCGGACCGGGCCCTCACCACGAGACACCGGGTGCGTCGGAAGAAGCTCACGCACGTGCCAGAACGCCCACCGGTTGAAGGGCGGATCCTGCCAGTTGACGGCAGAAACCGAGGCGTCCCGACGCAACGGTTCCCCCGACGTCAGCATGGGTGAATCGTAGTGGTGACCCTCGGGTAGCGTGACCGCCATGCGGAGCGCGAGAAGGCCGGTGACCCCTGCCCAGACACCGGGTCCCGACCGCATGGTCGGGTTCCCGCCGACGGCGGACTCCCTGGTCGACCTGGCCACCTGGCAGGACCCGCCCAACGTGCGGTGGGCGTTCCAGCACATGCGCGAGATCATCCCGACCCAGCCGATCCCAGCGGCCGCCAGCCCCCGACCGCTCGTGCCCGCCCTCGATCCGACAGTGGGTGAGGTCCAGCTGTCCCGGCTCGACGGGTCTGCGGCCACGGCTCTCGACGTCTTCGCCGACACCTGGACCGACGCCGTCGTCGTCCTCCACGACGGCAAGCTCGTGGACGAGCGCTACTTCGGTGACATGACGGCGGCAACCCCGCACCTGCTGATGTCGGTGACCAAGTCGGTCGTCGGCTGCGTGGCCGGCATCCTCGCCGGCCAGGGGGTGCTGGATCCCGAGGCACCCGTCACGAACTACGTCCCCGAGGTCGCGGGCTCCGGCTACGACGGTGCCACCGTGCGTCATCTCCTCGACATGCGCACGGGGGTGGCCTTCCGGGAGGCGTACGTCGAGCCCGACGCTGAGGTCCGCGTGATGGAGCGCTCGATGGGGTGGCGCCCGCTGCTCGAGGGAGACCCCCTCGGCATGTACGACTACCTGACCACGCTCGGCACAGCGAGCGCTCATGGTGGCGACTTCACCTATCGCTCCGCGGACACCGACATGCTCGGCTGGGTGCTCGAACGTGCGAGCGGCCGCCGGATGGCGGATCTCGTGTCGAACCTGCTCTGGGTCCCGATCGGCGCCGAGTACGACGCCAACATCACCTGCGACCCGGTCGGCTCCGCCATTCACGACGGGGGGATGTCCGCCACCGCGCGTGACCTGGCGAGGTTCGGGCAGCTGCTGCTCGACGACGGGGTCGTCGACGGCGAGAACGTGGTCCCGTCATCGTGGTTGGCCGACGCATGGGACCCCTCCCCCGACGTACGACAGGCGTTCGCGAACACCGACAACGAGCAGGTGCTGACCGGCGGCTGGTACCGCAGCAAGTTCTGGTTCGTGCCCGGCCCCGACGGCGACGCGCTGGTGTGCCTGGGCATCCACGGCCAGATGGTCTACGTGAACCGGGACACCCGGACCGTCGGCGTGAAGTTCTCGTCGTGGCCCGACGCGCAGAACAGCAGCTACCTGATCGACACCTTGCGCGCCTTCGGCGCGATCGGCACCCGGCTCAGCACCGCGAGCGCCGCGCACGCTTGACATCCCGCGGGCCGGTGCCAGACTCCGGGAATGAGCCGCTACGGACAGCAGTTCGGCCCTGACTTCACCTTTCTCGGCGTCCCCATGTGCGACCTCGACGATCCGGAGTCGTACGCCGACGCGCAGGTCGTGATCCTCGGAGCGCCGTTCGACGGCGGGACCTCTGCCCGATCGGGCGCGCGGTTCGGCCCGATGGCGATCCGGATGCGCGACTACCTCGGTCACGACGGTTCTCGACCGAGCCTCGCGCTGCGCACGGACGGGCTGGTCGACCTCGCAGTGGTCGACGCGGGCGATGTCGAGATGTACTCCGGCGACATCGAGGTGGCCCTGCCGGCGCTCGAGGCGGCGGTCGAGAAGGTGACCCGGTCCGGAGCCATCCCGGTCATCCTCGGTGGCGACCACTCCGTCACCTTCCCTGACGCGAAGGGCGTCGCGAACGTGTTCGGCCACGGCCGCATCTCGATGATCCACTTCGATGCCCATGCGGACACCGGCGACATCGAGTTCGGCTCGCTGTGGGGCCACGGACAGCCGATGCGTCGGCTGATCGAGTCCGGTGCGCTTCGCGGCGACCGCTTCCTGCAGGTCGGGCTGCGGGGCTACTGGCCGCCACCGGAGACCCTGGACTGGATGGCCGGCAAGAAGATGCGGTCCTACGAGATGACCGAGATCGTCCACCGCGGCCTCAACGAGTGCCTGACCGAGGCGTTCGTGATCGCCATGGACGACTGCGACGGCGTCTTCCTCTCGGTCGACATCGACGTGTGCGACCCGGGGCACGCACCGGGAACGGGCACGCCCGAGCCCGGCGGGCTGACGGCCCGCGAGCTGCTCGACGCGGTTCGTCGGATCTGCCTCGAGCTCCCGGTCGTGGGGGTGGACGTCGTCGAGGTGAGCCCGCCGTACGACCACGCCGACATCACCGCAGCGCTCGGGAACAGGGTCGTCCTCGAGGCGCTGTCCGCCATCGCGCGGAAGCGTCGCGACGAACGGGACGGGACTACGTGGGACCCGGCCACTCCACTTCTGGCAGATCGCGACGCACTTCCGGGCAACCCCGGCAACGCGGACAGCTGACGGGTTCACACGCACGCTTCTGAGTGCCATGCTCCGTTGAAGTAGAGGCGCTCAACGCCTCGGGCGCCTTCCAGGGTCGGGAGGAATCATGGCCTCATTGGCACAGCAGCTGTTCCGCCGCAAGCCGGTCACCGAGATGGCTGAGGAAACGGGGACCGACACCGGGGACAGCGAGCTGGCCCGAACGATCGGGCTCTTCCAGCTCTCGATGTTCGGCATCGGAGCCACCATCGGCACCGGCATCTTCATCGTCCTGGGTTCGTCGGTCCCGGTCGCCGGCCCCGCGGTGATCTGGTCGTTCGTCATCGCGGGCACGGTGGCCGGCCTGACGGCGGTCTGCTACGCCGAGCTGGCCAGCGCGGTGCCGGTCTCCGGCTCGTCGTACTCCTATGCCTACGCGACCCTGGGTGAGCTGCCCGCGATGGGCGTCGCGGCCTGCCTGCTGCTCGAGTACGGCGTCTCTGCGGCCGCCGTTGCCGTCGGCTGGTCGCAGTACCTCAACGAGCTCTTCGACAACCTGTTCGGGTTCAAGATCCCCGAGGCGCTCTCCCAGGCTCCCGAACAGGGCGGCATCCTCAACCTGCCTGCGGTGATCCTGATCTTCCTGTGCACCATGCTGCTGCTCCGCGGCGCCAGTGAGTCGGCCAAGACCAACGCCATCATGGTGATGATCAAGATCGGCGTCCTGGTGATGTTCATCCTGCTCGGGCTCAAGGGCTGGGAGACCGACAACCTGTCCGACTTCGCGCCGTTCGGCTTCAACGGGGTCACGGCGGCGGCCGGGATCATCTTCTTCTCCTACATCGGCCTGGACGCCGTCTCGACCGCCGGTGAGGAGGTGAAGAACCCCCGGCGAAACATGCCGCTCGCGATCATGATCGCCCTGGTGGCAGTCACCTCGCTCTACATCCTGGTCACGATCGTCGCGGTGGCCGCGCAGCCGGCGAGCGAGTTCGAGAACCAGGAGGCAGGGCTCGCCCAGATCCTGGAGAACGTGACCGGGCAGAGCTGGCCGGGGACCGTGTTCGCGGCGGGGGCCGTGATCTCGATCTTCAGCGTGACCCTGGTCGTGATCTACGGCCAGACCCGGATCCTGTTCGCGATGGCGCGCGACGGGATGATGCCGGAGATCTTCCACAAGGTGAACCCGCGCACGTTCACGCCGGTGCACAACACCGTCATCGTCGCGGTCGCGATCTCGCTGCTCGCCGGGTTGATCCCGATCAACTTCCTGGCGGAGATGACCAGCATCGGCACCCTGGTGGCGTTCCTGGTCGTGTCGATCGGGGTCATCGTGCTCCGCTACAGCCACCCGGACCTGCCCCGGGGCTTCAAGGTGCCCTTCGGCCCGGTCCTGCCGCTCCTGTCGATCGCCGGCTGCATCTGGATCATCCAGGACCTGCGGGCCGTCACGATCTGGGTGTTCCTGATCTGGGTCGGCGCTGCGCTCGTGTGGTACTTCCTCTACGGCTTCAGGCACTCGCACCTCGGTCGCCATGAGCATGTCGGCCTGATCCACGACGACTAGGAGCCACCATGACGATGATCGTGGGCTACGCGCCAGATGCACGTGGGAAGGCCGCACTTCACCTGGCGAGCATGCTGGCACGCTCTGCGGACGACGACCTCGTGGTGGCCACCGTCGTGCCGGCGCCGTGGATCCCGGGGATGGCCAAGGTGGACGCGGAGTACCGCCAGTACCTCGACGCGACCGCAGATGCGGCGCTCGACCGGGCGCGCGCCGACCTGCCCGGGAACGCGACTGCGACGTTCGTCCGGCACAGCGCCAGGTCTGGCGCCGTAGGACTCCTCGAGCTCGCCGAGCGGCACGACGCGAGCGTGATCGTGCTCGGCTCGTCCTCGCACGGCGCGTTCGGGCACATCGCCCTGGGCAGCGTCACCGACCGGCTGGTGCACAGCTCGCCGGTGTCGCTGGCACTCGCTCCACGTGGGTTCCGTTGCAAGCCCGACCAGCGGGTGACCCGCGCCACCGCGGCGTACGGCGGGTCGGAGAGCGCCGACACGCTCGTGGTGGCGGCGGCCGGGGTCGCGGCAGCCGTCGGCGCCTCGCTGAGGATCGCGTCGTTCGCCGTCTGGGCGAGGCCCGACTACTCGACGCGGCTGGGCACCGACGGGGAGGACGCCGTCCTCGCGGAGTGGACCAGCACGATGGCGCGGGCTGCCAGCGAGGCGGTCGCCGCGGTGGAGGGCCTGGACCCCTCCCCGCCGGTCGAGACCGTGATCGGAAGCGGCGCGAGCTGGGCCGAGGCGCTGGACGACATCGGTTGGGAGGACGGCGACGTCCTGGTGGTGGGTTCCAGCGACCTGGGACCGGTCGCCCAGGTCTTCCTCGGATCGCGCGCCACCAAGATCGTGCGTCATTCACCCGTCCCTGTCTTTGTCGTTCCGCACAGTCGGTCAGAGGAGTTGGCGCATGCACGAGATTGACCAGACCACCGAGCAGATGGTGCGCAGCGTCCTGGCGTACGCCGAGAACCGGCTGCGGATGGACCCCGTCCCGCTCGACATCGGCACCCTCCCGGCCGACGAGCTGAACGCACGGCTCGCCGGCCTGATCCGCGACTCCGGGCGCCACCCCGACGAGGTGCTCGGCGTCTACTCGTCGGTGATCGCCCCGAGCATCATCTCCGCCGACAGCACGCGGTTCCTCGGGTTCATCCCGGCGGCACCGACCAAGGCGAGCCTGTTGTTCGACATGCTCGTGTCCTGCGCCTCGATCCAGGGCATCTCGTGGCTCGAGGCGTCCGGCGCGATCGCGGCGGAGAACACGGTGCTGCGGCTGATCGCCGACGAGGCGGGGCTGCCCGCGAGCGCTGGCGGGTGCTTCGTCTCCGGCGGCTCGGCCGGCAACCTGTCGTGCCTCGCGGTCGCTCGCGAGACCGCCAAGAAGAAGCTGGGAGAGGAGGGCCCGGGCCGGCGGCTCCGCGTCATCGTCGGCACCGACGCGCACTCGTCGATCGTGAACACCCTGCGGCTGCTGGAGATGGACGCACTCGTGGTCGACACACCCGACCACCGGATGACCGCGGAGAGCGTGCTCGCCGCGATCGAGGCCGAGCCAGACCTGTCCGACGTCGCGGCGGTGGTGTGCACGTCCGGCACCACCAACGCCGGGATCGTCGACGACCTCGCGGGCGTGGGGACCGTGGCGAACGAGCAGGGCTGGTGGTTCCACGTCGACGGTGCGTACGGCGGCTCGGGGATCTTCGCCAGGTCGATCAAGCCGAAGTACGCCGGCCTCGAGCGTGCCGACTCGTTCATCCTCGACCCGCACAAGTGGCTGTTCAGTCCGTTCGACTGCTGCGCGGTGCTCTACCGGGAGCCCGAGCTGGCGCGCGCCGTACACACCCAGGACGCGTCGTACCTCGACGTCATCCACGTCTCCGACGGCGAGTGGAACCCGACCGACTACGCCTACCACTTGACCCGCCGAGCCCGCGGGCTGCCGTTGTGGTTCTCGCTCGCGGTCTACGGCGTCGACGCCTATCGGGAGGCGATCGAGGTGGCGGTGCGACTGGCTCGGGAGACGGCGGACCTGGTCAAGAAGGCGCCCCAGCTCGAGCTCATCCGCGAGCCCGACCTGGGGGTGGTGCTGTTCCGCCGCGTCGGGTGGAAGCCCGCGGACTACGACAGCTGGGCAGCACAGCTCCACGACGAGGGGGTCGCGTTCATCCCGCCGAGCAAGTGGGACGGCGAGACGGTCGGCCGCTTCGCCTTCCTCCACCCGGGCACCAGCATGGACGTGGTGCGCGAGGTCCTGGCCCGGACAGAGTGAGGACTGAGTGATGGCCGACCTGCTGTCCCTGTTTCCGGCAGGCAGTGCCCTCGCCGAGGACGGCACCGTCGTCATCGACGGGTGTCGAGCCGACGACCTGGCCGAGGAGTTCGGCACACCGGTCCTCGTAGTCGCGGAGACGGGCCTGCGCGCGAGGGCACGCGAGTACGTCACCGAGCTCTCCTCCCGATGGCCTCACTCACGCGTGGTGTTCGCCTCCAAGGCGTTCCCGTGCACCGCCGTGCAACGGGTGATGGTCGAGGAAGGCGTGGGGCTCGACGTCGCCGGGGGCGGCGAGATCCTCACCGCGGTCAAGGCCGGGATCGACCCCGCGCTGATCGTGCTGCACGGGAACGCGAAGAGCGACGAGGAGATCGCGCTCGCGCTCGAGCACGGTGTCGGGCTGGTCGTGGTGGACAACACCGACGACGTCGACCGCCTCGAGGCAGCGGTTCCGGAGGGCCGCACCCAGGACGTCCTCGTGCGGATCATCCCGGGTGTCACCGCCGACACGCACGCCCACGTGCTGACCGGCCACGAGGGCTCGAAGTTCGGGCTCGCGCCAGCCGACGCGGCGCCACTGATCAAGCGGATCGAGCACAGCCCACGACTGCGCATGCAGGGCCTGCACGTGCACGTGGGGTCACAGATCCTCGACGTGGAGCCCTTCGCGGAGTCGGTGGCGCCGGTGGCGCAGCTCGGCGAGTTCCCGATCTACGACCTCGGTGGCGGTCTCGGTGCCCGCTACACCTGGACCGACAACCCGCCTGCGATCGGTGACTACCTCGACTCGCTCATCGGGGCCGCACGAGAGCACCTGCCAGCCGAGGCCCAGATCATCGTCGAGCCCGGCCGGAGCATGGTCTGCGAGTCCGCGACCACGATCTACCGGGTCACCACCGTCAAGCGCGGCAAGGTCACCTTCGTGGCAGTGGACGGCGGGATGGGCGACAACCTCGAGGTCGCGCTGTTCGAGCAGCGGTTCGAGGCCGGCATCGTGGGCCGTTTCGAAGGACCCGACCTGGAGACGGTCACGGTCGTCGGCCGGCACTGCGAGAGCGGGGACGTCCTCGTGGACGGGATCGACCTGTCCTCTCCCAAGGTGGGCGACCTGCTCGCCGTACCAGCGACGGGGGCCTACTGCTTCACGATGTCCAACAACTACAACGGCAACCGACGGATCCCGGTCGTGTTCGCTCGCGATGGGCAGGCACGGCTCGTCGTACGACGTGAGACGTGGGACGACCTGACCGCCCGCGACGTCGACTAGGGCTCTTCGACGATCAGCGCCGGGGTGTCCTTGACCAGGGTCTCGCCGCGGAAGTACGCCGGGTCCTTGGCGCGCTGGATCAGCATGAACACGATGCCGACGACGATCAGGCCAAGCCCCAGGATCAGCACCAGCCCGACGCCGCCGATCTCCCCGCCGCTCCCGTAGTCGGGTGAGGCACTGTCGCGCAGGGTCACCGCGAACACCCAGGTGAGACCGAGGCCGCCCAGGAGGGGGAAGACCAGCTTGAAGACGATGCTCGAGAGGTCGTTGAAGAGCTCGCGGCGGAAGTACCAGATGCAGGCGAACGCGGTGAGCCCGTAGTAGAAGCAGATCATGATGCCGAGCGAGTAGATGGTGTCGGTGAGGACCCGCTCGCTGAGGAAGGTGAGCACTCCGTAGAACGTGGCCGCGCCGATGCCGGCAGCGACCGTGGCGTACGACGGGGTCTTGTACTCGGGGTGGATGGTCCCGAACTTCGGCGGGAAGGCGCGGTAGGCCGCCATCGCCAGCATGGTGCGCGACGTCGGCAGGAACGTGGTGATCAGGCTGGCGGCGCTCGAGGCGAGGACAGCCAGGAACAGCACGAGGTCGAGGGGCTGCCCGAGCACGGGCCGGGCGAGGGCGCCGAAGACGTTGTCGGAGATCTCCTCGTTGCCGAGTCCGAGTCCTTCCGTGCCGACCCCGGCGTACATCTGCAGCGCCACGGCCACCAGCAGGTAGGTGAGCAGGATGGAGACGACGCACAGCAGCGCAGCACGGCCCGGAGTCTTGTCGGAGTCCGTGCTCTCCTCATTGACGGTGAGGGCGGTGTCCCAGCCCCAGAAGGCGAAGATCGACCCGGACAGTCCTGCGATGAACGCCGACAAGGTCAGCCCGGCGGGACTGAACCAGTCGAGGTCGAAGGAGATGCCGGTCGCGGAGTCACCGGCCTTGGCGAAGGCGGCGACCGTGAAGATGGCCAGCACCACCAGCTGGAAGAGGACGAGCACGACCTGGACCCGCTCGGTGGTCGTGATGCCGCGATAGGCGACCCAGGTTGCGAGCGCGATGAAGATGACGCAGGTGACCACGTTGATGAGGCGGTTCTCCCACAGGTCGCTGATCGTGCCGGTGTCGAGCAGGTCGCCGAGGAACTGGTAGAAGAACTGCACCGCGACGCCGGCGAGGTTGGACAGCACGATGATCGTGGCGAGGATGGCCGCCCACCCGCCCAGCCACCCGACGTACGGACCGAAGGCCTTCGTCGTCCAGGTGAACGAGGTGCCGCAGTCGGGGGCGACCTTGTTGAACTCGCGATAGGCGTACGCCGCGAAGAACATCGGCAGGAAGCCCGCGATCATGATCACCGGCACCTTGTCTCCCGCCTCGGCGACGAGGATGCCGATGGTCGCGGTCAGCGCGTAGGCCGGCGCGACGGACGAGATGCCGAGGACCGTGCCGCCGAAGAGCCCGACAGCGCCCTCGGACAGGCCCTTGCCGACCAGGTCGGCCTCGGCTTGGTGGTGCGGGTCGTGGTCTCCCTGCATGTTCGATCCCTCTCGACGCCCGAGGCGGTTGTGAGCCTGCTGGTCAGCCCTCGAAGCCGTGGTAGATCATCACGTGCTTGATGCGCGTGTAGTCCTCGAGCCCGTACATCGAGAGGTCCTTGCCGTAGCCCGAGTGCTTGAAGCCACCGTGTGGCATCTCCCCGATCAGCGGAATGTGGGTGTTGACCCACACGCAGCCGAAGTCGAGCCGGGCAGCCATCCGAGACGCGGTGTTGATGTTGCTGGTCCATACCGACGAGGCCAGGGCGTACTCACTGTCGTTGGAGAACTTCAGCGCCTCTTCCTCGTCCTTGAACTTCTGGACGGTGAGCACCGGCCCGAAGATCTCGGTGCGGATCAGCTCGTCGTCCTGCTCCAGGTCGGCGACGATCGTCGGCTCGTAGAAGTAGCCCTGGTCACCGATCTGGTGCCCACCTGTGGTGACCCGGGCGTGGTCGGGTGCCCGGTCCACGAGTCCGGAGACGTGATCGAGCTGGTTGGCGTTGTTGATCGGCCCGTAGAGGATGTCCTCGTCCTTGGGGTCGTAGCCGGTCCTCATCTTGTTCGCCGCTTCGGTGAGGGCGGTCACGAAGTCGTCGTAGATCCCCTCCTGCACGATCACGCGGGTCGCTGCGGTGCAGTCCTGTCCGCCGTTGAACAGGCCGGCAACCGAGATGCCCTCGATCGCCGCGTCGATGTCTGCGTCGTCGAAGACCACCACCGGCGCCTTGCCGCCGAGCTCGAGGTGGGCCCGCTTGAGGTCCTTGGCCGCGGCAGTCGCCACCGCCATGCCGGCCCGCGTCGACCCGGTGATCGACACGAGCTGCGGAATCGGGTGAGCGGTCAGGGCTGCGCCGGTGTCACGGTCGCCACAGACCAGGTTGCAGACACCCGGAGGGAAGATGTCCTGCATCTTCTCCACCATCCATGCCGACGAGGCCGGGGTGGTGTCGGACGGCTTGAGTACGACGGTGTTGCCGGCCGCCAACGCGGGGGCGAACTTCCAGACCGACATCATCATCGGGTAGTTCCACGGAGCGACCTGCGCTACGGGACCGATCGGCTCGCGGCGCACCGACGAGGTGTGCCCGCGCATGTACTCCCCCGACGACTTCCCCTCCAGCACCCTGGCCGCGCCGGCGAAGAACCGGATCTGGTCGACCATCGGCGGGATCTCCTCCGACAGGGTGAGCGAGACCGGCTTGCCGGTGTTCTTGCTCTCGATCGCGACCAGCTCGTCGGCGTTCTCCTCGATCACGTCCGCGAGCTTGAGCAGCGCTCGTTGCCGCTCCCCCGGTGTCGTCCACCGCCACGTCTCGAACGCGGTGCCGGCGGCCTGGAATGCCTGGTCGACGTCGTTGGCGTCGGAGTTCGGAGCGGTCGCGTAGACCTCCCCGGTCGAGGGATTGACGATGTCCATCAGAGCGCCTGAGGCCGAGGACTGGACCTCCCCGTTGATGACGTTGTGGATGACCAGCTTCTCGGACATGTGCACCCTCCGTCGTACGCAACTCGACCCACGGTTTTCCCAATCTAGGCCGTTCGCGTCGTTGAAGTCGACAGTCGATCGCCACGCCTTCTCGGGCCTGTCGGCCCTCGCCGCCACCGTGGCATAGTGCGAACGACACGGCTGAAGAGTGGCTTCCGACACAGGAGAGATCGATGGCGAAGCACCCCCTCGAACCGCTCGACGAAGCTGAGTTCCGTCAGACCGCAGCGGCGCTCCGACGTGACCAGGACCTGACTCCGTCGTGGCGGTTCGCGTCCATCGAGCTCCGGGAACCGGCCAAGTCAGACATGAAGCGCTGGCGTCCGGGCGACGCGGTGGTTCGTACGGCGTTCGCGGTGCTCTGGAACCGGGAGGACAACCAGACGTGGGAAGGCGTCGTCGACCTGGACGCCGACTCCGTGGTGTCGTGGACGCACATTCCCGACGTCACCCCACATTTCACGGTCGACGAGTACCACGAGGTCGACGAGGCGATGCGGGCTCACCCCGACGTCATCAAGGCCCTCGCGGACCGTGGCATCACCGACATGTCGCTGGTGACCATCGAGGTGTGGACCTACGGCAAGGCACTGATGCCGGAGCAGTGGCGCGACCGGCGACTGGGCTGGTGCGACATCTGGTACCGCGAGACCCCGCAGGGCAACCCCTATGCGCACCCGGTGTCCGGGCTGAAGGTCGTCGTCGACGTCAACACCCTCGAGCTGCTCGAGATCGAGAACGACCATGACCACGGCCAGCCCGACGTCGACGGCGAGTACGTCCCCGGCCCATGGACCGGGGAACAGCGCACCGACCTGAAGCCGCTCCACATCACGCAGCCCGAGGGTGTCTCGTTCACCGTCGAGGGCACCGAGCTGAAGTGGCAGAACTGGACGATGCGCCTGGGCTTCAACTACCGGGAGGGTCCGGTCATCTACCAGGTGTCCTACGACGACCACGGGAACACTCGTGAGGTCGCCTACCGGATGTCGTTCACCGAGATGGTCGTGCCCTACCGCGATGCCTCGTTCGACCACTACCGGCGTACTGCATTCGACATCGGCGAGTGGGGCCTCGGCTTCATGACCACGTCGCTGGAGCTCGGTTGTGACTGCCTCGGCGAGATCCGCTATCTCGACGCCGTCCTGCACGACACGAAGGGCGAGCCCTACTCGATCAAGAACGCCATCTGCCTGCACGAGGAGGACAACGCCGTCCTGTGGAAGCACGTGGACCACGACCTCGGCGCCGAGGTCCGGCGGATGCGACGACTGGTGGTGTCGTGCCACGCCACCGTCGCGAACTACGAGTATCTCATCTACTGGCGCTTCTACCAGGACGGAAACATCGAGTGCGAGGTGCGCGCGACCGGGCTGATGGTCACCACGCCCTTCGCCGAGAACGGCTCGCCACCACCCACGGGCACGGTGGTCGACAACCGCACCTACGCGCCGTTCCACCAGCACTTCCTCGTCGCCCGGCTGGACCTCGACGTCGACGGCGACCAGAACACGGTGATGGAGGTCGACTCGAGGGCGCTGCCGATCTCCGACGAGAACCCCTACGGACTCGCCGTGGTCACGGAGTCAACGCCGGTCACCTCGGAAGCGGAGTCGGCTCGGGACTTCAACTGGGCCACCCAACGCTCCTGGAAGGTGACCAACCCGAACCGGACCAACAAGGTCGGCACCAACACGGCGTACAAGCTGGTGCCCTCGGCCTCGATCCCGCCGATGATGGAGCCGAACGCCCCGCAGTACCGCCGGGCGCCGGTCATCGGCCACACGGTCTGGGTGACGCGCCACCACGACGACGAACGCTGGCCCTGCGGTGCCTACCCGACCCAGTCAGAGGATGACGACGGGATGACCCGCTGGATATCGGACGACGAGTCGCTCGAGAACACCGACGTGGTGCTCTGGTACGTCTTCGGCATCCACCATGTCACCCGCATCGAGGACTGGCCGATCATGCCGGCGGACACCATCGCGTTCTTCCTCAAGCCCTACGGGTTCTTCGACCAGAACCCGTCCATCGACGTACCCCCCTCGATCAAGGCCGACGGCGAGCACTGCCACACCGGAGCGGGCGACCACGAGCACGGGGAGCACGGGGACCACACGCACGAGCGCTGAGGCTGAGTAATTCCACCGCGACTGCACTTCGAGTCGAAGGCCAACTCGCAGACCGGATCCGTAGTGCGTGGAGCATGGCCTGCGACTCAACGGTTGCGACTCGGTGGCTCTGCGCGATACTCCAACGCATGGAGTTGTCCGTAGGTCCTCTCAGGGGAAGTGACTGGCCGGCTGCGCGCGCGTTGCTCCATCGCGCGTTCGTCAACGAACCCTTCACCGTGGAGATGTACGGTCCAGCGATCCTGGATCGTTGGGGTGGGTCCTGGAGTCTGTATTCCTCACTGAGGGATGACGACGCGATTGTCGTTCTGGGCGCTCATGTGAGTGACGTGCTGGTCGGCGTCGTCATGGGAAGCACATCTGGGCATTGCCGGCTTTGTCAGGTGCTGGCACGCGAGCCTCGGCCCGACGATCACCTCCTCGCCATCGACTGGCAGTTTCACCAGAACGTCGCCCAAGCCCATGGACAGCTCGGAAAGCATGCCTGGGTCGAGAAGGCTGCCGTCGAACCTCTGCTTCACGGTCTGGGCATCGGGCGCCAGCTGCTCGAGGCCGTTGCAACCGCGCTCGAGATCGGGGAACCAGCGGAACTAGTTCTCGAGTGCGCCCCCGATCGAGTCAACTTCTATGCAGGCTTGGGTTACGAGGTGCTCAGTACCTTCGCAGATCCAGCAGGCCCCGATGCGTCCTTGATGCGACGAAGGATCCGTTGAGACTTCTGCTCGCTCGGCGGGCACGGCCTGTAGTCCGCCCCGCGCCACGGTCCGTCAGACCTTTGACGGACGTTGTGTCTATCCGCGTGTGAGCCGCTCCCTGCGGATCGTGCCGTGCTTTCTCCCGCCTACTCGCGCCCGACGTTCAACCCGACAGCGACCACCTGGTCGACCTCGACGCCGGTGGACTTGCGCACCACGTCCTTCACGGGAATCAGGTACCGGCCGTTCTTGGGAAACAGTGCCGTCCGGAACTCGACCTCGCCGATGCGCACCGACACCGGCACCTGGCCCCAGTACTCAACTCCCCTGGCTGCGAACTTGATGTCCGCGCTCTCCTCCTCGGGAATCCGCACGAAGTAGTAGGGCGCCGGGCCCCGCCACTCGATCACCGGACCCTCGAACTCGAAGTCCATCATCTCCATGGGGTGAGTATTGCGGCCGCTGGGCAGAGGCTTGGCCCGAGGTGCGCGACCGACATCAGCCGACTGCGAGATCGCCGAGCTCGGCCAGCCTGGACAGCCCGGCGCCCACGTGGGTCTGCAGACGGCCCAGTGCATCGTCCAGCTCTGGGGATCCGCCGTGCTCAGGCGGGATGCGACTGGGGTTGAGCGCGACCCGGTCGGACCACGCCTTGATGTCGGGCTCGGAGCCGAAGGCCGCCGAGTTCCGCAAGCCCAGGACGTTCATCCTGGCCCAGTCAGCCAGGGTGTTGCCGTACGACGACGGCCGGCACAGCCTGTTCTTCTCGTCATCGTCGTCGCGAGTCGCCTCGACGTAGCCGGTGATCGCGGCCCCGAAGCACGGGAACCCTGCTCTGACCGGTTGCACCGTGATCGCATCCGGCCGCCAGATCGGCACCAGCGGCGGCATCTTCAGGCCATCGGCCGCGCAGTTCACGACGAGAGCGTCGTCGGCGACGGTGATCGAGCCGTCCTCGAAGTCGATCCTCCCGCGACTCACCGAGACGATGTGACCCCGGCGTACGACGTTGCCGATCGTGCGCAGCTGCTCGAGCTCCCACATCCCGAGGGTGGGCGCCTTCGCCATGGTCGGGGTGACCGAGCGGTCGATGCGCAGCATGATGCCGGCGTCCTCGAGCCGCAGGAACAGGTCGTCGAGGGACCCCGCCGCCCCCGACGCGTGCATCATGTCGGCGACCATGCCGAGGTAGATCACCGGATCCGGCTGGATCAGCGCCCGGTTCAGCATCCACGGCTCACGTGGCCGCACCCAGCAGATCGCGTCGGGGTCCACGCCACGAGCCAGCAGCCAGATGCACGCATCGGTAGCGGTCTTGCCGGAGCCCACCACGACGTACTGGCTGGGCGCCTCGTCTGATCGCACGAGGTCATTGACCGGGATCACCCGCGCCCCGTCGGCGACGGCGAACCTCGGCGGCGTCTCCGCGGGTATCTCGGGGGCAAGGTAGCGGGCGTCGACGATCCGGCACCGCTCCGGCACCTCGAACCGCTCGTCTGAGCCAGGCGACACGAGGACCCGGTCCCCGATGTACTCGCACCCGGCGAAGAACTCCACCTGCCCCGACGCCAGCATCCGGTCCGTCAGCAGGTCGTCGTAGTAGGCACAGATCGTCGGCTGGTCAGCCCGCTCGTGGAGTCCCGCTTCGGGGCCGCTCTCCTGAATCCGCCCACCGCCGAGCAGCGTGGACGCAACGCCGTAGAAGGTGGATGACTGGTGCAACCTCACGAACGGATAGGCCCCGAGCCAGTGGCCCCCCACACTGTCGCGGCGGTCGACGAGGACGACGCGCGCATCGGAGTGGTCGATCAACGCGTCGGTGAACGCCATCCCCGTTGCCCCGGCGCCGATCACCAGGTAGTCGGCCTCCACACTGCGCGTCACGGGGAAACCCAAGCACTCACCCGGGCGCCACGTCCACGACAGCTACGCGTGGGAAGTCAACGCGGCGGTCGGCGAAGGACGCCTCGATCTTGTCTGGGGGCTGGCCGACGAGTACCTCGACAAAGCACTCGCGCTCATCACCGTCGGTGAACCGACCGGCTCGCGCCTCAGCGGTCGAGGAGCGTCGCCGCGGTCGTGTGCACGAGCGGGCCGAGCACCTCGAAGCGCGCGTCGGTCACGCGGGTGCCGGGACCCCAGATGCTGAGTACGGCGACGAGCCGGCCGGCGTTGTCGACGACCGGGGCCGAGACGCCCCACGCCGACTGTTCGTACTCGCCGCGGCAGGTCGCGTAGCCACGCAACCGGACGTGCGCGAGCTGCTCGTCGAGCGCAGGGGCAGTGGTGATGGTCGTGTCCGTGAACTTCTCCATCTGCCGCCGGGTTGGGCGCGGAACCGCTGAGGCGTCACCGAAGGCCAGCAGCACCTTGCCGGTCGAGGTGGCGTGCAGGGGAACCGTCTGACCGAGCCAGGTTGCCGCGACGATGGAGGGCGGCACCACCTCCTCGACGTACGTCAGGGCGCCCTGGCGCCACACCGCGAGCGCCGCCGTCTCGCCGGTCTGCAGGCTGAGCCGCTCCAGGCGCGGCCGCGCCAGGGAGATGATGGTCTCGGTGCCGGCCACCTGGGCCAGCTCCACCACGGCACCACCGATCGACCATCGTCCGGTGTCCCGGTTGCACGAGACGGCGTCGTGCGCCTCCAACGTGTTCAGGATCCGCCACGCGGTCGCCCGGTTGAGGCCGCAGTTCTCGGCGAGCCGCGCCGCGGTGGAGTCCTCGGGGGCCGCAACCGAGACGGCACGCAGCAGCACCATCGCCCGGTCGACGGACTGGACGCGAGACGTCCGATCCGCCTGCGACGACACGTCCATGGTGAAACCCTCCGGAACCTCTTGACGACCGATCCTGCCCATCCGTATGTTCACATGGTAGACGGTGCTGTTCGCATCGTGAACAACCGCGGAGGCAGCAGATGAGACGCGTGATGAATCGCAAGGTGATGATCACCTGTGCCCTGACCGGCGCAGGCGACACCGTGGGCAGGTCCGAGCACGTGCCCGTGACGCCCGAACAGATCGCCGACGCGGGCATCGCAGCAGCGAGAGCCGGCGCCACGATCGTGCACGTCCACGTGCGCGATCCGCAGACAGGGCAGGGCTCCCGCGAGGTGGCGTTCTACCGCGAGGCCGTGGAACGCATCCGCGCCAGCGACGTCGACGTCATCATCAACACCACAGCGGGCATGGGCGGAGACCTCATGCTGGACCCGCAGAACCCGACCACGTTCGTCGAGGGCACCGACCTGGTCAGCGGCGTCGAGCGGCTCAAGCACGTGGAGGAGCTGCTGCCGGACATCTGCACCCTCGACTGCGGCAGCCTCAACTTCGGCGAGGGCAGCCTGGTCTACGTCAGCACCCCGGACATGCTCCGCGACGGCGCCAAGCGCATCCAGGAGCTCGGGGTGCGCTGCGAGATGGAGATCTTCGACACCGGACACCTGTGGTTCGCCCGCCAGCTGGTCGAGGAGGGCCTGATCGACGCGCCACCGATGTTCCAGCTCTGCATGGACATCCCGTACGGCGCACCCGCGGACCCTGCCCTGCTGGTGACGATGGTCGACCAGCTGCCGGAGAACGCTGTGTGGGCGTCCTTCGCTCTCGGCCGGATGCAGATGCCATGGGTCGCGCAGTCCGTGCTGCTGGGCGGGCACGTCCGCGTGGGGCTCGAGGACAACCTCTACCTGAGCAAGGGGGTCAAGGCCACCAATGCACAGCTCGTCGAGCGCGCCCGGACCATCATCGAGGCGCTAGGTGCGGAAGTGGCGACTCCCGACGAGGGTCGCGAGATCCTGAACCTGAAGCCGAGAGGCTGAGATGACCGAGCAGCGGATGGCGCGGGTGGACCCGGCGTCCGTCCGCACGGTCACCTGTGTCGGCGCGGGAGTGATCGGCGGCGGCTGGGCGGCGTACTTCCTCGCCCGTGGCTACGACGTCATCGCGTGGGACCCGGCGCCCGATGCCGAGGCGCGGCTCCGTCACGTGGTGGACAGCGCGTGGCCGGCGCTCGTCGAGCTCGGCCTGGCCGACGGCGCGAGCCGTGACCGGCTGGTCGTCGAGGAGAACCTGGCAGCAGCTGTGGCGAACACGGACTTCGTGCAGGAGAGCGCCCCCGAGCAGCTCGAGCTGAAGATCGGGCTGCTCGCGGACATCGACGCGGTCACCCCGCCGCACGTGGTCATCTCCTCCTCGACCTCCGGCTACGGCATGAGCGAGATGCAGGTCAAGTGCTCGCACCCCGAGCGCACGGTCGTGGGTCACCCGTTCAACCCGCCGTACCTCATCCCGCTCGTCGAGGTCGTCGGAGGCGTCGAGACCTCGCCCGAGGTGGTCGCGTGGACCTCCGACTTCTTCAAGCACGCCGGCAAGTCGGTGATCACGATGGAGCGCGAGGTGCCGGGCTTCGTCGCCAACCGGTTGCAGGAGGCCCTGTGGCGGGAGGCGCTGCACATGGTCGCCGAGGGCGAGGCGACGGTCGAGCAGATCGACCTGTCGATCACCGACGGTCCCGGTCTGCGGTGGCCGATCCACGGGCCGATGCTCACCTTCCACCTCGCGGGTGGCCAGGGCGGCATGGCGCACATGCTCGACCACTTCGGTCCGTCGCTGAAGTCTCCCTGGACCCGGCTGGTCTCCGCCGAGCTCACGCCGGAGCTGCGTGACGCGGTGGTCGACGGGTGCGACCGCGAGGCCGACGGACGCACCATCGACCAGCTCGTCGCCGAGCGCGACGCAGGGGTGATCGCCGTCCTGCGTGCCCTCGGACGCGTATGAGGTCGGCCAACCGTGGCTGAGCCGCTGTGCACCTGGACCGAGGACGTCCGCGAGGAGTGGATCGACTACAACGGCCACCTCTCCGAGGCCTACTACGTGCTGGTGCTCGGCCATGCCACCGACGAGGTGATGGCCACGGTCGGCCTGGGGCCGGAGTACCGCGAGCGGACAGGGGCCTCGCTGTTCACCGTCGAGGCGCACATCCGCTACCTCGACCAGGTGGGTCCCGGCGAGCGACTCGAGGTGCGCTCGTGGCTGTTCGGCTCGACGCCGAAGCTGCTGTGGATCTGGCACGAGCTGTGGGCTGCTGGAACGCTCCGGGCCACCGAGGAGATCCTGGGCGTACACGTCACCGGCGCCTCCTCCACCCCATTCCCCGACGAGGTCCGCACCCGGATCGAAGCCGCGCTCGTTCCGCCCGGTCCCGAGGCTTCGCGCGCGATCCGTGTCGTGACGCGTTGATCCCTCATCAGCCTGGTAACACCGGCCAGCTGCACGCGCTTCAACTGGGGTAACTCCGAGGCTCGCCTCCGACTGAAGCCGCCAGGTCATTTCGACCCGCCGAGGGGGCGATCAGATGACTCCCTTCGCCTGCGCCGAGACCCTCGCCGTGGTGCGGCGGTGGACGTCGAGTGCGCGATGAATGTTTGGAAATACAGCTGTGTGATTCATTAAATACACGTTTGTAATTCGGGACCTTCCCTTTCCAAATGCCTGTAACGGGTGTGAACCTTGGTACTCGTGTGAACAACTTCCCCCTCACATGGAGTGCATTTCTTTGCGATTCAGCCGTGCCCGCTACGTCACGTTGTGCCAGCAATCCCTGGTCACGGCTGCCGTCCTCGCTGTTGGTGTCTCCGCCGCCGGTGTCCAGACCCTCGACGTCGTTCGGCAGCCCGGCAACCTCGCCGGCGCCCGGGACATGTCTCCGGGAGTGGTCCCGCAGCTGGACGCCCTGACCAAGAGCGAGAAGCCGCGGAGGACCAAGGTCGACGCCGCTCCGGTGACCCCGCACGTCCGTGAGGTCCGGGTGACCGGCATCTCCGACAAGACGCGCGGTGCCGCCGCGGACCCGGCCACGAGCCGGCGCTCCGCCACACAGGCGCCGAAGCAGACACAGGGCACGAAACGACTGGTGGCGCTCTCCGACCCCCAGCCCGTGCGTGGCTACGCCACCGTTGGGGTCACCTGGAAGCACGGTGTGGAGTACGCCGAGGACAGCGTCGTGGTCCAGGTGCGCACCGAGAAGAACGGCGCCTGGTCGGAGTGGATGGACGCGGCCTACCACGACGAGCACGGCCCGGACGGCGACTCCGCCGAGCAGGCCGCCCGCAAGGAACGTCCCGGCACCGACGCCCTGGTCATCGGTGACGTGGACCGGGTGCAGATGAAGGCGGAGACCACCGACGGGACCACCCCGCCCGGCCTCAAGCTGGCCGTGATCGACCCGGGGACCGGCACCCTGACCAAGGCCGCCCCGGCCATCGACACCTCCAAGCTGCCAGCACCCGAGGTGACGTCCGGTGCGGCGCCCCAAGCCTCCGCTTCTTCCGACGCCTCGGACACGGTTGCGCTGAGCGCGATGAAGGTCGCGACGAAGCCCTTCATCTACTCCCGCGCCCAGTGGGGTGCCAACGAGCGGCTGCGCGAACAGACCCGGCCCAGCATGGGCACGGTCAGGGCCGGGTTCGTCCACCACACCGTGAACGCGAACAACTACACACCGGCCCAGGTGCCCGCGCTGATCCGCGGGATCTACGCGTACCACACGCAGTCCCGCGGCTGGCGCGACATCGGCTACAACTACCTCGTCGACCGGTTCGGCCGCATCTGGGAGGGCCGCTACGGCGGTGTCAGCAGCCCGGTCGTCGGGGCCCACACGCTGGGGTACAACGAGGTCTCCTTCGCGCTGTCGGCGATCGGCAACTTCGACACCGCGAACCCGCCGCAGGACGTGCTCACTGCCTACGCGCGGCTGTTCGCCTGGAAGCTCTCCCTCTACAACATCCCCGCCAACGCGCCACGGGTCTATGTCAAGAACCGGTGGCTGCCGGCCATCAACGGCCACCGCGACGTCGGCTCGACCGCCTGCCCGGGCCGCTACCTCTACGCCAAGCTCCCCTACATCCGGACCCTGGCACGCAACATCCAGAACGGTGCGACGTCCGCGCGGGACACCGCGATCACACTGCGATGGAAGGCGATCGGCGGCTACCGGTCGGTCCTCGGTGCGCCCCGGGCCGCGGAGTACTCCGTGGCGGGCGGCCGCGCGCGCGTCTTCCAGAAGGGTCGCATCTTCGCGAAGTACGGCGTCGGCGCCCACGAGCTCTACGGCAAGGTGCTCAAGGCCTACGTACGACGCGGCGCCGCGAGCTCCAAGCTCGGCTTCCCGCGCACCGCGCCCGGCCGCTTCAAGCGTGGCCAGTACGCACGCTTCCAGAACGGCGTGCTCAAGGTGTTCCGCTCCGGCCGGGTGAAGGTCATCCTCTCGCGCTGACGCCCCGTGAGAGCTGGGGGGTGCCGTAGCGGGGGCGTGTCACTGTCAGTGCCACCACGCTGAGCACCAGGAAGAGACCGTCAGGAATCCACGTTCCCAAGATGAGGCAGTGGGAAAGGAAGAACCCCGGGAGGACCCACAGCGAGAGCCATGCCCAGCGCTCACCGGAGTTGACTCCCGCCGTAGCCAGTGCGATCACCAGCGTGCCGAACGCGACACCCGCGGTGGCGATGAGGGCATTGGCGCTGTCGGGGAAACGCGTCTCGCTGGTGTCGGCGTAGACGGAGGCGAGGATCGCGATGATGAGGAGGCCGAAGACGGCCATGAGGCCCTGGGCTGCTCTCTGGAGAATGGTCACGGTGGTTCCCTTCATGCACGGACATGGACGCCGTCGACGCTAGGAACCGCAACCACCTTGCCGCCACGTGGTCGACCGTAGTGAACAAGCTTTACGGCTGACCGCAATGCACGATGGCGCCGGCGCAGCCACACTGTGAGGGTGCTGGAGATCCTCGTACTGCCAGCGTGCTTCCTGGGGGCGGGCCTCCTGGGGTACCGGCTCGGTACGCCGCCTCGGGTGGCGGGTGGCTTGATCGCGGTCGGGTGTTGCCATCTGCTGGCGTTCCTCGGCGGCAACCAGGCGCTCTCGGCGAGCGGAGATCAAGCTGACCTGATCCACCTTGCCTCTCAGTGGCTCTTCCTTGGTGGCTTTGTCGCCCTCGTGTGGCTCGCGGCGTCGTACCCGACCCAGCGCCCCTCCATCCCCCTCCTCGCTGTCGCGGTGGCCCTCGGCACCGTCGGCCCACTCCTGGCCGGCCTGTCCGGCCCCACCCCGGCCCTTCTCGACGACACTCGCGAGCTCGGCCCCGTGCTCCACTTCCTGCCGACAAGGGTTGCCCAGGGGGCGACCGCGTCGCTGCTCCTGCTCCCCCTGCTCGCGGTGGCCACCTTCGTGGTGCGTTACCGTCGCGCTGAGGCGGACTCGCGCTCCGCGATGCGCTGGCCGATGGCCGGTGTTGCCCTCATTGCCGCACTCGTACTCGCAGGCACGCTGCTCGGCCCCGGCCACCAGGGAGCCGTCACCGCGTTGTTCCTCCTCGGAGCACCTGTCTTGCCGTTGGCGCTCGCCTTCGGCCCGGTCGCTCGGCACCTCGACACTCTCGCGAGCGAACTCGCGGCGGCCCGAGGCCGGCTGGCGCGCAGAACGCGAGCCGATGTACCCCCGGGAGTTCTGGCCCACCTGTCGACGCGTGAACTGACAGTCTTGAAGGCGATGGCTGAAGGCATGGCCAATCCGACCATCGCCCGAAAGATGCACCTGTCACTGTCGTCGGTCGAGAAGCACGCGACCTCGATCTTTCGGAAGCTCGGCATCCCAGAGGGGCCCGACGTGCATCGACGGGTCTCCGCCGTGGTCGCCTACCGCGATGCCCTCGAGGGCGCAGCAAGCGATCAGTAGTCCGCTGGCTTCTCCCGGATCTCGCCCGCGGTATAGCCCGGGGGCGGGTAGCCGATCCGGCGATTTGGGTGGGAATCCGGGACCTCAATATGCTCACCCAGCCTTTGTCCAACCGTCGAATCTCGGGACCAACACAATGAACAAGTTCTTCGGATGCCTCCTGGTCGCCGTGGTAGCCACCGCATCCACTCTGTCGTTCACGGCATCGCCGGCCGCGGCCTTTCCAGGTGGCAGTTGCTCGATTGCGCTGCCAGCGCGCCTCGCCGTTGACGCGCCATACGAGAGGTTCACGGCCCGGCTGGCCCCGGACTGTGCGGCATCGGGCGAGGACTGGGCCGCTTGGGATGTAGCCCACACCTACTACGGCCCATCCAGCATCTTCTTCTTCGACACGGGCGAGAGTTCGGCGGTCTGGGAGTTCTACGACTGGGAGCATCTCGGATCGCACGTGGTGCGGCCATCGAGCGCCTACGACGCTGACTCCAACGAACTGACCCAGAACACGGTCGCGACTTCGGTGCGCCTGTGGTCTCGGCTCTACCTGACGTCGGCCCGAAGCGGCAACAAGGTGACCCTGCGGACCACGGCTACGCGGTACACGCCCAGCGCAGAAGGCTTCCGGGCCTGGTCTGGCACGCAGGTACCTCTGTACTCCCGCACCTGCAGCACGTGCGCCTGGAAGTACTTCCGGATGCTCAGGACGAACAGCAACGGCCAGGCCTGGACCACCTTCACCCAGGCAGGCGCCCGTGACTACCAGGCACGCACTGCAGACATCAACACGACGTGGGGTCGTGTCGTTTCCACCCGTCGCTAGACGCAGTTCGTCTGGCTCAGCGCAACAGAGCGAGATCCCGTCGGATGTAGCGCAGGTGCGCCCACTCCTCCTCCAGGATCACGCGTATGCAGTCACCGACGCTGGGGTGCCAGTCATCGCCGCCCCACGGATTGTCGCGTTCCTCCGCGAGCAGCTCGGCCGTGGCCGTGTCCAGGAAGTCGGTCACCAGCTGCTGTTTCTCGGCCCGCACCGCGAGGATCTCCTCGTACGACGGCGGGTCCACGCGGAAGATCGACATGTCGAAGCCCGCCTCCTCGGCACCGGTGAAGATCTGGGCGATCTCGTGGAAGGGCTGCTGCACGCGCAGGATCCCGCCGCGGAGCCAGGCGTCGGTCGCCAGGATGAGGTGCCGCAGGGTCTCGGCCAGGGACCACTCGTCCTCGACGTGGGCGTCCACCAGGTCCGGCGGCGTATCCGTCACCGTCGTCTGCCACGCGGCCTGCACAGCGACCCAACCCTCGCGCAGGCCCTCGGGAGTCTGCGCCTTCTGCAGCTCGCGGCCCGGGAACTGTCGGTTGAGCTCGGCGTCCACGAACGGCACCACGTCAACACCGTTGACCAAGAGGCTGCCGAAGAACAGGTCGTGACTGTCGATGTCGAGGCCGCCCACGTCCACGCCGCGCATCGTGACACCGCTGACATCGGAGAATCGCAGGGTGGCTCCCTTGAAGCTGGTCTTGACGAAGGTCGCGCCTTCGAACTCCTTCGTGCCGGAATAGGTCGTCATCGCTCCATCATCACAGCCCGCGCTGACAGTCCCGAGCGCGACAAGATCACCAGCCGCGGGGCTGGGCCAAAGTGACTGACTGACTGTACAGTTAGCGAATCCGGAACAGGAGTCGCCATGGCCACCACCACCGAACCGACCCGCGAGACGCTGCCCGGCGCGGCGTACTACTCCGACGAGACCTACCGCATCGACCAGGAGCGGGTCTTCTACCGCAACTGGATCTATGTCGGCCGGGCCGAACGGCTGCCCAAGCCGGGCTCGTGGATGCGGGTCGAGATCGGCGATGAGAGCCTGCTGCTCGTCCGCGGCAAGGACGAGCAGATCCGCGGGTTCTACAACGTCTGCCGCCACCGCGGGTCGCGCCTCTGCGACGAAGAGCAAGGCTTCGCGCGCAGCCACCTGCGCTGTCCGTACCACGCCTGGGGGTACGCGCTCGACGGCAAGCTGGTCACCACCCCGATGATCGACCGCGAGGAGATCGACCGCGAGAACACCTCGTTGTGGCCGGTCCGCACCGACATCTGGGAGGGCTTCGTCTTCGTCAACCTCTCCCGCGAGGAGCCGCGACCCCTGCTCGAGGACCTCGCCGACCAGCAGGACGCGCCGCTCGGGCTGGCCCGGGTCGGGCTCTCAGAGCTGCGCATCGGGCACATCTCGACCATGGAGGTGAATGCCAACTGGAAGATCGTGCTGGAGAACTACAACGAGTGCCTGCACTGCCCCACGATCCACCCCGAGCTGGTGGCCATCGTGCCGGCGTACAAGAAGGGCTCCATCTTCGAGAGCGGCCGGGAGGACGGCGGCGTCACGCTCGCCGACGGACGCACGGCCATGGTCACCGACGCGCGCCTGCGGCTGCCGCTGCTGCCTGGATTCAAGGGCCAGGGCGACCCCGAGGCCTACTACGGCGCCATGGTCTACCCGACGATGTTCCTCGATGTCGACGGCTCGACCTGCCTGGCCACGGCGGTGTTCCCGACGGGACCGCAGAGCTGTCGGTTGGTGACCGAGTACCTCTTCAACCCCGAGGCGCTCGAGCAGCCCGACTTCGACCCCACCCCGGTGATCGACTTCAACGAGCTGGTCACGCGTCAGGACAACGAGGCGTGTGAGCGCGTCCAGCGCGGCGTCACCTCGCGCGCCTTCGACCACGGGGTGTTCCCGGCGAAGGACTCCTGGGTCTACAACTTCGACCAGCGCTACCTGCGCGACGTCGAGGGCTGAGCGAGAACCACGCGAGCGTCGAGCGCGAGGACACCGGCGGGCCCGGCCAGCAACGGGTTGATCTCCAGCTCGGCAAGCTCGGGGTGCGCAGCAGCGACGCGTGAGACCGCGCTGATCGCTGTGGCCAGCGCGTCGAGGTCGACCGACGCCCTCCCCCGGGCACCGGTCAGCAGGGGCGCACCCTTCAAGGAGAGCACCAGCCGCCTGGCCTGTTCGACGCCGACCGGGGCCAGCGCACAGGCGGTGTCGGCCAGCACCTCGGCGTGGATCCCGCCGATGCCGACCATGATGACGCTCCCGAAGGTGCGCTCGCGGACGCAGCCCACGATCAGCTCGACGCCCTGATCGAGGTCGGCCATCGCCTCGACGGAGATCGCCGGCGGAGCGAGCCGGGCCACCAGGTCGTCGTACGCCGCGATGGCCGTGGGCCCGTCGGCGATGCCGAGCACCACGCCGCCGGCATCGGACTTGTGCACCTGCCCGAGGGCCTTCAGCACCAACGGGAACCCGGTCGCGTCCATGGCTCCGGCGAGCTCGTCCCGACCCAGGATGGTGCGCGCGGCAGGGAAGGAGATGCCCGCATCCGCGAACAGCCCCTTCGCCGCGTCGTACGACGAGTCGGTGATCGCCGGCGCGGCCTCCGGCTCCACGTCGATCGACGGAAGCGGGTGCTCCACCAGCCCTGCCAGCACCGCGCAGGCCCGGTCGATGTCGCGGTGCACCGGGATCCCCGCGGCACGCAGCAGCGATCCGGTCTCCCCGTCGGGATGGATCATCTGCACGACGACCGGCTTGGACTGGCCAGCCACGACGTCCACCATCACCCGCGCGGCGGCAACCTCGAGGGCCGCCAGGGATGACGCCTGGGTCGAGTAGGTACCGAAGTAACCGGTGACGACCACGCCGTCGACCTCGGCGGCGGCCAGCAGGGTCGCAAGCGCCCGGACGTAGGTGATCGGGTCCTGCTCCCCCGCGCCCGCCAGGTCGACCGGGTTGGACACCGTGGAGATCTGCTTCAGCTGGGCGCGCAACAGCGTGCACGTGCTCTCGGCGAGCACCGGTGACTCCAGGCCGAGAACGGCCAGCGCGTCCCCCGCGATCGCACCGTGCCCGCCACCGTCAGTGAGGATCGCGACCTGTCGACCGGGCATCCGGCGGGCGGCGACCAGGCCCTCCAGCAGGTCGGCCATCTGGGTCGGGTTGTCCACCCGATGGGCACCCGCGGCGGCACAGGCCGCGTCGACCACCTGGTAGGCACTGGTCAGCGAACCCGTGTGGGACACGGCGCTGCGGACGGCCGAGGCCGAGCGACCCGGCGCCATCAACACGACGGGCTTGCCCGCTTCGCGCAGAGCGCGGGCAGCAGCGACGAACGCGCGTCCGTCGACCACGTCCTCGGCGTAGATCGCGACCGCCCGGGTGGCGTCGTGCTCGACGCAGGACGCCATCAGGTCCACCACCGTCAGGTCCGCCTGGTTCCCGAGCGAGACGAACCGGGAGATGCCCAGCCCCCGGTCCTTCAGCAGGGCAGCCAGGTCGAGGACGACGTTGCCACTCTGGCTGAGCACCGCCACGTTGCCGACCGGCAGCAGGTCATGGCTCAGCTGGAGCTGGGTGCTGGTGTCCACGACGCCCAGGCAGTTCGGTCCGACGAGGACCGCGCCGGTTGACCGGACCAGGCGCACTGCCTCGGCCTCCGCGAGAGCGCCGTCGGAGCCGAGCTCGGAGAGCCCGGCCGTGATCACCACCAACGACCGGGCTCCGGCTCCGACCGCGTCCGCGACGGCCTGGACCAGCTCGGCCGCGGGCACGCAGACCACCACCAGGTCGAGCGGCTCGCCGTACGTCGCGCGCGCGTCGGCCAGGGTGCGGTGCGTACCGCGTCCGAGCACCTCGGCCCCTCGACGGTTGACCAGCAGCACCGGCCGGTCACCACTGGACTCCAGCGCTCGGCGGCCGAGGATGTGCCCCCACTTGGAGGAGTCGCTGCTCGCGCCGACCACGGTGATCGAACCCGGGTCGAAGAGGGCATCCAGCGACCCTCCGGCCGCGGTCGCGGGGCCGGGCGCTGACTGTGGAAGGGGCCCTTGCGGGGACCCTTGACGCCTCATCCCGGCGAGCCTAGCATCACTGACTGACTGAACAGTCAAAGTCGGCACAGCCATCGCGCCGGAGGGAGTACCCGTGTCGGAGACCCGTCCCAACCAGCGCGACCTGGCCGCCGCTGAGGCCCGCACGCGGATCCTGGCTGCCGCCGCCGACTGCATCGTGCGCGACGGACTGGCCAAGGTACGGATGGCCGGCATCGCGAAGGCAGCGGGCGTCTCGGCCGGGCTGCTGCACTACCACTTCGACACCAAGGAACAGCTCTTCGCCGACGTGCTGAGCTACTCGCACGGCGTCTCCGGCGTCCTCAACCAACAGGCGCTGCGCCTGGCCGGGAGCCAGCCGGCGCAGCGCCTGTCGTCCTTCCTCGACCGATGCCTGCCGAGCGACAAGCGGCTCGCCGACGAGTGGCTGCTCTGGCAGGAGCTGGCGCTGCTCTGCATCCGCCAGCCCGAGCTGGCCATGGTGGGCGCGCAGCTCTACGAGGACTTCTACTCCACAGTTGCCGGCATCATCACCGAGGGCATCGAGGCCGGGGTGTTCGCACCGGCCATCGACTCCCGGAAGATCGCCGAGACAGCTGTGGCGCTGTGCGACGGCCTGGGCGCCCGGGTGGTCGCCCACGACCCCCACCTGAACCTCGACGAGGCCCGCGCCACGATCGCTGCCACCGTGGGGATGCTCGTCGGCCACGACGGCCCGTTGCCGAAGCCCGTCGACCTGTTGGCGGGGTCGAAGGCGTGACAGCATCCGTGCCGTCGACCACCCGCCGCACCCTGTTGCGCGGCGGTCTGGCCCTCGGTGCGGCCTCGGCCCTGCCGGGCTGCGCCTACATCCGCGACGACGTACCCGCGAAGGCGCCGCTGCCCAAGTCCGCCAAGGCGGAGATCGACGGCGACCTCGTGTACTTCAACTGGGCTGACTACCTCGACCCCAGCATCTTCAAGGGCTTCCAGCGGGAGTACGGCGTCAAGATCATCCAGTCGAACTTCGACTCGATGGAGGGCATGTACGCGAAGATCGCCGCCGGCAACCAGTACGACATCATCTTCCCGATCGCCAAGTGGGTCGTGAAGATGCGCCGGGAGGGAAAGCTCCGCGCGATCGACGCCGACCAGCTCACCAACGCCGAACAGGTCTTCTACCCGGGGTCCTACTTCACCGACCCGTGGTACGACGCGAAGTCACGGGTCTCGGTGCCGTTCACCGTCTACAAGACCGGCATCGGCTGGCGCACCGACAAGGTCAGCGAGATGACGGGCAGCTGGCGCGACCTGTGGAACCCCGAGGGCGCCGGCCACATCTTCACCCTCGACGACCAGGACGAGGCGCTCGCGATGGCCGCTTTGCTCCTGGGGTACGACGTCAACACGGCCAAGGCGTCGCACCTCGACGAGATGAAGAAGCTGCTGATCAGCCAGAAGAAGGTCCTGCGCGCCTACTCCTCCGACGACGTCAACAACATGAACGGCGGCGGCGCGTGGATCCACCACATGTGGAGCGGCGACTTCATGTACCTGCGCGAGGGGCTGGTGGAGAACAAGGAGAACTACGACTTCGAAGCTCCGAAGGAGGGGACGCCGATCAACTCCGACGCCTACGCGATCCCGACCAACGCGCAGCATCCCGGGACCGCGATGGTGTTCATCGACTACCTGCTCAGGCCCGAGAACGCGATCAAGAACATCAACTATCTCTACTACCCGTTGCCGGTGCGCGACGCGGTCTCGACGTTCTCCGACCTGGCCAAGGAGGTCCCGGCCTGCGACCTCGACGTGAAGGACCTCGAGAATCCCGACGTCTTCCGACTGCTCAGCACCAAGGACGTCCAGCGCCGTACGGCAGCCTGGACCGAAGTGAAGGCGAGCTGACGTGGCGACCGACATGGCCACCCGCCCCGCCGAGCCGGCGACCCGTCCACGCCGCTCGTCCCAGCGCACCCGGTTGTGGGGCTTCCTGCTCGCACTGCCGACCGCCTGGATGGTCATCTTCTTCGTCTCCAGCATGGTCATCGTGGTGCTGCTCTCGTTCGGTACGACGACCCGCGACGGTTTTCCGGTCTTCGGCGACACGACCGCGAACTACCGGGCACTCTGGGACGAGGTCTACCTCCGGCTGTTCATCAGGTCGCTGCTCTACGCGCTCGCCACCGTCGCCATCTCAGTGCTGATCGCCTACCCGGTCGCCTACGCCATCGCCCTGCACGGCGGTCGCTACAAGAACGCCTTGATCGCAGCGATCGTGGTGCCGTTCTTCGCCAGCTACCTGATCCGGATGTACGCGTGGAAGGCGCTGCTCTCCGACGACGGCCTGGTCAACAGCGGGATCAGGAAGACCGGTCTGGGCGACGGACTCTCCTTGCTGAACACGCCATGGGCGGTGATCGGTGGCCTGGTCTACGGCTTCGTGGTGTTCATGATCCTGCCGATCTACGCCTCGCTGGAGCGGATGGACGTCTCCCTGATCGAGGCAGGCAAGGACCTCTACCACTCGCCGTTGCGGACCTTCTTCACCGTGACTCTCCCGGCTACGCGCGCCGGGCTGTACGGCGGCATGCTGCTGGTGTTCCTGCCCGCCCTCGGGGACTTCGTCAGCGCCCAGCTGCTGGGTGGGTCGAGCACCTTCATGATCGGCAACCTGGTCCAGCAGCAGTTCGTCGAGGGGCAGAACTGGCCGCTCGGTTCGGCGATGACGGTCTCGATGATGGCCGCACTCACGGTGCTGATGGTCGTCTACCTGCGCGCGACCTCGACGAAGGCGCGGGAGCTGTGATGGCCCGGGCCAAGCGTCTGGAGCGCAAGCCCGCGGTGGCCGTCGCGATCACCGTGGTCTTCTTCGCCTGGCTCTACCTGCCGATCCTCGCGGTGGCGCTGTTCAGCTTCAACGACACCAAGTCCCTGTCGGCGTTCACCGGGTTCAGCACCACGTGGTACGACGACTTCTTCCACAACGCCGCCCTGCTGGAGTCCCTCGTGGCCAGCCTGGAGATCGCCTCGATCTCAGCCGTCGCCGCCGTCGTGCTCGGGACGATGCTCGCGCTGGGTCTCGAGCGGGTCCGGTCGCGGCGCGGACGGGTGATCGGGGCGATCACCCTGCTGCCCTTGGTCACGCCGGAGATCGTCACCGGCGTCGCCGCCCTGCTGGTGTTCACCGGGGTGGGCCTCAAGCTCTCGCTGGGCACCGTCGTACTCGCCGAGATCACGTTCTCCATCGCCTACGTCACCGTGATCGTCCGCGGCCGGCTGGCGACCATCCCGCTCGAGGTCGAGGAAGCGGCCCGTGACCTCGGGTGCACGCCCTGGCAGTCGCTGCGACTGGTCACCCTCCCGGCTCTGGTTCCGGCGCTGATCGCCTCCGGGCTGCTCGTCTTCGCGCTGGTCTTCGACGACTTCGTACTCGCGTTCTTCACCACCGGGGTCGACCCTCAGCCGCTGCCGGTCCGCATCTACTCGTCGATCCGGTTCGGTGTCTCGCCGGCCATCAACGCCGTCGGCACCCTGATGCTGGCGCTCTCGGCGCTGCTGATCGTGGCGGCTCTGTTGCTGCCGCGCCTGTTCAACAAGTCGTCCAGCCTGGACCTCATCACCGGAGGCGAACGCCGATGAACACCCCAGCAGTCTCCTTGCGCGGGCTGACCAAGGTCTTCGCCGGCGCCACCGTGGTCGACGACCTCGACCTGGACGTCAGCAGTGGCGAGTTCTTCTCGCTTCTCGGACCGTCGGGCTGCGGCAAGACCACCACCCTGCGGATGATCGCCGGCTTCAGCGACCCGACGTCCGGCTCGGTCCTGGTCGGGGGCGAGGACGTGACGAGCACTCCCCCGCACAAGCGCGACGTCAACACCGTCTTCCAGAGCTATGCGCTCTTCGAGCACCTCGACGTGCGCCGGAACGTCGCCTTCGGCCTGCGGCGCAAAGGAGTCGACCGTGGCGACATCGACCGGCGCGTCGCCGAGATGCTCGAGCTCGTCGAGCTCGGCTCGCGGGGCAAGGACCGTCCCTCAGAACTCTCCGGCGGCCAGCGGCAGCGCGTCGCTCTCGCTCGCGCGCTGATCAACAGGCCGAAGGTGCTGCTCCTCGACGAGCCACTCGCCGCCCTGGACCTGAAGCTGCGCCACGCCATGCAGGCCGAGCTGAAGTCGATCCAGCGAGAGGTCGGGATCACCTTCCTGTTCGTCACCCACGACCAGGACGAGGCGCTCAGCATGAGCGACCGGGTGGCGATCATGAACGGAGGCGTGATCGAGCAGTGCGGCACCCCGGAGGACGTCTACGAGAACCCCACGTCGGTGTTCGCCGCCGGTTTCATCGGCACCAGCAACCTGATGAGCGGGACGTACGCCGACAGCGCAGTGACTGTGGCTGACGACCTGAAGCTCCCGGTTCCCGGGCACACCGGCTCGGCCAACGGCGACCAGGTCAGCGTGACCATCCGCCCCGAGAAGATCTGGATGAGCGACTTCACCGCCGGCGATGGTGCAGACGCCCGGCACGATCGTGTCGACGAGCTACCACGGGTCCACCACGCAGTACCTCGTCTCCGTGGGGACAGGCGTGACCATCACCGTGCTGGAGCAGAACCTGCCGCGCATGCGTGCGGACAACCGGTGGGAGCCGGGTGACCGCGTGGACATCGGTTGGCTGCCCGAGCACGCCGTCGTGCTCACATGACGCGTCGCGACGTCGTCGTCGTCGGCGCGGGGCTCGCCGGTCTCAGTGCCGCGCGCGACCTGCGTGCGGGCGGTGCCTCGGTCACGGTCCTCGAGGCGCGCGACCGGGTGGGCGGCAGGGTCGAGCAGGTGCGCCTGGACGACGGTCGCCTCGTGCAGCTGGGCGGTGAGGTGGTCGGCAACAGCCACACCTCCTACCTCGGGCTCGTGGCCGAGCTCGGTCTGACCCTGGTGCCGTCATACGTCGCGGAGCCCGGCGAGATCACCCGCCAGACCCCGGACTCCCTCGACGTGGGTGAGTGGCCCTCGTGGTTCACCTCGGCCGACATCGCCTCCTACGACGACGTCGAGAAGGCGCTGACCACGGTCGTCGCCGGCATCGACCCGGAGAACCCGCTCGGCTCCCCCGACCTGCACCGGCTGGACCAGCTCAGCGTGGGCGACTGGCTGCGCGAGGTCGGCGCAACGGCAGCGGTCCTGCGCCTCAAGGAGCTTGCCCAGCTGGGTCTCGCGGACGGGTCGATCGAGCGCACCAGTCTGTTCGCCTACGCGCGAAAGATCGCCGTCGGAGGTGGCAGCGGGTCCTACGACTTCGAGGAGTGGGAGAACCTCCGCGTCGCCGAAGGGTCGGCCACCGTGGCGCAGCGGATGGCCGACGAGCTCGGCGACGTACGCCTGTCCACGCCGGTCGCCACGATCTCGATCGGTGCGACGGGTGGCGTGGTGACGACTCACTCCGGCGAGGTGCTCGAGGCCGGCGCAGTAGTGCTGGCCGTTCCTGCCGGACCCGCCCGCGACATCACGATCAACGGCGTCAGCGACGAGCGCCTCCGCTCCCTACGCCGTCAGCGGCACGCGTGGGCAGCGAAGTTCGTCGCGGCGTACGACGTGCCCTTCTGGCGCCGGACCGGGCAGAACGCACTCTCCGAGAACGAGAGCGTGCTCGGTTCCACCTGGCCGCAGAGTGAGGGGATCCTGTCGGCGCTGGTGCCACCCGAGCGCTACGCGGCCTTCGCCGCGTCCGATGCCGAGACGCAGACGCGCGAAGCCCTCGAGCAGATCGCCGCGATGTACGGACCGGCGGCGACCAGCCCGATAGAGACGTGGACCCGGCTGTGGGGCACCGACCCCTGGACGCAGGGCTACGTGACGAACTGGCGGCCCGGTGACGTGGAGGCCGTCGGGCCGCTGCACGGCACCCACGAGCCGCCGTTCTACGTCTGCGGCTCGGACCAGTGGGTGGCCGGCTACATGGAAGGCGCCGTACGCACCGGACGGGCTGCTGCGCGCGAAGCACTGCGGAACGGCTGAGCCGATGGACAAGGAGACACGCTGATGGACTTCTCCCTCACCGAGGAGCAACGCAGCATCGTGGAGGTCACCCGGTCGTTCGTGGAGCGAGAGCTCTACCCCCACGAGGCGGAGGTCGAGCGCACGGGGGTGCTCCGGCACGAGCTCGCCGAGCAGATCAAGCACAAGGCGATCAGCGCCGGCCTGCACGCCGCCAACATGCCGGAGGAGGTGGGCGGCGCCGGTCTCGACACCGTCACCTGGGTGCTCTACGAGAAGGAGCTCGGCAGGGCGAACTACGCCCTGCACTCCTGCATCGGGCGGCCCTCGAACATCCTGCTGGCCGGCACCGATGCCCAGAAGGAGCGCTACCTGTATCCGAGCATCCGGGGCGAGCGACGTGACTGCCTCGCGCTGACCGAGCCCGATGCGGGCTCCGACCTGCGGGCGATGCGCACCAAGGCCGTGCGGGACGGCGACGGCTGGCGGATCAAGGGCACCAAGCACTTCATCAGCCACGCGCAGGAGTCGGACTTCGTGATCCTGTTCGCCCGAACAGATGACCAGCGTGACGAGCAGGCCGACGGGCCGAAGGCGATGTCGACCTTCCTGGTCGACCTCGACACCCCCGGTCTCGCCGTACACGACGGCTACCGGAACGTGTCTCACCGCGGCTACACCAACGCGATCCTCGACTTCGACAACTGCCACGTGCCCGCCGAGGCGCTGCTCGGCGAGGAGGGCAAGGGGTTCGACCTGGCAGGCACCTGGCTGGGCAGCACCCGGCTGCAGGTGGCCGCGACCTGTCTCGGGCGTGCCGAACGCGCGCTGGACCTGTCGGTCCGCCATGCCGCCGACCGGGTCCAGTTCGGCCAGAAGATCGGGCGCTTCCAGGGGATCTCGTTCAAGCTCGCCGACATGGCGATGGAGCTGCGTGCTGCGGAGCTGCTGACCCTGGATGCTGCGTGGAGGTACGACAACGGGCTCGCAGCGGATGCCGACATCGCGATGGCGAAGCTGAAGGCGACGGAGGTCCTGGCGATGGTGGCCGACGAGGCGATCCAGATTCACGGTGGCATGGGGCTGATGGACGAGCTGCCACTGGAACGGATCTGGCGCGATGCCCGCATCGAACGCATCTGGGACGGCACCTCCGAGATCCAGCGGCACATCATCTCCCGTGCGCTGCTCCGTCCGCTCGGAGCATGACCACGGGATGACCGAAGGAGAGAGCAGATGAGCGACGAAGTCCGGGTCTGGCGTGAAGGCGGGATCCTCGAGGTCACTCTGGACCGGCCCAAGGCGAACGCGATCGACCTCGCCACCAGCAGGGTGATGGGCAAGGTGTTCGCGGAGTTCCGCGACGACCCCAACCTGCGGGTGGCCATCCTCCGGACCGCCGGCGACAAGTTCTTCTCCGCCGGTTGGGACCTGAAGGCGGCGGCCGGCGGTGACGCGGTGGACGGCGACTACGGCGTCGGCGGATTCGGCGGGCTCCAGGAGCTGCCCGGCCTCAACAAGCCGGTGATCGCGGCCGTGCACGGTCTCGCCGTGGGCGGTGGCTTCGAGCTCGCGCTGTCCTGCGACCTGATCTATGCCTCCCGGCCGACCCAGTTCGCCCTCCCCGAGATCAACGCCGGCACCCTGGCCGACGCCGCGACGATCAAGCTGCCCAAGCGGATGCCGTACCACGTGGCGATGGAGCTGCTGCTGACCGGACGCTGGATGGGGGTCGACGAGGCGCATCGGTGGGGACTCGTCAACGAGGTGCTCGCTGACGAGGACGCCCTGAGGGAACGGGTCTGGGAGGTGGCGCGGATGCTCGAGGCAGGTCCCCCGCTCGTCTTCGCTGCGATCAAGGAGGTGGCCCGGGCCTCGGAAGGCGCGGCGTTCCAGGACGTCCTGGACCAGGTGACCGGACGCACCCTGTCGACCGTCGACACGCTCTACGGCTCGGAGGACGGGCTGGAAGGATTCAAGGCGTTCGCCGAGAAACGCCCTCCCGTGTGGAAGGGCCGCTGAGTGGCGCTGCTCAGTCGCGAGGCGTAGGCCGTCCGGTCAGTCCGGTGCTCGACAAGTTCGGCCCTGAAGCCGATCCGCGCGGACGTATCACGGAGCGAGTGTTGGTGCTCATCACCACCCAACACCCCGCTTACGAGAGGAACCGCCATGTCCACCATCACTGCCCGTCCCCCAGTGACCACCGCCGAGTCACACATCACGACCACCCCACCGCGCACCTTCGTGAACACCGTGCTCGAGCGGGTCGCCGATGTCCTGACCGCCCACAGCATCACCGTGCTCAGGGTCAGCCTCGGCCTCGTGTTCCTGGTCTTCGCCGCGTTCAAGTACGTCTCCGGCGCCAGCCCGGCAGAAGACCTCGCCATCGCAACTGTCGAGAAGCTGACCTTCGGCATGGTCAGCGGTAGCTCTGCCCTGCTGCTGACCGCACTGACGGAGACCATCATCGGGCTCACGCTGGTCACCGGCCGCTTCGTCAAGGTCGGCCTGGTCGTCCTGGCCGGTGCGCTGGTCGGGATCATGTCGCCGCTCGTGCTGTTCCCCGACCAGATGTGGAGCGGCAACGGTCCGACCCTCACCGGTCAGTACGTGTTCAAGGACATCGTCCTGGTGGCGGCCGGCCTGGTCGTGGCTGCGCACGCACTCGGCGCGCGCCTGCGCCAGCAGCACGGCAACTGACCTAGACCGGTCAGCACTCGGAAAGGTCCCCGGCGCGCTCCGCCGGGGACCTCTCCGCGTCTTCTGGCCTCGCGCTCCGTTACGAGACTTGAAAGCGTCGGTCGTACCGAATCACACTGTCGTGGGTGGCCGTTGTCGGCCACCGGGGTGTGGGGGTTTGATCGTGCGCAGACCAGTCGTCGCGGTTGTGCTGGTCGCAGTCATCGCGGCCATCGGACTGAACATCGGGTTGCCGGCGATGGCGGCGGACACCGGCAACAGTGCCCCTCACCCGGGCCGCATCGTGAGCGACAACCCGGACGGGTTCACCCCGCATGTGATGGACGGCGACGTCGTCACGATGACCAGGGTCGGGGACTGGATCGTCGTCGGCGGAGCCTTCACCACAGTCCGCAACGCGGGAAGCTCGACCGACATCCCCCGCCGCAACCTGTTCGCGTTCCACGTGACCACGGGGCAGGTGAGCACGAGCTTCGCGCCCAACCCCAACGGCACCGTGTACAAGGTGCAGGATGCGTCGGACCTCAGCTCGGTCTACATCGGGGGGAACTTCACCAGCGTGACGTCGGGCGGGTCCAGCGTGGCCGTGAGCCGGCTGTACAAGGCCGACGTGACCACCGGCAACCGGATCACGCAGTTCGCCCCGGGCAGCTACAACGGCCAGGTCCGGGACATCTCGGTGACCGCGAACCGGTTGTGGATCGCGGGCAAGTTCACTCACGTGCACGGTCAGCCACAGCGTGCGCTCGCCACCCTCAATGCGACCACCGGTGCCCTTGACCCCTACTTCAACGGCGTCATCGCCGGAGCTCACCTGGCAGGCACCGTCACCAACGTCCTGCAGATCGCGACCAACCCCGCGAACAACCGGCTGATCGCGATCGGCAACTTCACCACCATCAACGGCGTGTTCCACGAGCAGATCCTTGTGCTCGACATCGGCGGCGCGTCGTACTCCATCGCGAACTGGTACACCACGCTGTTCGAGTCGGACTGCTCGCCTGCTTTCGAGACCTACATGACCGATGTGGAGTACTCCCCTGACGGGACCTTCTTCGCGGTCTCCACGACCGGCGCGTACGGCGGTGCCAGCGGGAGCAACGCCGGCACGTCGGGCTGCGACGTGGT
Organism: uncultured Actinomycetota bacterium; assembly: GCA_963842535.1. GTDB lineage: Bacteria > Actinomycetota > Actinomycetes > Propionibacteriales > Nocardioidaceae > Marmoricola. The sequence continues at coordinate 1,141,918 of CAWJGP010000009.1, forward strand.
TGCCCGCTTCGAGTCGAACGCCACCGGTCAGAACGTCCGGCCCTCCTGGACCAACTACACCGGCGGTGACACGACCTGGTCCGTCGAGGTCACCAACAACGTGGTCTACGTCGGTGGCCACCAGCGTTGGCAGAACAACCCGACCGCCGGCGACGCCGTCGGTCAGGGCGCGATCTCCCGGCCGGGCATCGCTGCGCTGAACACCCTCAACGGGCTGCCGTACTCCTGGAACCCCACGCGCACCCGTGGTGTCGGGGTGAAGGACATGATCGCCACACCTCAGGGCCTCTTCGTCGGCTCGGACACGGACACGATCGGTGGCGAGACCCACCGCAAGGTCGCGTTCCTGCCCCTGGCCTCCGGAGACGTGCTGGCGCCGATCGTCCCGTACACGCTGCCCGGCGACATCTTCCGGGTGGCGAGCGGGCAGTCACAGCTGCTGCGCCGGGGATTCAACGGCACGCAGGTGACCTCCAGCTCCGACGCCCCCAACGGCACCGGATGGGGCACTGCGGTCGGCGCGTTCATGATCAACGGCACGCTCTACACCGGTTACAGCAACGGCTCGCTGACTCGTCGCACCTTCGACGGGTCGACGTACGGTCCGGCCGTCACGGTCAACACAGCCGACCTGCTCGCACCGCAGACCGACTGGCACAACACCGACGTTCCCACGATCACGAGCCTGTTCCACGATCGCGGCAAGCTCTACTACACACGCTCGGGCCAGAGCGTTCTCTACAACCGTGCCTTCGAACCGGAGTCCGACGTGGTCGGGCAACAGCGATTCACCAGCAACGCGGTCACCGGGGTCAGCTACCTGAACATGCGTGGTGCGTTCGTCGCCGGCAACAAGCTGTACTTCGCCAACGCCACCGGAACGCTGTCGGTCGCCGACTGGAACGGCAGTGCGCCAGTGGCCGGGACCGCGTCCGCGCTTGGCCTGGCCGGCACCGGGTGGTCGTCACGCGTGATGTTCCTCTACCAGGGCCCGCCGATCGTCGACCCCGAGGAGATCCCGCCGGTCGCATCGTTCACGGTCTCCTGCCCGCAGCTCACCTGCTCGTTCGACGCGTCGGCCTCGGACGACGAGGACGGCACGATCACCAACTACGCATGGAACTTCGGCGACGGTGGTACGGCGAACGGGGCGAGCCCGACCACGTCGCACACGTACGCGACACCGGGCACCCGCACCGTCACCTTGACGGTCACGGACAACGACCTGCTCACTGCCACCACCACGCGCTCGGCCAACCCCTCGAGCACGCCCTCCGCCGTGACGCAGATCGGCGCCGCCTCCACGACCGGCAACCGCCAGAACCACACGGTCACGATCCCGGCGGCAACGCAGGCCGGTGACCTGCTCGTGCTGTTCTTCGTGGCCAACACCATCAACCCGACCTACACCGGCCCGGCCGGCTGGACCCAGGTCGAGACCCAGAGCGGCGACGGGACCGTCGGCCGCGCCTACACGAAGATCGCGACCGGAGGTGACCCGGGCAGCCCGGTGTCGGTGACCTCGAGCGGCTTCGCGAAGGACGTGACGACCGTGGTCGCCTACCGCGGCGTGGACCCGGGCTCACCGCTGAGCGACTCGACGTCAGCGCTGCAGACCAGCACCAGCGCTGCGCACGTGACTCCGACGGTGAACGCTCCCGATGGCCAGCAGTGGCTGGTCAGCTACTGGGCCGACAAGAGCAGCGCAACCACGTCATGGTCGCTGCCCGGCGGGGTGACCCAGCGGTCGACCCTCTCCGGTACGACGAGCGGGCACATCTCGGCGGTTCTCGGCGACAGCAACGGTGCCGTCGCGCCGGGAAGCCAGGGTGGCCTGACCGCGACGGCCAACTCTGCGGGCGGGTCGGCAATCACCTTCAGCCTGCTCGTGAACCCCAACTGAGCCGGCGTGATCTCGTTGGATTCGTCGCGGCGTACGGGGCGTTCCTCGACCTCTTGCCGATCCACTTCCGTTTGCCCTAGCGTGCAAAGCGAGGGACGCGACGAAGAACCAAGGGGCCGGGAGCACCGACGCCTCACTTGCAATGGCACTTCCCCATTCCGGGTTCAGTGCGAGCGACATGCTCGCACGGGGCAGTGAGGGATGAGCTTGGCGGACTCGGTTGCACCCGAATATGTCAAGTACGTCGCGGGCCGGCGTGCGGAAGGATCGCTGCCGCCCGCCCAGAGTCGTGACAGCGGTCAGCTCGGTCACGACATCAGGCTGGACCCCGACTCTGCGGTCCGGCTGATGCGGGTCGCAGCACTGCGGGCAGCTGGCATCTTCCGGCCGACCAAGCGCACGACGATCGCGTGGGTGGACGGCGGCAACCAGCTGGCGATCGTGGTGGCCGAGCTCGACCTGGAGCTGGCCGACGGGCAGATAGTCCTCGTGATCCCGGTCCGTTGTGACCAGGTCGAGGGCAGCGTTCGCGTCACGTTCGCGGTCGGGTCACCCGAGGATCCTCGAGGTCTGTATGCCGCCACGGAGAGACGGCCCCGCGGACCAGACCTGGTCGTGGACACCTGGGGTGAGGCGCTGGTCGCCTTCGCCTGGCAGTGCCTGCTGGGCCTGTTCACCGGGATGGCGGCTGCCACCGGCAAGGACACCCGCGGCAACTACCTCGTGCCCGTCGAGATCGCCGCCAGCAGGGCCGGCCTGGTCGTGGTGCCCATGGGCAGGCACCGCTTCTCGGGCTCCACCGGCCTGGTGACTGGCCGCAGCCGATGACGATCACCGGGGACGACCTCGGCGTACTCGGCAACCTCGCCGGGGCGATCGGCCTGTTCGACGACGGCTCCCCCAACTCCGACTGGTTCGGCCGCCCCGACCACTACCTGGCACAGATGCTCTCGGACGACGACCAGCGCACCGCGCTGATCGCGTTCGTCGACGAGGTTCTCGGCGGCGAGGACCGCACCACCGCGCCGGGAGGCACCACCTGGCTGCCGGTGGTGTCTCTTCGCCCACCAGACGACCCCATGCACCTGGACGTCTGCGTCACTCTCGACCACGAGACACCCTCCGGTGGGACGCCTCGGCCGATCCGGATCGGACTCGGGCTCGCCGTACAGACGACCACGCCCGCGGTCACCCGGACCACCCTGGAGATCCCGCTGTTCCAGGTCGACGGCAACGGCGTGACCGCGTCCACACCGTTCCTGCTGGGCCAGGTCGGCGGACGGATCCGGATCGGTGCCACGGTCGTCGTCGGCCCGGGCGTCATCGACGCGATCGGCATCGACCTCGACATCCCCACGAACGCGGCCGACACCGACCCCTCGTTCGGCCTCACCCTGACCGGGCTCCAGCTGCCCGGGGCTCCCGAACCGCGGGACATCCGCGTCTCGGCGGACGGCGCCGACGAGCTCGACGACGCGGTCCTCGACCTCGTGCTGTCCCTGGTCAGGTCCCTGGTCGCCGCACCGCCGGCGATACCGGCGCCGGGTGGGCCCGGCGGCCCCGCCGCCCCGACCGCGCACGAGGTGCTCACCGCGGTCGCCGGCATGCTCGGCCTGGTCCCTGGCGATGCGATCCCGGACTTTCCGATCGCCAGCCTGGTGGAGCAGGGGCCAGCGGCCCTGACGGCCTGGCTGCACTCGCTGCTCACCGACCAGACGCAGCGCGAGCGCTGGATCGACTACCTGGCCGACCTGTTCGGTGCTGAGGCCGAAGGCAGTGAGGTCGTGTTCGCCCTCCCGGGCACCACCATCGCGCTGCGCGTCGGCATCCGCGTCGACACGGGCGAGTCGGGACATGCCCAGGTCACCCCCACCCTGGGGATGGACCTCACCCAGCCGGGGAGCACGGCGCGCGCCGAGGCCCGCGTCGACCTGTGCACGATCGACCTGGTGACCGGGGCAGCGGTTGCAGTCCCCCGGTTGGGCATCTGGGCCAGCCTCGGCGCCGCAGCCGACAAGGTCATCGACGTCGCCGGCCCGCCCCTCGTCCGGGCCGACCGGCTCCGGCTCGGCTTCGCACTCGACACCCAGCGCCGCCCGACGTTCGTGGTGGCGGCCGACACGGTGGCCATCGGCGACCAGGAGTACGCCGTCCTCGACCTGACCAGTCCGGACGCCCTGATGGACGCTGCCGGGGCGGCCGTGGGCGACATCGCGGACGACCTCCTCGGCGACCTCGGGGTCGCGGTGCAGGTCCTCCTCGGCATCGGCAACGCGCCGGGCATGACAGCACCCACCCTGTCAGTGGTCGAGCTCGCCACCGATCCGGTCGGCAAGCTGTCCGGGCACTGGAAGCAGCTGCTGGCCGACCACCGTGGCGACGTGGCTCTCGCCCTCGAGGTCCTCCGTGACGGGCTCTCCGATGCCACCACCGCTGCCGTGGACGGTACAGGCACCGCCGCCGACCCCTGGCGAGTCGGCCTCGTGGGGCCACTGGCCGTTCTCCTCTGGACGGTGGAGGACCGGCTGGTGGTCGACCTCGTGGTGACCACCAGCGTCGACACGCTGGGCGGCAACGCACCCGTGATCGAAGGCCGGATCGGGGCACATCTGGCCGAGATCGACCTGGCCACTCGCTCGGCCAGCCTGCTGACCGGCGTGGAGGCCCAGCTCAGTGCCCGGCTGCGCGACGTCACCCCGCCGCAGGCAAGGCTCGAGGTCGGCGAGGGGGTGGCGTTGAAGGCCTCTCGGGCCGGGCTCCGGTTCGGCTGGAGCGCCGCGGGCGGTCTGGTGACCGCCGTGGACCTCCCCGAGCTCAGCCTGGAGATCGAGGGTGGGGACCTGCCGATCGCGCTGCCCGAGATCGCCGCCGACGGCACCGTGGCGTTCCCCGCCGAGGGCTGGGACCTGCTGCAGCAGCTGGTCGGCCATCTCCAGGGGTATCTACCCACAGTCGTGAAGGGCGTCACCGACCTGCTGGGGTGGACCGGGCCACCTGCGACGGAGAGCCCGGTGCTCCGGCTCGCGGACCTCGTCGACGACCCGGGAGTCGCTCTGCGCGACTGGGCCGCAGCGTTGGCCGTCTCCGAGCTGGCGCCCTCCGCGTTGGCCTTCCTCGCAGACCTGCTGACCGCCACCGACGGTGCGGCCGGGCTGCTGGCCGGGAGTGGGCACCCCGACGACCCGTTCCGGCTGGATCTGGGTGTGGGCGTCCCGCTGCCCGAGCTCGCGGTGTGGTTCCCGCCGCTCGGCCTCCGGCCGCGCGTGGTCAACGTCCCGGAGGAGGTGCGCAACTGGGTCCCCGGCGACCCCGGGCTGGAGCCCTCCACGCTGCGTGGGGCGCTGGAGCTGGAGGCCGAGGTCGCGTCCGACGTGGCCGAGCTGATCGAGAGTCGCGATGTCGCGGGGAGTCTCGACCAGATCGCGCTGCGGTGGCGCAACGGCGACGGTCGCATCGTGCCCCCGACCGGCACTCCCCCCGGAGTGACCCGGGTGCTGCGGTTCGACGTCGGTGCCCGGCAGCTGCTCGAGGAGCTGTCGCTCGCCGACGAGCTCGGCCGCACCCCGACGGCCGCCGTGTACGTCGCTCTCGGATCGGCAGCGTGGCAGGACAAGCCGGCCGATCGCGTCGTCGACCTGACCGCGCCCGCGTTGCAGCCGTCGATGTTCACCGCACCGGCGCCCGCCGCAGGCGACTGGTTCGTCCGACTGGGCTCCCGGGCTGCGTGCAAGGTGGCCACGGCTGACCCCGACGGCACCGTCGGTCAGGCGGCGCGGTTGCGTGTGTTGCTCGACCGGCTCGCGACACTGGGCGCCGACGTCGTCGTGGTGGGGGTGGCCGGCGCCGGACATGCCTGTCGCGAGGCCGCTGCCGGTCAGCCCGCTGTCTCCGAGGTGGTGACGCTGGGTACGCCGTACGGCCCGGTCTCGCTTGTCGGCCCTGACCGCGCTCCCGGAGGCCGACGGACTGCGCCTGCTGCACCGACTGCTCCCTCCACCACCCCCACCAGGTGGCGAGCGCGAGGACATGGACCTCCGGCTGGCGCGCGCTCTGGTCGACTCGCTGATGGAGCTGTCGGGCCTGGAGTCACCGGCCGCCGACCTGGCGCCACCGGTGAACCTGCCGACCGAGCGCGCGGGTCTGGAGACCACCGCCATCTTCGGCGATGTCAGCGAGGAACAGGTCTCCCGCGCGATCACTGCCGCAGTCATCGCCGGGCTCGCTCACCGGGCACGCCTTCGAGCCCAGACTCCGCTGCCACCAGCCACCGGGATCCGGGGCGGCGTGCGCTTCGTGCTGCCGGACAGTCCCGGCGGGACGGTGCGGGTCCGAGGGGACGCCGTACTCACCGCGATCGGGTTCGACGTCGCCACCGAGTCCGACCCGGCCAGGGTCGTGACGGAACGCGAGCTGCGGGTCCGCGCGTCGGTGACCGACCGGCTCGGCTGGCTCACGGCGACCCCGTCCGCAGAGCTGCGCAAGGTCACCGCCGACGTCCTGTTCCCGCTCGGCGGAGGCGGCGACGATGCCGGGCCGGGCACTGGCCGAGTCGTCCTGCACGACGCCCGCGTGCTGTCCCAGTCGTGGGAGCAGCTGGTCATCGGCCGCGAGGACTCCTCGCTGGTCCCGGAGGCTCGCGCGCTGCTCGCGTCCGCCGTGCAACGGCTGCACGAAGCCGCGGCGGGCGAGGCAGCTGTCGCCCTGGCAACGCTCCTCGACGCGGTCGCCCTCACCGTTGACGGCGCCACTGCCTTCGATGCGGTCGACCAGCTCGTGCGCGATCCCGGCGGGCTGTTCCGCGCCCGGATGGCCTCCGCCCTGCCGGAGCTGTCGTCAGCAGTGACGGCCGCCCTCGGCGTGCCGGGAGTCCTCGATCTCGCCGCGGGCACCGTCCACCTCGTGCACAGCGCGACCAATGGCAGGTTCGGCTGGTCGGCCGATGTCACCGCGGGGCCGGGCGGGCTCGCCGGGACCGTCGCGTTCGGGCCGGCAGCAGCAGCCGGTCCAGCTGGCGCGCTGAGACTGCTCGTCGATCTTGCGCCGTACGCCGTCCGGGTGAGCTGGCAGCGACCCAGCGGCGATGTCGAACTCCGCGAGCTGTGGCCGCATCCCGACGGCGCGGCACTGGCCCGCAGCCTGGTCGACGCGGCCCCCAGTCTCGGCGGCCACGTCGCCCTCGAGATCCTGCGCGGCATCGACGAGGAGCTGCGTCCGAAGGTGGATGCGGTGCTCGACGCCATCGGTCTGCTGAGCGGTGTCGCCTCGGACACCGAGCGTCGGTTGAGACCGCTCGCCGGCCTGATCGCCGATCCAGCAGGCTGGCTCCGCAGTGCGGACTCACTGGCGGGTTCGCCGGCGAAGCTGCAGGCGCTCCTGGACGCACTCCGCCCGCTGGTCGGGATGGCGGGCAACGCGGGCGACCCCTGGCCGATCGCGGACGGCGTCACCCTGGCCGTCACCAGCCACGGCGCGGGCGCCCGGTTCGGCCTCACGGTGGACGCGGCCCAGTGGGCGCCCGCGGGAGGGGCCGATGTCGGAGGTGGCCTCACCGCCTCGCTGACCGTCGGTCCGACCGGCCCGCCGGAAGTCGCGCTCGATGCGTTCGTCGGTCTGCCCGGCCAGACCTCACCGGGCCTCCAGGCCGTCCACGTCGAGCTGGGATCGGGTCCGGTGCGGGTGTACTTCCGTCCGGCGAGCGGCTCGGACATCTCGCTGATCCCGTTCGCCGGTCTCGGGGGCCTGGCCGACGCTGCGGCGTACGCTCTCCCGTTCCTGCTCGACGCACTCGCCGCGGACGGCACCGTCGGTCCGGTGGTCGGCACGGTGGGCGACGCCCTCAGCCTGCGGTCCCCGACCGCGCCGAAGAAGTTCGAGCACTCCCGCCTCGTCGCCTGGGCGACCAACCCGGCGACCGCGCTCCAGAACGCGGCTTCCACCCTGGCGGCGCACCTGGCCGACCTGGCCACCCAGGCCGATGCGTTCTCGCCCGACGACGTGAGCATCACCCACGCCGACGGGACCCTGGCAGCAACCTCCCACGGCGTCACGGTCGCCTGGCGTCCCTCCGACCAGACCGTCGCTGTCTCCGGGCTGAACCTCCCCGTGCCCGGCATCGACAAGCTCACGTTCCGCCTGGCCGTCTCCGGCGCAGGGCTGCAGGACCTCACCGTCACCGTCGGTCCGGCAGAGATCGACACCGGCACGGTCATGCTGCGCCCATTCATCACCCTCGCCGCTGGCGACCAGCCGATCGGGGGCAGACGAGTCGTCGTCGGCCTGGCGGCCAGTGACACCGCGCGGTTCGCCGCGAAGTGGACCTTGGGCCCGCCAGTGGAGTTCAGCCTCGTCGGCAGCAACGGTCCGATCGACCTGCTCATCCCGACCGTGGAGGATCCGGCCGAGGCCGGGCTGCGTGCGGTCGAGGTGGTCGGGGACCTCGTGGCCGCCATCGCCATGTCCACCCCCGCGGTCACGAGCCTGTTGGAGAAGGCGTTCTTCTCGACCACCGTGCGTGGGCTGTTGCAAGGTGTCCTGCTCAACGACGCCGGGACGGCGCTGCTCCCCGGGGTGTTCGACACCACCACCCTCGTCGACCGTGCGGGCCGGCTGTTCGAGAACGTCGCGGGCGCCGGCATCTCCATCCCCGTGGACGAGCTCACCGTCTCCCTGGTCAAGGACGCGGACGACATCATCGGCCTGAAGGCCCAGATCAACGGCCGCTGGGCGCTGCTCGAGGAAGACATCTGTCTCTGGTTGGAGAACGACGACTCCTGGATCGACGCCAACCCGCCGGGGGAAGGCGGCCTCTTCGTCGGGTTCCTCGACGTCTCGGGGGCCGGCTTCGCGTTCGAGCCCCGGCTCACGGTGTGGGGCGTGGGACTGCGCATCGGGAAGGCCGACGGCCCGCTGCTCGACGTCGGGCTGACTCTGGACTCGGTCGCGCTGCACGCGTTCGCCGACATCGGCTGCCGGAGATCTCCGGAGGCGCGCAGCTGCAGTTCACCAACCTGGCGGTCAGCGCCGCCGGTGCCTCGGGCGGCAACGGCATCGCCGCCGGAATCGTGCGGGACACCGGCAACACTCCCCCGCAGCCCGCGTTCTCCCCGGCCATCGCCGTCCAGAAGCACGGCACCGCGGACGCCTCGGTGATGCTGCGCGCGGGCGCTCGGCGACGGGCCCTGGTGGATCGCGATCCAGAAGGGCTTCGGCCCGCTCTACCTCGAGCAGGTGGGGCTCGGCGTCGAGCATGCCGCAACCAGCGCGTGGACGAGCATCTCGCTGCTCCTCGACGGCTCGGTGTCGCTGTTCGGGCTGACCTGCGCCGTCGACGACCTGCAGATCACCTACCTGGTCTCCCGCAACGACTTCTTCAACCCGAACTCGTGGGAGGTCGACCTCGCCGGGCTGGCCGTCTCGGCCGACATGGCCGGGTTGACGCATCGCCGGCGGACTGCTCAAGAACGTCGACCAGCAGACCGGTGCCATCGAGTACCTCGGCATGCTGCTGGCCCGCTTCGGCGTCTACGGCATCACCATCTACGGCGGGTACGGCGAGGGCGTCGAGAACGGCGAGACGTTCGTCGCGTTCTTCGCGGTCGGCGCGGTCAACGGTCCGATCGGCGGCCCGCCGGCCTTCTTCCTCACCGGCATCGGCGGCGGCTTCGGCATCAACCGCTCACTGGTCGTGCCGACCGACCTGTCGCAGGTTCGGCGACTACCCGCTGATCAAGGCGCTCGACGTCGCCGCGAAGCCGGGCAACCCGATGGAGGAGCTGCGCGCCCTCGGCGCAGTACTTCCCGATGAAGCGCGGGAACTTCTGGTTCGCCGCCGGCCTGTCGTTCAACAGCTTCGCGCTCGTCGACGGCATCGCGGTCGTCGCGGTCGAGGTCGGCGACGGCCTCGACATCAACCTGCTCGGCCTGGCCCGGATGGCGCTGCCCCGACCGCAGGTCGCGCTGGTCTCGATCGAGCTCGCCCTGCTGGTGCGCTTCTCCAGCTCCGAGGGCGTGCTGTGGGTGCAGGGCCAGCTCACCGACAACTCCTGGCTGCTCTACCAGGACGTCCGGCTCACCGGCGGCTTCGCCTTCGTGACCTGGTTCAAGGGCGAGCACCGCGGGCGAGTTCGTGCTGACCCTCGGCGGCTACCACCCCGACTTCCACCGCGACGGCTACCCGGTCGTGCCGCGGCTCGGGCATGCGCTGGCAGTACGGCAGCAACATCGTCATCAAGGCGGGCAGCTACTTCGCGCTGACCTCCGAGGCGCTGATGGCCGGCGGCGACTTCTCCGCGTCGGCGAGCTTCGGGCTGGGCCTGGGCCGAGGTCGCGTTCGGCGCCCACGGCATCGTCTACTTCGACCCGTTCAGCTACCAGGTCGATGGCCTACGCGCGGATCGACGCCGGCATCAGCGTCGACATCTGGCCGTTCGGCGAGATCAACATGTCCGTCCAGCGTCGGCGCCCGCATCGAGGTGCAGGGTCCCGACTTCCACGGCCGCGCCACGATCGAGGTCGGCCCGTGCGAGTCACGGTCGAGTTCGGCAGCAGCACCCAACACCGCACCCCACCTCTCGCAGGCCGACGCGTTCATCAACAAGTACCTCGAGCCGTCACCCGACGGAGCGATCACGCCTCAGCGTGATCACCACGTTCGGCGTGGCGCCCTCGGGGTCGGGCGACCCGACGCCGGACGGCGACAGCCCAGCGCCCGTACAAGGTCGTGGCCGAGTTCGGCCTGATCGTCACCTCGACCGTCCCGGTCACCGCAGTCTCCCCGGCTCCCGGGATGGCGCCGTCCCATCCGCCGTCCCGCACCCTCGGGGTGGGCCCGATGGGGACCTCCAGCCTGGCCACCACGCTGTCGCAGTCCTGGCAGCAGAACGGTGCCGAGCTGCCGTTCCCCTTCGAGGGCAGGGCGGGCAGGACGAGCGCGTTCCCCGTCGGAGTGTGGGGACCGCCCCAGGACGACAACAACCGCAAGGTGCCCAAGGGCGAGGTGATCAGGCGCTGTCCGAGGTCAGCCTCGACGCCTGGGGAACGGAGTCGGCCGGTGGCCCCCAGATCCCCTACCACCAGGTCGAGATCGGCCGGCGGATCCCGCTGCCGTTCAGCCGGACGGCCGCTCAGGTGACGGAGCTGAAGGCACAGGCCCAGGAGCTCAGCGCGGTCGTGGCCACCCAGCCGGCCACGGTCGACGAGGCATTCACCCGGGCCAGGGGCTTCCTGGCCAGGACCGCCAGCCCCGCAGCGATCGACGCGCTCCGCGGCGAGCGTCAGGCACCGCCCAGGCTGGGCACCCTCGGGGAGGGTCTGGACGCCGATGCCATCACGATCATCCCCGACGAGCAGCAGAAGCCGGTGGTGGCCGAGACCGACACCACTGTCGCACTGCCGGAGGTGGTCGGCCTGATCCGCGGGGCGACGTCCGTCGCGAGCGCCACCCTCAGGCCGGCCACCACGGTCAAGGACGCGGCCCGGCTCTGGCGCACCACCCCGCCAGACCCTGGCCAAGGTCGACGCCATGCGCTCCCGCTCCATCGCCGCCAAGCTCGTCGTCGTGGACGCGGTGGCGACCCCGGTGGCAACGAACCCGAGGAACCTGCGGGTTCGCTCGGTCGCCAGGTCCGCGCTGGCCCGCGCCGCCGCACAGACCAAGGGCAGCGTGGTGCCGACGGGTTCTGCTCCACGCACCGCCGTCGCGCACGCACCCTCGGCGCAGGTCGCCCAGGTCGGCGGCGCGGCAAACGCCAGGCTCGCGAACTTCGGCAAGGCCCTGAGCGCCGGCCGCCGAGTGTCAGGCGACCCCGGGGCCGTCCTCGAGGCGGGCGACGTGGCGGTGCTCAAGCTGCCCAACGCCCGCCACGACGTGGGCACGGCCGCGCGCCCCAGCCTGGGTGTCGCCGGCTCACCCGTGCGGGTCCTGGCGATCGGTCCCGGTGCCGACGTACTCGCCGACGCCGTCGTGCCTGACGGGAAGACGATCGAGGTCCCGCAGGGCTCGGAGCGGCTCGTCGCGATCGGCCAGGGCACCGGCGAGGGCACCCGGTCCGGCCTCGACGGCTGGCATGCAGGTGCGCAGCTGCCCTACCTGGGCTGGTCGTCCGCCCTCGGCCGCGGCTGCCTGGTCCGATCCCGCGGCGAGGCGATCAACCCGCACGCCGAACGGGTCGATGCGGGTTGGGTGACCGGTGCCGAGCTGGCCCGTGGGGTCTCCACCGTGACCACCCGCTTCACCAACGCGTCGCGGACCGTCGTCATCGTCCTCGACGACCCGACAGCACTCGGCGGCGCGTCGGCCGGGCGTCGGCTCGTCCTCGCCCTCGACGGCGCGGAGCGGGTCAAGGACGCCCGCGGCGAGGATCTCCCTCCGGTGCTGCTCGCCTCCGAGAACCGCAGCGTGCTGGCGTACGCCGTCGCGCCGACCGCCGGCCCGGTGACTGTCACGGTCGCCTGCGAGCAGGGGTGGTCGCTCGTCGGGGTGCTGGCGTCGCCGGAACTCAGCCCCGATGGCGCGGTCGTCCCTCGATCAGTGCCCGGGGTCTGGACGCGGCACTCAACCCGTTCGTGCCCGCGACCACCGGCTCCTCCCGACTGGCATGGCAGTCGGGCGACAGGCCGGTCAACCGACCCCGACGTCGGCGCACCGCAAGCACCGGAGAGAGGTCGCGCTGATGCCGACGAGGGGCCACTTCATCCTGCACTCCAGGTTCCTGCCGGACGTGACGGCCGGGCGCTACGAGTACGTCAGCCGGGTCACCGGCATGCCGTTCACCACGCGGGAGGAGCGCACCCACGTCCACGTCACCGCTCCGCGCTTCACCATGCCGCACCGACCAGATCCTGTCGAGCTTCCCGCCGGCGAACGGCGAGGGCGCCTTCGGGGACCGGCTCCCGCAGATCGTGCTGAAGCGGCGCACCCTGCCCTGGGAACGCAACCCCGCTGGCGGCGTCAGCTGTCAGCAACACCCCGTGGCTCGCGCTGGTCGTGCTCGCCGAAGGTGAGGGCGAGGTGGTCACCGCAACGAAGGTGACCGACGCGGTGACGCCGGGATCAGCCTGCCCAACCCCAACGACAAGGACGTCGACCAGACCGCCTGCCTCGCCGTCACCGAGACCGTGCTGAAGAAGGTGTTCCCCACCCGGGAGGACCTTGAGCTCCTGGTGCACGTGCGCGAGGTCGACGTCAACGACACCGAGCTGGTGGGCGGCGACGACGACGGATGGCTGGCCGTCGTGCTCGCCAACCGGCTGCCCGTGATGGACCTCGCCGCGGACAAGCCGGTGCGCTACATGGCCTGCCTGGTCAACCTCGAGGGCCAGCTCGGCTCCCTGCCGCCTGAGCAGCCGGACGACGACTTCTTCGTCTTCGAGCGGGTGCAGGACTGGCGGGTGCTACTACGACCAGAAGCTCAGCACCGACCACGCTCGTCACCGGCACCGGGCTGCTGCAGCGACCTCGCCGTCCCGGGCGCAGCGCGACGCGGCGCACGGCGGCGGCGTTCTCGCGAAATCAGCGAAGTCGGCCCCGACCCGGCGTCGGCGCATCGACGGCGCGGCCGTGTCCAAGGCGTCATCGAAGGCGACGCAGTGGGCGACCGCGGCCGACGGGGTCAGCGCAGCGCCGCGCTGCAGCCCGAGGCGCAGCGCCTCGTCCGCGACGCGATGTCCAAGGGCTGGCACGTCCCGATCAGCCCAGATCGCCCTCGAGAAGGTCTACCGTTCCCGGTGCTGGCCTACTGGTCGTTCACCACCACCGACGGCGCCGACTTCGAGTACCTCATGCAGAACCTCGACTACGGGCTGCTCGGCACGCTGGAGGGCGAGCACCTGCCACGCGACCCCGAGCTCCGCCGGAGCCCCCGCCCATGGGGCCAGCCGACGCCGCCGCCAGACCGCCCGACCGCGAAGGTCCTCGAGACCGGGCACGTCCAGCTCGACGCACCGCACGCGGCGAGGGGACCGACGCAGGCGTGGTACCGGGGCCCGCTGGTGCCGCACCCGACGAAGCGCGACCAGCCGGTCGACGGGTGCTGCCGCTCGCGCACAGCGCCGACCAGCTGCGCCGGACGATCCCGGACGGCCGCGACGACCTCGGCTACGCGGCCGCGTTCGAGATCGGCCGCCTGCTCGCGCTGTCGCAGCTCTCCATCGTCTCGGCGCTGCTGCGCTTCCGCGGCGAGCAGTTCGGCCGCGAGCGGGTACGCCAGGTCGTGGACGCCTTCGTCCCCTTCGACGGAGCTGCTCGTCAACGTCGACGCATCGCTGGGGCGGCTGGTGTCGCACACCTTGATCGAGGCGCTCGGCACGAAGACCGTCACCACGATCGGCCCGACCCGCCCGGTGGTCGACCCGGGCCGTCCGGTGCGGGTCTCGGGCGACCTGGACCAGATCGTCGCGGCGGGCTGGGCCTGGACCTCGGATCCCTGCAGCAAGGGCGCAGCGAAGGTCGGGCATGGCGGCCGCTGTCGCGGGCACTGCGGTGCCGGTCGCCGCCCGCGACGGTGAGCGCACCGACGAGCAGACAGTGCGCGCTGATGCGGACATCTGTCGACAGCCGGCTCGCCGAAGGAGTGGCGGTCGCGAAGGCCGGCCTCGGCGGGGAGGTCATCCATCGAGACGGCCGACCGGGTACCGCGAGGGCCGGCCGGAGCCCCGACGCCCTCGACGACCTGATCGCCGGGGCCCCCGAGGACGCCGACGACGACGCGGACGAGCATAGGGAGTGGCCGTGAAGTACCTCGATCAGGTGACCGCGATCGACCTCGCGGTGAAGGCCATCGCCACCTATCCAGCTCCCGTCACCGACCACGATCCCGACGAGGGCGAGCACGTCGTCCCGGCGGAGCTGCGCCACTTCCTGGCCCGGCTGCGGCTGCTGCACGGCGTGCCGTTCAGCTACCTCGTCCCCGACGAGAACCTGCTGCCGGTGGAGTCGATCCGGTTCTTCTACGTCGACCGCGCCTGGACCGACGCGCTTGTCCAGGGAGCCCTGTCGGTCGGGACGATCAGCACCAGCGACCGCGCAGAGCTGGAGAAGGTCTACCCGCACATCCGCGACGACGTCGACGACACCGAGCGCAAGGTCCGCACGCCCCAAGGAAGAGGTGCGGCTGCAGGGCGAGGGCGGCACCATCACCGGCTTCCTGCTGCGCTCGCGCGCGGTCTCGGGCTGGCCGGGCCTGCACGTGCGCGCCTACTCCGAGGACGTCCTTCGCCGACAGCGAGCTCACCACCGTCGCCGAGTCGCACCCCAAGCGGATGAAGGTGCTGCGGATGGAGCGCCTGGCACCCGCCGTGCTGCTCGTCCTGTTCGACGGCGTGCCCGAGGTGGTGCACGTCGAGGAGCCCCGGCAAGGGCTGCAGTTCGGCATCCGGCTCGACCCGACGGCACCGCCGTGCCCAACAGCGCGCGAAGGTGAAGGTGCGGGTGGCAGGCGACCGGGAGGCCGGTCCCGCCCGAGGGCACGATGACCGCCGCCAACACGGTCGACGTGCCGTTCCGGCGTGGCGCGCCCGGCGTGATCGACCTGAAGAAGCTGAGGGACCGGCTGGAGGACAAGGACGAGGTCGACTCCGACGGCATGGAGCCGAAGGACTTCGCGCTGCAGATGCTCCGGTTCCCCTTCCGCCAGGTCTTCGGCGACCCGGACAACGTGACCGGGCAGCGGTTCTACGACCTCGACAAGTTCGTGGTCACCTCGAAGATCGCTGCGTGGACCAGGACACTGGGCGAGCTGCGATGACCGACAACTTCTCCAGGCTCGAAGCGAGCGCGATCCGGGAAGCGGTCGCCTCCAAGCGGTTCCTCGCCCAGGACCGCGTGCAGGTGGGCATCCAGCGAGATCGCCACCTGGGACCGGTACCTGCTGCGCGAAGCGCGACTGCTGGTGCCGGTCGACCTGCAGGCGCTCTACGTGCCCGTCAACGACACCGAGCCGATGGTGCGGCTGCCGATGCAGCTGACCACTCCCGCCGGCACCGAGATGGCCGACGCGATGCCCGCGCCGTTCGACGAGGGGAGCCCGCGGCCCGCCGGCGTCCACCTGCACTGGGCGATGCCCGACGCGCTGCTGCGGGGCGAGCTCGACACCGCCGAGTCAGGCGGGAGGCGAACCGGCTCGGGCTGCCGCCGCTCCCCGACCGCTGGGTGGTGCTGCGGCTGCTGTACGACGCGAGACGGTGCAGCCGAAGGATCGCGGGCTGGGTGCTCGAGGCGGACCGCGCAGCGCGCCGTCCCGCTCGCCGAGTGGTCCGAGGGAGGTACGGCGAAGGGCACCGGCGCGACAGGTGTCACCCTGACGCCGACCGAGCTCACCGGCACCGTCGGCGGCTCGGTGCTCTGGGCGGCGACGTACGACGCGGTCGCTCAACCGGTTCGCGTTCCACGACCCGCTCGAGTCGACGCCACCGGCCTCGAGGACGGCGACCTCGCGACGTACCTCGTCGCCGGGTGGTGGAAGCATCCGCGACCTCGACCCGCTCGACAGCGCGCGCAGCAAGCGACAGCCTCGACGAGCTGCTGGAGACGCCTGCGCTGGCGGCCGGTGCGCGACTGGGGCGACGAGCGCACCGAGCAGCAGCACAGCTGCCACCCAGGAGGCGCTGCGCAAGGCCCTGGGCCTGACCACCGCCGAGCGCTTCATCGCGATGCGTCCGAGCGGCAGGTCCGGGCGCGGCGGCGGCCCGCTCGCACGGCCGACGCGTTCGTCCCCAAGGACTCCATGACCAGCAAGACGACTGTGGTCTCGGCGTCGAGCTTCTCGGCGGACTCCCCCGTCCGCTACGTCGCCCGGCCCTGGCACCTGCGCTCCAGCCTGCTGCACGGCTCGGTGTACGGCGTGCCGGTCGGCGGGCGGCGTCGACGTCGACAGCAGGCCCGACCCCGCCGGGCTGAAGGTCGCGCTCGGCCAGCACAACGACGACGTGCTCGCCGCGCTCGGGGCGCTGCCCGGGACCACGCCGACGCAGCGACGCGACGCCGAGCGGCTCCTCGAGGCGTTCACGCAGCAGAAGCTCAACCGCATCGACAGCGCCGGACGGGCTGGCCGAGATCGAGGAGACCGAGCACACCGCCTCGTTCGCGAACGTGCCGTCGGGCGAGGTCGCAGCGACGGACCGGTTCGCGCAGCGCGTCGTCACCGGCGGTGGCGGTGGCCGCAAGCTCGGCAAGCACCGCGAGGTGATCAAGGGTGCTCGCGGCCTCGACGCGACCGCCCCCGGTCGGGTGGAGCTGAACACCGAGGCGACCCTGACGTTCAGCCAGGCGACCAGACCTCCGGGTGCTGACCGAGTCCGAGGCGTTCCGGGAGATGTACGACAAGACCGACGAGATCCTCTCGGCCATCGAGCCGCGGATTGTCGAGCGTCCGGCCGCCCGCTACACCTTCGCCACCGACCCGCTGGTCGCGCTGCGCGGCGCCAAGCGCAGCCTCCGGCACGGCGGCGACGGCCGGGGGTCGGCGGACGCCAAGCTGTCCTGCCGCTGGCCGCACCATGCCTACGAGGACATCCCCGGCATCGTCTCCGGCTCGGACCTGATCCGGACGCTGGGCAACGGTTCGATCCCGACCGAGGTGCTTCGGCTGGTCCGCGAGGCCGCCGTGCACGACCCCTACCACGACGACTGGCTCGCCCTCGCCTCACCGCCGGTGCGCGACCGGATCCTGCCCGCGACGCTCGCCTTCAACCGGTTGCGCGCCGAGTCCCTGATGCGGTTCGGCCTCGACGGGACGTACGACGGCGCCACCGACGTCTTCCTGGACAAGGGGGCATCGACCGGCTCGAAACGGGCGATGGCCGACGCGCTCTCCCGCTTCTCGATGATGAAGGGCGTCGACCCGGACCTCGTGGGCGTCACCTGCTGGTCACAGCCGTGGGTGCCGCTCTGGCTCGAGTGGGAGCGTGACCGCCGAGGGGCTCGACCCGGAGTCCGTCGACGACTGGGCGCTCGGCTCGGTCGACCAGCGACCGGTCGGTGACACTCACGCCGCCCCGGGAGGGACCAGCCGCACCGTCACCGGCCGGTCGATCCTCACCACGGGCGCCGCGATCACGATCCGCTCGGCGGTGATCGACTACCTCCGCGCCGAGGAGGCCAGGGACCGGGCCGGCAAGGGCGAGATCAGTGACGAGACCGAAGCTGCGCTCGCCAACCTGGCCGAGGCGGTCCGCGAGGTCGACATCGGGACCGCCGCGCTGAGCGGCCTCCGCGACCAGCTGCTCGGCTTCGAGCATGCCGTGGACGGCCTGGTCCGGCCCGCTTCCGCGACCGGGCTCGGCGGCCCGACCGCACCGAACGAGACCACCGGCGCTGCTTCTCGCCGGGCGGCGTGCGCATCGACCGGGCCCGGCTGGTCGACGCGTTCGGCCGCTACCTCGAGGTGCCGGTGGACACGGTGGCCGTTCCTGACCGGGCCACGGTTGCGGCAGACCCGGGTGCCATGGCGATGCCGCCGCGGCTGCTTCGCCCCGCGCGCTGGCAGTTCCGGCTCGTCGACGCCGCGACGCCCGCGGCGACCGACGGCACCGAGGCGCGGGTCGACCAGATCGACACCTCGCTCCAGGTCAGCCCGGTGTGCGGGTTCCTGCTGCCCGACCACCTCGACGAGACCCTGGAGGTGTTCGGCGCCGACGGGCAGCCGCTCGGCGAGGTGCTGCACGAGCCAGTGGGCGGCGGGGTCATGTGGGAGATCGCGCCAGGTCGCGAGGGCCCTCCCGACAGCGGCCCGCGGTTCGGCCTCAGTCCGAGCCAGCAGCCGCTCGGGCTGCTCGCGGCGGGCGTGGTCGCCGCCGACTCCGCCGAGCGCGGCCGGCGTGCCGCCGAGGACCCGCCGCAGGTGGGCGAGTCCGCGCTGACCGCGCTGCTGCGGGCGGTCGACACCTCGCTGTGGACGGTGGACACCTTCGCCTCGTTCGGGGCCGAGCACGTCGTCGGACTGGTCGGCCGGCCGATCGCGGTGGTGCGCACACAGCTGGAGCTCCAGCCGCAGCCCACCGACGACGTCGACCTGTCCGACCCGGCGATGGCTGCGAGTGGCAGGCCGCACAGACCCGTCTCACCCGGTTCGCGTTCCCGGTCCGGATCGGCGAGCTGACCCGCACCGACGACGGCGTGCTCGGGTTCTTCGTCGACGACGACTACTCGCGCCTGCGGATCGTGGACAAGGCGGTCGCCGGTGGCGCGCGCGAAGCCGGCCGCAGCCGGGGCCAGCTCGGGCTGATCGGCGCATCGGCCGGCGTTCCCGACGTGAGCCCGATCGACCACCCGTACGTCGCGGGCCGGCGCGGCGGCGACGGCCGACGACGCTGACACGCTGCTGCTGCACATCGGGCAGCGGGTCACGCTGACGATCCTGATGCACCCGGCCGAGCCGCGCCCACCTGACCTCCGGCGCTGCTGCCCCGCAAGCACCTCCAGCTCGCCCGCGACTGGGTCGGGCCCGGCCTGCCGGCGATCGCGCCGTCGCTGCGCACCGGGCCGGTGCTGGTCGAGACCGACCTGCGACCAGGACCAGCAGGTCCGGCTGCCGAAGGTGTCGGTGTTCGGCGAGCGACCAGGACTTCTGGTGGCGCGACACGCCCGCCACCTGGCGCCACGACGCGATCCTGGCCGCGACGCAGACCGCCCTGCTGCCCGGCCACGCCCGGCCGAGCTGCGCGAGGGCTGGGTGCGGGTGGCTCCGGCGCCCAACACGCCGGCTCCCGACACCCGGCTCCCCGCACGCCGGAGGGCGGTACGCCGTGAGACGTACGACTTCCCGCGGGCGCGCGGCGCCCAGCACGCCGACGACCCTGCGCGGTCGCCTGGGCTTCCTGGCCCCGCGTCGCGCCGACTTCGACCCGGAGGGCGGCCCACGAGGCGCGCCGGAACCCCGGCCGCGCGAACTCGCACGCGCCCAGGGCTCGGCAGCTCCGCCGACGGGTCGCCGCAACCTGTGGGTGCCGATCGGACCGAACTTCGTGCTCAACGGCCAGGCCGCGGGCCGACCCAGGGTCTCGGGGCGGATCCGCGCACTCGCGGTCCACGCCGACGGGCAGCGGATCTATGCGGCGGCCGCGAACGGCGGGGTGTGGTACTCCTGCGACGGAGGGCAGATGTGGAAGTCCCTCGGCGGGTTCGCGCCCTCTCCCGGACTCAGCGCACCTCGGGTGGCGCACCGGCACTCGTGTGGCGCCATCCTGGTCGACCTTCGGTGCCACCGAGGACCCTCGACGACGTGTTCGTCGGCACCGGTGAACCCGTCGCGACCAACGGACTCCCCGGCGGGACCCGCGGGGGAATCGGCGTGCTCAGCGCAGTGGGCCCGGTCGGTGCCGCCGCGACCGGCAATCCGTGGACGCTCGAGGGCCAGGCCCAGTTCGAGGGCGCCGGGATCTGGCGACTGGTGCGGGAGCCGGCAGGCAACCGGATCCTGGCTGCGACGACACGTGGGCTGTTCCGGCGCGGCGCCGGCCCAGGAGATCCCTGGACCAGGATCGGCGGGTTCCCGTTCAGCACCTTCCAGGGCCGGGTCACCGATGTCGCATGGACGCCTGCCGGTGGCGGTGTCCCGAAGCGGATCTGGGCGTGGGTGCACACCGGACAGCGGCGCGGACTGTGGTTCCGCAACGACGGCGACACCGACTGGACCCGGGTTGCCATGCCCGGACTGGGAGACGGCCGCGCCGTCATCGCGGCGTCCAGCCCGGCGACCAGCCTGTACGTCTTCCATGACCTTCCGGTCACGCGCAACAACGAGCTGTTCCGGGTCAACGCGTCCGTGAACCCGATGACCGTCGACGTCGTCGGCGGCGTCCCGAACGTGGTCGGACGGCAGGGTTTCTACGACATGACGATGGCCGTCGACCCCGCCCTCCAGACCCGGCTCGTGCTCGGTGGCAGCTTCGTCCGGGTGCTCTCCCCCGACGGCCTCCGACTGACCAACGAGGGGGCGATCTGGAGGGGAACCGTGCCCGCTGGTGCGGCTCCGGCCTTCACCGGCGCCACCCACATCGGCATCGGTTGCCACGCTGACGTGCATGACCTGACCTTCTCCAACGCCGGAGCCAGGCTCTGGACGGGATGCGACGGCGGGGTCTTCCGCAGTGACAACCCCGCGCGAGCCGCGGGGTTCTATCCCTGCAACGACCGGGTGTCGGTCATCGAGTCCAACTACCTGGCCGTGCACCCGCGGCTCGAGGGATTCATCGTCGCGGGACTGCAGGACAACGGGATCATCGAGCTTGCCTCGTCCTCGATGTGGCGGCACACCGGTGACGGGGACGGAGGCGGCGTGGTCCTCCGCCCGGATTCGCCCAACGCCTTCATCCGCCAGTTCTTCAACGGCCGCTGGACGCCCAACGAGCCGCTCGTCCGCCCGGGAGTGCTGGCGGCCACCACCCAGGCAGAGATCGATGCATCGACCTTCTACTCCCAGCCCGCCGGGACCACCCATGTTCGCCCGGCCGCTCCGGGCGTCACCCTCGGCCAGGTCCTGATCGGGACCAACCGGGTCTGGTTCACCAACGACTTCGGCACCACGTGGGCGACGCTGCCCACCGGAACAGATGCGGCCCTCCCGGTCTACCTGCCCGCCCAGGACATCCTGCGCAGCTCGGTGATCGGCTGTCGGTGGCAGGGACCTGACGAGGCCTGGGTGCTCACTCACAACGAGGTCTACCAGTTCACGCGGACCCCCGGAAGCGACAACGCTGCGTCGGTCGGTGTCTGGGCCCGGCGCATCGAGCTACGGCGCGACTTCCCTTCGCCGGCCGGCTCGGCACGGGCCAGGATCAAGCAGTCGCCCACATGGACCGATCTCGTGCCCAACCCCGACGCCGGAGGCGCACGGCGCGGGCCCCGGGGAGCGTTCTACATCGGCACCGTCGGGCACCCCGATCGCCCCCAGGTCGACACCCTGTACTGGTTCGACGGCGACCTGACCCTGCACGCCACTGGCTTGCGCAGCGAGGCCGGCGGTGTCCCGGCACCGGTGACGGCCATCGCCTGCGACCCAGCCAACCCCGACCACGTGTACGTCGGCACCACCGTCGGCGTGTGGCGCGGGATCCGCACCTTCGCCGGTGCGAACCCGGACTGGAACTGGGCTCCTCTGGTGAACGGGCTCCCCGAGGCGACCGTCGAGGACCTGTCCCTGTTCACCGACGGCGGGGTCCGGCTGCTGCGGGCCGCCATGGCCTCCCGCGGTGTCTGGGAGATGCAGATCGACGTCGACACCACTGACCTCACCTACGTCCGGGTGCACGAGGACGACCTGCGACACCGCGCCACGTCGATCATCGTGAACCGCAACCTGGTCGGGGAGCGGTCCTGGCACGCCTCCCCCGACATCCGGCCACGGCCGGCCGCCACCGCGATCACCGGCCCGACGGCCGCGGCTCCCTGGACGGTGCTGGCACCACCGTCACCGACCACGCTGCGCCGGTTCCAGGCCTCACTCCGCTCGCGGTTCGCCGACCCCCGGTTCCGCTCCAACGGCCTGTGGGACAGCTACTTCGACCTGTGCCTGCGCGACCACGGAGTGCCGGTGGTGGCCGGGAACGCGACGATCACGCCGGCGTTCTTCACGACGGTGATGTCGGCACCGCACACCACCGCCGAGCTCTGGCCGGGAGCCATTCCCACGGAGGCGGATCTCCATGACTTCGTGCTCCCACTGCCTGAGGGTGCCATCGGCGCTGCGTCGATGGCAGTGACGCGCGCGCCGTACAAAGTCGATGTGGTCGTGCACCGTCGTGGACTGGACCCGGTCCCCGGCGCCGACGTACGGGTGACGCTGCTGCAGTGGCGAGATCCCGACATCCTGCCGTGGAACTGGGCACGACCCAACGACATCACCTCGTGGTTCCAGGGCAACGTCCCATGGACTGCCGCCGCCAACGAGGTGCTCAACTCCCCGACCGGTGTGCCGGCGACGGCCTTCGGAGACGGGTGGTCGTTCGTCGGCACCAACGTGGCCACGCGTCGACGCTCACCGGCCACCGAGCTCGACAGCCTGAACTCGGGCGTGGTCACCTTCGACCTCGACTTCACCGGCGTGCGAAACAACACCGTCGTGCTCCTCGTCGCGGCCATCCGCGCCGACGGCCCGAGCAGCCTCGCCCCAGCGACACTGCGCAACCTCACCCTGGGCAACCCGCACGTCGCGGTGCGCTCCCTGCGAGTCCAAACCTAGGAGGACACATGGCCAAGAAGACGCACAAGATCTGCACCATCCTGCCCGAGGGCGGCGCACCCGGGGCCACCCCGCGCCGGTCCTCGGACGAGGTCGCCACCAAGGAGCGCGTCGACAACACCCGGGTCGCGCGCCAGCTCGGCGGCATGATGCGGATGCGCGCGGCGGTCGAGAAGTTCAAGCTGTGGGACACCGGTCGCACCCTGCGAGTGCTCTTCCTGGACGGTGACACCTCGGTGAAGACGAAGGTCGCCGACATCGCCAAGGAGTGGGAGGCGGTGGCCAACCTGAAGCTGGACTTCGTCAAGTCAGGCGCCTCCGAGATCCGGATCTCCTTCCTGGACAAGGGATTCTCCTGGTCGACGGTGGGCACCGACGCCCTGACCGTCCCCCGCACCGAAGCGACGATGAACTACGGCTGGCTCGAGCCGAACACCCAGCTGCGGGAGTACCAGCGCGTCGTGCGCCACGAGTTCGGACACGCCCTCGGCATGATCCACGAGCACCAGAACCCCAAGGCGCAGGGCAAGATCCCCTGGGACAAACCCAAGGTCTATGCCTACTACGCCCAGCAGGGCTGGTCACAGGCCGACGTGGACAGCAACATCCTCGGGGTCTACGACGAGGACGAGACCAACTTCACCGAGTTCGACCCGACCTCGATCATGGAGTACGCCGTGCCGGACTCGCTGACCGTCGGATCGTTCGCGATCGGCTGGAACACCGAGCTCTCGCAGGCAGACCGCGACTTCATGGGCAAGCAGTACCCCGCGACTTCGGCCGGCATCGTCGAGCTCCCCCTCGACGGCACCCGGGTCGCGGCCGACCTGTCAGGCGGAGCCGAGGTGGACACCTACCACTTCGAGGCGGCCGAGGCAGCGACGTACATCATCACCACGGCGGGGACGACCGACACCTTCCTGACGCTGCACGGCCCCGACGACAGCGGAGCCGTGCTCACCTTCGACGACGACCGCGGTGCGGGACTCAACGCGCGCATCACCCGCAAGCTCCAGCCCGCCGAGTACTGGCTCTCGGTCCGGCACAAGAACCCCGGTGGCCAGGGCACCTACGACATCGGCGTCAAACGACGGAAGGGCTGACACATGCACCACGACCCCACCATCGAGGAACCGCTGCGACTGCGCTGCGCGGAGTCAGGGAGGAGCAGCCATGTTGCGTGCCCGCGTTGAGTCCGTACTGGCCGGCCTGTTCGCGATCGGCACAGTCGCCACCTTGATCTGGCCGACCTGGATCGAGAGCCTCACCGGACTGGAGCCCGACAAGGGCAGCGGTGAGGCTGAGTGGTGGCTGGTCATCCTGCTCGGCGTGGCGGCGCTGTTCACCGCCATCCTCGCTCGACGCGACTACCGCGCCGCCCGCCTGCAGAGCGGGGCGGACACGGCCTGACCACCCCCGTCGTCCCACCCCAGTCGTCTCGGTCACTCGAGGCGGTAACCCTTGTCGACCATGGCAGCGGTGATCGCGGTCAGTTCCTCCCTGTCATCCGGGGCCTCATCGCCGTCCACATCTGGGGGTGCCGCGGCTGCCTTGACCCGAGCTCCGGCGCCCGTCCCGCCGCGCTTGCCTGCCTCATCGGTCGCTTCGCTTCCGTCGACGAGCGTCGGGGACGGGAGGGAGGGCCGCGATGATCGTGACGGGGGCTTGCCGATCAGCGCCTGGTTCGGCACGTACGTCGTGAGGTCCTCTGGCGCCACGTCCGCCAGGATGCGCACCAGCACCGACGTCATCGTCGGGGCGTCGTCGTCGAACCCCCCGTGGCTGCGCGAATCAGTGTTCGACCGGACATCACCTGTGTGCGGCGCCCAGAGAAGCTCCCCGCCGACACTCGCGACCACCTCGTCGAAGGCCTTGCCACGCGAGATCTCGACGCGTGCATGGTGCTTCAGACCGACCAGCGGCACATCGACGCGCTCGCTCCCCCGACCCTTCTTCGGGCGGCGCTCCAGGGCTCGGGAGACCAGGTGGAGCAGCGACTTGAAGTAGAAGTCGCGGCCGCCCACACCACACACGTCATCCAGCTCGCGCTTCTCGCTCAGGCCGAACGACGTGAACTTCGCCACCTGCTTGCTCTTCAGATGCGGCAGGACCTCCTTCGTCCAGCTCTGTGTCGTGATTGCTGGAGCCAGGTAGGTGAGCGACGCGACCGGGATCCCCGCGACACGGAGTCTCTCGATGAGCGGAGCGAGGAAGATGGACCCGGCACTGTGCCCGGCGAGATGCACCTCGACGGACTCACCGGCAGCCTCCTGCTCGCTCACGTACTTCTGCAGCCGGCTCACGAGCACTGCAGCGCCGGGCGATTCCAGGACTCGTGCTTCCTCCGCAGGGTCGCCTGCCCACTCCAGCTCGTGCTCCAGGGGCTCCGAGGCCTTGCCTGCGTTCTCCACCATCTCGCCCCAGACCCACTGGGCTCGGTTCCGCGCGAGCCCCTCGACCAGCCGGTCGGTCCCCTCACGCCAGTCGAAGCCGATCCGCTGTGCGCTCGCGCGGCCGAAGATGTCGCCCAGCTGGTTGCCCACCGTTTCGAGCAGTCCGGACTGCCAGGCGAACGTGACCGGGTAGACCTGGTTGTTGAGCCACCAGTTCAGATGCTTGTAGGCGATGTCCAGGCCGCCGGCTTCGTCGTTCAGGCCACCGTGTGCGTAGAGGACGACGCGTCTCACCTTGTCGAAGCCTTCGCGCGGCTTGTCGCGCCAGCGCTCGTGATACTCGGCCATGTTCTGGAACATGTGCTCGATCTGCTTCGCCGAACTGACGAACCGCCCGTCTCGCGAGAGTCGGCCGTTGTTGCCGAGGTTGACCACGTGGTCCCTCAAGCGCTGGATCTCTGGCCCCGGCATCTCCGCGAGACCACTCGAGGTGGACACGAGCCGCCCCTGAATTCGAGGCGGCAGGACGCTGTAGACACCTGGGCGGGCCACCCACGCGTCGTACGCCGACTCCAGCCAGTCGCCGTAGGTGAGCGTGGCGAACCCGGCATCACCCCACTCCTCTCCCCAGGAGTTCTGGACGACGAAGCCGAGCTGGTTGTAGCCGACGATGGCGAACGCGTGGCCACCCAGCGGCTCGGGGTTGTCCGCGCGGTTGATGACGTAGATGTCGGCGTCCGTGTCGGGCTCCTTCGCCTTGACCGGAGCACGCCAGCCTTCATGAATGGCCGCAGACACGGCGATGCTGGTCAGCTCCAGGATCGCCGACTGCATGTCGTCGATGCGGAACGGGTTCACCCGGTAGAACGCCCCCAACGGGATGCGCATCGCCTGCTCAGCCAGGTCTGGATCCTCGTCGAGGTCGAGATCACTGTCGGGATCCCCTGGCCACTGGCCGTCCAGGAGGACACCGTGGTAGTACCAGCCCTTGAGAGCGCCCCGCAACGACGAGCCTGCCTCTGGTTCCCCCGGAAACTCGTCGTACCGACGTGCCATCCGGTAGAGCATGTAGGGGCTCACCTGCGGGACCTTGCCAGCCGCGGCTTTCCTGGCCCGCGCCTTCTTCTCGTCAACCGCGGCCTTCTTGGCCGCAAGGACCGCGTTCACCATCGCCGCCACCGCGTGCCCGGTGCAGGAGTTCCCTTTCTGCGTCAGGATCGGCCGCCCCTTCGGTGCTGGCCAGAAGTCAGGCAGCGGCTGCAGACGCGGACGGTATTCCAGGTCGCGCTCGTCCAGCACATCGGGCATGGCACCCGCTTGGAAGGTTTCGTGGTCCAGCCGCACTTCTGCGGGTGCCTGAGTCTTCGGCATGCCGGCCTCCTGCGTGGTGGTGGGTCAGTCCAGGTCGAACCGATCCAGGGTCATGACCTTGTCCCAGGCGCGGACGAAGTCGCGGACGAACTTCTCCTTCGCGTTGTCGGCCGCGTAGACCTCCGCGATCGCGCGCAGCTGCGAGTTGGCGCCGAAGACCAGGTCGACGGCAGTGGCTGTCTTGCTACCGACTCCCGTGCCGGGTCCGGTGCCTTCGTAGACGTTCTCGGTCGCAGCCGAAGCCGTCCACTCCGTGCCCTGGGCGAGGAGGTTGACGAAGAAGTCGTTCGTCAGCGTTCCGGGCCGGTCAGTGAACACGCCGTGCGGGGCTCCCCCGGTGTTCGCGTCCAGGGCCCGCAGGCCGCCGACGAGAACGGTCATCTCGGGTGCGGTCAGCGACAACAGGTTGGCCCGGTCGAGGAGCAGGGTTTCCGGGGCCATCTTCTCCCCGGGCCGCAGATAGTTGCGGAACCCGTCCGCCCGCGGCTCGAGCGCCGCGAACGCCTCCACGTCCGTCTGCTCCTGGGAGGCATCAGTGCGTCCCGGCGCGAACGGGACCGTGACGTCGTGCCCGGCATCCCTGGCCGCCTCCTCCACTGCGGCGGCACCGGCGAGGACGATCAGGTCCGCGAGCGAGATCAGCTTGTTGCCCGACTGGGAGCCGTTGAACTCCTGCTGGATCTGCTCGAGCGTGCCGAGCACGGAGGCCAGCTCGTCCGGCGCGTTCACCTCCCAGTCCTTCTGGGGCGCGAGACGGATCCGGGCGCCGTTGGCCCCACCCCGCTTGTCCGTGCCCCGGAAGCTCGCTGCGGAGGCCCACGCGGTCCTGACCAGCTGCGGAACGGTCAGGCCCGACTCGATCACCTTGGCCTTGAGGGCGGCGACGTCGGCGTCGCCCACCAGTTCGTGATCGACGGCTGGCACCGGGTCCTGCCACAGCTGCGCCTCCGGGACCCACGGGCCGAGGAATCGCGAGACCGGTCCCATGTCGCGGTGGAGCAGCTTGTACCAGGCCCTGGCGAACGCGTCCGCGAGCTGGTCCGGGTTCTCCATGAAACGCCGGGAGATCTGCTCGTACGCCGGGTCCTCGCGCAGCGCGAGGTCGGTCGTCGCCATCATCGGCGCGTGCCTGACCGACGGGTCGTGCGCATCCGGCACCGCGTCTGCCGAGGCGCCGCCCTTCGGCCTCCACTGCTTCGCGCCGGCCGGGCTCTCGGCCAGTTCCCACTCGTGGCCGAACAGGGTCTCGAAGAAGCTGTTGTCCCAGGTGATCGGGGTCGGCGTCCACGCCCCCTCGAGTCCGCTGGTGATCGTGTCCTTGCCCTTGCCGCTGCCGTGGGTGCTCTTCCAGCCGAGGCCCTGGTTCTCGAGGGGAGCCCCCTCGGGCTCGGGTCCGACCAGGTCGGGGTTCCCGGCTCCGTGGGTCTTGCCGAAGGTGTGACCGCCCGCGATCAGCGCCACCGTCTCCTCGTCGTTCATCGCCATCCGCCGGAACGTCTCCCGGATGTCGCTTGCCGAGGCGACCGGGTCGGGCTTCCCGTTGGGGCCCTCCGGGTTGACGTAGATCAGGCCCATCTGGACGGCACCCAGCGGACCAGACAGGTCCCGCTCCCCGCTGTAGCGCTCGTCGCCGAGCCAGGTGTCCTCGGGTCCCCAGAAGATCTCCTCCGGCTCCCAGACGTCCTCGCGCCCGAAGGCGAAGCCGAAGGTCTTGAAGCCCATCGAGTCCAGGGCGCAGTTGCCGGCGAGGACGAGCAGGTCGGCCCAGGAGATCTTCGAGCCGTACTTCTGCTTGACCGGCCAGAGCAACCGGCGGGCCTTGTCCAGGTTGGCGTTGTCCGGCCAGCTGTTCAGCGGCGCGAAGCGCTGGGCGCCGTCGCCGGCACCGCCGCGACCGTCCTCGATCCGGTAGGTGCCGGCGGCATGCCAGCTCAGCCGGATGAACAGCGGCCCGTAGTGCCCGTAGTCGGCCGGCCACCAGTCCTGCGAGGTCGTCATGACCTCGAATACGTCCCGCTTCAGCGCCTCGACGTCGAGGCCCTCGAACTCCGTCGCGTAGTCGAAGCCCTCGTCCATCGGGTTTCCGCGGGGCGAGTGCTGGTGGAGCACCTGCAGGTTGAGCTGGTTGGGCCACCAGTCCTGGTTGGTGTGGGGCCGACCCTCCTTGGGGGTGGGAGAGTCGATTGCCGGGTTCTCGCTTTCGCTGCCGTGCTCAGACACTTTGGTGTCGCTCCTGTCTCACTGTTTGGTGATGCTGGCTGGTCGTGGTCTCGGCGGCGGCCACACACTCGGCGCACCGGGCCCAATAGGTCACCTCGGCCTCGTCGATCACGAAGCCCTGGGCATCGGACGCGGTCAGGCACGGTGCGTCGCCCACTACGCAGTCCACGTCGGCGATCGCTCCGCACGACCGGCACACGACGTGGTGATGGTTGTCCCCCACCCGCGCCTCGTAGCGCGCTACCGAGCCGGACGGCTGGAGCCGCCGCAACAGACCGGCCTCGGTGAGCGCTCGCAGTACGTCGTAGACGGCCTGGTGGGACACCTCTCCGAGACTCTCTCGTACGACGCGGAAGAGCGAGTCCGTGTCGGAGTGCGGGTGGTCGTGCGCCGCCGACAGCACTGCCATCCGGGGGCGCGTCACCCGCAGACCTGCTCCACGCAACATGCGCTCGAAGTCGGAGGTGCTGGGCACGCTCCGAGTATCGACCATTCTCTGGAACCAGTAAAGATCACGAGCGGCGTCCTGAGCGGACGTCATACGAATCGTGGCCTTGAACCCACAGTCCGTATGACGTCCCGGCTCCATGAGAGTGGCGCGACCGACACGCCGACACAACATCTAGTGCGCAGATTTCTGCCGACCCCTGCATATGGTGGGGAACGCAGCTGGTTCGCCCGCCATCCAGGTGGGTCGAGGCAACAGGGAACCCGGTGTGATTCCGGGACTGCCCCGCAGCGGTAAGTGGGAACGACCGCCGTCCTCCCGTTCGACCTCGAGGTCGAACGGGTGACAGCACTGGGTCGGGACATCACGTCCGACCCGGGAAGTGACGGCCAGTAGGAGGTCCGGGAGGACCGTGCCCACGAGTCCGAAGACCTGCCAGCGCACTGCACCCGCCGGGTGCAGTGGTCCGAGGCCTCGAGGGACGGCCGACGGCTGAAACGACCCGTTGCACCTGCCACTCGTCGTCCCTCCGTCGTCGTCTACTCCTCCAGCTTTCGGACAGTCAGGCCGAAGCTCGCGAGGAGAGAGAATGACGGTCACCAGCACACCCAGCACCAGCACCACACCCGCGCCCACCGAGGCGCCCCGGCGTACGACGATGCAGGTCCGCAAGCGCAACGGCGAGACCGAGGACGTCGATGTCAACAAGATCGTGCGCGCTGTCGAACGCGTCGCCGACGACCTGACCGACGTCGACCCGATGCGCGTCGCCACCCGCACCATCAGTGGCCTCTACGACGGCGCCACCACCGCCGAGCTCGACCGGCTCTCGATCCAGACCTCGGCGGAGATGATCAGCGAGGAGCCGCAGTACTCCCGCCTCGCCGCGCGTCTCCTGGCCGGGTACGTCGAGAAGGAGGTGCGCAACCAAGGCGTCGCCTCCTTCAGCCAGTCGGTCTCCCTGGGCCACGCGGAGGGCCTGATCGGCGACGACACCGCGCGCTTCGTCAAGGACTACGCCCGCAAGCTCGACTTCGCGGTCGACCTGAGCGGCGACCACCGGTTCGAGTACTTCGGGCTGCGCACGGTCTACGACCGCTACCTGCTGCGGCACCCGTCGACCCGGCTCGTGATCGAGACTCCGCAGTTCTTCATGCTGCGCGTCGCGTGCGGCCTGGCCCAGAGCCCGGGCGAGGCGATCCGGTTCTACCGGTTGATGTCGTCGCTGGCCTACCTGCCGAGCAGTCCCACCCTGTTCAACTCCGGGACCCGGCACACGCAGATGTCCTCGTGCTACCTGGTGGACTCACCGCGCGACGACCTGGACTCGATCTACTCGCGCTACGGGCAGATCGCGAAGCTGAGCAAGTTCGCGGGCGGCATCGGGGTCGCGTTCTCCCGGGTGCGTTCGCGCGGTGCGCTGATCCGCGGCACCAACGGACAGTCCAACGGGATCGTGCCGTTCCTGCGCACTCTCGACTCGTCAGTAGCGGCGGTCAACCAGGGTGGCCGGCGCAAGGGTGCCGCGTGTGTCTACCTCGAGCCGTGGCACCCCGACGTCGAGGAGTTCCTCGAGCTGCGGGAGAACACCGGCGAGGACGCTCGTCGTACCCACAACCTCAATCTCGCCAACTGGGTGCCCGACGAGTTCATGCGCCGCGTCGAGGCCGACGAGACCTGGTCGCTGATCGACCCCGACCAGGCACCCGAGCTCCCCGACCTGTGGGGCGAGGCCTTCGACACCGCCTACCGCGCAGCGGAGGCGGACGGCCGCTTCGTGCGCCAGGTCAGGGCCCGGGACCTGTACGGGAAGATGATGCGCACCCTCGCCCAGACCGGCAACGGGTGGATGACCTTCAAGGACGCCGCCAACCGCACCTGCAACCAGACCCGCGACACCCCCGGCGGTCCGATCGTGCACCTGTCGAACCTGTGCACCGAGATCATCGAGGTCTCCTCCGACGACGAGACGGCCGTGTGCAACCTCGGCTCGATCAACCTCGGCCAGCACCTCACCTCGGTGGTTGAGGAGCGAGCGCCAGCGAGCGTCTCGAAACCACAGGTCGACTGGGAGAAGCTGCGCGAGACAGTGCGTACGGCGGTGCCGCTGCTCGACCGGGTGATCGACATCAACTTCTACCCGAGCGACGAGGCAGCCGCCTCCAACCCCCGCTGGCGACCGATCGGGCTCGGGCTGATGGGCCTGCAGGACGTGATGTTCGCGATGCGGCTGCCGTTCGACTCTGCCGAGGCGCAGGAGCTGTCCACCAGGATCTCCGAGGAGATCTACCTGACGGCTCTCGAGGTCTCCTGTGACCTCGCCCGGCAATACGGCCCGCATCCGTCGTACGACGAGACCCGCGCAGCGGCCGGCGTACTCCAACCGGACCTGTGGAACGTCACCGGCTCCCAGACCGAGCGATGGTCCGCACTCAGGGCCGAGGTGTCGAAGCACGGGCTGCGCAACTCCTTGCTGATCGCGATCGCCCCGACCGCGACGATCGCCTCGATCGCGGGGTGCTTCGAGTGCATCGAGCCGCAGGTCTCCAACCTGTTCAAGCGCGAGACGCTCTCGGGCGAGTTCGTGCAGATCAACTCCGCGCTGGTCCGTGAGCTGAAGGCCCGAGGGTTGTGGAACGCCGAGATCCGGGAGGCGATCAAGCGCTCCGAGGGATCCGTCCAGGGCATCGAGCAGCTTCCCGCTGATGTGCGCGAGCTGTTCCGCACTGCCTGGGAGCTGCCGCAGAAGGCGCTGATCGAGATGGCGGCGGCACGGTCGCCGTACATCGACCAGAGCCAGTCCCTCAACCTGTTCCTGGCCTCACCGTCGATCGGGAAGCTCTCCTCGATGTACCTCTACGCGTGGAAGGCCGGGCTCAAGACCACCTACTACCTCCGGTCCCGTCCCGCCACGCGGATCCAGCAAGCGACCGTCGCCGGAGGATCCACCGCCACCGGCAAGGTCGCCACCACCCCCAGCGCACTGCCGCTGATCACCGACCAGGAAGCACTCGTGTGCTCCCTCGAGAACCCCGAGAACTGCGAGGCCTGCCAATGACCACCACGCCCGAGACCGCGAACCCCACCACCAGCCACGAGAACACCGCCATGCTGCTGGACCCAGGAATGAACCTCACCCTGCGGCCGATGCGCTACCCGCACTTCTACGACCGCTACCGCGACGCCATCAAGAACACCTGGACGGTCGAGGAGGTCGACCTGCACACCGACCTCAAGGACCTGCAGCGACTGACCGAGGCCGAGCGGCACCTGGTCTCCCGGCTGGTCGCGTTCTTCGCCACCGGCGACACGATCGTGGCGAACAACCTGGTGCTCAACCTCTACCAGCACATCAACTCGCCCGAGGGTCGGCTCTACCTGTCCCGGCAGCTGTTCGAGGAGGCGGTGCACGTGCAGTTCTACCTGACGCTGCTCGACACCTACGTTCCTGACGAGGAGGAGAGACACGAGGCGTTCGCCGCGGTCGACAACATCCCCTCCATCAAGGCCAAGGCCGACTTCTGCTTCCGGTGGATCGACTCCGTCTTCGAGCTCGAATCGCTCCAGACCCGCGAGCACAGGCGAGCATTCCTGCTCAACCTGATCTGCTTCGCAGCGGTGATCGAGGGCCTGTTCTTCTACGGCGCCTTCGCCTACGTCTACTTCCTGCGTTCTCGCGGGTTCCTCAACGGACTGGCCTCCGGCACCAACTGGGTCTTCCGGGACGAGTCGATGCACATGGCGTTCGCGTTCGACGTCGTCGACACCGTCCGGGAGGAGGAGCCCGATCTCTTCGACGAGGAGATGGCCGCACAGGTCAAGCAGATGCTGATCGACGGGGTCGATGCCGAGGCGGCGTTCGCCGAGGACCTCCTGGGTGGTGGCGTCGCCGGACTCTCCACCGCCGACATGCGCTCCTACCTGGAGTACGTCGCCGACCGGCGGATGGAGCGACTCGACCTGCCGATCATCTACGGCTCGAAGAACCCGTTGGCGTTCATGGAGCTCCAGGACGTCCAGGAGCTCTCGAACTTCTTCGAGCGCAAGGTCTCGGCCTACCAGGTCGGGGTCACCGGCTCCGTCGGCTTCGACGAAGACTTCTAGGAGGACCCCCATGACCGACAACTCACTGTTCATTGAACGCCTCGACGCCGGTCCGGTGATCTGCGCCGAGGGATTCCTGTTCGAGCTCGAGAGGCGCGGCTACCTCAGCGCCGGAGAGTTCGTCCCCGAGGTCGCCCTGGAGTTCCCGGAGGCCCTCAAGGCACTGCACGTCGACTTCCAGCGCGCTGGCTCCGACATCGTCGAGGCGTTCACCTACAACGGACACCGCGAGAAGATGCGGGTGATCGGCAAGGAACAGCTGCTCGAGCCGCTGAACCGGGCAGCGCTGCAGATCGCCCGCGAGGTCGCCGACGCGCGGGCCGGAGACCTGATGGCAGGCAACATCTCCAACACCAACATCTGGGAGCCGGCAGACAAGGCTCGCCAGGGCGAAGTCCGGGGGATGTTCGAGGAGATGGTGGGCTGGGCCGTCGACGAGGGCGCCGACCTGATCATCGGCGAGACCTTCTACTACGCCGGCGAGGCTCTCGCCGCGCTCGAGGTGGCCAAGGCGAGCGGGCTGCCCGTCGTACTCACCATCGCCCCGATGGCGATGAACGAGATGAGCGACGGCGTCGGCATCGTCGAGACCTGCCAGCAGCTGGAGCAGGGCGGTGCCGACGTCGTGGGGATGAACTGTTTCCGCGGACCCCGGACGATGCTGCCGTGGCTGCGCCAGATCCGCGAGGCAGTCTCGTGCCATGTCGGCGCCCTGCCCATCCCCTACCGGACGACCGAGGCCGAGCCGACCTTCTTCAACCTCAGCGACGACCGCGCGAGCGTGCCATCGCCACACGGCCGGACCTTCCCCACGGCTCTGGACCCGTTGTACGCCAACCGCTACGAGGTCGGAGCGTTCGCGCGAGAAGCAGCGGACCTCGGGATCAACTACCTGGGCGTGTGCTGCGGCGCCTCGCCGATGCTGGTCCGTCAGGTGGCCGAGGAGGTCGGGCTCACCACGGAGGCCAGCAGGTTCTCGGAGCGGATGCAGAATCACTTCATGTACGGCGACAACGAACGGCTGCCGGAACACATCGTCGCCCTCGGCGACCGCGCCTGATTCTCTCCTACGTCCTTCGGCGCGGCGATGAGCCCGGACCACCAAGCGGTTGCAGCACGTCGCTGGCGATACTTGTGCTCATGGCCATGCTGCTCAACCGGCCACAGGAGGCGCGATGAGCACCAGACATGCTGTGGTCGGTGGCGGAATCGTGGGGGCTGCGGTATCCCGCCAGATCCTGCTCCAGGAACCGGACGCCAGCGTGACCCTGCTCGAGAAGGAGCCGGTGCTCGCCGCCCACCAGACCGGCCGCAACAGTGGGGTCGTGCACGCCGGTCTGTACTACGAGCCGGGTTCGGCCAAGGCGTTGCTCTGCCGGAGGGGCGTCCGGTTGCTCGAGGACTACTGCGCCGAGCGCGGGATCCGTCGGATCGAGTGCGGCAAGGTTCTCGTGGCGCTGGACGAGGCAGAGCGCTCCCGCCTGGCCGAGATCGAACGCAAGGCCCTGGCCAACGGCGTGCCAGGGGTGCGCATCATCGGCCCGGCAGAGCTCCACGAGCTCGAGCCGCACGTGCGCGGCATCGCGGCTCTGCACTCCCCCTCGACGTCGATCGTCGACTTCGCCGAGGTCACGCGCGCGCTGGTCAGGGACGCCACCGAGGCGGGCGCCCGGGTGCTGCTCGGCCACGAGCTGGTGGCCATGCGCCGTTCGGGCGAGCGCGTCGTGCTGACGATGCGGACGTACCGAGGGGGAGCTCGTCGAGGCCTTCGACAAGGTCGTGTGCTGCGCAGGGCTGCAGAGCGACCGCGTCGGGCAGATGGCCGGCGACGACGCCGATCCCGTGATCATGCCCTTCCGGGGGGAGTACTGGGCACTGCGGCCCGAGCGCCGGCACCTGGTCAACGGCCTGGTGTATCCGGTGCCCGACCCGCGCTACCCGTTCCTCGGCGTGCACGTGACGCCGCGGGTCGACGGCGAGGTGCTCGTCGGCCCGAACGCAGTGCTCGCACTCGCGCGGGAGGGCTACGACTGGCGCACTGTTTCCGCGTCGGACATGGCCGGGATCGCGCGTACGCCGGCGTTCTGGAGGTTCGCGCGCCGACACTGGCGCACCGGCATCCGGGAGATGCACGGGTCCCTCAGCCGGAGGCGGTTCGTCGCGGCAGCGCGTGCCTACGTTCCGGAGATCGCGGATGATGACGTGGTCCCCGGCGTCGCGGGCATCCGTGCCCAGGCCCTGGACGCCGACGGCGGGCTGGTCGAGGACTTCCGGATCAGCCGCCTCGGCCCGGTCGTCGTACTCCGCAACGCGCCTTCTCCTGCGGCCACCTCCGCGCTGGCGATAGCCGAGCACGTCGTCGGAGGCGTCGAGGCGCGCGGAGACTGACTCGTGAGCAGTCTCGGGGTGCCCAGCCCGACGCCGGACCTACTGAAGTCCGGATCGAGTCAGTCGTCGGTACCGGACCTGCTGAGCACCGTCCGGATCTCGGCTGCAGCCTTGCCGAGCACCTCGTGTGCCCGCTCGACGACCTCGTCGGTCACCCTGGCCAACGGACCAGACATCGACAGGGCCATCGGCCGCGGAGCACCCGGCACAGCAACGCCGACGCAGCGCACGCCGATCTCCTGCTCCCCTTCGTCGACCGCGTAACCGAGACGACGGACCTCGGCCAGCTCGGCCAGGAAGTCCTCTGGGGTGACCAGGGTCGTGTCGGTGTGCCGCTTCATGCCGGTGCGCCCGAGCAGGGCGACCACCTCGTCGTCCGGGTAGTCGGCCAGGATCGCCTTGCCGACGGCCGTGGCGTGCGGCGCGGTGCGGAACCCGACCTCGGTGAACATCCGCATGAAGTTCGTCGACGGCTGGACCTGGGCCACATAGACGATCTCGTCGGCATCGAGGATGGCCAGGTTCACCGACTCCCCGAGCTCGGCCACCGCCGCGCTCATCGCCGGTCGGGTCCAGACACCCACTCGTTTCGAGGCGGTGTCGGACAGGCGCATCAGCTGGGCGCCGAGGGAGTACTCGCGTGAGTCCTCCTGCCGGACGTAGCCCAGGTTGACCAGCGTGCGGACCAGCCGGTGGATGGTGGCCAACGGCAGGTCGGCCTTCTCGGCCAGCTGGGACAGGCCGATCACGCCACCGGCATCGGCCATGGCCTCCAGGATCGCGAACGCCCGGTCGAGTGACTGGACGCCGCCGGAGTTTCGAGCAACAGGGTCGTCGCTGACCTCTGCGGTCATCGCGCTCCTTCGGTGGGCATCTGGGCTGTTGGGCGCTTACCAGTGATATTGGTAAGTTGGTTCCGCATGGCGGAAGTCTATCCTCTGGTGCCGGTCAGTATGACCGATCGGTCCAAGTGGATCCGGTCACACTGGCTGCCGTCGATCCGGCGCCACCAGCGGGGATACGAGCGGTTCACCTCCCACGAAGACGGCCTCGATGTCCGCGCTCGTGCCGAGCGCGAACGCCCTGGCCAGGGCCTCCTCCGGTCCTGCTGCGTGACGCAGCCCGACTGCCAGCGTCGTACCCGGGTCCGGCCGCAGCCAGAGCGCATCGAACTGCTTGCCCACCGAGAACATCCCGACCTCGTGGGACAGACCCAGCGCCTCGGCCCCGGCCGCTGTCGCAAGGTGCAGCAGGTGCGCCGAGGTGAGGGGAAGACCGCGGTCCCCGAGCAGCTGCTGCATGAAGTAGGCCTGCAGGCCTTCCTTGAACAGCGAGAACCCGGTGCCGGCGCCGACGTCGGAGCCGAGGGCAACCGGTACGCCGTGCTCCACGTGCTCGCGGAGCGGGAACAGGCCGCTGCCGAGCGCGGAGTTGCTCGTGGGACAGTGCGCCACGCTCGCGCCGTGCTCGGCGAGCAGCTTCAGCTCGGCGTGGGTCGCATGGACGTTGTGCGCGTAGACGCTCCGACTGCCCACCAGGCCGTACCTCGAGTAGCTCGTGAGGTAGTCGTCGCACTCGTCGAACAGAGCGCGGACGGCGGCCACCTCCGCGAGGTTCTCGTTGATGTGAGAGGTGAACATCGCGCCGTCCACGTCGGCCAGCAACGCGGCACATGACGCGAGCATCTCCTCGGTGCAGGACAGCGAGAACCGCGGGATCACTGCGTAGCGGTTGCGCCCCCGGCCGTGCCATCGCTCCGCGAGCGCCCGCCCCTCGTCGTACCCCTTCTGGGCCGAGGTGAGCAGGTCGGGTCGCAGGATCCGGTCACTCACCACCAGCCCGCTGGTGATCCGCAGCCCCCTCTGCTCTGCCTGCGCGAACAGGACGTCCATCGCCGGCGCGTAGTGGGCACCGAAGACCAGAGCCGTGGTGGTGCCGGCCGCCGCCAGCCCGTCCAGGAAATCGCCGGCGACCCCGTCGGCGTAGTCGGGGTCGGCCAGCAGCGCCTCCTCGGGAAGGGCGCTTCGCTCGAGCCAGTCGAGCAGTGGCATCCCCAGGGCGCCGATCATCCGGACCTGGGGGAAGTGCACGTGCGCGTCGACGAACCCGGGCAGCACCAACCCGTCGGTCAGGTCGACCAGCGCCTCGTCCGGATGGGTACGACGGAGCGCGGCGAAGCTGCCGCGCTCGAGGATCACCCCGTCCCGCACCAGCATGGCGCCGTCGACCTCGGTGCGCAGGGTCCCGCCGGCGAAGGGATTGTCGGGGGTGTCCAGGAAGGTGCCGCGGAAGAGCGTCATCGTTTCTGGCCAGGGGCGGGGTCGCGCTCTGACGACGGCGGCGACGCCCGACGGTGGGCCGCGCGCTCGAACTCCAGCAGCAAGGAGGCGGCGACGCTGACCGCGATCGTGGCCGGCTCCTTCCCGGCCAGGTCCGCGATCCCGATGGGAGTCGTCACCCGGGCAATCGTCTGCTCGTCGTGACCCTCGTCGGCGAGCTTCGCGCGGAACCGGCTCCACTTCGCCGATGACCCGATCAGACCGATCGAGCCGAGGTGACTGGTGCGCAGCGCGGCATCGATCAGCGCGGCGTCTTCGGCATGGTCGTGCGTCATCACCAGCACGTGGGTGCCGACGGGCAGCTCGGCCAGGACCAGCTCGGGGAGCACCGGGACGTGGTGCGTGTGGATCCGGGCGATGGCGTCATCGAGGGCGGCGAGCACCTCGTCCGAGAGCTGCTCGGGCCGGGAGTCGACCAGGTGCAGCGCCAGGTGGTGCCGGGCCAGGATCCGGGCCAGCTCGAGACCGACGTGCCCGACCCCGAAGATCGCCACAGCGGGCAGCACGGCCAGCGGTTCGAGCAGGAGCGTCACCTCTCCCCCGCAGCACTGGACGCCATGTCCCACCGGTGCCTTGTCGGAGAGCTGGGAGGTGAACATCGTCGGAGCCG
>CAWJGP010000010.1:0-184299 GCA_963842535.1 uncultured Actinomycetota bacterium
GGCGATGTCGGCGACGATCATCGGGATGTGCAGCACCATCGCGCCGCCGAAGCCGACCGCGGTCGCCAGAAAGTGGATGAGTACGCCGCCAGAGCAGGACCGGGATCACCAGGAGCGCGACCACGGTGGCCAAGGGCCTCGCCGGTACGTCGGAGCGGAAGATCGCCTCGCCCGCGGCCATGACCAGGAAGGCGCCGACCACGGCCCAGTCCCACCACACCCGCGCTGGCGGGTCCGGGGCACGAGGCTCGGCAAGGATCGAGCGGATGAAGGCGGCGAACACCTCGCCAGCCTAGAGAGCGCATGACGCTCGTCGTACGGGGCACAAGCATGAGTCGCTCTCGTCCTTTCGGCCGAGGAGTCCCCCCACGCCCTGGGCCCGATGTGCGTCGCTCGCCGCCGGGCCACCCGTGGAGGCATGTCGAATCTCCTCTACCGGCTCGGCCGGTCTGCTGCCACCCGGCCCTGGGCCGCCATCGGCGCCTGGGTCGTCCTCGCGCTCGTCGTCATCGGCTCCTCCGTTGCCTTCGGGCGCGATCTCGAGGAGAGCTTCGAGGCACCCGGCCTCGACTCCTACCAAGCTGCGCAGCTGCTCGCCGAGGCCCAGGCTGACGAGGGCGGGATCACCGCCCACGTCGTACTCGGAGCCCAGGACGCTGCGGCGCAGCTGGCGCCGGTGGAGGCTGCTCTCGAGGCACTCCCGCGGGTGCTCAGCACGACCAGCGACGTCTCGCCGGACGGCGCCATCGCACTCGTGCGCGTGCAGTACCCCGCGATCGAGCACCTCGATGCCTCCGACCTCGACAACCTCAAGGACGCCGTCGCCGACCTGCGTGACGAGTCGTCGCTGACCCTGGAGACCGGGGGCGATCTGTTCTTCGCGTTCGAGGAGGCACCCACCGGGCTCGGCGAGGTCGCGGGGCTCGTCGTCGCGATGATCGTCCTGCTGATCGCCTTCGGCTCGTTCGTCGCGATGGGGCTGCCGATCGGGATGGCGCTGTTCGGTCTGGTCATCGGCGCCACGTCGATGAAGCTGGTGACGTACCTGATCGACATCCCGGCCTGGGCGCCGCAGCTTGCGGCCATGGTCGGGCTCGGCGTCGGTATCGACTACGCGCTCTTCCTGGTCACCCGGCACCGCGAGCACTTGGCCCTGGGGATGCCGGTGGCCGAAGCGGCCGGCCGAGCCCTGGCAACAGCAGGACAGGCGGTGATCTTCGCCGGCGGCACGGTCGTCGTGGCGATCCTCGGGTTGCTCTTCGCGGGGATCCCGTTCGTGACCGGTGGTGGGGTCGCCATCTCCGCGATGGTGCTCGTGATGGTGCTCGCTTCGGTCACCTTGCTGCCGGCACTTCTCGGACTCGCGGGGCACCGGATCAACGGACGCCGGCGCACGCCGCACCGGCCGAGCACCGGCTGGTACCGGTGGGGCGCTCACGTGACCCGTAACGCGACGGCGTACCTCGTCGGCGGAGCGGTCCTCATGATCGCCCTGGCCGCACCCGTTTTCGCGCTCAACCTGGGCTTCCCGGACGACGGGACCAAGCCCGAGTCGAGGACCGAACGCCGGGCCTACGACCTGATCGCCGACGGGTTCGGCCCCGGGGCCAACGGGCCGCTGGTGATCGCGGTCGACATCTCCCGGGACGGCGTCCGTCGTGGCGCCGTTGGCCGCCGCGATGGCAGCCGACGCGGGAATCACCTCGGTCGGCGACCCCGGCCATCGATCTCGGCGCAGGCGTGGCGACCCTGGTGGCGCAGCCGACCACGTCGCCCCAGGACGTTGCCACCCAGGAGACCGTCGCGAGGCTCCGCAGCGAGGTCTTCCCGACGGTGCTCGACGGCACCGCGGCGACCGCCCATGTCGGCGGTCAGACTGCCACCTTCGCCGACCTCGGTGACCGGGTCCAGGAGCGGATGCCGCGCTTCGTGGTGGCCGTGCTGCTGCTGTCGTTCCTCTTGCTCACGGTGCTGTTCCGGTCGGTACTGGTGCCGCTGAAGGCGGTCGTGCTCAACCTGCTGAGCGTCGGCGCGGCGTACGGCGTGCTCGTCATGGTCTTCCAGTGGGGCTGGGCGGCCGGCCTGATCGGCGTGGAGTCGACGGTGCCGATCGTGTCGTTCATCCCGCTGTTCATGTTCGCGATCCTGTTCGGTCTCTCGATGGACTACGAGGTGTTCCTGCTGTCGCGGGTGCGCGAGGAGTACCGCCGCTACGGCGACAACACCCGCGCGGTCATCGCGGGGATCGCCGGCACCGGGCGCACCATCACCGCAGCCGCGCTGATCATGGTGGCGGTCTTCTCGGGCTTCGTCCTGGGAAGTGACCCGGCGGTGAAGATGATGGGAGTGGGACTGGCCACGGCGATCTTCCTCGACGCGACCGTCGTACGCCTGGTGCTCGTCCCGGCCACCATGAAGCTTCTGGGCGACGCGAACTGGTGGCTGCCAGGGTGGCTGGATCGGCTGCTGCCGGTGCTGGACTCTGCGTCGGTGGAGACGCCGGTGGAGGTAGCGGTGGCCCCGCTGCCACTGGGTTCCTAGAGCCGGTGGTGTCCAGGCTGCGCCCAACGAGAACACTGCGAGCCTCGGCTGAGGCGGGCCCGAGGAACGACCGGGGGCAAGATGGGACATCGGAGCACCCAAGAGCGGTGCACGACGGTGCCTTGTCACTCCACGCTGCAGCGGTTAGGAGTCAGAAAACGCGCCAAGCCGCGACGCGGGTGCGTCCTTCCACCGCCTGTGCATCACGTTGCAACTCGAGACCAGGCTGTCTGCAACCAGGCACTTGTTTCCAGGTCGGGCGGTCCAGGCTCGGCCAACCAAGCCATCAGCAAGGCGTCGACGTCATTGACTGATCAGGACTCCGACGAGGGTCGACGTCTCCAGGGCACCAGTGCACCGAGACAAATCCCTACGCCCCCAGCGAGTAGCAGGAACGCGCCACTGCTCGGCACGGCGCTCACCCCGGGCATCTTCTCGATCACCTTGGCCACTACCTCACTCGCGTCAGGTTCTTCGGAGATTTCGGCAGACCCCTCAGACGGCTCCCCCACGGTCACGGTTGTCTCCACCGAGAATACGTCCTCGAGAAGTGCAGAGGCATAGGCCTGCTCTGGCGACGCAATGCAAAAGCCACCGAGGAAGGCGACCGCTGCGCCCAATAAAAGAAGACAGACTCGCGAAATTATGGCTCGCCGGTGCCGTCTCCAGAGCACGATGATGCCGAGAGAGGCTGCGATCGCTGCAATCACGACGAAGAACAGCCCTCCGTCTGCAAGACCGCCGACCTCATCGCGAAGGTCCACCTCGATACCAGCAATGCCCTTCGCCAACGAGAGACTGGGACCTTCAAGGCGTACCCAAGGCATGAGGCCGGCAAGCGCCACACAGCACGCTCCGATCAAGGCGATGACTCCGGCGAAACGATTGTCGAATTCGTGCTGGGAAACCATTTCCTCCGCCGCCTCTGGTGCTGGCAAGACAGCACCTGACTAAACGATGAAGCCGATTATTCACCTCTTCGGTAGCAATGGCACACCTTGGTGATCCCGGCATTGACATTCTCGAAATAGGGTAGTCGAGGGGGCTCG
This sequence comes from uncultured Actinomycetota bacterium, assembly GCA_963842535.1. Lineage (GTDB taxonomy): Bacteria > Actinomycetota > Actinomycetes > Propionibacteriales > Nocardioidaceae > Marmoricola. The sequence continues at coordinate 3,591 of CAWJGP010000010.1, forward strand.
CACGTCCACTTCGACGCGCTCGATGTGTGGGCCGCCGCTGCTGTGCTCTATACCGCCGCCTAGGACAACCTCGTGCCGGTTCTTGGTCGTGCCGTCTCCATGACGGCACCTGCGGTGACACGCTGTTGCCTACCGACGAGAGGGGACTCATGGACGTCCAGCTGACATGCGCCTGGTGCATGCTGAAGAACAAGATGCGTTCGGACAGACCTGCGGTGACCCTTCTGGCGGGCACCGCGCTGTGCAGGGATCACCTGATCGAATACCAGCGGACTCTGCCGCGCTGAGATCAGGAGTCCGCTCGACCGCAAACGAGGCTCCGCTCGAAACGTGCAGTCCGAACAGGTGATCTGACCTCACGCAGAGGGCTCCTCGACCAACTTTCCGACCTTGCGGTCAAGGAATCCCGTCATGGCTTGTTGGCCGTACCCAAATAGAAAGGCCAGGAGAAGGGCTGAGGCCAGTGTTGTGTAGGTTCCAACGAGGAGCCCTGAACCGACGGCAAGAATCCCGACAACTGCGGTCCACAGGCCAAGTGCGACCTTCGCTGCCGTGAGCATCGGGCGTGGGTCGAACCACAAGGTGTCTCGAAACCCTTTGTCCGTGACATAAAGCGAAACGAAGGCACTAACGAGGCCGCCCAGACTGCCAAACAACATGATCAAGGTCAGGAGTGCCACGTTAGAAACGCCAGTGCCTTCCGAGGGGTGGTCGAGGAAGGCACTCTTGGTGCCCACCTGCAACATGACTGTCAGCAAGGCCGTTGCAAGAAGGGCAACAACGATCCAGACGATCCCTCGCTGGCGCTGCCGCTCGCCGTCGTGGCGCGTCTCCGAAGTGCGATGTGCCAAATTGATGACATCGATGGCAATGCGCTGTTGACCCCTCGCGTCGTGCCTGCCAGGAACAACCTATCCTCAAGTTCCTTGCGGTCTTGCGCCGATAAATCCGCAACGGCGTGGGCTCTTGCAACGGCAAGCACCTCGTCAAGCTCAGGATTCAACCGTTGGATCCCAGCCTCGATCTCGTGTAGCTCGAACCAAATGTCTTGAACGATGTCTCCTCGCCACCGGTCGCGAAGTGTGTACGGCTGCGTGCTCTGCGGTGAGGAATCCGATGGAGCCCCTGGTTGGTGCGGTCCGCGCAAGGACTCAAGTCGAACTCGTTGCCTGGCCAGTTTCTCACGTATCTTTGTGAACTCCGCGTCGTAGTCGGCAGGGCTATTGGCCCCTATCCTCGCAAGGGCTTCTTCCAGTGAGCGAACCCGTTCATATGCAAGGGTGATCCAGGAAGCCATCTCCACCTCCTCATATGTGTCACAGTATGCAAGAAGGGGGCAGGGCCAGCACGTCCATTCTTGAGCTTGCACGGAGTAGGCGGCTATTCGAGGCGGAAATCATGTCGCATTTTGGCCATATCCGACACGTCAGAGGACTAGTCAACGATTGACAACTCCCGCGATCGAGCCCTTCACGTTGGCCACTCGAAATACTTGATGAGGTTGTCTGGGCACGAGAACATGAAGGCCTAGCGCGATCGGAGTCGACGGTGGCAAAAGGGACGAAGGAAGATCGAAACGCTGCGCAACTCGGTGCCGACCTTGCCGAAGCGGCAATCAGGCGGCAGGCACGACAGGCGGACATCAGACGACGAACCCGGGCGTCCCTTGCCGCCCCAACGATTGTGGCCCTCCAGGGGTCGGGTCCTTTCGGCATGGGCGACGGCATGCGGCGCAGCGCTGGCGTCATCATTGCCGAAGGCGACTCTTGGTTCGACTACCCGCTCCACGACGTACTGAGCATGCTCGAAGACAAGCACGGATACGACGTCGAGTCGGTGGCCCATCGCGGAGACACGCTGGAAAGCATGGCATTCGCGCCGTCGCAGGCCGAGATGCTCTATCGGCTGATACACCGTGCGCGTGGTCGGCGCACCCGGCCGCGGGCGATTCTGTTGTCCGGAGGAGGCAACGATCTGGCGGGTGAGGAGTTCCAGCAGCTCCTGAACCACGCGAAGTCACCACACGCGGGCCTCAATAGCAAGATCGTCGAAGGCCTAATCCACGAACGACTGCACGACGCCCTCATTGTCCTGATCTCGGCCACGACGAAGGTCTGTGAGAACCTGCTCGATACCAAAGTGCCGATCCTGGTGCACGGCTACGACTACGCCATTCCTGACGGTCGTGGATTCTTCAGCGGCTTCGGCAAACTGCCCGGACCATGGCTCGGGCCGGGGTTCGATGCCAAGGGTTTCCCGCTGAAGAAAACACTGGAGCAGCGCCGAGAAATCCTGCGATTCCTGATCGACCAGCAAAACGAGATGCTCGCGCGCGTAGCCGCCCTTACAGGCTTCGACCACGTGTCACACGTCGACCTGCGCGGAGTGCTCTCGAACCACGAGGACTACTGGAACTGGTGGGCCAACGAGCTGCACCCGACCAAGAAGGGATTCGCCGCCGTCGCGGCGCGGTTAAACGCGGCCATCGAAGCGACAGCCCCAGTTCCCTGATCGTTGACTCCGGGCTGGAGCTCATCTAGGCGCGCCGGGCCTCCTGGCCGAACTCCGACTCCAGCAACCTCAGGATGGCGATCGAGTCCTCGGCGCCGTGGCCGGCGCGCACGGCCCGGTCGTGGAGGTCGCGGGCGGCTGAGCCGACTGCTAGCTCGAGGCCGAGTGAGTTGGCGAGCTGGACCGCGAGATCGTTGTCCTTGCGGACCAGCTCGAGGGAGAAGATCGGGGAGAAGTCGCCGTCCACTGCTCGTGGGGCGATCGAGCGGAACAGACCGCTGACGGTTGCGGCGCCGGAGTCGACCACGGTGTCGACGAAGAGGCCCGGGTCGATGCCTGCTGCCTTGGCGAGCAGCAGTGCCTCGGCGGTCACTGCGTTGATGACGCTGAACATCAGGTTGTTCGCCACCTTCACGGTGGCCGCAGCCCCAACATCCCCGACGTGTACGACGCGGGTGGCGAGTGGCGCGAGGACCTCCGCCGCCTCGTCGTACGACGAAGCCGGTCCGCCGACCGGGATGGTCCAGCCGCCCACGAGGTCGGGGCGGCCGAGGACCGGGGTGTCGAGATAGCCGGCGCCGGCTGCAGCGGCGACGTCACCGTTGGCCCGCGCCGAGTCGGGGCCGATCGTGCTCGTGTCCAGCACGAGCGGGTTCGCCCCGCCGGCGAGGAGCTCGGCCAGCACCGCACTCACCTCGGCCGGGCCGGGGAGGGACAGGACCACCGCGGGGCACCTCGCGGCCAGGTCAGCCAGCGAGTCGGCGACGACCAGCCCGGCAGCCCGGGCCTCGACCAACGCCGACTCGCGGACGTCGTACACGACGACCGGGCCTCGTGCCGCCAGCGCGTCGGCGATCGGGCGGCCCATGGCGCCCAGGCCGACGACGCCGACAGCACGAGGTGCTCCTGTCCTCAGGATCACTGCTCGGCCTTGGCCGCCTCGATGAAGAGGCTGGTGTCGAAGAACTGCTTGGGGTCGACGTACTTCGGCACCCCGCCGAGCTCGACGTACGCCTTCTCCGCGTCACCGACCCACTTCAGGACGTCGCCGTTCTCGTACGCCGCGAGCCACTCCTCGTTGGTGTAGTCCTTCTGGAACTCCACCTGGTGCTGCAGGTCGGTCAGCTTCGCGGCGTCCTTGTAGGCGATCTCGTGGACCTTCTTCAGCGAGCCCTCGGGGTCGGCACGGTAGGCCTCGTTGATCTTCAGCCAGGCCCCGATGATCTTCTTCACGGTGTCCTGGTTCTCGTCGTACCACTTGTTGTTCGCGATCCACCCGTCACCGACACCGGCATCCGGGTAGTTGCCCGCGTTGTCGATCTCCTTGGCACCCTTGCCTGCCTCGTTGACCCTCAGGTCGAACGGGACCCACAGCGCAATGGCCGGGACGCTGCCACCGATGAAGGCCGTCACGGCGTCCGGCATCTTGGCGTTCACCACGGTGACGTCCTTGCGGGTCAGGCCGGCCTTCTCCAGCGCCCGGTGCAGGTAGATGTCCGCTGTCGTGCCCTCGGTGGTGATGATCTTCTTGCCCTTGAGGTCGGCGACCGTCTTGATCCCGCTGTCGCCCTGGACGAACAGCCGCGCGGTCGCGGTCTCGCGCGAGTTCAGCATGAAGATCTTGCCCTGGCCCTGGGCCGGGAAGTTCGAGGTGACGCCGCCCATGATGGCCACGTCGATGTCGCCGCTGGCCAGGGCCTGGCTGAGCTCGATCCCGGTGTCGAACTGGGTGGTCTTGACGTCGAGCCCGGCGTCGGCCCACTGACCGTCCACCTGGCCGAGCCAGAGCTTGTCGTCGACAGCGATGGTGTGCAGGAAGCCGACCTTGACCTCGGCCGCGTCGCTCTTGGCCTCGACCACGTCCTTGTCGTCGCCACCCTCGTCGAGCGCGCCGCACGCGCTGAGGACCAGGACGAACACGACGATCAGGGCCGTTCCGATCAGTCGTCGCAGGGATGTCATAGCTGTTCCTTCTCTCTCTGGGTCTACTGGGCTGTGCTGGGGCGTTGGGTGGTCATGGCTCGCATGACCTGCTCGAGGTGCTTGCGGAGCTCGATGAACGCGGGGGCGGTGCGCGACTCCGGCGTACGCGGCCACGGCACGTCGACCTCGACGACCTCCTGGACGTGCGTGGGCCGGTTGGTGAGTACGACGATCCGGTGGCTGAGGAAGATCGCCTCCTCGACCGAGTGCGTGATCAACATCGCCGCCCTGCGCTCCCGCTGGCTGGCCTCGTGCAGCAGCTCCTGCATGAACTCGCGGGTCTGCGCGTCGAGGGCGGCGAACGGCTCATCGAGCAGCATCACATCGGGGTCGGTGGCGTAGGCGCGGGCGAGCGCGACCCGCTGGCGCATGCCTCCGGAGAGCGTCTTGGGCAGCGCCTTCTCGAAGCCGTTGAGGCCCATCAGGTCGACGTACCTGGCCACGACCTCCGCGATCTCGGCACGCGGCCGTTTGTTGCCCTTCAGCGTCAGGCCGAACGCGATGTTCTTCTCGACGGTGAGCCACGGGAAGATCGCGTACTGCTGGAACACCACCCCGCGCCGCGCGTCAGGTCCAGTGACCTTCTCGCCGTCGACCTCGACCAGCCCCGAGTCCGTCTGCAGGAAGCCGGCCGCGAGGTTGAGCAGCGTCGACTTCCCACAACCGCTGGGGCCGAGCACGCTGACGAACTCACCAGTGCGTACGCCGAAGTCGACCCCGTCGAGCACCTCCACCCTCTTCTTGGCAGGACCGAAGCCGAGGCGTACGTCGGTGAAGCTGATCCGCTCGATGGTGTGGTCGTGGGCTCCGGTGGTCATCGGGCCACCCGCTCCTGCCAGCGCACCGTGCGCCTCATCAGCAGCTGCACGATGTAGTCCATCACCATGGCCGAGACGCCGATCAGGATGATGCCGGCGAACACCTCCTCCTGACGGAAGAAGTTCTGGGCGTCCGACATCATCGCGCCGATGCCGCGCTGGGCGGCGAGAAGCTCCGCAGCCACCACGGTCGCCCAGCACACGCCGAGTGCGACCCGGACCGCGACGAAGATCTGCGGCACGGTCAGCGGCAGGACGACGCGGCGGAACAGCTCGAACTGGTTGGCCCCGAGAGCCCGGCCCGCGCGGATGTAGACGTCGTCAGTCGCCGCGACGCTCTCGTAGATCACGATCACCGACGGGAAGAACGCGGCGTAGGCCAGGAGCGAGAGCCTGGCCGTCTCGTCGATGCCGAGGTAGATGATCACCAGCGGGATCAGCGCCAACGGGGGCAGAGCCCGGAAGAAGCTGACCAACGGGTCGAACATGGCGCGCACAAAGGGAAACCACGCGAGTGCGAAACCGACCGGGATGGCGGCGGTGCAGCCGATGGCGATGCCGATCAGCACGCGCAGGACGCTGAGCCGGGTGTCGAGCAGCAAGCCGTCACTGGTGCTCAGCCCGTCGACCAGGGTGTCGAAGACCGCTGCCGGGGCAGGCGTATCGTCGTCGACCTCGCTGCCCACCCACCACAGGCCGATGAACAACGCGATCCCCGACAGCGCGAGCAGCACGCGTCGTACGGTGGCAGTCACCCGAGAACTCCCCTGATATACAACAAGTTCAGTGCACAATACGGCCCGCCCCGGAGGGACCTGCATGCGACTCGCCATCGAGTACGGCGACAGCCACGTCGAGGTGGACCTCCCCGACGACACCACGGTCATCTCTCCTGACCAAGCACGACACGAACCGCCACCCCTGGAAGATCCCGTGGCCGCCACCCATGAGGCCTTGGCGAACCCGCTCGGCACCGGCCCGATCGGTGACCTGGTGGGCTCCGGCGACACCGTGACGATCGCCTTCCCCGACCGCGTGAAGGGCGGCACCCACGACACCGCGCACCGCAAGGTGGTGCTGCCACTGCTGCTCGACGAGCTCGAGAAGGCCGCCGTCAGCACGCGCGACATCCGGCTGGTCTGCGCGATCGGGCTGCACCGCAAGAACCGTCGCGAGGAGTTCCTCGGCTACCTCGGGCAGGAGGTGCTCGACCGCGTCCCGCCCGCCAACATCGTGAACCACGACGCCGAGGACCCCGACGGGATGGCCGACCTCGGACTGTCAGAGCTGGGCGACCCGGTGCAGGTGAACAGTGCAGTGGTGGAGTCTGACCTCTCGATCATGATCGGCCACACGGCCGGCAACCCCTACGGCGGTTTCAGCGGTGGCTACAAGATGCCTGCCACCGGTCTGACGTCATGGCGTTCGATCGCGTCGCACCACACCCCGCGCAGCCTCTACCGCGACGACTTCGTGCCGGTGTCCACGCGCAGCCGGTTCCGCGACCAGCTCACCTCGATCGGCCAGGCGATGGAGGCGCGGATGCCGCAGCCGTTCTTCACGGTCGACGCCGTGCTCGACTCGCAGTCGCGCCAGCTCGGGGTCGCGGCCGGTCGGATCCCCGACGTGGAGAAGGCGACCTGGCCGCTCGCGAGTGAGCGCACGGATCTGCCGTTCGCCGGCGAGCCCGCCGACGTACTGCTGGTCGGGATCCCCCGCAACTTCCACTACGGGCCGGGGATGGGAAGCAACCCGATCCTGATGATGCAGGCCGTCGGGTCGAGCCTGGTGCGGGCCAAGCGAGCGCTGGTGAAGCGACCGATCGTGATCGCGGCCGCGATCTGCGACGGCTGGTTCAACAACCTCGAGTTCCCGCCGTACGAAGCGGCGTTCGAGCTCCTCCAGCAGTGTCAGCACCCCGCGGACATGGTCGAGCACCAGGAGGCGCTGTCCACCGATCCCGAGTGGATCTACCGCTACCGGCAGCACTACGGCTATCACCCGTTCCACGCGTTCTCGATGATCTACGTCGGCGGGATCGCCCGCGACCACTCGAGCGCGGTCTACATCGCCGGGGCGAAGCGCCCCGACCTGGCGCGAGCGATGGGTGCGCGTACGACGACCACCGTCGAGGAGGCGCTGCGCGAGGCGTCGGCCAGCATCGGTCGTACGCCGCGCGTGCTCGCCGTACCCGCCCTGTCGAAGCCGGCCTTCCATCTCGCTTCGGGTGGCGGCCACACCCTCTGACGACGGGCCGGACAAATCGGGGAGGGTCGTCACCCGAAACCGGTGGTTGATGGGTGTTGCAACGGTGCACAACGTCCGGTTTCCCCGGTCGGCCGGGGAAACCGGCACCCCCCTACCCTGAACGCCATGACCAACCGGATGCAGGTGGCGCAGCGGTCGAACGTGCCGCCCTTCCACGTGATGGACCTGCTTGCCGCGGCGCAGCGACGCCACTTCAGCCACGGGGACCTGGTCAACTTCGTCGCCGGCCAGCCCTCGACCGGAGCTCCCAAGGCGGTGCGCGAGGAGGCGAAGCGACTGCTCGACGAGGAGAACCTCGGCTACACGGTCGCGACCGGGATCCCCGGGCTGCGCCAGGCGGTCGCGGACCATCACCGCCGCACCAGCGGGATCGATGTCACCCTCGACGACGTCGTGATCACAACCGGTTCCTCGGGCGGCTTCCTGCTCGCGTTCCTCGCTGCCTTCGAGCCAGGTGACCGGGTGGTGATGGCCCGTCCCGGATACCCCTGCTACCGCAACGTGCTGACCGCTCTCGGGTGCGAGGTGGTCGAGATCGACTGCGGCCCCGAGACGCGTTTCCAGCCGACCGTCGAGCAGCTCGACGCCGTCCCCGGCCGGATCGCGGGACTGGTGATCGCCTCCCCGGCCAACCCCACCGGGACGATGCTGCTGCCCGACGAGCTCGACGCGATCGCCCAGTGGTGCGAGGACAACGCCGTCCGGCTGGTCAGCGACGAGATCTACCACGGGGTCACCTACGGCGAGGGCTTCGCGCACCGCTCGGCCTGGCACACCTCCCGCACCGGTGTGGTGTTCGGGTCGTTCTCGAAGTACTTCTCGATGACCGGCTGGCGGCTCGGCTGGATGCTGGTGCCCGAGGACCTGCGCCGCCCGGTCGACGTACTCACCGGCAACTTCACCATCTGTCCCCCAGTCCTCAGTCAGTACGCCGCGATCGCCGCGTTCACGCCGGAGTCGTACGCCGAGCTCGACGGTCACGTGGCGAGGTACGCCACCAACCGGGCACTCCTGCTCGACGCCTTGCCGAAGCTGGGCCTCGACAAGCTGGCTCCGGCAGACGGCGCCTTCTACATGTACGCCGACATCGGCCACCTCACCGACGACTCCTACGCCTGGTGCCTGCGCCTGCTCGACGAGACGGGAGTGGCCACCGCACCCGGCATCGACTTCGACACCGGTCGAGGCAACGAGTTCGTGCGCTTCTCCTTCGCCGGTAGCGGCGAGGAGATCAGCGAAGGGATCGACAGACTCGGCCGCTGGCTCGGCTGATTTCCCTGCGAATGCATGACATCTGCCACCGCGCGGGATAGGAAGTCCATGTGCGCCTCCTCATCTCGGGCCTGATCGCTGCTCTCGTCGCTCTGTCGTCCGCCACCCCCGCCGTCGCCCGGGACTACGTCCACACAGACGGCAGCGGAGACATGTGGACGGCGCAGAACGCCGATCCATACGTGCAGAGCCCGGGTCAGGTCGAAGGTGACATCACCAGGGTCCAGATGAGGCATACCCGATCCCACGTCCAGCTGTTCATGACCGTGCGGGAAGCCAAGCGCGAGACCCTCAACACGTTCTTCTACTTCACGCTCCAGAACGGGCGCAAGAAGCTCACCCAGGTGAATGTCGGGACCTACCGCCACTTCGGAAAGCCCGACGGCGCGCTCACGATCGAGGACTCCCGCTACCGGAACAAGAAGTGCCGCGGCCTCAAGGGGTTCAAGATCAACTGGGAGACCAACACCGTCGCGATCACTATTCCCCGCACCTGCGTCGGACGGCCCAAGCTCCTGCGGGTGAAGCCCTACCTCTCGTTGAACTACGACACGCTTGATGACTACGCGGATGCTGGACACAGCGCGTTGGACCCGTTCTACCACTGGCAGCCGTGGAGCCCCTGGGTCCGCCGGGGCTGAACGGGTAAGCACGGGCCGTCCTGACCCGGGACCCCGACGGCCGGGAAGGTGCACGACAGGTCCAGGACATCGCCGTGACAGGTGCTCGGCGAAACGTGGGGGCATGAGAACCCCGCTGCTGAACATTCGCCACCTGAACCCCGACGACGGTGAGGCCGTCGACGCGGTCTTCGCCGGACTCTCAGCGCACAGCCGCTACCTGCGCTTCCACGTGCCGATGCCACGGCTGCCGGGCTCCGTACGCCGCGGCCTGCTCAACCTCGACGGCCGGGACCGCATCGCGCTCGTCGCTGAGGTCCCGGGTCCGACCGGGCAGCTGCCGGTAGGGGTCGCCCGGCTCGGACGTACCGGTCCCAGTCACGGCGAGCTGGCGATCGCCGTCGTCGACGAGTGGCACGGTCTCGGGATCGGCCGGCGCCTGCTGACCGACCTTGCAGACGTAGCGGGCCGCACCGGCTACACCCTCCTGCACGCGTACGTGCTGCCGGAGAACGAGCAGGTCCTGCGACTGCTCGAGCGGGTGTTCCCGGGCGCCGTACGCCACTGGGACGGCTGGGTCATCCAGGTGGACTGCCCGGTGGGCACGAGGGTCCTCGCCGCCGCCACAACGTCGAAGGTCCTGGTCAGATGAGCGGTACGACGATGACACCCAACCCGGTGCGCGGCCGCGCCAACGCCGCGTTCTTCAGGCTGGTGGACAGCTATGTGCACCACGTGGTCGGCGTCCGCAAGGCCGCCCTGTTCGCGGACCTGCCCGAGACAGTCGTCGAGCTCGGTCCCGGCACCGGGGCCAACCTCCGCTACTACCGTCCGGGCACTCGCCTGGTCGCGATCGAGCCCAACCCGCACATGCATCCCGCGCTGGTGCGAGCCAGCGCGCGCCACGGCATCCAGCTCGATGTGCGTACCGTTGGCGCCGAGGCCACGGGCCTGCCCTCGGGCAGCGTCGACGCCGTGGTCAGCACGCTGGTGCTGTGCACCGTGCCCGACCCCGCGGCAGCCTTGGCCGAGGCTCGCCGGATCCTTCGGCCGGGAGGGAAGCTCCTGCTGATCGAGCACGTCGCGGCGCCTCGTCGCACCGGCCTGGCTGTCCTGCAACGCCTCCTTCGGAAGCCATGGCGGTGGGCCTTCGAGGGCTGCGACGTGCGTCGCTCCACGGCCGAACTTGTCGACGACGCCGGGTTCGCCGAGGTCCGCCTCGAGCGCTACCGGCTGCGTTCGGTGTTCCTGCCCGTCAACGAGCAGGTGGCCGGCACCGCGACCGCTTGACGTTTGCAGGTCCACCTAGGCGCTGCGCGCCGTCAGGCCTCCGGTCAGCACGTCGACGAGGTGTTCCACGAAGCGTTCGTGCGCCATCCGCTGACGCCGACCGGACTCGACGGAGCGTGCCCGCGCTGCCAGCGCGCCGGTGAGGAACGTGACCATCAGTGCCACCCGCTCGCGGGAGACCTCCAGCCCGGTCCGCTCCCCCAGCCGACGGGTCAGCGCTTCCAGCTGGGTGCCGATGACGGTCCCCCGCAGCGGAGCGGCCTGTTCCCCCGCCGCGACCCCGGACCAGTCGGCGAGCTGCTCGACGATCCGGAGGAAGTCACGGCCGTCCTCGGCGGCCAGCAGCTCGGCGGTGGGGGTGACGATCGCATCCACCAGCGCCCGGATGCCCGCACCCCGCGGCGGGAGCTCGCGGCGCTGGTCCATGGCCTCGACGTGCTTGGCGATGATGGCTTCCAGCAGCCCCCGGCGAGACCCGAAGTGGTAGCCCACGGCGGAGTCGTTCGCCTGCCCGGCATCGCGGACGACATCGCTCATCCGGGCACCGGCCACGCCATCTCGGGCGAACCGTTGCTCCCCCGCGCGCAACAGCCGGGATCGGGTGAGGGTTGCATCGCGGGGCACGACAAAGCAGACTAACAAGGATTGTTACTAACAACGATTGTTAGAAGGCCAGATGCCGCACACTGTCTACGATCCCTTCGACGCCGAGTTCCAGGCCGACCCCTACCCGGCGTACGCCTGGCTGCGCGACAACGAACCGGTCCACCACCACCCCGCGGACGACCGCGCACCCGCGTTCTGGGCACTGTCCCGCTTCGACGACGTGTGGGATGCGGTACGACGCCCCGAGGTGTTCTCGTCGGCGTCCGGCCTGACCTTCTACCGCGACGAGATCGACCAGCTGGGACTCCCGCCCACGATCGTGATGCTCGACCCTCCCGTCCAGACAAGCCTCCGCGCGCTGATCGGCCGCGGGTTCACGCCGCGTCGGGTGACCCGCCTCGAGGAAGGGATCAGGACATTCGTCCGTGGCCGGATCGACGAGATGTCGCGACGAGCCTCAGACGGGGACCAGGTCGATCTGCACTCGGAGTTCTCATCGACCGTGCCGACGTGGGTGCTGGCCGAGCTCTTCGGCCTTCCCGAGTCCGACCGGGAGCGGTTCGGACCGTGGGTACAGACGCTGACCCGGCTGCAGAACGAGGGGTTCGCGGCCGGTGCCCTGCTCGGCGACGACAGTGCTGCAGCCCACGGCGTGCAGGTGATCGGTGAGATGTTCGAGTACTTCTCGGCCGCGATCTCGCGATCACGGGATGCTCCAGGCGAGGACCTGCTGGGTGCCCTCGTCTCCGCCGAGGTGGAAGGGGAACGGCTCAGCGACTGGGACATCCTGGGCTTCTGCTTCGTGGTCGTCGCCGGTGGGGCCGACACGACCGCAAGCCTGATCTCGCACACGGTCCAGCTGACCGGTGACCAGCCAGCCCAACGCCAGCTGCTGCTCGATGACCCGTCCCTGATCCCGAACGCACTCGTGGAGTGCCTGCGCCTGGAGTCGTCCGTGCAGGGCTTGGCGCGCACCACTCTCGAGCACGTGGTCGTCGAGGGCGTGGAGATCCCGTCCGGCGAGAAGGTGATGATGCTCTACGGCGCGGCCAACCACGATCCGCGCGAGTTCGGGGAGAGCGCCGACCGGCTCGACGTACGTCGTGAGGTGAAGCGTCACCTCGCGTTCAGCAGCGGCCCGCACTTCTGCATCGGCAGCCATCTCGCCCGCCTCCAGGCGCGCATCGCGATCGAGGAGCTGTTCGCCGCCCACCCGCACGTCTCGGTGGACGCGGGCGCCGGCGCACGGCACGAGTCCGCGTTCGTCAGAGGCTGGGTCTCCCTGCCGGCGTGGGGACTCACGTCTGACGTCACCCGCCGCTAGCCAGCACGTGGCAGTGGCGTGACAGCGCCACGACAGGACCCCTGCGCAGAGTCGGTGCATCGACCAGAACCCACCAAGGAGTCGTCATGCACCCCCATTCCTACGTGGTCTTTGCCCAGATCGAGCAGGACCGTCGGCGAGACCTTGAGCTTGCCGCCCGCGCTGCCAGGGCCCGAGCCTTGGCACGGCTCGCGAAGTCGCGCGGATCGAGGCCGCGATGGCACCGTGTCGCCAAGGCTGCACGACGTCTGGTGTTTCAGCCCGAGTCGACCTAGACGTGGTCCGATCGTCCGGCGCGGCTGAGCGATTCCGGGTTAGCCTCGGGTGAACCGATCCGCACTCGGATCGACTGGGGAGCGCCCATGAAGAGCCTGCATGCCATCGTCGTCGCGTCGGTCGTCGCCCTCGGAGTCCTTGTCCCGAGCAGCGCTTCCGCCCGCTCCTACACGACTCCGGATGCGGCGCATGACGTCGTCGGGTACTTCGAGGGCGGCGGGGGACCGGAAGCGGCACCCACGCGGGCTGATGGTGACGTGCTGGCCAGCGGTGTCACCCACCGACCCCGTCGAGTCATCGTCGCGATGCGTTACGCGGCCATGACGAAGACAACGATGGAGGCCGCGCACACATTCTTGCTCACCACCAACGAGGGCAAAACGCGGCGCGTGACGGTGATGGTCAGTCCGGGCCACTGGGGCGGCAGGACGTACTTCAACAATGGTCACGGTGACGTGGTGAGGTGCAAGTTGACCACCACCCTCAACTACGCACAGCGGCGGGCGACCGTCTCCATCCCCCGCCGGTGCCTGAGCTCTCCGCGCTGGGTGCGGGTTGCCATGCAGTCGATGACCATGGAGCAGGGCATCTTCTACCTCGACGACGGCCAGTCGGGCGCCCCGCTGTCTGGAGCCCTGGTCTTCGGACCTCGCGTACGACGCGGCTGAGGCCTACTTCTTCTTGGTGAGGAAGGCTGTCATCGCCTCGCGCGCCTCGTCGGAACCGAACAGCCGAGCGCTCAGGGCCGCCATCTCCTCGGCGTTCGCGTCGAGGTGGGCGAGCACGGTCCGCGCCAGGAGGGCCTTGGTCTCGCGCAGCCCCTGGGGGTGACCCTGGGCGAGGCCGGCGCAGACCGTGGCGATCTCGTCGTCGAGCGCCTCGGAGGCGACCGCCCTGGTGACGAGTCCCATCTGAGCCGCCTCGGCCGCGCCGAAGCTGCGGCCGGTCAGGAAGGTGTCGGCAGCGCCCCGGCTGGTGAGTCGGGGCAGCACGGTCAGCGAGATCACGGCCGGGGTGAGCGCGAGCCGGACCTCGGTGAAGGCGAAGGTGACGTCGTCACTGCAGACCACGACATCGCTCGCGGCCACGATGCCGAGGCCGCCTGCGCGGACCGGTCCGGCCAGCCTGGTCACCACGGGGCAGCGGTGGGTGAGGATCACGCGCTGCAGCGCGACCAGCGCCTTCGCTCCCTCTTCCATGCCACCTTCTGCCGCCTCGCTCATGTCCGCGCCGGAGCAGAACACCCGGTCCGCCGAACGGATCAGCACCACCTTCGCGTCGGCGTCGTTCTCGGCACTTTCGAGTGCGTCGAAGAGCTCGGTGACGAGCCGCCGGGAGAGGGCGTTGCGGTTGTGCGGCGAGTCGAGGGTGATCGTCGCGATCCCGTCGACGATCTGGAGGTGCACCAGCTCGTCGGTCACGTTCGCGACCCGTGGCTGGCCGCAGTGCGGGCGACGAACTCGTCCACCGGGATCATGCCGATCGCCTCACCTAGTATGTCGAGCGGGAGATCGTCGAGTCGCTTGAAGCGGACGCAGGACTTGCCCATGTCGAGCTTGAGCCCGCGTTCGGCATACTGCTTCCTGAACCAGGCCAGCTCCGGACCGTCGGAGTAGAGACCCATCAGGTAGACCGACATGTAGTTCTTCTGCGAAGCCACCGCCGCGTAGCAGAGCGGCTTGCCGTTGTAGGTGTCCGGCTCGATCTCGAGCGGGACGTGCCACGCGATCACGCCCCAGTCCATGGTCTCGACGTACCCCTCCGGCAGGTGCTCGTTGATCACGTCGCGCACGGCGCTGACGGCGGCTCGCCGGTCGTCCGGGAGCTCGCCCAGGTACTCCTCGACGGTTGCTGCCTTGCTCTGCATGGAGATGTCCTCCCTCTCGCTCACTTCTCAGTATGACTTCGGCAGACCGAGCGAGTGCATGCCGACGAAGTTCAGGATCATCTCGCGGCTGACGGGCGCGATCCGGCCGGCCCGGGCAGCGACGAGCAGGCCGGCCACGCCGTACTCCTGGGTGATGCCGTTGCCGCCGTGGGACTGGACAGCCCGGTCCGCGGCGTCGCAGGCGGCCTCGGCGGCGGCGTACTTCGCCATGTTCGCCGCCTCGCCCGCGCCCATGTCGTCACCGGCCTCGTAGAGCGCGGAGGCCTTCTGGGTCATCAACCGCGCGAGCTCGATCTCGATCTTGGACTGCGCCAGCGGATGCGCGATGCCCTGGTGCGACCCGATCGGGGCTCCCCAGACCTCGCGGCCCTTGACGTACTCCGTCGCCCGGTCCAGCGCGTAGCGGGCGAGCCCGGTCGAGAACGAAGCCGCCATGATCCGCTCCGGGTTCAGCCCCGCGAACAGCTGCACGAGGCCGCCGTCCTCGTCGCCGACCAGCGCGTCGGCCGGCAGCCTGACGTCGTCGATGAACACCTGGAACTGCTGTTCCGGGCTGACGATCTCCATCGGGATCGCCGTGAAGCTGAGGCCCGGCGCATCGGTGGGTACGACGAACAGGCACGGCTTGAGCTTGCCGGTCTTCGCATCTTCGGCGCGCGCGACCACCAGCACGTTCTTCGCCTCGTCCATGCCGGAGATGTAGATCTTCTGCCCCTTGAGCAGCCACTCGTCACCATCGCGTCGCGCGGTGGTGGTGATCTTGTGCGAGTTGGTCCCGGCGTCGGGCTCGGTGATCGCGAACGCCATCGTCTCGGTGCCGTCGCAGATGCCCGGCAGCCAATTCTGCTTCTGCTCGTCCGTCCCGTAACGGCTGATCACGGTGCCGCAGATCGCCGGCGAGACCACCATCATCAGCAGCGGGCACCCCTGGGCAGCGAGCTCCTCGCAGACCGCCGCGACGTCACCGATGCCGCCACCGCCGCCGCCGTACTCCTCGGGGATGTTGATCCCGAGGTAGCCCGCCTTGCCGATCGCCAGCCACAGGTCGGTCGTCTTCTCGCCGCTGCGCGCGCAGCGGGTGAAGTACTCGCGGCCGTAATTGCTCGCGAGCTTGGCGACCTCCTTGCGCAGGGTCTGGCGCTCGTCTGACTCGGTGAAGGTGCTCATGCTTGGTCTCCTTCTGCTTCTGACTGGTCTGACTCTGGTGCGGTCACCACGGCGAGGACCTCGCCGGACGCGACCTGGCTGCCCACGGAGACGGCGATCTCGCTGAGTACGCCGTCAATGGGAGCGCTGATCGTGTGCTGCATCTTCATCGCCTCGAGGACGAGGACGGTCTGTCCGGCGGTGACCTGGGCCCCGGCCTCGAGGGGTACGCCGATCACGGTGCCGGGCATCGGCGCGAGCAGCGAACCCTGCGCGACGACGTCGGCGGGATCGACGAACCTCGGCAGCAGGGTCAACGCCAGGTGGCCCACCGCGGAGTCGACGTCGACCCGCTCCCCGTGGATGGCCACCTCGAACGGATAGGTCAGCTGCTCGTGCGCAACCAGGACCCGGTAGCCGTCCGGGCCCGGGTCGACGAACAGGACGCGAGCGTCGTCGACCTCGCCGTAGTGGTCGCTCAACCGGTAGCCGTCGCGGTCGTGGTGCCAGCCCACGTCCAGCCGGGTGCCCGCGAGCTCGAAGGAGGTGGTCTGTGGCGCGGAGACCACGTTTCGCCAGGCAGTGGGCACCCCCTGCTGCACGGGCCGCCGGGCCCCGGCCGCCTCGGTGACAGCGACCGCAGCGGCGAGGAGCATCAGTGCCTGCTGGGCGGCGTTGCCCGCAACCACTCGACCCTGCGTGCTGCGCAGGTCGTGTCCGGTGAGGAAGTCGGTGCTGAGGTCACCGGCCAGGAAGGCCTCGTGCGACAGCACCTCGACGAGCAGGTCGCGGTTGGTGGTCGGGCCGTGCAGCCGCGACTTCTTCAACGCGTCGGTGAGCCGGCGGGCGGCCTCCGCGCGCGTGGGTGCCCACGCGATCACCTTGGCCAGCATCGCGTCGTAGTGGGTGGAAACCTCGCTGCCGGACTCGAACCCGGAGTCCAGGCGCAAGCCCGGCCGGTTCAGCAGGTCGAACTCACCGGCGACTCCCGGCACCTCGAACCTGGTCAGGACACCGCTTTGGGGCTGCCAGTCGTGGGCGGGATCCTCGGCGTAGAGACGCACCTCGATCGCGTGTCCGTAGGTCTCGCCGATCACCCGCTCGTCGAGCGGACGCCCCTCGGCCACCGCCAGCTGCTGTTCGACCAGGTCGACCCCGTGCACCAGCTCGGTGACCGGGTGCTCGACCTGGAGACGGGTGTTCATCTCCAGGAAGAAGAACCTCTCGGTCTCGGCGTCGTAGAGGAACTCCACGGTCCCGGCGCCCCGGTAGTCGATCGCGGCCGCGGCGGCACGGGCCGCCTCGTGCATGGCCGAACGGGTGGCGCCGGCGAGACCGGGGGCGGGGGACTCCTCGATCACCTTCTGGTGACGGCGCTGGATCGAGCAGTCGCGCTCCCCCAGGACCAGGACGCCGTCGCGGTGGCCCAGCACCTGCACCTCGACGTGGCGACCGCGCTCGACGTACGGCTCGACGAACACGGTTCCGTCGCCGAAGGCCGACTCCGCCTCCGCCTGCGCTGCGGCGATCCCGGCGGGCAGGTCGGTGAGCGTGCGCACGATCCGCATGCCCCGGCCGCCCCCACCCGCCGAGGCCTTGACCAGCAGGGGCAGGTCGCCCTCGGTCGCGGTCTCGGGGCTGTGGTTCGCCAGCACCGGGACCCCGGCTGCCTCCATCAGCTTCTTGGACTCGATCTTGGAGCCCATCTGCTCGATGGACTCGGGGGCGGGACCGACCCAGGTCAGCCCGGCACTGTTCACGGCGCGGGCGAAGTCGGCGTTCTCGGAGAGGAAGCCGTAACCCGGGTGGACCGCGTCAGCGCCGGCCGAGCGAGCAGCGGCGAGGACGAGGTCCTGGCGCAGGTAGGTCTCGGCCGGGGTGTTCCCGGGAAGGCGTACGGCGACGTCGGCCTCGCGGACGAACGGCAGGCCCGCGTCGGCGTCGGAGTGCACGGCCACGGTCTCGATCCCGAGGCGGCGGCAGGTGGCGAAGACCCGACGCGCGATCTCCCCGCGGTTGGCGACGAGGAGTCTTCTGACGGTGGTCATGTCCTGAACACTCCGTAGCGACTGGTGCCCTCGACGGGCCGGTTGGCGGTGATCACGGACAGGCAGATGCCCAGGATGGTGCGGGTGTCCCGCGGGTCGATCACGCCGTCGTCGTACAACATCCCGGAGAGGAAGAACGGCAGGCTCTGCTCCTCGACGCTGGCTTCCACGAACTCGCGCATTCCGGCGTCGGCGTCATCGTCGTACTCCTTGCCCTTGGCCTCGGCTGCCGCCCGCGCCACGATGCTCAGGACGCCCGCCAGCTGGGCGGGACCCATCACGGCGGACTTCGCGCTCGGCCAGGTGAACAGGAAACGCGGGTCGTAGGCGCGGCCGTTCATGCCGTAGTTCCCAGCGCCGTACGACGCCCCCATGATGATCGAGAGGTGCGGCACCGTGCTGTTGCTGACCGCGTTGATCATCTGCGCGCCGTGCTTGATGATGCCGCCCTGCTCGTACTCCTTGCCGACCATGTAGCCGGTGGTGTTGTGCAGGAAGAGCAGGGGTACGTCGATCTGGTTGGCGAGCTGGATGAACTGCGTGGCCTTCTGGGCCTCCTCGCTGAAGAGGACCCCCTGCGCGTTGGCGAGTACGCCGATCTGGTGGCCGTGGATCTTGGCCCACCCGGTGACCAGCGAGCTGCCGTAGAGCGGCTTGAACTCGTCGAAGACGGCACCGTTGTCCTCCGAGACGCCATCAGCGATCAGCGCGATCACCTCACGCGGGTCGAACGGCTCCTTGAGGTCGGTGGGGATCAGGTCGAGCAGGTCGTCGGCATCCCCCTCCGGCTCCGCAAACGCCGGGACGTCATACGAACTGTGGCCTTGAACCCTCGATTGGTATGACGTCCGGGGGTTCTGCTTGTTCAGCCGGGCCACGATCCGGCGCCCGATCCGCAGGGCGTCGTGCTCGTCGACAGCCAGGTAGTCAGCCAGCCCCGAGATCCGCGCGTGCATCTCGGCGCCGCCCAGCGACTCGTCGTCGGACTCCTCGCCGGTCGCCATCTTCACCAGCGGCGGACCGCCGAGGAACACCTTCGCCTGCTCCTTGACCATCACGGTGTAGTCGCTCATGCCCGGGACGTAGGCACCGCCGGCGGTGGAGTTGCCGAAGACGATCGCGATGGTCGGGACCTTGGCCGCGGAGGAGCGGGTGATGTCGCGGAACAGCTTCCCGCCAGGGATGAAGATCTCCTTCTGCGTCGGCAGATCGGCACCGCCAGACTCCACCAGCGCGACCGTCGGCAGTCGGTTCTCCTCAGCGATCTGCGAGGCGCGGAAGATCTTCTTGACGGTCCACGGGTTCGAGGCGCCGCCCTTCACCGACGGGTCGTTCGCGGTGATCATGCACTCCACGCCCTCGATCACGCCGATGCCGGTGACCACGCTCGCACCGACGGTGAAGTCCGAGCCCCACCCGGCCAGCGGCGACAGCTCGAGGAACGCGCTGCCCGGATCGATCAGCAGCTCGACGCGCTCGCGCGGCATCAGCTTGCCGCGGTCGTGGTGCCGGGTGACCGAACGTTCGCCACCACCGGCGACGGCAACGGCGTGCTGCTCGTCGAGCTCGGCGATCTTGGCGAGCATCGAGTCCCTCCGCGAGAGCTCCCCGTCTTTCAGATGCGACGGGTCGGCGGGTTCTGGGCTTTCAGTTGCGACGGGTCGGCGGGTTTCCGGGGTCATGTTGTGTACCCCAGCAGTCGGGCGGAAAGGTCGGTCAGCACTTCGGTTGCTCCTCCTCCGATGCCCAGGATCCGGGCGTCGCGGTAGTGCCGCTCGACCTCGGTCCCGTGCATGTAGCCGGTGCCGCCGTGCAGCTGCACGGCCTCGTCGACGACGTGGGCACACGCCTCCACCGCAGTTTGTTTCGCCAGACAGGCTTCAGCGACGACGTGTTCTCCCGCAGCGTGCCTGCGGGCCGTATCCAGGACGTAGCAGCGCGCAACCCAAACCCGCCTCTGCATCTCGACGAGCTTGTGCTGGACGACCTGACGGGCGATGAGTGGCTTGCCGAACGTCTCCCGCTGGCGGCAGTACTCATGGGTCAGCGCCAGCGAGCGGGCAGCGATGCCGTAGGCGTGTACGGCGAGCGCGATCCGCTCGACCACGAATTGCTCGGCGATCAGGTAGAAACCCGAGTTCTCCTCGCCGACCAGGTTGGCTGCGGGGACAAGCGCATCGACGAACGAGAGCTCAGCGGTGTCCGAGCAGTGCCAGCCCATCTTGGCCAGGCCACGGTCGACGGTGAACCCCGGCGTGCCCTTCTCGATGACGAGCAGGCTCACGCCGGCGTGACCCGGTCCGCCGGTCCGCACTGCGGTGGTGACGAAGTCCGCGCGCACCCCGCTGGTGATGAACGTCTTGGAGCCGTTCACGACGTAACTGTCACCATCGCGTACGGCGGTCGTCCGGATGCCCGCCACATCGGACCCGCCACCCGGCTCCGTGACGGCCAGCGACCCGATCTTCTCCCCGGCCAGGGTCGGCTTCACGAACGTCTCGATCTGCTCGGGCGTTCCGTGCGCAGCGATGTGCGGCAGCGCGATCCCAACGGTGAACAGTCCCGCGGCCAGGCCGGAGGACCCACCCGCCTCGAAGAACGCCTCCTGCATGGCGATCGAGTCGAGCAGCGAACCACCCTGGCCGCCGACCTCCTCCGGGAACGCGACGCCGAGCAACCCCACCTTGGCGGCAGCCAGGTGCAGCGAACGCGGGATGTCACCGGTGTCCTCCCACTCCTGCAGGTGCGGTTCGACTTCTCGTCGTACGAACTCAGCCGTCGTCTCCTGCAGAGCGAGCTGTTCCTCGGTCCAGGCGCTCACAGCAGCTCCTCCGGGATGCTCACGAGCCGCGAGCGCAGCCACTCACCGAGACCCTTGGCCTGCGGGTCGAACCGGGTGCTGGCGGCGACGCCCTCGCCGAGCAGACCGTGGATCACGACGTTCACGCCGAACAGGTTCGGCAGCGCGAACACCTCCACCTCGAGGTCCGCGGCCTCCGGAACGAGCTGTCGCACCCGGTCCTCGGAGAGGAAGTGGTTCAGCCATTGCGCCTGCTCGAACTGACGCTCGCCCGCCCGCACCCACAGGCCGACGTTCGCGTCGCCACCCTTGTCGCCGGAGCGGGCGTGCACGAAGGTGCCGAGCGGGATCCTTCTGGTGATCGCCTCCTCGGACAGACCGGCGATGTCCGGGGGCACCACCAGGTCCTCCTTGGTCTCGGCATCGGGCTGCGCAGCCACCGGCGGGTCGGGGACGACCTCGGTGCTGCCGTCGGGAAGGTGCACGGTGTGTTCGACGGCGTCGCGGTCGACGTACGCCGGCCGGTAGACGCCGTACGGCGAAGCCGGGCCGGGCGGAGCCGTCATCGTGAAGCCGGGATAGGACCCGAGGGCCAGCTCGACCGCCGCGCTGGTGAACGCCTTGCCGGCGACGGCCGCGTTGTCGTCCTTGACGACGACCCGCAGCAGGCAGGAGGCGTCTTCCTCGGTCTCGGAGTCCGGGGCAGGACTACCGCCCATCGACCAGGTCACGGATGCCGCGTCGATGCGCCCGTCCAGCTGCGCGCGCAGCCATTCCGCCTTGGCCTCGGTGTCCAGCCCGGTCAGCACGAACTCCATCTGGTTGCGGAAGCCGCCGAGCTCGTTGACGCACACCTTCAGCTGCGGCGGTGGCGCCTGACCGCGTACGCCGGAGACGCGCACCCGGTCCTCACCATCGGGGGCGAGCTCGATCGAGGTCAGGTCGACGGTGACGTCGGGCCCGAGGTAGTGCTCGGACTGCACCTCGTACATCAGCTGCGCGGTGACCGTGTCGACCGAGACCAACCCGCCGGTGCCCGGGTGCTTGGTGATCACGCAGTTGCCGTCGGCGCTGATCTCCGCGATCGGGAATCCCAGCGGCTTGGCGTCGCGGGGCAGGTCGAGGAAGCCGGAGAAGTTGCCGCCGGTCGCTTGGGTGCCGCACTCGATCACGTGTCCCGCGACGACGGCACCTGCCAGCTCGTCGTACTGCTCGGGAGTCCAGCCGAACCTCCAGATCGCCGGTCCGACCACGACGGACGCGTCGGTCACCCGGCCGGTGACCACGATGTCCGCACCGGCCTCGAGCGCCCGGGCGATGCCGAAGCCGCCCAGGTAGGCGTTGGCGGTCAGGGCTCCGCCGAGGCCGAGCTCGGCGGCGCGCGGCGCCAGGTTGTCCCCGTCGACCCACGCGATCTTCGGCGAGAGACCGAGGCCTTCCGCGACCTCGGTGAGCTTGTCGACCAGCCCTGCAGGGTTGAGGCCGCCGGCGTTCGACACGATCCGCACGCCCTGCTCCAGCGCCAGCTCCAGGCAGCCTGCGACCTGCGTGACGAACGTGCGGGCGTAGCCGAGCGCGGGGTCCTTGAGCTGGTCCTTGCCCAGGATCAGCATGGTCAGCTCGGCGAGGTAGTCGCCGGTGATGACGTCGAGGCTCTGCCCTTCCCCGTGGGCACCCTCGAGGAGCTCGCGCATCGCGGACAGGCGGTCGCCGTAGAAGCCGCTGCAGTTGCCGACGCGGAGGATCTCGGTCATGACGTCGCCTCGCGACCAGGACCCGGAGGGCCGGCGAAGGCCTGGGCGATGTCCAGCCAGCGGTCGGCGTCGGGGCCGACGGCGACCAGGTCGAGGTCGTCGCGGTGCCGGCGCTGGGTGACCCGCAGGCAGAAGTCGTACGCCGAACCTCGCACCGACTGGGCCGCGTCCTCCGGTCCCCATGCCCACACGTCGCCGGACGGGGAGACCAGCTCGATGCGGAACTCCTCGGCAGGCGGCGGCAGCGAGTGCACGCCGAAGGAGAAGTTGCGGGTGCGGACACCGAGGTGGGCCACGTGCCGGATCCGGTCAGTCGGGACCGGCTCGATGCCGAGCGCCTCAGCCACGTCGAGCGAGTGCGCCCACGTCTCCATGAATCGCGCAGTCCCCATCGACGTGGGGCTCATCGGCGGGCCGAACCACGGCATCTTCTGGCCAGCGGGATAGCCACGCAGGGTCTCGTGCAGCGCCGGTCGAGCTTGGCGCCAGCGTGCGAGCAGCTCCGCCGAGGACGCCTTCGCGCCCTGGAGAGCGTGCGCGTCGACGTAGCCCATCGGGTCGGCGATGGCCTCCAGCACGAGCGCGTCCCATTTCTCCTTGTCCGTCGCGGCGGCCACGGCGACCTCGTCGGTCCAGGCGAGGTGTGCGACCTGGGTTGCGATGTCCCAGCCGGCTGCCGGGGTCGGCGTACGCCATCCGGGCTCGTCGAGGGACTCGACCATCGCCTCCAGGGCCAAACCCTCGGCGGCGAGGTCGGTGAGCACCTGCTCCAGCACCTCGTTCGTGCTCATGTCTTCCCCAGCTCCGCGTCGAGGGTGTGGGCCCAGGCCGCGAGGATCCTGCGGCGCCGGGCGGTGTCGTCCGAGATCGTGTTGGCCAGCCCGAGCCCGCGGACCAGGTCGAGCGTCGCCTGCACCAGCTCGCGCACCCGCGGCTGCTCCTCGTCCACCCCGAGGGCGTCGACGGCGATGCGGTGGGCCTCGCGGCCGACCCGCTGCTCCAGAGGTACGACGGCCGCGTGCAGCAGCTCGTCGGTCCGAGCAGCGACCCAGAGCTCGAGGGCGGCCGTGAACACGGGCGAGGTGAAGTGGTCCGCGAACATCTCCAGGACCGCGCGCGTACGCCGCTTCCCGGTCGGCAGCTGCCGGGCCGCCTGACGCAGCTCGTCTCCGCGCAACTCACTGAGGTGCTCGACCGCGGCCAGCACCAGGTCGTTCTTGGTCGGGAAGTGGTGCAGCTGGGCGCCGCGGCTGACACCGGCCCGCTGCGAGACGAGCGTCGTCGACGTACCGCTCCAGCCGTACTCGACCAGGCACTCGACCGTGGCCTCCAGCAGGCGCTGCCGCATCACCCGGGTGCGCTCCTCCTGGGGCACCCGCGTCGGCGACACCTTCGCACTGGTCACACCTGCATCGTGGACCGTGACGAACAAACAGTCAAGCCTGACTTTTATTGGTCAGGGGACGAAACGGATGGGGTTGTCGGGTGATCCCTGACGTTGTCGGGCGAAGTATCGGCCGACAACGTCGGGTTTCCCCGGTCGGCCGGGGAAACCTGCACCCCCCACCTACTTCAGGATCACGGCGTGTTCCCGGCGTTGAAGTGCGCCAGGACTCTCGTTGCCGAGAGCGCCGTGGTGTAGACGGCGAGCTCGTCGAGGCTGCCCTCGTAGTAGGTGTCAGTGGGGTTGCTGGGCCAGCCGGTGATCTGCTCGGCGCCCGCCCTCCAGTAGCCGGTCAAGGCGACGGGAGTCGCGGTGGCGCGCCCCTGCAGGGCGCCGTCGACGTACAGCTTCATGTTGTTGGTGCCGCTCGTGTAGGTGCCGACCACGTGGTGCCACGCCCCGTTGTTGACCGCCGCGTTGCTGGCGATCCCCACCTTGGTGGCGCCACCGACTCCGAACATGACCTTGCCGTTCGGCGCGAGGTACAGCTGGCGGTCGACGGTGGTCGACGGGTTCTGGCCGGTCTGGTTGCCGAAGCCGAGGATCCGGCCGCCAGTGGTAGAGGTGGACTTGACCCATGCCTCGACACTGAACACGTTCGGTCCGGCCGCGGAGGCGTTCGCGTTGATGGTGCCGACTGAGAGGGCCAGCGACCGGTCGCGCGTCTCGGACCTCAGGGCGCTGGCCTGCCCCATGGTGAAGGTCTGCGCGAGCAGCGTCGCGTCCCGGTTGCCCGTCCCCGTGTCGTTCAGGGCGGTGCCGGTCGTCTCGGCAAGCCGCCAGTAGAAGTTCGGGGAGTCGGCGAGCACGGCAGTGCGGTAGG
Organism: uncultured Actinomycetota bacterium; assembly: GCA_963842535.1. GTDB lineage: Bacteria > Actinomycetota > Actinomycetes > Propionibacteriales > Nocardioidaceae > Marmoricola. Next base: position 28,462 of record CAWJGP010000010.1, read on the forward strand.
GGTAGAACGTCGACGCCGCGGCCAGGGTGCTGGTCGCGTTCACGGAGGTCCGCTTGAAAGCGGCGTCGGCAGAAGTGCCGAGTGCGCCCACCGCGACGGCACTCGCCACGACCACTGCCGCGACCCGACGCCCGCGGCGGCTGCGGATGGGCAACGGCACTGACACTGGTACGGGCCTGACGGTCGGCGCGCGAACCTCCGTCGGGCCGGACCCGGCATCGGAGCTGTCGTCCTCGTCGACCGACTCCTCACGCCTGCGGCCGGGGAAGGCACAGATCCCACACAGACCGAGCAGCGCGAAGGTGAGACCCAGGGCTGCCCAGTTGCGCTCGGCGATCCAGTACGCCGGACGTCCGACGAACGGCACCCGGATGACACCGAGTCCGAGGACTGCGTCGACGGAGACCGGCGAGGAGTCCACTTCCTGGTTGGCATCGCCCTTGAGCACGAGGTTCCCGGCTGCGTCGCGACGTACGAGACGGTGGGTGCGGGTCTTGTCCGCGTGGTCGGGGTCCTTGACGGTGAGGACCTGGCCCTTGACCAGCGTGGTGGCCGGCACCTCGCGAGTGACGATGACGTCACCGGAGTGGATCCTCGGCTCCATCGAGCCGGAGAGGATGACGCGGGGCGTCCAGCCGAGCAGAGCGGGGAGCAGTGACCACACCACCAGGGACGCCACCATCGCAAGGCCGGCACGGGCGGCGGTCCTGCGAAGCAGCAATCCCCACCGCAGCTCCGGGGCTGCCGGGACGACCGCAGCGGCGGCTGCTGTCGGCTCCGGCGCCAGGCGCTGGGTGGGGATGCGGATGGTGGACATGTTGATCGTTGATCTCCCGAGAACTAGGAATGCAGGGTCGGTCAGCTGTTCTGGGATTCCCAGGTGAACCCGACTGCGGCGGTTCCGCCCTGGGCGGAGTCCGGGGTGTTGGCGTTCAGCGTGTAGGTGACCCGGTAGGTCTTGGTCTCGTTGGCTGCGCCGGTCGGGGCCCAGGTGCCGACGCCGTTGGCGAAGCTGGTCTTGGTGGCGCCGAACGAGCTCAGGGTGGAGTCGAAGAGGGTCGAAGCGCCGGTGAAGCCGGCGCAGTTGGCGCTGGAGCCGCCAGTGCCCTGCTCGACCTTGAGGTTGATGTTGTCGGCGAGTGCGTTGGTCGTCGCGTACGACGTGCCGTAGAGCTTGACCGTCGAGGCGAGCGTGCCTGAGGAGGTCACTGCGACACACTTCACGCCGGTCGCGCCGGGCTTGAGGTTGCTTGCGGTGAACATGGCCGTGTTGCTGTCGTCGTCGGCCAGGGCGACCGTTCCGGCGGACCAGTTGTTGGTCGGGTTCGATGCCGTGGCGGAGAACGCGGAGTACGACGAGGCCCAGACCATGCCGCCACTCGCAAGGACGGCCGCGGGGACGGCGAGACCGGCGACCAGCTGCTTGCGGGTGATGTTGAGAACAGACATTTCGAGATCCTCCAAGATGATCGGTCCGAGGTGTTCGGGCCGGTGGTTGAAAGATCACACGACAAAGGAACGGATGCCAACAAAACGGACTCTGCGGCACGTAATGGACGATATGGGACTAGACCGGGCGATTGGTTGCCCGATGGAACCAATCGATTGCCTCACAGATCTTCCCTAATGGGTGGATTTCATGGTATATGCGCTTATCCCACCAATCACCAGGGCGCCGGCGAGCGACGCCGCACTGGCGACCAGGACAGCCGTGGACCACCCGTCGACCACAGCCGCAGCGCCGGTCCCGTGGCCGGCATGGGTGAGGACGACCGAGAACACGGTGATCCCGCAGGCGGCGCCGAGGTAGCGAGCCGTGTTGTTCGAGCCGCTGCCCATCGCGGCCCGGTCCGCGGGCACGTTCGCCACGGACTCTCGACCGAGCACCGCATTGAGTACGCCGGTGGCGACTCCCGCGACCACGAGCGAGGGCAGCAGCCGCCACGGCGACGATCCGATGCCCACCCCCAGCGCGAGCAGCATCGCGAGGCCGACCACGAGCATGGCCACGGCGATCAGCCGCGGCCCGGACAGCGGGATCGTGAACCGACGCAGGAGCAACGAGGACACCACGCTGGTCGCGGACCAGCCGACCACCAGCCAGGTCGCCACCCACAGGGACCCGCCCAGCCCGACCTGGACCAGGAACGGGACGTTCGAGGTCATCCCGATGATGCCGATGCCGAGCACCAGCGCGCCGAGCGTGGCCGACAGGAAGCCCGGTGAGCGCAGCAGCGCCAGCTCGATCATCGGCTCGGCCGAGCGCAGCTCGACCGCGACGAAGGCGACCAGCACCACCCCGCTGAGGCCCAGCAGACCCAGTGCGTCGGGGGAGAACCCGGACCGCGCCTGGGTCAGACCGCTGACGAGCAGTGTCAGTGCTGTCGCGAGGGTCAGCACTCCGAACACGTCCAGCCGCCGCGGGTGCACGGCAGCTGACTCGGGCAGCCACCTGATGCTCGGCAGCACCAGGGCGAGGGCGGCGACGCCCACCACGGCGTAGGTCTCACGCCACTCGGTCCCGATCTCCAGAGCCGCCGCCAGGACCGCACCGACCGTGATCCCCAGCCCGACGCTCGCGCCCCAGATCCCGGTCGCCCGGGCACGCGCGGCCGGCTCGTGGAAGGCGTGCGCGAGGATCGCCAGGCCGCACGCGAGCACCGCCGCGCCGCCCAGCCCCTCGAGGACCCGTGACGCCACGAAGACACTGCTCGAGGTCGCCACGGCGCATCCGAGCGCTCCCAGTCCCAGCAGCGCGAGCCCGGCGACATGGACTCGGCGGCGCCCGAACGCATCACCCAGAGCGCCGGATGCGAGCAGGCCCGCGGCGAGGCCCACGCTCATCGAGCTGAGAATCCATGCCCGTGCACCGGAGCCTGACCCGAGATCGGCTGCGGTCTGCGGGACGGTCGCCATCGGGGTCACGTAGGTGACCAGGACCAGCGCGGTCCCGAGGGCGACCAGCGCGATCGGGTGCTCGCCCACGGCCCTGGCGGAGGGAGGGGACTCAGTCAGTTTGACTTTCGAACTCACTCTCGGGAAGATATCAGCATCATGTCGACCGCACCAGTCAGCGCCTCAGTCGTCACGTTGGCGGACCTGCCGGGTCGCCCCTGCCCGATCGCGGCGTCGCTCGAGCTCGTGGGTGAGCGCTGGTCCCTGCTGGTGATCCGCGAGCTCGCCCTCGGGTCACACCGGTTCACCGACATCGTCGCCGGCACCGGCGCACCCCGTGACCGCATAGCCGCCCGCCTCAAGGCGCTCCTCGAGGCCGGAGTCGTCGAGCGCCGGCAGTACCAGTCGGCACCGGACCGCTTCGAGTACCACCTCACCGACTCCGGTGTGGCCCTGCTCCCGGCGCTCGAGGCGTTGCTCACCTGGGGCCGCACGTACGCCGTGGATCCCGCCGACCCCGACCTCGACCGACACCGCGCGTTGCGCCGTACATCCAGGAACCGCAGAGGCACCAAGGAGACACCATGACCCTCACCAACGACACCGACACCGACTGGGGACCTGAGCAGTCCCGCACGGTCACCTGGCACGACCCGGCGAAGCCCGCGGCGGCCGGGCTCGCGATGGAAGGCATCGACTACCTGCACGCGATGGTCGACGGGCGCATTCCGCCGCCGCCGATCGCCCAGCTGATCCAGATGGACTTCACCGAGGCCGAGCCGGGTCGGGTGGTGTTCACCTGCCGGCCGGACGAGTCGGCGTACAACCCCATCGGTGCGGTCCACGGCGGCCTCGTCTGCACCCTGCTCGACTCGGTGGCCGGGTGCGCGCTGCACAGCACCTTGCCGGCCGGTAAGGGCTACACGTCGGTCGAGATCAAGGTCAACTACCTCAAGCCGGTGCGTGCCAGCAGCGGCATGCTGACCGCCGTCGGGACAGTGGTGAAGGCCGGCGCCAGGGTCGGTTTCACCGAGGGAGTCGTCACCGACGAGTCCGGTGCCGTCGTGGCCACCGCGACGAGCACGCTGCTCGTCTTCGACCTGCCTAGCTGACGCGACGCCTGCTGCGCTTGCGCTCCTTGGCGATCTCCTCGCGGTAGCTGTGGAAGTCGACCTCGATGGTGTGCCGCTTGGAGGCGACGAACCGCTTGCGCAGGTTGGCGTCGTACGCCGCGATCTGGCGGCGCATCTCACCCACCGGGGGAAGGGCGCCGACGCCCGTGACCAGGTCGCCCACCCACGCTGCCTGCGCCTCGGCCAGCGGCATGATCGCGCCGAGAGGCTGGATCAGCCCGATGAAGTAGAGCCCGGGCAGGTCCGGGTGCACCACCCGGCGGTAGAGGTCGATGTGGTTGTCCTCGGCGTGCACGACTGTGCCCGTGAAGAACGGGAAGCTCACCTTGTAGCCGGTGCAGTAGACGACCACGTCGTACTCACCCGCGCTGCCGTCGGTGAAGAACACCTTCGGCCCCTCGAACCGGTCGATGTTGGGCCGCACGCTGATGTCGCCGTGGCCGAGCCGGTTGAGCAGGTCCTGGCTCACCGTCGGGTGCGCGTGCAGGACCTCGTGGTCGGGCTCGGGCAGGCCGTAGTCGGTGACCTTGCCCTGGGTGAGCCGCAGCAGCGCGGCCATCGCCACCTGCTGCACCTTCAACGGCCCGCGCGCGAGCGGTGAGTCCGTGAGGTGGTCGGTGGGCCTGCCGAACATGTACTTGGGCAGGATGTGCGCCCCGCGCCGCATGGCGAGGTCCGTCGACCTGGCGACCCGGCTGGACTCGACGGCGATGTCGCAGGCCGAGTTGCCGATGCCGAGGACCAGGACGCGCTTGCCGACCAGTGGCTCCGAGGTCCGGTAGTAGTGCGCGTGCAGCTGCTCGCCCGGAAAGGTCTCGGCGCCCGGGAAGGAGGGCTCGGGCCACCGCGGGTCCCAGTGGTGACCGTTGGCGACGATCACGTCGCGGTAGGTGCGGGTCTCGGGCTCGGCAGCGTCCCGGGAGCGGATGGTCACCGTCCAGCGGTCGTCACCTCGCCCGGCGGACGGCACGACCTTGGTCACCTCGGTGCGGAAGGTGATCTTCTCGCGGAGGCCGAAGTGGTCCACGTAGTCGTCGAAGTACTGCGCGATCTGCCGGTGGTCGGGATAGTCGGGCAACGTCTCGGGCATCGGGTACGCGGCGTACTCCATCATCTGCCGCGAGGTGTTGATGTGCAGCGACTCGTAGGCCGAGGACATCTCGTTGTCGTTGTCGTAGCGCCAGTTGCCGCCGATCCCGCTGCCGGCCTCGAAACAGTCGAAGGCGACCCCGAGTGAGCTGAGGGCCTGCGCCGCCGCGATCCCGGAGGACCCCGCGCCGATGACGCAGACGGTCGCTCGCGGGGTGGTGGTCATGGGCCGCAGCCTACGACCGCCGATGGTTGGCGGCACGTATAGATTTGCCCAGTGACGATTCTCGACGACGCCCGCGAGGGCATGAACCCAGACATCCGGATCCAGGACGACCTCTTCGGGCACGTCAACGGGACCTGGCTGGACACCGCCGAGATCCCCGGCGACCGCTCCTCCTGGGGTCCCTTCGTGATGCTCTCCGACACGGCCGAGGAGCACGTCCGCGAGATCATCGAGGCCTGTGCCGACGGGTCACTGTCGGGCTCGACCGCCGAGAGCGCCGACGAGGCCCGCAAGATCGGTGACCTCTTCGCCAGCTTCATGGACGAGGAGCGCGTGGAGCAGCTCGGTCACACGCCGATCCTCCCGCTGCTGGAGAAGATCGACGGCCTTACCGACGTCTCCGAGCTCGGCGACTTCCTCGGGTTCTTCGAGCGCCGCGGCGGCGGCGGCCTGTTCGGGTCGTACGTCGACTCCGACGACCGCAACTCCGACCGCTACGTCGTCAACGTCCTCCAGGGCGGGATCGGCCTGCCCGACGAGAGCTACTACCGCGAGGAGAAGTTCGCGGAGATCCGCGAGAAGTACCTCGCCTACCTCGGCCGCATCCTGACCCTCGCGGAGCGCGCGGACCCGGAAGGCACCGCCGCCCGCGTGCTCGCGCTCGAGACCCGGCTGGCCAAGGGTCACTGGGAGCGCTCGGAGACCCGCGACGTCCTCAAGACCTACAACCTGACCACGCTCGAAGAGCTCAAGGCGACAGTGCCGAGCTTCGACTTCGACGCGTGGGTCGGAGCGCTCGGTGGCAGCGAGGAGACCGTCGCGGAGCTGGTGGTCCGGCAGCCGTCGTACCTCGCCCACCTCGAGACCGTGCTCGCCGACACCCCGCTCGAGGACTGGCAGGCTTTCCTCACCGTCCGCGCGATCCGCACCGCGGCGGCGTACCTCTCCAGTGGGTTCGTCGAGGCCAACTTCGACTTCTACGGCCGCACCCTCTCCGGCACCCCCGAGCTGCGCGCGCGCTGGAAGCGTGGGGTCGGGCTGGTCGAGGGCGCTCTCGGCGAGGCGGTCGGCCGTGAGTACGTCTCGCGGCACTTCCCGCCGCGGTCGAAGGAGATGATGGACGAGCTGGTCGCCAACCTGCTCGAGGCCTACCGCCGCTCGATCACCGACCTCGACTGGATGGGCGAGGAGACCAAGCAGAAGGCTCATCTGAAGCTGGACACCTTCCGGCCGAAGATCGGCTACCCCGAGAAGTTCCGCGACTACTCCGCGCTGGAGATCAGCCCCGACGACCTGCTCGGCAACGTCCTCGCTGCCACCGCGTTCGAGACCGACCGGGAGCTGAACAAGATCGGCTCCCCGGTGGATCGCGACGAGTGGTTCATGCTGCCGCAGACCGTGAACGCCTACTACAACCCCGGCACCAACGAGATCTGCTTCCCCGCCGGCATCCTGCAGAAGCCGTTCTTCGACGCCGACGCCGACCCGGCCGAGAACTACGGCGGCATCGGTGCCGTGATCGGCCACGAGATCGGCCACGGCTTCGACGACCAGGGCGCGCAGTACGACGGCCACGGCAACCTCAACGACTGGTGGACCGCCGACGACAAGGCGGCCTTCGAGGTGAAGTCCAAGGCCCTGATCCAGCAGTACGACGGCTTCGAGCCACGTGACCTGCCCGGGGAGCACGTCAACGGCGCCCTCACGGTCGGGGAGAACATCGGCGACCTGGGCGGGCTGACCATCGCCCACAAGGCCTACCTGATCTCGTTGGAGGGACAGGAGATCCCCACGCGCGACGGGATCACCGGTCAGCAGCGGCTGTTCCTCAGCTGGGCCTACGTGTGGCGGACCAAGCGCCGCCAGGAGCTGGCGCAGCAGTTCCTGACCACCGACCCGCACTCGCCGCCGGAGTTCCGCGCCAACATCGCGCGCAACCTGGAGGAGTTCCACTCCGCGTTCGAGACAAAGGCCGGCGACGGCCTCTGGCTCGAGCCCGAGGACCGCGTCCGGATCTGGTGAGAGGACCGAGCCGATGATCGAGGTAGCCACCACCCTGGAGCTCCACGGGGGACTCCTCGTCGGGCACGACGGCTCCGCCTCCTCGACCGAGGCGGTCCACTGGGCCGAGCGCCTCGCCAAGCGGTTGAGCTGCACCCTGCACGTGGTACGGACCTGGACGATCTCCTCGGCCCCGCGACCCTCGACGGCAGCGCCCGGCTATGTCCCGCCGATGTCGGACTTCGAGGCCGCAGTGCTGAAGCGGCTCGAGGCCGACGTGGCCAAGATGAAGCTCCCCGACGACCTCGACGTCCAGTGCCACGTGTTGCACGGCGCCCCGGGACGCCGGCTGGTGGAGGCCTCGGAGGGGGCCGAGATGCTCGTCATCGCCTCTCGTGGAGCCGGCGGGTTCCGCGGCCTGCTGTTCGGATCCACGGCCGACCAGGTGGTCCGCAACGCCCGCTGCCCCGTTGTCGTCGTACCCGTCCACGGCTCCGACGACCCGCCCGACCCGGACGTCCAGCTGCGCCCGGTAGCCAGCCCAGAAAAGTAGCCGGAGAAGTAGCCAGAGAAGTAGTCCGGGCCCACGCGGGCTGCGCTCTTGTCCCGCGGTGATCAGCGGCAGTAGCCTGACTCATCAGCGGTGCGTAATACGAGATGAGTTTCACCATGCGCAACAGGACGGCTACTCGGAACCAGACGATCCAGCGGTTGCTGAACCACGCCCGCTATGAGGTGCTGCCGACGGCGAGCACCGAGGAGAAGGTGCTCTCCTCGGTCCCTGTCGACGTAGCAGTGACGGTCACCGCGTCCGGCACCAAGGGCCTCGAGGCCACCCTCGCCCTGGCGGAGTCGCTCGCTCGCGACGGCTACACCACCGTGCCGCACCTCGCAGCGCGGATGATCACCGGTCGTCCGGAGCTGGTGGAGATCAGGTCCCGTCTCGCCGAGGCCGGCATCACCAGGGTGTTCGTGCCGGGTGGTGACGTGGACCCGGTCGGCGACTACCCGGACGCGTTCAGCCTGCTCGAGGACCTCGCCACGCTGGCGCAACCGTTCGAGCAGATCGGGATCGCCGGCTACCCCGAGAGCCACCCGAAGATCACCGACGACCTCACCGTGCAGGCGATGTGGGACAAGCGGCGTCACGCCACCCACGTGGTGAGCAACCTGACCTTCGACGCCGGCTCGGTGAAGAGCTGGGTGGAGCGGATGCGCGGCCGGGGCGTCACCATGCCCCTGCTGCTCGGCATGCCCGGTCCGATCGACCGCACCAAGCTGCTGGCAATGGCGACCAAGATCGGCGTCGGTGAGTCGACGCGATTCCTGGCCAAGCACAAGAGCACCCTCGCCCGGCTAGCCGCCCCCGGTGGCTTCACCGGACAGCGGTTCCTGGAGGAGTGCGCGACCACGGCCGCGCGCCCCGAGTCCCTCGTCGAGGGCCTGCACATCTTCACCTTCAACCAGATCGCCGAGACCGAAGCCTGGCGCCAGGACCTCCTCGCCCGGTTGTAGCGTCCGTTGCGGCACGTGGTCTCGACTATCCGCACTTCGTTCGCTGCTCGACCACCTACGTGGTGAGCAGGTTGGCCAGTGCCTTCTCGAGGCCGCCGTTGCCAGTTGGTACGACGGTGAGGGGGAGGTCGAGCTTGGCGGCGGCGGCCTCGGCGGCGGCCAGCAGCTCGGGGGTCTGTTCCTGGGCGAGCCAGACGACGCGGGTGTAGTGGCGGAAGTACTCCTCGCGCAGCTCGGGCCAACGGTCGAGGCCGAGCTCGGTCTCGACGGTCCGGGCGAAGGACTTCACCAGGAAGTCGGTCAGCAGGTAGGTGCCCGGCTGGTCGGCGAAGAAGGTCTCGATGTGGCTGGCACCGGCGTACACGTCGTAGCAGTGCAGACCCTCCAGCCGCCGCAGGCCGAGGCGCTCGCACACCTCGTCGAGCGAGCCGTAGGTGCCGCAGTCGGCGTACCCCACCACCACCGTGTCGTACGACGCCCGCAGGGTCAGCGCCAGCTGCTCGACCTCACCGGCGATCTTGTGCGGCTGGTTGTGCAGCAGCGGGGGAAGCGGGTGTACGTCGACGTCCCAGCCCTGCTGCTCCACGATCCGGGCGGCCGGTTGCGCAATCGCCCCACAGGCGATCAGGGCAGTGCTAGCTCGGGAAGGCGAGCTGGTCGACGAACTTGTCGTTGAAGTCAGGCCTGTCGGAGAGCTCGACATACTTCACCTCCTCCAGCAGCGTGGCGGCGCCGGTGCGTTCGCGCAGTGACAACAGGGCCATCTTCGCCCCTTCGCCGGCGACGTTGCCCGCCGAGACGATGCGCAGCACGGGCAGCTTGGGCACCAGGCCGATCCGGACTGCCGAGGACGGGGACAGGTAGGAACCGAACGAACCCGCCAGCAGCACCTGCTGGATGTCGTCGTGCTCCAGACCCAGCTCCTCGAGCAGCAGCGTCCAGCCGGTGGCGATCGCCGCCTTGCCGAACTGCAGCTCGCGCACGTCGCGTTGGGAGAGGTAGACGCAGTCGCCGACCTCGCTCTCCGGCGTCGGCCGGTCGAGGATGAACACCCGCTCCTCGCCGATCTTGGTGAACCGGTCGGCAAGTGTCGGGGTCTGGCTGGCGATCTCGTCCTCGGGCAGGAACCGGCCGCTGCTGTCGAGCAGTCCCACGCGCACCAGCTCGGCGACGGCGTCGACGAGACCGGAGCCGCACAGGCCCTTGGCCGGCACGTCGCCGATGACCTGCAGGATGACGCCGTCGCCGTCGGGGTCGAGCTTCACCACCTCGATGGCTCCCTCGGCCGCGCGCATGCCGCAGCGGATGGCGCCGCCCTCGAAGGCCGGGCCCGCCGGCGCGGCTGTCGAGAGGATCGTGTCGCCGTTGCTGAGCACGATCTCGCAGTTGGTCCCGACGTCGATGAACAGCCGGGTCCGCTTGTCGCGGTCCATGCCGGTCGCGAGCATGCCCGCGACGATGTCGCCGCCCACGTAGGCCCCCAGCGCCGGGAACATCACCGCGCGGGCTCGCGGGTGCAGGTGCACACCCAGGTCCTCGGCGAGTACGACGGGCGGCTGCGAGCTGGTCATCACGAAGGGAGCGACTCCCAACGGCTCGGGATCGATGCCCAGCACCAGAGCCGTCATCGTCGCGTTGCCGGCGATCGCCACCTCGTAGACACGACTGGGATCGACGCCGCCTTCGAGGCAGACCTGCTGGGCCAGCTCGTCCAGGGTCTCGCCGGCGAGCGACTGCAGCCTGCCGAGCGCGTCGGGGTCCATCATCGTGGCGCTGATCCGGGTGATCACGTCACCACCGAAGGGTTGCTGCTTGTTCAGCCGGGAGGCCACCGATACGGGAGTGCCGGTGCCGAGGTCGAGCAGCGTGGCCACCACGGTGGTGGTCCCCAGGTCGAACGCAACTGCGTAGCGCTCGCCGGTGGTGTCGCCCGGCTCGACGTCGATGAGCGCCTCGTCGACCACCACGGCGGTGACCTTGAAGTCGGCCTCGCGGAGCACCTTCGGGAGCCGCCGCAGGGCCGGCAGGTCGACCGTCAGCTCGAGGTCGTCGATCGCGTCGGTCAGCCGGACCAGGTCGCTGCGCTGGTCCTGCAGCGTGGGGTCGGCGAGCTCGACGTAGCGCTTCTGCACGGCCGGCCGCAGGATCACCTGGCGGCCGACGCCGACAGTTGCCGCCTTGGGGCGCGTGGTCAGTGGCGGGACCGTCACCTTCAGGTCCTGGGTGGCGGTCGCCAGGCAGGCAAGGCGCCAGCCGTTGCCGAGCTCGGTCTCCGAGAACGTCCTGCGGTCGTGACGGGAGACCGGCATGGGGACGTCGATGCGGACCTTGCACTTGTGGCAGGTGCCGTGGCCACCGCAGGTGGAGTCGATCGCGATCCCGTTCCACGACCCCGAGTCGAAGACGGTCACGCCCGGCGGCACCCGCACGTCGCGGTCCTGGCCACCCTCGACCGTGAACGACAGCTGGACGCGCCCGGTGCCGTCGTGCGGCTCGACCGACGTCCCGGGCGGAGCCAGCAGACCCTCACGGCCGACCTGTTCGAGTGAGGTGGCGAGCTCCTGGGGCGGGTCCCCCTGGGCCGGGAAGGTCACGTGACGGCGGCTGCCTCGGCCGCTGCCTTCTGGGCGGCCTGCGCCTGGCGGTGCCGCATGATCCACTCCGAGCCCCACTCGTCATGACCCAGCAGCAGGTCGGTCGCCTTGACCGCCGAGACCACCGCCGGCGTCCGGACGTCCATGATCGCGCTGGTCAGCCCAGCGGTCATCGCCATGCTCAGGAAGGTGCCGTTGATCTCGTGGCGTCCGGGCATGCCGAACGAGACGTTGGACGCGCCGCACGTCATGTTCAGGCCGTGCTTGTCCCGGATGCCGCGCATCGTCTCCAGCGTGGCGAGGCCGTTGGTGACGTCGGCCCCGATCGGCATCGCCAGCGGGTCGATCACGATGTCCTCGATCGGCGATGCCGTACTCGGTCGTCGCCACGTGCACGATCTTGTCGACCAGGAGGAGCCGCTTCTCGGGCTCCATCGGGATCTCGTCGACGTCGTTGGGCAGGGCGATCACCGCTGCGCCGTACTTCTTGACCAGCGGGAGGATCTGCTCCATCCGCTCGTCCTCGGCGGTGATCGAGTTGACCAGCGCCCTTCCGTTGTACGCCGAGAGCCCGGCCTCGAGCGCCTCGACCACCGACGAGTCGATGCACAGGGGCAGGTCGGTCAGCGTCTGGATCATCGTGACGACCTTGTGGAGCAGCTCGGCCTCGTCGACCAGCGGCACACCCATGTTCACGTCGAGCACGTCCGCGCCGCCCTCGACCTGGGCCTTGACGTCGCGCTCGACGGCGGACAGGTCACCGGCCTTGATCTGGTCCTGGAAGATGCGGCGGCCGGTGGGGTTGATCCGTTCGCCGATCAGGCAGAACCGGTGCTGCCGACCGATGACGACCTCGCGAGTGGCCGACCGGAGCCGGGTCTCGTGCATGGGAGCGGGCATCAGGCAGGAACCTTGGAACGCTTGTCGAAGAGGAGTGCCTTGGCCTTCTTCACGCAGCTCGAGGCGTCGGCCGCATAGCCGTCGGCGCCCACCGCGTCGGCGTACTCCTGGGTCACCGGCGCACCGCCGACCATCACGATGACGTCGTTGCGCATGCCGGCCTTCTCGAGCGCGTTCATGTTGGCCTTGAACATCGGCATCGTGGTGGTGAGGAACGCCGAGAAGCCGACGATGTCGGGCTGGTGCTCCTCGATCTTGGCGACGAACGTCTCCGGGGCCACCTGGACACCGAGGTCGATCACCTCGAAGCCGGCTCCCTCGAGCATGATGTTGACGAGGTTCTTGCCGATGTCGTGGACGTCGCCCTTGACGGTGCCCATCAGGAACTTGCCGACGGTCTCGACGCCCGTCTCGGCGAGCAGCGGTCGCAGCACCTCCATCGAGCCGGCCATCGCGCGTCCGGCGATCAGCATCTCGGGCACGAAGAAGTCACCGCGCTCGAAGCGCGCGCCGACCTCCTCCAGGGAGGGGATGAGAGCGTCGAAGAGCAGCGTCTGCGGCTCCATGTCCATGGTCAGGGCCTCGTAGGTGAGCTCCAGGACCCGGGGGGCGTTGCCCACCAGTGTCTCGTCGTAGAGCCCCTTGAGGATCTCGTCGGGTGTCATGTCAGGCCCTCCGTGTGTTGCCGTGACGGAGCAGCGCCGAGAGCGCTTCCGTCTGATCCATCAGGAGCCGACCGATGTGGTCGACCCTGTCCTGCAGTCGTGCTGTGGGACCCGAGATGCCCACCGTGGCCACCACCCCGGCCTCCGGTCCGACGACCGGTGCCGCGATGCCGGAGAGCCCGATCTCGAGCTCGTCGAAGGTGACCGCGAACCCGCGGACGCGCGCCTGCTCGAGGTCGTGCTCGAGGGCGCTGGGGGTGAGCAGGGTCCGATCGGTGACCTGCTCGAGCGGCCCTTCCGGAAGATCGAGCACCTTCCACGCCAGCAGCACCTTGCCCAGCGCCGAGCAGTGCGGCGGGACCTCGACGTCGGTCCAGTCGCGGGCGCCGAGCAGGAAGGTCGAGTCCACCTGGGCGATGTGGGCGACGCGGCCACCGCTGGCCACCGCGAGGTGCACGGTCTCCCCGGTCTCCTCACCGATCGCCTCGAGCATGGGGCGGGCGAGGCGGGCCAGCTCGGCGTTGCGGTCGTGCCGGGCGGCGTACAGCGCGAACAGGGGGCCGCCGATGTACTCGCCCGTGTCGACCCGCTCCACCAGCCGCGTGCGCTCGAGCGCCGCAAGGAGCCGCGAGGTGGTCGAGCGCGCCAGGCCGCAGGCCTCGCTGAGCTCGGCGAAGGTGACCGCCGTGTCGGCTTCCACCACGAGCGTGAGCAGCGAGGCAGCGCGGTCGACGGCCTGGGTGCCGCCCTGACCGGCTGGTCCGCCGGAGTTCTCGATGACCGAAGTGCTGGTCACTCTTGACCGCCCTTCCTTGTTCGGTCCAGTGTGTCGGTAGAAGTTACTCCCACCATGTGGAACTGTATGCCCACATGGTGAGGCTAGGTTTCCAGACCGTGCCAGGTCAAGCACCGACCGCTCGAAAACTCAGGAGTCACAGATGTTCCGCAACCAGATGCCGCGCTACGAGATCCTCTCCGAGCAGGCGATGGCCACCCTCGACGCCGGCTGGCGACGGCTGGTCTCCGAGCTCGGCGTGGAGTTCATGAGCCAGCGAGCCCTCGACGTGTTCAGCGCTGCCGGCCAGCGCGTGGAGGGCGACAAGGTCTTCTTCGACCCTGAGTTCGTGCTGGAGCAGGTGGCCAAGGCGCCGCGTTCCTTCGACCTGCAGGCGCGCAACCCCGAGAACAACCTGCACATCGGCGACGACATGATGGCCTTCGGTGCGGTCTACGGACCGCCGTTCGTGCGCGAGGGCGCCGTCCGCCGCGACGCGACCATGGACGACTTCTCCAACTTCACCAAGCTGGCCCAGTCCTTCCCGATCATGGACTCCGCGGGCGGCGTGATCTGCGAGCCCAACGACACCCCGCTGGACAGCCGCCACCTCGACATGACCTACGCGCTGGCCACGCTCACCGACAAGGTGTTCATGGGCAACGTGGTCTCCGGGCCCAACGCGCGCGACACGATCGAGCTGACCTCGATCCTGCTGGGCGGCGGCAAGGGCCGGGAGGCCGGCCGGGCCAGCATCGAGGCAGACTCCCGCGCTGATCTCGCTGATCAACTGCAACTCGCCGCTGCGCTGGGACGACCGGATGCTCGACTCGCTGTTCGAGTACGCCGAGGCCAACCAGGCCGTCGTACTCACCCCGTTCATCCTGATGGGCGCGATGTCACCCGTCACCATCCCGGCCGCCCTGGTCCAGCAGATCGCGGAGGCGCTCACCGGCATCGCCCTGGCCCAGCTGATCCGGCCCGGATGCCCGGTGGTGTTCGGCTCGTTCCTGTCCAACATCGACATGCAGTCCGGCTCGCCGACCTTCGGCACCCCGGAGTCGGGCATCGGCCTGCTCTGCACCGGCCAGATCGCGCGGCACTTCGGACTGCCGTTCCGCTCCGGCGGCACGCTGACCTCCTCGCAGGTCCCGGACGCGCAGGCCGGCTACGAGGCGCTGATGACCCTGCTGCCGACGTTCCTCGCCGGCGCCAACTGGGTGATGCACTCCGCGGGCTGGCTCGAGGGCGGCCTGGTGGCGGGCTACGAGAAGTTCATCGTCGACATCGAGCTGCTGCAGATGATGCACGCCGAGTTCACGCCGCTCGAGATCAACGAGGAGTCGCTGGCCTTCGGGGCGCACGAGGAGGTCGGCTCTGGTGGCCACTTCCTCGGTGCGGCGCACACGATGGAGCGGTTCCGCACCTGCTTCTACCGGCCGATGCTCTCGTCCTCGGAGAACTTCGAGCGCTGGACCCGCAACGGCGGGCTCGATGCGGCCGCCCGGGCCTCGAAGATCTACCAGGAGAAGCTCACGTCCTACGAACAGCCCCCTCTCGACGAGGCGATCCGCGCCGAGATGGAGGAGTTCGTCGTACGCCGCCGCAAGGAGCTCGGGGACTGATGGGCCGAGCTCGACACCTCCAACGCCGGCCTGCCCGCCGGCGACTTCGTGATCATCCTCGACTGCCCCGACCAGCCCGGCATCGTGCACGCGGTGTCCGGCTTCCTGTTCGAGCGTGGCGGGAACATCGTCGAGAGCCAGCAGTTCTTCGACCGGCTCAACGGCCGGTTCTTCATGCGGATCGACTGCACCCTGCCCGGCAACGACACGACCGAGGAGTCCCTGCGCGCCGACTTCGCCGGGATCGCGCGCGCGTTCGAGATGAGCTTCGAGATCTACGGCGCGCGGGCTCCCTACCGGACCATGATCATGGTCAGCAAGCAGCTGCACTGCCTCAACGACCTGCTGTTCCGCGCCTCCAACGGCAGCATCCAGATCGACATCCCGGTGGTCGTCTCCAACCATCAGGACGCCGAGGCGCTGGTGCGCAGCCACGGCATCGAGTTCCGCCACATCCCGGTCACGCCGGACACGAAGGCCGATGCCGAGGCGGAGCTGATGGAGCTGCACAAGGAGCTCGGCATCCATCTCGTCGTACTCGCCCGCTACATGCAGGTGCTCTCCGACGACGTGTGCCGCGAGCTGTCCGGCCAGGCGATCAACATCCACCACTCGTTCCTGCCGAGCTTCAAGGGCGCCCGGCCCTACCACCAGGCCTTCGAGCGGGGAGTCAAGCTGATCGGCGCGACCGCCCACTACGTCACCGCCGACCTCGACGAGGGTCCGATCATCGAGCAGGACGTGATCCGCGTCCGCCACAACCACACCCAGACGCAGCTCGCCCGGGCCGGCCGCGACGTCGAGGCCCAGGTGCTCTCCCGCGCCGTCCGCTGGCACTCCGAGTCGCGAGTCCTGCTCAACGGGAACCGGACCGTCGTCTTCCGCTGAGCCGGGACGTCATACGTATCGAGGTCTTGAGGCCACGATTCGTATGACGTCCGCGCGCAAGCTAGCCGGTGAAGTCCTCGAAGTCGGCGTGGGTGTACTCCTTCTGCTCGACCAGCACCATCCAGTTGCCTGAGTTGTCGCGCAGGACAGCCTCGACGCCGTACGGGCGCTCCTCCGGGTCCTGGATGAACTCCACCCCGAGGCTCTTGAGGTGTTCGGCGGTCTTGCGGCAGTCGTCGGTGGCGAGACCGAGCCCATGCATGCCGCCGTCGTCGAGAGCGCGGTTGATGGACTCGATCATCTCGGGAGAGTGCGGCGGACCGGGCAGTGCCAGGTGCACCTGCAGCTCGGGCTGGCTGGGGTGCCGCACCGTGCACCAGCGGTAGTCACCGAGGGTGATGTCCTCGCCCTCGCCGAAGCCGAGGACTTCCACGTAGAACTTCTTGGAGGCATCGACGTCCTTCACGAAGACCGACGCCAGGGAAATGTTGGTGATCATGCGACGACGCTAGACCGTGGATCAGCCGGGTGGCTTCTCCTGGCTTGCGGAGCCGCGACGCCGCTCGGCCAGACCCCACATCAGCACGAAGCAGCCAGGGATCCGCGGAGCGTCGGCGCCCCATCGCTGCTGGAACTCACGAGGTGTCTCGCCGACGATCTCCTTGAACCGGCTGCTGAACGAACCGAGGCTGCTGAACCCGACCGCGTGACACACCTCGGTCACCGTGAGGTTGGTGGCCCGCAGCAGGTCCTGGGCACGCTCGACCCGTCGCTGGGAGACGTACGCCGCCGGCGTCACGCCGTACGCCGCAGCGAAGAGCCGGTGGAAGTGGTACTTGCTCAGACCCGCTGCCCGAGCCATCACCTCGAGGTCCAGCGGCTCGGCATAGTGCCGGTCCACGTGGTCGCGCGCCCGGCGCAGGTGCACGAGCACGTCGCCGGGAGCGCGGGTGACCGGTGCGCTCATGGGTGGTGGCTGGCGTCCACGGCGAGCTGGTCGACGAGGTCGTTCATCGGGTGGCCGGAGTGGCCCTTGACCCAGCGGAAGGTGACGTCGCCGCGCTCTTCGACCAGGTCGATGAGTGGCTCCCAGAGGTCGCGGTTGGCGACCGGCTTCTTGCTCGCGTTCAGCCAGCCGCGGGAACGCCAACCCGTCCACCAGGAGTTCTTGAAGCAGTTCACGACGTACGTCGAGTCGCTGACCACGACCAGCGTGCCCGGCAGGGCGACGATCGCCTCGTAGGCAGCCCGGACCTCCATCCGCTGGTTGGTCGTGGCCGGGTCGTGGCCCGAGCCCTGCGCGCCGTCCGGCACCGCCCAGGCCCAGCCACCCGGCCCCGGGTTGCCGCGACAGGCACCGTCGGTGAACACCTCGGTGGTCCCGGCCGGCACCGGCTCGTCGGGGGTCAGGACACGCGGCGCCTTCTTCGTCGCACCGGCGCACGCGGCGTGCACCCAGGCCGATCCGTCGGCCGAGCGCGCGATCTCCGCTGCGGGTTCGATGCGCTTCGCGCAGGCCGAGCACTGGCCCGCGTATCTCGCCTGCATCACCATGGACCGGATCATCCCATCCGTACCGTCGGCGCCCTCACTCGCGGACGTCATACGAACTGTTGCCTCTAGGCCACGATTGGTATGACGCCCTCGACCGGTCTATAGCGGGGTTGCGTCATGAGGTCTACGGTTGCGCCATGAGCAACCCGGCCGTCGAGTCCGCCGTCGGCGTGCAGTCGGTGGACCGGGCCCTGCGGATCCTGGAGATCCTCGCCCGCTCCGGTGAGTCCGGCGTCACCGAGATCTCCGCCGCCCTCGACGTACACAAGAGCACGGCGTTCCGCCTGGTCGCCACCCTCGAGCAGCACGGCCTCGTCGAGCAGGTCGAGGGACGTGGCAAGTACCGGCTCGGTGTCGGCCTGCTCCGCCTCGCGGGTGCGACCAGCGCCCGGCTCGACGTCGTCCAGGAAGCCCGACCACTGTGCAAGCAGCTGGCAGCGGCGACCGGCGAGACCGTCAACCTGGCCACCCTGAGCGGGCACAGCGCGCTCTACCTCGACCAGGTCGCCGGACCCTCGGCGCTGCAGCCGCACAACTGGGTCGGCCAGCACATCCCGCTGCACGCCACCAGCAACGGCAAGGTGCTGCTCGCGTGGCTTCCGGAGTCGGAGCTGGGCGAGCTGCTCGGCCGGCTGCCCGCGTTCACCGGTTCGACCATCACCACCAAGGCCCAGCTCAAGCGCGCACTCGAGGTCGTCCGTGAGCAGGGGTACGCCGTCGCCGTGGACGAGCTCGAGGTCGGGCTCACCGCGATCGCCGCACCGGTCCGCAACGCGCACGGCGACGTGATCTGCTCGATGAGCCTGTCCGGCCCGACCTTCCGGCTGCCACCCGAACGAGTCGATGAGGTGACGCCTCGACTGATCGATGCGGCCGACGAGCTCTCCCACCGTCTCGGCTGGGGCATCCGGTGATCCGGCGGCCGTCCGATGACCGTTCGAGTGGGCTGCGTCCGGTTCGTCCGGGGCCGGTCCAGAACGGTCTGTACCGATGTGGTGACGAGCCTTGACGGCAACCCCGGCCTTCACCATTGTGTTTCGCATAGCGCCTAGGCGTTGCAAGCAGCGCAACGATTAGGCGAGGACGGATCCGAATGCCCGAGAACTTCATCAACGGAGAGTGGGTCTCCGCCCAGGAGGGCGGACGCCGCGAGATCCGCTGTCCCGCCACGGGTGAGCTCGTCGCCGAGATCGACGAATCCACCGCCGTCGACACCGAGGCCGCCATCGCCGCCGCGCGCGCCGCTTTCGACGACGGACCCTGGGCCGACACGAGTGCCCGCGAGCGCGGCGACCTGCTGCTCCGCGTCGCGGACCTGCTCCAGCGGGACAAGGCCGAGCTGGCCCGGATGGAGTCACTCGACACCGGCAAGCGCCTGGTCGAGAGCGAGATCGACATCGACGACGTCACCAGCGTCTTCCGGCACTTCGGCCTGGTGGCCGACGCCGATGCGGGTCGCGTCGTCGACACCGGGCGTGACGACGTCGTCAGCCGCGTCGTACACGAGCCCGTCGGCGTGTGTGGCCTGATCACGCCGTGGAACTACCCGCTCCTCCAGGTCTCCTGGAAGGTCGCGCCGGCGCTGGCCGCCGGCTGCACCTTCGTGCTCAAGCCGAGCGAGCTCTCGCCGACCACTGCGGTCCACCTGATGCGGCTGCTCGACGAGGCCGGGCTGCCCCAGGGTGTCGGCAACATCGTCGTCGGTGACGGGCCGAACGCCGGCGCACCACTGAGCGAGGACCCGCGGGTCGACCTCGTCTCGTTCACCGGAGGGCTCGAGACCGGGAAGCGGATCATGGCCACGGCCTCCGGGACCGTGAAGAAGGTCGCGCTCGAGCTCGGCGGCAAGAACCCCAACATCGTCTTCGCCGACGCCGACCGCGAGAGCGCGCTGGACATGGCACTGACAGCGGTCTTCCTGCACTCCGGCCAGGTCTGCTCGGCCGGCGCCCGCCTCCTCGTCGAGGCGACCATCCACGACGAGTTCGTCACCGAGCTGGTCGCCCGGGCCCGCGAGATCCGCCTCGGCGGACCGTTCGACGAGAAGGCCGAGACCGGCGCGCTGATCTCGCAGGGCCACCTCGAGAAGGTCACGGCGTACGTCGAGACCGGGCTGGCCGAGGGCGCCACCCTGCTGCTCGGCGGCGAGCGGGTCACCGACGGGGATCTCGCCGACGGCTACTTCTTCGCCCCGACCGTCCTGGGCAACGTGACCTCGGACATGCGGGTGGCGCAGGAGGAGTCGTTCGGACCGGTGCTCACCGTCGAGAAGTTCGGCGACGAGGACGACGCCGTACGTGTCGCCAACGACTCGATCTACGGTCTCGCCGGAGCCGTCTGGACCCAGGACTCCGGGAAGGGCCAGCGGGTCGCCGCGAGGCTGCGGATGGGCACCGTCTGGATCAACGACTACCACCCCTATGTCGCGCAGGCGGAGTGGGGCGGCTACAAGCAGTCCGGCATCGGCCGCGAGCTCGGCCAGGCCGGGCTCGACGAGTACCGCGAGACCAAGCACGTCTGGCACAACATCGCTCCCGCTCCCCAGGGTTGGTTCGGGGGAGGACGGCGGATGAGCAGCAGGCGCAGGGACCACTGGGACTACGTCATCGTCGGGGGTGGCTCGGCGGGCTGTGCGCTCGCCAACCGGCTCAGCGTCGACCCGGAGACCTCGGTGCTGGTGCTCGAGGCGGGTCGCAGCGACCTGCGCATGGACCCCTTCATCCACATGCCCGCCGCGCTGCCCTACCCGATCGGCAACCGGCTCTACGACTGGAAGTACGAGTCCGAGCCGGAGCCGTTCATGGGCGGCCGCAAGGTCTACCACGCGCGCGGGAAGCTGCTCGGCGGCTCGAGCTCCATCAACGGGATGATCTTCCAGCGCGGCAACGCGCTGGACTTCGAGCGCTGGGCAGCCGACAAGGGCATGGAGACGTGGGACTACGCGCACGTCCTGCCCTACTTCAAGCGCATGGAGACCTGCCTCGCCGGTGCCGACGCCTGGCGCGGTGGCAGCGGACCACTCGTGCTCGAGCGCGGGCCGGCGACCAGCCCGCTGTTCGGCGCGTTCTTCGAAGCCGCCCAGCAGGCCGGCCACCCGCTGACCGACGACGTCAACGGCTACCGCCAGGAGGGCTTCGCCGCCTTCGACCGCAACGTGCACCGGGGCCGCCGGCTCAGCGCCGCCCGTGCCTACCTGCACCCGGTGATGTCGCGGAAGAACCTCCGCGTGGAGACGATGGCCATGGTGACCGGTCTGGTCGTCGAGGGCGACCGCGTCACCGGCGTCGACTACCACCGCACCGGCCGGGGTGACCGCCGCGTCAAGGCCACGGAGGTCGTCCTCTGCGGCGGCGCGATCAACTCCCCACAGCTCCTGCTCCTCGCGGGCATCGGTCCCAAGGATGACCTCGAGAAGCTCGGCATCGACGTGGTGGCGGACCTTCCCGGCGTCGGCAGCAACCTCCAGGACCACCTCGAGGTCTACATCCAGTACGCCAGCAAGCAGCCCGTGTCGATCGGCCCGTGGCTCAAGCACCGCCACAAGCCGCGCATCGGTGCCGAGTGGCTGTTCCTGCGCCAGGGCGTGGGCGCGTCGAACCACTTCGAGGCCGGCGGCTTCATCCGCAGCAACGAGGACGTCGACTACCCGAACCTGATGTTCCACTTCCTGCCGATCGCCATCCGGTACGACGGGTCCAGGCCGGCCGCCGAGCACGGCTACCAGGTGCACATCGGGCCGATGTACTCCGACGTACGCGGCCACGTCACCCTGAAGTCACGGGACCCCTTCGAGCACCCCGCCCTGCGGTTCAACTACCTCTCCACCGAGAACGACCGCCGCGAGTGGATCGAGATGGTCCGGGCCGCGAGGGACATCCTCAACCAGCCGGCGTTCGCTGCGTTCAACGCGGGCGAGCTCTCCCCCGGCCCGTCCGTCGAGACCGACCAGGAGATCCTCGACTGGGTCGCCGAGGACGCCGAGACCGCGCTGCACCCGTCGTGCACCGCACGGATGGGCGTCGACGAGGAATCGGTGCTCGACCCGGAGACCATGCGGGTGCACGGTGTCGGTGGGTTGAGGGTCGTCGACGCGTCGTCGATGCCCTACGTCACCAACGGCAACATCTACGCACCGGTGATGATGCTCGCCGAGAAGGCCGCGGACCTGATCCTCGAGAACACCCCGCTGCCGCCCTCGGATGCCCCGTTCTACCGCTACCGCGACAACATGCCGCTGTATCCGCCGCAAACAAACCCCGGGGAGAACCCATGACCGACACGCAAGAAGCCGTCGCGAAGAACACTTCCAGCGAGGCTGCGGCACTGTCCGTCAAGGACCTCTGGAAGATCTTCGGCAACAAGGCCGACAAGATCATCGGTACGCCGGACGCCGACCTCCCGCGCAAGGAGCTGCAGGCCAAGACCGGGTGCGTCGCGGCCGTGAAGGACGTCTCCTTCGACGTCAAGCCCGGTGAGGTCTTCGTCGTGATGGGGCTCTCGGGCTCCGGCAAGTCGACCCTCGTCCGGCTGCTCACCCGGCTGATCGAGCCGACCGCCGGCTCGATCACGATCGGCGGCGAGGACGTCACCAAGGCCGACGACGGCCAGCTGCGCGACCTACGCCGCAACCACGTGGCGATGGTCTTCCAGCACTTCGGCCTGCTCCCCCACCGGACCGTGATCGACAACGTCGGCTTCGGCCTCGAGGTCAGGGGAGTGGAGAAGAAGGAGCGTCGCTCCAAGGCCCAGGAGATGGTCGACCTGGTGGGTCTCGGCGGCAACGAGGAGTCGTTCCCCGACCAGCTCTCAGGTGGCATGCAGCAGCGCGTCGGCCTCGCCCGCGCACTCGCTGTGGACCCGAGCCTGATGATGTTCGACGAGCCGTTCTCCGCGCTCGACCCGCTGATCCGACGCGACATGCAGAACGAGGTCATCCGCCTGCACGAAGAGGTCGGCAAGACGATGATCTTCATCACCCACGACCTCGCCGAGGCCCTCAAGCTGGGCGACCGGATCATGATCCTGCGCGACGGGGAGATCGTCCAGATCGGCACTCCGGACGAGGTCGTCGCCGCGCCCGCGGACGACTACGTCCGCGACTTCGTCAGCGATGTCCCCCGTTCCCACGTGCTGACCCTGAAGTGGGTCACCCGGGCGCCGCGTGACGGCGAGTCCATGGACGGCCCGGTCCTCCAGGCCGACGAGATCGTCAAGGACGCCGCCCGCAAGGTGCTCGAGGCCGAAGGCCCGGTCCGGGTGTACGACGGTGAGGAGTTCCTGGGTCTCGTCGACGACGAGGACATCCTCCGGGTGGTCGTGGCGGAGGAGGAGAGCGAGCAGTGACCACGGTCATCGATCGACCCCCGACGCCGACGGCGCCCGACGAGGGCCCTGCCGAACCGCGACCCAGCGGCCTGGCCGCCGTCAGCACCAAGTGGTGGATCCTGATCACCCTCGTGGTGTGGCTCATCGGCTGGGCCGTGTTCAAGGGCCAGGACACGCTGACCCTCGGGGGTGCCGACACCACGGCCTTCCACCGCTGGCTCAACGACATCAAGAGCAACCTGGACAGCGCGCGGGAGACGAACTTCTTCCTGCGTGAGGTGATCGGCGGGATCAGCACCACGCTGGACAGCACCGTCGAGTTCCTGCGCGAGCTGCTGAGCATCCCGGCCTTCCCGCGTCCGGTGCCGCAGGTCGGCTGGTTCGGCGTGATCGGGCTGCTGACCTGGGTCGCCTACGCGCTGGCCGGCCTGCGTGGCGCGATCATGATGGTCGTCAGCCTGCTGCTCTTCGGCTACCTGGGCTACTGGGAAGACAGCATCGACCTGCTGATCATCACCTTCGTCGCTGTCGCGATCTGCGTCGTGATCGGCATCCCGATCGGCATCCTGATGGCCCGGAGCAAGGTCGCGACCACGATCCTCACTCCGATCCTCGACACGATGCAGACCATCCCGTCGTTCGCCTACCTGACTCCCCTGACCCTGCTGTTCGGCATCGGCTCGGCCTCCGCCGTGGTGGTCACTCTCGTCTACGCCATCCCACCGCTGATCCGGATCACCGCCCACGGTGTTCGTTCCGTCGCACCAGGAACGGTGGAGGCGGCACGTTCGATCGGTGTCACCCGCGGGCAGCTGCTGCGCAAGATCCAGCTCCCCATGGCGCGCAGGACGATCGTGGTCGGCATCAACCAGTGCACGATGGCCGCGCTCTCGATGGCGACCATCGCGGCGTACGTCGACGGCCCGGGCCTGGGCCAACCGGTCACCGAGGCACTGCAGAGCCTCGACGTCGGGTCTGCCTCGGTCAGCGGTCTCGCGATCGTGATCATGGCGATCATGCTCGACCGCATCACGACCGCGGCCAGCGAACGCAGCGAAGTGCAACGTCGCAAGGGAAAGGTGCGTGGCCGCCGCGACACCTACGTCCTCGCCGGACTCGGTGTGGGTGCCGTCGTCAGCGTCTGGCTCTCGCGCCAGTACCTCACCCTCGCGGACTTCCCGACGAGTCCTGATCTCGGCAAGCCGCTCTCCGAGTTCTTCGAGTCGCTGACCAACTGGGTGGTCGACAACTTCGACGGCGTCACCAACGCCATCAAGGACGCCGTCTCCTACGGCCTGCTCAACCCGATGCAGTCACTGCTCGCGGACTCACCCTGGTGGCTGACCGCCGCGGTGATCCTGGCGCTCGCGTTCCTCCTCGGAGGGTGGCGACCGACAGTCGTCTCCATCGCCTGCATCGCAGTCATCCTCGGCACCGGGCTCTGGAACGAGAGCATGAACACGCTCACCACGGTGCTGGTGGCGACCTTGGTCGCGCTGCTGATCGCGCTCGTCGTCGGCGTGTGGATGGGTCGGAGCAAGCGGGCCGACCTGCTCCTGCGACCACTGCTCGACGCGCTCCAGACGATCCCGCCGTTCGTCTACCTGGTGCCGGCCCTCGCCCTGTTCGGGACGAGCCGGTTCACGGCCATCGTTGCTGCGGTGGCGTACGGCGTACCCATCGCCAGCAAGCTGATCGCCGACGGGATCCGCGGAGTGGCTCCCACCTCGGTCGAGGCCGCACGCTCCGCCGGCACGACGGCGTGGCAGATGATCAGCAAGGTGCAGCTGCCGATGTCCCGGGCAGCCGTCGTGCTCGCGACGAACCAGGGGCTGCTCTACGTCCTGTCCATGGTGGTGATCGGAGGACTCGTCGGAGGCGGTGGCCTCGGCTACCTCGTGGTCCGCGGTTTCCGGCAGGAAGAACTGTTCGGCAAGGGCCTTGCCGCCGCAATCGCGATCACTGCCCTCGGAATCATGCTCGACCGAATCGCCCAGCACGCGGCCGCACGCTTTGGCCAAACATCACAAAGGAGCACCACGTGAAATATCAGTTGAAGTTCCGCACCAAGATGGTGGGATTGGCCGCCCTCGCGGCGCTCGTTCTCGCAGGTTGTGGCAGCGGCGGCATCGAGGAGACCAAGTCCGCGTCCGACAAGGAGTGTGGCGACTTCAACATCGCCATCAACCCCTGGGTCGGCTACGAGGCCAACGCCCACGTCGTCGGGTACGTCGCCTCGAGCAAGCTCGGCTGCAAGGTGGAGTACAAGAACCTCAGCGAGGAGATCGCCTGGCAGGGCTTCGGAAGTGGCGAAGTCGACGTGGTCATCGAGAACTGGGGCCACGACGACCTGAAGGAGAAGTACGTCGAGGGCAACAAGAGCGCCCAGGTCGCCGGGTTGACCGGCAACAACGGAGTGATCGGCTGGTACGTGCCGCCGTGGATGGCGGAGAAGTACCCCGACATCACCGACTACAAGAACCTCAACAAGTACGCCGCGATGTTCAAGACCTCCGAGTCGGGCAACAAGGGCCAGCTCCTCGACGGCGACCCGGGCTTCGTCACGAACGACGAGGCACTGGTCAAGAACCTGAAGCTGGACTACAAGGTCGTCTACGCCGGCAGCGAGGCGGCGCTGATCCAGGCGTTCCGTGCCGGTGAGGAGAACAAGAAGCCGGTCATCGGCTACTTCTACGACCCACAGTGGTTCATGTCCGAGGTGCCGCTGGTCAAGATCGACCTCCCGCCGTACAAGGCTGGCTGTGACGCCGACCCGGCCAAGGTCGCGTGTGACTACCCGCTGTACAAGCTGGACAAGATCGTCGCCACCAAGTTCGCCGAGTCCAAGAGCCCGGCGTACGACCTGGTGAAGGCCTTCGAGTGGACCAACGACGACCAGAACCTGGTCGCCAAGTACATCGCCGAGGACAAGATGGACGCGGAGGACGCGGCCAAGAAGTGGGTCGAGGACAACCCGGACAAGGTCGACGCCTGGCTCGGCTGAGCTTGAACGGCAGGTAAGTCGTCTTTCAGGGGCTCCGCATCTTGACAGGTGCGGGGCCCCTGTTCGATTCTAGAGTTGTTTCGTATCATGCATCAGGTTGCGTCATTCGCAACAGCACCGCAGCATCATCTTAGGAGGCCCTCGTGGCTACAGTCCCCGCCACCGCCAAGGTCGTCGTCATCGGAGCCGGCATCGTCGGCAACAGCCTCGTCCACCATCTCGCCGAGCTCGGCTGGACCGACATCGTGCAGCTGGACATGGGCCCGTTGCCCAACCCCGGCGGCTCGACCGGGCACGCCTCGAACTTCATCTTCACCGTGGACCACTCCCGGGAGATCACCGACCTGACGCTCGACTCGGTGCGCCAGTACAAGGAGATGGGTGTCTTCACCGAGTCCGGCGGCTTCGAGGTCGCCCGCACCGAGGCGCGGATGGAGGAGCTGCGGCGGCGCATGTCGAGCGCGAAGGCGTGGGGCATCGAGGCCGAGCTCGTGTCGCCGGAGTTCGTCGTCGAGAAGGTGCCGTTCCTCGACCCCGACCAGATCATCGGCGCCTTCTGGACCCCCGGAGTCGGCGTCGTCGACTCGCTGCGTGCGGGCACGATCATGCGCGAGAAGGCCCTGGCGTCCGGCGCGCTGACCGTCGTACCCAATGTGGAGGTCGAGGACCTCGGCGTCGCGGACGGCCGGATCAAGAAGGTCGTGACCGACCAGGGCGACATCGAGGCGGAGTACGTCGTGATCGCCTGCGGTGTGTGGAGCCCGAAGATCGGCGACATGGCCGGCGTGAAGATCGCGCTGACCCCCGCGGTGCACCAGATGATCTCGGTCGGCCCGTGCCCGCAGCTGGCCGAGCGGGAGGGCGAGATCTCCTTCCCGATCGTCCGGGACATGGACACCTTCTGCTACGAGCGTCAGCACGGCGCCGACATGGAGGTCGGCTCCTACGCCCACCGCGCGATCCTGCACGAGCCCGAGGACATTCCCACGATCGACCAGGCCAAGCTCTCGCCGACCGAGATGCCGTTCACCGAGGACGACTTCGACACGCAGCTCGAGCAGGCGCTCGAGCTGATGCCCGAGCTGCTCGGCGCCGATGGGGCCGAGATCCGCTACGCGATCAACGGCCTGCTCTCGCTCACGGCCGACGGCTCCCCGATCCTCGGCGAGAGCGAGGTCAAGGGGCTGTGGGTCTCCGCCGCGGTGTGGATCAAGGAGGGGCCGGGCGTCGGCCGCGCGGTCGCGGAGTGGATGACCCACGGCCACTCCGAGATCGACATCTCCCACAGCGACATCGCCCGCTTCTACCCGCACGAGCGCGAGCGCGAGCACGTCCGCCTGCGCACCAGCGAGTCGTTCATCAAGACCTACGGGATCATCCACCCCAACGAGCAGTACGAGTCCGACCGCGGCGTTCGCTGGGCCCCGATGGCGGAGTCGCAGAGGGCACTCGGTGCGGTGTTCTACGAGACCGTGGGCTGGGAGCGGCCCTGGTGGTACGAGTCCAACGCCGACCTGCTCGAGAAGTACGGCGACGCGGTGATGCCCCGTGAGCACGAGTGGGACTCGCGCTGGTGGAGCCCGATCATCAACGCCGAGCACCTCGCCATGCGTGAGAACGCCGGTGTGATCGACCTGACCGCGTTCTCGATGTTCGACATCACCGGACCTGGCGCGCTCGCCTCGGTGCAGCAGACCTGCGTTGCACAGTGCGACGTCGCAGTCGGCAAGGTGATCTACACGCCCGTGCTCGACGCGAAGGGTGGCTTCCTCTCCGACCTCACGGTGATGCGCCTGGGCGACGAGCACTTTCGCGTGGTCACCGGTGGCGCACACGGCCGGGCAGACCTGCAGTGGTTCACCAACCACCTCGCGGACGGCGCCGAGCTGCACGACAGCACCGAGGAGATCTCGACCATCGGGCTCTGGGGACCCCGCGCCCGGGACATCCTGAGCTCGCTGACTGGCGACGACGTCTCCGACTCCGGCTTCGGGTTCCTGAGCTGCCGTGAGATCTCGGTCAAGGGAGTGGACAGCCCCGTCCTCGCGTCCCGGATCTCCTACGTCGGCGAGCTCGGCTGGGAGCTCTACGTGCCCTTCGCCCAGGCCGCCCAGCTGTGGGACGCCGTGCTCGAGGCCGGCAAGGACCACGGCGCCGTACCCGTCGGCATCGGCGTCTACGGCACCACCGGTCGTCTGGAGAAGGGCTACCGCGCCTACGGTGCCGAGCTCGACGCCGAGCGCTCCATCGTCGAGGCCGGGATGCAGCGGCCCAAGGTGAAGGCAGCTGACTTCGTCGGCCGGGATGCCTACCTCGCCCAGCGTGAGGCCCTCGAGACTTCGGGACCCGCAACGGTGCTGTGCACCCTCACCGTCGACGACCACACCTCTGCCAGCGGGACGAAGCGCTACATGCTCGGCGGCGAGCCCATCCTGACCCGCGACGGAGAGCTGCTGACCGACGGCCACGGACACCACCCCTACGTCACCTCGGCCGGCTCGGCGCCGTCGCTCGGCAAGCACGTGCTGCTCGCCTACCTGCCGCCCGACCAGGCCACGATCGGGAACCAGCTCGCGGTCTCCTACATGGAGGAGCTCTACCCGGTCACGATCGGCTCCGTGGACGCGACCCCGCTCCTCGACCCGGGCAACGAGCGGATCCGGTGAGTGATCACCATGCCGGATGACACCGTCAACGTGCTCGTCTGCATCAAACGGGTGCCGGACTTCTCCGGTGAGGTGCTGCTGACCGAGGACGCGCAGTCGGCGGACGCGCGCTTCGTCGGGTTCACGCTGAGCAACCACGACAGCTGCGCGGTCGAGCTGGCGGTGCAGGTCGCCTCGGCTACGGACGGGACGGCGACCGTGCTCTCGGTCGGCGACGCGGAGGCCGTCGAGCAGATCCGCTCCGCCCTCGGCGTCGGCTGCACCGCGGCGGTCCTGGTCGAGGCGGATCCCGTGACGCTGGGCCCGGCCGACGTGGCCCGCGAGATCGCTGCGGTGGTCCGTGACCACGAGGCCGCTGGGACCAGCTATGACCTGGTCCTGCTGGGCAACGACGCCGCCGACTCCGGCGACTTCCAGGTGGGCATCCGGCTGGCGCACGAGCTCGCGCGGCCCGTGGTGACCGGGATGCAGAACGTGTCGGTCGCCGATGGAGTCGCGCGGTTGCAGGGCGACGGGCCGGACGGTCGCGAGACCTACGAGGTGCCGCTCCCTGCTGTGGTGACAGTGATGGAGGGCGGCGTCGAACCGCGCTACCCCACCATCACCGGGCGGATGAAGGCCAAGAAGGTCGAGGTGGAGACCCGGGCCATGTCGCAGGAGCCGACCGGCAGCCGGCGGGTTCGCCTGACATTGCCGCCGCCGTCACCTGCAAGCGCGGAGGTGCTCGGCGAAGGCCCAGAGACTGCCGGCGCGGTGGTCGACCTGCTGCAGCGACTGGGGGTCGGACGATGATCCTGGTGTACGTCGAGACGACGGCCGACGGTGCCAGCGAGGTTTCCCTGGAGGCCGTCACGTTCGCCCGCGAGCTGTCCACCGCCGGTGGTGGCGTCCCGATCGACGCGGTCGTGGTCGGCCCTTCTCCGGAAGGTGTGCCGGCCGAGCTTGCGTCGTACGGCGTGCGCACGGTCCACCACGCGGACGGCGACGACTTCGACAGGTTCTCCGGAGCCGCGACGGCGACGGCTGTGATCGCAGCGCGGGAGGCCGCGAGCTCGGTGGTCGTGATGGCCGGCGGGACCAACCGCGGCAACGAGGTGATGGCCCGGGTGGCCACCCGCGCCGGGGTCGCGATGGCCGCCAACGTCGTCTCCTTCGGGGGACTCTCGCCGTTCGTGGTCACCCGCCAGGTCGTCGGCGGCGCCGCACTCGAGGAGATGCGGCTCTCCCAGCGACCGGCCGTCTTCAGCGTCGCCGGCCACGCCGTCGAACCGGAGGCAGCACCCGAGCCCGGCGCCGGAACCGTTCAGCCGCTCGCGGTGGACCTGACTCCCGAGGACCTGGCAGTCAGGGTCGTCTCCGTGGAGCAGACGACCGACGACGACTCCGGCAGCCTGAAGTCGGCCCGCATCGTGGTGGGGGCCGGACGTGGTGCTGGAGGACCTGACGGGTTCAAGGGAGTGATCGAGCTGGCGGAGCTGCTGGGTGGCTCGCTGGGTGTCTCCCGCGTCGTCACGTCACTCGGTTGGCGGCCGCACCACGAACAGGTCGGCCAGACCGGCAGCCGGATCGCCCCCGAGGTCTACATCCCCTGCGGCATCAGCGGCGCGATCCAGCACTGGGCCGGCTGCGCCAGCTCCAAGGTCATCGTCGCCATCAACACCGACGCCGAGGCCCCGATGATGACCAAGGCCACCTACGCAGTCGTCGGCGACATGCACGAGGTCGTACCGGCGATCAACGAGGAGCTCCGCCGCCGCCGAGGCTGAGACCACCGAGGCTCCGGGACGTCATACCTATCGTGGTCTTGAGGCCACAATTCGTATGACGTCCGCTCGGTGCCACGCGGCCCTACGCTGACCGCGTGAGCAGACGCGGGTGGGTGACCGGGCTCGTGGTGGGCGCGGTCGTGCTTGCCGGGGTCGGTGCCGTCGCGGTGCCCAGGCTGCTGCCCGACTGCGGTGGGGAGGTCACCCACCTCTCCGGCGCCCGCTCGACCTCCCCCTTCCTCGACGCCGAGGAGCGCGCCGAGCAGCCCGATGTCGACCGGGATGCGTTGGTCGCGACATTGGGCGCAGCCCCGGCGCCCGTCGGCGAGGTCCTCGGCGCTGTCGGCTACCACTACGAGCAGTGGGCCCAGGTCGGCGCGTTCGCCCAGGGAGTCGGCGTACGAACCCGCGACAACCCCGACTTCACCATGCTCGACGACCAGACCCTCGAGCCGCTCTGGAGTGTCGAGGTCGACACCAAGCGTTCGGCGTACGACGCGAGCGATCGCCGCTACATCGTGGCGACCATGCCCGCGGATGCTCCTCCTGACCTCGTCGGGATGAACGCCACGAACGGTCACCGGGTCTGGTGCACCACGCTTGGTGAGGTCACGGTCGGTGCGAACGACCCGTTCGCGACGCAGGTCCTCGACGGCGAGGACGTGGCGGTGCTTGCTCCCGGGCAAGGGCGCCGACGAGCGGCTGGTCAGGCTCTCGGGCGATGACGGCTCGGAGGTGTGGCAGCGCTCTCTCGATGCCGACTCCGGTGACTTCCTCGGTGAGCTCGGCGACGGGACGCTGCTCCTGGGTGGCCGCGAACAGTTCCGGCTGTTCGACCCCGAGTCCGTGGCGAAGCGCAGGGCCGGGGCGGCACTCGTGCTGGTCTCGGCCAAGGACGGAAAGACGATCTGGACGCGGCGTGCCGCAGCCGGCGCCGACCTGCACGTCATCGGCACCGACCCCGACTCGGGCACCGCGCTCGTCACGGAGTGGGACGCCAAGAACAAGACGCGGTTGATCGCCCTTGACGCCGAGGGCGACGAGATCTGGTCCGCTACCCCAGCCGCCGGCGCCTACTTCGACGCGACGCTGCGGTCCGGTCGGCTCCTCGTCCGCGCCGGCAACCGCTGGTCGGCGTACGCGATCGAGGACGGCCGCCGGCTGTGGACCCGGGTGCTGCCGGACCGCCCGCAGTTCCTGCCCTACGGCTTCGAGCTCGACAGTGTCCCGCTGCTCGATGCCGACCACGCCCTGATCGGGGGTACGACGGCGCTGCACACGCTGGACCTCCGCAACGGCGCGATGACTCCGGCGGCGCTGCCCACCGACGGGATCAACACCACCTACTGGCCCTACCAGCTCGCCGTCACCGAGGGCCTGATCGCGGTGGCGACGAACACCGGCGCGGTCGTCGTACGCCGGGAGTAGTCCACAGGCTCGACCGGTCACCGTCGATCATGTCGTCCCCTGTTGGTAGACAGGAGCCCATGACCCAGCCGATGACCAGCGCGACGAGTGCTCGGGACGAGGCCGAGCACCACCTGCGTGCACTGGTCGGCCGGGACGACGTGCGGCTGCACGACGACCAGTGGTCAGCGATCGAGGCTCTCGTCGTGGGGCAGCGGCGGGTGCTCGTCGTACAGAAGACCGGCTGGGGGAAGTCGGCGGTCTACTTCGTGGCGACGGCCCTGCTCCGTGGGCTGGGTGCCGGCCCCACGGTGATCATCTCCCCGTTGCTCGCGCTGATGCGCAACCAGATCGAGGCGGCCGAGCGCGCCGGCATCCGGGCGGCCACCATCAACTCGACCAACATCGAGGACTGGTCCGCGGTCCGCGCGCAGGTCGACGCCGGCGAGATCGACGTGCTGCTCGTCAGCCCCGAGCGGCTGAACAACCCGACGTTCCGCGACGAGGTGCTGCCACAGCTCACCGAGACGGCCGGTCTGCTGGTCGTCGACGAGGCGCACTGCATCTCCGACTGGGGCCACGACTTCCGTCCCGACTACCGGCGGATTCGGCAGATGCTGACCACGCTTCCACCGGGGATCCCGGTGCTGGCGACGACCGCGACCGCCAACTCACGCGTGACCGGCGACGTCGCCGAGCAGCTGGGCACCGACGTTCTCGTGTTGCGGGGGTCCCTGGACAGGGAGTCGCTGCACCTGGCGGTGATGCAGCTCGAACGCCCGGAGCAGCGCCTGGCCTGGCTGGGCGAGCACCTCGACGAGCTCGAGGGTTCCGGGATCATCTACACGTTGACCGTGGCCGCGACCCAGGAGGTCGCGGAGCATCTTCGCTCCCACGGCCACTCAGTCGCGGCGTACTCCGGCCAGACCGAGGCGACCGAGCGGCTCGCCCTCGAGCAGGACCTGCTGGCCGGCCGGCTCAAGGCACTGGTCGCGACGAGCGCCTTGGGGATGGGCTTCGACGCTCGGCTCGGGTTCGTGGTGAACCTCGGTGCGCCCTCGTCGCCGGTGGCGTACTACCAGCAGGT
The DNA here is from genome assembly GCA_963842535.1 of uncultured Actinomycetota bacterium. GTDB lineage: Bacteria > Actinomycetota > Actinomycetes > Propionibacteriales > Nocardioidaceae > Marmoricola. The sequence goes on from CAWJGP010000010.1 coordinate 61,577, forward strand.
CGGCCGAGCCGGACGTGGGACCGACAAGGCCAGTGTGATCCTGATGCCGGCCCAGGAGGACCGTGACATCTGGCGCTACTTCGCCTCGCTGGCGTTTCCTCCGGAGCAGCACGTCCGCACCACCCTGCGCGTGCTCGCCGAGAACGGCGCACCGATGTCGACGGCCACCCTGGAGACCCACGTCGACCTCAGCCGCACCCGCATGGAGACGATGCTGAAGGTCCTCGACGTCGACGGCGCGGTCGACCGGGTGCGCGGAGGCTGGACCGCCACCGGCCAGGAGTGGGCCTACGACCAGGAGCGCTACGACCGGGTGGCGGCAGCGCGGCGTGAGGAGCAGGCCGCGATGCTCGCGTACGTCGCGACCGACGGCTGCCGGATGCGGTTCCTCCGCGAGCAGCTCGACGACCCGGAGGCCGTCGACTGCGGTCGCTGTGACAACTGCGGCGGCCTCGAGCTGACCGACGCGGTGTCCGGCGCGGCGATCGAGGAGGCCCAGGAGCGTCTCCGGCGCCCCGGAGTCACCATCGCGCCGCGCAAGATGTGGCCGACCGCGCTCGCCAACCTCGGCATCGAGCTCAAGGGCAAGATCACCGAGGCCGCGGAGGTGGGGCGTGCCGTCGGCCGGCTCACCGACCTGGGCCACGGCCAGGCGCTCCGGGCACTGTTCCGGCCCGACACCGACGACGGCCCGGTGCCCCGACCGCTCGTCGACGCAGTCCTCGAGGTGCTCGGCGACTGGCACCCGGACTGGTCCGCGCGGCCCACCGGGGTGGCGTACGTCGAGTCGGCCCGCCGTCCGCAGCTCACCCGCGACCTCGCGGACGGGCTGGCCCGCTACTTGCACCTGCCCCTGGTGGCGCGCTGGCAGATCGTGGATCCCGACGTGTCCCCCGGACAGGGCTCGGCCAACTCAGCCCAGCGCGTGGCGGCAGTCGGACGTCGCTTCGACCTGGCCGTCGACCAGCCCCTCGACGGAGGACCCGTGCTGCTCGTCGACGACCTCGTCGCCACGGGGTGGACCCTCACGATGGCGTCGCGTGCGCTCAGGGCGGCAGGCGCCGGTGCGGTGCTGCCGTTGGCGCTCGGGGTCGAGTCCTAGCCGACCAGGGCTGCCGGGTCGACTGGCTTCTCCGCTTTCTGGCGGGGCAGGAAGAAGGCCGGGATCAGGCAGCAGGCGACCAGGATCGTGACCGCCACGAAGACGTTGCTGAAGGCGTCGGCCATGTCCACGACGGCACGGGCGGGGAGGCCTTCGAGATCGTTGGGTGACAGACCGGCCTGCTCGAGGAATGCCGCGCAGGAGTAGATCCTCTTCGAGACCGACCGATCCACCATGCCGGCGGTCTTGGTCACGGACTCGCGGGTAACCGACCGGTGCGGGCAGGATGATCGTCATGACTGACGACGACATCGCCCCCCGGAAGCGCCGCGCGGCCACCAGCGGGTCGTACTCGATCACCATGCGACTGCACACGGACACCGACCCGGCCGTGGTGGGGCGGATCGCCACTGCCATCGCCGCTGACGGCGGCATCGTCACCGCGCTCGACATCACCGAGTCCCGGCACGACCGCCTGGTCATCGACGTCACCTGCTCGGCGACGGACTCCGAGCACGCCGAGGAGATTGTCGAGGTCGTCAGGACGCTCGAGGGCATCGAGGTCTACAAGGTCTCCGACCGCACGTTCCTGCTGCACATCGGCGGCAAGATCGAGGTCCGCTCCAAGGTTCCGCTGCGCACGCGCGACGACCTGTCGATGGCCTACACGCCCGGCGTGGGGCGGGTCAGCCTGGCGCTCGCGCAGAACCCCGAGGACATCCCTCGGCTGACCGTCAAGGGCAACAGCGTCGCGGTCGTGACCGACGGCTCCGCCGTGCTCGGGCTCGGCAACATCGGACCGGGTGCAGCGCTGCCGGTGATGGAGGGCAAGTGCGCGCTGTTCAAGAGGTTCGCCAACATCGACGCATGGCCGATCTGCCTCGACACCCAGGACACCGATCGCATCGTCGACGTCGTCGCCGCGATCGCGCCGGGCTTCGGTGGCATCAACCTCGAGGACATCGCCGCTCCCCGCTGCTTCGAGATCGAGGCACGGCTGCGTGAACGGCTCGACATCCCGGTCTTCCACGACGACCAGCACGGCACCGCGATCGTCGTACTCGCTGCGCTGACCAACGCCCTTCGCTGCATCGAGCGCGACCTTCCCGACGTGAAGATCGTGGTGGCCGGCGCCGGCGCCGCCGGTACGGCGATCGTCACCCTCCTGCTCGCGGCGGGAGCCGGCGATGTCGTCGTCTGGGACCGCGAGGGCTGCCTGTCAGCGGACGACGACTCGCTGTCCCCGGCGAAGGCGGAGCTCGCCTCGCGCACCAACCCGAGGAAGGTGAAGGGCGACCTGCGCGCGGGGCTGAAGGATGCCGACGTGTTCATCGGCGTCAGCGGACCCGGAGTCCTCGAGGCGGAGTGGATCAAGGACATGGGCGAGAAGCCGATCGTCTTCGCGCTGGCCAACCCCGACCCGGAGATCGACCCGGCCGACGCCGGGCAGTACGCCACAGTCGTGGCCAGCGGTCGCAGCGACTACCCCAACCAGATCAACAACGTGCTCGCCTTCCCTGGTGTGTTCCGCGGCCTGCTCGACGCACGCGCCAGCGACGTGACCATGGACATGCTGCTGCGCGCGGCCGAGGCGATCGCGCTGGTGGTCACCGACGAGGAGCTCAACGCCAGCTTCATCATCCCGAGCGTGTTCGACGAGAAGGTCCCCAAGGCTGTCGCGGCTGCGATCCGGGGCGTGAAGGACTGATACCTCCCCGAAGGAGGCGGGTCGCGGAACTGGGTGTCGGCGCCGCTCGTTAGGTTCATGGTCGGGCGCGGTGAGTGCCCGTCCGGGAGGCGAGTCGGTCAGTGAGCTTCGTGCCGTTGCAGGGTCGTGCGACGTGGGTGCCGAGCCACCCCCCACGGCTGAGCGAGGTCGAGTTCTCCGGGCCCACGCGAACCATCCGGATGCCGATGCGCGGGGCGATCCCGGTGCTCACCCGGGCTGTGCGGGTCGAGGACGCTCACCCCTCGGTGGGTCTGCTCAGCGGAGCCACCCTGCTGGCGATGAGGTTGGTCGCGGCCGGGCGCATCCGGCTCTCGGAGTCGGGTGACTCCTGGCGGGTAGGCCCGCTCCAGCCAGAGGACGACGACCGGCTGCACGCCCTCGCCACGGCGCGCGCACACGGCGACACCACGGTCGAGGATGCCGAAGACCTGATCCGGCAGCTGCTCGACGCCGTGGTGGACACCGTGACCCGGCCGCCGTCGGTGCCGAGCAGGCCCGCACCCAGGCGCACCCTCGACGAGCTCGGCGGGAGGCAGGAGGCGGCCGAGGACGCCGACCTGCCCGACGAGGTCCGGATCACCCTGCGCGTCGAGGCCCCGGCAGAGGTGCTGGAGGGCGGCGGAGTGATCGTCGTACTCCAGGCGCACGAGGCCGACGACGACACCCACGTCGTGGACGCCGACCAGCTGTGGCTCGGCGAGGGACACGGGTTCTCCCGGCGGGCTCGCGTCAACGTCTCGGTCGCCCTGCGCGAGGCCGCCAAGGCCTGGCCGTCGCTCGACCGGCTGCAGCGCCAACAGGTGCCGGACCGGATGGTGCTCGACGGCGACGAGCTGGCGGACCTGCTCGAGCACGGCCTGGAGGCCCTGGACCGTGCGGGCATCGACGTGTTCTGGCCCCGGGGTCTGCGCGGCGAGCTGATCCCGCAGGCGCGGGTCGACGTCGCCTCCGGTCCGCGGGAGGGGCAGCTCTACGAGGGCCTGTTCGGTCCGGGAGCGCTCTTCCAGTTCGACTGGCGGCTGGCTCTCCGGGACGACGCACTGACTGACGACGAGATGGCCGTGCTGGCCAACGCCACCACGCCGGTGATCAGGCTGCGCGACAACTGGATGATCATCGACCCGGTCGTGGCCCGGCGGGCACGCAAGCGCAAGGCCGCGCAGAAGCTCAAGCCGGTGGTGGCGCTGCAGTCGGCGCTCACGGGCGTGATCGAGGTCGACGGCGAGTCGGTCGAGGTGCATGCCGGCGCCACGTTGCTGAAGGTCCGCGACCGGATCGTGGATGCCGCGACGGTGGCGCCCCTCGAGGCGCCGGCCGGTCTGGAGGCGACGCTGCGTGACTACCAGCGCCACGGCCTGACCTGGCTCGCCGAGCTGACCGGGGCGGGCCTCGGCGCCTGCCTCGCCGACGACATGGGGCTCGGCAAGACGATCACCCTGATCGCACTCCATCTCCACCGTCGCGACCGCCGGCTGGCGACGGGACCCACGCTGGTGGTCTGCCCGGCGAGCCTGATGGGCAACTGGGAGGCCGAGATCCACCGGTTCGCGCCCGGGGTCGCCGTACGCCGCTTCCACGGCAGCTCGCGGGAGCTGAGTGGGGAAGACGGATTCGTGCTGACGACGTACGGCACCATGCGCCGCGACCACCAAACGCTGGCCAGCGTGCCCTGGGACCTGGTGGTGGCCGACGAGGCACAGCACATCAAGAACGCCACCTCCTCGACCGCGCGCAACCTGCGCACCATCGAGTCGCACTGCCGCGTCGCGCTGACCGGCACACCGGTGGAGAACAACCTCACCGAGCTCTGGGCGATCCTCGACTGGGCGACCCCGGGACTGCTCGGGTCGCGCAACGCCTTCCGCAAGGTCTGGGCGGCGCCGATCGAGAGCGGCGTGGACCCGTCCGTCGCGCGCCGTTTCGCCCAGCTGGTGGAGCCGTTCCTGCTCCGCCGACGCAAGTCGGACCCCGGCATCGCCCCCGAGCTCCCCGCGAAGACAGAGACCGACCAGGTGATCGGCCTGACCCGGGAGCAGGTGGTGCTCTACGAGGCGCTCGTGCGCGAGTCGATGGAGCGCATCGAGCGGGCCGACGAGGACACCCGGCGCGGGCTGGTGCTGGCGCTGCTCACCGGGCTGAAGCAGATCTGCAACCACCCGGCGCACTACCTGCGGCAGCCCAGCGGACGGCTCAGGGGTCGCTCGGAGAAGCTTGACCTGTGCGACGAGCTGCTCGGCACGATCCTGTCCGAGAACGGCTCGGTGCTGATCTTCACGCAGTACGTCGCGATGGCGCGACTGCTCGAACGCCACCTCGCCGACGCCTCGATCCCGACCCTGTTCCTGCACGGCGGGACGCCCGTGCGTGCCCGCGAGCAGATGGTGCGCGACTTCCAGGACGGTGCGGCACCGGTGTTCCTGCTCTCGCTCAAGGCAGGCGGCACCGGCCTCAACCTCACCCGCGCCGACCACGTCATCCACTTCGATCGCTGGTGGAACCCCGCCGTCGAGGACCAGGCCACCGACCGCGCCCATCGCATCGGCCAGACCAAGGCCGTCCAGGTCCACCGCCTCGTCACCGAGGGCACCATCGAGCACCGGATCGGCCAGCTGCTGGAGCGCAAGCGCAGCCTCGCGGAGTCCGTGCTCGGCACGGGCGAGGTTGCGCTCACCGAGCTGAGCAACGCCGAGCTGCGCGACCTCGTCACGCTCCGGGACCCGCATGCCTGACCCGATCGTGCTGTCCCGCCTGACCCGCACCCGCGGGGCAGCAGCGCGCAGCTCGACGTGGTGGGGCCGCGCGCTGGTCCGCTCGTTCGAGGAGCTGACCGTCGAGGCGGGCGACCTCCTCAAGGCACGCTCATTGGCTCGTTCGGGCCGCCTCGGCGCGATCGTCGTACTCGATGCGATGGCCTCAGCCGTCGTCGACCCCGGCAGCACCGGCCCGCTGATGGCCCAGATCAAGGTCGACCGTCTCGACGACGCCGGCTGGACCACCTTCGCCAAGGAGGCCGCCCGCGAGAGCGGCTACGCGGCCGCCCTCGAGGCGGGTGAGCTGCCGGCCGACCTGGTGGAGCACGCGGACGAGGCCGGCTCGGAGGTGCTGCCCGGCCCCGGCGACATCGACACTGCGTGCGAGTGCGACGCCTGGGCCCAGCCGTGCGTGCACGCGCTGGCCCTGCTCTACCAGCTCGCCTGGCAGGTCGACCGTGATCCCTACGTCCTGCTCCTGCTCCGCGGCCGGACCCGCGAAGCCCTCCTCGCCGAGGTCAGCGCGCTGGCATCCGGGGTCGCGGCGCCCGGCACCGAGGAGCGCGAGCAGGCGCGGGTCCGAGCGGCCCAGGTGCTGGCGCTCGCCGAGGACGCCCCCTCCGGCCACGGGCTGGCCGATGCCGCCGTGGCGGCGTACGACGAGGCCGTGGCGCGGCTGCTCTGAGCCGGTCCTGTGTGGCCCGACCGGGCTCGTACTCAGACATGCGAATGTCGCTGGAGGTGCAGGAGTGGCGGTCAGCCGCGGCTCCAGCGACATTGGCATGTCCGGCTACGCGCACAGGGCCCCGCATCCTCGGTGAGGTCCGGCACGGCTCGTACACCAACCTGCGAAAGTCGCTGGAGGTGCCGGAGTGGCGGTCAGCCGCGACTTCAGCGACATTCGCATGTCCGGCTACGCGCACAGGGCCCCGCATCCTCGGTGAGGTCCGGCACGGCTCGTACACCAACCTGCGAAAGTCGCTGGAGGTGCCGGAGTGGCGGTCAGCCGCGACTTCAGCGACATTCGCATGTCCGGCTGCGCGCGCGGCCCCCTGAGACTGCTCGGCCGGGTGCTTTCGAGACGCTCCCCGCCGCACGCGCTACTGCAGGGCGAGTGCCTTGGCGGCCATCCCGGAGAGCAGGGTGCGCATCTCGTCGGGCGGCAGGAAGGCGCTGTGCGGGGTGGAGTTGAGCAGGCCGAAGGTCGCGTGCACGCTTGCGCGAGCCGGCTTGGGAGCCAGCTCGGTGTGGATCGCGCGGAGCTGCTTCACCCACACCTCGACGTACTTGCGCTGCGTCTCGCGCACCTTCTCGCGCGCCTCCAGCGGCAACGCGGACCAGTCGCGGTCCTGGACGACGATCAGGGCCTTGTGCTCGAGGGCGAAGGTGACGTGCCAGTCGATCAGGCCACGGAGCGCCTCGACCGGGTCCCCGGACTCGCGCACGCGTCGGCGTCCCTCGGTGAGCAGCTCGTCGCTGATGCTGACCAGCATCTCGGCCAGCACCGCGTCCTTCGAACGGAAGTGGCGGTAGAGCGCCGGCCCGGAGAACCCACAGGCCGCGCCGAGCTCGGAGATCGAGACCCCGTGGAAGCCCTTCTCCGCGAAGAGCTCGGCCGCGATCGCCAGGATCTGCTGTCTCCGCTCGCTCACCCGACTAGGTTAGCGCTCGTTAACATCGATCCTTGCGGCGACTCCCCCTGGAGGGGGTAACCTATGTTAGCGATCGTTAACTTGACTCGTTCCAGGAGGCAACGTGAGTTCCGGCATGCAGGCGCTCGTCGACGAGCTGAGGGAACGTACGGCCCGGGTGTGGCAGGGCGGCTCGGAAGCCGCGCGCCAGAAGCACAAGGACCGCGGGAAGATGCTGGCCCGCGAACGGATCGACTCCTTGATCGACCCCGGGAGCCCGTTCCTCGAGCTCAGTCCCTTGGCGGCGTACGGGATGTATGACGAGCGCGGCACCGACGAGTTCGCCGTCCCTAGCGCCAGTGTGGTGACCGGCATCGGCCGCGTCGAGGGACGCGAGTGCGTGATCGTCGCCAACGACGCCACCGTCAAGGGCGGCACCTACTACCCGATCACGGTCAAGAAGCACCTGCGCGCCCAAGAGGTTGCACGGGCCAACAAGCTCCCGTGCATCTACCTCGTCGACTCCGGGGGCGCGTTCCTGCCGATGCAGGACGACGTGTTCCCCGACAAGGAGCACTTCGGCCGGATCTTCTTCAACCAGGCCAACCTCTCGGCCGAGGGCATCCCGCAGATCGCGGCCGTGATGGGCTCCTGCACCGCGGGCGGCGCCTACGTCCCGGCGATGTCGGACGAGACGGTGATCGTCCGGGACCAGGGCACGATCTTCCTCGGTGGGCCTCCGCTGGTGAAGGCCGCCACCGGCGAGGTCGTGACGGCCGAGGAACTGGGTGGCGGTGAGGTCCACGCCCGCAAGTCCGGCGTCGTCGACCACCTCGCCGAGGACGATGCCCACGCGCTGCAGATCATCCGGTCGATCGTGGCAACGCTGCCAGCGCCTGGTGCCACGTCCGCCCGACAGCCAACCACCGCGGTGCCGGAGGAGCCGGTGACCGACCCGCGCGAGCTGTACGACGTGGTGCCGGCCGACACCCGGACACCGTACGACGTGCGCGAGGTGATCACCCGGATCGTCGACGGCAGCCGGTTCCACGAGTTCAAGCAGCTGTACGCCGAGACGCTGGTCTGCGGCTTCGCGAAGATCTGGGGCTACGACGTCGGGATCGTGGCCAACAACGGGATCCTGTTCTCCGAGTCCGCGCGCAAGGGCGCCCACTTCATCGAGCTGTGCAACCAGCGCCGCACGCCGATCGTCTTCCTGCAGAACATCAGCGGGTTCATGGTCGGCAAGGAGTACGAGAACAACGGCATCGCCCGCGACGGCGCCAAGCTGGTCACCGCGGTCGCCTGCTCGGTGGTGCCGAAGTTCACAGTTGTCATCGGTGGCTCGTTCGGCGCCGGCAACTACGGCATGTGCGGTCGCGCGTACGACCCGCGCTTCCTCTGGATGTGGCCCAACGCGCGCATCTCGGTGATGGGCGGCGAACAGGCGGCGGGCGTGCTCGCCACCGTCAAGCGAGACGGCATCGAGAGCAAGGGTGGTGAGTGGTCGGCCGAGGAGGAGGAGTCCTTCAAGGCCCCGATCCGGGAGCAGTACGAGCTGCAGGGCTCGCCGTACTACTCGACCGCCCGGCTCTGGGACGACGGGATCATCGACCCGCTCGACACCCGCCGGGTGCTCGGCATGGGCCTGGCCGCCGCAGCCAACGCACCGGTACCCCCACCCTCCTATGGCATCTTCAGAATGTGAAATCACCCCATATTTCCAGGAATCGGTTTCTATGACTCAGATCTTCGACACCTTGCTGATTGCCAACCGTGGCGAGATCGCCCGACGGGTCATTCGATCGGCCAAGGCACGCGGCCTGCGCACGGTCGCCGTCTACTCCGACGCCGACCGGCAGGCCGCGCACGTCCGTGAGGCCGACACCGCCAGCCGCATCGGGCCGACGCCGGCGAGCGAGTCCTACCTCGACATCGACGCGATCCTGAAAGCCGCCGCCGACAGCGGAGCGCAGGCGATCCACCCCGGCTACGGCTTCCTCTCGGAGCGCTCCGAGTTCGCCCGGGCCGTCGCGGAGGCCGGTCTCGTCTTCGTCGGACCTTCAGCCGACGTGATGGACCAGATGGGTCGCAAGGACCGGGCGCGCGACATCGCCGTCGCCGCGGGAGTGCCCGTCGTGCCCAGCCACCCGATCGACGCCGACATCGCCGAGTCCGAGTTCCCGATCCTGGTGAAGGCGGCGGCTGGTGGTGGCGGCAAGGGCATGCGCGTCGTACGACGACCGGCTGACCTCGAGGAGGCCATCGTGGCCGCCCGGCGGGAGGCGAAGAGCTCGTTCGGCGACGACACCCTGCTGATCGAGCGGTACGTCGAGAACGGGCGTCACGTCGAGGTCCAGGTCCTCGCGGACGCCCACGGCAACGTCGTCCATCTCTTCGAGCGCGACTGCTCGGCCCAGCGGCGCCACCAGAAGGTGATCGAGGAGGCTCCCTCCCCCAGCATCACCGCGGAGATCCGCACGGTGTTGACCGACTCGGCCGTGGCGCTCGCGCGCGAGGTCGGCTACGTCAACGCCGGAACCGTGGAGTTCCTCGTCGACCCGGCCCGTGGAGCCGACGGTGTCTACTTCCTGGAGATGAACACCCGGCTACAGGTCGAGCACCCGGTCACGGAACTGGTGACAGGTCTTGACCTGGTGGACCTCCAGCTGGCGGTCGCAGCAGGCGAGCCGCTCCCCTTCGAGCAGGCTGACGTCACCTGCACCGGTCACGCGATGGAAGCCCGGGTCTACGCCGAGGACGCGTTCAATGGCTTCCTGCCGCAGGCGGGTACCGCCACCTTCGTGCACTGGTCGGAGCTGGCGCGCAACGACGAGGCACTGGCCAGTGGGCAGACGGTCGGCACGTCGTACGACCCCATGCTCGGGAAGGTGATCGTGCACGGCCCGACCCGGGAAGGCGCGCGACTGCGCCTCGTGGCCGCGCTCGACGACACCGCCGTGATCGGGCTGACCACGAACACCGGCTTCCTGCGGGAGCTCGCGGCGAGCGACGAGTTCCGCGACTCCGAGATCGACACCGGCTGGCTCGACCGCAACCCGGAGGGCGTCCGGCTGCCCGAGGACGACATGGCCGCGGTGTTCGCGGCCTGGGTCGTGGCGCAGGACGCTCCCCGCGACCACAGTCCGTTCGGGGTCGGCGACGGCTGGCGCTCGGCCGGCCCGGCCGCACCCGTGACCGTGGAGCTCGAGGACCGATGGCTGGTCTCGGCGGACGCGGTGTCGGGACCCACCGGTACCCACGCCGTTGGCCTGGTCGCCCGGGAGGCAGAGGTCGTCCGGCTCGAGGTCGACGGCCGTGTGCTCGAGGCGGTCGTGGTGGTGGAACCCCACGTCGTCGAGGTGGCCCACCGCGGGCACACCCGCCGCTTCACCAGGCCCGACGCGTTCGGCCCAGGCGCTGGGGCAGGTACGACGGACGGCACCCTGCTCGCGCCGATGCCCGGCACCGTGCTCGACGTCGACGTCGCGGAAGGTGATGCTGTCGAGGAGGGCCAGCGGCTCGGCGTACTGGAGGCGATGAAGATGGAGCTCGCGCTGAAGGCGCCGTTCAGCGGCAGCGTCACGACTGTCGGCGCGAAGACGTCCGACCAGGTCGCCCTCGGTCAGGTGCTCTTCGTGGTGGAGGCACCGAAGGAGGAGTCCGGTGGTTGAGCGAGTCACCATCTACGAGGTCGGCCCCCGCGACGGCCTGCAGAACGAGAAGGGCATCGTCCCGGTCGAGGCGAAGGCCGAGTTCATCCGCCGCCTGCTGGGCGCCGGTCTGCCGATCGTCGAGGCCACCAGCTTCGTGCACCCCAAGTGGGTTCCCCAGCTGGCCGACGCCGGCGAGCTGATGCAGCTTCTCGGTGAGACCGGCCGGACCTTGCCAGTGCTGGTGCCCAACGAGCGCGGCCTCGACCGCGCGCTCGAGCTCGGGTGCGAGCACATCGCGATCTTCGGAAGTGCGACCGAGACCTTCGCCCAGCGCAACCTCAACCGCAGCCTGGACGAGCAGTTCGCGATGTTCGAGCCCACGGTCGTCCGGGCACGCCAGGCCGGCATGGACGTGCGGGCCTACGTGAGCATGTGCTTCGGCGACCCCTGGGAGGGCGACGTACCCATCGACCAGGTGGTCCAGGTCGGCAAGCGCCTCTACGACCTCGGCGCGAGCCAGCTCTCCCTCGGGGACACCATCGGCGTCGGGACGGCCGGTCACGTGCGCGAGCTGCTGTCGGCGTTCAACGACGCCGGGCTGCCCAACGAGGCGCTCGCCGTGCACTTCCACGACACCTACGGGCAGGCGCTCGCCAACGCGCTCGCCGCGCTCCAGCACGGCATCACCACCTTCGACGCCAGCGCCGGTGGCCTCGGGGGCTGCCCCTACGCGGAGAGCGCCACCGGCAACCTGGCCACCGAGGACCTCGTCTGGATGCTGCACGGCCTGGGCATCGAGACCGGCGTCGACCTGCCGGAGCTGGTGCGGATCAGCGGCTGGATGGCCGGGGTGCTGGGCCGTCCGAGCCCCTCGCGAGTCGTCACGGCGCTGACACCGGGCACAATGCCTGCATGAGCCGACGGGTCTACCTGCACGTCGGGACACCGAAGAGCGGCACGAGCTATCTGCAGGACAAGCTCGCGCTGAACCGCGCACGCCTCGAGCAGCAGGGGATCGACTACATCCACACCCGCAGCGGCACCCACTTCGAGGCGGCGCTCGACCTGATCGGCGAGACCTGGGCCGGTGAGGAGAAGGCTGCCCGCGGCCAGTGGGACGCGCTCGCGCTCGAGTCGCGCAAGGCACGGCGCGACGTGCTCGTGAGCCACGAGATCCTCGCAGCCGCGGAGCCGGCGAGCGTCGAGCGGGCGCTGGCCTCGTTCCCCGGCTACGAGGTGCACGTGGTGGTCACCGCCCGCGACCTCGGCCGACAGGTCCCGGCCGAGTGGCAGGAACGCGTCAAGCACCGTGGCCGCCGCGACTACCGCGAGTTCCTCCGTGCCTTGCAGAAGAACTACGACCGCACCGACTGGATGATGTGGTTCTGGCGGGTCCAGCACGTGCCGCGGATCCTGGCCACCTGGGGGGCGGACCTCCCGCCCGAGCGGGTGCACCTCGTCACTGTCCCCCCGAGCGGGGGACCACGGAACCTGCTCTGGAAGCGGTTCGCTGCGGTCGTCGGGATCAGCGAGGTGGCGCCGTACGAGGAGAGCAGCACCACCAACGCCTCGCTCGGGGGAGCCGAGGTCACGCTGCTGCGTCGACTGAACCTCGAGCTCGCCGAGCGGGAGGTGCCGCGCGAGACCTACGTGGACTGGGTCCGCGAGGGAATCGTCAAGGACGTGCTGGCCGGTCGACCGGGCAAGGTGCGCGCGAGCGTGCCGCCGAGGCACCGGTCGGCGGTCGACGAGATCACGGCGGCGTGGCTCGACGAGATCCGGAAGTCCGGCGTCGACGTGGTCGGCGACCTGGACGACCTGGTCCCCGTCTGGCCCGACGACGAGACCTGGTCAGACCCCGACGAGCCCGACCCGGCCCTGGTGGCCGAGGCCGCGATCCAGGCCCTCGCCTACATCATCGACGAGATCGGGACGGGCACCCGGGGGCTCGGGCCGGTGGCCAGGCTGACGCGACGGTTGCGCGGATAGTGACAGCCCTCTCCTACGAGCAGGCCGTCTCGTCGTGGGCCGCACACCTCCGCAAGGGCGGTACGACGCCGTGGTCGGTCTGGTCTCCTCCCGCCGGCGAGGGGCTCAGGGACATTCCCCTGCTCCGGCCGCTTCCCGACGCGATCCACCTCGAGCTGGTGCGACGGATCAACCTCTCTGCGGGCGAAGACGCACCCGCGCTCGCCGGACTCGCCGACCGGGTGTTCGCGACCGCGACCCCCGGCCGTGGGCTCCTGGACGTGCCGGTGCCCTGGCCAGAGACGGAGCGGCGCTTCGGCACTCCCGCCCGCGACCCGAGCGGACTTCCCGACGACGAGCTGGTCCGGCTGGCCGTCGGAGTCCTGGCCCACCTGCTGCCCGACGTCACCTCCCCCACCGCCCCGGCCGGCCCACTCGCCCTGGCCGGCACCGTGGCGTCGCCGGTTCCAGCTGTACGGCGCACCGGCCACCGTCGCCGCCGTACGACGCAGCCTGCTCGCCCAGGGCCTGGTCGAGACCGACTGGCGTCCGACCCATGTGGTGATCGGCCGTCCGGTCGAGGTGATGATGGCCGAGCACTGGGGTGAGAGCGTCCGCAAAGGCGGCATCCTGAAGTGGAGCACCACCTGGCGCCGCGCCGAGGCCGCCGGCCGGCTTCCCGACCCGATCGACGTGACCGCCACGGCTGACCGGCTCCGGGACCGTCGCCGCGAGCCGTTGCACGTCGTCGTCGCGCGGGACGGGGACGAGGCCGTCGCCCTCGCAGCCGGTGTCCTGGGCGCGCGCCCGCTCGAGCTCCACGGGACCGGTGACGCCGCCCTCTCCGACCTGCTCCGGCGCCTGAACCGGCTGACCGCGCTCACCCACGGACCCGGGCGGGTCCGTGACCTGGCGCGGAGCCTGGCCACGGTGCTCGAGGGTCAACCGGGCGAGCATGCCTCCGAGCGCGAGGCCGACTCACCACTGACCCCACCCGCCTCACTGCCCTGGGCGCGAGAGGTGGCGGCCGCCAGCGTCGAGAAGCTCCGCCACGCTGGCTACGCTGTGCACGGCGACCCGGACGCCTTGTCCCCCACCGACCATCAGCTGCCCGGCACCGTCGACCGCGAACGCACCCTCGAGCTGGCCGTGACGGCCTGCCTCCGGATCTGGCCCCAGGGAGGTTGACCCGTGACCCGACGCGTACTCCTCCACGTGGGCGCCCCCAAGACCGGCACCTCGTTCGTCCAGGACATCTTGTTCACCCACCGCGACGCGTTGCGTGAGCAGGGCATCCTCTACGCCGCGGACCGTCACGACGCCCACTTCCTGGCTGCCCTCGACCTGATGGAGCTGCCGTGGGGAGGCCTCGAGCGAGAGGCCCGCGGTGCCTGGGACCGGCTCGCCGCCGAGGTCCGCGAATGGCCGGGCACCGCGATCATCAGCCACGAGATCCTCGGCACAGCCTCCCGGGTTCAGGTCGCCCGGGCTCTGGAGTCGCTCGGCCCGGAGGTCGACATCCACATCGTCTTCTCCGCGCGTGATCTCGTGCGCCAGATCCCGGCGGAGTGGCAGGAGAACGTGAAGCACCGTCGGACCAAGGAGTACGGCCGGTTCCTGGAGAACCTGCGCGACGACCAGCGCAGCTCCGAGGTCGCCCAGTGGTTCTGGGGCGTCCAGGAGGTGCCGGACGTGCTCGATCGCTGGGCCGAGTCGATCCCCCATGACCGGGTCCACCTCGTGACGGTTCCTCCGTCCGGGTCGAGCCCGACACTGCTGTGGGAAAGGTTCGCCGGGCTGTTCGGCATCGACGCAGGCGAGTTCACGCCGACCTCGCGCGCCAACGCCTCGCTCGGCGTACCGGAGTCGGCGATGATCCGCAGGCTCAACGAGCGGCTCAACGACGTACTCCCCAACCATCACTACCGCCGGTTCGTCCGCGAGATGCTCGTGCACAAGAACCTCTCGGGGCGACCTGGTTCACTGCGTCTGGCGCTCCCGGAGGACGCGCACCGCTGGGCCAGCGACCTCGGTCGCTCCTGGGTCAGCGAGCTGGCGCTGCGGGGGTACGACGTGGTCGGGGATCTTGACGACCTCGTGCCCAGCGCTCCTGAGCCGTTCGTCGATCCCGACAGCGCCGACGAGCGACTGGTCGCGGATGCGGCCATCGACGCGCTCGCCATCATGACCGGGGAGACCGCGCGCCTGCGCGACGTGGAGATCGAGCTGCACGGCGTCATCGACGACCTGATGGGCCAGCTCGACCGGTTCCACGCGAGCCGGACCTACAAGGTCAAGGAGCGCCTGGTCGCCATGTCCAGGACCAACCCGCTGGCGCGCGCAGGACTGGCGGTCTACCGCCGGTTGCGCGGCAGCAGGTCGCGGTCGACGTAGCGGCCGATCCGCCAGGTCGAGTAACCGTCGGCACCAGCACCCACCAGGCCGCCGACGACGGGCACCCGGCGTCCCACGGTGGTCGCGATCCGCTTGCCGGCGACCATGGTGATCAGCTCGGAGGCGACCTCGTTGGCCATGATGTTGTCGAGGTGCGGGTCGTGGACCGGTGCCGTGGCCAGGGCCATCGGCGTACCGGGGATCTTCTTCTTCTTGATCAGCGCCAGGATCCGCTCCTCGCCCAGCAGGCTGGCCAGGATCGCGTTGCGGGTCCGGTCGTCAGACAGGTCGTAGCCGCGCAGGTGGGCGATCCCGGCCACCATCCGGCACTGGATCAGCGCCAAGCCGGCGATGTTGGTCGGCACGGTGACGGTCATGGTCACCAGGCCGCCGATGTTGGTCAGGAAGCCCTGCGCACCGGCCAGCCGGACGTTGTTCTCGATCACCTCGCGGATGGCCTTGTCGACGTCGCCCTTCTGCTCGTCGAGCTGCTTCTCGGCCGCCTTCGCGGCACTGTCGAGCGGACCGACGCCCCGGATGGCGCGGTCGAGAGCCCGGTGCACGAAGCCGGCCGTGATGTTGGGCGCAAGCTCGGTGACCTTGGGCGCAAACGTCTGGGTGAGGCGTTTGGAGAGACTCATGCGTGCAGCCTACGGACCACCCCACAGCCATCGGGACGTGCTAGGTGGTCGAGCAGCGAGCGCAGCAAGCGGTCAGTCGAGACCACACACCGCAACCCTTCTTCCTGCAACGATGACCACGTGCCCGTCGAACCCCCACCCACCACCTGGGCGTTCCCGCCAGCCGACTCGGGCGACGGTGACCTCGTGGCCGTCGGCGCCGACCTCGCACCCGGCACCGTGCTCGCGGCCTACCGGCGTGGGCTGTTCCCGATGGCCGTCGACGGGCTGGACACGAAGGGTTCCCCGGAGATGGCGTGGTGGTCGCCGGAGCAACGCGGAGTGCTCCCGTTGTCCTCGCTGCGGGTGACCCACTCGATGCGCCAGTCGGCCCGTCGGTTCGAGATCCGGATCGACACCTCGTTCGCCGAGGTGGTGACGGCCTGCGCCGACCCGTCCCGGTCGGGCGGGTGGATCGACACGACGATCGCGGCGGCGTACATCGAGCTGCACGAGCTGGGCTGGGCGCACTGCGTCGAGGCCTGGCGCGACGGCGAGCTCGCCGGTGGTCTGTACGGCGTCGCCATCGGCGGCCTGTTCGCCGGTGAGTCGATGTTCACCCGGGTGCGCGACGCCTCGAAGGTCGCGCTGATGGCGCTGGTGGAGCTGCTCGGCGACAAGTACGCCGGGGTCCGTCTCCTCGACACCCAGTGGCAGACGCCGCACCTCGCGTCGCTCGGGGTGGAGGAGATCCCGCGGCAGGAGTACCTGCAGCGGTTGCAGCACGCACTCGGCGTACCGCTCCCCGCTATCTGGCGCTAGACGACCAGGGGGTCGCCGGCGTCGCCCACCATCGACCGCCCGGCCTCGGCCCAGTCGATCATTCCGCCCGCGAGGTTGATCGCCTCGAAGCCCTTCTCCCGCAGGAATGCCGTGGCCTGCGAGGACCTGCCACCCACTTTGCAGACCACCAACAGCTGCTGGTCGACAGGGAGCTCGCCCGCCCGGTCGGGAAGCTCGGTCAGGGGAATGTGCACCGCGCCGTCGATACGCCCGTAGCGCCACTCGATGGGCTCGCGCACGTCGATGACGGTGACGCCCTCGGGGATGGGATCGGGGACCTGGGCGACCTCGATCGTTGGAACTTCAATCATGAGGGGCAGGCTACTTCAGGAGCCGGGACATGCGCCTGTCGGCGAGGGGTTTGCCTCCGGTCTGGCAGGTGGCGCAGTACTGCAGGCTCGAGTCGGCGAAGCTCACCTCCCGCACGGTGTCGCCGCACACCGGGCAGACCTCCCCCGTGCGCCCGTGCACCGCCATGTTGCTCTTCTTCTCGCCCTTGAGCTCGCTCGCGGCCAGTCCGGCGGAGCGTGCCACCGCGTCGCCGAGGACGGTGCGGATGGCGTCGTGCAGTGTCTCCAGCTCGGTCTTGCTGAGGCTGTTCGACGGCTTGAACGGCGACATCTTCGCGGCGTGCAGCAGCTCGTCTGAGTAGGCGTTGCCGATGCCAGCGATCGTGCCTTGGTGCCGGAGCACGCCCTTGATCTGGGCACGTCCGGCCCGCTCGAGGATCTCGCCGAGCACCTCGACGGTGAACTCGTCGGCGAGCGGGTCGGGCCCGAGGCGCGCGATGCCCTCGACGTCGGAGGGGTCGCGGACGACGTACAGCGCGAGGCTCTTGCGCGTGCCCGCCTCGGTGATGTCGAGGCCGGAGCCGTTGTCCAGCACCACCCGCGCGGCAAGCGGTGACTTGTTGCTCGGCCTCGGCGGGACGGGCGGCACCTCCTCCTTCCAGCGCACCCAGCCCGCGCGAGCGAGGTGCAGCACCAGGTGGGTGCCGGAGACGTCGATGTCGAGGAACTTGCCGTGCCGGGTGACTCCGTCGACCATCCCGCCGGCCAGCGCGGAGATCGGTGGGTCGTAGGTCTTCAGGCAGCTGAACGCCGCGATGTCCACGCGCACGATGGCGCGACCGTCCAGGCGCGTGGACAGGTCCTGGACCAATGCTTCGACCTCAGGCAGCTCGGGCACGCGCCAACGGTACTGCGGGAACCCGCACGGGTAACCCGGACTGCGGCCTCTCGTTGATCCGCACATGCGCCGACACCCTCTGCACTCCCTGCTGCTCGCAGCGAGCGGCATCGCCCTGGCCGCCGCCCTCGTCCCGTCGCCGTCGTACGCCGCCGAGCCGGAGCCCGGCACTCCTGAGTACGTCGCCCGCGACGCCCAGAACATCCAGGACGCCTACGGCCGCATCATCGGCCCGGGCGGCCAGCTGCAGAACCCTGCCTACCTCGCTGCGCTCATCCTGGCCGGCACCGCCGACCAGACCCAGCAGCTGATCGAGCAGGCGGCCTCACCGACACGTCCCGCCATCACTCCCGGCCGGGTGGTGCCTGGCTGGAACGTCGGCAACCCGCTGCGTGCGGGCTGGAACGGCACCCGCGGGCTGAGCGAGCGGATCGCGTTCACCAACAGGTACGGCGCACTGCTGAACGGCACCGTCTACCGGCCCAGGCCGGGAGCCCGCGATCCCTACACCGGCCAGGTGCTGCGCGGCCCGTTCCCCGGGGCCGTGATCACCACCGGCTCGGTGCAGGGCAGCGAGGGCATGTACCGCTGGCTGGCGCAGGACCTCGCCGAGCGCGGCTACGTGGTGCTCACCTACGACGTGCAGGGACAGGGCGGCGGCGAGACCCTCCCCCACGAGCCCGCGCCGGGGAGCGAGAGCAACGCGCTCCCGTTCTGCAACCCGTTCGCCGCTCCGCAGGAAGGCGAGGCGTACGGCTGCCCCGGTGTCCCCGCCCAGCAGCTGTCCAACTTCGTCGTCGGCACCGAGGACGCGCTGTCCTTCTTCACCTCGACACCGACGCAGCACTACGCCAACCCACGCTCCGAGGGTGCGAAGGTGAGCGACTTCAACCCCTACTGGCAGTCCTTCGACCGCTCCGTCGACCGTCGTACGGCGACCCCGGGACGCACCACGAAGATCGCGATCATCGGCCACTCGATGGGCGCTGCCGCAGTCTCCAAGGTGCAGGGCACCGACAAGCGCGTTGCGGCCGTCGTGGCACTCGACAAGCTGACCGGTCCAGAGGGCGAGGGGCCGCTCGACGGGACCGGCAACAAGCCCGTCGTACCGGCGTTGGCGCTGCAGTCGGAGTACGGCTTCACCGTCTCGCCGTACCTCACCAGCGGCGGTTCCTCGCTCACGCCGGAGCCGACTCCGGACGGGCCGGACCCGATGCGCGAGCGTGCCACCGGGTACGACGCCTGGCGCAAGGCGGGCGTGGACAGCATGCTCGTGGTCCCACGGGCCTCCACCCACCTGGAGTACACCGACATCCCGCTCGTGCTGCCCGCCAGCCGCTACGGACAGGACCTGTCCAGCCACTACGTGCAGGCCTGGCTGGACCGCTACCTCAAGCACCAGAGCAACGACTCCGCGCTGACCGGCAGCAGCTTCCGCTACCTCGAGCCCGTCGGCAACGGGCGCTGGTCCCCGGTCGACACTGCGCCGCGAATCGCTGCTGAGCTTCTACTACTGCTCGGCCTACGGATTCCGGTCCGGTGCGCGGGTTCTTTCCGACGGCGACGTCGGCCGAGTCGGCGGCTGCAGCTGAGGCTCTGGTCTGATGTCCGATTTGCGAGGGAGAATCGGGCATGGCCACGGTCGCGCCGACCCCGCTGGGAGCCGAGTTCTTCCTCGACACCCGCGGTGACGCGCGTTCGCTCCGGGTCCGCTGGCACCACAGCGACGGTCTGGTGCTGCTCTCCCTCTGGCGCGGCGGCGAGTGCACCGGCACCTTCCGGCTCGCAGTCGACGAGGTGCCCACCCTGATCGAAGCCCTCCGCGCCGGCCTCGACTACTAGGTGGACGAGCGCGACGTACCAGGTGGTCGAGCACCGCCCCAATGCGCGGAGACACTCGATTCGACTCGCTAGCGAAATCTACGGGATTCCCTAGACATCCCGATACCCTCCGATCGTGGACCCGATCCGGAACCCCTACGCGCCCGGGGCCGGGCAGCGACCGCCCGAGCTGGCTGGCCGTGACCGCGAGCTGGAGCAGTTCGAGGTCACTCTCGAACGGGTCGCCGCTGGTCGCCCCGACCGCAGCATGGTGCTCTCCGGACTCCGCGGCGTGGGCAAGACGGTGCTGCTCAACGCGCTGCGCAGCCTGGCGGTCAAGCGCGCGTGGGGCACCGGCAAGATCGAGGCTCGCCCCGACCAGTCGCTGCGGCTGCCGCTGGCCCAGGCGGTGCACGCAGCCGTGCGCGAGGTCGCTCACCGGCACCGCGACCAGGAGCGGGTCGAGCAGGTCGCCGGCGTACTGAAGGCGTTCGCCCTGCGCACCGAGCTCAAGGACCGGAAGGCCGGGCCCCGCCAGAACCGCTGGCAGCCCCCGATGGACGTCGTCGCCACCACCGGCCGGGCCGACTCCGGCGACCTCGAGCTCGACCTGATCGAGCTGTTCACCGACGTCGCCGCGCTCGCGGGCGACCTCGGCGTCGGCGTCGCCCTGTTCATCGACGAGATGCAGGACGTGCCGACCGCCGAGCTCGGCGCCCTCTGCGGCGCCTGCCACGAGATCAGCCAGCAGGGGGCGCCGCTCATCGTGATCGGTGCCGGGCTCCCGCACCTGCCCGTCGCCCTCGCGGCATCCAGGTCGTACGCCGAGCGGCTGTTCCGCTACGTCTCGGTCGACCGCCTCCCCCGGGAGATGGCCGAGCGGGCATGGAAGGTGCCGGCCGCGACGGAGGACGCGACCTACGAGCCCAAGGCCCTCGACGAGCTCTACCGCCTGACCGACGGCTACCCGTACTTCGTGCAGGCCTACGGCAAGGTCACCTGGGACGTCGCCGTGGCCACCCCGATCCGCTGGGCCGATGTCATGCAGGCAGCCCCCGAGGCTGAGGCCGAGCTCGCCGTCGGGTTCTTCGGCGCGAGGTACGACCGGGCCACCCCCGCCGAGCGCGACTACATGGTCGCGATGGCCGATCTCGGCGAGGGCATCGACGACCTGCCGGTCAGCACGGCCGACATCGCCAAGCTGCTCGCACGCAAGCCGCAGTCCCTCTCCCCCGCCCGCGACGGCCTGATCAAGAAGGGCCTGGTCTTCTCCGGGGAGCGCGGCACCGTCGCGTTCACGGTCCCGCACTTCGGCAAGTTCCTCCGCGCCCAGCGCTGAGCCCCATGAACGAGTCCGGCTGACGGACCGTGTCTCGACCA
The DNA here is from genome assembly GCA_963842535.1 of uncultured Actinomycetota bacterium. Classification (GTDB taxonomy): domain Bacteria; phylum Actinomycetota; class Actinomycetes; order Propionibacteriales; family Nocardioidaceae; genus Marmoricola. The sequence goes on from CAWJGP010000010.1 coordinate 82,659, forward strand.
TCCGCTCGCTTCGCTCGCTGCTCGACCACCTACGGGTTGCGACCGACCACCTACTCCGACGACGCGCTCACCAGGACGGCGTGCGCGTTCTCCCGCATCACCTCGAAGGCGCGTTTGCGGGAGAGGCCGGCGACGTCGACCAGCCAGACCAGGGACTCGATGCCGGCCATGGAGCGGATACGGACCGCGAGGTGCCGCAGCTCGGTCGGCGTCAGCCGCTCGCTGAGTGGAGCGAGGGCTTCGAGGATCCAGCCGATCGCCCTGCCCTGGCGCAGGACCGGGAGCTCCGCGCCTGGTCGCAGCGACGCGGCAAGAGAGGCCCGCAGCTCGGGCTCCCACTCCCGGATGATCCGGAAGTGCCCGTCCAGCACGAGGTCCAGCCTTTCCGCGACCTCGGGAGGAGCGTCCTCCCTGAGCAGTGAAGTGAGCTCCACCTCCGGGTGGGCGGCGCGGACCAGATCGTCCGAGCTGGAGAAGTACCGATAGGCCGTGGTCCTCGAGATGCCCGCTGCACGCGCCGCCGCCTCCACGCTCGGCAGCTGACCGGCTGACAGGAGACCACGCGCGGCCTCGACAAGAGCGCTGTGAGTTCGCGACTTCTGCTGGCTCCTGCCTGTTGCGGTGTACGGCGCGCTCATGCTTTCATGGTACATCCATCCCATGACGGGACGGTCGTACCAGAGAGTGTTGCCATGAGTGATCCAGTGCAGACCAACCCCGACCTCTACCGCGTCATCCTCGAGAACGATCGGGTGCGCGTGCTGGAGTACCTCGACTCACCGGGTGACCGGACCGAGCCGCACTCCCATCCCGACTCCGTGATGGTCACCCTGGGCGACTTTCGCCGGAGGCTGTGGACAGGCGACCGGGAGGTGGAGGTCGAGCTGTCGGCGTTCCAGGCTCGGTGGCTCGACGCCCAGGAACACTCAGGCATGAACATCGGCGAGACGCGAACCCACTCCATCTTCGTGGAGCTCAAGGAACCGTCCCCTGTCGACCGCGGCCACGAAGCGCTCGGCCCGACGCCTTGAGCTCAACCGCCCGGCGTACCGGACGTGGGCTCGCGTGGCGGGCACAATGACGGCATGGTCCAGAGTCGGCCGCAAGTGGTGGCCCACCGCGGCGCGAGTGCCAGCAATGCCGAGCACACGCTCGGTGCCTATGTCGCGGCACTGGACGAAGGTGCCGAGGCGCTGGAGTGCGACGTCCGGCTGACCGCCGATGGTCACCTCGTCTGCGTGCACGACCGGGACCTGCGTCGTACGGCGCACCGCGACGGGATCGTCTCGGCGATGGAGCTCGCCGACCTCGAGGACCTCGACTTCTCGGCCTGGAAGCACCCGTGGGCCGAGCTCGACGACGAGGCGCCGGACACCGACCCCGAGCTCGCGAAGGTGCTGACCATGCGACGCCTGCTCGAGACCGCGGCGAACTATCCACGCCGGGTGGAGCTGGCCATCGAGACCAAGCACCCCACCCGCTACGCCGGGCTGGTCGAGCGCCGACTGGTGCAGCTGCTCGACGAGTTCGGGTGGGCCGGCAAGGAGTCACCGGTGCGGATCATGTCGTTCTCCTGGGTGGCCCTGCGCAGGGTCCGGCGGCTCGCCCCCGACCTCGACCTGGTGCTGCTGATGGACAACCGCACCCAGTGGTACCGCTCGCGACCCTTCGTCGACTCCGACTGGCTCGCCGGCCCCGGCATCGAGTTCGTGCGGGAGCAACGGGACATGATCCAGCGCATCGTGGAGGCAGGGACGCGGGTGCACTGCTGGACGGTGAACACCCCGGAGGACATCGACCTGTGCGCTCAGCTCGGGGTGGAGGCGATCATCACCGACACCCCAGGGGCGGCAGTGACGCATGTGAGAACTTTCGACGTATGAGTTTATGCGTGCCCCGTGGTGGGCAAAATCCTTGTCGACCGGATTAGCCGGAAGCTTTCGACAAGACGCGGAGGTGGACCATGGCTGACGCCGTGCGACAGACGGAGGAGACCGACCTCATGGCCATTGCCCTCCCGTTCGCCGCCGAGAGCGCCGCCGTAGCCCGCCAAGAGCTGCTCGAGTGGATGCGCGGTCTCGACACCCGCGATGAACAGCGTGACGATGCCAGGCTCGTCGTCAGTGAGCTCGTCGGCAACGCCGTGCGCCACGCCCGGCCGCTCGCCGACGGCACCATGCAGGTCACCTGGGTCGCCGGACCCACCGGTCTCGACATCGCCGTCACCGACGGCGGTGCGCTGACCACACCCGAGCGCGTCGACGCCGGCGTCTCCGACCTCGCCGGTCGCGGCCTGGCCATCGTGGAGACCCTCGCCTCCCGCTGGTGGGTCGAGTCCACGCGCTCGCGCACCACGGTGCACGCCGTACTCGCCCTCGTCTGAGCCCGCTCGGCCGGCGACCCCGGGCCCGACACTAGTCTTCGGGGCATGGGTAAGAAGTCTCGCCAGCGCAACCGCACGACGACCGCACCGGTGGCGGCTCCTGCCGACGGCACCACCGCAGTGGGACCGCGCCAACCGTGTCCGTGCGGCTCCGGCCGCCGCTACAAGGCCTGCCACGGCAGCGATGCCGGAGCCCCGGCCACGTTCGTGCGACGTCCCTTCGAGGGACTGCGCAGCGAGGCGGACATCGTCGCGCTGCGGGAGTTCGTCCCGGCTGCCACGGCTCCGCTCCAGGTGCTCGACACGGACCGGACCGTGCTGCTCTGCTCGCTGCTCCCTGGCGCGGTCCCTGCACTGGTGCGCGAGGACGGCGCCATCTGGCTCGGGCTCCAGGTCCAGCACGCGTACGGCGACCCGAGCCGCGACCTTGCCGCGGTGCTCCACCGGGCGTTGGAGGCCGAGCCGGGCGGCATGGTCGGCCTGACCGAGTCTCCGGGGGCCGGTGCACGGCTCCAGGACCTCGTCGGCGACGTCCCGCTGGAGGTCACCGTGCACGAGGGCTTCGACTACTGGGTCGCCGACCTCGACGACTCCGACGGCTCGATGGCGGCGTCACTCCAGCAGGCCAACGAGGCAGCCGCCCCCACCCAGCGACTGGCCGGCGTCGAGGCTGCCTACTGGACCTCGGTGGGAAACCGCGAGTACCTCCGCTGGGTCCTTCCCCACGACGAGGACCTCGTCCTCGACGGCTTCGCCCGGCTGCACGCGACCCGGGCGGAGAGCCTGGTGAACGAGGACCGCCTGATCGGGATGTTCCGGGCCCACGGGCTCGTCGTCCCGGTCTGGGACCTTCCACTGGGCACCGGTGCTGCGGCCCTCGAGGCATCGGCCGCGAAGCTCGTCACGGCGCTCGACGAGGCGATGGCATCGTCGGTGCCTTTGACCTCGGAGGAACGCTCCGCGCGCGCGGGTCTGGCCAGCCGGCAGCTCACCATTCGTTGACCAACCGTCTGCTCGTTTCGCGGCCCGCGAGTTGACCTGGTCCACAACTGACTGGCCCGGTAGTTGTCGGCGCTCAGAGCATGCATTACCTTTGAAGCGCCCGACCGATGTTGTCCCCCCCGTCAACACCGGTCGGGCATCTTCATTTCCGGACTCGTTTGCGGACCAGCGCGTGCCGCTGACCGAATGTCCTCAGTTCTCGTCGCGGGCGATCGGGCAGGACATGCACCTGGGTCCACCACGACCGCTGCCCAGCTCTGACCCGGAGATCGCGACGACCTCGATCCCCGCCTCCTCCAGTCGGCTGTTGGTCTCCAGGTTTCGCTCGTAGGCGACGGCCACACGCGGCGCGACGGCCAGGGTGTTGTTGCCGTCGTCCCACTGCTCGCGCTCGGCGGTCACGGGGTCGAGACCGGTGTCGATCTGGTGCAGGGTGTCGATCTCCATCGCCTTCGCCGCGGCGACCAGGAAGGGCTCCGCGTCCGCCACTCGCAGGTCGCCGTCGTCACCCGGCGTGACGGCGTGAGCCGTGAGGAAGTCCGCAACGTTGGGGTACATCACGATCTTGTCGACGTCGACCATGGTGCAGACGGTGTCGAGGTGCATCGTCGCGCGCTCCTGCGCGATGGGTACGGCGAGCACGGTGTGCGCGTCCCCGTCGGCGAAGACCTGGCGAGCCAGCCTCTCGACACCGGCAGGCGTCGTACGTTCTCCGACGCCAACGGCGATCACGCCCGGTGCCAGCAGGAGTACGTCGCCACCCTCGAGGTGTTCGCGCCGCCAGCCATGGGTCTTCGTGGTCGCGGCGAAGCGCGGGTGGTCGGTGTAGATCAGCTCGGTCAGCTGGCTCTCCCGCTCGCGGGCCGGCATCGCCAGCGACGTGATCGCCACCTTGTCGCGGATCCAGACGCTGGAGTCGCGGGTGAAGAGCAGGTTGGGCAGCGGGTCGATCAGGAAGTCGTCGCTGTGCAGCAGGCTGGTCACCAGGCCGAACCCACCGCGCACCTCGTCGTTGCGCAAGCCTGCCGTGAGCACGTCCTTGAGCTCCTCCGGCGAGAGCTCGGCCAACGCAGTGCGCACGTAGTCGCGCAGGGTGTCGCCCAGCCGCAGCGAACCGATGACCGGCTCGATGGCGTGGGCGCGGGCGTCCTCACTGGCAAGGGTCTCCACGAGCAGCTCGGTGAGGTAGAGCACCTCGACGCCCCGGCTGCGAAGTGCTTCCGCGAAGGCGTCGTGCTCGTCCTGGGCCCGGCTCACCCACGGGATGCCGTCGAAGAGGAGCTTGTCGTTGTTGCGCGGGGTCAGTCGCTGCAGCTCGGGACCGGGCCGGTGCAGCATCACCGTGCGCAGCCTGCCGACCTCGCTCGAGACTCCTGGGGTGACGGGTGCGCTCGCAGCAGTGGTGCTCATGGAGGCCAGCCTAGGACCCCTCAGGCGACAAGCTCGTACGCCGTTATCGCGGCGAGCACGAGGCAGACGGCGGCTCCGACGTAGTGCACCGTGGAGAGCTTGATGTAGCGCAGCAGCACCCGGCCGGCGAGCACGGCCAGACCGGACACGGTCAGCAGCGCCGCCCAGGCGCCGATGAACACGCTGACCGGGTGGCCGTACTTGGCGATCATGCTCACCGTGAGCAGCTGGGAGAGGTCACCCCACTCGGCAGCGAACAGCACCAGGAACGAGGCAACGACCGCTCGCAGACCGGTGCGCTCCTCGACGGCTTTTCCGGCGAACTCCTCCTCGGTCTGCTTCTCCTCCTCGTCGGCTCCGGGTGCGGAGCGGAACAGCACCGCGGCCCCCACCAGGAAGACGAGGAGTGCGACCGACCTGACCAGCACGTCGGGAAGGTACGACGTGAGGTGACCCGCCAGCACCGCGATCAGGGTCTGCACGAAGAACGCGAGGCCCACCCCGACCCAGACGGCGAGCGGCCGGTAGCGCGTGGAGAGCACCAGGGCCGCGATGAAGGTCTTGTCGGGCAGCTCGACGACGAAGATCGTTCCGAAGGCGATCGCGACCAGCGCGAGATCCATGGGCGGGCGCGTCTCAGGCGAGTCCGCGGGCGGCTGCGGTCGCCTCGCTCATCACCGTCTTGACCGGCCGGCCGAGAGCACGCGCGGCCGCGGCGACGTCCTCGAACTCCGGTTGCACGTTGAACACCTCTCCGCCGAGCCGGGCGATCTTGACCGCAACAGTCTGACCGTCCACGTCGACGGTCGTCATCTCGCGTTCCAGCTCGTGCTTGCCCACGGCCTGCTCACGCATCCCGATCGTCGAGGTCTGCCGATGGACCTCGCGGCGTACGGCGTCGGCGCGGTCGGCAGCGACCAGGACGCTGAGCATGTGCGCCGGGCGCCCCTTCTTCATCAGGATCGGGGTCAGCCACGCGTCGCTCGCCCCGGCCTCGAGCAGGGCGGCGATCACCACCGGCCAGATCCGTGGGTCGAGGTCGTCGACGTTCGTCTCCAGGAGCACTGCGGACCCCGAGGTCGGCGAGGAGTTGCCGGCACGGTCAGGTGACGGTCGTGCAGCGAAGGGTTCGCCCAGCAGCAGCCGGACCACGTTGGCGTGTCCCTCGGGATCCCGAGCACCGGCTCCGACACCGGCCTGGGAGACGGCCATCGCGGGTTGGACGCCCCAGTCGTCGGCCAGTGTGGTCAGCAGCGCGGCCCCGGTCGGCGTACACAGCTCGAACGCGACCGGGCCGCCGACGCTGGGCACACCACGCAGGAGCTCGACCACCGCCGGCGGCGGAACCGGCAGGTGGCCGTGCTCGGTGCTCACCGTGCCACCGCCCACCGACACTTCCGAGACGACGAGGCGCTCGAGGCCGAGATGGGTCAGGCCGGCGCACACCCCGACGACGTCGGCGATGGCGTCCAGGGCCCCGACCTCGTGGAAGTGGACGTCCTCGGCCGGTACGCCGTGCACCCGTCCCTCGGCCTCGGCCAGTCGCGAGAACACGTCATGGGCCAGGGACCGCACGTCCTCGTGCAGCCCGGCGCCGGCGAGCAGCTGCTCGATGTCACGCCAGGTGCGGTGCTGCTCGGTGTCCTCGATCTGCACGTGGCAGCGCGTGGCGGCAAAGCCCCCTCGGTTCACCTGCTCCGCTTCCAGCCGGACCGTGCCGGGCGCCACCTTCTCGACCGCTTCCGCCATCACCCCGAGCGGCACCCCGGCACCCGCCAGCGCACCGAGCAGCATGTCGCCGCTCGCCCCCGAGGAGGCGTCGACCCAGCCGATCACCGGAGGCCGCCCGACTCTGTCTCGAGGACATCCGGGTGTGCGCGCCGAGCCACCCGTGCTGCGAAGACGCCGGCACCGTAGCCGTTGTCGATGTTCACGACCGTGACGCCGGGCGCGCACGAGTTCAGCATCGCGAGCAACGCAGCGAGACCACCGAACGAGGCGCCGTACCCAATGCTCGTAGGCACGGCCACCAGGGGTACGCCGCTCAGGCCGCCGACCACGCTGGGCAGGGCGCCCTCCATCCCGGCCACCACGATCAGGCAGTCCGCATCCGCGAACCGGTCCCGAGCCTCGAGCAGCCGATGCAGCCCGGCCACGCCCACGTCCTCGATCCGCACCACCGTCGACCCGTGCACGGCGACGGTGAGCGCAGCCTCGGCAGCCACGGGGGCGTCCGAGGTGCCGGCGCTGATCACGGCGACCAGCCCACGGCCGACCGGCAGCGGACCCAGCGTCACCGCTCTGGCGACCTCGTCGACGACTGCCTCCGGGAGCTGGTCGCGCACGAGGTCGACCGCCTCCGCGGAGAGACGCGTGGCCAGCACCGCACGTTCGGGGTGCTTGTCGTGCAGCGCGCGCAGGATCCCGACCACCTGGGTGGGGGTCTTGCCACCTCCGTAGACCACCTCCGGATCGCCGGTGCGCACGGCGCGGTCCATGTCGACCCGGGCGTAACCGAGGTCGGCCGTGCGTTCCGCACCGGGGCTCTCGGGGGACTGTTGGGTCACGGACTCAAACTATCCGGTCCTCCACGAGTGCTCATTCCGGGACGTTGCCGGTGTCGTCCCCGAGCCGGTAGGGGGTCGTCACGCCGTCGTACATCAGGTGGGTGACCATCCCTTCCCTGGCGTGCTTGAGGTTGTGGCAGTGGTCCATCCAGATGCCGGGGTTGTCGGCGCGGAAGACGACGTCGAAGCTCTGGTCGTTCTGCACCTCGAGCGAGTCGAACCACCACGGGCTTCCGCTCGCCTTGACCCCGTCCCGCGCGAGCACGATGGCGTGGTGGCCGTGCAGGTGCATCGGGTGGTCCTCGCCGCTGTGGTTGGAGATGCGCATCCGGACGACGTCACCCTCCCGCACCATGGCCATCGGCATGTCGGGGTAGAGCTTGCCGTTGACGCTCCACCAGAGGCCGGGCTTGCCGTTGATGAAGCCGGGTCGCCGGCCGACGGAGTACTCGAACTTCCTGTCGGCGCGGTCGACGTCGAAGCCGACGTCGGCCGGTGAGCCGTAGGTGAGCAGGTCCACCGGTTTGTCGGGCTGCTCGACCTTCGGTGCCTCGCTGCCCTCGGGTCCGATCACCAGCCCCACCTCCCCGAGCATCGCGATCCTGGCCGCGGAGCCGTCCTCCGGCACCCGCACCTCGAGGTCTGCCCGGCCTCCGGCAGGGAGGCCCACGGACCTGTCGGAGACCTCGGTGGGCTTGTTGATCTCCACCCCGTCAACGGCTCGCAGCACGAACGGAACACTCGACCACACCGTCTGCAGGCCGTTGTCGGTGTTCACCACCCGCACGCGGACCCGCTCACCCGCCTCCGCCGCCACCCGGGGCGACCCGGAGTCCCCGTTGACGGTGGACTGCGCGTCGTACAGATGCGTGAGAGCGACCACGTCCTGGACGCCGGGCTCCCGGACGACCGGGTGGATGACCACCCCCCCGAACAGGCCGCCGGAGACCTGCGGGTGCGACTGCTGGTGGGAGTGGTACCAGTACGTCCCTGCGCTGGGCGCGATCCAGCGGTAGGTGTAGTCCTCCCCGGTCTTGACCGCGTCCTGGGTGACCCCGGCCACGCCGTCCTGGGCGTTCGGCACGTCGATGCCGTGCCAGTGCAGGGCGATGCCGTCCTTGACGTTGTCGTTGTGCAGCCGCACCTCGACGAGCTGGCCGACCGTTGCCTCGATGAGCGGACCGGGTGAGGTGCCGTTGATGGAGTAGCCGTCGACGGTCTTGCCCGACGCGAGCTCGACCTTGCCCTGGCGGACGGTCAGCTCGACCACGACGTCGGCCTTGCGGTCGGACTCGGTGTCGAGGTCGTCGACACTCACGGCCGGGGCGGAACCCGAGTGGCTCGTCCCCCCGTGCTGGTGTGCGCCGTCGGACGCGCCGGGTCCACCGCCATAGTCGGGCTCGCCCATCTCCGTCACGGAGTACGACCCCGGCAGGCGACTGTCCCACCACATCCAGCCCAGCGGTACGACGATCGCCAGGGTGAGGACGAGCCCGACAACCAGCCGGACCCGAGCTCGTGTCACGTCGCGACAGCCGCCTCAGATGCAGGCGCGGCGTCCTCGACGACGCCGGCCTGCTTGGCGACCCGCCAACCGAGCCATGCGACCACGAGCGCGTTCGCCCCGTGCAGGAATCCGAGCCCCGGCGCCGAGAAGGAGACGATGGCGATGACCCACTGCAGCAGCACGGCGAGGAAGGTGAACCCAGCCCACTTCACGCCGCCGGGGATCTTCGCGAAGAAGGAGACGATCAGCAGCACGATGGCCAGCAACGCGACGATGATGGCGCCGAAGCTGTGGATCGTGATGCCCACAGAGCCGGTGACCCCCTCGAAGAAGTCGTCGGCGAGCTGCGAGGTCGCCGTGTTGCCATCCCCCTCGGTGAGCCAGTGCAGCAGCCCGAAGACCCACAGGGCGATGGCGGCCGCCTGGACGACGACCATCCCGGCGATGAGGTGACCCAGGACTCTGTATGTAGCGCGCATGACCCGATATTGCTGGAATTCCGTTGCCTCGCGCAAACACCTTTGGACAGAAATTCTATTTCGGACTAGTCCGGGTTCTGCCCGGTTGCACCTCAGGCGGATCGGAAGTCGTCGGCGGGGTACACGCCAAGGATCTTCACGTCAGTCGTGAAGAAGGCCAGCTCCTCGAGCGCCCGCTTCAGGGGCGGGTCCTCGGGATGGCCGTCGACCTCGGCGAGGAACTGGGTCGCGGTGAAGTGCCCGCCGACCATGTAGCTCTCCAGCTTGGTCATGTTCACCCCGTTCGTCGCGAAGCCGCCCAGTGCCTTGTAGAGCGCCGCCGGCAGGTTGCGCACGTTGAAGATGAAGCTGGTGACGACCGGCCCGTCTCCACGCGCCGCCTCGACCAGCTCCCTGGAGAGCACCACGAACCGGGTGGTGTTGTGCTCCTCGTCCTCGACGTCTCGCATCAGCACCTCGAGCCCGTAGGTCTCGGCGGCGAGCGGGGGCGAGATCGCGGCCTGGGTCAGGTCACCGGACTCGGCCACCTCGCGCGCGGCACCCGCAGTGTCGCCGGAGATCACCGGGCGCAGCCCGTGCTCGCGGATCACCTTGCGGCACTGGCCGAGAGCATGGACGTGGCTGTGCACCGTCCGGATCGAGTCCAGGTCGGCCCCGGGCAGCGCCATCAGCGCGAACTGGATGCGCAGGAAGTGCTCGCCGATGATGTGCAGGTCGGAGTCCGGCAGGAAGTGGTGGATGTCCGCCACCCGGCCGGCGATCGAGTTGTCGATCGGGATCATCGCGAGCTCGGCGTCGCCGCCTTCCACGGTCGCGAACACGTCCTCGAACGAGGCGCACGGGACCGGCTCCCACTCGGGGTAGTGCAGCTTGCACACCATGTGGGAGTTCGCGCCCGGCTCGCCCTGGTAGGCGATGCGTTGTCTGGCCTCGGTGGTCACGTGGCCGAGTTTCCCACGTCCGGGGGTCTGGCCTCCGCGAGTCGCCACTGGGCGACCCGTCGCGCTATCTACTCTCGGCATCGTGGACACCGCTCTCGGCCTGCTCGCGCTCGCGCTCTCCCTGCTTGCCTTGGGGGTCGCCGTCTCGGGGCGTCGTACGGGTCGACGCGGCCGGTCCGGGGCCGACGCCAGCGGACTCCCCGAGGATCCACGGGCGCTGCGCCAGGAGGTGGCGGCACTCAAGGCGGAGAACGCCCAGGCCATGCGGCACGTCGCAGTGGTCAGGTACGACGCCTTCACCGACACCGGCGGCCAGCTCTCCTGGTCGATGGCCCTGCTCGACGACAGCGGCAGCGGCGTCGTACTCACCTCGATCCAGGGACGCAACGACTCCCGCAGCTATGCCAAGAACGTCGCCGGATGGAGCAGCGAGACCCAGCTCTCCCCCGAGGAGGAAGACGCCATCTCGCACGCCCGCCCCTGACCCCCCTTGACGCCGACCCGTCGCAACTGAAAGCCCAAAGCACGCTGACCCGTCGCAACTGAAAGAGCAGTGCTCTTTCAGATGCGACGGGTCGGCAGTTTTTGAGGCCTAGGATTCGGTCGTGAACCCACTGACCCCCCTGGCCGTTCGGATCGGCGCGATCCCGTGGATGCCCAAGCTGCTCCCGCAGATCACCGCCACCGACAAGTTCATCCAGCGCGTCACCAGGGGGCGGCTGACGATCCTCGACATCGCCGGGCTGCCGAACCTGATGCTGACCGTGAAGGGCCGCAAGTCCGGGGTCCCGCGCACGACCCCGCTGCTGTGCGTCCCCTTCGAGTCCGGCTACCTGATCGCGGGCTCGAACTTCGGCGGCGAGAAGAAGCCGGTGTGGGTGGTCAACGTGCGCGCCGCCGCCGAGAAGGGTGAACGGGTCGGAGTGAGGGCCGGCGGCAAGACCCACCAGGCCGTCGTACGCGAGATCACCGGCGCCGAGCGCGACCGGATGTGGGCCCACATGGTCAAGACGTGGCCCAACTACGCGAGGTACGCCGAGCGCACCGACCGCATCATCCCGGTGTTCCTGCTCGACCCGGAGGGCTGAGTCAGCGCGGCACCCGCACCAGCACCCGGCCGTGCACGCACTTCGCGTGCAGCTCCCGACCTGGCGGGATCAGGTCGCCGTCGAGCTGGCGCGGAGCATCGACACTGGTGCGTACGACGACCTCGACACCGGTCATCCGGGTGATGGTCTCGTCGGTGCGCTTGTTTCGGGTCAGCACCCGGACCGCCAGCGGCACCCAGGACAGGAACCGGCGCGGGTAGAGCAGCACCACGTCGAGCTTGCCGTCGTCGATCGCGGCGTCCGGGATCAGCGGCATCCCCGCCTGCAGGAAACCCACGTTGCCGATCACGAGCGTCCGCGCGCGGTGGCGGGTGAACGGGCCACCGTCCACCGAGACCTCGACCCGGATGGCTGGGAACATCAGGGACTTCAGCCCCGACCAGACGTAGGCCAGCCAGCCCACCTTGGCCTTGATGTTCTCGTTGACGCCCTCCATGATCGCGGCGTCGAAACCCAGCCCGGCCATCACCAGGAACGTCGCGTCCTCCATCTTGTCGCCGCTGACCTCGACCATGTCGATCGCCCGGTCCTGGCCGTTGAGCGCGACGTCGACGGCCGAGCGCAGGTAAAGCGGGATGCCGAGGTTGCGCGCGAGCAGGTTGCCGGTGCCCGCGGGGACGATGCCGACGGGGATGCCGGTGCCGGCGAGCTCCTCACAGACGGCGCGGATGGTGCCGTCACCCCCGATGGTGAGGACGACGTCGCACCCGCTCGTCGCCGCCTCGTGCGCCATCCCGTAGCCGGTGTCCTCGATCGTGGTCTCCCACCACGCCACCGAGGCGAAGCCTGAGTCGGTCGCCAGCGCCTCGACGAGGACCTTGAACTGGGCCGCATCGTCGATCTTGATCGGGTTCAGGATCACGGCGAGCTTCTTGCGCTGGTTCGGTACGGCGTCCGGGAGCGGGATGTTCGCCAGCGCGATGGAGCGTGGAGTCGGGTCGTAGAGCGCCAGCCAGAGGAGCACCACACCACCACCGAGCAGGTAGCCGGCGACCACGTCCGAGACGTTGTGCAGACCGAGGAACAACCGGTCGGCGCCGACCAGGACGACGAGTGTCACGGCGAGCCCGAACACGAGGCGTCGTACGCCGCGACGGCGCACCAGCATCCGGGTGAGCACGACCGTCACGCCCATCGCGGCCACGATCCCCGATGAGTGGCCCGACGGGAACGAGAACGAGCTCAGCACCGCGAGCGGATCGTCCCAGACCGGGCGTTCCCTCCCGACCACCTGCTTGATCAGGGCGGTGACCACACCGACGGTCGTCATCACGCCGACAGTCCAGATCGCGGCGCGGCGGTGCTTCTTGGCTTCGAGGGCGACGGCCACCACGGCGGTCGCCACTGCCTCGGGCAGGGTGGAGGTGGCGATCCCCAGGTAGCGCCAGAAGTGGTAGACGCCCTCATGGGCCCTGGTGAAGGTCTCCGGCCAGGTGCCCAGCTCAGCGTCGAGCTCGAGCAGCGGCGTCCACTCGGTCTTCACGAGGACGGCCAGAACCCCGAACAGCACGAAGCACAGGACGCTCCAACCCAGACGGCGGGGGCGCAGTTCGGCTTCAGTCACGTCCACGCCTCACGGGGGCTGATGTGGGATCATTTGGAGGAACGGACCTGGCCATGCGGTCCATTCAAGACCATGGCCACTCATCGAGGGGGACCACATGCGTCGAACGATTACCGGCGTGCCGGTCACGTCGCTGGTGGCCGTCGTCGCGGCCCTGCTCCTCACCACTGGTTGCGGTGACGTCGAGGTCAAGGCCGATGACGACAACAAGACAGACGAGACGCCATCCGCAACTCCCGAGGCGGCCGACACCAGCGCCGGCGAGGGCGACTGGCTGCTGGGCATGACCACTGCGGGCGGCGCTGACGGCGAGACCACGTCGACGGTCTACATCACCTTCAACCCCTCGACCGGACAGGCGTCGGCTCGCAAGCTGCCCGGCGTCCAGGGAGCCAGTGCCTCGGCAGACCAGGCGGCACTGCTCGTCAGCGCCGACCGCCAATGGGCGATCACCGACACCGAGATCTCGGGGGCCGAGGAGAAGAGCGGGCGACTCAAGCTCTACTCACTGGCCGACGGCTCCTCGAAGGTCATCGACATCCGCGAGCGCGCCGGCGCAGACGACGTCAACGCCATCGGCTGGGCCTTCGATCCCGCACGCCCCGACACGTTGCGCATCGTGGACACGAAGAACCGGGTGTGGGCAGTCAGCGTCGCCGGCGGCAAGGCCACCCTGGAGAGCACCCTGGCCAAGGGCCCGTGGATCTTCCTGAACGGCTTCGACCGCAACACCGGCGAGCCCTATCTCGACAGCATCGACAGCGACGTCACCAACCCTCCGGGCAAGGGCGTCGCCGACACCAGCGCGGTGACACGCAACGACGGCACCATCCTGTCCGCCGGCTCCGCGGGGTTCCCCGAGCAGCCCGCGAGCCCGTGCCGGCTCGGCGCCGGGTTCACCGACGAGGCAGGGCTCACCTGGGCCTTCTGCGCCGACCAGCCGACAGTGACCGCCTACTACCTGGCCAAGGACGGCGACAAGTGGGCTGCCTACGGCAAGCCGAGCACGGCCGTCGCCCCGATCGCGGCCGGCTTCCCGCTGGTGCTCCCACCTGCTGAGTAGTTCCCGGTCGCACGTGACAGTTAGTCTCGGGCCGTGATCGACCCACGACTGCTCCGCGACGACCCCGACCTGATCCGCGCCTCCCAGGAGAAGCGTGGCCTGTCCCCGTCAGTGGTCGACGATGCCCTCGAGGCGGACACCGCGCGCCGCGCCGCCATCGCGGACTTCGAGCAGCTCCGGGCCGAGCAGAAGCAGCTCGGCAAGCTGATCGCACAGGCCCAGGGTGATGAGAAGCTCGAGCTGCTGACGCGCACCAAGAGGCTCGCCGCCGACGTCAAGGCCGCCGAGGGGACCCAGGGCGAGGCCGAGCAGGGGTGGCGCGACGCGATCTACGCGATCCCCAGCGTCGCGGCCGCCGAGGCACCGGCCGGCGGTGAGGACGACTACGTCGTGCTCGCCGAGTACGGCACCCCACGCGACTTCGAGGCCGAGGGGTTCGAACCGCGGGACCACGTCGAGCTTGGCCGGATGCTCGGCGCCATCGACGTCGAGCGCGGAGCCAAGGTCTCCGGCTCGCGGTTCTACTACCTGACCGGTGTGGGCGCGGACCTCGAGTTCGCACTGGTCAACATGGCGATGGACCAGGCCCGCTCGGCCGGGTTCACCACGATGATCCCGCCGTCCCTGGTCAAGCCGAGGGCGATGGAAGGGACCGGGTTCCTCGGCCAGGCAGCCGACGACGTCTACCAGATCGAGGGCCAGGACATGTACCTCGTCGGGACCTCGGAGGTCCCCCTGGCGGCGTACCACTCCGACGAGATCCTGGACGGCGACTCGTTGCCCCGTCGCTACGTCGCGTTCAGCCCCTGCTTCCGCAAGGAAGCAGGCTCGCACGGCAAGGACACCCGCGGGATCATCCGCGTCCACTGGTTCGACAAGGTGGAGATGTTCTCCTACACCACCCTCGAGGAGGCAGCCGCCGAGCACGAGCGCCTGCTCGGCTGGGAGCGCGAGTGGCTGGACAAGCTCGAGCTCGCCTACCGCGTCATCGACGTCGCGGCCGGCGACCTCGGGCTGTCGGCGACCCGCAAGTTCGACTGCGAGGCGTGGGTCCCCACCCAGGGCCGCTACCGCGAGCTGACCTCGACCTCGAACTGCACCGACTTCCAGACCCGGCGCCTCGACATCCGCGGCCGCTTCGACGGCGACGTCAAGCCGATCGCCACGCTCAACGGCACCCTGGTGGCCATCCCTCGCACGATCGTGGCCATCCTCGAGACCCATCAGCAGGCCGACGGCTCGGTCCGGGTGCCGAAGGCGCTCCAGCCCTACCTGCAGGGCCGTGAGGTTCTGGAAGTCACCGGTGGTTGAGGACGGCGCCTGGCAGCCGAAGCTGGTCGCGCTCGACATCGACGGCACGCTGCTGAAGTGGGTCGAGGGCGAGGGCCAGAGCTATGAGCAGATCTCGCGCGTGCTGTACGACGCCGTGCACGCAGCTGTCGACGCAGGTGCACACATCGTGCTCGCGAGCGGCCGGTCGCCACACGGGATGGACAAGATCGCGGACCTGCTCGACCTGCCCCGACCGGGCGCGGACCGGTTGTGGGTGGTCGCCTCCAACGGAGCCGTGCTCTTCCGCTACCCGCCGCTCGAGGTCGTGCACGAGGAGACCTTCGACGCGCGCGAAGCGGTGCGCCAGGTCCTGGAGCAGCACCCCGAGGCGCTGGTCGCGGTCGAGGAGCGGGGGGTCGGCTACCGCGTGAACCGTCCGTTCCCCGACGGCGAGCTCTCGGGGGAGATGATCGAGACCGAGCTCGACGAGATCGTCGGCGGCCCGGTGAGCCGCGTCATCATCCGCGACCCCACTGCCTCCGCAGACGACTTCGTCACGATGGCCGCCAACCTCGGACTGCACGGCACCGACTACGTCGTCGGCTGGACGGCGTGGCTGGACCTCGCGCCGGTGGGGGTCTCCAAGGCGTCAGGGCTGGAGTACGTCGCCCGCGAGCTCGGCCTCGGCCCCGAGGACACGCTCGCGATCGGGGACGGTCGCAACGACGTCGAGATGCTGCGCTGGGCGAAGCGTGGTGTGGCGATGGGGCAGGCAGTGCAGGAGGTGCACGACGCGGCGGACGCCTCGACCGAGTCCGTCTACGACGACGGTGCCGCGGTCGAGCTGCGCCGCTTCTTCCCATGAGCGGGCTCCCGGACGTAGTCACCTCACTGCGGTTGCGGTTGCCCCTGGTCACTCCCGAGGACGCCGCGGGGATGCTCGCCGGGCGGCGCCGGGTCTCCTGGCACCGCGACTACCCGCGCAAGGGCGACCAGGACGCGGCCGCGATGGTGAAGGCCGACGACCCCGACGCCGGGTGGGGCCAGAGACACATCGTGCGCGGCTCCGACGGCATGGTCGTCGGGTCGATCGGGTTCTTCGGGGCACCGTCACCTGGACCAGACGAGGTGCCCGAGACCGAGGTCGGCTTCGGGCTCGTCGAGGAGGCCCGCGGGCACGGCGCGGTGAGCGAGGCGTTGAAGGCGCTGCTGGAGGAGACCGACCGGGTCGGCGTACGAGTCCGGGCGAGCGTGCGACCCGAGAACCGCGCCACGCTGCGGGTGCTGGCGGGCTGCGGGTTCACCCAATTGCGCGGGTCGAGCGAGGATGGCGAACTGGTGATGGTTCGGCCGCTTTAGGACACCCGGTCTACGCGGACGTAGAGTGAAGTACATGCCCCCATTTCAGGCCGTCAGGCCGGAGCACGTCTTGCTTGCGCTCGAGGAGTTCGACCGCATCGGGGCCGACGAGTTCCTGACCCGCTACGGGTTCGACCACAACGGCGAGCTCGAGCTCGTGCACAACTCCTCGTCGTACGACTCACTCGCGGTTCTCGGCGTCGCCCACCTGCGCGCGACCGGTGAGCTGGCGCCCAGCGAGGACTTCGCAGGCGGCCCGGAGAGCGCCGCAGAGGTACTCCGCAGCCTCGGCTTCGCAGTCGACGGCGACGTCCCAGAGGTGGACCCGGCCGATGCGACCACAGATGCGGCCGACGTCGGCGAGGAAGCCGCACGGACTGCCTGGGCCGTTGCCGCGAGGGACGTCCTGATCGAGACGGCGTCGCGCTACCACTCAGTGATCACCTCCAAGGAGCTGGCTGCGGCCGTGATGAGCCGCAGCAAGATCACCACCAAGCGGCCGAGCCACTACTGGATCGCCGATGTGCTCGCCCGGGTCGCTGCGGACAGCGCCGAACGTGGCGAGCCACTGCTGTCGTCGCTGTGCGTCAACGCCGAGGGCAGCGTGGGCGCAGGCTACGGACCCGCCGTCATCGCGACCCGCGGCTCCCTTCCCGGCGACGCCGACGACCACGCGGCACGGGAGCGCCTCGAGTGCTACCGCGAGTTCGGCGCCGACCTCCCGGCCGGCGGAGGCTCCTGGGCACTCACCCCGAGACTGAGCGCGTCGCGCAGCCGTGAACGCCGCGCGGCGGCAGCAGAGAAGATGCCACCGCTGTGCCCGAAGTGCCACACCGCGGTGCCGTCTACCGGTTTCTGCGACTACTGCGACTGACGGGGCCTAGGGCCTAGAGGTACATCCCGCCCTGCGAACCACGCTCGGGGCGATCGTCCTCGAGCGGCCCAACCGGATGACTGCTGTCGCCGTGGATGCCGGGCGGCAGCGCCCGCCGCATCTCCTCCAGCTGTGAGCGCGCGGCCATCTGCTGGGCGTAGATCGCCGTCTGGATGCCGTGGAACAGGCCCTCGAGCCAGCCGACCAGGGTCGCCTGCGCGATCCGGAGCTCGGACTCCGACGGGGTGGCGTCGTCGAACGGCTCGATCAACCGGTCGAGCTCGTCGTCGAGCTCTGGAGCGAGCCCGCCCTTGAGCTCCGTGATCGAGTTGTGCAGCAACGTCGCGAGCCG
The DNA here is from genome assembly GCA_963842535.1 of uncultured Actinomycetota bacterium. GTDB lineage: Bacteria > Actinomycetota > Actinomycetes > Propionibacteriales > Nocardioidaceae > Marmoricola. Next base: position 100,541 of record CAWJGP010000010.1, read on the forward strand.
CGTGCGTCCGGCCTCGTCGAGCGGTGCCGCCTTCACCTCCTCGAGGAGCTGCTGCACCATCCGGCCGATCCGCATGACCTTCGCCGGCTGTTCGACCAGGTCGGTGACGTTGCGTTCGCGGCCCTGCTCGTCGTCCTCGTCGGCTCCGGCCTGCGGTACGACGGGTCGCCCGTCCGGACCGATCACCGTCAACTGGTCCTCGCGTGGCGGTTCCTGGGGTGTCGACATGGTTGCGACCCTACCCAGCCACAGTGAGCAGGATCTTGCCGCTGTGCGATCCCGACTCCATCAGCTCGTGGGCGCGTCCCACTTCCTCGAACGGCACCTCCTCGTGCACGAAGGACCGCACCGAGCCGTCGGCGATCAAGGGCCAGACGTGCTCCACCACCGAGGCACAGATGGCGCCCTTCTCGTCGGCGGGCCGCGAGCGCAGGGTGGTGGCGATCACAGCGCCGCGCTTGCGCAGCAGCGCCCCGAGGTCGAGCTCGGCCTTGGAGCCGCCCTGCATGCCGATCACCACCAGCCGACCCTCGGTCCCCAGCGCCTTGACGTTGCGTTCGAGGTACTTCGCCCCCATGTTGTCGAGGATCACGTCGGCACCCCCCGCCTCCTTGACCACGTCGACGAAGTCCTCGTCGCGGTAGTTGATCGCCCGGTCGGCCCCCAGCGACTCGCACAGGGCGACCTTCTCCGCCGAACCGGCGGTGGTGAGCACCCGGGCACCCAGGGTCTTGGCGAGCTGGATCGCGAAGTTGCCGATGCCGCCGGCACCTCCGTGCACGAGCAGCGTCTCTTCTGGCTGCAGGCCGGCGATCATGAACACGTTGGACCAGACGGTGCAGGCGACCTCCGGGATGGCCGCGGCGGCCTTGAGGTCGATCCCGTCCGGGACGGGCATCACCTGTCCCGCAGGGACGGCCACCTTCTCGGCGTACCCGCCACCCGCGAGGAGCGCGCAGGCCTCGTCGCCCACGTTCCAGCCCTCGACACCCTCGCCGACGGCACTGATCCTGCCCGAGCACTCCAGGCCGAGTACGTCGGACGCACCCTCCGGCGGCGGGTAGAACCCCTGCCTTTGCAGGGTGTCTGCCCGGTTGACGGCGCTGGCCACGACGTCGATCACGACCTCACCGGGACCAGGTTCGGGGTCGGGCAGCTCGGTGACGATCAGGGCCTCGGGCCCACCTGGCTCGGGCACTGTGACTGCGCGCATGCAGCCACCCTAGGAGACCGCCGGACGCGGAAGGTCAGGCGTCTATCTCGATCTCCTCGATCTCGACCTCGACCTCTTCGACCTCGTCCTTGATCTCGTCCGGGGCCTTGTCCCAGCGCAGCGCGAGGGCAGTGGCGAGGGCGGACAGGCGCTCCACCTGTGGCGGCGAACCGTCGAACCCGGCAGCGGCGTAGCCCAGCAGGAACGTGGTAATCGGAGCCGAGCGTCGCTCCACGTTGTGGGCCGAGTCGCGGGCGAGGTCCAGGATCAGCGCCTCGTCCACCTCGACCTCGATGTCGAGCACGTCGCAGAGCTCATCGATCCAGTCGTGGAGGTTCACGGTGACAGTCTTGATCCGACGCCGCGCGTGTGCAACACGTATCCGAAATGTTCTGCAGTTCCACGCTCAATCCTCCATCCGCGCGCGGAGCGCCAGCAGGTCCTCCCAGGTGTCCACGTCCTGCGTCTCCCCGGCCGTCGCTGCCACGTCCGCCAGGTTCAGCCCCCCGACGAGCCTCCGGACGGAGAGGCCGAACTGCTCCTCCACGGGCGGGGCGGCACCGATGAGGGCCTCCGTGCGGTAGACGGCGCACAGGTACTGCCGGCGCCCGTCGTCGTCGACCAGGAGAGCGCCGTCTTCCGCTGCCGCGAGCGCCAGCCGGCGGACCGTCGCGGGGGTGACCAGCGGCATGTCCACGGCGAGTACGACGACCCGGCCCGGCGTACGCGGAAATCCGGCAAGGCCGGCCAGCAGCCCCGCGGCGGGGCCACCCCCGGTCGGGTCCTCCCGCAGGAAGGTGACCGGGCGACTCGTCTGCACCTCGTCGCCGACCACCACCACGTCCGGAATATCCGCGAGGGCGGCCAGCGCGTGCTCGAGCAGGGTCCGGCCGGCGATCTCGATGGAGGCCTTGTCGGCGCCCTGGAAGCGCACGGCGCTCCCGCCGGTCAGCACGATGCCCCCCAGATCAGGTGGCGCGGGTCTGTCGTCAGTCGGGCTCACGATTCGCCAGTCTCGCACCTCGCTGGCACTCTGGGGACATGGCTGACGCGCCCCAAGACCACCCCGGTGACCGCCTCCGTGTCCGACTGGTGCAACGAGCTTCCGGGCTCGACCCGGCCGAGAACCGCGCCGCGCTGGAGGAGGTCGCCGCCCTCCCCGGGGAGACGGACCTCGTCGTGCTCCCCGAGGCGTTTGCCCGTGACTTCGGCGAGCCCGGCTCCGACCTCGGCCCGTTTGCCGAGCCGGTCGACGGCCCGTTCACCCAGGAGCTCCGCCGGCTGAGCGGAACGACAGGAGCGGCCTGGCTGGCCGGGATGTTCGAGGTGGCTGAGGACCCGGCCCGACCGCTGAACACGCTGGTGCTCGCCGACGACGAGCAGCTCACGACGTACCGGAAGATCCACCTGTACGACTCCTTCGGCTACAAGGAGAGCGACACGATCAGCGCCGGTGAGCTCGAGCCGGCCGCCCTGGTGAAGGTCCGCGGATTCCCGCTCGGGCTGATGACCTGCTACGACCTGCGCTTCCCCGAGCTGGCCCGCACGCTCGTCGAGCAGGGGGCCGAGGCGCTCGTGGTGCCGGCCGCGTGGGTCGCTGGCGAGCGCAAGGTCGAGCACTGGCGCACGCTCCTGCGCGCACGGGCGATCGAGAACACCGTCTGGGTCGTCGGGGTGGGGCAGCCGGCCCCCCGCTACACCGGGCACTCCATCGTGGTCGCGCCCGACGGTGACGTCGTCGTCGAGGCGGACGGCGACGAGGCGGTGCTCGAGGCGGTGCTGGACCGCGGTGCGGTGGCCGACGTACGACGGACCAACCCGTCGCTCGTCAACCGGCGCATGTGAGCCGCGTTGGTATCCTCCCGGCGTGCCACAGGCGGAGGAAGTGCCGGGCCGCCACAGGGGCCTGCCCCCAGGACCCGCGCCGGCCCTGGACCTGCCGGCACGCGCGCGTGACCCTCTGACCAACGGCGCCCCATCGGGATACGCCGGCCCCACCTCGGCCGGCGGTCGCCGGTCCTTGACCGCTCTCGGCTTGGTGTGGGTGCTCGCCCTGGTCGCGCTCACCGCCGGGCTGGTGACGCTGAGGGCTCTCGATGAGCGAGTCCTGGCGCAGCAGTCGCTCGCAGCCGGTCTCGGCGTCGTACTCGCTGTCGGCCTGTCCCGGCGCAGCGGCGGACGGGTTTCCCTGGCCCTCGCGGTTGCCGTGGCGGTCGGAGGCGCCGCGGTCGGCACCCAGTGGCAACTCCTCCTCGCCGGCGCTGCCGTCGCGACCGCCGTGCTCGGCGCCTGCCTGGCCGTGCTGGCCACCCGCCCAGCGCCGACCTTCCGCGCCGTGGTCCGGGAGGTCGTGCTCGCCCTGCTGGTCGCTGGAGCCGGCGGCGTCGGCGCCACGGGCTTCGCGGTCCGCGTCGACAACGAGCGGTTCGCCTACACCGTGCTCGGGCTTGCGCTCGTGGCGACCACCGCACTCGTCTACCGGCTCGGGGGCGGCCTGCACACCCTGGGGCGGCGGGGCCTGATCCTGGCGGCGGGTGCACTGGTGCTGCTGGTGGTCGTGCTCGTCTACACGGCGGCGCTGACCAGGTACGGCTCCCCCGAGCTCATCCTCGAGGTTCGCAAGGCACAGGACTGGACCCGCGACCGGCTCGGCGGCGTACCCCACCCGGTCGAGGTCCTGGTCGGCATCCCGGCCCTCGCGTGGGGGGTCTCCCTGCGCTCGCGGCGCCGACAGGGGTGGTGGGTCTGCGTCTTCGGCACTGCCGCGACCGGGCACCTGGCGAGCGACCTGATCGACCGGGAGGTCATCGGGCTGAGCACCACACTCGCCGCCGCCTACAGCATCGTCCTCGGGCTGCTGCTCGGCTACGTCGTCATCCGGCTCGAGCGGCTGCTCACCGGCAGGGTGGGCCGTCGGGCGGCCGGTGACCCGGTCCCCCGAGACGAGCCCGGCCGGTTCCAGCCATTGCACTGAAGCCGCCCGGCTCGCCTCGGGTGCACGCTCACCTGCGGAACGTGCCGGAGAATGACGCCTGGCCACCGAGCTGCGAGTGCGCCACAGCGATCAGCCCCTCCCCCACGAGCTTCGGCTTGCAGCGGCCGTAGCCCTGGTAGGTGAGATCCTTCGCGCGGAACCCGGCGTTGAAGGTCAGGCTCCCGTCGATGATGTGGGCGCACACCTCGCCGCGACTGCGCACGGTGATGATGCGCCCGGGCTGCACGGTCACGACTCCCTTGACCCAGGCGCGCTCACAGGAGCCGAACGTCGTCGGGAGCGTCCCGTCGCTCGCCCGGACGGTCACGTCCATCGCGCCGCCCAGAGGCCCGGCAGTAGGACCGTCCACGCGCAGGCTCGCGGCCGTCCGCTCGGGCGTCCCGTCGAACAGGCTGCGGTCGAGGTACTCGGTCTTCGGCGCTGCGGTCGCGGACCCGGGGAATGCCGCCAGCAGGGCGACGGCGGCGGCAGCGATCAGGCTGGAACGAACAAACATGGTTACTCCTCATGAAGGCCGGATCGCAGATCCAGCGGGTCTGGTTGAGGACCCCACCATGAGGCGATGACCTTGGACCGCACTTGCGGCCGTCCTGAGCCGGGCTTGAATCCCGTCCCCTTCGGCCGTGGCCTCGATCAACGGCTGCCTTGCCCCGTGTCAGCGCTCGTGCTGTCGAACAACGCCATCGTCGTGCGATGCGCGTCCGCCAAGCCCTCGTGCAAGGGTCGGCGGCCGTGTGCATCGGAGATGATCTCGACACCCCAAGGTCCGACGAAGCCGATGTCCTGCAGGGTCTCGACGAAGCCCGACACGTCGAACACTCCCGAGCCGCACAGCACCCGGTGGTGGATGGTGTCGTGGAACAGATCGGAGGACTGCGGTGCGGGGGCGTCGTTGAGCTCGACGACGAACACCTTGTCCCCCGAGATCTCGGTCAGGTCAGCCAGCGTGGAGGGTCCGCGTTCCAGGTGCCAGATGTCCACCACCAGGCCGGCGGCGGGGTGGTCAGCGACGGCGACGAGTTCCGCGGCCAGCCCGAAGTCGGCGATGTTGGAGAACGGCAGCGGCTCCAGCGCTACCCGGGTGGGCTCAGGTTTCGACCAGCCAGCGGGAGGGCGCCACCGGCGTGGGTCCAGCAGGTGGCCAGCAACTCTGTGGTCATCCGGGCTCAGCCCCGGTTGGGTCGCGTGCGGGCGGCCTGGGCGTCCAGGGCGTCTCCGAAGGCCTCCGCGGTCCATTCCTCCGACACCGCCCGACGCACGAGGTCAGCCTGCGTCTGAGGTGCGGTGCCATCGATCGGCTGGTCCCGGTCGAGGTTGGTCGGGAAGGCATAGCCCTCCGCGGACGCGGCGATCACGTTGTCCAGGTCCCGGTCGGAGGCACCCGCAGCCTGCTTCTCGAGCAGCACGGGGAACAGGGCACGACACATCGCTACCCGGTCGACGGTCTCCATGGCCCGGCCGAACGCTGAGGACACCTGCAGCAGGTTGGCCATCCGCCGGACGTCCTTCGAGACGTTCGTTCCGGCCCCGTGGAAGAGAGCGGGGTTGAAGAACGCGGCGTCACCCTTGTCGAGCGGCAGCTGCGTGTAGTTCTGCTCGAAGTACTCCGTGAACTCGGGAAGGTGGAACGCGAGGTAGCCGGGCTCGTACTGGTGTGAGTACGGCAGGTAGAGCGTCGGGCCCGTCTCGACGGGCATGTCGCAGTGGGCGACCGCGCCCTGCAGGGTCAGCGCCGGGGACAGGCGGTGCACCTGGGCCGGGAACCGGGCGGACGCAACGGCGTCCATGAAGCCGAGGTGGTAGTCGCGGTGCGCGGTCTGCGCCTGACCACCCGGGTTGACCACGTTCACCTGGGAGGTGAGCTGGTAGTCCGGGCCCAACCACGCCTCGCTCACCAACGCGATGATGTCGTTGGCGTAGTACTCAGCGAACACCTCGGGTTCGATCACGGCCAGCTTGTCGAGCGCACTCCAGATCCGGTCGTTGGCACCGGGCTTGGCGAAGTGGTCCCCGCCGCCGAGACCGGCTTCCTTCTCTACGGCGATCTGGGTGAGGAAGGCCTCGGTGGCTCGGTCGACCACGGAAAGGTCGCCGAAGGCCCGCTTGAAGACCACGATGCCGGGTCCTTCGGTCAACGCTCGCATCAGCTCGGTCTGCACTTCGGACCGGCCGCGATTGGTGTCGGCAGCGGCGCGGAGCTTCTCGCCGTAGATGAGCACGTTGCGCTCCACGGCATCGGCATAGGGGTAGTCCGACAGGCGGGTCTGCTGGTCGACGAGGGCAGCGAAGTCGTCGATCGAGCAGTCAGCTGTGGAGAGCCAGCCGGTCGTTCGGGAGGCCGTGGACGTCGTCATCTGGTCGTCACTTCCTTCAGGGGGGCGTACGACGGTCGGGGCTCGAGCCCGATGGTGCGGTAGCAGTGGTCGACGAGCGTCATGGTCGCCACCGCGTCATCGGCGTTGGTGCGGTAGTGCGCGCCGTCACGGACGGCGTCGATGAAGGCCTGGAGCTGGTAGGTGTAGGAGGTTGCCCTGCCGCAGTGCTCGGTCCGCTCTCCCGAACCGGTCGTGATGATGATCCGGTCGTCGTACTTCTGGAAGAGGAAGTCCGGGAGCATCGCCTCGCCAGCGCTGCCCACCACCCGCAGGGACATGTCCTTGGTCTCGCTGACCATGCTGCACCGGGCGAGGCCGGTTGCACCTGAGGGGAACTCGAGGTGCGCGTCGGCCCACTCGTCGACTCCGGGAGAGCCGGCTCGGTGGGCGCCGGCTGCGTCCACGAGACGAGGTTCGCCGCCGGCGAAGTCACCGAGCACGCGTTGGACGTGCAGCGCGTAGCAGCCGAGATCCATCAGTGCTCCACCTGCCAGGTCGAGTGACCAACGAGGGTCATCGGCCGGGGGTTCGGGCATCGTGATGATGCTTTCGACGCGTTGCAGCTCGCCCAGCTCGCCGTCGGCGAGAAGCGACATCAGTCGTTGCATCAGCGGGTGGTAGACGTAGTGGAATCCCTCGAACAGCACCAGCGACCGGCCCTGTGCCAGCTCGCGCACCTCGTCGGCCTCGGTCGCGTTGCTGGCGAACGGCTTCTCACTCAGGACGTGCTTGCCGGCGAGGACCGCTGCCTTGTTCCAGGGTGCGTGCAGGCTGTTGGCGAGCGGGTTGTAGATCGCCTCGACCTCCGGGTCGGCGATGACATCGGCGTAGGACTCGTGGACACGTTCGATGCCGTGGGTCTGGGCAAACTCCTCGGCCCGGTCCCGGTTCCGGGCAGCCACAGCGACGAGACGCGTCCCCGTCGCTTCCGCGGGGTCGATGATGGCCAGCTTGCTGATGCGAGCCGCCCCGAGCACGCCGACTCGTAGTGGTTCCACGGAGGTGCTCACTGCTCGGCGTTCGTGAGCGCGCGGGCCAGCAGCCCGCGGACGTAGTCGGCGCTGGTGTGCACGTCGGTGACCGGTCCTTCGCCGCGCGGTGCCTCGGTGAGGACGGTGTCCTGCTCGAGGGTGTACCAGCCGGCATAGCCGTTGGCCTGCAAGGTGCTCACGATGGCCTCGACATCGACGTCGCCGGTGCCCAGCGGGCGGTACATACCCTCGATCACCGCGTCGTAGTAGGTGAGTCGGCCGGAGCGGACCTTGTCGGCGATCTGGTTGTTCACGTCCTTGAGGTGGGTGTGCGCGATGCGGTCGGGAGCCTGTCGCGTGAGGTCCGCCGGGTCGGTGCCGCCGATCAGCAGGTGACCGGTGTCCAGACACAGCGAGATGGAGGAGCCGCCGAGCACGCGCTGCACCTCGTCGCCGGTCTCGACCATGGTGCCCACGTGGGGGTGGAGTACGGCGCTCACGCCGTGCTCGGCAGCGCGGTTGCTGATCCGGTTCAGGTTGCCGAGCAGCAGCTCCCAGCCGTCGTTGTCCAGCGTGGGGCGGCTGTCGTAGCCGTCGAGTCCGGACGTGGCCGAGAGCACGAGGACCTTGGCGCCGGTGGCGTCGTACTGCTCGAGAACACGGTCGATCTCAGGCAGCGGGTCGTGTCCGGTCCGGTGCATCACCACCGGGGTGAAGCCACCGACGGCGGTCAGGTCGTGGGCCGCGAGCACCCCGGCCATCTGGCCGGGGTCGGCGGGCAGGAAGCCTTCGGGTCCGAGCTCGGTGGCGGCGAGACCGACATCGCGCATCTCGTCGAGCACCCGGCTGGGTGCGAGCTGGTAGCCCCAGTTCGGCACCTCGCAGACCCCCCAGGAGATCGGTGCTCCTGCAATCCGGGCGGTGGGTGATGTGGTCATTTCTGGACCTCGGCTGTCTGCACCGGACGGTGCTGTTGCAGGGAAAGGGTGGCTGCCTCCGCCATCCACGTCACGGCGAGCGCGTCGTCGACGGTGCAGGGGCTCGGTCGTTGCCCGGCAACGACCTCGGTGAAGGCGGTCAGCTCGGCGACGAAGGCAGCCGCGAGCCGGTCCATGAAGAAGGTCCAGGGCTTGCCCGTGGGCCAGTCCGAGCCGGGTTCGAGGTTGCGGAGAGGCGTGTTGTCGCTCCAGCCGGCCGCGACGCTGTCCACGGTGCCGTGCACCTCGAGCCGGACGTCGTGCCCGCGTGGGTTGTAGCGGGTGTTGGACACGACCGCGGTGGCGCCGTCGTCGAAGGTGAGCAGGGTCTGCGCGGTGGCGACGTCACCGAACTCGGCGAAGAAGTCGTCACCACGCGCGCTGCCGGTCGCGTAGACCTCGACGACCTCCCGCCCGGTGATCCACCGGACGGTGTCGAAGTCGTGGACCGAGCAGTCGCGGAAGATCCCTCCGGAGCCGGCGACGTAGCCACGTGGCGGCGGCGCTGGGTCCAAGGTGGTCGAGCGCACGGTGTGCACCCAGCCGAGCTCACCGTCGGCGACGGCGTTGTGAGCGGCAGGTAGGCAGGGTCGAACCGTCGGGGGTAGCCAATCTGCACCGGCACGCCGCTCTCGTTGACGCGGTCGGCGATGGCTCTTGCCTCCGCGACCACCCCGGAGAGTGGCTTCTCGCAGAAGACGGGGATGCCTGCGTCGACGCCGGCCGTGATCAGCGCGGTGTGCGCGTCCGTGGCGGCAGCGATCACGATGCCGTCGACACCGGCCCTGATCAGGGCCGCAGGCGAGTCCGCCGCCTCGGCGCCGAATCGTTCGGCGACGGATGCGGTGACGGCGGGCATCGCATCGGTGACGACGAGGGAGGAAACTTCGTCGAGCTGAGACAGGGTCTCGGCGTGGAACGCGCCGATCCGGCCGAGCCCGATCAGACCTAGACGCATGACGATCTCCTTTGCGAGAGGGGGAGCGGAACAAACGGGTGCTCAGTCACCGAGACCCCCGATGACGTTCTGGTCCCAGTCGATGACGGACCCGGTGACGACGCCGCTGCGGTCGGAGAGCAGGAACGCGACGAAGTCGGCGATCTCGTCGACCTGGCCGAGCTTGCCCATGGGCAAGGAGGCGGCAGCTCGGTGCTGCCAGTCCTCCTCGGCGCCGTGGGACTGCTGCTGGGTCAGGTCTTCGCCGTCGGTCGCCGTCCAGCCGATGTTCAGGCCGTTGATCCGGATCCGGTCCCATCGGTGCGCATGGGCGGCGTTCCTGGTCAGCCCGGCAAGGCCCGCTTTCGCTGCGACGTACGGCGCGAGGAAGGACTGTCCGCCGTGTGAGTCGATGGAGATGATGTTGACGATCGTCCCGGGGGCGCCACGTTGCTTCATGTCGGCCACGGCCGCCTGCATCATGAAGAACGGGGCCCGGAGGTTGACCGCGATGTGCTGGTCGAACAGTTCCTCGGTGGTGTCCAGCAGAGTCCCGCGGGCAGTGAGCCCAGCGGAGTTGACCAGCGAGTCGATCCGCCCGTGCCTCTCCACCGTCGTCCGGACCGCGGCGACGGCCTGGGTCACGTCGATGACGTCTGTCTGAACGAAGCTGGCCTCAGCCCCGGCATCCACCAACTCTGCCGCGACTTGTTCGCCGCGGGCGGCGTTGCGCCCGGCGAGGACCAAGGTGGCGCCCTCCCGCGCCGCGGCCCGGGCGATGCCGGCACCCAGTCCCTGGGTGCCGCCGCTGACCAGCACGACCTTTCCGCTGAGGAGGTCCTTCATCGCGCCGCTCCGCCCACGGGGGCACCGGGTGAAAGGGCTACCGGCCCGGCTTGCTTCCAGACGGGATCGGCCAAGGCAGCCGGCTCGCGACCCTCCAGGACGTCGACGACTCCGGTGGCGGCGGCGGTGAACGTAGCGGCCGTGGCCCGCCTGCTCAGGCCCATGACGTGGGGGGTGAGTACGACGTCCGCGTGGTCGAACAGCGGGTGGTGCTGCGGCGGCTCGGGGTCGAACACGTCCAGTCCGAGCCCGGCGATCCGGCCGTCGACCAGGGCCCGAAAGGCAGCATCGTTGTCGATCAGGGACCCGCGTCCGCAGTTGACCAGGATCGCTCCGCGCTTGGTCAGGCCCAGCGTCTCGGTGTTGAAGAGGTGGTGGGTGTCCGGGGTGAGCGGCAGGTGGAGGGTGATCACGTCGCTGGCGGACAGCAGCTCCGTCAGGGTGACGCAGCGGACCCCCGCGGGAGGTTCGGCGAACGGGTCGTAGGCCAGGACCTTCATCCCCAGGGCGGCGCCCAGTCTGGCCGTCTGCTGACCGATCCGGCCATACCCGACCACGCCGAGAGTGGACCCAGCGAGGTCACCGACGGGTAGCGAGGCGCGGTCGGTCCATCGACCCGAACGCACCACCTCGGTCAGCGGGCCCAGACGTTTCACCAGATGCAGGGCCATGGCCATGACGCCTTCCGCGACCGCGACGGCGCCGGCCCCAGGGGTGATCACGACTGCGATCCCGCGGGCAGTGGCGACCTCCAGGTCGATGCGTTCGACGCCGACACCGGTCCGGGCGATCACCCGCAGCCGTGTAGCCCGGTCGAGGAAGGCGGCGTCGATGGTGGCGTCGGCGCGAGCGATCGCCCCCTGCGCCTCGAGCAGGTCGGCGTCGGTCGGGTCCGCGACGAACCGGCACCGCCCGGTGAACACCTCGGCGACCAGGGCAGGATCGACGACGCCCAGGCCGACCACCAGGGGTAGCGGCTCAGACATCGGCAGCAACCGCGGGGCGTGGGTGGCCGAAGGTTGCGCCGGGGATCGCGGGGACCTGGTGCCAACGCCCGTCGACGGCCGACGCGGCTGCGGCCGAGATCACCTCGGCGTCGGCCAGGGCCTCCTCGATGGTGGAGTTGCGCTGTTCACCACCGGTCACGGCGACCAGGAACTTCTTCGCCTCGATGACCTTGAGGTCGTCGTACCCCATCGCGTTGCCAGGACCTGGCTGGAACTGGGCGTAGTCGCCCTGCGAGGCATTGCCGAGGACGGTGGTGTAGCCCTGGTTCGGCCCGGTCCGTCCGATCGACAGCTGCAGCTCGTTCATCCGCTCGAAGTTCCACGACGCGGAACCCTCGGTGCCGTAGATCTCGAAGCCCAGGCCACACTGCGGGCCCACGATGACCCGCGACGCCTCGAGGGTTCCTACCGCGCCGGCACCCGGCGAGTCTGCCGCGAACCTGACGAGCGCGCCGGCGTAGTCGTCGTTCTCGACGTCACCGAGCTCGCCGTTCTCGATCACGGCGAAGTGCGTGCCGGATCCCATCGGCAGGATCGGGCGTTGCTGGTGGACCGTCGAGAGGAGTGCGGTGACGTCGGCGATCGGCCCGACGACATACTGCACGAGGTCGACGACATGGCTGAGCAGGTCGCCCAGCGCGCCGCTGCCGGCCAGGTCCTTCTTGAAGCGCCACGACAGCGCGCCATTTGGCTCGGAGGCATATCCGTTGAAGAACACCGCCCGCACGTTGGTGATCCGGCCGAGGTCGCCGTTGGCGATGACGTCGCGGATCCGCTCGACCGCCGGGGCGTGCCGGTAGTTGTAGCCGATCGAGGTGGTGACCCCGGCAGCCTGCGCCGCAGCGGCGACCGCGGCAGTGTCGGCGGCGTCCCGGCCGACCGGCTTCTCGATCCAGAACGGCTTCCCTGCGTCGGCGGCCGCAACCCCGATCTCGCGGTGCAACAGGTTCGGCGCGCAGACCGACACGACGTCCACGTCCGGGTCGGCGAGGACCGCGCGGTAGTCGGTGCTGCCCTTGGCGTAGCCGAGTACGTTCCGGGCGTAGTCGGCGCGATCGGGGGCGTTGTCCGCGGCGTGGACCAGTCGGGTTCGGAGCTTGAGCTCCGGATAGACCATCGGGATGGCCTGGTAGGCGCGGCTGTGCAGCTTGCCCATCCAGCCCACGCTGATCAGGCCGATGCCCAGCTCGGTATAGCCGTCTGGGGTGACGTGTCCAACCATGGCGATGTCTTCCTTCGGTGAGAGGTCGTGCGGGTCAGGGGGAGGTGGTGCGGGCCAGGCTGAGCTCGGTCTCGATGGTCCCGGCGAGCAGGGTGGAGTCGGAGCCGATGGCAAGGAACGTCCAGCCCTGCGCGAGGCGAGTGGCCGCAGCCGCCCCGTCGCCGACGAGCATCCCGGCGGCCTTTCCATGCCGACGGGCTGCGGCGAGGACCGCGTCCAGGGCTTCGACGTAGGCGGGCGCGGTGATGTCGCCGGGTACGCCGAGGTCATGGCTGAGGTCGCGGGGTCCGATGAACAGCACGTCGACCCCGTCGATGGCAGCGATATCGTCGGCAGCGTCGACCGCTGCCGCGGACTCGATCTGGACCACGCACAGAGTTTCGTCATTGGCGCGGTCCAACGCCCCGGAGTCGAGTCCGAACCGGCAGGCCCGGTTGTAGGTGGCGACGCCCCGGTCACCGGCCGGTGGGTAGCGCAGGTGCGCCAGCGCCGTGTCGACCTCTGCCGCGTGGTTGAGCCGGGGCAGCATGATGCCGGCTGCTCCGGCGTCCAGCGCGCGCCCGATCCGGATCCGCTCGGCGGCCTCGACGCGAACGAGCGTGGGAACCCCGTAGCTGCCGGCCGCGGGGACGACGTCGAGGATCTGCGTCTCCCCACCGGCGCCGTGCTCGAGGTCGAGCAGGACCCAGTCGAACCCGGCGGCTGCGCACACCTCGGCGCTGACCGCGGAGGCCATGCCGATGAACGTGCCCAGCGAAGGCTGCCCGCGCCGGACGGTATGGGCCAGGGCGCCGCCGTCCAGCGGACTCGGCGACACGGGGCTCATCCGAACCATCGCTGGGTCTGGCGGCCGCTCTCGTACTCAGTGCGAAGTGGTGGCACGGTGGCGATCTCGGACACCTCGGCGGGGGCGACGTCCCACCAGACTCCGGCACCGGGCAGGTCTGCGTGCGGGATGGCCGGGACGACGATGACCACGGTGCCCTGGTGGCCGCGCGTCTGGTTCAGAGCGTCGCGCAGGTCGGTGGCGGTCACCGCCCGGACGGCACGGGCGCCGAGCCCGGCTGCGACCTGGGCCAGGTCGACCGAGAGGTAGTCGCCGTCCAGGCGGCCGGTCTTCTCGCTGTTGGCCTTGTCCGCGACCTCGGTTCCGGAGAGCTGCAGACCCGTCGTCCGGTAGCGGAACTCGTTGCCGAACTCACGGCCGTTGCGGCCCATCTGCAACCGGTGGATCACCTGGTAGCCGTGGTTCTCCGGGATGACCAGTGTGATCGGGAGACCTTCCTGGGCGGCGGTGACCAGCTCTGTCGGGGCCATCAGGAAGGTGCCGTCGCCGAGGAACGCAGTGATCCGGGCATCCGGGTCGGGGTGCGCCAGCCGTACGCCGATCGCCGCCGGGATCTCGTAACCCATGCAGGAGAATCCGAACTCGAGGTGGCAGGTCCTGCCGTTGGTGGCGTCCCACACCTTCTGCAGGTCACCGGGAGGACCACCGGCAGCGGCGATGATCACGTCGCCGGCCTGAGCGTGCTCCTGCAACAACCCGATGATCTGTCCCTGGGTGAGCACCGCGTCGGTCGTCGTGATCACGTCGGAGTCTGCTGCCACGGCGGACTTGTCGAAGAGCTGGTCTGGGTCGAGCGCGTGACCCCGCTCGATGCTCCACGCCGACGTGAGCTCCTCTGTCCGCGATCGCCACGCCTCGGGTGTGCGGACGTCGGCGCTCGCATCGGCCAGAGCGACAAGGGCCCTCTTCGCGTCGCCGATGATGCCCACCGCGCCGAGCCGGTCCGCGTCGTGGACGTTGACGTTGATGCTGGCGAAGCGCACGTCGGGGTTGGCGAAGATCGAGTGTGAGCCGGTGGTGAAGTCGGTCAGCCGTGATCCGACGGTGAGGACCAGGTCGGCTTCCCTGGCCAGGGTGTTCGTTGCCGGCGTCCCTTCCAGGCCGATGCCGCCGAGCTGCCACCAGGCCGCCTGCTGGACGGCGCCCTTGCCGGCGAAGGTCTCCGCGACCGGGATGCCGACCGCAGAGGCGAGGCGCTCGAGCTCGGGGGTCGCCTGCGAGTAGATGACTCCTCCCCCGGCGATGATCAGCGGCTTCCTGGCCTCTGCGAGCAGAGCTGCCACCGCGTCGATCTCGGTCTGGTCGGGTGCGGGTCGGCGGATCACCCAGTCGTGCTCGTCGAAGAGCTCGGCAGGGAAGTCGTAGGCGTGCGACTGGACGTCCTGGGGAAGCGACAGCACCACCGCGCCTGTCTCGACCGGGTCGACGAGGGTGCGCATCGCCGCCGGGAGGGCGGTGAGCAGCTGCTCCGGCCGAGTGATCCGGTCGAAGAACCGCGACACCGGCCGGAACGCGTCGTTCACGGTCAGGTCGGCGTCGCTCGGGTGCTGGAGCTGTTGCAGCACGGGTCCTTGGTGCCGGGTGGCGTAGGTGTCTCCAGGCAGCAGCAGCACCGGGAGCCGGTTCACGGTCGCCAGGGCCGCGCCCGTGACCATGTTCATCGCCCCGGGGCCGATGGAGGCAGTGACGGCCAGCGTGGCGTGGCGGTGGTTGTGCTTCGCGAACGCAGTCGCGGCGTGGACCAGGGCCTGCTCGTTGCGGCCCTGGATGAACGGCATCGTCTCCGCGAGCTGGTCAAGTGCCTGACCGAGCCCGGCCACGTTGCCGTGACCGAAGATCCCCAGAGTCCCCGGGACCAGCCGGCGGCGTACGCCATCGGCGACGGAGTACTGGCGGGACAGGTACGTGATGACTGCCTGTGCGACGGTCAGACGAACTGTGGGAGCAGCATTCATGGTGAGACTCGATTTCCGGTTGGCTCAGAACTGATGGGGAGGAGGGTTACCAGGGCCGGCCGTGAAGGATGACTGTCTTCACGTCGGTCATCTCGGCGACCGCGGAGCGGGGTCCTTCCTTGCCGATGCCGCTGCCCTTCAGGCCGCCGTACGGCATCAGGTCCGCTCGCCACAACGGGGTCCAGTTGATGTGGATCACCCCGGCGTCGATCTCGCGGATGGCTCGCACAGCGCCGGCGACATCGGAGGTGAACACGCCCGCGCCGAGGCCGTACGCCGTTCCGTTGGCCTGCGCGATTGCGCTCTGCCAGTCGTCGGCGACCGAGACGGCCACTGCCGGCCCGAACAGCTCGTCCTGGCTGAACGGCGATGCCGGATCGACGCCTGCTACCACTGCCGGGGACATCGCCGCGCCGTCTCGCTCACCTCCGGTCAACAACCGGGCGCCGGAGTCGACGGCCGCACGGATGGAGCGCTCGACCCGTTCCGCCTCGCCGACACTGATCAGCGTGCCCATTCCGGTTCCGGCGGACTTCGGGTCACCGGTCTGGATCTTCTCGACCTGCACCACCAGTGCGTCCAGGAAGTCCGTCGCGATGGAGGGATGCGTGATCACTCGTTGCACCGAGATGCACACCTGCCCGGCGTTCACGTAGCCGCCGACCGCGACCGCTGCGGCCGCCGCGTCGATGTCGGCATCCGGAAGGACGACCACGGGGCAGGACGCGCCCAGCTCCAGGGACAGCTTCTTCACCCCAGCCAGCTGCGTGATCCTGTTGCCGACGCCGGTCGACCCGGTGAAGGAGACCTTGTTGACCCGCGGATCGCTGACCAAGGCGTCGCCGAGCTCGCCACCGGCCCCGGTCAGGACCGAGAGCACCCCGTCGGGCAGTCCCGCCTCGACGAAGCACGCAGCCAGGGCCAGTGCGGTCAACGGCGTCGTCCTTGCCGGCTTCAACACCACCGAGTTCCCCGCGGCCAGCGCGGGAGCGAGCTTGTGCATCACCAACAGCGCCGGGTAGTTGAACGGCGTGATCGCGACGACGACACCGACCGGCTGGCGCACGGTGAACCCGACCTTGTCGAAACCCGTACCCCGGTTGGCGTCCAACGGCAGCGAATCGCCGTACAGCTGGGTTCCCTCGAAGGCAGCGAGCCGCACCATCTCACCCGAGCGCGATGCCTCGCCGCGGGCTTCGGTGATGCTTTTGCCGGACTCCGCGGAGATCGTTTGCGCGATCGCCTCGGCGCGCTGGTCGGCGAGCGCCGCCGCCTCCAACAGGATCCGCATCCGCTCGTGCCCCGGAGTGTTCCGCCACACCTTCGCGCCCGCCACCGCAGCGGTCAGGGCCGCGTCCACGTCGGCCGCACCGGCCACCGGAGCGGCACCGACGACCGCACCGTCGAACGGTGAGGTCACCTCCTCCACCAGGCCCGACTGCGAAGCAGTCCACTGCCCACCGACTAACAGTTCCATGTCGACCCATCCCGTGTGACGTGACCTAGTACCTGAAGCGTGCGCTCGCAGCGTGTTCAGGTCAACAGTCATGGACCCGTCAAAAACACCTCATTCGTGGACGCTTCCCGCGGGAGAGTGGTTGCTGAGAGGGCGCCAGTCCTTGACCATGGCCTCAGTAATCCATCAGGATCGCCACATGGGACACCCGTATCCGCTCAGGGAGATCGCCCGCCAGGCAGGGCTCAGTGAGGCCACCGTCGACCGGGTGCTCAACAACCGGCCAGGCGTGCGCGCCAGCACCGCGAGCAACGTGCGGCAGGCCATCACCGACCTGGACCGGCAGCGCAGCCAGCTGAGACTGACCGGCCGCACCTTCCTGGTCGACGTGGTCATGCAGACCCCGGACCGGTTCTCCTCGGCGATCAAGTCGGCCCTGGAGGCCGAGCTGCCGTCGCTGCGGCCGGCCGTGGTTCGATCCCGGTTCGACTTCCGGGAGAAGGGTCGTCCCGCGGACCTGGTGAAGGTCCTGGACGACATTCGCCACCGGGGATCCATGGGCGTCGTACTCAAGGCCCCCGACGTCCCCGAGGTCAGCGACGCCATCGCGCGGCTCGAGAGGGCCGGGATTCCGGTAGTCACCCTGGTCACCGACCTCCCGCTGAGCAAGCGCGTCGCCTACGTCGGGATCGACAACCGGGCCGCCGGCTCCACCGCGGCGTACCTGGTCCACCGACTCCTCGGCGACCGCGACGGCGACGTCCTGATCGCGTTGAGCCGGAGCGTGTTTCGCGGGGAGGAGGAACGCGAGATCGGGTTCCGCGCCACCATGAGGAACCGTTCCGCCAACCGGGCCCTGGTCGAGCAGACCGACACCGACGGACTCGACGCCACCGTCAAGGAGTCGACCCTGCGGACCCTGGAGCGAAACCCCGGCATCAACGCCGTCTACTCCGTCGGCGGCGGCAACCAGGCCATCCTCGAGGCGTTCGACGCAGCCGGCCGTCACTGCCAGGTGTTCATCGGGCACGACCTCGACCGGGACAACCTGCAGCTGCTCCACGACGAGCGCGTGACCGCCGTCCTGCACCATGACCTGAGGTACGACATGCGGCTCGCCTGTCACGTCATCATGCAAGCCCAGGGCGCCATCGACGGTCCGATCGAGTCCGTCAGGTCCCCGATCCACGTCGTGACGCCGTACAACATCCCGACGCTGCCCACGGCCTGAGTCAATCGCCGGCGTCGACGACAGGTGAGGCTCTCAGCAGAGGGGGCGGGATTCGAACCCGCGGCTGACATCACTGCCAGCGACCGCTTTCAAGGCGGTTCCGATCGGCCACTCCGGCACCCCTCCAGGTCCTTGCGGACCGGGGGTGAGTCTAGGGCGTGGTTGTAGGCCGCACCGAGCGGCGGTCCGGGGCAGCGACTACTCGGAGCCGCCGAGCTCGAGGGAGACCGAGTCGTAGACCAGGTCGTGGACCCGCTGCACGTGGTGCTCGAGGTCTGCCATCAGGCGCTGCACCTGGTGGACGATGCTCTCGGCCTCCAGCTTGTCCAGCACGCCCGACGAGAGCGCCACCACGCGTGACTGCAGCTGGTGACGGTCGCGGTTGGAGAGCTGCGTGCGGGCAGCCAGCCACGCCTCAGGTGGACGGGCCTCTGGTTGGGAGAGAGCGTCCTTGACTTCGGAGAGCCGTCTACGCACATTCCAGCGCCACTCGGGCGCGGTGCAGTCGGCGGCCAGAATCTGCCGGAGTTCCCTGATTGCGGTCTCGAGAGGAGCCATCTCGAACCACCTTCCACGCCTGTCCGTGCACAGATGGGATCATGAGTGTGACTCAGGTCACCGCGATCCGACAAGTGCCAGTTTTGTCGGATCCCCCGGACCGGGTGTAATCGCCCGGTGAGCACCCCGGAACCCAACCCGACGAGCAGGCCTGGTGGCGGTCCTGTGGACTTCGCCCTGGCGCCTTCACTGCGCTTCCGGCTGTTCGGGACCGGGCTGTTCGCCATCGGCACGGTCGTCGTCCTCGGCGCGGTGCTGGCGTGGCTGACGCAGCTGCCGTCGTCGATCGTGTCCGGCCTGGTCGTCCTCGCGCTGGCCGGTGTGCTCGTGCTGGGTCTGCTGCTCGGCGTACGCCGGTGGGTGGTCCGGCTCGACGAGCACGGCTACCGGGTCCGTGGGCTGCGCTCCGCCGAGGCGAGGTCGGCGAGGTGGACCGACGTACTCGACGTGCAGGCGACGACGGTCTCGGGTCACCGGTGCGTCGTACTCCGCCTCCGCGACGGGCGTACGACGACCCTGCCGGCCGACGTCATCGAAGGTGGCGCCACCAAGCTCGCCGAGACGCTGTCCGCCCATCTCGACCGGGGCCACGGCTACCGTCGGCTCCGCTGATCCAGCGCCCGGCGGGTGCCCGATTTTCCGGGGAGGGTGGGCGATGGGTACCCTGTGCCCTGCTTGTTCGGGAGGTGTCGCCTAGCCCGGTTTATGGCGCCCGCCTGCTAAGCGGGTTGAGGGTAATGCCCTCTCGCGGGTTCAAATCCCGCCACCTCCGCAGGCTGACCGCCTCGGGCCTCATGGGGTCCGAGGCGGTTGGATGCATGTCCTGAAAACCTGCGTGATCGTGCAATGCACAGTCATGAGGGCTGGCGGTCTGTTAACGGGTCGGTAGCGCAGGCACGATGTGTTTGCCCCGAGTTGAGAAGGATTCTCCATGAACCTCCGCCGCATCTCCACACCAATCGCCGCCATCTTGTTGAGCGTCGGACTCGTCACCATCGGGGTCGCCGCACCGGCTGACGCCGCGACGAAGCCGAAGCACACCACGCACGACACCGGTTGGGGCTTCAGGTAAGCCCCTTCGAGTCACCACTCCGACGGGTACGACGCTGAGTCGGTCAGCTCTCGGGGGCTGATTCCGTGTCCCTGCTGCCCATCGCGAAGCCGAGCTGGAACCGCGTCTCCACGCCGTACTCGTCCTTGAGGGCGGCGACGTAGGAGGCGTACGTGCGGGTGCTCACGCCCACCCGTTTGGCACTCGCCGGGTCGCTGTGGCCCTCGGTCAGCATGCGCACCGTCAGCTGGCGCACCTCGGCAGCGATGTCGCTGTCCGACGCACCGCCCCGTTCGTCGTAGTCCCTCGCGCGCTCCCACGAACGGTCGAAGACGTCGGCGAGGTAGGACACCAGGTTGGGGTCGTGGATCGCCACCGCGACGTCCGGTGACCCTCCGGGGATCACGGCGAGCCGGCGGTCGATGACGATCAGGCGGTTGAAGAACTCGTCGAGCGTGCGCACCTGCGCGCCACGCTCCAGGATCCGTTCCACGTGCTCACGCGTCGCCTTGCTGCGCCGCGCGGTGTGCTGGTAGAGCGTGTGCATCGTGACACCGCGCTCGAGGGCGCGCAGGTCACGGTCGACGGCCTGCTCCAGGATGACCGCCCGTCGAGCCCCCGCCGGCTGTGCGGTGAGCAGCTCGTGCTCCGCGTCGTCGACGGCCGACTCCAGGAACTGGTTGATGCTGGCCAGCCCCCGTATCTCGTTGAGCGGGCTTCCGCCAGCGGGAGTACGCCGGAACGTATGGGACAGCGCTCCGAAGGTGTCGGCCCACGCCGCGGACTCGTCGAGGAGCTCGACCACCGCGCGTCCCATCGGTGCCACCACGCCCGCCTGGACCGCTGCGGGGTCCACGGCCACCCACGCGTGTGTCCGGTCGTCGTTGCGCAGCAGGCCGAGATCTATCAGCAGGTCGAACGCCTCGCGGTCCGGGTGGTTGTCGGTCAGGCGGGGGTCGTCGAGCGGCAGCACCCCGGCCTTGATGACCTCCCGGAACAGCTCCCCCGCACGGCCGGCCAGGAGCTCTCGCCTCTGGGGCCCCTGATCGTTGTTCATGCTGTGCATCATGACGACAAACAGCAGGGCCCGCACCCCGGGCGCGCATGCACTGGCTGTGCGCGTTGGTCGAGCAACGAGCAGAGCAGGTGATCAGTCGAGACCACGCCCGGTCGAGACCTCAGGCGCCTAGACGGGCCTTGAGTCCGTCGAGCTCGGTCCACAGGACGGCAGGGAGCTGGTCACCGAACTTCTCGAACCACTCGGTGATCTCGGGGATCTCCTTCTTCCACTCCTCGACGTCGACCGCGAGAGCCTTGGCCAGGTCCTCCTCGGTCACGTCGAGACCGTCGATGTCCAACGAGCCCGGCGCGGGGACGTGGCCGATGGGGGTCTCGACTGCGGCAGCCTGGCCCTCCATCCGGTCGATGACCCACTTCAGGACGCGGCTGTTCTCGCCGAAGCCGGGCCACAGGAAGCCACCGTCGTCGTTGCGGCGGAACCAGTTGACGTAGAAGATGCGCGGCATCTTCGCCTCGTCGTTCTCCTTGCCCATCTTGATCCAGTGGCTGAAGTAGTCACCGGCGTTGTAGCCGATGAACGGCAGCATCGCCATCGGGTCGCGGCGCACGACACCGACCTGGCCGGTGGCAGCCGCGGTCGTCTCGCTCGAGAGGGTAGCCCCCATGAAGGTGCCGTGGACCCAGTCGCGCGCCTCGGTCACGAGCGGGATGGTGGTCTTGCGACGACCGCCGAACAGGATCGCGTCGATCGGGACACCGCGCGGGTCGTCGTACTCCGGCGCCAGGATCGGGCACTGCTTGATCGGTGTGCAGTAGCGGCTGTTCGGGTGCGAGCTCAGCTCGTCGCTGTCGGGGGTCCACGGCTCGCCCTTCCACGACGTGGCGTGGGCCGGCTCGTTCTCGAGCCCCTCCCACCAGACGTCGCCGTCGTCGGTGAGCGCGACGTTGGTGAACACCGAGTTGCCGATGTTGATCGTGTCCATGGCGTGCGGGTTCGTGTGCTCGTTGGTGCCGGGGGCGACGCCGAAGAAGCCGTACTCCGGGTTGACCGCCCACAGGCGGCCGTCCTCACCGATGCGCATCCAGGCGATGTCGTCGCCGATCGACTCGACCTTCCAGCCCGGGATCGTGGGCTTGAGCATGGCCAGGTTGGTCTTGCCGCAGGCGCTCGGGAAGGCAGCGGCGATGTACTTCGTGACGCCCTGCGGGTTGGTCAGCTTGAGGATGAGCATGTGCTCGGCCATCCAGCCCTCGTCGCGCGCCTTGGCGCTCGCGATGCGGAGGGCGTAGCACTTCTTGCCGAGCAGCGCGTTGCCGCCGTACCCGGAGCCGAAGGACCAGATCGTGCGCTCCTCGGGGAACTGCACGATGTACTTGGTGTCGTTGCAGGGCCAGCGGACGTCCTCCTGGCCCTCCTCCAGCGGCATCCCGACGGAGTGCAGCGCCGGCACCCAGGCGACATCCTCGCCGCCGGCGACGAGCTCCTCGATCTTGCGGAGCACGTTGGTGCCCATGCGGGCCATCACGCGCATGCTCGCCGTGACGTACGCCGAGTCGGTGATCTCCACGCCGAACATCGGGTGCTCGGCCTCGAGGTGGCCCATCACGAACGGGATGACGTACATCGTCCGGCCCTTCATGCAGCCCGCGTAGAGCTTGCGCATGATGGTCTTCATCTCGTTCGGGTCCATCCAGTTGTTGGTGGGCCCGCAGTCCTTCTCGTCGACGGAGCAGATGTAGGTGCGGTCCTCGACGCGCGCCACGTCGGTGGGATCGGAGGCGGCGTAGAAGGAGTTCGGCTTCTTGACCGGATCGAGACGGGTGAACGTGCCGGTGGCCACGAGGGCGTCGGTCAGCTGCACCCACTCCTCGTCGGAGCCCGTGCACCAGTAGATGCGGTCCGGGGTGGTGAGCTCGGCGACCTCGGAGACGAAGGCCAGGATGCCCTCGTGCGTGGTCGGGGCGTCCTCGATGGCGGTGGTCGTGTTCGACGTCTCGGCGGTCATGCGCGTTCCCTCTCGAGCATTTCGCGGCCAGTGCCTGAGAGGGCCCGGCCGGCCGTCGAACGCATCGACGGTGTGTGTCCTTGAGTTCTCATACCCGGATGCGGCGCCGTTGCATCACCCGATTGTGGTGCCTCAAGTTACGCCCACAGAACACGCGGCGGTAACCGAGGTTGTGGGCGAATCTACGGCCCGCGACGCCGCAGGCCTATTGGATCGTTCCAGTGTGGTCGGGTGAGGGCTGTGTCACGTTGCGCGGTGGCTGGGGGCGGCCGTCGAACAT
This sequence comes from uncultured Actinomycetota bacterium, assembly GCA_963842535.1. Lineage (GTDB taxonomy): Bacteria > Actinomycetota > Actinomycetes > Propionibacteriales > Nocardioidaceae > Marmoricola. Next base: position 123,488 of record CAWJGP010000010.1, read on the forward strand.
GCGAATGTCGCAGTCGGGTCGGGAACCGCGTTCGGCCGTCCCACCAGCGACATTCGCATGTCTGGCTGCGGTGCAACAACCGATTTCAACCCCGTCCGGGTCGTCGGCTAGCATTGCGCAGTCCTCAGGACAGGCGCCCGTAGCTCAACGGATAGAGCATCTGACTACGGATCAGAAGGTTGGGAGTTCGAATCTCTCCGGGCGCGCACACCACTCACCCAGATCACACCCCAGATCACACCCCAAGATCACACCCCAGATCTCACCGGGGGCCAGTCCTGATCGAGGAGCTTGACCCGCCCACCTCGACCCCGCCCGTCGGGCCGGACGCCACGCTCTCGCCGGCGTCCTGCTTCAGGTCGGCCTCCAACCCCGGCAGCTTCACTCGCGCCAGGCTGGGCAGCAGGAACGAGAGCAGGACCAGTCCTGCAAGAATCGGCGTCAGCGAGATGACCATCGTGGACGTGACCCGTGTCGACACGAAGAACCCCACCCACAGGCCGGTCATCACCGAGACAGCGACCACCGCCAGCAGCAGCCCTCCGAGGACCGAGGACTGCGAACGTCGGATGTCTTGAGAGATCAGATCCGCGTTGCGCACGGCCTCGATGTTGTTGGGGTCATGTTTCAGGCACTGCTTGAAGTACCGAAGGGCGCTGGCGCGATAGGCGAGCCGCGCCTGGAGACCGTCGGTCAGCTCGCCCAGCTTGAACCGGGCCACTCCGGCATAGAAGTAGGGCAGGGCTTCGTGCGATCGGATCAACGAGGCTTCGGTGGCTGCCAGCAGAGCCTCCTTGTGGAAGTTCGTCCTCTGAGAGGCGTCTCCGCGAACGATGAGAACCCGGGAAAGCAACAGCCAGAGTGCGTAGCCGGCCTCTCGGTCGCACTGTCGAAGCGCCTCGCGGAGGATGCGCTCGGCATCGTGGAACTCACCCAGCTCCAGCTGCGCGAGCGACAATCCCTGCACGGCGTCGGAGTCCAGGGGCGCGATCTGCAGAGCGGCGTTGAACTCGCGATAGGCCTCGGCGTGGTTCTTGTTGGCTTCGTTGAGCGCTCCGAGCTCGACGTGTGCTCTCTTGTCGTACCAGTCGACCTCGATGGCCTTGCGGAGCTCGGCCTCGGCCTCGGCGTGACGGCCCACCTTCGCGTAGAAGGCGCCCAGGTCGGTGTGCCCGTCATCGCCACCTGACATGGTCACCGCCTTCTGCAGCTGCGACTCACACAACCGCATCTTGCCTTGGCGAAATGCCACGACTCCCAGGCAGCTGTAGGCGCTGTAGCTCGTGTCGTCCAGCGACAACGCCTTCTCGCACAGACGGGTCACCTCGTCGAGCTTCTCGTCCTCGTCCAGTCGCAGAATGGCCCACGCGAGATTGGTGTAGGCGAAGGCTCCCCCTGGGTGCAGAGCGAGGCTCGATCGGAAAAGAGACTCAGCGGTCGAGTACTTCTCCTGGTTGAACGCGACTGCCCCCAGGCCCGTGTCGACCTCAGCGTCGTGGGGGTCGGTTGCCCTGGCCCGCTCGAAGGCAGAACGAGCTTCGTCGTACCGGTTCTGGTCCAGGAAGACCCAGCCGCGCTCCACCCACAGGCTGGTGCTGTGTGGCAGCGTCTCCAGCGCTTCCTGGGACCGCCGCTCCGCCTCCTCCCACCGCCTCGACTGCCTCAGGCAGGTGACGCGCGCGATCAGGGCGAACTCATTGACGGGGTCGGCTCCGAGCGCCTTCTCGAAGGCGACCAAGGCCTCGTCGTACCGCTTCCGGTCCGAGAACACCCAACCGCGCTCGACCCACACGCCGGCGCTGTCGGGGCGCGCCTCCACAGCCTCGAGAGACCGCTGTTCGGCCTCCTCCCACCGCTTCGACAACCTCAGGCTGGTCACACGCGCAATCAGTGCGTAGTCATTGGTGGGGTCGGTCGCCAGTGCCTTCTCGAAGTCGACGAGGGCTTCCTCGTGGCGGTGCTGGTCCGAGAACACCCAGCCCCGCTCCACCCACATCCGGGCGACCCCCGGGTAGGCCTCCACTGACTCCTGGGCCCACCGCTCGGCCTGCTCCCAACGCTCGAGCAACCGCACCGACGTGGTCCGCCACACCATCGCGTCCTCGTTGACGGGGTCGAGCTGCAACGCCTTCTCGAAGGCCACCAGAGCCTCCTCGTAGCGCTTCTGGTCCGAGAACACCCAGCCACGGCCGACCCAGACACGGGCACTGCCCGGGTGCGCCTCGACCACCTCCTGAGAACGCTGCTCGGCCTCCTCCCACCGCTTCGACAGCCTCAGGCTGGTCACGCGCGCAAGCAGTGCGTCCTCATGGGTCGGGTCGACACCCAGCGCCTTCTCGAAGGCCACCATGGCCTCGGCATACCGCTTCCGGTCCGACAGCACCCAGCCCCGCTCCACCCACACGCCAGCCCTGTCCGGGCGCGCCTCCACTGCCTCCTGCGACCACAGTTCGGCCTCCTCCCAACGCTCCAGCAACCGCACCGCGGTAGTGCGCCACACCAACGCGTCCTCGAAGCCGCCGTCGATCTCCAGCGCCTTCTCGAAGGGCACCAGAGAATCCTCGTAGCGCTTCTGGTCCGAGAACACCCAGCCACGGCCGACCCAGGCACGGGCGCTGCCCGGGTGCGCCTCGACCGCCTCCTGAGAACGCTGCTCGGCCTCCTCCCACCGCTTCGAGAGTCTCAGGCAGGTGACGCGTGCAAGCAGTGCACTCTCATCCGAGGGACCAGCCTCCAGTGCCTTCTCGAAGGCGACCATGGCCTCCTCGAACCGTTTCTGGTCCGAGAACACCCAGCCCCGCTCCACCCACAGGCCGGCGCTGTCCGGATGCGCCTCCACGGCCTCCTGAGACCACCGCTCGGCCTCCTCCCACCGCCCCAGCAACCGCACCGCAGTAGTCCGCCACACCAAGGCGTCCTCGTGCCCGGGTTCGACCTGCAACGCTTGCTCGAAGGCCACCAGAGCCTCGTCGTACCGCTTCTGGTCCGAGAACACCCAACCCCGCCCGACCCACAGGCGGGCACTGAACGGGTAGGCCTCGACCGCCTGCTGAGATCGCTGCTCGGCCTCCTCCCACCGCTGCATCAACCGCAAGGCCGTAGTCGTCCACACCAACGCGTTCTCGTAGCCGGGGTCGAGCTCCAGCGCCTTGTCGAAGGCGACCAGAGCCGCCTCGTGGCGGCCCGCATCCTCCTCGAGCATTCCCTCCTCGAAGTAGGCGACGTGCTGATAACCGACGGATTCCTTGAGCTCGGCAATGCACTGGCGAGCTCCTGCAACGTCGTCGAGGAGCCGATAGCAGTAGGCCTTTCCATAGATGGCATGACCATCCGTGGGATCGAGGGCGAGCAACTTCTCGAAAAGGGCCATCGCTTCCAGGTACTGGCCCAGATTGGCGGCTTGGTCGGCTTCAGTCGTGAGCTGTTCTGCGGTCTCGGACGTCATCACGTGAGCTCCCAAACTTCCAGCAGAGACACTTCTGCACCCGACCCCCCTCACATTGGAAGGTGGGCTGATTCGCCGAACCATGCCGAGTCAGGCCCGCTGCCTGCACTCCCCAGAGCAGTCATTGCCCCCAGACAACCGACCAACGCAGAGTGCGTCAAGAGAGGCGCTCCGGTCCGATGGTTCGTGGGTCTGGGCATAACCCGAGCACGCAGTCCTCGTTGGATCCGTTACGGCCGCGCCCCTGGCGGCACCATCTCGGAAACCGAAGGAACCCATGCGCAAGCTCACTGTTGCTGCCTTGTCAGCCTCCACCGTCCTCACCCTCGGCGCCGCACTCGGCGCGACGACGCTGCCAGCCTCCGCCGCCCCGGCCGTCGTCACGGCGCCCGCGCCCTACATCGTGGTGCTTTCCGACAGCGCCGATGCGCGGGCCGTCGCGCCCGTTCAGGCACAGCGGTTCGGCCTCGACGTGGGACACATCTACACCTCCGCACTCCAGGGCTACTCCGCGACGATGACTCCCTCCGTCGCCGCCGCCCTCGAGGCGTTGCCCGCGGTCCGCTGGGTGCAGAAGGACACAGCGGTGAGCACCGACGCGCAGACGACCCCCACCGGCATCAACCGGTCGAACGCAGACGCCAGCCCGACTGCGAAGATCAACGGCGCCGACGAGCGCGTCAACGTCGACGTTGCGGTCATCGACACCGGGGCAGACCTCACACACCCGGATCTCAACATCTACACCGCGGGCGCCAAGAACTGTTCGCTCGGCGCAGTGAACGCCAATGACCTGAACGGCCACGGCACTCACGTGTCCGGGACCATCGGTGCCCTCGACAACGCCAACGGCGTGGTCGGGATGGCCCCTGGCGCCCGCATCTGGCCGGTCAAGGTCCTCACCGACGCCGGCAGCGGACTGAACTCCGACGTCATCTGCGGCATCGACTACGTCACCTCCAAGGCTTCCCAGATCGACGTCGTGAACATGAGCCTCGGGGGCAGCGGCGCCGACGACGGCAACTGCGGGAACACCAACAACGACGCGATGCACAAGGCGATCTGCCGCTCCGTCAGTGCTGGGCTCACCTACGTCGTAGCGGCGGGCAACGACTCCGCCAACGCCGCCACGTCCACCCCGGCGGCGTACGACGAAGTCATCACCGTGAGCGCGCTGTCCGACTTCAACGGTGCTCCCGGTGGCGGCGCCGCGTCCACCTGCCGCGCGGACGTGGACGACACCTTCGCCAACTACTCCAACTGGGGTCCCGACGTGGACCTCATTGCCCCCGGCACCTGCATCAACTCGACCTGGATGCTCGGTGGCTACAACACGATCAGCGGTACGTCGATGGCCAGCCCGCACGCCGCCGGTGGCGCCGCGCTCTACAAGGCGACGCACCCCTCGGCAACCCCGGCAGCCGTCAAGGCGGCCCTGCAGGGCGCCGGCACGCTCGACTGGAACAACGCCGACGACCACGACACCGTCAAGGAGCGCCTGCTCGACGTGTCGACCTTCTGACGCACACGCGCAACGCAGAAGAGCCCGCCGGCATGTCTCCATGCCGGCGGGCTCCTGCCTTGTTGTACGGCGGTCAGTCGGTGACCACCGCCTTGAGCACATCGACCTTCGCTGCAGACCGGGCCGGTCCGACAGCTGCCAGGACCCCGGCGACGGCCGCGAGAGCGACGTACATCGCGATCTGCTCACTGGGCACCGAGATCGCCTTGATCCCTTCGTCCTTCAGCGCCTGTGAGAGCGCCAGCCCGATACCGATCCCGAGTCCAGCACCACTCAGGGCGCCGATCAGCGAGATCACCACCGACTCCCAGCGGACCATCGCCCGGACCTGTCCGCGCGTCATGCCGACCGCACGGAGAAGGCCCAGCTCCCTGGTCCTCTCGAAGACCGACAGGGCCAGCGTGTTGACGATGCCGAGCAGGGCGATCAGGACCGCCAGCAACAACATCACCGTCACGAAGGTCAGCAGCGAGTCGATGAAGCCACCCGCCTCCTTCTCGAAGGCCTTGCGGTCGAGGATCTTGGCGTCCGGGTGATCCGCCAGAGCAGCCGAGATGGCGTCCTGGACCTCACCCTTGTCCGCACCGGACTCGATCGCGACGAGACCCGAGGCGATCAGCTGCTCGCCGTTGAAGGCGTTCTGCTGCGCGAGGCTCAGGATGAAGTTGTCGTTGATCCATCCCTTCGAGGCGTAGATGCCCACCACCTTGAGCTGACGCTCGCCGGTGGCAGCGAACTGCGACTTCACCTTGTCCCCGAGCTCCCAGCCCTTGGCCGCTGCCATGGTCCTCGAGACCACCACACCGTCGCGACCCAGGTCAGCCATCGACCCTTCAGCAAGGTTCAGGTTCATCAACTTCTCCGCCGTGCCGGGGTCGACCGCCGAGTAGCTCGAGTCGAGGCCCTCGAAGCGGGCCTGACCCCAACCACTGGCCGAAACCATCTCGACGCCGTCCACCTTCTCGACCGCGTCGATGACCGACGGGCTGAAGCCCGGGCCCTGTGCACTCGAGCTCGAGACGAACAGATCTGCGTTCGTCTTGTCCCCGATCACGTCACCGAAGGAAGCCTTCAGCGACGACGCGAACACGCTCATGCTCACGACCAGGGTGAGGCCGATCATCAGGGCCGCAGCCGTTGACGACGTACGACGCGGGTTGCGCATCGCGTTCTGCCTCGCCAGCTCACCGGGCATGCCACGCATGCGCAGCGGTGCCGCGATCAGGGCGGACAGCGGACGGACCGCCAGCGGCAGCGAGACCATCACCCCGACAAGGGCGAAGAGCAGGCCGACGCCGAACACCTTCATGTCCGCGCTGCCGTACAGGGACCACAGCATGGCTCCCACACCACTGCCGACCATGGTGAGGCCGACGAGCGCACGCCGCCAGGACGGCTTCTCCGCGCCGGGAGTGGACTCACGCAACGCCTCGATCGGCAGCACCATGGTGGCCCGGCGAGCCGGGACAAGTGCTGCGACGACCGTCACCAGGGTGCCCACCACGAGCGACACCACAACGGTGCGCAGCTCGAGCTGGAGCGAGGTGCTCGGCAGGGCGAAGCCCACGACGTCCATCAGGAACTTGAGTCCCTTGGCGACGAGCAGTCCCAGGCCGAGACCGACAGCCGAAGACCCGAGTCCGATCAGCAGCGCCTCGAGGATCAGTCCACGCAGCACCTGACGACGCGTGGAGCCGATCGCCCGCATCAGGGCGATCTCCCGCGAGCGCTGGGTGACGATCATCGTGAACGTGTTCCAGATGATGAACGAACCGACGAACAGCGCGATGCCCGCGAAGATCATGAACAGGATCCCGATCATCTTCGTGTTCTCGGCCACGGCAGCGGAGTTCTCCTTCGACACCGTGCGTCCGGTGACCGCCTCCGTGCCGTCAGGCACGACTGCGTCGAGACGCTTCGCGAGCACTGACTGGCTCACGCCGTCCTCGGCGGCGACGTTGATGGCGTCGAAGTGTCCGGGGACACCCACGAGCTTCTGGGCCGTCGCCGTGTCGAAGTACGCCGAGGTGGTACCCCCGAGGTCCTTCTCACCGCCGAAGCCCACAGTGCCGACCACGGTGAACTCCTGGGTCGGACCCTGGAACAGCACCTTGATCTTCGACCCGAGCGCGATGTCGTTCTCCTCGGCGCTCGTGGCGTCGATGGCAACCTCGCTCGGACCCTTCGGTGCTTCACCCGAGAGCAGGTCGGCATCACCGCGGAGCTTCTTGTCCGCCGCCATGCTGTAGCCCATGGTGGGTGCGCCGCCCTTGGTCAGGATCGCTTTCCCGTCGTTGTCCGTCAGCAGTGCGTAGCCGCTGACCGTGCCCTCGGCGACGCGGACGCCGTCGACGTCAGCCACCTTGCTCAGCACGGAGCTGGCGATCGGGCCACGGCTCGTGCTGATGCCTTCGGACTTGGTGTACTCGGTCTCCGTACGGACGACCGCGTCGGTCCCCGAGGCGACCTTGCCGAAGAGCTGGTCGAAGGCCACCCCCATGGTGTCGGTCAGGATGAGTGTGCCGGCGAGGAACGCCACCCCGAGGGCGATCGACGCAGTGGTGAGGACGAGTCGCAGCTTGTGCGCGACCATCCCTCTGATGGTTGTTGTCAACATGGCTTTCAGGCTCCCAAGTGCTTCATGTAGTCGAGTACGGCGTCTGCGGTCGGCGAGTGCATCTCGTCGACGATGTGACCGTCGGCCAGGAAGATCACCCGGTCGGCGTAGCTGGCGGCGGTGGCGTCGTGCGTGACCATCACCACGGTCTGACCGAGCTCACTGACCGCCTTGCGGAGGAAGGCGAGCAGCTCGGCGCCCGAACGCGAGTCCAGGGCACCTGTCGGCTCGTCCGCGAAGACGATCTGGGGGCGTGAGGCGAGGGCGCGGGCTGCCGCGACCCTCTGCTGCTGACCGCCCGAGAGCTCCGCGGGTCGGTGCGACAGGCGACCGCTGAGGCCGACGGTCTCGACGATCGAGGCCACCCAGTGCTCGTCCGGCTTGCGGCCCGCGATCCGCATCGGGAGAACGATGTTCTCCGCCGCGGTCATGGTCGGCAGCAGGTTGAACGACTGGAAGATGAATCCGATCCGGTCGCGCCTGAGCAGGGTCAGGGCCTTGTCCTTGAGTGAGGTGATCTCGGTGTCGCCGAGGTAGACCTCACCGGAGCTCGGCCGGTCCAGACCCGCGAGCATGTGCAGCAGGGTCGACTTGCCGGAGCCGGAAGGGCCCATGATCGCGGTGAACTCGCCCTGGGCGAGTCCGACGCTGACGTTGTCGAGTGCCACGACGGCGGCGTCGCCGCTGCCGTAGAACTTGCTGACTCCCACAGCTCCGGCCGCGGTGCGGCTCTGGGTTTCGGTAGCGACCGCTGGGGCGCTGGTGATGACGGACATGTGTTTCTCCTTTGGTTTCACCGTCTCGCTCGAGCGGCGTCCCACTAGGACACGTCCTCAGCGCCTTGCTTCCCATCGGGCTGGGCGCACACCCGACGGGCGTTGACCGCGCTCTCCCGGTGGGCGATCGGGGGGCTACCCACACCCCAGGGGTGCGGGCGAGCCCCTCCCCCCGGGGCGGGTTTGGACGCAGACTGCTGTCATGACCCCGCTGGAGCGCCTCCGCCGACGCTCGCGACGAGAGTGGCTGGCGGCGGCCCTGGTGCTGGTCGGTCTCGTCGGCTTCGTCGTGCTGGTCTACGTCGTGATCGTGCTGGGGGGTGGCGTCCTCCTCGGTCGCACGTCGGCCCCCGACGTGGCCCTGTCGGTGATCGCCACCGCCGTGGTGGCCCTGTCCTTCGACCGAGTGCAGTCAGCCCTGGACGAGCGCGTCTCGCGCGCGGTGCACGGCGGCCAGTCGACGCCGTACGACGTGCTGCGGCAGTTCTCCGGCACGGTGACCGGCACGTACGCCGCCGAGGAGCTCCCGGCGCGGATGGCCCGCGTGCTCGCCGACGGCACCGGGGCTGTCTGGTCGCAGGTGTGGCTGGTCGTGGGTGAGCGACCCACTCTTGCGGCGACGTGGCCACCCGACTCGACCCGGTCCTCGCAGCCGGGCGAGGCGTTCGGCGATACTGAGACACCTGGCCGGCGGTCGCTGGCGGTACGTCACGGCGGTGAGCTGCTCGGCGTACTCGTCATCCAGGAACGCGACCAGGTGCCGTTGACCTCGGTCGAGGAACGGCTGTTCACCGGTCTGGCCAGCCAGGCCCAGCTGGTGCTGCGCGGCGCTCGGCTGCGCGCGGAGCTTGAGCAGCGCGCCTCCGAGCTGTCCGCGCGCGCCCAGGAGCTGCGCCTTTCCAGACAGCGACTGGTCGATGCGCAGGACCGTGGACGCCGAAACCTGGAGCGCGACATCCATGACGGCGCGCAGCAGCACCTGGTCGCGCTGGCCGTGAACCTGCGGCTGGCCCAGAGCCTGGCGACCACCGCACCCGACCGAGCTGATGCGCTGCTCGTCGCGCAGGAGCAGGCAGCGGCCGATGCGGTCGTCACGCTCCGCCAGCTCTCGGGCGGGATCTACCCGCCGCTGCTCGCTGACGACGGTCTGGTCGCGGCGTTGCAGGCCGCCGTCGACAACTGGCCCGGAGCACTGACGCTCAGTGCCAGCCAGGTCCAGCGCTACTCCCGGGCCGTGGAGGCCGCGGCGTACTTCTCCTGCCTCGAGGCCCTGCAGAACGCGGTCAAGCATTCAGGGGCCAAGGCCATCCACGTCGAGCTGACTGGTGGCGCGGACGGATCCCTGGCCTTCGTCGTCACCGACGACGGCTCCGGTTTCGAACCCGGCACTCTGCCCGCAGGCGGCGGGCTCTCCAACATGCGCGATCGCGTCGAGGCTGTCGGCGGAGCCCTGACGGTCAGCCGACCTCGCCCGGGTGGCACCCAGGTTCGCGCCGTCTTTCCCGCGCTCGAGGGGGGCTGAGGTGCGCGGCCGCGTCGCCTGGATCCTCGCCGGCATCACGCTGGTGCTCTCCGTCGCCGACGTGCTCGTCACAGGTGCCTCCCAGTCGCTGTTCTCCGAGGCGTCGGTGGTGCAGCACGGCTTCCCGTTCGTGACGACCGCGGTCACCGGCTGCGCTCTGCTCGGAGCGGTCATCGTCTCCCGGATCGAAGGCCATCCCGTCGGCGTGATCCTGGTCCTGGTCGGGCTGACCAGTGCGGTCTCACTCCTGACGGAGGCCTACAGCCTCTGGGTGCTCGACGAGGGCGGGCCGGGGTCGAGGAGCCTCGCCGGTGTGGCGGGCTGGTTCGCCTCCATCTTCGGCGGGCAGCTGGCCATCGCCGGCCTCGCGCTGATGTTCCTGTTGGCGCCCGGCGGCCACTTCCTGTCCCGGAGGTGGAGAGCTGCAGCCTGGTGCGCCGTCGCCGGAGAGGTTCTGTGTTTCCTGGCGGTGGTCAGCGCAGATCCCACGACGTACGACGTCCGGACCGCCGAGGTCGGCACCGTTCGAGCACTGCTGTTCACCACGGGGTTCACCCTGATCAGCATCGGGCTGCTGGCTGCAGTCGTCTCGATGGTCGTCCGGCTGCGCCGCAGCCGCGGCGAGGAACGTCAGCAGGTCCGTCTGATTGCGGTCGGCGTGATCCTGGTGGCGGTCGGAGTCATCAACCTCTTCGTCGTCCAGTCATTCAATGGCGGCCACCAGACCGCGACATCCGCGATTCCCCTCTTCGCGTCCTACACCTTGCTGCCGGTCTTCTTCGCGGTGGCAGTACTGCGATACCGGCTCTACGACGTCGAGGTGATCATCAACTGGACCTTCGTGCTGGCCATCGGCGCGACCTTCGCCGCTGTCGGGTACATCACTCTCGTGGTCACGGTCGGCAGGCTGGTGGACTCGCGGACGAGTGGATTCTGGGTCTCCCTGCTGGCCACCGCCATGGTGGCCCTCGCCTTCCAGCCACTCCGGCGAGCGGCGAACCGGGTGGCCAACCGGTTGGCCTACGGAGAGCGCGCGCAACCCTACGAAGCGCTGTCCGACTTCAGCCGCCGGCTGGCCGAGACCCCCACCCCGGCCACCCTGTTGCCGGCGGTCGCCGAGGCAGCCGGCCGAGCTGTCGCCGCTCGGCACGCGACCGCCTCCCTGCACGGGTCCGGCACGGACGAGATCGAAGCCACGTGGGGTGAGGAGCAGTCGGAGGCGATGAGCGCGTACGCCGTCCCCGTCCGCAACGAGGGTCACGTCCTGGGCAGCATCGTGGTCGCCGTGGACAGGAACCGTCCGTGGCGCACGTCCGACGAACGACTCCTCACCGCCATCGCCGACCAGGCGGCGGTCGCTTTCCGCAACACCGCGATGGAGACCAGCCTCGCCGCACAGGTGGCCGAGCTCGATCGGGCCACGCGGGAGCTCTCCGAGTCCCGGTCGCGCATCATCGACGCAGAGGACGCTGCCCGTCGTACCCTCGAGAACGCCGTCTCGAGGGAGGTGCTCCCCTACCTCGTGTCCATGCCCCAGGACCTGCACCGAGCCCGCGACGCCGTACGACAGGGCGTGGTCGAGAACGGCCTCGAGGCGCTCGTGGCGGGTACCAACAGCGCACTCGAGTCGCTGCGAGACCTGACCCGTGGGGTGTTCCCCACCCAGCTGGCCAGGGCGGGGCTCGAGCCGGCACTGCGCTCCTTCGTGACGCGGAGCAAGCCTGCGGCGACCCTGGAGATCGACCACGCAGTCGCCGGGCAGAGGTTCCCGGCCCGGGTCGAGGCGGCGGTCTACTTCTGCTGCGCGGAGGTGGCGCACGCCGGCATCTCGTCGATCAACCTCTCGCTGGCCGGGGAGGACCTCGTTCTGCGCGTCGACCACGATGCCGCTAGGACCGTGGACCTGCAGCCACTCGTCGACCGCGTGGAGGCAGCGAGCGGTTCGCTGGTGGCGAGTGCCGGGGTGCTGCGGTGCGTCATCCCGGTGGGCGCGGAGGGACCGAAGACCCAGTCACTCGCGCCCGCCGCCATCGCCGGAGGTGGCGGCAGCCCAGGCAGCTGACAACCGCTCCGGGCCCAGGGCTGCCTTGGCGACGTACGTCGCAGCGCCGGAGCCGGCGAGATCGAAGTCGTCCTCCTGGTAGGTGGACAACAAGACGACGACGGGTCGGTCGGCGCCGTTCGAGGTGATCCGCCGCGTCGCCTCGATCCCGTCGATGCCGGGCAGGTTCACGTCCATCAGGACGAGGTCCGGACGCAGCTCGGCGACAGCCGTCAGCGACTCCTCACCTGTCGTCGCGAACCCGACAACGGCGAAGCCCTCGGTCTCCTCGACGACAGCAGTCATCGCGCGCCGAAACAGCTCCTGGTCATCGACGACCAGGACACGCACACACGTCACGTGGCACCTCCTGTCTCCATCCTCGTGTGCAGAGGGTGTCAGGCGGGAGGGTGCTGTCCGCCCGAATGCGGAGGTTTTCCCTCGGAGCTACGAAGGCTCCGGGGAACCGGTGCCGATCCCTCGGCCACCAGTGGCGTCCAAAAACGCCAACACCGCCATCACCCGACGATTGAGGTCGGCCTCGTGCGCCAGGCCGAGCTTCTGGAACACCGAGCTGATGTGCTTCTCCACCGCGCGCTCGCTCATGAACAGTGCCTTCGCGGTGGCGGCGTTGCTCCGACCGGTCGCCAGCTCCTGGAGCACCTCGAGCTCCCTCTCGGTGAGGCCGAGCAGTGGCGTGCTGGGCTGGCTCGACTTGCGCGCGAGGAGTGCCTCCACCACCCGCGGGTCCAGGGCCGAGCCGCCCCGCGCCACTGCCTCGAGGGCACGCACGAGATCGTCGACCTGCGAGACCCGTTCCTTCAGCAGGTAGCCAAGGCCCTCGACCCCGTCGGAGAGGAGCTCGAAGGCGTAGTCGTCCTCGACGTACTGCGAGAGCACGACCACGCCAGTCGCAGGGAAGTCGGCCCTGATCTTCTTCGCGGCGTCGATGCCCTCAGTAGTGAACGTGGGCGGCATCCGGATGTCGGTGAGCACCGCATCGGGCCGGTGCTCTGCCACCGCCTCGTGGAGCGCGGTCGCATCCGCAACGGTCTGCACGAGGTCGATGCCCGAGGTCTCCATCAGCAGACCGGTCACGCCTTCACGGACGAGATAGTTGTCGTCCGCGAACACCACGCGCACTGTCATGAACCCCACTGTAGGTGTGCGGGCAGCCCCGAGGCTGTCGTGTGGAAGGAGCGAGTCCCCTGAACGAGGACGTCGTCGACCGCGGCAGCACCGGGCGCTTCTTGGCCCGGGAAGTTAGGCTAACCTAACTTCCAACGTCCGAAGGAGGAAGCCATGCACGGTGACGTGGTCGAGAAGCTCTGGCTGACCCCGAACCTGGTCCGGATCGTCCTCGGGGGCGACGGCCTCCAGGGGTTCGCGATGGTCGAAGGGACCGACGCCTACGTCAACCTGGCTTTCGCTCCGCCGGGCGCGCCCTACGGCCCGGTCTTCGACCCAGCAGAGATCCGCGAGACCGTCCCGAAGACGTGGGCGCCGGCCCGACGCCGCTACACGGTGCGCCACTGGGATCCGGTCGCGCGACGGCTCACGCTCGACTTCGTCGTGCACGGCGATGTCGGCGTCGCCGGCGCCTGGGCCGTGCATGCCGAGCCCGGGAGCCCGCTCGTGCTCGAGGGTCCGGCCGGGGGCTACCAGCCCGACCACGGTGCGGACTGGCACTTGCTGGTCGGCGACGAGTCGGCGCTGCCGGCCATCGCCGCCTCGCTCGAGACCCTCCCGGAAGGGGCGCTGGCCGTCGTCAGGGTCCTCTGCGACGGGCCGGAGTTCCAGCTCGACCTCGCGTCCCCGGGCAACCTGGACGTGGCGTGGGTGCACCGTCTCGGTGACGGCCGCGACGACGAGCTGCTGGCCGAGGCGGTCCGGGCCATCCCCTTTCTCCGGGGCCGCGTCCACGCCTTCGTCCACGGCGAGGCGGTGGCGATCCGCGAGATCCGCAAGCACCTTCTCGTGGACCGTGGGCTCTCGCGGAGCGACATGTCCTGCTCGCCGTACTGGCGGCGCGACATGACCGACGAGGCGTGGCGAGAGGTCAAGAAGGACTTCGTGAAGGCGATGGACGCCGACGTGAAGGACCGGACCGACGCTGCCTAGCCCAACCGGTCAGCCCAACCGGTCAGCCCAACCGGTCAGCCCAGCCGTTCAGCAGAGCCCGTCGTAGCTGCCGAGGGTCGCCGGGGGCGCCGAGATCGACTTCGCGTTCTTGCGCTCCAGCGTGTAGTAGCGCACCCAATCCATCTGCATCCTGCCCCTGTTCATCCGGACACCCGGTGGGGCCACCATCCGGAAGCGCACGGCGTACGACGCGCCGGTGCGCGCCGCGCTGCGCGTCTCGGTCATCACGACCCGGGTGTCGATGAACCAGGAGATGTGGTCGGGCGTGACCTCGACCGCGTAGGTGTGGAACACGTCCTGGCGGAGGTCGAGCACCTTGGTCGCCGAGAAGTCGGCACCCGTGTTGCGCACGTGCAGCGTCGCCGGATTCTTGCCGATCGTCGAGTCGCTCAGGATGATGCTTCGCGAGCACTGGTCACCGGTGGTCGGGACCAGCTCCCACACGGCGCGGTAGGGCGTGTCCATGGCGCCGTACTGCCTGGTTCGCACGCGGGCCTCCCAGCGACCGTACTGGCGGGCACCCGCCGTCCAGCTGGCTGTCACAGTGCCGCTGGTCGCTGTCGTATTGAGCGTCAGCATGCCGTTCTGGTTCCGGACCAGGCCGGCGCCTGCCGAGTTCACCGACCAGGTCGGGGCCATCGCTCCGTGGAACTCGTCGTTGATCTGGGCGTTGCCCCACTTGAAGATCTTCGCGGCGTTGGTCGGCGCCGCTGTCGGTGCAGCGGGTGTCGGTGCCTTCGGGGTCACCGCCTTCACCTTGCGCTTGCACTTCTTCCTCTTCTTGCACTTCTTCTTCTTGTGCTTGTGGTGCTTGTTCTTCTGGGCCTTCTTCTGGGCCTTCTTCTGGGCCGTGTGCTGCTGAGCCTGTCCCTGGGCCCGTTCGGCTGCAGCCGGCTCGGACTCGCCACGCTGGGTCGAGGCGCTGGACGGCAGAGCGGCTCCGCCGGCCAGCAGGACGGTGCCCACCAGGCAGGCGATCGCGCGGAGAAGCCTCACTCTCGACATGCGGCAACTCTAGAGAGAACGACACCCTTTTTGCATGAAATGTCGGAATCAAAGAGAAGCCGCTCAACACCGCTTTGCTGATCGTGGGCATCTGGGGACTGGCCTGGATGGTCGGCCTGCTCGCCAGCCTCTACGTCTACCCACACCTGCTGGGGCCGAGAACGCTCCGGGTGCGACACGGCGCTACGCACTCCATCACGGTTGCCTGGAGCCAGATCGCCTCTGTCACCTACCAGCTGCGCGACGACACCTCGTCGGTCTGGGTCCTTCAGCCACGTGAGGTCGAGCACGGAGTCGACCTCCAGGTCGTGGTGGGCGGCAAGATCAACGTGCGCGTCCGACTGCACGAACCCACTTTGGTGGCCACGGCGAAGGGCGACATGGAGATCGTCGAGCTGAGCTTCTTCGCCGACGACCCCCGTGCGCTGGTGGCCCACGCCCGCGCGCTCATGGCCGCGCAGAGCCGGCAGCCCTGAGCCCACACGCAAAGCCGCGGATCCCACCCGATCTGCTGTGGGATCCGCGGCTTCGGTCGTGGGGAGCGTCACGCGCGGGCGTCGACCACGAAGTTGAAGACCGTGTCGGCGACGTGCCGGGCGCTCGAGAATCCGGCGTCCGTGAACACCTGCAGCGTGCGGGTCGGCCCAGCCTGGTTGCCCAGAGCCGGCCCACCCTGGGACAGGCTGTTCGGCACGCACAGCGACGTGCCGGACGCGTACCAGATCAGCCCGAGCGGGTTCAGGTTGTCCTCGAGGTTGTCCCCGGCCTGCGGCTCGACCGCCATCACCACGCCACCAGGCTTGAGCGCCTCGCGGGCGTGACGCAGGACCCCCTCGGGGTCACCCATGTCGTGGAGGGCATCGAAGAAGCAGACGAGGTCGTAGGTCCCGGCGTACTCGGTCGCGCTCTCCTTGACGAAGACCACCCGGTCCGCGACCCCGGCAGCCTTCGCAGCTGCGTTGGCGCGGTGCACGGACTCCTCGTGGTAGTCCACACCCACGAACGAGGAGTTCGGGAACGCCTCGGCCAGGATCACCATCGCGGCACCCGTCCCACAGCCGACGTCCAGCACCTCGATGCCTTCCTCCAGACGCTCGACGAGACCGTCGACCGCCGGCAGCCACTCGGGCACCAGGGAAGCGCGGTACAGCGGCGTGAAGAAGCGCTCGAACCCGCTGAACAGCCGCGAGTCGTGCTCGTGCCAGCCGACCCCCTCACCCGTGGTGTAGGCGTGGGCGAGCTGGTCGACAGTTGCCCAGACCGAGGCGAGCAGCTCGAACCCGCCGGCCATCGCGGCCGGGCTGTCGTCGTCCGCGAGCACCAGGGCGTGAGCAATGGGAAGGGTGAACCCCTTGTCAGCCGGGTTGTAGGTGACGTACCCGCCCGCGGCCTGGGCCGAGAGCCATTCGCGCACGTACCGCTCGGCCAGACCGGTGCGCTCAGCGAGCTGCTCGCTGGTCGCGCCGGGAACCGCCGCCAGTGCGTGCCACAGTCCCAGTCGGTCACCGAGGTAGACCTGGACGGAGTGGTGGCCGATGGCGAGGTCGCCGGAGACCTTCTGCGCGAACTCCTGCACCGCCTCGATGTCGATGTCGAGGTCGACGGAGACCTCGGTCTCGGTCGCGGTCTCGTTGATCGAATCAGTCGTCATGATGTTTCCTTCTCTTCTTGGCGCCCTCGTGGCGCCGGATGTGTGCCACCACGTTCTTCGGTGGCGCTCGCACCGCGCTGTCGCGCGGGATGGAAGGTCGCTGCATGTCATGACAGCCCGATGACAGCGCGGGAAGCGACGATGACTCCATGAGGACCACAGACCTGTCCCGACTCGGTACGACGGTGGCCGTCTGGGCCCACCCGGACGACGAGACCTACCTGTCGGGCGGGCTGGCCGGAGCGCTCCGCGACCTGGGCCAGCGTGTGGTCTGCGTGACCGCGACCCGTGGCGAGGCTGGCGGTCCGGACGCGACCTCAGAAGGCAAGCAACAGCTCAGCGCGATCCGAACGCGTGAGCTCGACGTGGCCCTGGGCGTCCTGGGCGTGGAGGAGCACGTGTGGCTCGACTACCCGGACGGCGCCTGCGAGGAAGCCGACCCGGACGTGGCGACCGCGCGACTGACCAGCATCCTCGCGGACATCGGGCCGGACACCGTGCTCACGTTCGGGCCGGACGGGGTCACCGGGCATCCCGACCATCGGACGGTCGGCGCGTGGGTCGACCGGGCCGTCGCCGACCTCCCGTCCCCACCGCTGCTCCTGCACGCCGTGACCACGCCGGAGGATCGAAAGGTCGACCCCGCGCTCGACAACGACTTCGACGTCTTCTATCTCGGCGGGCCTCGCGTCTGCAGTCCCGACGAGATCGAGGTCCGGCTGGAGCTCACCGGTGAACAGCTCGAGCGCAAGGTCCGGGCGCTGCTCAGCCAGCCGTCCCAGACCGGCGGCCTGGTCGAGGCGGTGGGCCTGGACCGCTTCCGAGCGTGGGTCGCGGCGGAGACGTTCGCCCGCCCGGCCACCTGAGCCGGGTCCTTCACAGCCGCTGGCCGGGCGTCCCGGGCTGGGGCACAGTAGATCCAGCCCGCACCCGCAGGAGCCCCCATGAACCCCGAACGCCCGTCGCACGACGTGCGCGTCGACGTGCTCGGACCGCTGCGGCTGCAGGTGGACGGCACCCCCGTCGCGGTGCCCGGCGAGCGCCGACGGGCCCTGCTCGCGCTGCTTGCGCTGTCCGGTGGCAGAGCCGTCGGGATCGACCGGTTGGTCGACGCGCTCTGGCCGGACGACCCGCCGGAGGACGCGGTCCAGGCGCTGTACAACCACGTCTCGAGACTGCGTCGGCACCTGGGACCCGCGGCCGATCGGCTGGAGCGGTACGGCGCCGGCTACCGGCTCCACCTCGGGCCCGACGAGCTCGATGCTGACGTCGTGCGGCGGCTGGCCCGCGATGTGACGGAACAGGGACACCAACCCCTCGAGGCGGCGGCCACGGCACGCGCAGCCCTCGCCCTGTGGAGCGGACCGGCCCTCGAGGAGTTCGCGGAGGTCCCGCCGCTGGCGGTCGAGTCGGTGGCCCTGGCCGAGCTCCAGCTACGGCTGCACGACGACCTGGTGGAGGCGCGGATCCACGCCGGCGACCGCCACGTCACCGCGGAGGCCGCGCAGGCTGCGGCCGCCCAGCCCTTGAGGGAGCGCAGCATCCTGCTCTACATGCGCGCCCTGGCCGCCGAGGGCAGGGCTGCCGAGGCCATGGAGGTCGGCTCCGAATACCGGGCACGGCTGGTCGAGGACACGGGGCTCGACCCGGGTGTTGCCCTGGCCCGGCTCGAGCAGGAGATCGCCGCCGGAGGCCTCGACGGGACACCGTCCACCCTTGCTCCGGTCGGCCACCGACTGATCGTGCCTCCGACCGGTCCCATGGTCGGCCGGCAGCACGAGCGCGACGACATCCTCCGTCTCCTCAGCAGCCACTCCGTGCTGACGGTCACCGGACCCGGTGGTGTGGGCAAGACGCGGTTGGCCCTCGACATCGCCGCCGAGACCTCCGACGGGGGCTCCGCCGCGGTGGTCGTGGTGCACCTCGCCGCCGTCGACGACCCCGGCCGCGTCTGCCAGGCCGTGGCGTCGACCCTGGGCCTGAGGACGGCCGGGGAGGTGACGGCGTACGACGTGGCCCGGGCCATCGGGGAGAACGAGATCCTGCTCGTCCTCGACAACTGCGAGCACGTCGTCGACTCCTGCAGGGACCTGGTCACCACGCTCCGCTCGTCGGCGCCGGGAGTGCGCGTCCTGGCCACGTCGCGGATGACGCTCCATGTGCCGGACGAGTTCGTGGTCAGGCTCCAGCCCCTCCCGGTGCCGCGCGTGGCCACGGACCTCGCGACTCTCGAGCGACAGCCGAGTGCACGGGCCTTCGTCGAGCACGCCCGCCGTCGCCGGCACGACTTCGTGCTGGAGCCGGCCGACGCCGAACCGCTCGTCGAGATCCTGCAGGCGCTGGACGGGTTGCCCCTCGCCATCGAGCTCGCCGCGGGTCACGTGGCGCTGATGCCGGTCGCGGCGGTCCGGGAGCGGCTCGGCCGTGCACTGGACCTGACGAACGGCCGGCTGGGCGACGAGGACGAGCGCCAACGCACGCTGCGGTTGACGATCGACTGGTCCTACCGGTTGCTGACCGACCAGGAGCAGTCGTTCCTCCGCGCACTTGCGGTCTTCCCTGGTGGCACGGATCTGGCCACCGTCGAGGAGATCGCCGCCGACGTCGTACCCGCTGCCGATGCGCTGGAGACCCTGCAGCGTCTGGTGGACGCCTCGCTGGTCGTGGTCGACCCGACGCTGACGCGCTACCACCTGCTCTTCACCGTGCGTGCGTTCCTCCTCGACCGGCTGGCCGAGCTCGGCGAGATCCAGGCGGCCGAGACGCGCTTCCTGCACTGGGCCACACGTGCGGCGGAGGAGCTCGGCGTGGCTCTGATGAGTGCCGAGGAAGCCACCGCCGACCGGCGACTGCGCGCAGAGCTCGACAACCTGCGAGCCGCGAGAGACCTGGCCCGGGCCGCCGGTGACCTGGACGCCTGCATCGACATCACCCTTGCCCTCGACAGAGGCTCCATCTGGCGTGACCTGCGCGAGCTGTGGTCCTGGTGTCTCGAGCTCGCCGACGATCCCACGGTCATCGGCCACGCACGCGAGGTCGAGATCGTCGGCAGCGGAGCCGACGGCGCGCGGATGGTGGGCGAGTTCGACCGCAGCCTCGCCTACGCGCACCGCGCGCTCGCCCTGCCGGTGCCGGCCGAGGATGCTGCGTGGCTCCAGGCCAGGTGCTGGTCCGCGATCGGAGCCGTCGCGCACTACCGAGGTGACTTCGACGGGGCCCGGAGCGGCTGGCTGCGGGGATCTGTCCCGGGGGCGCCGTCGTGTGCCGCCTATCTCGCGTCGGCGGCGTTGGCTGCCGGCTACGGCGGTGACCGCACGGAGGCCGAGCGGATCCTCGACGAGGCACGAGCGGTCGTGTCCCGCCAGCCGTGCCCCTCCCAGCGCGCATTCGTGGCGTACGTCGAGGGGGAGCTGGCCGCCGTCGAGGAGCCGGAACGGGCGATCCCGCTCTACCTCTCGGCCATCGAGCAGGCCTCGGCGTGCGGAGGCAACTTCGTGGAAGGTGTCGCCACGGTTGCGCTGGCCTCGGCGAGGATCAGGACCGGGGACCTGGCCGCCGCAGCGGCGGACTTCCGTCACATCCTCGACTACTGGCACACGACGGGCCACCAGACGCAGCTCTGGACCACCGCGCGCAACGCGGCACAGCTGCTGGCCGGAGAAGGCCGAGGGAGGGCCGCCGCCCTGCTCCTGATCCGGGCCGATGCAACTCCAGCCGCGGCGGCTGTGGACCCCGACATCGCGCGGCACAGCGGCCGGATGTTCATCACACCCGAGGACGTCGTGGCACCTGAGGAGCTCGACTCGATCCGTGAGGCTGCTCAGCAGATGACCGCCCGCGAGGTGATCGAGCTGGCCACGGGCGAGCTCGCGACGATCGCCGCCGGGCCGCGTCGCTGAGGCGGTGCGGTCCGCATCGCAGCTGCGCGTGCTCAAGGAGCAGTGCAGTGGACCTCAAGAGATGCTCAAGCGGCCCTCGGCATGGTGATCCCACAAGGACACCAACCCCCGTAAGGAACGATCATGGACTTCTACAACGCAGACGCAGTCGCCGTCTGGATCAGAGTCTTCTTCGCCGTGGCCGCAGTCACCGGCGTACTCGTCATCACTGCGCTGGCGAGCGTCTTCGCCGGCGCCAGGTCCACAGGTGCGCCAGCCACCCGGACCAGGGCCAGCCGGCTGCCTGACCTCACCATCGCCCGCCCCGGTGCCACGACGCACGGGGCCGCCTGAGCCCAGTCACAGCACGGTCCGCGAGAATGCACCGCATGAGTTCCACGGTGTTCCTCAACGGGACCGTCTTCGACGGCCATCGCTACCTCGGCAATGCCGGGGCCGTGGTGGTCGCCGACGGCCGGATCGCCTCAGTCGGCGACTCCGGCGTCCCGGCGGATGCCGACGTGGTCGACCTGGCCGGCGGGCTGCTCGCCCCCGGGTTCGTCGACGCTCACGTGCACGCCGTGCAGGGAGGGCTGGAGCGGACCCGGTGCGACCTGTCCGAGGGATCGACGCGCGAGGACTACCTCGCCACCATCAAGTCGTACGCCGAGGCGCATCCGGAACTTCCCTGGATCCTCGGCGGCGGGTGGAGCATGCCGGTGTTCCCGGGCGGGACCCCGACCGCATCGGACCTCGACACAGTGGTGCCCGACCGCCCGGTGTTCCTGCCGAACGCCGACCACCACGGCGCGTGGGTGAACTCCCGAGCCCTGGAGATCGCTGGCCTCACCCGGGAGACCCCCGATCCGCCACACGGCCGGGTCGAACGCGACCCCGACGGTCACCCGACCGGGACCCTGCACGAGGGAGCCATGCACGCCGTGGTCCGGCACGCGCCCGGCACCACGCCCGAGGACTACTACCGCGGTCTGCTCACCGGCCAGGCCTACCTGCACTCGCTGGGCGTCACCGGCTGGCAGGACGCCATCGTCGGCGAGTACGCCGGGATGGACGACCCCGGCCCGACGTACCTGCTCGCAGCGCAGCGTGGCGAGCTCACCGCCCACGTCGTCGGTGCCCTGTGGTGGGACCGGGAGCTCGGCGAGGAGCAGATCCCGTCACTCGTGGAGCGACGAGCCGAGTACACGCAAGGTCGGTTCCGGGCGACGAGCATCAAGGTGATGCAGGACGGCGTACCCGAGAACGGCACTGCCGCCCTGACGACGCCCTACCTCGACCGATGCGGCCACCCGACCACGAACAGCGGACACTCCTTCGTCGACCCCCAGGCGCTGAAGCGGTACGTCGCCCGTCTCGACGCCGAGGGCTTCCAGGTGCACGTGCACGGCATCGGCGACCGTGGCGTGCGGGAGGCACTCGACGCCTTCGAGGGTCTCGACCAGCGTGAGGACCGTCGCCACCACATAGCCCATGTGGAGCTCGTGCACCCTGACGACGTACGTCGCTTCGCGCAGCTGGGAGTGGCGGCCAACATGCAGGCGCTGTGGGCCTGCATGGACGACCAGATGATGGACCTCAACATCCCGTTCCTGGGTGAGGAGAGGTCCCGCTGGCTGTACCGCTTCGGCGACCTCCACCGTTCGGGCGCCCGGCTCGTCGCCGGCAGCGACTGGCCGGTGAGCTCGCCCAACCCGCTCGAGGCCATCCACGTCGCGGTCAACCGGTGGGCCTACGGCGAGGAGGGACCGGCGGGCAGCGAACCGCTGCTGCCCGAGCAGGCCATCTCCCTCGAGACTGCGTTCGCGGCCTACACGAGCGGATCCGCGTGGGTGAACCACCGCGACGACGCCGGCACCCTCGCGAAGGCACAGGTCGCCGACCTCGTCGTACTCGACCGGGATCCCTTCGCCGGCGACGTCAGCGAGATCGGCGCGACGCGTGTCGTGTCCACCTGGATCGACGGCGTGCCCGTGCACGGGGCCTGATCGAAGGCAGACGGCGCCGGCTTGTATCAATGATCCGACCGCAGACTCTTGGCGGTTAGACGTTCGAAATGACCGACCTGCTCTTCTTCACGTTCGGCACGAAAGCTGAGCTCGCCCCCGCCGGGTGAGCACACGAACGGGGGAACGGGGGAAGTCGAAGGGCCCCGCTGGGGGGCGGGGCCCTTCGCACGTCACTTCGAGGACTCGCGCAGCTTCTCCAGCAACGGCCCCGCAGCTTCGTCGAGGAACCGCTCCTGGGTGTCGCCACCGATCTGCACCAGCGCGACATCTGTGAAACCCGCCTCCCAGAACGGCTTGACACTCTCCACGATCTCGTCGAGGTCAGGGCCGCACACGATCGAGTCGGCGACGTCCTCCGGGCGCACGTACTGCGTGGCACCGGCGAAGCCCGCCGTGGTCGGCAGGTCGCTGTTGACCGCCCAGCCACCGGCGAACCAGC
The DNA here is from genome assembly GCA_963842535.1 of uncultured Actinomycetota bacterium. GTDB lineage: Bacteria > Actinomycetota > Actinomycetes > Propionibacteriales > Nocardioidaceae > Marmoricola. Next base: position 146,553 of record CAWJGP010000010.1, read on the forward strand.
GGAACTGCTCATGCGCGCGCTGGACCGCAGCCTCCCGGTCCGGATCCCAGCAGATCGGGATCTGGCCGATGGCTCTGGCGGGCCCGCCGATCTGCGGCGCACCGTCGCTCGCGTTCCAGTCCGTGACCAGCTCCGCATCGGGTTCGGTGGCGATCAGGTGGTCGGCCAGGGCCGCGAGCTCGTCGATCGCTCGTTCACCCCCGACGGCGACTCCGATCTCGACCGCCGTGTCGGGCAGGTCCCAGACCCGTGCGGAGTCGACCTGGAAGTACTCACCCTGGTGGTCCACCAGCTCGCCGGTGTGCAGCTCGCGGATGATCGAGATGGCTTCGCGCAGCATCGCCTGGCGATCGTGCACCCCCGGCCAACCCTGCCCGACGACGTGCTCGTTGAGGTTCTCGCCGCTGCCGAGGCCGAGCGTGAACCGACCCTCGGCGAGCAGCTGCACGGTCGCGGCCTTCTGAGCCACGACAGCGGGGTGGTAGCGGATCGTCGGGCAGGTCACGTAGGTCATCAGTCCGACGCGCTCTGTCGCGTGTGCAACGGCGCCCAGCACCGACCAGGCGTACGGCGCGTGCCCCTGCGCCGAGAGCCACGGGAAGTAGTGGTCGCTCATCACTTCGAAGTCGAAGCCGATTCGCTCCGCCCCGACAGCGTGGTCCACCAGTTCGCGCGGGCCGGTCTGCTCTGTCATCAGGGTGTAGCCGAAGTTGGTCATGCGTCTCGCAGTACCCGCCGGAGCGCAGACCGATGCACCTCAGTCAGACGTCGCGGAGGTACTGCTCCCAGTCCACGTCCATCAGGTCCTCGGGACCGTCGACGACGAGAGCAGCACCCGCCTCGGTCAGCTCGGCCTCGCTGTAGCCGCCGGAGCGCAGTCCGATGCACTTGAGTCCAGCGCGTTCGGCCGACTCGACGTCGTACGGCGTGTCCCCGACCAGCACTGCTCGACGCGCGTCGAGCGCCGCGAGTGTCACCTCGACGAGGTCAGGCTCCGGCTTGGATCCGTCCACGTCCTCGGAGGTCTTGAGCACCCTGACCACGTCGCGGAGGTCGAGGTCGTCGAGCGCCTCCTCGGCGAACTGGGGGTCACCGGAGGACGCCAGCGCGACCTGGTAGCCGGCTGACGCCAGCTTCTTGACGAGGTCGGCTGCCCCCGGGAGCGGCGCGACCTCGGTCTTGATCTCGAGGTACTCGTCCTTCCAGGCGTCCCGCAGGGTGTCGCCGAGCCGCTTCTCCACGTCGTCGCCGGCCACCTCAGCCACCAGCTTGTCGCCGCCCATGCCGACCGTCCGGTGGATCCGCCAGAGCGGGATCGGGAGGTCGTTGCGGTCGAAGGCGCGCTGCCACGCGATCGCGTGGTGGTACGTCGAGTCGACGAGGGTGCCGTCGATGTCGAAGAGGATGGCGGCGTTCTCGGGAGCGGTCACCCAGCAACGGTTCCCGTGGCTGCCCATTGCAAACGGGCCGCAGGTTTCAGCGGAGCGTCACGACCGACTTGCCGAGCGTCTTGCGGTCCTCCATGTCCTGCAGTGCCTGGCCGAACTCCTCGATCGGGTAGGTCTTCCCGATCGGCGGGTCGATCACGCCGGACTCCATCATCGGCAGCAGCGCATCCCACTGCTGACGCATGTAGCCGGGGCGCACCATCGCGTAGGCGCCCCAGCCGACGCCGCGGACGTCGACGTTGTTGAGCAGCAGTCGGTTGACCTTGACCGCCGGGATGGCGCCGGCCGTGAAGCCGACGACGAGCAGCCGGCCCTGGGTGCCCAGCGAACGCAGCGAGTCGGTGACCAGGTCGCCGCCGACGACGTCCATCACGATGTCGACGCCCTCACCATCAGTCAGCTCCTTGACCGCGTCACGGAAGCTGTCGACGAGGACCACCTCGTCGGCACCAGCCTGCCTGGCGATCTCGGCCTTCTCGTTGGTGGAGACGACGGCGATCGTGCGGGCGCCGTACCCCTTGGCGACCTGGATGGTCGCGGTGCCGACACCTCCAGCAGCGCCGTGCACCAGCACGGTCTCGCCCTTCTTGAGGTCGCCGCGCTCGGCCAGCGCGAAGTGTGCGGTGAGGTAGTTCATCGGGATGGCAGCGCCCTGCTCGAAGCTGAGCGAGTCGGGCAACGCGAAGACGCTGTTCGGCCCCATCCCGACCACGTCGGAGGCACCACCGTGACCGAGTACCGCCGCGACCCGGTCGCCTTCGGCGAGCCCGGAACCCTCAGGAGCGGAACGTACGACGCCCGCGAAGTCGACGCCGAGGGTGAACGGCAGCTCGGGCTTGAGCTGGTACTCGCCCTTGCTCAGCAGCAGGTCCGGGAAGGAGATCCCGACCGCGTGCACGTCGATGAGCACCTGCGGGCCGAAGGGGCCATCAGCTGTCGGCTCGGGCACCTCCTCGATGCTGATCGCGGACGGGCCATCGACTCGGGTCACCTGGACTGCGCGCATGGGACCGAGGCTAGAGGGTGGTGCGGCTGGGTTGTCTCCCGGTGTCGGGGAGACTCAGCCGGCCTTGACCAGCTTCGCCAGCTCGAAGTGCATGGGGTCGGTGTAGTTCCAGTCGCCGCCCCAGCCGAAGCCCCATTTCTTGAAGATGGCGACCACGGCTCGATCCATCTTTCCGGCGATGCCGCGGTAGTTGTCGGCTGCGTTGAGGTCGATCGCGGTGCCGAAGGTGTGGAAGCTCAGTCCCCTGGACGGGGTGTGGGCGATGAAGCGCGGCACGTAGCACCCGTCGTAGGTGTAGATGGACTTGGACAGCCTCTTCACGACGACCTCGTTGAGGGCGGCTCGCAGCTGCGGCAGCATCACCCGGTGACCGGTGACCCGCCCGATGATCGGCATCTCCTCGGTGCGGATGTTGGCCGACACCCAGCGCGGGTCGGGGGTGACGGTTCCGTTCGAGTTGGCCTTGTAGCTGAACGAGCCGACCGCCGCGGCCACCGATCCACCGGTCAGGAACGCGGTCTGCGTCGCGCCCAGGTCGAGGTCCGGGCCGAGGATCTGCACGCTGGCGTTCTTGCCGGCGTACTTCTGCAGCTGTTTGCGGATGCTCTGGGGCGAGGTGTCATCCATCCCGACGAGGATCGCGTTGTTCTTGGGGATGCCCAGCTGGTCGGCCCACTTGTAGTTCACGACCGCGTCGATGCGCTTGGCCTTGCTCGGGTCGAGAATCTGGGCGTAGGCACCCACGTGGATTCGCTCGGCTGCCGACTCGTTGCCGACCTCGATGTAGCCGTCCTTCTCCTGGATCTTCTTGCCCATCACGGGCTCGACGGCCATCTCGCCCGCAGCCACCCGGTTCCAGACCTCCAGCGTCTGCGCTGTGCCGGGTGAGGTGTAGCGCCAGAAGGTCTGCGGGTTCACCGCGGCATAGGTGACTTCCTGCTCGTCGACGAAGAACTGACCCATCGAGATCGGTTCGACGCCGAGGACGCCTTTGATCTTCTTGGTGTTCTCGATGATCGACGTGTCGAGGGTGCCCTGGCTGAAGACCAGGACGTCCGTCGAGAACAGGGCGCCCTTCAACGTCTTCGGAGGCTCCACGGCGGTGTCGTCGAAGACGGGCTTGGCCGGGCCGCCCTTCGGGTCGTCGCCCTTCGTCTTGCCTGAGGTCTTCGACGGGTCCTCGGACCCGCATGCGGCAGTGAGGAGTACGGCGCCGCCCGCCGTCACCAACCCCCGTCGGGACACCTCTCGCATGACTTCCCCTGCTCCCCGGCCCCTGCCGAGGTCCCTGCAGAGGGTACCCGGCACCACCACGTCTCCGGCTGGGAGTTCGGGAACCCCAGAACGGATCCTCTAGGCGTTCTCCTTGCGGAAGACCGCGGTCCCCCACCAGGTGGCCAGGGCGAACAGGACGACCGCCCACGTCGTACCCCAGAGCATGCCGCTGCTGGAGAAGTCCCCCAGGAAGGTGTCGCGGACGGCATCGACGATCCATCGGAACGGCATGAAGTCGCTGACCCGCTGCAGCCAGTCGGGACCGATGGTCATCGGCAGCAGGATCCCGGAGAGGAGCAGCACGGGCATCATCACCATGTTGATCACCGGAGCCATCACGTCCTCGCTCTTGGTGGTCAGCGCGAGTGCATTGGACGCGGCCGCGCAGGCACCACCGACCAGCAGGGTGAGCAGGACCCCGATGACCACGCCGTCGACCGGGGCACGCATGCCCATCGCGAAGCCGAGACCCACCAGGATCAGCGCCTGTACGAACAGCTGGGCCACGTCTCGGCTGAGCCGGCCGACGAGCAGTGCGGTGCGGCTCGCGGGGGTGACCCGCTCTGCCTCGACCACGCCCTCGCGCCACTCGCCGATCAGGCCGAAGCCGGCGAAGAACGCCCCGAACATCCCCAGCTGGACGAGCAGCCCGGGCACGAGGAACGTGTAGGGGTTCTCGACGCCGAAGTCGTCGACGAGCGGCTTGAGCAGCGGGCCGAACAGCAGCAGGTAGAGCACCGGCTGCATCACGCCGATCAGCACCCATGCGGGGTTGCGCAGGTTCATCCGGATCTGGCGCCGGAAGACGATGAAGCTCTCGCGGACGAACGTCACTTGTCTGCTCCTTCGAGGACTGGCTGGTCGGTCTGTTCTGCCTCGGCGTCGCGCAGCGACCGTCCGGTCAGGGTGAGGAAGACGTCATCGAGCGTGGGTCGCAGGACCTCGATGGAGTCGAGGTCGATGCCGGTGCGGTCGAGGTCGCGCAGCAGGCCGGGAACTGCCCGGCCTGCTCGGGGTACCCGGCCGCGCACGTGGTGCCCGTCGACCTCCACCTGCTCGGCGATCGCCTGGAGCGCGGTCGCGGCATCGCCCAGGCGGGTCGGGTCGGCCACCTCGAGGTCGACCTGATCACCGGACACGGCCGCCTTCAGGTTCTCGGCAGTGTCACTGGCCACGATCTTGCCCTGGTCGATGATCATGATCCGGTCGCTCAGGGCGTCTGCCTCCTCGAGGTAGTGCGTGGTCAGGAAGACCGTCGCGCCGCGCGTGCTGCGCAGGTTGGCGATGTGCTCCCACAGGTTGGCGCGCGCCTGCGGGTCCAGGCCCGTGGTGGGCTCGTCGAGGAAGATCAGGGTCGGGTCGTGCACCAGGCCCATCACGATGTCGAGGCGTCGCTTCTGGCCGCCCGACATCTGCTTGGGTGTGCGCTGCCACAGACCAGGAAGGTCGAGCTGCTCGAAGAGCTCGTGGCCACGCTTGGTGGCCTGGGCACGGCTCAGGCCGTAGAGCATCCCGTGGTCGACGACCTCGTCACCGGCTCGGGCGTAGGAGGAGACACCGCCTGCCTGCGAGACGTAGCCGATGCTGCGGCGGACGTCCTCGGACTGCGTCACCACGTCGTAGCCGGCCACCGTGGCGGTCCCGGCATCGGGCCGCAGCAGCGTGGTCAACATGCGCAGGGTGGTGGTCTTGCCGGCGCCGTTGGGCCCGAGGAAGCCGACCACCTCGCCCTCGGCGACGTCGAGGTCGACCCCGTCGACCGCGCGCACGTCGACCTTCTTGCGCCCCTGCTTGGTATGGAAGATCTGCACCAGCCCGCGTGCCTGGATCATGCATGCCTCTTCTCTGGAAGCCATGTCTGTGGTCGTCGCTCGGTGTTGCCGATGGGGTGTTCAAGGTTGATCACACACAGTGTTCAAGTTTGAACACGTGAAGTCAAACCCTCAGCAGGCGAGTAGACCAGCGCCGGCCAACAAACTCATCGGGTTTCACCCCGACCCGTCTCATCTGAAAGCCAGAACCACGCCGAGCCGTCGCATCTGGAACCCAGAACCACGCCGAGCCGTCGCATCTGAAAACCAAAAGCACGCCGAGCCGTCGCATCTGAAAGTTCTGCTCTTTCAGATGCGACGGGTCGGCGGGCCTGGGTCTCGTGGACGGGTCGGCTGGGTCTTTCAGATGCGACGGGTCGGCGGGCCTGGGTCTTTCAGATGCGACGGGTCGGCGGTGGGTTGGGTTGGTCAGCGGCGGAGGAGGGCGAGGTAGCGCTCGCGGTCCTCCTGCATCTGGTGGCCCGGATCGTCAGGGGCCGGGGTCCAGTCCATCGGCTCGCCGAGGAAGGACAGGTCGCCGTCCTCGATCCGGAAGAGCAGCCGGAGCAGCCACTCGCGCTCCACCTTGCCGACCCGCTCCCAGTAGTCCATCACTGCGAGCACATGGGGCGGGACATGCTCGTCGTCCGTCTTCTCGTCGTACCCCTCGGCCTCGGCATCGAGGTGCTCCAGCCGTTGGCGGAGGAGCCGCTTCGCGTCGTCGCGCGGCACCAGCGGCAGCATCGAGAGCGCCGTCTGGAAGGCGAGCGGTGCCGTGGGTCTGACCTCCGTGAGCGCCACGTCGTACAGCCTTCGGAACTCGGTGCGCCCGGCATCGCTGAGCTCGTAGACAGCGACCTCTCGACTGCCGTCCTGCAGGTCGTGGCGGACGAGATCGCCGCGCTGGGCGAGGGTCGCCAGGCCGTGGTAGATGGAGCCCGGCTTGATGTTGGCCCACGACTCCACGCCCCAGGAGATCAGCTCGCGCCGGATCTGGTACCCGTTCACCGGCTCGAAGAGGGCCACGGCTCCGAGCAGGAGCAGGCGCGTCTCGGTCGTGGCCATGAGCGCAGTGTAGAAGCGCTCAGGTGCTCAGCACGCGCTCCGCGATCCACGCGATCGTCTCGGCGGTCTGCGCGGGCTGTGTCGTGGGCTGCATGACGTGGCTGAGGACGAGCCGGACGACCATGTCGATGAGTACGTCGACGCGGTGCTCCTCCAGCCGGATGTCGTAGGTCATCACGTGCTCACGGATCATCTGGCCGGCCGCGCCGAGGAGCGGTTCGGAGTTGGTCGTCAGCAGCGGAAGCAGCTCGCTGTCAGCACCCTGGCTGCTGCTGAGGATCGCGTGCAGCAGCGGGTCGGTGCGGGCCAGGTCGAGGACGCGGAACGACGCAGTCTCGATGGCCCGGACGAGGTCGTCGGGGTTGTCCTGGAACGACGAGTCGACCAGGTCGAGGAACAGCTCGAGCTCGCGCATCACCATGGCTTCGGCGAGCTGCGGCTTGCCACCGATCTCGTTGTAGACCGTCTGGCGGCTGACGCCCACGAGGTCCGCGAGCTTGGCCATGGTCAGTGCGCCCCAGCCGTGCTCGGCGGTGAACCGCGCTGCTGCGCTGAGCAGGCGGTCACGGTGGGTGACCGGGGCGGAGGCCAGCGAGCTCATGCGGTCAACCCTAGGCGTCCGGTCCAGCAGGACAGGCATCCGCGCCGCCTAGCCGACCAGGCTGAGGGCAAGGACGGGGCAGGCCTCCACGGCCGCGTGCACCTTGTCGCGATCACCCTCCGCCGGTGAGTCGTCGAGCACGGTCATCGTGTCGTCGTCGTCGACCTCGAAGAACTCGTGCGCCATCGCCTCGCACATGCCGAGGCCCTCGCACTTGTCGCGGTCCACCTCGATCTTCATGACGCGAGCCCAGATTCCAGTTCCGACTCGACCGGGACGAAGTCGACCTTCTCGCGGACACCGCAGTCAGGGCAGCACCAGCTCTCGGGTACGTCGGCCCATGCGGTGCCGGCTGCGAAGCCTTCGTGCTCGTCGCCGCGCGACACGTCGTAGGTGTACCCGCACCCGGGGCAGCGGGCCGCGAGGACCTCGCTCGGCCCATTCAGTGGCTTCGAGACGCTCGCTGACGCTCGCTCCTCAACCACCGAAGAAGAGGTCGCCTCGACTGGCGCGGCGTACTTCGCCAAGATCTTGTCGCGCTTGCGGGGGCTGATGTTGGCCAGCGTCAGGTCACCACCGAAGTGGGCGACCACGCGGGGGTCCATCACCCGGCGCCAGATGGCGGGGACGATCGCGAGCACGATCATGCCGGCGTACCCGGTCGGCAGCACCGGGGACTCCTCGTAGTCGCGCAGGGCCTGGTAGCGACGGGTCGGGTTGGCGTGGTGGTCGCTGTGGCGCTGCAGGTGGTAGAGCAGCACGTTGGTCGCGATGTTGTTGGAGTTCCAGCTGTGGCTGGGGTCCACGCGCTCGTAGCGCTGCCGGTCGCCGACGCCGACCTTCTGGCGCAGCATCCCGTAGTGCTCCATGTAGTTGACGACCTCGAGCAGCGAGAAGCCGACGATCGCCTGGATCACCAGGAGCGGCAGGATCTGCCAGCCGAGCACAGCCATCAGGGCGCCCCACAGGACCGCGGACATCAGCCAGGCGTTGAGTACGTCGTTGCCGATCCGGAACGGGTGCTTGCCCTTGCGGGCGTAGCGCTTCTTCTCCAGGCGCCACGCGCTCTTCAGGGAGCCCCAGACCGTGCGCGGCCAGAACTGGTAGAAGTTCTCGCCGAGCCGGCTGCTGGCCGGGTCCTCGGGCGTCGCGACGCGGACGTGGTGACCGCGGTTGTGCTCGATGTAGAAGTGCCCGTAGAAGCTCTGGGCCAGGGCGATCTTGGACAGCCAGCGCTCGTTGCTCTCCTTCTTGTGCCCGAGCTCGTGGGCGGTGTTGATGCCGATGCCGCCGATGGCACCGATGGAGATCGCGAGGCCGACCTTGTCGAAGGTGGACAGCTCGACGAGACCGAGCCACTCCGGCTTCGCGATCCAGACGAAGGCTCCGACGAAGCCGACGTACTGGATCGGCAGGAAGAGGTAGGTGATCCAGCGGTAGTACTTGTCGTTCTCGAGGCGCTCGATCACGTCGTCAGGCGGGTTGGCGCGGTCGAGGCCGGCGATCAGGTCGATGGCGGGCACGATGCCGAGGATCACGATCGGGCCGATCCACAGCCACACGCTCCAGCCGGTGAGCTGGAACAGCGAGAAGGCGACGAACGCCAGCGACGGGACCACCAGTCCGATCAGCCAGAGGTAGCGCTTCTTGTCGGTCCACTGAGCGCTGGAACCCTGGGGAACCGTGGAGTTGGCGATGGTGTCGGACGCCATGGTGTCTCCTCTGCTTTACATTCGACATCGATTTGTCAACCGCTTGACACGACGCTAGAGGATGTAAAGGGGTTTGACAAGACCCTGTGGAATGTAAAGTCAGCGGACGGTCGGGGTGAAGCAGAGCGTGCCGCGCACCTCGGTCGAATCCCGGATGTCGGCGCGGATCCGGTAGCCACCGGTCTCGACGACGAGCCGGAAGCCGTCGGCCATCTCCAGCTCCACCATGCCGGCCCGCGTGTCCACCACCCGCCCGCGCACGACGTACGACGAACCGCTGACCTGCTCCAGCCCGCTGAGAGGGAGCCCTGGCAGCACGTCGCCCTCGGCCACCAGGTGCATCGAACCCGAGACCCGGTCTCCCTGCCGGACCCGGCCGGTCCACCCGTCCGGCCCGACCACCTTCAGCGTGTGCCCCCGCGAGGCGAGGGTGATCCCATCGGGCTCGACCGCCGTCACCTCGTGCAGCCCCCACCTGCGCCAGCGTCGGTAGAAGATCACCGCCACCAGCAGGAGCACGGCATCGCCGATGACCGCGACGATCATGAACAGCGAGCTCGACACCTCGCCTGCCGGCCGGTTCACCGAGGGATCGTCCGGCACGACCCGCACGGGGAGCACCCCGGTCTCCTTGGCCTGGGCAAAGGTCTCGTCGTCGACCCGCGCCGAGTACCGCGTCCGGGACTCGTCGACCGATGCCGGCAGCCGGTAGTCGACGAAGTGCCGGCCGTTGATCGTCCTGGAGTCGACGAGGGTCGCCTCGACGTCACGGCCCGAGTTGGCTACCTTGCGTTCGTTGAGCGTCTGGTGCACGAAGGGCAGGTTCACCAGGAACAGTGCCACCAGCACCATCACGACGCGTCTCACGGACGCAGGCTAGTCGCACCCCGGCGCTGCCGGATCTCACTGCGTCAGCGTGGTCGCGGGGGCACGACCGTGAACGTGGTGACGCCCATCGATGGCCTGGTCTCGGCCGTCCCTAGATAGCGGACCGCGAGCGTGTGCCGACCGGGAATGACGTAGCGCGGCAGCGCGATGTCAACTGTGCCGTTGCGCAAGGTGCCGCGTCCCAGCCGGATCCCGAACTCCCGGACCTCGACCGTGCCGCCATCGACCACACCGAGCTCCGAGCCGACCCGAACGCGGACCACCGGCCGGTCCACGATCATCCGCGCGGGATCCGGGGTGACCGTGGCCGACGTGCTCGTCGCCACCGGCCCGATCGGCAGATCCAGCCCGACCACCAGTGGGTCGTGGTCCGAGGAGCGGTAGGGGCCGGGGTCGTAGAAGTTGGTCGCGTTGTAGTTGAAGCGGCTGTACTCCAGGGCCACCGACTCGACCGAGCTGATGTTCCAGACGTGCGCGCCAGTCACTCGCTTCACAGCCTCCGCGTTGCCGAGGATGTGGTCGAGCGAGCCGACCGTCCCGTCGAAGAGGTAGGTGTGCTCGTCGGGTGACTCCGCCGACCCGATGTCGGTGTACCCGGCGTCGTACAGCGCCTTCATCGGGTCCTCGCGGGTGTAGGCATTGAAGTCGCCGGACAGGAACACCTTGTCGGTGCCGAGCTGGCCCTTCATCTGCTCCGCGAACCGGACCACCTCCTTGGCCTGGGCGATGCGCTCCTGGTTCGAGGCCCCCTGCCCGGTCCCGTCGTCGGGGCCGGACCCCTTGGACTTGAAGTGGTTGACGATCACGATGAAGCGGGAGTACTTGGTCCCGCCCACGGGCTGGAAGGCCTGCGCCAGCGGGTCTCGCGCGAGGTCGAAGGCCGCGACATCGTCGATCACCGAGGCACCGACCGGCTGCACCGCCGCCGTCCGGTAGATGAACCCGGTGCGGATGACGTCCTCGTCGGCCTGGTCGCCCGCAGTCGCGGGTGTCGGCACGAAGTTCCAGGTGCCGGCGCCGGCCTGGGCGTTCAGTGCGTCGACGAGGGTGGCGACTCCGGCATCGCGCTGCTGACCGAGCCTGCCGGAGTTCTCGAGCTCCTCCAGCGTCACGACGTCGGCGTCGAGGGCGTTGATCGCGCTCACGATCTTCGCCTGTTGCCTGGACAGGTCCTCGTCGTCCGCGGCGCCACGGGGTCCCAGTCCACCGTCGGCCGTCTCGCACTCCCTGACGGTGACGGGCTCACCGGCGCGATCGTCGTACCAGGTGCAGCTGCCGCCCGAGGCGACGAACTCCTCGCCCGTGGTCGGGAAGTAGTTGAGCACGTTGAAGGACGCGATCTTCACGTTGCCACCCGTCGGCGCCGGCGCAGCGGTCCTGGTGTGGCCGAACGTCACCGGCGGTGCGTCGGAGGCGGTCACCTGCGAGGTGGGCTGGAAGCGCCACTTGCTGAACCTCCAGTCGAGCACCACCGGCCGGTTGAACGTGACCGGTGCGCCGACGCGGATCTGCGGGTCCTGGGTGAGGTACGGCAGCGGGGTGTCCTTGCCGCCCGCGAAGAAGTTCGAGGTCGCACCGTCGTCGAGGGTGACCGCGCGTGCGGCGTTGTCCGCCTTGACCGCGGCGATGGCCGCCGCGTCATGGGGATCGGCGACCTCGGTGGGTGTGAAGAGTGGCATGCTGCCGGCTGCGAGCCCGATCTCGGCGTACTGGTTCAGGGCGTAGTTGTCCGCCACTGTGTACGGCCCCTGGGGTGCCAGCAGCATCCCCTCGAAGGACTCGCGCGCACCCTCCGTCCTCGGGAGTACGACGGTTGCTGGCTGCACCACCGCAGGCTCGGGCAGCACCTTCACGTCCGCAACAGCCGGTGTGATCTCGGTAGTTCCCTGGAACTCGCTCACCTTCCCGGTGACCTCGACGTGGTCGCCCACGTCCACGACACCCGTCGCCGCCGAGCCGAACACGAAGAGCGCGTCGGACGCCTGGTGCGCCGCGGGGTCGACCGCGCCACCGGTACCGGCCGTCTGCAGGTAGAAGCCGTTGAAGCCACCGGTCGGGTAGCTCGCGGTGACGACCCCTCTGGTGATGACCGTCTGCCCGACCAGCGGGCTGGTGTCACCGGTGCCCTGGATCTCCGCGATCGTCTTTGCGATCGGATCGGTCGGCGGGTCGGGCGGTCCGCCTCCGGGCGCGCCCGTCGGAGTGCCAGGGCCGGCGGTGAAGTCGGTCGAGTTGTCGTCGGTGTCCTTGCCTGCCGCGTCCCGGGCGACTGAGTTCGTGATCGAAGGGGCCGGTGCCGCCTTCGTCTCGAAGGTGCTGCTCGTGCCGTAGCCGACCACGTCGATGATCGCCGCGTTGCCGGTCACGGAGCCCGTTGGCGGGGCGGTCAGGGCCGTGGTCTGCCGCGCCAGGAAGATCGTCCCGGCCGTGGCGGACAGGCCGATCGAGCCACTCGCATCCGGCTCGGGCAGCGGCTGGGCGCCGGCAGTCGTGCCGCCCTCCGCGACGAGGAAGTAGTCCTTGGCGGGGATGGTTCCCGTCAGCACCGTGACACCGCTGGGGTTGCCGGCGCCGGCGGCCGAGCGGTACTGGACCGAGGTGCCGGCGAGATCCACCGGCTCGTCGGTGGGGTTGTACAGCTCGATGTAGTCGCGCTGCCAGGTCGCGCCGCCGCTGGCGCCTCCGCCGTACACCTCGGAGATCACCACCTCGGACGCGTCGGTCGCCGCTGCGGCGGGACTGACTGTCGACGACAGCAACGGGACGAGCCCGGTGAGGACGGCGGCGACCACCGCTACTTGGCGTCGGCAGGTGAGCAGGGCAGGACGATGTGACATGGGGCTCCTCGAGAACGTGCTTGATCAGACACAGCCGACCTCCTTCCTATCCCGGATCGACGCCGGGTGGGCGGTCCAGCCGGTTAACAGTTCGGCAACCATGTGCCGGGCGATAAGTTGGCGGGCATGGCAGATCCGATCGGCATCGACTTCGGCGGCAGCGGCATCAAGGCCGCACCCGTGGACCTGGCCACCGGCGAGTTCTCGGCGGAGCGCGAACGCATCGGGACCCCCGAGGAGTCCACTCCTGAGGCGGTCGCGGAGGTGATGGCCGAGCTGCTGAAGAAGTTCAAGGGCAGCAGTTCCGCCGTGGGCGTGACCGTGCCCGCCGTCGTACGCAAGGGAGGTGTCATTGCGTCCGCGGCAAACATCCACAAGAGCTGGATCGGCACCGACGCCGACGACCTGCTCAGCGACACCCTGAGCCGCGAGGTCCACGTCATCAACGACGCCGACGCGGCCGGTCTCGCGGAGGTTCGCTACGGCGTGGCCAAGGGACGCGGCGGTCTGACGATCGTGACAACACTCGGGACCGGCATCGGGTCCGCCCTGCTGTACGACGGAGTGCTGGTGCCGAACACCGAGCTCGGTCACCTCGAGATCGACGGGTACGACGCCGAGAGCCGCGCCGCCAACTCCGCGCGCAAGAGCGAGGACCTCGACTGGGAGACCTGGGCGCAGCGCCTCACGACGTACTACCGGACCGTCGAGAAGCTGTTCTCCCCTGACCTGATCGTCGTCGGCGGCGGAGTCAGCAAGCACGCCCGCGAGTTCCTGCCGCTGATCGAGATCAACACCGAGATCATCTCAGCCACCCTGCGCAACACCGCCGGCATCGTCGGCGCGGCCGCCCTGGCAGTCGACAAACAGAAGTAGCAGATGGGCGAGCAGCGGACGTCCCAACTAGGTGGTCGAGCGAGCGTCCCACCTAGGTGCCCCTCGCAGGTCCCAGCACCGCGCCTGGATCCCCGTAGCCCCACGGTCAGTCCTCGGTCATCTCCGCCCAGAGGTTGATCCCGGAGTCGACGGCGTCCTTGTCGATGGCGGCGAGCTCCTCGTCGGTGAGGGGCGGGCCGTCCAACGCGTCGAGGTTGGTGTCGAGCTGCTCGACCGAGGACGCCCCGATCACTGCCGAGGTGACCCGGCTGTCGCGCAGCGCCCACTGCAGCGCCATCTGCGCCAGCTTCTGGCCGCGCCCGGCGGCGATCTCGTTGAGCCGCCGCACGTGCGCAAGGGTTGCCTCGGCGAGGTGGTCCTCGCCGATCGTGCTGTCGCTGCGAGCGGCTCGCGAGTCCTCGGGGACACCCTTCAGGTAGCGGTCGGTCAGCAGCCCCTGGGCCAGCGCCGAGAACACGATGCAGCCGATGCCCTGCTGCTCGAGCTCATAGAGCAGCCCCTTCTCGATCCAGCGGTTGAGCATCGAGTACGACGGCTGGTGGATCAGCAGCGGCGTGCCGAGCTCACGAGCGATCGTGGCGGCCTCACGGGTCTTCGCTGCGGAGTACGACGAGATGCCGGCGTACAACGCACGACCGGAACGCACCGCCGTGTCGAGCGCCCTCATCGTCTCCTCGATGGGCGTTTCCGCATCGAAGCGGTGGCTGTAGAAGATGTCGACGTAGTCCAGGCCGAGCCTGCCCAGCGACTGGTCCAGCGACGCCAGCACGTACTTCCGCCCACCGCCGCCCTGCCCGTAGGGCCCGGGCCACATGTCCCACCCCGCCTTGGTCGAGATCACCAGCTCGTCGCGCAGTCCGGCGAAGTCGTCGCGGAGGTACTTCCCCATGTTCTCCTCGGCCAGCCCGTAGGGCGGGCCGTAGTTGTTCGCCAGGTCGAAGTGGGTGACGCCGCGGTCGAAGGCGCGGCGCAGGATCGCGCGTTGGGTCTCCTCAGGGCGGTCGTTGCCGAAGTTCTGCCACAGGCCCAGGGACAACGCAGGCAGCTTCAGCCCGCTCCTGCCGCTGAAGCGGTACTCCATGGTGTCGTAGCGGTCGTCGGCCGGCTGGTAGTCACTCATGCGGCCATTGTGCAACGCCCAACTATGGTGGCGAACATGCCGGCCACACGCGTGCTCCCGACCGAGGAGGCCACAGCCCTCGTCCAGCTCGTGCGCGACATCGCCGAGCGTGAGCTGCTGCCGAAGGTCGCCGAGGCGGAGGCCACCGAGACGTTCCCGCGCGACGCATTCCGCACCCTGGGCCGGGCGGGCCTGCTGGGCCTGCCCTATCCCGAGGAGTACGGCGGGGGTGGCCAGCCATACGAGGTCTACCTGCAGGTGGTCGAGGAGATCGCCACCGTCTGGGCCAGTGTGGGCGTCGGGGTCTCCGTGCACGCCCTCTCCTGTTTCGGGTTGGCGACAGCCGGCACCCCGGAGCAGCGCGGCAAGTGGCTGCCGGAGATGCTCGGTGGCGAGCTGCTCGGCGCCTACTGCCTGTCCGAAGCGCACGCAGGATCGGACCCCTCGGCGATGAAGACGCGGGCGCGGCGCGACGGTGACGAGTACGTGATCAACGGCGCCAAGGCCTGGACCACCCATGGCGGCCACGCCGACTTCTACAAGGTGATGGCTCGTACGTCGGACGACCGCAATGGCATCTCCTGCTTCCTCGTCCCGGCAGACACAGACGGTCTGAGTGCTGACCCGCCCGAGCGGAAGATGGGGCTGACCGGTTCGGCCACTGCAACGATGCGGTTCGACGACGTACGCGTCCCCGCGGAGCGGCTCCTCGGCAACGAGGGCGACGGACTCAAGATCGCCCTCGCCGGCCTGGACTCCGGACGCCTGGGGATCGCCTCTGTTGCCGTCGGTCTCGGCCAGGCTGCGCTCGACCACGCGGTCGCCTACGCGGGTGAGCGGAAGCAGTTCGGCCAGCCGATCATCGAGTTCCAGGGCCTGGCCTTCCTGCTCGCCGACATGGAGGCAGCCGTGCAGAGTGCACGGGCGATGACGCTGCACGCGGCGCGACTCAAGGACCGGGGACTGCCGTTCTCGAGGGAGGCCTCGGTCGCCAAGCTGACCGCCACCGATGCCGCGATGAAGGTGACCACGGACGCCGTCCAGGTGCTCGGCGGCTACGGCTACACCCGCGACTTCCCGGTCGAGCGCTTCATGCGCGAGGCCAAGGTGACCCAGATCTTCGAGGGCACCAACCAGATCCAG
The DNA here is from genome assembly GCA_963842535.1 of uncultured Actinomycetota bacterium. GTDB lineage: Bacteria > Actinomycetota > Actinomycetes > Propionibacteriales > Nocardioidaceae > Marmoricola. The sequence goes on from CAWJGP010000010.1 coordinate 162,356, forward strand.
CGACTGGTGATCAGCCGCTCCCTCAACAAGGACCGCACCGGTCGTCTGCACACGGATCCCACCCAGGAGGACAACTGATGCCCAGCACCCCGGCACTGTCGCGCTTCACGGCCAAGGACCTGCCCGACCTGAGCGGCACGCGCGCGCTGGTCACGGGCGCCAACTCCGGCATCGGCTTCCACACGGCACGCGCCCTGGCCGACCACGGCGCCGAGGTGGTGCTGGCGGTGCGCAACATCGACTCCGGGCGTGAGGCCGCGGTGAAAATGCCCGGCATCACCACGGTGGAGGAGCTCGACCTGGCCTCGCAGAAGTCGATCATGTCGTTCGTGGACCGGTTCGAGGGGCCGCTCGACGTGCTGGTGAACAACGCCGGCGTGATGACACCGCCGAAGTACCGCGAGACCGAGGACGGTCACGAGCTGCAGTTCGGCACCAACCATCTCGGCCACTTCGCGCTGACCGGCTTGTTGCTACCGGCGCTGCTCTCGGCTCCGAGCCCGCGCGTGGTGACCGTCTCCTCGATCGCTCACCACCGTGGTGACGAGTCCGTCCTGGAGGGCAACCCCGAGACGTCGTACGACCCCAGGAAGACCTACGGCAACACCAAGCTGGCCAACCTGCTGTTCGCACACGAGCTGCACCGCCGGGCGACCGAGGCGCGATGCAGGCTGACCTCGACCGCGTGTCATCCAGGGGTCTCGGCAACCAACCTCGTGGGCTCTCCCGACGGCATGGGCGCCAACTCGATCGTCCGCAAGGCGGCGCCGTACTTCATGCCGCTGGTGGCCCAGTCGTCCACTGCCGGAGCGAACCCGACGCTGTACGCCGCGACGTACGCCGAGCCCGGCTCCTACGTCGGCCCGACCTGGCTGATGGAGAGCCGCGGCCGGCTCGGGCCGGCAAACCAGAGCCGGCACGCGCGCAACGAGGACCTCGCCCGCAAGCTCTGGGACATCTCCGAGCAGAAGACCGGCGTGATCTTCGACTTCAGCAGCTGAAGCCGCGTCAGCGGACGCGGATGACGTTGGTCTTCGCGACCTTGTCGTGAATGGCCTGGTTCTTGTCGTCCCACAGCGGCCACAGCACATTGAGCAGGCTGAAGATGCTCGTGAGGAAGCCCACGAACGGCACCAGACCGAGCAGTCCCGGAGCTCCGGACTGGGTGGCCCACCGCAGGAGCACGGCTGACAACGGCAGCTCGGGGGACTCGCGGAGACGGATGCGCAGGCCGACCGCAAGCTTTCCCGGGGTCGCCTGTTTCCACATCAGGAAGCCGACCGTGTAGAGGAGGCTCACCACGAAGCTGATGGCGCCGATGCCCAGCACGGCTGAGGAGATGTCCTCCTGGAACACGGCTGCGGACGGGGCCGGGCTCCCCTCCTCGGCCGCTGTCATGGCAGCGTCGAAGTAGTCACCGAACGCGGAGACGAAGTCGCGGATGAACGGCAGCGCGAGCACCCCCACGATGACGGCCAGGATCACGTAGTCGATCAGCGCTGCGCCCACCCGGTGCCACCAGCCGGCCAGTCGAGCACCGTCAGGCGTCGTGAGCGGTTTCGCGTACGCCGAACCGGCGACATTCGGATAGGCGGCGTACCCCGGCTGCGGGTCGACCGGAGCGACGTGAGCCGTCCAGCCCTGCCCGTCCCAGTAGCGCTGTTGCGGCGGAAGCCCGGGGGCGGGCGGTTGCGGGTCGGGGTACCAGCCGGCGGGAGCGCTCATGGCCGCATGCTGTCAGATGCCCGGTCACGACGAAGGCCGTGCTTGGTCAGCTCCCGGTAGAGGTACGGCGCCAGGGTCTTCGCGTAGGTCACCGTGAGGTGGTTGTTGTCGAAGTAGACGTTGACCCCGCCGATCACCACGGGGCACTTCTCCTCGTCGCAGTAGAAGTCCGTCAGGTCCACCAGCGACGCCCCGGGCGTACGACGGGTGGCCGCGGCCAGCGCGTCGTACAAGCTGTCCAGCTTCTCCGAACGGTCGCGCCCGCAGCGTTCGTTGGCCTCCTCGACAGAGACCTCGGAGAGGCAGAAGTTCGGGTCGCGCTCCGGAATCTTGTCCCACCTGTCCTGCGGGTTGTCGCGCAGCACCACCACGGGCACGCCCTGACGGGTCACCTGGCTCCACGCTTCGGCGAGGCCCGCCGCCCGTTCCTCCCGGCTGCCGCGCATCGTGGTGAGCCGAGCCGTCGTGAGCACCGCGTCGTAGTCCTTCGCATGCAGGTCGAGGAACGCGGACAGTCGCTCGCGGAAGTCGGCGCAGGCGCGACCCTCGGGGATCTTGAGGTTGGGCTCGTACGTCGACCACGGGCAGCCGCCGGAGACGAACAGGTCGGCCGTGAGCTTTCCGGCCTCCACCGTCGGCTCGACCATCGACATCATGATCCGCGCGTGCGAGTCCCCGATCACCGCTATGTGCGGGATCTTGCTGCTGCGCTCGCCGAACTTGCACGGCTGCAGCGGATCGGCCAGTCCCGGGGCGGTGCATCGCTGGTACTTCGGGTAGTCGTTCTCGACGGCTGCTGGTGCCGGCACCAGCACGTTCTCCAGCTCCGGGTTGGGGCAGTCGGTCGCCTGGGGATCCCTGGCCGCAGCGCCGAAGCAGGGTTCCGTCGCCAGCCGGGCAGCCGCCTGCTCGTTCCGCTCGGTGTCGCGGGCAACGTCGACTCTCGGCACCACACAGATGGCGGTGAGTACGACGGCCCCCGCGGCGGCGTACGCAAAGGTGACGCGGGGACGTGCGAGCCCGAACCTGCGGGCAGCGCGCACGGGGTCCTCGACCCACCGCTTGGTGAGCGCCGAGGCGCCGATCGTGGCGAGCAGCACCGAGAACTTGTCCAGGGTCGTCAGCGGGTGGTCGGTGACGTAGGGCAGCAGGATGATGAACGGCCAGTGCCAGAGGTAGACCGCGTAGGAGATGTCGCCGAGGTAGGTCGCGGGTCGGCAGCACGAGCAGGTTCGACGACGCCCAGCGGACCTCGGGGGCCTCGACCCAGATCAGTGCCATCGACCCCACCACCACCCAGAGCGCCGCGGTGCCCGGCATCGGGGTCGACTCGTCGAAGATCAACGAGCAGGACAGGAGGCCCACCAGGGCGAGCCATCCCAGGCCCGCTCGAACGCCGATTCCCAGATGTCGCGCCGCGGCCGGCGCGAACGCGAGCAGGGCGCCCGCACCGAACTCCCACGCGCGGGCCGGGGTGACGAAGTAGGCAAGGGCTGGGTCGACAGCCGTGACCCAGAGCGAGTAGCCCGAGGACGCCACGGTGATGGCTGCGAGGACGCCGAACACGACCTTGCGCTGCTTGAACCGCGCGAAGCCGCGCGTCGCCAGCCACAGCCCGAGCAGCACCAGCAGTGGCCAGAGCAGGTAGAACTGCTCCTCCGCCGAGAGCGTCCAGTAGTGCTGCGCGGGAGAGGGAGCGTTGTCAGCTGCGAGGTAGTCCACCGAGTTGATCGCGAGCGTCCAGTTCACGACGTACAGCGCCGCCGCCAGGATCTCGCCGAAGAACTGCTGCCACATCAGCCGCGGCACGAAGAGGAGGACGCCGACGGCCGAGACCAGGAGCACGACGTACGACGCGGGCAGCAACCTGCGCAGCCGCCTGGCCCAGAACCCGGACAGGCTCACCGAGCCCGTGCGATCCACCTCGCGGAGGATGTGGGAGGTGATCAGGTAGCCGGAGATGACGAAGAAGACGTCGACGCCGATGTAACCGCCCGGCACCCGGTCGGGCCAGAGGTGGAACAGGACGACCAGAAGCACTGCCACTGCCCGAAGGCCTTGGATCTCCTGGCGCATCAGTTGATGTTACAAACCCGTCAACCCGGATCCGGGGATCGCGCGGCCCAGGTGGGTGGCTCCGGGCAGGCCCACGGGCCGTAGCCTTTGGACGTGAGCCCCCAGGATCCGGAGACCCCCGCGCCCGTGCGCCGGTCGCGGCACCTCCTGGACCCGGACAACCTGCAGCAGAGCCACCGCAGCTCCCAGTCGTCGCAGGAGTCCCTGACCAACGTGCAGCGCTGGGTGATGTCGGTCCTGGCGGTCACCACGATCCTGCACCTGGCGGTGGGACTGGTGGTCGCCGCGTTCTACACCGACGACGACCGCCTCGACGCCCGCATCGGCCTGAACCTGATCGCGGCCATCATCGGTGTCATCGCGGTCGCGTGTGGACGACTGATCCACCACAAGTCACCGCTCAGCCCCTGGCTCCTGATCGGCCTCGTCCCGGGCGTCGTCGGCATGTGGCTCACCCTGCGCTGAGCGAGGGTCCGCGAAGCCACGCAGGTGGTCGAGCAGCGAGCGAAGCGAGTGATCAGTCGAGACCACGCACCGCAAGCCGGTCGGTGATCCAGCGCGCCCGACGTCCTCAGCTGTCCGACCGTTCGCCTTCACCTGCGGGCCGAACGGGGATTCTGACCCGCAGGGTGGTGTCCCCCGGGCTGGAGTCGATGTCGATGGTTCCGCCGTGCCGCTCCACGACGATGCGGCGTGCGATGTCGAGTCCGAGACCAGTGCCCTTGCCGACGTCCTTGGTCGTGGCCTGTCCCCGCACCGGATCGCCGTCTACGCCCTGGAGACCGCCCAGGCGTTCACGGCGTTCTACCGCGACTGCCGCGTGGTCGGCGCCGAGCCCGAGGGGCTCGAGTCGTTCCGCATCGCCCTGAGCGTCGCCGCCCAGCGCATCATCGCGCGGTCGCTGGCGCTGCTCGGCGTGGGGGCGCCAGCGTCGATGTGAGCAGCGGCGTGATCGCGTCGGCCGGCAGCGGCCGCGCGAAGTGGTAGCCCTGACCGAACCCGCAGCCGGCCGCGGCGCAGAACGCGAGCTGCTCGGCGGTCTCGATCCCCTCGGCGACGACGTCCATGCCGAGGCCGGCGCCGAGCGTGGCGATCGCGCGCACGATGGCGCCGGACGGGCCGTCCTCCGGCAGGTCGCGCAGGAACGAGCGGTCGACCTTGAGCACCTGGACCGGCAGGGCGCGCAGCCGTGAGAGCGACGAGTGCTCCGTGCCGAAGTCGTCGATCGCGAGCTTGACGCCGAGCCGGTGCAGGCGGCTCGAGCATCTCCATCGTGCGATCGACCTCGTGGATCGCGGACTCGCGCACCTCGATGATGATCTGGGCGGGATCGAGGCCGTTGCGCTCGAGCGCGCGCGGCGACGCGATCGGCGTAGCCCTCGTCGCGCAGCTCGCGCGGGGAGGCGTTCCAGCCGGCGCGCGGCCACAGCCCGGCCGCGGCCCACGCGGCGGCCTGGCGGCAGACCTCCTCGATCACCCAGGCGCCGATCCGCGTGATCAGCCCGGTCTGCTCGGCGTGCGGGATGAACTGGTCGGGCGGGATGAGCCCGCAGGTTGGGGTCCTCCCAGCGGATCAGCGCCTCGAGGCCGCACAGGTGCGCCGGTGGCGAGGTCGTAGATCGGCTGGTAGTGCAGGACGAACTCGCCCTCGGCGAGCGCGCGGCGCAGGCGCGCGGTGAGGGTGAGCCTGCCGCGGCTGTCCTCGGCGCCGGCGCTGTAGAGCGCGTACGAGTCGCGGCCCGCCCGCTTGGCGGCGTACATCGCGGCGTCGGCGTGCTTGAGCAGGTCCTCGGCGCCCGCGCCGTCGTCGCGGGCCGACCGCGATGCCGATCGAGGCGCCGATCTGGAACTCGGCGCCGTCGAGCGCGAGCGTGTCGTCGAGCGCGGCGAGGATCTTCGTCGGCCACGGCCTCGGCGCCGGTCGCGTCGAGGCCGGGGCAGACGAGCATGAACTCGTCGCCGCCGAGGCGGGCGAGCAGGTCGCCGGCGCGGGTGACGCCGCGGATCCGCCGCGCCACCTCGACCAGCACCTGGTCGCCGGCCGCGTGCCCGAGCGAGTCGTTGACGAGCTTGAAGTGGTCGAGGTCGAGGTAGAGGGCCGAGACGCTCCCGCCCTCGCGCGTGGCGCGGGCGAGGTCGCGCGCGAGCTGCTCCTCGACGTTGGTGCGGTTCGGCAGCCCGGTGAGCGGGTCGTGGTAGGCGAGGTGCGCGAGCCGCGCCTCCGAGCGGTGGCGCTCGGTCACGTCGATCGCGATGCCGATCACCGAGCCGTCGTCGCAGGCCCGCCACGAGGCAGTCGTAGGTGTGCTCGCCGAGCGTGCCGTGGGTGTCGAACGACTCGCCGGCCAGCGCGCGGCGCGCCTGCTGCTGGATCTCGCCGCTGTGCGCCGGGCCCGAGAAGGGACTGCCCGACCATCTGGCCCGGCTTCAGCCCGAGCGTCTCGAGCGCCTTGCCCTCGGACAGCGTGATCGTGCCGTCGCGGTCGGCGGCGAAGAGGATCAGCGGCGCCGTGTTGACGACCGCGCTGATCTGCGCGCGCGCGGCCTCGAGCGCCTCGCGGCGTCTGGCGCAGCGCGGTGATGTCGACGCAGATGCCCTGGCTGCCGGGCTGCCCGGGGACGACGACCTCGAGCTCCCAGATCCAGAGCCAGGCGCCGTCGCGGCCCCGCATCCGGTACTCGATGTCGAGCGTGCCGTCGCCGAAGTCGGCCGTCACCACGCGCTCGCGGTCGTCGGGGTGCAGCATCGTGTGCCAGAACGCGGCGTCCTCGGTCCAGCGGGGCGCGGGCATGCCGGTCCAGTCCTCGATCTGAGGGCTGATGTACGTGATCCGATTGTCCGCGTCGCAGACGTACGTCACGAGCGGGCAACGCTCGATCAGCGCACGGAACATCCCAGGATCGGGCCCCATGCCCACGGTGATCGCCCAGCGCGGCCGCGGCTGAAGCGCCGGATTCAGAGGTCGCCGAAGAGGTTCAGCCCGAGACGAGTCGAGCGCCTGCTGGGCCTCGACGTTCAGCCGTGTCAGCTCGCCGGTCAGCAGCAGCACGCCCATCGCGATGAGCACGACGCCCGGAGACGGCGGTGATCGCGACGTAGCGGTCGCGCAGCCAGCGGAACGCGCCCCACGCGCGCGTGAACGCGAACGCGGTGAGCAGGAACGGGCACGCTCAGGCCGAGCGAGTAGAAGAGCAGCAGGATCGCGCCGTCGGACGAGCGCGTCCTGCGTCGAGGCGGCGGTGAGGATCGCGCCGAGCGTCGGGCCGATGCACGGCGTCCAGGCGAACGCGAACGCCGCGCCGGCGATCAGCGGGCCGCCCGAGCCGGCGCGCGCTGATCAGCGCGTCCGGCCGCCATTCGCGGTTGAGCTTCGGCACGAACGGCGTGAGCAGGAACAGCACGCCGAGCGCGATGATCACCGCGCCGGCGATCTTGTCCAGCGTGCCGCGCGAGTCCTGCAGCGTCGAGCCGAGCCCGGTCGCCGTCATGCCCGAGCGCGACGAAGACGACGGTGAACGAGAGGCAGAAGACGATCGCCGGCAGCAGCACCTTCGACGAGCGAGCGCTCGCCGCGCTGCAGCTCGACCGACGCTCACGCCGGAGACGGCCGAGAGGTAGCCGGGGACGAGCGGCAGCACGCATGGGCGAGATGAACGAGACGAAGCCGACGGCGAACGCGGCCACGATCGTGGTGTCGACGCCGTCGCTCATCGGTCGAAGGCCGCGAGCTCGGCATCGAGGCGGCGCGCGTCGTCGGCGTCGAGGGCCGGGCCTGCGCCGGCGCGGTCGGCGGCGCGGCGCCGCGCCGCGCCAGCGCCGCGCGACGAGGAGCACGAGCGCGAGCGCGGCCGAGCGCCGCGAGCGATCGGCACGAGCCACGCGGTGAGCTGGAAGCCGTCGTCTCCGGGCTCGGCCAGCACGCGCGGGCCGTACTCGTCGACGAGCGCGGCCTTGATCTGCGGCCTTCGTCCTGCCCTGGGCGATCAGCCCGGCGATGAAGTCGCGCTCCTGGTCGGCCACGTCGGAGTTGGAGACGTTCAGCGCCGTGCCGCATTCCAGGCACATGACCTCGTCCTCGATGTCGGGCAGCGAGGCGCGCGGCTCGGCGGCGGCCGCGGCGGCGCGGCGAGCAGCGAGCGCGAGGAGGGCGGCGAGCAGCGCGCGCATCACGACGACTCGTCCAGCAGCGGCGGCAGCGTCTCGTCGAGCCACGCCTGGGTGACGGGCAAGCGGCGCACGGCGGCGACCTTGCCGTCGCGGTCGATCACGTAGCTCTCGGGATAGCCGCGTCTGGCCCCACTTGCGCACGAAGCTGCCGTCGCGGTCGCGCAGGTTCGGGAACGTGAGCCCGAACTCGTCGACCGCCTCGAGCGCCGCGCCGGAGTTCTCCTTGACGTCGATGCCGAGCACGGTGCCGCCGCGCCTCGCCAGCATCTTGTGCGCCTTCTCGATCAGCGGCAGCTCGTCGCGGCAGGGCTCGCACCACGAGGCCCACACGTTGACCAGCACGACCTTGCCCTTGTAGTCGGCCAGCGAGCCGGCGCCGTCGCCGCCGAGCCGCGGCAGCGCGTCCGTGGCGGGCGGGTCGACGCGCTCGCCGCTTCGACATCGCGTCGTCGAGCGTGGTGTCCGTGCCGGTCGTCGTCAGCCCGTACGCGAGCAGGCCGACGAGCAGCGCCGCGGCGATCGTGACAGGCCAATAGACGCGGGCGCGCATCGACCCCAAGGGTACCTTCGCCGAGCGGTATCCTGCGCTCGCGCTCCGCGGGCGTTGTCCAATGGCCAAGACGTTGGCTTCCCAAGCCAAAGATGGGGGTTCGATTCCCCTCGCCCGCTCTTCCCATCCCTATGGGGGATTGCAGGAAGTTCGGGTCGCGTCCGATCATCCTGGGCATGGACGAGCACGCACATCTCCATCACGCGGTCCGCGCGCTGCTGGAGCTCGTGTCTCGCTACGGCGAGCTCGTCGACGCCGCGCACGCCGCAGGGCTGCATCCGGCGCTGCTGGCCGGCATCGCCGACGCCGAGGCGCGGGCCGACGTGCCCGGCCTGCGCGCCGCGCTCGACCTCTGACCGCCTACCAGGCCTGCTCGGTGCCGCAGTGCGGGCAGTCGACCGAGGTGGTCACCGTCGCCTTGAAGGCGAAGCCGCACATGCAGGAGTAGAGCGCGTGATCCTCGGGGCCGCCGCCGCGGCGCGCGTCGCGCGTGCGTGCGGCGGCCTCCGGGCTCGGCCGGGTCGCCGAGCGGCTGCTGCGGTCGGCCGGGTCGACGTGCGGCGCTTGGGGAGGCGGGTGGTGAGCTGCATGAGCCGTCCATGGACAAGAACGCTCGTCATCGCCATTGGTTTCGCCTTAGACCGACCGAATTCCTTTATTTCGATGTTAAGGCTGCCAGCGGCACGGACGGACGGCGACGCCCCGCCGCATCCGACTCGCCATACTGGGATGCGATGGATCCGTCCCGCAAGCGCAAGACGCGGCTGATCGTCGCGCTGACGCTGCGCCGCTGCTGCTCGCGGTCGCGCTCGTCTACACGAGCTTCTCGGCCGCCAGCGAGGCGCGCCAGCCGAGCCAGCTCGCCAAGGCGCGAGGCCGGGCAGGACGTACCAGCTGACCGGCCGCGTGGCGAAGGGCAGCTGGAAGCACGAGGGCACGGTCCACACGTTCCGCGTCGAGGACCGGGACCGGAGCGCCGACGGGGCGACGCGTGCCGGTCCGGTACGTCGGTCAGGTCCCCGACCCGTTCCGCGAGGGCCGCGAGATCGTGATCGACGTCAAGAAGGCGGGCGCCGGCTTCGAGGGGCAGCCCGACTCGCTCGTCACGAAGTGCCCGTCGAAGTTCACGGCGGAGCCGACGACCTAGCCTGAGCCCATGGCGTCCGCCGGCTTCCTCTGCCTGGCCGCCGCGCTGGCCATCTGCCTCTACGGCATCGGCGCGTCGCTCTACGGCGCGCGCCGCGGGCGGCGCGAGTTCGTCGACTCGGGCAGCCGCGCGGTCTACGCGCTGGCCGGGATGCTCGTCATCGCGATGCTGATCCTGCAGCTCGCGTTCGTGCGCTCGGACTTCTCGTTCGAGCTCGTCGCCACGCACTCGTAGCACGACGACGCCGCTGTTCTACCAGCTGACCGCGGTGTGGTCCTCGCAGGAGGGGTCGCTGCTGCTGTGGGTGCTGCTGCTGTCGCTGTGGAGCAGCGCGATCCTCTTCCTGACGCGGCGCAAGCTGCGCGAGGTGGCGCCGTACGCGACGGCCGTGCTGCTCGGCTTCGGCGCGTTCTTCTCGGGATGCATGGTCTTCCTCGAGTCGCCGTTCACGAGCGTCGCGCCCGTGCCGCCGAGGGCGCCGGGCTCAACCCGCTGCTGCGCCACCCGAGCATGATGATCCACCCGCCGATGCTCTACTCGGGCTACACGCTGTTCGCCGTCCCGTTCGCGTTCGCGATCGGGGCGCTGATCACGCGGCGGCTGGGCTCGGAGTGGATCAGCAGCACGCGCCCGTTCACGCTCGCCGCGTGGCTGTTCCTCGGCTTCGGGATCATGCTCGGCGCGCGCTGGTCCTACATGGAGCTGGGCTGGGGCGGCTACTGGGCCTGGGACCCGGTCGAGAACGCGTCGCTGATGCCGTGGCTGACCGGCACCGCGTTCCTGCACTCGGTGATGATCCAGGAGAAGCGCGGGATGCTGAAGGTGTGGAACGTCTCGCTGGTGCTGGCCACGGGCGTGCTGGCGATCCTCGGCACGTTCCTCGTGCGCTCCGGGATCCTCGAGTCGATCCACGCCTTCGGCGCGTCGACGCTCGGGATCCCGTTCCTGCTCCTGATCGCGACGATGATCGGCGGCTCGATCGTGCTCGTGGCGAGCCGCGCCGAGTCGCTGCGCTCCGAGCACCGGCTCGACTCGCTGCTGTCGCGCGAGGCGGCGTTCCTGCTCAACAACCTCGTGCTCGTCGCGCTCTGCTTCGTCGTCTTCTGGGGCACGTTCTTCCCGCTCATCTCCGAGGCGCTCACGGGGGAGGAGGCGTCGGTCGGGCCGCCCTGGTTCAACCGCTACGTCACGCCGCTCGCGCTGATGCTCGTGCTGCTCTCGGGGATCGGGCCGCTGATCGCGTGGCGCCGCGCGACGGCCGCGAACCTGCGGCGCAACTTCGCGCTCCCGGTCGGTGCCGGCGTGGGCGCCGCGGTCGCGCTCGTCGCCGCCGGGGTGACCGGCTCCGTGCCCGCGCTGCTGATGTTCGCCTTCGCGACGTTCGTGCTCGGCGCGGTCGGCCAGGAGCTGTGGCGCGGGGTGCGCGCCCGGCGCGCGATGTCGCGCGGCTCGGTGCCCGCCGCGCTCGTCGCGCTCGTGCGGCGCAACCGGCGCCGCTACGGCGGCTACACGGTCCACGTCGGGATCGCCGTGATGTTCGTCGGCGTCGCGGCGTCGTCGGCGTTCCAGGACCAGCAGCTCGTCGAGCTGCGGCCGGGCCAGACGCGACCGGATCGGCGACTACGACGATCACCTACGTGCGGCCGACCTCGCGGCTCGTCGCCGCCGCGAACGGGCGGCTCGAGCGGATCGACCTCGGCGCGCGGCTGCGGGTGCGCAAGGGCGACGGCGCGCCGACGACGCTGAGCACCTACAAGTCCTACTTCCCCAGCACCGGACCCGAGCCTCGGCCCGATCTCGCGCTTCTTCGAGGGCGAGGCGACGAGCGAGGTCGGCGCTGCAGGCCGGCCTGCGGCGGGACTTGTGGGCGGCGGTCGGCCCGGACATCGGCGCGGCTGCGCCCGCGGATCGAGCAGGGCGACAAGGTCTTCGCCGACCGCGACGAGCTGTCGCAGCTCGAACGCAGCGTTCGCTCGGCGAGGCGCTGCGCGGGCTCGCGCGCTCGCTACACCGACGAACCCGCCGGCGGCGACGTTCCGCTTCATCGTCTCGCCGCTGGTGAGCTGGATCTGGCTCGGCGCGCTGATCGTGTTCGGCGGCGCCGGGATCGCGCTGTGGCCCGCGGGCGCCGCGGGCGCGCCGGCCGGCGACCGCGGCCGGCCTCGCCCGCGTCGCGCGCGAGCTCGAGCGCGCGTAGGCGGCCGGCGTGGAGATCCTGCTCGTCCTGATCCTGGTGGGGTCGCCGTGCTGGCGATCAGCGCGCCGCTGCGCCATCGCGCGGCCGGGCGGAGGCGGCGGGCCGGGCCGAGCGCGCCGACCTCGAGGCGGCGCGCGACGCCAAGTACGCGGAGATCCGCGACGCCGAGATGGACTACCGGACCGGCAAGCTGTCCGAGGCCGACTGGCGCGCGCTGGACCGCCAGCTCCGGCGCGAGGCGGTCGATCTGCTGCACCGGCTCGACGCGGTCGACGGCGACCGACGTAGTACCCTGATCCGCCGATGTACACGATCCTCTCCGTCGCGCAGGTCTTCATCGCCGTCGTCCTGATCTTCCTGGTGCTGCTGCACTCGGGCAAGGACGCGGGCATGTCGGGCGCGTTCGGCGTCGGCGTCGCCGGCGGCAGGACGGGCGGCTCGCTGATGGAGCGCAACCTGGATCGCTGGACGATCCTGTTCTCGGTCCTGTTCGTCGCTGAACACGATCGCGCTGCTCAAGCTGTAGGAGCTCGGCGAGCGCGACGAAGCGCGCGGTCCCGAGCGCGAGCGCGCGCGGGGCGACGAACGGGACCGGCAGCGCGGCGCCCGCCTCGCTGCCGTCCGGTCCGGTCAGGCGCACCGTCAGCGCGCTCTCGGGCCCGATCCGCCCGGCGTCGCCGAACGCCGCCGCGAACGGCAGCTCGATCGTCGCCACGAACCCGGGCGCGAGCTCGGTGTCGCCGGCCGCCGTGCCGCCGGCCGGGCCGTGCACGTCGACGCGGAGCGCCGCGGGCGCGGGCGCCGCGGTGCACGTCACGCGCACCGCCACGCGCGGTGCGAGCGCGTCGAGCGCCGCGCAGATCGCGGCGTGGGCTTCCACGTCGGCGGCCTGCGCGGGCAGCAGGTGGTCGAGCAGGTCGGCGGGCGGCGCGGCGAGCGCCTGCTCCGGCGTGGCGAAGCGGCCGAGCGTGGCGCCGACCTCGGACAGGATCGCCGCGTCGAGCCCGTCCGTCCAGCGCGCGAGCGCGCCGGTCGTCAGCCGGTTGCCGGCGGTGCGCTGGAGGTCGAGGACCTGGTCGGAGTCCAGGGGCGGCAGCCCGGCGGCCGCGGCGGCCAGCTCGCGGCCCCGCATGATGCGCGCGACCAGCGAGAGGCCGTGGACGGACGGCCCCGACGGGTCGGCGGGCGGCTCGAACGACGGCCCGGGGCGACCCGGGAGCCGCGTTCCGGGCTCGAGGCCGCCGGCCTCCATCACCCGATGATCGCGATCCCGCCGCAGCGCGCGCAACGCGGGCGCGAGCGTCGCGCCGACGGTGAGCGCGGAGTCGTCGTCGGTCGGGACGAGCCGGCGCGCGCCGGTCAGCGCCTCGGTCGCGGCGAGCACGGCGAGCGGGTCGACCTCGGCGACGCCGTTGACCGGCCACGTCGGCTCGCCGCGCTCGATCAGCCGGGCGCCGTCGAGCAGCCAGCCTGCTCGGTGAGGAGGAAGGCGGGGATGGGAGCCCGAGCGCGATCGGCGCGGCGAGCTCGTCCTCGTCCGCGGCCTCGCCGCCGGCGAGCACGAGGTGCTCGGGCCACGGCTCGGCGTGACCGGGGCGGGTGGCGTGGCCGGTCGTGGCGCCCGACGCCGTGTCGCGCGACGACGCCCTGCGGCGACGCCGCCGGCGATCAGCGTCACGCGCGCGGCGCGGGACGCCCTCGGCGTCGTAGCTGCGCGGCAGCGTCCCGGCGTGCCGGGCGTCGTCGGCGAGCGTGATGCACGGCGCCGCGAGCGGGCGCCGCGGCGCGCGGCGATCAGCGCCTCGGGTCCGGCGAGCTCGGGCTTGAGCGCCTCGAGCACCTGCGCGACGGCGACCGGGCCGAGCACGACGGCCGGCTCGCCCGGCTCGGCCGTCTGCGGCGCGCCCTCGTGGAAGCCGGCCAGCCAGCGTCGACGAGCGCGTCGAGGTCGAGCAGCGCGGGGCCGATGCGCCACCGCGAGCGGACGCCCGGGCGCATGGACCTCGGCCGGTGGCGAAGCTGCGCTGCTCGAACGCGGCGACGCCGCGGGTGGAGACGATCGCGACCCGCGCCGCGCCGGCGCGCAGCTCGATCGCGAGCCCGTCGCCGGCCGCATCGGCCAGTCGCGTCGGCGAGCGTCGACGGGTCGAGCGTCGAGCACGGCCGGGTCCCAGCCGTCGTGGGGCGCGCCGGCCGCCGGGTCGGGGAGCCGGCGCGCGTCGACGGGCTCGCGGTCGAGCGCGGCGTGCGCCGCGGCGGCCGCCGCCGCGCGGGCCAGCCCGTCGGCGCCGAGGTCGGTCGTCGAGGCCGCGCCGACCCGCCCGTCGCGAGCACCACGAGCTCGGCGGTCTGCTGCACGAGGTCGGAGACGCCGTGCTCGCCGACGGCGAGCCGGCGCTCCCACCACACGGTCGCCTGGGCCTCGCCGCCGAGCCCGTCGAGCGCCCGGGCGGCGAGGTCGGACAGCTGCGTCGCGCTCGGCGCCATGGGCGCGAGGGTAATGGTCAGCGGGCGGCCTCGTAGAGCGCCCGCAGCTCCGCCCGGTCGGGGCGCGGCGGCGTCGCGTCGAGCTGGGGACGCGCCGCCGCGGCCTCCACGCACGCCTCGAGCCGGCTCGCGGTCACGCCGAGGTCGCGCAGCCGCGTCGTCCCCGTGCGGGCGCAGAGCCGTGCGGCGGCGGCCGCGGGCGCCTCGCCGAGCACGCGGGCGAGGGCCGCGTCCCGCTCGGGGAAGCGGCGCGCGAGCGCCGCGGACGGTGTGCGGCAGCAGGATCGCGTTCGCCGGGCCGTGGGCGGCGAGCCCCTCGCGCACGAGCGTCTGCGCGAGCACGTGGTGCAGGCCGAAGCCGGTGGAGTCGAGCGCGTACCCGGCCAGCAGGGCGCCGAGCGCCAGCTCGTCGCGGTCGGGCGCCGGCCCGGCGAACGCGCCGACGAGGCGCCGCGCGGCGTCGTGCGCGGCGAGCGTCGCGACCGGGTTGGCGGCGACCGTGCACGGCCCCTCGATGGCGTGCGCCAGGGCGTTGAGCGCGCTCGCGGTCAGCTCGTCCTCGGGCTGGGAGGCGGCGAGCGCGGGGTCGCACACGACGATCGCGCAGCGCACGCGCGGCGTGGCCTCGTCGACGCCGGCGGCGTGCCGGTGGCCGGTCGTCAGCTCGGCCCCCGACAGCGTCGTGGGGACGGCCAGCGCGCGGGCGGGCGGGCCGAGCGCCGCCGCCACCGCCTTGGCGACGTCGATCACGCGCCCGCCGCCGAGCGCGGCGACGCGCCCGTCGCCGCCTTGCGCGCGCGCCCACGCGAGCGCGCCCGCGGCCAACTCGGGGACGGTCCCGCCAGGCACGTGGCGGACCGCGGCGGCGGCCCGGGCCAGGGCGGGGAGCGCGGCGTCGCCGCGCGGCGTCGTGAGCAGCAGGTAGCCCGGCCCGCCGAGCAGCTCGACGGCCTCGGCCGCCCTCCCGCGGCCGAACGCGATGCGGCGCTCACCGTCGCGCCAGGAGAACGGTTCGTCATGTCCGGTTCATGATTGCCCGCTCGCCCACAGCTCGCTCAACGCCGATGCGTTGCGCGGGTAGGCTTCCCGGCCTGCGATGGACGACATCGACCGTCAGATCGTTGCGCTGCTGCGCCAGGACGCCCGGCGCTCGTTCCAGGGCATCGGCCAGCAGGTGTCGCTCAGCGCGCCGGCCGTGAAGCGGCGCGTCGACCGGCTCGAGGCCGAGGGCGTGCTGCGCGGCTACACGGCCCTCGTCGACCCCGGGCGCTTCGGCTGGGGCACGCACGCGTTCGTGGCGCTGTACTGCGAGGGGCGCATGGCGGCGGCCGAGGTGCGCGCCGCGGTCGAGCGCCACCCCGAGGTCGAGGCCGCCTACACCGTCGCGGGCGAGGCGAGCGCCGTCCTGCACGTGCGGGCGCGCGACACCTCCCACCTGGAGGAGGCGCTCGAGCGGATCCGCGACCACAGCGGCGTCACCCGCACGCAGACGCAGATCGTGCTCTCGACGCTGTTCGAGCGGCCGTTCGACGAGGGCCGCGGATGAGGGTCCTCGACCTGACGCAGCCGCTCGACGAGCGGACCGTGCTGTGGCCGGGCTCCGAGCCGTTCGCCGCGGTCCCCGAGACCGAGGGCTACGACGAGTACGGCTTCTGGGCGCAGACCCTGCGCATGCCCGAGCACGCGGGCACGCACCTGGACGCGCCGCGCCACGTCGTGCCGGGCGGTACAGCGGTGGCGGACATCCCGGCCGCCGACCTGGTCCGCCCGGCGGTGCGGATCGACGCGCGCGAGCGCTGCGGCGGCGACCCGGCGTGGGTGCTGCGCGCGGCCGACGTCGAGGCCTGGGAGGCCGAGCACGGCCGCGTGCCCGCCGGTGCCGCGGTATTGCTCTGCACCGGGTGGGACGCGTATCGCGCCGACCCGGCCCGCTACCTGGGCGATCCGCTCGCGTTCCCCGGCTACGGGGCGGACGCGGCCGCGCTGCTGGTGGAGCGCGGGGTCGCCGGGCTCGGCATCGACACGCTCGGCATCGACCCGGGCCACCTGCCGGAGTCTCCCGTGCACCACCTGTCCCTGCCGGCCGGCCTCTGGCACCTCGAGGGCCTCGTCGGGCTCGAAGCGGTCC
The DNA here is from genome assembly GCA_963842535.1 of uncultured Actinomycetota bacterium. Lineage (GTDB taxonomy): Bacteria > Actinomycetota > Actinomycetes > Propionibacteriales > Nocardioidaceae > Marmoricola. The sequence continues at coordinate 178,834 of CAWJGP010000010.1, forward strand.
CCGCGACGGGCGCCACGCTCGTGGTCGGCGCGCTCAACCTCCCCGGCGCGTCCGGCACGCCGTCGCGCGTGTTCGCGCTCGTCCCCTAGCGCCGCGCGCGCTTGAGCTTCATCGGCTCGGAGATCGCCTTGGTCGTGCAGCACAACCCGCCGCCGGAGCTGACGATCGCGAAGCGCAGCGGCGCCGGTGCGGCGCCGCTGCTCACCCGCACCCGCGTGACCGCCCCGGCCCCGCGTGGCACGTACGTGTTCGCGACGATCTGGCCGTCGGGACCGTGCTCCGTCGACCACCACATGCAGTTGGCCATGCCCGTGTCGATGAAGGTGATGCTGCCGGCGCCGACCCCGATGTAGGGCCGCGCGCGGCACTGGTTCGCGCCGCCGGGCAGCACGAGGTTCGGGGGCGCCTGCAGGCTGCTCCCGTTCGTCGCCAGCACCGCTGCTGGGCACTCGCCGCGGCCGGCGCGAGAAGCGCGAGCAGGACGGCGGCGAGGAGCGTGCGGCGGGCGATCGTGCGACCGTACCGGGGAGGCGCCGCGGTGTCGCCCGCCGTTCGGTCAGGCGCCGCCGATCCGCCAGAGGTACGTCTCGGTCGGCCGCAGGCCGCGCCGCTCGTAGAAGCGCAGCGCGTCGTGGTTGTCGCTCATCACGGCGACCGCGAGGTCGGCGATGCCGAGCGCGGCGAGCCGCCGGTCGAGCTCGTCCATCAGCTGCGTGCCCACGCCCGCGCCGCGGGCCGGCGGAGCGACGGAGAGGGAGTACAGCTCGGCGTACCGGTCGCCGACCGCGAACGTGTCGTCCGGGCCGTCGTGCAGGTGCGCGACCGCGTAGCCCGCGAGCTCGCCGGCGCGCTCGGCGACCAGCACGAGCGCGTCGCCGTCCTCCATCCAGCCGCGGTACAGCGCCCGGCGCCGGGCCCACGAGGCGTCGTCGGCGACGAGCGTGCCCGGAGGGAGGACCGTCCGGTGGTGCCTGTGCAGCGCGAGCCACAGCGGCTCGAGAACGTCGAGCTCGGCAGGCTCCTCGATGGCGCGGACGGTCACGCCCCGGTGATGCTACGCCGTGCGCAGGTGGGGGATGCGCAGGCGGTGCCGGGCGCCGTGGCTGCGCGCCGCGCGGCCGGCGTGGATGCGCAGGAGCGCGACGACGTCGGAGGTCGGGCGGAACGGGTCGGCGATCACGCGGTCGCCGGCGAGGGCGGCGACGACGATGCCGTCCGCCTCGGCGAGCAGGACGTCGCCGGCCAGGGGGACCTGCGAGTCGAGCCGGGCGAGCGCCTCGAGGACGCCGTCGTCGGAGCCGCGCGCGGCGCGGATGAGGACGGAAGCATCGGTGGGGAGGTAGGACATGCGGTGCTCCTGGACGAGGTGGACTCTGGGAGTGTCATCAGTGTCGGCGACGAATGCCATCAGCACAAATGAACGTTCTCGGGGACTGGTATAAGATGCACTGATGCTCGACGTCCGCCGCATGCGCGTCCTGCGCGAGGTCGCCCTCCGGGGCTCGTTCTCCGCCGCAGCCGAGTCGCTCTCCTTCACCCAGTCCGCCGTCTCGCAGCAGATCGCCGCTCTCGAGCGGGAGGCCGGCGCCATCCTCGTGGAGCGCAGCGCGCGCGGCGTGCGGCTCACCGACGCCGGCGAGGCCGTCGTCCGCCACGCCGAGGGGATCCTCTCCAAGCTGGCCGAGGCAGAGGCCGAGCTGGAGGCGATCGCCGGGCTGCGCGGCGGGCGCCTGCGGCTGGCCGCGTTCGAGTCGGCCGCGGCGACCGTGATGCCGATCGCCATCTCGGCGTTCGCGCAGCAGTACCCCGCCGTCGAGCTGTCGATGACGCTGCTGGAGCCTGAAGAGGCGGTCGCCGCGCTGCGCGCCGGCGACATCGACCTCGCGATCACGTTCGGCGCCGGCAAGCGCGAGGACCGCGACGGCGAGGGCGTGACGCACCACCACCTCCTCGAGGACCCGATGTACCTCGTCCTCCCGCCCAACCACCCGCTCGCGCGCAAGCGCGGCGTGCGGCTCGCCGACCTCGCCGACGAGCCCTGGATCGGCGGCGCGCCGGACTGCGAGTGCAACCGCATGATCAGCCAGGCCTGCCTGCGCTTCGGCTTCGACCCGCGGATCGCCTTCGAGACGGACGACTACTCGGCCGTGCAGGGCTTCGTGGCCGCCGGCGTCGGCGTCTCCCTGATCGCCGAGCTGGGCCTGCGGACCGTGCGCGACGACATCGTGATCCGGCCGCTCGGCCGCGACACGCCCGTGCGGCAGATCTTCGCGACCGCGCTGAAGGGCTACCGTTCGCCGGCGACCGCCGCGATGATCGACGTCCTGCGCGAGACCGGCGCCGCGCACGAGGCGCGCCGGCCCGTGCTCGAGCTCGTCTCCTAGCCTGAGCGGGATGAGCGAGGACAGCGGCCGGCCGGTCGGCTCCGTCGCGCGCGCGGTCGCGCTGCTCGACGCCCTGGCCGACGGTCCCGCCGGCGTCAACGCGCTCGCCCGGCGCATCGGGGTCAACCCGAGCACGGCCTCGCGGCTGCTGGCCACGCTCGAGCGCGGCGGCCTGGTCGAGCGCGAGCCGGGCGGGCCCTACCGGCTCGGCCTGCACCTGGTCGCGCTCGCCGACCGCGTCCTGGCGCGGCTCGACGTGCGCGAGCTCGCGCGCCCGCAGCTGCGCGCGCTCGTCGAGGCGACGGGCGAGACGGCGACGCTCTCGGTCCCGGACGGCGAGGAGGCGGTGACCGTCGACTTCGTCCCCGGCGGCTCCAGCGTCGTGAGCATGGCGCGCCTCGGCCGGCCGAGCGTCCCCCACGCCACGGCGACCGGGAAGGTGCTGCTCGCCCACACCGGCCGGGAGCCGGCCGCGCTCGCCCCCTTCACCGAGCGTACGCTGACCGACCCGGCGTCGCTCGCGGCCGAGCTGGCGGCCGTCCGCGCCCAGGGCTGGGCCGAGGCAGAGCGCGAGCGGGAGCCGGACCTCAACGCACTCGCCGCCCCGGTCGCGGGACGCGACGGGACGCTCGTGGCCATCCTCGGCCTGCAGGGACCGGCGGGGCGCTTCACGCCCGAGCGCCGCCGGGTGGTGCTGCCCGAGCTGCTCGCCGCCGCGGCGGCGGTCTCCCGCGCCCTGGGCGGCTGACTTTCGTCCGGAATCCTGTCGGAGGACTGCACGCCCGGCAGCAGCCGCCGACAACAGGAGGGTGACCGTTCCACGCCGTCTCCGGCTGCTCGTCCTCGTCCCCTGCCTGCTGCTCGGCCTGCCCGCCGCCGTGGCCGGGGCCCACGACGGACCGCACCTGTCCGACCCCGTCGCCCAGGGCACCAGGATCGTCGACGGCGAGCCCGTGGCCTATGCCTACCACTCCGACGCCGTGGCCGACGTGCCCGACGCGACGGTCGTCGCGCCGGTCGCCCGGGCGGAGCTGGCCGGCGTGCCGGGCGCGACGCTCGGGACGGCCGCCGCCGGGCTCGAGGAGACGTGGTGCGGCGACACCCCGCCGGCGCTCGACCCGGGCACCGGCACCCCCGACGACGTCGCCAACGCGGTGCACCCGCCGGCCACGCCCCAGTTCAAGGTCGTCTACGCCTACGCGTCGGACCGGACCAGCCGCTTCGACCAGCTGGCCGACCGGCTCCAGGCGAACGTGTCGCTGCTCTCGCGCTTCATCGCCGGCCAGTCCGGCGGGACGAAGACGATCCGCTTCGACATGGGGACCTCGTGCGGCGCCGGCAACGTCGACATCCAGGTCGTCCGCCTGCCGCGTCCCATCGCCGCCTACGGGGGGCCGAACTTCACCCAGCTCGCCGCCGACGTCCGCGCCGTCGTGGCGAGCCAGAGCGGCCCGCGCGACTGGATCGTCTACGCCGACGCCATGCGTCAGAGCTCGGTGGCCGGCACGGGCGAGTTCACCTACGGCCCCGCGGCCGAGGCGCCCGGGGCGGCGAGCCATGACGCCGGCCGGCTCGTGTCCGTCGTCTGGGGCCCGGCGTCCCTGCCGTCCTCGCCGTACGCGGACCCGACGACGATGCTGCACGAGATGGGGCACAACCTCGGCGCGGTCCAGGGCGGCGCGCCGCACACGACCGGCACCGTCGGGTCGCAGGTCGCCGGGCACTGCACGGACGAGTGGGACGTCATGTGCTACGCCGACGGCGGGTCGGACAACGCGCTCACCTACCCCTGTCCGCAGCAGTCCGAAGCGGTCACGGAGACGTTCGACTGCGGCGGCGACGACTACTTCAACCCGGCCCCGGCCGCCGGCTCGTGGCTCGCGTCGCACTGGAACGTGTACGCCTCGGCGATGCTCGGCGCGTGCGCCGGCCCGCTCGAGGTCGCCTGCGGCGTCGAGACCCCGGCGCCGCCGCTGCCCGTCAACCAGACGCCCGCCGCGCCGTCCGGCTGGGGAGCCGCGCCGTATGCCGTGACGCTCACCGGCACGAACGCGACGCAGTGGCAGTGGCGCGTCGACGGCGGAGCGGTCCGCACCGGCGCGCAGGCCACCGTCGCCGGCGGCGGCGTGCACACGCTCGAGACCCGGGTCGGCTCGGCCGGCGGCGTCTGGACGTCGTGGCGCTCGGAGCTCGTCCGGCTCGACGTCACCGCGCCCACGGTGCGGCTCGAATGCTTCCGCACGGTGGTGCCCGACTTCGCCTGCACGGCGAGCGGCGAGGACGCGGAGTCGGGGCTCGCCGACCTCGTCGTCTCGGACGGCCGCGGCGGCTGGGCCGACCTACTGAGCGGGCAGACCGTCCTGATCAGCGCGCCGGCGACGGTGACCGCGACCGGCACGGACCGCGTCGGCCTCGTGGGCATCGCGCAGCGCGAGATCGCGATGCCGGCGACCACGACCCTGCCGTCCGTCCCGCCGGTCCCCGCCGCGCCGCTGGTGCCGCCGCAGACGCGCACCGTGCCCGTCCGGGTCCGCGACCGCCGCGGCCGCGCCCGCGGCCGTGCGCAGCTGACGGTCACGACCGCCGGCACGGACCGCTCGGCGCGGCTGCGGCTCGGCCGCGTCAAGGCCCCCGCGGGCGCCTACCGGATCACGGCCTGCCTCGTCCAGCCGGGCCGCAAGCCTCGCTGCCGGACCCGGACCGCCCAGCTGCGGCGCGCGGGCAAGCTGCCCAGGCTCGCCGTCTCGGCCGCGCTCGTCCGGGGTCCCGTGCAGGCGCGGGTCGCGATCGCGCGCAAGCGCGGCGGCCGCTACGCCAGGCCGCTGGCCACGGCGCGCGCGTCGATCGTCTGACGCGCCGCGCCGCCGGGCGCGGTCACCCGGCATCATGGCGACCGTGACCGATCCCTTCAGCGGGCTGGAGCCCGAGCCGTTCTGGCGCCACTTCGCCGCGCTCACGCGCATCCCCCGGCCCTCCTACGAGGAGGACGCCGTCGTCGCGCACGTCGTCGCGTGGGCCGGCGGGCACGGCTTCGCGACGCGCCGCGACGCGACCGGCAACCTCGTCGTCGAGGTCCCGGGCA